>NZ_MAKX01000045.1 GCF_001693415.1 Tenacibaculum soleae | reverse complement strand
ATCTGACTCAAGAACAACTTGGCATTATAATTGACAAAAAACGGACTTACATTTCTCGTGTGGAAAATAATGGCAGTAATCTGACTTTAAAAACATTATTTGACATCGTAGAAAAAGGACTTGGAGGAAAAGTTAATATTTCAATCGAAGTCTAACATAAAGTACGATTTTACAACAACGTATAAAATTAATTGCTTACATCTAGCCTACTTACGAAAGTCCTCGCAGACTTTCTATTTGTGTTTTATTTGCTAACTAAAGTACTTAAATCACGCAACTAATCTTATACAACAACGTTAGCTGCAAGTTAGAGCAACATTACGAATTCAAAATTATGCCAATATTTACAAAAGATAAATTTTTAAACCTTGCTGAAAGAAAAGCGGCTTCGAGAGGAAAAAACCTGTATTCTGTTTTCAACGAAGCCAAAGTTGAGTTAAAGACATCATCAAAAATTGGAATTTTTTTATCTCATTCTCACAAGGACAAAAACCTAATAAAAGAAGTAATCTCATTTTTTAAAGGTGTTAATGTTTCTATTTATGTAGATTGGATGGATGATGGAATGCCTGAAAAAACCAGTGGAGAAACTGCTCTAAAAATTAAATCAAAAATTATCACAAATGACAAATTTATACTTCTTGCCACTAACGAAGCAGTAGTTTCAAAGTGGTGTAATTGGGAATTAGGTATTGGTGATACTTTTAAACTCTCAAAAGACAACCTTCTAATTTTACCACTTTCTGAAAATAGAGGAACTTGGAATGGAAACGAATATTTACAAATTTATCCTAGAATTGAATCCGTTATTCAGAACGGAAATGAAATTTATGATAATATTTTCAGAATCAAATACCCAAACGGAACTACAAAATGGTTGCACGAATGGATAAAAGAATAAAATTATGGAGAATAAAAGAAAACATTTAGAATTTATTCAATTAGTTATAACCAGAATGAATGTGAACTCTTTTCTATTGAAAGGTTGGTCTGTAACTTTAATTGCTGCTCTATTTGCTTTTGCTGCCAAAGATTCAGATATAAGCTATGTAATAATTACTTATATATCAACACCAATTTTTTGGTTACTTGATGCTTATTATTTAAGTTTAGAAAGACAATATCGTGGATTATACAACTCTGTAAAAATAAAGGAAGAAACGAATATTGACTTTGATATGAATGCTAAACCATTTGACAAGAAAAAAAACACTTGGTTTTCTTCTATATTTTCAGTTGCACTTTTATTTTTTTATGGAGGTTTAACTGCTATTACTTTAATAATAATGTTTGTAATAAATTAAAAAATGGCTAAAAGAGTATTTTTCAGTTTTCATTACGATGATGTAAAATCATTTAGAGCAAATGTTGTTAGACAACATTGGGTTACTAAACCGAATAGAGAAGTTGCTGGTTTTTTTGATGCATCAATATGGGAAAAGGCTAAAAAAGAAGGTTTCATAGCATTGAAACGAATGATTAATTCAGGATTAAAAAACACTTCAAATACTTGTGTTTTAATTGGTACAGAAACATATAAAAGACCTTGGGTAAGGTATGAGATTTTTAAGTCGTTTGTTAGAGGCAATCATATTATCGGTGTTCACATCAACGGAATTCGAGATAAAAATAAGCAAACGAAAAACTTAGGAAAAAATCCTTTCAGCTATATAGGTTATAGATATAATGATTCGGGAACTCATATTACTTTATTTGAATATTTAAATGGTAAATGGGTTGAATATTCAGCTGTTGACAATAAGTCCACTTTTAAACTAACAAAAGCAAAACCATTAAAGAAAAATGAATTTGTCAAATTTTCTGATTTACACAAAACGTATTTATGGAATAAGGATAAAGGTTATGAAAACTTTGGCTCTTGGATAAAATAACCTGCAGCTAACACCGTGTATAATTAATGGCTAGTTTTGGCTTACTTACGAAAATCCTCGCGGATTTTCTATTCGGTTTTTATTTGTTAAATTAGTTGCTTAAACACGCCACTAATCATACACAAACACGTTGGCGTTCATTAAAAACCAATCACTACGAAAATGAATATTACACAAATAAAGAATATTGAGGCACAACTTTTAGAGATTGAACAGCTGAAAATTGAAAATTTAGTAGCAGAAGTTTTTAACAATCAAGATATAGAAAATATCAAGATTGGCGAATTTAATGTTCCTGAATATGTTTCAACATTAAAAAGATTAATTAAACAATTCAAAATAGAATTAAACGATAACGGATTTTTTCTACCTTTTCAATATAATTATCAAAATGAATACGGCAATGGGAATTTAACAAATGACTTTAAACAAATTATAGCTCAACTAAAAGTAAAAAACCACGCTAACCTAAATAACACAACTGGATTTATAAATAGATTAGTCTATTATCAAATAGCAAATGGTTTTTGGGACAAATCAACAAGAAAACTTCATAAACCTAATGAAATTAAAATTGTAGAACTAAATGACCAATTGAATTTAATAGCCAAACAACTTGAAAAATATGGAACTAATTTTAAAGAACTAACTAGCGAGTTAAATTTAAAAAAGGAAGATTTAGAAAGTTTCATATCTCAAAAACAAAAAGAGTTACAGCAAATCACTAATAACTTACAAACCTCAAATTCAAATAATAATCAGATTGCTCAACTTTTGAACTCAAGTACATCTACAAATGAAAAAATAAATGGTATTCTACAACAACAAAACCAAAATCTTGAGAATCAAATAAAGAAAATAGAAAAACAAGAGGTAAATTTTGACAATCAGGCTGAAAGGTTTTCAAATTTAGAAAGCTCTTTAAACGAAAAAATAAAGGACAGTAAATATCAAGTAGCTGAATTTGAAGAAAAACTAAAGTTTATAGAAGATAAGAAAGCTTTTTTTGAGGAAAGAAATAATTATCTTGACGAACTTATTGGTCGCGAAGTCGGAGCCTCTTTATTTGAAACTTTTAAACAAAGAAAAGGAGAACTTGAAAACCCTGTTAACAAGTGGCTTTGGATAGTTATAGCTATGGCTATTTTAACATTTGGAGCAATTTTAATTATTTTCACAAATGCATTTGGTTATCTAGGAGAAGTTCCTACAGAAATTAGCACAGTAAGATTAATAACTAATTCAATAAAATCTTTACCTTTCTTTTTATTATTATTTTACGCAATTGCTCAATACAATAAAGAAAGGAATTTTCAAGAAGAATATGCTTTTAAATCAGCAGTTGCCTTGACTATAAAAGCATATTCAGATTTAATAACAGAAGAAACTCTTAAGGACCAATTAATTGTAAATTCTGTATCACGTATTTTTAAATCACCTTCAACAAATAAAAAGTCGAATAAAATGAAAAATGATACTACTATGATGAACACAGCCAAAGATTTATTAGATACAGCAATTGAAGTGATGAAGAAAAAATAACGAAACGCCAACACCGTATATAATTTATTGCTGGCTTATCGCCTACTTACGAAAGTCCTCGCGGACTTTCTTGGTCGGTAATTATTTACTAAATTAGTTGCTTAAACCACGCAACAAACCATATACAAACACGTTGCCCACAATATAACCCAACCAGAAAATGATTTACAGAATACCATATGAAGTTTATAAATTCAATGGAAAACTCATTGACAGAGAAACCTATGTGAATTTAAAAAAATCTTTTGACTCAAAACCGTATTTGGATTTTCCAGAACCGAAATCTTATTACGAAGAACATAAAGGAGAATCCACAGCTTTTTTAATTTGTTTGGGGCTTGTGGTAATTCTTTTACCATTTGGAGAAACCATTGACGGAACTTTTCTTATGCTAATTTTTGCGCTTGCCTTTATTGGATTATTCTTTTTGTGTATTTTTCAATTTACGCAATTTAGGACTTTTCAAAAAGCTCGAAAAGAACAAAAAAAGTTTTTTAAAAAACTTAAAGAAGATATAATAAAATCATCAAACTACGAGGAATTAGTGTCATTCCAGAAAAGAAAATTTTAGCTTATGTCAAATAATAGAATGCCACCAGGTTGTGCTGCTATAATTTTAGGAATTATCGGAATTTGGGCTCTTTACGACCATTTTGTTAGTACACCAAGAGAAAAAGAGAAGGAAAAGAAAGAACTAATTGAAAAGTGGACTAAACCGACTGTAGATTTTTTCGCCAACTTTGATTGCTCTGATTTTACAACCAATAATGGAACACATAAAATTGATAAATTCTTTGTAATTGAATCTCATCTCGACCATCCTTGTGAAGTATCCAAATATTCGAAAACAGATTATGTTTTCTCAAAAGCTGATTATATAAATCAATTTTACACAAAAGATATTTCTAAAGCAAATACAATCATTTGGATTCAATCAGTTGGTGGAGGTTCTGAAGCAAGTTACACAGACGGAAGTCCTGCTAAAAGACTGATAGCTGAAATAAACTTTGTTGACAAGGAAACCAAAACAATCTATAAAAAAGAAAAAGCTGAATTTAGCGGTAATCCAAGAAGTCAAATAACACGTTCAAGCAGAGATAAAAAAGGAACAAATGTATATTTTGGAGAAAAACCTTATGACGAAATTTTTGACATAATTGAAAACGAATTGAATGAATAAAATACTGTGGGCAACAACGTATATAATCCATTGCTAGTGAGAGCCTACTTACGAAAATCCTCGCGGATTTTCTATTCGGTTATTATTTGCTAAATTACGTGCTAAACCACGCAACGTATCATATACAAAACCGTTGGCGCTCATAGAAATCGAAATTTTTAGAAAATATTTTTATTGAAAAGTAATTCTATTTTTTATAGAAAATTAAGATAAATGTAATTTATTGAAACTTTAAAAAATTGAATAACATTTGCGCTTTTATGAGAATTGATTTCCTAAATTCCAGAAATACTAAATCGAGAAAAATCTCGTCTAGTTTCAAAATAAATATGGAATCGTTGCGCTAAAAAGAGAATAATTTAGTTTTTAAGAATATTTTTATAATTATAGAAAAATCTTGTAGAATCTAATGTTACGAAAAATCGTTATGAAAAGAAAGAGAGTATTTCGAGAATTAAAAAATGAGTTTTAGCAACATTGCGGAATTGAAATCATAAGAATTTACTCGAAATCTAAATATTGAATAAAAAGAAAAAAATACTTGAGAATTTTAGCTACTTAAAAATAGAACTCGAAAAAAGCAGAAACGTAAACTACGAAACGCCAACAACGTGTATAGTTCATTACGGGGGATTTTCTTGCAGAAAATCCTCGCACTTTTACTATCTTTGGTTTAAGTTCGGAAAATTGCTGCGCTCTTTTCCGTAACGAAACCATACACAAATACGTTGGCAGCAATGCAAAAATAAAAATCTATGATTCCAGAAAAAATAAAAGAAATATTCAAATTCATAGATTTTTTGGATAAAAATAAAGAAGACTATATTCAAAAATATATTCCACTTTGTAACTATCTTAAAAAAATAAAAGAACAACAAAACCAACTTGAACCAAATAAGAATTTCATTGAAAAACAGAAATTTGATCAATTACAGAAAATAATTGAAAAAGATTTTGAAACAATAAATTCAAATGTATACTTACCTGTAACAAATAGATTAAAAGAATTAAACATTTGGTCTGGAGATCAAGCTTATTCAAGTATCTGGAATAGTAATATTGGAGTTATTTCAAATTTCAAAAGAAACTTTGAGTCAGAAGACGTTTTTCAGGTTTTAGACTACAAAGAAAAATACTTACAGTTTCGAAACGAAACAAACTCTGATTTTTTAAGCTTAGCACTAATTTTTAGTTCTTTAGATGAGATACTCAAAGAACTATTTGAATTTTTCAATATTTCTAACAAAAATGAATTCGAAAAATTTGAATCAAAAATAATAGAGGTTGACAGTATTGAAGATGCTTTAAAAGGGTTTAAAGAAAACAGCAAAAATGTTCGATATTCTATTCCTACAAAAATACTTTACAGTAACTCTGCGAAAGAAAAAATATCAGAAAGTCCAACACACATAAAAAATGAAATTATAATGGGAGATAAATTTGAAACTAAAAATCTTTCGAATAAAAATGGATCTATTAATATTGGTAAAAAAAATACTATTGAAAATAGTGACGATTCCGATCAAAAGTCATTTGAATGGCAAAAATGGGGAATTATAATTGCTACAATTTTGACGATAATAACCATTGTATTAATGATTATATTATAGATAAAAAAGCACGGCTGCCAACACCGTATATAATTTATTGCTGGCTTCTTGCCTACTTACGAAAGTCCTCACGGACTTTCTTGGTCGGTAATTATTTACTAAATTAGTTGCTTAAACCACGCAACAAACCATATACAAACACGTTACCTACCATATAACCACAAATGAAAATTACTGTTTTAACAATAGGCTTTTTATTATTAACCAACTTCTCTTTCTCTCAAATTAAGAAAAAGGAATTGAATGGAATATGGAGAACAAATAGCGAAATATTTTTTAAAACCGACACAATTAAATTTTATAGAAATATCAAAAATTGTTATCAAACAAAATGGTGGATTGAAAAAAGAGATTTTACGACAAACGAAGTAAATATTTGTACTGAACCACCTCGGATAAGTGGAATTGTTGGAAAAGAAAAAATTAAATTAAGAAAAA
>NZ_MAKX01000044.1 GCF_001693415.1 Tenacibaculum soleae | reverse complement strand
GTTCGTTTTTACTTTGTACCAAGGTGATTCAATTCCGTCGAATTTCATTGTGGAATCTGACTTTTCCATAATTTCTATTTGCTCACCAATTTTCAAAAGAGCCAAAACATTGGATTTCGCATTTGGTTGGTCTCGAAGTTTAACATCGTTACCAAACATATAAGCAATTTCTCCATTTTTAAATTCATAGTTCTCAGAGAGGTATTTGGTGTCTTGTCCAAATCCAATTTTTGAGATTAAAATGAATAATATTATTAGTTTTTTCATTTCTCTAATGTTTGCCAACGGTTTTGTATATGGAAAGTTGCGTGTTTGCGTGCGAGGATTTTCCGAAGGAAAATCAGACGTAGCAAACGTGCAACGACCTTTAAATTTAGCCCAAAATAGCAATTTTTTATATACGTTGTTGGCAACAGTTTTTTATTTCCATTCCCAATTTAAATTTTCAGAAATCGGAATATTCAGTTCTTTCCAATTTTTCTTAATCAATTCTAAATTATTGACACCTTTTTTAGAAACAATAAAGGATGATCCGTTTGATAGTTTAATGAAAAAATTATTTTGAGTTTCATCAATTTTTTCAATTTCAGAAATTTTGGTTTTCCCTTCTCCAGTTTTGTCTTCCGTAATTAAATATTCAGAGTTAAATTCCATTGTTTCTTTTTCTCCGATTCTTTTTGCGTAACTATTCTTAACAATCTTTGAAAAATGTTTTCTTAATTTAGATTTATACAATTTATTGAAAAAGATAAAAGTCAAAATTGCTATAATTCCAAGTATAATTGCAAACTCAATATTATTCTTATTATACATATTTATTCCAATAAAAAGAAAAAGTCCAACCAGAATAAATTTGGTTGTAGCCATTATTTTTCCTGCTTTTTTATTTTCAGACATTGCAAATAAATGATAGTCAATAAAATCTTTTTCTTCTAATATATATTCTAATTTCATTTTAGTGTTTAATTGTTGCCAACGTTTTTGTGTATGATTTTTGGCGTTTTAAAGCACTAAATTTAGCAAATAAAAACCGAATAGAAAATCCGAGAGGATTTTCGTAAGTAGGCGAGGACTAGCCATTAATTATACACGGTGTTGCCACCAGTAATTTTTATTTCGTATTTCCTTATTCATTTTTTCTCATTCATTCCATTTTATAACTTTCCTGATTTTTCTATTTACGAGTTTATATTCCACAAAAGCGAGAACATAAAATGTCAAATTTAATATTAGAATTAAAAGAAAATTACTTTCCAATTTCCCTGATTTAATAGAATAGTATAAATTCAAAATCAATGCAATTGTAAGAAAAACAAATAAAATCATAGATATTAATTTCAATCTTAACTTATATTCTTTAAAATTCTCCTTTTTAAAAGTCACAATTATTTTTGGAAGTAATTTCTCAAAAGGTGATGAAATTCGTAATAAGTCAATTCGTTTTTCATTTTCAAAACCCAAAAAAAACTTATTGGGTTCATTTATATAGGTTGAAACATATTTAAAATCCAAAGAAGTGTGTCTCTTTAACGATAATAATCTAATATTTCGTTCTATTCTTTCAGAATTTGATTCCGTAATATTTTTTCTTTTAAAGTACAATTTTGAAGTTCAGTTTTTATTGGTGGCAACGTGTTTGTGCATGATTTTTGGCGTTTTAAAGCACTAAATTTAGTAAATAAAAACCGAATAGAAAATCCGCAAGGATTTTCGTAAGTAGGCGAGTACTAGCCATTAATTATACACAGTGTTGGCAGTAGTTATTATTGTTTTAAAAGTTCCTAAAATTTCTTTATTTTCAAGTTCTTTCTCTTTCTCAATTTCAATTTCAATAAAAAAACTGTTAAAATTACAAATTAATTCAGCAATATATAGTCCTTTTCCACTTCCGTTTATATTTGAACTATTTTGACCTCTAAAGTGTTTGTCTTTTAATTTAGATAATTCAGTTTCAGAAGGTATTATTGCTTTATTTGAAACTATTATTTTATCTAGTTTTGAATTGTTATCATTTATGAACTCACAATTAATTTCTGAATCTTTGTAATTATATTTAATTGCATTTTCAAACAAAATAAATGGTAATAAATCAATAATATTATAACATTCAAATTTACAATTTGAGGTACCTTTTAGATTTATCATTAAATCATTTGTTATGACTTCTAAACACTGTTTTGCTTTATCAAATTTTTTATAAATAGCAATATTGTTTTTTGGTGATAGTTCAATTAATTCTGGATTTAATGTAAAATCATAAGCATTTAATCGAGCACTAATTAATTGTGTTGTTGATAATATATTTTTACTTCTTAAATTTATATTATAATTTGTATTATAACTTTTTTCTAAATCAATCTTTAATGTATAAGCTTGTTTTTTTAGAATATTATTTAGCTTTCTTAATTCATGTAACGTGTCATCTAAAGTCTCTTTTTTAGTAGAAAATACGGAACTTTCTTTATCAAATTTTCTTATAATATGTTGTTTAGCATTAACTCTAGCATCTATAGATTGAAAATATTTTTTAATTCTATCTACGACATCTAATGAATGTACAACTTTAGAATCTTTCTTATTTGTATTTCTTTTGCTTAGTTTTTTATTATGATTTTTTTCGACTAAGATTGATGTGTAATTCTCACTATTATGATTTAGTGAAGAGAAACCATAAGGACAAATAAAAATCCCATTCTTATTTTTTATTGAATCATAATGTTTTTTACAAGTTGAATTAAAATTTCTATTACAAAAAAGAAAAGAGTTTTCTAAAACACCATTTTTAATCTTTTCTTCTTTATAATCGTAATAAGGAAATAGTTTGTTATTTGTCATTATTTAACCAATTAGTACTTTAAAAATAATACTTGCAGTAAATGACTGTATTACTGCTCTTATATCTTTGTCAATTTCACTACTTAATTTTTTACTTGGAAAATTAGACAAGCTTCTTCCCTCTAATATCGTGGTTACATATTCATTTTCTAATTTTACAATTTCAAATAAAGAAACATTATTTTTAATTAAAAAATCTCTTAATTTTAACCATCTTTTTTGAGGGTTTACAGCTGAGTCAATGGCATTATCTAAATTTTCTACCCATTCATCACCATCTAAATCTTTTTTAAAGACATAATCTGCTAATCTGAAAAATTTATTGTAAGTAGGGTCATGTGTATACCCTGTATAAGCTATTATTGTTTTAAAAGGGTATTTTTTATATAATTCAGAAATTACGTGAGCACCTTCGTATTTACTATCAAATATTTTTCCAACACCATTTATATCACATAAAATTATTTCATACTCATTTGCGCTTTCAATTGATTGAATGTCACTAAAATATGTTATATCGAATCTATGATTTTTTAAATGGTCTAAGTATTCAAAATCATTATCATCGATAACCAATATTGGCACTTTAATTCTGTCAATTTTATTTAATTTAAGACTCGGTTTATTTAAGTCTTCTATTGATTTAGGTTCTCCAATGTGTAGGAACATAGTTTGTTATTTATATTTTAGTCTTGGATTCAATGTTGTTACTTTAATTACTGCCAACGTACTTGTGTATGGTTTCGTTACGGAAAAGAGCGCAGCAATTTTCCGAACTTAGACCAAAGATAGTAAAAGTGCGAGGATTTTCTGTAAGAAAATCCCCCGTAATGAACTATACACGCTGTTGGGTTTTCGTTATATTGGTTTACTATTTTACTTTTTATTGTTGAAATAATTTTTCCGCAATTATTTCCATAAAGAATTTAAATTCCGCAAACTTGCTAAATTTCGCGATTTATTCTCTCTTTTTAGTATTTAATTCTGTTTTAATTTTACTTTTTCGCAATTATTCATAAAGAATTTAAATTCCGCAAACTTGCTAAATTCCACGATTTTATTTCTCCTCTAGCATTCAATTCTATTTTTATTCTTTCTGAGATTTTTCTAAAGCAAGAGTTTTGAAAATTTAACTCTAAATACTCCAACTTTTTACAGAATAATTCTCAACTGGAATTTTTCTTTTTTTGAAAAACATTATTAGAAGACTAAAATTTTCAAATTATATTTTTACGGTTTTCTGAGAAAATTCCGATATAGTTTTTCCACAAGTTTTTCTAACATTTAAAACTCAATTAAAAATCTAAAAGTTTGAATTTTTACGATTTTTTGTTAATGAAACCCAACGTACTTGTGTATGGTTTCGTTACGGAAAAGAGCGCAGCAATTTTCCGAACTTAAACCAAAGATAGTAAAAGTGCGAGGATTTTCTGTAAGAAAATCCCCCGTAATGAACTATACACGCTGTTGGGTTTTCGTTATATTGGTTTACTATTTTACTTTTTATTGTTGAAATAATTTTTCCGCAATTATTTCCATAAAGAATTTAAATTCCGCAAACTTGCTAAATTCCACGATTTTATATTTCCTCTAGCATTCAACTCTATTTTTATTCTTTCCGAGATTTCTCTAGGGTAGAAGCGCTGAAAATTTAACTCCTAAATACTCCAACTTTTTACAGAACAATTCTCAACTGGAATTTTTCTGTTTTTGAAAAATATTATTAGAAAACAAAAATTTTCAAATTATATTTTTACGGTTTTCTGAGAAAAATTCCGATATAGTTTTTCTGTAAACTTTTCTAACATTTTGAGCTTAATTAAAAATCTAAAAGTTTGAATTTTTACGATTTTTTGTTAATGAAACCCAACGGTTCTGTATATGGTTTGTTGCGTGATTAAGTAACTAATTTAGCAAATAAAAACCGAATAGAAAATTCGCGAGAATTTTCGTAAGCAAGCTAGAACTAGCAATAAATTATATACTTTGTTGTGTGTAGTTTTTTATATTTCAAACCATTTTGAGTAGTGACTTTTTCCGTGTGTATCTCGTACTACAGCTTTTATTTTTGAAATGCCTTTAGCTTTTAAATCCTCTATTACATCATTGGTAACTTCATATTCGAATTTTTCTCCAGAGTCCAAAGCAATAGGATATTTAACAACATTTTCAAAACTTATAAAGTTGAAATATTTTTGATTATCAACCTTTTTATTACTCATAAATATGGGTTGTTCAATCATTCGTTTTGGTTTCCCAATATTAATAATTGTGGTAGTCAAATACATTTGAGATTTACCAAATTTTAAATCGTTTGAAACAGGTATTTTTGTGTTTTGTTTAATTTTAATGTTTAGCTTACTTTTTCGGTCATAGTAGAATTCATATAATCGCCAAATAAGTACAACTGTTGAAATAACAGCTGCGTAAATTGAAACTATCAGCTTGTAGTCCATTATTTTATATGTTTATTGTCTTCTTATATGTTTTATTTGAAAGAAATCAAGTCTTCTCACACTTCCATCTAATAAAGTAACTCTTGCTGTTGCTGGTAAGTGTGGTGGATTAGAAGCCAAAGTACAATTTGTCATAGCTCCAACAAGTGATTCTTGAACATCATCAGAATTTTGATTTCCAATATCAAAAATTAATATTTTATTCATTATTTCCGATAAGTTCTCTTGTGTATATTCTAAAGGGTTAAGGTAATTCGGTGGATAAACGTCGTTAATTAAAAAAGCAGTAACTTCTTGTTTGGCGTGTTCAACACTATTATATATTAATCGAACATCATTGCTATCTACTAATTGCATTCCATAATTTATTTCATTTGGTTCTTCCAATTTATAGTAGCAGACTATTTCGTTTTCTGATTCCTCAATACCATTTTCTGTTTCTATTCTTAAATTGTCAAATGTTAACCAAACATATTTTCGATTAACAATTATTCTTTCTGTTGTCATATTCGTTTATTGATTAGCCGAGAGTTTTTCTCAAATTACACACAACGGTTTTGTGTATGATTAGTGGCGTGTTTTAAGCATCTAATTTAGTAAATAGAATCTGAATAGAAAATCCGCGAGGATTTTCGTAAGTAGGCTTGAACCAGCCATTAATTATACACGTTGTTGCCAGCAGTACTTTTTTCAGTCGTAATGAAATCTGCATTTCGCAATTAATATTTCTCCTTCTTTATATTGGTAAATCAGTCTATGCTCACTATCAATTCGTCTTGACCAAAATCCAGCGTATTTATGTTTTAGAGGTTCAGGTTTTCCTATTCCATTAAAAGGATTTCGAGCGATGTCTTTTAGAAGTTCATTTATCTTCTTCAGCTTTTTCTTATCGGTTTTTTGCCAATATAAATAATCCTCCCAAGATTCGTCAACGAATATATACTTCATCTTAATTTTCGATTAGATCTTTGTTTAAAGTCATTCCGCTTTTTAGTTTGTCAATCGCAGAATCTAATCGTGTTTCATTTTTTCGAGAAGAAAGTTCGTGATTTGTAGCCATTAAAGAATTGTATTCTTGTAATGACATAACTACAATTCCAGAATCTTTTCCTCGGTTTATAATTAAAGTCTCAAAGTTCTTAGCTACTCTGTCCAAGTAACTTTTAATATCCTTTCTAAAGTCAGAAACAGTTGCTATTTGCATAATATTGTATTTTTTAAAGTACAAATATACGTACGAAATATGATGTATGCAATTTTTTCCGTATTGCTGGCAACGGTCTTGTGTATGGTTAGTTGCGTGGTTAAGCAACTAATTTAGCAAATAAATCACAGATAGAATATTCCGAAGGAATGTTCGTAAGTCGGCAGCGACCAAGCAATTAATTATACACGGTGTTGTGCGCTGGCTTTTATATTTTAATCGCACGTTCTGGATATAATTCCGCTTCTTTTTTCAGTTCAAATGCAATTTGTTTTAATTCTGCATTATTAAATTCGCAATCCACATAAAATTCTTCATCGTCTTTCGCATTCGGAGGTCGAGATTCCAAGTCAAATGTTATTCTGATTTGCTTTTTGTCCGCATTTTTTTTTGTCAATCTAAATTCCAAATTCGGTTCTATAAAAGACAGAAAATCGGAATTAGTTTCTATATCATTCGAGAGTTGCTCAAACCATTCGATAATGTCTTTTAAATCTCTTACCAAAAGCGAAGGGTCAACCGTTTCCCAATTTCCGCAATCACTTTTTACTTTTAAATAAACCAACAACCAATTTGAGTCATATTCACAATCAGTTATTTCAGGAAACTGATAATTCGTTACCCTAAATTCAACAGATTGATTGTTAATTCCTTTAAATATCATTTAATTACGAGAGTTTGTTCAGCTTGCGCACAACGTGTTTGTGTATGGTTTCGTTACGGAAAAGAGCGCAGCAATTTTCCGAATTTAGACCAAAGATAGTGAAAATGCGAGGATTTTCTGTAAGAAAATCCCCCGTAATGAACTATACACGTTGTTGGGTTTTCGTTATATTGGCTTACTATTTTAATTTTTATTGTTGAAAGAATTTTTCCGCAATTATTTCCATAAAGAATTTTAATTCCGCAAACTTGCTAAATTCCGCGATTTATTCTCTTTTTTTAATATTCAATTCTGTTTTAATTCTACTTTTCCGCAATTATTTCATAAAGA
>NZ_MAKX01000043.1 GCF_001693415.1 Tenacibaculum soleae | reverse complement strand
CGTTCGTTTTTACTTTGTACCAAGGTGATTCAATTCCGTCGAATTTCATTGTGGAATCTGACTTTTCCATAATTTCTATTTGCTCACCAATTTTCAAAAGAGCCAAAACATTGGATTTCGCATTTGGTTGGTCTCGAAGTTTAACATCGTTACCAAACATATAAGCAATTTCTCCATTTTTAAATTCATAGTTCTCAGAGAGGTATTTGGTGTCTTGTCCAAATCCAATTTTTGAGATTAAAATGAATAATATTATTAGTTTTTTCATTTCTCTAATGTTTGCCAACGGTTTTGTATAAGGTTAGTGTGGAAGGTAGACAATTCTAGAATTGTCAGCCGAGCCATAAGCTTATACTTATTTTGTGTTTTTTCTTTGTCGACCTAAAAATACTCAAATAAGTAGAAGTGACATTATAAAGAGACACTAAACTTTGGGCTAAACCTAAAAACCCACATTAATTTTATACGGTGTTGTGCATAGTTATTTATTCATTATAATAATGTCGAACTTCTTTATTTATCTGTTTACGATTTTTGTCAAATGTCAGAATTATTGTCTTTTTCTTTCGGTTTTTGTGAATTTCATATTCAGCTAAAATTCCATTTTCGTCAAAATAATTAACTCTCGTTTTATTTAAAGTTCCAAGTTTATAAATTTCTTGAGATTCCAAAGTTCCGTTCTCTCTAAAAAACTTGATTTCAGATGGTTTTCCGTTCTCAAAAACTCCTTCAAGTCTTCTATTTCCGTTAGAATAATAGTCGGTTTCTTTTCCTTCGCAAATTTTAGCGCAGTTTAAATAAGTCCAACGTTGGCTATGTAATTCATTTCCTCCTCCAAACAGTATTTTGGGAATTTGAATCGTATCATTTTTGTTTAAATCAATAGTAATTGTGTTTTGAGAAATCCATTCTCCACGCTCAATGTAGTAACTTAATATTTTTATATTTTTCGATTCTGGAATAATGTCTATATCAAATTCAGGAGTAATGATTTTTCCAGAACATTCGCTGTAAAAAACTAAATTCATATTTTTATCTCCGCTGTTTTGACTAAAACACGAAAGGCTAAAAATTAGCAGAAATATTAAATTTAGCAGTTTTTTCATAATTATGCACAACGTATTTGTGTATGGTTTCGTTACGGAAAAGAGCGCAGCAATTTTCCGAACTTAAACCAAAGATAGTAAAAGTGCGAGGATTTTCTGCAAGAAAATCCCCCGTAATGAACTATACACGTTGTTGGGTTTTCGTTATATTTGTTTACTATTTTAATTTTTATTGTTGAAATAATTTTTCCGCAATTATTTCCATAAAGAATTTAAATTCCGCAAACTTGCTAAATTTCACGATTTTATTTTTCCACTAGCATTCAATTTTATTTTTATTCTTTCCGAGATTTCTCTAGAGTAGGAGCATTGAAAATTTAACTCTAAAGACTCCAGCTTTTTACAGAATAATTCTCAACTGGAATTTTTCTGATTTTGAAAAGTATTATTATAAAACTAAAATTAGAAAATTATATTTTTTTACGGTTTTCTGAGAAAATTCCGATATAGTTTTTCCACAAGTTTTTCCTACATTTTAAAATCAATTAAAAATCTAAAAGTTTGAATTTTTACGATTTTTTGTTAATGAAACCCAACGTCTCGGCTATGGTTAGTACGGGAATTAAAAGTAGTGAACTTTCGATTAAGCACTTAGCCAAAACTTTTTATTTTGTTTTTTTCTTTTTCATTTTAAAGCCAAATCAAAAGATTTGGCGGACTTAGTTTAAAGTATTAAACTTTAGGTTAAGCACCAAAACCCGTATTAACTATAGCCATTGTTGGCGTGTCGTTTTTTATTTTACATATTGTCCAAAGTATTCATCAACTATTTTTTTATTAAACTTATCTTCTCCTCTCCAATATTCAACAAAAGCCCAATCGTGCCTTCCAGTTGTTGGTCTATCATAACTTTTAGGCTCCAAAATTTCACAACAACCAAGAATTTCCATTATAGTATGTCGTTCGTTTTTGCTTCCTTTCATTACATCTTTCAGTCTATCTCTTAACTTTCCAGGATACTCTCCGTTTTCTGAATCATTTATTGTTTTTAAAATGTCTTTAAAAGTCTGAATATCTAATTCGGTAGGTTTAGAAACATTTTCTTGTTCGAATAGCTTTAAATCAAGATAGTTGTATAATAAGTCTGAATGTCTAACGCCACTCCATTTAATGCGCTCGAAATTGAGAACATTAAGGTCTTCATTTTCGTATTTAAAAATTTCGGGACGATAAAACTCTCTTTTACCTTCAAGTATAAGTTTGGCATTAAAATAACTTGCAAGAGCTGAACGCCAATCGAGTCGTTTATTACTCAAACTTGATAAAAACCCATTGGTTATCTTCTCTTTTTCAATTTGGTTTAATAAACTTTTTAAATTGGATTTAATCTCCTTCATTGAGAGTGAAATTGGGTCAAACATTAATCCTTTAGATTTGGCATATTCAAAGTCAACTGGGTCAGTTTCATATTCACGTTTCCAACCTTGGGAACTCCAATATGTTTTAAATAAAATTGATTTTGCTTTTTTATCCATTACTTTTTTCAAATGCACGCCAACGGTTTGTGTATGATTTGTTGCGTTATTTAAGCAACTAGTTTACTAAATAAAGCACGAACGGCAGAAATTCCGAAGGAATTTCCCAAGTGAGCTTTTACTAGCAATTAATTTTACACGGTGTTGTACAACGTTTTATTTATATTTTTTTTCTTCAAAATTTTCGTCACAAAAATTATATGTTTTCCAAATTCCAACTTTTTTCCCATTAATTCTTTTCCCTTCTTTCCAAAGTTTTAATTTTCCTTCTTTTTTGTTAGAATTGAATTCCTTTTCATAGCTTTCTGTTATGATTTTTCTTTTCCAATTTAGTATGTCATAAACAGTTGATTTCGATTTTAAATCAATTTTGGTAGTTTCAATCAGTTTATACATTTGTTTAGAAGAATTGAAGTGTTTTTCAAATAATAAGTTTCCGAAATTGTCATAAACTTGTTCAAAAAAAACTCTCCCTTTTTTGTCAAGTAATTGTTGTTTTCCACTCATTATTTCATAAGTATATTCTCCATATTCATAAACTAAAAATTTTGATATTTTTTTAGTTTTTCCATTTCTAAATTTTTTGATTTTAGTTATCGAATCAATTGGTTTTACTTGTTTAGTTAATTCAATAAATTTTTCAGAATGTTGAGAATGAGAATTTTCAACTTTTAAAAAAGCTAAAAATATAATTAATATGACATATTTTATTTTCATTCTTAATGTTGTACAACGTTTCCTATATGCGCCGTTTTAATGGCGTATATGGGGTGTTGTTTTTAGTATTTTATTCATCAGTAAATATACAATTTTTTAAATACTAATCGCCCAATTTGCTATATATAGTGTTACCTGCTGTACTTTATTCTCTTTTTTTCAGATGCCATTCGGTCAATTTCCAATCTTCGTCTTCGTCAATGCGATAGTCAAAATTTCGAGTATGGTCTTCTCGTTCAATTAAGTCAGTAAGAAAGTCATTTACAATTTCTGGATCAAAAATCCGCCAAATCAATTCACGAGTTTCATTCCACGTAATTCTTGCGAGAAAAAGTCCGTTTGGCTTTTCCTTATTGTCTCCTTTTATTTTATCGTCAAGAAAGTCTCCAAATTTGTCTAATATTTCAACTTCTTCTCGTGATGGCATTCCGTTTTCGATTAGCTTTTCACATTGTAACATTACAGAACAATGCCAAACAAAAACTTCTTTCGGTTCAAATTCCGCTAAGCTTTTATTCACAACTGCAACTCCTGGTAATCCGTCAGTATTAAAATTCAGAATCTTATAATGTTCTTTTGGTATTACAACTCTAAATTCTTTGTCTTCAGCCATTATTTTTTGGTATTGCAGGTAACGGTTATGTATAAGGAACGTTGCGGTTTTGTATGCGAGGATTTTCCGAAGGAAAATCAGCAGCTAACAAAAGAGCAACTGCCTTTCGTTTTAGCCAAAATAAGCAATGTTTTTTATACTATGTTGTAAGTAGTTTTTTATTTTTTGTCAGTTTGATTTTCTTTAATAGTGTCTTTAATTAGTGCGTTATAAATGTATTCAGGCGTTTTTTCTTTTATTTTAGTCATCTCACTTTGGATGTGTTTATTTAGAAACTCTTTTTCCTTTTTATTCAAATTTTCAAGAATTCCAACTCTGCCGTAAAAACTTATGTTTTCGTCATTTTTATGAACTAAAACTATTAGCGGATATCCATTTTGCGCCTCAAACATTTCCAAGTTATTTTCAATTCCAGTTTTTGGGTTTTCTCGGTCTAAAAAATAGGTGAAACTAACATTTTTTTCAGTTGTACTGTCGAAAGGGTCACTTGTCAGATTTGCGTAGTTTATAATTCCTTGTACTTCATAAAAGTCCGTTTCATTATAGTCCGAGTATTTCTTTTCGGATTTGCAAGAAAAAAGTCCGAAGGTCAAAATTAATAGTATGGTTAGTGTTTTTCTCAAATTACTTACAACGTGTTTGTGTATGATTTATGGCGTTTTAAAGCACTAAATTTAGTAAATAAAAACCGAATAGAAAATCCGAGAGGATTTTCGTAAGTAGGCGAGAACTAGCCATTAATTATACACGGTGTTGGCAATAGTTATTTTTCTTCTTTATATTTCAGTTTTTCAAGCTTTTCAAATTCTTTTTTATTGACTTTTCTTATTTTTTGATTTCTATCACAAAGACTTGTCGTGTAATCAAATTCATTTTTTGTTTTAGAAGAAAATTCATTAGATTTTCTCGCATAGACTAAATAAGATTTTCCCATTTCAAAACTGTATCCGCAACTTGCATCACTTTCAGCCGAAGCGATTTCAATAATCTCTTTTTTTACTTTTCCTTTTATAGTTTTAATAATTTCAAACTCATAAATTATCGGATTTCCAGAAAACATATATTTTCCGTTGTTGAATTTTTTTGTTCCAATGACTGTTCCGCTAATAATCAAATCAGCTTGAATAAATGCTTTTTCAACTTTTTTCGCTAAAGATTCATTTGTTTCAATACAGCTACAAGCAAATGTTTTTGTAAAAGAAAAAGTGAAGATTAAAATCAGTAAATATATTTTTCTCATAACCTTGATTTCGGTTTTTAATTATTGCCAACGTGTTTGTATATGGTTTGTTGCGTGGTTTAAGCACCTAATTTAGCAAATAAAAACCGAATAGAAAATCCGCAAGGATTTTCGTAAGTAGGCTAGAACTAGCAATAAATTATATACGGTGTTGTAAGCCGTTATTTTTTTCTTTTATACTTTAATCTATTATATAAACTAGTGTTTTCAATCATTATTTTAATTTCCTTATTTGTAAAGTCTAAATACTTTAGAATAGCACAAGTCAAAATTATAGTCAGTTTTTCGGTCAGATAGTGAGTCTCTAAATATTTTTTGTTGATATTATTCAAAAGTGGATTTGAATGCGTGAAATCATTTCTAAAATCTTTAATTTTTATGGCGAATTTATCTTTATCACGAATTTTTAATAGAAAATTAAAACTAGAATTACAATCGTTCATTATTTCAATAATTCTTTTTTTGTAATAATATGGTCTTGATGTGGTCGGGTCAATTTCTCCAACAGTATCTCTATGAAAAGCTTCTATTGCTCTGCAAATATTTAAAAACTTGTCAGTAGTGTAGAGTTGTTTGCCATAATAATTATTAAAATAAGGAACATAACAAGTATCTAGAATGTCTTTTGTGAAAAACCATTTTTTAATAACATCCTCAAATTTTGGTTCTATATTTCTAAAGTAAACCAAGAAGTCAAAAGGGGATAAATCTTTTTGAATTTTACTAGGTTTTGTAACTTGATAATAAATCTCAAAAACACTGTTTTGTTTTTCCTTTGGTTTTTTTATTATGACTGAAAATTCCAGTGGATAAGTTGGTTTTTGAGAACAAAAGGTTAAGAAATTTTCAAAATGACTAATATCTTGTAAAATTTTATCAAAGTTTTGTTTTCTTTTATATTCAAGGTTGCAACCAATTCGTTGAGTTATTTTTACTTCTTTTTGGACTATGTTATGGCTTGGTCCTTTTGATGTCGGATTAATAGTTAATGATAAATTATCGTTTAGTTCTATTTTTGAACTTTCGGGTAATTTATAGTTAATAGTAACTTCTTTTTCTTTCCAATTTTGTTCTATTTTAAAACTCTCACGTTTATTAACCCATTCATCAAGGTTTTTTAAATAGACTGAAGATTTATGAAATTTGAGGGTTGATTTTTTTTCTAAATGCTCTTTTCCAATAAACATAAAATTTGAAAAAATCTTGCAAGAATCAAAACCTGGACTACTGAATCCTTTTTGAATATCAAATGAGTTATAAAGTGTAATCCATTTACCGTTACTTGTAAAACCTAAAATGATTTCATACTCTCTTTTATTCGATTTAAAAGATCCAAATAAATCAAGTGTTGTTCCGTCTTCATTTGAGAATTTAACAGTGCCGTAAATTTCGTCATTAGGATTTTCTGGTAGCCACCAAATTCCTTTAAATTCCTTTTCGTTTTTCAATTTAGTTCTGTTTTTTTAATGGCTTACAACGTTGTTGTATATGGTTTGTTGCGTGTTTCAAGCAACTAATTTAGTAAATATTTTACCGACCAAGAAAGTCCGTGAGGACTTTCGTAAGTAGGAAAGAAGCTAGCAATAAATTATATACTGTGTTGTGTGCAGTTTTTTTGTTTTTTCAATATAAATTGATTCATTTCGATTTCTAATCTTGTTTTATTATTACAAATTTATTCGTGTGACTTTCAGGTATCAAACTATCCCTTTTCCTAATGTAAATTGTGTCAATTAAAAAGTGAGTTGATAATTCATTGTTTTGAAATAATTTTAAAGTGTCATTTCTCAATATATATTTTCCTTTATAAAAATTAGAATGATCTCCAGACCATTGTCTTAATTTAAATCTACCGTCTTTTTTTAAATTCAAAGTGTAATTACTATTTCCTTCGGCTTTTAAAATAGTTTCAGATTCGAATATGTCAATGTTTATAAATAAAATTAAAGTCAAAAATAAAATTAGAGTTATCCAAATTGATGATTTGTCAAATTCCTTTTTCTCATATTTCACTTCCTGATTATTTAAGTATATTTCATAGATTAATAAAGAAAAAAATATAATGCATAAACCAAAAAAATAGATTGAATTTATTAATCCAAACGTATAAGTTTCAAAAAATGGGAAGAATTGATAAATTGCTAGCAAACCAGTTGCTGTTAAATAAATTAAAATATTAAATCGTTTCATTCATTCATTCATATTTTTGCTATAAATATTTCAATTTCATTCATTTCTTTGGTTCAGTTGAGCAATTGCACACAACGTTTTATGTATATGGTTTGTTGTGTTGACTAAGCGGTAAATTTAGGAAATAAACCCGGAATAGAAAATATGCGAGTATTTTCGTAAGTAGGCTATAACTAGCAATAAACTATATACGGTGTTGTGCGTAGGTTTTACCGCTGAATATACTCTTTAATTTTAGGTTAAAAACATTGTTTTCGCAAGTGCCGTTTTTAATTGAATGTTCAATTAAATTATCTATGTTTATGTAAGTTATTTTTTCAAATTCATTTTCAAATTCTGTTTTTTCGAAAGAAACAATATGTTTTTCTCGGTTGAAAATAAAATTTAACTTGTCTTTAATTTTTTCAATAATTTTGAGATCTGTTTGAAGTAATAAAATCACAAAAACATTACCATTTGATAAAGCAAAGAATTCGTCTTTGTTATTGATAACAAGTAATTCAGAATATGCGTTTTCTGTTGGTATAAAACTGTAAAAAGATTCTTTTATAAATCCTATTTCAAAAAGCTCTTTTAAATCCGATATTAAATTTTGTTCAATCATATTTTTTTAATTTAGTGCAATAATTGTTTTTAATAAAATTTAAACCAGTATTCATCAAAAAGATAATTACCTGTTAATTTAACCATATTTGTTTTTTCTTTTATTTCTTCAATTACTTTTATTTTGTAGTTAAGTCTTTTAGAAATGTTTTTTAAATTATTGTCAAGTTTCTCAAAATCGGGCATAATAATCAAGTTGATTAAATTGTAGTTTTCGTTAGAATATTTTTTAATTATTGCTTCTTTTGATTTTTCTAACTGACCACTTCTTACAGATGTGTACCATTTGTTTTCAATATTAAGTACATATTCTTTTGTTTTACCATCTATTTCAGTTTTAACTTCTACTAATAAGTCAATTAATTTCCACTGTCTTTTTGTTTTAACAGACTTAATTACAATGTTTTCGGGAACTCTATCGTCAAAAATGAGGTTTAAGAGTACTCTTCTTGAATATTCATTTAAATTAGGGTATTCAGAGTTCTCTTTATTTTCTTCTGAACATCGTAAAGTCCAACTTAAAAATATATCTTGAATAGTTTCATATCCACTATCTGCACCTTCTTCTTTATAATTGAAAAAAATCGGTAAATGATTCATAAATATTTTTTTATAAGGTTGGTGAATGTTTTCCTTTATTCGTTCCGTTAGGGTGCTTTGCACATCTGTTTAAGGTCATTGTAGAAATCGTGCTATATTTTGTTCCGCAATATTTACAATCATATTTTGATTTTTCACTTCCTTCGTAAAGTTGATGAGAACCTTTGTTAGTCCCATTATGATGTCTTGGACATTTATTGAGTGTCAATGTAGAAATACTTGAATATTTCGTTCCACAGTTTTTACAATAGTAGTTTGCCATATTTATTGTTTAATTCTTATTTTTTTAACTTACGCACAACGGTTTTGTATAAGGTTAGTGTGGGAGGGTAGACAATCTGTGGATTGTCAGCCGAGTAACTAAGCTTATACTTAATTTGTGTTTTTATTTTGTCGATTTAAAAATACTCAAATAAGTATAAGTGACATTGTAAAAAAGCAAAAACCTTTGGGTTAAACCTAAAAACCCACATTAACCTTATACGGTGTTGGCATACGTTATTTTTTTTGATTCATTATTTGAACAAATGTTTCGTGTAAATAAATTAATCTCAATTTTTCTTTCACATTTTTATTATACAGAATTACTTCTATTTCGATTTCTGGTCTTAATTCTTTTAATGGTCCAGCAAACATATCAGATTCCACTTTTGCAATGGTGTCAAGATAATTTGTTTTCCCTCGTAATATTAAATTTCCAATTATTTGTTTTGCTTGATTCATTGTCGGATTTTCTGAATCTTTAAAATAGTCAGTTTTTTTGATTTTTCCATTTTCTATGTTAGGGTTATAGGTAAATCCGTAAATACTGTTCTTTGTCAAAATTGCTCCTTTTTTTGTAAAGTCCATTGGTGGCGAATTGTTCGATGACTTTTGCTCAATGATTGCTAATGAGTCAAATTCAGTTAATTTTATTTTAAACAATTCAATTATTTCCTTGAGTTTTTTCGCTCTTTCAGTTACCGATTTTTTTTGATTTTCGAGTAAGTTTTCTTTATAGCCTTTTCCATTAACAGCTCGATAAAGACTATCCGTTTTTTTGTCAATCGATTTGGTAAAAGTTTCAGATTCATAAACTTCCCAAGAACTTTTCAGTTTGTCAATATATAGTTCTTTAATATCTTGTCCATTTACAAATGAAGAAGCGAATATTAATATGAATACGATTTTTTTCATAATGTATGCCAACGTTGTTGTATATGGTTTGTTGCGTGTTTCAAGCAACTAATTTAGTAAATAATAACCGACCAAGAAAGTCCGCGAGGATTTTCGTAAGTAGGCTAGAACTAGCAATAAATTATATACGGTGTTGGCAGTAGTTTTTGTTTTTCAATCAACATATTTGAAATAATTTAATTCCAGTTTCTTCTTCAATTCCAGATATTAGTTTTCCTTCTTGTTCTAAACTTTCTATTATTTGAGAAGCAAAACTTTTTGAAATTGAAAATATATGTCCAATTGCTCTTATAGCGAATACTTCTGTCGGATGCTCTTTAAAATACTTTAGAATATTATCTGTCATATCTTTTTCAAGAGTCTTTCTTAATTCAGAAGCTATTTCTATTCCGTAAGAAATTCTTGTTAAATTTATTTCATTTGACAAGGAATGAACTTGCTCATTTCTAATTCTTTTTAGTTCTGTAAATAATGATATTTGATGTTTAGTTATTATGTTTTTTTGTAGAGCTTCTTCCCACTTGAAAGTTTGGCCAAAGTCAATATTGTTAGTTTGAAATAATTGCTTTATCAGTTTATCTATTTCTTCCCAAAAGACAATTAAACTTGATAGAGATTTATCAGTAGTTGAATAATTAAATTCAATTTGGAATAAGTTTTTGAGAAGTAATTCTCCGATAGTTCTATAAGCTTCAAGATGGTTTTTGTCAACACCTAATCCTGTTCCATCGTGGTATAATTGGTTTCGCAATCTATGATAAAATTCAATATCAGATAATTCGATTCCAGATATTTTACTACTTGCTTTTTCACACAAAAGATTTACCATTTTTGGAAATGAATTTCCGATTTCCTCTTTTTCTTTAAATGAAAATTTAACTTTAGATAGACTAAATGGCATAAAAATAAAGGTTCTAATAGCTGTTTCCACCGAGTTGTCTATACTTATAAAAGCAATTCTTTGGTCAAAAGCTTGTCCTTTGTTTATATGTTCATCAGCGTGTTTTAACAATTCTAAAGCTCCAGATGCCCAAGTTTTTTCCATTTATGATTCTGTATTGTGTTTTTTTTAAATTACTGCCAACGTGTTTGTGTATGATTAGTGGCGTGTTCAAGCACCTAATTTAGTAAATAAAAACCGAATAGAAAATCCGCGAGGATTTTCGTAAGTAGGCGAGAACCAGCCATTAATTATACACGTTGTTGCCAGTAGTTTTTATTCCGTTTTATATTCTATTATCGCTTTATCTCCTCGAAAAAACGATTCTTTTTCTTTTTTGTCAAAATCCAAATTCGGTTCGTGAATTATTTCCAAATTGTTATTATCAATCCATTTGGCAGAAATACTTTTACTTTCTCCTGTGTAATACATTATTCCAGCTCCACCACCAGAATCCCATTCCATTATTCCGCTTGTATGAATATATTTTCCGTTTGTAAATTCTTCATTAACTCTAAATTCTTTTGTTCCGTCAGTAGTTCTAATTCTAACGAGTTCGTTCGTTGTAAACTCAAATTTTGGTCTTACTCGTCTTTTTGCTTTTTGTTTTTCGGTTGAGATTAATTTCAAGAAATTCTTTAATTCCGATTTTCTGTCATTCAGAGTTTTTTTGTCCGCTCCAAGTTCTTTCCACAATTCCAAGTCAGTTCCGTTTTCAATTATTTCTTTAACGGTTGTATAAATTTCAGGCTCTAATGATTTAGTTTCCCATTGCGCTAAAGCAAGTCCAAATAATGAATTGTTTCTGTCGTCTGAATCCGAAAAATAATCTTCAAATTCCGCTTTGATTTCATTTGAAACCCAAACTTGATTTCCTCCATTATTGTACTTATCGAAAAAGTTCGAATAAATGTCAAGTGTAGTATCGTTTCCTTTTATTTCTGTGTTCCAAACTCCCATTTAGTTCTGTTTCTCAAATTACTGGCAACGTACTTGTGTATGGTTTCGTTACGGAAAAGAGCGCAGCAATTTTCCGAACTTAAACCAAAGATAGTAAAAGTGCGAGGATTTTCTGTAAGAAAATCCCCCGTAATGAACTATACACGCTGTTGGGTTTTCGTTATATTGGTTTACTATTTTACTTTTTATTGTTGAAATAATTTTCCCGCAATTATTTTAAATTCCGCAAACTTGATAAATTTCGCGATTTATTCTCTCTTTTTAGTATTCAAATCTGTTTTAATTTTACTTTTCCGCAATTATTCATAAAGAATTTAAATTCCGCAAACTTGCTAAATTCCACGATTTGTTTTTTCTATTTTTATTCTTTCCGAGGTTTCTCTAGACTAGGAGTGTTGAAAATTTAACTTTAAATATTCCAACTTTTTACAGAACAATTCTCAACTGGAATTTTTCTGATTTTGAAAAATATTATTATAAAACTAAAATTAGAAAATTATATTTTTTTACGGTTTTCTGAGAAAAATTCCGATATAGTTTTTCTACAAGTTTTTCTAACATTTTAAACTCAATTAAAAATCTAAAAGTTTGAAATTTTACGATTTTTTGTTAATGAAACCCAACGTGTTTGTGTATGCTTTGTTGCTTGATTTAAGCACCTAATTTAGTAAATAAAAACCGAATAGAAAATCCGCGAGGATTTTCGTAAGTAGGCTAAAACCAAGCAATAAAATATACACGGTGTTGGCAGTAGTATTTATTATTCCTGCTGAAGCCAATTAAAAATTCCATCTTTCCAAAAAATATATCCACCACCACAACTTTCAGAAGCGTGAACATAAATAGCTTCATAATTCAATATTACTCTTTCAGAATTTGGAACTTCTTTAAGGCTTCTAAAATCATCTGTAAAGTTTGACCATAAAGTAGTTCCAGATTTAACTTTCTCAAATATTTCAGCCCAACCAAATTCGTCAATTACCCTATTTTCATTATTCTCATCTTTGAGGTTTTCAATTGGTTT
Organism: Tenacibaculum soleae; assembly: GCF_001693415.1. GTDB lineage: Bacteria > Bacteroidota > Bacteroidia > Flavobacteriales > Flavobacteriaceae > Polaribacter > Polaribacter soleae. The sequence continues at coordinate 9,052 of NZ_MAKX01000043.1, read as the reverse complement.
CAGAATTTGAGTATTATTTCCTCCAATGTCTAAAATAATAATTTCAACATTGTCTTTTTCTTTACTTACTTTTATTGCGTAATCTGAAATTTTATCTCCAAAGAAGTCTCCTTTAATATAATAAGGACTATGTTTTGAATGAATTTTATAATTCTGAAATTTTTCAATTTTTGAAATTTCTTTTTCTAGGTATAAGTTAAATTCTTTTTCATTTTTTATATAACCATTGAAAACATAACCTGAATTATTTTCAGAACTAAATAATTGGGAATTCACAAACTTTATTTTAACCCATTGACCTTTCACAATTTCATTACCATCTTTTATTTCAAGTAATTTTCCTGTTTTTTCAATTACTTTAACTTTAGTTCCAAAATGTAGCTTTCCAATTTTTTCAGATTTAGTATCTGGCTTTTTTCTAACATTTAAACCATTTCCAGCAACGACAATTTCTTGACTAAAAGTTGTTTTGCTTAGAAATGATAAAATTAAAATTATAATTAGTTTTTTCATATTACTGCCAACGATTTTGTATAAGATTAGTTGCGTGTTTTAAGCACTAAAGTTAGCAAATAAATCACAGATAGAAAGTCCTCGTGGACTTTCGTAAGTAAGCAATAACCAGCAATTAATTTTATACTTTGTTGTAAGCAGTACTTTTTTATTCCTCTGTTGTTAATGATTCAAATATCGATTCAAAACTATCTTCTGGATGTCTCACAACTGACTTTTTATGACTTGTTAGTACAGCTGTGTTCATTCTATCACAAAATTCTTTTTTCTTAAAAAGGTTCTTATAATCAAATAATTCAACTGAAGCTATGTAGTCAGTAATAAAACCATTAATATCAAGAGCGACTAGTTCAAAAAGCTTTTTAACTGCGGTTGATAATTTATCTTTTACAGAATCAATTACATAGTCATTTGGGTTTTCAATAATTGCTGATCCAAGTTCATCATCATTTATTATTGACTTTATTATTCTCAAGATAGTAAATCTAGCTAAACCATAATTTCTTACTGGAATGTTTTCAATTTTATCTATGTTCTCGATTATTGTGTTATGTATTAAATATGTCAAATAGATTTTTTGACAAGTCATTTTTCTAGAAAAAATATTTTCATACTCATCTCCATAAAAACTCGTTTTTAAATGTGTTTTATAAGGTTCGTCAAAATAAAATGACTTTATTAATTGTCCTGCATAATCGATGTCTATCACATCATCATATCCGATTGGACTTTCACCTCTTTTTATTCTATAAAGTACTTTATTGTCAAATGTTTCAAAAAAGTTTCTTTGTAAACTAATTTGAACTCGATCATTGGATTTAAGATCTTTAGGGCTTATAGCGTTTTGATTATTTGCGTTTTTTGTAATTTTCTGAATCAAAGTACTTTGTGGTTCTACTTTAATGATTTTGGTTAAAACCAACATTCGATCAGATAGATTTGCTCTATTTTGATAAAATGAAACTAATGATTGACAACCATTAATTACTTGATATCCAGAAATTGTTATTTCATTATTTGCTGGTTCAAAATCAAATTCAGAACAAGTAACTGAAACTCCATTATGATACAAGAAAAATTTATCGTGTTCAGAATTATCTTTTATAGTATTAGCTAGTTCTTTATTTACTCTAGTTTTTCCTGTCCATAAACGTACATTTCTTGAAAACAAGGAATGATCTTGAATTCCATCAAGTTTTAAAAGTTGGTTAACTGGAATTGCGAGAACAATTGAAGAATTGTCGGAAGCAGAATTATAAATTATTGCTGTAGAATTTGATAATTCAAGAGTTTTTGGTGTATTGGCAATATCAGCCTCAACCATATAAGTGTATTTTCCAAAAATGATATTATTATCATAAGGTTCAATATTGGTTGTTTCTAGATATTCTGTGGCGTTAATATCAAAAATTTTATTAGTTACATAAACATAACTAACTCCATAACCTCTAGCAATTTTATCTGATATTTTTAAATTATTTAATCTTTCTTTTAGTTCAAGATTTATCAATGCAACTTTAAGTCTATTCACTTCTGTTTCATTTGAAAACCAAGTAGCAACTCCTGAAAATTCTCTAATTTTTGAATCTCCTGAATCTCTATCATCATTGGGTGAAAATTCAGATTGAAAAATGTATATTTCTTCATCATTTTCATCTACCCAAATTCCATCTATTCCTTTATCTCTAGATCCATCAACTACACTATCAACACTTTCTTGTTCGCTTAAACAAAAAATGTTTTTTAAAAACCAAATTAAGAAGGCAGAATTATCATTTCTATATTGATGCTTTAAAACTTCAACTTCGTCTCTTACTCGTTTATTATATTCTGTTCTATTCATTCTTTTTGTATCGTTTTGGGTATTGCTTACAACGTTTTTGTATAAGATTAGTTGCGTAGTTTAAGCATTAAAGTTAGCAAATAAATCACAGATAGAAAGTCCGCGAGGACTTTCGTAAATTGGCTAAAAACAGCAATTAATTTTATACGGTGTTAGCCACAGTTAATTTACTCTAAGTGTTTGAACATAATAATCTGCTGTAAACTTTATAAATTGAGTGTCAGATTTAAGAATTGCTGTAACATCTTTAAAGGAGAAATTTTCACGACCTTGTTTTTTCATTAAAGGCTCAAGTTTTTTCATATAATAGTAATTTACGCATATAAATAACGCACAAATTACATCCCGAGCATTTTCTAAATTTGCTTCTTTAAAATAGGTGTTTCTTTGATGCTTTACTTTATTGTGCATTTTCCACCATTTAGGAGTTATATTATTCTCCCAAGCCTTAAACGGTTGAACATTGAAGAAGTGAAAACCAACACTTACTTTTTCATCAATTATTTGATTTAAATTTTCACGAATTATTATTCTGTATTGGTCTATTTTTTCAGGTTTTGAAGAAGGGTTTATTAAGAAACAAATGTCTTTAAAAATCACATCGAGCTCAGAACTAGCCGATAACAATATCCTTGTCAATTCAATTGAATAAGTTTTTAGATTGTCATCAGAGTAATCAATAAATCGAGACATTTGCTTAAAGTCAGATTCTAAAGCACAATAATATTCCCAATATTTCATTGAGAATTCTTTTTCTTGTTTCTTTTTCTCGGTCATTTTTTTATTGTGGCTAACGTTTTTGTATAAGGAAAGTTGCGGTTTTGTCAGCGAGGAATTTCCGAAGGAAATTCAGAAGTTGATAAAAATGCAACTGCCTTAAGTTAAGCACTAATTTAGCAATTTTTTTTATACAGTGTTGCCATTAGTGCTTTTTTTAGATAATTCATTCTGTTTTTCAATTACTCAAACTTGCTAAAATTCCGATTGTTATTTTTCTCAAAGAGTGGAAGTCGGAAAGATTTTTTTGTTCAATTCAGTTTTCTATTCTTTTTCAGGATTTGAGTAATAGATTCCACATTGCTAAATTCAAATTCAGTTTTTTATATGATTAAGAAAATAATCTTGAAAGTTCATAAATGAACATAATTATACTTCCAACAACAACTCCTATATTTCTAATGTAAATATTGTATTCTAAATAATGATTTGATTTTTTGTAATCAACATAATCTTTTTTCAAACCAATCGCACAGTAGATTCCGAAAGCAATAAATAAAATAGCAAGTATGTCAAATTCTTCCATTTTCTAATTCAAGGTTTGAGTTTTTCCGTATTAATGGCAACGTGTTTGTGTATTGAAAGTTGCGTTTTAAGTGAACGGCTATTTTCCGAAGGAAAATTGTTGTTTACAAAAATGCAACTGACTTTGGTAAAGCACTAATATAGCAATTTTTAATACACGGTGTTAGCCACAGTATTTTTTTATAAATGCGGAAATATTAAATAATAATAAATAATTCCAAATATTCCAGCTCCAGTTATATAATTCAAAATTGTTTTCAAATTATTCAATTCCTGCGCTACTTTCAGCCCTTTGTAAATTAAAATTAATTGCCAAATTCCTAAAACAGCTTGAACCAAAGTAAAAATTCCAACTATTAATGATAAAATTATTACAACAGAATTCTCAATTTCAGTTGTCAAAATTCTCGCCATTAAAATATTCGCAATTATTAGGTATACAGAAAAAGTCGATGGTAAATAAGACCAACTCAAAACTTTGTATATTCTTTTTAAATCATTTTTTCCTCCAAAAAATTTTCCAGTTAGTTTAATAAAAAAACCAACACTAAAATTAGAAATTAAACCATAAATAATTCCCATAAATAACATAACTAAAATTGAAACAATTGTTGTTTTAAAACTTTCAATTTCGATTAACCCTTTAGTTTTCATTAAGTAATAAATGAAAATGAAACCATTAGAGCTAAAAAATAAAAAAACTTTCAACCAACTGATTTTTTCAGAAATAATTAATTCAAAAGTTTCAGTAGGTTTTTTCCAAAAGGATTTTAGTTTCGTCATATTGTGGCTAACGGTTTTGTGTATGATTAGTGGCGTGTTTTAAGCAACTAATTTAGCAAAAAAATCACAGATAGAAAGTCCACGAGGACTTTCGTAAATCGGCAATAACTAGCCATTAATTATACACGTTGTTAGCCACTGTACTTTTCTATCAATTGTCTTTTCTTGTTATATATGCTTTTCCGTTTAATGGAATCGCAATTGTATTCTGATATGATTCGTTATATTCAACTTTCTGCAATTCATAGATTAGGTCAGAATTTACTTTTCCATAATATTCAGATGGTACTTTTTCTATTATTCCAAAAAGCATTTTGTCTCCACCATCACATCTTGTGTCAATAAAATGTTCTTTCGGTATGAATTCCAATTTTAATTCAGTTTCTCCTTTGTTATTATAAAATTCCCAAATTCCAGTTTTATAATGATAAAACATTTGCTCAATTCCGCCAACTCCACAATCGACATACTTTCCAATTTTGTATTCTCCTTTCGATTTCAGAATTCCGTTTTCGTTGTAGTTTTTCCAATTTCCAAATTTCATAACAGAAGTACCATTTTTACTAACAGCAACTTTTCCGACACTCAATAATTTTCCGTTTTTGATTTCAATCAGAGTATCTTTTTCAGGAATTCCGTTTTTAAGTTCTCCGAAAAGGTTTTCATCTTGAATGTAAATCCGTTTTTGATTCAGATTTCTATTGGCACAACCAAAAGTTAAAACTATTAATAAAATGCCTATTGTTTTCTTCATTTTCGGTATTGTGGGTAACGTGTTTGTGCATGATTTGTTTGCGTAAATTTAGCAAAAAAATAATTAAGAAGCACATAATTTGAAGCTTGCGAGGTTTTTCCGTAGGAAAAATATAGTAAGCAATTAATTATGCGCGGTGTTGCCAAATGCGTTTTATATATTCCTTTTTAATTTTGCATTCAGAGATAAATTCCGCCACAATTCAAATTCCATTTTTGGCTCAATTCTGTAAACTCTATTTTTAGAGTATGAGTAAAATTCCCACGATTTAAATTCCGAAAAATTGCTCAAAATTCCACAATTAAATTTTAAGGTTTGCGTAAGATTCCAGCGTTAAATCTCCATTTTTACAATTCTACAAAAGCAAAAACTCCGCAATTATTTATGAGCGAGTAGAATTCCACAATTAAAACTCCATTTTTCTTTCTCAAAAGCTAATTGACTGAAAACATAGTTTAAAAACTGTATTGTTTCAGGCTACAGCTCCGTAGTTTTTGGCAACGTGTTTGTATATGGTTTGTTGCGTGGTTTAAGCACTAAATTTAGCAAATAAAAACCGAATAGAAAATCCGCGAGGATTTTCGTAAGTAGGCTAGAACTAGCAATAAATTATATACGGTGTTGGCAACTGGCTTTATTCTTTATTCTGTTTTTCAGATTTTTTCTCAAGTAGTTTTATTGTAGTTCTTGATGGTCTTTCAATTAAAACAAAATCTTCATCGTATATTTCTTTATATTTATCTTTAAATTCTTTTTTCTTTCTAAGAAATTTAAATAAAGGCCAAGTTTGAAAAGCATGCCTTGGTATTTCGTTTGAGTTACCAACTATTTCCATTAGTGGATAGATATCTTCATAATCATCTTCTAAAACTGCAACTGCTAATTTGAAATTATTACTCTTTGCACTCCAGTCAGTTTTTGATAAAATCTTTTTAGCTTCTTCTTTTTTTCCTGCTAAATATTTCGATAAAGCTTTGTTAATTATAAAAATATTTTCCGTCATTTCATTAAAATGATTTGGTAGAATTTCAGTCGCGAATTCAAGTAAAATATCTGCTAATTTATATTCCTCTCTTTGAATTAAGTCTAAACAAATATCATTAAGAGAAGCATCAGCATCTTCAAGGTCATTTGATATTAATTTACGCCAAATTACTTGGGTAAGTTTTACAGTTATTTCGTAAAGGCATTGAAAGGATTCTTCAAAGTATTTTGGACTTACTGACAATTGACTTCCAACTTTAATTTTCTTTGCTAAATTTACATTATGCTTTTTACAGACAGCTAAATATTGACTAGTTACAACTCCATGAGTGTGAACAAATAAGTTTCTACGTTCTGTAATTTCCATAAATGTTGGCCAAATAGGAAGTTTTTTTCTTAAAGGAAGATTTAATTTTTTTTCTAGCCATTCAAAATGATAGCAATGACTTTCTCTTAAAATTGATTCAACTTCTTTCTCTATTATATATTCTTTAGCTTTTTCAATGTTTTCAAAAGAATTTAATAAGCTAAATGTTAAGTTTTTTTCAGATGAATTTAGTTTTTCTGGATATAACTCAAATATAATTTTAATAAGTTTTCCTAAAAAAGCATCATATTGACTAATAAGAGATACAAATAAACTTTCTGGAATGACTTTAAAAGCAAGATTTGAGATTTTGATGTTTTTCTGAAGTTCTTCAAATACAATTGCATCTTGAAAGTTTTTTAAAGTAACATATTCTTCTTCCTCAATATTTTCAACGTCAGTAGTGTCTTCAATTTTCGCTTTCTCTTTAGTAACATCTTTTTCAGCTAAAAATTTCTTTAATTCTTCTTCTCTAGATTTGTCTTTTATATTTAATAAGGCTATCGTTAAAGGAAGTGTTTCATTTAAAGATTCAATGTGATTTAAAAAATCACTCAAGTTGTTGTCAAATTCAGGATAATTAATATTAGTTTCTTTCAATGTTCAATTTTTTTTAGCTTGTTGCCAACGTACTTGTGTATGGTTTCGTTACGGAAAAGAGCGCAGCAATTTTCCGAACTTAAACCAAAGATAGTAAAAGTGCGAGGATTTTCTGCAAGAAAATCCCCCGTAATGAACTATACACGCTGTTGGGTTTTCGTTATATTGGTTTACTATTTTAATTTTTATTGTTGAAATAATTTTTCCGCAATTATTTCCATAAAGAATTTTAATTCCGCAAACTTGCTAAATTTCGCAATTTATTCTCTCTTTTTAGTATTTAATTCTGTTTTAAATTTACTTTTCCGCAATTATTCATAAAGAATTTAAATTCCGCAAACTTGCTAAATTCCACGATTTTATTTTTCCTCTAGCATTCAATTCTATTTTTATTCTTTCCGAGATTTCTCTACAGTAGGAGCGTTAAAAATTTAACTCTAAATACTCCAACTATTAACAGAACAATTCTCAACTGGAATTTTTCTGTTTTTGAAAAACATAATTAGAAAACTAAATTTTTCAAATTATTTTTTTACGGTTTTCTGAGAAAAATTCCGATATAGTTTTCCACAAGTTTTTCTAACATTTAAATTTAATTAAAAATCTAAAAGTTTGAATTTTTACGATTTTTTATTAATGAAACCCAACGTGTTTGTATAAGATTAGTTGTGTGATTTAAGTACTAAAGTTAGCAAATAAATCATAGATAGAAAGTCCGCGAGGACTTTCGTAAATTGGCTAAAACTAGCAATTAATTTTATACGGTGTTAGGTAACGTTAATTATACTTTTCTTTTGTTCTTGTTTATAAGTTCTTTTGTTGATTTGTTAATGCTGTCTTTTTTACTTTTATTTTTTTTAAAAAATATTCTATCTTTTTTTATTTTTTTTAATAATTTTTTGAAATCTACATTTTCTATATAGTTAATTTCTAAATCAATTCCGAATTTTTTCTTTAAACTATGATATTCTCCATAAATTCTATCAAAAAATCCTTCCGTTGATGATTGTAAAGAAGCAGGTAGTTTGTCAAATTCTTCATCACTTAATATAATTTTACCGTAATTTTCATAACCTATTAAAATAACTTTTACTGAATCTTGAAAAACTAAATACTTTTCTTTGTTAAAGCCATAATCTACTAATTGTTTATTTTGATTTTCACGCTTAAATGAAGAGAAATAATCATGATTAAAATATTCTTCTTTATTATTCTTTTTCAATGGTAAAATTGAAACTGGATTTCCATATTTTTTTTTAAATATATTTATAAAAGTCGAAATTGTTTTTTCGTTAAGAGATAAGTGATTTTTAGATTTTTTTCTGTTTAATTCGGTAAGATAAATTTCCTTAATTTTAGTATGATGAAGTATAATTCGATCAGGTTTTCTCGAAATTTCAAATATTGAATTTTTATTATTTAAATTTAAAGTGAAATTATTATTAGATAATTCTGGATTATTTTTAATCTTTTTATTCCATTCGTTAAGCTCCATTTTTGGGTTTAAATTGAAAAATATAGGCTTATATTCAATTTTTTCTTTGTCATTTAAACAACTTAAAAATAAGAATATTATTAAAATGCTAATAGTTTGTTTCATAATGTTACCTAACGTTTCCTATATGCGCCGTTTTAATGGCGTATATGGGGTGTTGTTTTTAGTATTTTATTCATCAGTAAATATACAATTTTTTAAATACGGAGTCTGTCAGCCGCCACTATAAAATGTCTCCAATTGCCATTTGATTTTTTTATTATGAACTTTATCAACCACTGACTGATAAAGTCTCGTCATCAAAAAACAGACTCATTAAAATCCAATCTTTTTTAATTCCAATTCTGTAAAATACCTACAGTTATTTGAAAATCAATTGACTATGTCATTATTTTATGCTAACTTCGCCAA
>NZ_MAKX01000042.1 GCF_001693415.1 Tenacibaculum soleae | reverse complement strand
TAGATTGAGGTTTTTTTTGCTTTAAATCGAAATGAAATTGGGTAAAAGACAAAAGGTGAATAAAAAAAGGAAATGGAGAGGTATAAAGTAAGCAAATAAGCTTTAGATATACGAATTATACATTGATAGCCTTAGCCACGATTGAAGCATTTGTTTGAGCTCTTTTTTGGTTTTACTAAAAAAATCAAAAAAAGCGAGTGTGGAAAGCGTGAATAGCTGCTATTAATTATTCTAATGCTATTTTATAATAGTAGAAGGATTGATTATACTAACAATTATCATAAAAGATTAATTTTTTGATAGTTCTCTGAGAGAAATCCTTTCCAGATTTGATATTATCTTTGATCCGGTTAAACACTTTGGTTCAAGATATTTATATTGCCATTGAGATTCCGCAACATTAAGCCAAAATTATTTTGACCTTTGTTAGATTCAACTAGTTTTTTATTATACTGATATAGGTTGACCTTTTTTAGGTATAATTTATACGGTTCAAAAGATTTTTTTTAGCCGTTTAGAAGGTAAAAAAACATTTGAACTAGGTTTGTTATTAAATTTTAAGTTCAGGTAAATTTAGTTTATTTTTTCGATACGATTTGTACTTTATATTAGGATTTAAATGTACTTCTGCAGGTTTTCTTAATTCTAGGCTAAAATACGTTCTTAAATTGTTATAAATGAAGACCGTTTGCTCAGTCATTTTTTGCGCTAATTCTGTATTTTTAATAGTTTGTTTTAGTCCATATTCGTATTTCAATGTTCTGTTAATTCGTTCTGCTACAGTATTTTCATATGGGTCGTATTGTTCAGTCATACTCATTATGATATTGTTGTCTTCGGCAAAAGCGGTATACTTAGGATTGCAGTATTGAAATCCTCTGTCAGAATGATAAATTAGTTTTTTTTGGGGGTATTTTCTGTTTTTAATAGCTATAGTGAGCGCATCAGTACAAAGTGATGTTCTCATATGGTTATCGAGTTTGTAGCACATAATTTGTTTAGAATACGCGTCTGTAACAATGGCTAAATAATTATGGCCGTATTGTGTTTTAATATAAGTGATATCGCTTACCCATAGTTGTTCTGGTCGATTAGGAACGTAATTTTTTACAAGGTTCTTATATTTTTTGTATATATGGTTTGAGTTTGTTGTGGTTATGTAGTTCTTCCGTTTAGGAATCAAAAGATTATTTAGTCTTAGGAAGCGATAGAACTTGTTTCTACCGATCTTAATATTAGCGTTTACAAAGTCTTGTTTTAGTTCTGTGTATAGCTTAATTCCACCGGTTTTCGAGCCTACTTTTTTACGGTATTCCTTGACCATTTTAATTAGTTCTTGACGCTCTATTTGTTGTCTTTGTTGAGCTTTGAGTCTTTTGTAGAAGGCTTGTTTAGATATCCAAAAACATCCATAGAGCCATTTTCTCTTATACGCTGTTTTTTCTTTAGCGCTATCTCTTTTGCTAATGTTATGGGCAATGACTTTTTTGACATATCGACGCCTGTAATGAGTTCCATATCCGCGATAATGTCTTGTTGGAAGTCTTTTTGAAACTCAAGTTCTTCAATCTTTTCCTTTAACCTTTTAATCTCATCGTTTTTACTCATACCCGTATTTTGTTGCACTAAAGTAATGTATTTTCTTAACCAATAGGAAATAGTAGTTCTGGGAATGTCATATTTTTTAGAAGCTTGATTATTGGATATCTGCCCGCTAAGTATTTGGTCAACGACTAAAATTTTTGTTTCTAAAGTTGCTTTTTGATAGCTTTTTTTTCGCCAGTGTTCATTTTGTGTTTTCATAAGTGACTATAATTAAAGGTTTAATTTTTAGTCAACCTATTTTAGAAAAATTCATTTGTCAAATGACTTACAAAGGTTTTGTGTATGGATAGTTGCGTGTTTAAGCAACTAATAAAGCTGTTCTTTTTAAGAACATTATAAGTAATATTAAAACATGAAAAAATAAAGTTAGGTAACTAAATTGTTACCTGTTTAATTTATCCTATTATCTAATTTACCTCACTAAAACGATACTTCTCAAACATTAAAAAATCGTAAAAAGGTATTCTTAATAATTTTCACTATAAACCCCAAACAAAGTATATATTATTCAATATTTTTGTTTTTCTAAAAAAAAAATAAAATGCAAAACCTACAGCCTATAATGTTAGTTGGTACTGGATCGGATGTTGGAAAGAGCTGGATAACCACAGGAATTTGTAGGTGGCTTAAACAGAAAGGATATGCGCCTGCTCCGTTTAAAGCCCAAAACATGTCGCTAAATAGTTTTTCTACGCCCGATAATTTGGAAATAGGAAGAGCCCAAGCAGTACAAGCAGAAGCATGTGGCATTCCGCCAACTGTAGAAATGAACCCTATTTTGTTAAAACCATCGTCGTTAAATAAATCGCAGATAGTACTACACGGTAAACCAATTGGAGACCAAACGGCGAAAGAATATTTTTTAGGAGACAATAAAAAACAGCTTTTTGAGGAAGCTAAAAAATCATTTGATCAATTAGCGGCAAAGCACAACCCTATTGTAATGGAAGGCGCTGGAAGCATTAGCGAATTAAACTTAAAACATAGAGACATTGTAAATATGCGAATGGCAGCTGCAGCCAATGCTTGTGTGTATTTAGTCGCAGATATCGATAAAGGAGGCGTATTTGGTAGTGTATATGGTACTATTGAATTGTTAGAAGACTGGGAACGAAAACTTATAAAAGGAATTATTATTAATAAGTTTAGAGGAGATACTGCATTATTTGTTGATGGGAAGAAGAAATTAGAAGAGCTCACAAACATACCTGTTTTGGGAATTTTACCCTATGAGAAAGATATTATTCTTGAAGAAGAAGATTCAGTTGCATTAAATAGTAGGGAAACAACTGCAACGAATAATAAATTAAATATAGCAGTGGTGAAACTCCATTATATGTCAAATTATACCGATTTTCAGGTTTTAGAACAAGAGCCACTAATTAATCTATATTTCACAAGAGATTCAAAGGAACTAAACAAAGCAGATGTACTCATTATTCCGGGTACAAAAAATACGATTGAAGATTTAATCGCTTTAAAAAAGGACGGATTAGATAGTATTATTAAAAAGCAATATGCGAACATTCCTGTTATCGGAATTTGTGGAGGGTATCAAATGTTAGGTAAAGTGGTGAAAGATCCTTTTTCTGTGGAAAGTAATATTAAATCGGAAGATGGTTTGGGGATATTTGATATTGAAACAACACTTTCTAAAACAAAACAAACGGTACAACGTAATTTTCAGTTTAAAGACATTAAGGAGCTTTGCGAAGGGTACGAGATTCATATGGGGGAGACCATTGTACCTAAAAACAAACATTTAAACTGTATTAATGGTAAGGAAGAAGGTTATTTTGATGGAAATAAAAGTTGGGGAACCTACCTACATGGTATTTTCGATAATCAAGAAATAACTACAGAGTTATTGCAATTAAAATTTCCGAATGCGAAGGCTAAAAACTACAAAGTATTTAAAGCAACACAGTTTACTAAATTAGCAAACTGGATAGATGAAAATTTAGATATGGCAACCATTTTAAAAAACGGCGCACAAAAATGTTAAACGGTCATGGAGACGATCTTCATTTAATTGAAGGAGAAATTACGCACAACTTTAGCTCTAATGTGTATTATAAAGGATGTCCTGAAGCGTTGCTTGATGATATATCGAGGAATATTAATTTAATTCAAAGTTATCCATCGCCTACTGCTAGCGAATTAAATGAATTGGCAGCTAAAAAGTTCCAACTCAATAACGAACAGTTTTTATTTACCAATGGCGCAACAGAAGCTTTTTATCTCATAGCTCAATTATATTCTGATAAAAAAGCAGTCATTGTAGCACCTACTTTTTCGGAATATGAAGATGCTTGTAAAATTTTTCAGTTAGAGTATCAGTTGATTTCTAGAGCTGAAATAAAAGATACGAGCGCAGATCTTATTTTTATATGCAATCCAAACAATCCAAATGGGGCTATTTTTTCGAAAAGTGAATTAGAACTTTTTCTTCAACAAAAACCAGAGACTATATTTGTTATTGACGAAGCATATATAGAGTTTACTAATAGCATTGAATCAATTGTTTCACTGACAAAAAAGTATAAAAATTTAATAGTTGTCCGTTCATTAACCAAAACATTTACAATTCCCGGATTGCGTTTAGGGTATGTCATTTCAAACGCTTCACTCATAACAAAGCTTTTAAATTTAAAAATGCCTTGGAGTGTTAATTTATTAGCTATAAGAGCAGGGGAATATATTTTTAACAATTACGAAACACTTCAATTTAACGCTTCATTATTATTAGAAGAAACGACTACTTTTAAGAAAGAGCTTGCCCAATTAAAAGGGATAAAAGTTTGTGAAAGTAATACGTCTTACTTTTTAGTTGAATTACTACATACATCAGCAAAAGAATTAAAAGAATATTTAATAGAAAAGCATCAAATTTTAATTAGAGACGCTACAAATTTCAATAATTTAGAAGGGGAATTCATTCGGCTTTCAACACAAAGTAAAGAAGCAAACGACACACTTATTACAGCCTTAAAAGCATGGATTTAACCTCTGTTTACATACTTGTAATTGCTTTTGGGGTGGATTTACTTTTAGGAGATCCGAAAAAACTCCCGCACCTTATTATACTATTTGGTAATAGTATTTCTTTGGGTGAAAAATGGCTTAATAAAAATAATTACAGGCTTTTAAAAGGGGCGCTTTTAACCATCATTTTAGTTAGCATTTCTTTTACCCTGCCTTATTTAATTATAGAGTGGTTACATGCAAATGATTTTAAAATTAGTGCCATTATCTTTTCGGTAATTATGTTGTTTTATTGCCTAGCCAACAAAACATTAGTAAAAGAAGGCTATGCTGTTTTTAATACCCTAAAAAATGAAGGATTAGCGGCGGGTCGTAAACGTTTATCGTGGATTGTTGGTCGTGAAACCAATCAATTAAACGAGCAACAGATTAGAGTAGCTACTTTTGAAACCATGTCAGAAAATTTAAGCGATGGCGTTATTGCTCCACTTTTTTACTTTTTAATTTTAGGAGTTCCCGGAGCCATGGCGTATAAAATGATTAACACCTTCGACTCTATGATTGGGTATAAAAATGACCGATACCTGTTATTTGGTCGATTTGCTGCAAAGCTCGACGATGTTGTTAATTATATACCATCAAGAATTACGGCTTTGTTAATGTTAGTTGTTCAATTTAAAATAAACGGTATTCCATTCGTTATTAAGGAAGGTAAAAAACACAGTAGTCCTAATGCAGGGTATCCTGAAGCTGCTTTAGCCTATATTTTAAACTGTAAATTTGGAGGGCCTAATTATTATCATTGTAAATTAGTAGACAAACCTTTTATTGGCAACAATACTCGAAAAATTGAACACGCAGAAATTAAAAGAGTGGCTACCATTAATTATACCGCTAGTATATTGTTTACTTTTATCATCATTTGTTTACTATTAGTAGTTAACTATGCATAACCTACCTAAAAAATATGTAATTACCGGTGCTCCTGGTACTGGAAAAACGACTTTAATAAATCTTTTAAAAGATACAATTCCTTGTATGGATGAAGTTTCTAGAAGGGTTATTATTAATGAGCAAGAAAATAATAGCAACGGAATGCCTTGGGAAGATATTAATCGTTTTACAGAATTGGTTTTTAAACTAACGAGTAAAGAGTTATTAAATATAAGCACCCAAATTTGTGATAGATCGTTACTAGATTTAGAAGCCTATTTAACCGTAGCAAACAAACCAACGCCCAAGTATTTACAAGAGTTTCCTTATAAAGAGGTGTATCATAAAAAAGTGTTTTTTGCCCCTACTTGGTTTGATATTTACTGTAAAGACGCTCAAAGATTACAAGAATTTGAGTATTGTTTAACCCTAGAAAAAGCGCTACTAGCACAGTATATCAAAAAAGGATTCGAAATTATTATGCTGCCAAAAACTTCTGCTTCCATAAGAAAAAAACTTATTTTAGAAACTATCGTATAATAAAATACTATATATTCGCCACGATTTTTGGTTTTTTATGCTCTTGTAACATTTAGCATAAGAATTAAAAGGGAATTTGGTGTAAATCCAAAACTGTTCCCGCAACTGTAAAGCTTATTAAAGGCTTCATTAATAAAAACCACTGTAGTTAAAACTATGGGAAGGTAAATGAACGCTAAGTTAAGTCAGGAGACCTGCCTAAATCAAAAACATAATTTAAACTTTCGGGAATAAAAGTTAACGTGTTCGATGGCCTATTTTTTATAGGCTTCTTACTCCTATATTTTAATTTCTGAACAAATGAAACAAAATGAAATTAAAATTTGTATTCTTTTTTTTACTTACTACCAGTTTATTAATTGCGCAGAAAACAAAATCTGTTCAACTTTTAAATAAACAAAACAATCACCCTATTCAGTTTTCATCTATCCTAAATAAAAATTCTAAAAAAGGAACAACCTCAAATACAAACGGTTTTTTTAAAATTACAGGAAAGCCAAACGATAAAATTAATATTTCATACATAGGTTATAAATCAGTAAATGTATTACTTAAAAACTTACCAGCCGTGGTGTATTTACAGCCAACATCTTTTGAACTGAAAGATGTAACTATTTCTTCTAAAAGAAAAAAAAGTACTGCATTAAATAAGCTTCAAATAAAAAACTTAGACGCTCCGTTAACAACAAATAATGTAAGTTCTAAATTAATTAAACTTAGAAATTCTAATGATTTAGGGAGTGCTGTTAAAAGTGCTACTGGGGTTAGACCTATAAATAGGTATGGTGGTTTTCAAACATTTAGAATTAGAGGTTTTAATAATTTTGTATTATTAAATGATGGAGTAAGGGACGAACGTCATAACCTTTCAACAAGTGCGCCTAGTACCAACTTAGCAAATGTTAGCCATATTGAAGTGCTTAAAGGTCCTGCTGGTGTTATGTTTGGGCACTCTGCTTTGGGTGGTATTATAAATATAGTGCGAAAAAAACCAACCGATACTTTTTCTGGAGAGTTTAGTGCTACTTATGGTTCTTTTGACACCTATGAAATGTCTGCAGGTATGGGCGGGCCAATTAATGAAAAATTAAAATATAGAGTCGATTTTGGACTTACTAAATCTAGCGGTTGGAGATATTATGGTGTAAATACCAACAATGCTTCTTTTACGCTTAATTATACGCCTTCTGAAAAGGATTTCTTAGAGCTATCTTTTCAAACAAATAACGATGTATACGATACCGATACAGGTATTCCGGTTGATGATAATGGAGATATTGTTGCAGGAATGGATCCTAAAACAAGGTATAACGATCCGCAAGATTATTTAAAGCACAAACGTTTTGATTTACAGATTAAATATAAGCATAAATTTAATGATAAGGTAAAATTAAACAATAATTTATCGTGGTCTGATGATGATATAAATTATCTATCTACAGAATGGTTATTTTTTAATATTGCTAAAGATTCGATAACTAGAGGGTTTCCTTTTTACTTTAACCATACAACCAATACAATTCAGAATCAATTAGATGTAAGTTATCAGTTTAAGACAGGTAAAATAAAGCACAAATCTATTTTTGGTAATTCTATTACTTTTTTAGATAGAAAATCATTTAGAGGAAGTGTAATTGGCCCAGGTACAAAAACTACTATTTCAGTAATAAATCCGATTCTAAATCAAGGACATATAGAAACTATTGATGAGAAAGTGCAAATAAGAGATGAGTTTAACAGTGGTTTTTATTGGCAAAACTGGTCAGATATTTCTAATCAACTTAAAGTTTTAGTTGGTATTCGTTATGATATTTTTGAAGGAAGCTATGCTACTGATAAAATTAATGCAGATAGGGTTTTAATTGAAGAAGGTAAAAAAACAGAAATTCCTTCAACTGCATTTAGTTATAGAGCTGGTTTGGTATATAAACCTTTTAAAAACTTTAGTGTTTTCTCATCATACTCAAACTACTTTAAACCTTCTAGAACGATATCACCAAGTAGTCAAATTTTTGATCCTGAAAAAGGATATCAAATAGAAGGTGGTATTAAATATGAAAAACTGAATAAACTAAACATTACTTTATCGAGCTTTTATATTTTAAAACACAATATCGTAGAAAGAAATAAGGTTAATGAATACCACCAAATTGGAGAGGCTGACTCTAAAGGAATAGAGTTTGATTTAGCATATACTCCACTAAAAAACATATACATAAAAGCTGGATACGCTTTTACTGAAGCTAAAATACGTGCTTATGATGCAAGCGATTCACAAACAAAAAAAGAAGGTAATGCATTACCTTTTGCGCCAAAACATTTGGCAAATATGTGGCTAAACTATGAGCTAAAAGAAGGTTTAGGTTTTGGTATTGGTGGTAATTATACCAGTAATAATTATACGAACTCTAGTAACTCATTTACATTGCCTTCATACTTATTACTAGATGGTGCTGTTTATTATCAAAAAAATAATGTCCGAGTAGGTTTAAATATAAATAACATTACCAATAAGTTATATTTTACTGATGCTATTTATGATTATCAGTTTTTCCCTGGTGCTGAGAGAAACTTTAAAGTAAACGTAAGTTATAAATTTTAAGTCCCCTTGAAAAAACTTATATCTATACATCATTACTTAGGCACTTTATTTTTTATGCTATTCCTTGTTTGGTTTCTTTCAGGGTTTGTAATGATGTATAAAAGTTTTCCTTTTTTAGGTAAAGAAGAGAAAATACAGCGTAAAAAAGAAACAAGTTTAACTACTAAAAAAATACTAACACCTGCTGCTGTATTTAAGCAAGACACCTTAAAAACAATACACAAACTAAGAATTAATAGTATTCTTAACAACATTGTTTATCATGTAGAAACTGCTTCGGGTAAAGTTATTTCGAGATATGCGAAGGATGGAAAACTTATAAATCTTACTAAAAATAAAGCCTTAGGCATTGCGAAAAACGCTACCAATTTAAAGTACATAGCCGAGGTTACTATTATTAATGAAGTAGATCAATGGATTCCTAAATCTAGATTTATTAAACATTTGCCTGTTTATAAAGTAAAGTTTAAAAACCAAGAAAACACATGGGTTCATATATCTTCTCTTACTGGTGAGGTTTTAAATATTACAACTTCTGGTGATCGGTTTTGGGCATGGGTTGGTGCCATACCACATTGGCTTTATTTTAAAGATATACGTATACATAGTTATTTTTGGCAACAACTTATTTTATGGTTGGCCGCATTTGGTTTGTTAATGACGCTTACCGGAATTGTTACAGGCTTAATACGCTATAAAAAGAAACCCAAAGCAAATTTTAAAAGGTTTAAAAATATATGGTATAATCTGCATTATTATTTTGGTTTAGGTTTTGGCTTGTTTATTTGCACATGGGTATTTAGTGGTTTTATGAGTATGACTCCTTTTAATTGGGTGCCTAGCTCTTCTTTAAACCAACAGGATAAAAGTATTTGGCAAGGGCAAAACTTTACGCTAAAAAGTATTACAGATAAAGATTGGATTAATTTTAAAGAGCTAGCCTCTAAGTCAAAATTTAAAGAGATTCATTTTTCTTTATTTAATGATAATATCTTTATTGAAAAATTCAATAAAGATACTGTTGAAAATCATTGTATTACTTCGATCAATTATAATGCATCAAACGAGCAATACATTGCTAAAATAAACAGTTTTAATACCAAAGAAAAAGTAACGGAATTAATAGTACTTAACGACTATGATGCCTATTATTATGATCGGAAAAATATAAAAACATTGCCTGTTATTAAAATTATTACCAATAAAAGCAACTACTATTATATTAATCCGAAAACCAATACAGTACTCCTTAAATCTGCTCCGAAAAACAGAACAGAAAGATGGTTATATCATGGTTTACATAGTTTAGATTTTTCGTTTCTTTCAAAAAATCGTCCGTTATGGGATATTATCATGATTTTCTTACTTACAGGCGGAACAATTACCTGTATTACTGCTACAGGCCTGGGAATTAAATTTATAAAACGAAAAACTAAAAAACATTTAAAAAAAAGAAAACATAAAAATTATAAAAGTATTGAGGTAAAAAGAAGAAAAAACTAATTATAGACTCAATCCTGTTATAAAAAATCTATATATTCGCTTCGATTTTTGGTTTCTTATTTCTTTAGTAAAATTTAGAATTATAGAATTAAAAGGGAATTTGGTGTAAATCCAAAGCTGTTCCCGCAACTGTAAAGCTTGTAAAAGGCTTCATTAATAAAAACCACTGTAGTAATTACTATGGGAAGGTAAATGAAAGCTAAGCTAAGTC
The DNA here is from genome assembly GCF_001693415.1 of Tenacibaculum soleae. Taxonomy (GTDB): domain Bacteria; phylum Bacteroidota; class Bacteroidia; order Flavobacteriales; family Flavobacteriaceae; genus Polaribacter; species Polaribacter soleae. The sequence goes on along the minus strand of NZ_MAKX01000042.1, from coordinate 29,077 downwards.
AGGAGACCTGCCAATATTACAATAATTTATAATAGTAACTCTCGGGTAAAGAGTTAGAAATTATGTTTTTCATATTTTCTTTCCTTGCCTGCTTAATTTCTTTTTTAAATGCAAAAATTGATTTTACGCAGTCTGTGGATTATGTGTTTTTCACTATCCATATTCGCACAAAATAAAACAATAAAAGGTGAAATTACTGATATAAAAATTCAGTTGAATTTTAATAACATCTATAAAACTGGCACCCTATTTTCATTAAGATAATCAACTTTAATCCTCATTATATTTGGGATAAGATCATCCCTTTTCAATAAAAATAAATCTCACATATTCCTTTTAAACCATGGGTAAAAACATCGCTAATACAACACATACTTTTTTCTTTTGCGACGGAGGATCATGCCAGAAAGCTGGTAGTGAAAAAGTTGTTAGAGAGGCTAGAGCTTATTTAAGAAATAATGAGCTTTGGGATACTACCCATACCATTAAAACGAGATGTAACGGTCGATGTGAAGATGCCCCCACCTGTATTGTAAGTCCAGGTGAATTTTGGTATAAAGAATTAACCCCCGAAAAAATAACGCATATCGTAAAAGGACATTTAAATAATGAATGCCCTATAGAAACTGAATTATTATATAAAAAAGGATGGGATAAGCAAGTTTCTAACAACGAAAGAGCGCCTATAACACCAAAGCCTTTTGAACTAAAAAATGATACCGAATTAGGTGCGTGTTTTATTACCAAAGGGTTTAGTTCAGATCAGTATTTATATCCGTTATTCTTATACCTTAAAGAAAATCCAGATGGGGTAACTCTTACTATGACAAATCAAAATTCTATTGAATTTAATGATATTGAGTCGTTAGAATATTCTAAAAAACATACACTTGAATTATTTACTAAAACAACTTGTATTCCTTTAACTATTGCAGCTGTACCAAAAGATAATAAGGAGTTACAACAAGCTAAAATTTCGAGTACCGAGTATTTTTATAAAAAGGAATCGCAGCAAGTTGGTATTCGTTTTAAAAATAAATTTGGTGAAGTTTTAGGAAAAATAGCATTCGATTCTATAGCTAATAAAGGCTGGGAATATTGCAGAAAAATACAGTTAAAAAACGCAATTTTAAATTTAACATAACAATGAAAAAAGGTATTTCAATACTAGGTTTAGGTTGGTTAGGTTTACCATTAGCTTTACAACTTCAAAAAAGTGGCTATACAGTTAACGGAAGTACTTCTAGTTTAGATAGGTTAACATCATTAGCTAAATATTCTTTTCATAATTGTAGAATAAAAATTGAAGCTGATACCATTATAGGTGATTGGGAATCTTTTATTCATGATACTTCAATATTAATTATCAATTTTCCGCCAAAACGAATTGATAGTATTGAAACAATACACCCGCTACAGATTAAGCAGATTATAAAGCATACGCCAAAAACTACAAAAGTAATTTTTGTTAGCTCAACCTCTGTTTATCAAAATACCAATAGCCTTGTAAATGAAACTATAAACTGTATTCCTGAAAAAGCTTCTGGTATTGCACTAATAGAAGCAGAACAGTTATTGCAACAACATTTTGGTAACAACTTAACCGTTTTACGTTTGGCTGGTTTAATTGGCCCTAAACGTCATCCTGGGAGATTTTTGGCAAATAAAAAGCAATTAAAAAACCCTAATGTTCCTGTTAATCTTATTCATCAAAAAGATGTTATTCGCTTAATAGCAACTATTATAAATAAAGATTGTTTTGGTGAAATTATTAACGGTTGTGCTGATATACATCCTAAAAGAAAAGATTTTTATGAGAATGCAGCCATTAAATTAAATATGCCTGCGCCTGTTTTTGAAACTAACTCTAAGGAAAGTTATAAAATAGTTGATAATTCTAAATCAAAATCAATACTAAATTTCACCTATCAATTCTCAAATCCTGAATGGATATTTACAAAAGATTATTTACCTGAAATAGCCATTGTAGGTTGTGGGCCTGGTAATAAAAACCTATTAACCTTAAAAGCTTTTCACGCTATTGAAAATGCTGATATTATTTTACATGATAATTTAATTTCAGATGAAATATTAGCGATTAATACACAGGCTGAACATATTTATGTAGGTAGAAAATACGGAGACAAAGAAGACCAAGAAACCCGTCAGAATAACATCAATTCACTAATGAAAAAACATTGTGAACTAGGGAATAAAGTTGTTCGTGTAAAATCTGGAGATCCATACATTTATGGAAGAGCTGCCGAAGAGGTTCGGTTTTTAAAACAGCATAATTTACCTTTTACTGTGGTTCCAGGAATTTCTGCTGCGTTAGCCGCTGCGAGTTCTGTAAACATTCCTATTACCGAGAGAAGACAATCGAACGCTATTTTAATTTGTACTGCACATACTGCCGATTATTCTACCGCACAGCTTAAAGGAATTGCTGAAATGCTAAATGCTGGTAACACATTAGCCTTGTATATGGGCTTAAAAAGTATGGATAAGATTGTTCCTAAATTAATGGAAGTTTGTAAAAACCCTGATATTCCAATTAATGCAGTTTCAAATGTATCAAGAGAAAATGAAGTGCTACTTTCTTCAACATTAGGAACCATAGAAAACGATATAAAAAAACAAGAGCTACAAATGCCTGTAGTATTTTTAATAGGGGTAAAACCAATTAATTAAAAGAATGAAAAAAGGAATTTTACTTTGCGGACACGGTAGTAGAACCAAAACTGGAACCGATGCTTTTAAAGAATTAGTTTCCATTTTAAAAGCCCGTTATACAGATTATGAGGTTGATTATGGCTTTTTAGAATTTAATCATCCTGTGTACGAAGCTTCTATTGAACGTATGTATCAAAAGGGAATTCGTGAAATTTATGCGTTACCAATTATTCTTTTTGCGGGTTCGCATGCTAAGAATGATATTCCGTATGAAATGAATACCATACAAAGCTATTATAGTGATTTAACTATAAAAATGGGAAAACATCTTGGGGTGAATTCATTTTTATTAGAATTAGCGCAAAAAAGAGTTTTAGAAGAAGAAAGCAAACATACACCGATGGATAGAAAAGAGGTGTGCTTAATGGTTGTAGGAAGAGGAACAACCGATACTGACGCAAACTCTGATGTTCACAAACTAGCTTGTATGCTAGGTGAAGGAATGGGATTTGGGTTTACAACAGTTTCTTATAGTGGTACAGCCTATCCTTCAGTTACTAAAAGCTTAGAATTAACAAGTAAAATGGAATTTAAACGTACGATTGCAATTCCGTTTTTCTTTTTTACAGGAATTCTGTTAGAACGTATTTATAATGAAATTCGAACATTTAGTGCAACATCTCCTTATGAGTATGTATATACAAAGGCTTTTGGTAGCGATGAGTTAATCTTAAAAGCTTTTGACGAACGCTTAGATGAGACCATTAACGGTACGGCAAATATGAATTGCCAATTGTGTAAATACAGAAAACAAATTGTTGGTTTAGAATCGGAAGTAGGAAAAGAACAAATCGGCCATCATTTAGGTGTAAAAGGTGTTTTGTTTGAAGAAGATGAAAAAGTTGGTCAAAAAAACAGCGTATTTACTAAAATTAAAAAAGGTTTAGGAATATGACAAAAGGTACAATATACGGCGTTTCTTTAGGACCTGGTGATCCTGATTTAATTACCTTAAAAGGGTTAAAAACTTTACAAAACGCAGCTAAAATATATTACCCTGGCTCTTTATTTAAAGATGGCAGAAAAGCTAGTTATTCACGCTCAATTTTAGATAACTATAATTTAGATTCACAAAAACTCGAAGGGTTTTATTTAAAAATGGATTTAGAAAGAGCGCAAGCAAAGGTTATTTATGAAACAACCTTTCAACAAATACTTTCTGACTACAATAAAGGATTATCTATAGCAATTGTTAGCGAAGGAGACATTAGTACGTTTAGCTCTTTTTCTTATCTGTTAGAAAAAATACAAGCACATAACTTAAGTATCAATTTAATTCCGGGTATTAGCTCTTACTTGCATTTAGCATCTGAAAGTAAAATACCATTGTGTTTACAAAACGAAAAAGTAGTTGTAATTCCTCGCATACAAACCAAAGAAGAACTAGAAGAGGCTATTGCTAATTTCGATACTGTAGTATTAATGAAAATTATATCGGTTGTTGACATAATTACCGCTGTAATCGATACTCAAAAACATAACGTTACTTATGCCGAACGCTTAGGAACGAATAAACAATTTATAACGAATAACTGGAGTACTGCCAGTGTAAGAGAAACACCTTATTTTTCTCTTATGATTATTAAAAAAATAAACAAATGAAAATAACCGTAGCAGGCCTAGGTCCTGGAGATATCAATTATATGTTGCCCGTAGTTAAAAATGCTTTAGAAAAAGCAGATGTAGTTATTGGTTACGATTATTATTTTCAATTTGGAGCATCACTTTTTAAAGAAGGTGCTGAACTTATTTCGATGCCTTTAGGTAAAGAAGAAGCAAGAGCTCATAAAGCTGTTGAGAAAGCAAAAGAAGATAAATATGTAGTGGTTATTGGTTCTGGTGATGCTAGTATTTACGCCATGGCTGCCATTGTTTATGAAGTGGTATCTAAAGGAAATGATGATGCTATTGAATTAGAAACACTTCCTGGTGTTTCAGCATTTTTAGCTGCTGGCAGTAAATTAGGTGCACCGTTAGGTCATGATTTTTGCTGCATTTCATTGTCTGATTTAATGACACCTTGGAACATAATCGAGCAGAGAATTAAAGCTGCTGCCATGGGTGATTTTGTAACCAGTTTATACAACCCAAAAAGTAAAAAAAGACATTGGCAATTAGGTAGGTTGCAAAAAATATTTTTAACAGAACGCTCACCTGCTACCTCTGTTGCAATTATAAGACATGTAACAAGACCCGAAGAAGAACTTAAGATTACCACTTTAGGAGAATTTAACCCTGAAGATGTAGATATGTTTTGTTTGGTAATGATTGGAAACTCGCAAACCTATCGTTTTAAAGATTATTTGGTTACTCCTAGAGGTTACCTTAACAGAAAACCACATACAGGTAAAGAAATTCAACAAGAAAGTTTTAGAATTGTTACCGATCATATTAAAGAAATTCCTTTTTCTATTCCTGATAAATGGGCAGTAACGAGAGTTATTCATACGACAGGAATTTTAGAAGATTTTAATCATTATTCAGCAACACCGAATGCTATTGAAAACTGGCATACGCATCTTAAAAATGGTGGAGAAATTGTTACTGATGTTACCATGGTAAAAGCAGGTATTACAAAAGCTTTTATAAAAGAATACGGAAACCAAATTCATTGTTTATTAAATGATGAAGAAGCACAAGCGCTAGCTAAATCAGCAGATATTACCCGCTCACAAGCTGGTATTAGAAAAGCTATTGAAAAACACCCGAATGCTTTATATGTAGTAGGAAATGCCCCTACTGCTTTATTCGAAATTGTTGACCAATTAAGAGACAATACTGCTTTTAAACCTGTTGGTATAATTGGTGTACCTGTTGGTTTTGTGAATGTTTTAGAATCAAAAGAACAATTATCACAAATTGCAACTACCGATTGGGTAATTATTGAAGGAAACAGAGGTGGTAGTAATGTTGCAGCAGCTATTACAAATGCAGCTTTTACGTTACCTGAAGCTTCAACTTATTTTAAATCTTAGAAATGAACAAATTCACTCCAGAAAATATAGAAACCTTAGAGCAAATAATACTTGCCCGTAGAGATGTTAGAGGTAATCGTTTTATAGATACACCTATTCTTCAAAAGGATTTAGATAAAATTCTATTTGCTGGAGTAAACGCACCTTCTGTTGGGTTTTCTCAACCTTGGGAATTTGTGGTTATTAAAGATTTAAACATTAGAAATAAAATAAAAGACAGTTTTTTTGAAGAGAACGAAAAAGCGAAAACTCTTTTTGAAGGAAAAAAAGCCGATGCCTACACACAATTAAAATTAGAAGGAATTGTAGAATCGGCATTAAATATCGCTGTTTTTTATAAACCAAGTGAACATCCTGTTTTAGGACAAACTACAATGAAAGAAGCTGGTGTTTACTCAGTAGTATGCGCTATTCAAAATATGTGGTTAATGGCAAGAGCTTTAAATGTTGGTTTAGGTTGGGTAAGTATTTTAGACCCTAACAAAATTAAAACCATTTTAAATGCTCCTGAAAACAGACAATTGATAGGTTATTTATGTTTAGGACACGTAGATAAATTCTATGAAAACCCAGAGTTAGAACGTTTGCAATGGGAAAAGCGTAAAAATATAAACGATGTTGTAATTAAAGATTCTTATTAATAAATGAAGCAAACGGATTCACATATCGATTTTTATTTAATTGGAATTAGCAATCATCCTAGTCCGAAATTGAATGATGATGTCTTGAAATTAATTAAAGAAGCAGCTGTTTTTTCTGGTGGAAAACGACATTATCAATTGGTAAAATCGTTTTTACCCGAAAACCATACTTGGATTGAAATTTCAGGTAAAATGGATGCGCTGATGAATCAGTATAAAAAAATTACGACAACGATTGTGGTTTTTGCCTCTGGTGATCCTTTTTTCTATGGCTTCGGAAATACGTTACAACGCTTATTACCCAATGCTAAATTAAGCGCTACTCCTTATTTTAATAGTATTCAACTGTTATGTCATAAAACACAAACGAACTACAATACATTAAAAGCTGTGTCTATACACGGTAGAGATTGGTCAGCACTAGATGAAGCACTAATTAAAAGAAACGAATTAATTGGCGTATTAACCGATAACAAAAAAACACCTGCCGAAATTGCGAAACGCATGCTACAATATGGTTTTGATAATTACTCAATAACCATTGGTGAAGCTTTAGACGGAGATAAAGAACATATTGAACTACTAGATTTAGTTTCTTGTTCTGACAAAACACATGATAATTTAAACTGTGTTTTATTAAAACAAACAGCACCTAAACATAAACCTTTTGGTATTCCTGATGCATCCTTTATTCCATTAACGAATAGAGCAAACATGATTACTAAAATGCCAATTCGATTAAGTACTATTAGCTCTTTAGAATTACAAAATAAAACGGTGTTTTGGGACGTAGGAGCTTGTACAGGATCTGTTGCTATTGAAGCAAAACAACATTTTCCGCATTTAAAAATCGTTGCCTTTGAAAAACGAACTGAATGCACAGCTATAATTCAACAAAATACAGCACGTTTTTCTACTCCTGGTATTGACATTATTATTGATGATTTTTTTAACCTCAACTTAAATGATTTTAAAATTCCTGATGTTGTTTTTATTGGTGGTCATGGTGGACGCTTAAAAGAAGTACTCCATTTAATACATCAACTAAATCCAGCAGTACGATTCGTTACCAACGCTGTAAGAGAAAGCAGCTCTAAAATATTTACAGAAGAACTTACAAAATTGAATTACATCGTTAATACTAGTGTTATTCAAGTAAACCAACATAATAAAATTAGCATTCACACAGCTGAACAAAAATAAATGAGAAAAATAGCCATCATAGCAGTAACTGAAAAAGGGATAGAAAAAGCCCTTATTATTCAGAAAGAATTTCCAAAATCATTAGTCATAACTACTTTACAGTCTAGTAATGAAAGTGTATCAACTATTACGTCTATTTCTGACTATTTAGCTGATAATTTCATGAAACTAGATGGTATTTGTTTTGTAACAGCCTTGGGTATTTGCGTACGCTTAATTGCACCATATATTCAAGATAAAAATACCGATCCAGCAGTAATTTCTGTTGATGATTTAGGTTTAAACGTGCAATCTGTATTAAGCGGACATAAAGGTGGAGCGAATGATTTTGCATCAAAAACGGCGAGTGTATTAGGAGCAAATGCTGTAATATCTACCGCAAGTGATGTGCAAAACATTTGGGCTTTAGATACCCTTGGAAGTCAATTTGACTGGCAAACAGAAAGTTCAGTACCTACGAATAAAATAATGGCGTTGTTTGTTAATAACAAACCAACGGCTTTACTTTTAGATATTAAAGATAAAGGCACACAGCATTTAGAAAAAACAGTTCCTAATTTTGTAACCGTTTTTTATAATGAAAAAGACATTGATTATACACAATTCGAATTATTTATTGCGGTAAGTTATAAAGTTTACGAAGCAAAAACCCCTAGTTTATTTTTAATTCCGAAAGTACTATCTGTTGGTTCTGGATGTTCTAAGCAATTAGATTTTAAACTATTTCAAGAAACATTCAAATCAAAATTAGCTGCTGAAGGATTATACTTTTCTGCCATCAAAAACTTTGGTTCTATTGATATTAAAGCTGAACAGCAAGCTTATTTAGACTTTAGTGAGACTAACAATATTCCTTTCAGCACCTTTACTTCTGATAAAATAAACACTGTTACGATACCTAACCCAAGTGCAATGGTGCAATCAAAAATTGGTGTTAATGGAGTTTCAGAATCTTGCGCAATGTTACTTTCTGGAAATAATGAATTGCTTGTTGAAAAACAGAAAATTCATTTAGATAACAGTGAGAAATTCACTTTTTCGGTTGCTTTAAACGCAGAAGTAGTTCGTAAAACAGCAGTTGCTATTATTGGTGCAGGGCCTGGTGATGAGGAATTAATAACCGTAAAAGGAAAACAATATTTAGAAGAAGCCGATTGTGTGTTATATGCTGGAAGTTTGATTCCTGAAGAAATGACGAATTGGTGTAAACCAGGAGCCGTAGTTAGAAACTCTGCAATGATGACTTTAGAGGAGCAAGTTTCTTTAATGCAAGAGCATTATAAAAAAGGAAACGCTATTGTTCGTTTACAATGTGGAGATCCTTCTTTATATGGTGCTATTCAAGAACAAATGACCATTTTTGATGAATTAGGAATGGACTATTTTATTGTGCCTGGTATTTCTTCATTTAGTGCAGCAGCAGCCGTATTAAAGTCAGAATTGACCATTCCTGAAGTAGTACAATCTATTGTATTAACTCGTGGTGAAGGAAAAACACCAATGCCTTCTAAAGAAAGTATTTCTGCATTTGCAGCAACAAATTCAACCATGTGTATTTTTTTAAGTGTTGGTATTGCTAAAAAAGTAGAAGCACAACTATTAGAACATTTTGATGCCGATACACCTGTAGCTGTGATGTATCGAATTTCTTGGAAAGATGAAGAAATATTTCAAGGAAAATTAGAAAACCTGGCACAAATTGTAAAAGAGAGTAAAAAAACTAGAACTGTATTAATTGTAGTAGGTCATGCTATTGGAGCTCGTAAAAACAGATCGCAGTTATACAGCCCTGAATGGAAACATATTTTTAGAACCAATAAGAAATTTGTAGTTACAGAATAATACCATTTAGTTTAGACCTCGCAGGTTTTAAAAAACTGTGAGGTCTTCAAAAACTTATTTAAATTTCATGTAAAAAATAAAAACAGGCTAATTAATTAAAAACAAATAAGAAAAACAATGATACTTGTATTTGGAGGAACAACAGAAGGTAGAAAAGTAGCAAAATTGCTACAAGAAAAATCGATGCTTTTTGTGTATTCAACAAAAACAAATATTCCTTTTGAAGAAAACAAAATTGCTAGTTACAGGCATGGTGCTTTAAATGAAAAACAATTAGAAAATTATCTGATAAAAAACAATGTAAAACTGATTGTTAATGCCTCTCATCCCTTTGCCGAAATATTGCATAATACTATCGCAAGGGTGGCTGAAAGTTTGCAAATACCTGTAATACGATTTGGTAGAAAATTATTATCAAAAACAATTCATCCGTTAGTATTTTATGTAAATACTTATGATGATGCTTCTAATTTATTTAAAGAAAATCATATACTATTAGCATTAACAGGTGTACAGTCTATTAAGAGACTAAAACATTGGTGGCAAAAAAACACGACCTACTTTAGAATACTAAACAGACCTGAATCTTTAGCTATTGCAAGAGAGAGTAATTTCCCTGAAGAACAATTAATTTTAGGATTGCCTTCTGCTGATTTAAAAAAAGAGATTGAGTTAATTAAAGCGAAATCAATAAATATTGTTTTAACTAAAGAAACAGGAAACAGTGGTTTTTTAAGTACAAAAATAGAAGCGGCATTAAAAACGGACACACAAATCATCATCATCACACAACCAGAAATTCCTCCTTACTTTAAACCAGTATTTAATGTAGTTGAGTTAGAAAACTTACTTACTAGTACGCAGCGTTCATTATCGCTAACTAATAACGCAACTAAATGGGATTAAGAAAAGTACCTAAAGGCCCTTTAAGAGACGGATTTACAACTGGTACGTCTGCCACAGCTGCTGCAAAATCAGGATTGATGGCGATTATCCATCAAAAAAAGATAGCTTCAGTAAGTGTGCACCTCCCTATTGATAAAGTATTGGAAATTCCTGTACATCATTGTGAATTTACAGAAAACACCGCTAAATCTTCAGTAATTAAAGATGCAGGTGATGATCCTGATGTAACAAACGGAGCAGAAATTGGATGTATTTTAAAACTTACACAAGAAAAAGAAATTCAGTTTATCGCAGGAGAAGGTGTTGGTACTGTTACGCTTAAAGGCTTAGAGCTCGCTATTGGAGAGCCTGCTATTAATCCTGTTCCTAGAAAAATGATAACCAGTGCCATTCAAAAATTATTGCATGATTATGATTTAGAATGTGGTGTATCTGTAACAGTATATGTTACGGATGGCAAAAAGTTAGCAAAACGTACACTTAATGAACGTGTAGGTATCATGAATGGTTTGTCTATTTTAGGTACAAGCGGTATTGTAAAACCTTATTCATCATCATCATATATAGCAAGTATAGAGCAAGGTATTGATGTTGCTGTTGCTAATAATATTACCGAATTGGTAATTAATTCGGGTGCTAGAAGTGAAAAATATTTATCAAATAAATTTAGTCATTTGCCCGAATATGCTTTTATCCATTATGGAAACTGGATTGGTGATACACTCACTAAAATAAATAAATCTCCCATTAAAAAAGTTAGCATTGGTATTATGCTAGGAAAAGCTGTAAAACTAGCAGGAGGAGTTACAGATACGCATAGTTGTGTATCTAGTTGGAACAAAGACTTTGTTGTAGAATTAGCTCGTCAAGTTGGCTTTTATGATGCTGATAAAATAAGAGAATTAAACATGGCTGGACGATTGATTGAATTGTTTGAGTTTGAACAAAACTCCCCCTTTTTTCAATTGTTATTAAAACATTGTTATGAACATACACATTCAAAAATTAAACAGGTAGTACTAGATATTTACCTTATTCATAAAAACGAAACCCTTATTCAATTTATAAAAAAATGACTTTAACTTCTTTAATCAGGCCTTTAATGGCTGGTATTTTACATTCTTTTGAACCCGATCATGTTACAGCTGTTTCAGTATTAGCTACCGAGAATGCGATCAATAAACAAAAAGTTAGTTTTAAAACTGTTTTTAAAGCATCTCAATGGGCTTTTGGTCATTCAGTAACACTATTGCTTTTTGGTGGTGTAGCATTGTTATTTAAAAGCATGGCTACTTTATTTATACATGATATTTCTTTTTATGCAGAACTAGCTGTAGGCCCAATTATGATTTGGTTAGGAGTTGTAGCTATTAAAAGAAATCATGCTATTAATGAAATGGTAAATGACCATAAAAAGATTGAAGCTCATGAACACGACCTTTCAAACCCAATACATCTACACGGAACCAAAGGTGAAGAAATAGCCGTAAACCCGATGAATAAATCATTTTGGATTGGTATGTTACACGGTTTAGCTGGTACAGGAGGCGCCTTAACATCTGCTTTAGTTTTAAGCAGTACCACGGTAGCTGATGCTATTTTAATTTTAGCTGTAGAATCTTTAGGGATTATTGTGGCAATGGGTGTTTATAGTTATGTTTTAATTTATGTAATGAGTCGATTTTTAGAACGAAACTTAGCTATTTTTAAATGGATGAATGGTATTGCAGGAATAGCTTCTGTTATTATTGGAATTGTTTGGTTATATAATAGTATTCCTCAATTATGATACAAGATAAAAAACAACTCAATTTTCCTTTTTCAGCTATTGTTGGGCAAGATGATTTTAAGTTAGCACTTATTTTAAATTTGGTTGATCCACTTATTGGTGGTGTGCTTGCTATTGGTGATAAAGGTACTGGAAAGACTACTTTAATTAGATCGGTAGCAAACCTAATGAGTACCCAACAAAATTCATCTTTCGTAAATTTACCTATTGGTGTTTCTGAAGACAGACTGTTAGGTAGTATTGATTTAGAACAATTAATAAATACTAAAAAGGAGATTGTTAACCTTGGTTTAATGGCACAAGCAAACGAAGGTATTTTATATGTAGATGAAATTAATTTACTACAAGATTACCTCACCGATATTTTATTAGATGCAGCTGCTTCTGGTAGTTACTATTTAGAAAGAGAAGGTGTTTCACATTATTTTAAAAGTCGCTTTTGTTTAGTAGGTTCTATGAACCCAGAAGAAGGGAATTTACGTCCTCAGTTAAAAGATCGTTTTGGCTTAAGTGTTACTATAAAAACACCTACTGACGTTGCAATTCGCCAGCAAATAATTAAGCAACGTTTTAAATTTGATGATAACCCTATTGAATTTATAGTGAATTATAAAAGTGAAGATGAAAATATTTCTAAACAGATTGAAGCTGCTAAAAAGAACTTAAAAGCTATACAAATAACCGATGCTATTATTGAATATTGTAGCGAATTAGCCGTAAAACATCAAGTGGAAGGTTTACGCGCAGATATTTTATTATTAAAAACAGCAAGAGCGTATGTCGCATATAAAAATACAGCAACAATTACTAAAAAAGATGTAGCTATAATTGCCGATTTTGTATTAAATCATAGAAGTTTACACACGCCTCCTAATCAGCAGGATTCTTCTGATAATCAAAATAACCAATCACCAAAAAACAATGCTGAGACAAGTTCATCTAAAGAAGAAAACGCAGCTATTCTTATTCCTAAAAACGAGTTTCAAAAACAAAAAGAAACCGCTACAAATACCATACAACAAGCTACAAATACTGTTAATAGTATAGATGGTAATGTTTCAGTTAATGATACAAAAAAAACGGTAAGCCAATATTTAGCAACTGATAAATTTGAATTAAAAACGAAACGAAAAAATAACCTATTAAAGCAACATCATATTTTTTTAATTGACTCTAGCGGTTCAATGTTAAAAGATAAAATTATTGCTTATGCCAAAGGAACTGTAAATAAAATAGCTGAAAACTCTAAAAACCAAAATACAGAATTTTCAATGATTTCTTTGTTTGATGGTGAAGCGCAACTTCTTTTAAACCAAACAAAAATTTTAAAAGACATTGAAATTGCTTTAATGGATTTAAAAACTGGTGGAAAAACAAATTTAAAAGCAGGTTTTAAACATATAAAACGAATTACTGCTGCTATTGATTTTAAACATTACTTACATATAATAACTGATGGAAAACTAAACGCTGGTGATAATTTAGAAGATACTGTATTGGCTTTTCAAACCTATTGCAAAGGTATACATGATGCTCAAATTATTGATGCAGAAAAAGGAATGGTAAAAATTGGTGAGGCCAAAGAATTAGCCAATCGCATTAATGCGAACTATGAAGTTTTAATTACTGAAAATATATAAACCTAAGATACTTGACAAAACAGTTTATCATATCAGCACCCAATAGTAACGCAGGAAAAACAACCATTACCTTGGGATTATTGCGTTTATTCAAACGTAAAAACAAAACAATTCAACCTTTTAAAGTTGGACCAGATTATATAGACCCAAAGTTTCATGAATTAGCCTGCAACAAAGTTGGTGTGAATCTAGATTTATATATGATGTCTCAACAAGATATTGATACGAACCTATCTCATTACGGAGAAAAAGGTGACATTAATTGTATTGAAGGTGTTATGGGCTTATTTGATGGTGCTAAAAAAGACAAAGGTAGTACAGCTGAAATGGCTAAAAAACTACAAACTCCCGTTTTACTAGTAATTGATGCCAAAGCAGTTGCCTACTCTGTTGCGCCACTTATACAGGGATTTGTGAATTTTGATGCAACTATAAAAATAATGGGAGTTGTTTTTAATCGTGTAGGTTCTAAAAGACATTATACCATGTTACAAGAAGCTTGCGAGGATATTGGTGTACAATGTTTTGGGTATTTATCAAATTTAAAAAACATTGAAATTCCTTCAAGACATCTTGGATTAAATATTCAAGAAATTGAGAAATTTGATAGTATTATTGATCTAATTGCTGACGAATTAGAAAAAACACTAGACTGGAATGCTATTTTAAAAATTTCGAAAGAAGTAAACACTCCTCCTCCTTCAATACATAAAACAACGACTAAAAATATAACATTTGCTATCGCTAAAGATGAAGCTTTCAATTTTATATATCCTCACAATATAAATGCGATGAAACAACTGGGAAAAGTTATTTTCTTTAGTCCTATTCATGATACTGAAATTCCGAAATGTGATTTTATATTTCTTCCAGGAGGATACCCTGAAGCTCACTTAAAAGAACTTTCTGCTAACACCTCAATGTTAGAAAACATCAAAACATTCGCTGAGAATAATGGTCAAATTTATGCGGAGTGTGGCGGAATGATGTATTTAGGAAAATCAATTATATCTGAAAACAACACCGCTTTTAAAATGGTTAATTATTTTGATTTTGAATCGACCATAGCTGATAAAAAATTGCACTTAGGCTATAGAACAACCAAAACAAATAATCACATCTTTAAAGGACATGAGTTTCACTATTCTAGTTTACAAAACGATAATGAAACTACTATAAATGCAACAGTTTTAAATGCCAGAGATGGTGAAACTGACACTAAAATTCATAAAAAAAATAAGGTAATAGGTTCTTATATCCACCACTATTTTGGTACACCTGAAATACTATTACAATTAATTAACGAACTAAATAATAACGTATGAAAATTTACACAAGAAAAGGAGACAAAGGTAGTACTGGAGTTTTTGGAGGTAAAAGAGAATTTAAAAACTCAGCACGAATTGAATGTATCGGAACTTTAGATGAGGTAAATTCAACTATAGGATTAATGCGTTCTAAATTAGGTAACGACCACGAGTGGCAACCTAACTTACATCGTATTCAAAAAGATATGATGAATATGATGTCGCATTTAGCACGCCCATCAGATTCTAAAAAAGTAAATCCAAATCCTGAGCCTAAAGACGGTGCCGAATTTTGTGAACAATGGTTAGATGAAATGGAAGACAGTATCAGTTCTCCTTCTGACTATTTTTTACTACCTGGAGGAAATGAAATATCTGCACTTTGCCATGTTTGTAGAACGCAAGTAAGAAGAGGTGAACGACAACTGGTTACTTTAATGCAAGAAGATCCTGAATGTGTACATGACTATATTATGAGTTACGTAAACCGTATGTCTGACTTATTCTTTACCATGGCTAGAGCTGAAATGGATAAACATGGTGTAGCGGAAGAAAAATGGAATCTTTTCTTATACAAGAGAAAGAAAAAAACAGTTAAAAAATAACCCCTGAATTTATTTCAGAATCATATAAAAGCACAATTCAATAGTAACAATTTATATTTTTAAAAATGAATAAGAAAATACCAATTACCATCGTTACCGGATTTTTAGGTGTAGGAAAAACAACCCTAGTACATAACATGTTAAGAAATGCTAATGGAAAGCGTATTGCCGTGTTGGTTAATGAGTTTGGAGAGGTTGATGTAGATGGACAATTAATTGCTTCGTCAGAATGTGGTGATGATGATTGTAATTTAGTACAATTACCAAACGGATGCATTTGCTGTACTGTACAAGAAGAGTTTTTACCTTCTATGCTACAATTATTAGAGCGTAAAGAAGAAATTGACCATATTGTTATTGAAACTTCTGGTTTATCAATGCCAAAACCTTTAGTAAAAGCTGTTAACTGGCCAGATTTAAAACCCCATATAACTATAGATTCAGTGATTACAGTAGTAGATGCTGTTGGAATAGCTACTGGAGAAATTTGTGATAGAGAACGCGTGCAAGCACAACGTTTAGCTGATGATTCTTTAGATCATGAAACACCAATTGAAGAATTATTTTTAGATCAATTAGCTTGTGCTGATTTAGTTTTAGTTAGTAAAAGAGATTTAGTTGACGATGAAAAGTTTTCAGCAATAACTAAAATAGTAACCGCTAAAGCAAGACCAAATACGAAAATTATACCTGTAGAAAACGGTACGTTAGATAATAGTTTATTGTTAGGTATTGAAGCTTCTGCAGAAGATGATGTAGATAATCGTCATTCTATTCACGAAGAGCACCATAAGTCAGGAAATCACCACCACCATAATGACGATATTAAAACTATTTTGTTAGAATATACCGAAACAGCAGCTATTAAAACTTTAGTTACCGATTTAAAAGCATTGGTAGAAAAACACGAAATTTATAGAATTAAAGGTTTTGTAAACATTCCTAACAAACCTATGCGTATGGTTTTACAAGGTGTAGGTTCTCGTTTCGATTATTATTTTGAAAGACCTTGGGGAGCTAATGAAGAGCGTAAAACAAGTATCGTTGTTATTGGTAAAAATATAGAATTGACTGAAAAAAATGAAGTTATTACTCATGTTCATTCGCATAGTCATAGTCACAGTCACGGACATTCTCATTAATAAATAATTTGCTGTTCTATTATAACAATAAATAGTATTTAGGTTTCATAAAAATATAAAGCGTGCATTTAATTTCTACCATACCGGGCGGCTGGAATCCTAACGATGAAGGAGTATTTTACATCGATCAATCTCCTGGAGATATTGTTTTTTTATCTTCGGCAGATTCTGATTTATTTATGATGAATAATGCCTACAAATTAGTACATAATTCTGTAGAAAATGCACCCTCTTTTCGTTTTGCTAACCTTAGCTATTTCAAACAAGAATTAACTATAGATACGTATATTGATGAGGTTATTTCATCTGCCAAAATTGTTGTTCTTAAACTTTTGGGTGGTAAAGCCTATTATAATTATTTATGTGAAGCCGTTACTGATTGCTGTGAAGAAAACAACATTCAATTAGTATTTTTACCTGGTGATAATAAACCAGATTTAGAGTTAATGCAATCTTCTAACATTCCGTTAAAAGATGTAGACCTAATTTGGAAATACATTCAATCTGGTGGTATTGAAAATTGTAAATCAGCGTTGCAATTAATTAACAACCGAATTAGTGATTCAAAAGTAACTCCGAATGCTATTAAAACAATTCCCGATTTATTTTTATATCACCCTAAAGAAGGAATTTATACTACTTTAAAACCAAAAAGCACCCAAAAAAAAGCCATTATTTTTGGGTACCGAAGCTACTATCTATCTAATAATTTAGCACCTATACATAGCCTTATTAGTGCATTAGAAACACAAGGCATTTCAGCTGTTGTTTTAATGGCAGCTGGCTATCGTGAGTATGATATTCAGCAACAAATATTCGACTTACTAAAACAACATCATCTTAAATATCCTCAGGTTATTATAAACACTACGGGATTTAGTGTGCAAGGATTTCATGACACCACACAAAGTTTATTTGATGTATTTAATGTTCCTGTGATTCAAGCTATCATGGGAAGTTGTAATCATGAAAGTTGGTTAGAAGGTAATTTCGGCTTGCCTCCGACTGATATTGCCATGAATATTGCCCTACCAGAAGTAGATGGTAAAATTATCTCAAAAGTTATTTCATTTAAAGAATCTATAGAAAAAGACACGTTAACAGATTCTGAGGTTGTTTCTTATGCACCACATATTGAAGGCTGCCAATTTGTTGCTAAAATGGCAAAAGCTTGGATAAATCTTCAGAATAAAAATAATTCAGAAAAGAAAATCGCTTTAGTTTTACCTAATTATCCTAATAAAAATAGCCGTTTAGCAAATGGTGTTGGTTTAGATACGCCACAAAGTACCTTGCAAATATTAGCGCAATTAGCTGATGAAAATTACGAATTATCTGCTAATTACCCCACAACAACTAACGAACTTATAAATAAATTAACCGATGCTATTACCAATGATGTAGCAACTATAAATACTTTAAATGAGCGTAAAACAATTCGTTTAGAAGAAAGTATTTTTTATAAGTATTACAATCAATTATCTCCAACACTTCGAAATACTGTAGAAGCACAATGGGGCCAACCAAATGAATCTCCTAATTATAAAGAAGGCGCTTTTTTAATTCCCGGGTTTATATCTAAAAACATATTTGTTAGTATTCAACCAAGTAGAGGGTATAACTTAGATTTACAAGCAAGTTATCATTCTCCAGATTTACCTCCTCCTCCAGCTTATTTGGCATATTACATTTGGTTACAATACAGTTTTAAGGCGGATGCTTTAGTACATATAGGTAAACACGGAAATTTAGAATGGTTACCAGGGAAAAGTGTTGCCTTGAGTAAAGAAACGTGTTTTCCTGCCGCTATTTTAGGAGCAATTCCTCATTTTTACCCGTTTATTATTAATGATCCAGGAGAAGGAACACAGGCTAAAAGAAGAAATCAAGCAATTATTTTAGATCATTTAATTCCACCAATGACCCGCGCTGAGAATTATGGTGACTTATTAAAGTTAGAACTCTTAATAGATGAGTTTTATGAGTCTGCTTTAGTTGATAGAAAACGTGCTACGCTTATTAAAACCAAAATTGAAAGTCTTGTAAATGAAACCCATCTTAAAACCGATTTAAATCAAGATGGAAAAGATATAGATGCCTTATTAGAAGTAATTGATGGGTATTTATGTGAACTAAAGGAATCTCAAATTAGAGGTGGTTTACATATTTTAGGAAAATTGCCTAGACAAGAAAAATTAGTCGATTTAATTGTTGCCTTACATCGTTTACCTCAAGGAAACTTAAAAGGAATTACACAATGTTTAGCGGATGATTTACAACTTAATTTCGACCCTATAAATGTGGTTTATTCTGATTCTTTAGATAAAGAGATTTTCGGTATTCATTGTAGAACCTACGGACAAGCTGTAGAATTACTAGAAAACAAAGCTAAAAATATCATTAGTCAATTGTTAGCTGGTAATAACGTCAGTAAAATTGGTGCTGATACAATACAAATTATAAAATACATACAACAACATACGATGCCTGTTTTACAAAAAACAAGCAATGAAATAGGTAATTTAATTAAAGGGTTAAACGGTCAATATGTTCCTGCTGGTGGTTCTGGCGCTCCAACAAGAGGACGATTAGATATTTTACCTACAGGACGAAATTTTTATTCTGTTGATATACGTACTGTTCCTTCGGAAACAGCGTATCAACTAGGGCAAAAAAGTGCGCAGAATATTATTGATCGCTATTTACAAGAAAACGGAGAATACCCTAGTTCTATTGGATTATCTGTTTGGGGAACCTCAACTATGCGAACTAGTGGTGATGACATTGCGCAAGCCTTAGCGTTAATTGGTGTAAAACCTGTTTGGCAAGGAAGTAACCGAAGAGTTAAAGATTTTAAAATACTTTCTACATTAGAACTTAAAAGACCAAGAGTAGATGTTATGTTGCGTATCTCTGGTTTTTTTAGAGATGCTTTTCCTGATTTAATTTCGCTATTTAATGCGGCTATAGAAAAAGTGGCCTCTTTAGATGAAACTGCTGAACAAAACCCTATAAAAAAGCGTTTTGATGAAGAAAGAAAGCAATGGAAAGAAGAAGGTTTAGATGATAAACAAGCTAGTGAAAGAGCTTTATACCGTGTGTTTGGTTCTAAACCTGGTGCTTATGGTGCT
This sequence comes from Tenacibaculum soleae, assembly GCF_001693415.1. Taxonomy (GTDB): domain Bacteria; phylum Bacteroidota; class Bacteroidia; order Flavobacteriales; family Flavobacteriaceae; genus Polaribacter; species Polaribacter soleae. The sequence continues at coordinate 9,163 of NZ_MAKX01000042.1, read as the reverse complement.
GGCTTACAAGGTTTAATTGATGGTAAAAATTGGACTACTTCTGATGATTTAGCACAGGCTTATATTAATTGGAGTGGTTACGCATATGCTGGTAAAAGCAACAGTGGAAAATCGGCTCATGAAACCTTTAAAAAACGATTAGCGAATATTGAAGTGGTAATGCAAAATCAAGACAATAGAGAGCATGATATTTTAGATTCTGATGATTATTATCAATTTCAAGGTGGAATGACAGCTGCCGTGAACACTATAAAAGGATCGCAACCTGAAATTTATTTTGGAGATCATTCTCGCCCTGAAAATCCGAAGGTAAAATCGTTAAAAGAAGAATTGTTAAAAGTGTTTCGATCTAGAGTAGTGAATCCTAAATGGATGCAAGGTATGCGTGAACACGGTTATAAAGGTGCTTTTGAAATGGCAGCAACAATGGATTATTTATTTGCCTATGATGCTACTACTAATTTGATTGAAGATTTTATGTATGAACAAATAACGGATAATTATTTGTTTGATAATGAAAATAAAGAATTTATAGAAGAACACAATCCTTGGGCATTAAAAGATATGTCTGAGCGCATGTTAGAAGCCGTTCAAAGAGGAATGTGGGAAAATCCATCAAAAGAAACTATTGAACAGTTAAAAGATATTTATAAAAAGTCTGACGCCATAACAGAATAAAAAATGAGAAAATTTAATATTCAAGCTCCAGATGAAACCATTTTAGTCGATTTAGAACATAAAAACCAATAACAAAACCTTTAGGAGCACTAGGGAAACTAAAAGAAATTGCTTTAAAATAGGAGTCATTCAACAAACATTAACTCCAAAATTAAACAAACCTTCTATTGCTGTTTTTGCAGTAGACCACGGTATTGCAGAAGATGGTGTCATAAATCCTTTTCCGCAAGAAGTTACTTAGCAAATGGTGTTCAATTTTTTAAGTGGAGGTGTGTCTAGTCCTGAAATATGGCTACAGGTTAAAATTGATTTTAAGCTGATAATTTGTATACCATATTAGGTGTTTTATAGTCTAAAGATAAGTGTAATCTTACTTCGTTGTATAAATTAATTGCATTTTTTGTAGCTCTTTTTGCGTGCGCCACGTTATCAAAGGTCTGGTCGAGATAAAATTCATCTTTTAATATGCCATTTACACGCTCTGCTATCGCATTTTCATAACAATGATTTTGTTCGGTCATACTAATACTTATCTTTTTTCTTTTAGTATTTGTGTGTATACATTACTACAATACTGTATTGCTCTGTCTGAATGATGAATAAGTTTTTTAATGTTTTTAGTTTGATAAATAGCCTTTTTAAGTGCTCTCACACATCCTTTTAACTCCAAACTATTACTTAGATCGTAACCTACTATTTTTCTAGAATGCATATCAGTTATTAAAGCCAAATAGCAAAACCGTTTTACTGTTCTAATGTATGTGATATCAGACCCCAAAACTTGGTTATTTCTAGTAACTTACAGGTCTTTTATAATGTTGTTATATTTATAAAAACGATGATAAGAATTCGTAGTTCTAGCACTTGTTTTTCTTCTAAGTGTTAACATTTGATGCTTTCTAAGCACATTAAATAAAGTATCTCTACCAACTTTAATATTAGCTTTATTAAAATCTACATCTAAGGATTTCACGAGTTTTCTTACACCTTCTCTAGGAAGGGATTTGCGTCTTTTTTTAACGATGTTAATAATCTGTTGTTCTAGTTTTAAACGTTTATCAGCTCTAGATTTGTAATACGCATCACGTTTAAGTCCAAAACAATGGATTATAGTCTTTAAATAAGCAAATCCCTTAGATTTTCCTTTAGCTTTAATTAAGGCTTTATACTTAACTTTTTTTTTAGTTCAGCAATAGATTTATAACCTAGATCCTCAGCAGCTACTTCAAGATAGGATTCTTCATAGCATCGAGATCTTTTTTTAGGAGTAGTTTTTTAAGCTTTTCAATCTCTTTTTGAAGTGCTTTAATTCTAGATATTTCATCTTTAGTTTCCACTTTTACTCTGGTGTTCATTAAGTCTTTTCGATTGTACTTTTTAATCCACACGTTTACTGTTGTAGGAGCAATAGAGTAGAGTTTACAAAGTTCGCTCTTTGTATGTTTTCCGATTGTAAGTTCGGCTAAAATTTTTAATTTAAAAGGTTCACTGTAACGTCTAATTACTTTGTCATTTCTGTACATAATGTTTAAGATTATGTAGCCTTATTTCAGGACGGATCAGGATAAACAGCTACGATCTTGTATATGAAAAGTAGCAGATTTATATGTACTAATTTTCAATTTAAAAACAAGATAGCAGAAAAGAACTAAACCTTGAGTTATGCTCTTAACTGCTATTTTTTATATACGTTGTTAGCAAACGTTAATTTTGATAAATTTAATTATTTGTTTTATATTCTAACGGTTACTGCCTTGAAAATAAAATGACAACAACATCACTCCCAAAATGCCCAGGTATTGATATAGTAAATTCATTTTCATTAATTAAAGTAATCCTATTTGGACTAATGTTAAAAGTATCTCCATTTGTATTGTTATGAATACCATCTATGTTTTCTATGACATTATTTCCATCATATATATATATGAATCTTCGTAGTTTAAATAATTACTCTCAGGACTATCCGAAGTTAAAGTAATTGAACTACAAATTAAGTTACCATCATTGTCAGCTGATGGAATTATATAAAAATTTAAGTATCTATTAATTAAAATATTGATGTTTTGTTCGGTAATCGTTGCAGTACCATTATTAATATAATAAAAAGCTTGATATACATCACACTGGCTATTATAGTTACTTTGACTATAAGGCGCAGAAAAAGGTTGGCCATTAAAACTTATTGCTTGCCAGTTACCTATAAAAGGGTTTGGTGTTTTATTAACTTTAATTGGCAAGCTACCTGAAATATTATTAAATTCATCATTAAATGAAAAGTTAAGTTCTGCTTCTACAAATTCAGTAACAATAGATTCATCAATTATTGAGACTGTTAATTTAATGTTTCCGTTCTCAAATGAGATATTATTAAGTATTAAGTTGCTGTTGCTGAGGGATACATTTAAGTTATTAAAAGAATCTTGGTCAGCAGTTATATTGCTAATTTGATTAGTGTTATTAACAATATATTGGCTTAGTAAGCTAATGTTAGAAAAGAAAATATTATCGTTTAAAAACTGAATTACAGTGTTTAGCTTTCCAATAATAGTGTTAAATTTATTGTGTTTTGAAAAATATTCCGATATATTTCCATTATTGTCGTTTTCATCAGAATTTATAATTGCTCTATTATTTGTTTCAAGCGATAAGGTTATTTCCTGATTTGTAGTAAATTCTATAGCTTGATTTTCTGAACGACCACTTATATTATTATTTCCTACAACTCCATCGATGATAACTCCTAATACTTTGAGATTTCTCTCAGCAAATTGAGTTTTGTAATTTGCTGCTTTATTCCATGCAATTATTGCAATACCAGTACAAACTAATTTAGTCGTTGGTTCGGGGTCTAAAATTGCAGCTGCAGTAGTTAATCCACAAGCAAGTGTAGCAAAACCATATTTTGTTAAAAGACCTAAGTCAGTTAAACTAGATGACGTTCTATTTGCAAAATCAGTAGTTAAAATTTCATCAAATAATGCTTTATTTGCTTTGTAGTATTTAGCCATTGAAATTTTATCTTCCTCTGAAGAATTTGCATAAACATCATTTAAGTTTGTCATAAATGCATTAGTGTAGTTGTAGTTAGCCGTCCCTTGTGTAGTTGTTAAATAGTCGTTGATACTAGAAAAATATGTAGATAGGGTTTCATCTGGAGTACTATTGATGATTGTTTCAGTAATTAAATACTTTATTTTAAAATTTTGTAAATTAGTTATATTAAGAATTTGTTCTCCCAATTCTACATTACTTGGAACTTTAAAAACATATTCAGAATCATTTGTTTTTAAAATTGTTACTTCACTGTTTTCAATATAACCAGTGTATTGTTCATAGGTTAAATTGTCATTTGTAATAGTAACCAACTGTGATGTTTTAATTTCTCCCCCCCATTAATAAATTGTTCTGTAATAACTTGTTCCGTTGGTGTAGAACTATCATCTTTCGAACAGCCAATTAGTAATATAATTGACAAAAATGTAATTAACTTTTCCATAGATTTTTTTTCAAAATTAGTTTAAATGATTAAACAAATCAATACCCAATATAGGGTATTGTATTATACTGATATAGGTTGACCTTTTTTTAGGCTAATTTATAGCGTTCAAACTATTTTTTTAGCCGTTTAAAAGGCAAAAAATAATTTGAACTAAGTTTGTTTTTAAATTGTTAGTTCAGTCAAGTTTACATTATTTTTTCGATAGGATTTGTATTTGATGTTTGGATTTAAATGTACTTCGGATGGTTTTCTTAAATCTAAGCTAAAATGTGTTCTTAAATTGTTATAAATATATACAGCTTGTTTAGCTGATTTTTGAGCAATAATAGTGTTTTTAAGACAGTTTCTAAGGCCATATTCATATTTCAAAGTTCTATTGATTCTCTCAGCAATAGCATTTTCATATGGGTCATATTGCTCTGTCATACTCATTGTTATTCCATTTTTTTCAGCAAACTGTGTATATTCTGGACAGCAGTATTGCATCCCTCTATCAGAATGATGAATTAACTTTTCGGAAGGATATTTTCTATTTTTTAAAGCATCTTTACAGAGTGACACCTTCATATGGTCATCTAATTTATATCCCATAATTTTCTTAGAATATGTGTCAGTTACAATAGCTAAATAGTTGTGTCCTTTTTCTGTTTTAATGTATGTAATATCACTTACCCAAAGTTGTTCGGGTCTAGTAGGTATTTTGTTTTGAATGAGGTTTTTATATTTTTTAAATAGATGATTAGAGTTTGTGGTAGTTATGTAGTTTTTGAGTTTAAGGACGAGTAAATTATGCAGTCTTAATACATCAAAAAACTTATCTCTACCGATTTTAATTTCTATTTCAATTAATTGATTTTTAAGTTCTTTATAGAGTTTTTTACCCCCAGTTCTGGAGCTTACTATTTTACGATATTTTTTGACCATCGTAATTATTTTAGTGTCGTTTATAGCTTTACTTTGTTTTACTTTTTCTCTTTTGTAGAAGGCTTGTTTACTAATCCCAAAACACTGATAGAACCATTTTCTTTTAAACGGTTTTTCTTTTTTAGTTGTATCTCTTTTGCTAATGTTTTGGGTAATGACTTTTTTGACATATCTACTCCCGTAATGATTTCCATGTCAGCAATAACATCTTGCTGAAAGTCTTTTACAAACTCTAGTTCTTCAATACGCTCCTTTAGTTTTTTAATTTCATCTAATTTACTCATACCTGTGTTTTGTTGGACTAAAGTACTATATTTTTTGATCCAATACCCAATTGTTGTTCTTGGAGCATCATATTTTTTAGAAGCGAAATTAGTGGAAATTTGACCGTTTTGAATTTGGTCAACGACAGACAATTTGAGTTCAAGTGTTACTTTTTGGTAGCTTTTTTTTTGCCAGTGTTCTTTTTGTGTTTTCATAAGTGACTATAATTAAATGTTTAATTTTAGTCAACCTATTTCAGGACGCTGTTTTTTGTTAATGAAACCCAACGTGTTTGTGTATGCTTTGTTGCGTGGTTTAAACATCTAATTTAGTAAATAAAAACCGAATAGAAAATCCGCGAGGATTTTTGTAAGTAGGCGAGAACTAGCCATTAATTATACACCGTGTTGTGCGTTGTTATTTAGATTTCTTGCTTTAATTTTTTCGGGCTTTGTCTTGTGTCAAAAATTGTAACTACATTAATTTGTTTAGATGTAAATCTATAAAATAAGGTAGTTTGTTTTGTTACAACACATTTCCTTAATTTTTTTCCTTGTTTAGATTCAGGAAACATTTCAGGTTGATTTCTGATAAGTTCAATTGAATAATCTAACTTTTCAATGAATTCATTTTTTACTTCAACAGACCATTTTTCAACTAAATAGCTGAAAAGGGAATCTAATTTTTTCTCAGTCGTTTTTGAAATAACAACTTTACGAATCATTTATCTGTGTTTTTGCATAAAAGAATCATAATCGGTCATTTCTCCGTTTTCAATTTCTATTGATGCTTTTTCAATTTCAACTCTTTGTTCAAGCGATAATTCAGTCCAAAAATCTACTGTTTTTTCCCTTTTAAAAATGTTTTTAATAGACTCAATTATTTTCGGATTTTGAGTATCTAAAAGCATTTTAGCTAATTGTATTTTTTCTGCTTGAATATTCATCACATTTAATATTTATAATCAAAAATAAGAATTATAGTTCAAAATATTCTTGATATGAAGATTTTTTTTAATTACGCACAACGTACTTGTGTATGGTTTCGTTACGGAAAAGAGCGCAGCAATTTTCCGAATTTAGACCAAAGATAGTGAAAGTGCGAGGATTTTCTGTAAGAAAATCCCCCGTAATGAACTATACACGTTGTTGGCAATCTGGCATTATTTCGTTCGCTTAATTTTCGGTGGATTTTGTCGAGTGTCAAATACATCATTTATTTCAACCCAATTTTTGGCGGAGTTTATCCAATAAATAATTTTATAATTCTTAAAAACTAAATATCTAAATTTTTGTTTTCTTCCTTTTAATAATTCTTCAATTTGCCCAATTTCTGGTTGAGTTTTTAATTTTAGAGTTTCATTATAAATTCCGTCAACTACTTTTTTAGCAACTTGATAATTTACTTTTCTATTATAATATTTGAAGATTTCAGCGAGTTCTTTTTCGGAAAATTCAGTCCAATATATTTTTAACTCCATTGTTCCATTTTGGCTTTTAATTCACTAGCCTCAATTAGTTTTCCGTTTTCTGAATCGTTCATTGATTTGTCAATTCTCAAATTAAATTCCTCAATAGACATTGGATTAAAATCAATATTTTCAGCATTGCTCTTCCCTTTTCTCAATATATTTTCAAGCTTAGAAATAACTTCCTCACTTTGAATTTTAAGGAACTCTTGCATAAATTCTATTTTTCTTGATTGAATGTCCATCTGTTATAACTTTTTTCAAATATACAAAATTTTCAAAATCAGAACGGTTTTTTTGTTTTTCACGTGTTTTTTTGCTTGTTGCTAACGTTGTTGTGTAAGATTAGTTGCGTATTTCAAGCAACTAATTTACTAGATTAATCACGAACGGCGAAATTCCGAAGGAATTTCCCAAGTGAGCCGAAACTAGCAATTAATTTTACACGTTGTTATGTGCTGGCTTTTCTTTCCGTTTTTAATTTGTTTCCGCAATTCAAATTCTCAAAGAAACTTAATTGTCGCTCAAATAAATATCCATTAGCAATGAATTCCATTTCATATTCATTCGTTTCGATATTCAGTTCCATTTGGTCAATTGAATATTCGTGAAGCCAAAATCTAAAATATCGAGCTTTTAATATAGAAACTCCGAGTTTTAATAAAATCCACATTGGTGATAAAAAAAATGGATTAATACTTTCTTTTCCGCGTTTGAGTGAGATTCCAATAATGTTTTCATTCGGAATAGGAATAGCAGTTAATTTATTGGAATAGTTCGCACGTAATAAAATTCCGCCAGTTCGTTTTTCAAAGTTGCATTTCGATTCAATTTTCAGAGTTTCAGTTTCTGAATTTTTCGTTTTAAATGACTTTAGATAAAATCCTGTACTTCCAATCGCTTTCGGTTTTCGTAAATCGATTTCGGCAGGTTTTCCAATCTGTTTTATTATTGATTGTTCAGTCATTTTATTTTTAGTTCGAATCTTTCCTCAGCTTACACATAACGTGTTTGTGCATGATTTGTTTGCGATTAAAATTGCGATTCACTTTCCGCCAATGCGGAAAGATAATTAATTCGCGTGAATTTCCGAAAGGGAAATTCCGCCGCAATTAATTATACACGGTGTTGGGCATAGTTTTTTTCTTTATCCATTCTAAAATTTCTCTTTCATTTATTATTGACCAAGAATGTGGATTTCTTTTTCCATTTTTTCGGTAACCTTTATTTTTGGTTTCTATATATGATGTTTTAAAACCATTCTCTTTTAATTCTTTGTGTAAATTTTTTAATTGAAAACTATTTGTTTCCTCAAAACCTCTTTTATAAATAGTTCTATTAAATTCCAACGCTGGTTCTGTATAAAACACCAATTCTGTTTCATTAAATTTAACATTTTCAATATATTTTAAAGAATCTAAATATGGTGAAAATATTTTATATTCTTCTAAATTTTCTTTAGGCTTTCCTATTTTTTGATTTAGATAATTTAACAGGAAACTAGATTCATTTATTAGAACAGAATTATTTTTTTCAACTTTCTGTTTACAGTTTTTATATAATTGTATTAAATCTACTGGAGAATCCACAATAAAAATTCCTTTTGGATTAAATTCTCCATTTTTATAAAAAGTCAGATATTTTCCCAATTGTAAAGCGAGATTTCCACCAGCAGAAAATCCACCAATATAAATTTCGTTTCCATGAATGTTATTTTCTTTTATTATTTCCCAAAGAAGTTTTGCGGTTTTTTCTTTTTCTAATTTATTCAGGAATAAATTTCTGTTTGTTTTAATAATTAAGACGGAAATGTTTTCATCTAAAACACTTTTAATTAAATTTGATTCGTTTTTAACTCCTTCATTATTTTCTCCAAAACCAGGAAATAGAATTAATAATTCTTGATGATTTTTAGGAACTATTAATTCATAAGATTCAGAATTAATAGTTATTTCCTCTTTGGTATAAGTTTTACAGTTAAATAGAAATAAAATTGTTAATATGTATACTGTTTTCCTCAAATTATGCCCAACGGTCTAGTATAACCGTCAGTTACGGGTTTATATGCGTTAATTTTGGGTTTGACACTGACGTTAGCAATTCCAAGTGGATTCGGACGTAGTCGAATCCGCCGTAATTGCGGTTATACATTGTTGGCAAACGTTATTATTCATCTTCGTTTTCTATTTTTGGAAATATCTCTTTTCCATCCCATTCCAGAATTCTTTGGGTCAATTTAGTTTCAACCCATTCCGTTTCATATTCTTTAGTTTCACCAACTTCTCTTTTGTAAACTATTTTGCCTTTTTTTCCCTCTTTGTCATTTG
>NZ_MAKX01000041.1 GCF_001693415.1 Tenacibaculum soleae | reverse complement strand
ACATTACCTAATCCTGTGATAGTAAACGGATTTGTTGCCGCCGCACTCCAAATAGTTCCTCCATCTAATGAATACTCAAAACTTGTTGGTGTACTTGATGGAAATGCTGCTGTTATTTCAATACTTCCGTTACTTTCTCCTATACATCTTGGATTTGTAAAATCTGTTATTTGTGCGGTAAATGCCTGATTATTTAAAACTGTAATATTAGTTACATCCACTGTACAGTCGCTTCCGTAATCAACTGTTACAGTATAAGTCCCATCAGATAATCCACTAAAAATTCCTATAGTATTATTCGTTGCTCCTAAAGTATAATTATACGTTCCTGGTGCTGCTGGTGTTAATTGTGTTAAGGTTATGGTTCCTGTTCCGTCACACGCGTAAGTCACTGCATTACTAAATGTTGGCTCCTCTGGTAATGCCGCTATCGTTATGGGTGCTAAAGTTATAGAACATCTCTTTGCATCACTTATAGTTACTGTGTACGTACCATCTGTTAAACTACCAAATGCATGATCAAATGTTACTGCATCCGTTGTATGAATCGTTGTCGTTGTTCCATCACTTAATGAATATGTATAAGGTGCTGTTCCTCCTGTTACATTTTCTACCGTTATCTCTCCTTGTTGAGTACATGTATAATCTTGACTTCGCCTTGAATTTCCTGCTAATGCATCTGGTGCAGTGATGGTTATGGTTGATGCTGCTGTTGCACAGTTATTAGCATCAGTAGTAACAACATCATATGTTCCTTCTGCTAAATTGTTAAATGTAATATTTGTTCCTGCTCCTGGCCCTGATGTTTGTACTGTTCCTGGTGCTCCCTGTAATGTTATTGTGGTGGTATAATCGGCTGTTCCATCACTTATTACTACTACTGCCGAACCTTGACCTCCATTACAATCGGGTTGTGTTTCGGTTACAACTATTGTTGGATTATCTATTTGATTTATTGTGATAATTTCTTTGTACTCACAATATGGTGCAACTCCTCCGTTATCTCTAACAACAGCATAATATCGCCCTGGAACAGGTGCCGATAAATAATTAGCATTTGTAAAAGTTCCATTTTCATAGTTTGAATAATCTTCAAAGCCTGGGTATATTTGAAATATTTGATATACATAATTTGTATCACCTCCTGATGCTTGAAAACTAATACTACCAAAAGTACATCCAATATCTGTTTTAGTTATTACTGCTGTTACTTGTGGATTTATGGTTACCGTATCGGTTGCAGAACAGTTAAATCCGTCTGTTACAGTTACTGTATAATTACCATTAGTTAATCCTGTAAATATATTGGTGTTTTGTGTAGTGGTCGTAGTTCCGTCATTTAAACTATATGAATAATTTCCGTTACCTGTACCTATATTTACGGTAATTGTTGCATCGGCTGCACCACTATAACAAGTAGTTGCGTCTAAACTAAATGTTACCGCTACTGCATCTGGTACATTTACTAATAATGGTGCTGATGTACAACCCTCTGCATCTGTAGCTACTACCCAATAATCTCCCGAAGTATCAATATCGGTAAATGGTGCGCCTGTTTGAACGGCTGGTGCTGTTGCTGTTGCATTGTTAAATAATGCATATGTATAAGCTCCTCCGTTTCCTCCGGATGTGGTTCCGGTTATACTTATCGTTGCTCCATCTAATGTAGGGTCTGTATCACAAGTAATTAGTTTTGTTACACTTGCCGCTACTACTATTGGTGATGGATCTGATAAATCTTCACTCAAAGATACATTACACGCTGCTGGTGAAGTATTATCTGGTCGTACCGATATATTATGTGTTCCATCTCCTAAATTCGGAATTGAAAACGGATTTGTTCCTGCTGTTTCCCATCCAGCTCCTAAACCTAAATCATACTCAAAACTTGTTGGTGTACTTGATGGAAATGCTGCTGTTATTTCAATACTTCCGTTACTATCTCCTATACATCTTGGATTTGTAAAATCTGTTATTTGTGCGGTAAATGCCTGATTATTTAAAACTGTAATATTAGTTACATCCACTGTACAGTCGCTTCCGTAATCAACTGTTACAGTATAAGTCCCATCAGATAATCCGCTAAAAATTCCTGTAGTATTATTCGTTGCTCCTAAAGTATAATTATATGTTCCTGGTGCTGCTGGTGTTAATTGTGTTAAGGTTATGGTTCCTGTTCCATCACACACATAGGTTACTGCATTACTAAATGTTGGCTCCTCTGGTAATGCCGCTATCGTTATGGGTGCTAAAGTTATAGAACATCTCTTTGCATCACTTATAGTTACTGTGTACGTACCATCTGCTAAACTACCAAATGCATGATCAAATGTTACCGTATCAGTTGTATAAGTTGTTGTTGTTGTTCCATCACTTAATGTATAAGTATAAGGTGCTGTTCCTCCTGTTACATTTTCTACCGTTATCTCTCCTTGTTGAGTACATGTATAATCTTGACTTCGCCTTGAACTTCCTGATAATACATCTGGCGCAGTGATTTCAATATCTGTAACCTCATAGTTACATTGGTAAGATGTTTTAGTTGCACGAACATATACAGTATATGTTCCTGTAGCTAAACTATCAAAATATCCTGAAGCAAACCAATTAGTATTATCAATACTGTATTGTATAGCATACCCTAAATCATCAACTACTTGAACATTTGTTGTTCCATCACTTTGACCGCTACAACTAACATTAACATCTGTATGTGTAAATGTTAATGGTGCTTCTCTTATCACAGTAATTGGTTCTGAAATTGAATAACAACCATTATCATCAAAAACGATAAAACGGTATTCCCCTTCATTACCAACAGGAATGTTATAAGTATATGGATTTGCAGATGGTGTTAAAAATGCTGAAAACGGAACATCTGAAGGTTGTGTGTATAAATCTGTTCCTTGACTTGTCCATACAGCGATATTATAGGTATTTCCTGAAACTGTATCAACAGTACCTCCTGTTGCTGTTAATCGAATAATTCCATCAGAACTACCGTTTTCACAACTAATATCTTTTAACTTTAAAGCTGCTAAATTTATTGGGGCTGGCTTATCAATTACTACTGTTTCTGAGGCAGTACATTGTGCTGTAGTTACTGTTACAGTATACGAACCTCCATCTATTAAACCATCAAATAAATGACTACTGTTAGCTGTTGGTCCTTCAGTAGCAACAACACCTGCTGTACTATGGGTTAAGGTATACGTATAGTCACCTATTATATTATTTACTTGTGCATTAATACTTGCTGTACCATCTGAGCACTCCATATTGCTAGTAGTTACTATAAAATCAATATCACTTTCTTGAATATTAATTGAACCGAATGTGTATTCACATGAAGCAGCTGACGGGTTGTTTAATCTAATTGTTAAATCATAATCTCCTGGCGTAGTTAAATTATCAAATACATTACTATTTTGATAAGGAGCGTTGTATCCGCCAGGTCCTGATAAACTATATTGATAATTTGATGGTATATTATTTACTGTAATTGAACCATTTGATCCACAAAAAATATCAAGTTCTACTATATCTGGATTTAAAGTTGCTTTAAATACGTTAAAATAGTAACTTTTAGGACATTGCCCATCATACTCTACATCTAAACGATACTCACCTTCATCAGCTACATTTAAAGAAAAATTTGTTGATAATGGAGTACCCCAATCACAACCCGTATCTACATTTGGGCATCCTGCTCGAGTTTCATCATTACATGAGGCTTCATCTAACTTATACCATTTGACAGTTGTTGCTGATGCTGGATCAAAAGGTAAATTAATTGTTCTTGAATTTCCATCGCCACATAAATATATCTCTGCTAAATCTAAACTATTATTAGCACAAACAAGCATTTGATCTGAGAAAGGTATTAACGGATTTGGTTCTGAATTATACCCTACTACATTTACTGTTTCTTCAGTGTCAATACAACCTGATGGTGCTGTTGTTCTAACAGTATATGTTCCTGTACTTGTTACTAACTGGTTTCTTGAGGTACCTATGATGTTTCCTGAACTATCTCTCCATTCATAAGCTGAGAAACCTGCTCCTGCAATTAATGTTGTACTACTACCACAAATTACTTCTGTTCTTTCATACCTACATCCGCTAGTGTCAACTAAAAAATTAGAAGTACCTACAATTCCAAAATTACAATCATCTAAACCAGCAAAACTCTCTTCATTGTTAATTGGTGGTGCTCCACCTCTATCACTTTCATAATTAGCAAAAGCTTGATTTGATATTCTATTTGAACATACATCACGTAACTGACTACAATCACTAACAACTGCTACTTTTATTTTTATATCATAGTACCCATCATTTTCTTCAACAAGGTCATCTGGTATATTAAATATTAATTTCCCTCTAAAATTGTTAGCTGCTGTTGGTGGTTCATAATCACTTAATACTTGAGCTCTTGTAGATTCTAATTCGGGCGGTAATATTAAATCAGCTGGTAAAAAATCAACATTTTTTGGAAGAATATCTATAATTCTTGTATTTTTAGCGTTATCTGTACCTACATTTTGAAAACGTATATTGTAAAACAATTCACTTCCTAAACCTACTGTTTGTCCAGAAATATCTGCTCCTGCAGCATTTTGTATTGTTTTAATTAACTGCACTTTAGGCTCAATTACTTCAACTGACATACCTAATAAAAAGGGCCAGTAAGAATCTCCTGAAGTTGTAAATCGTAACGTAGTATTTGTTTGACCGTTATTTAAAATTGATTTTGTTCCATTATTTAACGTAAACATATCAACATCGAAACCTAATGTATTTTGACTGTTAGGGTCTCTTCCTGGTAAGTAACTATTATTTTGGGTTATAGATCCGTTAAAAAAATTTGTTGTACCATTTAAACTTCCTGTGGTTAAAGTTTCAAAATTTCCTGAATTTCTTCTTTCTATTTGAAAAGCATCACCCGTAATTGACCTATCTCCTTCTAAAGCAGCTACCATAAGATTTGCTCTTACGGGTCCAGAAGGTACTGTTTGAAAACCACTTACCGGTACATCTGTATAATCATTTGTGTCTTTCTTTATCGTTGAAAACCCATCAAAAAGATAAAACTTTTTATTTTTTTGAGTTTCATTTTCATAAATAATTACCATTACCCAACCTGCTGATGATCCTAAACGACTACCTATATTATCCTGACCAAGAGTTGCTTTAATATTTGCTCCGTAATAATCTCCATTTGCATCTGGGTCACCAGCAACATTTGTTAAGCTTTGTACCATTGTTGTAACGTCTTTGTAACATACGTATGGTTTTTCTGTTGCTATTCCATCATCAAATATCAATTCTCTTTTTGTTACATCAAATTTATCTGCAACTAAATCGACATAATTACCCCCAGGAACTTTAAACTTCATGGTGTTAAAATCAGCATCACGAGTATTTACACCTGCCGATTCTTCGTTCCAATTATCATACGGATAAATTCCTGCCCAATACAACCCTGCGTATACAACTCTAGAACAATCTGGTAAATTTAAAGATGATTTTGAAGATGAAAATGTGGTATTATCATTATCTACATCAATATATTGCAAATTAAATGAATGATTACCTCCATAACCATCATATGCATCTTCACTATAATAATAGGTCCAACGATTCCACTCATACACCCAACCTTCTACATTTAAAATATTATTAGCTACAAAGGTCATATTACCTCTTACCCTTGTATTATAACGTTCTTTAAAAGGAACGTCTGCTCTTCTTTCTGCTGCTGTTAAATATCCTTCAACTATATTGTTTTTTTCTTGTGCAAACAAATTGGTTATTTGTAGTAGAAAAATTGATATTATTAGTAATTTTTTCATCATCTTCATTGGGGAATTAATTGTTGGGGGCTTACAAATTAATTATTTTATACGTACTATCGTTTTACGGTCGTAAAAAGAACCGTTTAAATTATTATTATACAACTTAATAGCTTCTTCTCTGCTATCAGTTTTTGCTATATACACATGCATATAACCTGTGGTTGGGTTTATAAAATATCCTGCATCTATATCATCATTCCTTAACTCATCAACATTTCTATCTGCCAGTGATTTTTTAGAGTTTACATATACCTGTATATAGTAGCCAGGGGCTACTCCTTTCATATTACCCGACATAGTTCTAACTCTTGCTGGTGGTTGTGTTTTAGGTTCCTTATAACTATCACCGCTGGTACCTATAGTTAATTTAACAACATATACAGGATCTTTACCACTTTTTTTAATTTTTATAGATGAGGCATCATTTTTATCATCATTTTCAAATAAACGAGTTTTATCGGTTAATTCTTCAACTTTTTCATCAGCATCCTCTTCTTTTGCATATCTATCAACATATACATAGTACCATTTTTTTTGTGGTTCGTATATATATTTTGCTTCTAAATTTAATCTTTTAAACTTTTCTATTAAGGGTTCTGTATTTTCTTTATCTCTAAATCTATCAGCAACAACATAATACATTGTACCACCGCCACCAGCATAAGTAATTGTACTTTGACGCCAAGGTTTATCTGATCTTCTTTTTAATGATGTGTCTTTTGCTTCTACCTCTTCTTTAACCGAAGGTGTTATTGGTTTTTGCTTTGGTATTGGCTGATTTTTTAACAGTCGTAACACTTCATCAACTTTTTTATTTAATATATCTATTGAATCTTGTGCTGTTTGAATTTCGTCAGATAAATCATTATGCTCTTCGTTTTTATAATCATTTTTTGGAGCTCTTTCTGGTAATGTTACTTTTACACTTCCTGTTCTTCTTACTGGCCTATTTCTTGTATATGATTTTTTACCGAAGTTATAAATTAACCCTATTTCATTAGTTGCTGCAAAACTACTTTTTTCATAACTGATTCCAACAGCTAAATTTTCAGAAATATTTACACCTAAACCTGCTGAAATCCCGTAAGTTTTGTCATAACCTGCTTTTAACCAACCTGCTTTAGGTAAATCTAAAATTACATTTCCTCCTACACTAAATTCGTTTTCTCCAGGTTTTCTAGCCATTAGTAAGGCTCTTAAATCTGCT
This sequence comes from Tenacibaculum soleae, assembly GCF_001693415.1. Lineage (GTDB taxonomy): Bacteria > Bacteroidota > Bacteroidia > Flavobacteriales > Flavobacteriaceae > Polaribacter > Polaribacter soleae. The sequence continues at coordinate 119,108 of NZ_MAKX01000041.1, read as the reverse complement.
CCTTCTAAAATTCCTGAAGCATACGTAAGTTCATGAGAATACATCGCATGAAGCGAAAATGTTTTTTCGGCAAAAGAAGTAGCCATTTCGCTACTTTTTAAATTAAAGTCTACTAAGTTTTCAAAAAATACACCAACATCAAACTTACCAAATGACACCGTAACTGCTGGTTGTAACATTACAATAGGGGTGTCTTGAAAATTTGCTACTTGTGGATCTGGAACAGTAGAATTAACCTTTAACGCATTAGCACTTCTTCTACTATACAAAAAATTAAAACCAAAGGTTAAATCCATCGTTTCATTTAATTGTAATCGTTGTGCATAATTTACTAAGGCTCCAAAATCTTTAAAAACACCTACCTCTTGTTGATAAATTGCAAAACCGGCTCCTACATTTTCGCGCATTTTACCAGAATAAGTACCTAAATATAATCTAGGGTTATCTTCAAAATCAACATTACTATTACGAACAGTTGCGGTAATTGATGTTTTATTTTCTTTCAATGCCGAAAATGTTGGCACTGTTAAAAAACGATTAAACTTCATAAAGTTTCGTGAAGTAAAACTGTTATATTGCTGCGCGTTATTATAAGTCTGTGCTTTTAATGAAAACACACTTATTAATATCACTATACATACTATTATTTTCTTAATCATTCTTATTTTTAATCTAATACAGATATTGTTCCTGCTTTAATTAATGTATCGTCTTTTATTATTTTGTAATAAAATATTTTCTGATTTCCTAAATCTTCAGCTGGCCAATCATTTTTATAATCGGTTATTTTTAAAATTTCCTTTCCATTTGAGTTATACAACTCAATGGTTACTGAGGGCTGGAATGCATATGTGTTTGATAATTTCCATGTATCGTTTATCCCATCTTGATTTGGCGATATAATATTAGGTACTATTATTTGATCATCTGGCTCTACTACTTCAACTGTTTTTGTTAACTCACAGTTACCTACCTTTACCAATACAGTATAAAAACCTAAGGTACTTACTGTTAACTCTTCGGTCGTAGACAATAATGTACCTAAAACATCCTCTCCTTCATACCATTCATAAGATTCGCCTCCTGCAGCAACTATCGTGGCAACACTTCCATCTTCCATTACAACTTTTTCTGATGGGGTTATTGTAACTGCCGAATCATCAAACAAAACAACTTCAATTGCGGCTAACTCATTAGCACAACCAAAGCCAGAATATTGCAACACATATTCTCCTACTTCTGTAACTTCAAGTGAACTAGGATCTGACGGAGTTACATCTTCAGTTCCGTCTTTAACCCATTTATAAGTATATCCTGCTATTACATTATTGATTATATAAATAATAGAACCTCCTGCACAGAGTGAGTTTGATATTGTTGTCGAAGAAATTTCAGGAATTTCTACTAATTTTACATTTAATTCATTTGAGATACCGTTTTTACCTCCTACATTAACTGACAATGTATACAAGCCACTTTCAAGATATGAATTTACTGAAAATTCATCTTCCGTGGCACCCGATATAGCTACACCTCCTTTATTCCATTGATAATTTAACATTGCAATTTGAGCTGTTGTTAAATCATATTCTTGATCATCTTCACCAATTGCCTTTACTCCTACTATACTTAATGTTGTTGTTGCTGTATTACATTCCTCATAATCTGTTGCTGTTCTTACAACGACATCAAACGATTTTACACCAATTAGTTCATACTCATCAGAATCAACTACAATATTACATGACCCAGAAGAACTTTTAGTTACTCTTGCAAAGTACACTCCTTTTTCTGTGGCATTTGTACATAATTGAGTTCTTGCTGCCAAGGGGTTTGTATCTTTATACCATTGAATGGTTGCTGAAGATGCATCGTGAGTTATACAGAGTTCACGGGTTTCTCCAGGTAAATAAATTGTTTTTAAATTACCGGATGTATTTACATTAAAATCTGCTGATGTTGTTTGCTTTAACTCTACGTTATCTGAAACTGTTTGGCAACTTCCTGTATCTATTTCTAAATGATAAGTTCCTAATTGCCCTGCTGTAGGTGTGGTATAGGTAGCAGAATTTGAAGATTGTACTAACGTATTATTAAAATACCAATCATAAGTAAACGAAGCGTCTGTTACATTCGCCTCAAAAGTATGTGATTCATCTCCACATATTTGAACAGTTAACGGACCTTTTATTTGTGTGTCTGATTCATTAAAAACAACAACATCTATTAAGGTTGACTCTTTAAAACCACAAGCTCCATAATTTATTTTTGCTTGATATTTACCTGTCTCTGACACCTCAAATACAGGATCAACTGTTGTTGTAATTAAACTACCATCTTTATACCACTCGTACTGCCCTTTTTGAGTTGTGTTTAAAATGACTTCTTCTGCCCCCCCCTCACATAAAACTACATTTTCAAAATTATTTAAAATAAAAGTTCCATTAATTATTTTATATGCTTCAAAAGCATCCGATTCTGGACTTGTCATCGCAGGCGAAGAAGCAACTAATCTAATTTTATAATTAGCACCAAAAGTATCATTAGGCAACTGAAAAGACCTATCAAATGTAAAAGAAGAATTTTCTGTAGTTACTGTACCAACGTTAGTAGGGCTCCCCCAAGTACCATCAGCCTCCGACAGTTCTATTGTAAATTGATTGTCGTTAGGAAAAGTTGTTGTAGCATATTTAAACCTCACTGTAAAATCTGTTGTAGCACCATCATCACACGCTGAAGAAAACTGTAACTCAGGTTTCAATAACGTTTGTGACATTAAATTAGTACTAACACAAAAAAGGAATAAACCTAAAAGTCTTAGTATACTCTTAGTCTTTTTCTTCATTAATTATGGGGATTTTAAGAAACATCAAATGTATACTTTTTATACAACAAATAAAATCTAATATATAAATTCTATTCCAAACACACAAACTTAATACTAAACAAATAAATAACACACTCATTTACAATTAATTAACCCTTATTAATCTCTACTTTAAAACCGCTAATATTCATCACAAAAAATAACAGATTCTAACGTATATTTGTATTTCAAATCTCTTAAGCTATGACATCAAAAATTATTATTGCTATTGACGGGTTTTCATCTACAGGAAAAAGTACTATTGCTAAACAGTTAGCTAAAAAACTTGAATATATTTATGTTGATACTGGCGCAATGTACAGAGCTGTTACTTTATATGCTATGCAACAGAATTTTATTTCTGAAACACATTTTAACCCTGAAGATTTAATTAAAAACTTACAAAACATTTCTCTTTCTTTTATTTTTAACGATAGCTTAGGTTTTGCTGAAGCTTTTTTAAACAACACGAATGTTGAAAAAGAAATTAGGACTATTGAAGTTTCTAAACTGGTTAGTAAAGTCGCTACAATTTCAGAAGTTCGAAAAAAACTAGTACAAGAGCAACAAGAAATGGGAAAAAACAAAGGTATAGTTATGGATGGTCGCGACATTGGAACCGTAGTTTTTCCTAAAGCTGAATTAAAGTTATTTATGACAGCCTCAGCAGACAAACGTGCTACACGTCGTTATAAAGAATTATTAGATCGTGGAGATACTGTAAAGTATGAAGAAATATTACACAATGTTCAAGAACGTGATCGAATTGACTCAACTAGAGAGGATTCTCCTTTAACCCTAGCCAAAGATGCTATTGAATTTGACAATTCTGACATGGGCCTTAAAGAACAATTTGAACGCATTATGAGCCTGGTTAACATGCGTTTAAATTAAATTACTATCTTGTATAAAAAAATCAGCTATTATTAAATAATAGCTGATTTTTTTTATCATTTCATAAAACATAGTTTTACTTACACTTCCTCAAATTTTGAATTTTCTGAATACGTTCGCCATTTCACTAAACAATTTTCAATATCTGTAGGTATTTCAGTATTAAATTGCATAAACTCACCTGTTGTAGGATGTGTAAAACCTAATGTTTTTGCATGTAACGCTTGTCTTGGTAGTGTTTTAAAACAATTTTGCACAAATTGCTTATACTTTGTAAAAGTGGTTCCTTTTAAAATAGCGTCTCCTCCATAACGTTCGTCATTAAAAAGTGTGTGCCCTATGTGTTTAAAATGCGCTCTAATTTGATGAGTTCTTCCAGTTTCTAATTTACATTGCACCAAGGTAACATACGTTAAACGCTCTAAAACTTTGTAATGTGTTACAGCATGTTTACCATGATCGCCTTCAGTAAAAACATCCATTTGCAAACGGTTTTTAAAGCTACGTCCAATATGGCCCTCAATAGTTCCAGTATCCTCCTTTACATCGCCCCATACTAACGCATAATATAATCGCTCGGTAGTTCTATCAAAAAATTGTTTTGATAAATGCGCCATTGCAAATTCGGTTTTTGCAACCACTAACAAACCACTGGTATCCTTATCAATACGATGTACTAACCCTGGACGTTCATTAGAGTTTGTTGGTAAATTTTCAATATGATAAATTAATCCATTCACTAAAGTACCTGAGTAATTTCCATGTCCTGGATGCACTACCATTCCTGCTGGTTTATTTACCACAATTACTGCATCATCCTCGTATACAATATCCAAAGGAAGCTCTTCAGCTACTAATAAATTTTCAGCTGGCGGGTATGCTAAAACCACACGAACAACATCTTTTGGCTTTACTTTATGATTTGGCTTTACTATTTGATCGTTCACCAAAACATTACCAGCCTTGGCCGCTTGTTGAATTTTACTTCGCGTTGAATTTTCAATAAAATTCATTAAAAATTTATCTACCCTTAATGGCTCCTGTCCATCAGTTGCAACAAATCTGTGATGCTCATATAAGTCATCATTTTCGGCTGCTAAATTTACATCTTCCTGCATAAATCAGTTATATTTTATTACCTTTTACCGTCTCCTAAAACAAGATTAATCGTTGTTTTTTTTGGTAATTTTGTTCCTGGCTCAATTATCTTTCCGTTATATTTCAAACCTCTTACTACATTTTTACCTATATCTCTTACCCAAGTAATTTTTTTCCCGATTATAAAACCTTGAGATTGTAAATGTGTTGTTGCCTGTCTTTTGGTTCTTCCATTTAAATTAGGCACCTCAATATCTCTATATTTAGACGGATTTAAAGTTAAATACAACTTTCGTTTTTCTTTTACAAAATCTCCTACTGTAGGGTCTTGTTCTATCACCGATTTTTTTGGATATTCAGGATTATAAGTTGCACTATCAATTATAATAAAATCTAAATTAAGTTCATCTAATTTCTTTTCAACTTCTGCTAACGACATTTTATGCAAGTTAGGCACCTGTATTTTTTGGTCATGATTCGTAGTCATTCCCAACCACCATTGTAATGTAAAAACAAATAATAATAGCGATACAACCGCAATTCCTATTTGAATTAAAAATGTTTTACTCTTTATAAATTGAAATAAACCTTTAAGGTTTCCTATAAAATTATTCATATCCTTTTTTTGTAAGCTGGCGCAAATTTACAGTAAAAAAATTACTATTTTTAATTCATGAACTCTTAAACGAGTTTTTTTGGTAAGTTTGTATAAACTTAGGCAATCAATTTTATAAAATTAATAAATCAAAAGTATTTAAAGTGAAAAAAAACATAGCTATAATTATGGGAGGTTATTCCTCTGAAGTTGAAATCTCCTTAAAAAGCGGTGCCGTGGTTTATAAGCATCTTAACAAGCAAAAATATACTGCTTATAAAATTCATATTTTAAAAAACAAATGGGTTTTGGTTGATGACAACAATGATGAATTCCCTATAAACAAACATGATTTTTCTGCAGATGTAAATGGGAAAAAAATAACTTTCGATTGTGTTTTTAATGCCATTCATGGTGCACCAGGCGAAAACGGAACTATTTTAGCTTATTTTGATTTAATTGGATTAAAACATACTTCTGCTCCTTTTTATCAAATGGCACTAACATTTAATAAACGTGACACCTTAAGTGTTGTTAAACAATACGGTATTGCCACTGCAAACTCAATATATTTAAATCAAGGAGATGCTATAAATATTGATAAGATTATTACCAAAGTAGGCTTACCATGTTTTGTAAAACCTAACAACGCAGGCTCTAGTTTTGGAATATCAAAAGTACATACTAAGCAAGAATTAATACCTGCTTTAGAAATAGCTTATAAAGAGGATTCTGAAATTTTAATTGAAAGTTTTTTAGACGGAACTGAAGTTTCTGTAGGAGTAATCAACTACAAAAATAAAATTACCGTTTTACCAATCACTGAAATTGTTTCGGAAAATGACTTTTTTGATTACGAGGCAAAATACGAAGGGAAATCACAAGAAATTACTCCTGCTCGCATTTCTAAATCACAAGAAAAAAAAGTTACCGCTGTTGCTAAACGTGTCTATCAAGTTTTAAATATGAGTGGTTTTTCACGTTCTGAATTTATTTTCGTAAACGACGAGCCACATTTTTTAGAAATAAATACTGTTCCTGGTTTAACAGAAGCTAGTATTTTGCCACAACAAGCAAATTGCGCAGGTATTTCATTAGCCGAATTATTTGGTAACACTATTGAAACGGCCTTAAAATAACCCTAAATGGAAAACACTACCATAAATATTAATGAAGCTACAATTAAAAATTTTGTAGCATCAATACGACCTGAAGATATTGAAATTAGAAAACAATTAGATTTTGGGTATTCTTTTGATAAAAACATCGCTATTCTTTATGAAATTAGACCTGACTGGCTTAACCCAGAAGAAAAAAACCATATCGAATTTGCTAAAATTAGATTTTATAAATCTAAATTAGAATGGAACTTATATTGGATGCGCGCTAGTGAAAAATGGGAACTGTACAAACCTTTTCCGAAATCAACACACTTAGATGAAATTATTCAAATAATTAAAAAAGATAAAAATGGTTGTTTTTTTGGCTAATAAAAAACACCTTTTTAAATACCTAATTTTATGAAAAAAGCTATTTTCCCAGGATCTTTTGATCCTATTACTTTAGGACATGTAGATATTATTGAACGTGGTGTTACCTTGTTTGACGAACTCGTAATTGCTATTGGTGTAAACTCTGATAAAAAATACATGTTTTCTTTAGAAGAACGCAAACGTTTTATTGAAGAAACTTTTAAACACCAACCAAAAATTAGAGTCGTTACCTACTCTGGTTTAACGGTAAATTTTTGTAAAGAAGAAAACGCGCAGTTTATTTTAAGAGGACTTAGAAACCCGGCTGATTTTGAATTTGAAAAAGCCATCGCACATACCAACCGTAAACTATCTGAAATAGAAACTGTTTTTTTACTAACCTCGTCTGGTAAAAGCTATATTTCATCATCTATTGTACGTGATGTTATTAGAAATGATGGTGATTATACTGGTTTGGTTCCTGATGCTGTAAAAATTTAATTCTTCTTATTTTGAAAAAAACACTCTTACTTTTATTGTTGATTTCCTTCGGATGTCAAAAAAAATTAACAAAAAAAACAGACGATTTTACCACCTTATTTGAAACATCAAATGGAACTGAAACTCCTGAATACAAAGATGTAATTTCTTTTTATCAAAAATTAGCTACTAATTACCCTGAAGTTTCACTCTTTGAAATGGGAGAAACTGATTCAGGAAAACCACTACATTTGATAGTTTTTAATGCTGATGGAAAAATTGATTTAAAAAAATTAAAAGACTCTTCAAAAAACAGAATTTTAATCAACAACGGAATTCATCCAGGTGAATCAGACGGTATTGATGCATCCATGCTACTTTTACGCGATATTGTTCAAAATGACTCACTAAAAAAAACATATAAAAACGCACTTATTTGCGTTATTCCTGTTTACAATATTGGAGGTGCTTTAAATAGAAATTCGCATACACGCTCCAATCAAAATGGCCCAAAAGAATATGGTTTTAGAGGAAATGCACGAAATTACGATTTAAACCGTGATTTTATAAAACAAGACACTAAAAATGCCGCTTCTTTTGCTGAAATTTTTCATACCATAAACCCTGATGTTTTTATTGACAATCACGTAAGTAATGGTGCCGATTACCAATATGCAATTACCCACTTATTTACTCAGCACAATAAACTGGGTGGAAAATTAGGACAATTTTTAGAAACAGAAATGCGTCCTTACATCGAAAATTCTTTAGCAAAAAAACAAATTCCCATTACACCTTATGTTAATGTATGGGGAAATACCCCTGAAAAAGGATGGTCGCAATTTTATGACTCACCCAGATATTCAACTGGCTACACAACATTATTCAACACTTTAGGTTTAATGGTAGAAACTCACATGTTAAAACCTTATAAAACACGTGTAATACAAACCTATGAATTATTGTTTTCTACTTTAGATTTCACAGAACAAAAATCATCAGAAATAAAATTGCTTCGTAAAAATGCAGTTGCTAAAATTATTAACAACAAAACTTACCCTATTACCTTTAAGATTGATAAAGAAAATACTAGCAAAATTAATTTTAAAGGATATGAAGGCACTTACATCCCTAGTAAAGTAACCACAGGAAAACGATTGTTTTACGATAAATCTAAACCATACAATAAAACAATTTCTTATTACAATAATTTTAAAATAATAAAGGAAATAAATATTCCTGAAGCCTATATATTACAAAAAGGTTGGCATAGAATAACACAAAGACTTATTGATAATAAAATTAAGTTTACTCCTTTTAAAAACGACACTACTCTAATAGTAGAAACTCAACACATCAATAGCTTTAACACAAAAAAAGCAGCTTATGAGGGGCATTATTTGCATCATAACACAACTGTTAAAACAACAACAAAAACAATTCATTTTAAAAAAGGAGATATTTATATTCCTACAAAACAAAATGGAATTCGATATATTATTGAAACTTTAGAAGCCGAAGCGACCGATTCATTTTTTAACTGGAACTTTTTTGATACTATTTTACAACAAAAAGAAGGGTTTTCAGCTTATGTATTTGAAGATGTTGCTGCTCAATTCTTAAAAAATAACCCAATCATAAAAAAAGAATTTGACCACAAAATAAAAACAGATAAAAAGTTTGCAAAAAACACCCACGCACAATTAAATTTTATTTACAAAAAAACACCTCATTACGAAAAATCACATATGAAATTACCTATCTATAAAAAATTTTAGTCAGTATTTAAATTTTTTTGAATACTACTTAATTTCAATTTTATATTTTTGTTATACTTTATATGAACAACCTTCCTCAAAAATCTGTTTGTGAACAAAAAAATTTCGAAAAAATTTTTAACAAACATTCACAAACCTTAAGAAACTACATTTACTATAAATGTGGAAACATGCAGCAATCCGAAGATTTAGTGCAAGAAGCATTTATAAAACTTTGGGACAACTGTGATAAAGTAATATTTGAAAAAGCTAAATCGTTTTTATATACAGTTGCAAACAATCGTTTTTTAAACGAGATAGCTCACAAAAAAGTGGTTTTAGAACATTATCGAAAAAATATTTATCTAGATAAAACCAATGAAACACCTCAGTTTATTTTAGAGGAAAAAGAATTTCATCAAAAACTTAAAAAAACAATTGCTAATCTACCAGAAAAACAACGAGAAGTTTTTCTTTTAAGTAGAATTGACAAGAAAAAATATACTGAAATAGCCGAAATTACAGGAATATCAGTGAAAGCAGTAGAAAAAAGAATGAGCAAAGCCTTGCTCATACTAAAAGAACAAATTGGTAAAATTTAACAATACGCATTAATAAGTAGGGTAATTAAACTTTTAATTGTTCTTATACTACAAGTGTGAAAAACAAAATATGAAAAAAGAATATTATACAGATGAGACTTTTTTAGCTCGGTGGATTGAAAATGATCTATCAACAGAAGAGTTAAAACAGTTTAAAAATTCTGAAGAATATCATCAATTTAAAAAAATAAATGACGCTACAAAGTTATTAAAGGTACCTGACTATAATTTAAAAGACGCTTTTAGTACTGTTTCAGAAAAAATAGCTCACAAAAAGAAATCAACAAAAATTTTAAGACTAAAACCTACTTGGTTATATAGTGCTGTTGCTTCTATTATTTTATTTTTAACTATTTTTTATTTAAACAATGATAATAATACGGTTTTTTCAACAACTTATGGAGAAAAAATGGTTGTTACCTTACCTGACAATTCTGTTGCACACCTTTCTCCTTTGTCTAGTTTAAAATTTAAAAAAAACAACTGGAACAATAAAAGATCTTTATCTTTAACTGGAACTGCATATTTTGAAGTAGAAAAAGGTCAATCTTTTACCGTAAACACAAACGAAGGAAATGTTGTTGTGTTAGGTACAAAGTTTACTGTAAACACCTCAAGTAATTTTATTGAAGTACAATGTTTTGAAGGAAGTGTAAAAGTTACTTCAAGAAATAATAAAAAAACAATTCTAACTAAAGGAGAAGCTTTTAGAAGCTATAAAAATAAAAGTGAAAATTGGAAATTTTATTTAAAAAAACCTTTATGGGTAGATGGTGAAAGTAATTTTAATAACGCCCCCCTTAGTAAAGTAATTTTAGCTTTAGAAAAACAATATAACCTAAAAATAAACACCAGTAAAGTAAATATCAATAAACGTTTTACAGGTACTTTTACTCATAAAAATGTTAATATCGCACTAAAAACTGTTTTTGCTCCTATGAAAATTTCTTTTAAATTAGCAAAAAATAGCTCAGTGATATTAAAATCTGATGAATAAAAAAATAAGTATTCTTTTTATAAGCTTAGCAATGTCTGTTTTTTCTCAAGAAAAAATAGACATTGCTTTTTCTAATGCACCAATATTAACGGTGTTAAAAAAAGCGGAAGAAAACTTTAATGTTAAATTTTCTTTTGATGCTTACATTACTGAAAAAGTTTTTTTTTCCTTAACTAAAAAGAAGTGCTCATTACGAGAATTTATAATAGCAATAGAAAATAAAACACTTCTTAAATTTAATAAAATAACAAATAAGTATTATTTTATTACTTTACTAGAAAAAAAAGAGAATTATAATCTCTTAAATGAAGTTTTAATAGATAGTTATGTTACATCTGGAATTAATAAAAATAAAAACGGATCTATCGCTATTCTACCACAACAGTTGGGAGTATTACCTGGTTTAACAGAACCAGATGTGTTGGAAAGTTTAAAAATTATACCTGGTGTGCAAAGTCCTGACGAAACAGCTGCTGGAATATACATAAGAGGTGGTACTCCTGATCAAAATTTAATTTTTTGGGATGGAATAAAAATGTATTATTCTGGTCATTTTTTTGGAATGTTATCTGCCTTTAACCCATATACCGCAAAAAAAATAACCCTTTCTAAAAGTGGGACCCAAGCCAGATATGGTAATAAAATTGCTGGTGTAATTGACATAAAAACAATAGATAGTATCCCTCAAAAAATAACAGGTGGTTTTGGTACTAACATGACACATGCTGATGCTTATATAAGAATTCCTTTATCTAAAAAGACAGCTTTCACAACTTCCCTGAGACGTTCTTTTAACGATGTTTTTAACACCTTTACTTTTGATAAATTATCAAATAGAGTTTTTCAAACAATTAATGCTAATCAAGAAAGAAATATACTAACTAAAAACGTCTCTTTTAACAGAAACAATCATTTCTTTTTCTCTGACTATTCAGCTAAATTCATATATAAACCTACACCTACTCAAAGCCTATCTTTTAGCTATTTACATACTATAAATGAGTTATCTTATAACTTCGAAATACCTATTTATAAAGATAATTATATAAATGACTTAGATATTAGAAGTAACGGTTTAAGTATTGTTTGGAACAACGAATTAACGTATAAATTAACACAAAATTTTAAAGTATATTTCTCTAACTTTAATTTAAACTATCATGGTAACTACAACTATCTTGATAATTACTTAATCAAAAAGTCCTCAAAAAAAAATTCAGTTAACGACTTTGGTTTTTCATACAATATAAAATATAAAGTTAATAATCGCACAAGTTTTTTATTCGGTTATGACTTTTTATCAAACGAAACTGAATATTTATTAGAAGACGAAACTGAATCTAAAGATAACGGTACTAATAACTCTATTCAGCAAGACAAAGGAACTAATAATACACATTCTTTTTTCTCTGAATATATATATGATACTAAAAGTTGGAAAATAAATGCTGGTGTCAGATTTAATTATTTTAATAAAATAAACGAATCAGTCTTAGAGCCAAGACTTTATTTAGAAAAAAAAATAAACAATAGTTTAAACTTTAAGGTTTCTTTAGAACAAAAACATCAAATATTAGGACAAATAATAGAGTTTCAATCCTCTAGCTTAGGCTTCGATTTAGAGAATCAAATTTGGGCACAAGTAAATAATAATAATATTCCACTACAAAAAAGTTTTCAAGTTTCATCAGGATTAATTTTTAATAAAAACAAATGGAAAATAGATTTTGATACCTACATTAAAAATGTAAGCGGTATGACCTCTCAAACAAGAGGTTACAATGATCAAACAAAAGATTTTTCTAATGGAGAAGGAAAAATTTTTGGTATTGATGTACTTATTAATAAAAAATTTAGAAACTATCGAACCTGGGTTAATTATTCATACACAAAAAATCAATTTAAATTTTTAGATTTAGAAAACACTTTCTTTCCTTCTAATCATGATATCACAAACTACTTTTCATGGTCACATGCTTTTAAGTATAAAAACTATGAATTTTCGTTAGGATGGATGCATAGAACAGGAAACCCTTACACTGAAGCTCTTGAATTAAAAACGAATACTAATAACGGAAATCTTGTAATTGTATTAGACACCAACAATATGAATTCTAAACGACTACCTAAATATCATCGTTTAGATACATCTATAACATATTCTTTTAACTTTTCAGAAAACTGGAAAGGTAAATTTGGAATATCTATTTTAAACATATATAATCAAAAAAATATTATTAATAGAACTTACACAGCAATGCCTACGCTAAACAGTGATAATACTATCTCTTATGAATTAGCAAAAGCTGATAAACTTTCTTTGGGTATAACTCCAAATTTTGTTTTTAGAGTATATTTCTAACTTTACTATTACGTAAAGTTGTTTTTGCTAGTATTTTCTATATTTTTTAGATTCTTCAAAAACATGTTCTAGAATTTTTTTCTCCTTTTCATCAAACTCTATATCACGTCTTTTCATTACAACTTCTGCTACTTCAAAAACTTTATTTGTTTTATACTCTGTAAAACCAGCTGCTCCACCCCAACTATAAGAAGGGACAAAGTTTCTTGGAAATCCAGTTCCAAAAATATTTGCTGACACTCCTATAACTGTCCCTGTATTAAACATGGTGTTAATACCACACTTAGAGTGATCTCCCATCATTAATCCACAAAATTGCAATCCTGTTTTAGCAAAACGCCCCGTTTCATAACTCCATAATTTTACTTCAGCATAATTGTTTTTCAAATTAGAATTATTGGTATCAGCTCCTATATTACACCATTCACCAATCACTGAATTTCCTAAATACCCTTCATGTCCTTTACTAGAGTATCCCATTAAAATAGAGTTATTAACCTCACCTCCTACTTTACAACATGGTCCTAAAGTAGTTGCTCCATATACTTTTGCTCCCATTTTTAATACTGATTTTTCACACATTGCTAATGCCCCTCTAACAAGAACACCTTCCATAATTTCAGCATCTTTACCAATATATATTGGTCCATTAGTTGCATTTAAAGTAGCAAATGATAGTTTTGCTCCTTCTTCAATAAATATATCTTTTTTATTTATATAGTTAACTGTTTCTGGTATAGGCTCAGACTCTCTTCCTTCAGTTATTAAATCAAAATCAATCTTTATTGCTTTATCATTTAATGAAAAGATATCCCATGTATTTTTTATTTGAATGATTTCTTCTTCAAATTCAATTTGTTTATATAAAGAAAAATCTACTTCCTCTTGTGTATCTTCTGTATAAAAAGCAATGACATCTTCTCCTTTAAAAATAGCTTGATTTTTAGATAAACTTTGTATTTCTTTAATCAATGACTTTGTTGGTAAAAAAGAAGCATTTAACAATACATTTTTTTCCATTTCAACCATTGGGTACTTCTCTTCTAAATATGCTTCCGTTATGGTAGTAGTTGTTGATCCTAAATATTTTTCCCATTTTTCTCGAATCGTTAAAATACCAACTCTAATATCAGCTACAGGTTTAGTATACGTAAAAGGTAAGAGTGATGTACGAACATCACCATCAAATAAAATGTAATTCATCTTATGCTTTTAATTTTTACAAATATAAAATATTGATGGTTAATTACCCTAACAAAAAAACACTATTACCACATATTAAACCCCTACAAATAACTACAAAAATCATATTAACAACATTAAACAACACACAAACAACATTTTGCATTTTAAACTTTATATGTTTTTAGTTTTTAACTATTTTACTAGGAGTATTAATATTACTTTTGTTTTATGAAAAAAATATTAACACTTATTATTGGCGTTATCTTGGTAATTGCTAGTTTGTATTACGCGTTTATATATTATGTTCCTTACAGCGAAGGGGTTCGTTCTGGTGAATTAATAAAGATTAGTTACAAAGGTGTACTTATAAAAACATGGGAAGGAGAAATAAGTCAAGGAATTTCTGGAGCACAAATTTTTTCTTTTTCTGTTGAAGATCAAAAAAAGAAAGTAATAGCTGATTTACAAAAATTTCAAGGTCGCTATGTTAAAGTTACCTACAAGGAGCGTTATGACGCTTTACTTTGGTTGGGAGATACCAAATATTTTATAACAAAAGTAGAAGAAGAAGTTTCTCCGCATTTTAGAGGATTAAAGCAAGAAAATGAGCAATAAAAAATACAAACAGGTAGCAGAAACTTATATTACGATTTCTGAATTAATGCTTCCTTCACATGCCAATTTTAGTGGTAAAATTCACGGAGGATACATATTATCATTATTAGATCAAATAGCTTTTGCTTGCGCATCAAAGCACTCAGGAGAATACTGTGTTACCGCATCTGTCGATACAGTAGATTTTTTAAACCCAATTGAAGTTGGTGAATTAGTTACCATGAAAGCGTCTGTAAATTACACAGGACGAACCTCAATGGTTGTTGGTGTTCGTGTCGATGCCGAAAATATTAGAACAGGAGAAAAAAAACATTGTAATTCTTCTTACTTTACCATGGTTGCCAAAGATGATGAAGGAAAAAGTATTGAGGTTCCTGGTTTAATTGTTAAGAATGATATTGAGGTTAGTCGTTTTTTAAAAGCTATAAAACGAATTGAAATGAAAAATAAACGTCAAGATGAATTTGATGGGGATAAATTTACCCCACATGATTACGTAAAAGAACTAGAAAATTATAATGTAAAAATTGAATTATAGTTTATGTCTGAAATTATAGATTTAAGTCAAGAAATATTTGAAGGGATGCCAGTTTATAAAAGTCTTCCTCAAGTAAAAATGACAGTTCATAATACGCACGAAGAATGGGACGGAATTAAAAACCCAGCAACAAAAACTCCCGCGGTTTATAAATTAGAAATGGGAGAACATACCGGAACTCATGTTGATGCTTTAAACCATATGGAGGCCAAATATATTGGTAAATCTATTGACACAATGCCACTTTCTATGTTTTATACAGAAGGAATTTGTTTAGATTTTTCACATAAAAAACTACAAGAACTAATCACTACTAAAGAAGTTAAAACGGCTTTACTTAAAAGCAACCAAACCATAAATAAAGGAGATACAGTTCTTTTATATACTGATCATTATCGCAAACATTTTAATACTGATAATTGGGGCAAAGGTCCTGGAATTACAGCAGAATGCGCTCGTTGGTTAGGTGAACAAAAAATAGCCGCTTTTGGTGTTGAAACCATGTCACCAGGTATTCCAAAAATTTCTAATAAAGAAGTACATCATATTTGCGGGGAATTAAAATTTACGCATTATGAAAATATGATTAATTTATATAAATTGATAAACAGAGGACGATTTCGCTTTATAGGGCTTCCTTTAAAAATAAGAGGCGGTACAGGCTCTCCTGTAAGAGCTGTTGCTGTTTTTGAATAAAAAAAATCCGAAGTTAGCTAACTTCGGATTTTTTATGCTGGTTTAGCTCTTAAAAATTCTTATTATCTATTAAGGTTCCTGCTAATTGTAATAATTGCAATTCAGCATTTTTGGCTGTATATTTTGCATTACTTACACTTAATTCTGCATTAATTAAATTTACTTGTGCTTGACGGAAATCAATCGATGTTACTTGCCCTAATTTATAACGCTCGTTAGTTCTATCAAAATTAAGCTTATTTGTTATTACATTTTTTTCTTGAGCTTGTAATGAAAACAAGGCGTTTTGATAAGTTTCCCAAGCATTATTTACATCTCTTTCTAAACGTTCTTCTTGTTGTAATTTTTGAATCTCCTGTGTTTCTAATGCAATCTTTGAGTTTGTAACATTCGTTTTGGTACGTCCACCATCAAAAATATTCCATGATAAGTTTACACCTGCGTTTAACCCTTTACGTGTATTAGAAATCGGACTAAATGCATTAACAGCATCGTTATTACTTTTTACCCAAGCATACGAACTTGTTAAACCGATATTAGGCATCCATCCAGATTTATTAACCTTAACATCTAATTGCCTCAACTCAATATTCTTTTGGGCTTGTAATAAATTAGCATTGTTAATTTTTGCTTTTTCTAAAACATCAATTAAATTTAAATCTATTGCATAATTCACATCCGTATTTACAGTAATTGGTGTGTTTACACTTCTACCTAAAACTACGTTTAAATCTCTTTTAGCATTCGCTAATTCTCTTTTTATATTGATGTAAGTAATACTATCATTATTCACATCAACTTCAGCATTTAAAACATTTAACTTCGTATTTTGACCGTAATTAAAACTATAATTTGCTCTTTGTAAACGCTTTTTTGAAATCGCTAAAGTTTGCTTTTGTGTAGTTTCATTTTCAGTTAATCTACCAACTTCATAATAGGCCAAAAACAAAGTCGTTAATGTATTTTCAATTACTTGACGCGCTTGTAACTCTGTTAAATTATATAGTTCTTTTAAACGTTTAAACGTATTCTGTCTGTTAAAACCATTAAAAATGGTATAATTTAAACCAATCGAAGCATTATAACTTTTAGACTCTGCTCCAGACACCGAATTTATGGTTCCGTTTTGAAACTCATTATCAGAATCATTGTTACTATAGGTAGCTCCAGCATTTCCAACTATTGTTGGTAAATAACCACTATTGTAAATACTTTTATTATTTTTAGCCGTTTCTAAGTTGTTTTTAGTAACTCGTATGTCATAGTTATTTTCTAAGGTAATTTCTACCGCTTTTTCTTTCGTTAAAACTTCTTGTCCATAAAAAGAAATAGTCACTAATAAAAATAAGGTATTTAAATATGCTGTTTTCATCTTGATTTTCTTTTTACTATGCTGTTTCATCTTTTTCAGATTTTAATTCTTTAATTGCTCTTTCAACTTCTTCTTTTGTTGGCTTTTTTCCTTCCCACAACCATTTTGTATACACTTTCGAATAGTTTGCTATAGATAATAAAATAGGTAATGTTAGCAAGGTTAAAAAAGTAGCTATTACGATTCCGTATGCGATTGATATTGCCATTGGAATTAAAAATTGTGCCTGACGACTTGTTTCTAAAATCAAAGGAGCTAAACCAGCTACCGTAGTTATCGTGGTTAAAAATATGGCTCTGAATCTTGATTTTCCTGCCGCAAATAAAGCTTCTTCAAACTCTAAACCTTCTTTTAAATAACTATTGAATTTACTTATCAATACCAAACCATCGTTTACCATAATTCCTATTAAAGCAATGATTCCTAAAAATGATAAAATATTTACTGGAAATCCGTGAAACCAGTGTCCCCATGCAACTCCTATCAAACTAAAAGGCACCATAATTAACAACATAAATGGTTGTCCGTATGAGCGGAATGTAAACACAATTACAATATAAATCAGCAATAAAATTACAGGACCAACTAAAGTTGCAGAGCTTGAAACTTTTGATGCTTCTCTATTCTGACCTTCATACAAAGCCGTTACTGATGGATATTTTGCATTAATTTGAGGCATCAATCTTGTTTTAATATCATTTAAAACATCTGTTGCACTTCCTTGCGCATCTTTTAAATCAGCATTTACTTTTATTTCTCGTTGCCCATCTAAATGATTTATTGATATTTCTCCACGTTGAATAGTATAGGTTGCTATTTCTGATAACGGAACTCTACTTCCGTTTGGAGTAACAATTCGCATATCATCTAAATTTTTAATTGATGAACGCTCTTTTTTATCATAACGAACCCATACTTTTATTTCATCTTGGCCACGTTGAAAACGCTGTGCTTGACGACCAAAAAATCCGCTTCTGATTTGCGACATTACATCGTTTAAATTCAAACCTAACAAATATGCGTTGTCTTTTAAACGCATGTTTATTTCTTTAATTCCCTGTGGATCATTATCTGTAACATCCTTTAAATTCTGATTTTTAGTTAACTCAGCTTTTAATTCAGTTTTTGCAGCTTTTAATTCTGATATGTTATTACTTAATAATGATACAGAAACCGGACTTCCTCCAAAATTCCCTCCTGAGCCAAAAGTTAACGACTCTACTCCGTAAATATCTCCTACTCTTTTTCTGATTTCGTTGGTAATTTCACCCGAACTAAAAGTTCTTGTTTCACCTGGTAATAAATTGATTCGCAAAGATGCCTTTGCTGAACCTGGTCCAATTTGTTTTAAAACATTTTCAACTACAGGCTCATTGGTAATCGCATATTTTTTAGTAAATTCTTTTTCTACTTCCCATGTTTTAGCTTCGATGATAGAAATAATACTATCTGTAATTTTTTCGTTAGTTCCTTGTGGCATCGTTAAATTTACCGAAACACGATCACTAGCTATTGATGGAAAAAAAGTTCCTTTTATAATTCCTCCTTGGAAACCTCCCATAGTAATCATCAATAAAGCAACTGGGATTACCAATCCAAAAAATTTATTATTTAATACAAATCGTAATGCTGGCGCGTATAATTTATCACGCATAAAATCCATGAAATTTTCAGCATACTTATTAAAAGCATACAATTTCTGATTTCTATCCAATGCTTTTGAATGTGCAACGTGCGCTGGTAAAATAATTAAAGCTTCAACTAACGACAAAATCAATGTTAATGCAACTACGGTAGCAACTTCTCCAAAAAACTCTCCGATATTTCCATCTAAAAAGAAAAATACTGAAAAAGCTAAAACCGTTGTGGTAATTGCCGAAATAATTGGCGGAACAACTTCCATAGTTCCGTCAATTGCAGCCCTAATTGGGTTTTTACCTTTTTCATAATGATGGTAAATATTTTCAGCAATTACAATTCCATCATCCACCAAAATACCGATAACGATAATCATACCAAATAATGACAATACATTAATGGTAATATTAAAGTATCCTGCCAACATAAACATTCCGAAAAAGGCTACCGGCAATCCTGCAGCTACCCAAAATGCTAACCTCGGACGTAAGAATAATGATAAAAATAACATCACTAATAACATTCCTTGCCACGCATTTTTAAATAATAATTCGGTACGCTGGTTTAAAGTAATTGAGGAATCACGTGTTATTTCAATATGAATATTATCATGTTCTTTATTAAACTTCTCTATATATTCATTAATTTTCTCTGCTGATGATAATAAGTCTTCATTATTCGTATTATTCACCTGAATTCTTACCGCTAAATCTCCATTGTAAAAGTTTCTATTTGGTGTTTCGTTCCAAATGTCTTTTACCGTTGCTACATCTTTTAACCTAATAATAGCCCCTGAACTTTCAGTCTTTACCACTAAATTATCTAATTCATCACCATAATAAAAACGATTATTTGCACGAATTAAATACTCTTCAGCTTCTGTTTTTACTGAACCTCCTGTGGTTAAAATATTTGCTTTTGATACTGCATCTGCAACTTGATTAAACGTTAAATTATATGCTAATAAATCGTTCTCTCTAACAGCTATTTCAATTTCTTCGGCTGGATAACCAGAGATAGATATTTGCGAAATACCGTCTATTCTTCTAATATCATTTTCTATATCCCTAGCAATACTTTTTAATGATTTTAACGGTATTTTATCTCCTGTAACTACAAAACTGATGGTTTCTGCTATTTTTTCAATTTTTGAAACAACTGCAGGTTCCATTCCTGAAGGAAAATTTGGTACTTTATCTACCGCATTTTTAACATCTGCTAAAACCACATTAATGTCATAGCCTTTTAAAATTTCAACTGATATACTTGCTGTATTTTCTGAAGATGTTGATGTAACCCTATCTACCCCAACCAATCCTTTTAAATTATCTTCAATTTTTAACACAACTCCTTCTTCCATTTCTTGTGGTGACGCACCTGGATATGCTACATTTATATTAATAAATTTAGCATCAGTTAATGGAAAAAAAGACGATTTTAAAGATGAAAAACCAAAAGTTCCTAATACCACAAAGGCAATGATAATGATGTTTACCGCTACTGGATATTTTATAAAATATGCAATTACTTTTTTCATATCTTATTTTTTTGATGTGTTTTTAGTTTCCGAAAAAATAGTAACTGGCAAACCAACATACGCTCCTGCTACTGGTTTTCTAACTAATATTTCTCCATTTTCCAATCCTTTTACAACTACTGTTTTTTCATTAAAATGAATCGGATTTACAGTTACCATGTCTAACTTATTATTTTTTACAACATATAGCGAAGTATTATCTACTAACAATTTTCTATCAATTTCAATCGCCTCAGTTGCTGTTTTTATAGGTACATTTGCCTCTAAATACATACCTTCTCTAACATCTTTTCCTTTCACTTCAATAAACACTTGAACGGTTTGTGTAGCTTGATCAATTTTACCATTGATTCGTGTTACTTTTCCATTCCATGTTTTTGTTTTTTCTAAATTATTCAACGTTACTTTTTTCCCTTTTTGCAACACATCAGCAAACGATCCGTTTACAGATAAAGCCAATTCAAAAACAGTATCATCAATAAATTCTCCCATTTTTTGTCCTGCACGTACCAAAGTTCCGTTTGTTACTAATGCTTCGGTAATAATTCCGTTAAAAGGCGCTCTTACATTGTATTTGGCCAAACGAGCTTCTAAATTTTTCACATTATAAAAAGTAGTATAGATATTTTTACCGGTGATAAAATACTTTTCTTTATCCGAACTTGGTTCTGGCAAAGGTTTTATAGTGCTTTTAATATCAAAATTTCTTAAATACACATCCCATTTTTGAAAAGATTCGGGATAATCCAATTGCATATCTGGCATAATTGAAGCAATTAAATTTTGTAACGTACTGCGTTGCGATTGAATTGTAGCGTAAAATTCTTGGTTATTAATACGTAATAAAGTTTGTCCTTTTCTATAAGAAACTCCTGCTTTAAATTCTTTTCCTGTTCCTTGTAAAACACCTTGTACTTCAGAAAAAATAGCGACTTTATTTTTAGCTGTTACACTTCCGTTTGCCGTAATTGCAATAGCTACATCTCCGTTTTTTACTTCTTCAGTAAAAACCGTTTTTTCTACTTTAACTGCTTTTTGTTTAGGTCGTTTTTTACTATTTTTAAAGTAATTAGATAAAGCAAATGACAATGCAAGTACTACGACTCCTACTCCTACGATGATTAATTTTCTCATGATTTATAGTTTAGTTGCAATGGCAACTTTTAGTTGATTTTTGTTTGTAAGTTTTCTTGGATCTTTTTTATCACTTTTATAGTTTGAGTTATTTCTTCTGATGATATATTTTTTTGTAACCCAGCTACAAATTTTTCTATGATTGGTAAAGTTTCGTTATATAACAACGCTCCTTTTTTGGTAATATGGATATTATTAATTCGCTTATCTAACTTAGATGGAATCCGAGCTACCAAGTTTTTCTTTTCCATTGTATTTACAAGCCTTGTTAACGATGTTTTATCTCTTCCTGTTAAACAAGCAAGTTCTTGTTGCGCTACTCCGTTTTGCTCTTGTACTTTTTTTAAAAAGACCCATTGTATTTTAGTTAAACAAATGTCTTTTTTACAAAAAAGCTCTTGAACATGATTATCAATCATTTTAGAAGTCCTTCCTAACCAAGGTACCAATGTGTTTTCGATTCCCATAAAACTATCTTAAAATTTTATACAAAAATACTCTTTAATCAAAATATAGTTGCATATGCAACTTATTAATTTTTTGTTAAAAAAAACCGAAACTATATCAGTTTCGGTTTTTAAAAATTTAGCTTATAATTTTACTTACTCAAGTACATTTTACGTCTTGCATATAAATCATAAAATTGATCGTCTTTTAAATCATCAATAAAAAGAATACTTTCTCCTGTTGATTTCATCTCTGGACCTAATTTCTTATTCACATTCGGAAACTTGTTAAATGAAAATACTGGCTGTTTAATTGCAAAACCATCTAATTGTGGATTGAAATCAAAATCAGTAACTTTTTTATCACCTAACATAACCTTGGTTGCATAATTTACATATGGTTCTTTATATGCTTTTGCAATAAAAGGAACTGTACGAGAAGCTCTTGGATTTGCTTCAATAATATAAACCGTATCATTTTTGATAGCAAACTGAATATTTATCAATCCAATAGTTTTTAATTCTGTAGCAATTGTTCGTGTATGATCTTTAATTTGTTGCATTACAAATTCACCTAAATTAAATGCAGGTAGGGTTGCGTTTGAATCTCCAGAGTGTACTCCACAAGGCTCAATATGTTCCATTATTCCGATAATATACACATTACCGTCAGCGTCACAAATTGCGTCTGCTTCTGCTTCAATTGCACCGTCTAAATAATGATCTAATAATAATTTATTTCCTGGCATTCCTTTTAATAAATCAACAACATGCTCAACTAACTCTTCTTTATTGATGACGATTTTCATCCCTTGACCACCTAAAACATAAGAAGGTCTTACTAAAATAGGAAAGTCTAATTCATCTGCTAAAGTTAAAGCTTCATCTGCTGTTTCTGCAATACCAAATTCTGGAAAAGGAATATTATTTTCTTTTAACATTGAAGAAAATCTACCTCTATCTTCGGCGATATCTAACGCTTCAAAAGAAGTTCCAATAATTTTAATTCCGTATTTAGTTAATTTCTCTGCAAGCTTTAAAGCTGTTTGACCACCTAACTGAACAATTACACCTTCTGGTTTTTCATGTTTGATGATGTCATAAATATGTTCCCAAAAAACAGGCTCAAAGTATAGTTTATCTGCAGTATCAAAATCGGTAGAAACCGTTTCTGGATTACAGTTAATCATAATAGTTTCGTAACCACATTCGGCAGCCGCTAAAACTCCGTGTACACAACAGTAATCAAACTCAATTCCTTGTCCAATTCTGTTAGGTCCAGAACCTAAAACGATTATTTTTTTCTTATCAGTTACAATACTTTCGTTTGCAACAGAAACTGTTCCGTCTGCCGACTCAATATTGTTTTCAAAAGTTGAATAATAATAAGGTGTTTTTGCAGTAAATTCTGCTGCACAAGTGTCTACTAACTTATAAACTCTGTTTATTTTAAGTTCTTCTCTTTTACTATAAACTTGGCTTTCTAAACAATCTAGCATATGTGCAATCTGACGATCTCCATATCCTTTTTGTTTTGCTTCTAACAATAAATCTCTATCTAGTGTATCAATTGTATACTTAGAAATTTCTTTTTCTAATTGAAAAAGTTCTTCATATTGCTTTAAATACCACATATCAATTTTTGTGATTTCGTAGATTTTACTCAATGGTATTCCCATTGCAATAGCATCGTAAATCGCAAAAACCCTATCCCAACTTGCGTTGGTTAATTTATCTATAATTTGATTGTAATCTTTATAACCTTTTCCGTCTGCACCTAAACCGTTACGTTTAATTTCTAACGATTGTGTTGCTTTGTGAAGTGCTTCTTGGAAAGAACGTCCAATTCCCATTACCTCACCAACAGCCTTCATTTGTAAACCTAAAGTTCGGTCAGAACCTTCAAATTTATCAAAGTTCCAACGAGGTATTTTTACAATTACATAATCTAATGTTGGCTCAAATAGAGCTGAAGTAGATTTTGTAATTCCGTTTTCTAATTCATCTAACGTATAACCAATGGCTAATTTTGTTGCTACTTTTGCAATAGGGTAACCGGTTGCTTTACTTGCTAATGCTGATGAACGCGATACACGTGGATTAATTTCAATAGCAATAATATCTTCTTTTTCATCTGGTGAAACAGCAAACTGCACATTACATCCACCTTCAAAATCTCCAATAGAACGCATCATTTTTATTGCCATGTCACGCATTCTCTGATAGGTTTTATCAGAAAGTGTCATTGCCGGCGCAACGGTAATTGAATCTCCAGTATGAATTCCCATCGGATCCATATTTTCGATAGAACAAATAATTACAACATTATCGTTTTTATCACGCAATAATTCTAGTTCATATTCTTTCCATCCCATCATTGCTTTATCGATCATGACTTCATGGATAGGAGATGCTTCTAATCCCCTACGCAATAATTCATCAAAATCATTTGGGTCATATACTATTGAAGCTCCTGCTCCTCCCAAAGTATAAGAAGAACGAATTACTAAAGGAAAGCCAAACTCTTGAGCAATTTCTTTTCCTTTTAAAAATGATGTAGCCGTAGCTTGTGGAGCCATTGGTACATCAATTTTTAACATTAACTCTCTAAACTGTTCTCTATCTTCTGTTATATTAATAGCGTCGATATCAACACCTATTAACTTTACATCAAAATCTTTCCAAATTCCTTTATCATCAGCTTCAATACATAAATTTAATGCTGTTTGCCCTCCCATTGTTGGTAAAACTGCATCAATTTGTGGGTGCTCTTTTAAAATTTGAATAATTGATTTTGTTGTTAGCGGCAACAAGTACACATGATCAGCCATTGAAGGGTCTGTCATAATTGTTGCTGGATTAGAATTGATTAAGATTGTTTCAATTCCATCTTCACGTAAAGAACGTAAAGATTGTGATCCTGAATAATCAAATTCACAGGCTTGTCCAATAACAATTGGTCCTGATCCGATTATTAAAATAGATTTAAGGTTTTGATTTTTAGGCATTTTACTTGATGTGTTGTGTTATTTGCAAAAATATAAAATGTTATTTATAAAAAAAGGTGTTACTAAAAAATAGTAACACCTAATATATTAACAATTGTTAATCATTATTTTTTTGGTCTTGGAGCTGAAGATACACTTATACTTTTTCTTCCTTTAGCCCTTCTTCTAGCTAATACTTTACGTCCATTAGCAGATGCCATTCTTTCTCTGAAACCGTGTTTGTTTCTTCTTTTTCTTTTCGATGGTTGGTACGTTCTTTTCGGCATTATTTATATTTTTAAAATCGTCTTTAATTATATGTTTGCTTTTATGAAATTCCGTCTGCTAAAAGCGTGGGCAAATATACAACAGTTTTTTTGTCTGACAAATACTAGTTTTGTTTTTTTTTAATATTTTTTGACTCAGCAAAAATAATAAATTTTTATCGATGTTTTTTCACTTTTTTATTTGTTCGAATTGTTAGACTTCTTACTTTTGCCCAAACCTAACAATACCATGAACAACACTAAATACGTTTTTGTAACAGGAGGCGTAACTTCATCACTAGGAAAAGGAATTATAGCCGCTTCTTTAGCTAAATTATTACAAGAAAGAGGATTTTCTGTAACTATACAAAAACTAGACCCATATATTAATATCGATCCAGGAACATTAAATCCGTATGAACATGGCGAGTGCTATGTTACTGACGATGGAGCAGAAACTGACTTAGATTTAGGGCATTACGAACGTTTTTTAAACATCCCTACTTCGCAAGCAAATAATGTTACTACAGGTAAAATTTATCAATCGGTAATAAACAAAGAGCGTAAAGGAGAGTTTTTAGGTAAAACAGTGCAAGTAATTCCGCATATTACTGATGAAATTAAAAACCGTATTCAAATTTTAGGAAACACTGGCGATTATGATATCGTTATTACCGAAATTGGTGGTACCGTTGGTGATATAGAATCGTTACCTTATATAGAAGCTGTTAGACAACTACAATGGGAATTAGGTGAAGACAATGCCATTGTTATTCACTTAACCTTAGTACCTTATTTAGCAGCAGCTGGTGAGTTAAAAACAAAACCCACACAGCACTCAGTAAAAATGTTAATGCAAAGTGGTTTGAGCCCTAACATTCTTGTTTGCCGTTCTGAACACGAAATTAACGATACTATTAAACGTAAATTAGCTTTGTTTTGCAACGTTAAAAAACAAGACGTAATTCAGTCTTTAGATGCTGAAACAATTTACGATGTACCTAATTTAATGTTTAAAGAAGGATTAGATTATGTTGTTTTAGATAAATTAAACTTATCTACTCGCAAACAACCTGCTTTAAAAAAATGGAATAAATTTGTAGACGCTCATAAAAACCCTGCCGCTACTATTGAAATTGGTTTGGTTGGTAAATATGTAGAATTACACGATTCTTATAAATCGATTACCGAAGCATTTATTCACGCTGGCGCTACAAATAAAGCAAAAGTAAATGTTCGTTGGATTCATTCAGAGGAATTAACACCCGAAAATGCTGCTTCAAAACTAAAAGGATTAAACGGAGTTCTAGTTGCTCCTGGTTTTGGTGATCGTGGAATAGAAGGTAAAATTGCTGCTGTACAATATGTACGTGAAAATAACATTCCCTTTTTAGGAATTTGTTTAGGTATGCAAATGGCTGTTATCGAATATTCTCGTAACGTTTTAGGTTTAAAAGAAGCTATTTCAACTGAAATGAATGAAAAAACAGCGCACCCTGTTATTAATTTAATGGAAGAGCAAAAAGACGTTACCGAAAAAGGTGGAACAATGCGATTGGGTGCTTGGGATTGTGAATTAACACAAAACTCTAAAGTTTTAGAGGCTTACGGAGAAAAACTAATTAGTGAACGTCATCGTCATAGATACGAATATAATAATGAATATAAGGAGCAATTAGAAAACGCTGGATTAAAAGCTACGGGTATTAACCCAAAAACAGGATTGGTTGAAATCGTTGAGATTGATACGCATCCTTGGTTTGTTGGTGTACAATATCACCCAGAATATAAAAGTACTGTGCTAAATCCACATCCTTTATTTGTAAGTTTTATAAAAGCTTCATTAAAACAATCTAAAAAATAAATTTTAAATCCTGTAATTTTTAATTACAGGATTTTTTATAAAGTTGGAACACTGTTTGAGCTATCATACTTATCAAAATTAATCACAGTAAAACATCATAAATAATATAGGGTTTTACTACATTTGTCGGGTTTTTCAATTTTGAGAGAAACAAAAAATGACAAGTTGACATTATAACACATATCAATGGAACAAAAAAAATTTGATTTAAATTCCTTTATAGGAATGCTATTATTAGGAGGTATTTTACTTTGGTGGATGAATACTCGTAAACCAGAAGTAACTCCTGAAAACACTACACAAACCGAGCAAGTTTCTGAAACAACAGCTACACAAAACAATACAACTGAAACACCAATCTTAAACGATTCGTTACAGCAAATTGCTTTAAAAAATAAGCTAGGTGCTTTTGCTTACGGAGCAGCAACTAGTAAAAAAGGTGTTACTTCTATTGAAAATGATCTTGTAAAATTAACTATTGATAATAAAGGAGGACAAATTACCGAGGCGTTAATTAAAAACTATAAGACTTACGATTCACTTCCTTTATACTTAGTAAAAGACAAAAACGCTTCTTTTAATATTAATTTTGGTACTACTGATAATCGTATTTTAAATACTAAAGATTTATTATTTAGCCCTACTTTAACTAAGAATGGAGATTCTCAAATACTATCAATGAAATTGAAAGTATCTGAAGCTCAATTTTTAGAATATCGTTACGAAATTAAAAAAGACGATTACCGTGTTGGTTTCGCTGTTAGATCACAAGGATTAAGTTCGGTAATAAACAGCTCGCAAGCTATTAATTTAGACTGGAGTTTAAAAGGTTTTAGAAATGAAAAAAGTTTAAAAACCGAAAATATGTACTCTTATTATTATTACAAAGCTGATGATGAAGTTGAGTACCTACAAATGAATGATGATGAAATTGCTAATGATATTGATTGGATTGCTTACAAACAACATTTCTTTTCATCAATCTTATCTTCTGACACTCCTTTTAACAACGCTAGTTTAAAATCTGTTGATTTTGCAGGCGAAGAAAAAGATACTGTTTTCACAAAAACTTATGGCTTAAAAACTCCTTTAGCATTAACTAATGGTGAGTTAAACTATAACATGCAATGGTTTTATGGACCAACAGATTATAACTTATTAAAATCATACGAAGGAACAAGTTTAGACGAAATAGCAGATTTAGGTTGGGGAATTTTCGGATTCTTAAACCGTACCGTTTTTCATCCTGTTTTTAATTTATTAAAAGGATTTATTGGTAACTACGGATTGATTATTATTTTTATGACAATCGTTGTTCGTATTATCATGTCGCCAGTACTTTATAAATCATATTTATCTAGTGCTAAAATGAAAGTGATTCGTCCAGAAATGGAAGAAATCAATAAAAAATTTCCTGGTAAAGAAAACGCAATGAAACGTCAGCAAGAAATTATGGCGGTACAGCGAAAAGCTGGAGTTAGTATGATGTCGGGTTGTATACCTGCATTACTACAAATGCCTGTTTTCTTTGCGTTATTCAAGTTTTTTCCAACAAATATTGAGTTCCGTCAAAAATCATTTTTATGGGCTAATGATTTATCATCATACGATATGATTTATCAATTGCCATTTAGTATTCCTTTTTATGGAGATCATGTAAGTTTATTTCCAATTTTAGCCTCGGTTGCTATTTTCTTTTACATGAAAATGAACCAAAGCCAGCAAGCAAACATGCAAGCACCTACACAAGAGGGAATGCCTGATATGAGTAAAATGATGAAGTATATGATTTACTTCTCTCCTATTATGATGCTGTTTTTCTTTAACAATTATGCAAGTGGTTTAAGTTTGTATTACTTTATATCTAACCTATTGACCATTGTAATTATGTTAGTTATAAAAAACTTTGTAATTGATGAAGCTAAAATTCATGCAAAAATTGAAGAAAACAAAAAGAAGCCTGAAAAAGCAAAAAGTAAATTTCGTGAGCGTTTAGATAACGCTATGAAACAAGCCCAAGAGCAACAGGCTGCTCAGCAAAAAGCAAAAAAGAAAAAATAAGCAAGTAATATTATTAAAAAAAAAACCGAAACTTAACAGTTTCGGTTTTTTTTGCTTTCTGTATATTAAAAACAACTCGAAAAAATCATTCTAAATAAACTTGTTTTTTCACCACTAAGTACCTGAATAGTCGATTTTCCTTCTTTTTGATTTTAGGTTTTATTTAACATTCCTTTAACTCCCCCTCTTTAAACCTTTAAAGAACTTCGCAGTCTTATCTATTCAAAATAATTTCAAATTCAATGAAAAAAATTATATTTATAATTACCGCTATACTTTCTTTTTCGGTAACTGCACAAAGACCTAACAAAGGACAAATTCCTAAAATTACCTTAACAGGAAAAATTATTGAAGCCAACTCTAAACAACCTTTAGAGTATGCAACCTTGGTATTAACACATTTAAAAAGTAAACGTATTTCTGGAGGGATAACAGATGCGAAAGGAAGTTTTACAATTGAAGTTCCAAAAGGGGTTTATGCTATAAAAGTAGAATTTATAGGTTTTAAAACTAAAAATCTTCAAAATCAAAAATTAATAACAAATACAAACTTAGGTACTATTACTTTATCTGAAGATACCGAAACTTTAGAAGAAGTAGAAATCATTGCTGAAAAATCTACTGTAGAGATCCGTTTAGATAAAAAAATATACAACGTAGGTAAAGATATGACCGTAAAAGGTGGTACTGCTTCTGATGTATTAGACAATGTACCCTCGGTAAATGTTGATGCTGTAGGTGCTGTTAGCTTACGAGGTAATGAAAACGTACGTATTTTAATTGATGGCAAACCATCGGCTTTAGTTGGCTTAACGGGTACTGATGCTTTAAGAAATCTTCCTGCCGATGCTATTGAAAAGGTAGAAGTAATCACCTCGCCATCGGCACGTTATGATGCCGAAGGAACTGCCGGAATTTTAAATATCATCCTTAGAAAAGGAAAAATAACAGGTTTTAATGGCTCCTTAAACGTTACTGCTGGTAATCCTGATATGCTTAGAGTAGCCCCAAACTTAAATTACCGTACTAAAAAAGTTAACTTATTTTCTAACATCGGGTACTCTTACCGAAAAGGACCAGGAAACTCGCAAACTTATTTTACGAACTTTAATAGTGATAATACTATTAAAGATTTTAGAAATGAAGACAGAACTTTTGATCGTAAAAACAAAAATTTCAATGCATCTATTGGAATGGAATATTATATAAACGATAACAGCTCAGTTACCGGTAATTTTGTGTATAGAAAATCTAATGGAAACGATATTGCAACCAATATTTCAACTTTTTTTGACGAAAACAAGGTTTTAACAAATACAGAAAACAGAATTGAAAATGAAGATGAAGATGGTGTAGACAAACAATACTCTATAAATTATACCAATAGATTAAATGATTCTGGACAAAAATTAACCATCGATTTACAATATGGAGACAGTAAACAAACAGAAAACTCTCCAGTAACTGTAAACGGAGCTCTTTCTGAAGATAATTCACAAATTACCAACTCTAAAGAAAAGCTATTACAAATAGACTATGTATTACCGATTGGTGAAGATAGCCAGTTTGAAATAGGTCATAAATCAACTTTACAAGATTTAGATTCAGATTTCAGAGTAAATCTATTAGATCCTCTGGCAACTTTCGATCCTTCAAATGCCATTACTTTTAAGCAAAACATTTATGCTTTTTACACACAATACGGAAGTAAAATTAACAAGTTTTCTTATTTATTAGGATTGCGTACAGAAATTACTGACATCGATTTAAATGTGTTAACCACCAATCAAAAATCAGATAAAAACTATACCGAATGGTTTCCAACCATAAACCTTGGCTATGAATTAAACGATAATGAAAACGTTACTTTAGGTTATAGCAGGCGTTTAAGAAGACCGCGTCACTGGTTTTTAAACCCGTTTGAAAGCCGTAGTTCTGCCACCAATGTATTTAGAGGAAATCCTGATTTAAACCCAACCTACACAAGCTCATTCGATTTAGGTTACAACACAAAAATCAGAAAATTTAATTTAGGAGCTTCGTTATATTATCAACATTCAACTGATAAAATTCAACGTGTTTCTATAATCGAAGAGCGGAGTGGAACCAATGTATTTGTTAGTCAACCTTTAAATTTAAATGATGAACAACGTTACGGATTTGAATTTACAAGTAACTACAACCCTACTAAAAAAGTACGTTTATCTGCAAGTTTCAACTACTTTAAATTTAATACTGATGCTTTTTCATACACATATACAGCACAAGACAACTCGCAAGTTACCACAAACTTAGCCGAAGTTAATGAAAGCAGCTGGTTTGCTCGTTTTAACTCACGCATTACCTTACCAGCAAAAATTGAATGGCAAACACGTTTAATGTATCGCGGACCACAAAACAGTGCGCAAAGTGATCAAAGCGGAATGTTTATGGCAAACTTAGCTTTTAGTAAAGATATTTTAAAAGACAAAGCTTCATTGGTATTAAATGTAAGCGATTTATTTAACTCACGTAAACGTGAAAGTACTACGTATTATGGTGGTAGAGAAAATCCATCAACCATTTCTAATGGTGAATTTCAATGGAGAGAGCGTCAAATATCATTAAGTTTTACCTATCGTTTTAATCAAAAGAAAAAAAGAGAAAGACCACAAGGCGGTGGTCAAGATGGTGGCGAAGGTTTTGAAGGATAATATTTTGGGCGTTCGAGCGGGCTTTCATTACTCGCTTTTTGCTAACTGTGTATAAAAACACACAGTTAGCAAAAGAGCTCAAACAAACCATTCAATCCCTAACGCAATAAACACTACTTAAAACATTATCTATGAATAAATTTATTTTCATAAATATCTTATTACTATTTTTATCTTTAAATATTTTCGCTCAAAAAAAACAAAATACTGAACAAATAACTGATAAACAACTTGAAAAAATTCAAAAAAAACTTAAGTTAGACAATATTCAGTTATTAATGGTTAAAGATATTCTTATAAAATACGGCAAAGAAAAAAAAGAAATCAAAGTTCAGGAAATACCTGATCAGGAAAAAAAGGCTCGCATTCAAGAGATAAACTTAAAACAACAAAAAGAATTATATAAGTTTATAAACAGCAAACAATTAGATGAACTTAAAAAAATTATGACAGAACACAAAAAAGAGTTTCGAAAAAATCACCCCTCAAGAAAAGGTAACAGAAATAGAAGAAGAAACTCTTTTTAAAATAAAAAGCTCGTTCAAACTAATGAACGAGCTTTTAATATATATTTAAAAGGCTACTTTAATTCTTGAGCTGCCTTTTTAGCTTCTCTTTTTAATTTTATGTTTTCTAAAATTGTTCCTCCAATCCAATAAGGAACCACAAATGTTAATAAGAAAATTAACAACCAAAATCCGGTTGTAAAAATAAACATGAATAATACCAATCCTGAAAATTCTGAAAAATCTAACATTTGTTATTTATTAATAATTGTTATACTGCAAAATTAAAACTATTTTTCTTTTCAAACAATAAAATCTGACAAAAATAACGTACAAAAAACTATAAGAATTTGTAATTTTGAAACTTAGTTAAATTATATTCTTTTAAATCATTTTATAATGACAAAATTCAGAATCGAAAAAGATACGATGGGAAACGTTGAAGTTCCTGCTGATAAATATTGGGGAGCACAAACTGAGCGCTCTCGTAACAACTTTAAAATAGGACCAGTTGGCTCAATGCCTTTAGAAGTAGTATATGGTTTTGCTTACTTAAAAAAAGCTGCCGCTTATACCAATGCCGAATTAGGTGTATTAGCTAATGAAAAAAGAGATTTAATTGCACAGGTTTGTGATGAAATTTTAGCTGGTAAACACGATGATCAATTTCCGCTAGTTATTTGGCAAACAGGTTCTGGTACACAAAGTAACATGAACTGTAACGAAGTAATCGCTAACAGAGCGCATGAAATTGCTGGTAAAGTAATTGGTGAAGGTGAAAAAACCATCCAGCCAAATGATGATGTAAACAAATCGCAATCATCAAACGATACTTTTCCTACAGGTATGCATATTGCTGCTTACAAGAAAATTGTAGA
This sequence comes from Tenacibaculum soleae, assembly GCF_001693415.1. Lineage (GTDB taxonomy): Bacteria > Bacteroidota > Bacteroidia > Flavobacteriales > Flavobacteriaceae > Polaribacter > Polaribacter soleae. The sequence goes on along the minus strand of NZ_MAKX01000041.1, from coordinate 85,569 downwards.
AGTAACAATACCTGGAGTAGAACAATTACGCGATACTTTACAGGCAAAATCAGAAGCTTTTAAAGATGTTGTAAAAATTGGTCGTACACACTTAATGGATGCAACTCCGTTAACTTTAGGACAAGAATTTTCTGGTTATGTAGCACAATTAAACTTCGGATTAAAAGCGTTAAATAACTCTCTTGAACATTTAAGTCAATTAGCTTTGGGTGGTACAGCTGTTGGTACAGGATTAAACACGCCTGCTGGTTACGATGTATTAGTTGCTAAGTATATTGCTAAGTTTACAGGTTTACCGTTTATAACTGCAGAAAATAAATTTGAAGCCTTAGCTGCACACGATGCTTTAGTTGAAACACACGGAGCTTTAAAACAATTAGCGGTTTCAATTAATAAAATTGCTAATGATATTCGTTTAATGGCATCAGGACCTCGTAGTGGTATTGGTGAATTAATTATTCCTGCAAACGAGCCAGGTTCTTCTATTATGCCAGGAAAAGTAAATCCTACGCAAGCAGAAGCTATTACTATGGTTTGCGCACAAGTTATGGGTAATGACGTTGCTGTTACCGTTGGTGGTACGCAAGGACATTACGAATTAAATGTATTTAAACCAATGATGGCGGCTAACGTATTACAGTCTGCTCAATTAATTGGAGATGCTTGTGTATCTTTTGATGTTAACTGTGCTGCCGGTATTGAGCCTAACCACGGTAGAATTACCGAGTTAGTAAACAACTCATTAATGCTAGTTACTGCATTAAACACGAAAATAGGGTATTATAAAGCTGCTGAAATTGCTAACACTGCACACGCAAACGGAACAACTTTAAAAACTGAAGCCGTACGTTTAGGGTATGTTACCGAAGCTGAATATGACGAATGGGTAAAACCTGAAGACATGACTGGTAGTTTAAAATAAACTGACTTACTATATTATAACAAAACCCGCAATTTAAAATTGCGGGTTTTGTTTTACATGCTATTTTAATAATTTTCTACTTCTTTTAAATCTTAACAAAACAAGGTAATACCACTAAAAACAATTCTTATCTCCTTCACCTACAACACTCATTACCAAACAACAAGCTCTCAACGTTTTTTTATAAATACTTTTATTATTTATTAAAATTTAAGATACATATATGGTTTTACCGTAAATATATTACGGTTTTTTAAGCTACATTTTAAAATTTAAAAAGTAATTTTGATTGCTATACACCTAATACACAGCTATTAAAACTTACACATCCATCAAAAAAAAGAAAAACACACTAATAAGATTACTCAAATAATAAATTTCTTTAATTAAAAAGATACTAACCCAAAAATCAATAAATATGAAACGAATTTTAACTATACTATTAACTGCAATATTATTAATAAGTTGTACATCAACAAAAGATTTAATGAAAAAAGTTGTTGTGAATAACACCGAATTTTATCCTATTGATCCTGTAGAATACGGATGGACAATTCCTTATATTGACACAACAACTAACTTAATAGGTAAAAGAGAGTTAATTAAAGCCAGTAAAACAGAGATTACTGACTTTTTAAAAAACCAAGGAACTTTAGTTTCAATAATTGAAAATACAATAAATGGGGAATTAAATTATGGAGCTTCAAAGGTTTCTTCAAAAAATTCATATTATAGAATTGTAATGGATTATACCAAATATAAAAATCATCATACAAAATTTGGTGAAGCAAAGGTTGGAGTTGGCTTGAGACTTGTGGCAAAAGTAAAAACCTCAAACAATAAAGTTAATTTAGGAGATTTGTTTGCTTTAGGCTTAGCTGCTGAAGCAAATCACTTAGAAGGTACACTTTCTGTAGATGTTATTGGAATGGATTCAAAAGATATAACAAACATACTACCATTTCAAAGTGAGATAAATAAAACGACTATTCAAAATGTTATGCAAGCATTAGCCTCTATAAAAGCAAAAATTTACGACAAAGACACAGACTTATATCCACATATTTTATCAATAAAGCCTAACTTAGGTTACGGAGAAATGGACTTGAATACATATAATAAAGAATTAGCGTTAAAGAGAGATGAAGTTGTAAAATTATTATCAGTCAAAAAAATGGGGAAATAATTAAAGTTATACCGTATAAAATTAATTATTGATACAAACCCACATACGAGAACCTTCGAAGGTTTTACACTTTGTTTATATAAAAAATTACGTGAAAAAAGTTACAATATAAATTTAATAACTCTCCCATACCCCAAATTAATACACTCGTGACCATAATATATTAATGAATGTAATTATATGTTATTTTTATTCTTATTCAATAATTTTTATTTTATAACAACTTAAACTAACCAATAATGACAAAACCTTCAAACGATAAATCTACATCATGCTGGAACTGCGATGGAAATATCACCTTAGTTACACAACGTCTTAAAGAGATGTTTGTAGAAATCGGTCAAAAAACTAGAATTGAAAACGGACAACAACCTGCTAAAAGAGCTGTATTCAGAAAACAACACGGTATAGCTTATGGTCGTTTTGAAATAAATAAAGATATTAACGAAAAATTTAAAGTCGGAATATTTGCTAGTGACACCTACGAATGTGCCGTTCGTTTTTCAAGCGATACAGGGCCAACATCTCCTGACTTGCATTCAACTTTAGGAGTAGGTTTAAAATTATTTGGTGTTGATGGGCCTAAACTATTAGGCGATGGTACCAATGCTGATTTTATTTTTCAAAACATAGATCGTTTTTTTGCTCGTGATGCACAACAAATGTGCAGTTTTACTAAAGCCGGCGTTATTAATCACGATTATGACACTTACATAAATAAGCATCCTGAATTGGCAAGTATTTTACAAGCAATGACCAAAGAAGAAGCTAGTGTGTTAAGCGCAAGCTATTGGGCAATACTTCCTTTTAAATTAGGAGACTCTCAAATTGTAAGATATCGCCTAGTACCTGAAGATATTTATAAAGGAACTCCCTTTAACGATACTAATTACCTAGGACTAGATTTACAACAACGTTTAGTAAAAAAAGAAGCTATCTTTCGTTTTGAAATACAGCTAAGAACTAACGATGCTACTATGCCGTTAGATGATGCTCAAGTTGTATGGAGTACAGAAGAAAGTCCGTACATCTGTATTGCAAAATTACATTTACCTCAGCAAGATGTATCAGCAATTGGGCAAGCTGAGTTTGGTAGTAATTTAGCCTTTAATATTTGGAGAACATTACCGCAACACCAACCATTAGGCTCTATTGCACAAGCAAGAAAAGTTGTATATGCTGCGAGTGCTGAAGCAAGACATCAAGCAAATGGGCAACAATTACAAGAACCAACTAAGATAAACCCCGAATTTAAAGGAAACACAGATGAAGATAGCGACTGTATTGTAAAAGCAGGTATCTACCCTCCTATTGGTGTTATGAGAGTTGGAAATAGTAAAGATGAATACTTTTTAGGTCCTTTAGTTGATAATCCAGCACCGCAAACCGATCCGTATGCATACAGAGATAAAACGGGGGCTTTAAAAAGACAAGCTGCTCAGTTTAGAATTTACGGTTTTAATGCTGCGGGTAAAGCTGTAAAAGAATTAACTTCCGAAAACTCAAACATTACATGGCATAGTCATTTATCGAACCAAAAATCTTCATGGTATCAATTTAATATTGCTTTAGATATTCCTGAGGCAGCTGATGTTCCTCCATCTATGTTACGAAACATCGATGTAAAAGATCGTGAGTCATTACTAATCGACGGAGGTGCTAAATCTATTTCGGGTACCAATAATAAAAGTGATGCTTTTGAAGGAGAATTTTTAACTACCAAAGTGTATTTAGGTGAAATGCATACCGATGAAAAAGGACGCTTAGTTATGTTAGGTGGGCATGGAAAATCTGAAAATATTAACGGAGATATTGCTATTACTTTTGCAAATAATGAAGGTTGGTACGATGATATTTCTGACGGCCCTGTTACTGCTGAAGTTGAATATAACGGAAATAAACTTACGGTAGATCCTGCTTGGGTTATTTGTGCGCCACCAGATTATGCACCAATGCAAAAATCGGTACGTACCATGTGGGATTTAATGCGTGATGTAGCCGTAAAATCGAATATGTTAGTTCGCCCTACAAGACCATCGTTTACTAAAGATATTTTACCAATATTTCAACGTATGACCGATTTACAATGGGTAAATGCTGGTTTTGCTGGAGCTTTTGGCTTTGGTGGTCAATTTAATTACACAACCATCGAATGGATAAAAAAACTAGGGAACCCATCTTCTGCTTATATGGAAATGCGACGTACGCTTTCTAATAATTTCCGTCGATTTGAAGTCTCTGGAGCAGAAGCTCCGCAATTATGGCCTTGGTTATATGGTGATGCTATTAGCATTCCTTCTACTGGCTCTGTTCGTCAACATGCTACTTTATCTAATTTACAATTAGAATTTTTAGATCAATGGGTTAAAGGTGATTTTGATGCCGATTATATTGATATGACTGGATGCCCTCATATACCTACTCCTCCAACAATTGATGAACTAACAATAGCTGAGCAACCAGATATGCTTACCAAAGCTGCCATGGAATTTTGTTTAGCGGATGCTTTTCACCCTGGTTGTGAAATGACATGGCCAATGCGTTCTTCAGGAATGTATATGGCACCTTTTCGAATAAAACATGCTCCTAAAACACCACCTGTTAACACAATGTATTATGGTGCAATGATGAATAACGATATACTGCCTTTAGCTAAAGGACCTATTTTAGGAGGACAAGTTGCTGGTAGTATTACTCGTTGGATGGCTATTCCTTGGCAAACTGATACGGCTAGTTGTAGAGATGGTTACACAAGTGACTATGATCCGTATTTACCTACATTTTGGCCTGCTAGAGTGCCTAATAACATTTTAAATGAAGATCGTTATGAAGAAGTTATCAATCCCGAACTAGCTGAAGAAACACGTATTCAAGCGTTTAATTTCCGCTCAGAATGGCTAGATGACCTTCCTTTAGATGGAGGAGCTCCTACGTATACAAATCAAATTAATAGTATGATTAAATATTTTGATAAGTTAGCTGTAGTTCAAAAACGTCCTGGTGTTGCACATGACTCTAACTTTCCGAAAGAAATGCAGGTTGGAATTACGCCTACTCCTGAGCAAGAGGCTGAATTATTAAAAGCTACTTTAGTTGATTTAGATAGTATTTTAAATAGCAATCATACTTTAAATGATACGACTAAAAATGTATTGTATGCAGCTGTAGACAAACTTTCTCATGACAATTTATTAAATGAGCAGTTTTTATTAGAAGGTGCTAAAGGAGAATTATTAACATTGGTTGAAGATGAATTAACAAAAGATTTTAAAACATCAACAAATGTTACCAACACGATACATCTTATTGCTTCTAAGCTACATACAATGAAACAATCAGATTCACATCAACAAGAAACTCTTTTAAAAGTAGAAGTTGGTATTCCTGAAAAAATGACACGTTTTTCTAGATATACGCCTAAATAATATATTTTTATAATTGTTTAATACAATTAACAACCTTGTAGTTTTACAAGGTTGTTTTTTTAATTAGTAAACCATTAATTTATTTAAACATCACTTTGTGGAAAAAACAGATATACTTATTATAGGCGGAGGTATTGCAGGTTGTATTGCTGCTATTTCTTTGGCTAACGACTATAATGTTACTTTAATAGACAAAAAAACAACACCTGTTGATCGAATTGGTGAATCTTTAGCACCAGCTGCTCAAAGAATATTAAAAAAATTAGATCTTTTAGAAAATGAATCTGATGATTTTAAACAATCGCTATTTAGTAATAACCTTGGTATGCAATCTTACTGGGGAAGTGATCAACTTCACATAGTAGATCACCTTAAAAACCCTGATGGTTTTTCTAGAAGTTTAGATAGAAAGAACTTTGAAGTATACCTAAGACAAAAAGCTTTTGAAAGAGGTGTTAACTGCTTGTGGGGAATTCGTCTTTTTAATAGCTCTTATGAAGAAAACTTATGGAAAGTAACAGGTAAATCTGATGATTTAAAAAATAGAACAACGCATACTATTCATGCAACTTTTGTAATTGATGCAACCGGTAGGCAATCTCACTTTGCTAAAAGTATTGGAATTAAACGAGTTCAATATGATAAATTAATTTCATGCTGGATAAGTATGCCTAATACAAGTATTAATACTATGAGTACCATTGTTGCTGATGAATTAGGTTGGTGGTATAGTGCCGTTTTACCTAATAATAAAAGAATTATTTCTTTTCAAACAGATGCTGATCTAATTGATAAAGCTATACTTAAAAATTCAACTTCTTTTTTAACGCTTATTAAACAGCATAAAATAATGCAATCATTACTAGCAAAAAACGAAAAGGATATTACTTTTCATGGAACTGTTAGTGCTAATTCAACACGTTTAGAGCAACCAGCAGGTAAACAATGGATTGCTTTGGGTGATGCCGCTATTAGTTTCGACCCTTTATCTTCTCAAGGAATGTTTAATGCCATGGCTAACGCAATGCAATTTAAAGAACTAGTAACAAATTTTAATTTTATAAAAGATTTTAGTGTTGCTAAAATGGAAGATTTTAATATGCTATATTCTAATCAAATAAAACAAGTATGGAACCACTATTTAAAGCATAAAAATTTATTTTATAAAGCAGAAGCAAGATGGAAAGAAAGTACTTTTTGGAAAAGGAGATCATGATAAATATTTGTTTCAAAAATAAAATAAAACAACACCTTACAAAACGTGTAAATTGTAAAAACCTTTAGACTAAGAATTAATCTAAAGGTTTTTTATAATTTATATAGCACTAATAATATCATACTTAGTAATAATATGGTGTTTATTATCACCTAAATCAACTAAGACTGCTTGATTATCTTTTGTTATTAATTTAGAAACTTCATCAATAGATGCTGATAATTTTACAACAGGATAAATAGAACCCATAACCTCTTTAATTGGTTTATCAGCTATATCCTTATCAGCTATATAACTTCGTAATAAATCTGATTCGTTTACCGAGCCTACAAACCCGTTAATATCTTTTACCGGAATTTGCGATATTTTAAAATCACGCATTCTTTCAATTGCATGTGATACCAGTTCTTCTGTTTGAACAGTTACTAACGGCTTATTAATGTGTGATTTTATTAAATCCTCTGCCTTTGTAATTGTTTCTTCTAAAAAACCACGCTCACGCATCCAATCATCATTAAACATCTTACCTACATACCTACTTCCATGATCATGAAATAGTACTACTACCACATCATCTTTCTTAAAATGCTCTTTTAACTGTAACATTCCTTTAATAGCAGACCCTGCTGAGTTACCTACAAAAATACCTTCTTCTTTTGCTATTTTACGTGTATAAACTGCTGCGTCTTTATCCGTTACTTTGGTAAAGCCATCAATTAAAGAAAAATCTACATTTTTAGGTAAAATATCCTCTCCTATACCTTCGGTAATGTATGGGTAAATTTCATTTTCATCAAAAACACCTGTTTCATGGTATTTTTTAAATACTGATCCGTAAGTATCAATTCCCCAAACTTTTATATTCGGATTTTGCTCTTTTAAGTATTTTGCCGTTCCCGAAACAGTACCTCCAGTTCCAACACCTACGACAAAATGTGTTATTTTACCTTCGGTTTGTTTCCATATTTCAGGCCCTGTTTGCTCATAATGTGCCAATGCATTACTTGGGTTGTCATATTGATTTACGTACCAAGAATTAGGAGTTTCTTCACCTAAACGTTTAGAAACCGAGTAATAAGATCGAGGATCATCTGGTTCTACATTGGTAGGACAAACAATAACCTCAGCTCCTACAGCACGTAAAATATCCATCTTTTCTTTCGATTGCTTGTCTGAAATTACAAAAATACACTTGTACCCTTTTATAATTGCTGCTAAGGCTAACCCCATACCTGTATTTCCTGAGGTTCCTTCAATAATAGTCCCTCCAGGTTGTAAGCGCCCATCAGCTTCAGCATCTTCAATCATTTTTAACGCCATTCTATCTTTAATCGAATTTCCGGGGTTAAAGGTTTCTACCTTTGCTAAAACTAAAGCATCAATTTCTTTGGTTACTGAGTTTAACTGAACTAATGGTGTATTACCAATGGTTTCTAATATATTTTTTGCGTATTTCATCTCTTTATTTTACAGTTGCAAAGGTAAATTCTTTTTGGGCGTTCCACAAGTGTCGCGCTTTCATTACTCGCTTTTTTTAATTTTGTGCACTTTGTTAATTTGTTCGTCCCTCACAAATAAAAAAACAAAATTAAAAAAGAGCTCAAACACACCATTCAATCGCTAACGCAGTCAGTTTATAAGAATAATTAAACATTAAAAACATATTATCAACTTTACTATAATGAACAATATTATATCTCACTTTAACTTAAAAAAAGACAAATAGTTTTTATATAAACTAATTGCAATCCCTTTATTGTATTCAAAATAATTAATAACAAAAAATACTGCATAATAAAATGCAGTATTCATTATAAAATCTAATAGTAAAAGACTGTTTATCCTGTTCTAACTTAGATTAAACGTTAAACCTGAAGTTCATTATATCACCATCTTGCACGATATACTCTTTTCCTTCAACTCCTAGTTTACCTGCTTCTTTTACTTTTTGCTCGCCACCTAAAGTAGTATAATCATCATATTTTGTTACTTCGGCACGTATAAATCCTTTTTCGAAATCAGTATGAATTACTCCAGCTGCTTGTGGTGCCGTGTCACCAATATTAATCGTCCACGCTCTTACTTCTTTTACACCTACAGTAAAATAAGTTTGTAAGTTTAATAATTTATAGGCTGCCCTAATTAAAACAGAGGCTCCTGCTTCTTTTAAACCGATATCTGCTAAAAACATTTCACGTTCTTCATAATCATCTAACTCGGTAATATCTGCTTCGGTACCAACTGCCAACACAATAACTTCGGCGTTTTCATTTTTTACAGCTTCTTTTACAGCGTTTACGTAATCGTTTCCTGTTACTGCAGCACCTTCATCAACATTACAAACATATAATACTGGTTTTGAGGTTATGAATTGTAATGATTTTACAACTTCTATTTCTTTTTCAGAAAATTCGATAGCTCTTACTGAAACTCCGTCTAGTAATGTTTTTTCTACTTTTAAAAGAATTTCTAATTCAACTTGCGCCTCCTTATTACCCGTTTTAGCCGTTCTTTTTACACGCTCTAAACGTTTTTGAACAGTTTCTAAATCTTTTAATTGTAACTCAATATCAATCGTTTCTTTATCTCTAACAGGATCTACTGAAGCATCAACATGAATAATATTTTCGTTATCAAAACAACGTAATACATGAATAATTGCGTCTGTTTCGCGAATATTTGCTAAGAATTGATTTCCTAATCCTTCTCCCTTACTTGCTCCTTTTACCAAACCAGCAATATCAACAATCTCTACTGTTGCAGGTACTACTCTTTCTGGATTTACCATTCCTTCTAAAACCTGTATTCTTGGGTCTGGTACATTTACCACTCCAATATTTGGTTCGATAGTACAAAAAGGAAAGTTTGCACTTTGCGCTTTTGCGTTAGATAAACAGTTAAATAAAGTTGATTTTCCTACGTTTGGTAATCCTACAATTCCGGCTTTCATTCTGTTGTTTTATTGAAAATTTTCGTGTGCAAATATACTGCTTTGCTTTCAAAAAAACGATATTTAACAATTCACACAACTTTAACTAAAAAAAAATACAATAAACGTTTTTTTAACACAAATTAACAAAATAACACTTCTTTTTACTACATTTAAAGAATATTAATCAATAAAACCTCATTTATGAAAAGACTGCATTTTTTTTAATTTGTTTTTTATTCTTTGGAACACAACTAATAAATGCCCAATTACAAATTAAAGGAACTATAAGAGATAGCACTAACGAACCTTTACCTGGTGCAAATATTTTAGAAAAAGGGACAAGCAATGGAGCTTCTACTGATTTTAACGGAAACTTTACATTAACTACCAGTCCAAATAGTACACTAATTATTAGTTTTTCGGGTTTTGAAACCCAAGAAATTCCTGTTAATGGAAATACAACATTTAACATTACTTTAAATGAAGGTTTACAGTTAGATGAGGTTGTGATTGTTGGTTCTAGAAATGCAAAAAGAACCGCAGTAGACACTCCTGTACCTGTTGATGTTATTGATGTTGGTAGTTTGGCTTCTAAAAACGGTAAGGTAGAAGTAAATGATCTTTTACAATACGCTGCACCTTCTTTTAATGCAACTAAGCAATCTGGATCTGATGGAGCAGACCATGTGGTTCCTGCTTCTCTAAGAGGTTTGGGACCTGACCAAACACTGGTTTTAATCAACGGTAAAAGACGTCATCAATCATCATTAGTAAATATTTTTGGTACACGTGGTCGTGGTAATTCTGGTACCGATTTAAATGCTATACCTACAGCAGCAATTAAAAGAATAGAAGTTTTACGTGACGGAGCATCTGCACAATATGGTTCTGACGCTATTGCCGGAGTAATAAATATTGTTTTAAAAGACGCTACTGATGGTGTTTCTGGAAGTATTGGTTACGGTGTTTATAGTACCGCTATTGGAAATGGTTGGGAAGATGCCACTGGAGAAACTTTATATAATGTAGAAGGAAAAAGTAGATTAGACGGAAAAGACAAAAGTTTTGATGGAGGTACTTTTAAATTAGATTTAAATTATGGTGCTAAACTAAATGACAAAGGAGGTTTTGTAAACTTTACAACAGAATTGTTGTCAAAAGAAAACACGTTGCGGCCTGGTTTTTCATGGCGTAAAGGTTATGGTAGCGCAGGTGTTGATGGTTTTAATTTTATGGTAAATGCTAACTTACCTGTTAATGATAACACTGAAGTATATGCTTTTGGTGGACGAAATTATAGAGATACCGATGCCTACGCTTTTTCAAGAGATAGCTATGCTGATGGCGATAACAGAAGTGTGCCTAGTTTATATCCTAATGGATTTACTCCTAGAATAACGTCTAATATAGCCGATATTTCTGTTTCTGCTGGAGTAAAACATATATTAGCTAACGGATGGGAACTTGATTTTAACAATACTTATGGAGAAAATAAGTTTCATTATTTAATAAAAGACACCAACAACGCTTCTTTAAAAGATGCTTCACCAACAGAGTTTGATGCTGGTGGCCATAGTTTATCTCAAAACACAACAGGTGTTGATTTCTCTAAATATTTTGAAGACTCAATGAGTGGTATAAACATCGCTTTTGGTTTAGAATACAGAACAGAAAACTTTATTATTTTTGCTGGTGAAGAACGTTCATATGGATTATATGATGAAGACGGACTTTTAATCACCAATCCTGCTACACAAGTAATAGCAACAGATTCTAATGGCGATGATTTACCCGGAGGCGCACAAGGTTTTCCTGGATATAGTCCAGATAACGAAGTAGACCGATCAAGAAGTAATGTTGGTGTATATTTTGATTCTGAATTTAATTTTACTGATAAATTTTTAGTTGGTGCTGCTCTTAGATTTGAAGATTACAGTGACTTTGGTAGCACTTTTAATTTTAAACTAGCTTCTCGATTTAAAGCGAATGATAATTTAACCTTAAGGGGATCAATTTCTTCAGGGTTTAGAGCACCTTCATTAGCGCAACTATATTACAACCTAAAATTTACAAACATTGTAAACGGTGTATCTTTACCTTCTTTATTATCAGCAAATAACAGTACCGTTACCAGAGCTTTTGGTATTGAGCAACTAAAAGAAGAAACTGCTTTTAACAGTAGCATTGGTTTTACCTATAAAACTGGTGGATTTACAGCAACTATTGATGCCTACTCTATTTCTGTTGATGATCGAATTATTTTGACAGATAATTTTGATGCTACTCCATTAAATTTAGGCGTAGATGCAGCTCAATTTTTTGCCAATGGTGTAGATACCAAAACACAAGGAATTGATATTGTTTTAAATTATAAGAAAAAATTTAATGACCATAGGTTAGATGTAGGACTTGTTGGAAATTTTAATGATACTAAAATTGAAAAAATAAAAAATGGAAATCTAAATAGATTTACCTTTTTTAGTCCTTTTTCAGAAGCTTATTTAAAAGCTGCTGCTCCTGACCATAAATTTGGTTTAAACTTAGGGTATGGTTACAAAAAATTTGATATCGCTTTAGGATTAACTAAATTTAGTGAAGTACAATTACAAGATTTTCAATGGGTAGACTCTCCTGCTACAACACAGGCAGAAGCAGATGCTTTATATCCTGTAGCTACTGATACCTATAAGAGTAAAATTACCACTGACTTGAGTTTAAGCTATGCTTTTACTGATAAAATTACGTTTACAATGGGTGGTAACAATATTTTTAATGTATACCCTACTTCTCAATTTGATGGATGGACAGATCAAGGAGGACTAGCTGATTCTGTACAAATGGGATCAGATGGTGCTTACTTTTTTACAAGATTAGGTTTTAGTTTATAAAAACTATCGATTTTAAATAAAAAAATCCCGAGAACAAATCTCGGGATTTTTTTATTTTATATAATATTGTAAACTATTCGTTATGCATAAAACTTTGTTTAGCTAATAACTCTTCTTCAGTTTCTACATTATCATCATCTGGCACACAACAATCTACTGGGCAAACCGCTGCACATTGTGGCTCTTCATGAAAACCTTTACATTCAGTACATTTATCTGCTACAATAAAATAAATTTCATCTGAAATAGGCTCCTGATCTTCATCAGCATTCGCTTTTTTACCACTAGGTAAAACCACGTTTCCTGTTAAATCAGTTCCATCAGCATATTTCCAATCATCAGCTCCTTCGTAAATTGCCGTGTTTGGACATTCTGGTTCACATGCACCACAATTTATACATTCATCTGTTATTATAATTGCCATAATTAATCTATTTCAGTTTTGTAACTTTGCAGGTACAAAAATAGTTCCAAATTAATTTAGAAACAAAATAAATGGATACAATCCAAAATAGAATTTCAGCATTTGTAGAATTAGGGAAGTTTTTAGGTCAGTTTACTCAAAAAGAAACTACTCAAAAAAACGAAATTAAATTTAACGACTTATTTTTTGACGGATTTAAACATCAATTAAAAATAGCTGGAGAAAATAATACTTGGTTTACCAAAGAAAACTTATTATTTGCTACCGAAAGTTGGTATAAAGCCTTAACCAAAGAAAATATTCAACAATGGATTGCTAATGAAAATTTAGGCGAAAACGATTCAAAACAAGTTGCTGTTATTATGGCTGGAAATATTCCGCTTGTTGGTTTTCATGATTTTGTAGCTGTTTTAATTGCTGGACATTCAGTATTAGTTAAACAATCATCAAACGATAAACATTTATTACCTTTTTTAGCTAAGTATTTAGAATACGTTCAGCCCGAATTGAAAGGTAAAATTACATTTACCGAACAAAAATTAACCGATTTTGATGCTGTTATTGCTACTGGAAGCAATAATACGGCGCGTTATTTTGAATTTTATTTTAAAGATAAACCTAGTATTATTAGAAAAAGTAGAAATTCGGTAGCCGTTTTAACAAGAAATGAAACTGCTCAAGATTTTGAAAATTTAAGTAATGATGTATTTCGTTATTTCGGGTTAGGTTGTCGTTCAGTATCAAAATTATATGTTCCAAAAAATTATAATTTCGATCCTTTTTTTACAGGCATGTACAACAAGCAAGAAATTATTAACAACGCTAAATATGCCAATAATTACGATTATAATAAAGCGGTTTATTTAATGAGCGAGTTTGATATTTTAGAAAACGGTTTTTTAATGATTAAAGAAGATGAAAGTTACGCCTCTCCTATCGCTTCAGTTTTTTACGAATATTACGACAATATCGAAGATTTAAAACTAAAATTAAATCAAGACAAAGAAAAAATACAATGTGTAGTAGCTCGTAATTTTACAGCAAATGAAATTGCTTTTGGCGAAACTCAAAATCCGCAATTATGGGATTATGCTGATGGAATAAATACGCTTGAGTTTTTATCAAAAATATAAAAATACACTCTATAAATTTCGCACCTTTGTTATAACAAAACACCACTTTAGTAATGAAAAAGCATAATTTTAGCGCAGGCCCTTGTATTTTACCTGAAGATGTGCTTCAAAAAGCATCCGAAGCAGTTATCAATTTTAATGATGATAATTTATCGTTATTAGAAATATCGCACAGAAGTAAGCCTTTTGTTGCTGTTATTGAAAAAGCACGAAGTTTAGCCTTAGAGTTATTAGGCTTACAAAACAAAGGTTATAAAGCATTGTTTTTGCAAGGCGGTGCCAGCAATCAGTTTTTAATGACGGCTTATAATTTACTAAATAAAAAAGCAGCTTATTTAAATACAGGTACTTGGAGTAGCAAAGCTATTAAAGAAGCTAAATTATTTGGCGAGTTGATTGAGGTAGCTTCATCCGAAAAAAATAACTTTAATTACATTCCAAAAGGTTATGAAATTCCTACGGATGTTGATTATTTTCATTGCACAAGTAACAACACGATTTACGGAACGCAAATGAAAAGTTTTCCTGAAACTTCGGTTCCGTTGATATGTGATATGAGTTCTGATATTTTTTCTCGTCAGTTAGATTTTTCAAAATTTGATTTAATCTATGCTGGGGCACAGAAAAACATGGGACCTGCAGGAACTACGTTAGTTATTGTAAAAGAAGAAATTTTAGGAAAAGTAGAACGTATAATTCCATCAATGTTAAATTATCAAACATTTATCGATAAAGACAGTATGTTTAACACACCTCCTGTTTTTGCCATATATACATCGATGTTAACTTTAGAATGGTTAAAAGATTTAGGCGGAATTGAATTTATAGAAAAAGTAAACCAACAAAAATCGGCACTTTTATATACCGAAATAGATAGAAATCCGTTATTTAAAGGGGAAGCTGTTACTGAAGATCGAAGCCAAATGAATGCTACGTTTTCTTTAACAAACGAAACCTTAAAAAATAAGTTTGATACTATGTGGGCCGAAGCCAATATTAATGGTTTAAACGGGCACAGAAGTGTTGGTGGTTATAGAGCAAGCATGTACAACGCATTACCTTTATATAGTGTACAAGCCTTAGTGGATGTAATGCAAGAATTAGAACGAATTAGCTAAAAGCTATCAATAAAAAAGAGACACATTTTAAATGAAAATATTAGCAAACGACGGAATTTCTGAAAGTGGAAAAGCTACTTTAGAAAATGCAGGATTTGAAGTAATAATAACCAAAGTTGCTCAAGAGCAATTAGAAAATTTTATTAATGAGGATGAAATTAACGTAATTATTATTAAAAATAACACCGAAATACATGCCGAATTAATTGACAACTGCCCTAGTTTAAAATTAATAGCAAACGCTGGTACCAATAACGATAATATTGATGTTATGTATGCCCAAGAATGTGGTGTACAAGTGGTAAATATTGCTGACGCTAGCGCCAATGCTATTGCCGAATTAGTTTTTGCACACTTGTTAGGGATGGCTCGTTTTTTACACCAAGCCAATAGAGAAATGCCTTTAGAAGGTGATATGAGTTTTAATGCTATGAAAAAACAGTTTTCTAACGGAACTGAATTACGCGGAAAAACTTTAGGGATTGTAGGTATGGATGCTGCCGGGCAGCAAGTAGCTAAACTTGCTTTAGGTGTAGGAATGAAAGTGGTTGCTTATGATGTAGACTACGATAATTCGATCATTATACCGATTGATTTTTTTAACGGGCAAAATATTGACATCGAAATTGATATGTTAAGTTCAGATGAGTTATTTAAAGAAGCGCATTTTATTAGCTTACATTTATCAGCACAAGAAAACCATCTAATTAGCACCAAAGAATTTGAACAGATGAAAGATGGTGTTGGTTTTATAAACGTAGCACAAGCAGGCTTAGTTGATGAAATAGCTTTAGTAAAAGCCATTGAAAGCGGTAAAGTTAAATATGCTGGTTTAGATACTTTTGAAAATCAACCAAAACCAGAAATTCAGCTATTAATGAATCCAAATTTGTCTTTAAGCCCTAATATTGCAGCTTACACTGTAGAAGCGCAACATAAAATTGGTACCGAGTTGGCTGATAAAATTATTAATTCTTTACAAGAATAAATTAAAGTATTAATGGCAACTGTAAAACCTTTTAAAGCGGTAAGAGCTACCAGAGATAAAGTAGCATTAGTTTCATCTAAATCGTATGAAATTTATCCTCCAGAAATGTTAAATGCTAAATTAGCTTTTAACCCTTATACATTTTTACATGTAATTAACCCTGGTTATAAATATCACAAACAAGATGTTACTGGTGAACAACGCTTTAAATTAGTGCACAATCGTTATTTAGAGTTTAAAGAAGATGGTATTTTTACAAAAGATAAAAATCCTGGATTTTATATTTATCAAAAAACAACACCAACAAACTCTTTTTGCGGAATTATAGCTGCCACCTCAGTAGAAGATTATCATAATAATACGATAAAAAAACACGAAGGTACTTTAAAAGAGCGCGAATTGTTATTTGAAAATTATTTAAAAAACACAGGTTTTAATGCTGAACCTGTACTTTTAACATACCCAGATAATAATGTAATTGAAACAATTATAAAAAAATATACAATTAACAGAGCTGAGTACGAATTTTCTACAACTGATAAAGACTCACATTTACTTTGGATTGTTGATAAAGAGAATGACATTACGCAAATATCCAATGCTTTTTCGCAAGTAAATACATTGTATATTGCTGATGGACATCACCGATCTACATCTTCATGTTTATTAGCCAAAAACTTAGCTAGTGAAAATTCGAAGCATACAGGTAATGAAAAATATAACTTTTTTATGAGTTATTTATTACCTGAAAGTCAATTAAGTATTTACGAGTTTAATCGATTTATAAAAGATTTGAATGGTTATACAACCGAAGAATTTTTAATAGAGTTAGATACTTTTTTTAGGATAGAAAACAGAGGGCAAGAGTTATACAAACCCAAAGAAAAACATCAATTTAGTATGTATTTAAATGGTGAATTTTATGCATTGCATTTGCGTAAATCTAGATATAAATTTACAGATGCCTTAAGTAAATTAGATGCACAAATTTTATATCAAACTATTTTAAATCCGATATTAGGAATCAAAGACATTAGAAATGCATCAAAAATTATGTATTCTCAAGATAAATCTGATAGTTTAGAGTTAAAAACAAAAGTAGATGCTGGTAATTTTGAAGTATCCTTCGGAATGTTACCAACCACCATACATGAACTAAAAGAAATTGTTGATGCCGATATGTTAATGCCACCAAAAACAACATATATCGAACCCAAATTAAGAAGCGCTTTAACTATTTATGAAATTTAATTAGAAATGACAGGAATTAAAGAAAATCTTCAAAAAATAAACACAACCATACCTAATAACGTAACTTTAGTTGCTGTTTCTAAAACCAAACCAATTGCTGATATTCAAGAAGCTTACGATGCAGGACAGCGTGTGTTTGGTGAAAATAAAATTCAAGAAATGGTTACCAAATACGATGCGCTACCAAAAGATATTAAATGGCATATGATTGGTCACTTACAGCGAAATAAAGTTAAATACATGGCACATTTTGTTGATTTAATTCATGGTGTTGATAGTTTTAAAACACTAAAAGAAATTAACAAACAAGCTAAAAAACATGATCGGGTAATCAATTGTTTATTACAAGCACGTATTGCCAAAGAAGAAACAAAATTTGGATTATCTTTTAACGCTATTGATGAAATTATTTCATCTGAAGAATTTGCTGAATTACAACACATAAATGTCGTAGGTTTTATGGGAATGGCTACATTTACTGACAACCAAGAACAATTACAAGAAGAATTTGTCTCTTTAGCTAACTTTTTTAGTGAAAATAAAGAAAAAAACTCAAAATTATCTATTCTTTCAATGGGTATGAGTGGTGATTATCAATTAGCTATAAAAAATGGTAGTAATATGGTTCGAATTGGTAGCGCTATTTTTGGAGTTCGAAATTATATTGTTTAGATTTACATTAATCAGCTAAAAAAAAAAGAATTGTACGCAGTTTTAGATATTGAAACAACAGGAGGTAAATTTAATGAAGAAGGAATTACTGAAATTGCTATTCATAAGTTTGATGGTCATCAAGTAGTTGACCAGTTTATCAGCTTAGTTAATCCTGAAAAAGAAATTCAAGAATTTGTTGTTAAACTAACCGGTATTAATAATAAAATGCTTCGCAATGCACCTAAATTTCATGAGGTTGCAAAACGAATTATTGAAATTACCGAAAATTGTATTATCATTGCTCATAATGCTAGTTTCGATTATCGCATTTTACGTACAGAATACAATCGTTTAGGTTACGATTTTAAAAGAAATACCCTTTGTACAGTAGCGCTTAGTAAAAAATTAATTCCTGAAGCTCCTTCACATAGTTTAGGTAAATTATGTAGATTTATTGGCATTCCAATGTCCGACAGGCATAGAGCAAACGGTGATGCTTTGGCAACAGTACAATTATTTAAATTACTATTAGAAAAAGATATTGAGAAAAGTATCATTCAGCAATCTATAAAATATACTGATAATAGACATGAAAAACAACTTTTTATAAAAATACTAGATCAATTACCAGAAAAACAAGGCGTATTTTATGTTCATAGCGAACAAGGAAATATTATTTTTATTGGTAGAGGTACAAATATAAAACAGGAAGTAAATAAGCTATTATTAAAAGACACTCCTAAAGCTCAAAAAATAATAAAACGTATTAACGAAATTACCTATGAAGAAACAGGTAATATACTTTTTACCAGGTTAAAATATCATTTAGAACTTGTAAAATTAAAACCAAAATTTAATGTTATTCGTAAACGTAAAAATTTAAATAAGAATTTTAATAATGATAATTTATTATTAATCGATAAAGGTAGAACGCCAGAAGAACATGCTGTTATTTTAATTGAAAATAACGTTGTTTTAGGGTACGCTTATACTAATTTGGCTTTTCAAGAAAATCAGTTGGCTATTTTAAAATCAATGCTTACACCTATTGAAAACCCTGATTTAGCTAAAATCATTATTAAAAACTATTTACTTAAAAATAAAGTAACAAAAATAGTACGATTACAAGTTGAAAATAATTTGTAATATTGTTATAATCACCTAAAAATCTTTCTTTTTGAAGAACGAACAAAAAAACTGGAAAGACAAACTTCATGAAATAATTTACGAAGCAGATACCCCAACAGGTAAGGTATTTGACATTGTAATATTAGTTTCAATACTAACCAGTATTTTATTGGTAATGTTAGAAAGTGTTGAGAGTATCAATAATAAATACGGAACATTTTTAAATATAGCTGAATGGATTATTACCATATTATTTACTATTGAATATTTTGCAAGAATTATATCCATAAAAAAACCATATAAATACATTTTTAGTTTTTACGGTATTATTGATTTCTTATCTACTATCCCTAAATACTTATTGCTATTTTTTGGTAGTTTCCATTCTTTAATTGCATTTAGAGCCTTACGACTAATGCGTATTTTTAGAATTTTAAAATTAGCACGTTTTATTGGAGAATCTAATAATTTTACTAGAGCATTGAAAGCTAGTAGAATTAAAATAGCCGTATTTTTATCTTTCGTTATCATACTTTGTTTAATCTTAGGTACTATTATGTATCTTATAGAAGGAAATGCTAATAGTGGGTTTACAAGCATACCTAGAAGTGTATATTGGGCAATAGTTACCCTTACTACTGTTGGTTATGGAGATATTGCTCCTGTTACTGCTTTTGGGCAATTAATTGCTTCTTTTATTATGATATTAGGTTATGGTATTATTGCCATCCCAACCGGAATTGTTTCGTCAGAAATGACAAAAACAAATAGTAATAGTTTACACACCAATACACAGGTTTGCCCAAATTGCGCTGCAGAGTTTCATAGAGATGAAGCAGAATTTTGTTATGAATGCGGACACCAATTAAATCCTTAAAATTGAGTAATTCAACTACCAAAAACACCTTAATTACCATTGTTGGCGCTACTGCCATTGGTAAAACAGCTCTAAGTATTAAATTAGCACAACATTTTAATTGTGATATTATTTCGTGTGATTCTCGTCAATTTTTTAAAGAAATGACCATCGGAACAGCGGTTCCTGAAACTGATGAATTGGCAGCTGCTCCTCATCATTTTATTCAAAACAAAAGTATCTTCGAAGAATACTCGGTTGGGCAATTTGAAAAAGATGTTTTAAAAAAATTAGACAACTTATTTTTAAAAAACCCAGTACAAATTATGGTTGGTGGCAGTGGTTTATATGTTGATGCTGTTTTAAAAGGATTGGATTATTTTCCTGAAGTTGATCCTTCAATAAGAGTTAGTCTTACTAAAGAATTAGAGAAAAACGGAATTGAACCGTTACAAAATAAATTGAAAGAATTAGATATTGAAACCTATAACTCAATTGCTATCGACAATCCGCATCGGGTAATGCGTGCCTTAGAAATTTGTATTGGCACAGGCAAAACATATACTTCTTTTAAAAACAAACCAAAAGCTCCTCGCAATTTTAAATCAATTAAAATTGGATTGACTGCCGATAGAGAAATAATGTACAATCGTATTAACCAACGTGTTGATATTATGATACAAAATGGTTTATTAAACGAAGTTAAAAACCTGTATGCAAACAAAAATCTTAATGCTTTAAAAACCGTTGGATATCGTGAACTTTTTGAATATTTTGATGGTAATTTTACGCAAGAGTTTGCCATTGAAGAAATTAAGAAAAACACCAGAAGGTTTGCTAAAAGACAAGGTACTTGGTTTCGAAAAGACACCTCAATTCATTGGTTTGACTATCAATCAGATGTAAACTCGATATTAACCGTTATCAACAATCAATTTTAACAAATTTTAAAACATTTAACTAACCCACTTTTTTATATTTGTGGAAAAACATTAAAAAATGAAGTCAAAAATTATATTTTTAGTTGTAATTCTTTTATCAACAATATCATTTGCTCAAACCAAATTAGGCACTGTAAATAGCGAGTTAATTATAAGTAAAATGCCTCAAATGAAAACTGTTTTACAAAGAATTGATACCTATAGTAAAAAATTAGATTCATCATTAAATATAAAATTTACAGATTACAAAAGCAAAGTAGAATCTTTTAAAGCTGAAGAAAAAATAATGACTGCTGATGATAAAAAAGTTAGAATTACTGAGCTTCAAAAAATAGAGCAAGAGATGGGAAAGTTTCGTAAAAACGGAACCGCTATGATGCAATTACGCCGGGATGAGTTTATGCGTCCGTTGTATAAAAAATTAAGTGAAGTTATTAGTGAAGTTGCAAAAGCAAATGGATATACACAAATTTTAACTACCGGAGGAAACGAGTTTGGTTATATCGATGAAAAATTTGATATTACTCAGTTAGTTTTAACTAAACTAGGAATAAAAGAGTAATTTCTTTGGATGAATTTTAAATCGAAAGATATACAATTACAATACAAAGGATTTTTACAAACACCTTTTCTATGGCATGGAAAAGGTGTTTTTGGTTTGCAACAATTTACAGAGTTATTGCCTACAAAAACATCTATCTTTAATCAGCACATTACTAAACTTCCTCGCTTAGGTAAATTAGTTGAACGTTTTGTTTCTTTTAGTTTATCAGAAGATAAAGCAATAAATATTTTAGCTGAAAACATTCAAATTCAGCAAAACAAAATTACTTTAGGTGAATTAGATTGTATTATTTTAAAAAATAAACAACCCATACATTTAGAAATTGTTTATAAATTTTATTTATATGATTCATCGGTAGGAAATACCGAAATAGAACATTGGATTGGTCCTAACAGAAAAGATTCTCTCATTGAAAAACTCACTAAATTAAAAGAAAAGCAACTTCCACTACTCTATTCTAAAGAGTGTAAAGAATATATTTCACAAATTAATTTATCTCCAAAAAAAATTGAACAACAGGTTTATTTTAAAACCCAATTATTTGTTCCATTAACTCAATTTGGCAAGCAGTTTTCAACTATTAATAACAATTGTATAATTGGTTTTTATATTTATCAAAATGAATTAGCTCAATTTTCTGATTGTAAGTTTTTCATCCCAACAAAACACCATTGGTTAACTCAGCCACATGCTAATGTTAATTGGTTAAATTTTAATGATTTTATAACAAAATCTAGCGATTTTTTAATTGAAAAAAGAGCGCCCTTATGTTGGATTAAAAAAAATAACGGAGAAATATTTAAATTTTTTATTGTTTGGTGGGATTCTTGATAAGACTATAAAAAATAATTATGAAAACATTAAAACTCTTAGTATTCTCTCTTGTATTCTTTTTCTCTTTTTTTTCTTGTGTAAAAGATGAAGATAACACTCCATCGTGTATTGATTTTGATACGACATCACAAGACTATAGTGTTATAGAAGCTGCGATTTATACAAGTGAAATTATTGAATTCGAAATAGCGAACGTTTGTCCATATAAAATAAAAGTTACCGATATAAAAATTGAAGGTAATAATTCAAACGAATTTACTATTCAAAAATTACCAGTAGGTACTTACTTAACAGGAAAAAAAGTAAATTTCAATATTGTTTTTTCACCAAAAAGTTTAGGCGAAAAAAAAGCAGTATTAACAATTTTTCATGAATTTGGTTCTATTGTAATCCATTTATCTGGAACAGGTATTTAATTTACGAACCTTTTCTGGCAACTGTTTTTACCGACCTTTTTCTAGAAGTAATAAAATATACACCAATTAATAAAATTACAGAAGCTATTATTGATTGTTTGGTTAGCTGTTCATCCAACAAACTCCAACCTAAAAACAAGGCTATAATAGGATTTACATAAGCTGATGTTGCTACTTTTTCGGGCGAAACTGATTTTAATAAATAATTAAAAGCTGTAAAAGCTACAATACCACCAAAAACAATTAAAAACAACATAGCCCCCTGTGTTTTAAGTTCCCAATTTAAAGGAGAAATCCAAGTTTCTTTAAAAATCAAGCTTGAAATTGCTAAAATAAATCCAGCAATTAACATTTGATATCCAGTTGCTATCAAATAATTTTTGGGTAAATCTGCTTTCGATACAAAAACACTTCCGTAACTCCAACTTAACACACAAGTTAAAATCATAAAAATACCTAAAACGCCCCCCTCTGAGGTTGTAATTTCTTTCTGACTCACTAATAAATACATTCCTAGTAACCCCAATAAAACCCCAATAATTGACTTTTTTTGTAATCTTTTTCCGTCAATCAACCGCAATAAAAAGAGTACAAATAATGGCTGTGTTGATGCTAATAATGCAGCAAAACCAGTATCAACATATTTCAAAGCCCAAACAAAAACTCCATTTCCGTATACTAAAAATAAAAAACCTGCAATTGCCGAATTTATCAACTGATTTTTAGTAATTCCAATAGGTAATTTTAACAATTTAGCAATTATCATAATCAATCCGCCTGCAATTAAAAATCGAATCGATGCTAAAAACAAAGGCGATAATTCAGTTACTGCAATCTTGTTAAACAAATACGTTGATCCCCAGATAATATATATTGAAAAAAATGCAGAGATGATTAACAATTTTGAATTTTTCATGTTTATTTATTTTATTGTTAAAAATACAATATTGTTTTTAGTTTTACTCAAAAAAAAATCGTCTAAAAGATAACTAATAGACGATTCTTATATTAAAAATACTTTCCTATAATTTAACAAATAATTTTTGTGCTACTAACTCAGATGATGCAGGGTTTTGTCCAGTAATTAAATTACCATCCTCAACTACGTGAGGTTCCCAATCTGAGCCTCTTGTAAAAAATCCTCCGTTAGCTTTTAACATATCTTCTACTAAAAAAGGAACCACTTCAGTTAACTTTACTGCAGCTTCTTCTGAATTTGTAAACCCTGTTACTTTTTTACCATTTACTAATGGTTTTCCATCAGTTCCTTTGGTATTTTTAAATATCGCTGGGGCATGACAAACTGCTGCCACTGGCTTATTATTCTTATAAAAAGACTCAATTAAAGCTATAGAATTTTCATCTTCTGATAAATCCCATAAAGGACCATGACCGCCTGGATAAAAAACAGCATCGTAATCCGCTTCATTTACCTCAGCTAATTTTAATGTTTTTGCTAAAACAGCTTGTGTTTCTTTATCATTATCAAAACGTTTTGTAGCCTCAGTTGCTGCGTTTTCTGCTGCACTATTCGGATCAATTGGTGGCTGCCCTCCTTTTGGAGATGCTAATGTAATTTCTACACCTTTATCTTTTAAAGAGTAATATGGTGCTGCAAATTCTTCAATCCAGAAACCTGTTTTATGCCCTGTATCACCTAAATCTTCATGAGAAGTTAACACAAATAAAACTTTTTTTATTTTAACTTCTTTTTCTGTAGTGTTACCAACTTTATTAACTTCTTTTTTATTTCCGCAAGATGCAAATAAAGTAATTGCAAAAAATGCTGTTATAGTTTTTTTCATTTTATGATATTTATAATTTACAACAAAATTACTACAAGTATTAAGTGTAAAAATTGATGTATGATAAGAAATTTATAATTCCGAAAATTCTATAATTTTATGAGAAAGAATTATGGATGTTTCTGGTTTTAACTCCACTATATTTTTCATAGCTGTAGCTATTATTTCAGCTTTTATACTTCTATATTTTTTAAAGCGTCCAATTAAAAGCGGGTTCATAAAATTGGCTATAAAATTACCAATATCTTCTCCTAACCTACTTTCTTGTCGATTTCCTTTTATTAAAGACGGACGTAAAATGTAAGTGTGTTTTATTTTCTGTTCTAAAACTGAGGCTTCCATTTCTCCTTTGGTTTTATTATAAAACACATTACTTTTTGAGTTTGCCCCCATGGCTGAAACAACAGTAAAAACTTCTACTCCGTTCGCTTTTGCTAATTTTGCGGCAGTAACAGGAATACCATAATCTATCGATTTATAAACAGCCTTATCCTTGGTTTTTTTTGCAGTTGTACCAATACAACAGAATACTTCATCAGCAATAAAATCGGTTGTAAACTGATCTAAAAGAAGTAAATCAACTATAAATTCTTTAATTTTTGGTGATTGATTACCTGTTGATCTTCTCGTAAAAACTTTAATCGTTTTATAATTATCGTCTTTTATCAACTTATTTAACAACAAACTTCCTGTTAAACCTGTTGCTCCTAATACAATTGCTGTTTTCATAAAATTATTTTGCTATTTCTTTTCTTATTCTACTTAAACTTTCTGTTGTAATTCCTAAGAAAGAAGCAATATGGTAATTTTTTACGTGCTGCTCTATATTTGGATACGTTTCTATAAAACTCAGATACCGTTCTTTTGCTGATTGAGATAAGTTAGCTAAAATTCTCTTTTGAAAACTTACAAAAGAACGTTCCATTTTCTTTCTAAAAAAACGCTCTATTTTAGGTATTTGATTATAAGTATTTTCTATATTTTTCTTTGATACTCGTAGTAAAACAGCTTCTTCTATACATTCAATCGTTAACACCGATTTTGTTTCAGAAAAGTAGCCTATATAATCACTAATCCACCAATCGTTAACCGCAAATTGTACCGTATGTTCTTTTCCTTTTTCATCAATAAAAAATGCTCGTAAACAACCACTTAAAACATAATATTGATATTTTACATCTTCATTACTTCTTAAAATAGTGTCTCCTTTTTTAAAAGTCACCTTCGTAAAACTTTCTTGAATACTTTCTATTTCTTCATTTGAAATTTCTAAGCCTTTAAAAACTATTAATAATTCTTTTTTCATTATTTGTAAAATTAAACTAAAAAATCACCAATATTGGTGATTTTTATTATTTATTAATATGTTTTATAACACTACAAAAGTGTTTCTAAATAATGATTATCAATAGCATACATTTCTTTTAAACCTGATATTTTATCATCAATTTTAGAAATGTCATTCTTTTTACTTGATTTACTCGCCACCAACATTACATTTTTACGTGTATGTTCGTTACTTATAAATTCAAACACTTTCGTGTTATAGTTACTCTTCTCTAAAATAAGTGCACGAATGGTATCAGTTACCATTTCAAACTGACGCTCTTTAAAAATTCCGTATTTTAAAAGCGGACTCTCCTGTTCTTTTCCTTTTACTTGCTGACGAATTTGTTTATGACAACACGGTGCACAAATAATTAACTCCGCTTTGGCTGATAAACCTTTGTAAATAGCATCGTCTGTTGCGGTATCACAAGCATGTAATGCTATTAGAATATCTATTTTAGTATTGTCATATTCTTGAATTCGCTGTGCGACAAATGATAAATTTTTAAAATCAGATTTCCTTGCAATATCATTACAATAATTTACCAATTCTTCACGTAATTCAATTCCAGTAACTGTAGCACTGTATTTTTTAGTGTTTACTAAATAATCGTACAAAGCAAATGTTAAATAACCTTTACCCGACCCCATATCAACTATATTAATATGCTTTGGTAATTTTGTAGATTTTAATAAACCTTCAATAATTTCGAGGTATTTATTAATTTGACGGTATTTGTCCGCCATTTTATGAATAACCTTCCCTTCTTTATCGGTAATTCCTAAGTGATGTAAATAACTACCTGCTTCTGCTAAACGTTCTTTAGGTTTGTCATGTGTTACAGGTAATTTATTTTTAAAACTTGCTGCATTTAATTTGTAAGAAACCTTTTTCTTTTTTGATATAAAAATCAACAAATCATTTGCTAAAGTAAATAAAGTAGCCGCTCTAAAATTATCCATCAATAAGATTTCTAATTCTGATATTGCCTCAGAAATGGAGTAATTTTTAACCTTATCATTAGTAGTATAATGATAAGTAAATTGAAACATTTCTGCACCTTTTATTTCTACCAAACGTACATAAACATTTGGCAAGCCATCGCTTTTTTTAATCGGTTTACTTAACGTAAGTTTTACAAAATTTGCATCTAAAACACTTTTACGTAAAGTATCATTTAATTGTTGAAAATCATTCATACTGCAAAAATACCATAAAAAGTAAAATCGATAGCAAACAAAATTGTTTTACTATCGATTTTTTAGTTTTAATTACGTTCTTTTAAAACTTTCTCTATATCTTCAAGTTTAAATCCTTTTGCTTTTAAAAGAATTACAATGTGATAAAATAAATCGGCTGCTTCGTTTTTAAATAAATCATCATTATCATCCTTAGCTTCAATAACTAATTCAACCGCTTCTTCTCCTACTTTTTGCGCTACTTTATTAATCCCTCTTTTATATAATTTATTGGTATATGAAGTTTCGTTATCAGTGTCTATACGCTCGCTAACAATTCGCTCTAACTCGTATAAAAAACCTTTTGGAGTTTCTTCTGCAAAGCAAGACGTAGTTCCTTTATGACATGTTGGTCCTTTTGGAGTAGCTTTTATTAAAATAGTATCATTATCACAATCGATTTTGATATCATTCACTTCTAAAAAATTCCCTGATTCTTCTCCTTTTGTCCATAATCTATTTTTACTTCTACTGTAAAAAGTAACACGGTTTTCAGCCTTTGTTTTTTCAAAAGCCTCTTCATTCATATAACCTAACATTAACACTTGTAACGTGGTATTATTTTGAATGACAACTGGTACTAATCCGTTTGATTTATTAAAATCTATTTTCATCGTACAGGTATGTTTTTTGTTTTTAAATAATTTTTTAATTGCGGAACAGGAATTTCACCAAAATGAAAAATACTTGCTGCCAATCCCGCGCTTGCCTCTGTTTTTGTAAAAACGTCTGCAAAATGTTCTTCTTTACCTGCTCCGCCTGATGCTATAACAGGAATATTTATATTTTTACTTACTGAATTTGTAATATCTAAAGAAAATCCGGCTTTTGTACCGTCACTATTCATTGAGGTTAATAAGATTTCTCCTGCGCCTAATTTTTCTACTTCTTTTGCCCAACTTACGGTTTCTAAATCAGTTTCAAAAGTTCCTCCTTTGGTAAAAACTTTCCATTGATTATCTATCAACTTCGTATCAATAGCAACAACAACAAACTGACTTCCGAAACGGTTTTTTAAATCAGTAATTAACTGCGGATTTTTAACTGCCGATGAATTGATACTTACTTTATCTGCCCCTGCTTTAATTAAAGCTAAAGCATCATCAACAGTACTAATTCCACCACCTACAGTAAACGGAATATTAATTTCCTGTGCTACTTTTTCAACTAAATCAACTAATGTTTTTCTGTTTTCAAGTGTTGCTGTAATATCTAAAAACACCAATTCATCAGCGCCATCTTTAACATATTGCTTTGCCAATGCTATTGGATCACCAGCATCAATAATATCAACAAAATTAACACCTTTTACAGTTCGTCCGTTTTTAATATCTAAACACGGAATAATTCTTTTTTTTAACATAGTTGCTGTAATTCTTTTAAAGTGATATTACCTTCGTAAATAGCTTTTCCTAAAATAGTTCCTTCACAACCAATTTCTTTTAACTTTATTAAATCATCTATTGAAGCTACGCCACCACTTGCTATTAAGTTTACACCACTTTTAGCTAAGATTTCTTGATATAGCGCTACAGATGCTCCTTGTAACATTCCGTCTTTAGCAACATCTGTACAAATAGTAGTTTTTACACCTAAAACTTCATATTCTTTAATAAAATCAACAACATCAACTTGCGATGTTTCTAACCAACCGTGAGTTGCAATTTTACGATTGATACAATCGGCTCCTAAAATAATTTTACTGCTTCCGTATTGTGTTAACCATCCTTTAAAAATTTCTGGATTTTTAACAGCAATACTTCCTCCTGTAATTTGGTTTGCTCCATTTTCAAAAGCGATACGCAAATCATCATCAGACTTTAATCCTCCTCCAAAATCAATTTTTAAATTTGTTTTTGAAGCGATTTGTTCTAATACTTTATAATTTACAATGTGTTGTGATTTTGCACCATCTAAATCAACCAAGTGTAAATATTCAATTCCGTTGTCTTCAAATTCTTTTGCTACTTCAACAGGATTTTCATTATATATTTTTTTGGTACTATAATCTCCCTTTGTTAAACGTACGCATTTTCCTTCAATAATATCTATAGCGGGTATAATTCTCATTTTTTTTAGTTTAAAAGTTAACAGTTACTTGATTATAACTTTAAAAAATTTAGTAGTAATTTTTCTCCAACACTTGCTGATTTTTCAGGATGAAATTGCATTGCATAAAAATTGTCTTTTTGCATAATTGTGCTAAAAGGTTTGATATAATTGCAAATAGCTACTGTGTTTTGGCAAATTTCGGCATAATAACCGTGAACATAATACACATCTTCATCTGTAGTAATAGTATCTACTATTTTTGATGGTTTTAGTTCAGAAAAATTATTCCATCCCATGTGAGGCACTTTTTCTAAAGGCGGAAATTGTTTTGTTTCCGTATCAAAAATACCCAAACACTTGGTGTTTCCTTCTTCGGATGACGTACACATTAATTGTAACCCCAAACAGATACCTAAAACTGGCTGTTTTAAAGAAACTAAAAGTTCGTCTAATTTACGCTCTCTTAAATATGCCATTGCCGAGCTTGCTTCTCCAACTCCAGGGAAAATAACCTTAGTCGCTTTTCTAATTTCCTCTGGATTATCAGTAATTATACTTTCATATCCTAAACGCGTAATTGCGTTTTGAACAGAGCGAATATTACCAGCATTGTATTTTATAATTGCAATCATATGTTAATTATGAATTATGAATTTTCAATTACAGTTAGTTCGCAATTTTTAATTCGTAATTATATTTCTTTTATATTTTCATCTTTCTGAACTTGTTTCAGAATCACATTGTTTTAATAACCTGTTATGAGAACCTGAAATAAATTCAGGTTGACAACTAACCTTTATAACATGCCTTTTGTTGATGGTAAAAACATCTTGTTAGCATCGCGTTTTACCGCCATTTTCATCGCTTTTGCAAAGGCTTTAAAAATACCTTCGATTTTGTGGTGTTCGTTTTTTCCTTCAGCTTTAATATTTAAGTTACATTTTGCGCCATCTGTAAATGATTTAAACAAGTGAAAAAACATTTCGGTTGGCATATCGCCTATTTTTTCTCTATTAAAATCTGCTTCCCATTCTAACCAATTTCTTCCACCAAAATCAACTGCTACTTGTGCTAAACAATCATCCATTGGCAAACAAAACCCATAACGCTCAATACCTAATTTATTACCTAATGTTTTATTAAATAATTCACCTAAAGCAATCATGGTATCTTCAATAGTGTGGTGCTCATCAACCTCTAAATCACCAGTAACTTTTATGGTTAAATCCATCGCTCCGTGACGACCAATTTGATCTAACATGTGATCAAAAAACTTTAAGCCAGTGTCAATATCATTATTACCCGAACCATCTAAATTTAATTTGATATAAATTTGTGTTTCGTTAGTATTTCTTGTGATTTCGGCAACTCTATCTTGTAATTTTAAAAACTCGTAAATAGTTTTCCAATCGGTAGATGTTAATGCAATCGAATTGAATATTTCTTGTTTAGCTGCTTCAATTTCATCTGCGCCTAAATATGGATTTTCTGATAAGTAAATTCCTTTTGCGCCTAAGTTTTTAGCCAATTCCATATCTGTAATTCTATCACCCAATACAAATGAATTTTCTAAATCGTATTCTTCAGAAAAATATTGTGTTAACAAACCTGTTCTTGGTTTACGTGTTGGCGCATTTTCTTCCGGAAAACTTCTATCAATAAATACTTCAGTAAATTCTACACCTTCTTTTTTAAAGGCATCCATAATTTTATTTTGTGCTGGCCAAAAGGTATCTTCAGGAAAAGAATCAGTTCCTAAACCATCTTGATTGGTAACCATTACCAATTCAAAATCTAATTCCGACGCAATTTTTGCCATGTATTGGAATACTTTTGGGTAAAATTCTAGCTTTTCTAAACTATCCAATTGATAATCTACTGGCGGTTCTAATACCAAAGTTCCATCTCTATCTATAAATAATACTTTTTTCATGTTTTTATTTTTAATCTCGTTCGTCAACCTGAATTTATTTCAGGTTCTCATTTCTATGTTTTTTTACTTGATGAGATTCCGAAATAAATTCGGAATGACGCTCAGAATATTATAGCTTTTTAAGCTAATGATTTTAATGCTTTGATTAATTGTGTGTTTTCTTCGGTACTACCAACTGTAATTCGTAAACAATTATTTACTAAACTATTTCGATTACGAGTTATAATTTTGTGTGCTACTAATTTATTGTAAATATCTGTTGCGTTAGTTACTTCTATCAAAATAAAATTCGCATCCGAAGGATATATTTTTTGAACCAATTCAAGATTTTGAAAAGCTTTTATTAATACCTTTTTTTCATTCAA
Source organism: Tenacibaculum soleae (assembly GCF_001693415.1). Taxonomy (GTDB): domain Bacteria; phylum Bacteroidota; class Bacteroidia; order Flavobacteriales; family Flavobacteriaceae; genus Polaribacter; species Polaribacter soleae. Next base: position 53,969 of record NZ_MAKX01000041.1, on the reverse strand, counting down.
AATGATATTTTTATTTTCTTCAAAAACAGATAAGTTATCAAGAGATTCAATTACTTGTTCTTGATTTAAAGTACTTACATTATAAGGTGGCTTTACTTTATTATACAAATTGATAATTGCAGAATTTGCATACGCAGCACCAACTCTAACGCCTGCCAATCCCCAAGCTTTACTAAAAGTTTGACTTATAATTAAGTTTGGATACTCGTTTAACTTTGTTATAAAAGATGCTTTTGAGCTAAAATCGATATAAGCTTCATCAATTATTACAATTCCGTTAAAATTTTCAAGTATATAAATAATGTCTTCGTCATCAAAACAGTTTCCAGTTGGATTATTTGGAGAACAAACAAAAATAATTTTTACATCCTCCATATCTAAATATGGCTGTAATTGATTTAAGTTTATTTGAAAATCATTCAACAACGGCTGCTTAATTAATTCAATATCATTAATATTTGCCGAAACATCGTACATTCCGTAGGTTGGCGAAAAAGTTAAGGCTTTATCTTTTCCAGGTTCACAAAAAATTCTGAATGCTAAATCAATAACTTCATCACTTCCATTACCTATAAAAATCTGATTGTTTTCAACTTTTTTAATTGCTGATAATCGTTGTTTTATTTTTAATTGCTGTGGATCAGGATAACGGTTTAAAGTTCCGAACGGATTTTCATTTGCATCTAAATACACCTCTGCAGTTCCTTTAAACTCATCTCTTGCCGATGAATACGCTTGTAACTTTTGAATGTTAGCGCGAACTAATTTATTTAAATTAAACATTTTTGATTGCTTTTAAACGAACTGAAACTGCATTTTTGTGAGCCTGTAAACCTTCAGCTTCTGCCATTAATTCGATAGTTTTACCAATATTTTGAATACCTTCTTTCGAAATTTTTTGATACGTAATACTTTTTGTAAAACTATCTAAATTTACACCCGAATATGCTTTTGCAAATCCGTTTGTTGGCAAGGTATGATTTGTACCTGAAGCATAATCTCCAGCACTTTCGGGCGTGTAATTACCTATAAAAACTGAACCTGCATTTTCTATTTTATCAAGAAAATAATCATCATTTCTTGTTGAAATAATTAAGTGCTCTGGTGCATAATCATTTACAAAATCAAGAACTTCGTTTGCTTCTTTTATTAAAATTGCTTTCGCATTTACTAAAGCTTTTTTAGTAATCTCTTTTCTTGATAAATTTTCTAATTGTAAGTTAATTTCTTCATCAACTTTACTCATGAAATCTATTGAGTCAGAAACTAAAATTACTTGACTATCAGCTCCGTGTTCTGCTTGACTTAATAAATCTGAAGCTACAAAAGTTGGATTTGCAGATTCATCTGCCAATACTAATAATTCACTAGGGCCTGCTGGCATATCAATAGCAACGCCGTATTTTGTTGCCAATTGTTTAGCTACAGTTACATATTGATTTCCAGGTCCAAATATTTTTGAAACTTTCGGAATTGTTTCTGTACCAAAAGTTAATCCTGCAATAGCTTGTATTCCTCCAACTTTATAAACTTTAGTCACACCACACAAAGTTGCTGCATATAAAATAGCTGGATTTATTGATCCGTTTTTATCAGGAGGAGAGCACAATACAATCTCTTTACAACCTGCAATTTTTGCAGGAGTTGCCAACATTAACACAGTAGAAAATAACGGCGCTGATCCTCCAGGAATATATAAACCTACTTTTTGAATCGCTCTTTTTTGTTGCCAACATAAAACTCCATTGGTAGTTTCTACAACTACTTTTTCAGTTTTTTGAGCGGCATGAAAAGCTTCAATATTATTTTTTGCTTGTTGAATTGCTTCTTTTAATGATTCTGAAACTAATTTCTCAGCATTTTGGAATTCTTCACTAGTAACTTCAGTTGATTTTAAATCAACTTTATCAAAAAGAGAAGTATATTTATTTACAGCAAGATCTCCTTCATTTTTAATTTCATTAAAAATTTCACTTACAGTTCCTTCAATATCTGCAACAGATTTTGTTGGTCTTTGTAATAACGATTGCCAATTATTCTTATTTAATTCTACTGCTTTCATATGCTTTTTTTTAAACTACCATTTTTTCAATTGGGCAAACTAAAATTCCTTCTGCTCCGTTACTTTTTAACTCATCAATAATTTCCCAAAATTCGTTTTTATTGATTACTGTGTGTACAGAACTCCACCCTTCTTCTGCTAATGGTAATACAGTTGGGCTACGCATACCTGGCAATAAGTTTAAAATATCTTTAAGTTTATCATTCGGAGCGTTTAACAATACATACTTTGATTGTCTTCCTTTTAAAACAGATTGAATTCTGAACTGTAATCTGTCTAAAATCACTTTTTGTTCTGTTGCTAATTTTGGAGCTACAGCTAAAACCGCTTCTGATTTTAAGATAACTTCAACCTCTTTTAAGTTGTTTTTAAATAACGTTGAACCACTTGATACAATATCACAAATCCCGTCTGCTAAACCAATATTTGGAGCAATTTCTACAGATCCATTAATAATGTGTAATTGTGAAGTTATATTATTTGCTGATAAAAAACTCTGAACTGTATTTGGGTATGAGGTTGCTATTTTTTTACCTTGAAAATACGATAACCCAGTATATTCTTCTTCCTTAGGAATAGCTAAAGATACTTTACAACCAGAAAAACCTAATTTTTCAACAAACTGAATACCATCTCCTTTTTCTATCAATAAATTTTCACCTACAATAGCAGCATCAATAACTCCATCTTTTAAATACTGAGGAATATCACCATTTCGTAGATAAAACACTTCTAGCGGAAAATTACTCGCTGCTGCTTTTAATTGGTCTTTTCCATTATCAATTGAAATTCCACATTCTTTTAAAATTTGTAGAGAATCTTTATTTAATCTTCCTGATTTTTGAATTGCAATTCTTAATTTACTCATTTTGTTTATTTATTAATTTTATTTGAGTAAACCTTTTAAGTAAATATATTTTCTCTTTTTGAAAAAATAAAAAACCCGTTTGATTTACTCAAACGGGTTTAAAATATATGTTGGTTTTATTCAATACATCTTCAGTTCGCTTGAGTGCAAATATGATGGTAATGATGATGTAATTGATTAAATGTCATGTTATGTCTTTTAACGTTGCAAATATGGCACATAAATTTTATATAATAAAATTTATATAGTAAAATTTATATTTTTTTTATAATGCAACCAATAAATCATATAAACTATCCTCCTTTTCTAAACCCATTTTTTTCTTTATACGATATCTTGTTGTTTCTACACTTCGTGGTGAAACATTTATCAACTGAGCAACCTCTTTACTTTTTAAATTAGAAACTATATAGGTGCAATGTTTTAGATCATTAACTGATAGATTGGGGGCTATATTCTTTAGCTTATTAAAAAAATCTGGTCTTATTTTTTCAAATTGAACTTTAAAATCTTGCCATAACTCTTCTTCTGAAATTAAACTTAATAATTTTTTGTTTACAGAAATTAGATAACTCGAAGCATCTTTATTACTTTCAATATCGTCAGTTATTTTTCTAATCGCGTCATTATACGTCGATATTTTTAAAACTCTAGAAAATAACGCTTGTTCATTTAAATTCAAAAGTGATTCAATTTCTGTTTTCTTATCTACTAAATCATCATTTTTAGTTTTTAGATCGGCTATCAATTCCTTTAACTCAAAATTTAAAGTTTTTATCCGTCTATTTTTATTACGATTTTTTCTAATCAATGAAATAAGAAAGATCGTTAATATTATGAAAAGAATAAGAGTAATGGTACTTACAATCAATTTAAGTTTTTGATTATTAATTATAAGTCTCTGATTTTCTTTTAATTCGCTTTCTAACTCTAATTCATGAACAAAAGATTCTTTTATTTCTTTTTCATTAAAAACAATAGTTTTTTTTAAATTTTCATTTACCTGCTTGTATTTTTTTATTGCTGCTAAATACTCCCCTTTACTCTCATAATATTTTGCATACAAAGAATTAATTAAACTAAGAAGCTCACTATTATTTACTAACGTATATTTTTCTGCTTTTTTTAAATTTTTTAAAGCTTCTTCATTCTTTTTAAGCTTAAAATTACTATGAGCAATATAGTAGTACATTTTACCTACCCCGTCAACTCTTTTTCCGTCTTTTACAATTAATTTAAAAAAATTTTTACCGTAACCTATGGATTCTTCCCACTTATGTCTTTTCCTTGCATTAATCGTTAAGTTATAATAGGTGTCTATTAACTGTGATAAATTACTTACTTTTTTATAACTTTCAATTGCCTTTTTATAATATTTTGCAACTTTATTATAATCTTCATTTCTTAACGAAAAAACAACCCCTCTAGAGTTGTATATTGATCCTTTTAAAAACACATCATTTGTTTTTTCTGCTAACTCAAATGATTTTATAAATAAATCCTCTGCTTTTTTTAACCTTTTTAATTCTAGATTATTTACTCCTTTTAAATATAGAATTTTGCTATTAATTGAATCTTCTTTTATAGTAAACCTATTAAGCCTTATGATAGTTAATATACTGTCTAAAAACTGGGCATTTTCTTCATTTTGAAATGTATAAAACCCTTTTACAATTATATTTTTATATTCTTTTTTTGAAATAATACTTTGTTGTTGTCCTATTACATTTATAGAAAACAACATAAAAACAATACTTAAAAACGCTATTACTTTTTTAGAAAAAACATTACTCATATACTTCACCTGTACTACACAATACACTTACATTGAAATTAAAACCTATTTACAATTAAATTAATATTTTAAATATACGTCAAATATACTACATATAATAAAAAAAATGATTTCAAACGTTTAAAACAAAAACCATAAACAAAACTAAAAAAATTAATTAAAAGGTATTATTTAAAATAATGAAGTTCCTTTTGACTTAAAAACCAAAACATAAAAAACAAACATAAAAACATGAAAAACAAAAAGTTAATTAATTTATTTACATTTTTTAAAACTATGTAGTACAGTACACATCAGTTTAATTGCTAAATGAAAAATACTTTAATTTTATTAATTTATGTAAATAAAAATACACCTCAAAATTACTACAGATCAATTAAGCACTCATCATTCACATATATTTGTCCCGAAGTTATTGATTACCCATATAATAACATCATTAATTAATCCCCCAATTAATTAAAACACCTTTTATTGATTACCCCCTTAATTAATAAAAGTAATTTAAAAACTACCAAAAACTATATTCCCCTATATGTTATGGTAGTTTTTTCTTTCCATAAACAAACAAAATTAAGTTTATTTACTTTTTGTTAGTATTTAAAAATAGTGAAATAAAACATGCTCTTTTTAGCTTTGAAATAAAAACTACTAGAACTCTTTAAAAACCATTAATTTACACGTAAAATATTATTGTTTTATAAAACAACTTAAAATATAAACGTCAAGATTCATCCATATTTCATTATGGGAATTTTAACTATTACAGAATAATTTTTTAACCAAAAAAACCACCTAAAAAGGTGGTTTTAAATTATTGTATAATTATAAACTTATGCTTTAAATGTAATTTTACGCATACGTAAACTTTCTGGTGTTACTTCTAAGTACTCATCTGCTTTAATATACTCCATACATTCTTCTAATGAAAAATCTATTTTCGGAGCAATTTTCATAGCGTCATCAGTTCCTGATTTTCGCATATTTGTTAACTGCTTTCCTTTTACTAAATTCACAGCCATATCATCAGCTTTACTGTTTTCACCGATAACTTGACCAATGTAAATTTCTTGGTTAATATCGATAAAAAACTTACCTCTATCTTGTAAACGATCTAAAGCATAAGCTGTAGCTTTACCTGCTGCTGCAGATACAATAGCACCTTTTGTTTCTTCAGTAAAATCTCCTTTATAAGGGCCGTATTCAGAAAAACGGTGATTTATAATAGCCTGCCCCGAAGTAGCTGTTAATATTTTATTTCTTAATCCAATTAATCCACGAGAAGGGATTGTAAACTCTAAGTGTTGTAAATCTCCTTTAGGCTCCATTACCATTAAATCTCCTTTACGTAAAGAAACTAAGTTTACTGCTTTAGAGGCAACATCTTCTGGTACATCGATAGACAATGTTTCCATTGGTTCGTGTTTTTTACCATCAATTTCTTTAATAATTACTTGCGGACGACCTACTTGTAATTCATATCCTTCACGACGCATTGTTTCAATCAATACGGATAAGTGTAATACTCCACGACCATAAACATTAAATTTATCTTCAGAATCTGTAGTTTCAACTTTTAATGCTAAATTCTTTTCTAATTCTTTAAATAAACGATCACGTAAATGACGAGAAGTAACAAATTTACCTTCTTTACCAAAGAAAGGTGAATTGTTAATTGTAAACAACATACTCATTGTAGGTTGGTCAATTTCTGTTCTTGGTAATGCTTCTGGGTTTTCTAAATCGGCAATTGTATCTCCAATCTCAAATCCTTCGATACCTGTAATAGCACAAATATCTCCACAAGGAACTTTATTTACTTGAACCTTACCCATTCCTTCGAATACGTGTAGTTCTTTAATTCTTACTTTTTTAGTAGATCCATCTGCTTTACATAGCATGTAATCTTTACCAGCTTCTAAATCTCCTCTAAAAACACGTCCGATAGCAATTCTTCCTGTAAAAGAAGAAAAATCTAACGACGTAATTTGCATCTGTGGAGTTCCTTCGTTGTATTTAGTTTCTGGAATAGATTCTAATACAGCATCTAATAAAGGTACAATATTATCTGTTTCATTTTGCCAGTCAGTACTCATCCAGTTGTTCTTTGCAGAACCATAGATTGTTGTAAAATCTAACTGCTCTTCAGTAGCTTCTAAAGCAAACATTAAATCGAAAACTTTTTCATGAACAATATCAGGAGTACAGTTTTCTTTATCAACTTTGTTTACTACTACGATTGGAGTTAATCCTAATTCTAAGGCTTTTCCTAATACAAAACGAGTTTGCGGCATCGGCCCTTCAAATGCATCAACTAACAATAAAACACCATCAGCCATTTTTAATACACGCTCTACTTCTCCACCAAAATCGGCGTGACCAGGTGTATCAATTACATTGATTTTTGTATTCTTATAATTTACAGATACGTTTTTAGAAAGAATTGTTATTCCTCTTTCACGCTCTAAATCATTATTATCTAACAATAAATCAGTACGTTCTTTACGTTCGTCTAAAACTTTTGCTTGATCTATAATCTTATCTACCAAGGTAGTTTTACCGTGATCAACGTGTGCTATAATAGCGATGTTTCTAATTGGTTGCATTCTTGCTCGTTTTTGAAGCTGCAAAAGTAGTGTTTTATAAATGAATACTATAAGTGATAATGAATTATTTTCATTCTTCTAACACTTGGTCATCTTCCCTGAAGGCACTTGGCAAAATATCTGGAATTAATTTTATTAATAAAGGCAATAATAAAGCACCTCCTGGCAACATAAAGACTGCAAAAGCAGGAATAGCTTTGCATATATCTAAGGTTTGAGTTTTTACTTTATTTTTTTCTTCATCAGACAAGCTGGTAGTAATTGATTTTTTTATTAAAAAAATCAATTCTTTACTTTCTTGAAGTTCTTTTGCTAATCGTTTTTTATTTTTTTGAATAGCTTCCTTTATTTCATCAACCGTATTCATTATAATTTACGGCGCTTTCTTTCTATTTTTAGTAAATTAAGCTCTCTTGATGTTTGTCCTGCTACCGAAGTATTTTCTTCTGCTCTACGAATTAAGTATGGCATTACATCTCGTACAGGTCCAAAAGGTACATATTTAGCAACATTATATCCTTCTTTTGCTAAATTAAAACTAATATGATCGCTCATTCCATATAATTGTCCAAACCACATACGGTTATCATTACTAGCAATTTTATATTCTTTTGCTAAATTCATTAATAAAAATGAACTTTCTTCATTATGAGTTCCTGCAAATATTGCCATATTTTTATGCTCCATCATAAAACGTATAGCCTCATTATAATTATCGTCAGTAGCTTGTTTATCTTTACATATTGGCGATTTATATCCTTTTTCTTCTGCACGTTCTCGCTCTTTTTCCATATAAGCTCCACGTACCACTTTCATACCAATATGATATCCTTTTTGATGTGCTTTTTGATGTAAACTTCGTAAATAATCCATACGATCATGACGATACATTTGTAATGTGTTAAATACAATAGCTTTTTCTTTATTGTAAATCTCCATCAATTCTTCAATTAAATCATCTGCAGCATCTTGCATCCAACTTTCTTCAGCATCAATTAATAAAGGCACGTTCTTTTTTACCGCCGCTTTACATACTGTATGAAAACGAGCTACCACCCTTTCCCATTCTACTTTTTCTTCATCGGTATGTACTTCTCCTTCTGTTAATTTTTGATATAGTGAAAAACGTCCGAAACCTGTTGGTTTAAAAACTGCATAAGGAATTGATTTTTTTTCTTCAGCAAAATCAATTGTTTTTAAGGTCATTTTTAAAGCATCATCAAAGCTTTCTTCCTCTTCTTTACCTTCAACTGAATAATCTAAAACACTATATACACTACCTTTAGTGTGCATTTTTTCAATAACTGGTAAACAGTCATTTTCTGTTACTCCGCCACAAAAGTGATCAAAAACAGTAGAACGAATTAATCCTTCAACCGGCAAATGTGCTTTTAATGCAAAATTAGTCACTGCGGTACCTATACGAACCATAGGTTGATTTTGTATCATTTTAAATAAAAAGTAAGCGCGCTCTAATTCTGAATCAGATTTTAATTGAAAAGCAGTTTCGGTGTTGTTAAAAAGTGTCATTATCGAAGTCTATATATATGTTTGATTTCTATTACAAATATAAATGACCCTTATGATATATTTTAATTTTTTCTATTTATTTTCGCTTTAAATTTTAGATTGAAATGACTTCTATTCAAGCAGCAACATATCCTATTCATTTTAATGAAAAAGCATATTTAGAATTAGCAAATTTAATTCGACATAACAATTACTCATCTATCTTTATTTTGGTTGATGATAATACACTTACACATTGTTATCCTCGATTTATGTCTTTACTAGATACCAACAAAACCATCGAGGTTATTCAAATTGATGCTGGTGAAATTCATAAAAATATTGAAACTTGCGTAGGGGTTTGGAATGTTTTAACAGAACTGGGTGCTGATAGAAAAAGTTTACTAATAACCTTAGGTGGTGGTGTTATTACTGATTTAGGTGGTTTTGTTGCCGCTACCTTTAAACGTGGGATTGATTTTATTAACGTACCAACTACGTTATTAAGTATGGTTGACGCTTCTGTTGGTGGTAAAACCGGAATTGATTTAGGTGTTTTAAAAAATCAAATTGGGTTGTTTGCAAACCCTATAATGATTGTTTTAGATCCTGAATATTTACATACGCTTTCTGCTCGTGAAATTAGATCAGGTACTGCCGAAATTATTAAATATGGTATGACACATGACGTTAAGTTGTTTAATGAAATTAAGGGTAATGCTAGTTTAAATATTATTGATTTAATTCATCGTTCTATCGAAATAAAAAACGAAGTTGTTTTAAAGGATCCTAAAGAGCAAAATATTCGTAAAGTTTTAAATTGGGGGCATACTATTGGCCATGGTGTGGAATCTTACTTTTTAGAAAATCCTGAAAAAGAAAATTTAACACATGGTGAAGCTATTGCTATTGGGATAGTTTGTGAAACTTTTCTTTCTTCTAAAATATTAGATTTCCCTTCAGATAAACTTCAGGAAGTTAAAAAAGCTATTATTGCTATTTATGGTAAAATTGATATTAAAAAAGAAGATTTTTCTTCAATCATCGAATTAATGAAGCATGATAAGAAAAATATTGGTGGTGAAATAAATTTTGTTTTGTTAAGTGATTATGAAAATTTTGAACTTAACTGCAAGGTTTCAAATCAACTAATTAAGGACAGTTTAAACTATTATAAGTCATAATAAAAAAGAGCAACTAATTAGTTGCTCTTTTTTGTTTTATTTAGTTACTGTTATTGGTATGCTGTCTTGAGAGCCATATAATTTTATTTCTGTAATATCGGCTGGCATATTTAAACCATTTTTAGTAATTACCGTTTTTACATTTTTAATAACATCACTTTTAACTTCTAAAGCAGCTCTTTTATATTCTTTTGTCTTTGTCCAAAAAATAACTTTTAGATTTACAGTACTAACACCTAAACTATCTACAGTTACAAAACATTGGTGTTTTTCTGTATCTATAACTCCTATAGTATTTACAACTGTGTTTATAATAACTTTTTTGGCTAAATCTACATCATCTTCATAATCTATACCAACAGTAAAATCTAACCGATAAAAACCGTCTTCCGTATAGTTATAAACTGCTTTTTTTATAATATCACTGTTAGGAATATAAACATCTCTACCATCAAACGTTTTTAGTTTTGTAAACCTAAACTCCATCATTTTAACTTTTCCAAAAATGTCACCAATCTTAACGGTATCATTCACATCAAAAGGTCTATTAAATGATAAAATTACTCCCGATATAAAATTCTCACCAATATCTTTAAATGCAAAACCAATTATTACAGCACTTGCACTTGCAGCTGTTAACAAACCGGTTGCAACACCACCTAAACCTGCTACCTTTAAAGCTAACATTATGGTTACAATTATTAAACCGACTTTAACTGTTTTAGTTAAAAAGTTTGTCATTAAAGGGTCTTTTGTTTTAACAGATACGGTAGTCCTAAAAATTTTAGCGATATAATTTGCTATTAAAAAACCTATTGTGATTATAAGTATTCCTATAAATATATTTGGAATTTGTTCAATAAACTCATTCCAGTATAATTGAATAGTATTTTTTAATTTTATCATATTTTACATTAATTTTTTTATTAATTACTCATCATTTTAAGACAAAACAATATCCTCTTTTAATTGTTCAACTGTGCTCTTTGTCCATGCATTCAACATCCAACTCGTTTTTTCTAAAGAAGCAATATAATTACCCATTAAATCAATTGTCCCCTCATCTTCTGCTTCTTCTGCTCTTTTAATTACTTTTGACATTTGTTCTAATAAGATTTTATGATCATCTAACAATATATATACCATATCTGTATCTGTTTGAAAAGGGCTTTCTTCTGATATTGATGATATTTTTAAATATCTACTATACCTACTTATAGGATGGTATTGTAATGTTAAGATACGCTCTGCAACCTCATCTATTTTTCCTCTTGCATCAACATACATTTCTTCAAATTTATTATGAAGTTCAAAGAAGTTTTTACCAACTATATTCCAATGAAAATTTCTTAATTTTTGGTAGTAAACATGGTAATCAGCTAATAATTGATTTAATTCTTTTGCTACTGGTAAAACACTCTCATTCTGCATATTTAAATAACTCATATTGTTTTATTTTTTAAATTAATAATTCATTTACACTACAAAAGTAAAAAGTAACCCCATTCTTTATTTGCTCATTTAATATATATACTAACTCATTTCATTTAACGTAAATATTAAATAAAAAAAAGGATGAGTTAAACTCATCCTTATAAATAAAATCGTATTAAAAAGTTATACGGGAGACCCTCTTTTTTATTTTTACATTTTAAAAGTTTCAAAAGTTGCATATTCTAGCTTATCAGATTTTTTATCTTTATACTCTACTATAAAATCACCTTGACTATTAAAATACCCTACCCCATTAAAATCATTTCCAGCCACAACATAAAAATTATTATTTATTGATTTTAATGCTTTTGCTGATGTTATATCTTTATCTTTTAATTTATATGTAATTAATAAATCATTTTGATTGATTAAAAAATCATATTTTACTTGTTTATACTTAAAGTACGTAACTTTTGTTTTAGTATCGTAAAAGGGATCTTTATCATTGTCAACCATTATATTTTTGGTTACCGTAATAGGGCTATCTACTATTTTTTGGTTTAGTTTATTTTTCTGATTTGGATTAAATTTTACTTTTTGAGATTTTTCAGTAACAACCTTTACCTTAGTATTGTATTTAACACCGTTTTTATCTACTTTTTGAGATTTTTCTACTTTTGTTGTCTTAACAACTTCTGTTTGTGAGTTTACTGTAGTAATAACTCCTACTAACAATAAACCTATGAATAAATTTTTCATTTTAAATATATTTTTAAAATTATGAGTGCTTTTTTATTTACACTCGCTTATTATATTTCTTATACTTTTTAAAACCATAACAATTATTAACTCACTTTAAAATTAATAAAAACTAATAATTTTAAACTTTCTATCTTAAATCTATTACTTATTTGAGTAACAAAATTGTCACTTACAATCTTTTTTTTCCTGTTAAAAGAGAAATAATAAAAAGAATAATAAATAAGAAAAAAGCAATTTTAGCAAAACCTGTTGCTGCTCCTGCAATTCCACTAAATCCTAAAAAACCTGCTATTAAAGCTATAATAATAAATGTGATCGTCCAACGTAACATATTTTTTCGTTTTTTTAAGTTAATAATACACACAACTATTGTGCACTACAAAATTACTCAGAGGGTTAAACATCGGTTTACTCATTTCAATTAATTTTTAACTCATTTAAAATTAATTGAAATGGGTTAAAAAGTATTTCTTTTGAATTAAAAAAACTTTGTGATTATATCTAATTTTGTTTAGTAAGTTTAACATAAAACTAAGTAGATAGTAAACCTATCTTAGTTACTGAGAGGAGTAAATTACAATACTTTTGGTTATATTTAAAATACAATAATGAATTATAAATTATCAAACATAGCAACAAAAGAGCAAATTAAAGACTTTACAAAATTAAAATTTAAGTACCCACACCTTTACAAGTCAAAACGTAAGATAAACGGTTTAAAAGAACAAACTATTTGTTTAATTACTATGGATTCTCCAAATAAAATAACACATGGTATTTGGGGTATATTACCTCAAAACTATAACGAAGATTGGAAAAAATTTCAACATATAAAACATTCTCTACACACTAATAAAAAAGAAATAAAAGAGAATATCTTATTTAAAGGATCTTTACAAACAAGAAGGTGTCTACTTATTGTTACAGGGTTTTATACTCATAAACTTATAAATGGTGAAATTGAAAATTATTTGGTTGAAAAAAAAGATCAAAAACCTTTTTATTTAGCAGGAGTGTATAATACTACATACGATGGATTTACCACCTGTACCGTAATTAACACAAAGGCAACAAAAAAATTAAATACTCAAAACAATTTATATAATGTAATGCCTTTACAAATCCCTCAAATTTTAAAAAACGTTTGGCTTAATAAATCACTGAAATATAATGACATTAATTATATAATAAACAAACCATACATTACAACATACAATATTCAAAAGATAACTTGATAAAAAAGTGCTGTTACTTAAAACAACACTTTTTCTTAGGGGAAACTTCTCTTTTTCAATTATAATTTTACCAAATCACCTGTAATATTTTTAGAAGGTAATTCTGATTTTCCCGTTAAGTAAATATCAACTTGTCTTGCCGCTTCTCTACCCTCTGAAATAGCCCAAACAATTAAAGATTGTCCGCGACGCATATCACCCGCTGTAAATATATTTGAAACACTCGTTTGATATTTTCCATATGCAGCTTTATAATTAGAGCGAACATCTTTTTCAATACCTAATTTATCTGCCAACGTGCTTTCAGGCCCTGTAAAACCTAAAGCTAATAAAGCTAAATCACAAGGCCATGTTTTTTCTGTCCCTTCAATTTCTATAAGTTTAGGTCGTTTCCCTGGAACCATTTCCCACTTTACATTTACTGTTTTTAAAGCGGTTAAATTTCCTTTTTCATCTTTAACAAACTCTTTCGTATTTATTAACCAATTACGCTCTACACCTTCTTGATGAGAAGAAGATGTTTTTAATTGCAAAGGCCAATAAGGCCATGGTGTAGTTGGTGAACGATGTCCTGGGGGTTTTGGCATAATCTCAAAATTTATTACCGATTTTGCCCCCTGACGATTAGAAGTCCCAATACAATCCGAACCTGTATCTCCACCACCAATAACAATTACATTTTTATCAGTAGCTAAAACTTGGTTTTCAACATCTTTTCCTAAAACTACTTTTGTTTGTTGGGTTAAAAAATCCATGGCTTGTACAACACCATTTGTCTCGATACCTGTTGTTGGTAAACTACGTCTATCGGTAGCACCACCACATAAAACCAATGCATCAAAATCTTTTAAATCTTCTACATTATAATTAACACCAACATTTACATTGGTTTTAAATAAAATTCCTTCAGCTTTTAAAATTGCTACACGACGATCTATAATTCCTTTTTCTAATTTAAAATTAGGAATTCCGTAACGTAACAAACCACCTACCTCATCATCTCTTTCAAAAACAGTAACCGTATGGCCGGCTCTATTTAATTGTTGCGCTGTTGCTAAACCTGCCGGCCCAGAACCTATAACTGCAACTGTTTTTTGGGTTCTACTTTTTGGCGGTTGTGGTTTTATCCATCCTTCTTTAAAGGCACGTTCTACTATATTTTTCTCAATATTTTCAATAGAAATTGGATCTTCAATAATACCCAATACGCATGCTTTTTCGCATGGAGCTGGACATAAACGTCCTGTAAACTCTGGAAAATTATTGGTAGAATGTAATAACCATGACGCTTTTTGCCATTCACCTTGATGTATCATGTGGTTAAAATCTGGAATTAAATTTCCTAACGGGCAACCACTATGACAAAAAGGAATACCACAATCCATACAACGTGACCCTTGTTTTTCTAAATCTTTTTTAGAAAGGGCAACGGTAAACTCTTTATAATTTTTTACACGATCTTTTACAGCTATGTACGTTTCATCTTGTCTTTCAATCTCTTTAAATCCTGTTACTTTTCCCATGACATTATGCTATTGTTAATTCTTCAAACATTGGTTTTGCTGTTTCTATACGCTCTAAAGCACGCTTGTATTCTATTGGCATTACTTTTACAAAGTTTTTTAAACATGCATCCCAATCAGCTAATAAAGCAGCTCCTTTTTTACTACCTGTATATAAAACATGTTTTTTAATAATCGCTTTTAATTCTTCTGCATCCTCATTTAAAACCGCTTCAAAATCTATTGTTTCTGTATTACATAATCCATTTGTAAATTTATTTTGCGCATCAAAAACATAAGCTATTCCTCCACTCATACCTGCGGCAAAATTTCTTCCTGTTTTACCTAAAACAACAACTCTACCACCTGTCATGTATTCACAACAATGATCTCCAACACCTTCAACAACTGCTGTTGCTCCAGAATTACGAACAGCAAAACGCTCACCTGCAATTCCGTTTATATAAGCTTGTCCTTCAACAGCACCAAATAAACAAACATTACCTACAATGATATTATTTTCAGCTATAAAGTCAGCTTTATCAGGTTTTTTTACGATTAATTTAGCTCCAGATAAACCTTTTCCTAAATAATCATTCGTGTTACCATCCACAGTAAAAGTTAATCCGTGTGCTCCAAAAGCTCCAAAACTTTGTCCTGCAGAACCCGTAAAATTAAGGTTCAATGTATCTTCTGGTAAACCTAAATGTCCGTAAATTTTTGAAACTTCATGACTCACTATCGCTCCAACTGTACGGTTTGTATTTTTTATTGAATAGGTAAGATTCATTTTTTCTTTTCGATATAAAGCTCTGTGAGAATCTTTAAGTATCGTAAAATCTAACACGTTTTCTAAATTATGCTCCTGATTTTCAGTATTTTTAAGCGACATGCTTTTATAAGCCTCTGGTCTATGTAAAATACTCGATAAATCCAATCCTTTGGCTTTATAATGCTTAATTGCTTTGTTGGCATTTATTTTATCTGTTTGCCCAACCATTTCAGCCAAAGTTCTAAAACCTAGTTGTGCCATGATTTGTCGCAACTCTTCTGCTATATAATAAAAGAAATTAATTACATGCTCTGGCGTTCCTTTAAAGTTTTTACGTAATTCTTTATCTTGCGTAGCAATACCTACCGGACACGTATTTAAATGACATTTACGCATCATAATACAACCCGAAGCTACTAATGGAGCGGTTGCAAAACCAAATTCTTCAGCTCCTAATAATGCTGCAATTGCAACATCTCTACCTGTTTTTAATTGCCCGTCACACTCTACAACAATTCTACTTCTTAATTTATTTAAAACCAGTGTTTGTTGTGCTTCTGCCAAACCAAGTTCCCAAGGTAAACCTGCGTGTTTTAATGAGGTAAGCGGTGAAGCTCCTGTACCACCATCGTAACCAGAAATTAAAACAACATCGGCTTTTGCTTTTGCAACACCAGCTGCAATGGTACCAATACCTACTTCTGAAACTAGTTTTACATTTATTCTTGCTTCACGATTTGCATTTTTTAAATCGTAAATTAATTGTGCTAAATCTTCAATTGAATAAATATCATGATGGGGCGGTGGAGAAATCAATCCTACAAAAGGGGTTGAGTTTCTTGCGGATGCAATCCAAGGTAATACTTTTTCACCAGGCAACTGACCTCCTTCTCCAGGTTTTGCACCTTGCGCCATTTTTATTTGAATCTCTTTTGCGCTTGATAAATAATGAGAAGTTACTCCAAAACGCCCAGATGCAACTTGTTTAATTGCTGAGTTTCTACTATCGCCATTTACATCTTTTTGAAAACGTTTTCTATCTTCACCTCCTTCACCCGAATTAGATTTCCCACCAATTCTGTTCATCGCAATGGCTAAATTTTCATGAGCTTCACGCGAAATAGATCCGTAGGACATAGCGCCTGTTTTAAAACGTTTTACTATTTCTGTCCAAGGTTCTACCTCATCTAAAGGAATAGGATCTAAATTATTAAACTCAAACAAACCACGGATAGTCATCAAGCTTTCTGACTGCTCGTTGATCGCTTTTGCATATACGTTATAACTGTCTTGATCACTTAATCTAACTGCTTGCTGTAGTTTTGCTACCGTAGTTGGATTAAATAAATGACGTTCTCCATTTCTTCTCCATCGATAGTTACCTCCAATATTTAGGCTTAAATTTTTATCTATCTCTTTACTTGGATATGCTTGTTTGTAACGTTTATCTATTTCTTTTTCTATTTCATACAAACCAATACCTTCTATTC
Organism: Tenacibaculum soleae; assembly: GCF_001693415.1. Classification (GTDB taxonomy): domain Bacteria; phylum Bacteroidota; class Bacteroidia; order Flavobacteriales; family Flavobacteriaceae; genus Polaribacter; species Polaribacter soleae. The sequence goes on along the minus strand of NZ_MAKX01000041.1, from coordinate 36,750 downwards.
GAGAAGCGGTGTACGGAAAGTATTTTTCTACAAATTGAGAATTAAAACCTACGATTTCAAAAATTTGAGAACCTCTATAAGAATGTAAGGTTGAAATCCCTATCTTATTCATCACTTTTAAAATTCCTTTTCCGATAGCGGTATTAAAATTATCAACCGCTTTTTGTTCATCCATTCCGGTTATAAAACCTTCTTTTACTTGAGAACGGATAATTTCATTTACCATATACGGATTAATAGCACTTGCGCCATAACCAAATAAAGTTGCAAAATGATGTGGTTCACGAGGTTCTGCCGATTCAATAATAATATCGAAAAAAGAACGCTTACGTAATCTGTTTAATTGATGATTTACAAACGAACAAGCTAATAATGCTGGTATCGGCGCAAATTCTTTATTTACGCCTCTATCTGATAGTATTATAATGTTTGTTTTTCTTGTTAAAGCTTTTTCTACCTGAACAACAATTGATTCTAAAGCATCTTCTAACCCGTTAAGTCCTTCTGATTTTTTATATAAAATTTCAATTGTTTCTGCTTTAAAACTTTCTACCGAGATATTTCTTATTTTTTCTAAATCATCGTTAGATATTACAGGATTTTGGATTTCTAATTTTCTACATTGTCTTTCGGTAATGCTAAAAATATTTCTATCTTTTCCTAAATTTAAACTAATATCTGTTACAATTTCTTCACGAATACCATCTAAAGGCGGATTGGTTACTTGTGCAAATAATTGCTTAAAATAACTTGAAATTAATTGAGGTTGGTCTGATAAAACTGCTAACGGCGTATCAATTCCCATCGACCCTAACGCTTCTTTACCTACAATTGCCATTGGGGTAATTACTTCTTGAATATCTTCAAAAGTGTAATTAAATAAACGTTGACGGGTTTTTATATCAACAGATTCAATTGGGCAAGTTTTACCAGTATACGGTACATCTTTTAAATGTAAACGTGTTTTATTTAACCATTCTTGATAAGGTCTTTCTGAAACAATTTTACTTTTTATTTCTTCGTCTTCAATAATTCTACCTTCATTCATATCCACCAAAAACATTTTTCCTGGCTCTAATCTTCCATGCTCTTTTACATCTTCTGGCGCTACATCAACCACACCAATTTCTGAAGACATAATTAAGTTTCCACTCTTTGTTACTGTATACCTTGAAGGTCTTAATCCGTTTCTATCTAACAAAGCGCCAATATAATCTCCATCTGTAAAAGGTACTGATGCGGGGCCATCCCAAGGTTCCATAATACAACTATTGTATTCGTAAAAAGCTTTCCTTTCTTTAGACATGGTTTTGTGTTTTTCCCAAGCTTCAGGAATCATCATCATCATAATTTCTGGTAAAGAACGATCTGTATGTGTTAATAATTCTACCACCATATCCATAGAAGCTGAATCAGATTTACCTGGTAAAATTATTGGAAAAAGTTTATCTATTTGCGAGCCAAAAACATCACTTTTCATAATTTCTTCTCTAACTCGCATTCTACTTATGTTACCTCGTAATGTATTTATTTCTCCGTTTTGACATAAATATCTAAACGGTTGTGCTAACTCCCAAGTTGGCATTGTATTGGTAGAAAAACGTTGGTGTACTAAGGCTAAACGCGTAACTAAATCTTGCTCTTGTAAATCTTTATAATAAGCGCCAATATCTTCTGGTTTAATAATCCCCTTATAAATTATGGTTGTTATAGATAAACTTGAAACATAGAAGTATGCGCTTTCTGAAGTTTTAGATTTTCTAATAGTATGTTCTGCTATTTTACGAGCTGCATATAATTTTGCTTTAAAAGTAGTTTCACTTATTTTTTCAGGTTTATTGATAAAAAGCTGCTCTATATTAGGCTCTAACTTAAAGGCTATTTCCCCTAATTGAGAAGCATCTACAGGTACTTTTCTCCAACCTAAAACTGTAAGTCCTTGAGATACTACCTCTTTTTCAAAAGTAGTTTTACAAAAATTATATTGATTTATATTTTTAGGAAGAAAAACCATTCCAACTGCGTACTCTCTTTGGTTGGGAATTGTAAAATCGCAAACACGTTTAAAGTAATTATGAGGTATATCGATTAGTAAACCTGCTCCATCACCAGTTTTTCCATCAGAACTAACGCCACCTCTATGCGCCAACTTTACTAAAATTTCTAATGCGTCGTGTATAATTTTATTCGTTCTTTCTCCATTCAAATTACAGATAAAACCTGCACCACAATTTTCGTGTTCAAATTCGGGTAAATACAATCCTTGTTTTTCCATTCTAAATTAAATTATACTCACTAAAGTAGTAATTTTAATAAATATAATTTAACAAAATAGATGAAAAGCAGAATTAAACGCACGAATAACTCATTTTTTTACAAAAACATTAAAAATATAACAATTAGTTTTAAAAATTAAATTTATGGTAACAGCAATTAACCTAAAACCAATTACCAACTTATTTTCAACATTTTACAAAAAAAACACTATTCCTTTTTCGAAAAAGGAATAGTGTTTTTTTTGTAATGTTTTTTTAGACTTAAATAATGGTGCTCTGCCCGGTATGAATATTTTGAAAATTAATATTACTATCTTCTTGATTGTAAATAAAATCAGCAATAAAATCACCCACTTTATTGGTTCCAAAATTTTGTTCAGAATTAATATCTTCAGTTGTAATACCTAATTCTAATGATTTTTCTACTGCTCGCTCAATAACCTCAGCTTCGTTATGTAAGTTTAAATGTTTTAATAGCATTGCTGCTGATAATATAGACGCTAAAGGGTTTGCAATATTTTTTCCGGTTGCTTGCGGAAATGAACCATGAATTGGTTCAAATAGAGCATTCTCTTCTCCTAAAGAAGATGAAGCTAATAAGCCAATAGACCCACCAATTACACTTGCTTCATCAGATAAAATATCGCCAAATAAATTTTCTGTTAATATTACATCAAACTGTTTAGGGTTTAATATTAATTGCATCGCAGCATTATCTACAAAAATAAAATCTAACACTACTTCTGGATAATTACTCGCTAAATCAGTAACTGTTTTTCGCCATAATCGAGAGGTTTCTAAAACGTTTGCTTTATCAACCAAGGTTAGTTTTTTGCGTCTTTTTTGAGCCGCTTTGAATGCTAAATGTGCAATACGCTCTATTTCTGTTACCGAATAAGAGCATCCATCAAAAGCAATTTGTTTATCATCACTTATTTCTTTAATCCCAAAATAAATTCCTCCTGTTAACTCTCTATAAATGGTGATATCGGTTCCTTCAATAATTTCTCTTTTCAACGGAGAGTTTTCAATTAATTGTTGGTATGCTTTTACTGGTCGTTCGTTACAAAACAACCCTAATTCTTTTCGTAATTTTAACAACCCTTGCTCAGGACGTACTTTTGCTGTTGGGTCGTTATCATATTTAGGATGCCCGATAGCACCAAATAAAATAGCATCACTTTTTTTACATAAAGTAATGGTTTCGTCTGGTAACGGGTTTCCTGTTGCATCAATAGCACAAGCTCCCATTAGTGCTTCTTTAAATATAAATGTATGATCGTACACATTTGCAATTGCTTTTAACACTTTTTGAGCTTGTGTAGTTACCTCTGGCCCAATACCATCTCCTGGAATTACTGCTATATTAAATTTCATCTTTTTATCTTTTATAATGAAGCTTCAAAAGCTTCTATTTTATCTTTTTTACTTACTAAAAAATCAATATCATCATAACCATTAATTAAGCATAGCTTTTTATAGGAATTAATTTCAAATTCACTTGTTCCTACTGGTGTTTTAATTATTTGGTTTTCTAAATCGATAATTATAATCGTATCTGATTGTTGCGCCACTCTTTCAAGTAACTTATTTAAAAAATCTTCAGACACCTGCACAGGTAAAATGCCATTATTTAATGCATTTCCTTTAAATATATCGGCAAAAAAACTACTGATTACTACTTTAAAACCGTAACCAGCCAATGCCCAAGCTGCATGCTCTCTACTTGACCCACAGCCAAAATTATCGCCAGCAATTAATATACTGCCTTTATAATTTTTATTATTTAAAATAAATTCCTCGTTTACGCTTCCATCTTTATGATAACGCCAATCTCTAAACACATTATCTCCAAATCCTTTTTTATCGGTTGCCTTTAAAAAGCGAGCAGGAATAATCTGATCTGTATCTACGTTTTCAGTTGTTAATGGAACTGCTGTATCAATTAATTTTACAAATTTTTCCATCTTAGTTTAAATGTTTAGTGATATCTATAATTTTTCCTTCAACTGCTGTTGCTGCTGCCATTAACGGGCTTGCTAAAATGGTTCTTGCTCCTTGTCCTTGACGCCCTTCAAAATTCCTGTTAGATGTAGAAACACAATATTCTCCTTCAGGAATTTTATCATCATTCATCGCTAAACAGGCCGAACAACCTGGCTGACGTAATTCAAAGCCTGCTTCTTCAAAAATAGTTTGTAAGCCTTCGTTTTGAATTTGCTTTGCTACTTTTTGAGAGCCCGGAACTAACCATGCATTTACATTAGTGGCTTTTTGTTTTCCTTTTACATAATTTGCAGCAACTCTAAAATCTTCAATTCTAGAATTAGTACAACTTCCTATAAAAACATAGTTTATTGGTTTATCTATTAAACTTTCTCCTTTTTTAAAGTTCATATATTCGATTGCCTTTTCAAAAGAAGTATCGCTTAAGGTTGGAATATTTTCTGATATTTTAATTCCCATTCCTGGGTTGGTACCATAAGTTAACATTGGCTCAACATCTTCCGCATTGAAATTATATTCTTGGTCAAATTTTGCATCTACATCTGAAGCTAAAGTTTTCCAATAGGCTACTTTTTTATCAAACTCTGCTCCTTGTGGTGCAAATTCTCTACCTTTTACATATTCAAAAGTAGTTTCATCTGGGGCTATCATTCCGCCTCTTGCTCCCATTTCAATACTCATATTACAAACTGTCATACGGCCTTCCATAGACATTTCTTCAAACACATTTCCTGCGTATTCACAAAAATATCCTGTGCCCGAATTGGTTCCTAATTGTGCTATGATATAAAGAATAACATCTTTAGGAGACACTCCTTTTTTTAGTTTTCCATTAATAGAAACGCGTAAGCTTTTTGGCTTTTGAAGTAACAAACATTGGCTCGCAAATACCTGTGCTACCTGACTTGTACCTATACCAAAAGCAATGGTACCAAAAGCACCGTGGGTTGATGTATGGCTATCGCCACAAACCATTGTCATTCCTGGTTGCGTAATTCCTAGTTCTGGTGCAATTACATGTACTATTCCGTTATTTTTATGTCCTAATTCATATAACGTAATATTATTTTCTTTACAATTCTCGGTTAATTGGGCTAACTGATTTCTAGACAGCACATCTTTAACAGGCAAATGTTGATTTACTGTTGGCGTATTATGATCGGCAGTTGCTACGATTTTATGCGGACGCGCTATTGGAATATTACGTTCTTTTAACTCATTAAAAGCTTGTGGGCTGGTAACTTCGTGAATTAAGTGTTTGTCTATGTATAAAACCTGTGGACCATCTTTTACAGTATCTACCACATGGGCATCCCATACTTTATCAAATAATGTTTTTCCCATTATGCTATTGCTATTTTAGATACTTTACTTACTTTTTTCATTATTAAATGCAAATCATCATCTATTATCTCTTTTTGTTTATCGGCAAAATTTAAAAATGTTTTATAGGCAGTATCTAATTGTAACTTGGTTAATTCATACCCTATTTTTTTTGCTCTGTATGCTAATGCTGCTCTTCCGCTTCGAGCGGTTAAAACAATAGCACTTTCTGTTACTCCAACATCGGCAGGGTTCATAATTTCATACGTTTCTCTATTTTTAATTACGCCGTCTTGATGAATTCCTGAGCTGTGCGCAAATGCATTGGCACCAACGATTGCTTTATTGGGTTGTACAGGCATTCCCATACTTTCGCGAACCATAATACTTGTATCATATAATAATTGTGTATTGATATCGGTTTGTAGGTTTAAATATGGATGTTGTTTTAAAATCATTACTACTTCTTCTAAAGCAGTGTTTCCTGCACGCTCTCCAATTCCGTTTACAGTACACTCTATTTGCCTTGCGCCGTTAATAGCACCGGCAATTGAATTTGCTGTTGCTAAACCTAAATCATTATGGCAATGGCAAGAAATTATAACATTTTCTATACCTTTTACATGTGCTTTTAAATACTTAATTTTTGCTCCGTACTCTTCAGGTAAACAATACCCTGTGGTATCTGGGATATTTAAAACTGTAGCTCCTGATTTTATCATTTCTTCACATACCTTGGCTAAAAAAGCATTGTCAGTTCTCCCTGCATCTTCTGCATAAAACTCTACATCATCTACAAAATTTTTAGCATAAGAAACTGCTTCTTTACCTCTTCTTATTACTTCATCTTGTGATGCGTTAAATTTATACTTTATATGTGAGTCACTTGTTCCAATTCCTGTATGAATCCTCGGTTTAACTGCTTGTTTTAAAGCTGCAGCAGCAACCTCAATGTCTTTTTTAACTGCCCTAGTTAATCCACAAACCGTAGCATTTTTTACAATTTTTGCAATTTCACTTACTGATGTAAAATCACCTGGACTAGAAACAGGAAAACCTGCTTCAATCACATCAACTCCTAAAAAATCAAGCCTTTCAGCAATAATTAGTTTTTGTGTTGTATCTAATTTACATCCAGGAACTTGTTCTCCGTCTCGTAAAGTGGTGTCGAATATTTGAACTTTATCGTTATTCATTAATCTAAAATAATTGTCATTATATATAATCAAATGTATATATTGGTTTCCGTAACAAGTTGTTTTTTAACTTATTACTTACGATATTTAAATTAAAAAAAAACAACACAAAACACTGATAAACAAATAATTATGAGCAAAGTCATTACACAATCCAATCAACAAAACGACTCGCTATTTGTTTTAATAAAGTCTTTATCTAAATCTGAAAAGCGGCAGTTTAATCTTTATGTTGGTCGTTTAGATGGTAATAATGATGCTAAGTTTTTTTCCCTTTTTAAGTTTCTGGAAAAACAAAAAAAGTATGATGAAAAAACAATTATAAAAAGTGGTATTGTAAGTAAACAACAACTTTCGAATTTAAAAGCACATTTGTATAAACAAATTTTAATTAGTTTACGAATGAATCCTGCTCACAAAAATATTCGGATTCAAATAAGAGAATTATTAGATTTTGCGACAATTTTGTATCAAAAAGGATTGTATAAACAAAGTTTAAAACTACTTGATAAGGCAAAAAATACAGCAATTGATAATGAAGAAAAAAATATTGCTTATGAAATTGTAGAACTTGAAAAAGTTATAGAAAGTCAATATATAACTCGAAGTATTAGTACTAGGGCTGACGAATTAACAATTCAGGCAAAAAAGCTAAGTCAACAAAATGTAATGACCAGTAAATTGTCAAACTTATCGATACAATTATACAGTTATTTATTAAAAAATGGCTACGTAAGAAATGATATTGAACTTAAAAAAGTGAATCATTATTTTAATTCTAAACTACCACACTATCAATATGAAAATTTAAATTTTAGAGAGAAGCTATGGTTATATAAAGCTAATTTATGGCATAGTTTTTTAACACAAGATTTTTTACAAAGTTATAAATATGCTAATAAATGGGTTAATTTATTTAAAATTAATGCTAAAAATATTGCTATACATCCTGTTTTTTATTTAAAAGGGAAAAATTATTTACTAGAAAGTCTTTTTTTTATAAAACATTACACAAAATTTAAAAAAGAGCTTTTATTATTTGAGGAAGAAGTTAAAAATAATATAATACCACAAAATAGTAATACTGAAATTCTTATTTTTCAATACTATTATTCAAGCAAACTACATGCTCATTTTTTAGAAGGTAATTTTTATGAAGGAGAATATTTAGTTGAAATAATAAACGACAAGATTGCGCTTTATAAAAATAGGTTAGATAACCATCATATTGTTGTTTTATATTATAAAATAGCTTGTTTATACTTTGGTATGGGTAAAAATAAAGAATGTATTTTATATTTAAATAAAATTATTAAATCTAAAAAAATTCATGTTGCTGAAGATTTACAATGCTTTGCTCGTATTTTAAATTTAATTGCACATTACGAATGTGGTTTAGATTACGATTTAGAAAGACAATTTAAAGACACCTACCGCTTTTTATTAAAAATGGAAAATCTTCAAGAAGTTCAAAAAGAATTTATTTCATCAATAAAAGCGCTAGGCGACGTGTTTCCTCATCAAATTAAAAAGGAATTTAAAAAAATATATGACCGTTTAAAAGTTTATGAAAATCATCCATATGAAAAAAGAGCTTTTTTATATTTAGATATTCTTTCTTGGTTAGAGTCAAAAATTGAAAACAAACCAGTTGCTTTGATCATCAAAAATAAACTCAATCAAAATATTAGATAATTTAAAATAATGCTTTGGCTATTGCTTTTACATTGTCACTTTTTCCCATAGAGTAATAATGTAACAAAGGTACTCCGGCTTGTAATAGTTCTTTAGATTGCTCAATACACCACTCTACACCTACTTGCCTTACTTGTTTATTTGTTTTACAATCATCAATCGATTTTATCAATGTTTCTGGTAAATCTATTTTAAAAACCTGTGGCAACAATTGTAAATGACGTTTTACTGCTATTGGTTTAATTCCAGGAATAATTGGTATGGTAATTCCTATTGCTCTTGCTGCGTTTACAAATTCGAAATACTTTTGATTATTAAAAAACATTTGCGTCACTACATAATCTGCCCCTGCATCAACTTTTTCTTTTAATCGTTTTAAATCGGTTTGTAGTGATGGAGATTCTAAATGTTTTTCTGGATACCCTGCTACACCTATACAAAAATCAGCTTTATGATTTGCTTCTATCACATCGTGTAAATATTTACCACTATTTAAACTCTTAATTTGACCTACCAATTCTGTTGCAAATTGATGTCCTCCTTTTGTTGGTTCAAAATACTTTTGATGACTCATTGCATCACCTCGTAATGCCATCACATTTTCAATACCTAAATAATGACAATCTACCAATAAATACTCTGTTTCTTCTTTGGTAAATCCTCCACATAAAACATGCGGAACCGTATCTACATCATATTTGTGCTTTATTGCTGCACAAATACCTACTGTACCAGGACGCATTCTGGTTATTTTTCTATCTAACAATCCATTTCCTTTATCAATATATAAATGCTCTTCTCTTGAAGTGGTTACATCTATAAAGGGCGGGTTAAACTCCATCAACGGATCTATATTATTATATAAATCCTGAATGTTGTTTCCTTTTTTTGGCGGAATAATTTCAAACGAAAATAATGTTTTCCCGTTTGCTTTTTTAATGTGATCTGTTACCTTCATAAGTTATTATAAAGGCGTATTTAACTATATAAATGATGCTATAAATAATGATATTGTAAACATTACCAATAATTGAATCATAAACTTAATTTCTAAACTATACTTTTTCATTTTTGTTCTTTTTATTAATTTTTATAGTTCAAAATTACTATCGTTTCTTGGTTTAAATTTTACCTTAAAGATAATTTATTGTTAATTAAATACGCTTTTTTTTATGTTTTTAGTTGTTAGTTGTTTCTTATTTTATTAATATTTTTTTTACCAATTCGTAAGGCTCTTTATACTCCCAATAAATCCATCTACCTCCTATATAATCAGTTAAAATATATTTATCGCTCAAGGATTTAATTCTACTTATAGCAATTGTTTTGGGTAAAAAAACATCTGCAGTAACCTCTTCAGTTATTTCTTTATTATCCTCATCATATCCATGAGAAATAATATGATTTCTTAAGTTTAATTCTATAAATTCCTGACTCATTTCGTTTTTAATTATCAGCTATCGCTGGATGTAACCATTTTCTGGCCTTTTCTAATGTGATGTCTTTTCTGTTGGCAAAATCACGTACCTGATCATCTGTAATTTTTCCTAACCCAAAATATTTTGCTTCTTCATTACCAAAATAATACCCTGAAACTGCTGCTGCAGGCCACATTGCTAAACTTTCTGTTAATGTTACTCCTATTTTTTCTTCAACTTTTAATAAATCCCAAATCGTTTCTTTTTCTAAATGATCAGGACATGCTGGATAACCTGGTGCAGGACGAATACCTTTATAAGTTTCCTTTATTAATTCATCATTTGATAATGTTTCATCAGCTGCATATCCCCAATGTTTTGTTCTAACTCTATGGTGTAAATATTCTGCAAAAGCTTCGGCAAAACGATCGGCAATTGCCTGTACCATAATGGCATTATAATCATCTTCCTTTTCTTTATATGTTTTCGCTAGTTCATCTGCTCCAAAAATAGCAGTACAAAATGCCCCCATATAATCTTGTTTTTTAGATTCTTTTGGTGCTATAAAATCTGACAAAGCAATACTTGGTTTTCCTTCTCTCTTTTTAAGTTGTTGACGTAAGGTTCTAAAAACTGCAATTTCTTCCCCTTTTTTCTGAATAGAAATATCGTCATCATTAATTGTATTTGCTTCAAATAACCCAAATACTGCTTTTGGTTTTAATAATTGTTTCGTAATTATTTTATCCAAAATCACTTTCGCATCTTCATACAATTGCGTTGCCTGCTCGCCAACTACCTCATCAGTTAAAATATCTGGGTATTTACCGTGTAAATCCCAACTTCTAAAAAACGGACTCCAATCTATATATGGTAATAATTCTTTTAAACTAACTTGTTCTAAAGTTTGAATTCCTAGCTCTTTAGGTTTAAAAATAGAGCTTGTTTTCCAATCTATTTTAAACTTACGTTCTCGAGCTTCTTCAATTGAAATATAGGCTTTAGTCTTACCTCTTTTTAAGAATTTTTCGCGAAACTCATCGTAGTCTTTTTTTAACTTTGCAACATAGGCATTACTGGTTTCTTCGTTTAATAAATCACTTACCACAGTTACCGCTCTTGATGCATCGTTTACATGCACCACCGCGTTTTTATATTGAGGATCTATTTTTACAGCCGTATGTGCTTTTGATGTTGTTGCCCCACCTATTAATAAAGGTACCGAAAACTCTTGGCGTTCCATTTCTTTAGCCAAGTACACCATTTCATCTAACGAAGGTGTTATTAAACCTGATAAACCAATAATGTCAACATTTTCTTTTTTAGCAGCTTCAATAATTTTTTCTGGCGGAACCATAACGCCTAAATCAACAATTTCATAATTGTTACAGCCTAAAACAACACTTACAATATTTTTACCAATATCATGTACATCTCCTTTTACAGTTGCCATTAAAACTTTACCCAAGGCTTTTTGTTTTTCTCCTTTTTCTGCTTCAATAAACGGATTTAAATAAGCAACTGCTTTTTTCATTACTCGTGCCGACTTAACTACTTGAGGTAAAAACATTTTTCCTGCACCAAATAAATCACCTACCACATTCATTCCAATCATTAAATGACCTTCTATTACTTGAATTGGTTTGTCTGATTCTTGCCTTGCTTGTTCTACATCTTCAATAATAAACTCATCAATTCCTTTTACTAAAGAATGGGTAATTTTTTCTTGTAAAGGCAAACTTCTCCATTCTAATATTTTTGCTTCATCTTGCTTTTTAACCCCTTTTACAGTTTCAGCAAAATCTAACAGTCGCTCGGTTGCGTCATCTCTTCTATCTAAAATAACGTCTTCAATATATTCTAATAAATCTTTAGGAATATCGTCATAAATTTCCAGCATTGCTGGGTTTACAATTCCCATATTCATTCCTGCCTGAATTGCATAATACAAGAAAACAGAGTGCATAGCCTCTCTAACAATATTATTTCCTCTAAAAGAAAACGAAACATTACTTACACCTCCACTTACACTTGCGTTTTGTAAATTTTGTCGTACCCAACGTGTAGCTTCAATAAAATCGATGGCATTTTTTCTGTGCTCTTCCATTCCGGTTGCAACAGGAAAAATATTTAAATCGAAAATAATATCTTCGGATGCAAACCCTACTTTATCAACTAAAACATTATACGATCGTTCGGCAATTTCAATTCTTCTTTCGTAAGTATCAGCTTGCCCAACCTCATCAAAAGCCATAACAATTACGGCAGCTCCGTACCTTTTAATTTGAGTAGCTTCCCAAATAAATTTTTCCTCTCCTTCTTTTAATGATATTGAATTTACAACACATTTTCCTTGTACAACTTGTAAACCGGCTTCAATGATTTCCCATTTAGAACTATCAATCATTAACGGAACTCTACAAATATCAGGTTCGGCTGCTATTAAGTTTAAAAAACGAACCATAGCTTCTTTTCCATCAATCAAACCATCATCCATATTTACATCGATAATCTGAGCTCCTCCTTCAACCTGATGCCTTGCTATTGCTAAAGCTTCATCAAACTTTTCTTCTTTTATCAACCTTAAGAACTTACGAGATCCTGCAACATTTGTGCGCTCTCCAACATTAATAAAATTGGTATGTTCACTTAAAACTAAAGGTTCTAAGCCCGAAAGTTTCATGTATTTATTCGTTTTTACACTCATCTTTTAATAATGTTACTTATTTAATTCTGATATATTTTTCAATAATATCTCTATGAATCCCTGCTTCTTTTACTTCTTCTAATCCATATTGAATTAAGGTATCACCAGTAATTTTTACTGTAAATGGAAATACATGGCCCCTAATAGCATCAACCGAAATATAATTTAAGGTTTCTTTGTAATTATTTTTTTCAAGCGTATAACTTCCTCCTCCTCCATAAAATCCTTCTGTATTTTTTTTAGGCTGATTAAAAAAGGCGAAATGGGTTTTATTTATAATTTTAATAAAATCTGCTTTAGACAAATCTTTAACCTTTATGGAATCGTTTTCTTTAACCTCACCATATACTAACTTCCAAGTACCTTGGATATTGATTTTTATAGCTTCTTTTTTATCTTTTTTATCTAGATTATTACAAGAAACAAGCAAGATTGTCACTAAAATTAATTGAATTATATTTTTCATAGTTTAGGTTGTTTTAAATTTTCTTGGTGAATATTTTAATGCTAAATCTGCTATTGCTTTAATATGTTCTGGCGTTGTACCGCAGCAACCACCAACAATATTAACCAAGTTTTTCTTTAAATACTCTTCAATTTGTTCGGCAGTTTCTTCAGCAGTTTCATCATACTCACCAAAAGCATTTGGCAACCCTGCATTAGGATGTGCAGACGTAGCAAAATCTGTTTTTGAAGTAATTGCTTCTAAGTGAGGTTGTAATAAATTGGCGCCTAAAGCACAGTTAAATCCAACAGATAATAACGGAATGTGAGATACTGAAATTAGAAAAGCTTCGGCAGTTTGCCCAGATAAAGTTCTTCCACTGGCATCGGTAATTGTGCCACTTAACATTACAGGCACTTCTATTTTTCGCTCGTCTTTTACTTCTTCAATAGCAAATAATGCGGCTTTTGCATTTAAGGTATCAAAAACAGTTTCAACTAATAAAATATCAGCTCCGCCATCCAATAAAGCTTCAACTTGTTCTTTATAAGCAACACGAAGCTCATCAAAAGTTACTGCTCTATAACCAGGATCATTTACATCTGGCGACATACTTGCTGTTCTGTTTGTTGGTCCTATTGACCCTGCTACAAACCTTGGTTTGTGTGGTTCTTTGACTGTAAACTCTATAGCTACTTCTTTTGCAATTTTAGCAGATTCATAATTTAATTCATACACCAAATTTTCCATTTGATAATCGGCCATTGCAATGGTAGTTCCTGAAAAGGTATTGGTTTCTATAATATCGGCACCAGCCTCAAAATACTTTGCATGAATTGTTTTTATTGCCTCTGGCTGTGTGATAGAAAGTAAATCGTTATTTCCTTGTAACGGTATTGGATATTCTTTAAAACGTTCTCCTCTAAAATCTTCTTCGGTAAATTTATATGCCTGAAGCATAGTACCCATTGCTCCGTCGAGTATGAGAATTCGTTTTTGTATTTCTTGGTAAATGTTTGACATTCCTGATATTTTATATTGTATATGTTATCAGGAAAAGAGGAAAGTCTTTCCGTTATCTCTCTTAAAAATTAAATTTACTACAATTTTTAAGTAGAATTTAGCACCTTCTTTGTTTACACATAGGGTTGCTAAGGTTTCACAGGGTCTAATCCCTCCACCTTTCTTGATAACATTTATAAAGTTAATGAACTATTATAATGCAAATAAACAAACTTTTTTTGTTTTTACATCATTTTTTTAATAATTATACAAATTGGATGATAAATATCTATCACCGATATCACAAATAACAGCTACAATAATACCTTCTTCAATCTTTTCTGCTACTTGTAATGCTACGTGTACTGCGCCACCACTACTCATACCTCCAAAAACTCCTTCTTGACTCGCAAGTTTACGTGTCATATTTCGTGCTTGGTTTTCGCTAACCTCAATAATTTCATCAACTTTTGACTTATCGAAAATTTTTGGCAAATATTCTTTAGACCATTTTCTAATACCAGGTATTTTAGAACCATCGGTTGGTTGTGCTCCTATAATTTTAACCTTAGGATTTTGTTCTTTCAAGTACGTAGAAACTCCCATAATAGTACCTGTAGTTCCCATGGCAGATACAAAATGTGTTACTTCCCCCTCAGTATCTTTCCAAATCTCAGGTCCTGTGGTTTTATAATGCGCTTTCCAATTATCATTATTTTCAAACTGATTTAACATAAAATACCCTTCTTTATAGCGTAACTTTTGTGCTAAATCTCTAGCGCCTTCAATACCTTCTTCTTTTGGTGTTAATAAAACTTCGGCTCCATAAGCTTTCATTGTTTTTACACGTTCTTCAGTTGCACTTTCAGGCATTACCAACGTCATATGTAGCCCTAATACTTTTGATATAAATGCTAAAGCGATCCCTGTATTTCCACTAGTTGCTTCAACTAGATGATCTCCTTTTTTAATGTTTCTTCGGTTTAAAGCCTCAAAAATCATATTGTAAGCAGCTCTATCTTTGACACTTCCTCCTGGATTGTGTCCTTCTAATTTTAAAAATAAACGTACTCCTTTTTTATTTAAAATATTACTAACCTCTATTAAAGGGGTGTTTCCGACAAAGTCGGTTATTTTTTTTGCTTTCATAATTTAAACTTTATCTAATGAAACAATTTTATTTTCTGATTGATATATTACTAACGATTTAGGTGGTACAGATTCGGTAACACATACATTAGCCCCTATAATACTATTTTCACCTATTACAACTTCTCCTCCTAAAATAGTAGCGTTTGCGTAAATAGTTACATTTTTTTCAATCGTTGGGTGTCTTTTTGTTTCTGCTAAACTCTTTTTTACTTGTATCCCGCCTAAGGTAACTCCTTGATAAATTTTTACATTTTCTTTTATCAGAGTAGTTTCACCTATAACAATTCCGGTAGCATGGTCTATAAAAAACGAGTTTCCAATGGTTGCTCCTGGATGAATATCAGTACCTGTAACTCCATGAGTATATTCACTCATCATTCTTGGTAAAACAGGTACGTTTAACTTTACCAACTCATGGCTTAAACGATAAACTGCAATGGCATGAAAGCCTGGATATGCTAAGTATACCTCCGCTAAACTTTTTGCTGCTGGATCTGTTTTTTCAAAAGCAATGGCATCTAAATCTAATTTTTTACGAATTTCTTTAAACTTACTTTTATATGCTTCCCAAATTTTATCAGTATCATTAATCGCTAATGATTTTGTTATTTGAAGAAATAAACTTTGTATTGTTTTTATGTTTTCTTGATAATAATTTTCATCAAAAAGTGCATAAAATAATTTCTTTGTAAATTCTTCTACGGTGTCTTTTAAGGTTAGTTTATAATTTTTTAACGGCATACTATATTTCTGGTGCTAATTCAACTTCCAATCCTTCTAGTTCTGGTTTCATTTGAATTTGGCAACCTAAACGGCTATTGTCCTCAACATGAAAAGCTTCAGCTAACATCATATCTTCATCAATTCCCATTTCAGGTAATTCATGTTCAGATTTTACATAACATTGACACGAGGCACACATTGCCATACCACCGCAAACGCCTATGGTACCTTCTTCTGCTAATTCGTATGAACGAATTACTTCCATTAAATTCATTGCCATATCTGTCGGTGCAATAATTTCGTGAAGTACTCCTTCTCTATCTGTTATTTTTATATTGATATCTGCTGACATTATTTAGTATTAAATCTTATTACTGAATTGCTTTTACTACTGCTTTTGGTGCTTCTTTTTTGGTTCCATCAAAACCTTCAACTCCACCTACCGTAGTATATTTCATTACATATTTTTTATCTGGATGAATGATTTTATAAGCACTCTGACACATTAAAGTTGCTTCGTGAAAGCCACATAAAATTAACTTTAGCTTACCAGGATACGTATTTACATCTCCAATTGCAAATATACCAGGAATATTTGTTTGATAATCTAAAGCATTGTTAACTTTAATCGCATTTTTTTCAATTTCTAATCCCCAATCTGCTATTGGCCCCAATTTTGGTGATAATCCAAATAAAGGAATAAAGTGATCTGTATCAATAATAAAGGGTTCTTCTCCTTTCTTTTCAACGGCTACTCCTGTAACGTGCTCTTTCCCTAAAATTCCTTTTACTTCAGCTGGAGTAATTAAATTAATTTTCCCTAAATTTTTTAACTCTTGTGCTTTTTCAACTGAATCTAACGCTCCTCTAAATTCATTTCTTCTATGAATCAAGGTTACTTCGGATGCTACATCTGATAAGAAAATCGCCCAATCTAAAGCCGAATCTCCACCTCCAGAAATTACCACTTTTTTATCTCTATACAGTTCTGGATCACGAATAATATATTCAACCCCTTTATCTTCAAAATCTGCAATATTAGGAATCGGTGGCTTACGAGGCTCAAAACTTCCTAAACCTCCAGCAATAGCTACAACTGGCGCTTGGTGTTTGGTACCCTTATTAGTGGTTACAATAAAAGTTCCGTCTTCTTGTTTTTCAATTGTATTTGCTCGTTCACCTAAGGTAAAACCTGGCTCAAATTGTTTTGTTTGCTCTAATAATTTATCGGTTAAATCACCTGCTAAAATTTCTGGATATGCCGGAATATCATAAATAGGTTTCTTCGGGTAAATTTCTGAACATTGCCCTCCTGGTTGTGGCAAAGCATCAATTAAATGACATTTTAGTTTTAATAAACCAGCTTCAAAAATGGTAAATAACCCTGTTGGTCCTGCTCCAATAATTAGTATATCTGTTGTAATCATAATTTTATTTATTTGTCATTACGAACGAAAAAAACTAAGCAATCTCTTTTTAAATCAACTAATTACTTTACTTTGTTCGCAATAACGTTACGCTATTTTTCTACTAAACTCTTCGTAAATTCGTTTAGTTTTTCAACTTTATCCTCAAAATCTCCTCTAAGGGTTTTTCTATATTTATTTAAATTTTGTACTAAATCGTTAATATTATTGGGAATTACTTCCTCAAAAAACTGACGTAATCTTTTGGCAGTTGTTGGCGATTTACCATTAGTAGAAATGGCTATTTTTACATTTCCTTTGGTTACAATTCCGCCCATATAAAAATCGCAATATGGTGGATTATCGGCAACATTTACCAATATATTTTGTTTTTTACAATCTTTATAAACTTCAATATTTACATCAACCTTATCAGTCGTTGCAACTACAATATGTTTACCTTTTAAATAGATTTTATTATAAATATCAACAATTATATTTACCTTAAACTTATTTGCTAATTTTTTTGTTTCTTCTCTAAAAAATGGCGAAACCATGGTTACTTTAGCATTAGGACTAGACTTTAATAAAAAAGACAATTTTTCTAATGCTACAAATCCTCCACCAACAATAAGTATTTCTAATTGTTCTGTTTTTAAAAAAATAGGATATAGATTGTTTCTTTCTTCATTCATTTTATCTCCTTTAAAATCAATTTCCTTTTTTTACTTTTCTAAATATTCTTGTAAACTTTTTATTGGTAGGATAACTTCTGTGTTTAGTAATATTGTTTATCAATAAAGCTACTACAAATAAAATTAACGTTCCGCTTAAAACAGGCGACAATACATATAAATACCCTAATGTTTTTATTTTTTCTGTTCCTATTATCGCAATTAAAGCCGTTGCGCCTCCTGGTGGATGCAATGTTTTTGTGTACTGCATTAACACAATAGATACTGAAACTGCTAACGGTGCTGTTAACCAAATAATATCGGGTAAAAATTTAGCAATTGTAACACCAATTATTGCCGATAAAACATGCCCACCAATTAAATTTCTTGGCTGTGCTAACGGACTTTGAATTGCTCCATACACTAAAACACACGTGGCTCCAAACGATCCTATTAAAAAAACATTTTCAAGTTTTGATAAATAAAAAGATTGTATAATAGCGATAATTCCTATTCCGATAAAAGCACCTATAAAAGACCAAAAATTTTCTATATAATCTAAAGATGTTTCTTTATACAAAACATATTTAGTTATTCTTATTGTTCTTTTTACTTGTTGCTTTACCATTATAAAATTATTTTTTTAAGCTAAAGTAAACTCTTTATTAATAACTTCTTGTTGCACTTTATCTAAATCTTGTCGATGTTTAACAACCTCGCCTAAAACAATAATCGCAGGATTACTTAATTCATTCTTTTGAACAATTTCTAAAATAGTATCTACGGTTCCTATACCAACTTTCTCTCTTGATGTTGTGCCATCTTGAATAATTGCTACTGGTAAATTATTTTTATTTTCTTGTTTAAATAATTTTACAATTTCTGGTAATTTCCCCATTCCCATTAACACCACCACTGTTGCGTTGGATTTTGCTGCCAAAGCAACATCGTTTGACAACTTGTGATCTTTCGTGGTACCTGTAATTACCCAAAAACTTTCAGCATTTCCACGTTTTGTTAATGGTATGTTTTGAGATGCTGGCACCGCTAATGATGATGAAATTCCTGGTACAACAGCTACTGCTACTCCAAAACTAGCAGCATATTCCATTTCTTCAGCACCGCGCCCGAAAATAAAAGGATCTCCTCCTTTTAAACGAACAACATGACCGTGACTTTTTGCTCTTGCTACAATTAATTCGTTAATTTGATCTTGCTGATATTTATAACATCCTCTTCTTTTTCCAACAAAAATTTGTTCTGCATTCGGATTTATAAACTCTAATAAATCTTCATTTACCAAAGCGTCGTATAAAACAACATCAGCTTTTTTTAACGTTTTAATTGCCTTTACTGTAATTAAATCTACATCTCCAGGACCAGCGCCAACAACGGTTAATTTTGGTATTTTATTAAGCATTACTTACTTCTTGTTTTCTAAAAGCATCTATTTTATTATAAAACGATTTTGCATCATTTAAATAACTTTCAGCAAATGCTTTTGTTGGGTTCTCTCTTTTAATTTGATAAACTACATCTTCAAAACTAACATCTAAATTAATTTTACCTGTAGCTACAAAATGTTCTTGAAAGCTTGTAATAATACCTGCTTGTGTGTTTGTTTTTATATTTTCGGCAATTAATAAAGCTTTTGCTGTATTAACTAAAGAGGTATATGAATGATAAATACTATCTGAAAATTGATTTTCTTTTAAAGCTTCTGCTGAGTTTGTAATTTTTTCTTCACTTTCAAATAAAAGTGTTGCTATTAAATCAATTACAACTCCCGCACATTCACCTACTCCAATTGCTTTTACATAATTTTCTGAATGTCCCCAATCAATAAAATCACTTGGCGCTAAGTTTGATGTATCAGATAATCCTTTTAACAAATCATAAAAGTATGTTTTTCCTTGACGGTCATAATACGCTAAAAAAGTTTCATCTTCTTGCTGATTTGCCTCTACATCATTTAATAAAATACGTAATGCTTCCGGACCTCTTTTACTTGGTACTTTAACTAATTTATCAGAAAAACGTCCTTTTCCATCACCTAAAATACCACCACCTATTAAAATTTGTAATGCTGGAGCTTGTAATGCACCTACTTTTATAGACATTCCTTGAAAACCAATGTGTGCCATATTATGTTGCCCACAAGCATTCATACAACCACTAATTTTAATAGCGATTTCTTTATTGTTTAAATATGCTGGATATTCTTCTTCTAATACCTTTTCTAGTTCTACCGCAATTCCTGTACTACTCGAAATTCCTAAATTACAAGTATCAGTTCCTGGACACGCTGTAATATCAGCTGTAGAATTATAACCTGCTTTTGCAAAGCCTAATTTTTGTAATTCTACATAGAAAAAAGGTAACAATCCTTCTTTTACATGACGAATTAAAATATTTTGACGTAAAGTTAAACGAATTTCATTTGCTGCATATTTTTTAACTAAATCTGCTAACAAGCGTGCTTTTGGTGTATAAAAATCTCCTAAGTGAATTTTAAGCCCTATTGCAAATAAACCTTCTTGTTTTTGTTTGATTACATTGGTTTCTTTCCACTTATTATACGCAGATTCATCTTCAATTTTTACTGAAGGAATTGAAATTTCTTGAAAAGAGATTGGCTGCTCAAACTCGGTAGTATCTACTTTAAATGTTTTATTTTCTAACGCATTTACCTCATCAGATACTAATTGTAAAAAAGTATCAACTCCTAAATCTTTTACTAAAAATTTTAATCTTGCTTTTGCGCGTTTTGCACGCTCACCAAATCGATCAAAAATTCTTAAAACACCTTCAATTGTTGGTATTAAAACATCTTCTTCTAAAAAGTCGTAAATAACATCTGCATGTCTTGGCTGTGAGCCTAAACCACCACCTAATAAAACTTTAAATCCTTTTTTAGTTACTCCATTTTCAGTTTTTATTTTTGCAATAAATCCTAAATCATGAATAAAACTAATTGCTGTATCATCATCTGTACCCGAAAAAGACATTTTAAATTTACGCCCCATTTCTTGACAAATTGGGTTTCTTAAAAAGAATTTAAACGTAGCATCTGCATATGGTGAAACATCAAAAGGTTCGTTTACATCGATTCCCGCTGTTTCTGATGCTGTAATATTTCTTACTGCATTTCCACAAGCTTCACGTAGTGTGATATCATCTTTTTCTAGTTGCGCCCATAATTCTGGCGTTCTATCTAAACTTACGTGATGTATTTGAATATCTTGTCTTGTAGTAATATGTAATCTTCCACGAGAATACTCATCTGAAACGTCTGAAATTCTATGTAATTGCTCGCTTGTAACCCTACCAAAAGGTAATTTTATACGAATCATTTGTACACCAAACTGACGCTGACCGTAAACACCTCTTGCTAAACGTAAACTACGAAAACGTTCTTCGTCTATTTTACCTTCTTTAAAAAGTTGAATTTTTCTCTCTAATTCTAGAATGTCTTTTTCTACAATTGGGTTTTCTATTTCGGTTCTAAAACTTTGCATTACTATATATCTTAAAGCTTGTAAGCGTTACTTTTTAATTAATTATGTAAGAATTTTTGTTTTGACAATAATTCTTCCTCTGTTTCTACATGGTCATCATCAGGTACACAACAGTCTACCGGACAAACGGCTGCACATTGTGGTTCTTCGTGAAAACCGATACATTCGGTACATTTATCTGGAGAAATAAAATAGTATTCATCTGATATCGCCTCTTGTGTTTCATCAGCATCTACAGTTACTCCATTTTTTAACTCAATATTACCTATTAACGAAGTTCCTTCACTATATTTCCAATCTTCAGCTCCTTCATAAATAGCTGTATTTGGGCATTCTGGTTCACATGCTCCGCAATTGATGCACTCATCTGTTATTATAATTGCCATACTATTTTAATTACTGAATAAAGCCTACACCGGCTGTATTATTGGTTTTTGGATTGATTAAAATAAAAGTTCCGTTTGCTTTATTTTTGCTATAAGCATCTACAAATAATGGTTTACTTACTTTTAAAGAAACTTCGCCTATTTCATTTAACGCTAATGCTGATGGGTTTTCTTCTTTTCCTGAAAAATCAGGTTTTATAAGTGATGTTAAGCTTGTTATTTTTGCTTGTACATCATTTACCCCGTGTTTAACGTAATATTTATTAGCGGCTTGTAAAGGTTCTTTATCCATCCAACAAATAGTTGCATTCAACTCTTTTGTAACTGTTGGTTGTTCATCTAGTTTTACCAACATATCCCCTCTACTTACATTTACATTATCTTCTAAAGTAAGTGTTACCGAACTTCCTCTTTTTGCCTGTAAATACTCTTTATCAAAAAAGTTAATACTTTTTATTTTTGATGTGGTTGCTGATGGTAAAACGGTAACGGAATCGCCAACAGCTAAATCGCCTCCATAAATTTTACCGGCATAACCTCTAAAATCATGATACTCGTCAGTTTTAGGTCGTATTACTGTTTGCACAGGAAAACGTGTTTGAGAAACTTCTTCTAAATCTTCTGAAACTAAACTTTCTAAGTGATCTAATAATGTTTCGCCTTTATACCAAGGTGTATTTTCTGACTTTTCAACAACATTGTCACCTTTTAAGGCAGACATAGGAATGAACGTTAATTTTTGACCTTTATAAGCACTTTTACTTGCTAAATATTCTATTTCATTTTTTATTTCGTTAAATTTTTCTTCTGAAAAATCAACTAAATCCATTTTATTAATGGCTATTACTACGTTTTTTACGCGTAATAATGTGTTTATAAAAAAGTGACGGTAGGTTTGCTCAATTACTCCGTTACGAGCATCAATTAAAACAATAGATGCTTGTGAGTTTGATGCACCTGTAACCATGTTTCTGGTATACTCAATATGCCCAGGAGTATCGGCTATTATAAAACTGGTTTTTGGTGTTGAAAAGTATATGTGTGCTACATCGATTGTAATTCCTTGCTCTCTTTCTGCCACTAAACCATCGGTAGCTAATGAAAAGTCTAAGTAATCAAAACCTCTTTGTTTACTTTTTTCTTCAATGGCTTCTAATTTATCATCAGTTAGTGATTTGGTGTCGTATAAAATACGTCCGATTAAGGTACTTTTACCATCATCTACACTACCTGCTGTTGCTATTTTTAATACGTTCATTTTATTTGCTATTTGCTATTAGCTTTTAACTTATAGCGGTATTCGTATTTGTTTTTATTGATAATCTTAAAGCTTTTAGGCTTTCGGAATATTTGTTAATAAATGCGTTAGGGATTGAAACGGCATCCTTTTTTTGTTTTTCTCAAAAAAAGATACAGTGTAAAGCCCGTTAAAACGCCCTTATAATTTTAAAAATATCCTTGTTGTTTACGTTTTTCCATGGCTGCTTCTGATCGTTTATCATCTATTCGAGCACCACGTTCTGATATGGTTGATACTTTTATTTCGTTTACAACGGTGTCAATATCTATTGCGTCGGACAATACTGCTGCGGTACAACTCATATCACCTACGGTTCTAAAACGTACCATTCGCTCTTGCACTTCTTCATCTTCATCTCTATAAACTACATCGTCTTCTGCTGACCATATTAAGCCGTCTCTTAAAAAAGTAGCTCTTTTGTGAGCGAAATAAATGGATGGTATTTCGATGTTTTCTTTTTGGATGTATGACCAAACATCTAACTCTGTCCAGTTTGAAATAGGAAAGACACGTACATTTTGCCCTAAATCAATTTTTCCGTTTAACATATCAAATAATTCTGGTCGTTGATTTTTTTCGTCCCATTGTCCAAAATCGTCACGAACAGAAAAAATACGTTCTTTTGCTCTTGCTTTTTCTTCATCTCTACGCGCTCCACCGATACATGCATCAAAGCCAAACTCATCAATTGCATCTAATAACGTTTCTGTTTGTAACATGTTTCGGCTTGCGTATCTCCCTTTTTCTTCTTTTACTCTACCTTTATCGATATTATCTTGAACGTTTCTAACGATTAGTTCAACCCCTAATTCTTTTGCTAAACGGTCTCTAAACTCAATAGTTTCAGGAAAATTATGTCCTGTATCTATGTGCATTAAAGGAAACGGAATTTTAGCTGGATAAAATGCTTTTTGTGCGAGTCGCACCAGTGTTATACTGTCTTTTCCCCCCGAAAATAATAACACTGGTTTTTCAAATTGAGCGACTACCTCCCTAAATATATATATAGCTTCACTTTCTAGTGCACCTACTTGTATTGTTTTTGTATTCATAATCATATCTTTTAAATATGTAAACCACATTCTCTGTTACTTTCTACTTTTGTTGGATCGAAGTATTTAAACTCATTTGGTAAATTGTGTTCTTTTAAATATTTATCTAAATCTTCATCAGACCAATGATAAAAAGGGCTCACTTTTAAAATACCATCTTTACTAAAAGAAAGCACGCCTATACCGTCTCTATATGCTGTTTGTCCTTTTCGTAAATTGGTAAACCATATTTTTGGTTGATGCTCAGCCATCGCTCTTTTAAAAGGTTCTAATTTTACTTGCTCGGTAAAAACTGCATGATTTTCATCTTCTATTGATGGAAGCCCTATGGTAATATTACGATGTGCAACCGTTTGCTTTGGCACATACAACGCTACGTTTAAGTTTAATTTATCTATTAACTCTTCAGCATGTTTATAAGTTTGTGGTGTGTTATAACCTGTATCACACCAAATAACTTTTATCGAAGGATTTTTTGTTGCTATTAAATGTAAGATAGCTACTTCATAAGGTCTGAAATTTGTAGTAATTATCGTTTTTTGTTTCAATTCAAAAACCCATTCTATAATTTCTTTTGGACTCAATTTTTCTAAACCTTTATTTAGTTCAGCTATATTTAACTCTTCTTTTAAGCTCATTATTTTCCCCATTTTATTTTATTCCAAATTCTTTCATGAAAGAAATACAATATCATTTTTGTTACTAACTCTATGCTTCCTATTGAAAATGCTAAGGTTAACTCTCCTGTAATTAACCAAGAAATTAAAATTGTATCAATAGTTCCGATAACTCTCCAACTAACCGATTTAACAAAACTTCGTATCGGATTTTCTGAAGTTTTATCTGACTTATAATTTTTTTTATCTGCTACTAATTGTTCTAAAATCATTTTTAAAATTAAATACCCTATCGGGTAACTAGGTTTTAAGATTCAACAAATGTAGGTATACATTTTAGATAAAAAAACATTTATTTAAATTTTTTACAAAACGATAACATTTGTGGTAAATTATACTAAATCGGCAAGGGTATTATTTCTAAGAACTTGAAGTGTATTGTCTCTAACTTGAATCATTAATTTATGAACAGAACACGCATCTTCATCAGGGCAATCACTACATTTTTCGTAGTAATTTAAACTAACGCAAGGTAACATGGCTATAGGACCTTCAAGGGTTCTAATAACATCTGTCATTTTAATTTCTGATGCATCTTTTAACATATAGTAGCCACCGCCTTTGCCTTTTTTGGCGCCTAAAAAGCCGGCTCTTCGTAAGGTAAGTAATATACTTTCTAAAAATTTGTGTGAAATATTTTCGCTTTTAGATATTGTTGCAATTTGCACCTTATCTCCTTTTTCTTGCCTAGCAATAAATGTTAGTGCCTTTAAGCCGTATTTCGTTTTTTTAGAAAGCATACCACAAAAATACACTTTTTATTTAGTTGCTAATTCTCTAAAGCTTGTTTTAAATCATTAATAATATCAATAGCGTTTTCTACCCCCACAGAACATCGTACCAAACCATCTGTAATTCCTACTTCTAATCGATCTTCAATACTTAATTTACTATGTGTTGTAGATGCTGGGTGCGTAACAATGGTTCTTGTATCTCCTAAGTTTGCAGATAATGAGCACATTTTTATTGCGTTTAAAAATTTACGTCCTGCTTCAATACCTCCTTTAACTTCAAAAGCAACAATATTACCTCCTAAGCGCATTTGTTTTTTTGCAACTTCATATTTTGGATGCGATTTTAAAAACGGATATTTTACTATATTCACATTTTCATGCGCCTCTAAAAACTCGGCAACTTTCAAGGCGTTTTCGCAATGTTTTTCTACTCGAATACTTAATGTTTCTAAACTTTTAGATAATACCCAAGCATTAAACGGTGACATTGCTGGCCCTGTATTTCTTGAAAACAAATAAATTTCACGAATTAAATCAGCTTTTCCAACAGTTACCCCGCCTAAAACTCTTCCTTGTCCGTCAATTAATTTTGTTGCTGAATGGATAACAATATCTGCTCCAAAATCTATCGGGTTTTGTAGGTATGGCGTTGCAAAACAATTGTCAATTACTAATAATATGTTATGCTTTTTTGCAATTTTACCTAATAATTCTAAATCAATAATATCAACGGCTGGGTTGGTAGGTGTCTCTGCATATAATATTTTAGTATTGGGCTGAATTAAACTTTCAATTTTATCAACTTCATTTATTTTAAAGTAACTTGTTTCAATATTCCATTTTGGTAGATATTTAGTAAACAAACTATGCGTAGAACCAAAAACAGATCGGCAAGAAACAATATGATCTCCTGCATTTAGCAAAGCTCCGAAAGTAGAAAAAACAGCTGCCATTCCTGTTGCAAAAGCATAGCCCGCTTCGGCTTTTTCCATTGCCACAATTTTATTTACAAATTCTGTTGTATTTGGGTTTGAAAATCGGCTATATAAATTTTTCTCTTTTTCTTCAGCAAAAGACGCTCGCATATCTTCTGCATCATCAAATACAAAACTAGAAGTTAAGTATAAAGGTGTAGAATGTTCTGAAAATTGCGATCGTTCAGTTTGTGTTCTAATTGCTTCAGTTTCGAAATTTTTACTCATATTGTTTGTTTTATACTCTTTAATCAAATAACCTATTTATAGTTAAATACTTTTTAATCTTTAATTATTGTTTGTTTGCTAATCGTAAAATATCTCCAAAAACACCCCTCGCTGTTACTTCTGCTCCTGCTCCTGCTCCTTGAATTACAATGGGTTGTTCTCCGTACGATTCTGTATAAATTTCAAAAATAGCATCCGATCCTTTTAAACTTCCTAAAGGCGAACTTGTTGGTACCGATACTAATTTTACATCTAGTTCTCCTTTTGCTTTTGATAAATCGCCATGTAAATCGCCTATATATCGCAATACATGATCTTTATCTTGTGCTTCTTTTTGATTTTTAAATACTGGATTTAATTTATCTAAGTTTGATAAAAATTCTGATGCTGAAATATCTCTAAATTCTGATGGAATTAAATTTTCAATTGCTATATCTTCAAATTCATTTTCTAAATCTAGCTCACGAGCCAAAATCAATAATTTTCGAGCTACATCATTTCCACATAAATCTTCTCGTGGGTCTGGTTCTGTAAATCCGCTATCAATAGCTTCTTGTAATACGTTTGAAAACAGAACTTCATCCGAAGAAAACTTATTAAATAAATAACTTAAAGATCCTGAAAAAACTCCTCTAATACGTGTAATATTTTCGCCAGAATCGTGCAATAACTTAATGGTATCTATTAGCGGTAAACCTGCACCAACATTGGTTTCATACAAATATGATTTGGTATTTATTTCTAATGTTTTTCGTAGTTTTTTATAAAAATCATGAGATACCGTATTTGCTATTTTATTAGAAGAAACTAAATCGAAACCGTTTTCTATTAATGGAATGTAATTTTCTGTAAATTCACTACTTGCAGTATTATCAACAGCTATTAAGTTTTCGAGATGATGTTTTTTAGCAAAATCTATTACGCTATCAACAATATGCGTTTCCTCATCATTATTTTTTAAAATTGTTTTCCAATTTTCTACAGCTCCATCGCTACTTAATAATACTTTTTTAGAGCCCGCTATGGCAAAAATATTTAACTGTATTTTTTTTCTTTCTAATATAGATTTGGTATTTTTTATAATTTGATTAATTAAAGTTCCTCCAACTAATCCTTTACCAAATATGGCTATATTTATTTTCTTTGCAACTCCAAAAACTTGCCCATGAATTACATTTAACGCCTTGTGTAATTGTTCTTTTTTAACAACCAAACTTACATTTTTTCCTGAAATTGTATTGTTAAATAATAATGGTACAATTTGGTTTTTTATCAACGCATTATACGGATGATGAAACTCACTTAAATCTTGACCTATAATTGATATTACAGCGACATTATCTATAATTGAAATTTGATTTACATCTTTGGTATAAAAATCACTTTCAAACTCTTGTTCTAAAGCTTGTACAGCTGCTGCTGCCTTTTCTTTATCAATTACTAAACCAATACCTCTTTCTGATGAACCTTGCGAAATAATACTTACACTAATGCCATTATTACTTAAGGCTCTAAAAATACGTGCATCTACACCTACTTTACCCAACAAACCTCGTCCTTCAAAATTTAGCAATGCTACATTGTCTAAAACCGATAATGATTTTATGCCTTTTGAATTTGATTTAGCTGTAATTAATGTTCCTTTATCCGCAGGGTTAAACGTATTTAAAATACGAAGATTTATATTTTTTTCTAATAACGGAATAATTGTTTTTGCGTGTAAAATATTAGCGCCAAAATTTGCCAATTCATTAGCCTCTGAAAAAGATAGTTCTTCTATTTTTTTTGCATCAGCAACTAAATCAGGATTTGCAGTAAAAATTCCATCAACATGCGTATAGTTTTGTAACTCATTTGCATCTAAATAATTTGCTAATAATGATGCGGTATAATTACTTCCATTTCGTCCAAGCGTAGTCGTTTCTCCTTTTAAATTAGAAGCAATAAAACCTGTTACAATATTTACAGTATCTCCATTATGTTTTTTAAAATGCTTTACTACATTTTCTTTCGAAATATTTATAATTGGCTGTGCATTTCCAAAATTATCATCCGTTTTTATCAACGTTCTAGCATCGGTAATATTAGCATTTATCCCTTTTTCATTTAAAAGTGCGGCAACTGTTTTTGTTGATAACAACTCTCCTTGAGCTAAAACTTCGTCTTTTATTTTTTTACTATAATCTCCTAATAAACTAACACCTTCAAAAAATTTTTCTAAACGAGAAAACTCAGGAGAAAAGTCAATCAATGGTGTTAATTGCGACTGCTCATATTTAAGCGCTTCAAATTGATCTTGATAAGGAGCGTTCTTTGCTGCTTTTTCTAAAATTTCTTCTAATTGATCCGTCGCATTTCCTCTTGCTGATACAACCACAGCTATATTTTCTTGATCGTTTACTTTTTGCTCTATAATTGAAATTACATTTGTAATTCCTTTATTCGACAGCGATTTTCCGCCAAATTTGATTATTTTCATTTGATTATTTTTTGAATTTAGATTGAATATTGGCGCTATTATTTTTTCTAATTGCTCGTATTCAATCAAAAAAGCATCGTGTCCGTGAACCGAATTTATTTCGTTATACGTAACATTTGCGTTTACTAAGGCTAGCTCTTTTTGAGTTTCTCTATTTTCTTCAGCAGTAAAAAACAAGTCAGAATCTACTCCTACGATATGTATATCTGCTTTAATTTTTTTTAAAATTTCCGAATTATTTTCTCCTTTGGTTACATCAATCGTTTTTAATAATTGATTCATTAATTTATAAGACGCTAGTTGATAACGTTCTTGTAATTTTTTACCGTGATGTAACAGCCAACTTTCTACATTAAAAACTTCTGAATCTTCTCTTTTTGATCGATGAAAACGTTCTTTAAACGATTTTGGAGTTCTATAACATAACATTGCATGCATGCGAGCATCGTGCACTGGATTGCTCGAATTTATTAAAAATTGTTCTTGAATTTGGCAGTTACCAATTAACCAATCAGTAGATTTCCAATCGGTTGCTATGGGAATCAAATGTTTTGTTATTTTAGGTTTTAAAACAGCCATTTCCCAAGCTATTCCACCACCTAATGACCCACCAATTAAAGCAAATAATTGTTTTATTTTAAGTTTTTCTAATCCTATTAAAAAAACTTTAGCAATATCTCTTGCAATAAAATCTTTATAGTTTTCTATTAAAAAACCATCATACCCGTTGCCTGGAATGTTAAAACATAAAACGGTATACTTTTGCGTGTTTACCGCTTTGTTTTTCCCTATTAATTCTTTCCACCAACCATCTGTAACATCAGCAACATTACTATTACCTGTTAAAGCATGATTGATTAATACCACAGGAGCTGTTCCCAATTTTTCCCCAAAAACCTGATAGCTTAATGCTATTTTACTTAATAAAACGCCGCTTTCTGTGGTAAAATCAACAATATTTATATGTGCTAAAGTATTTTTCAACTGTATCTATTTTACTATAAAATCGAACGATTTACATGAACTTATTCCCCTTCAAAAAAATAAGATTCAATACATTCGATTTTTTTATGTTTATATTGTTAAAAAAGCATCTTTTAAATCACTTTTTAAATCTTCAAGATTTTCAAGCCCTACTGATAAACGAATTAAATCATTCGTAACTCCTGCACTTTCTTGCGCTTGTTCACTTAATTGTTGATGTGTTGTACTAGCAGGGTGAATGATTAGTGATTTTGTATCTCCAATATTTGCCAATAATGAAAAAAGTTTTGTGTTATCTGAAACTTTTTTTGCAGCTTCATAACCACCTTTAACACCAAATGTAACAATACCACTTTGTCCTTTTGGTAAATACGTTTTTGCTAATTTGTTATATTTACTGCTTTCTAAACCTGGGTAATTTACCCAAGCTACTTCTGATTGCTCTTCTAACCATGCAGCAATATTTAAAGCATTTTCACTATGCTTTTTTATTCTGATATCTAATGTTTCTAATCCTTGAATAATGTTAAATGCATTCGTAGGACTTAAGGCTCCTCCGAAATCTCTTAATCCTTCTAAAATTAATTTGAAAGTATAAGAAGCTGCTCCTAAAGTTTCATGATATACTAAACCATGATACCCTGCTGATGGTTCTGTAAATTCAGGGAATTTCCCATTTGCCCAATTAAAAGTTCCTGCATCAATAATTGCGCCTCCTAAAGAGTTTCCTTGACCTCCAATGTATTTTGTTAACGAATGAATTACAATATTTGCACCATGTTCTATCGGATTTAACAATGCTGGTGTAGCTACTGTATTATCAACAATAAATGGAACTTCAGTTTTTTTTGCATGTTTTGATATCCCTTTTAAATCTAACACATCTAACTTCGGGTTCCCTAATGATTCAACGAAAAAAGCTCTTGTATTATCCTGTACTGCTTTAGCAAAGTTATCAGGATTAGAAGCGTCCACAAATGTGGTAGTAATACCTAATCTAGGTAAGGTTACATTTAATAGATTGTAGGTTCCTCCATACAAACTACTTGAGGCTACAATATGATCACCGGCTTTTAATAACGTTAATAACCCTGTTGAAATTGCTGCCGTACCTGACGCAAATACTACAGCTCCTGTTCCGCCTTCTAAACTAGCCAAACGCTCTTGTAAAATTTGATTTGTAGGATTGTTTAATCGTGTGTAAATAAATCCTAATTCTTTTAATGAAAAAAGGTTTGCTGCATGGTCTGAATCATTAAAAACATACGATGTTGTTTGATAAATAGGAACTGCTCTTGTGCCTCCTGTTTGTTTTACATCATGTCCTGCGTGCAACGCGTTGGTTGCGAATTTTTGTGTACTCATTTTTCTTGTTTTTTGAGATAATAAAAAATTAAAACAAAAGTCAAATGCGTCAATTTTTTTTGACGTACTTACTAGAAAAATGTTATGAAGAATTATAGCAATTATAGATGAATAATTGCACTTGAGTTATCTATCCAATTTTAAATAAATGAATTTAAAATTAAGTAGAATTTAGCACCTTCTTTGTCTTGTACAAAGGGTTGCTAAGGTTTCACCGGGTCTAATCCCTCCACCTTTCTTGATAACATTGTCAATAAGTTATTGAACTTCGTGAGTGCAAATATTCAAATATTTTAATTTAATATCCTAATAAAAATTCACTTTTTTTTAAAAAAAAAAGTATTTACCTAAATGATTTTCCAAACTTTAACAGTTTTATCTTTACTTGGCGTTGCAATTAGTCTTCCGTCAGAACTAACATCCATTCCCAAACCAATATCATTGGTATGATTTGAAATTGTTTGTAAAATTTTTTCGCTTTTTACATCCCATAAAGTTGCTACAATTGGTTTTACTACTCCTGAAAATTTAAAATGATATTCAAGTAATTCTCCAATCATCGATTTGTCTGTTCCTCCTGCTATTACCCTGTCATTATCAATAAAAACAACCGAATGAATTGCCTGATTATCTCCTTTTAAAGTGTGCAATAATTGCCAATTAGTGGTGTCCCAAATTTTAACTATTTTATCATCTCCAGCACTTGCTAATAACTTTCCGTTTGGACTAAAATTCATTGACAATGGCACCATAGAATGCCCTAAAATTGTTTGAAGTAATTTGCCCGATTTAACATCATAAACTCTAATAGCATTATCACTTCCTGACGATAATAATAATTCGCCAGTAGGGTTAAAAACAACTTCCCAAATATTTTCTTGAGAGTCGTTAAAATCATAAATTAGTTTCCCTGTATTTACATTCCAAACAAAAACTTTATCATCATTTCCGCCAGCGGCGATTAACTTTCCGTCTGGACTAAAATTTACAGTCCAAATTGTGCCACCATCTCCTTTTAAGGTTTTTAATAAAGCTCCTGTTTTAACGTCCCAAATTCTAACGTTTCCATCATACGCTCCTGTTGCAACAACTTTTCCTGTTGAACTAAAATCTACTGTTGGCGTTCCTATTTCGTGTGGTAAATCATGTAAAACTTTACCTGTAATTCTAGACCAAATTTTAGCGTTTGGTTCAATTCCTCCACTAATCATTAATGAATTGTTTGGACTAAACTTAACCTCCCATACTTCATTTTTATGATGTGTATACGTTTTTTGCAATTCGATTTGATTTCCTTCAACAATTTTAGGCTGAGCAAATACTTGTAAAGACATTAAAACTAAAAGGCTTATAACAATTATAATTCCTATTATTAAAAACTTATTTTTCATACTATTTAATACTTTCTAGTTTTTGAATCATTTTTTTTGCTGATGCTGATGACGCATCTAATTCTAATGCTTTCTTATATGCTAATAAAGCATTTTTTTTATCTTTTTTATAAAAATACGCTTCTCCTAAACTATCCCAAGAATTGGCATCATTAGGATATAATTCTGTGTTCTTTTGAAATAATTTAATTGCAAAATCCACATTTTTTTCTTGTAAGTAAGTATATCCTACTTTATTTAAAATATTTTTTTTATTTCGTTTTACAGTTTTATCTAATGCATCAATATATGCAACTATAAAAGCATCTTTCTTTGTTGATTTAATAGTTGGTTTTACGCCTTTTCCTTCCCAATTAGTTTTTGTGACAGGATGCATTGCTTCAATATACGGAATAGAGATTGTAAAATTATTATTCAAATTCACTCTTTTAGTTCTGTTTGCACCTCCTCGAGTTGTTTCTCCAACAACTATTGCTTTATTTAAATGTTTCAGTGTATAGGCAAACGCTTCTGCTGCTGAAAACGTTTTTTTACTTGTTAAAATGTATAGTCGCGTATTTGTTTTCCTTTTACCATCAATATTTTCGAAAGTAAGTAACTGTGTTTTATTATTTGTCTTACGCTCATAAAAATTACTTAGTAACACTGGTTTTTTATCCGTAAAATAACTTGCTAATAATTGCATCATGTTTGGAACACCTCCACCGTTATTTCTTAAGTCAATAATAATTGCATTGGTATTTTTTAAAAAACTCATAGCAGCAATTGCCGTTTCTTTTGCGTACTTCATATCTGCGAACATTCGCAAATTTAAATAACCAATATTACCGTTTAACACTTTTGTTTCTGTAAAACCAAAATTGATTTCTGCCATTTTCATAGCCATCATTTTATCTCTTTTAAGTTTTATCTCTTTTGTTATTACACGTTTACTTTGTGCAATTTTTTTCGGCTCAAAATTCACTTTTAAATGCAAATCATGACTTAATTCTTGTAAGTCTTTTGTAAGTATTGTAGAAAATTCTTTTTTATTAGAAATAGACTTGTATTTTTTTGAATTAGATATGATCGTTGCAGACATTTTTTTTGCAACATCTAAATCGATATAAGACGCTAGTAATTTCTCTGAAATTAGTTTTAAAACTAATTTCTTTTCTTTTTTGTTAAATTCATTATTTTGCGATATTGTACTTGTTATAGTCACAATTGTTACTACGAATGCTAAGATGTATTTTTTCATTTTTAAATTGATTTTAAATTCCTTACAAACATAAAACCGATTTAATTTTAGATAAATAATAATTCTCAACTGCTTATCATTTCCACACACAAACCATCTTTATAAACTTAAAACCGTTTTGAGTCCCATTTTTAATTGTTGATGCTTGATTTTTGATTGTTTGTGTAAAATAGTATTCTATTTATTACATTATCATTAGCTTTACTAAGTGAAAACATTTCTTAAAAAATACAAAGCATTTATATACGGGCTAATAATTTTCAGGCTCCTAGTACTGTTGCTAACTTATTTTGATCATATTTATATAGATAATTCAGAATACTTATCAAACACGTTAAGTTTTATCTTTTATTGGTTGTTATTTTCATTGCCCATTTATTATTTTTATTTCCTAAAAAAACACCTATCAATTTCACTAAAATTAATTGGCGTAATCTTTTTTTTTATACTTGTTATTGTTAATGATATCCATGCCGAAATAATTGACAATCCTATTACATTTATAGGTATTATTATTACCAGCTTAGCTTTATTTTCTATAATAGCTCCAAAATTCTTCAAAAAATACGCGCTTTTTACAATTGCTTTCTATCTATTAAGCATCGGTTACTTCTTATATATAAGAGTTTATATTGATGATTTAAACGTGTACTTACAGCAAGAAAAAGAGATTAAAATTATTTTAACCATTCCTTTTTTTTTATTGATTTTAGGATGGATTTTTCAACAATGGAGATGGTTAAAAAACGTAGAATCAAAAAAAACTAAAGCTGAATTAGCGCTATTAAAAAGTCAAATAAATCCTCATTTTTTCTTTAACACACTGAATAATTTATATGGCTTAACAGTAGAAAAATCTGATGATGCACCAGATGTTGTGCTAAAATTATCTGATATGATGCGTTACACAATCTATATGGGAAAGGAAGATTTAGTGCCTTTAAAAGATGAAGTTGAATATTTACAAAACTATATAGAACTACATAAAATCAGGTATCAAAAAAAAGTTGATATTACATTTAAATACATAAATATAACTAATTACAAAATTGCTCCGTTGCTGTATATTATTTTATTAGAGAATGCATTTAAACACGGAGTAGAAAAACTGACAGAGAATGCTTATATTCACATGAATCTTTCTACAAACAAAAAAACTATTCTTTTTCAAATAGAAAATAATTATGAGCAATCAGAAACTGAATCAGAAACTGGAATTGGCTTAGATAATTTAAAACAACGTTTAAATTTATTGTATCCTAAGAAGCATCAAATAACCATAAACAAAAGCGATGCTGTGTATAAATTAGCTATTAAAATTGACACCAAATGACGCATTATTTAATTATTGATGACGAGCCAATTGCGCATCGTATTATTGAGAAGTATTGTGATAATTTACCGCATTTAAAGAAAAGCGGAAATTGTTTCAATGCGTTTGAAGCCTTGCAATTTTTAAATCAAGAGCAAGTAGATTTGTTGTTTCTAGACATTAACATGCCTAAATTATCTGGCTTCGATTTCTTAAAAACCTTAACCAATCCACCAAAAATAATTGTAACAACTGCTTACAAAGAATTTGCTTTAGAAGGATATGAACTAAATATTTCAGATTATTTATTAAAGCCTTTTTCTTTTGAACGTTTTGTTAAAGCTATCAATAAAACCATTACAAATAATCAGCAAGAAATAAACAACAACATTCCTGTAAATCAAACAGAAAAAATACCCGAAAGTTTTTTCTTAAAAGGCGATAAAAAACATCATCAAATCCATTTTAACAACATTCTTTTTATTGAAGCTTATGGTCACTATTGTAAAGTTTATTTAAAAGATAAAATCATTTTAAGTAATGAAAAAATATCTTCATTAGAAAAATCCCTTCCTGATACTTTTATCAGAACACACAAATCTTTTATCGTTTCAAAAAGTAAGATTGAACAAATAGAAGGAAATCGTATTCTAATCAAAGAACATAAAATTCCTATTGGCCAAACTTATAAAAAAAACATAAAGCTCTTATTTTAGTTACCTTTATAATATTTATAATTATTAACAAATTGTTCCTTTTTTATAAATAAGATTTAAATAATTAGTAATAGCTATTCACGCTTTCCACACTCGCTTTTTTTGATTTTTTTAGTAAAACCAAAAAAGAGCTCAAACAAATGCTTCAATCGTGGCTAAGGCTATCAATGTATAATTCGTATATCTAAAGCTTATTTGCTTACTTTATACCTCTCCATTTCCTTTTTTTATTCACCTTTTGTCTTTTACCCAATTTCATTTCGATTTAAAGCAAAAAAAACCTCAATCTAATAAAAGATTGAGGTTTAAAAGAAAGGCAACGACCTACTCTCCCACCATTGGCAGTACCATCGGCGCTAATGGGCTTAAC
>NZ_MAKX01000040.1 GCF_001693415.1 Tenacibaculum soleae | reverse complement strand
TATCTATTGTTCCATCTGCAGTTGTCCAGGCATAACTTAAAACTCCTTGACCTGTTGATCCTGATCCATCTAAGGTTAATGTAGTTGTTCCACATGTTAACTCTGCAGTTGATCCTGCTTCTGCTGTTGGTGCTAAAACATCTTCTGTTATCACAACTGTATCTGCTACACTTGAACATCCGTTGTCTGCATCTGTTACTATTAATGAGTATGTTCCTGCTGCACTTACTACTGGACTAGCTGTATTTGCTCCACTATCTATTGTTCCATCTGCAGTTGTCCAGGCATAACTTAAAACTCCTTGACCTGTTGATCCTGATCCATCTAAGGTTAATGTAGTTGTTCCRCATGTTAACTCTGCAGTTGATCCTGCTTCTGCTGTTGGTGCTAAAACATCTTCTGTTATCACAACTGTATCTGCTACACTTGAACATCCGTTGTCTGCATCTGTTACTATTAATGAGTATGTTCCTGCTGCACTTACTACTGGACTAGCTGTATTTGCTCCACTATCTATTGTTCCATCTGCTGTTGTCCAGGCATAACTTAAAACTCCTTGACCTGTTGATCCTGATCCATCTAAGGTTAATGTAGTTGTTCC
>NZ_MAKX01000039.1 GCF_001693415.1 Tenacibaculum soleae | reverse complement strand
ACGTTGGGTTTCATTAACAAAAAATCGTAAAATTTCAAACTTTTAGATTTTTAATTGAGTTTAAAATGTTAGAAAAACTTGTAGAAAAACTATATCAGAATTTTTCTCAGAAAACCGTAAAAAAATATAATTTTCTAATTTTAGTTTTAAAAAAATATTTTTCAAAATCAGAAAAATTCCAGTTGAGAATTGTTCTGTAAAAAGTTGGAATATTTAAAGTTAAATTTTCAACACTCCTACTTTAGAGAAACCTCGGAAAGAATAAAAATAGAAAAAACAAATCGTGGAATTTAGCAAGTTTGCGGAATTTAAATTCTTTATGAATAATTGCGGAAAAGTAGAATTAAAACAGAATTGAATATTAAAAAAAGAGAATAAATCGCGGAATTTAGCAAGTTTGCGGAATTAAAATTCTTTATGGAAATAATTGCGGAAAAATTCTTTCAACAATAAAAATTAAAATAGTAAGCCAATATAACGAAAACCCAACAACGTGTATAGTTCATTACGGGGGATTTTCTTACAGAAAATCCTCGCATTTTCACTATCTTTGGTCTAAATTCGGAAAATTGCTGCGCTCTTTTCCGTAACGAAACCATACACAAACACGTT
>NZ_MAKX01000038.1 GCF_001693415.1 Tenacibaculum soleae | reverse complement strand
GCCGTTGGCTCATTTATTGTAAACTCATTGGTATTTATGGTACAGAATGGTGTATCTGTCATTGTTACTGCTACATAATAACTAAATCCTGTTGGGGTAGCTAATAAGCCTCCAATAGTTTCTGTTACATTTCCTACTCCTGTTCCATCTGCTGTTGTTGTTGCAGTTATGTCATTATCATCTGCTACATTACCAGGAGTACCATTATCGTCCATTACAACATAAGTGTAATTTCCTGCATATAATGTACTCGAATCAAAACTAACATCAATACTTCCGCCTGCTGCTCCAAAACACGTTGCTTGTGCGTTGTTGGCAATTACCGTATAACTTGGTGCTGATCCTACTGTATACGTTTTCTCAAACACACAACCTGTTGTTGGATGTGTTGCCGTTATCGTGTACGTTCCTGTTGGTAAATTGGTAAACGTTAACGCTGCATCTGTTGCTGGTGTTACTGTCTCACTTGTTGGTCCTGAATATCCTGCCGGAGCACTTGTTATAGCATAAGTAACATTATCAATATTTGTTACTGTTTTTACTGAGATATCTTCTCCTGTTGCACAATCAATATCTTTTACTGAACTGATATTTATATCGGTAATCGCTTCAAATGGAG
>NZ_MAKX01000037.1 GCF_001693415.1 Tenacibaculum soleae | reverse complement strand
CTAAAATACTTCCTCCTACACTAGTATCACAAGCATTATCTGTATCAACTGCTGTAAAACTTACTGGATCTGGATTTGAAACTACAACTGCTGTTGACGCTCCTTCACAATCATTTACATCACGTACTCGTATCGTATAACTTCCTGCTGGTAACCCTGTAAATACATTGTTAGTTGTATTTGTTGCAAAAGCATCACCTGCTCTATAAGGTACGTTTGGTGTTCCTGTTACTTCTAACTGATACGTGTATCCGCCAAAACCATCTGCTCCGGTTGCGGTAATTGTTGCATCTGAATCTCCTGTACAACTTACTTCTTTAGTTACAACTCCTGTTACTGATAAAATGGCCGTTGGCTCATTTATTGTAAACTCATTGGTATTTATGGTACAGAATGGTGTATCTGTCATTGTTACTGCTACATAATAACTAAATCCTGTTGGGGTAGCTAATAAGCCTCCAATAGTTTCTGTTACATTTCCTACTCCTGTTCCATCTGCTGTTGTTGTTGCAGTTATGTCATTATCATCTGCTACATTACCAGGAGTACCATTATCGTCCATTACAACATAAGTGTAATTTCCTGCATATAATGTACTCGAATCAAAACTAACATCAATACTTCCGCCTGCTGCTCCAAAACACG
>NZ_MAKX01000036.1 GCF_001693415.1 Tenacibaculum soleae | reverse complement strand
AGTACGAGAGGACCGAGTTGAACTAACCTCTGGTGTATCAGTTGTTCCGCCAGGAGCACTGCTGAGTAGCTACGTTGGGAAGGGATAAGCGCTGAAAGCATATAAGCGCGAAACCCACCACAAGATGAGATTTCTTTAAAGGGTCGTGGAAGATTACCACGTTGATAGGATACAGGTGTAAAGGCAGTAATGTCATAGCCGAGTATTACTAATAACCCATAGGCTTATGTAGAAGTCTTGCTCTCGCAAGGGAGCAAGCGCAACTCTTTTGATAATTTAYGATATGATTTTGCTAATATGTTAACTTATACAGTTGAAATATACTGAACGATTTAAGGTGATTATCGCAATGGGGCTCACCTCTTTCCATCCCGAACAGAGAAGTTAAGCCCATTAGCGCCGATGGTACTGCCAATGGTGGGAGAGTAGGTCGTTGCCTTTCTTTTAAACCTCAATCTTTTATTAGATTGAGGTTTTTTTTGCTTTAAATCGAAATGAAATTGGGTAAAAGACAAAAGGTGAATAAAAAAAGGAAATGGAGAGGTATAAAGTAAGCAAATAAGCTTTAGATATACGAATTATACATTGATAGCCTTAGCCACGATTGAAGCATTTGTTTGAGCTCTTTTTTGGTTTTACTAAAAAAATCAAAAAAAGCGAGTGTGGAAA
>NZ_MAKX01000035.1 GCF_001693415.1 Tenacibaculum soleae | reverse complement strand
TACAAGGCAGATTCTATACGCGTTACGCACCCGTTCGCCGGTCGTCATCTGTAGCAAGCTACAATGTTACCCCTCGACTTGCATGTGTTAAGCCTGCCGCTAGCGTTCATCCTGAGCCAGGATCAAACTCTTCATTGTATATTTTAAATAATATTAATGAATAAGTTTCAAAAGAATTTGTTTAACGAAGTTAAACATGGTTATTCTACTCTTTGTTTACGCTGTCAATTTCAATATTTTCAATGAACGTGTCGAGTCGACACTCGCAAGTATTCTCAACTTGATTACCTTCTCAGACTTCTTGTAGAAATGTTAGATTCGAACTAACTGATTTTATTACCAAATCATTCCAAAATTTCTCTGATCGTTTTCGCTTTCTTAAAGCGGTTGCAAATATATAAACTTTTTAAAAACTGACAAAACTTTTTTGAAGTTTTTTTTAGTTTATTTTCGCGATGTTTTTAATGAACTTCCGAGTTTTAAACGGACTGCAAAGATACTTTCTTTCTTTTGATTTAAACAAGTTATTTGCAACTTATTTTTAATCTTTTCTTGATGATATCTTAACAATGTTTTATGAACTTTCACTAATCTTAAACTTGCGTTTTTCCCTTAGCGGGTGCAAATATAGATCCCTTTTTTAACATGACAATGCTTTATTTTATGTTTTTTTTGACGCTCTTTACTTCGTGTTGTTTTTTAGATAGTTAGCTGTTTTTTATTTTATATAATCATCTTTAAATAGTTTTGCGCGAGGGATTGAACGATCTGTTTGAGCTCTTTTTACTTGGTAAAGCTAAAAAGCGAGGAGTGAAAGCCCGACAATTTTTGCGAAAAATTGTCGCGCCATAAAAATAACAAACTTATATTGTAGTAAAAATGATTTTGTTTACGTTTTTTTTCGTTTGTTCTTTTTAGCACGCTTTTTGCGTTGTTTTGCAAACATCTCCTTGTAGAATTCTACATCAATATACCCTCTGCCCTTTGATACTATAGATAAATAATCTTTTTTCAATTTAGGTTTTTGATATTCTAACTTCTCTTCTATAAATGCTCGTTGCAACACATCTTCTATTAAAAAGTCTTCATTTTCAAGACTAGGAAGATATTCTGATTTTAATGACAACTTAAACATATTAGCTGTTGCGTTATACCAAAACGCTTTCCAACCACTTCGTAATTCTTTTACATTATTAAAGGCTGTTTTCCCTGATTGTCGATGAATTAACTTTAGCAAAATTCGTCCTTCGGTTCTTGTTAACTTTTTTAATGGTTTTGTCAACTCTTCTTCTAGGTACTTTTGTGTTTTTTTTACGAATCTTCTTTTCGCTTTTTTTGATTTTAATGTCGATAAGTGTGTCGCTACACTATCAATTTTTTTTATAGCTAGCACTGCATAAGGATACGCTTTGAAAACTTTACGTTTAAACCAATAATAATAACGAGCGTCTGATGCTGTTTTATATTTGTGCTTTGGTAAGATAGCGACTTCATTTAACGCAATCATTAAACTATCTCCGTTTTTGACTAAAAAATAGTCATTATTAAAATCAGGTAAAGTGTCCTGTATTTGCGCTTTTAGAACGGTAACTTGTAATATTATATATAGGTATAAAAACTTTTTCATTTTTTTTAGTATCAATAAGTAGTACCAAATGTATTCGTTTCTTTTTAAAACAAAAAAACTCATGAAATATTTCATGAGTTTTTTTTTATTTTCTGAGCATTTTGCTATTTAGCCATAATTGCTTCGGCTACTTTTTTATAAGTTCCGTTTTCTAATTTTTCTCTTATTGCTGAAAAAGCTACAATTGTTTCATCAACATCTGCTTGTGTATGACGTGCTGTTGGAATTAATCTTAATATAATTAATCCTTTAGGAATTACTGGATACACTACAATTGAACAAAATACCCCGTGATTTTCACGTAAATCTTGCACCATTGCCATTGCTTCTGGTATTTCTCCTTTTAAATATACAGGAGTGATACATGTTTGCGTAGTTCCTAAATCAAAACCAGCATTACGTAAACCTGATTGTAAAGCGTTTGTAATTTTCCATAAATTTTCTTTTAACTCAGGCATTGTACGCATCATATCCAAACGCTTTAATGCTCCTTTTACCATTGGCATTGGTAATGATTTTGCAAACATTTGCGAACGCATGTTATATTGCAAATACTGAATTACATCTTTATCTCCTGCAAAGAAAGCTCCAATACCTGCCATTGATTTTGCGAATGTTGCAAAATAAACATCAATACCTTCTTGAACCCCTTGCTCAAAACCTGTTCCTTTTCCACCTTCACCTAAAGTTCCGAAACCATGTGCATCATCAACTAAAAGTCTAAAGTTATATTTTTCTTTTAAAGCTACAATCTCTTTTAAACGACCTTGCTCACCACGCATTCCAAAAACTCCTTCTGAAACTAATAGAATTCCTCCACCAGTTTTTTCTGCCATCCTGGTTGCTCTCTTTAAATTTTTTTCGCAACTTTCTATATCATTATGGCGGTACACAAAACGTTTACCAGCATGTAAACGAACTCCGTCAATAATACATGCATGTGTATCCATATCATACACAATAATATCATCTTTATTTACCAAAGCATCGATGGCCGAAACCATTCCTTGGTACCCGAAATTTACTAAATACGCTGCTTCTTTCTCTACAAATTCAGCACACTCTTGCTCTAATTGCTCGTGATACTTTGTATGGCCAGACATCATACGCGCTCCCATTGGATATGCTAACCCATCAGCAGCAGCTGAATCTCCATCTGCTTTTAAAACATCTGGGTGATTTGCTAGCCCTAAATAATCGTTGAT
This sequence comes from Tenacibaculum soleae, assembly GCF_001693415.1. Classification (GTDB taxonomy): domain Bacteria; phylum Bacteroidota; class Bacteroidia; order Flavobacteriales; family Flavobacteriaceae; genus Polaribacter; species Polaribacter soleae. The sequence goes on along the minus strand of NZ_MAKX01000035.1, from coordinate 150,134 downwards.
ACTCCAAGTAACTACCTTCTTACCGTTGAAAGACATTCTGTTAGAAATTGGCCCTTCTAATTTAGGAAATACAAAATAACCTTCTGCTTTATCTGCCCATTTTCCTAAAGGCCCTTTATCTTCTTTAATTCTTTCAAATAAATCTTTTACCATTATTACTTTTGTAATTTTATGCTGCGAAAATAATGCTTTTTAAGAAATTTTCAAAATTGACAACCTCCTTAATGACTTGAAATAAAAAAAGATATCGAAATCGATATCTTTTCTATTAAGACTTATTTTTAATTATGTTTTTATGGTTGTTTTAACTGATTGATAAACGGTTGTTTATACAAACGTTTTCCTAAAGCTTTATAAATTGCATTTGCAACTGCTCCACCTGCCGGGGGCAATCCTGGCTCACCTAACCCTGTTGGCGATAATTCGTTTTTAACAAAATGTACTTCTACCTTAGGTGTTTCATTCATTCTTATTAATCGATAGGTATCAAAATTTTTATTAGATGGTTTCCCTTTTTCGAAAGTTAAATCAGCATACATTGCATGTCCAATTCCGTCGATTACACCACCTTGTACTTGATTTATTGCTCCGGTTGGATTTACTACAATTCCGCAATCTACCGCTGCAATTACTTTTGTAACCACGGGCAATCCGTCTTTTAAAACAACCTCAGCTACTTCTGCAACATGAGTGTTATGACTGTAATATGCAGAAAAACCTTGATAAACACCTTCTTTTTCTTTACCCCAATTTCCTTTTTCTACAGCTAGTTTTATGGTGTCTTCCATTCTTTTACCTGAATACTCAATCTTTTTATCTTGAGTATCTTTTACGTTTTGCAATAAATCGATACGCAATTGTACAGTATCTACATTTAATTCTGTTGCTAGCTCATCAAAAAAGGCTTGCTCTGCAAAGGCTAAAAAATTAGTATACGGAGCTCTCCATGCCCCTGTTGTAATATCACTTTGATAATTTTTTGTAGATACTTTATAATTTGCAATACATCCTGCAGGAAAAAAATGTGGTATTAACCCATACATATTACCATCAATAGCTGCTTCTTTTAAATGATATCCTGTAATTTTATTATTTTTAATTGAAGCTGCAATTCGATATTTTATTGCTGGGCGATAAACCCCTGTAGTCATATCATCTTCTCTTGTCGATATAACTTTTACAGGCTTTTTAATTGTATTAGATATTTCAGCAGCTTCATATACAAAATCACCATATAAACGTCGACCAAATCCTCCTCCCATTCTTGTCATATGCACTTGAACATCGGCTAAATCTCTACCTAGCATTTCTGAAACTACCATCGCTGCAAATTCTGGAGTTTGTACTGGACCAATTAAATCAATTTTTTCTGAAGTAACATTGGCGAAAAAATTCATTGGCTCTAAACAATTATGAGGTAAAAAAGGTGAATGATACGTTCTTTCAACTATTTTATCTGCTACTGCAAATGCTTTTTCGATATTTCCATCTTCACGACGTACATCAAAATCTTTAGCATCTAAAATATCATTTAGAATTTCATCATGAGTTTCAGTATTTTCTAATTTTTTACTACTGGTTTTCCAAACAGCTTTTATAGCATTTTTTCCTTTAATTGCCGCCCAAGTATTTTTGGCAATGACCACTACTTTATCAGACTCTGACATTTTAAAGGTCCAATTTGACTTACCCGAATCTAAAAACTTTCTTACTTTTTCACCTATTGTTATAACATCTATTACTCCCGCTATTTTTTTAGCCTCAGTAGCATCAAAAGAAGCTAATATTTGACCAAATGCTGGTGGCCTTAAAACGGTAGCGTATACCATACCTGAAGCTTTATAATCTAAACCAAATAAAGGTTTACCTGTTACTATTTTTTTTAAATCAACATTGGTTGCATTTTTACCTATAATTGTAAACTCGGCAGGTTTTTTTAAGGTTACATTTTCAGGAACTTTCATAGCAGCTGCTTCTTTTACAACATCTCCATATCCTAAATTTTCTCCTTTAGCATTCGTTATAATTCCGTTTGATGCTTTACATGTTACTGGATCTACGCCCCATTTTACAGCGGCAGCATTTACCAACATTTGTTTTGCTGTGGCGCCGGTTTGCCTTAAAGCATCCCAACCAAAACGTATTGATTGACTCCCTCCTGCCAACTGACGTTTATAATTTTTAGTATCTAATGGAGCTTGTGCTACATGTACATTATTCCAATCAACATCTAGTTCTTCGGCTATAAGCATTGGCATAGAAGTTTTAACACCTTGCCCAATTTCTGGATTTGGAGAATAAATAGTTACATAACCTTCGTTAGATATTTGAATAAATGCATTGAAATCATTAAAATTTAAATTTTCAATATCAACTGATGGTTTTACATTGGGCTTGCATGCGGTAAACAAATTAAACCCAATCATAATTCCGCCACCTGCTAATGCCGATGTTCTTAAAAAACTCCTTCTACTAAACGTAATTTTATTTTTTGATGTACTCATAAGTTTAATTTTTAAGACATTTTTTTAGCGGCGATTCCTACTGCTTTTTCTATTCGGTTGTAAGAAGCACATCTGCATAAATTACCATGCATTGCTTCTCGAATTTCGAGTTCAGATGGACTAGGATTTTCTTTTAAAAATGATGCCGCTGTCATTATTTGCCCTGCTTGGCAATATCCGCATTGCGGAACATCAACTTCCTCCCAAGCTTCTTGCAACGGATGATTTCCTTCTTTTGACAAACCTTCAATCGTTGTTATTTCTTCATTATCTAACTCTGATACTTTTAATTGACAACTTCGCATTGCTGCGCCATCTACATGTACTGTACAAGCACCGCATTGTGCAATTCCACAACCGAATTTTGTACCTACCATTTCTAATTCATCTCTTAAAATCCATAACAAAGGCGTATCATCATCCGCAGAAAAAGAATGTGATTTTCCGTTTATTTTTAATGTATAATTTGGCATTTTTTGAAGTTTTTGTTTTTGCTCGAATAAGTTACGTAAAAAAATTATATTTTTTTTCGGTTAATTGGCAATAAATAATTTCGGAATGACGTTATCAAGAATATTTTATCACTTTTATTTTTAATAGATTTTATTAGATGTGGTTCTGAATCAAATTCAGAATAACGAGAAATATTTTTATAATTTATCTAACTCTAAACGGAAATCATATTGTAAATCTTCGTGTAACGTAGCCATTAATTTTTCTATTAACTTTATTTGCGTTGTTAATATATTTTGTAATCGCGGGCTTTTTTGTATTGATGGTTTAAAGTTTTTAAGTTTTACACAGAAATATAAGAGCAGTTCTACTTCTGTTTCTTTTTTTTTTGAGAAACGAATGTATTTTTTTGTGCTTGTTAATATTTTACGCATGCTTTTTCTTATGAAGAAGTAGCTTTTGGTATTAATTCCTTCAAATAAAATGTCTATCTCTTTTTTAACTCCCAAAATGTAGCTCTCTTCATCATGTGATTCAAACAATAAATAGGTTAATAATTCTTTATTTTCTTTTTTGAATCGAGCTAATTTTAAACATAATTCTAATAATTCGTTCGTATTCTTATGTTTTAGTTCGTCTTTTAATATTTTAACGGTAGCTGTTTTCATCTTTTAATTTAAAAATTAAATATAACTAAAAAACCTCATAGACTTTATATCTATGAGGCTTTCAATTTATTTTTTTGATTTACTGAATACTTGGTACTTTAACAAGCTCGTTAACATCAGCATCATAATCTACTCCGTCGACTTTAAATCCGAATAACTTAAAAAACTCATTACTGTATCCTTCTAAATCACCTAACTCAGCTAAATTTTCAGTAGTTGCTTTTTTCCATAATTCAGAAATTTCAGCTTGTACATCTTCACGCATTTCCCAGTCATCAACTCTAATTCTTCCTTTGGCATCTAAATCTAAATCGCCACCAAATAAACGTTCGCTATACAAACGCTGAATTTGTTCAATACACCCTTCATGAATTCCCTTTTCTTTCATTACCTTAAATAATAAAGAAATATATAATGGAATTACTGGTATTGCAGAACTTGCTTGGGTAACCAATGCTTTATTTACTGAAACATAAGCATTACCGTTAATCGACTTTAAATCATCTGAAATTTTGAACGCAGTTGCTTCTAAATCATCTTTTGCAGCACCAATTGTTCCGTTTCTATAAACTGGTTTTGTTACTTCTGGCCCAATATATGAATAAGCAACTGTTGTAGCCCCTTCTGATAATAAGTTTTCTGATTGTAATGCATCCATCCACATTTTCCAATCTTCACCTCCCATAACTGTTACTGTATTAGCAACATCTTCGCCTTCGGCTGGATTTATAGATATTTCTGATACTTTTCCTGTATGAAAATCTACTGTTTTATTTGTAAACACCTCTCCTATTGGTTTTAAAACCGATTTAAAGCGTTTACCTGATTCGGGATGCGTTCTTACTGGTGATGCTAAACTATAAATTACTAAGTCAACCTGACCTAAGTCTTCTTTAATTAGCTGAACAACTTGTTCTTTTATTTCGTTTGAAAATGCGTCTCCGTTTATACTTTTTGCGTATAATCCTGCTTTTTCAGCTTCTTGTTCAAAAGCTGCTGTATTATAAAAACCTGGTGATCCTGGTTTACCTTCTGCTGCTGGTTTATCAAAGAAAACACCAATTGTAGCTGCATCTGATCCGAAAGCACTTGAAATTCTTGATGCTAATCCAAAACCTGTTGATGAACCGATTACTAATACTTTTTTAGCTCCTTCAATTTTTCCTTTCGATTGTACGTATGCAATTTGATCTTTTACATTTTGTTCACATCCAGTTGGGTGAGATGTTAAACAAATAAACCCTCTAGTTCTTGGTTCTATTATCATTTATTGTTTGTTTTAAAATCTTTAATTTCTAATTGACTGTCTTTAATTCGTTGGCCAATCATCATTAAAATTCTTTTATTAATATCAGTATTATTTTCTTTATAAAATTCAAATTCACTAACAGTAAACTGACCTATAACTAAACCTAAAAACTGATTTTTTAAATTTATATTTTTTTTAGTGATATTATTCACCGCTTTATTAAACTTTTCTTTTTCTACATTTAAAATATCCACTTTTTGCTTATTACAGAAAAAAATGAAAAACTGTAGTAATAAATCATGTTGTAATTTTAAAATTGGGCGTACAGTCTTATTCTGAAAATCTTCAATAGGTATTTCAGATGACAAGTTTAAAACTGGTCTAATAGTTAGTTTATTGCTGTCCATTCAAAAAACTAACTACATTTTTATTTATACGGTCTAATACATTTGTTGTATTTGCTTTTACAAACTTCTCTCCTGTTATTTGTTCGTATAGCTCAATGTATCTGTTAGAAATTTCAATAATTTTATCATCAGACATTTCAGGTATTTGTTGCCCTTCTTTTCCTTGAAAATTATTTTCAATTAACCACTGACGAACAAATTCTTTTGATAATTGTTTTTGTGGTTCTCCTTTTTCTTGACGAGCCTCATATCCATCAGCATAAAAATAACGTGAAGAATCTGGTGTATGAATTTCATCTATTAAAACAATTTTTCCGTCTTTTGTTTTACCAAACTCATATTTAGTATCTACTAAAATAAGTCCGCGAGATGCAGCTATTTCTGTTCCTCTTTGAAATAAAGCTCTTGTATATTTTTCTAAAACAATGTAATCTTCTTCAGATACTACTTTTTTAGAAAGAATTTCTTCTCTCGTAATATCTTCGTCATGATCACCATTATCCGCTTTTGTTGAAGGTGTAATAATTGGAACTGGAAATTTATCATTCTCTTTCATTCCTTCTGCCATTTCAACACCACATAAAACTCTTTTACCTGCTTTATATTCACGTGCTGCATGACCAGACATATAACCACGAATAACCATTTCAACTTTAAAAGGCTCGCATAAATGCCCCACAGCTACATTTTCATCAGGATTTGATACTAACCAGTTAGGAACAATATCAGCTGTATCGTTCATCATTTTGGTTGCAATTTGGTTTAAAATTTGTCCTTTAAAAGGTATTTGACGCGGTAAAACAACATCGAAAGCTGATAATCTATCAGAAGCTATCATTACTAATAACTCGTCATTTATATTATATACTTCTCTTACTTTACCTTTATAAACTGACTTTTGTTTTGGAAATTGAAAGTTAGTCTCGTTAATTGTATTCATTATATTTTTGTTGTGTTGTTAACTGCAAAAATATGGTATTTATTTTTCTTTTTAACACTACTCAGTCTCTATACTTTTATATGCTTTAATTATGCTTTTTATCAAGCGGTGACGTACAACATCTTTATCATCTAAATAAACCATTGCAATTCCTTTAATATCTTTTAAAGCTAATAATGATTCTTTTAACCCAGAAACTTGTTTGCGGGGTAAGTCTATTTGACCAGGGTCTCCAGTAATAATAAACTTGGCGTGCATTCCCATTCTGGTTAAAAACATTTTCATTTGATTATGCGTTGTATTCTGAGCTTCATCTAAAATAACAAAAGCATTATCTAAGGTACGCCCACGCATAAATGCTAAAGGTGCTATTTGTATGATCCCTTTTTCTAAATGTGATTCTAATTTTTCATGAGGTATCATATCTCGCAACGCATCATATAAAGGTTGCATATATGGGTCTAATTTTTCTTTTAAATCTCCTGGAAGAAATCCTAAATTCTCTCCAGATTCTACAGCTGGTCGTGTTAATATTATTCTACGTACTTCTTTTTCTTTCAATGCCTTTACAGCTAATGCTACTGCTGTATAGGTTTTACCTGTTCCTGCTGGTCCTACTGCAAAAAGCATATCATTCTTCCCCATTAAATCAACCATTTTACGTTGATTGGTTGTTTGTGCTTTTATTAATTTACCATTAACACCATGCACTAAAACATCTTTTATTTTACCTGATTTACGGATCTCTTCCTCTTTACCGGTAGATGTTAAAACACGTTCAATACTATTTTCATCCAATTTATTATACTTATTAAAGTATTTAATTAGCATTGCTAAACGCTTTTCTAACTCGTCTAAAATTTCGGGTTCGCCATAAATTTTAAGTTTATTTCCTCTGGCTACTATCTTTACTTTCGGAAAATACTTTTTAAGTTGCGTAATGGTACTATTTTGAGCTCCAAAGAAATCATTAGGGTCAATTTCTGTTAATTCTATAATACGTTCGTTCAAGTGATAAATATTTTAATTTTATTCAGTTTAAAAATAATGATTATTTTTATTGAATTATGTAGTTTTGCTGTAATTTTTAAGTTAATAAATCAACACACTAATTAACAAGCTATTAAATTAATGCCACTAATTACATTAACTACCGATTTTGGAATAAAAGACCACTTTGTAGGGACGGTAAAAGGGGCTATTTATAGTGAATTACCTGAAGCTAAAATTGTTGATATTACACACCATATTACGCCTTTTAATATTACAGAAACTGCTTACATTTTAAAAAATGCTTATAAAAGTTTTCCAGAAAAAACGATTCATATTATAGGGGTAGACTCTGAGTTAAGTGTAGAAAACAAGCACATTGCTATTGAGTTAGACAATCATTACTTTATATGTCCTGATAATGGACTAATAGCAATGATTGCATCAGAAATTAAACCTTCAAAAATTGTTGAAATTAACATTCATAATCATATAAAAACTAGTTTTCCTGTTTTAGATGTTTTTGTAAAAGTTGCCTCACATATTGCTCGAGGTGGTAGTTTAAATGTTATTGGCAAAGAAATTACTACTTATAAAAAAATTATTGAAATTCAGCCAAAAGTAAATCAACTTCAAACACTTATTATAGGTGGTGTTATTTATACAGATAATTATGGTAACGTAATTACTAATATTACTAAAAAATTATTTAACACTGTAGGCAAAGGACGTAATTTTACAATTACCGCTAAACGTAATTACTTTAAAAAAATATATAAAAGCTATAATGAAATTGTAGATTACTCAATTCCTATAGAAAAAAGAAATTATGATGGCGAAAAATTAGCCCTTTTTAATTCTGCCGATTTTTTAGAAATTGCTATTTACCGAAGTAATTTAGAAAATGTAGGGGGTGCTTCATCATTATTAGGTTTAAATTACCGAGATACCGTTACAATTGAATTTGAAACTATTGATTCACCCGAATTTATCACAATAAATTAATTATATGTTTGTACGAATTGTAAAAATGAGTTTTCATTCTGAGAAAATTGAAGAATTTTTAGCGAATTTTAATACTAAAAAAGAGTTTATCCGTAATTCACCTGGTTGCCAATTGTTAGAATTATATAGAGATAAAAACAATTCGGATATCTTTTTTACTTATAGCTACTGGGAAACTGAGCAAGATTTAGAAAATTACCGAAATTCTGATTTATTTAAAGGCGTTTGGGCGCAAACCAAAATATTATTTAACGACAAACCAGTAGCCTGGAGCGTTGACAAAACCGTAAGTTTACCATAATGAATTATCCAACAAATTTCCCGTTACTATCTTCTGAAAGATTACAACTTCGTCAACTATCATTTAGTGACAAAAGAACTATTTTTAAATTACGATCTAACAAAGAAGTTAATAAATTAATAGTTAGAGACACACCTAAAAATTTAAATGATGCTGATTCATTTATTCAAGATTGTTTGGATGAATTTGAAAAAGGAAATCGAATTTTTTGGGCGATTCAACATCAAGAAAACAATCAAATAATTGGTACCATTGTTTATCATAATATCAATGCTGAAAATAATTATGCTGAAATTGGTTATGAATTAAATCCCGATTTCCAAAATGAAGGCTTTATGAGTGAAGCTATGACTACAGTTTTAGAATATGGTAAAGCTATTTTAAAGCTAAACACCATTGAAGCTTTTACACATAAGAATAATACTGCATCAATAACGTTATTAAAAAAACATCAATTTATTTTAGATGATGATGATTTATTTGATGGTAATACTATTTTTCGTCTCGATATAAACCAAGAATAATGTATCCTATATTAAAAAAAGAATTTAACTCATTTTTTGCATCACCAATAGCCTATTTAGTTATCGGTGTATTTTTACTTGTAAACGGATTGTTTTTATGGGTTTTTAAAGATAATTTCAACATTTTAAATGCTGGTTTTGCAGATTTAAGTTCATTTTTTTATTTAACACCATGGATGTTCTTATTTTTAATTCCAGCAATTACCATGAAAAGTTTTGCTGATGAATTTAATAGCGGAACTATTGAAATATTAAAAACAAAACCTGTAACCGATTGGCAAATTGTATTGGGTAAATTTACTGCATCTTTACTTTTAGTTTGTGTTGCCTTAATACCAACACTAACTTATGTTTATACCGTTTACACGATGGGAAACCCTGTTGGAAATTTAGATATTGGTAGTACCATCGGTTCGTATTTAGGATTACTTTTTTTAGCGGCAACGTATACAACAATTGGTTTATTTACATCAACAATATCTAAAAATCAAATTGTAGCCTTTATTTTAAGTGTGTTTATTACTTTTATTTTTTTCTACGGATTTGATGCTGTAAGTAGCACTTTAGGTAACTCGATACAACAATTCGGAATTAATGAACATTTTAAAAGTATTAGTCGCGGAGTTATTGATACGCGTGATGTTATCTACTTTTTAAGTGTTACTTTTTTCTTTTTATTCATCACCAAACAACAATTAAAAAATGAATAAAAAGCTACAACATATTGTCTTTGCTTTTGTGGGGTTATTATTGATAAACTACCTCTCAACATCAACTTATAAAAGATTTGATTTAACAAAAGATAAACGTTTTACAATATCTGATGTTAGTAAAAACATATTAGATAATATTGATAATACTGTTTTTGTTAATGTGTATTTAGAAGGTGATTTTCCTGCTGAATTTAAACGTTTACAAATTGAAACACGTCAATTTTTAGAGGAATTAAAAGCGCAAAATTCAAATATTTTATTTCGATTTATAAATCCTGATAACATTCGTGAGCGATTAATACAAAAAGGAATGATGCCAACGCAACTAACTGTTGAAGAAGGCGGAAACCTTTCACAAGCTATTATCTTTCCTTGGGCAGAAATTAATCTTGGTAAAAAAACTACCTTAGTTTCTTTACTACCAAATGCAATTGCCAAAACTCAAGAAGAGCAACTGCAAAATGCTATTGAAAAATTAGAATATTCTTTTGCTAATGCATTGAACAATATCACTAAAAATAAAAGGCAGAAAATCGCAGTTATTTCAGGTAATGGCGAGTTAGAAGATATTTATTTATACAGTTTATTAAGTGAAGTGGGAAAAAATTATCACTTAGCTAAATTCACGTTAGATAGTGTAGCTAAAAATCCGCAGAAAACACTTAAAGATTTAACAAAATACGATTTAGCTATTGTTGCCAAACCAACCGAACGTTTTACCGAACAAGAAAAATTTACACTCGATCAATTTATTACCAACGGAGGTAAATCTCTTTGGATGATTGACCAAAACTATGCTGATACTGATAGTTTATACAACGAAGGTAAAATGCTTGCTTTTCCAAGAGATTTAAATTTAACCGATTTATTATTTAGTTATCAAGTTCGTGTAAACAATAAATTAATTCAAGATTTATACTCGGCTAAAATTCCGCTTGCTACAGGAAATAGCGGAAATCAAGCACAATTTCAGCATTTAAATTGGTTTTACCATCCGTTGGTAAACGGAAATCCTTATCATCCAATAACAAAAAATATAGCTCCAGTTCGTTTTCGTTTTACCACTCAAATAGATACTTTAAAAGGAAATATTAAAAAAACACCTTTATTTATCACTTCAGTTTTAAGTAAAAAGATCGGAACTCCAAATTTTGTTGAGCTACAAAGTATTGCCCAACAACCAAAAGAAAACGAGTATAAAAGTGGGTCACAGCTTTTAGGTGTTTTGTTAGAAGGTAGTTTTAATTCTGCTTACAAAAACAGAACAAAACCGTTTGATACATCACTTTTTAAAGCAGAAAGCAACACTAATAAAATGGTTGTTATTGCGGATGGAGATATCGGTAAGAATCAAATTTTAAAAGGTAAACCTCACGATTTAGCTTTAGATAAATGGACTGGTGAACAATTTGGAAATAAAGAATTTTTAATAAATACGATTGATTATTTATTAGATGATTCTGGTTTAATTAATTTACGAAATAAAACTTTGCAGATAAATTTACTTGATAAACAAAAAGCTTATACCGAAAAGCGTTTTTGGCAGTTTATAAACATTGGAATTCCGTTAATTTTACTAGCTATATTTGGCTTCGTTTTTAATTATTTAAGAAAAAGAAAATATGCTAAATAGACAGCAAATCGTCGTGAATAAAAGTATAATCTAAAGTTTGTTGTATTTTTTTCGAACTGATAATCTTCCACTCATAAACTTCATTGTTTTCAAACTCTGGAACTTCAAAGTCGTTCCTTAATTTGGCTAAGGTGTAAAACTCTCTTCTTGTTGGATGGTGGTTAGAGCATGCATTAAAAGTTTCACCCCAACAATTCTGATCAATAATTGTATGAATAATCTCTATACAATCGTCTTTATGAATCATATTTACAAAACCTTTTGGTTGTGGTATTTTTCTTCCATTTTTAAACCAATTACTTGGTTGCCTTACATCTCCAAATAAACCTGCAAAACGAATAATAGTAGTTTCGAAAAAAGTATTTTCTCTAAATAAATTTTCTATTGCTGTTAAAGGAGTTTTTAAAACTTCATCTTCTTCTGTCATGATTTTATTAACTCTTCCATAAACTGAAGTAGAACTAATAAAGATTATTTTTTGTATTGGGGAGTTTTCTATTTGAGCAATTAAATTTTCAAAACCATCAACATCTTTAGAAGTAATTGCAATAATTAAAATATCTGAATTTAAGAAAGTATCAAATTCTTCAAATTCAGAAATATTAACAATATAAGGTGCTATTCCGTTAACTTCTAAAAGATCTAATTTTTCTTCAGAAGTTGTAGAGCCTTTTACTTTATATCCTTCATTTAATAACGAAACTGCTAATGATTTTCCTAACCATCCACAGCCTAAAATACTAACATTCTTCATTACAACAATTATTGTCTTTTACAAATTTACAAGAAACTACCGCTAATAAAGCTCCTAAAATTGGGGCTAAAACATACAACCACAAATACTCATAATGACCAGAAACTATTGCCGGAGCAATAGAACGTGCTGGATTCATGGATGCCTTTGTCATTGGTCCTGCAAACATGGCTTCTAACAAAACAACGCCTCCAATAGCAATACCTGCCATTACTCCTACTTCTTTACTACCTGTTGATACGTTTATTATGGTTAACATTAAGAAAAACGTAAGTAAAAATTCTAAAATAAAAGCACGCCAAGGTTCAATTGATGGAATTGTAGCTCCGTAATATTCGCTTGCAGGAAATAAAACCCATAAAATACAACTTGCTAAAATAGCACCTATCAACTGAGCGATTATATATTTAGGAACTTCTTTCCATGAAAACTTTTTAGCAAATGCAAAAGCAATAGTAACTGCTGGGTTGAAATGTGCCCCAGATATTTCACCAAAAGCATAAATCATTGCCATTACAATTAATCCCCAAGTTATAGCAATACCGGTATGCGTTAAATCAGTTCCTCCTGTTATTTCACTAACAGTCATTGCACCTGTACCACAAAATACTAACGCAAAAGTTCCTATTAATTCTGAAACATATTTTTTCATTTTGCAAATATCAACTAAAAAAATGATGTTTATTTTAAGTTTTCATTAACATTTAACTCAAATATTACTCGTAATTTTAACATCACAATAAAAACAAACCAATTATCATGAAAAAATTAGTTTTAAGCTTATTTGTAGCGGCACTTACATTAACTACAAATGCACAAATAAAAACTCCAGCTCCTAGCCCATCATCTAAGTTAGAACAAGCTGTAGGATTATCGGATGTTACTGTTGAATATTCTAGACCAGGAATGAGAGGAAGAACTATTTTTGGAGACTTAGTTCCTTACGGAAAAGTATGGAGAACTGGAGCTAACCAAAATACTAAAGTTACTTTTAGCACTGATGTTACTATCGACGGAAAAGAATTAAAAAAAGGAACATACGCTTTATATACAAAACCAGGAAAAACTTCTTGGGAAGTAATTTTTTATTCGGATGCCAACAACTGGGGAAATCCAAGAAAATGGGATGATAAAAAAGTAGTATTATCTACTACAGTAAAAGCTGATATGATGCCTATGAAAATAGAAACTTTTACCATGACTATTGATGATATTACAAACAACTCTGCTGTTTTAGGTTTGTTATGGGAAAATGCTTATGTTGGTGTAAAATTTAACACGCCTACTGATAAAGCTGTTGAAGCTAGTATTGCTGCAACAATGAATGGGCCTAAAGCTGGTGATTATTACTCTGCTGCTGTATATTATTTACAAAGCAACAAAGACATTAAAAAAGCAGCTACATGGATCAACAAAGCTGTTGACATGACTAAAGATCAACCTCGTTTTTGGTATTTACGTCAACAATCTTTAATCTTAGCTAAAGCTGGTGACAAAAAAGGAGCTATAAAAGCTGCAAAAGCATCATTAGCTGGAGCTGAAAAAGCAGGAAATGTAGATTATATTAAAATGAATAAAGAGTTCTTAACAAAAATGTAATTACTTCATTTAGTTTATATAAAAAAGACTGTCTTTTAAGACAGTCTTTTTCTTTTCTAATAATTTTTTATACACCTTAAAAAAACAAATAGTAATTTTGTTTTATGAAAAAATCAATAGCCATAATTGGTGGTGGCCCTTCAGCACTTTTTACTGCTGCTTTTTTAGATTCAAATAAATTTGACATTACGATTTACGAGAAAAAGAAATCTGTTGGAAGAAAATTTTTAGTCGCTGGCGATGGTGGTTTTAATCTTAGCCATGGTGAGCATATTGATAAAATGATTACCCGATACACACCTACTACATTTCTTAAAAATGCACTGTTAAATTTTACAAATGAAGACTTACGTAATTGGTTATTATCTATTGATATTCCCTCTTTTATAGGAAGTAGTAATCGTATTTATCCTGAAAAAGGAATAAAACCAATCACCGTTCTAGCTAACATTAAAAAGTTTTTAATTGATAAAAATGTACAGTTTATTACTAATCATGAATGGCAAGGATGGAATATTAAAAATGAATTAATTTTTAATAATGACAAAATTATAAATGCTGATTTTACTGTTTTTTCGCTAGGCGGCGCTAGTTGGAAAATTACAGGGTCTGACGGAAATTGGTTAAACAAATTTATAAGTAAAGGAATTAACACCTTAGCTTTTTTACCAGCTAACTGTGCTTATAAAGTAGATTGGAAAATCGATTTCATATCTAAAAATGAAGGACAACCTTTAAAAAACATTTCGCTTTCTTGTTTAGATAAAATACAAAAAGGTGAATTGGTAATTACCAAATTCGGGCTAGAAGGAAATGCTATTTATGCCTTAAGTTCTGAAATACAATCACAACTTTCTAAATACAAAAAAGCAACTGTTTTTTTAGATTTAAAACCGATGTTTAGTCTTAATGAACTTACTCATAAAATAAACACTTCTAGCTTAAGAACAACAACCGACATTCTTAAAAAAACACTTAAATTAAGTTTACCACAAATTGAATTACTAAAAACAATTTTAAGTAAAGATGAATTTCTTAATAAAACAATTCTTTCATTAAAAATAAAAGCTTTACCTCTTACTATTAATACTGCTGCTAAAATTAACGAAGCAATATCAACTACCGGTGGAATTTCTTTAAACGAAGTCACTGAAAATTTCGAGTTCAAAAAAATAAAAAATAGTTATTGCATCGGCGAAATGTTGGATTGGAACGCGCCAACTGGTGGCTATTTATTACAAGCCTGTTTTAGTATGGGCGCTTATCTTGCTAAACATCTGAATAAAAACAAGTCGTAAAACTTACTTTAAACTTTTTCGCATATTTAGTAAATGTTTTCGAAACCCTGCTTTTTCATATGCTCTAATTGCACTAGGGTTATCAGCATACACGTCTAACCGAACTTCATATATATTATTAGAAATTGCCCAAGTATATAAATCGTCAATAATTAATTTGTTAATGCCTTTGCCACGATGTGAATTTGCAACAAACATAAAACCTAAATAAATCATATTTTGATGCTTTAAATATGGTTTGGCTTCTTGTATTCTTCCATATCCAGAACCAACAACTTTTTCATTATCTACTGCTACAATTACTGCTACCTCATCAGATAAAATCATTGCTTTTATATCGTAATATGATATTTTTTCATCTTTTAAAGTAGCATCAAAAGGTCTTTCAAAATTAATTAGCGCTTGCTCAAATTCTAAAAGAATTGGTAAATCTATTAAAGTAGCTTTTCTTGTTTTAATCATTTTTTATTTTTTCTGAAAATAGCTGTATTAAAGAAGCTATTAAAATTACCAATCCACATCCTAAAGCATTTAACCATAAAAACGGTAACCAATCAGCTTTCCAAACAAAAATTATAAGTAATTGTGTAATAATGGCTGCTATAAAAACGGCATTCGATTTTACAAACTTAAAGAAGAAGGCTAATAAGAAAATTCCTAAAACATTACCATAAAAAATAGAACCAATTATATTTACTAATTGAATTAAATTATCAAACAAATTAGCAATACAAGCCACTAAAATTGCTAAGATTCCCCATCCGAAGGTAAACCATTTTGTCATTTTTACATAATGCGCTTCGTCATATTCATTAGCAACATTACGTTTATACAAATCAATTACGGTAGTACTTGCCAAGGCATTTAACTCAGATGCGGTTGATGACATAGCTGCTGATAAAATTACCGCTAACAACAACCCAATTAATCCTTTTGGTAAATTATGCAGTATAAAATGGATAAAAACGTAATCTTTATCATTCGTTTCTACTAAAGCATCAGCTTTTGTAATAATTGCTTTTGCTTGCTTTTTTATTAATTTATCTTGTTCGTTTAATGCTTGTAATTGTTTTTTGTTTTCGGCAGTTAAACCTTCAAAAATTAAAACTTTCTTCTGGTTCTCTATATCGATGTGTTTATCTGCTAAAACCTTGTATTCTGAAGCGTATTTTGAATTTACAACAGCTTCACTAGCCTTCGGATTAAAATTTAAAGGAGATGTATTAAACTGATAAAACACAAACACCATTACCCCAACCAATAAAATAAAAAATTGCATTGGCACTTTTAACAAACCGTTAAAAATTAATCCTAACTGACTTTCACGTACCGATTTTCCTGATAAATAACGTTGCACTTGGCTTTGATCGGTTCCGAAATAAGAAAGCATCAAAAATGTTCCTCCTAAAATCCCTGTCCAAACTGTATAGCGATTATTTAAATCCCACGAAAAATCTAACACTTGCATTTTATCAGAAGCTCCAGCAATCTCTAATGCTTTAGTAAAGGTAATTCCGTCAGGTAAATATTGAAGTATTAAGTAAAAGGCAATGAACATTCCTGTAAAAATAATTGCCATTTGTTGTTTTTGAGTAACGCTTACTGCTTTTGTACCTCCAGAAACGGTGTAAATAATTACTAAGAATCCGATGATGATATTTAGTGTAATTAAATCCCATCCTAATACAGCTGATAAAATAATAGCAGGCGCAAAAATGGTAATTCCTGCTGCTAATCCTCTTTGTACCAAAAATAAAATTGCGGTTAAAGTTCTTGTTTTTTTATCAAAACGACCTTCTAAATACTCATAAGCTGTATATACTTTTAGTCGATGATATATCGGAATAAACACTAAACAGATAATTACCATGGCGATTGGCAATCCGAAGTAAAACTGTACAAATCCCATTCCGCTATGAAATGCTTGCCCCGGTGTTGATAAAAAAGTAATAGCACTTGCTTGTGTTGCCATTACCGACAAACCAATCGTCCACCATTTACTATCGTTTCCTCCTTTAATATACTCTTCTACATTATTTCTTCCACGTGTTTTCCAAACTCCGTAAAAAACAATAAATAACAATGTTAACGAAAGTACTACCCAATCTATAGTTTGCATATTCTAATTCGTGTATAAGTTAGTAATAATATAAAATAATGCGATGTAAACTACATTTGCCAGCAACACTAGTGTGTACTCTTTTTTCCAAGTATATTTTTTTGAATTCATTTATTTTGTTGGTTTTCTATAAAAATCAGCATCAAATGATGCTTCACTTAATAAAGGTAATACAAATTTAGTAGGCTCTCTCGCTGGTTCTGTTGGGTTACCTTTTTCATCTTTCTGGTACCAAGTTAACGATTTTGGTAATAAAAATCCGTTAACATTTTCCCAATCGTTATATCTTATTATACTTGTTTTACTAGAAGTTTCTTTACTAAAATAAGTAACCGTATAGGCTAACCAACTCATTTCTTTAGTAACTTCATCATAATACATATAATAGTTATCATCTGGTGATGAACCTACATTTGATTGATACGAAATTTTAATTCCTGGATATTTTTTTCCTTCAAACTCTAATGGTTTTGTTTCTGAATATACAATTCCATCATCAGCCAAAACAAAAGGCATTGCGTAAAAATAGAAGTATAAATTGTAATAAAACTTCGGATCTTTTTTATACTTAGTGGTATCAGAAACCCAAACATTGTTACCATCAAATCCTAAAGAATATTCTTTCGAGTTAATTACTGTTTTTCTTGAATGTAAATCTGTGGTATGCTCTTGATCGTTTAAGCTAAAAGATAACGTTTTCATCTTTTGCCAATTATTAATTCCGCCATGTTTTTTTAAAACTTCGGTTAGAACTTTTGGATATTTTTTGGGCTCAACTAAGTTTTCTTTAAAAATTTCTTCTATAATTTCTTTTTTTGAAGCTGTTTTACAAGCTATTACTGATAAAGCTATAACTAAAACTATGAGTATTTTTTTCATGTAAATTGATTTGTTGTATTCTGTCGGAATAACTTGATAAAATTACATAAAAAAGAAAAACTCTTTGGTTTGTTTACCAAAGAGTTTAATAAAAATGAAAAATATTTTTATTCATCTGTCAACGTTTCCATAAAAGCTACTAATTCTTTTATTTCTTTTTCTGTTAAGTTTAACTCATCTACTGGTAATGTTTGATGCCTTAAATTAAAACCCAAACCATTTCCACCTCCTTTATTATAAAAATCAATTACTTGAGCTAATGTTTCAAAAACTCCATTATGCATGTAAGGTGCTGTTTTAGCAATATTCCTAACGGTTGATGTTTTAAAAAAGTGTTTTCTATTTGCTGTTTTAAATAAATTATAACGCCCTAAATCATTACTCACAACCGAATTATTTAATGTATCATTAGGTACTCCTAATAACTCAAATTCTGTTTCGGTGAAATTTGGAGGAACAGTTCCGTTAAAAACAGGCGCAAAATGACAGGTAGCACATTTTGCTTTTCCGGTAAAAAGATTAAATCCATTTATTTCACTCTTAGTAATTGTGTTTTCTTTATTATTGATATTGTTGTCAAACTTTGAGTTAAATTTATTTAAACTTCTTATATAAGTAGCAATTGCGTGTCTTACCGTATTACTATTTATTTTTCCTTTATAAATTTTATTAAAACTATTTACATAAGCACTATCGTTTTTAACGGCATTTTTCATGGTTTCTAAATCACTATGAAATTCGTTTTTATTTTTAACAACAGCAGCAACTTGCCCCTCTAAACTTCCTGCCCTACCATCATAAAAAAAACTTTGTTGCAATGCTGCATACGTTACTGTTGGAGTATTTCTTGTTTGTTTTGGAAATGTTTTTAATCCATCGGTAAAAGCTTTTTCTTTATGATGACAAGTAGCACAACTCATATCTTTATTTATAGATAATTGTTTGTCATTAAAAAGTTGCTCTCCTAAAGCTATTTTTTCTTTTTTAAAATTACTTTTATCAATATAATCTGAAAAGAAATCAACATTAAATGTGTTTGATGAAAACAATGAAGTCATATCGTTTTTAAAAGCTAATTCGAAAGGAAAAGTAACTTGCCAATCTTTTTGAGTTTTAACTAATAATTTTAACTGTTTATGAGTGTGATTTTTAATAAAATGATATCTATCAAAAGTATTAAAATTTCCTTGTAAACTTGTTTTTGTTTGTTGAATTTCAGTTTGCCAAGCCTCTAATAATTCTGGGTTTATAAAATGACCTTTATAAGTATCTAGTATTTTTTCAATTGCTGTATATATTATATTAGACTCTTGTAAAGATTGTTCTAATACAGGTGAATCAAAACCTGTAATACCAGTAACAGCAACACGAACGATAGCGTCACGAAGTAACCATAAAACATGATATTTTTTTAAGTTTAATTTTGCATTACTTTCTATTAAACCTAACCTATTTTTTGTTTTATTTACTGCTTGGTTAATTTGTTTTTCATTAACCTCTTCATCATACAACAACTCTTCTATTACTTGAAAACCAAACGGAGCGTTAATTTTAATATCTGTTGCATCTTCTTCTTCTACTTTAAGAATATTTGGGGCGTTTAATGATTTATAATTGCTTTTATCTGTAAAGGCTAAAACAGGTTCTAATTGCTTAAAAGAAGTACGTGCTTTTTGATAAAAAAACTGTTTGTTTTTTAATGATTTAACTACTAATAAACTGTCTAAATTTATTATAGCCATCTGTAATTGCTTTTTATAAACCTCTTCTAAAATTGTTGTTTCGGTTACTTTAACATATTGCCTTTCAGTTTTGCAAGACATTAATAACATAAGCAAAAAACATGCGCCTAAAACGCATGCTTTTTTAATAAGTATTTGGGGAACATTCATACTATCTATCTAAACCTTGAATAATATACATTTGGCTTCCTTCTGATCTTGCTATACTAGGGTCAATTGCTTTAGGATCTGTAAAATTAGGATTATCCCATCCGTGATTTTGAGTAATCACTATAAAAGTATCATCAACACCAATTGTTTCAGAAACATCTATCATACCAGTAATTTCCCAAGGTTTTGTTACATTACCAACACCTGCCGCTGCTGCGGTTTCTTGATCACATTCTAAAACCGTTTTTAGGCTCCCTGAATTTAAATCGTATTGATACAAACGCGCATAATGTGTTTTATCTGCATTATCAAAATAACCATTTGGATCCTCTTGAATGTATACATAATTTTCTGTTACAACAATATTATCTGGACTGTGGAATGTTTTTGCTTTTCCGTTTGGTAAATCACCATCTAGCACACATGTAATTGTTCCAACTCCTGAAGGATTATTTTCATTTAAAGTTACTTTATAAACACGTCCGTAAAAAGTACCTTTTCCTGCCAAGCCATCTTTTTTACGCCCCGTAACACAAAAGTAAATTTCTCTATTATTTTTAGCAGAACCTCTTCTCCAATCAATATCTTCTAAACGAGAGAATCCCATAACCCCTTTTGTTTTAGCTTCAGCATCTAACAAAGAAATTTCAGTTTCGTTTAACTGTACAAAATCAATCGGATAAGATTCTCCTTCTTTCATATCCATTTCATAATTAACTTCAGAATCTAATACGCGTAAACCGAATAAGTTTCCTCCGTACAAATCACCTCTATTACCTACATACATTCCTAATTGTCCTGATGGTGTTTCGTTATCAGCATGATCATCACCAATAAAAGCAACGGTTTTATCTTGATAAGCATCTTTACCTATTACTACTGCATTTTCTGTAGACCATTGTCCAAATGCATTTAACATGTTTGCAAAAGATGCTGAAGAAGCATCTCTATAAGGATCAGTAGCAAAAACTCCTTTTGAAGCTCCTCCCCACTCACCTCCAGAAAGATACATTGGTCCAAAACCGTGTTCTTGTGGTGTAATTAAACTCCCTGAACATTGTGCTGTATAAGCAGTTGCCTCAGCATTTAAAATATATTCACCGCCTACTGGTTTAAAAGTTTCATCTAAAGTGATGCGTGCTATAGAATAATCTCCTTCAATATTATTAATTAAAGTAAAAGTATTGTTTGCATTTTTTAGTAAGCCCGCTCCATCAGCTAATGAACCATAAACAAAGTTTGGTGTGTTAGTCAATTTATCTTCTGAAGATAATAATGGATAAATACTGACATTAGAAAATGCTGGATCTAATTTTAAATAACTATCGGTTTTAGAATGCGCTGCTAATTTTACCAAACCTGTTGATGAACCGTTTCCTGGTTCTTTATCTACATCATCACACGAGGTTAAGCTAATAGCTGTAAAAGCACTTAACAAACCTACTTTAATTAAATTTTTCATTGTATTGTTTTTGTTTCGTTTTTATGATGCAAAACAACAATACATACTTTACCAAATTACTATGTGAGTTTTAATTATAGTTGATTAAAACGTTACCTGTTTTAATTAATCTTAAACAAAAGAGATGTAATATTTTATAAAAAACAGTTTTCATTAACTAAAAACTTCACTTTTTTTAACACTTAGTTAATAGCTACTCATTTTACAAAAACAATCTAAATCTTAACTAACTATACGTCAACTATAAAAAATAGTTTTACTTTCTAACACTTTTTTTATAGTTTCTTAACACAATTGATATCTTATTATTTTAAATTTTTGCCTGATACGTATACAAATCATAATACCTACCTTTTTCAGCAATTAATTCATCATGTGTTCCGCGCTCTGCAATACTACCGTTTTCAATCACCAATATTTGATCTGCTTGTTTTATTGTACTTAATCGGTGCGCAATTACAATGGTGGTTCGTTCGTTCATTAACTCTGATAAACTTTTTTGAATTAATGCTTCGCTCTCTGTATCTAAACTTGAAGTTGCTTCATCTAAGATTATAATTTTCGGATTTGCTAAAATGGCTCTTGCAATTGCCAAACGCTGACGTTGGCCGCCAGAAAGCTTTACGCCTCTTTCACCAATTAAGGTATCTAATCCTTCATCAAAACGATCGGTAAATTCATTTACATAGGCTGCTTTTACAGCGTACCGCAATTCTTTTTCAGTTGCATTTGGCCTTGGAAACAAAATGTTTTCTCTAATAGTTCCTTCAAATAAAAACTCATCTTGTAAAACCACCCCTAAATTTTTACGATAGCTACTTAATTTTATTTTAGATACATCATGATTATCAATCGTTACTTTTCCTGATTTTGGATTTAAAAAAGTAGCTGATAATCCTGCAATTGTTGATTTACCAGAACCAGAACTCCCTACTAAAGCAGTTACTGTACCTTTGGGCACTTCGAAACTAATGTTATTTAACACCTGTTTTCCTTCTTCATAAGAAAAAGAAACATCGTCAAATTTTATGGTTCCATTCACTTTTTCTAATTGAATTGTTCTTTCTTCATTATCTTCCTCAGCTTCCATATTCATCAACTCTTCGGTTCTATCTAACCCTGCCAAAGCTTCGGTTAATTGACTACCTATATTACTCATTTGTACAATTGGTGCAATCATTAAACCTAATAAAAAAGTAAATGATAAAAAATCTCCAACGGTTAATTCACCCATCATAATTTTATAACCACCAATTCCCATAATTCCCGTAGAAGCAATTCCTAATAAAAAGGTTGCCGAACTTGTCATGATTGCGGTTGCTGTTAAACTCTTTTTTACGTTTTGGAATAAAAGATCAACTCCTTTTTCAAAAGATTCATTTTCTTGTTGTTCTGCATTGAATGCTTTTATTACCCTTACTCCTGCCAACGTTTCTGTTAAACGCCCTTTTACCTCAGCATTAATAACACCTCTATTTCTAAATATAGGTCTGATATATTTAAAAGCTTTTAAAGCAACTAAACCGAATACAATTACAGGAATCAACACAAATAAGGTCATTGACCAACTAATATTTATCAATAAAATTAAAGAAATAACAGCTGTAATGGTTCCACCTACTAACTGAACCAAACCGGTTCCTATTAAATTACGAACCCCTTCAACATCACTCATAATTCTAGAAACCAATGCTCCTGATTTTGTATTATCAAAAAAGCTAATTGGTAATGACAATACTTTTTTCTGAACCTGTGCTCGTAATTCTGAAATTAAATATTGTGCTTGCACACTTAAAATTCGAGTTAATAAAAATGATGTAGTTGCTTGTATTAAAATAGCTGCGCCAACTACAAGTAATAAGTTGTATAATTGGTTGTAATCTTTATTCGGAATTACATCATCTAATAATGATTTAATTTTTAGCGGAGCTACCAAACCTGCCAACCTACTTATTACAATTAAAACCAAACCTATTAAAACCAATTTTTTACGTGGCCAAATAATTGTTTTAAATGCTTTTCCTATTGATACTTTAGGTTTCTTTTTATTATCTTTTGATGATGTATGTTGCTGCATTTTTTTTTATTGAAGATACTATTTATCGTCAAAACACATGCCATATATAGTAAGTATGACACAATTACAAAACACAACTTAAAAGTACTCTTTATTTAAGTTTTATCAGTTTTACCTTATCTAAAAGAACCATAATACAGTAAGTAATATCTATTTCATGCCAACGTACTCCTCCAAAATTTGCGCGCCCACCATGAGCATGGTGATTGTTGTGATACCCTTCGCCCATCATTAAAAAATCGAATGGTAATAAATTTTTAGAAGTATCGCTTACTTTAAAATTTACATAACCGTATATATGTGCAAACCAATTAATAATAACTCCGTGGATTGGTGCCATTAAAAAAGCGACTGGTAAAAATAACCACTGCCACCAAGCGGTTGCAAAAAACATAAAAAACACAACATATAATGCTCCCCAAGTTAATCTAGAAAATTTTGAGCTTGCAAAATTATCAAAGATTTTCCACTGTGGTACGTTTTTAGTAAACTTATCATCAATTGCTATTCTTTGATTATTAATATCTTGATAAATATTTTTAGTCCGCCACATCATTTTAAACAAATTTTCATCATATTTTGGTGAATGCGGGTCTTTTTCAGTATCAGCATACGCATGATGTAATCGATGCATTACCCCGTAGCCATAAGCGCTTAAATAATTAGAACCTTGAAAAACCCAGGTAAGCACAAAACATACTTTTTCTGCAAACTTCGACATCGTAAAAGTTTGATGTGCTGCATATCTATGTAAAAAGAATGTTTGAAAAAATAAGCCTGAATACCATAAAAAAATCATGAAAATTACTATTGTCATTCTAGTGAGTTTTAGAATGCAAAGAACCAATTTTAGTGTGGCAATAAAAATGAACCTAAGTTAAGTAATTCGCTTTCTAATTCGGCTTAGCGCTTGCGCAGTAACTCCAATATAAGAAGCTATGTATTTTAAAGGAATTTCTCTAATCAACTTAGGACGTTCGTCAAATAATTTTAAATAACGCTCTTCTGCTGTTTCGTTTAATAACGATTGTTCTCTTTTAGACTTTATTAAATATAGCCGTTCAGATGATAATCTTCCTAAAGTATTTCCAATACTTGTTTTGTTATACACTTCTTGTAAATCATCGTGTGAAATACTCCACATTTCAATATCAGTAAGAGCTTCTAGTTCATACAACGAAGGTTGTTGTGTTAAAAACGAATCATAGGCACTTACAAACTCGTTGCTAAAACAAAACCCAAAAGTAATTTCCTTCTCTTTGTCTTCTTTAGGAATATAAAAACGCACAACTCCTTTATTAATAAAAGAAATATGATTTTCAATTTCTCCTATTTTTAAAATTTTTGTGCGTTTTTTAATTTTTATTAGCGCTAATTTAGAGGTAAAAAATTCCCAATCATTATCATTAATCGTCAATGATTTTTCTAAATAAGTTCTAATATTTACAATGCTCATTAGAGTTATAATATTCTTTTTTATATTAATGCAATATACAACACCTAATCTTTTTTAAAAACAAATTTGGTTGATATAACTAATAAGCTATTTTACTCATTTAAGTAAGTTTGTGTTTTATATTATTTTACTTCTTTAAAAGACATAATAAAACTTTTTGTTTTAAAACCCTGTATGTTTCAATGTGTTTTAAATACAAAAGCCTTGTACTCTCATGCTCATCTAAATAAAATGAATTACAAGCAACATCATCACATTCATTTAAATTTTCAGTTTCATTTCTTACTTTATAAAGTTTAGTTAATATTTCTGAATTTTTTAAAATCATTAATAACAAACTATCTCTTAAATTTCTATTTTTAATTAAGTTTGATGATATCTTAGCTAAAACATCACATTCATTTGTTATATAATTTATGTGAGAAATCCACATATCTAATTCTTTAAAGCTTCTTATTTGAATAACTTTATTTTCAGTATCGTTATATATATTCAATTCCATCTTTTTTATTTTACTAGTTTAATTTTTAATAAACTACTTTTTCTATGGAAAAATTCCACGTTGTACATAGGCTTTCTCAATACGTTCTATTGCTATTACATATGCAGCTGACCTCATATCTAACTTTCTTTTTGTTGACAAGTTTAATACTTTAATAAAAGTTTCTCGCATTTTTTTATCTAGCCTTGCTATAATTTCATCCAATCCCCATAACTCACCATTTCTGTTTTGTAACCATTCAAAATAACTTGCTATTACACCACCTGAATTACATAAAATATCAGGAATGATATCAACCTCTTTATCTAATAAAATTCTTTCTGCTTCAACTGTAGTTGGTCCATTGGCTCCTTCTGCAATTAAAGAGGCTTTTATTTTTGATGCATTTTCTTTTGTTATTTGATTACCTAATGCAGCAGGAATACATATATGACAATCTAAACCAAAAAAATCTTCATTTTTTATTTCTTCTGCGTTTAAAAACCCAACAATACTTCCATTATTAAATTTTGCATACTCAAACAAATCTTTTACATTAATTCCTTTGGTGTTTGCAATCGAACCTAAAGCATCTTGTACTCCTACCATTTTTGCGCCTTCTTTTTCTAAAAAATGAGCTGCCCAAAAACCAACATTTCCAAACCCTTGAACTATAAATTTTTTATCTAAAAGACTAATTCTTCTTTGTTCTGCCCAAAATTTTATATTTAAAAAAACACCAAAACCTGTTGCTCTATCTCTTCCTTCTAATCCTCCTGACCCTATGGGTTTTCCTGTGACAATATGTTGATTTTTTGATCGTTCTGCTGGTGCTTTTGTTGACATATAGGTGTCAGCAATCCAAGCCATTGTTTGTGCATTTGTATTTACATCAGGTGCTGGAATATCATGTTCTGGTCCAATATTATCTCCAAGAGCATATGTAAAACGCCTTGTGATTCTTTCTAATTCTGATTGAGAATACTTTTTAGGATCCATTTGTATTCCACCTTTTGCTCCACCATAAGGCAGCCCAGTTAAAGATGTTTTCCAAGTCATCCACATAGCTAAAGCTTTTACCGCATCAATATCTATTGTTGGATGATAACGTAACCCTCCTTTATAAGGACCCAAAGCATTATTGTGCTGCACTCGGTACCCTTTAAAAACCTCTACATCTCCATTATCCATACGAACAGGAAAATTAATAATTAACTCATTATTTGTTATTCCTAATATTTTTTTAATATTCGGATTTAAGTTTACCAAATCAGCTGCTGCATCAAACTGTTTCATTACGTTTTGAAGCATCCCTTGCTTTGACTCTTCTTTTTGCTTTAATTCTTTTGTTAAAATCATTTTTAAAGATTAAATAAGTTCTAATTCTTTTTTCTTTTTGATTGTTTTTAAATCTTCAACATCTAAAGTAACAGTATTGTTATTGGGTCTTTTTTCTTGATTAAACTCATTACAAGACCAAATAAATGTATTATTTGATGTTAAATTACAAAAGTCAACATCTATACATGTACTGCATAAACTTCTTTTATTAACGTCCATAAATTATATTGTTTTAATATAATTACATATTGGCAACAGGTGTACCAAAATATGTTTTCAAAAAAAAAGAAAACATAAAGATCTTAAAAACAATAAATTACGTAGTTTAAATATTTTCTAACAAATTATAAAACTGAGGATTAATTACCCAATGGTGCATTTTTACCCGATTTTACTTTAAGCGCTCTCGAAGTGTTTTTCTATCAATTTTAAGAATTTCAGCAGCTTTAGTTTTATTATTATTTACAGCTGTTAAAACTTGAGTTATGTATTTTTTTTCAAACTCTTTTAAAGAGATTAGTTCTTGGGTTTTAGAAAAATTTATTTGATACTTTATATAATCAGGAAGATCGGATACTTCAACTGATTTATCACACATAATTACTGCTCGTTGAATTACATTTTCTAACTCTCTAATATTTCCAGGCCAATGATGCCTTTCTAATATTTTTACTGCTGCCGAATTTATTTTTAAGTATCGATCTTTATATTCTATCCCATATTTAAAAAGAAACTTTTCAATCAATAAAGGAATATCTGAAATTCGTTCAGCTAATGTTGGTATGTTTATTTGAACAACTGTTAATCGGTAATACAAATCTTCTCGAAACCTTCTTTTTTTCACCAATTCTTGTAAGTTAATATTGGTTGCAGCAATTACTCGAACATCAATTTTTTCTGCTTTTTGTGAACCTACTCTAACAACTTCTTTTTCTTGTAAAACCCTAAGTAAACGTAATTGTGTAGCTGTAGATGCATTTCCTATCTCATCTAAAAACAAGGTTCCTTTATTTGCTGCCTGAAAAAACCCCTCTCTATTTGATTCAGCTCCTGTAAAAGCTCCCTTTACATAACCAAATAATTCTGATTCTAATAAATTTTCTGGTATCGCTCCACAGTTTACAGCAATAAATGGTTGTGAAGAAAATTTACCCTGATAATGTATAGATCTTGCTACTAGTTCTTTACCTGTACCACTTTGTCCTGATATGAATACCGTAGCTTTATTATTTTTAAGCCTATCTATTACATCGGTAACTTTTTTCATTGCTTCTGATGAACCTATTAAATCTCCGTAAGAGTTTTTTTTAATATTTTTATTTACAGAAATACATTTTTGAGGCTTTAAATTATTTTTTAGCGATTTTAATATTGCTAATTTTAATTCATCTTTTGTAAATGGTTTGGTAATATAATCTACCGCACCTGATTTCATAACCTCTAATGCGCCATCGATAGAGGGAAAACCTGTAACTACTAATTTTGGAATGTTAGGAAAATGTTCTGAACTATATTTTATTAATTCTAACCCATCAACATCTGGCATTTGCAAATCTGTAATTAACAAATCAATCGTTTTACTTTGTAATATTTGCAGTGCTTCTTTTACCGATATAGCTTTGTATGTGTGATAATTTAACGATAGTAAATGACGTTGAATGAGTTCTAATATTTGAATATCATCGTCAACAATCAATATATTTTCTTTTTCTAACATTAACTCTTATTTTTTGGAAAATTAATTACAAAGGTTGTTCCTTTAGGAGTATTTTGTACATGTTTTATAGTTCCTTTATGACTTTTTACAATTCCATGAACAACACTTAATCCTAACCCAGAACCTTCTCCTATTGGTTTTGTTGTAAAAAAAGGGTTAAAAATACTTTCTGATGCACTTAAAGGAATTCCTACTCCTTCATCTGAAATTTTTAGTATTACACCTTCTTTTGTTTCTTCAATAACTGTTTTAATTTTTCCTTTTACTGGTGAAAAATAAATAGCATTGATAATTAAATTAAAAACAACTTGAGTTAACTGTATTTTATCTACTTTTAATTGAATGTTTTCTTTATTGAAAGATAATTCGTTTTCTATATTTTTTTTTCTAAAATTAGGGCTTAATAAACTTATGGCCTCTTTTATAATAGGCAAACAATTTACCACCTCCATTTGTTGTGGCATTTCGCAAGAAAAAAACATTAATTTTTTTACAACCTCTCTAGAATAAACAGCACTATTTACAACCTTATTTAAATCTTCTATAGCATCTTTATTATTTTCAAACCTTTCTTTTAAAAGTTCTGAAAACCCCAATATATTAGCTAAAGGTGTATTTAATTCATGTGCTATTCCTGCTGTAATTTCTCCTAAAATTGACAACCTATCTACTCGTTCAATTTGTCTTTTTGCTAAAATATTTTTTTCTTCTATTTGTTTTCGTTCAAATAAACCTCCTATTTCTACAGCTATTTTATTTAGTAATTGTTTTTCTTCTTCTAGAAAGAAGTTTTGAGAAAATTCTTCTTTTAAATATCCAATCTTTATTGACCCATAGATTTTATCAAAAACATTAATTTTTGAAATAATAAAAATAGTATCTAATTTTTTAGTTTCTGTAAAAAAAGTGTAATCGTTGGTTTCAATTTCAACAAAAGCAGTATCAGGGTAACGAACTGAAGCTTTAACACTTAAAGCGATTCCTTTTAATAGTTCGTGTATGTTTGTAAAATCGTTTTTTTGAATTAAAGAGCTAACATTATATAAACATGTTAGCTCTTTAATACGTTCTTTTAATTTATCTTCTGTTGTTATAACCTCCATTGTAGTTTTACTATTACAAGTAACTACAAATTTAATTCTAAAAAAATAAATCTTTCTTAAAAAACACCTAAATAGTCTTTTAGATTACAACCTATTATCAATAATATTTTGCACTACTTCAGGATTTAATAATGTAGATACATCTCCTAAATTATCTAATTCGTTGTGGGCAATTTTTCGTAAAATACGACGCATTATTTTTCCTGAACGTGTTTTTGGCAAGCCTATTGTAAATTGAATTTTATTCAATTTTGCAATTGGCCCAATATGTTCGGTAATTATTTGATTTATTTCTTTACGTAAATTATCGTGATCTCTACCTTCACCAACATCTTTTAAAATTACATACCCGTATAAAGCATTTCCTTTTACATCGTGTGGATACCCAACAATAGCACTTTCTGCTACCGCAGGATGTTCGTTTACAGCATCTTCAATAGGAGCAGTTCCTAAATTATGACCTGAAACGATAATCACATCATCTACTCGACCTGTAATTCTGTAATAACCAACCTCATCACGTAAAGCCCCATCACCTGTAAAATACATATTATCAAAAGCAGAAAAATAGGTTTCTTTATAGCGCTGATGATTTCCCCAAATGGTTCTTGCCATACTTGGCCAAGGATATTTTACACACAAACGTCCATCAACCTGATTTCCTTTTACCTCTTGTCCCTTTTCATCCATTAATGCCAATTGTACTCCTGGTAATGGTAAAGTTGCATAGGTTGGTTTTGTTGGGGTTATGTAAGGCATTGGTGAAATCATCATTCCTCCTGTTTCTGTTTGCCACCAAGTATCAACAATAGGGCTTTTCTTTTTACCTACATTATCGTTGTACCAGTGCCAAGCTTCTTCATTTATAGGTTCTCCTACGGTCCCTAAAACTTTTATTGATGATAAATCGTATTTATCTACAAAATCTAATTTTTCTTTAGCTAAAGCTCTTATAGCTGTTGGTGCTGTATAGAATTGATTTACTTTATGTTTTTCAACAATTTGCCAAAAACGTCCAAAATCAGGATAACTAGGCACACCTTCAAACATTACAGTTGTAGCGCCATTTGCTAATGGACCGTATACTATATAACTATGCCCTGTAATCCAACCAATATCTGCGGTACACCAATACACATCGTTTTCTTTATAATTAAATACATTTTTAAATGTATAAGCTGTGTAAATCATATAACCAGCAGTGGTGTGTACCATTCCTTTCGGACTACCAGTTGAACCAGATGTATATAAAATAAACAAAGGGTCTTCTGCATCCATTATTTCTGGTTCACAAATTTCAGAAGCTTCATCTAACAATGGTTGTAACCATTGGTCTCTACCTTCTTTCATTTTAATAGCCGTGTTAGTTCTTTTTGCTACCAAAACAGTTTCAATAGAATCGCAATTTTCTAATGCTTCATCTACAATTCCTTTTAAGTCTATTGTTTTCGCTCCGCGATAAGAACCATCTGAAGTTATTACAATTTTTGCTTCGCAATCGTTTATTCTTGTAGCTAAAGCGGTTGATGAAAAACCTGCAAAAACTACCGAGTGTACTGCTCCTATTCGTGCACATGCCAATACAGAAATAGCTAACTCAGGAATCATTGGTAAATAAATACAAACTCTATCTCCTTTTTTTATTCCATTATCTTTTAAAACATTTGCAAACTTACATACTCTTTTATGTAACTCTTTATAGGTAATATGTTGAGCAGCTTCATTAGGGTTATTAGGCTCAAATAATATTGCTGTTTTATCACCACGTATTCGTAAATGACGATCAATACAGTTTTCTGTTATATTTAACTTCGCTCCTTCGAACCATTTTATTTCTGGTTTTGAAAAATCATACTTTAAAACGCTATCCCATTTTTTTCGCCAAACAAAATGTTCTTCTGCTATTTCTTCCCAAAATAATTCAGGATTTCTTGCAGACTTTCTATATACTTGAAAATATTCTTCTAAATTTTTTACGTGGTAATTACTCATTTTATAACAGGTATAATTATATTCCTCTAATTTAACATTATTATATTAAAATTGTGTTTTTTTTCTACTTATAACAACATATAATAGCCAAAATACATTATATCCATAACAAATACCACATTACATCAAAAAAAAACTAACACCTAAAAAGGGTTAGTTTTTTTCTTTCAAAATAACAATTTAATTAAAGGGGGAAACCAATATTATCTTACAAACTAAACATTTAATTAACTATACCTTAAATATAACGTCTTTTTTTTAACATAAATGAAACAATATTATCAAATAATTGCACTATATTACTATTTGAAAAACAAAAACTATGATATCGTTAAACCACCAACATTTTAAAAGAAGAAAACTCTCAACACTAATCGAGAACAGAACAATGTATTCTTCAGAATATGCCGAGTTAAATGTTTTTGAAACTTTTGAAGCTACTAAAAGTGTGTTTTTAAACTTCGATTCTACTGTTATTGCCAGTATGTTAACAGGTAAAAAAACAATGCATTTTGAAAAGACAGATCCTTTTTACTTTACCCCTGGCGAATCTTTAGTTATTCCTGAAAATAACAGTATGCATATTGATTTCCCTGACGCCTCCTTACGCACCCCTACTTCTTGTTTAGGATTAGTTATTGATCAAAGTAAAATAAATGAGGTTGTTTATAATTTTAACGAAGATACTGTTATTGAAAGAGAAAATAATAACTGGGATTTTAAAAAAACTACCTCTCATTTAAATAATAATGAAGAATTAAATATTTTAATTAACAGATTAACCACAACATTTATTAATAACACAAAGTCTAAAGACGTTTTACTAGACTTAATGGTTCAAGAGTTAATAATACGATTACTACAAAGCAAAGCTCGTAAATTGATATTAAACAATGTAAATGAATTATTCAATGACACCAGAATAGGCTATGCTGTAAAGTATATTAAAGAAAACTTAACTAAAAATAATCTTACCTTAGATGAAGTTTCTGAAAAGGCTTGTATGAGTAAATCTCATTTTTTTAAAAAATTTAAAAATACTTTAGGTGTTACTCCTGTAGATTACATAAATTCCGAAAAAATTAAATTTGCAAAAAAGTTGATTAAAAATACTCCGCAAGAGAACATTTGTGACATTGCGTACAAAGCAGGATTTAATAGTGTTACTTATTTTAACCGACTTTTTAAAAAAAATGAACATTTAACACCTCAACAATTTAAGATATCTTTGAAAAGTTAATTATAATAACTAAAACGGTTAATGTTATTTATTGAAACTTTATTATTAAACTGGCATTTAATTTTGCTATTTTTTTTCATTGCTATATTATATTCTTCTGTTGGCTTTGGAGGTGGCTCAAGTTACCTAGCAGTACTAGCATTAACTGGTATTGTATATACTCAAATAAGATCTACAGCTTTAATTTGCAATATTGCTGTAGTTACTAGTAATGTGTTATTGTTTGAAAAAGAAAAGATAATTAACTGGAACAAAGTAGTTCCATTAACCTTGTTTAGCGTGCCTTTAGCTTTTTTAGGTGGCTTTTTAAGAATAAATCAAGCTATCTTTTTTATTCTTTTGGGTATTACATTATTAATAGCAGCAATAACCATGTGGTTATCTAAAACAATAACATCATTAAAACAAAATAAAAACAAAAAAGAACCATATAAAAACGGTATTTATGGTAGTTTAATTGGTTTTATATCGGGTATGGTTGGTATTGGTGGTGGTATTTTTCTTTCCCCTTTTTTACATTTAACAAATTGGGATACTCCTAAAAAAATTGCTGCTACTTCAAGTTTTTTTATTTTAGTAAATTCAGTTGCTGGTTTATTAGGACAAAGCTTTAACCCTAATTTTTCAATTAATTGGAACTTAACAGTCGTTCTTACAATTACTGTTTTCATTGGTGGAAAAATAGGTAATAAAATGAGTCATCAATTCTTAAGCCCAATTCAATTAAAAAAAGCAACTGCTATTTTAATAGCTTTTGTTAGTTTACGTATCTTAATTAAATATTTACTTTAAACAAAAAAAAGCAGCGTCTATGACGCTGCTCAGTTCCCCAAAATATGAACGATGTTAACTCAACCAAGCATTCATCATCCATAACATTTTTTCTTGTTCTGAAATAAAATCACTCATCATAGCGTTTGTCCCTTCATCACCTGCCTCATCAGAAAGCTCTAAAATAATGCGTTCTATTTTTAAAAGTTCGCTAACAGAGTTAACTATTAACGCAACCGCTTTTTCATCGTTAGAAACGTTTTTACCAATTTTTACTGTTGATAATTTTACGTAATCATCAAAAGTATGCAAAGGTGTTCCTTGCAAGGTTAAGATACGCTCTGCAATTAAATCTACTTTTTCTTGTGCATCTGTATAAAATTCTTCAAACTTGGTGTGAAGCTCAAAAAAATTTCTCCCTTTAATATTCCAATGTAAACCTCTAACATTTTGATAATACACTTGAAAATTAGCCAAAAGTGAATTTAATTCAATAATTAATTTTTCCGTATGACCTTTATCCAAACCTATAACTGATCTATTCATTTTTTATTGTTTTTAATTTAAATTATTTTCTACAACAAATTTACTTTTAAATAAGCTACTAAAACCATAAAAGATATTGATAGTTTTAATATCTTTATCAAAAAATTTGATACAATGACAATTACACAGTTAAAATATACGCTAGCTGTAGCTGAATATAAAAACTTTACAATTGCTGCCGAACATTGTTTTGTTACGCAACCTACCTTGAGTATGCAAATACAAAAATTAGAAGATGAATTGGAAGCGAAAATATTTAATCGTTCTAAAAAACCTATAGAATTAACTGAAGTTGGTAAAAAAATTATTGAACAAGCTAAAGTAATTGTTGATGAAAGTAATCGAATAATTGATATAGTTCACCAACAAAAAGGTTTTATAGGAGGAGAATTTAAACTTGGTATTATACCAACAGTTATGCCTACATTATTACCCATGTTTTTAAAAACTTTTAGTAAAAACTACCCTAAAGTTCAATTAATTATCGAAGAGTTAACTACTGATGAAATTATACGAAAATTAACAGATGGCCATATAGATGCCGCTTTAGCAGCTACACCTTTAGAAAACGAGGCCATAAAAGAACGTATTCTGTATTATGAACCTTTTGTTGGTTTAATACCTGACGAACATCGCTTATATAATGAGAAGAAAATTAAAATTGATGATTTAGAGGTCGATGATATTTTACTTTTAGAGGATGGTCATTGCTTTAAAAATAGTATTATTAATTTATGTAGAACAAATAAAAGAAACTCAACCCATCATTTTCAATTAGAAAGCGGAAGTTTTGACACACTTATAAAATTATCAAAAGACGGTTTAGGAATGACATTGTTGCCTTATTTAAATACCTTAGATTTAAATGAAAATGACAAACAACATTTAAGAGAGTTTGAAACACCTCCACCTGCTAGAGAAATTAGTTTAATACATCATAAATCGCAATTAAAAATGCAATTGATAGAAGCTTTAAAAAGCACAATAGATAGTGTTATTAGAGGTGCTATTGCTTTTAGTGATGTTGAAATAATTAGCCCCATAAACAAAACTTAATTCAATAAAAAATCCCGCAATTTGCGGGACTTTTTATTTTTAAAACTTATACTCTGACAAAGGCTTCGGAAAAGCCTCAGGGTTTTCAGCCAAATGATAACGAGGATCATCAACGTCAGCAATAATTACATCATAAAATTTATCGCTAGCTTTATACATTAATACCTTACAATCTTCACTTAAGTGTTTTAATTTTAATGTTTTCCCTGCTTTTTCATACTTCTCTACTAAAATAAACAATGCTTCTAAAGCCGAATGATCTGAAATCCTACTTTCTACAAAATCTATTTCTACATTTTGAGGGTCATTTTTAAT
This sequence comes from Tenacibaculum soleae, assembly GCF_001693415.1. Taxonomy (GTDB): domain Bacteria; phylum Bacteroidota; class Bacteroidia; order Flavobacteriales; family Flavobacteriaceae; genus Polaribacter; species Polaribacter soleae. The sequence goes on along the minus strand of NZ_MAKX01000035.1, from coordinate 114,649 downwards.
ATCAAACTTTTCATTAAATGTTGTAATGCTTCCAAAAAATAATGGCCCCCATATTTCATACACTTTCGTTCCGTCAGCCTTCATTCTCTTTCTAGCTCTAATTTTCTTAGCGCTTGTCCAAGCAAAAGATAAAGCCGAAATTATAACTCCTACAAAAACTGCAATTGCTAAATCGAAAAATACCGTAACTGCAGATACGATTACTAATACAAAAGCATCAGAAGCTGGAATTTTTTTCATAATTCTAAAACTAGACCAAGCAAAAGTTTCAATAACCATCATAAACATTACTCCTACTAAAGCAGCAATTGGTACTTGCTCAATATATTTATCTGCGAATAAAATAAAAGTTAATAAAGTTAACGACATCATTACTCCTGATAATCTTCCTCTACCTCCTGCATTAATGTTAATTACTGTTTGACCAATCATACCACAACCACCGGTTCCTCCAAAAACACCACTCACAATGTTTCCTGCACCTTGTGCCACACATTCTTTATTTCCGTTACCTCTGCTATCAGTTAACTCATCAACTAAATTCATCGTCATTAAAGTTTCAATTAAACCTACTGATGCTGCTAAAAATGCATAAGGAGCAATAAACTTTAAAGTATCTAAATTAAACGGAAGGTTGCTCCATAACTCTAATAAATTTAGTTTTTTAGAAATTTCATCAATTCCATTTAAACCAGCACCTCCACCATCTCTAATAAAATCTCCAACATTAATTGAATTTAAGCCACTAAATATAGATATTAATGTAACAATTAAAATAGCTGTTAATGCCGCAGGAACTTTTGTTGTTAATTTTGGTAATCCCCAAACAATTAACATCGTTAATAATACCAAGCCAATCATCGTATATAAAGTTGCTCCTTGCATTGTTGATTTTACAACTCCGCTATCTTTTACAGAGTAAAACCCTTCATCTGAAGCATTAAAAACAACTTTTTTTGTGGTTGCATCAAAAACTTGTCCGTCAGCAATTACATAAACATTTTCGTTTGTTGTTGCATTTTTAACTGAATTACCTTCAATTTTAAATAAAATAGTAGCAGTATTTATATCTTTTACTTGATTATTTTCTACATTATACACCAATTCTTTCGATTCGGTTTTACGCATATTTTGTCCAAAAAAATCTTTTTTATTTTCTGTAAACATCCCTAGCTGCGCCATAAATATAACGATCGCTAATCCGTTTACAAACCCCATCATTACTGGATGCGGAATTAAGCGTACAAATTTTCCTAATTTAAATAAACCTGCAAAAACCTGTATTACTCCCATTAAAACTACGGCTGCTAACAAATAAAAATAGCCCATATTTTCAACAGGTTGATCAAACAACAATCCTTTTGCATGCCCTTCTTGTATCATATTAACAAAAATTACTGCAACGGCTCCAGCCGCACCAGAAATAAGTCCTGGTCTACCTCCAAAAATTGCTGATATTATTCCTACTACAAACGCTCCAAACAATGCCACAATTGGACTAATTTGTGCCACAAAAGCAAAAGCTACAACTTCAGGAATCATTGCTAAAGAAACCGTTATACCTGCCAAGGTATCATCTTTAATGTTAAGTTTCTTATTTTTAATGTATTTCATCATAATATTACAAGGCTATTTTAAAAGTTTGCAAAGGTAAAGATATTTTTATTCATATAGTTTTATGTTTCTTTAACTTTAATTTTGTTAGCTGTTTTTTTTGCTTTATTTTTGAACGTTGAACTATCATACCAATTTTGATAGCAAAACATGAGCAGAAAAACACTACTTACTTCAAAAGAAATTGAAATCATTCTGCATCGATTAGCTTGTCAGTTAATCGAGAATCATAACGATTTTTCTAATACTGTTTTAATAGGATTGCAGCCTAGAGGCGCTTTTTTAGCAAAAAGATTGGCTAAATTGTTGACAGATGAATATCAAATTAAAAATTTACAATTAGGTTTATTAGACATTACTTTTTATCGTGATGATTTTAGAAGAAGAGACGAACCATTAGAAGCAACCTCTACCCAAATTGATTTTTTGATTGAAGGTAAAAAAGTGGTAATTATCGATGATGTACTATACTCAGGTAGAAGTGTACGAAGTGCTTTAACTGCAATTCAATCCTACGGACGACCTGAAAACATTGAGTTATTAGTATTAATAGATCGTCGATTTAGTCGTCACCTACCTATTCAACCTGATTATAGAGGTAGACAAGTAGATGCTATTAACGAAGAAAAAGTAATTGTTAATTGGCTAGAAACTCATAAAAAAGATACCATTTACCTAGAAACCAAGCCTACAAAGCTTGATTAGTTATGACTACAAAAACAAACTAAGATGAAGCAGTTAAGTGTTGAAAATTTATTAGGTATAAAATACCTTAACAAAACTGATTTAGAGCTTATCTTTGAAACTGCTTCTCATTTTAAAGAAGTAATAAACAGGCCTATTAAAAAGGTTCCTTCTCTTCGAGATATTACCATTGCAAACTTATTTTTTGAAAACAGTACTCGCACAAAGCTTTCTTTCGAATTGGCCGAAAAACGTTTATCTGCCGATGTTATTAATTTTTCTGCAGGACAATCATCTGTTAAAAAAGGAGAAACGTTAATTGATACGGTAAATAACATTCTATCAATGAAAGTTGATATTGTGGTAATGCGCCATGGAAGCGTTGGAGCTGGTATATTTTTATCAAACCATGTAGATGCAAAAATTATAAATGCTGGTGATGGTACCCATGAACATCCTACACAAGCATTACTTGATAGTTTTTCTATGCGTGAAGCTTTAAATAGTAATTTAAAAGGCAAAAAAATTGTGATTATTGGTGATGTTTTACACTCACGTGTAGCTTTATCAAATATATTTGCTTTGCAATTACAAGGTGCCGAGGTTAAAGTTTGTGGACCTACTACTTTAATTCCAAGATACATTTCTAGCTTAGGCGTTGAAGTTGAAACCAACTTAAAAAAAGCTTTAGAATGGTGTGATGTAGCCAATGTTTTACGCGTGCAACATGAACGTATGGATATTAAGTATTTCCCATCAACAAGAGAGTACACACAACTTTTTGGAATAAATAAAGAGCTGCTAGACAATCTTAATAAAGATATTGTAATAATGCACCCTGGCCCTATAAATCGTGGTGTTGAATTAACAAGTGATGTTGCTGATAGTAGCCAATCTATTATTTTAAATCAAGTAGAAAATGGAGTCGCGGTACGTATGGCAGTAATCTACTTATTAGCACAACAAATAAAAAGATAATATGAAAATTGAAGAAAAATCGAACTATGTACTAATAAGTTCTGAAGCAAATAATTTTTCTGATTTTTTTTTAAATTTTGAAAAAGAACATGTTAACTATAATAAAAAACACCTTGTAGTTAAAATTTCAGAGAATTTTAACTACTCTAAACAAAATATTTTATTATTTTTGGATTACGCTCATGAACATCAAAAAAATGGTACATCTTTTGTTATTGTTTTAAAAGATGTAAATATTGATGATTTTCCTGAAAATTTAAACATTGTCCCAACCTTAGTTGAAGCTCAAGATGTTATCGAAATGGAAAATATTCAGCGTGATTTAGGTTTTTAACCTAATATTTATTATCCCCTAAATGAATACATATGGTAAAAAAAATACTTTTTTTCTTTTTATTAACAGTAACACTATCTAATTTCTCTCAACAAAAATCTATAGATAAATTAGTTGCATCTCCAAACCCTTTTACCAACAACACGACCATTTTTGTAAACTCAAAAATGAATCAAACAATAATTTTAACTGTTAGAAATGTACTTGGCAAAACAGTATATTCTAAAAAAATTAAGGTTGTTAATGGTAAAAATAAAATTCCTTTTGATCGTAATGATTTAAAATCTGGAATGTACATATACGCCGTACAAAGTAATAAAGAAGTAATTTCTAAACGTTTTGTAATACGATAAATGAGTTTAACCGTAACTGTTTTAGGTTGTCATTCTGCTACTCCAAGAGTAAACGCACACCCAACATCTCAATATTTAGAAATTAATAATCGTCATTTTTTAATTGATTGTGGTGAAGGTACACAACGGCAAATGCGTAAATACAAAGTTGGTTTTTCTAAAATAAACCACATTTTTATTTCTCATTTACATGGCGATCATTTTTTTGGTTTAATTGGTTTAATTTCAACTTTCGGTATTTTAAATCGAGAAAAAGAATTGCATATTTATGGCCCAAAAGGAATTAAAGAAGTTACTACGTTACAATTAAAATTATCAAAATCGTGGACAAAATACCACATTATTTTTCATGAATTAACCTCAAATGAAAGTGAGTTAATTTTTGAAGATGACAACGTATCGGTATACACCATACCTTTAGATCATAGAGTTTATACCAACGGTTATTTATTTAAAGAAAAAGAAAAGCCAAGAAAACTACATATTGGTAAAATTGAAGAACACAAAGAAATTGACACTTGTGACTTTAACAATATTAAAGCAGGTAAAGATTTTGTTTTATCTAACGGAGCTATAATTCCTAATTCACAATTAACATTAGATCCTCCCAAGCCAAAAAGCTATGCTTTTTGTAGTGATACTGCATACAAGCCAGATATTGTTCCTATTATTAACAATGTAGACCTTTTATATCATGAAGCTACCTTTTTAAAAAATAGAGAAGATTTATGTGAGCGAACAAAACATGCTACTGCCGAACAAGCTGCTTCTATAGCTAATCAAGCAAACGTTGGTAAATTAATTATCGGTCATTATTCTAGTAGATATTCTAATATTGAAGATTTTAAAAAAGAGGCACAAACTATATTTAAAAATGTAGAATTAGCAGAAGCAGGTAAAAAACACACCGCCAATTCCACTCCTACATTTGTTTTAAGTTAATACTGGTTGGTTGATAATAAAACTAGCGTACAAGCTACTTCGCTCTCTATTCCATTCTCTTTTAAAAGCGCATAAAACTCATCGCTTTCTGTTCCAGGGTTAAAAATTACTCTTTTAGGCTTTAATGAAATTATATATTCATAGTATTCCTTTTGACGCTCGGCATTTAAATATAACGTTACTGTATCAATATGTTTAAAAGGTACTTTTTCTGTTTCAATAACGGTATTTAACACCACTCCTTTTCTTAAGCCTATTGCTAGAGTTTTTACACCTTTATCAGTCAATCTTTTAATCACAATATTTGAATATCTCGTAGGGTTTAATGAAGCTCCTATAACTAAAGTATCTTTTTTCATAATTGTTAATAATACGTTAAACTGTGTTAATTAAGGTAACAAAAGTCACATTTTGTTAGTCTATTAAACATCAAAACAATCGAAAAAACAAACAAAATGAAAAAAATACTATTATTACTTTTAACGGTTTTTAGTGTAAATTTATTTGCTCAAATGCCTAAAAGTATTTTACCCAAACCAGGGATTGTTTCTGGTAAAATAATCGATCAAACAACAAAAGAACCTTTGCCTTATGTAAATATAATCATAAAAGATGCTGCTAATAAAATTTTAACAGGAGGAATTACAAATGACAACGGTATTTTTGCAATAAAAAACATTCCTGAAGGAAAAAGCATTCTTGAAATTCAATTTATTGGTTATAAAACAATTTCGAAATCAATTACTATTAATAACAAAAACAGAAAAATTGATTTAGGAACCATCGCTTTAAGTGAAGACAGCACTACACTTGATGAAGTAGAAATTAGAGCAGAAACATCTACCGTAACACAAAAAGTAGACAGAAAAGTTATCAATGTTGGTAAAGATTTAACCTCAGCAGGTACAACTGCTTCAGAATTACTAAACAACGTACAATCTGTAAGTGTTGATAGCCAAACAGGTGGCATTAGCTTAAGAGGAAACGATAATGTTCGTGTACTTGTTGATGGCAAACCTACTAACATGAGTGCAGCACAATTGTTAAAACAAATTCCTTCTTCATCAATAAAAAGTATTGAGTTAATTACAAATCCGTCAGCAAAATACAATCCTGAAGGGATGAGTGGAATTATTAATATCATTTTAAATAAAAATGCTAATATGGGCTTTAATGGTTCTGTTGATTTAGGAGTTACCGCCGATCATTACACTCGCTTTAATGGATCAACCAATATGAATTATAAAACAGGAAAAGTAAACTTTTTTGGTAATTATGGTTACAATACAGGTGATAATTTAAACTACGGTTATGTAGTAAGACCAGAAAATAATAATGAACAAAATTTTAGAAGTGTAAATACAAACACCTCTCATTTAGCAAAAATTGGTGCCGACATTTACCTAAACGATAAAAACACATTATCGCTTTATACTACTCAAAATTGGTTTACAGGCGGCGGAACCTCAAGAGCTAATATTTTTGAAAACAACACCCTTACTTCTGATGCACCTAACACACAAAATATAGAAGGAGGTTCTAGCGCTTACAACCTTAATTATAAAATAGATTTTAAAAAGGAAGGTCACAATTTAGAATTTGAAACTACTTATTCAACAAACGATTCGCCTGAAAACTCAATGAATAAAGATTTAGTAAACACAAACTCTAAGTTATTAAACTACTTTAACACTATTAAAAACAATAGAAATAATACATTAATAAATATTGATTATACCAACCCAATTTCTGAAAAAGGAAAACTAGAGCTAGGTGTAGAATATAGGGTTAATAATACTGATAACGATAATTTAACCGATCAAGAACAAAACACTTATTTAAGAGATAATAATGGTAATTTAATTCTTGACAACAATAATAACCCACAAATGACAGGTACAGAAAGGGTTGGTAACTCATCTTTTACCTATGACAGAAAAATATATTCAGGTTATATAAATTACGGACACAACTTCGGAAAAGTAACCATGCAACTAGGAGCTCGTTTAGAGCAATATAAAATTGATGGAACTTTTAATTTAGAAAACAAAACTCCTGCAAAAGTTACCGATGGTATTTTTTCTATTTATCCATCTGCTTTTTTCACCTATAATCCTTCTGAAAAAAATCAATTTCAATTAAGTTATAGCCGTAGAGTTGACAGACCAGGAATAGGGCAAGTAAACCCAATTAGACAATGGAGTACGCCTTTAATCACTTCAATAGGAAATGAAAATTTAGTACCACAATTCACCAATTCTTTAGAGTTTAATTATACCCGTAAAATAAAAGGAGGTTCGTTATCTTTTGGTACTTTTTACCGTAAAATTAACGATGCTATTTCACGTGTTACTTACAAAGACCCTACTGACCCGAATGAAGTTCGTCAAATATTATCATTTGCTAATTTTGATGACACTGACTCATACGGATTGGAATTCTCGGCAAACTATAAAGTAAACAACTGGTGGCGATTGAACTCTAGTATGGATTTTTATTCGCAAAAACAATTTGGAACTGCCGATTTAAGCAACCCTAATGCTGCAAGAATAGCAGTACAAAACGAGACATTTAACGCTCGCATTAGTAACAACTTTAAAGCCACTAAAAACTTACGCTTTCAATTATTTGCAATGTATCGTGGGCCTAGAGAAGATATTCAATGGGATGTAAAAGAAATGTGGATGATTAATACCGGAGCTAGTTTAACTGTTTTAGGCGGAAAAGGTACCGTAAACTTAAGAGTTAATGATATTTTTAACGGAATGAAATTTGGTTTTGATTCTACCAGACCTTACAAACAAAGCGGACAATTTAACTGGGAAAGTCAAACCACTTATATAGGTTTTAATTACAGATTTGGCGGCGGTAAAAACAGAGCAAAAGCAAGACGTCAAAGAGATAATAACGAAAAACAAGGCGGCGGAATGTTTTAGCCTTAAAATGATGCATAAAAAAAATCCGAAGTAATAACTTCGGATTTTTTTTCTATATTATTTTTTATTTGAAGCTATTTCCCGCTTTTCGCACTCGCTCTTTTTTTGAAAAAAACAAAAAAAGGAGCTCAAACAATTGCTCCAATCGGGGCTAAAACAACTACCATTTAATAATTACAGAACCCCAAGTAAATCCACTACCAAAGGCAGCTAAAACCACTAAATCGTTGTCTTTAATTTTACCTTTTTCCCAAGCTTCAGTAAGTGCTATAATTACAGAAGCAGCAGTAGTATTACCATACTTCATAATATTATTATACACTTTATCATCAGCCAATTGAAACTTTTTCTGAATAAATTGTGCGATACGTAAATTTGCTTGATGCGGAATTAACATATCTATATCACTTTTTTCTAATCCGTTAGCTTCTAAACCTTCGTTTATTGCTTCTGAAAAACGAGTAATTGCATGTTTAAATACAAATTGCCCATCCATGTAAGGAAAATATGATTGATCTTCTGGGTCGTTCTTTTCTAAAATATCCGGTACCCAACGCTGTGTAGATGGCCCTTCTAAAACTAATTTTTTTGCATGCTTACCTTCCGAATGTAAATGAGAAGATAAGATTCCTTTTACTTCCTCTTCACATCTAGAAAGCACTGCTGCTCCTGCTCCATCTCCAAAAATAACAGTTACTCCTCTACCTCTTGTTGATCTTTCTAAACCTCCAGAATGGTTTTCTGCTCCAATTACTAAAATGTTTTTATACATTCCTGTTTTAATAAACTGATCGGCAACAGACATTGAATAAATAAACCCCGAACATTGGTTACGTACATCTAAGGCACCAATTGTTGGCATATCTAATATATCTTGTACTTGTACTCCACCTCCAGGAAAATACATATCTGGACTTAAAGTTGCAAAAACAATAAAATCAATATCATCCTTCGTTAAACCTGCTCTTTCAATCGCTATTTTAGCCGCTTTTGCTCCCATTACAGCAGTGGTATCCTCTGTTTTTGGATCTATCCAACGACGTTCTTTAATTCCGGTACGCTCCTGAATCCATTCATCAGAAGTATCCATCCATTGTTTCAAATCGTCATTAGTTACTACGTTCTCTGGAACATAATAGCCTAAGCCTGTTATTTTTGAATTGTACATATTTATATGAAATTGTTTATTTTTAGTATCAATTTTGTAGCCTTCAAAAATAGTAATATTTTAACTTCCCTACAACAAACACTAATCCCCTAGTTTATGAACAGAAAAGATTTTATATCATTATCAACAAAAGCTGCTGCTTTTATAGGTTTATCTACCACCATTTCTTGTAAAAATGAAATTACTGAAAACACAAATCATTTATTAAATAACACAGCAAAAGGAACCGCTTTTAGCTTAACAGCACCTAAAATAGCTAAAGTAAACGTAGGAATTATCGGTTGCGGTAATCGAGGACAAACTTTACTACAAATGTTTGATTGGTTAGTTAAAAACAACAATGCTGAAATTATTGCTATTTCTGATTTAAAGAAAGAAAAAACTGATAAATTAAACGAACACTTACAAAAAACGCATCAAAAAACTGCTGATGAATACCACGGAAATTCAGATGAATGGAAAAAATTAGTAGATAGAGATGATATTGATCTATTAATCATTGCTACTCCATGGGAAATGCACACACCAATGGCATTATATGCTATGGAAAAAGGCAAACATGTTGCCTGTGAAGTTCCTGTAGCATATACAATAGAAGACTGCTGGAAACTTATTGAAACTGCCGAACGCACCCAAAGGCATTGTATGATGCTTGAAAACTGTTGTTTTAATAATGAAGAACTTTGGGTGTTAAACATGGTAAATCAAGGTGTTTTTGGTGATCTTACACATGCTGAAGGTGCTTACATTCATGATTTACGTAAACATTTATTAGACGAAAAATATTATGAAGATCAATGGAGAATTAAACATCATTTAAACAAAGACGGTAACTTTTATACTACCCATGGCTTAGGCCCTATTAGTCAGTATATGGATATTGGTCGTGGCGACACTTTTGACCATCTAGTATCAATGAGTTCAAGAGAAAAAAGTTTAAGCGATGCTGCCAAACGTAGCGGAGTTGATAAGTTTTCAAACATAAAATGTGGTGATATGAATACCACCATGATTAAAACCAAACTTGGCAAAACCATCATGCTGCAATTTGATGTACATACAGGTAGACCTTACAATCGTTTAAATACTGTAGTGGGTACAAAAGCTGTTCACGAAGGTTATCCATCTAAATTATATATTAATGATGATGAATTGGCTTGGTGGGGGCATAACTGGTTAAAAAAAGAGCAATATGATGAATACCGTGAAAAATACAACCATCCACTTTGGAGTAAATTAAAAGCGCAAATATCAGATAATTCTGTTGGCCATGGAGGTATGGATTTTGTAATGATTTACCGTTTAATTAAATGCCTAAACCAAGGTTTACCGCTAGATATAAATATATATGACAGTGTGTTATGGAGTGCTATTACTCCGCTTTCAGAACTATCTGTGGCTCAAAACAGTAGTTCTGTAAAGGTACCTGACTTTACAGGAGGCACTTGGAAAAATAAAAACAAAACAGAAATGTTACGAAACATTTAAACTTTTAAATGCATTATAAGAAAACGATAACAATGCTGTTATCGTTTTTTTTATGTCATCTTGTCACAAAACTTCTTTTGGTATTTTTTTTGACTATTTAACTTTCTAGAAAATAATATCAAACAAAATATATAATTATGAGCAAAGGAAGTATTAATGTATCGGTAGAAAATATATTTCCACTGATTAAAAAATTCTTGTATTCTGATCACGAAATATTTTTACGTGAGTTAATATCTAACGGAACAGATGCAACTACAAAATTAAAACACTTAATTGCTATTGGTGAAGCAAAAACCGAATTAGGTGATGCTAAAATTGAAATTAGTATTAATAAAGAAGCTAAAACCATAACCATTAAAGACCAAGGTTTAGGTATGACTGCTGATGAAGTAGAAAAATACATTAACCAAATTGCCTTTTCTGGAGCTGAAGAGTTCTTAAATAAATATGAAGATGGTAAAAACGAAACCGGTGTAATTGGGCACTTTGGTTTAGGTTTTTATTCTGCTTTTATGGTTGCTGATAAAGTTGAGTTAATCACAAAATCTTTTAAAGACGAACCAGCTGCACATTGGACTTGTGATGGATCGCCTGAATTTACTTTAGAAGCTCATGATAAATCTGATAGAGGTACAGAAATTATTTTACATGTTGCTGAAGACTCTTTAGACTTTTTAGAAGAAGCTAAAATTGGTGGTTTACTTAACAAATACAATCGTTTTAATCAAGTGCCAATTAAATTTGGAACTAAGCAAGTAAACGACCCTGAGTTTACACCACAAACAACAACTGATGCGGATGGTAAAGAAACTACTGAACCTCACAAACAAATTGAAGTTGATAATATTATCAACAATACAAACCCTGCTTGGACAAAAGCTCCTGCAGATTTAAATGATGAAGATTATACAAACTTCTACAGAGAATTGTATCCAATGCAATTTGAAGAATCTTTGTTTCATATTCATTTAAATGTTGATTACCCATTTAATTTAACAGGTATTTTATTCTTCCCTAAGTTATCACAAAACTTAGATATGCAAAAAGATAAAATTCAGTTATATCAAAACCAAGTTTTTGTAACCGATAACGTAGAGGGTATTGTACCTGACTTTTTACAAATGTTAAAAGGTGTTATCGATTCGCCAGACATTCCTTTAAACGTTTCTCGTTCAGGCTTACAAGCAGACGGAGCTGTAAAGAAAATATCTGGTTATATTACTAAAAAGGTTGCCGACAAACTAGCTTCTTTATACAAAAAAGATCGTGCTGATTTTGAACAAAAATGGAACGACATTAAAGTAATTATCGAATACGGAATGTTATCAGAAGATAAATTCTTTGATAAAGCTAAGAAATTTGCTTTATACCCAACCGTTGCTGATACTTATTTTACTTTTGATGAGCTAATTGAAAAAACAAAAGACGCTCAGACTGATAAAGATGGAAATCACGTAATTTTATATGCCTCTAACAAAGAAGCTCAGCACAGTTATATTCAAGAAGCAACTGCTAAAGGATATGAAGTTCTTTTATTAGATTCTCCAATTGTATCACATTTAATGCAAAAATTAGAAACTTCAGGCGAAACAAAAGTTCAGTTTGTACGTGTAGATTCTGATTTTATTGATAATTTAATTAAGAAAGACGAAGCTGTTATTTCTAAATTAACTGATGAAGAAAAAGAAACATTAAAACCAGTTATTGAAGGTGTAATTGCATCTCAAACATATACTGTTCAATTAGAATCTATGGATTCTTCTTCTTCTCCTTTCTTAATTACTGTACCAGAATTTATGCGTCGTATGAAAGAAATGCAAGCTTCTGGTGGTGGAGGTGGAATGATGGGAATGGGTAATTTACCTGAAATGTATAACTTAGTTGTAAATACAAATCACCCATTAGTTTCTGAAATTTTAAATGCTGATGAAGACAAGAAAAAAGACTTAATTACGCAAGCTTTCGATTTAGCCAAATTATCTCAAAACCTTTTACATGGTGAAGATTTAACCAACTTTATTAAGCGTTCTTATGAGCTTATTAAATAAGTAATTCTATTACTTTAAATATTACAAAACCTCTTTGTTTTTTCAAGGAGGTTTTTTTGTACATCATCTAAAAAACTGTATCAAATTGATTTAATTACTGATGTAAGTTTATATTTTTGTTGCTAAGTATTAAGATAAAAACACAAGTGATAGATACAGAAAATAATCAAACACAATCTAAAAGTATTGTAAACACCTTTTTTAAACCAAAAACTAACGAACAATTAAATAAAGAAAATCCTTCTAGACAAAATAGAAGGCAAGCTACTGAAGAGCAACTTAACAATCCACTACATGGTGTTAAACTTGCACAACTTCTAGAACGTTTAGTTGATTATTATGGTTGGGAAAGCTTGGCAGAACGTGTAAATATTCGATGTTTTAGGTACAACCCTACCATGAAATCGAGTTTAGGTTTTTTAAGAAGAACTCGCTGGGCTCGTGAACATGTTGAAGATGTTTATTTAGATATGCTAGAAGAACTGCAAGAATAATATCAGAATACTTTGTATAATCTTAAAAAAATAGAAATCATTAAAATAACAAAAGCAAACACCTCACAAGCAAAACTTTTTTCTAAAATTAGTGTTCCTTCTTTTTTAACTGCACATGGTCATTCTGCTCCGCCTAAAGATATGGATGCTTATATCGCTAATAACTTTAAAGAAAGCGACTTTATAGAAGAATTAGAAACTCCAGAAAATGAATATTATTTACTCGAATATGAAAGCCAAACTGCTGGGTATTCAAAAATAATTTTCAATAAAACCTGTAAAGATGTTACCGCTAAAAACATCACTTATATGAGTAGATTGTATTTACTTGAGGAATTTTATGGTTTAGGGCTCGGTAAAAAATTATTCGATTTTAATGTAGCCTTATGTAAGGAAAATAACCAGTCAGGAATTTGGTTAAACGTTTGGGTAGAGAACAAAAAAGCGATTCAGTTTTATAAAAAAGTTGGCTTTACAATAGTAGGAGAAACTGATTTTCAAATATCAGCAAGCCATTCAAATCCTAATCATATTATGTACTTAGCGTTTTAGTAATTACGCTTATAAACTTGGTTTAAAATTAAAATGTTTTATGCAATTTTGATATACCTAAAATATCAGATTGAGTATTTTTTTGTAAAATTTGGCACAGTCGAAATCAAATAAAACTATATAGAGAATAGTTTTTAAGTACTTGTATTTGATTCTCTATACAAATATACTAGAGTATCATCCAGCAAATTTACTCCAATTAACAAACTTTAATCAAATTGCAAAATAGGTTTAAGTTACCGCTATTTTATGCTAAAACATCTATTAAAAATAATTTTTAATAAACGTTTTGACTTTGACTGTGTTAAAATAAATTTATAAAACTATGTTTATCAGACTATTAAAAACATCGTATATCTTTGTAGTATAAATAATCCCCCTAAATTATTTGTTTTTCATTCCCCTAATAAAAGACTTATTCCCTTATGTGTATGAGTCTTTTTTATTTTATATACTTACCTACTAAATTATTCATTTGCTCTGATACTGCTAGTTTAATTACCACAAATACATACACTACAACAATTAAAATACTTTTTAAGATGATATTTATTATTGGATGAATTGGAAACTCTTTGATAAAAATCTCAGGGATATTAAAATTCCAGAAATAAAATCCTAAAAACAATATGGCAATTATAAATACCATTAAAAGTGTTTTTTGGGTAAAAGGAATCATCTTAAACTTTTGTCCTACAAACCATACTTTAAAGATATTAAATACTAAAACAGTAATTAAAGTAGCCAATGCTAACCCTTCGGTTCCCATATTTAAATAGGTATAAAAATAAGTGTTTAAGAAATATACCGACAAAGCCATACCAACTCCAACTGGTAAAGTGATTCTATAAAACTTTGAATTTTGAATAATAGCACCATTGTTACCTAAAGACATTAAAAATAACTTTGCGATAGAAATTAACAAAACAACTAACCCACCACCTGCGGCATAATTTTTATTAGGCATTAGTTTAAATAGTTCGTCTACATTACAATTTACTAGTATAAAAAACAAACCGCCTACTAATAATAAATTAATCGAACTTTTTTTATACAAACTCCTAGTTTCTATATCATTATCTTCATTGATAGATTTAGAGGTAAGCGGTTGTAATATTTGCCCCATAGCTCTACTTGGCGCTTCTATAAACGATCCTATAAACACCGCAACTCCATAATAAGCTGCCGTAGCAAACCCATCTTTACCTGGTATCATTACTTTATCAATATCTAAAATAATAGCACCAGCACTTCCTGCTAGAATAATATAAAAAGTGTAACGAAGCACTTCATTAAAGTTATCTGGCAACGTAAAACTAAGCTTTGGCGTATACAACTTAAAAGCATACAACATCATAAGAATTGTTCTTAAAATATATGCAAACGAGATATAGTACAAGAACTCTTGTTTGGTAATTACATTTAAATAAACCGCAACTAACAATAACATAACCGCTGCCCTATTGTAGAGCTCTTTTAATACATTACCAAAAACGGATTGCATTTGTACCTTTGCCCACGAATAAAATACTTCAAAATACGCACATGAAACCGCAACGATGTATATATAAATCGTGTAGTTTTCGATAATTAAATTTTCTTTTGAATTACTTTTTGCTACAAAATCCATAATCCAATCATGAAAATAACTCCAAAAGAAACCTATTGGTATTGCTATTAGCAGTGGTAAAAATAGTACTGTACTTAAAAATTTATCTTTTTCTACTTTAGAAGTATAGCTCGAGTAAAATTTTATAATTGTAAAATGTACTCCAAATGCTGTAATTGGCATAATTAAATTAGAAGCCGAAAAAACATACATTGTTAATCCGTAATACTCATCCTTTAAAAAACGTGTGTATAAAACCAATGTATTAATTCCACCAATTAAAAACCCTAGATAGATTATAATGGTGTTTTTTAGCGACTGTCTTAGTACGATTCCCAATTTATTCTTGAATTAATTTTATGATTGATTTGTATATTTTATCTCCAACATTATTGCCGTATAACGGTTCTTTAAATGTCATTTCTGAATTTAAAAACTCACTGAAAGCACTCGTCATTTTCTTCGGATGGGTTCCTGTAATTACAGCATATTTACAAGCTACCAATTCTGTCCATTCGGTTTCTTCTCTTACAATAATGCAGTTTTTTTTATTAAAAAACGCCTCTTTTTGAAGTCCACCACTATCGGTAACCACCAAACTACATTTTTTTAACAACTCTAACATATCAAAATAGCCAACAGGATCTATAAAAGTAATATTAGGTTGTAAGTTATACTCCGCTAACATTTTTTTAGTTCGAGGATGTAGTGGTAATATTACTTTTTTTGTTTTATTTATGGTTTCTAAAGCTGAAAACACTTCGGTTAATTTCTCTTTAAAATCTGTATTTTCCTGACGATGAATAGTTGCTAAAACAAATTCGTTTTCTGTTAAGTTTAACTCGCTTATAATAGTCGATTTTTCTTCTGAAAACTTACCGTAAAACTCAACAGCATCTTTCATGATGTCTCCATGCTGTTCTATCTTAATATCTAAATTATTAAAACCCTCTTTTTCTAAATTATCCATAGCAACCTGTGTAGGGCAGCTTAATAAATTAGCAATTCTATCCGTTACAATACGATTCACCTCTTCAGGCATTTGCATATTAAAAGAACGCAAACCAGCTTCAACATGCATCACTTTTATATGTAATTTCTTTGCAGCTAAAGCACCTGCAAGTGTAGAGTTTGTATCTCCATACACTATAACAGCATCTGGTTTTTCAACAACTAAAATTTCTTCTATTTTTTCTAGCATCTGCCCTGTCATGGCACCGTGACTTAAACCGTTGATATTTAAATTATACTTCGGTTTCGGTATTTGCATTTCATCAAAAAAAACGTCGCTCATATTGGCATCAAAATGCTGACCTGTATGTACAATTATTTCTTCAACTTCGCCATGTTTTTGTATCACTCGGCTTAACACAGCTCCTTTTACAAACTGAGGACGAGCCCCTAATATGGTAACTATTTTTTTCAAGAATATACTACTTGTTTAAGTATTATTGATAATTGTTTGGTTAATTCTTTGCGATGGTATTGTTCGATATTTACAGATGAAACTGTTAACGAGTTTTGTTGGTATTTTTTATACAAATCACTTACTACCTTTTTAAGTTTTTCTTTCTTATCAAAATCAACAATAGTACCTGCATTTGTTTTTGCCAAAATCTCCCCTAAATCTCCATCTTCAGGACCAATTGCTAAGATAGGACGTTTTGCTTGTAAATATTCAAAAATCTTTCCTGTTATAATTCCTTTAGCGCTTGGAACATTATTTACAGCTAATAATAAAACTTGTGAAGCTCGCTGATACTGTTGTACTTCTTTATGTGGCACATAATTTATACGTGTTACATTTTTAAAGTCATACTTCTTTAAATCTGTTACAACATCATCAGATAGTTTTCCAATCAGTTTTATTTCTAAATCGTTTTTAAAGTCGGTGTTTTCTTCGGATAATTCTGCCAGTGCTGTCCATAACATTTTCGGATTTCTATCTGCATTCATCAACCCGATATGTGTGATGGAGAATTTAGAATCTAAAACTGATTGATTATTAGTCTTTTCTTCAGAATCATACCCATTTGTTACCACATGTATCTTATCAGAAAACACCTCATAATTAGCCTTCATTGTTTTACCAACCACCAAACTTGCATCGGCATTTTTAAGGACTTCTTTTTCTAGCTGATGGTGTTTTTTTATAGCCTTTTTAGTTAATGGTAATTGATGAAAATAATCAATATCCGTCCAAGGATCACGAAAATCGGCAATCCACTTTACATTTGTTTTTTTCTTTAAATGCAATCCGATTAAATGTAAACTATGTGGCGGCCCTGTAGTAATAATTGCATCAATCTTATTTTCTGATAAGTATTTTTCGAGGTATTTTACCGATGGTTTTATCCAATATTTTCTTGCATCTGGAATAAAATAATTAGCTCGCACATATTGTAATATTTTACCGAAAAAAGTCGGATTCGGATTTAAAAAACCGGCACTTGTTTTAGTTTCTTTCTTTTTAAATATTAACAAAAAATCATTCGGTTCCCAAATAGCTTTTTTTATTACTTCAATACCTTTAGGAATATCGTTTGCTAAAGATTCGTCTAAAATTGGATATTTGGCTTCGTCAACTGTATATACTACAGGTTCTATATTAAAATCGTGTAAATATTTTACAAATTTTAACCAACGCTGTACTCCAGAACCACCAGCCGGAACCCAATAATATGTAATAATTAATACTTTCAAATTATAAATTATTGTATAAATCGATTAATCCTTTAGATGTTTTATCCCAAGTAAATTCATTTTTAACAAAATTTTCTCCGTTTTCACCTAATTCTTCCCTTAAAGTAGGATTGTTATATAACGTTAAAACTTTATCCTCGAAATCTGCTATATTTTGTGCTTCATGCACCAAACCTCCATTTATTTTTTCTATTAAGTTTTTCTGAGCAATGGCGTTACTTACCAATAATGGTTTTGCCAAACTCATATATTGAAACAGCTTATTTGCATACGCTACATCGTGCTGAATATTACGTTTTAAAGGCGAAATACAAATATCACTTACTTTTATATAAGACGGAAATAACGAGACATTTTGCCAACCTTCAAAATCGACAAATTCTTTAATATTTAATTTTTCAACTTCTGCTTTTAATATGTAATCGGTCGTGTTTTTACCAACAATTACCAATTTAATAGTCGGAATTTGTTCTTTTAATTTTGCAATAGCTCTTATTGCCGTTAGTAAACCTCTACGAACATGGGTATCTCCTAAATAAAGAATTACAAAATTTTCTTTATACTTTTTGATGATTCTCGTATTCAGTTCAAAGGAATCGTAAAAAGATTTACGAATCGTATTGGGTACTAAAACCACTTTATTTTCAGCTATTTTAGTTCTATCAACCAACTCATTCACAAACTCTTGAGAAACCGTAATTACTTTATCAGCTTTTTTAATAAACGCCTCTTCTTTTCGCTTCCATTTTTTAGGAGAAATGATATATTTTCCTGGAAATTTCTGTAGATGTGGATAAAACTTCATCACCTCTGGCATATTATCATGCAAATCTAAAACCACAGGTAATTGCTGCTTTTTATTTGCTAAAAAAACTGCTTCAGCGATTCGAATATCATGAATATGAATGGCTTCAATCTTATTTTTAGATAAAAAATCAGCAATCTTCTTTTTCATCAAAAATGAATAAAAAGGAATGGTGTATGCTAAAGCAGATAATTTATATTCTAATTTATTAGATTGGTATCGCTTAACATAAATTTGGTTGATCGTTTCTTCCTGCTGATCTCCTCCATAAGTCAAACAAAATAAAAACACTTCGTGCCCTTTTTTTATCAACTCTATCGCTTCATTTTCTACACGAGGATCTGGCGGAAAAACCTTATCCAATATCATTCCTATTCTCATCTACAACTACTTTCTTTCTGCGTAAACAGCATAATATCTCGGAATAAATTTCCTTAATATTGGTCTGAAACCTATTTTATTAACCGGGCTTGTCCATTTTTCTGAATCAACAATATTCCAGTCCGATTTTTCTAGTAACCAATCAAATTGCCAGTCTTCAAATTCATGATAATGCCTGTCCCACACATCCGTTTTACTTCTGTAGGCATTTGCGAACCATAGTTTTAACGGAACTGTAGTAATTAGCTTTGTACTTTTTATTGCTTTTAAAATATTTAATGGCGCTAACATGTGTTCGAAAATCTCAAACGATGTTACTGCGTCTACTTCGTATTCTTTTACAACATCTGTAATAAAATCTAAATCTTCTCCTTTGGTATTAATCACAGTATACCCATGATTTTCCATAATTTCTGTAAACCTATTTCTAGTACCTAAATCTAAAATAGTTGCTGGTGCTGGTAATACTTTCTCTAAAAATTTTATCGTATGGTTATACCTTTTTTGAGGATAATATGTTTTCATTAATTCTATTTAAAAAATTTATAACTAAATTTATTGTTGCTGTTTTTTGCGAATTACAAACCAGCCAATCGGAATTAGCAATAATAACGCATAACAAAATAATGTAATTATATTTCCGTTTCGTATTACAGTTGGCTCGTACTTAAATACAACTTCGTGTTTTCCTTTTGGTATATTCATACCTCTAAGTACATAATTCACCTGATAATGTTCAGTTTTAACGCCATCTAAATAAGCATTCCAACCATCTTTATAATAAATTTCTGAAAATACAGCAAACTGATTTTCTTGCGTAGCTGTTTTATAAACTAAGGTTGTAATATTATTTTTAATTAATGAAATTGTAGCTGTTGAATCTTTTTTAAATATATTATTATAATCCATATATCCTTGTGGACTTCTTTTTAACTCTCGTCCATTAATTACAGCTGATATTTTAGTATTTAAACTATCTAAAGCAAGTATCTCTTCATTTGCTGAACTTACTATTTTTAACGTATTAACAAACCAAGCATTTCCGTTTGCATCGGTATTTTCTTGAAACTTATCTTCACCTACAATAACGTATTTTGTATTCAACATATTTAATACGTTTATGTTATTTTTTGCGATTTGATAATCAAATAACTCTTGATAACGTTTCATTTTAGCGGCGTGATAACCACCAATCGAATTATGAAAATATGATGTTCGACCATCTTGCATTGGGTTACCTGCAAAATTAGCTACACGATAATAACTTTTATCTTTTAAAATATCTTTATCAGCCTTAGTTGGTGTAAATGGTTTTAACACTCTTCTTGCCGATGTAAAATCTTCTTTATTTACGTATTTAATATCCACCGAAACCAAATCGAAAACAATTAAACTTCCTAAAATAATTAAAACCGGAACTTGTTTTAGTTTTCCTTTTAGATAAAACCACAACAAAGCTGCTGCACCTAAAATCAATAAAAATGAGCGAACACTATCGTTAAATAGCATTGTTTTTCTATCAGAAATTAAGGCATCTATTAAAGTTGGTAATTCTTGATATTGGCCATCTCTTAATCCTTCAAAAGCGAATAAACTAGATCCGAATATCGCAAAACCTAAAGTAATTCCGCCTAAAACATAAAATGCCTTTTTTAGCGCATCTTCTTTTTCTTCGGATGTAGGTTTTGATGAAAAGAAATCTCGTAAAGCGATAATTCCTAATAACGGCACACATAATTCGGCTATTACTTGAATAGATGAAACCGCTCTAAACTTATTATACAATGGTACGTAATCAATAAAAAAGTTTGTAATAACTGAAAAATTTTTCCCCCAACTTAACATAATTGAAAAAATAGTAGCCGCAACTAACCAATTTCTCAAACGTCCTTTTACTAAGAAAACACCTAAAAAGAATAAAAAAAATAAAATAGCACCAATATAAGCTGGTGCTTCAACAATTGGTTGAGTTCCCCAATAGGTTAATACCTGACTTGAATAATCTTTAGCGACACTTTTACCTGCGTTTTGTTCTAAAACTTGATAAAAGTTAGAATCTTCTCCTAATTTTTCAACTGTTCCTCCTCCCATAAAACGAGGAATTATCAAATTAAAAGTTTCCGCAATTCCGTAACTATATTCGGTAATGTACGATTTTTCTAATCCTGTAGATTTTTCTTTTGGTGATCCGTCGGGAGTAATCGTTAATTCCGATTTTCCACGCGTACTAAAATCACCGTATTCTTTCATTGATAATAATCGAGTAGAATTTACTCCCAAGCCGATAAACATTGCAACCAATAATACGGCTACTTGTTTTGCAAATACTGGTAATGTTTTGGTTTTAAAAGCTTCTATAAATTCTACAATTGCCAATATCAACAAACAAAAACCTAAATAATAAGTCATTTGTGGATGATTTGTGTATACCTCTAAAGCCATTGCCAAGGCTGTAATTACAAATCCGACTAAATATCGTTTTCTAAAAACATATAAAACTCCTGCTATTACCATTGGCATATACCCAATTGCATGTGCTTTTGCATTGTGACCAGCCCCAAAAATAATAATTAGGTATGTTGAAAACCCGAAGGACAAACTTCCTAAAATAGCAAGTTTCCAATCTACTTTTAAAGCTGTAAGTAATAAGAAAAATCCTAAGAAATATAAAAATAAGTAATCTGCTGGTCTTGGTAAAAAGCGAATTGCTTTATCTATATAACGCACAAAATCATTCGGGTAATAAGCACTAACTTGGTAAGCTGGCATACCACTAAAAGCATTTCCTAACCAATATGGCTCTTCGTTATTGGTAATTCTATAATCTTTTACCTCTTTCGACATCCCTATAAATTGGGTAATATCGCTTTGTTTTATTCGTTTTCCGCTTAAAACCGGATTAAAATACAATAGTGAAATAATTGCAAAAACAATGATTGTTATTGCATACGGAATCATTTTTTTATAATTCATGCTTAATCTATTTCTTCAAAATCAACATATTCGCCTACCGAATTGTTACTTTGTTTTGTGGTTTGTGGCTTTTTATCTACAACAGTTTTACCTTCATCAACAGTACTTTCTTGTTGATTATTGTACTGTTGTGCTGCTTTCTTTTGAACTTTATCTACCGCTTTTTTTAACAAATAAGGAGCAAATAACTTTACTAGAAATTTAAGCACGTAATAAACAAGTATAATTATTAATATGGTTCTTAAAAAATTCATAGGTCCAGCTTCATTTATATATGTCATCTTAACTTTTAATAAAAAATTAATCAAAAATAACAATTTGAAGCAAAAGGAAGCGTTAAGACTTTACAAAACTTATATTATATAGTAATTTGTATTTTATGTATGTTTGTACTAATTGTATTAATTGAATTTATAACATGATTAAAAAACTTTTTTTATTTATTGCTTTTTTCTCAACCTTGGCTATAAACGCCCAGTACACAACGGTTATAAACTCAAATATGCCTGGTTTTTCTGAAAGCCCTTATAGTGTTGGTTCAGATGTTTATCAATTTGAAAGCAACCTGTTTTTTAGAAATATAAATGCTACACCTACTTTTAGTAATCCACAAGCAGTAGGTTTAGGACTTATGTTTAGGACGAGTTTCTTTTCTGAAAAGTTAGAATTTAACTTAAAAACCAGTTTTCAAAGCGATAAAATTGCTTTTAAAAACGTTTTTGAATCTTCATATAATAAATTTGGTTTAGGTCAGCTTACTTTAGGCGCTAAGTATTTAATATATACACCCACCTATAATAACAAAAAAGAAGAAATTAGAAGTTGGAAAGCAAGGCATTCTTTTGATTGGAAAAGATGGATTCCGCATGTTGGAGCCTATGCCGGACTTAACTTTGGAAGCATATTAAACACACCTCATAAAAAAGGAGGTATTAGCCCTAAAGTAGGAATTTTACTTCAAAACGAATTTTCAAATCAATTAAATTTAGTTACCAATATTCATTATGATTATATAGGCACTGATTTTTCTGAATTTTCATACATTATAACTGGTACTTATAATTTTAATGATTATTGGTCTGGTTTTGCTGAATGGCAAGATACCTTTGAAAAATACGAACGTAAAAACAATATTGGTGTTGGTGCTGCTTATTTATTTAACGAAAACATGCAGTTTAATGCAGCTATAAGAAGTAATTTTATTCAAGATGAAATAGGTTTTCAAACCAGCATAGGAGTTTCGTACAGATTAAACAGGCATCGCGACAAATTTTTAGAAGTTGATGAATTTGGTAATAAAATTGAAGAACAAAAACCTACAAATTACACCGAAAACAAAGGCTTTTTTGGTCGTTTGTTTGATAAAATTAAAGGTGTTTTCAAAAAGAAAGACAAACATACTGTTACTGTAAAAGAAGGCGAAAAAGAAGAAAAAATAACAGTAGAAAAACCAAAAAGAGAACGTTCTAAATCATTGGTTGATGTAATTGTTAAAGAAGATATAAAAGAAAAGAAAAAAACAACTAAAGCTGAAAAGAAAGCCGCTAAAAAAGCTAAAAAAGATGCTGAAAAAGCTATTAAGAAAAAAGAAAAAGAACGTTTAAAGCTAGAAAAAAACATTAAAAAAGAAGAAGAAAAAGAAGCTAAACGTAAAGAAAAAGAACGTCAAGAAATTGAAAAAAATCTTTTAAAGGAAGCAAAACGTAAAGAAGAAGAACGTTTAAAACTAGAAAAAGAAATAAAAAAACTAGAAGAAGATTTAAAAAAGGAAGAAGAAAAAGACAAGAAGAAGGATAATTAAAAATCTTACATTTGCTGTATGATTAAAATCAAAGAAATAACATCAAAAAAGGAAATGAAACAATTTGTTAAATTTCCTTTTTCTCTTTATAAGAACAATAAAAACTGGGTACCACCTATTATCAAAGATGAAATTGATAGTTTTAACCCTGATAAAAACCCTGTTTTTGAGCAAGCAAAAGCAACCTTTTTAATCGCCTTAAAAGACCAACAAATTGTAGGGAGAGTTATAGCGATTATTAATACCTACGAAGTTGAAAAACAACAAATAAAAAAAATACGTTTTGGTTGGTTTGATGTTATTGACGATATTAAAGTAACAGAAGCATTACTTAATAAAGTTAAAGAAATTGGTCTTAAAAATAACTTAAAATATATTGAAGGTCCTATTGGTTTTAACAACTTAGATAAAACAGGAGTACTTGTTGATGGGTTTGACCATATTGGTACTATGATTACATGGTATAATCATCCGTATTACTCAAAACATTTTGAGCAGTTAGGCTACAAAAAAGAAAAAGAATATTTAGAAAACAAATTTCTTTTTAAAAATGTTGATGCTGTAAAATATGGTAAAGCGAGTAATATTATTCAAAAAAGATATAACTTAAAGCCTTTAAATTTTACTACAACCAAAGATATAATGCCTTATGTTGATGAAATGTTTGAATTATTTAGTAAATCATACGCTAAATTATCAACATTCGTACCTATTTCAGCAGCACAAGTAAAGCATTTTAAAGAAAAATACATAAGTTTTATCAACCCAGAGTACATCAAGTTTGTAGTTGATAAAAACAACAAACTAGTAGCTTTTGCAATTGTAATGCCTTCTTTTTCTAAAGCTTTACAAAAAGCTAAAGGAAAACTTTTTCCCTTTGGTATTTTTCATTTACTAAATGCCCGTAAAAACTCAAAAGATGTTACTTTTTATTTAATTGGAGTAGCTCCTGAATATCAAAACAAAGGGGTTTTTGCCATTATTTTTAAAGAATATTCTGACACTTTTTCTAAAAAAGGGATTATAAATTGTATTAGAACTCCTGAGCTAGAAGACAATGAAGCCATTCATAAAATTTGGAAAGATTTTAATCCAACAATACATAAAAGAAGAAGAACCTATAAACTCGATTTATAATGCAGTTATTTTATAATCCAGATATTACTCCTGAAACCAAACAAATTAAGTTTGAAAAAGAAGAAAGCAGGCATATTGTTCGTGTTTTAAGAAAAAAAGAAGGTGACACTTTACATATAACTAATGGTGGTGGTTTTCTTTTTTTTGTAGAAATAACCATTGCTAGTGACAAAAAATGCCTTGCAAAAGTTATTAAGTATGAAGAAAAACCTAATAATAGAGATTATTATTTACATGTAGCAATCGCCCCTACAAAAAACAATGATCGTTTAGAATGGTTTTTAGAAAAAGCTACCGAAATTGGTGTTGATGAAATTACACCAATCATTTGTGATAATTCCGAAAGAAAGGTTGTAAAACTTGAGCGATTGTCGAAAATCATTCAAGCTGCAATGAAACAATCACTACAATTTACATTACCCAAACTTAACGCTCCAATAAAATTTTCAGATTTTATAAAACAAACCTTTACAGAAGAAGTGTTTATTGCACATTGTGAGGATAATATTGAGAAAAAAACATTAAAAAACATCGCTACTAAAAATTCAAAATACACAATTATGATTGGTCCAGAAGGAGATTTTTCATCTAAAGAGATTGAAAAATCATTAGCCGTTAATTTTAAACCTATTTCGTTAGGTATAAATCGTCTTCGTACAGAAACAGCTGGTTTAAATGTAGTGCAAAATATTGCTTTTATAAATCAATAACTGTTTTTTTTGTATATTTCGTTCAAAATATCCCTCATTGAACTCAGCTACTTTATTTAATTTTTTTTTAATCTTTAGTGCTTTAATTGGTTTTACTTTTAGCTTTACTCTTTTTTGTTCTAAAAATGGAAGAGAAAAAAGTATGCTGTATTTAAACCTCTTAATAATATCGATCTCACTAAATAACATTCAATCTTGGGCACTAGAAAAACAATTATTTCAACATAAATTTTCTTTAGATTATTTGCAAATACCTTGGCATTTTTTAGCAATGCCATTTTTATATATGTTTTTAATTAATTATTTAAATGTATCAAAAAAAGCATTTAATATTTTAAAGATTATAATTCCTGTATTTTTAGTTATAATAATTACTCAAATCACATTCGTGATAAGCCGTGATGATGTTTATCCACAAGTAGACATTGATTATATTTATGAAAAATACACCTCTTTTGAAGAGATCTTTAGTTTAGTAGTTTCTTTTTCTATTTTCATCTATTCATTTTACATATTGCATAAAAAAGAGCGAATTTTTTCTAAAATATCTTCTTTTGACAATTTAAAATGGTTGTTTACTTTTTTTAAGTTAACCGCTATTGGCTATACTTTATGGATTATTGCTTTAATTATTAAAGTAAAAATGGACTATACTGGGTTCATCTTTTCATATTATCCGCTTAGAATATACACTACTATACTTATATATTGGCTAGGTTACCAAGGATTACAACAAATAAGAATTTTAAATGAACGTAAGAAAATTAGAAAATCATTACTAATTGATTTAGATGAAAATAAAACAGAAACTATTGATATAAACACTAAAGATTCTCCTTCTGAAAAACAAAAAAAACAATTTTTAGAAATTGATAGCTTCATTACAAAAAACAAAAAATTTTTACTCCCTAAATACACGTTAAAGATACTTTCTAATGAAACCAAACTAAGCTCTAGTACGCTTTCTTTAATTATTAACAACATTGCTCGTAAATCTTTTACAGATTACCTAAACCAAAAAAGAATTAAACAAGCTAAGTTGCTTTTACTTGACTCTGATTATACTAATTACACAATTACTGCCATCGGACTAGAATGCGGGTTCAATTCAAAATCTACATTTTATACTGTATTTAAAAAACAATGTGGCTGTACTCCTGTACAATTTAAAAAACAAAAAAATTAATATATAAAAGAAAAAAAAGAGTTCGGAAACACCCAGATTGGACGTTTTCGAACTCTTTTTTAATATTCTTTTTTTAGATTTGTAATAGAGTCTATAATTTAAAGCTAGAGAATTTTTGAAGGGTTTTTCTATTTTTAAAGTTATAACTTCAAAAAAAAACATTGAAATTCGTTTCAATATTGAAAAAGAAGAAGACTATACATTAAAAACACTAATAGTAATATTAGTGTTTTTTTATTGTTCTTTTATTATCTTGCTTTTTATAACTTAAATTACCTAATGAAAAGCTTTATACTATTTTTTTTACTTATAAATTATTCAGTGATTTTTTCTCAACAAATTGCTGTTTTAAAATATAACGGTGGTGGCGACTGGTATGCCAACCCTACCTCACTAACTAATTTACTACAATTTTGTAATAACAATATAAATACTGCGGTTAACCAAAAGGTTGCTACAGTTACTTTAGAAGATGATACCATTAATAAATATCCAATTGTTTTTGTTACTGGTCATGGAAATATATTCTTTACTGATAACGATGTAAAAAACCTTAGAAACTACTTAATTTCTGGCGGATTTATACATATATCAGACAATTATGGCCTAGATAAGTATTTAAGAAGAGAGTTAAAAAAGGTTTTCCCAACATTAAAACTGCAAAAAATACCTAACAACCACCCAATTTATCATCAAACATTTTCTTTTAAAAAAGGCATGCCTAAAATTCATGAACACAATAAAAAACCTCCTCAAGGCTTGGGGCTTTTTTATAAAAACCGATTAATTATTTTCTATGATTATGAAAGTGATTTAAGTGATGGATGGGAAGATGCTGAAATTCACAACAACCCGAAAGAAATAAGGATGAAAGCTTTAAAAATGGGAGCAAATATTATTGAATATGCTTTTAAACATTAATAACACACAAATAGACAGTATTAAAATAAATTTTGATACAGATGGTTTATGGCTTCTAAACATTGCAATTGCTATTATTATGTTTGGTGTTGCATTGGGCATAAAAATAGACGATTTTAAACGCCTTTTAAAAAAACCTAAAATTGTTTTTGTTGGTGTGTTATCACAATTTATTTTGTTACCTGCTGTAACATTTATTGCAATTATTTTAATACAACCACATCCTAGTTTTGCTTTAGGAATGATGATGATTGCTGCTTGTCCTGGCGGAAATGTATCTAACTTCTTTAGTAAAATGGCTGGAGGAAATGCCGCTTTATCTGTAAGTTTAACTGCCTTTGCTACATTAATATGTATTTTTATGACTCCTATAAACTTACATTTTTGGGGAAGTTTATACAAACCTACAAATACAATTTTAAAAACTGTTGAATTAAATCCTTTCGAATTATTTAAACTAGTATCCCTAATACTAGGAATTCCTTTAATAATTGGTATGATTATAAAACATTATCATGCTGAAATGGCTGAAAAAACAGAAAAGATATTAAAACCACTTTCTATGATTGTTTTTATTATTTTAATTGTAATTGCTTTTTCTCAAAACCTAACTATTTTCACAAATTATATTCATTTAGTCCTATTTTTAGTTATTTTCCACAATGTTTTAGCCTATTTTCTTGGTTTTTTTACTGCTAAAATTTTTGGTTTAAACAAGGCTGATAGCAAAACAATTGCTATAGAAACTGGAATTCAAAATGGCGGATTGGGATTATTATTAATTTTTGGTTTCTTTGAAGGGCTTGGTGGCATGGCATTACTCGCTGCTTTTTGGGGTATTTGGGACGTTTTTTCAGGAATGATACTTGCAACTTATTGGGGAAGAAAAAATTAGTATATGAGAACATTTTTATATTATTTATTAAAAGTATACGTGAAAACAGGTTTGTTTTTTTACTCAAAAAAAACAACTGTTTTGGGCTTAGAAAACATTCCTAAAAACGAAGCTGTTCTTTTTACTGCTAATCACCCAAATGGCTTAATTGACCCTTTATTCATTGCAACACATATAAAGAGAAAGACTCATTTTTTGGTTAGAGCTGCTGTTTTTAATAATCGATTTTTAGCTTATTTTTTCGATTTATTAGGCATGATGCCTGTATATCGCATAAGAGATGGGATAAAACAACTTTCTAAAAATGAAGAAATTTTTAACAAGTGCCAAACTATTTTAAAAGAAAACAAAACGTTACTTATTTTTCCTGAAGGCAGTCATTGTAAAGATCGATTTATACGACCCTTAAGTAAAGGTTTTACTCGAATTGTTTTTGGCACCTTAGATAACTTCCCTACTACTAAAATACATATTATACCTGTAGGAATCACATATCAAAATGCTTCCTCTTATCCTTCAAAAGTTACTTTAAACTTCGGGAAACCTATTTTAGCTAATACTTATTATGATAAAAACAACATTACTAAATCTGTAAAAACAATAAAACAACAAGTAACAAATCAATTAGAAAGTTTAAGTGTTCACATAAACAACAATGAAGAATATCACGCTAGCTTACAAAAACTAAATAAAGCACAAATAGACTTTACAGATGTTAATTATGTAAACAAAATTATTAAAACAACACAATTTATAAAAGCAAAAAAACGTAGTAAAAACTACGTTTCTTTCTTATTTTATATACTAATTATAAATAGTATAGTGCCTTATTTAATTTGGAAGCTAATAAGTAAAAAGATAACTGAAATAGAATTTATCGACACGTTTAGATTTGCTTTAAATATCGTGCTTTTTCCTTTATTTTACCTTTTGCAAAGTTTACTTATTAGCTATTATACAGATTATAAAATGGCTTTTATTTACCTAGCTACTTCAATATTAATTGTACTTATTTATACCAAATTAAGTACTACTCCGACATCAAAATAGCTTCTTGAATATCTTTTTGAATTTTGGTACGTATGTTACTTTTTACCAATCCTCTATTTCGCATTGTAGGATATATTCTGTTAGATAAAAAGACATATACAATATCAGTTGCAGGATCTGCCCACGTATAAGTTCCTGTAAAACCACTGTGACCGAAACTTTTATCTGAAACACAACCACAAGTTGCTTTTACCTTAGGGTTTAGTTGTGGTTTATCAAACCCTAAACCTCTACGTACTTTTTTATTTTCATAATAACGTTTATTAAATTTTTGTACAGTTTCTGCTGCCAAATACCTTGTGCCTCCATAGGTTCCTTCTTGCAAATACATTTGCATTATTTTACCAACATCATTTGCATTTGAAAACAATCCGGCATGCCCTCCTACTCCACCAAGCATAGCCGCTCCCATATCATGCACATAACCATGTACTAATTGGTTTCTATAGTATGTATCTCTTTCAGTAGGTACTATTTCTGACTTTCTAAACTTTCTAAGTGGTAAATAACTCGTTCTGTTAGCACCTAAAGAGCTATAAAAAAAATCATTTGCTAACTTGTTAAGTGGTTTTTTATATTTCTTTTCTATGATTTCTTTTATCATATAATAACCTAAATCACTGTACTTATATCCTACTCTTTTTCGTTGTTCAGAATCAACAATATGTTTATATATTGAGTCTTTATAGCTTTTATTTAAATATAAATTTCTGGCTACTTTAATGTTAAAATTACCTGTTCGTTTTTTTCTATAATACTTTACTGAATTTTTTCCTGTTTCTTCATCTCTTGTATTCATATAAAAAGGAATCCAAGAACGTAACCGCCCATAATGAGACAATAATTCTTTTATTAGCAATGTATCTTTATTAGAATCTTTATACCTTGGTAAAACATCACCTAAACTAGAATACAAACTTAACTTTCGCTCTTCTTCGGCTTTCATTACCATAGGTAAAGATGCTAATATTTTGGTTAAAGAAGCTAAATCATAAATATCAGAGTTTCTTACTGCTTTTTTTTTTGCTAATGTATGGTATCCAAAACTTTTATTATAGATAACTTTTCCGTTTTTAGCAACAAAAATTTGACCACCTGGGGCCATTTTTTCTTGTAAAATAGTATCTATCCGTTTATCAATTATTGATAATTTTTCTGATGAAACTCCCGCTTCTTCAGGAATTGTATATTGAAAAACACCCGTTTCTTTTACAAAAATACCGGTTCCTTCTTTAAATTCATTTTTGATAGACACTGGTAATTTTCCTTTCATATCAAAAGCACCAAATAATGCTTGCGCTGATAATTCTTGCGATAATTTACTATTTTGATATGATACCACAACTCCTTCAATATTTTCAAACGATTTTACTTGTAGCAAACTGTACGGACTTGTAAATACATCTAAAATGACTTTCTTGTTTTTTGCTATTTCTTGTAGCCAAACTAAGTTTTTGTTCGAAAATTTATACCCTTTCCATGGATGCTTGTTGGATTTATGAAAACCTACAATAACCAAGTTATATTTTTTTAATTTTTGGCTCAGTACACTTAAATACTTATCTGAAACTACATCAACTGATGTGTAATTTTTTAACATCTTTACAAAAGCTCCGCCTTTCGCACCTCCTAAAGCGACGTAAGCTATTTTTTTGTCTTTTAAATTCTTAATAGGCAAAATAGCTTCTTTATTTTTTACAACTGTAATTGCATTTTTAATCAATTTTCGATGTAAAACCTCATCATAAGGCGAATTAATTTCTTTTGAAATATTTGTTGTTTCAATTGATTTATATGAATTTAAACCAACTAAATATTTTGCTTTCAATATTTTTTTTACTGAATAATCTAATCGCTCTTCTGTTAATTTCCCTTCAGTTAAAGCTTTTTTTAGTAATCTAACCGAACCAGGAACATCTTGTGGAATTAATAAAATATCGTTCCCTGCTAAAACTGCTGCCACATCTATTTGTGCTGGTGTTGAGTAATTAGCAGCTCCTTTCATATTTAATCCGTCAGTAATTATCAACCCTTTAAAACCTAGTTTTTCTTGCAATAAAGTTGTAACTACATTTTTTGATAATGATGACGGTAATTTTTTATTAGGTTCTAATGCAGGAATACTTAAATGCGCGGTCATAACACTAGCAACACCTTCTTTAAATATTTTTTTATATGGATATAGCTCTATTGAATCTAATCGTTGCTCGTTAAAATTAATAGTTGGTAAAGTATGATGTGAATCGGCAGCTGTATCTCCATGCCCTGGGAAATGTTTTGCGTTTGCCAACACTCCAACACTTTGCATACCTTTGGTAAAAGCGATTGCTTTTTGGGTTACATTTTCTTTATTTTCACCAAAAGATCTATTTCCTATAATTGGATTTTTAGAGTTTGTATTAATATCTACTACCGGAGCAAAATTTATATGAATTCCCACTCTTTTACAGTGTTCTCCTATTCTTTTTCCTGTTGCTTCTAACAGTTCATTATCTTGAATTGCTCCTAAAGTCATGTTCCAAGGAAAACGATAGGTGTTTTTTAAACGCATATCCAATCCCCACTCACCATCAAAACCAACCAGCAATGGTACTTTTGCTATTGATTGGTATTTATTATTTAAAGCAACCTGTTTTTCAGGAGTACCTTGCATAAAAATAACATTTCCAACATGATATTTTGTAAGCATATTGGTTATAAAATTTTCGTGCTTTTTATCTTTA
The DNA here is from genome assembly GCF_001693415.1 of Tenacibaculum soleae. Lineage (GTDB taxonomy): Bacteria > Bacteroidota > Bacteroidia > Flavobacteriales > Flavobacteriaceae > Polaribacter > Polaribacter soleae. The sequence goes on along the minus strand of NZ_MAKX01000035.1, from coordinate 82,161 downwards.
TTTGAATAGGCTTGTATCATAAATAACTGTCCAATTTTTTCATCAATCGACATATTATTCATAATACTATCTACCCATATTTTTTGATTTTCTGTATCCTTTGCTAGCAACGGATCTATTTGTTGCGACTGTAATGTTTGTATAAAAGCTATCGCTATTATGATAAATATCTTTTTCATCTATATTTTTTCTTCTCTTTTCAAAATAATATTGCTCTTCACAATATTTAAAATCAATTGTTATACCAAAAATCGTTTATGCCAACTTTTATCGGCAGTTACTTCCCAGTTGGTTTCAAAATCTTCTTTGGTATTTACCATATTATTAAACACGGTAGTTTTTGATGTTATTTTTTTGTCTTTTATTAATTGCTGAAAATCGGGTAGTTTTACTACATTAATATTTTCACCATCTTTAAAAGACACATTCATTTTATTCATTAAATCAATTCGAAGTTCTTTTTCTAACTCTTGTATAAAACGCACTGATGAATCGATTGAACAGCCTGACACATTATTAAAACCTTCATCAACACCTAATACTAAAAACTGATTGTATTTTATGGTAAATGATCCTTTTAAATCATCGCCATGTCGTGTCCAATTATCAATAAAAAGGATGGCTTTGGCACAAATATATTCTACTTCTTCGATACTAAATTCTCTGTCCGCTTGATAAATCCAAACTCTTGAATTGTTTGGTAAATTATTATATTCTGTAAACATTTTTTTCTTTTTTAATTTGATACTAAAAATTACCTTAAATTAAATTTTTGCTGCAAAGCTTCTAATTTTTCTTTGTCAGACATTTTCTTTTTAGGTACCGCCATGCGTTCTTTAATTTCACGTAATACTTTTTTGGTGTATAACGGAAAATCGGCATTTTGTATCCAAGCATTATACCCTGGGTTTTCTTTAAATACTTCTTCTACTGTACGTCCTTTATATTTACCGAATGAAAAAATTTCTTCATCTTTATCATTCATCAAAATAAAACCTGCAAAATCGGCTCTTTTACCGTGTGTTGAGTATTCACTTAACGCATCAACAGTGTTTTCAATGTCGTCATATTTGTCTAACTGTGCTAATAAAATTTCATAGGTAGCGTTAGTATCAGCTTCTGCACCATGGGCTCCTACTAATTCTTTTCCACAATAAAATTGATAACCAGCGCTTAAGGTACGTTGTTCTTTTTTATGAAAAATTACCTGAACATCAATCGCTTTTCTATTTTTCATATCAAAATCGATGCCTGCACGCATTAATTCTTCCGCTAAAAGCGGGATATCAAATCGGTTTGAATTAAATCCTGCCAAATCACAACCTGTAATCATTTCGTTTATACTTGGTGCTAATTCTTTAAAAGTTGGTTCATTAGCTACTTTTTCGTTGGTTATTCCATGAATTTCTGACGATTCTTTTGGAATCGCTACTTCTGGATTTACCAACCATGTTTTACTTTCTTTATTTCCGTTTGGAAATACTTTTAATATTGATATTTCTACCACTCTATCTTTTGCTATATTGATTCCTGTGGTTTCTAAATCAAAAAATATAATTGGTTTTGTTAAGTTTAATTCCATCTTTTTTGGCAATTATTCGTTATTTAACTGAGCTTTAAACTCGTTTATTTTATCTAAATCCTTTTGTGCTAATGTTGGCTCTTTAAAACCGTACTTTTTTAAGGCTTCACTAATTGTTTTACCTACAATATATCGTGCTGTAGGTTTATCATCTGCAGGTACAACATACCAAGGTGCATAATTTGTTGATGTTCTATTTAATAAATCTTGATAACACTCTTGATATTTATCCCACAATTTACGTTCTTTTAAATCTCCTGAGGAAAATTTCCAGTTTTTTTCTGGAATGTTTAAACGACGTAACAACCTGTTTTTTTGTTCATCTTTTGATACATTTAAAAAGAACTTTAAAATAATGGTACCACTGTCTGAAATATGTTTTTCAAAATGATTGATTCTATCCATTCTAGCATGGTAAAATTCATCATTTAAATCATCTAAACTTTTAACTGTAGGTATATTTTCTCCAAAAATATATTCAGGGTGCACTCTTGTTACCAATACATTTTCGTAATGTGTTCTGTTAAACACTCCTATTTTTCCTTTTGCAGGTAACGCTATATAGTGTCTCCATAAAAAATCGTGTTTTAACTCTAAATCTGTAGGCACTTTAAAACTATGTACCACTACTCCACGCGCATTTACATCTTTAAATACTTCGCGAATTAAACTATCTTTTCCTGAAGTATCCATTCCTTGCAAGCAAATTAACATACTGTATTTACCTTCGGCATACATAGTATCTTGAAGTTCACTAATTTCTTTTCTTACTTTTTTAAGTTTCTTTTTAGCATCTTCATCAACTTCTTTTGTATTAAAACTTGTTAATGTTGCTTCGTTAAAAAACTTATAGCTATCTACATTCATCTATTCAGGTTAAATTGTAGCATAAAAATACAAAAAATATCTCCTTTTACGATTGATTTTTTCTTGATAATCATCAATTTTTACAATCAAATATTAAATATCTTTTTTATATAAATTCTGAAATTTATACGCTAAATAAAAACCAATGAATAAAAAAGTAATTATACAAGGAAGTTCGAAAAGTAACGGTAATACAAATACTGTTATTAACTATTTAAATAAAAACAATGATTTTGATATTATTGATTTAAAAACTAAAAAAATTGGTGCTTTTGAGTACGATTTTAGTAATGCTAATGATGATTTTATTTCTTTAATGGAAATGATTATTGAAAAGTATGATACTATTATTTTTGCTACTCCTGTATATTGGTATGCAATGAGCGGAGTTTTAAAAACTTTTTTTGATAGAATGTCGGACCTTTTACATTATAAAAAAGAATTAGGCAGAAAATTACGAGGAAAAAATATGGCGATGATAAGTAATTCTGGCGCTAACGATTTAAAAAATGGGTTTGAAATGCCTTTTATTGAAAGTGCAAATTATTTAGGCATGAATTACCTAGGAACAACCCATGCTTGGTTTACTAAAGATGGTACAAAAATTGCTATTAAAGCAAAAGATAAAATTGATGTGTTTAGAAAATCAATTTTAATTAATAATTAAAAATAATTCAAGTTATGAAAAATTTAAATTTGGCAAAAACCTCATTGTTAGCAATGGCATTAGTTTTTGCTGGTTATTTTATTGGAAATTCTCATTGGAAAGCATTAAAAAACAACCGTAAAGTAACTGTTAAAGGTTTAGCTAAAAAAGAGGTGAATGCTAATTTAGCCGTATGGCCAATGGTAATTACACTTACTAATAATAGTTTAGGCGATTTAAAAACCAATCTTGATAATCAGAAAAAAGCTGTTGAAAATTTCTTTTTATCTAAAGGATTTTCTGATAACGAAATTGCTATAGAGAATACAAATATTACAGATGCTCAAGCAGATTTATATGGAAACAATCGACAAAAAAACTTTAGATATTTAGCCAAAACAGAAGTTACTTTACGAACATCTGACTTAAAAAAGATAAAGGAAGCACAAAAGGAAGTAATCAATTTAGTTGCTAAAGGAGTTATAATAAACTCTAAAAATACGTGGCGCCCAATTGAATTCATTTTTACAGATTTAAATACGATTAAACCGCAAATGATTGAAGAAGCTACCAAAAAAGCAAAAGAGGTTGCTGAAAAATTTGCAAAAGACAGCAACTCATCCGTAGGAAAAATTAAAAACGCACAACAAGGTTTATTTACAATTAACGATAGAGATGTAAACACCCCTGATATTAAAATTGTAAGGGTGGTTACTACTGTTACCTACTTTTTAAAAGATTAATAAAAAATGCCTGAATTAAAATTCAGGCATTTTTAGTTATTCTACAGGTATACAAATATCTACAATACACTTTTTCTCTGGATGCTCGTCTGGATTGTTATAATAAATACCAAACGGATCTTGAATTGCTTTTTTATAACCGTGTTCACTCATCCAAACAAAACTACTTTCCCATGCTTTTTCAAATTCGTTAACCGTAATTTCAAAACGAGAAACAACACATTTTAATGCTGCTTGTGTTCTTAAATTTACTTCTCCTGCTGTTTCTACTTTCTTATTTAAAGTCATACAAGCACTCATACGTACTTTATCTGGAGCTGTTATTTTAGGACTATCGTGATAAATGGTTACCATTCTTAAATTTTCTTGTTCCATTAACCCTCTAGGAAAAGCCCATTGCATTAACCTACCATAGGTTTGGCTAATTAAATTTATATTTCCTTGATGATTTATGTACGCTAATTGTAATTCGGATACAATTTTAACTTCAGTATTTGCATTCATTTTTAGCCATTTTAAAGCGTTATTTACATTACAAATATATTGTTCAAAATACGTTTCCATTTGTCCGTTCTTGCTTTTTATTTTACAAATTTTGCTAAACTTATGTTTACTTTCTTTCTTAAATTCAAGAGGACTCATGCTATAAAATTTTTTAAATGCTCTTGAAAAAGAAGATATACTTGTAAACCCAACCATTTCTGAAATTTCTGTAACCGACATTTCTTTTTTGTGCAATAAAAATGCTGCGGCTTTTTCTATTCTTTTTCTAACAATAAAATTATTTAATGTTTCGCCAGTTACAACTGAAAAAAGACGGTGAAAATGAAATGGAGAAAAATATGCTTTTGATGCTATTTCTTTTAAAATTAATTTTTCTTGTAAATGCTCTTCAATATAAGTAATTGCCTTACTTATTCTTACAACTGTTTTTGAAGTTATTTTTTCAGAAGTCATTTTTACCTTTACTCTTTTTTTTGAAGAACCATAAATACAAAACCGCCTACAAAATACAAAACCGCATCTATTATATCAGCGGTATACCGTGGATGGAATTTAGGTAATATGTACTCAAATAACAGCGCATATAAACCACAAATATATAAAACAATCCAAATAGGTATTTGATAGTTTTTATTTTGCTTACTCCATCTTAAAAAAATTAAACAACTAATTAATAAAATTGGGATTATTAAAAAATCATTCAGATAAAAATTAATAATTTTTGGAAGTGATAATTTTAACTTTTGAGCAAAATACACAGTTGTTCCTAAAAACAATGAAAACACAAAGTAAACATATATTGCTTTTTTCATTTTAACCAGCTGCAACCATTGCTATAAACCAAGCTAATGCTCCTCCGATTAAACTAATCACTAAAAATGCAGAATATAATACCCAACCAATAGCTTTATATAAAAAGAAAGGATGTTTTTTTAAACGCTCTGTTAAGTTAGGGTTATCTATTTTATGCTTCGCCTTCTTTACTTCATACTTCTTGAAAGCCTCTTGCTTTAAAGCTCGTTTTTTTTCATGAGAAATTAGCGTATTACAATTTTCGCAATACTCTTTATTCGTATTAAACAATCCGCATTCGGGGCATTTAATATTTCTTGTAATACTCATCTCTTACGCTTTAAAACTGTATTTATTTTTGTTTTTATAAGGTCTTATAATAAGCCTTGTCTCCCTATCAAAACGAATATAATTATACATCCAATTCATAAAAACAATTACTTTATTTCTAAAACCTATTAAAGAAAACAGGTGTACAAACATCCACACAAACCAAGCAAAAACGCCTTGAAATTTTAATCTAGGTAAATCTACCACCGCTTTATTTCTACCAATGGTAGCCATCGCTCCTTTATCATTATATTTAAATTCTTTAAGTTTTTTACTTTTAAATTTCGCTAATATATTTTTTGCTAATAATATTCCTTGTTGAATGGCAGGTTGCGCCATCATTGGATGTCCGTATTTATACTTTTCAGTTTGCATACAAGCAACGTCGCCTATGGCATATATATTATTGTAACCTATTACCTTATTATATTTATCAACCTTAAACCTACTTGCTCTTTCAACAATACACTCTTGCTGTAAGCCATTTATTGTTTTTCCTTTTACTCCTGCAGCCCAAATTACAGTTTCTGCATTAAAATTATCATGGCCATTTGTTGTTACCGTTACTCCATCATAATCTAAAACTCGTAGATCTTTCCAAACATCAACGCCTAATTTTATTAAAAAATCTTCTGCTTTTTCTGATGCTTTACTACTCATTCCTTTTAACAATTCGCCAGAACTTTGAATCAAATTTATTTTCATCAATCGGATATCTAAATCAGGGTAATCTTTTGGTAAAATTCCTTTTTTCATTTCTGCCAATGCACCTGCTAACTCAACACCTGTTGGCCCACCACCAACAATAACAAAATTCATTAAAGCGCTTCGTTTTTGTAAATTGGTTTCTAACAGCGCTTCTTCAAAATTTTCTAACACCAAACTACGAATATTTAATGCTTGCGGAACCGATTTCATTTCCATCGCATATTTTTTAATATTCGTATTCCCAAAAAAATTAGTGGTAGATCCTGTAGCTATAATTAACTCATCATACTCTAAATTTCCTATAGTTGTTTCAATGTTTTTTTTATCTGTTTCAATATTAGTTACTTCTGCCAAACGAAAAAAGAAATTTTCTACATCATTAAAACGTTTACGCAACGGAAATGCAATACTATCGGGCTCTAAGCCACCAGTAGCTACTTGATATAATAATGGTTGAAAAGTATGGTAATTATGTTTATCTATTAAAACAACTTGAAGTTCTTGTTTTTCTAATCCTCTTGCAGCTGCCAGTCCTGCAAATCCACCCCCTATAATCACGACTCGAGGAAAACTTGTTTGAGGTATATTCATTTTAAATGATTTTGTTTCAGATTAGCAAATTTAACGAAAAGTTGAGTTTTATTCTTTAAATTTGCATGCAACTTAACAAAAGTAATCACTTAATAAAAATACGCTATTATGTTTAATTTTTTTAAAAAGAAAAAAGTAAAAAATTTAATTATTAAATGCGATACTGATGTTATTTTTATTAATAAAAAACCTATTTCTTTTCCTACAAAATACGATACTTTAATTAACGCTTTAGGAAAACCTGATAGAGAACTTACTAAAAGTAATAATTATATTTTTTGGGATAATTATGGTGTTTTTTGTGGTTACACCGATAAAAACAATATTTTATCTATTAATGTGTACCAAAACAAAAAAGATAAAAGCGAGTACAATACTAAAAAGCAGTTTACGGGACAGTTATTTTTAAATGATGAAGAAATTACCAATAATGAATTTGGTAAAATTGCTTTAGGTAAAATTGCTATTCAAAGGCTTGGTAGTGAAAGTGAAATTCGTTTTGGATTTAGCGTAGGGGTTAATAGTGTTTACTAAAACTACAATTCTCTTTTTAATTGTTGTATTGTTTTAGTTGTGGTAACTAAATTTGTTATTAATATTTTTCTTAGTTGCTCAATGTCTTCATCAAAATATTGTGCCCATTTATGCTCCTTAAATAAGGTATTAATTTGTTTTAACCGCTGATGTGCTAATATTGATGTCATTAAAAAATTTCCATTTCCTACCTCATTTTTATTAATTCTTTGGATTTTTGCTTGTTTTAATAAAAAATCTACGGTTACATAAAACACTTTATCGGTATCATTTAACGGGTAAAAATCGCTCCATTTGGCAAAACCTACGTAATAATTTTGACTTTTATAATCTTCAATATTTTTAATTTTCCAACGACAATTTGCTACTCTTCCCCAATGGTTTGAATATCTGTAAACCCCTTCGTCTGTATAAAAATACAAACTACCCGATTTACTTTGATAATGTGCTGATTTATCTTTAAAAAAATCTATTGACCGAGATTCAAACTCGCAATACGTGTATTTAAAAAAATTGAATTTATGATACTTCATTAAACTCCAAATATGGTAATTACAATTGTTCTGTTTCCTCCGTAATTTCTATGTTCACCTAAATAAACACCTTGCCACATACCTAGGTTTAATTTTCCGTTAGTTATTGGTATTTGTACTTGGCAACCCAACATAGAACTTTTTATGTGTGCAGGCATATCATCTGCTCCTTCATAATTGTGTTTATAATAGGGCATGTTTTCAGGAATCATTTTATTAATATGCGATTCAAAATCTAACCGAACCGTTGGATCAGCATTTTCATTAATCGTTAAACTTGCAGAGGTATGTTTTATAAATGCCTGAAATTGTCCTATTTTAATACTCTTTATTTCAGGTATTTCAGCAACTAAAACATCAGTAATTAAATGATAACCTCTAGTAAATACTGGTAATTGAATTTCTTTTTGATAAAATTGCATTTTACAAATCTAAAACACTTCTTTTATAATTTTTAAAAATTCTTGCTTTTTTGTTTTTGAAATAGGGATCGTTGTATGATTTCGCATCAGTAAAAAATCGCCATCTTTTTTTACAAACTTGTCTAAATAGTGGAGGTTTATTAAAAAAGACCTATGACACCTAAAAAATAAATTATTATTATGAAGTTGATTTTCAAAGTAAACTAATGGTTTACATATTAGTTGTTTTTCCTTATTCGCTAGATACACTTTTGTATACATTCCATCTGCTTCTAAATATAAAATATCTTCATGCGAAACAAAAATAATTTCTCCCGGTACTTCTAAAGCTATTTTATGTGACGATAATGATTGAATTGCTTTTTTTAACTCTGAAAATTGTGCAGTTACTTTCTTTTGATTAATATTTATTTTAGCTTTATTTATAGCTACTCGCAACTCTTCTCTATCAATAGGTTTTACCAAATAATCTATTGCCGATAATTTTAATGCTTCTAATGCGTATTGTTGATATGCTGTTATAAAAATTAATTGAAACTCTATAGGTTCAGAAATAAAATCTAATATTTCTAAACCAGAGTATTCAGGCATTTCAATATCTAAAAAAACAATATCAGGGTTATTTTCACGGATTGATTTTACTCCGTTTACTAAATTATTTGCTGTAATAACACTATTTATTTCAGGAAAAAACTCAGTAAGCATCGTTTTCATTACACTACGTGCTTTTGTTTCATCATCAATAATTAAAGCTTTCATTATTAAATTCTTTTTATTTTTAGTGTTACTATTGTTCCTGTGGCATTATTATATTCATCCTCTTTATCTGTAAAATGTACTAAAATATCAAATAAATTTTCTTTTTTATACAAAGCAACTCGCTCATGAGTAGCATTTACCGCAAAAGACTTATGCCTTTGTCTTTTTTTATTAATTTCTGATGATTTTTTTCGCCCAATACCATCATCTTCAATAATTATAATTAGAGTATTACTTATATCTTTTTTTACTATTATCGTTAAATTTCCTTGATCTTTTTTATGAACGAGTCCATGTTTTATTGCATTTTCTACAAATGGTTGTATAAACAATGGGGGAACTTCAAAATCTTCTTTATTAATTTTTTTATCAACTAAAAAATGTACTTTAAATTTATTTTCAAATCGTAATTGCTCTAAAGCTATATATATATCTAACGAGTTAAGTTCTTCTTTAAGTGATATTAGATTAACTCTACTGTGGTTTAAATACATTCTTATTAAACGAGAAAATTTAACCAAATAATCGCTTGCTAAATATTTTTCATTCTTCATTACATAATCTTGAATAGCTCCTAAAGAATTAAAAATAAAATGAGGATTCATTTGTGAACGTAAGTTTTCTAACCTTAACTTACTTATTCTACTATCTAAAATTACTTTTTCTAATTCTCGCTCTCCTTCTTCCTCTTTCCATTTTAACTTAATTTGGTAATATATTATTACTCCTAAAACAGCTATTAAAAATACTATTATAATAAACCACCAGTTTTTCCAAAAAGGTTTTTGTACAATTATTTTAACACCTTTACTTTCTTCTCCAATAGTTCCACCTATGCTTTTGGTTCTAAGCAAAAACTCGTATTTTCCTGATGGAATTCCAATATACCTTACCACATCATCATTCAACTCAGATGTTTGCCACGTTGTATTAAAACCTAAAAGTTTATACTGAAAAACATTCTTAGCACTAGCTTTAAAACCATTAGCGTTAAAATTAAACGTAATATCATTAGTTTTATATGGTAATTTGTATTTTGTCTTAATTTCTTGTTCAACTCCACCAATTTTAATATTACTTATATAAGCTAACGGAGCTAAATTTGGCTGTTTTAGCTCTGAAATAGCGGTATTTACTGAACATAAGAAATTATTACCTGCTATCCACAAATAACCGTTTTGTATTACGGGAGATTTAAACTTTAAAGTGCTTTTATCTGTTAAATTGATTGTTTTTATCTGCTGTTTATCAGTATCGTATCTTTGTATCCCTTTTTCTGTTACAATCCATAAAAAATTACCTTCTCCTAAAATTCCTTTTATTTGAGATTTTAATAATCCATTTGAAAACGTTATGCTATCAGTAACTTTTCCTGCTGCTAGCTTTAAAATTTTATTTCTTGCTGTTGCCCATATTTCACCATCAATAGTTTGAGTATATTCTGAAAAAATAATAGGTTTATTTTGATAACTCACAGGAATAGTTTGTAGTTTTTTATTATAAACCACTGTCCCATCAATATAAGTTACATAAATAAGTTTATTTTTAGCATCGTAATGAGTGCTTATTGGTCTTTTATTTTCTAAAACGGTGTACTTTTTATTATTTTTAGAAAGATGAGTATAAATAACAGCATGACGGTATGATAAATACACCAGTGAATCTTTGTTTATTTGTGCAAAACCTTTTGCGGTAGTAAATTGCTCTCCTAGATTAATAACTTTCAACTTTTTTAAATCATAAATATAGCTACTGGTTCCGTTGGTACTTATGTATGCTCTTTGAAGTGTTTTGTTATATTTAATTCTATTTACGGGGCGTTGGTTAGTTAACTTTATAACTTTATGTCTGTTATTTTGCACATCATAATCAATTAAATTACCATTTTGAGTACCTAATAATAAACGCTCTTTTCCTATTATTTCAACTGAAATAATATCTTCGTTTACTCCTAAAAAACTTTTTTTTGTTATCCCTAAATTTGGCACAACAAAAACACCATTTTGAAGTGTGGTAAGCCAATAGTTATTTTCATTATCTTTTAAAATATCAGTTATATGATAACCTTTAAAAACTTGTCTAGTACTATCAGCTTTTTCATTATCAAAAGCTATAAAAATACCTTTTGATGTTAGCATCCAGTTTTCTTTAAAATTTTTAGTATTATAAACTTGTGCTTTTTTAAGATTTTTTGGTAGCTTAACACTATTAATTTTTCGAGTATGTATGTTGATTGAAAATTCCTTAAACTCTTCTTTATCTACTTTTACAACAACATCATTAAACCATTGAAACATTTGAAATTTTCCCTCATCCAAACAGTTTTTTTCTATATCGAAGTTTATTTTTTTAAAAATAGGCTTTCCTTCTTCTTCATAAACTTGCGTTATCGTATTAGTTTCTTTTAAGTTGTAATAAAAAAAACCATTCTTTGTTTTTACAAATTTAGAAACATGAGCATTTAAGTTTTTTTTAATTGATGCTGTTTTTTTATCTACCTGATAGCTATTTCTTTGTGATATAAAAAAAACATCATTTTTCATCACTATTAAATGCGCATAAGTTCCTTTTAGCTCATTAGAAAAATCTTTGAATAACTGTAACTCTTTATTTACAACTTTATAAATATGCCCTGAAATAGTTGAGCACCAAATTTGTCCTTCATTATCTATTTGTAAATTAAAAATACCTTTTGTGGTAGCAATCGTTTTTTTTGCTTGTCGAAACTTTTTACCGTTGTAATAAAACAATCCTTGTTCGCCTCCAACCCAAACTAGGTTATCTTTATCTTGTATAATATTATAATTTGCTAAAGACACTAATCCATCATCAGATGTAAATTGTGTATAAAAAGGTTCTTGCGAAAATATATTTTCAACAAAAAATGAAATGATAATTAGTATATAAAACGTTTTTTTCACAAATTTAATATTACAATAAAAAGGTGGTTATGCAATAATACGCAAAACACCACCTTTTACAACGATTCTTAATTTAAAGTATCTATTTAGTTTTTAGGTTTAGCATTGCATTTTACATACCCACCATAAGGAGCTCTAACACTAGCTCTGTTAATTCCATTAAAAAAAGGACTTCCATATTTTCCGCCCCCAGTATAGTCTTTTCTTACTATAAACTGTTGCAACATACATTTTCCGCCAGTATTTTTCTGTACAACAGCCCCAACTGCCCATTGATACAAAGGTACTCCTGTTACTCTATGTTTTACAGTTGACCATCTATTAGATGTCATGTATTGATATATATTTTGCATACTCATTTTACCATAATATTTATTCAATCCACTTACAGCTGCTCTTTTAATTGCTGAATTTTTATCAAAACTTCCTTTAGCTGGCATTGTTACACTATTTAACTTTGCTCCTAACCAATCTTTACGTAAGTCATCAAACTTAGCAAAAGTTGTTTGAGAAGTTACTTCAGGGTTTTTATAATACTTCTTAATTTTTTCTGGATCTTTTGCCGCAATTACAAACTGTTTTGGTTGGGCATTATTCATCCATTTATGACCAACATTATCATTTTTATGATATACCGCTGCTCCAATTAATAATACTCCTGGCTCCAATAAAAGCACATTTGTATTCGTCCATTCTGGTCCACCCCCCATTCCAAATTGAAATTGAATATTACCTTTATCGGCAGATTTTCTGTACTTCTCAGGAACAACACCGTAACGTTTTTGGTTTGGTGAAAAATATGCATTTAACTGATATGATGCTGGGTCGTACTCAATAGAAAAACCTTCGTAAATATCACCTGGATCTCTATCAAAATGATTTGTTGGATTTCTAACAAAGTATTGTGATAGATGGTAGTAACCAGACAGTTCCATTTTATCTGAAAAACCACCATCATAAGCAGGCATTTTTTTAAACTTCGTTCTGTTTAATACATAAATTTGATTGTCTTTAAATTTATCATTTTCACTACTTTCAATTGGTGAAGGAATTTTATTTACTTCTTTACCTTTACTTTTTTCTTTAGCTAACAAGGCTTCTTTTTCTGCTGCCTGTTTTTGTTGATATTCTTTATACTTTTTAAAATAAAAATCTTGCTTTTGTTTATCGTTGGGATACTTTTTAGCTAACTCTTTTTTAAACTCTTCGTCTGAGTACTCGTTAGTATTTGACGTTGAATTAGTAGTTGAACTTGTAGCTGATTTTTCTATTGATGAAGAAGCTTTCTTTGTTATTTTTTTTGTTACTTTTTGCTTAGCTTTTTTTAACATACCACCAAACTGAGCATTAGCTGTTTGATGAAACAAAAAACTAGCGAAGAATAAACAAACTAATATTGTATATTTTTTCATTTCTATTATTGTTTTTATGCTATTAAAAGCTACCTGCTTTTTTACACAGGTAACTTTCTTGAACTACTATTTAAAGGGAATGTTTTTTATTGACAACTAGAAGTACTCCAAGAAGCTCCAGATGGCTTAGCCCATTGGTTTGCTTGTGTATTTGGTGGGTTTAAAGGATCAAAACCAGCATCATGTTGAATACAAGTTAAGTTATCATTTCTATCTGCAACCATATATATAAAGTTTATATTGTTGCCATTAGCTACGTTTAAACTTGTTAAATTGTTACGTCTAACATGTAAACTAACAACTCTCGAATTATTAGAAATATCTACACTTGTTAAATTGTTGTTGTAAACAACTAAAGTTCTTAAATCTGGATACATAGAAACATCTAACGTACTAATTTGATTCTTCTCTAAGTATAAAGTTCGTAAATCATTGGCTGTTGTTGGTAATGATAAAGTAGCAATATTATTATCTCCACATTGAAAATTCTCTAAGCTAGAATGATTTGTTAAATCTATTGCACTAATACTATTTTCCTCAATTAATATAGTTTCTAGTGCTGTATTAGCTGAAAGATCCAAGGCTGTTAAACTATTTCTTCTTAAGATTAATCTTTTTAATGCTGTATTTTGACTTAAATCTATACTTGTTAACGAATTATTATCAGCATTAAACTGTGTAATATTCACAAAAGCCTCTATACCTGTTACATCTGAGATATTCAATCCGTCTACTTTAATTTCACCCGTGAAAGCCTGAGCTTCTGACACTTGAATTTCACTATCTCCATTAATATTAATAGCGTTATTAGCAACTAAAGCTGTTTTAAAATTAGTATCTGGTATATTTACAATAGTACCTGTTGTAGCTTGTAACCCCGTACCATTAATAATAATAGCAAGGCTTGGCTTTGTAGGATCATTACTTTCTACAACTATCATTGCTTGTTTTTGTCCTTCAGATTGTGGTGTAAAACGTGCTGTTACCTCATAAACACCACCATTAGGAGCAATTGTTTGTGGTGCAGATACATTTACCAAGGTAAAATCACTAGGGTTAAGTCCACTCATTCTAATATTACTTACCTCTAAACTTCCTTGACCATTATTTTGAATAGCAAAAGTTAAATCATTTGAAGAGTTACCTACTGTAACATCTCCAAAACCTAATCCAGTTTCACTAAAAGCAATTGCAGGTTGTGCTGGTGCTGTTCCTGTTCCATTCATTGGTAAAGACGCTTCATTATCACTAGAATTATTAAAAAATTTAATAGATCCTGAAGCAAATCCTTGTGAACTTGGCGTAAACTTAACTTCAAAAGTATATGTATCACCTGGCGCAATAGTTCTTATTAATGAACTTGTACCTCCTACTACTGTAAAAAATGATGCAGAACTACCTCCTATAATATTTACATTAGTAATCTCTAAATCTGCATTTCCTGTATTAGAAACTGTAATGTTTTTAGATACGTTTTTCCCTTCCTCTACATTTCCAAAACGAATAGGTGTTTCACTAAATTCCATTACAGGTATTGGTGTTGCTGTAGCTTTACCACTTAAAGTAATAACTTTAACTCCTGTATTGGTTGTTACCTCTAAACTTGCTGTTTTTTCGCCTACGACTGTTGGTGCAAACGTTACTGTAATTGTTTTTGTTGTTCCTGCTGCTAAGGTTTCTGCTGTTGCTGAAGTTGAAAAATCAGAAGCATTTGTTCCTTTTACCTCAAAAGCAGTAATTTCTAAATCTGCACTTCCGCTATTAGTTATACTAAACATAACATCTTTTGTTTGATTAACCTCTACATCTCCGAAAGCCAACGCTGTTGCACTTAAATCAACTCCTGGTAATGGTTTTGGTTTTGCAATTCCTGTTACTGTAATTTCTTTTTTTCCAATATTGGTAGTAATTTCTATAATAGCCTCTTTTTCTCCTTCTGTTAAAGGAGCAAAGGTAATTTCAAAGCTATACGATTGATCCTTTTTAATTATTTTAGGTACTGCACTAGTTGAAAAATCAGCTGCATTTGTTCCTATTAATACAAATTCATCAATTTCTAAATCTGCCTCTCCCTCATTTGTTACTTTAAATGAGTAGTTAATCGATTGCTCTACTTCTATTGTTCCAAAATCTTTTTCTATCGCTGTAATAGAAAATTCTGCTGGACTAATTTTTTCATCATCATCACAGCTTGTAATACTTGCTAATACAAAAAGTATTGCACTAACATAAATGGTCATTTTTTTTCTCATGTGTGTCTATTTTTTGTTTTTTTACATTTTACATAAAGGTGTTTTTCCCTTATTTAAGCATAAATATATAAGTGATTACTAACACATTGAGAAAAAATTGCTCAAGTGACTTTATTTTTTTCTAAAGCACTTCTTTTCTTTTCTAAAAGAAAAATGAGATTTTTATAAAATAAAAAGCTCGCCTATTGGCGAGCTTTTATAAATTATTTTGTAAAAATTACTTCACTTCTTCAAAATCTACATCTTCAACATTATCTTCCTGAGCATTGTTTGCTTCTGGTTGACCTTGTTGTTGCGCTCCTGCATCGCCACCAGCTTGTTGTTGTTGTTGTGCTGCATACATTTCTTCAGATGCTACTTTCCAAGCTTCATTAATCTTTTCCATAGCTGCATCAATTTGCGCTAAGTCTTTAGATTCGTGAGCCGCTTTTAATTCAACTAAAGCAGCTTCAATTGGTCCTTTTTTATCATCAGATAATTTATCACCAAATTCTTTTAATTGCTTTTCTGTTTGAAAAATCATTGAATCTGCACCATTAACTTTTTCAGCAGTTTCTTTTGCTTTTGCATCTGCATCAGCATTTGCTTCAGCTTCAGCTTTCATTTTTTCGATTTCTTCTTCTGATAATCCTGAAGAAGCTTCGATACGAATATCCTGAGATTTTCCTGTTGCTTTATCAGCCGCAGAAACCTTGATAATTCCGTTTGCATCAATATCAAAAGTTACTTCAATCTGAGGAACTCCTCTTTGTGCTGGTGGAATATCAGTTAATTGAAAACGACCAATTGTATTGTTATCTGCTGCCATTGCTCTTTCACCTTGTAAAACGTGAATATCTACAGATGGCTGATTATCTACTGCTGTAGAGAATACTTGAGATTTTTTTGTTGGAATAGTAGTATTTGCATCGATTAACTTTGTAAATACATTACCCATTGTTTCAATTCCTAAAGATAAAGGCGTTACATCTAATAATAAAACGTCTTTTACATCTCCAGTTAAAACACCTCCTTGAATTGCAGCTCCTAAAGAAACAACTTCATCAGGATTTACTCCTTTACTTGGTGATTTTCCGAAGAATTTTTCAACAGCTTCTTGAATTGCAGGAATACGAGTTGAACCACCTACTAAAATTACTTCATCAATATCAGATGTTGATAAATCAGCATTTTTTAAAGCTGTTTGACAAGGCTCAATAGTTCTTTTTACTAAGTCATCAATTAAAGCTTCAAATTTAGCTCTTGTTAATGTTCTTACTAAGTGTTTTGGTCCGCTAGCAGTAGCAGTAATATAAGGTAAATTAATTTCTGATGAAGTAGTAGAAGATAATTCAATCTTCGCTTTTTCAGCAGCTTCTTTTAAACGCTGTAAAGACATCGGGTCTTTACGTAAATCCATTCCTTCTTCTGCATTAAATTCATCAGCTAACCAGTTAATGATTTTTTCATCAACATCATCACCTCCTAAATGCGTATCACCATCCGTAGCTAACACTTCAAAAACTCCGTCTCCTAATTCTAAGATAGAAACATCATGTGTTCCTCCACCAAAATCAAAAACAACGATTTTTTTATCATCATTTGCCTTATCTAAACCATACGCTAATGCAGCTGCAGTTGGTTCGTTAATAATTCTTCTAACTTTTAAACCCGCAATTTCACCAGCTTCTTTAGTTGCCTGACGTTGTGCATCGTTAAAATATGCTGGTACAGTAATTACTGCTTCTGCCACATCTTGACCTAAATAGTCTTCAGCAGTTTTTTTCATTTTTTGTAATACCATTGCTGATATTTCTTGTGGCGTATATAAACGACCATCAATATCTACACGTGGTGTATCGTTATCTCCTTTTACAACGCTATAAGGTACCCTTCCTGCTTCTTTTGAAGATTCAGAAAATTTGTTACCCATAAAACGTTTAATAGAATAAACTGTTTTTGTTGGGTTAGTTACCGCCTGACGCTTTGCTGGATCACCAACTTTACGTTCTCCTCCTTCTACGAATGCTACGATAGATGGTGTAGTTCTTTTCCCTTCAGCATTAGGAATAACAACTGGTTCATTTCCTTCCATTACAGAAACACATGAATTTGTGGTTCCTAAATCAATTCCTATAATTTTACTCATAATTAACTATTTTATCTTAATTTTTTTAATTCAATTTTACGAGTAGTAATAGTCAAAGTGTGTGCCAACAAGTATTTGCTTTTATTTTGGCAGAAAAAATAAGCATTCATTTAATTACAATGACAGAGTGTCATAATTTCACAACTAAAAAGGTAAATTCTTTTTGGGCGTTTCACAAGTGTCGCGCTTTCATTACTCGCTTTTTTTAATTTTGTACACTTTGTTAATTTGTTCGTCCCTCACAAATAAAAAACAAAATTAAAAAAGAGCTCAAACACACCATTCAATCGCTAACGCAACCAGTTTATTAGTGTTATTTTATAAATTAAAAAATAATTTTAATCTATTTTTTATATTGTTTTTGCTAGCTAAAAAAAATTCGAACTCACTGTTAAATTATCTATCACTTACTAAATAAACTTAGCCCCGATTGTAGCATTTGTTTGAGCTCCTTTTTTTGATTTTTCTTCAAAAAAAGAGCGAGTGCGAAAAGCGGGAAATAGCTTCAAAAAAAAACTATGTTAAGCAAATTTAATTGACTTTGATGGTTGTATTTTGGTAATTATATATGACGGAATTATTAGCATTAAAAAACATAATAATAAGGTACCTAGGTTTAATAAAATGATTGCTAAAAGGCTAATATGTACTGGTACTGTTGCTACTGAATATGTTGCTGGATCTAAGGTAATTATTTTAAAATTTTGTTGTAGTAATAGCAATGTTATTCCGATTAAGTTACCCCAAAACAATCCTTTTAAAATTAGGTATGATGCGTTGTATAAAAATATTTTTCGAACACTCCAATTAGCACTTCCTAGGGCTTTTAATATACCTATCATTTGCACCCTTTCTAAAATTAATACCAATAAAGCGGTTATCATATTAATACCTGCTATGACAATCATTATGGCGATAATAAACCATACATTATTATCAAAAAGTTTTATCCATTCAAAAATTAACGGATAATTTTCAACAATTGTATAGCTATTTAATGTTGTTCCGATAGTACTATAAATTTCGTTTCCTTTTTGGGTTAGCTGACTAAAATCATCAATTAAAACTTCAAACCCGCCAATTTCATCTGGTTTCCATCTATTTATTTGACGTACCTCTCTAATATCACCAATTAACATTGTTTTGTCAAACTGCTCAAAACCGGTATTATAAATACCTACAATTATTGGTTTACGCATTTTGTATTTTAACTTACTTTTTGCTGCACTAAATAAAGTTTGAATAGTATCATTTAACTTAAATCCTAATCGATTTGCGATTGATTGTGAGATTAAAATTTCTTTATTTCTAGGTTGTTCAAAATTTGGCAAACGCCCCTCTAGTAAATATTCTTTAAAAAAAGAAAAATCATAATCAGATGAAATACCTTTAAAAACAATGGCTTCAAAATCGGTAGGTGTTCTTATAATACCGCCAATATTTGCAAAAACCTGTACGTTTTTAATACCGGTTATATTTTTAAATTTTGGATAAAAATCTTGATTAATACTTATAGGCGCAGTAGTAATATCTGAATTATTACTATCGTAATTTACAATTTGAACATGCCCTTTAAAGCCTGTCATTTTATCGCTAATTTTTTTTTGAAAACCTGCGGCAATAGACACAGCTATTAACATAATAGCAATACCTAAAGTAATTGCGATGGTTGCAATTTTAATAATTGGCGATGAGATATTACTTTTATGCTCTTTACCAGCAATAATTCGTTTGGCTATAAATAATTCGAAATTCAAAAGCGTTATTTTTAACAAAATCAAAAGTAATTAATTCTTACTTAACTAAACTTAATAATACCCTTCATTTAAATATTTTACTCTTTTTTATATAAAACAGGTTTTTAAATAGTAATTTTATCTTTTAAATTTACCTTTAGATGAAAAACAGTTTTAAGTATTTTATAGTGTTTAGTTTAGCTATTAATTTTCTATTTATAGCTTGTGCTAAGCAACAAAAAACGGTTACTAAAAAAACAACACCAACAATTAAAGTTGTTGACTCTTTGATAATTGGTGCTGACAGAACTGCTAGCTATTTATCTAAATTAAAAGGTAAAAATGTTGCTATTGTTGCCAATCAAACATCTGTTTTAAATGTTTTACAAAACACTGAAATAGCACCAAATATTATGGGTTCTAAACTTGTACAGCATCATTTAGTTGATTATTTACATACTTATAATAACGTTAACGTTACAAAAGTTTTTGCTCCTGAACATGGTTTTCGTGGTAAAGCCGATGCTGGTGAAACTGTGGTAGATGGTATTGATACTAAAACACAGTTGCCAATTATTTCTTTATATGGAAAAAACAAAAAACCATCTAAAGAACAGCTTAAAAACATAGATATTATTGTGTTTGATATTCAAGATGTGGGTGCTCGTTTTTACACCTATATTTCTTCGTTGCACTATGTAATGGAATCTGCTGCTGAGGCTAATATCCCTGTAATTGTTTTAGATCGACCTAACCCGAACGGACATTATATCGATGGCCCAATATTAGAAACCGAGCATAAAAGTTTTGTAGGTATGCATCCTGTTCCGGTAGTTTATGGAATGACTATTGGCGAATACGGGCAAATGATTAACGGTGAAAAGTGGTTAAAAAACGGAATTCTGTGTGATTTAACTGTTATTCCTCTAAAAAACTACACACATGCCATTAAATATAGTTTACCTATAAAACCTTCGCCTAATTTACCTAATGATACAAGTATAAATTTGTATCCTAGTTTATGCTTTTTTGAAGGTACCAATGTTTCTGCCGGTCGTGGCACTGAGAATCAGTTTCAAATTTATGGTGCTCCTTTTTTAACTGAATATGACTTTAGTTTTACACCACAACCCAACCCTGGAGCTAAACACCCAAAACATAAGGGTAAATTATGCTACGGAGAAAATTTACAACAAAATGAATTTTTAAGTAATTTGAATTTATCATGGCTGATAAAATCGTATAAAATGGCTAATAAAAAAGATTTTTTTAATGCGTTTTTTACAAAATTAGCAGGTACAAAAAAATTACAACAACAAATTGAAAAGGGTTTTTCTGAAGCAGAAATTAAAGCTACTTGGGCAAAAGATATAGAAGACTTTAAAAAAGTACGTGAAAAGTATTTACTTTATTAATAGTTATAAATTTTATTAAAAAATAATAAAATTAACTTTTTAAAAAACCTGATAAAGTGTTGTAACAATAACTCCTTTACCATTACTTAAAACATTGTTTACCAATTTTTTTTCTTCTTTTATCTTAAAATTAAATGGTGGAGCTAGTAAATTAATTCCACTTTGTTTTTTTAGTCGAATCCCTTGTCCTGAAATAATATCTTTATTTGGAGTAAAATTTCCTTCTGGTAAGTGTTCGGTTACAATAACATATTTAAAATTTTGCAACTTTTGTACAACTTTTAAAACCTCAGCATTAGACAAATGCTGCAAAACTTGTCTTATTATAATACAATCGGCAGTTGGTAACGTATCTTTTGAGATATCAAGACAATGAAAATCTAATTTTGAATTTTTAAAATGTTCTTTGTTATAAGCTATTAAATCGGTAACTATATCTATTCCAATGTATTTATGTGTATATTTTACTAATTGTTTACCTATATTAAAATCGCCACAACCTAAATCACATACAGTAATTGGTTTATTAAAAGACATTAAAAATGTTGTTACTGCCTTTATATATGGTTCGGTTATTAATAAATCATGAGAACCTTCGCCTGAATAAAACTCAGTTTTATTATCGCCCCAAAGTTTCATTTCATACACCTGTTCCATAGCTTTTTTGGTTGGCCAAGGTTGTTTGTTTTTCTTTTTTACATTCATATACACTTAGCTAATATTACTCCAAAGTCCGCTTGTTTTTTGTATTTGACTATATACTTTTAATAAACTAGCATTTTCTGGCTTAGATAAATTAGGGTCTTTTTCTAATACATTAACAGCAGTTTGTCGTGCTTTTTGTAAAACAGCACTGTCTTTTACAACATCAGCAATTTTAAGGTTTAACACCCCGCTTTGTTGGGTTCCCATGATATTACCTGGACCACGGAGTTTTAAATCAACTTCTGCTATTTTAAATCCATCAGTAGTTTCTACCATAGTTTGTAAACGTGTTTTTCCGTCTGATGATAACTTATAACTTGATAATAAAATACAATAACTTTGTTCAGCACCACGCCCTACTCTACCTCGTAATTGATGCAATTGACTTAAACCAAAACGCTCTGCACTTTCAATAACCATTACAGATGCGTTGGGTACATTTACACCTACTTCAATAACCGTTGTTGCTACCATTATTTGAGTTTCCCCATTAACAAAACGATTCATTTCATATTCTTTATCGGCAGGTTTCATTTGCCCATGTACAATACTTATTTGATATTTAGGCGACGGAAAATCACGAACGATACTTTCATACCCATCCATTAAATCTTTATAATCCATTGCTTCAGATTCTTGAATTAACGGATACACCACATAAGCCTGCCGTCCTTTATCGATTTCATCTTTTAAAAACTTAAAAACACTTAAGCGATTACTATCGTAACGATGTACCGTTTTAATTTCTTTACGCCCAGGTGGTAATTCATCAATAACAGAAATATCTAAATCTCCATACACCGACATTGCTAAAGTTCGTGGAATTGGTGTAGCTGTCATTACTAAAACATGCGGCGGCAACTCGTTTTTTTGCCACATTTTAGATCGCTGTGCTACTCCAAAACGATGCTGCTCATCAATAATAGAAATCCCTAAGTTTTTAAACTGAACCTTATCTTCTAAAATTGCATGGGTCCCTATTAAAATATGTAAAGATCCGTCTTCTAAACCCGCATGAATTTCACGTCGTTTTTTAGTTCTAACAGATCCTGTTAACAAATCTACTTTTATATTCGTTTCTGATAATAGCTCTACAATTCCGTTATAATGTTGAATGGCTAAAATTTCAGTTGGCGCCATTATAGTTGCTTGGTAACCATTACCAATTGCTATTAACATAGTTAACAAAGCAACAATAGTTTTACCCGAGCCAACATCACCTTGTAGTAAACGATTCATGTGTGCGCCCGAACCTATATCTTTTCGTATTTCTTTTAAAACTTTTTTTTGGGCATTAGTTAAATCAAAAGGTAAATAATTATTGTAAAAATTAGTAAAATCATCTCCTACTTTATCAAAAACATACCCTTTAATTTTTGATTTTCTGATGAGTTTTTTTTGCAATAATTGTAGCTGAATAAAAAACAGCTCTTCAAACTTTAATCGGTATTGTGCTTTGGCTAATAATTCTTGACTTTTAGGAAAATGAATATTTAAAAGGGCTTCTTTTTTTCCTAAAAATTGATTTTCGGTTAATAGATACGTCGGAAATGATTCTTCAATTACCCCGAATGCTTGTTTAAATAAGTTTTGAATATACCCTCGTAAAACTTTATTACTAAATCCTTTATTACTTAATTTTTCAGTGGATGGGTATACAGGTTGCATAGCCATTTGTAACTTACTTTTATATTCTTTTACCGTTTCCATTTCTGGATGTGGCATGTTGGCGGTATTATTATACCAGTTTAATTTTCCGTAAATTACATACGGAACACCTATTTTTAAGCTATCCTTAATCCACTTAGCGCCCTTAAACCAAACTAAATCTAACGACCCAGTAGTGTCAGAAAAAGTAGCTACTAACCTACTGCCACGTTTTTGTTTCACCTCCTTTACTCCAACAATCTTACCCACTATTTGAACTTCGGCTGAATTTTGCTGTAATTGATTAATGGTATAAAACTGAGTTTTATCGATATAACGAAACGGAAAAAGATGCAATAAATCGCTACATGTTCTTATACCCAACTCGGTAAACAACAATTCTGCCTTGGCAACACTTACGCCTTTTATATATGTTATGGGATGATTTAAATTCATTAAAAACGAAAATACAAAAACCCATTAAAATCAACTATCTTTGCACTCTTAAATTCACCAAATGAGATTACATAGAAATTTAGTTTACGCAGTTATTGATAGTTTACGCGATATTTTTAATGAAGATGTTTATGCTGATAAGGCTGTTGAAAAAGCGTTAAAGAGAGATAAAAGATGGGGAGCACGTGACAGGAAATTTGTTGCCGAAACTATTTATGATATTGTACGATGGAAACGTTTGTATGGTGAAATTGCCAATGTAAAAACACCGTATTCAAGACCCGATTTATGGCGTTTACTAGTAGTTTGGTGTGTGTTAAGAGGTATTAAATTACCAGATTGGAACCAAATTAAAGAAACCCCTACTAGACGAATTAAAGGGAAGTTTGATGAACTTTCTCAAACCAGAAAATATAGAGAATCTATTCCTGATTGGATTGATGAATTAGGTGTTAAAGAATTAGGCGAAGCTGTTTGGACAAAAGAAATTGCAGCCTTAAACAAACGTGCCGATGTTATTTTACGTACCAACACCTTAAATATATCTAAAGAAAATCTCCAAAAAGATTTAAAACAAGAAGGCATTGAAACCGAATTTATTAACGGTTGTGACGACGCACTGCGCCTAGTTGAACGTGCCAACGTTTTTAAAACCGAAGCTTTTCATAAAGGATATTTTGAAGTACAAGATGCTTCATCACAATTAGTAGCTTCGTATTTAGATGTTGAACCTGGTATGAAAGTAATTGACACTTGTGCTGGTGCTGGGGGAAAAACATTACATTTAGCTGCCTTAATGAAAAACAAAGGGCAAATTGTAGCGATGGATATTTACGAAAGTAAATTGAAAAAACTAAAAATTAGAGCGCGTAGAAATGGTGTTAGTAATATCAATTTAAAAGTAATTGACTCTACCAAAGTAATTAAAAAATTATATGGTAAAGCTGATAGGGTTTTAATTGATGCACCTTGTTCTGGTTTAGGAGTTATCCGTAGAAACCCTGATAGTAAATGGAAATTACAACCTGAATTTATAGATAATATTAAAGAAATTCAGCAAGATGTTTTACAACGCTACTCAAGAATGGTAAAACCTGGAGGTAAATTAGTCTATGCTACTTGTTCAGTATTACCATCTGAAAATCAAGATCAGGTTAAAATATTTTTAGCCTCTGAAGATGGAAAAGATTTTACACTTGTAAAAGACAATAAAGTATTAGCGCATAAATTTGGTTTTGACGGATTTTACATGGCGCAATTAGTAAGAAAATAACAACTATTATCTTTATACAATTCAAAAGGCTCGGGATTTTAAAATTCCGAGCCTTTTTCAATCAACTATTAAAAACTAATTAATTACTAAAAATAAATTATTAAGTAATTACTTACATATATGACGATGTATTTATTTAATTGTTACAATTTGTTTGTAGTTTAACACTTTTTTATGATTGATCGATTTTACTCATAATTTTGTTATATAATAGTTTATCATTATTTTTAAATAAAACTAACTAAAATTTTAAACTTATGACAACTTCAAACAAACCTACTATATGGTTTTGGGTAATTGGTATTATTGCGGTATTATGGAATGCTATGGGCGTAAATCAATATTTACAACAAGCATATAATACCGATGTTTTTAAAGCGATGTATCCTGATGAAAAAGTTTTAGAAATGGCTTTAAATACTCCTTCTTGGGTAATGGGAGCATTTGCTATTGCGGTTTTTGGTGGAGCTTTAGGAAGTGTTTTCTTATTACTTCGAAAAAAAATAGCCAAACCTATTTTTTTAGTTTCTTTAATAGCAATTGTAATACAAATGTTTTATAATGTTTTTATGAGCGGTGCTTTAGATGTTTATGGTCTTGGCGCAGTTATAATGCCTATTATGATAATAGGTTTTGCTGTTTTTATACTATGGTATACCAAAAAAAGTGAAGCTAACGGTTTGCTTTCTTAACCTAATTTTTCTTATAGCTGTCTTGTAAAATTAAGGCAGCTTTTTATTCAATTAAAACAAAAATAAATTCAGCAACACAAGCTGGTTTTTCTTGCCCTTTTATTTCTATTAAGCAATTAAAAGTTAGTTTTTTTCCGTTATTGAAATCTTCTATTTGTTTAAGCGAACTTACCAAGCGTAACTTACTATTAACAGGAACGGAGTTAGGAAAACGAACTTTATTTAACCCGTAGTTTAACCCCAACTTTACACTTTTTATTTCTGTCAAATCAGAAATTAATTCCGATAACATGGCTACAGACATAAATCCGTGTGCGATGGTTGTTTTAGTAGGTGAATATTTAGCTGCTTTTTCTTCATCAACATGAATCCATTGTTTATCTAACGTAGCATTTGCAAAATCATTAATCATTTGCTGGGTAACAGTAAATCAATTTCCTACCGGTAATTCTTTACCTTCTATAGAGTGTAGTTTTGCTAAGTCTTCAAATACTAACTTTTTCATAACGTTAAAAATTATTTAATACATCTTTTTTAACTCGTGGTAATTCTAATTCATATTTAACAGCTATGGTTCTAATGACAATAATTACTGAAGCTGCTATAATAAATTGAATATCTTCATTTATTTGAAAATTATTTAAAATCAAATAAACTACTCCCCCTGCCAAACATGCTGACGCATAAATTTCTCTATGAAATATTAACGGAATTTCGTTGGTTAAAACATCGCGTGTAACCCCGCCCATTACCGCAGATGACATTCCCATAACCAAAGATACAAAAGGATGTAAATTATAGGTTAACCCCTTTTGTAATCCCAATAAAGTAAATACGCTTATACCAATAGTATCAAACAAAAACATGGTTTTTCGAAGTGGTGCTATTTTACTTCTAAATAAAAAAGTTACTAGAACAGCTATTAATATCGTCCAGATGTAATTAATATCACCAATCCAATTTATAGGGTGTGCATTAATTAGAACATCGCGAATCATACCTCCACCAACTGCGGTAACAAAAGCGATAATAACAACTCCAAATAAATCAAAATCTTTTTTAATTGCAACCAAAGCACCACTTATAGCAAAGGCAAATGTACCTGCCAAATCTAAGATGTAAATAATTTCCACTATATATTTATTTCAGAAAATTGTATTTGTAACGTTCTTTCAGCTTCTTTTATATTATTTCTTTCATTATTAAGAATTAATACTAACGAAACTCCTTTTTTACCAGCTCTTGCCGTTCTTCCACTTCTGTGCGTATAATACTCTAATTTTTCTGGCAATTGATGATGTAATACAAAACCTAAATTTTGAACATCTATACCTCTTGCTGCAACATCTGTTGATACTAAAATTTGAATATTTTCTTTTTTAAAAGCACGCATTACTTTATCACGTTCTTTTTGCATCATATCACCCTCTAAGGCATCTACCGAAAAACCTTCTTCTTTAAGTTGTTTGGTTAATTTTTGAACACCTGCTTTTGTTCTAGCAAAAATTATTCCTCTTTCTGCTTGCCTTTTATCTAAAAACTTAATGATAACATCTACCTTTTCAGGAATTGTAGTTTGTACAAATTGATGGGTTATATTAGCATTTACTAAAGCGTTTTTATTTACTTCTACTTGTTTTGCTGAGGCATTCATATATTTTTTGATGATACTTCTTATTTCATCTGGCATTGTTGCTGAAAACAACCATGTTTTTCTAGTTCCTGAAGTGTATTTTAAAATACGATTTAACTCTAATTTAAACCCCATACTTAACATTTCATCAGCCTCATCAAGTACTAAAGTATTGATATCTTTTAAATTAACCTCTCCTCTTTCAATTAAATCGATTAACCTTCCAGGAGTGGCTACTATTATATGTGTAGTTCTTTTTAAATTGTTAATTTGTCTATCAATTTTTTCTCCACCATATACTGCTTCTACAAAAATTTTAGCATCAACATATTTTGTAAACTTAAATAATTGTTTTTTTATTTGCTGCACCAATTCTCTCGTTGGTGATAATATTAAGGCTTGGGTAGTATTTTTTGATGCATCAATTTTATGTAAAACAGGTAATCCATAAGCTGCTGTTTTACCAGTACCTGTTTGTGCTAACCCCACAAAATCAGCATTATTTTGTAATAAATAAGGTATTGCTTGTTCTTGTACTTCAGTAGGTGTGTTTATACCTAACTCTTTTAATCCTTTAACATACTCTTTTCGTATGCCTAATGCTGTAAATGTTGTCATCTTATTTATTTATAAATGCAAAGATATTGCTTATTTTTTGCCTAAAAGTAAGTTTGTTATTTCTTTAGTTACTCTTTTGGGTTTTTGAGTTTTGGCATCTAACAAACAAAATATCGTTTGTGATTTTACCAAAATATCTTCACCTCTTCTCACTTCAAAATGGCGAATTGATTTTATACCCGCAGTTTCACCAACCCAAGTTTTTATAATTACTTCATCTCCTAAGGCACCTTGTTTTTTATAATCTATTTCGTGTCTAATTACAAACCAAACATAGTCTGGTGTTGGAATATTACTTATCAATAACGCCCAATGTTCAGATGATACTTCTTGCATCCATTTTACATAAACTACATTATTTACATGTTTATATTCATCAATTTCAGTTGAAGTTACTGTGTATTTTTTTTCGTAAAAATTCATTTAACAAAATTACGCGATTGATGTTAATTATTACTTAAAACCACTCCTGATTTTGCATTGGTATCGTAATATTGTTGATATTCGAACCTTTTAAATCATACATGAATAAAATTACAAACAATTTTGGTACCGAAAAGATAAGTAAACTTCTTTTAAAGCAAGCAATTCCGGCTTCTATAGGAATTTTAGTAATGTCTTTAAATATGATTGTAGATACCATTTTTGTAGGTCGTTGGATTAATATGATGGCAATAGCTGCAATTACAGTGGTTTTACCAATTGCTTTTTTAATTTCTTCTATAGGTATGGGAATTGGTATCGGAGGCAGTTCTATCATTTCAAGAGCTTTAGGTAAAGGTGATTCTTTAAAAGCTTTTAAAGTATTTGGAAATCAAATTAGTTTAACTGTTTCTTTATCCGTTGTATTTGTAATTATCGGCACTTTTTTTAGTTTTCCTGTGCTGCAATTATTTGGAGCCAAAGGTACTATCGTAACTCCTGCTACCGAATATTTTAATGTAATTGTTTGGGGAATCCCTTTTTTAGCTTTTGCCATGATGGGAAATCCTGTTGCAAGAGCTGTAGGAAAACCTAACTATGCTATGTTTACCATGATTTTTCCCGCAATTATAAATATTATTTTAGATATTATGTTTATAAAATTTATGGAACTAGGAATGTATGGAGCTGGGCTAGCAACTTCTATTTCCTATGCTGTTAGCGGTTTATTCATACTGTGGTTCTTTTTATCAAAAAATACGGATTTAAAAATTATTCCTAAGTATTTTATTATTGATTCAGATATATTAAAAGAAATCATTTCGTTGGGTGGAATTACCATCATCAGGCAAGGAACCATAAGTATTTTAATAATTATCTTAAACTACAGTTTATTTATATACGGAGGAGAAATATCAATTGCCGTATATGGAATTATCAATAGAATAATGATGTTTTCACTCTTTCCTGTGTTAGGTGTTATGCAAGGATTCTTACCTATTGCTGGCTATAACTACGGAGCAAAAGATATTAAAAGAGTAAAAGAATGTATTAAAATAGCCATTGCTTTCGGAACAGCAATAGCAACACTTATTTTTATATTTATAATGTTTTTTCCTACTGAATTGGTTGCTTTGTTTACTGATGATATCAATTTACAAAACCTTACTACAGATGCTTTAATTATAGTCTTTTTAGCAACACCTGTTATTACTATACAATTAATCGGATCTGCATATTTTCAAGCCGCAGGAAAAGCGTTACCAGCGCTAATTTTAACCTTGTTAAAACAAGGTTTTTTCTTAATTCCATTGGTATATTTTTTACCTAAATTTTATGGTGTTTTGGGTGTGTGGGTGTCTTTTCCTATTGCTGATGTTTTAGCTACTTTTGTAACTTATATATATTTAAGAAAGGAAGTTAAATTTCGTTTAAATTAAACTTTCGCCATTTAAATTAGTAGTTAACACATCGCTCATTAAATTAAAAAACGGTCGTAAAGCTTTATATGACCTGTTTATTTCTGATAAGAAATCTTTTGATAACACTTCTTTATCACTAAAATTACGAACTGCAATAAATCCTTTTTTACGTAATAAATCAATATCTGGATGACTTTTATCAAATCCTCTTGGAGCTGATCTTAACTCGGCTCCTTCAAATTTACCTCCAAAAAGCTGTACAAATTCAGGATCTTTTAGAATATCTCTAAAATCAGAAGCATCCATTTCTATTTCTTTACGTATACGTAATAAATCTTCTTTATTAGGTTCCCAAAATCCGCCCGCTAAAAAGCTTTCTCCTGGGCGAATACGTAAATAATACCCACCTCTTAAATGTTTTCCTTTTCTTGAAAAAGAACCTGCAAAGTGGGGTTGATACGGTGTTTTATCTTTCGAAAATCGTACATCTCGGTAAATTCTAAATAGTTTAAATTTATCTACTACGTCGTGTTTTTCTAAATTTTCTCTTATTTGTGCATAAAAATCTTTTGCCTGATTTTGTACTTCTTTAAAAGTATCTTTTTGTTCAGCAAACCATTCTCTAGTATTGTTTTCTTTTAAGTCCTGTAAGAATTGAAGTGTCGATTTTTCTAATTGCATTAACTTTATTTTTACATTTTGAAAGGTACAAAAAAAGCGCTGTAGAAAATTGATAATGTTTGTATATTTTTATCTTTAACTTAAATACAAATAGTATCTTTTAAAATATTAAATTCAAGAACAACATCAAAACAATACTATTAAAAACAATAAACCGCAATAAAAACCTCTACAAAACAACTATTTAAACCCAACACTAACTTTAAGTTAAAATTTAACACTACACATAATTACCTCACTATAATATCTAATTTAAACTCATAAGGTAAATTTATTTTTAACTTCTCTGATTTTAACCAATGCGTAAGTCCATCCATAATTGTATTTTTGTAAATAAAAACCACATAATCTTCTTCATTTTTTTATTGAAGTTGTAAAAATTATTGGTTTATCATTAACAAAAACTTTATACATTTGCGCTATGGATTTTAATAAAGATACAGGAAAAAAAACAGCAGAACTTTTACTGCAAATAAAAGCTATTAAACTAAACCCTAACGAACCTTTCAACTGGGCATCGGGATGGAAATCACCAATTTACTGCGACAACAGAGTTACATTATCTTATCCACCAGTTAGAAATTTTTTGAAACAGGAAATTGCTAAGTTGGTTGAAGAAAAACATGGTAAACCTGATGTTATTGCTGGGGTTGCTACAGGAGCTATTGCTATCGGAATGTTAGTTGCACAAGAGCTAGGCGTACCTTTTATATATGTTCGTCCTGAACCTAAAAAACATGGGCGAAAAAACCAAATAGAAGGGCATTTAGAAAGCGGGCAAAACGTAGTGGTTATTGAAGATTTAATAAGCACAGGTAAAAGTAGTTTAAATGCTGTAAAAGCTTTAAAAGAAGCACATGCCAATGTAAAAGGTATGATTGCTATTTTTTCTTACGGATTTGATATTGCTACTGAAAACTTTAAAAATGACAACGTAGCTCTTACTACATTAAGTAATTATGAATATTTACTTGAGCAAGCTTTAGACAGCCAATACATTACGAGTGAAGAACTAAGAATGTTAGAAGATTGGAGAGTTGAACCAAGTAAATGGAAACAAAACGAAAAATAAGAAAAATGAATATTGAAGGAAACAAAGTAGTTGTAAAAAAATCAACAGAAGAGGTTTTTAACTTCTTAAACAAACTAGATAATTTTGAACAATTAATGCCTGAAAACACTCAAAAATTTGAGGTTGATGGCGATAGTTTTATTTTTGGATTAAAAGGAATGCCTGAAATTAGATTGGTGATGAAAGAAAAAACCGAATACTCTAATATCACTTTAGGTGCTGCTAGTAGTAAACTACCTTTCACTTTAGCTGCTAATATTAATGAAGTATCAGAAAATGAAAGTGAGGTTGTTTTAAAATTTGACGGAGATTTTAATCCTATGATGGCAATGATGGTAAAAAAACCATTAACCAAATTCATTGATACTTTAACTGAAAATATTGCAAAATTATAAATTAAGCAAACGAAACTTCTTTAATACCAAATTCTTTAAACGTTTCATCAGCTAATTCTATTTGAAGGTTTCCAGAAGCGGATACTCCAATGATTTTACCCATAAATAAAATGTTCTGATTTGTTTTAAACATACTCGGAACATTTTTTTTATACAAAACACGTAAATACTCCTCTTCTAAAATTAAATATTCCTTTTTTTCTAGCAATAAAATCTTCTTTTTCATATAAAATAAAATCCTTTTTAATAAAAGATCTAAATCAATTTCTTTATCTAAAATTATTTTTATAGAAGATGCGTTTGGCAAATCTGAAGAAAAAATCTCTTGATTCACATTTAATCCAATTCCGATAATAGAACTATTAATTTTATTTAAACTCAACGAATTTTCAATTAAAACACCCGCTATTTTTTTATTTTCTGACATAATGTCGTTAGGCCATTTAATAGCTAATCGAGGTAGTTTTAAGTACTTAATGGCTTCATAAACACTTAAAGAAACACAATAATTTAAATACTTATAATCAGTAATACACAAACTTTCAAATAGTTTAAAAACGCTAAAAGTCAGGTTTTTACCTGCTATCACCTCCCAGTTAGAATTCATTTGTCCTCTACCCGATGTTTGTTTTTTTGTTACTACTACAGTAAAATCTTCAACACTTACTTTTGCTGCCATATCCTTTAAAAAAGAATTGGTTGAATCAATGGCATCAAGTTTGATTATTTTCATATAAGTTTTGCGAATAAAACAAGTATCAATATTAAGCAAATTACTCGCAAAAAAATAATAACTTTGCTTAAAACTTAATTTTTTTTGATGACAAAAAAACAAGCAAGCACTGACGATTTAATCGCTGTGATTATAAAAGGAATTGACGAGGTAAAAGGAGAAGATATCCAGCTACTAGATTTAAGAGAATTAGAAAATACAGTTTGTGATTATTTTATAATCTGTTCAGGAAATTCAAACACACAGGTAAATGCTATTTCTGGATCTATACAAAAAATTGTAGGTAAAGAACTAAAAGACAAACCTTGGCATGTTGAAGGACAAGCAAATGCCGAATGGGTTTTAATGGATTATGTAAACGTAGTTGTACATGTTTTTCAAAAACAAGTACGTGATTATTACGACATTGAAAGCCTTTGGGGTGATGCTAAAATTACCGAAATAAACCCCGCTTAATTGCTACTAATATAGACATACTTTTATGAGTGATAAGAAAAAAAACACCCCAAAATTTACATTTAATTCATTTTGGCTTTATATTCCTATTTTAGTAATCCTTTTAGGATTGAGTTTTTTTAACTCAAACAACTTAGGGTCTCGTAATATTTCAAAAAACGAATTTAATAAGATTTTACAAGCTAACGATATTCAAAAAATTGTTATCGAAAACAATAATGTTGCGCAAGTATTCTTAAAAAGTGAAGCTGAAAAAAAAGAAGAACATAAAAAAATAACAAGCTCTCCTTTTTACAGAAAAGGTGCGCCTTTATACACCTATAACTTTGGTGATTTACAAAATTTCGAAAATGAAATTAAAAAAGAAAAGGCTGAAAAAAACCTTGACTTTGATAGAAGTAACATCGAACCAACAAGTTTAATAACTACTTTATTTGATTTCCTTCCGTTTATATTACTTATCGCTATTTGGCTTTTCTTTATGAAAAGAATGTCAGGTGGTGCTGGCGGTGGTGCTGGCGGTGGTCAAATATTTAACATTGGTAAATCAAAAGCCAAACTTTTTGACCAAGGAACCAAGGTAAAAACTACCTTTAAAAATGTAGCAGGTTTAGAAGGAGCTAAAGAAGAAATTCAAGAAATAGTAGATTTCTTAAAAACACCTGAAAAATACACTAAATTAGGTGGTAAAATACCAAAAGGAGCTTTATTAGTAGGACCTCCTGGTACTGGTAAAACATTATTAGCGAAAGCTGTTGCTGGTGAAGCTGGTGTACCTTTCTTTTCTTTATCAGGTTCAGATTTCGTAGAAATGTTTGTGGGTGTAGGTGCTTCTCGTGTTAGAGATTTATTTAAACAAGCACAACAAAAATCACCTTCAATTATTTTTATTGATGAGATTGATGCCATTGGTCGAGCTAGAGGAAAAAACAGCATGACAGGTGGTAATGATGAACGTGAAAACACCTTAAATCAACTTTTAACAGAGATGGACGGTTTTGGTACCGATACCAATGTTATTGTTTTAGCCGCAACAAACCGTGCCGATGTATTAGACAAAGCATTAATGCGTGCTGGTCGTTTTGACCGTCAAATATATGTTGATTTACCAGACCTACACGAACGTAGAGAGATTTTTGAAGTACACATAAAACCTTTAAAATTAGCAGAAAATGCTAATTTAGAATTACTAGCCCAGCAAACTCCTGGTTTTTCAGGTGCCGATATCGCAAACTTATGTAATGAAGCTGCTTTAATTGCCGCTAGAAACAACAAAGAAGCTGTTGAGCATCAAGATTTTTTAGATGCTGTGGATAGAATTGTAGGTGGTTTAGAAAAGAAAAATAAAGTAATTACTCCAAAAGAAAAAGAAGTTATTGCTTTTCATGAAGCTGGTCATGCAACTGTTAGTTGGATGTTAGAGCACGCTGCTCCGTTAGTAAAAGTTACCATTGTACCTCGTGGACAATCCTTAGGTGCGGCTTGGTATCTCCCAGAAGAAAGGAAGATTATTCAAACCGAACAAATGCTTGATGAAATGTGTGCTACTATGGGTGGTAGAGCTGCTGAAAAGCTAATGTTCAATAAAATATCTACTGGTGCTTTAAGTGATTTAGAAAAAGTTACCAAGCAAGCCCGTGCTATGGTTACTGTTTATGGTTTAAACGATAAAGTAGGAAATGTTACTTTTTATGATTCATCAGGAAACGATGCTTTCGTAAAACCTTATAGTGATGATACTGCCAAAACTATTGATGAAGAGATCTCTAAAATGATCGAAAATCAATATGAAAGAGCTATTGCACTTTTAAGCAAACATAAAGACAAACTAAATGAACTTGCTAAATTACTACTTGAAAAAGAAGTTATTTTTAAAGATGATTTAGTAAAGGTATTTGGAGAAAGACCTTTTGAAATAAAAGAAGAGAAAGCTAATCCTAAAATTGAAGAATAGTTTTTATTTGAATGAATTTTTTAAAAAAAATATATAAATCATATAAAGAGTCATCTAAAGAAAAGATAATTAACGAACAAGAAGTTATTTTATCTTTAGATGATTCTTTTGTTCATAACTTTATTAATAAAGGAGGTAAATTTTTATACTGTACTACCATTGATGAAGTATCAAATAACCTAAAACATATTTTACAAGAAAATAATTGGACCAAAATTACGTGTTCAGATTATGATTTATTAAAAGTAAGCCAAAAGTTAAACATAGATGTCCAACAACATATTACTGAATCGGTTCCTTTTTTTACTTCTTGTGAACATTTAATTGCTAATAACGGTAATATTTTATTTTCATCTAATCAACTCGGCAGCAACAAACTACCTTCTCATTCGGATCATTTTATAGTATACGCTACCACAAGTCAGTTAGTAAAAAATATGGGGGAAGGACTTACTGGTATCAAAACTCACTTTAGCGGTAATATACCTACTAATATTAGCTCTACTACAAACTACAAAATTGACAGCGAAGATGATAGTTTTCTAAGTTATGGTAATAGTAACTCAAAAAACTTATATTTGCTCCTCTTTGAAGATTTATAAACTATGCGCAACCTTATAACAAGAAGCATTTCTGGACTTGTTTATGCTATAATTTTCATTTCTGCTATTCTTTTTTCTAAAGAATCATATATAGGATTAATGGCGATTTTTTCAGTAATATGTGTTTTTGAATTTTCAAGAATACTACAACTTAAAAATATTTTACCCTATTTTATTTTAACCGCATTTATATATTTATCGGTTATTGAAATACCCAAAACATTAACAAGTAACCTAATTGGTTTTTCATTTGCGGGTTTATTAATATTACTCTATTTATTAATAAGTACAAAACCTATAAAAACCGAAAAATTAGGACAAAAATTATTTTTACAAGTAATTTATCTAATTTTACCTTTTTATTTTTTAATAAAATTACCGTTTATAGATAACAGTTATCATCCGAATGTAATTATCTGTATTATATTAATGATATGGACTAATGATAGCTTTGCCTTTATAGTTGGTAAAAATTTTGGGAAACATAAATTGTTCGAATCTGTATCTCCTAAAAAAACAATTGAAGGCTTTATTGGAGGTTTAGTTTTTTCCATTTTAGCAGGTTTTTTAATTGGTAAATTAAGCAATTCATTTTCGATATTAAACTGGGTTATTATTGCAATTATTGTTGCTGTTTTTGGATCTTTAGGTGATTTAGTAGAATCTAAATTTAAACGACAAGCTAACATAAAAGACAGCGGTATAATTATGCCAGGTCATGGAGGATTATTAGATAGGTTAGATAGTTTGTTTTTCCTAGCTCCCTTTGTATATTTGTATATACATTACATAATGTAATTATTTTCTACTTGCTCATTATTTATGGAAAACGATATAGATATCCAATTTAGAAAAGCTTACCTTAAAGCTTCTTGCTTAAAAGAGAAATTACCTCCTGATATTATGCTTAAGCTTTATGCTTACTATAAACAGGCGGTAAAAGGAGATAAATTTACATTTAACAACAATCATGATTTAAGAAATGCTTTTAAATTTAATGCTTGGATTCAATTACAGGGCATGAATGAAAATGAAGCTAAACAAGAATACATCAATTTAGTTAACTCAATTATAAAATAAATACCATGAAAAAAATCATTTATTCATTATTTGTATTTGCTGCCATAGGAAGTTTTGTTTCTTGTAAAACAGAAGCAAAAAAAGAAACACCTGTTAAAAAAGAAGAAGTAAAAGTTGAAAAGAAAGCTGCTTTTATATTACAAGATGCTGACAATAATATCAATTGGACAGCCTATAAAACAACTGAAAAAATACCTGTAAATGGTCATTTTCAAAAAATTACAATTACTGCAAACGGAGAAGGGAACACCGCTAAAGAAGCTATTAACAATGCTGAATTTACAATACCTGTGAGTAGTGTATTTACGAAAGATACTAGTAGAGACTTTAAGATTAAGAAGTTCTTTTTTGGTATTATGGACAACACTAAGCTGCTATCTGGTAAGTTAATTTTAGAAAATGATTCTATTGGCTATTCAAACATTACCATGAATGGAGTAACAAAAAAACTACCATTTAAATACTCGTTAAACGGAAAAACCTTTAAACTAACAGGTAAACTACAAATTACTAATTGGGGTGCAGAGAAAGCATTAACATCTTTAAATGAAGCTTGTAAAGACCTACATAAAGGTGCTGACGGTGTTTCTAAAACATGGGATGATGTTACTATAAACATTACTTCTACTTTTAAGTAAACCATTTTGATTATAAAACACCAAAAAGCCTTTGATTTAATCAAAGGCTTTTTGGTGTTTTACTTTTTTAATGAATATTGTGCATCATTTTTTTTATAGGAGATGAAAAAACAATTACCAAAACCCCAACTAACGAAGCTATAACTCCGAAACTTGCATATACTGAAACATACGAATATAACTGTTGAAATACAATTCCTTTTTCTAAAACTACACTACTTGATACCCCTGTAACAAACCGAGTAATTTCTCCAAATATTCCTGTTGAAAAAATACCTAAATCACCTTCTGAAACAGTAGTTAGTTTCGCTATCTTACCTGCAAAAAAATGTCCATAAAAATTTGCAGAAAACCAAACTCCCATAATAAAAGCAACATATTTTGTAGGCGATAATTCTGTCATTTTTGACAAACCAATAGGCGATAAAAACAACTCTCCTATTGTTAACACTAAATACCCAATCACTAAGTAAAACATTGGTGTTTTTGCTAAAGCGTCTACTTGGTTTGCTGACATGCCGAAAATAACAAATCCAAGTCCTAAAAACAACACCCCTAGTCCGAATTTAATTACAGAATTAGGGTTTTTATTAACTTTACTCAAAAAGGTCCATAACATAGAAAACGGAATTGCTAATAAAATAATAAATCCAGAGTTGATACTATTGGTACCTGCTGCACTCATTCCTATTAAATTCACATTTCTATCTGCAAAAAGTGTTAACGAACTACCTGCCTGTTCAAAAATAGCTGAAAACAGTGTATACAAAACCGTAAAATATACAGCAACTAATAAACGCTGCTTTTCGGTTTTACTTACTTTTTTTAAAATATATGTGATGTAGGCGATTAAAAATAATGAAACTACCCAAACTAAATAATGTTCAAACTGATGAAATCGTACAATTAA
This sequence comes from Tenacibaculum soleae, assembly GCF_001693415.1. Classification (GTDB taxonomy): domain Bacteria; phylum Bacteroidota; class Bacteroidia; order Flavobacteriales; family Flavobacteriaceae; genus Polaribacter; species Polaribacter soleae. Next base: position 43,897 of record NZ_MAKX01000035.1, on the reverse strand, counting down.
GGCAAAAATTGGCACCGACAAAAATGCGGCAATAATAATAACATTTCCTTTTTTTATTCCAAAAACAGTTTCATTATATAGTTTTTCATTAGTAACCAGCCCTTTATCTTTAAATGTATTATTCTTAAGTCCTCTTTGAAAAACAAGCAAACCAAATAACATTCCAATTCCTGCTAATACAAACCCGTAATGCCAACCATACACTTCGGCAAACCAAGCACAAGCCAAAGGAGCAACAGCTCCACCAATATTTATCCCCATATAAAATATGGTAAATCCAGCATCTCTACGTACATCACCTTGTTCATATAAATCACCTACAAATGATGATATATTGGGTTTAAAAAATCCGTTTCCGACAATAATCAAAGCCAATGATCCGTAAAAAAAAATCGGTTGCTCAAAAGTTAATAAAAAATGACCCAATGCCATTAATACTCCGCCTAATAAGATTGCTTTTCTAAATCCTAAAATTTTATCAGCAAGTATACCGCCAATCATCGGGGTTACATATACGAGCGACATATAAGCAGCATAAACTCCAAACGACATTTCATCTGAATATACCAAATGTTTGGTCATGTATAAAACTAGTAAAGCTCGCATTCCGTAAAACGAAAATCGTTCCCATAATTCAGCAAAAAAAAGATATAACAATCCTTTTGGGTGTCCCATAAAATTTGACGTAGATGTTTGTGTGTTCATAAAATAAATTTTTCACAAACCTATCTTCCTTTAATAAAATTAAAAAGCATTGTGGCTTATTATACTAAAAAATAAGTGCTTGTGAGTTTTTGTAACTCTTAAAAACTGTCATGTTAAAATTAAATTAACACAAACACTTTCTTTATTAATAGTATTACTATTATATTTGCATGTGTAATTTTATTTTATGAAAAATTTATTATCAAATATTAAAATTGAAATCCCTTCGGGAATCTATATTAAAGACCCTGAAACATCTGATTTAGGAAAAAGAATAATAGAAAACAGTATAAAATTAATAGAAGAGATTGGTTTTGAAAGCTTTAACTTTAAAAAGTTAGGAAAATTAATTGGTTCAAATGAAAGCTCTATTTATCGATATTTTGAAAGTAAACATAAGCTATTAATTTATTTAACTTCATGGTACTGGGGTTGGATACAGTATCAATTGGTAATAGAAACCTATAGCATTAATAATCCGAAGGAAAAACTAATTAAAGCTATTAAAGTAGTTACAAAAACAACCGAACAAGACAGTAATTTTTCGCACATTAATGAAATTTTGTTAAACTTAATTGTAATTAACGAAAACTCAAAATCATACTCCACAAAAGACGTAGATATTGAAAATAAAGAAGGCTTTTTTAAGCTTTATAAAGAAGTAATTAGACGTTTAGCAGATATAATTATAATTTATGATAACAACTACCAACACCCATTAACATTGGCAAGTACAATTATTGAAGGAGCCTTACATCAACAGTTTATAAAACAACATTTTAAAACGTTAACAAATTGCAATAATAATATTTCACCGACTTCATTTTTTATAGACCTAACATTAAACACATTAACAAATGATTCAGAGTAAATTAACTCCTTGGCAACGTTTTTTAGGACTTTTAAAAATAGAAAAAAAAGATATTTTACAAATATCATACTATGCTATTTTTGAAGGTATTGTTGCCTTATCGCTTCCTTTAGGAATCCAAGCAATTATAAATTTATTACAAGGCGCCCAAATTTCAGCTTCTTGGATAGTTCTTGTAATTTTAGTTACCATAGGGGTTGCTTTTAGTGGTGTATTAAAACTAATGCAAATTAGAATTATAGAAACCATACAACAACGTATATTTACAAGAGCATCGATAGAACTAAGTTATCGTTTTCCGAAAATTAAAATGAGCGAATTGCAAAATTATTATCCGCCAGAATTGGCAAATCGTTTTTTTGATACGCTCACAATTCAAAAAGGAATTTCAAAAGTTTTAATTGATGTTCCGTCAGCATTTTTACAAATTGTTTTTGCCTTATTATTACTTTCATTTTATCATGCCTTTTTTATTTTATTTGGTGCTTTATTATTAGTATTAATTTATGTAGTTTTTAAGTATACCGCAAAAACAGGATTAGAAACAAGTTTAAACGAATCTAAAAACAAGTATAAAGTAGCACATTGGTTGCAAGAAATTGCCCGAACAATAATCAGTTTTAAATTATCAGGCAAAACAAAACATGCTTTAGAAAAAAGCGATGCGTTAGTTAATGATTATTTAAACTCTCGAGAAAGCCACTTTAAAATATTAATCATTCAATACATTCAAATGATTAGTTTTAAAGTTATTATTACAGCTGGCTTACTTTTAATGGGTGGTTTTTTAGTATTAAATCAACAAATGAATATTGGTCAATTTGTTGCTGCGGAGATAATTATATTACTAGTAATTAACTCTGTTGAAAAACTAATTTTGGGGTTAGAGTCTTTTTACGATGTGCTTACCTCAATAGAAAAACTAGGGCAAGTGATTGATAAACCTATTGAAAATCAAAACGGAACTAAGATAGATAAAACAACTCCCTTTACAATTGAAGTTCAAGATGTTTCTTATAAAATGAACAAAGAAAATTCAGTAATTTTAAATAACATATCACTTAAAGTAAATCCAAAAGATCGAATTTTAATTCAAGGAGAAAGTGGTTCTGGCAAATCTAGTTTAATTCAACTAATCTGTGGACTTATAAAACCTACAGCAGGTAATATATTTGTTAACGATTTAGCATTAACAAGTATACAGATTAATGATTACAGAGCTAATTTAGGGTTGTCTTTATCAGAAGAAACTCCTTTTAAAGGAACTATAAGAGAAAACATAACTTTTGGAGATAGTTCAATTACTGATTCTGAAATTTATTCAATATTTACTATTGTAGGTTTAACCGATTTTTTAAAAAATCAACCCTACGGTTTGGATACTTATTTAAAACCTGAAGGAAAACTTATAGGCTACACTATTGCCAAAAAAATAATTTTAGCAAGAGCAATTATAAAAAAGCCTAAATTATTAATTTTAGAAGATCCTTTAGATCAATTTGAAAAAAATGAAGCAAAAACAATTATTGATTTTATTACAAAACCTCAACAAGAGTGGAGTTTAATAATTGTTAGCAGTAACGATAGTTGGGAACTAAAATGCACAAAAAAAATTACCCTAAAAAAAGGTATTATTATTAATAATTAAACAGATAAAATGTTAAACATATCTAATAATACGGTGGCAAATCAAATAGATTTATCTAGTTTAAAATCAGGTAAAAGAGTTTTTAGAAAAGAGCACCATAAAAAGTTTAAAAAATTTTTACTCTTTTTTTTACTTATACTTTTAATAACCTTGTTTTTACCTTGGACACAAAATGTAACTAGCACCGGTAATGTTACTACATTAAAACCCAACCAACGACCACAAACGATACAATCTCAAATACCTGGACGTATCGAAGAATGGTTTATTCAAGAAGGTAATTTTGTAAAAAAAGGAGATACTATTTTAAGAATATCTGAAATAAAGAGTAATTATTTTGACACCAAATTAGCTGAAAGAACCGGTAATCAATTAAACGCTAAAAGCCTCTCAGAAAAATCTTATACAAATAAAGTAGCTGCTTTAAAAAGACAAATTAACGGTTTACAAAACGAACGTAAGCTAAAATTACAACAAGCAAAAAACAAATTACAACAAGCTTATTTAAAAGTTACTAGTGATAGTATTGATTTAGAAACAGCAACAATAAAGCAAGGCATTGCCAAAACTCAATATGAAAGAACACTTACATTACAAAGAGAAGGTTTAAAAGCGGTAAAAGATGTTGAAGAAAAGAAAGCTAAATTACAAGAATACTCAGCAAAAGTTATCTCTCAAAAAAATAAACTATTAACTTCTAAAAACAATATTATCAATGCTGAAATTGCTATTTCAAGTATAGGAGCTTCTTATATCGACAAAATATCAAAAGCTGAAAGTAGTTTATATTCTGCTAAATCTGGAGCTTATGAAACGGCAATACAAGTTTCTAAATTAGAAACAAATCTTGCTAATTACAATAAAAGAAGCTCTCTATTATATGTTACTGCACCCCAAGATGGCTACATCAATAAAACTATAAAGTCTGGTATTGGTGAAACTTTTAAAGAAGGTGAACAATTAGTGAATATTATGCCTGCTACATATGATTTAGCAGTAGAAATGTATATAAAACCAATTGATTTACCACTAATACATATTAACGAAAAAGTTAGGGTTCAGTTTGATGGCTGGCCAGCAATAATTTTTAGCGGTTGGCCAAATATGTCTACCGGAACTTACGAAGCTAAAATAATTGCCATCGAAAATTTTATTAGCGATAATGGTAAGTATCGAGTTTTAATCGTTCCTAACAATAACAAACAACCATGGCCTAAAGCTATTAGAATTGGTTCAGGAGCAAAAACAATTGCTTTGTTAGAAAATGTACCTATTTGGTATGAATTATGGAGGCAAATTAATAGCTTTCCTCCTAATTTTTACCAACCTAAAAACACAAATTCAAAGAAAAAGAAATGATGAAAAAACTATCCTTTTTACACCTATTTATAAGTTTTATATCTTTTTCTCAAAATCAATCTATCAACACACTTTCATTAGAAGAAAGCTTAGGGTATGTTAAAAAACATCACCCTATTTTAAAACAAGCAAAACTTATTACCAGTAAAAACGAAGCTAAATTAATGAAAGCTCGTGGTGCTTTTGACCCTAAAATTGAGGTTGATTACGACAAAAAAGAATTTAAAAACACCGATTATTATAAAAAAATAACCTCAACTTTTAAAGTACCAACTTGGTATGGTATTGAATTAAAGGCGAGTTATGAAAACAACTCTGGTCAATATTTAAACCCTCAATTTAAAACTCCTAAAAATGGTTTATACAACATTGGTGTAAGTATTCCTTTAGCTAAAAATTTATTTATCAATAAGCGAATGGCTACCTTAAAACAAGCCAAACTATATACAAAACAAGGTAAACTAGAACAGCAATTATTGGTAAACAATATTTTATTTGATGTTATAGACTCATATCTAAATTGGATTCAATATTACCAACAACACACTATTTACAAAAATTATCATGCAAACGCAGAAAATCGCTTAAAGAATGTTGTTAAAAGCTTTAAAGCTGGTGATAAGGCTGCTGTTGATACCTTAGAAGCGAGTATTAATTTAAAAAGTCGAAAACTAGATTTAGAAAAAGCTAACATTAAATACTTGAAATCAAAATTAGAATTTTCTAATTTTTTATGGATTGATGCTAATATTCCGATGGAATTAAAGCAAGAAGTAGTACCAGATATCACTACGTATTATAAGATGGATGGACTTTTAAAATCAACATCAAATACGATTATTGAAAATCGTATAAGTAACCATCCGAAAATAAAATTATTAGAATTAAAAAGAAAAAATTTAGAAATAAATAAACGATTAAAAGTTAACAACTTATTACCTAAAATTGATTTTCAATACAATTTATTAAGTGCTAAAGTAGATAATCTAGATGCCTTTAACGTATCTAATTACAAAAATTCACTTCAAGTTAGCGTTCCGTTATTTTTAAGAAAATCAAGAGGTGATTTAAAATTAGCAAAATTAAAAATACAAGATTTAGATTTTGAAATAGCAACCACAAAAACAATATTGCTAAACAAAATTAAAGCTACAAAGCAAGAAATTGCCTCGTATAAAAAACAAAATATCATTCTTAAAAACTTAGTTAATGATTACAAAACAATCGTTAAAAGTGAAGAACGAAAGTTTTCGTTAGGCGAAAGTTCATTATTTTTAATTAATTATAGAGAAGTAAAATTAATTGAAAACAATTTAAAAGAAGTAAAAAACCAATACAATTACGCTAAAACAAAAAGCAAACTTATTAACTTATTAGGACAACTAAACACTTTATAATTAATGCTTATACTCTTCTAATAACGCTTCATCAATAAATATATGCTCAGGTAAAATGCGTAAACGGTATTTACTTTCGCCTATAAACGTGATTAAATCTTTGCGCTCCAATCGATCGTTTTCTTCTAACTGAAGTATCGAATTTATATTATCAACGATTCTAGTTAAATAGGTTTGACTTTTAATTTCGCCTCCTGAATTTACAACAATAGATTGATTAGAAGCTTCAGCAAATTTTCTTCTATACGCAAAATTTAATAAATTTTTATACTGTGTTGTTTTCGATCCAAAGTCAATTTTTTGCTCATAAATACCTTTAGATGGTACACTTAACTGTATTAAAGACCAATCTAAAAATTTAATTCGAATCTCGTTAGGTTTCGGAGTGTGCGCTAATTGAATTACCCAACTTGTTGCCAATACTAAAAAGACAGAAACCAAAGAGGTTTTGGCTATAATACGAATCATCAGGTTTACAAAATCGTTATCTAACCCAACAAAAACATCGTATAATTGTGATACAAATAACAACGAAATTACAACGACCGAAATAATAGCCACTAACTTTAAATCTCGATGCATAAAGGTTCTAAAAAAAGAAACTCCCATTAAATAACACAAAAAAGTAGTTAATAACACATCAGGAACCGCCGTTATTTTTACACCATAATAAACCTCTTTACCTACAAAAAAAGACAATAACATGGTTAATGAAGCTACTGCTACAATTATAATTCCTATAATTTTTACATTTTTTTCATTCTGATAAATAAATTTTGGTGCATCATACACATAATACAATGCCAACAACCAAAACAAATTATTAACAGTTGATAAAATATTTACACCTATTTGATAACTAACAGTTTCAGTAAAACTAAAATAACCTGCTATATATGCCCAAATACCTGAAATTACCCAAACCAACATACCAAAACTTAAATATAATAAGCCTTTATCTACCCGCTTTATTACATTTCCTTCTGCTAATACTTGCTGAAACCTTTTAGTAATATTATAATAAATTGCTAATAGTAAAACTGCACCTATAAAGGAAATAAAAATATGTGATATGTTATGAAATTGGGTAACTTCAGACATGCTATTTTAAAATCTTCGATATTAAATCTTGTTTTGCTTTTTCATCATCACCAAACAACCAACGTAAGGTATTATCTTCCCAAATTTCGTCATATTGTTTTTGATTAATAATATCTCTATCAATTGCTAAATCTAACAATTTTCCTGGATATGAAGATTGTGCATCACTTTCCATTTCTCCTAAGGGATACGGATCGTCTAATCCCATAATTACTTGATTAGATCCTTGGCGATCTATCATTAATTTTAAAGAATCTGTATCATGTACCAAGGTATCAAAAAAGATATTTGGATGCCCTACTGCTTTCCTTGGATGCGTTTTCCCTTCAAACAAATCTGGTCTTCCGTCAAATCCTTGAATACGACGCCCTAGATTCATTTGAGCTAATTGTCCTCCATGTGCAAAACAGGTTCGAATATTCGGAAAACGTTCTTGCATACCGTTTAAAGTATAAAAATGATACGCATCACCACATTGAGCCAACATCCAAATTAAATGAAAACGCCAATTGGTATTTTCTAACTTAATCATCTTATCACCGTCATACGGATGAATTTCAATAGCTAATTTATATTTATCTGCTAATTCAAAAATGCGATCATTTTCTTTATCAAACACACAACGCCACTGCCCTATCGAATCCATAAAATGCGTTGGTAAGCATAATACTTTTAAACCTAACTCTTCAACACAACGTTCCATTTCATACAATGCACCGTAAATAAAACCTGGATGTACCACAAAACCACAAGTAAACTTATCTGGATGATCATGCTGTACTTTTGCGTTAAAATCGTTTTGAAAACGTAATGCCTTTTTCATTTCCTCCAAGCGCAATCCGTTACCATATAATTGCGATAAGTTTAAAACTACGGCATGGTCTAATTTATTTTTTTCCATCCATCGTAGTTTTTCATCTAAAAAAAAACTAGAATCTGTTACTGGTCGTTTCCAACCTTTTTGTAACATGTGTTTTCGTTCATCATCTACCCAAAAAATTTCTTTTTCCTTCATAAATTGAGGAATCTGTTCTGGGTATGGTAATAAATGTGAATGTCCGTTTATGCGTAGTTTTCTTTTTGTCATCTTTTACTTGATGGTTTAATTAAGGCAATTTTTATTTAATTTTATTAGGAGCTTCCATTACTGTTCCGCAATTAGCACAAGTACATTTTTGAGTATCTGAATAATATTTATCAAAAATAATAGGCATATCGGTTTCAATATTATCCAACGCAAATTCTTCTCTATACAACGGGCTTCCACAATTTTCACAGTACCACTCCAAGGCATCTAACATTCCTTCAGCACGCGGATATTCAATAACCAAACCTACCGTGTTTTCTTTTCGTTGTGGTGAATGTGGTACTTTTCCCGGTAATAAATAAATATCGCCCTCGTTAATCTCCACATCAATCATTTTACCCTTATCATCAATAATTTTTAAAACCATATCACCTTCTACTTGGTAAAAAAATTCGGGCGTTTCGTTGTAATGATAATCTTTTCTATTATTTGGCCCACCTACGACCATAACAATATACTCGCCATTATCCCAAACTTGTTTATTACCAACAGGCGGTTTTAATAAATGACGGTTTTCATCAATCCACTTTTTAAAATTTAAAGGCTGTACTAAATTCATATCTATATATTTTGGGCGTTCCCTAAAGGTCGGGCTTTTCGCTGTATCTTTTTATGTATTCTCGATACATTTTATTTTTCCGTTATCACTTCAAAATAAAACACTCGAATTAACATAAAAAGGATGCCGCTGCAATCCCTAACGCAAATTTCGTTTCTAAATTACAAACTTTTTATCTCTTTATAAACAGTCTTCAAATTCACTTTTATAACAAACCTCAGCAAACAAGTTTAGCCCTGATTGAACGGTTTGTTTGAGCTCTTTTTAAGTTTTTTTTACTTAAAAAAGCGAGTAGTGAAAGCAGGAAACAGCTTCTAAAAAAATTACAAACTCTTAGTTCTTCCTCCGTCAACAGGAACATTAATCCCATTAATAAAGCTTGCACTTTCACTTGCTAAAAAAACCACTGCATTGGCAATCTCTTCTGGTTTCGCAAAACGTTTTGCTGGCGAAGCATTCATCATATTTGTTGAAACCTCATCAACAGACAATCCTGTTTTTGCTGCCTTATTGTTTATAATTTCTTTTAATCTTTCTGTTCCTGTAGCTCCTGGCAATACATTATTTACGGTGATATTAAATTGCCCTAGCTCGTTTGCCAATGTTTTAGACCAACTTGCAACTGCACCACGAATGGTATTTGAAACTCCCAAACCCTCTAAAGGTTGTTTTACAGAAGTAGAAATTACGTTAATTACCCTTCCAAAACCTGCTTCTTTCATAAACGGAACCACTGCTTGTACCAATACGTGATTGCATTTTAAATGTTGTGTAAAAGCGCGTTCAAACTCATCTATTTCGGCGTTAAAAATAGGACCTCCTGCAGGACCTCCTGTGTTATTAACTAAAATATGAAAGTTTAATTTTGATGCTTCAATTTTTTCTTTTAATTCATTCGGATTTGAAAAATCGGCAACAATATAACTGTGATTCCCTTCTGGTAATTCAGTTAAAACAGCTTTTAACTTTTCTTCGTTACGAGCAATCAACGTTACGTTTACACCTTCTTGTGCCAAACCAATTGCCGATGCTTTTCCTATTCCTTGCGTGCTTCCACAAACCAAGGCGTTTTTATTTTGTATGTTTAAATTCATAATTTATGGATGAAAGAAAAAAGATGTTAGAAGAAAGATTTTTACATCTTTTTTCTTGATTCTTTTCTCTAGGTTCTTATTTATTTTCTAAAATCATTGCTTTAATCTTTACTGCTTTTTCAAAATGATCTAACTGATGAGTTTCAATCCACCATTTTGCGACTTCCATTAACAGCTTCGGATTGTCATTTTTATTCTTGAAAAATGCGTAGAAAGACAAACCTACATTATCTCCTTTTTTTGCAATTTTCTCGTTACAAACTTCAATTATTTTTTGTCGTATTTCTTTATTCATCATTTTTATTTAGTTCTCGATACAATTTTTCGTTCCTCAAAATCACTCGAACTGACATTATTTAATCTTTTAATATTTAATACAAATATTTTTAGGTTCGGTAAAAAAGCGCAATGCCTCAAAACCTCCTTCGCGTCCTACACCACTTTCTTTTTGCCCTCCAAACGGAGTTCTTAAATCTCTTAATAACCATGTGTTTACCCAAACAATTCCTGCATGAACTTGTTTTGATATTTGCATAGTTCTGTTTAGATTATTTGTCCACAACGTTGCTGACAATCCGTATTTTACATCATTTGCTAATGCTAATGCTTCTTCATCTGTTTTAAAAGGCATAATAGTAACAACAGGTCCAAAAATCTCTTCTTGATTCAATCGACATTTATTATCCGTTACTTCAATTATTGTGGGTTGTAAATAATAACCATTTTCACTGTCGGTTACAGTCACAGTTTTGCCTCCAAAAAGAATCTTACCGCCTTCTTGTTCAGAAATATCTATATAACTTTTTACTTTTTCTAAATGCTGTTTAGACACTAAAGCTCCAATATTTGTATCGCTATTTGCTGGATTTCCAACTTTTAATTCAGATACTTTTTGAACGAAATCTTTTTTAAATCGTTCATATATTTTTTCTTCCACAAAAATTCTACTTCCACATAAACAAATCTGACCTTGATTTGCAAATGAAGATCTAACTGTGGTTGCTAACATTTTATCGTAATCGCAATCTGCAAAAATTAAATTAGGGTTCTTCCCTCCTAACTCTAAAGATAACTTCTTAAACATTGGCGCTGCTACTCGTGCAATATGTGCTCCAGTAGTTGTTCCTCCAGTAAATGAAATTGCTTTAATATTCGGGTGTGCTACAATTGCTTGTCCTGTTGATCCTCCTAAACCGTGAACAATATTTAAAACTCCTTTTGGTAAGCCTGCCTCATTACAGATTTCTCCTAATAAATAAGCTGTCATTGGTGTTACTTCACTTGGTTTTGCTACCACACAGTTTCCTGCTGCAATTGCCGGAGCAATTTTCCATGTAAATAAATACAGCGGTAAATTCCACGGAGAAATACAACCTACCACACCAATTGGTTGTCGCAAAGTGAAATTCATCGCATTTAAACCAACACTTTCATGTGCTTCTGATGAAAACTGCGTAATGGCATTTGCAAAAAACTGAAAATTACTTGCTGCTCTTGGTATATCAATCTGTTTGGCTAAACTAATTGGCTTTCCGTTGTCTTTAGATTCTGCTTCTGCTAAAAAAGATAATTTCTCTTTTATTAATTCCGCAATCTTCGATAATATTTTACTTCTTTGGTCTAAGGTTGTTTCTGACCACTGCCTAAAGGCAGATTTGGCAGCATTATATGCCAACTCAACATCTTCTTTTGATGAATTAGGAATTTGACCATACACTTCTCCTATTGAAGGATTGTAATTATCAATGTAATTTCCATTTATTGGATTTACAAATTCGCCGTTTATGTAGTTTTTTATATGCATACTCTATACTAGACCTCACAGGTTTTAAAAACCTGTGAGGTTTTTCCTCTATTTTTATTTTTTATAAGCCGTTACTTTTATTTCTACCACTAAATCAGGGTGTGGTAATTGATGTACTGCTACTGTTGTACGTGTTGGCCCAGTTTCTTTTTCAAAAAAATCAGCATATATTTTATTATAGCCTGCAAAATCATTCATATTTACTAAGAACGTAGAAACATCAACTACATCTTTTAAACTTGCTCCTACTGTTTGTAAATTCTTATCTATGTTTTGTAAAACCTCACGTGTTTGTGTTTCGATATTTAAATGTTTGGTTCCCATTTCATCAATAATATCTACTCCTGCAATCGTATTATCTGCTCGTCGTGAACTTGTACCCGATACAAAAATAAAATCTCCTACAACTTTTACGTGTGGATATGCGCCTCTTGGTGTTACTTTTTTCTCCATAATTATTTTACTTAAAAGACCTTATCGATTTTAAAAACCTGTGAGGTCTATATTTAATTATTCTAAAACTAATTCCGCCAATTTTTCATCAAACTCCAATTTTTTGTAAGTTAAATGGTGTATAAAATTTTCTTTATTCTCAAATAAAAACAGCACTTCTTCTCTTTTTAATAAAGTACTTTTTTCTGAAATAAGACTTAAATATGATGAGTGTTTATAATCATTTAAGCTCGTTACAAATTGATGATAAATTGGATTTAAATTTATATAAATTATTAACTTTTTTAAATAGACTTCTTCTTCAACCTTAATTCTCTTAAATCGGTCTCTAAATAAACTACCACTTCTATTATACTTCTTATTTATTGATTTTGAGTATGAATTAAATAGGTTAGAAAATGATTTAGATACTTTTTTCTCTTCTGCTACTTCTTTTATCTGAACTAATAAATGAAAATGATTTTTTAATAAACAATACGATAAAACATTAGCTATAGGATTTACGTACTTTTTGAGTAATTTTAAGAAATAAATATAGTTAACATCTTCTATAAAGATATTTTCTCCATTATTTCCTTTATTGAAAATATGGTAATAATTATTTGATTGTAAGATTTCGTATTTCATCTATTTATTGTGTAGACCTCACAGGTTTTAAAAACCTGTGAGGTCTTTCGCTAATTCTAATAACTTTAAAGTTGTTTTATAATTTCTTGTTGTGGCGATTAAATTTAATTTCTTCTCTATTGTATTGTTCGTCAATTTTGTTTTTCCGAAACCTGATGGGCAGTTTAAATAAACTACATCACCCGTTATTTTATATTGATCTTCTTTAATTCCTTTTATTTCAATTTCAGTTTCACTTGTTGTTTTATCTAAAAAAGTAAAAGCAACTATTTTTTCATTCTCTATTGAAAAAGGGTATTTATCAATTACCGCTGTCCATTCTTGTGGCGTTCTTACTAGCACAGGAATATCATAACCAAACTTATCAGCAATTCCTTTATTTACTTTTTTACAAACCTCAACTTTTGTTTTATCTGAACTTAAAATAATATTACCACTCTGAATATAGGTTTCAACATTTTTAAAACCTAAACCTTTTAATAATTCACGTAGCTCAACCATCGGGAGTTTATTTTTTCCCGATACATTAATTCCGCGTAATAAAACAATATATGTTTTCATATTTATTTTTGAGACCACACAGGTTTTAAAAACCTGTGAGGTATTTTACACATTACATCCCTGCAATTTTATCCTCTTCTAAAATTTCGTTTGTTTCTTCTTGTACTTTTTTAAGTACTTCTTTTAAATCAGTAATTGCATCTAAATCATGATGCGCAACCATATTTAATAACGCTTTATCTTGTGCTCTTCCTTTTTTCATTGCTTCAGCATAAGGAATATTTTCATTGAAAGTTACCATCGAGTATTTTGAAAAATATGCTGAAGGAAAATTCTCTTCCAAAGTCATTTCTAACTTTCGCTTTTCTTTAAAAATCGGATTAGCAACATGATCTTTCATCTCATGAAAATTATCAATTGCTAAATCTGCAATAGCATCGGTGTCTTCTTTTCTTACCTTCTCGTACCTTTTAAAAACTGCTTCCCAATCTTCTACTTCTCGACTACTCTCGAAATGACTTAAGATTTCATCAAAAACAGTTATATCTTCAAACGAAGCATTCATTCCTTGTCCGTAAAACGGAACAATAGCGTGTGCCGCATCTCCCATTAAAATGGTTTTGTTTTGATAATGCCATGGCGAACATTTTACAGTACCTAATGCTCCTGTTGGGTTATTTAAAAACTCATCTTTTATACTCGGAATTAACGCTAAAGCATCTGGAAATTGTGTTTCAAAAAATGAAGTTATCTTTTCTTCAGATGTTAAATTATTAAAGTTATATTCTCCTTCATCATAACTTAAAAATAAGGTCACAGTAAAGCTTCCATCCATATTTGGCAATGCTATTAACATATACTCGCCACGAGGCCAAATATGTAAATGCTCTTTACTTATTTGATGATTCCCTAAGGCATCTGCAGGAATTTCTAATTCCTTATAACCGTGTGATAGATAATTTTGCGAATAACTAAATAAGAATTTTCTCTCTAAGTAGTAACTTTTTCTCAATATCGAACCAGCTCCATCTGTTCCGAAAATTACATCCGCATTTATAGAAAATTCTTCTTTGGTTTTATAATCTTTAAAATGTCCAATGATCTTTTCTATATCTACCGAACTACATTTCTTATTAAAATGAATAGTTACATTCTCATGCTTTTCGGCTTCAGTTAACAAAATACCATTTAAATCGCCACGAGAAATTGAATTTATGTATTCTCCTTCTCTTCCTGAATAATTAGAAGTAAAAGTATTTCCTTTACTATCATGTATTAAACGCCCATACATCGGAATACATATTTCACGTGCTTTTTCTTCTACACCACATAAACGTAAGGCTTTAAATCCGCGATCAGACAATGCTAAATTTATTGATCTTCCTGCCGAAATATCCGTAGTTCGTAAATCTGGTCTGCTTTCAAAAACCTCAACTTTATACCCCCTTTGTGCTAATCGTAAAGCTAATAAACTTCCACATAAACCAGCTCCTATTATTAGTATGTTATCTTTTTTATTCATATTTTGATAAATTAAACCTCACAGGTTTTAAAAACCTGTGAGGTTTGGTTTTGTTACAACAATCCTTTTAAAACTGAAACCATTTTATATACATCTTCAAAACTCGTATACATTGGTACTGGTGCGCAACGGATAACATCTGGCTCTCTCCAATCGGTAATAATATTATTTTCTGTTAGTTTTTTATGCAAACTTTTATCTGCATTTTTTACTTGAATAGATAATTGACAACCTCTTTCTTTTGGATTAGATGGTGTAATAATCTTAATACTATCAGAATCTATTTGATTGATCAAGAACTCGAAATACCCTGTTAGTTTTTCTGATTTTTCTCGTAAAGCTTCCATTCCTACCTCAGCAAACATATCTAAAGAAGCTTTAATTGCTGCCATGGATAATATTGGCGGATTACTTAATTGCCAACCTTCTGCCCCTGTCATTACATCGAACGGTTGACGCATATTAAATCGCGTTTCTTTATTATGATTCCACCAACCTGCAAAACGTGGCAACTCTTTATTATGTGCATGTTTTTCATGCACAAATAATCCTCCTAAACTTCCTGGGCCTGAATTTAAATATTTATACGTACACCAAGCTGCAAAATCTACTCCTGAATCGTGTAAATTAGGAGAAATATTTCCTGCTCCGTGTGCTAAATCAATCCCTACAAAACATTCTTTTGAATGTCCTATTTCAGCAATACGTTTTAAATCTAAATATTGACCGGTATAATAATTAACGCCACCTATCAATAGCAATGCTATTTCATCTCCTTGCTCAGCAACAATTGTTTCTAAATCTTCAATATTTAATAATTCTTCTCCCGTTCTCGGTTTCCATTCAATTAATCCGTCTGCTACATCAAATCCATGGAATTTTAATTGAGATTGTACGGCATATCTATCTGAAGGAAATGCATCAGATTCTATGACTATTTTATATTTCTTTTTTGTTGGTTGATAAAAAGACACCATTAACAAATGTAAGTTGGTTGTTAGCGTATTCATCACCACAACTTCTAGCGGTTTTGCTCCTACAATTTTCGCCATACTCTCGGTTAAAAACTCATGGTAAGGCAACCAGGGTGTGTTTCCTTCAAAATGCCCTTCTACTCCGTAATTAGCCCAATCATCTAATTCTTGTTGAATATATTTTTGAGTATTTTTAGGTTGTAACCCAAGCGAATTCCCTGTAAAGTACAACCATTCATTACCTTCTTTATCTTTTGGTATATGAAATTGATTGCGCAAGTGCGCTAATTTATCTTCTTTATCTTGTTGTTGTGCGTAGTCGAGTGTTGCTTTGTACATGCTTCTTTTTATTTCAAAAAAACCTTTCTTTTTAAACACTAAAGATACTTGATTTATAAACAAATCAAAAAACAAAAGTGTTTCATTAAATGAAACGGTGTTTTATAAATTTACACTTTTTTATTATATTAGCAAAAATGATTTTTAAAAAATAATGATTGACAACAAAAATTTAAACCAATCAATTATAAAAGCGTTTACCGTTTTAGATGCTTTTACAAATGATAAAAAAGAATGGGGTGTTCGTGAATTAGCGAATAAAACAGGCTATAATAAGAGTACAACCTATAGATTATTAAGTACTTTGGTTTCTTTAAATGTTATACATCAGAATGAAAATGAAAAATATTGTTTAGGCAGTAAACTTTTTGAATTAGGAAATCGTGTTTCTTTATACCAATCTTTAATTACAGTGACTAATCAATCTATTAAAAATGTAGCTTTAGAAATACAAGAAACAATATTACTTGCTATTTTAAAAGAAGAGCAAGTTTTTTACATAAATAAAGCTGATAGCTTACAGGGTTTAAAAATAAGTACCTCTATTGGTTCTTATCAACCAATTCATGCAACAGCATCAGGTAAATTACTTTTAGCTTTTTCTTCTATTGAAAAGCAAGAAAAATATTTTAAAAACAACAATTTCACTAAATATACTCAAAAAACAATTACTAAAGTTCCTAAATTAAAAACAGCGTTAAACATCATAAAAAAACAAGGCTATTCTTTAGATTTAGAAGAGTTTGAATTAGGTTTAATATGTATAGCTATTCCTATTTTTAATAAAAAAGGAAATGCGATTGCCTGCATAAGTGCTTCTGGTCCTTCTAGTCGCTTTAAATTAGAAAACGTACAAAACTATATATCTATTCTGCAAAAAGGAGCTACCTTAATTGAAAATTCATTACAAGATTTTAATTCTTTATAAAAAAAGCCTTGTAAAATTTACAAGGCTTTTATCATTCTCTTTCATTAAAGCACTCTTAATAAAGTACTCTAAATTTTATAGTTCCTTCAACCTTACGAAGTTCATTTAACACTTCCTGATTGTACTCTTTGTCAATATCTGTAATTACATACCCTACTTTAGCATCTGTTGATAAGTATTGCCCTGTAATATTTAATTCATACTCAGCCAAAACTTTATTAATTTTTGCCATTACACCTGGTACGTTTTTATGAATATGTAAAAAACGATGTGCATTTGTTTGACGTGGCAATCTTATATTCGGAAAATTTACTGCATCTACTGTATTTCCTGAATTTATATATGCCATAATTTTATTAGGTACAAAATCGGCAATATCTTTTTGAGCTTCTTCTGTACTTCCACCAACATGTGGTGTTAAAATCACATTATCTAAACCTTTTAATTGCGTAATAAAATCACCATTTTTTCTTGGTTCTTCCGGATAAACATCTATAGCACACCCTGCTATTTTACCTGATTTTAAACCCTCAACCAGCGCTTCAATATCTACTACAAATCCACGAGAAAGATTTACAAAATGCACGCCATCTTTCATTTGTGAAATTTCTTCTTTCCCTATATAGTTTTTATTTGCTGCGTTATCATCAACATGCAAGGTTACTACATCAGAAATATTTAATAATTCTTTAAGTGTAGAAATTCTGGTTGCATTTCCTAACGCTAATTTATCTTCAACATCATAATAATACACATCCATCCCTAAAGCTTCTGCTAAAATTGATAGTTGTTTACCTATGTTTCCATAACCAACAATTCCCAGTTTTTTCCCACGAACCTCACGCGAACCTTGTGCTGTTTTGTTCCATTGTCCATTATGCAATTCTGTACTTCTTTGAAAAACACTACGCATTAACATAATAATTTCTCCGATAGCTAATTCAACTACAGAACGCGTATTACTATAAGGTGCGTTAAAAACTACCACTCCATTTTCTTTACAAGCGTCTAAATCAATTTGTTTAGTACCTATACAAAATGCTGAAACAACCATTAATTTTTCTGCTGCTTCAATTACCTTTTTAGTTACCTGAGTCTTAGATCGAATACCTAAAACATGTACGTCTTTAATTTTTTTTATCAACTCATCTTCTGATAAACTTTTTGATATTGTTTCAACGGAAAAACCATCGGCTGTTAATTTTGTAAAAGCATCGGCATGTACGTTTTCTAATAATAATATTTTAATTCTGTTCTTTGGATATGATATATTTCTTGGCAAATCGTTTAGGTATAAAAATTCGTCTAAATTAGGTGTAATATGATCAGCATTGGCTACTGTTTTTTCTCTAGATATATTTTCGGTATAGGCAAAAAAAGTATCAGCAACACCTGCTTTTTTTGTTACCGCGTCACTGTATCCATCACCAATTACTTGTATTTCTCCTTGTAGGTTTAAGTTTTGTAAACATTCAATTTTTCCATTATGTTTTGAGAGTGAATTATTAGCATCAAAACCAACAATTAAATCGTTTTCATCAAATTGAAAAGTGTTAGCAAATACTCTTTCGGATGGAATATTATATTCAGCCACAATCGGATCTATAAATTCTTTAAATCCTGCTGAAATCACATAAATGTCATCAGAAAACTGCTCAAAAAACTCTTTATTTCTTTCGATAGATGAGGAAACATGTTTTTTTAATTCAGTAATAAGAATTGGTAAATCTGCCTTTTTAGCATTTAATAATTGAATGCGTTTTTCTAAAGATTGTGGAAAGGATATTTCTCCATCAATTCCTTGATTTGTTATTTCGACAATTTCTCTAATAACGGCTTCTTTCTTCGGATTTTTTTCTAAAGTAATCTCCGCTAAAACATCTAATGCTTCAACTCTTGTTAACGTACTATCAAAATCGAAAACGAAACTTCTTTTTGGTGCCATCGTACTTATATTATTGATAAGCAATCAAAAATACAAATCAAATTAATAAAAAAGGCAATAATCTTCGAAAAGGTTTGCGTTGTTTTATTAACAAAAACACTAAACTATTAACAATAATAACCACCAAATTATAGGAATCGACTCTATAAAAAAAGAACTATAATATTTTGCTTGTTGTTTTGAAGCTCGCATTAGTAAAAACAATATTATAGTAAAAACCACTAAAAACACTGTTTTAAATTCTTCTTTTGACGATATTACAAACTCAAATAGCAAGCAAAATATTAACAAAACATATCCTAGTTTTTTAGTTTGTTGTATCCCTATTTTTTTGGGAATGGTTTGTAGTGAAATTGCATCGTATTTTACATCTCTAATATCAAAAGGCAATATCAACACCATTACTAATAAAAAACGTTGCAATGCCATTATATAAATTTTACTTGTAAATACTACTGCTGCATCAAAAACAGGAAGAAACACTGTTGCCCCAACCCAAACTAAGGCTACCACAACAATTTTTAAATAACCGATGCTTCTTAGGTTTTTTTGAAATCTACTAAAAAAAGGAACTGCATATAAAAACGTTAACAATCCGAAAGGTATAAAAAAAAGTAAGGTTTCTACATTTAGTCTACTTACATAAAAACACATCAACAAAAAACAACTTAAAGAAAAAAGTTGAATCACTCTTAAGTTCTTTGTCAAACTTCGATGATGCAATTTGGCTACTCCTGCATATTTTACAAAATTATAACCTGTAATTGTTGCAAAAAAAAGAAAAAAATCTAACGATTCATTATAACTCAAGTCAAGATAAAACTCAGTAATTCGCACAAAAGCATACACCGCTAAAGCAACATGAATACTAGCGTTTATGTAAAAATCAAGTAGTTTTTTAAAAAACTTCATTACACAAAAATAGTTTTTATGTTTATAACCCTAACATTTAGTTAATAAAATATCATTTTTAACGAAAATTTATACCCTAAAAATTAGACAATTTCATTATTTTTGAGCCACTTAAAAACAACAACACAGAATGAACACAAATTCATTTCAACTAAGACATATTGGCCCTCGTGTAAAGGACCAAGAACAAATGTTAAAAACTATTAAAGCTGATAGTTTAGATCAATTAATTTTTGAAACTATTCCTGACGATATTCGTCTTAAAAATGGATTAGATTTAGCGCCTGCAATGAGTGAATATGAGTATTTAAATCATATTAACGAATTAGGAGCTAAAAACAAGGTTTTTAAAAGTTATATTGGTTTAGGATACCACGAGGCAATTGTGCCGAGTGTTATTCAACGTAACATATTAGAAAACCCAGGTTGGTATACCGCCTACACTCCTTATCAAGCAGAAATTGCACAAGGTCGTTTAGAAGCTTTATTAAATTACCAAACAATGGTTTGTGATTTGACAGGAATGGAACTTGCAAATGCTTCTTTATTAGATGAAGGTACTGCTGCTGCCGAAGCAATGGCTTTGTTATTTGATGTACGTGAACGTGCTCAGAAAAAAGCAGGTGTAAATAAATTCTTTATTTCTGAAGAAATTTTACCACAAACATTATCTGTTTTACAAACACGTGCTATCCCTATCGGAATTGAGTTAGTGATTGGAAACCATGAAGATTTTGATTTTTCTTCAGCATTTTTTGGAGCAATACTTCAATACCCTGGAAAACATGGACAAGTTTGTGACTATACAGACTTTGTAGCCAACTGTAACGAAAAAAACATAAAAGTAGCTGTAGCTGCTGATATTTTATCTTTAGTAAAATTAAAAGCCCCTGGTGAG
The DNA here is from genome assembly GCF_001693415.1 of Tenacibaculum soleae. GTDB lineage: Bacteria > Bacteroidota > Bacteroidia > Flavobacteriales > Flavobacteriaceae > Polaribacter > Polaribacter soleae. Next base: position 23,173 of record NZ_MAKX01000035.1, on the reverse strand, counting down.
TTTGGTGCCGATGTTGTTGTAGGAACAACCCAACGTTTTGGTATTCCGTTAGGTTATGGAGGACCTCATGCTGGTTATTTTGCAACGAAAGAAGCATACAAGCGTAGCCTTCCTGGTCGTGTAATTGGCGTTACTAAAGATGTAGATGGTGGTCGTGCGTTACGTATGGCATTACAAACACGTGAACAACATATTAAACGCGAAAAAGCAACTTCAAACATTTGTACTGCTCAAGTTTTATTAGCAGTTATGGCTGGTATGTACGCTGTTTATCACGGAAAAGACGGGTTACAATATATTGCTGACAAAGTTCATGCTAGCACAAACACTTTAGCAACCGCTTTAGAAAGCTTAGGCTTTAAGCAAAAAAACAACGCTTATTTCGACACTATTTTAATTGAAGTTGAAGCAAATAAATTACGTCCTGTTGCCGAGGCAAACGGAATCAACTTTAATTATATTGACAATAACCATATTTCGATTTCTGTAAATGAAACTGTTAGTTTAAAAGAAATTAACGCTATTGTTGACTGTTTTGAGCAAGCTTTTAACATTCAAGATATTACAATTACTGAATTTACTTCTTCGGATGTGATTCCTTTTGATATTAAAAGAAACACTTCATTTTTAGATAACGAAGTATTTAACACGTATCAGTCAGAAACTGAAATGATGCGTTATATTAAAAAGTTAGAACGTAAAGATTTAGCTTTAAATCATTCAATGATTTCTTTAGGATCTTGTACCATGAAGCTAAATGCTGCTTCTGAAATGCTACCTTTAAGTAATCCACAATGGGGTAATATTCACCCATTTGTTCCGTTAAATCAAGCAGAAGGATACCAAACAGTTTTAAAAAATCTTGAACATCAATTAAATGTTGTTACTGGTTTTGCAGGTACCTCTTTACAACCAAACTCTGGTGCACAAGGAGAATTTGCAGGATTAATGGTAATTAGAGCTTATCACGAATCTAACGATGATGCTAATAGAAACATTTGTTTAATTCCTGCATCTGCCCACGGTACCAATCCTGCGTCAGCAGTAATGGCTGGTATGAAAGTAGTGGTTACCAAAACAGATGAAAGAGGAAATATTGATGTAGAAGACTTACGTGCAAAAGCAGAAAAACATAAAGATAATTTAGCTGCCTTAATGGTTACCTACCCATCAACACATGGTGTGTATGAAAAAGCTATTATGGAAATTACGCAAATTATTCATGATAATGGCGGTCAAGTTTATATGGATGGAGCTAATATGAATGCTCAAGTAGGGTTAACAAATCCAGCTACCATTGGCGCTGATGTTTGTCACTTAAACCTACACAAAACTTTTGCTATTCCGCACGGTGGAGGTGGCCCTGGTGTTGGTCCAATTTGTGTTGCACCGCAATTAGTACCATTTTTACCTACAAATCCTTTAGTCACTACTGGCGGAGAAAATGCAATTACTGCTATTTCTGCTGCTCCTTGGGGATCAGCGTTAGCCTGCTTAATTTCTTACGGATACATAACAATGCTAGGTGCTAACGGATTAACAGACTCTACTAAGTTAGCTATTTTAAACGCTAACTATATTAAAGAGCGTTTAAATGGTCATTACGACACATTATATTCTGGTGAAATGAATCGTGCTGCGCATGAAATGATATTAGATTGTCGTTCTTTTAAACAAAACGGAATTGAAGTTGTTGATATTGCAAAACGTTTGATGGATTATGGTTTTCATGCGCCAACGGTTTCTTTTCCAGTTGCCGGAACTATCATGGTTGAACCAACTGAATCTGAAAGTATTGCCGAGTTAGATCGTTTTTGTGATGCTATGATTTCTATTAGGAAAGAAATAGCAGATGCTACAAAAGATAACAGTAACAACACATTAAAAAACGCACCACATACGCAAGAGATGTTAACTGCTGATGAGTGGACTTTACCTTACACACGTAAGCAAGCTGCTTTTCCTTTAGATTATATTGCTGACAATAAATTTTGGCCTTCGGTACGTAGAGTAGATGATGCTTTTGGTGACAGAAACTTAATCTGTTCTTGTAATCCTATTGAAGATTACATAGACTAAAACTAACACGTTTTAATTTCATAAAAAAACCACTCTTTAATAAAGAGTGGTTTTTTACTTTTTATGCTACTGCAACAATATCACTAAACGGAACTACTGTTGTATTTTTAAGAATAATAGCTTTTTCTGAAACTGTCCAAACTGAAGCTTCTATTCTTTTTAAACCTGTATGATCTGTAAAAAAAATTTCAAACTTATCTTTATTTAAATTTCTTAAAAAAAAGACTTTTCGCTGTCTTATAAACTCATTTACCTGTTCAATCTTGTGTTCTAACACATTTATTTTAGGAAACTCTAAAAGTTTACTTTTTTTTTCACCTATAGGTGTTTTTTTTTCTGAAAACATATGAATGGGGGAATTTAGGGATTAATTCAATATACGTTTATTAACTGCAAATATACAAATTTTACTAACAAGTGTTAATAACTTTTAAAATAAATTGTTAATAACTTTTATTCAGAAAAACTAAAAAATAATTATCCTAATGTTTAGAGATAAAAAAAAACTAAATCACCACCCTAATACAAACAAAGGTCTTGGTAAAATTACCAAGACCTTTGTTTGTATTCTATTCAAATTACTAACTTATTTAATACACTCATAAACTACAAATTTTTTATTTTCAGCTACAACAAAAACATTTTTAAAAAGTTTTTCTAAGTGTGTTTTATAGTTTAAATGTTTGTTTGCTACCAACACAAAACGCCCGTCAAGTTTCAAGCAACTTTCTACACCTTTAAAAAGTGTTAATGCAACTTCTATATTATTTTCATGCTCAAAATGAAAAGGAGGGTTTGACACCACCAAGTCATAATTTTTGTCTTGTAAATTATCTAAGTTATCAGCACAAACAAACTGTGTTCCTTCACTTTTTAAATTTAACTGAGAAGATCTTATTGCTAAATTAAAATCATCAACCAACGTTAAAATAGCTTTTGGTTGTTTCTTTATTATTTCATAAGCTATTATTCCATTTCCTGAAGCAACATCAAGCACATTTAACTCATCAGACCTTACTTTTAAATTCTCTAATAAAAACTGAGTTCCAATATCAATTTTACCTGATGAAAAAACACCGTAATACTGCTGCAAAAATTCATCTTTCCATTCAACTTCATTTATCAACTCTTTATACTTGGTTATTTTTTTAGGCTTCTTTAAAACTAACAAGCGCGCTTTTTTCCATGCTTTTGTCTGAACAACTTCATCGAAATACACTTCTGCTATTTTTAAAAATGATATTGAAAAATACTTGGTCATAAACCCGCAAACAACTTCGGTCTCATTGCTGGAAGCTTTGTGAATTTGTTGTAAAAACAATTCAAATAATTCGACCGATTTCGGAATTTTTAATAATGCTAATTCAATACTACTTAAAATATCTAAAGGCGTTTTAAAATCATTATTCGCGGGTAAATTATTTAAATTTAAATTTTGAATAATTGCTTTTTCCTGACTAGCATAAGTACAAACCGTTGTTAGTTTTTTGTTATTTAATAAAGTATTCCATACTCCAAATCGATCGTTAAACAAATGAACATAATCGTCTTTCTTATCTGAAATATATTCCAACACCAGTAATTCAGCACTACTCCATGCACGTAAAGATTCATCTTCTGTTTTTGGGTAACGTTCTAATTGATATTCTTTAGAATTGAATTGTATTGTTGTTTCCAATAATTTTATTTTTTAATTATAAATTTTATCCAAAGAAATGATATCTCCTGCTTTATTTCTTCTAAAAACATGCTTTGCTTTCACATCTAAAATAGATTCTTTTCCCATTGCGGCAACTACTTCTTTTACCGCTGCAATGGTTTTATCATGATAATTTTTAACACGAATATTTTTATCACCAACTACTAAAGCCTCAACCAAATCCTCGTCTTGAGTTGCAACTCCAACCGGACAAGTATCTAAATTACATTCACGTGCTTGAATGCAACCTAAACTTAGCATAAAACTACGAGCCATACCAATAACATCGGCTCCTAATGCCTTATATTTAACAATATCAAAAGCATCAATAGCTTTACCGCTTGCAATAATTTTTATTTGATCTTTTAGCTGATATTTTTGTAATGTTTTATTTACAAAAGCTAAACCTTCTAACAATGGCGTACCTACATAATTTGAAAACTCTATTGGAGCAGATCCGGTACCTCCTTCTCCTCCATCAACCGCTATAAAATCAGGATAATTATTTGCCTCAGCAAATGCTTTTATCATCATTTCAATTTCTTCATTATCTCCTACACAAAATTTTATTCCCACTGGCTTTCCTTCAGATAACTCTCTTACTTGTTGAATAAAAGCAATCATTTCTTCAAAATTTGTAAAAGCGGAATGATTTGGTGGAGAATCGACTCTAGTAAAGGGTTTTATTGAACGGATTTTTGCAATTTCTTCGGTATTTTTCTTGGCTGGTAAAATACCACCATGCCCAGGTTTTGCACCTTGTGAAAATTTAATTTCTATCATTTTTACTTCAGGGCGAATTGCATTTTCTTTAAAAATAGCCGCATCAAAAACACGTTTACCTACTACACTTTTTCCTGCTCCAAAATAACCTGTTCCTACTTGAAAAATTAAATCTCCACCTTGTAAATGATAAGGTGAAATTCCTCCTTCACCAGTATTATGAGCAAAATTTGCCATTTTTGCACCTTGATTTAACGCCTTAATCGCATTTTTACTTAAGGATCCAAAAGACATAGCTGATATATTTACAATAGAAGCATCATACTTTTGAGTACACTTATCAGAACCAATAATAACCCTTTCGCCTTTAATATGATGGTGATCTTTAGGAAATAATGAATGTTTTACAAACTCATATCCTTTTTCATACACATTATGTTGTGTACCAAAAGGTACAGTTTCTATTTCTTTTTTTGATCGTTGATAAACAAGACTCCTTTTTTCTCTATTAATTGGGGTTCCGTTTAAATCATCTTCAATAAAATATTGTTGAATTTTTTCGCGCTCTTCTTCAAATACCCAACGCAACCTTGCTACAACAGGAAAAGCACGCATCAATGAATGTTTTTTTTGAATAAAAGCATCGTACAAAGCCAGTATTGTTACTCCAGTAGCAATGGTTAATAAAATATAGTTTCCCATATCTGGCATAAAGTAAACCAATATACCACATAGTATATTTATGACAACAATAATTGCTAAGATTGTATCTCTCATTTTTATAATTTTGATAGGCAAAAATACAAGTTTTATACCATAAAAAAAGCTCTAACAAATGTTAGAGCTTTTAAATATTTTAGATACTTGAAATTATTTTTTAAATTTCGCATATTTATTTTTGAACTTATCAATACGACCTGCAGTATCTACTAATTTAGACTTACCTGTATAGAAAGGGTGAGAAGTTCTTGAAATTTCTAATTTTATTAATGGATACTCAGTTCCTTCTACGTCTAAAGTTTCTTTAGTATTAGCAGTTGAACGTGTTAAAAATACATCTCCGTTAGACATATCTTTAAAAGCTACCATTCTATAATTTTCTGGATGTATTCCTTTACGCATCTTAAATGACTTTTAAATATTGTTTTAATTTTTTATCAAACATGTAAAAATGGTAAGGTTTTACACTAAAAATATTTTTTTAGTTGTTTGAGGATGCAAATTTAACCATATTTTTTAATTTTCAAACAAATAAATTGTTTTAATTTGTAGTACAAACGAATAAATTAGAAATCAAACTATAAAATATGCGTATTTATACATACTTAGCTTTAGCTTTAACAGCAACATTTATTACATCTTGTAGTGAAACTGGCTACAAATTTAAGTTAAACACCTCTAAAAAAACAACTTTAGGACAAAAAGCAGCTATAAAGTTTGAACAACTTAAAGGAAATAAAATCGATTCGGTACATTTATTCGTTAATAAAAAACGTGTAAACAAAAACGAAACAAGTATTGCTATAAACACTACTGATTTTGGTGTAGGAAAACACTTGGTTACTGCCTTGGCTTTTTATCCTAATAAATCTAAAAAAATTAACAATTCTATTGAAATTTTAGCAAAAAACGCTCCTGCTGTTTACACTTATAAAATTATCAACACTTTCCCACACGATAAAGATGCCTATACTCAGGGGTTAGAGTTTAATGATGGTTTTTTATATGAAACTACAGGACGTAGAGGGCAATCAACCTTAAGAAAAGTTGCTATAAAAACTGGTGAAATTTTACAAAAGATTGATTTAGATAAAAAATATTTTGGTGAAGGAATGACCATTTTTGACAATAAAATTTATTGGTTAACATGGCAAGCTCGTAAAGGTTTTATATATGATTTGGAAACTTTTAAACAAATTAATGAATTTAATTACAACCATAGTAACGAAGGTTGGGGTTTAACACATAACGACAGTGAATTAATAAAATCTGACGGAACTAATAAAATTTGGTTTTTAAATGCCCTAAATCAGAAAGAGGAAAGAAATATTCAGGTTTACACCAATAAATATGCTGTTGATAATTTAAATGAAATTGAATTAATTAACGGAAAAATTTACGCTAATAAATGGCAGCAAAATTCAATTTTAATTATCAATCCAAATACTGGTGTTGTTGAAGGTGTTGCTAATTTAAATGGTTTAAGAGATATTGTTGCTGAAGAACAAGAGTTAGAAAGAAGTGATGATGTTTTAAACGGTATTGCTTACGATAAAGAAAACAATCGCTTATTTGTTACTGGAAAACATTGGGGAAAATTATTTGAAATTGAGTTGATAAAAAAATAATATATTCTTCAAGTAAAATTAAAAAATAACTACCTATGAAGCATCTCTTTCAATTTATTATAATTGTAATTTTAATAACAATAGCTTCATGTAGAAAAGATTTTAAAACGGTGTCTAACTTCGGAAAGCTAGAATTTTCTAAAGACACCGTTTTTTTAGATACCATTTTTTCAAATATTGGATCTGCTACTTATAATTTAAAAGTATATAATCGAAGTAACAAAGCAATATCAATTCCAGAAATTAAATTGGCCAATGGAATAACTTCCAACTACCGCATAAATGTTGATGGAATAGCAGGAAAAGAATTTTATAATATTGATATTTTAGCAAACGATAGTATCTATATTTTTATTGAAACCACTATTGATTTTAACACTACTCCAAATCCACTATATACCGATAAATTATTATTTGATAACGGAAACAAGCAACAAAATGTAAATTTAGTTACTCTAGTACAAGATGCGCATTTTATTTTTCCTTCAAAAACGGGTTCAGTAATTGAAACCTTGACTATTGATGGAAAAGACACCGAAATTCAAGGACGTTTTTTAACAGATACCGAACTTACTTTTACAGATGAAAAACCTTATGTTATTTATGGTTATGCTGCTATTTCTTCGGATAAAAAATTAACTATTAATGCAGGTGCTAAAATTCACTTTCATAAAAATTCAGGATTAATTGTTGACAAAAAAGGTAGCTTAGAAGTTAACGGAACACTTAACAAAAAAGTAGTTTTTGAAGGAGATAGATTAGAACATCGTTTTAGTAATGTTCCTGGTCAATGGGGTGGTATTTGGATGCGGGCTGGTAGTAAAGGAAATGAAATTAATCATGCCGTAATTAAAAACGGAGTTATCGGTATTTTAGTCGATAGCCTAAGTACAAATACACCCCCCACACTTACCATAAAAAACACTGAAATTTACAACAACTCAAACTACGGTATTTTAGGAAGAAATACTAACATCTTAGGAGAAAATTTGGTTATTGGTAACGCAGGACAATCTTCTTTAGCCTGTACTTATGGTGGTATTTATAACTTTACACATGCAACCTTTGCTAATTACTGGGGCAATAGTTTTAGGCAATTACCAAGTGTTTTAGTGAACAATCACACAACTTTTATTGATAGTAATAATGAAGAAAAAGTACTAACTAACGATTTGATTGCTGCAAATTTTACCAATTGCATTATTACAGGAGGAAATAATATTGAATTAATTGTAGACAAAATAAACGGAACTACTTTTAACTATAATGTTGAGAGTTCAATGATTCAATTTAATGATTTTAATAATTCTTTTACTAATAATAATGAGTTAAACTTTGATAATACTACACATTATCAAAACAATATTTTAAATGGTAATTATCACTTTAAAAACACTTCTTTAAATCATTTTATAATTGGTAAAAATTCTGATGCTATTAATAAAGCTAAAAGTTCTACTATTTATGAAGATATTTTAGGAGTTAACAGAACTACAAATCCTGATATTGGTGCTTACCAACACATAACGTTTTAAAAATTATTATTTTTTAACAACTAAATAACTTATCCTTTTTGTTGATTCCAAAGTTCATATTTATCTTTAAACCATAAAATCAACTCATCTTCAATAACTGATCTAAACGACTCTTTTTCTGTGAGTAAAAATGATAAGTTAACCTTCTTACCTGCATTGATTTCTTTTCTTATTTTATCTAACTTAGATGCTGTTTTCTTATTTTTAGTTATAAAATGATTCCTCATTCGTTGTTTAAAGTTCTTTCCTTTAGATTTCCCTATGTATTTAAGTTCTTTTTCAACAAAAATAAAATACACTACTCCTCTATCTTTAAATAAAGTACTTTTCAACAATAAAAACTCATCATAACTTATCAAATTGTTTTCATCTAAAACAAACTTCTTTCCTTCGTTTACTACCTCTGAAATAGCTATCTTCAGTAACTTCATATACTTTACTTTTTATAAACCACACCGTTTTTCATTACAAAAACAACGTTTTCCATTGTTTTAATATTTTTAGTTGGATCTTCATTTACAGCTATAATATCAGCAAAAAAACCTTTTTTTACCTGCCCTATTTCATTCTCCATTTTTAAGATTTTAGCATTCGTAATAGTTGCTGCCTGAATGGTTTCTATCGCTGGCATACCCGCTTCAACCATGTAACCAAATTCTTTACCATTGTTACCATGTTTAAAAACACCTGCATCTGTACCAAATGCAATACCAACGCCTTGTTTATATGCTTTTGCAAAAGTTCCTTGAATTTTTGGCCCAACAGCTAATGCTTTCGGAACCACAATATCAGGATAAAATCCTTTAATTTTAGCTTTCTCTTCTACCTCTTTTCCTGCTGTAATTGTTGGCACTAAAAAAACGTTGTACTTTTTCATCAACTCCATGGTTTCATCACTCATATAAGTTCCGTGTTCAATCGTTTTAACACCGCCAATTATTGCACGTTGCATTCCTTCATCACCATGTGCGTGTGCCGCCACATGCATTCCGTAATCTTTAGCCATATCACAAATCGCTTTTATTTCCTCAACAGTAAACTGAGGATTATCACCTGATTTAGCCACACTTAAAACGCCACCTGTTGCGGTAATTTTAATACAATCTGCTCCATTTTTATAACGCTGCCGTACGGCTTTTTTAGCATCCTCCACCGAATTTACAACTCCCTCTTTTGGCCCCGGATTACCAGTTAAAAGTCGACTACTTCCGTTTGTAGGATCTGCATGACCACCAGTAGTTGCCAATGATTTACCTGCTGTAAAAACTCTTGGCCCTGGAATTTTCCCTGCTTCGATTGCTTTTTTTATTGAAATATTTACACCCGTTCCTCCTAAATCTCTTACTGTTGTAAATCCGTTTAACAAAGTTGATTTTGCAAAACCAACAGAATTATAAGCTACATCAGCTTCATTTAAAGTGTATTTATTCAAACGAGTTTTAGCATCAAATTCCATTTCAATATGCACATGCATATCAATCAAGCCTGGCATAACCACTTTATCTCTTAAATCTATTGTTTTAGAAGTTTTATCTCTAGGCATTATATAACCACTCTTAACATGTATAATTTTATTATCCTTAACAACAATTGTTTTTTTAATTTGAATTTCACCTGATGCGACATCTATTAATTTTCCGCATAAAACATACGTTTTTTGACTAAATGAATATACTGACATCAATAAAAACAAAAGTAAAAAGCTATTTTTTTTCATATTAAAAGTTTTATTAGATACATAAATGTATGAAAAATTAACTAGCTTGCTCTTTCTAATTATCATTATAAAAATGAAACATATTGTAATTACAGGAACCAGTAGAGGTATTGGTTTTGAATTAGCACAACAGTTTGCTAACGAAGGACATAAAGTATTGGCTTTATCAAGAAACACAAAACCACTAGAAAAAATAAATCATAAAAACATTACAACGATAGCTGTCGATTTATCTAATAATGACGATTTAAACAAAGTAACCTTATTCATTAAAAAAGAATGGAAAACTGTTGATGTTTTAATTAACAACGCAGGAAAACTAGTAAATAAGCCTTTTACAGATTTAACTACGGCTGATTTCGAGGAAGTTTATAAAGTAAATGTATTTGCTGTTGCCGAGTTAACAAAGCTATTAATTCCGTTTTTCAAAAAAGGAAGTCATGTAGTTACAGTTAGCTCTATGGGCGGAGTACAAGGAAGTATGAAATTTCCTGGTTTAGCTGCTTATAGCTCTGCAAAAGGAGCAGTAATTACTTTGTCAGAATTATTAGCAGAAGAATACAAAGAGCAACAAATTGCTTTTAATATATTGGCTTTAGGTGCTGTACAAACTGAAATGTTAGAAGAAGCTTTTCCTGGTTACATTGCTCCATTATCAGCAAAAGAAATGGCAAGTTATATTTTTGATTTCGCCTTAACAGGAAATAAATTTTACAACGGAAAAGTACTAGAAGTATCTAGTTCAACACCATAAAAACGAAATATCTCTTCGAGAAACTTTATTTCTCTGTTATATTCTAGAATAAAAATCATTCGAATTAATATCATTTGTACCAAACACTTATAAAATATATTCCTGAAAAAGCAATTCCGTTAGTTGAGTATTTAATTAACGAGCATAAAATCAACCTTAAAATTGTAAATCAGCGACAAACAAAACATGGTGATTTTCGAACTTTTCCGAACGGGCAAACACAAATTACGGTTAATAATAACTTGAACGAATTTCAGTTTTTATTAACTTTAATTCATGAAATTGCACATCATGTTACGCATAAAAGGTTTGGGCGAGTCCAACCTCATGGCAAACATTGGAAAACAGTTTTTCAGCATTTAATGTTGCCGTTTTTACAACCAGATATTTATCCGAAGAAAATATTACCTTATTTAGCTAACTATCTTAAAAACCCGAAAGCAAGTACCGATACTGATGTTAATTTATCATTAGCGCTACGTGGTGGCGAAGCTGAAAACGGAAAGAGTTTTATCTTTCAAATCCCTGTTGATAGTATTTTTCAGTTTAAAGAAACGTTATATAAAAGAGGAAACAAACGCAGAACTCGTTATGAATGTTTAAATTTAACGAACAAAAGAATATATCTTTTTAATCAAAATGCAGAAGTGATATTAGTAGCTTCAAACACATAAACAAAACACCTGTTTTTTCAGGAATGATAATATTTTTTTATGAATAAAAATTATTACGCAGTAATTATGGCTGGTGGTGTTGGCTCACGTTTTTGGCCAGTAAGCACAGAAGAATACCCAAAACAGTTTCATGATATGTTAGGAACTGGTGAATCATTAATTCAGCGTACTTTTAACCGAATTAATGCTTTAATTCCGGCTGAAAATATTTTAATCGCTACAAACGAACGTTATGAAAATTTGGTTTTAGAGCAATTACCAAAAACCACTAAAAAGCAACTTTTATTAGAGCCGGCAATGCGCAATACAGCTCCGTGTATTTTATATGCTGCTTTAAAAATTAATGCTCAAAATAAAGACGCAGTGATGTTAGTGGCACCTTCTGATCATTGGATTGAAGATGAAACTGAATTTTTAAATAACATAAAAACTTCGTTTGAAGCATCTGCAAAAAACAACACTTTAATGACGCTAGGTATTCAACCAGATGCACCAAACACTGGTTATGGGTATATTCAGTTTCAAGAAAGTTCTTCGGATATAAAAAAGGTAAAAAAATTCACTGAAAAACCAAACCTAGCAACTGCTAAAGAGTTTATAGCTAGTGGTGATTATTTATGGAACGCAGGAATTTTCATTTGGTCTACCAAAAGTATTTTAGATGCTTTTAAAAAACACTTACCAAGCATGTTAACGGTTTTAGAAGGTACAAATGCTATTTACAATACTGATTTAGAAGCTGATTTTATTAAAAACAATTACGAAAAATGTGAAGATATTTCTATTGATTACGGAATTATGGAGCGCTCAAACAACGTACACATTTTACCTGTAGATTTTGGTTGGAATGATCTTGGTACTTGGGGATCTTTGTATAATAAATTAGATAAAGACGATCAAAAAAATGCTATTGTAGGTGCTGAAACCATTTTTAGGGACGCAAGCGGAAATATGATTCGTACCGAAAGTGGTAAAAAGGTAATTATTCAAGGTTTAAATGATTTTATTGTGGTTGAAAAAGATGGAGTGCTTTTAATTTGTCCACGAAAAGATGAGCAAGATATCAAACAAATAAGCGCAGCAGCTACTAAAAAATTTTAATTCTACAACAAGCATCATACTAATTAATGAAGCATTCTAACATTCTTAATATTGGTATTCTGGCACATGTAGATGCCGGAAAAACGACATTAACAGAGCATTTATTATATCATACTGGTGCTATCAGAAAAATAGGTAGTGTAGATAAAGGATCTGCGGTTACCGATAATTTAGCATTAGAAAAAGAACGCGGAATTTCGATTAAAGCCGCTACTACTTCTTTTAATTGGAAAAACACTAAAATTAACTTAATTGACACTCCTGGTCACGTAGATTTTTCTAGTGAGGTTGCTAGAACTCTTTGTGTTGTGGATGCTGTTATTTTAGTAATTTCGGCTGTTGAGGGCGTGCAAGCACATACCTTAACAATAGTAGATGCCTTGCATGATTTAAAAATACCTACGCTAATTTTTATCAATAAAATAGACAGATTAGGTGCAGATACAGAAGCTGTTTTAAGGCAAATAAAAAAAGAGCTACAATATAAAACGGTAGCTATTTCTACAAGTCATGACGAAGGTTTAACTTCTGCCTATATATCCGAAGTTTTTAACAATAATAAAATTAGTAAAGAGCAAAAAGAAACTATTACTGAAGAGCTCATAGAAACTGATCAAAAGCTACTTACTCAATATTTAAACGGAATTCATTTTTCTGATGAAGTCTATTTAAATATAATTGCAAAAAGTACTTCAAACAATAGGATCGTTCCTGTTTTTACTGGAATTGCGAAAAACAACATTGGTGTTGAAATTTTATTAAACGGAATTGTTGATTTTATCAAACCTAAAAAAAGAAATGTTTCTGAAGAAGTTGCTGCGTATGTATATAAATTAGAACATCATAAAGTACATGGTGCTATGGCATATGTAAAAGTTTTTTCGGGTGAATTATCTGCTAAATCGGTTATTGATAATCATACACAAGGATTAGAAACTAAAATTAATCAGACAAAAACATTCCATCAAACAAAACATTTAGATACCAATATTACAGTAGGAGATATCGGAATAATTACTGGAGTTTTAGGAACAAAAGCGGGAGACATTCTTGGTAATCCTTCTGAAACACCAACCTTGCCAGAATTAAACATTCCCGTTTTAAGCGTACAAGTAATCGCTATCAACGATAAAGATTATAATGCGCTTGCTCAGGCATTACAACTTATAGATAAGGAAGATCCGAGTTTACAATTTAAATGGCACAAACCCGAAAAAGAATTGATTCTTTTATTAATGGGAGATATGCAAATAGAAGTACTTACTCATTTATTACAAGAACGTTTTAATATTGCTGTAAATTTTACAGATCCTCAAATAGTTTATAAAGAAACCATTACTAAAGCTTCCGAGGGTTATATTCGTTATTGGATGCCGAAACCATGCTGGGCAATTATGACTTTTTTAATTGAACCTGCGCCTTTAAATTCTGGAGTTACCTATCAATCCATTGTTTCGAAAAATGACGTTCATAATAAATATCAAAACGAAATAGCAAAAACAATTCCAAAAGCTCTTGAACAAGGACTTTTAGGTTGGGAAGTTACCGATGTAAAAATTACGTTAATTAAAGGAGAAGATCATAATGTACATTCTAGACCTGGAGATTTTAATTTAGCAACACCGATGGGCATCATGAAAGGTTTACAAAACGGAGGTACACATTTATTAGAACCTTTATTACGCTTTGAAATAAAGACTAATGAAGAGTTATTAGGTAAATTAATTTCAGAACTTACAAATAGAAGAGCTATTATAGGTTCTCCTACTTTTGATCAAGATTTAGTAATTCTGTCTGGAACTATACCCGTAGCAACATCTTTAGATTTAAGCTTTAAATTAAATACTATTTGTAGCGGAAGACTTCGTTTAAGAATGGTGTTTGATAAATATGCTGTTTGCCCAGAAGGAGAGGGTAAAACAAAAGATTTTAAAGGAGTGAATCCTTTAGATGAAGCACAATGGATTTTACACCGACGTGGTGCTTATAAAGCTAATGAACGCGTTATTTAATATTTTTTTTAACGTGACTCAATACAAACTGATTAAACTTTTCTTCATCTGACAAAAAAGTACTTTTAATCGTTATATAACACAAATTATCAATCTTTCCGTTTAAACGCATATAATCCTTTTCTGTTGTTAAAATTACGGTTTCAGAAGAAATGGTTTTGCTTTCATTTTTAATCTTTATAATATCATTATCCGTGAAATTATAATGATCAGGATACGCTAAATGCTTGTATTTTATATTTTCTTCTGATAAAAAACTCAATAACGAATCCGGGTTTGCGATTCCAGTTACCAACAACACTTCTTTTTCTTTTAAATCTGATATTGTTAACAGAGCTGCACTTCCTTTGATATTTTCATCATAAGATATTGTTGTAAAAAACACTTGCTGTTCTTTTTCAGGTGCAATCTTTTTAATGATAGTATCCTTAGTCTTTTGATCTAAATCATGCGGACATTTAGTTACAATAATTACTGATGCTCTTTTTGCTCCGCTCCTACTTTCTCTCAAATTTCCAGTAGGTAACATAAAATCATTTACATATAAATCTGTAAATTTAGTTAACAAAATATACGTACTTCCTTTTACTTTTCTGTGTTGGTAAGCATCATCTAACAAAACTACTTCAGGTGAAGTTTTAAAGTTTAATAATTGTTGAATTCCGTTTGTTCTATCAGCATCAACAGCAATGGTTACTTCTTTTCCAAATTTTTTAAAAAACTGCAAAGGCTCATCACCAACATCAATCGCTTTGTGCGAAGTATTAACTATTTGAAAACCTTTTGTTTTTCGTTTATAACCTCTACTTAAAACAGCTACCTTATGGGTATCCTTTAACAACCTTATCAAATATTCAATTTGAGGCGATTTTCCTGTTCCGCCCACGCTTAAATTCCCAACTACAATAACAGGTATATCAAAAGATGTTGACTTAAAAATACCAATATCAAAAAACCAATTACGAATCGTTGTAATCACGTTGTATAAAACGGCAAACGGAAATAATAAAAATCGAAGTAACTTCATTATATCAAAAGTAATAAAAATCTTAACTTTGATTCAAGATATTTTAAATTATGCAAATAAAAGACGTTACTAACTATATTGAAGAATTAGCTCCGCTTGCGTACGCTGAAGATTTTGACAATGTAGGTTTATTAATAGGCGATTATAACACAAAAGTAACTGGAGTTTTAGTTACGCTTGACACTTTAGAAGAAACAGTTGATGAAGCCATCGCACAAAACTGTAATCTAATAGTAAGCTTCCACCCAATTGTTTTTAGTGGGTTGAAAAAAATAAACGGTAATAATTATGTAGAGCGTGTTGTTTTAAAAGCAATACAAAACAATATTGCTATTTACGCTACACATACAGCTTTAGATAACGTAAACAATGGTGTTTCTGCTAAAATGTGTGAAGTTTTAGGCTTACAAAACTGTAAAACATTAATTCCTAAAAAAGGAATTATAAAAAAACTTACCACGTATGTTCCGATTGCTGAAGCTGAAAATTTACGAAAAAAACTATTTGAAGCCGGAGCGGGTACCATTGGTAATTATGATAACTGCTCTTTTAATATTAATGGAAAAGGAAGCTATAGAGGCAATGAAAATTCGAACCCAACAATAGGTCAAAAAGGTGAAATAACTTTTACTGAAGAAACTTCTATTTCTGTAACTTTTGATAGTTATTTAGAAGGCAAAATATTAAAAACTTTGTTTGATTTTCATTCTTATGAAGAAGTTGCTTATGAAATTATAACGCTTAACAATTCTAATCAAAATATAGGAATGGGAATGATGGGCGAATTTTTAAACACTATGGATGAAAAAGAATTTTTATCTTTTGTAAAAAAAACATTTAAAACTGATTGTGTTAGACATTCTGAATTACTCAATAAAAAAATTAAAAAAGTTGCTGTATTAGGAGGATCAGGAAGTTTTGCAATTAAAAATGCGATTAAAGCTAAAGCGGATGCTTATATAAGCGCTGATTTTAAATATCATGAGTTTTTTAGTGCCGAAAAAAAGATATTATTAGCTGATGTTGGGCATTATGAAAGTGAACAGTTTACAAAAAACCTTTTGTTTGATTATCTTAGTGAAAAATTTAGTACTTTTGCGATTATTTTAAGTGAAAAAAGTACAAATCCAATACACTATATATAACAGATGGCAAAAAAAGAAGTAACGGTAGAAGAAAAGTTAAGAGCGTTATACGATTTACAGTTAATCGATTCTAGAATTGACGAAATCAGAAATGTTCGTGGTGAATTACCTTTAGAAGTTGAAGATTTAGAAGATGAAGTTGCCGGGTTAAACACAAGATTATCTAAATTAAAAGAAGAATCTACTAGTTTAGATACTGATATCAGTAATAAAAAATTAGCTATCACTGAATCTAAAGCATTAATTGAAAAGTACGAGGAACAACAAAAAAATGTTCGTAATAATCGTGAATTTGATTCTTTAACAAAAGAAGTTGAATTTCAAGAATTAGAAATTCAATTATCTGAAAAAAGAATTAAAGAATTTAAAGTTAAAATAGCTCAGAAAAATGAAGTTATTGAAGCTACTAAAGAAAAATTAAAACAGCAAGAAAATCATTTAACGCATAAAAAAAATGAGTTAGATGCTATTTTAAAAGAGACTGAGAAAGAAGAACAGTTACTAAAAGAGAAGTCTGAAGAATACGCAAAATCTATCGATGATCATTTATTAAAAGCTTACAACCGTATTCGTACCAAAGTAAGAAATGGTTTGGCTGTAGTAGCTATTGAACGTGGAGCTGCTGGAGGTTCTTTCTTTACAATACCTCCTCAGGTACAGTTAGAGATTGCTAATCGTAAAAAAATTACAATTGATGAACATAGTGGTCGTATTTTGGTAGATGCTGCTTTAGCTCTAGAAGAAAAAGAAAAAATAGATAATTTATTTATATAATTTTTTTTCCGACAACATATTTTAAAAACTCCTTTTTTAGGAGTTTTTTTATTTCTTATGAATTTAAATAGAAAAAGCTCCTAAAAAAGGAGCTTTTAATTATTAATACACAAAAATTTAAGGGGGACTTAAATTAGTTTTTATAGTTTATCTTAAACCCTTTTTTATCTGTGTGACAATCTTTCTCCTTACCTATAATACACTTACCATTAGTTTTACCCTTTGATTTTTTAAAATTATTTTTTAAAAAAAGCAAAAAATTATTCTTTTTAGTAATTCTTCTTTTTACTCTAATTTTTTGTTCCGCTTGTCTTATTTTAATATTATCAGCACCTTTAACTATGTAAAAATATGAGCGTCTATTTTTCTGATGCTCTTCTTCTGTACACTTATTTTTATTCGCATCATTACATTTATTCAATAATTGATCTTCACCATAACCTATTGCACTTACAATTCTGTCTTTAGCTATACCTCTTGATAAAATATAGTCTCTTGTAGATTTTGCTCTTTTATCTGACAATTTTCTATTAAATGTTCTAGGCCCTCTGCTATCTGTATGTGCTTCAATCTTTATTGTAACTTCAGGATGATTTGTCATTACCATTACAATACTTTCTAGTTCATATTGAGCGTCTTCTCTAATGACTGATTTCCCATAATCAAAAAAGATCGGGTTAATCACAATCTGATTTCCAACAATTAATGGTGTTAATTCTAAATTCGCATTACTGCTTTCACCTTTAGTTATAGTAACAGTCTTTTTACCTTTTGATTTATGATCTAATTTACTTGCAATTACTGTATAATTATTACCGCATAAGATGTCTTCAAATACATATTTACCTAAATTGTTAGATAATGCTTCTTTTACAACCTTACCACCATCATTAACTAATTTAATTAATGCGCCATCAACAGGGCTGTTGTTTATTGTTTCGGTAACTATACCTTCAATTGGCTCAGCACAAATTGGAGGTTCTGTATATAAATAAAAACTATAAATATCATCATCTCCTTTACCTTCCTTTCTATTAGATGAAAAGAAACCTTTTTTACCTTCTTTACTAACGTAAAAAGAAAAATCATCTCTTTTACTATTAAATGGTTCTCCTAAATTAACTGCTTTAGCGTATATAGAATCTTGACTTATTTTAGATTGAAAAATATCTAAAAGTCCCAAACCTAAGTGTCCGTTTGATGAAAAATATAACGTATTGTCTTCTCCTATAAAAGGAAACATTTCCTTGTCTGAAGTATTAATTGTTTCTCCTAAGTTTACAGGAGTCCCAAATTCATTATTTCCTAAAATAGCTGTTTTATAAATATCTGTGCCTCCAAAACCTCCTGGCATGTTAGACACAAAATATAATGTTTTTTCATCAGTACTCAAGGCTGGATGTCCTACAGAATACTCGTCATTGTTAAATGGTAATTCTTTAACATTTACCCAATAACCGTTTACAAAACTTGCTGTATATATTTTTAAATTAGAAGTGTTTTTCTTGTCTTTTCTTACTTTTTTACCGCTTGCATTGTTACGTGTAAAATAAATTGTTTTACCGTCTTTTGTAAAAACTGGAGTTGACTCATGAAACTCAGATGTGATAGGCACATCAATTAATCGACGATTAATCAATGTTAACACTGTATCTTTTTCATTTTCTTCAAGCGTTTCAATTTTTTCATCGGCACTATAAATATTTAAAAATGGTTGGTTATTCCATTTGTAAATACGTTCTTTTTTAATTCCCTTAGGTACTGCAGATGTGTAGTATGATTTTCCATTCAATAAGAAACCACCAAAATCAGAAAACTCAGTATTAATCGATAAATTTCTAACACCTATTCGAACTTTTTTATTTGAATAATCTAATAAATAATCGTCTTTTTTTAACTCCTTTTTTCGATTACTATTATCTGACGATGCTAGGGATAAAAATATAGAATCTGACTTTTTATATTTACCATTGCTTCGTAATACTTGGGCATATTTAAATAAATGTTTGTCTTCTAACTTATCTTTATATGTTAAAACAAGTTTTTTATACCAAAGTTCAGCTTCTTCAGTTTCTGCATTATTGTAATAAGAATCTGCTAAACGACTTAAAACATGCTTAGATGTGTCTCCTTTTTCTTCGACTAAAGCTTTGTATAATTTGGCTGATTCTACATAAGAAAATTCATTAAAATAACGATCTGCTACCTTTTTACTTTGCCCAAAACTTTTTAAAGTTACTATTAATACAAGTAATAATAGTCCTTTTTTTAAATTCATATTAGTTATTTTTAAAAGAATCGAGGAGATCTAAATTTTGTGTTTCTTAATAATTCATATTGTAACATAATCTCATGAGTTCCTGAATTTGTTACATTATAGTTTGATGTTGTTAAATCATATGAATAACCTATTAATAATCTATCACTAGCTTGGAAACCCAAAAGAGCACTAATAGAATCATCCCATCTCCATGCTAAACCAGCTCTGAACTTTTCATTAAATAGGAAATTAGCCGAAACATCTAATGATAATGGAGCTCCTGAAACTGCTTTTACTAATACTGCTGGCTTAAATTTGATATCTTCATTAATATCATAAACATAACCTGCTATAAAAAAGAAATGCATTCTTTCAACTGCTGTTGTTTGTGTATCTGCAAGGTTTTCATCATAGTGTTCAATTCGAAGAATATTTGGAACCGATAACCCTACATACCATTCTGGTTCATGATAATAAATTCCTGCACCTACTGTTGGTAAAAATTTATTTACATTTTCTCCAAAAATAGGTTCATCCTTGTCTGCCTTTCCTTTACTCCAATCAATATTTAGAAAACGCCCTCCTAAACGCAAACCAAAAGCTAGATTACCTTCTTCTCCTGTTTCGATTGTATAAGAAAGATTTGCATCTAAATATATTTCTTTTGATGGTCCAATTTCATCGTTCATTAAATTAACTCCTAAACCCAAACCTGAATATCCTATAGGAGTATCATAACTTATGTTTTGTGTATTTGGTGCTCCTTCAAAACCTACCCACTGCGTTCTTCCAATTGCAGTAATAACACCATAACCTTTTGAACCAGCATAAGCAGGGTTGACACTCATTGTGTTATACATATACTGTGTATATTGAGGATCTTGTTGTGCGTGTACATTTGTAATCATACATATACCAAATGTACATACCAAAACTATGCTTAAAAATAATTTCATTTTATATAAAATTTTATTTCAATTTTCTTTTTTTGTAAAAGTATTAATTATCTATTAATATAAATCCATCCTTTTCTAACTTTAGATCCATTTCCTAAATCTAACATATAAAAATAAGTTCCTACTGGCAATTTTTCATCAACGCTTACATTTGCTCGCCCATTAGAAATACCTCTAAACACTTTATCAGAATTATTATATCCTTTTACTTTATACACTGTATTACCCCATCTATTAAATATCTCTAATGTATTATTTTTGAAATTTTCAATACATCCAATAACTAAATAGTCATTAATATTATCTCCATTAGGTGTAAACTCATTATAAACTTCAACACAAGTATCTAAATCTATTGCATCTCCGAATCCGTCTAATCCATCTTCACTGTCTGGAATACCATCGCCGTCTGAATCTGTTCCACTATCTCCTACTGTTCCATTTCCTCCATCAGTAGGGTCCGTTGGATCTGAATCATTTACGTCTGTGTTTCCTGTATCTCCAAAGTCTCCGTTGTCTTGATCTACAATATCTAAGATCCCATCACCATCGTTATCAGGACCATCTATTTGACCGTTTCCATCAATATCCTCATTTCCTCCTTCTACAACATCATTAACTCCATCATCATCGCTATCTAAATCTTGATAATCTGGAATACCATCACTATCACTATCTGTATTATCAGACTCACCTCCGTTTCCTTCACCAAATACTAGATCGTCTGCATCTACACTGTCCACGATTCCATCTCCATCTGCATCTGCTCCATCTGCAATTCCATCATTATTAGCATCAACATTACCATCTTCTATAACATCATTGATTCCGTCATTGTCACTGTCTAAATCTTGATAATCTGGTACGCCATCACCATCAGTATCTGGTTCTTCGTTTCCTGCATTTTCTGATCCATCAGCTTGGCCATCGTTATTAACATCTGTAAATCCGTTATCATTTGCGTCAATAACCCCATCATTATTAGTATCTAATGTACCATCACCTCCTTCATTAACGTCTAATATTCCGTCGTTATCACTATCCAAATCTAAATAATCAGGTACACCATCACCATCGGTATCTCCTGTTCCTTCTGATGTATCTGGAATTCCGTCATTATCGTCATCTAAATCATTTACATCTGCAATTCCGTCTCCGTCTGTATCTTCTAAGCTATAAATTTGTACATCTGTCGCTGTTCCAATGTTTCCTATCCCATTTGTTGTTGTTACACTTCCATCTACTGTTATATCTCCATCTAATGCCAGTTCTAATCCTGGTATATTAATGCTATAGTTTCCTAATACATCAACTGTTCCTGTATAATCTGTTCCATTAACTGTTAATATTACTGTATCTCCTTCATTAAAATCTCCCGTTACCCTTCCTGTTACTGCAACTGTTCCTCCTGCTTCTGCTGCACTTAATATATTATCTTCGGTAATATCATCTATTTCGATTGTTATTACAGGTGCAGTCGTATCAATGGTTACTACTCCTGTTCCGCTGTTTCCTCCTGCATCGGTTGCTACTACATCAATTGTATCATCATCTGATAACGTTGGGAATGTTCCACTATCSGCTGTTGCTGTATCTGGATCAATACTCCAGTTTCCTGTTCCGTCAGTTGTTACCGTATAGGTTACCTCTGGTGTACCATCGCCATTTGCATCAACAGTAATTGTTAAGGTTTCATTTGCCTCTCCTGTTCCTGTTAAGGTTGGTGTAATATCGTTACTTGTAAATGTATCTGCTGTTGGTGCAGTCGTGTCAATGGTTACTACTCCTGTTCCGCTGTTTCCTCCTGCATCGGTTGCGGTTACATCAATTGTATCATCATCTGATAACGTTGGGAATGTTCCACTATCSGCTGTTGCTGTATCTGGATCAATACTCCAGTTTCCTGTTCCGTCAGTTGTTACCGTATAGGTTACCTCTGGCGTACCATCGCCATTTGCATCAACAGTAATTGTTAAGGTTTCATTTGCCTCTCCTGTTCCTGTTAAGGTTGGGGTAGTATCGTTACTTGTAAAYGTATCTGCTGTTGGTGCAGTCGTGTCAATTGTAACTACTCCTGTTCCGCTGTTTCCTCCTGCATCAGTTGCGGTTACATCAATTGTATCATCATCTGATAACGTTGGGAATGTTCCACTATCGGCTGTTGCTGTATCTGGATCAATACTCCAGTTTCCTGTTCCGTCAGTTGTTACTGTATAGGTTACCTCTGGCGTACCATCGCCATTTGCATCAACAGTAATTGTTAAGGTTTCATTTGCCTCTCCTGTTCCTGTTAAGGTTGGGGTAGTATCGYTACTTGTAAAYGTATCTGCTGTTGGWGCMGTYGTGTCAATGGTWACTACTCCTGTTCC
>NZ_MAKX01000034.1 GCF_001693415.1 Tenacibaculum soleae | reverse complement strand
GCACAACGTGATTGTATATGGTTTGTTGCGTGGTTTAAGCAACTAAGTTAATAAATAAAAACCGAATAGAAAATCCGAGAGGATTTTCGTAAGTAGGCTAGAACTAGCAATAAATTATATACGGTGTTACCCAACGTTTTTTATTCCGATTTTATATTTTTCGGCTGTTTCTTTGTCAAAAAATATTGTTATATGGTCTTGCATTGGCATCATTGTATTATCTCTAAATTCAAATGCTGAAATCCATATTTCTTTTCCATTCTCAAATTCAATTCTCACATCTTGTGGATAATATTTCCGTTTTTTGTCATTAATTAAACTCCAACATGACCAAAAACTTTCAATTCCGATTATTTTTTTTCCGCACAATTTCGACCAGTTTTGATTGTCTTTTACATTATGTTTTTTAGCACCATTTTTATTGCTAAATTCAGTCGAAATATTTCCCTTTCTGAACTTAACATCATATTGAGTAAATTCATTTCCCCAAATAAAATAATAAGCGTTTTTGTCCGACGTTATTATTTCAATTCCGTAATCCAATGAGTGAAATTCAGTTTCATTCCACAAAGGTTCTCCGTAATCAATTTCGTAATAATTTACGTCAATAATTGTCTTTCCAATTAATTCCTTAATCGGCTTTTCGTAATTGATAATTTCTATTTCGAGCGGTTTTTTCAAATGTTGGGTAACGTT
>NZ_MAKX01000033.1 GCF_001693415.1 Tenacibaculum soleae | reverse complement strand
TGGGTAACGTTTTTGTGTTATGGAAAGTTGCTGTTTTGTGCGCGAGGAATTTTCCACTGGAAAATTCCAAAGTTGCAAAAACGCAACGACCTTTGGTAAAGTACTAATTTAAGCAATTTTTTATACACAGTGTTGGGCACTGTTATTTTACCATTTTCAATTCATCATTCATTTGATTTCTGAAATAGAAGTAAGTAAATATGTAAAAAGGAAGTCCTAAAAAAACATATATTAAAATACTACTTGAATCATTTTTCTTTCCTATTTCTCTATAAAATTCATTTTGATTCATAAACGACTTAATTATGAATACAAAGTATAATAATATTGAAATCCAATTAATTATTAGAATTGTTGAGGCTAATAATTCAGAGTTTCGTGTGAAAACAGTAACAAGAATATTCGTAATCAATACTATTCCGTAAAGTATAAAAGCAATTTTTGAGTTCCAACTAAATAATTTATGTATTCCTTTTGCTGATTCGTAAGAGTGGTTTTCAAAATTCCCAGTTAATTCCAGTTGTTCTTTATTAATTCCTCTTTTTTCTAAAATTCCAACTGCAATATTTCTCAAATCATTATCATAACCATATTGCTTATAATTTTTAACAATATCAATCAACTTTCCGTTTTCAAATGATTCAAGTTTTGAGTTTATGTTTGTCATTTCTTAATTTCGTTCTAATAGTGCCCAACG
>NZ_MAKX01000032.1 GCF_001693415.1 Tenacibaculum soleae | reverse complement strand
TTTAAAATTTAAAGTTTTTTTCAGCTTTAAATTTTAAACACAATATGAGCGATTTTGGCAAGAGGCAATTTGACATAATGTCTAATTATAGATACAAATGTATAGTTCGAATGTTTATTGAGAATCGTTTATTTTGAAAATGTTGAATCATTATACAGAATATGAAATTCTCACGAATACCTAAAACACCAATTATAATGACCCCAGTAATACAGATAATTGTAGAACGAGAACATTCTGGGATATTTTACATAATATTAATTATAGCTTACGAATATTAATGAAAACTAGGTCGTAAAACGGCTGTTACATAAATGCTGACGATATAGACCTAAAGGCGCTATATCTGCATCTATGTAAAATAGAACCGAAAAAGTTCTATTCGCCGTTTTACTCATAATAACATATTTGTACTATAATTAATATTATGTTAAATAGATGTTTTTTAAATACTATCTAAATAAACTATAAAAAGAAAGTACATTTGTATGATGCAAAAAAAAGAAAAACAATCTAAATTAGAATTCATAGCTTTAATGGCATCATTAATGTCATTAGTCGCATTGTCAATTGACGCTTTATTACCAGCTATAAAGCAAATAGGAAATAGTATTAACATTCAACAAGACTCAACAGATAGTCAATTATTAATTACTATGATATTTTTAGGCTTGGGTTTTGGTCAATTAATTTCAGGTCCAATTTCTGATAGGTCAATTAATTTCAGGTCCAATTTCTGATA
>NZ_MAKX01000031.1 GCF_001693415.1 Tenacibaculum soleae | reverse complement strand
AGAAATTGGACCTGAAATTAATTGACCAAAACCCAAGCCTAAAAATATCATAGTAATTAATAATTGACTATCTGTTGAGTCTTGTTGAATGTTAATACTATTTCCTATTTGCTTTATAGCTGGTAATAAAGCGTCAATTGACAATGCGACTAATGACATTAATGATGCCATTAAAGCTATGAATTCTAATTTAGATTGTTTTTCTTTTTTTTGCATCATACAAATGTACTTTCTTTTTATAGTTTATTTAGATAGTATTTAAAAAACATCTATTTAACATAATATTAATTATAGCTTACGAATATTAATGAAAACTAGGTCGTAAAACGGCTGTTACATAAATGCTGACGATATAGACCTAAAGGCGCTATATCTGCATCTATGTAAAATAGAACCGAAAAAGTTCTATTCGCCGTTTTACTCATAATAACATATTTGTACTATAATTAATATTATGTAAAATATCCCAGAATGTTCTCGTTCTACAATTATCTGTATTACTGGGGTCATTATAATTGGTGTTTTAGGTATTCGTGAGAATTTCATATTCTGTATAATGATTCAACATTTTCAAAATAAACGATTCTCAATAAACATTCGAACTATACATTTGTATCTATAATTAGACATTATGTCAAATTGCCTCTTGCCAAAATCGCTCATATTGTGTTTAAAATTTAAAGCTGAAAAAAACTTTAAATTTTAAACACAATTTTCCAACGCTTGCTTGCAACCGCATAAA
>NZ_MAKX01000030.1 GCF_001693415.1 Tenacibaculum soleae | reverse complement strand
CTCTTTCTTTTATCTTAAACAAGTTATTAGCAACTTATTTTTAATCTTTTCTTGATGATATCTTAACAATGTTTTATGAACTTTCACTAATCTTAAACTTGCGTTTTTCCCTTAGCGGGTGCAAATATAGATCCCTTTTTTAACATGACAATGCTTTATTTTATGTTTTTTTTGACGTTTTTTACTTCGTGTTGTTTTTTAGATAGTTAGCTGTTTTTTATTTTATATAATCATCTTTAAATAGTTTTGCGCGAGGGATTGAACGATCTGTTTGAGCTCTTTTTGCTTGGTAAAGCTAAAAAGCGAGGAGTGAAAGCCCGACAATTTTTSSSAAAAATTGTCGGGCTTTCACCTCTCGCTTTTTAGTTTTACCAAGCAAAAAGAGCTCAAACAGGTCGTTCAATCCCTCGCGCAAAACTATTTAAAGATGATTATATAAAATAAAAAACAGCTAACTATCAAAAAAACAACACGAAGTAAAAAGCGTCAAAAAAAACATAAAATAAAGCATTGTCATGTTAAAAAAGGGATCTATATTTGCACCCGCTAAGGGAAAAACGCAAGTTTAAGATTAGTAAAAGTTCATTAAAAACATTGTTAAGATATCATCAAGAAAAGATTAAAAATAAGTTGCAAATAACTTGTTTAAATCAAAAGAAAGAAAGTATCTTTGCAGTCCGTTTAAAACTCGGAAGTTCATTAAAAACATCGCGAAAATAAACTAAAAAAAACTTCAAAAAAAGTTTTGTCAGTTT
>NZ_MAKX01000029.1 GCF_001693415.1 Tenacibaculum soleae | reverse complement strand
TTACYGTATAGGTTACCTCTGGCGTACCATCGCCATTTGCATCAACAGTAATTGTTAAGGTTTCATTTGCCTCTCCTGTTCCTGTTAAGGTTGGGGTAGTATCGTTACTTGTAAATGTATCTGCTGTTGGTGCAGTCGTGTCAATTGTAACTACTCCTGTTCCGCTGTTTCCTCCTGCATCAGTTGCGGTTACATCAATTGTATCATCATCTGATAACGTTGGGAATGTTCCACTATCGGCTGTTGCTGTATCTGGATCAATACTCCAGTTTCCTGTTCCGTCAGTTGTTACTGTATAGGTTACCTCTGGCGTACCATCGCCATTTGCATCAACAGTAATTGTYAAGGTTTCATTTGCCTCTCCTGTTCCTGTTAAGGTTGGGGTAGTATCGTTACTTGTAAATGTATCTGCTGTTGGAGCCGTTGTGTCAATGGTTACTACTCCTGTTCCGCTGTTTCCTCCTGCATCGGTTGCTACTACATCAATTGTATCATCATCTGATAACGTTGGGAATGTTCCACTATCCGCTGTTTCTGTATCTGGATCAATACTCCAGTTTCCTGTTCCGTCAGTTGTTACCGTATAGGTTACCTCTGGCGTACCATCGCCATTTGCATCAACAGTAATTGTTAAGGTTTCATTTGCCTCTCCTGTTCCTGTTAAGGTTGGGGTAGTATCGYTACTTGTAAATGTATCTGCTGTTGGAGCCGTTGTGTCAATGGTAACTACTCCTGTTCCGCTGTTTCCTCCTGCATCAGTTGCGGTTACATCAATTGTATCATCATCTGATAACGTTGGGAATGTTCC
>NZ_MAKX01000028.1 GCF_001693415.1 Tenacibaculum soleae | reverse complement strand
TAACAGGAGGAACACCACCAATTGCAACAGATTTTAGTGCAACAGCACCAACGACAATAACAGCAGGAACTTGGGATGTTTATGTACGTGATCAAAACGGAACAGGAACACCAAGTTGTGAATATTCAGAAGAGGTTACCATAACTCGAATCACAGATCCAACAATAGTTGTAACCGAAACACAACCCGATTGTAATGGAGGTCAAGGTTCGGCAGTAGTAGTAATAAGTGATGGAACAGCCGATTATACCACCACAATAACATTACAGGGAGCACCAGGAACAGTACAAACATCAGGRCCAGGAGCAGGAACAAATATTACATTTAACAATTTAGCAGAAGGAACGTATGATGTTGTTACTACTGATGCTAATAAYTGTGCAACAGCAGCATCAACCATAACCATCACTGCRCCAGATGCATTAGCAGGAARTTCAAGGCGAAGTCAAGATTATACATGTACTCAACAAGGAGAGATAACGGTAGAAAATGTAACAGGAGGAACAGCACCTTATACTTATACATTAAGTGATGGAACAACGACAACGATTCATACAACGGATGCAGTAACATTTGATCATGCATTTGGTAGTTTAACAGATGGTACGTACACAGTAACTATAAGTGATGCAAAGAGATGTTCTATAACTTTAGCACCCATAACGATAGCGGCATTACCAGAGGAGCCAACATTTAGTAATGCAGTGACTTACGCGTGTGACGGAACAGGAACCATAACCTTAACACAATTAACACCAGCAGCACCAGGAACGTATAATTATACTTTAGGAGCAACGAATAATACTACAGGAATTTTTAGCGGATTATCTGATGGGACTTATACTGTAAC
>NZ_MAKX01000027.1 GCF_001693415.1 Tenacibaculum soleae | reverse complement strand
AACGTTGTTGTATAAGATTAGTTGCGTGATTTAAGTACTTTAGTTAGCAAATAAAACACAAATAGAAAGTCTGCGAGGACTTTCGTAAGTAGGCTAGATGTAAGCAATTAATTTTATACGTTGTTGTAAAATCGTACTTTATGTTAGACTTCGATTGAAATATTAACTTTTCCTCCAAGTCCTTTTTCTACGATGTCAAATAATGTTTTTAAAGTCAGATTACTGCCATTATTTTCCACACGAGAAATGTAAGTCCGTTTTTTGTCAATTATAATGCCAAGTTGTTCTTGAGTCAGATTTTTTTCTTCACGTGCATTTCGTAAAAGCAAACCAATTTTAAACGACTCAAAATCTCTGTCGAGTTCATCTCTGCGTTCAGTTCCTTTTTTTCCGTAAACTGTGTCTTTTATTTCTTTCCAACTTTTAGTTTCCATTTCCTTTGTTTTTTTCTTCGTAATACTCTTTCATTAATCGAACAGCTTTGTCGATTTCTTTTTTCGGTGTTTTCTGCGTCTTTTTAGTAAATCCGTTCAAGAGTATAACTAATTTACCTTTATCGAAGAAGCAAAAAACTCTCCAAATATTCGAACCTAATTTTATTCGAGCTTCAAATAATCCTTTATGAGTTTTCATTGGTGCCAAATACGTTTTCGGCACGTGCTGATAAGTTTCGATTATTTCAATGACCTTAAATATCTTGTCTTGAACTTTTTTCGGTTGAGCAAGTAGAAACTCCTCGAAATAATTTTTATATTGTATTACTTGCCTAACTTTTTCCATTTAGACAAAGGTAACTTAAAAGTTACTATTTTCAAAATATTTCAAAAGTTAAATTTAAAGTCCGGGTGTTTTTGGGTATGTTTTACAAC
>NZ_MAKX01000026.1 GCF_001693415.1 Tenacibaculum soleae | reverse complement strand
CGATACTACCCCAACCTTAACAGGAACAGGAGAGGCAAATGAAACCTTAACAATTACTGTTGATGCAAATGGCGATGGTACGCCAGAGGTAACCTATACGGTAACAACTGACGGAACAGGAAACTGGAGTATTGATCCAGATACAGCAACAGCGGATAGTGGAACATTCCCAACGTTATCAGATGATGATACAATTGATGTAACCGCAACTGATGCAGGAGGAAACAGCGGAACAGGAGTAGTAACCATTGACACGACTGCACCAACAGCAGATACATTTACAAGTAACGATAYTACACCAACCTTAACAGGAACAGGAGAGGCAAATGAAACCTTAACAATTACTGTTGATGCAAATGGCGATGGTACACCAGAGGTAACCTATACGGTAACAACTGACGGAACAGGAAACTGGAGTATTGATCCAGATACAGCAACAGCCGATAGTGGAACWTTCCCAACGTTATCAGATGATGATACAATTGATGTAACCGCAACTGATGCAGGAGGAAACAGCGGAACAGGAGTAGTTACCATTGACACAACGGCTCCAACAGCAGATACATTTACAAGTARCGATACTACMCCAACCTTAACAGGAACAGGAGAGGCAAATGAAACCTTAACAATTACTGTTGATGCAAATGGCGATGGTACRCCAGAGGTAACCTATACGGTAACAACTGACGGAACAGGAAACTGGAGTATTGATCCAGATACAGCAACAGCSGATAGTGGAACWTTCCCAACGTTATCAGATGATGATACAATTGATGTAACYGCAACYGATGCAGGAGGAAACAGCGGAACAGGAGTAGTAACCATTGACACGACTGCACCAACAGCAGATACATTTACAAGTAACGATATTACA
>NZ_MAKX01000025.1 GCF_001693415.1 Tenacibaculum soleae | reverse complement strand
CAACGTATTTGTATATGGTTTGTTGCGTTGTTAAGCACGTAATGTAGCAAATAAAAACCGAATAGAAAATCCGCGAGGATTTTCGTAAGTAGGCTAGAACTAGCAATAAATTATATACGGTGTTACCTACCGTATTTTTTCCATATTTTCTTAAATCGTTTTTCAGATGTCAATAAAAGTATAACTCCATTTATTGCTCTCGAACCATAAATACTTGCTGATTGTTCTTTTGTCAAATATTTAATTGTGTTAGTTTCTACCAATAATAATTCTTTCAATAATTCTCTGTCTGTTAAAGGATATCCGTTGACAACAATTAAAGGCTCTGGATTATCATACCTGATTGTAACTTTAGCGTGTTGATTAGAATCAGATATTTTTATTTCTTTCGAGTTATTCTCTGTTTTTTCAGGATTGTAATTCAACACTTTAAAAACTAAAGAATCTACATATTTATAAAGCTTTTGTTCCGATAGTTTGTCAAAATTCATAAGTTTGAGTTCTGGCTCATCTTTTTTATTCAATTCAATAATTCGGAATTTGTTAGTTAGATTTCCATTTTGGTAATATTCAATGATTTGTCCAAAATCTCTTTTTCTTAATTTAATTTTTTCTTTTCCAACAATTCCACTTATCCGAGGTGGTTCAGTACAAATATTTACTTCGTTTGTCGTAAAATCTCTTTTTTCAATCCACCATTTTGTTTGATAACAATTTTTGATATTTCTATAAAATTTAATTGTGTCGGTTTTAAAAAATATTTCGCTATTTGTTCTCCATATTCCATTCAATTCCTTTTTCTTAATTTGAGAGAAAGAGAAGTTGGTTAATAATAAAAAGCCTATTGTTAAAACAGTAATTTTCATTTGTGGTTATATGGTAGGTAACGT
>NZ_MAKX01000024.1 GCF_001693415.1 Tenacibaculum soleae | reverse complement strand
CTATAATTAATATTATGTTAAATAGATGTTTTTTAAATACTATCTAAATAAACTATAAAAAGAAAGTACATTTGTATGATGCAAAAAAAAGAAAAACAATCTAAATTAGAATTCATAGCTTTAATGGCATCATTAATGTCATTAGTCGCATTGTCAATTGACGCTTTATTACCAGCTATAAAGCAAATAGGAAATAGTATTAACATTCAACAAGACTCAACAGATAGTCAATTATTAATTACTATGATATTTTTAGGCTTGGGTTTTGGTCAATTAATTTCAGGTCCAATTTCTGATAGTCTCGGAAGAAAACCTGTAATTTACTTTGGTTTTATAGTCTTTGTAATTGCAAGTTTTTTATGTATTAACGCAACTAGCATTGAAATGATGGTTTTTGGTAGAATATTACAAGGTATTGGATTATCTGCACCAAGAACTATAAGTATTGCCATGGTTAGGGATAGTTTTAGTGGTAATTATATGGCTAAAATAATGTCATTTATCGTTGTAATTTTCATCTTAGTTCCTGTTGTAGCTCCTGCAATTGGAAAATTAATGTTAGATGCTTACGGTTGGCAATTTATATTTTATAGTCAATTAGTATTCGGTTTTTTTGTTATGCTATGGTTATGGAAGCGTCAGCCAGAAACATTAAAAGATGAAAACAAAACAAAATTATCATTAAATCTTTTTGTTAAAGGTTCTAATGAATTTATAAAACATAAGCAAGCTGTTGTTTTTACCTTAATTTCTGGTTTTATAACTGGTTCGTTTATGGTATATTTAAGTGCATCACAGCAAATATTTCAGGTGCAATATGATTTAATAGAAGAATTTCCTTTTATTTTTGCAGGATTAGCTATTTCGGTAGGTTTTGCTACTTTTTTAAACGGAAATTTTGTAATGAAATTTGGAATGTATAAACTCATTACTACCTTTTTAATCATCTTTACTTTAATCCCCGTTATTTATATTATATTATTTTACGGAAAAGAAAATCCAGACATAACAATACTTATATTATTTTTTGCTTTACAGTTTTTTTCACTGGGATTCTTATTCGGAAATTTAAGAGCTTTAGCAATGCAACCTGTTGGACATATTGCAGGAGTTGGTGCGGCTATAAACGGTTTTGTATCAACAATAATGGCTGTTCCTATTGCCACAATAATAGGTGAGTTTATGACCACTACTACTCTACCTCTTTTTGTAGGGTTTTTAATCTGTGGTCTTTTATCATTAATATTATTAAATTTTACCAAATCTAAAAATTCAAATAACTAAATTATATGAACCTTACTGTTCTTTTTGAAGATGAATATATACTTTGTGTTACTAAACCTAATAACGTAGTGGTACACCATGCCCATCATTCTAGAAATGTAGCCGATGAAGATTCCTTATTGCAGTTATTGTTTAATCAATTTGGACAAAAATTTTACCCGATTCATAGATTAGACAGAAAAACTTCTGGGATTATTCTGCTAGCTAAAGAAACAAAGTATGTATCTAAATTTCAAGAATTATTTACGAATAATGAAATTCAAAAAACATATTATGGAATTGTAAGGGGGCATTCACCAGAGCATAAAATAATAAATTCTCCAGTAAAAGGTAGAGATTCCAATGTTTATAAAGAAGCTGAAACACACTTAAAGACAATTGGTAATGTTATTGTAGATATTCCAGTAAAACCTTATGATACTTCAAGATACAGTTTAGTTGAAATGAAACCTACCACGGGTAGATTACATCAACTACGTATTCATTTGAATAAAATAAGTCATCCACTTATTGGTGATCCAAAATATGGTGATAAAAATCATAATGTAATGTTTATAGATAAATTTAATTGTGAAAATTTATTTTTACATGCATATTCATTAGAATTTATACATCCTTTTTCTAAAAAAAAGAAAATAATAGTAGCCAGTTTACCTAATGATTGGAATATTATTTTAAAAAAATTTAATTGGATGATTTGAATATTAAATAATTTAATATTAAAAAAAAGGATTAACAATTTTACATGTTAATCCTTTTTTTTAATGATAGTTAGTTTAATTATATTTCTTTAAAAATTGCATGCATCAAACGTTTTTTATCGTTAATACTTTCTTCTAATGAAATCATTGTTTCTGTACGGTTCACCCCATTAATATCATCTATTTGATAGATAATATCCTTAGCATCATTAGTACTTTTAGCCCTTACTTTACAAAAAATATTGTATTTTCCTGCTGTCACATATGCTACTGTTACGTTCGGAATTAAGCGTAATTTATCTAAAACATGTTGTGTCATTGATGTTTTTTCTAAATATACACCAACATGTGCAATAAAAGTATACCCCATTTTATCATAGTTCAATGTTAATGTTGAACCTTGAATTATACCTTCATCTTCCATTTTTTTAACACGTACATGGATGGTACCTGCAGATACTAATAATTTCTTTGCGATGTCTGTAAAAGGAGTACGAGCATTTTCTATTAAAATGTCTAAAATTTGATGATCAATCTCATCAAGTACAAATTTCTTCATTTTTATTTTATTCAAGTAATTTTGCTAAAATATAGCTTTTTTTCAATTTAAAAACACTTTTTTTAAGAAATATTCAGTTATATCTTATTTTTGTTACATTCTTTATGTGCTAAAAACGAAGATAAATCCCCTTCTTTTTCTTTTTTTAAAGTCATTGCAAATTTACTATTTTCTATTTTCTCAACATACTGATAAGCGACATCTTTTTCATTATTTTTAGCTCTATAAATTACATCATAGAAGTTCTTGATATTGTTTGGAATAGCTAAATAATCAGAATAATCTGTAAAGTCTTTTGACGTTGAAATATGATAAATACCTTGTAAAAGTGCATAAAAATTATACTTTCTTACAATTTCACGTTCATAATCATTCGGATAATGCCCTGCTTCTATTAATATTGTATTGTGTCCTAATTTTTGAAAGTTATCTCCTGTTGCTGTAGGATAAAATTCATCTGTATAACGACCAATACGATTTGGAATTAATTTTTGTAATAATGTATTCATCGAAACTATTACATTCATCGTTTCTTGGCGACCTGTCGTTATTTTGCGACTCTCTTCTTCTGAAGGTGCTAAAAATGAAATAGTAGCTGGATTTTTAGTGCCTTCTACTCCAAAAATTGTTCTTTGATCATGTAAATTAAAACAAAAATCAGGGTTTACTTTTGTTAAAATAGCTCGTAATAATTTACTTTCCTTTGCTTTTAAAGCTACAGCATCTCTGTTTAAGTCTACATTATTTGCATTAACACGCGTGTATACTTCTGCTCCATCTGGATTTAGCATTGGTACAATTGTGATACTACAATTTTTTAAAATCGTGTTAACTATTTCGCTAGTAGTGTTTAGTTTTATAAAATTTAAAAAATCAAAAACAGCTTTGGTTCCAGTACTTTCATTACCATGCATCTGACTCCAAACAAGTATTTTTATCTTTCCTGAGCCTAATTTTAATTGATAAATATTTCTTCCTTTTTCAGATAAACCGACTACTTTCGATTCTATATTTATATCTAAATCATTATAAAGAGGTTCAATATCATCAAGAGTAACATGTCTCCCTTCAATTTTCGTTTCTTTTATTTCAGTATAATTATCTTCTAAAAAATAGGTGTCTAATATATTCATATTATAAAGTAAACCAATCTGCTATTAATTTTTTTTCTATAGGTTCGGTTGTTATGTGTACATAATCATTTTTAACCATATCATATTTATAGTCTTTCGACCATTCTTTGATGTTTTCAGTCAAAGTTTTTAATGAGTGACATATAAATTGAATTTCTTCGTTTGTAACCGTTGGGTGTACAGATAAACGTACCCAACCTGGTTTTTCGGTATTACAACCTTCAGATATTTGATCTTTAATTTTATTTGATGTATTTTGATCTACATTTAATAAAAAATGTCCATAAGTACCCGCACATGAGCAACCTCCTCTTGTTTGTATTCCAAAACGATCGTTTAATAATTTAACAACTAAATTAAAATGATATTTTTCGTAATAAAATGAAAAAATACTTAATCTGTCTTTATGATTTGGTGCTAATATTTTTACACCTTCCAGGTTTTCTAAACAATTAAAAATAATAGGGTTTATTTCGTCTTCACGCTGTTTAATTTTATCAGTCCCCATTTGATTTTTAACTTGAATAGCTAAAGCTATTTTAATCGTTTGTAAAAAAGCAGGAGTTCCTCCATCTTCACGTGTTTCAACATCATCAAAATAATCATGACCTCCCCAAGGATTAGTATAACTTACTGTACCACCTCCCGGGTTATCGGGTATCATGTTTTTATATAATTTCTTATTAAAAATTAAAACTCCTGAACTTCCTGGGCCTCCTAAAAATTTATGAGGTGAAAAGAAGATAGCATCTAAATACTCCTCTTCTTTTTCTGGATGCATATTAATATCAACATATGGTGCAGAACAAGCAAAATCAACAAAGCATAAACCACCATATTTATGAATTAATGCGGCTATTTTATGATAATCTGTTTTTATACCTGTTACGTTTGACCCAGCTACGATTGAGGCTATTTTGATAGGCCTATCTTTAAATTTTTGTATAGTTGCTTCAAATTTATCCAAACATACTAATCCAGCTTCATTACACGGCACTACTTCAACATCAGCAATCGTTTCAATCCAAGATGTTTGGTTAGAGTGATGTTCCATATGACTTACAAAAACAATAGGTCTTTTTTCATCAGGTATTATGGTATTTTCTTTTAAATTTTCGCAAATTTTTAATCCTAAAATTCGTTGAAATTTATTTACAACACCTGTCATTCCTGATCCTTCAGTAATCAATACATCATCATTTGATGCATTTACATGTTGTTTTATAATATTCCGTGCTTGATGATAAGCTAAGGTCATTGCTGCACCCGAAGTTGATGTTTCGGTATGTGTATTTGCTACAAAAGGACCAAATTTATGTAATAATTGTTCTTCTATTGGTCGATATAATCTACCACTTGCCGTCCAATCAGTATAAATCATTTTTTGTTCTCCGTAGGGAGATATATATGTTTGATTAATACCAACAATATTGTTTTTAAATTTATTAAAATATTGCTCTAAATTTGTCATTTGCTGTGTAGTTTATAGTGTAAAATTAGAATTATACTAATAATTGACCTAAAAGATTTGTATTATTAACGTATTTGCTAGTTTTGTTGATTAAAGTCTAAACTTACCTCCTATTAAAATAGTGTTTTCAAAAAAGTAAAAACTTTGTGAAGCGCTATCTTCTGGATTGGTTGATGTTTTAATATCTCCCATATTTATATAACCACCTTTTAAATCGGCTTGTACAAAAAAGTGCTTTAAAAAAGTAATATTTAAACCTGCTCCAACTGACATTCCGTATCCAGATAAATGAAAATCATCATGTCTTTCATTTTCTAATAAGCTAGTGTTAGTTCTTGGATATAAAATACCAACTCCTACTCCTTCAGTTAAATTTATTTGTAGGTTTTCTAAATTTAAACCAAACCAACTACTAACATCATCAAAACGCTTTAATTCAACATTTACATAATTTAAACCATCAGTATGTTCAAAGCGCAAAAAATCGGCAGCTAAATTAATGTTATCATTCGTATAAGTTCCGTCATATTTTGCATTACCAACAGCAATTTCGCCATTAATTTTTACATCTTGATCGGCAATCATTACATATTTCATATGATCTACACCAATAGAAATGGTGTAGTTTTCTTTAAAGAAATATCCAATTCTATAATTTGTTTGTGGTATAGTAACCCTACCTGGATGAAAATAATCCCTAAAAGAAAATTTTGTTTGTCTGTCTTGTGCTTTTACATTTGACAATGTAAAATCGTAATTATTTCCTTTAAATCGAATGTCAGAATCGGTGTAACTCGACCAGTTCCATCCCCAGTATACAAAGAATTTTCCTTTATTAGTTACTTTCTTTTTTTCTTTAACTTTTATTTCTTCCTCTTGTCCTATTAATATTGATGATGTTAACAACATCATTAATAAACTGATTAGTCTTAGTTTCAACTTTTATTTTATTATTTGTTCAATTTCTGTTATAAATCGCTCAGCAAGTTTATCTGCATTATCTTGACTGGTACTTTCAGTATAAATTCTAATAATGGGTTCGGTATTCGATTTACGTAAATGTACCCATTCTGTATCGAAATCAATTTTTACACCATCAATAGTATTTACATCTTTATTTTTATATTTAGAAGCCATTGTTTCTAAAATCTTATCAACGTCTATTTGCGGAGTTAATTGTATTTTATTTTTACTCATAAAGTAACTAGGATACGAATCTCTTAGTGCTTTACAAGACATTTTTTTATGCGCTAAATGTGATAAAAATAAAGCGACACCAACTAAAGAGTCGCGTCCATAATGAGAAGCTGGATAAATAATACCTCCATTTCCTTCACCTCCAATAACAGTATTGGTATCTTTCATCATTTGTACTACATTAACTTCACCTACTGCAGCAGCTGTATAAGTTCCGCCATGTTTTTCAGTTACATCACGTAATGCTCTTGATGACGATAAGTTAGAAACGGTGTTTCCTCCTCCTAATCTTCCTAAAACATAATCGGCACAAGCTACCAAAGTATACTCTTCACCAAACATTGATCCATCTTCTGATATTAAAGCCAAACGATCTACATCTGGGTCAACTACAATACCTAAGTCGGCTTTTTTCTTAACTACAAGTTTTGATATGTCTGTTAAGTTTTCTTTTAAAGGTTCTGGGTTATGAGGAAATTGACCGTTCGGTTCGCAGTATAATTCTATACATTTAACACCTAATTCTTTTAGTAATGCAGGAATAAAAATTCCTCCTGTAGAGTTAACTCCATCAACAACTACTTTAAATTTAGCTTTTTTAATTGCTTTTACGTCAACTAAATCAAGTTTTAAAACCTCTTTAATATGTTTTTTTAAATATTTCTTATTTTTTCTATAACTTCCTAAATCATCAACTTCAGCAAATTCAAAGTTTTCATCAGCGGCTAATTTTAATATTTCTTCACCATCAGCACCATTTAAAAACTCTCCTTTTTCATTTAATAATTTTAAAGCATTCCATTGCTTAGGGTTGTGAGAAGCCGTTAAAATAATACCTCCCTCCGCTTTTTCTAAAGGAACAGCAACTTCAACAGTTGGTGTTGTTGATAAACCTAAATCAACTACATTTATACCTAAACCAACTAAAGTATTAGCCACTAAATTACTAATCATTTTACCAGAAATACGAGCATCTCTACCAATGACTACTTTTATTTTTTTAGCTTCTGGATTTCTTTTTATAATAAATGCTCCGTAAGCAGCAGCAAATTTAACAGCATCAACTGGAGTAAGGTTTTCACCAGTGTTTCCTCCTATGGTACCTCTAATTCCTGATATAGATTTTATAAGTGTCATCGTTTTTTTTCTAATTTTAATACAAATATAATGGTATTAAAGAATATACTGATACTTCAAAGTAGGTTTAACTGTAACTTTTGTTACATTTAAAACATAAAAAAACCGTTGCGCAAGTATCGGTTTTTTATTTATATGACTTTAGGTAATTTTTTAACTCATACCTATTTTACTTAAAAGAGAAAAATAAAAAACTTATCATAAAAAGAAATATAATTAAAAAATGTCCGTATCGGTCTTTTTCTTTTCTAATTATCGAGTGCTTATACCAATTTCTAATGTGAATCGTTATTGCTAATATGGTAGCTGTTATTTTTATAATATTATAGGTTGTCATCTTACCAAAAGGTTTTAATTAAAGAAGAAATATTAAAATATCATTTAAAGTGTAAAATAAGTTTCTATTATTTTCAAGGGTCCTTTTATCTATTTTTCTATAAATTTTAAAGTTTTATTATCTTAAAAATAGCTAATTTATTATTTAAATCCAACACTTTTTTTTGTTAAGTAGACATGTTATTCTAATTTTAACTATGGTATTAACCTCAAAAAAATCCTAAATTATATTCAACTTTTTATTATTTATAAAGAGTTTATTATAGCTATTTCTATGGAATTGATGGAATAAAAGAAAGCTCTAGAGAAGTGTAAGTATCTTTATTTTAATTTCTAATTCATAAATTTTAGTTCTTAATATTCTTCATTTGGTTTAATTAATTGACTTATTAAGCATAAAAAAAACCGCTACTAACGTAACGGTTTTAAAATTTATAATATCAGAGATTTATTTCCCTTCCATTTTCTTTTTTAATTCAGCTAATCCACCGATATCTCCTAATGTAGATTTTGGAGCATCAGCAGCTTTTTTAGCTGCAGCTTTGATGTTTTTCTTTTCTTCTTCTTTGAAAAGAGAAGTATGAGAAACAACAATTCTACGGTATTCTTTACTAAATTCAGTAACGATGAACTTTACAGCATCACCTTTTTCTAATTTAGATCCGTCTTCTTTTTCTAAGAAACGTGTTGGAGCAAATGCTTCAATACCATCTGCAAATACTACAGTAGCACCTTTGTCATTTTTCTCTTTAATAGAACCTTCATGTGTAGATCCGATTGCATACGTAGCTTCATGCGCATCCCAAGGATTATCTTGAGTTTGCTTATGACCTAAGTTTAACTTACGGTTTTCAACATCTAATTCTAATACTTGAACATCTAATTTATCACCAACAGTTACAAAATCTGATGGGTGCTTAATTTTCTTAGTCCAAGATAAATCAGAGATATACACTAATCCGTCAATTCCTTCTTCTAATTCTACGAATACACCAAAGTTAGTGTAGTTACGTACAGTACCAGTATGAGTAGAACCTACAGGGTATTTAGCAGTAATATCTGTCCATGGATCTGGGTGTAATTGCTTCATACCTAAAGACATTTTACGATCTTCACGATCTAATGTCAAGATTTGAGCTTCTACCTCGTCACCAACTTTTACGAAATCTTGTGCAGAACGTAAGTGTGTAGACCAAGACATTTCAGAAACGTGAATTAATCCTTCAACTCCTTCTTCAACCTCTACAAATGCACCGTAATCAGCTAAAACAACAACTTTACCTTTTACTTTATCTCCAACTTTTAAGTCAGTATTTAAGGCTTCCCAAGGATGAGCTGATAATTGTTTTAATCCTAATTGGATTCTAGATTTGTTATCGTCAAAGTCTAAAATTACAACGTTTAATTTTTGATCTAATTCAACAACCTCGTTCGGGTGGTTGATACGAGACCAAGATAAATCAGTAATATGTACTAATCCATCAACACCACCTAAATCAACAAAGACACCATAAGAAGTAATGTTTTTAACAACACCTTCTAGTACTTGTCCTTTTTCTAATTGACCGATGATTTCTTTTTTCTGATCTTCTAAATCTGCTTCGATTAACGCTTTATGAGATACTACTACGTTTTTAAATTCGTGGTTGATTTTTACAACTTTGAATTCCATAGTTTTTTCTACATACTGATCGTAATCACGGATTGGCTTCACATCAATTTGAGAACCTGGTAAGAATGCTTCAATACCAAATACATCAACGATCATACCTCCACGAGTTCTACACTTAACAAAACCGTTAACGATTTCACCTGTTTCATGTGCATTGTTAACTCTATCCCAAGCTTTAATTACACGTGCTTTTTTGTGTGATAATACTAATTGACCAGAAGAATCTTCTCTTTTATCAACTAATACTTCTACTGAATCTCCTACAGATAAATTTGGATTGTAACGGAATTCGTTTAAAGAAATAACTCCTTCTGATTTAGAGTTGATGTCGATTATCGCATCTCTATCAGTAATTCTTGTTACTGTACCTTCGATTACATCACGTTCGTTTACGAAACCTACTGTACCTTCTAGGGCTTTTTCAAATTCTTGTAATTTAGACTCATCAACTTCATCAATACCTTCTTCGTATTTATGCCAATTAAATGTTGCTAAAAATTCTGCTGGGTTTACTGCTTCTGGAGCAGTGTTTTTTGTTTCTTCAGACATGTCTGAAATAATTTTTGTATCTTTTTATTAGCCAGATTATTAACAATACTAATGCAAAGAGAAATTAAACTTATATAAATTTGTTTTTAACCTTTTATAAACCTGTTCTTGTAAAAAGGCGTGCAAATTTACGAAGTTTTATTTAAATAACCTATAAAGGTTTTAAATTTAAGGGGTTGAGAATTTTATCAAAAAAACTATTCTAAAAATTCTTGAACTGATTTTAAACTTTGTCTCGGACTTTCTTCCATAGGTGTATGCCCTACTTTATTTAATATAACAAGTTTATTATTGGGTAAATCTTTTTGAAATTTATAGGCGTTTTCTACCGGAATCAATAAGTCTTCTGATCCCCATAATATTAAAGTCGGTTGTTGTATTGATTTTATTTTATCAAAAGATGTTATTGTTTTTTTCATATTAAGTCGATCTACAAAGGCTTTTCTATTTCCTTTTCTTAATGTTAGGTCAAAATATCGATTTACAATTTTTTCTGTTACTTTAGTTTTATCAAAATATACATTTTCTACACTTGCTTTTACTAAAAAACGAGGTGTTACATATAACAGCAATTTATTTAAAATAGGTGTTTGCGCTACTTTAAAAGCTATCGGAATACTTTTAGATTTCGTGGGGTAACCAGCAGCATCAATTAAAATTAATTTTTGCACTATCGTGGCGTGTGTTGCAGTAAAGTTCCATGCTATTTGGCCACCTAAAGAGTTACCTGCTATAACACATTTCTTTACTCCTAGTTTAGCTAAAAAGTTTTTTATAAATTTTACATAATTATCCATCGAATAATTTCTGTTAGGAAATGGACCAGTTAACCCATAAGCTGGTAAATCCATTCTAATCACTCTTTTTATTTTTTTTAATTCATCCGTCCAAGCATCAAAAGTGTGTAGGCTTGCGCCTGTTCCGTGAATTAACACAATAGGAATATTATCTGATTTTATTCCT
Source organism: Tenacibaculum soleae (assembly GCF_001693415.1). Classification (GTDB taxonomy): domain Bacteria; phylum Bacteroidota; class Bacteroidia; order Flavobacteriales; family Flavobacteriaceae; genus Polaribacter; species Polaribacter soleae. The sequence goes on along the minus strand of NZ_MAKX01000024.1, from coordinate 287,206 downwards.
TCATCACGATAATGTACTTCCATTCCATCAATAGTAACAAATGAAGATGCTTGGTTTGCATATTTAACCTTTAATTTTTCAACAGAAATATCTTGATATCCAAAGAAAATAATAATCATTCCAAAAATTAGCAAAACAATTGTTAAAAGTATTTTTATTACCTTTTTCATGTTTAATTATTTTTTTGAAGGAATTTGACTCATTGCCCGTTCTGCAATAGCGGTAATTGATAAAGAAGGATTTACTCCTGGGTTTGCCGAAATCATCGATCCATCAATAACGTACAAATTCTTATATCCGAAAATTTTATTGTTTTTATCAATCACACCTTTTGATGCATTATTTCCCATAACAGCGCCACCTAAAACATGTGCTGTTGATGGAATACCCGCAATAGTTTCTAATGCGAACGAGGTACTAACACCGTTTACAGCTTTACTGTACGCTTTTACTAATTCTTTTGATTCCTTTATAAATGGCGTTGGCTTTTTACCTGAATTAATGGTAGAAGTCATTAAACCAAATATATTACGTTTAAACTTTAATGTGCTATCTAAAGTTTGCATAAATAATAGTACCACTGTTTTTTTTGCCCAACTATTTATAAAATAAATTTCAAAGTATTTTATAGGCGATTTTAATAACGAAACAAACATCATTATTAAACGAGAAAATACGTTATTATTGGCTACATATGGTAAGTGTAATAATTTCCAAGCATTAGAACCTTTACCGTATCGTACAATTTCTAAATGAGAGTTTTCATCAGTATCCAAAATACTTCCGATAGCTACACCTTTTGAGAAATTTTTATCTTTATCTAAAGTAGATACACTTACCAAAGTTTCGTTATTGGTTCTAATATCCAATCCTAATCTATCTGAAATATTAGGTAATGAATCTTTTTTTAGTTTTAATAATAGCTTGATTGTTCCTAAAACGCCACCAGAAAAAACTACTGCTTTTGTTTTAATTTTTTGACGTTTTTTAAAAAGCGTTGTACTTGTTTTTATAAATACTTCATAACCACTGCTACCATCAATAGTATTAATAGGTTGCACATCATATACTTCATTTTCGGCAAGTATTTTTGCTCCGTTTTGTTGTGCCAAGTATAAATAATTTTTATCTAAGGTGTTTTTAGAATTATTTCTACAACCTGTCATACAAGCACCACAAAAGTTACAACCTGTCCTTTCAGGCCCTTTACCTTTAAAATATGGATCTTTTTTAGTTACATTTTCTTCTCCAAAATAAACGGCGACATTTGGTGCATCAAACTTGTCGGAAATATTAAGTTGATTGGCTACTTTTTTAAGCCCGATATCGCCATCATATAATTTAGGGTTTTTGGTTGCTCCTAACATTTTTAATGCTTTTTCATAATATGGAAAAAGTTCTTCTTCCCAATCTAAAAGATTTCTCCAGCTACCAGTTTTAAAGAATGTAGATTTTGGTACCGGCAAAGTATTGGCATATACTAATGACCCACCACCAACTCCTGTACCAGAAACTATGGCAATATGTCTAAAAATAGTCAATTTCATAATGCCGAAAAATCGCAACTTAGGCATCCAAAGCCATTTTTTTAAGTTCCAATTGTTTTTAGGAAAATCGTTAGCTTTATACCATTTTCCTTTTTCAATTACTAAAACTTTATAACCTTTTTCAGATAAACGTAAAGCACTCACTGAACCTCCAAAACCGCTTCCTATAATAATATAGTCATATTTTTTATTTAAACTCACAAACCACAGTTTAAACCTACTTTTTACTGTAGATTTCGTTAAGATAGCAAGTTATGAGATTTTGTGTTAACAATCAAACTGGTTTTTTCTTTGATTGATGATTAAAAACTATTCTTGAGCTCCGTGAGATTTTGCAATTTCAATCCAATGTTCAGAAATTCCTTTGGTATCAGCGCCTAAGCCTCTAGATAAATGCAATGCAACAGCAATTAACAAACTAGATGCTTCTTGTATTTCTTTAAAGGTTTGAATACCTCCAAATTGTTCTTGTGCTTTTAACAATAATAATTCATTGTGTTTTTTAGCAAAACTAACAGGGTTTTCAGTATCAATAGTTATTTTGGGTATCATTAAACAATCTACCCACTCTTGCCCTATTCTTTTTGCAGATAACTCATGTGTTTCACAACCAGAAGCTCTCCATAAAGCCAATGTTTTAGTATCACCTGATGCTGCTAAACCAGTATCTAAAAGCAACTCGAAACCAATATCAGCAATATTTTGCATTACAATTAAATATTCGTCTAAAGCTTTTTCAAATTTATTTGCTTTCTGTCCTTTAAGGTAATCCTCTACGCTAAGTTTAGGTAACTCTAAAACTTCTGCACAATCATTTAAACAAGGAAATTGTTTTCCTTCATAAATATAATGTGCTTTATCAAATTGTATTTGACGACCTAATGGATACAAGCGACAAGCTAACGGACGACCAAGATGTACGCTGCAACCCGAATTTTCTATATATTGACTACACGATTTTTGTCCTTTTTTATCTTGCTTTCCATCAAATAATAATTGAATTCCACCATATTCGGTATATAAATCACGAAATTCTTTAACTGTAACTTTCTTTTCATTACTAAAACGAAATAGCTCCCACGGGTTTAACATTACATCTTTACCAAAACAACAGGTACCCGATCTAGAGCATGTGAGTGGTAATATACTTTTTGAGGTAAGTTTGGTTGTTTGCATTTTACTCAACTTCTTTTATTTCAACTTTAAAAAGGGTATCAAAAATATCAAAAATCGTTTGTGCTTCTTTTTTACGAACTGAAATAGTATATTCACAATCCATTTCTAATTTTTGAGCGATGATGTTTAGGTTTCGTTCTTTAACAATACGCTGTACTTTATTCATCATATCATATCCGAACTTTAATAAGTATTGAATATCAATTGTTTTTTCTTTAATTTCTGAAATATCTAAAGCTAACTGTGCTGATGTTCTATACGCATTTATCAATCCGCCAACACCCAGCTTAGTTCCGCCAAAATAACGTACAGAAACTACTAAAATATTAGTTACATCAAAAGCTTGTAACTGTCCGTAAATAGGCATTCCTGCCGAGTTACTTGGCTCTCCATCATCATTTGCTCTAAAGCGAGTTGTTTCTGTCCCTAATTGCCAAGCGTAGCAAAAATGACGTGCCGAATGGTGTTTTTTCCTCAAACCTTCTAAAGCTTCTTTTATCTCATCTTCAGTAAATACAGGAAATGCATACCCAAAAAACTTACTATTTCTGTCTTTAAAAAGCGTTTCTTCAGATGCTACATCAATCGTTTTATAGGTGTCTTTAATTTCACTCATTAGGCAATAGTTATTAAAATGATTCCTAAAATAGCCAACCCAACACCGATTTTGTTTTTTACACTAAAATTTTCTTTAAATAACAATAAGCCAATTAAAGTAGAAACAATTACAATACCAACATTATTAATGGTAAATAAAGTAGAACTTTCAAAATCCTTGTTTTGTAATGCTTTTATTAAAAAAACAATTGAATAATAATTAGGAACTCCTAATACTACACCAGCAAGAAGGTTTTTAAATTCAAACTTTTCTTTAGTTATTTTTTGATTTATAAGTAAAATAATAGTTCCGAAAAATGCTGCAAATCCGAATAAACTTGATGAGAAAAACTCTACCTGATCTAACGCAACATAATTAATTTCAACATACTTTAAAGTAGTATCAATAACCCCTGAACCAATAAATAACAAGATTGGAAAAAGTAAGTTTGCTTGACCTGTTTCTTTTTTTTCTTTAGCTGAAGACAAATAAACAGCTGTAAGTGCAATTATGGTTCCTAAAACCTTAAGAATTGTTATACTTTCATTATACAAAACAATACCAAAAAAAATAGGCACAACCACTGACATTTTACCAGCAATAGAAGCAACTGACACTCCGTTTTCTTGCGATGTTTTTGCCATCACAAAAAAAATAGTAACAAATAAAAAACCTAATAAAAAAGTTCCATAAATCCATGGTTGATTTCCAATAGTTGCTAATTTACCAAATGAATTAGATAAAAACGCTCCCAATATAAAAGCAACAAAATAATTAACAACAATAGCTTGTAATGTGTTTATTTTAAAAACTTTAAAGTATTTAAATATTACAAATAGAGAAGTTGAAAAAAGAATACTTAAAATTAAGTGTATCATATTAATTAAACTCGAGCTTATTTAATAAATTAGTCACTTCATCTTTTCCTGGAACTAAATTCCAAACTTTTATACCTAATTCGGTAGCCGCATCTGTATTTTCTTTTAAATCATCAACAAAAATAGTTTCTGAGGCTTTTAAGTTGTTTTCACTTAAAACAAATTCATAAATATTTGCGTTGGGTTTTCTAAAATTTATTTCATGTGATAAATAAAATTGCTCAAAACAATTTTTAAATTCATTATACAGTTCAGTTCCCCAATCATTTTTAATCCATGAAATATGTAAATCATTTGTATTACTTAATAAAAATAAACGATACTTTTTTGATCCAGCTAATTCTTTTAAAAACGACAATCTTTGTAACGGAAAATCTAACAAGATAGCATTCCATGCATTTATTAAATTTTCGCTACTTAATTGCGGAAATTTTTGTTTATAAAAACCAACAAAATCATCTGTAGAAATTAATCCCATTTCATACTGATGATAGGTATTAATCATGTCTTCAGAAATACTTGTAACTCCTAATTTTGCCAACTCTTTATAAGTTGCTTGTTTATCTAAATTGATGAAGATATCACCAAAATCAAAAATGATATTTTTAATCATTTATATATGTCTTTAAAACATCATTGCCGATGTATATTTGTTTATTTAATTTCCCATTAAAATCAGGAGCTTCTACTCCATTTTTAAATAATGACTTACCTGTAAACACCTTTGCTTCATCCCATAAATTAGCATTTATAAAAGTTTGCAAAGTTTGCGTACCACCTTCAATTATTACCGATTGAATGTTGTGTTTTTGTAACACAATACAAATTTGTTCCGCTACGCGGGATGCAAAATTAATAGGTTCAAAAACAAGTTCTTTACTGTGTTCGAACTGATACTCTTCTTGGTTGGTTTTAGAATTAAGAATAACAATTGTTTTTACTTTTCCGTTTAAAACAGTAGCTTCTTTAGGTATTCGTAAATTTTTATCTAACACTATTCTAACTGGGTTATTTCCAGACCAATTACGTACTGTTAACGACGGGTTGTCAGCAACTACTGTATTAGTACCCACCAAAATTGCATGTTCTTCACTTCGATATTTGTGCACTAATTGTTGCGAATATTGATTAGATATCCAAACTGGTTTTTGCTCATTTTTTGTTTTTGGAGCTATAAAACCATCTTGCGATTGCGCCCATTTTAAAATAATATATGGTCGTTTTTTATTTTGAACTGTAAAAAATCTTTTGTGATGTTTTTTACATTCATTTTCTAAGATACCAACAACTACATTTATGCCTGCATTTTTTAAACGTTCAATACCTTTTCCAGCAACCAAACTATTGGTATCCACACAACCAATTACTACTTTTTTTAATTGATGTTTTACAATTAAATCAGCACAAGGTGGTGTTTTTCCATAATGAGAACAAGGCTCTAAGGTTACATAAATTGTAGCTTCTGTTAAAAGATTTTTATTTTTAACCGCATTTATAGCGTTTACCTCGGCATGACTTTCTCCGTAAGGAGATGTAAAACCTTCAGCAATAATCTTATTATTAAGTACAATTACTGCCCCAACAGAAGGGTTTGGGCGTGTACTACCGATACCATTTTTAGCTAATTGCAAACAACGTTTTATGTATTTTTCGTGCTCCAAGAAATTAAAATTTTATGTTAACATCTTCAGTTTTATCAATCGAATAAACATGAGAAAAACCAAATACCTTATATTTTAAATCACCTTTTAATTGTACTTTTATTTTTTTACTAATAAGTGAATTAAGTAAACCTCCCAAAACTCCATTTTTATTATTATCAAACACTTTTTTAGCAGGAATTACCACTTTTAAAGGAATTGAAAACTCTTTATTTGCAGGTACTTTAAACTCTTCTGAAGATACTTGAGCTAATTGGTTGCCATTTACAATTACCTTTATTTCATCGGTAGCTATTTTACCACCAATATTATTCTCATTTTTAAAAATTGCAATTGCTTTTAATCTAATAGTATCTAAAGCTACTGAAGCAATTTTGATGCTATCAACCTTTATAAAAACAGGTTTCTTTTTAACCGAACAGCTTAAAACAAACAATATTATTATAAAAAACAGCCACTTCTTCATTTGATTTCTTAAAATTTAGGTAATTTGCGTTGCAAAAATAAGGTATTCATATGACTCCTTCCGATTTTATTATTAGAGAAATAAAACCCAACGATAATCAGCAAATAGCAAAAGTTATTCGTAATGTTTTAACTGAATTTGGTGCCCCAAAAGTAGGTACTGCTTATGAAGATAAAGCAACTGATGAAATGTTTGAAACTTATCAAAAAAATAAAACAGCTTACTTTGTTGTTGAGTATCAGCAAAAAATAGTTGGCGGAGTTGGTTTTGCTGATTTACCTGGTTTTGAAAACCTTATTTGTGAGTTACAAAAAATGTATTTTTTGCCAATTGCTCGTGGCAAAGGTTTGGGTAGTAAATTAATTAATTTTTGTTTGTCTAAAGCTAAAGAACAAGGTTTTAAACAATGCTATTTAGAAACCATGCCGTATATGGATGCTGCGAGAGCATTGTACGCTAAAAATGGATTTATTAATTTAGAAAAACCTATGGGAAACACTGGTCATTATTCATGTAATGTTTGGATGCTTAAAAATTTATAAACATGATTTTAAAAGATTTTAAAAGCGTTTTCACAAAGCAACTCTCTTCTGTTTATCCACAATCAGAAATAGATTCTTTCTTTTTTATATTGATTGAAGAAATATTAGGTTTTAAACGAATAGGTAGTGTTTTAAAAGCTGATTTTTTAATTTCTTCGGATGTTTTAAATCAGTTACAAAACATAACTGAACGTTTATTAAAAGAGGAACCTATTCAATATATAATAGGTAATACCGAGTTTTATGGTTTGCCTTTTTTAGTAAATAAAAACACCTTAATTCCGAGACCTGAAACAGAAGAATTAGTTGAATGGATCATTACCGAAGTTTCAGAAGCACATGGTAAAAATATAATTAATTTTTCAATACTTGATATTGGAACCGGAACAGGATGTATTCCCATTTCAATTAAGCACAATTTACCGAACACAATTGTTTCAGCTATCGACGTTTCATCGGAAGCTTTAAAAGTAGCAAGAAAAAATGCTAAATTAAATACGGTTGAAATAAATTTTATTGAACAAGATATTTTATATACTGATGATTTAAATCAAGTTTTAGACAGCAAAAAAATAGATATTATTGTATCAAATCCACCTTATGTTCGTAATTTAGAAAAAGTAGAAATTAAAAATAATGTTTTAGAAAACGAACCACACCTAGCCCTGTTTGTTGAAGATAATAATCCGTTAATTTTTTACGATAAAATTGCCAATTTAGCAGTAAGGCACCTTACCAAAAACGGATTGTTGTTTTTTGAAATTAATCAATATTTAGGAAAAGAAACCGTCGAAATATTAAATAAAAAAGGATTTAAAAACATCGAACTTAAAAAAGATTTTGTTGGTAATGATCGAATGATAAAAGCCAGCTTATAAAAACAAAACATCATGAAAAAACAAGAATTACAACCAAACGAATTTGATGAATACTATTTGAATTATTTGAATTTAGTTCCGACCGAAACTGAACTAAATTATGGTTTTCAAGAAGACAAAAACATAGTGATTGATTTCTTTTCGTCACTTCCAGAAGATAAATTAGAATTCCGTTATCAACCAAAAAAATGGACTGTAAAAGAGGTTTTGCAACATATTATTGATACTGAACGCATTTTTATGTATCGTTTTTTACGAATAGCACGTAAAGACACGACTGCTTTAGCTGGTTTTGATCAAGATATTTATGTAGATCCATCAGCAGCAAACGATAAATCTATCAATGATTTAATTGAAGAATTTACAATTGGTCGTATGTATTCTATCAATTTAATTAACAGTATTACTAACGAAAATTTAAAAAACCTAGGTACAGCAAGTGATTCTCCAGTCTCTGCGCGTGCTTGTGCTTTTATATTATTAGGCCACAGTGTTTGGCATATTAACATTATTAAAGAGCGTTATTTATAGTGTTACAAATTAGACCAAATTGTGAACACTGTAATAAAGATTTGCCAAATACATCAACCGAGGCAATGATTTGTTCATTTGAGTGTACCTATTGCAAAACATGCGCCTTAGAGCTTTTTAAAAATGTATGTCCTAGTTGCAGTGGTAATTTTGTGCAACGCCCAATAAGACCTTCAAAAATGGTTGCTAAACACCCTGCTTCTACACAAAGAGTTTTTGATCCAAAAGATTTAAATAAAGCTACTATAAATTCAACTAAATTTAAAAATATAGCGCCAAAAAACCGGTAATTTATGATTGATATAAAAAAAGCGACTTTTTCAGATGCTAAAATAATTGCTCTTTTAGGTAGAACTACCTACACAGAATCTCACGGTCATTTTATTGAAGATAAAAACGATTTATTAGCTTACTGTAACAATGCTTTTTCAATACAAAAGTTAACAACTGATTTAAATGATAAAAACAATTTATTTCATGTTGTATATGTAAACGATTTACCAGTAGGATACTCTAAAATTGTTTTGAATACACCATTTGAAAACAAAAACGAAATAACAAGTTGTAGATTAGAGCGCATTTATATTTTAGATCATTTTTTATCGTTAAAACTAGGGCAGCCTGTTTTAGATTTCATCACTGAAAAAGCAAAACAACAAAATGCCACCAGCATGTGGTTATCTGTATACATTAAAAATGAAAGAGGAATTAATTTTTACAAGCGAAATAATTTTAAAAGCATTGGCGACTTAAATTTTCTAGTAAACGGAAAAGAATACGACAATTTTGTTTTATCAAAAAATATTTAAAAATGGCAACATACGAACAATCAAAATTAAATAGAGTTAAACGCGGACAAAATAGAGCTACGTATGATGTAGCTAAAATCAATACTATTTTAGATGCTGGTTTTTTATGTTATGTGGGTTATATTTATGAAGGCAACCCCATTTCTATCCCTATGGCTTATGCTCGTCGTGATAATAAAATTTATATTCATGGTTCTACAGCTAATAGAATGTTATTAGCCATTTTAAAAAGCGAAGAAACATCAATAACTGTAATGCATTTAGACGGATTAGTTTTAGCACGTTCAGGATTACATCATTCAGTAAATTACCGCTCTGCTACACTTTTTGGTAATTTAAAAAAAGTAGAAAATGACTTAGATAAAACTGAAATTTTAAAGTTAATTGTAAACCAAATGGTTCCAAATCAATGGGAAACAATTAGACCAATGCATCAAAAAGAATTAGACAGAACTTTAGTGGTTGAGTTTGCAATTACATCAGCATCAGCAAAAATAAGAGACGAAGGTGTTATTGATGAACCAGAAGATTATGATTTACCCGTTTGGGCTGGCGTGGTACCTATAAAACAAGTTGCCGAACACCCAATTTCTGACGATAAATTAAAAAAAGAAATTGAAATCCCTAAACATGTGTTAGCTTATTATGAACAAAATAAAGAGTAATTTTGTTTAAAATTAACCTTAAAATCCCCTAAAATGTTTTCAAAAAAACACTTTTTAATTTTATTAATTGCATTTTCATTTCTTTCATGTGGAGATAATTCAACAGACGAAATAGAAGATTTAGAAAATAAATCGATTACTCAAGAAGTTCATCAATTAGTAAACGAACATAGAGCCACAATTGGTAAAAGTGCGCTTACTTTTAATAATCAAATTTCAGAAATGGCTTTAGAACACACAAAATACATGATTAATAAAGGTAAAATAAGTCATGATAATTTTGATGCTCGTTTTGCACAAGTTAGAGCGCTTGTAAACGCCATGAGTTTTGCTGAAAATGTAGCTTCTAAACAAAACTCAGCTCAAGAAGTTGTTACCGGTTGGCTAAATAGCGCTGGCCATAGAGCAAATATTGAAGGCGATTATACACATACAGGTATTGGGGTTTTAAAAAATGCTTCTGGAAATTATTATTTTACGCAATTATTTTATTCAAAATAACAAGTTTAATATTTATTAGTTTCTGATAAAAAATACCGCTAAACAACATAATAAAATACACTAAATTGCACGCATGAAAATTTATGATGTTATAATACTTACCGATAAAAGATATGTAAATCCGAAGGAAGTTGATGCGTACACAAAAAATGTGTTAACCGAAGATGGTTTTGTAAAAAAAGCTTTAGATAAATTAGGCTTAAAAGTTGATAGACTTTCTTGGGATGACAAAGATTTCGATTGGCCTTCAACCAAATACATTCTTTTTAGAACTACTTGGGATTATTTTGATAGGTATACAGAATTTTCTGCATGGTTAAACAATGTTTCTAAACAAACGATATTGTTAAACTCTGAAGCAATTATTCGCTGGAATATTGACAAACACTACTTACTAGATTTGCAAAAAGGTGGAGTAAATATTTGCGAATCTTATTTTATCGAAAAAGGAGAAACTAAAACTTTACAAGAATTAGCTAATCAGCATACACTTACTAATTTTGTTTTAAAACCTTGTATATCTGGCGGCGGGAGGCATACTTATAAGATAAACTCATCAAACATAACTAAACACGAAGCTATTTTTAAAAAATTGATTAATGATGAAGCAATGATTTTACAACCTTTTCAACATAATATAGTTCAGAAAGGGGAAATTTCACTCATGGTTATGAACGGAAAATTTACACATGCCGTTTTAAAAATAGCTAAAAAAGGTGATTTTAGAGTTCAAGATGATTTTGGAGGTACAGTGCACAGCTACACTCCTACCCAATCTGAAATAAACTTTGCCGAAAAAGCTGTAAAAGCCTGTAAAGAGCTACCTATTTATGCACGAGTAGATGTTTTTACCGATAATAACGGTAATTTAGCCATAGCTGAATTAGAACTGATTGAACCCGAATTATGGTTTAGAAATCACCCAAAAGCAGCCGATGAATTAGCAAAAGGTATACAGCAATTAATCAATCAAAATGAAAAATAAAATTTTAAAATTTTTAGGCGCAATTATTTTAATACTTATAATTTCGATAAGTATATTTTACATAGCAAATAATGAAAAACTCCCTGAAGGAAAGCAAGGAGCCGAAGCAGATGCTTTAGCAACAAAAATGTTAACAGCAATAAATAATGATTTTTTTGAAAAAACTGAACTTATTGAATGGTCTTTTAGGGGCAAACATTTTTACAAATGGTACAAACAAGATAATAAAGTTGAAGTTTCTTGGAATGCTAATAAAGTAATTTTAAATACTATAAATCCTAATGAATCTGTTTGTTTTATAAACGATAAAAAAACTACAAACTTAAATTTAATTAAAACCGCTACTAACTTTTTTAATAATGATTCTTTTTGGTTAGTTGCTCCTCATAAAGTATTAGATAAAGGTGTTGAAAGACGTATTGTAAAACACCAAAACAAAGATGCTTTATTAGTCACTTACACTTCTGGTGGTTCAACTCCAGGAGATTCTTATCTTTGGGTTTTTGATGACAATGGTTTTCCTACAGAGTATAAAATGTGGACAAAAATTATTCCGATTGGCGGAGTTTCAGCAACTTGGTCTGATTGGAAAACTACCAATGCAGGTTTTAAATTACCTACCAAACACAAAATTTCTTTATTTGGTTTAACTTTAGCTATGGGAAATGTAAAAGCTTCAAACCCTAAAGCCGATATTTTAGCAAATAAAATATTAAAAGCTATCAACCATGAAGCTTATAAAAAAACACGCTATTTAGAGTGGAGTTTTGGAGGGAAAAGACATTTTAAATGGGATAAAAAACAACATATTGTTAATGTTTCTTGGGATTCTATTCGTGTAAACTTGCATCCAAATAATTTAGAAAAAAGTTCGGTTTACATAAATAAAAAACAACAAGAAATAGCAGATACTAAAACAGTAAAAAAAGCTTGGGATATTTTTAATAATGATTCTTTTTGGCTAGTTGCTCCTCATAAATTATTTGAAAAAGGCATTATCAGAAGTGTTCAAAATATTGATGGAAAAGAAGCGTTGTTAGTAAAATATACTACAGGAGGATCAACACCTGGCGATTCATATTTATGGATTTTAGATAAAAATAACGTTCCTAAAAGCTATAAAATGTATGTTCCTAGCATGAAAATGGATGGAGTTCCTGCTACTTGGGATGATTGGATTACTACACAAACTGGTACGTTATTACCAACAAATCATTCGTTTGGTAAAGGAGGCAAATTAAGTATGGGAACCGTTAAAGCTTATAATTAATTGAATCAACATATTTTACATAAAGAAGTACAAGATTTTATAACTACTAATTTAAATTCAGATATCACAAAACTGATTTTAAAAGGAAGCCCTTTTAACAATATCTCTATACAAGAGTTATCAAATCAAATTATTAGCAAGCAAAAATCTAAAAACAAGCTACCTAATTGGTTTAACACTCAAAATGTCTATTACCCTCCAAAAATTAGCATCGAGCAAACATCTTCTGAAATTACAGCAAACTATAAATCAAACTTAGTTTCAGGTGATGCAATAATTGATATTACGGGTGGTTTTGGTATTGATGTTTTTTATTTTGCTAAAAAATTTAAAAACGTAATTCATTCAGAAATTAATGATAAACTATCTAAAATAGTTGCTCATAATTATCAGCAATTAAAAGTAAATAACATTCAAACAGTAGCTTCTGATGGGTTGGAGTTTCTTAAAAATACCAATCAAAAATTCGATTGTATCTATATAGACCCTTCTCGAAGAGATGATATAAAAGGTAAAGTTTTTTTGCTAAAAGACTGCTTACCAAATGTACCTGAAAATATTGATTTTTTGTTTACAAAATCAGCTAATATTATGATTAAAAATTCACCAATGTTAGACATTACAGCTACCATTAATGAGTTAAAATTTGTAAAAGAAATTCATATTATTGCAGTAAATAATGAAGTTAAAGAATTACTTTTTCTACTAAAGAAAGAATATAAAGGTACAGTTAATGTAAATACAGTTAACTTACTGAAAGACAAAAGTCAAGAATTTAATTTCATCTTAAAAAACAATAGTGATTTAAAATATAACTCACCTCAAAAATTTATTTACGAACCCAATGCTGCAATTTTAAAATCAGGTGGCTTTAATCAAATAACTAAACAGTATAATGTAGGTAAATTACACCAGCACTCTCACTTATACACGTCAGAAGAAATTATTGAAAATTTCCCTGGTAGAATTTTTAAAATTGATGCTGTTTTTTCGTACAATAAAAAACAACTAAAAAAAGAATTGGCTATTGATAAAGCAAATATTACTACTCGAAATTTCCCAAAAACAGTTGCACAAATCAGAAAAGAAACAAAACTAAAAGATGGTGGAAACATCTATTTATTTTTCACTAAAAACCTTGATGAAAAATTAATTGTTTTAAAGTGTACTCAAATATTTTAATTACGTAAAAATGTATTATTTGAGCTCTCATTTTAAAAAAAGCAAGGATTTCATCTTAAATGCACTAAACCATCTATTAAAAATTCTGTTTTTTCATAAAAGGAAAGGATTTATAAACCACAAAATCCTTTAAAAATTGTTACTTTTGATGGTATGCAATCTATCAATTATCAATCAATAAAAATTACTGCAAATACATCTTCAATAATAGAAGATACGTTGGTTATTGAAGCGCCTTTACAAATTAGTATCAATAGTGAACCTTACACGGTTGTAATGCGAACTCCAAACGACGATAACGAACTTATCAGAGGGCTTTTATATGCAGAAGACATTTATAAAAGTAATACCGATTTATTGATAGAGATTACAGAAATTAATCCTGATTTTTCGGCAATTTTAAATGTAATTATTCCTAAAGAAAAATTACGAAAGGGTTACTTAAATAAACGCACACTTTTATCAGTTTCGTCTTGTGGAATATGCGGCAAAAAAGAATTAACAGATTTAAAAACAACTGATAAACCTCTTAAAAAAGTAACTAATCAATCAATTGAGGTGAGTGGTGATATGTTTTTAAAAATGAATGAATTACAGTTTTTATTTAAACACACAGGAGGAAGTCATGCATGTGCAATTTTTAATAAAAAAAACGAGCTACTAACTATTAAAGAAGATATAGGTCGTCATAACGCAGTTGATAAATCCATAGGAGATTTAATTAATAAAAAACAGTTAAAAAAAGCAAATTATATGTTAGTTAGCGGACGTGTTTCTTATGAGATAGTTTCAAAAGCTTTTTTTGCTAAAATTCCAATTATTATTGCTGTTTCTGCATGCTCTAGTTTAGCTGTAGATTTTGCTAAAGAATTCGGGATTTGCCTTATCGGTTTTAGTAGAAATGATAAAATGACAGTGTACTCAAATCCTCAATACATAAATTATGAGCGATAAAAATATAAAAGCCCAACCACCTAAAGATTTAACAGGAATTAAATTAATTGATGTTCCTAAAAAGGCAGTAGGAACAAAAGCTATAAAATCGGCTTTAAACCATGTTTTTAGCGAAACAGGTGTAGCTAAAGGAATTAGTTTGCTAAAAAACATGAACCAAATTAATGGTTTTGATTGTCCAGGTTGCGCATGGCCAGATCCTGATGCAAAAAGGGCTTTTTTAGCAGAATATTGTGAAAACGGAGCTAAAGCTATTGCTGAAGAAGCTACAACTAACAGAGTATCTCCCCTATTTTTTGCAACTCACTCTGTACAAGAAATGTCGGAATGGTCTGATTATAAAATTGGTAAAAGCGGGCGAATTACCCATCCGATGTATTTAAAAGCAGGAAGTGATATGTACGAAGAAATATCATGGGAAAATGCTTTTAAAATTATAGGCAAAGAATTAAACGCTTTAAAATCGCCAGATGAAGCTATTTTCTATACTTCAGGAAGAACAAGTAATGAAGCCGCTTTTTTATATCAACTTTTAGTTCGTCAATTCGGAACCAACAATTTACCAGATTGCTCTAATATGTGTCACGAAAGTAGTGGAACAGGGTTATCTGAAACATTAGGTATTGGTAAAGGGTCCGTTACTTTAGATGATTTTAATCATGCTGATTTGGTGATTGTTATTGGGCAAAACCCAGGTACAAATCACCCAAGAATGTTAACGGCGTTAAAAGACACTAAAAAGAATGGTGGAAAAATAATGACTATAAATCCGTTACCAGAAGTTGGTTTAATGAATTATGTTGATCCTCAAAATCCATTGAAATGGTTAGGTTCAGGGGACAAATTAACTGACCTGTTTTTACAAGTAAAAATCAACGGAGATGTTGCTTTATTAAAAATTATTTTAAAATTGATGAAAACTGCTGACGATAAATCAGGTACTATTTTTGATCATCAATTTATAAAAGACAAAACACATGGTTTAGAAGAATTTTTAATTGATTTAGACACCTATTCTATTGAAGATTTATTACCCCAAACAGGATTATCTTTAGATAAAATTAAAAAAGCAACTGACTTAATTATAAATAATGATAAAATAATTATTTGTTGGGCAATGGGCTTAACACAGCATAAAAATGCGGTGGATAATATTCGTGAAGTAGTAAATTTACTATTATTAAAAGGAAGCATTGGTAAAAAAGGAGCTGGAACCTGTCCTGTTCGTGGGCATTCAAACGTACAAGGAGATCGTACTATGGGAATTTGGGAGAAGCCCAAAGATGATTTTCTAGATAACTTAGAAAAAGAATTTTCTTTTATAGCTCCAAGAGAACATGGTTATGATGTAGTTGCTGCCATTGAAGCTATGCATCAAAAAAAAGCGAGTGTTTTTATAGGAATGGGCGGAAACTTTATTTCAGCAACTCCTGATACAGAAATCACAGCTCAAGCATTACAAAATTGTAATTTAACAGTGCAAATATCTACAAAACTAAATAGAAGTCATTTAATAACAGGTAAAGAAGCTTTGATTTTACCTTGTTTAGGGCGTTCAGAAAAAGATATTCAAAAAACTGGAGAACAGTTTATTACTGTAGAAAACTCAATGGGAGTTGTACATCAATCAAGTGGTCATTTAGATCCTGTATCTACACATTTATTAAGCGAACCTGCTATTGTTGCTGGTATAGCCCAAGCCACCTTAAAAAACACTAAAGTTGAATGGCAGCAATTAATTACAAATTATGATTTAATTCGTGCTAAAATTGAAGCTACCATTACTGGGTTTGATAATTACAATGCAAAAGTACGTAAAAAAGGTGGTTTTTATCTACCAAACAATGCGCGTGATAATAACTTTACACCTACTAAAACAGGAAAAGCAAATTTTACAACAAACCTACCTTCTGATATTGCTTTAGAGAAAAATCAATTTATGATGATGACCATTCGAACGCATGATCAATACAACACTACTATTTACGGATTAAATGATCGTTACAGAGGTGTTTTAAATGAGCGAAGAGTTATTTTCATGAACCCAGAAGATATGAAAACTCAAGGGCTATCTAAATTAGATAAAGTAGATTTAATAAGTCATTTTCAAGGAGAAAAAAGAAAGGCTTTTGGTTTTTTAGTTGTTCCGTACAGTATACCAAAACAATGTACTGCTACCTATTTTCCAGAAGCAAACGTTTTGGTACCTTTAAAGAGTAAAGCTAGAATTAGCCATACACCCGCATCAAAAACAGTGATTATTTCTGTTAAAAAGTGCGACTAAAAAAAGATTTGTACTTTAGTAAAATATTTTCAATCAAAAATCAACCAACATTATGCCTTTTATAGAAGAAGAAAAGTTTAAGTTAATGCAAGAAGACTTAGATAATGCAAAGTTAAAAAGAGAAGAAGCTGAAAATGAATTAAGCGAAGCTCAAGAAAAATTTAGTTCTTTAAAAAAAGGATCAATGAGACTCCCTATCGTTTTGGGTGTATTATTAGGTATTGCTTTAGGAGCTGCGTACTACTTTTATTCAAACAGTAGCGGCGCGTCTTTTCCTTCATCAGAAGAAATTGCTACGGTTAAAAAGAATGAGCACACAAGAGTTTTAGATAGTATTAAAAGAGCAAACGCTAGAGCTAGCAGAAATACTAAAACAAATAATGAGGTTAATTTAAATGAAACAATTGACGCTGTCGTTGACAATACTAGTGATAAAACAATTTATTCAGTTCAAATTGGCGTACTTTCACAAAAAAAACAACCTTTAATATCATCAGTAACAATACCATCAACTGTTACCATAGCAAATGGTTATTTTAAATATTCTATTGGTTTATTTGAGTCTTTAGATGAAGCCAAATCTCTAAGAAAAGAACTGATACAAATTGGTTTTAAAGACGCCTTTGTAGCTTCTTATATTAATGGAAAACGTCAAAAAATACATCACTAAAAATACAATTTAATGCTATTAAACTTTAGTAAACGAGCACTCATGGTAGGTTTTATCTTGAGTGTTCATTTTTTATGCGCACAATCTGAAATTCCGCAACAAAAAACTCAAATAGGTTTTGGTCAATTAGATTTTTTATCAATAAAAATGCCTGAAAGTGAAAAAAACATGGATTTTTCGGGAATCCATTATAACTTAAAACCTAATGAATGGAGCTATGTTGGTTTAGGTATTTATGGTGCAATTGGCGGAATACGAGGTGGTTTTTTTACCCTAGGCATTAACGCAGGTATACAGCACAAAATAACAAAGAGATTATTTATTGATACCGGTATTCATTTTGGAGGCGGTGGCGGTGCAGCAGCCCCTGATGGTGGTGGTGCTTTTATTTTACCACATTTTAATTTAGGATACGATTTTAAGTATTTTTCAACTACTGCAGGATATAGTTATGTTAATTTTTTTGATGGAGGAACTATAAAAAGTGAGCAATTTAATGTTGCTGTTCAAGTACCTTTATCTTTTAAAAATGCAACTTTTAAAGCGCATGAAAATTCATTTTCTATTGATGACTTGAAAAATAGTTCATGGAAAAATCTTAGTAACCGAATTTCTTTATTGGTACATTTAAACAACTTAGAAGTTACTAAAGGTTCATACACAGGTAAAACCATACGTTTAGCAGGTTTTGAATTAAATTCTTATTTAACCAATAATCTATTCTTTTTTCTGAAAGCTGATGGTGCTTATCATGGAATTAAGGCAGGATACATGGATGTTTTATTGGGTGGTGGTTATCATATATCAATGAATAAAAACCGTACAAATATCTTAGCCAAATTTGGTGTAGGTGCAGGCGGTGGTGGTGGTGTTGATACCAAAGGTGGATTTTTAATTTATCCAGATATTTCAATTGAACAAAAATTATTTGATAATATTTATGCTTCAATAAATAAAGGATACTTAATGAGTCCTGATGCACATTTTAAATCTTCAACATTAGGTTTTGGTTTAAAGTATTATGTTGATAAAGACGGTACTTCATCTAAAGAAAAGGATTTTACAATAGCTAAATTTAAAGGTTTGGAAGCTATTATAAAACAAGATTTATATATAAATGCAGCAAGAGATAATAATGGTAAATTTGAACAAAACATGCATCAAATTTCATTACAAATAAACTTTTTCTTAAATAAATATCTTTACGGAGCCGGACAAACATCATTTGCTAATTTTGGTGATGCTGGTGCCTATGCGGAAGGTATTGTAGGTTTAGGCGTACAATCAAATACTTTTTTTAACAATACAACATCAGTATTCTTGCAAGTTTTAGGAGGAGCAGCTGGTGGTGGTGGAATTAGTACAGGAGAAGGATTAATTGTAAAACCAAGTGCTGGACTTAACTACAGGCTAACTAATAAATTAAATTTACGAGGTGGTTTAGGATATGTAAAGGCACGCGGAGGGAATTTAAGTAGTACTTATTTAAATTTTGGTGTTAATTATAATTTTTCATTTTTAAGCGTTAAATAAAAAACACATCTGTTTTGCAATCATATTTTCAATACTTTTTAAGCGATATTAATGAAATAAAACTTCCTAAAAAGTTTACCTTTCCTTTTTATTATGAACCACATCCGTTATGTGAATTAGCTGTAAAAGAGGTTCAGAATTATTTAAGTACGCAAACAGATTTTGAACATAATTTCGGATTAAAACCTGGTAAAAAAGGAACTATAACTGGTAAAATGTTCGGGGTTTTAGTTGTATATAATAAAGAAAATAAAATTGGTTATATAGCTGCTGTTTCAGGTAAATTAGGCGAAACAAATACTCATAAAATGTTTGTTCCGCCTGTGTATGATATGCTTGCTAAAGATTCTTTTTTTTTACAAGAAAAAGAAGTTTTAAGAAATATAAGTATTGAGTTAGAAAGCATAGAGAACTCTGCTGATTATTTAAAATTATGTACTCTTTACGAACAAGAAACTAACAAAGCTAATGCTGATATTACAGAAAAAAAAGAAGCTTTAAAAATAGCTAAAGCAGCTCGAAAACTAAAAAGAGAAAAAGCTAAAAAAGAAGTTTCGGAGGAAGCTTATATTGTTTTTGATAAAAAATTAAAAAAAGAAAGTTTAGCTGCAAAACATTTTTTTAATAATGTAACACGTTATTGGCAACACACTTTAAAACCTGTAGAAGAAAAACTATTAGCATATACCAATCAAATAGCAAAACTAAAAAACGAACGCAAAACTAAGTCTTTAGCTTTACAAAAATATATTTCAGAGCAATATCAATTTTTAAACTCTAAAAAAGAGGTTAAAAATTTAACCGAATTATTCATAAATACTTCAATAGAAAATATACCTGCTGGTACTGGCGAATGTGCCGCACCTAAATTATTACAATATGCTTTTTCACACGATTTAAAACCTGTGGCTATGGCTGAGTTTTGGTGGGGTAAATCGCCTAATAAAGAAGTACGGAAACACAAACAGTTTTATCCAGCTTGCCAAGGTAAATGCAAGCCTATCTTAGCGCATATGTTAAACGGAATTGAAATGGACACCAATCCGTTGTTAAAAAACCCGGCTATTGGAAAGGTACTGGAAACCATTTTTGAAGATGATGATTTAATTGTAATTTATAAACCTAACGATTTTTTATCGGTTCCTGGAATCCAGATTCAAGATTCGGTATATACTCGGGTTAAACAACAAGTAAAAAATATTTCAGGTCCAATTATTATACATCGATTAGATATGGCTACTTCTGGATTGTTAGTTTTAGCAAAAAACAAAGAAGCGCACAAAATTATACAAAATCAGTTTATTAATAAAACAATGCAAAAAAGATACACCGCTTTGTTGGATGGAATTATTACAGAAGATAAAGGGACGATAAATTTACCGCTTCGCGTGGATTTAGATGACAGGCCAAGACAATTGGTGTGTTATGAACATGGAAAACCAGCAAAAACTAACTGGGAAGTTATTGAAAGGAAAGATGGAAAAACAAAAGTACACTTCTACCCTATTTCTGGTAGAACACATCAATTACGAATGCATGCTTCTCATAGTTCAGGTTTAAATACTCCAATTATTGGCGATGATTTGTATGGCAAAAAAGCTGACAGATTGTATTTACATGCTGACACCTTAGAGTTTACACATCCAACAACTAAAGAGAAAATTAAATTTTATAAAAAAGCTGATTTTTAGCTTTCACTAAAACTTTATAAAATAGCTTAGCCCCGATTGTAGCAATTGCTTGAGCTCCTCACAGAGAGCGAGTGCGGAAAGCGGGAAATAGCTTCTGATAAAAAATAAAAACTGCCTAAAAAGTAAGTTTTCAGTCAACCTAAACTTGTTTCAGGCTCCCATAATGATTAGTAATCGCTATGGTGAGATTCTGAAATAAATTCAGAATGACGATTTCAATACTTTTTAGACAGTAACTTGTATTTACACTAATTTTTTAGCATTTTTTACTTTTTGCTTGGTAAGTGCTATTTCAATTACCTCGTGCATATCGGTTACATAATGAAACTTTAAGCCTTTTAAGTAGCTTTGTTTTATTTCTTCAATGTCTTTTTTATTATCGGCACATAAAATAATTTCTTTGATATTGGCGCGTTTTGCGGCTAATATTTTTTCTTTAATTCCGCCTACTGGTAATACTTTTCCACGTAAGGTAATTTCACCTGTCATGGCCAGTTTATTTTTTACTTTACGTTGCGTAAATACCGATACTAATGAAGTTAACATGGTAATACCTGCACTTGGACCATCCTTTGGTGTTGCGCCTTCTGGCACGTGAATATGCACATCGTATTTATCTATAACTTCTGGATTTATTCCAAATTCTTCTGTATTTGCTTTGATATATTTCATGGCAATTGTTGAAGATTCTTTCATTACTTTTCCTAAATTACCTGTAATAGAAAGGTTTCCCTTTCCTTTTGATAAAATAGATTCAATAAATAAAATATCTCCACCAACACTTGTCCAGGCTAAACCTGTAACTACACCTGCAACGTCATTAGTTTCATACTTATCGCGTTCTAAACGAGCAGGGCCTAAAATAGTTTCAATGTCCTCGTTAGTTAAAGCAATGTTGTATTCCTCTTCCATTGCGATTGATTTTGCAGCAAAACGCACCACTTTGGCTACTTGTTTTTCTAAACCACGAACTCCAGATTCACGCGTATAGCCTTCAACAATTTTTTCTAATTGTTTTTTTGCAACTGTTAAATGTTCTGGTGTTAAACCGTGTTCTTTTAACTGCTTTGGAAATAAGTATTTTTTAGCTATTTCAACTTTTTCTTCAATGGTATAACCTGTAACATTAATAAGCTCCATACGGTCGCGTAATGCCCAAGGAATTTGCCCTAAATTGTTGGCAGTAGCTATAAAAAGTACTTTTGATAAATCGTAGCCTACTTCTAAATAATTATCATAAAAAGCAGTGTTTTGTTCAGGATCTAATACTTCTAACATAGCTGAAGATGGATCTCCTTGATGACTTTGACTTAATTTATCAATTTCATCTAATACAAAAACTGGATTTGACGTTTCTGCTTTTTTCAAATTTTGAATTAAACGCCCTGGCATTGCGCCAATATATGTTTTACGGTGCCCGCGAATTTCAGCTTCATCACGTAAACCACCTAACGACATACGTACGTATTTACGTCCTAAAGCCTCGGCAACCGATTTACCTAACGATGTTTTACCAACTCCTGGAGGTCCGTATAAACAGATTATTGGCGACTTCATATCACCTCGTAATTTTAAAACCGCTAAATGCTCAATAATACGCTCTTTAACTTTTTCTAAACCAAAATGATCTCTATCTAATATTTTTTGAGCTCGTTTTAAATCAAATTTATCTTCAGAATACACATTCCAAGGCAACTCTAACATCAACTCTAAATAGTTACGCTGTACACCATATTCTGCCATTTGAGGATTCATTCGTTTTAAACGACCTAATTCCTTTTCAAAAGTAGCAGCAACTTCTTTAGTCCATTTTTTAGATTTTGCTTTAACTCTCATTTCATCTAATTCCTGATCATGAGAAACACCACCTAATTCATCTTGAATGGTTTTTAATTGCTGATGTAAATAATATTCACGTTGTTGCTTATCTAAATCAGAACGTGTTTTAGACTGAATATCATTACGTAACTGTAATTTTTGAAGTTCTTTATCAAGGTTTTTTAATGTTAAAAGTGCTCGCTCTTTTAAACTATCTTTTTCAAGTAGCACTTGTTTTTTAGCTACACTTAACTCCATATTTGATGAAATAAAGTTTACTAAAAACGAGTTTGATTGAATATTTTTAATAGCAAATGAAGCTTCAGAAGGTAACATTGGGTTTTCTTTAATAACCTCTAAAGCTAGCTCTTTTATAGATTCTATAATTGCATCAAATTCTTTTTGATCATCAACTTCTCTATCATCAACCGCTTCATGAACCTTTGCTTTTAAGTATGGTTCTTCTTGTGTAATTTCATCAATCTCAAAACGTTTTTTTCCTTGGATGATAACTGTTGTGTTACCATCAGGCATTTTAAGAACGCGTAATATTTGTGCTACAACTCCAGTTTTATGAATGTCGTTTAATCCTGGGTTTTCAACATTACCATCTTTTTGCGCTACTACTCCAATTACTTTATCACCTTTGTTTGCATCCTTTATTAACTGAATAGATTTATCTCTACCAGCGGTAATTGGAATTACAACACCAGGAAATAATACTGTATTTCTTAACGGTAATATTGGTAATTCAGATGGAACTTCTTCTTTATTTATTATTTCTTCGTCTTCAGGAGTTAATAAAGGTATCAATTCAGAATCTTCATTAAAAGCATCTTGAAGCGACAAATTGTCTAAATGTATAATTTTTGATTTGCTCATATCTTGTATGTATGTCATAGTGACATTTTTATGTTAATTAAAACAATAAAAAAAACACTATTAAAAACGTAAATATCTAATAAACAATGTTTTAAATAAATAAACACTGTTTTTCTATAATATATAAGTCAATTGTTATGCCAAGTAAAAAATAAGTGATTGTAACTATTTATCAAGTAAGTCGTCTTATTTATATATTTTTACTAAAAGCTATTAAAACAATGAAAACTAAACTTTTTTTTACTGGAATTATATTACTCTTTATAAGTTGTACACCAAGTAAAAACTCTGCTGATTTTATTAAAAAAACCACTGGACGCTACTTTTTTAATGCTGATGAAATTATTGAAGTTAAATTTAATGATGGTACTTTGTTTTTAACTTGGCGTAACCAAAATTTAACTCCTTTAAAAATTAATGATAGTACTTTTTATGTTAGTGAATTAAATGAAAAATTGATTTTTAATACTTCTAAAAATAATATTGCATTAGCTAAAAAAAGAGAACATAAAAATAATACCTATATTTTTAATAAGTTAACTGACGGAGAAAAAACACCTAAAGAATATTTTAATCAAGGTGACTATAAAGCAGCATTACTTGGTTATAAAAAAATTAAAGAAAAGGATAGTTTAAATGTTATCATCAGAGAAAACACCTTTAATAGATTAGGGTATCAATATATTAGAGATAATCAATATAAAAAAGCTTTGGCTATTTTTAAAATTAATATAGAACTGTACCCAAACAGCTCAAACACTTATGATAGCACTGGTGATGCTTATTTAAAAACAAAGGATACTTTAAAAGCTATAGAGTTTTACAAGAAAGCATTAGCTATTAATCCAGAAAATAACAGTGCAAAAAGAACTTTAACTAGGCTAATTAAAACGAAAAAAAATTAATGGAGCATTTAAAATATCCGATAGGAAAACCAAATATTCCTACCAAAATATCATCAAAAGTAATAAAGAAATGGATAACCGTTTTAGAAGAGTTTCCTATAAAATTAGAGCTTTTAGTAAAACATTTATCTGAACAACAATTAAACACTGTTTATAGAGATGGAGGATGGACGGTAAGGCAGGTAATTCATCACTGTGCAGATAGCCATCATAACTCATACACTCGTTTTAAATGGGCTTTAACTGAAGATAAACCAATAATTAAAGCTTATTACGAAGATCGATGGGCTGAATTATTTGATTCAAAAGCTGCACCTATACATTTATCCTTAGATGCTTTAAAAGCTTTACACGCTAAATGGGTGTATCTTTTAAAAGGTTTATCAGAAACTGATTTAAACACTTTTTTTATACATCCAGAAGGAAATGAAAAAGTTTCTTTAAAACAAAATATAGGGATTTATGCTTGGCATTGTAAGCATCATTATGAGCATATAAACCAGTTGTTGCTTAAAAATAATTGGTAATCAAACAAAATGTGTATTTTTACATAAAATAATAAAGTGCTATTTATTATTTAAGTTCAGATAAAATATTGGAAGATGATACGAAACTATAGAAATGAAAAGTGGAAAGAAATAGTATTTGACAATAAAATAGCTGAAAAAGAAAAATTTAAAATATCTAATTACGGAAGGATTATTAATTGCAAAAATGAGGAAGAATCTTTAGTAAATGAATATTTTATAAATGGTTATCAAAATTTACCTTTAAAACAACGTGTAAACGGAAAAAATACCAGTAGGTATGTTCATAAATTAGTTGCAGAAGCTTTTTTAGAGCGTAATGAGGATCAACTTTATGTAATTCATTTAAATTACGATAAAAAAGATAACAGGGTTGAAAACCTTAAATGGGCTACAAAGAGGGAAAAAGAGGTGCATCAATATACTAACCCTGAATATGTGAATAAGGTACACAAAGCAAGAACCTCAAAACTTACTGAAACTAGGGTTAAATTTCTTAAAAGAAAATTAAATGATCCGAATAGGAGAACTCGTTTAAAAATTTTAGCTAGACAATTTGGGGTATCCGAAATGCAATTGCATCGAATAAAAACGGGTGAAAATTGGGGGTATGTTACTGAAGATTGATTTGTAGTTTTTATTATTCTCTTTACGATAACCTGAAACAAGTTTAGGTTTTTGATAAAACATTTTAAATTCGAATGAGTTTTACGGTTAATAATGCGTAAAAAATTATATCGAGAATTAATATTTCAGATTCTAAATTAGTTCTCGATACGATTTTTTAGCAAAAATCACTCAAACTGACATTACAAAAGTCTTTTTAACACATGAGATTATTCTTATAGTAAAATTAAAACAGCAATAGCTATAAAAACTACAATTTGAGCCCATTTTAGAAATACTCCTATTTGGGCATTCTTTTTTATTGAAGCTGAAATACTTCCTGCCAAAACAGCAATTGTTGAAAATATTAGAAAAGAAGTTATAATAAACAGTCCTCCTAAAACGTAAAATTGAACTACCGTTGAAATCGTTTTTGAAAACAAAAACTGTGGAAAAAAAGCTAAAAAGAAAATAGTAACCTTCGGGTTTAATACATTCATCCAAAAGCCTTTTTTAAACAATTCGAAAGTAGACTTTTTAACTATATTTTCTGTCGAAAATGCAATTTTAGCATCGCTTTTATATACCTGAAAAGCTATATATAGTAAATACAACGCTCCAAACACCTTAATGATAAAAAATAAATTAGGGTTTTGTTTAATTACTTCTGATACCCCAAAAGCTACTAATGTTGTATGAATTATGCAACCTGTCATTAAACCAACAACTGTTGCTAAACCATATTTTTTACCGTGTACAATACTTTGTGTTAGTACAAAAATATTATCTGGCCCTGGCGAAAAAGCCAAAGTAGCAGTAGCTAAAACAAAAGAGATTAACGTTTCGAGCATATTTTAACTTTTAGCTAAAATTGCTTTATTAATTCGTTTTACCAAACTTGGTCCCTCGTAAATAAAACCTGTGTAAATTTGCACTAAATCAGCGCCAGCATTGATTTTATCTAAAGCATCTTTTTCAGAGTGAATACCTCCTACTCCAATAATAGGAAAGGCTTTGTTTGAGTTATCTGCCAGATATTTAATAACTTTTGTGCTTTTTTCTTTTACAGGTTGTCCACTTACACCACCATTACCTATTTCTTGTAATATTTCTTTTGATGCTTTTAAATTATCTCTATTTACAGATGTGTTTGATGCAATTACTCCATCTATTTTAGTTTTAGCAACCAGTTCAATTATTTCATCTAATTGTTGGTTATTTAAATCTGGAGCTATTTTTAATAATATTGGTTTTTGAACAGCTTCTTTAGTATTTAATTGTTGAACCTCAGTAATCAATTCTTGTAAATACTCAACATCATCTAATTTTGCATGACTACCAACATTAGGGCAACTTACATTTAATACAAAGTAATCAACATATGGATGTAAGCCTTTAAAACACGCTATATAATCTTCAGTATAATTTTCAGGAGCAGTATCAGTATTTTTACCAATATTACCTCCAATAATTATTTTTCCTTTATTCTTTTTTAATTGTTCAATGGCAATAGCCAATCCCTCATTATTAAATCCCATTCTATTAATAATTCCTTGATCATCTTTTAAACGAAACAATCTTTTCTTCGGATTTCCTGCCTGCCCTTTAGGAGTTACAGTTCCTATTTCTACAAAACCAAATCCGAAGTTTGCTAATTCATTATATAACACTGCATTTTTATCAAAACCTGCAGCTAACCCAACAGGGTTTTTAAATGTAAGTCCGAATAAATTACGTTCTAATTTTTTATCATTTACTTGATACAACCCTCTAAATATTGAAGCTACGAATGGAATTTTTGTCATGAATTTTACTAATGAAAAAGTAAAATAATGAATCTTTTCTGGATCAAAAAGAAAGAATATCGGACGGATTAATATTTTATACATGTGTTTGTTTTTTTGTTATACTTAATTAATTTCAGTAACTCATAATTAACTTATCTTGATGTGATTCTGAAACAGGTTCAGAATGACGTAAAATTTCATAAAAAAAGCCCCAATAAAAATTGGAGCTTCTTAATTATCTTAAAACAGCTGCTAAATTCTTTTCGAATGTTTGCTGTAATTTTTGCATTATCTTATCAATTTGTTTATCTGCTAACGTTTTATTTTCATCTTGTAAAACAAAACTAACTGCATACGATTTTTTACCTTCAGGTAGTTTATCGCCTTCATAAACATCAAATAAATCTACTTCTTTTAAAAGTTTCTTTTCTGATTGAAAAGCAAGATTGTAAATTTCTTTAAACTCAACCTTATCATCTAGCAATAATGCTAAATCACGTTTTACTGATGGAAATTTTGCCAAATCAGTTACTTTAATGTTTTTCTTACCCACAAAATTCAAAATATTTTGCCAATTAAAATCAGCAAATAATACTTCTTGCTTAATAGAAAACTCTTTTAAAATAGCTCTTTTTACCACTCCAAATTCTACTAATTTAGTTTTACCTAAACTTAATACAATTCCTTCAGAAAATATATCTGCCTTTACTGGTGATGTTTTTAGTTTTTCTAAGCCTAATCGACTTAATAAACTAGTTACAATTCCCTTTAAATAAAAGAAATCAGATGTTTTGTTAGCTGTTTTCCAGCTATCTTTAGTTCTATTTCCTGTAACAAATAAGGTTAAATGCTTGTCTTCTTGATACCCACTTTCGTATTTATGATATGTTTTACCAAATTCATAAAATTTTAGCGTATTGTTTTTTCTGTTAATGTTATACGAAACAGATTCTAAACCACTAAATAATAACGATTGACGCATTACTTTTAAATCGTTACTTAACGGATTTAACATTTCTACGTTATTCGCTGGATTTAAATTATCAGACAAGGCAACATAATCTTCTTTGGTTAAAGAATTAGCCATTGTTTCATTAAACCCTAATGAGGTTAATTGGTTTGCTACAATGTTTTCAATTTTAACTTCTTTATCGCTATCAAAAGAAATAGATGTGTTTAATTTATGAGAAAACTCAATATTATTATATCCGTAAACTCTTAAAATTTCTTCAATAATATCAGCTTCACGCTGTACATCTACTCTGTAAGATGGTATTACTAAGCCTAACCCAGCATCGGTAACACTGTTTATTTTAATTTCTAAAGAAGCTAAAATGTTTTTGATTGTTTCTCTTGGAATCTCTTGTCCTATTAATTTATATGTATTTTCAAAAGATAAGAAAACTTCGAAATCTTCAATTCTTTCTGGATAAAAATCTAAAATATCAGAAGACATTTTTCCTCCAGCATACTCCTCAATTAATAATGCGGCACGTTTTAAGGCATATTTAGTTAAATTAACATCTATTCCTCTTTCAAAACGGAAAGAAGCATCAGTATTTAACGCATGTCTTTTGGCTGTTTTACGGATAGAAACTGGGTTAAAATACGCACTTTCTAAGAAAACCGAAGTTGTATGCTCGGTTACTCCAGATGTTATTCCTCCAAAAACTCCACCAATACATAATGGATTGTCATCAGCATCACAGATCATTATATCATCAGCATCTAATGTTCTTTCAACTTCGTCTAAAGTTGTAAATTTTGTTCCAGCTTCTAAAGTTTTAACAAGTACTTTATTTCCTCGTATTTTATTTGCATCAAAAGCATGTAAAGGTTGTCCTAATTCGTGTAAAACATAGTTTGTAATGTCTACAATATTATTTTTAGGCACAATCCCTATGGCTTTTAATCTATTTTGAATCCATTCTGGAGATTCTTTTACTTCAATATCTGTAATTGTAATTCCGCAATAGCGAGGCACTAAGTTTTTATCTTCAACTTCAATATCAATTTTTAAAGTACGTTCGTCTACATGAAAATCAGATACTGAAGGAGATATCAACTCTATATTTGTTCCTTGCTGAATTAACCCTGCACGTAAATCACGAGCTACTCCAAAATGGCTCATTGCATCAGCACGATTTGGCGTTAAACCAATTTCAAAAACATAATCTGTTTCAATATTAAAAACCTCTGAACCTAAAGTTCCTGGCGCAATAGCGTCGTCTAAAATCATAATTCCGTCATGACTTTTACCTAAACCTAACTCGTCTTCGGCACAAATCATTCCATGACTTTCTTCTCCTCTAATTTTACCTTTCTTAATTTTAAACCCTTCTCCTTTTTCATCATATAAGGTGGTTCCAACAGTTGCCACTGGTACTTTTTGTCCAGCATCAACATTAGGAGCTCCACATACAATCTGTACAGGTTTTCCGTCACCTAAATCTACGGTAGTAACTTTAAGTTTATCTGCATTTGGATGCTTTACACATGTTTTTACTTCACCAACTACAATCCCTTTTAAACTTCCTTTAATACTTTCTACAGTTTCAATACCTTCTACTTCAAGGCCTAAATCTGTTAATAATTCTCCAGTTTTTTCAGCTTCCCAGTCGGTTTGTAAAAATTGTCGTAACCAATTATATGATATTTTCATAATCAATCTCTAAGTTTAAGCCTGCGAATTTACGGAAAATAAAAGAAAAAACTACATTGATTTACCAGACTCTTTATTATAAGTAATTATTACCTGTTTTACGATTAATTTAAATCATTAAATTTGAAATATATAAGTTAAATTTCAATTGTTTTTTTTGATTGATTAGCTGTAAAAACATGAGTAAATAACCACATTAATGTAAATGTTGGTATTACATCTAAACCAGGCATTGCTTCTTCGATAAAAGAAACTGCTGCCCCTATTTTACCTTTATTACCTTTATACATTTTAGTCATTAAATAGGCAGAAATTGGTGCCCAAATTACATCAAGTAGCTCACCTATACCTGGTATTATATATGATAAAAACCCTATGGCGTCAAACACTAAACTTAATGCTAATTTTTTGTATTTATTTTTTGTGTTCATTTATTAAATATTAATTATGTTTAGCATAAATCAAAATTCAAGCCAAATTATTATATTTTTAACTTTGTGAATTTATATGTTTGCTTTAAAATACTAAAATTGAATGACTTTTTCTGATTTCACAAATCAACTTAACGAATTACAAAACAAACCTTTGGGAGGATTGCATTCGCAGTTAAAATTAGCACCAAAGTTAAGAACTCAATTTTCTCAAGAATTAATCAACAGTAAAAATCCAAAAAAAGCAGCTGTTTTAGCTTTATTTTATCCTGATAAAAATAATAAAACACGATTATTACTAACAGAAAGAGCAAGTTATAACGGTAAACATTCTGCTCAAGTTAGTTTTCCTGGTGGAAAAATTGATATCGAAGATAAAAATCTTAAAACAACAGCTTTAAGGGAAACATTTGAAGAAGTAGGTATAATACCTAAAGATATAAAGATTATTCGACAACTTTCAGATTCCTATATACCACCTAGTAATTTTTTAGTGGCTCCTTTTATTGGTTTTACAAAAACAAAACCTGTTTTTAAACCTAATTATGAAGTAGCTAATATTATTGAAGTTTTAATTAGTGATTTATTTAATGATCGTAATTTAACATCTGTAAATATGGAAACTTCTTACATGAAAAAAATTAAGGTACCTTGCTTTAAACTAAACAATTACGTTGTTTGGGGGGCAACAGCCATGATGTTGTCAGAAATTAAAGATTTATTTAAACTCTAATATTTTCTATTTCTTTTGTAATTTAGCACTTACACTAAAAATATAATTATAAATGCCTTTATTCAAAAGGAACCCGTTTGGTCATATATTATTTATTAAACGTTTTCTTATACAAACGTTAGGTATCATATCGCATGGACGTTACCGTAAATTCAATAACTTACAAATTGAAGGTATGGACGTGCTTAGAAATTTACCTGATAAAAATGTATTATTTATCTCTAATCACCAAACTTATTTTGCTGATGTAGCTTCAATGTTTCATGTATTTAACGCTGCTTTAAAAGGACGTGATGATAATATTAGAAACGTAGGCTATTTATGGAATCCTAAATTAAACTTATACTATATTGCAGCTGGAGAAACAATGCGGTCTGGTATATTACCTAAAATATTTGCTTATGTAGGTTCTGTATCTGTTGAAAGAACTTGGCGAAGTGACGGTAAAGATGTAAAAAGACAAGTAAAAATGTCTGACATTTCTAACATTCGAAAAGCTTTAGATGATGGTTGGGTAATTACATTTCCGCAAGGAACCACAACACCTTTCAAACCTATTCGCCGTGGTACAGCACACATTATAAAAACCTATAAACCTGTAGTAGTACCTATTGTTATTGATGGTTTTAGACGTTCTTTTGATAAAAAAGGATTGATGATAAAAAAACGAAACGTTTTACAATCAATGGTTATCAAAGAACCTTTAGATATTGATTACGAAAATGAAAGTGTTGCTAATATTGTTGAAAAAATAGAATATGCTATCGAACAGCATCCTTCCTTTTTAAAAGTACTAACCCCTAAACAAATTAAAGAAGAACAAGCATATCGTGAACAACGACGTTTTTGGGGGCCAGATTCTAAAAAAGAAGAAGAGGAATAACAAAAATAACATTACATATTATGGCTAAAAATAAATCAATTTTAAATGAGAAATCTATCGATTTCTTAGCTACATACTTAAACAATGCTGCCCCTACTGGATATGAATGGGAAGGGCAAAAAATTTGGATGGATTACTTAAAACCTTATGTTGATGAATTTATTACAGATACATACGGATCAGCAGTTGGAGTAATAAACCCTGATGCTAAATACAAAGTAGTAATTGAAGGACATGCCGATGAAATTTCATGGTATGTAAATTACATCTCTGATAACGGATTAATTTACGTGATTCGTAACGGAGGCTCAGATCATCAAATTGCTCCTAGTAAAATTGTTAACATTCATGGTAAAAACGGCATCGTAAAAGGAGTATTTGGTTGGCCAGCAATTCATACTCGCAATAAAGCTAATGAAGAAGCACCAAAACCAGATAATATTTTTATTGATACAGGTTGTGCTACGAAAGAAGAAGTTGAAAAACTAGGAATACATGTTGGTTGTGTAATTACATATCCAGATGAATTTCATATTTTAAATGGAGATAAATTTGTATGTAGAGCGCTAGACAACAGAATGGGTGGATTTATGATTGCCGAAGTTGCTCGCTTATTAAAAGAAAATAAGAAAGAATTACCTTTCGGATTATACATCACAAACTCTGTACAAGAAGAAATAGGTTTACGTGGAGCTGAAATGATTACACAAACCATTAAACCTAATGTAGCAATTGTTACTGATGTAACACACGATACTACAACACCAATGATTGATCAGAAAAAAGAAGGCCTTTTAGAACTTGGTAAAGGCCCTGTCGTTGCCTATGCTCCTGCTGTGCAACAAAAATTACGTGATTTAATTATTGATGCTGCTGAAGCAAACGAAATTCCTTTTCAACGCTCGGCTTTATCAAGAGCTACTGGTACTGATACAGATGCTTTTGCTTATAGTAACGGAGGGGTTGCTTCCGCTTTAATTTCTTTACCATTACGTTACATGCATACAACGGTTGAAATGGTACATCGTGAAGATGTTGAAAACGTTATTAAAATGATATATGAAAGTTTATTAAAGATTGAAGAAGGAGAAGATTTCTCTTACTTTAAATAAATTCTTTCAACACTAAAAGGGTGGGAAATTTATTGTCTAAAACATTATTTTGTTTTTAGGCAATAAATCCCATATCTGAGATTTTAAAACTGTGTTTTTTCAGCTACTTTTTTATTAATAATACTCATTATAAAAAACATTAAATTACAAAAACAGCCATTTAATTGTATATTTGTCGCTTTTACTTAATCAGTACAATTAAACAATTATTTTATGCCATTTAAAAAATTACATGTTGATATAAAAGAAAAATTAACCTCTCTTAATATAACGACACCTACACCTTTTCAAAAAGCAAGTATTCCTGTAATAAAAAGTGGTTCAAACGTTTTCTGTACGGCTTCAGTTGGTAGTGGAAAAACAACTGCGCTGGTACTTACTACATTACATAAATTAAAATTTGAAGCTATTGGAAATGCTCCTAGAGCTATTATTTTAGCAGAAAATAATGAGAAAGTATTAGAGTTGTACAATGAGTTTTTAAAATATACAAGACATCATCCTTTACGGGTATATTTTGGTGATGAAAGACTTCATATTGATGTAATAAAATCTGAAATATTTGAAGGTATTGATGTTTTAATAGCCACACCCAAAATAGTAAATAAATTATTATTATTGGAGGGATTAAGTATTTCACAGGTAAAAATATTTTGTATTGACGATGCTGATTTTTTAACTCAAAACTCTGCTTACACTGCTGTTATGGCTATTACTCAAAGCATTAATAAATGTCAGTTTGTAATGTATTCAGAAAAAATGCCCCCTATTTTAAAACGTTTAGAAGATTATTTTATGAAATATGCAAAATTAGTTGCTGTTTAATTTCTGTTTTATCAAAATAATAAAAAAACCTGCACAATTATAAAATGCACAGGCTTTAATTATCTAAAAATTACTTTTTAGATTCCCCTTCTTTTTCACTATTTTGTATGCTTATATAAATAATATTGATGCTACAATCATCCATCCTCCAACAATAAGTCCGAAGATTCCTAATTTTCCTTGTTTTGGAGCTAATTTTTCTCTTAACAAAGCAGCTTTTTCTTGTGCAGCTTCATTTTTACTTAATAATATTTTATTAATCATTCCAAAACCTAACATAAACCCTAATACAGCTTGCACTACACTTCCTGCTAAAAGAGTTACCCACCAAATAGGTAATGAGGTTATCCATCCCATATTTAAAAAAGCAGAAATAATACCCCATACACCTGCTAAACAAAAAACCAAACCAATCCAACCTTGATAAGGCTCAATTTTATCTAATAATTCTTGTGCATTAGGTTTCTTTGCTAAAATTAAAGAAGGTACTGCGATGATACTTAAAAGGATTAATGTAATTCCGTAAATCATAATTTTTATTTTTTAATTGATTGTATAATTGTATGCTGCAAAGTTGCAGGAATTAATAAATTTATTTCAGACGAAATACCGTGAAATTATACCCCCTGTTTTCAGGGGTATATTTATTTATGTTAATTTAAAAGACCTTCTTCCATAGCATAACGTGTTAAACCAGCAAGATTACGTACATTTAATTTTGAAATTAAATTTTTTCGATAACTTTCTATTGTATGTTTACTTAAAAATAATTGTGATGCAATTTCTTTAGTGGTAAATTCTTTAGCTATAAGTTTTAAAACTTCTTTTTCCCTTTTTGTTAATGAAACTTGAGATTTTGTTTTAGCTGTAAACATAGCTTCCATTAGAATAGTTTTTATTCTTGGTGAAAAATAATTTTCGCCATTTAAGATAATTTTTATAGCTTTTAATAATTCAGTTTTTTCAGCATTTTTTGATAAATAACCATTTGCTTTTGACTCAATTAAATTTTGAACTTTAACAGGATCTTCCAGCATACTAACAACTAATGTTTTTATTGTTGGAAATTGCTCTTTTATAGCCTTATTTAAAGCAACACCATCCATTTCAGGCATATTAATATCTGTAATTACTAAATCTACTTTTTGTGTAGGATTTATTTGTAAATACTTAAGTACCTGTGTTCCTTTTGTGGCTGTTAATATTATATCTATATTTTTTTCTTCAGAAATAATACTACGCAAACCATCTAAAAACATACTATGATCGTCTACTATTATAATTGAATATTGTGTTATCATACTTTATAGGTTATTATAAACTTACTTTAGGTTTTAATAATTTTAAATAATAAAACGAAGGTATTTAAAATCCTTTTGAATTGTATAATATCATATAGAAATAGTTATTATCTTCTTTTATAAAATAATAACCATTATTCTTTTGAATAACCTACATGTTTTTCAGCAAAAGTTACAATAGTTATAAGTCTTTAAATAAAATTAATTAAAAAAGAAGCTCATAAATACATGTTATTTTATGAGCTGCCTTTTTGATATATTACTCAAATTTTAAATATTTAATTAAATCAATTTTTGTTGCTTTATAAGCTTTAAAACCAACAACAATAAACACCAAGATGATTAAAATAATAGGCGTTAAAACATAAGGTAACACTGGCATATCTATCCTATAAACAAAGTTTTGCAACCAATTTTGCATAAAATAATAAGCTATTGGAATTAATATTATTGAAGAAATTAGTACAATCTTTAAAAAATTCTGCAACAATTGGAACATAATTTCTTTTACTGATGCGCCAAGTGTTTTACGAATAGCAACTTCTTTTAATCGTTGTTGAATTGTTAAAGTTGCTAAGGCAAACAACCCCAATAACGATATTAAGATAACTAGTAAAGAAAGTACCAGGAATAATGTTTGCTGCTTTTGATATTTCTTATAAGTTTTTGCAAACTTTTTATCTAAAAACTCATAAGAAAAAGGGTATTTTGCATCAATATTTTGTTTCCAAAAAGTTTCTATCGCTGTAATAGTTTTATCAATATTATTAGAGTTTATTTTAAACTGAATAGCAGGAATCCATCTATGCGTAAAATCAAAACTTTTCCAAGGAATAAAAAACATTGGTGAAATTTTTGTATCAAAACCATCAAAATGATAATCCTTTACCATACCAATTACTTCAAAATTATTAGTACTATCATTATCGTCTAACCAACCTAAAGTTAATTTTTCTCCTAAAGGTTTATTATAAATACCTAGTTTTTTAGCGGCAGTTTCATTTATTATAATTTTATTAATACTATCTGAGGCAATTTCCTTTGAAAAATCTCTTCCTTTTATTATTTTAATCTTAGCAAAATTTAAATAATTATATGCTACTAAATTTGACGCAGAATTAAAACTTTTATCGTTTTTAGGATGCCTTAAAGATGTACCATTTACAAACCCCTCTCCAGGAACAAACATACTTGTTGTTACCGCCACAATATTTTTATTTTTCGATAAAACTTCTTGAGCTAACTTAAATTTTTTAAATTTATTTGGCAAGCTATATACATCAACAGATAAGACTTGCTTTTTATCAAAGCCTAAATCTTTTTTCATCATATAATTAATTTGATTACCAACAATTAGCATACTGATAATAAAGAACCCTGAAATTAAAAATTGAAGTCCAAGCATCATATTTCTTATAAAATTTCCTTTTTTACTTTTAGAAATACTTCCTTTTAAAACCTCTACTGCTTTAAAATTTGACAGATAAAATGCTGGAATACTCCCTACTAAAAGAGATACAAATATTACCGATAATAACAAAGTAAATAATGAGTTTGTATGTAGTATTGAAATATCTGTTTCAACAAATTCATTAAAAAAAGGCAATGCTAATTCTACAATAATTAATGATAATATAAAAGATATAAATCCTTGCAAAACAATTTCAAATATGTATTGAAACATTAGTTGTTTTTTTGATAAGCCAAGTGTTTTCTTTACCCCTACTTCTTTTGCTCTTTGAGTTGCTGTAGCAACAGATAAATTAATAAAATTTACACAAGAAATTATTATTAATAATATAGATAAACCTAACAAAACCATTAACAGTTGGTAGTTTCCTGTGCCACTTGGCCCTGCTCTTTTTGCAGTATTATGTAAATACATCGTATTCAACTTATCAAAAACTACGGTCGGAAAACCATAGCGACTTTCAAATTCGGCTATGGTAAGCCCGTTTTCTTCAATTTCAGATTTGTATGCTTTATTAATAATTATAGCATCCATCTTTTGTTTTAGAGCTTCTAAATCTGTTCCTTCAGTAATTTTACAAAATAATTCGTTATTATGATTACCCCAATGCACTTCAAAATCTTCACTATATTGCATTAATAGATCAGGTTCTTGATGTGAATTTTTTGGAATTTTATAAACACAAGCTACTATATAACTTTCATCATCTATTTTTACAGTGTTTCCGACAGCTTTTTCTCCTTTAAAAATTCTATTTGCATATGCTTTAGATAGCGCTATATTTTTTCTTGTTTCAGCAAATTTTTGAGTTGAACCCTCTAAAATTTCAAACGGGAAAAAATCAAAAAACTGAGGTTCAGTTGAGATAGTTTTATTATTAAACTCAAAACCATCTTTATATTGCACAACTTTACTTCTATAAAATGGATTAACCATTAAAGCCTCAGTTACTTCAGGTAATTCTTTTGGATATGTTAAGTACATTCCTGCATTTACGGTAAACCAAACCTCTCCTGATGTTGGTCGATTAAGGTTAACTCGATAAACATCATCTTTATTAGGGTTCCATTGATTATAGCTTTTTTCTTCATTTATATATAATAAAACAATTAGCAAACCCGCCAAGCCTAAAGTTAAACCACTAATATTAATTAATGTGTTTAACCAATTTTTTTTACTATTCCTAAAGAATATTTTTAACCATATTTGATACATAAAACTTCTTTTTAAATTAGTTAATTAAAACATCAATTGTGTGTTCATTTTTTTTCTCAGATATTACTTCTCCATCTTTTAAAGTAATAACTCTAGATGAAAATTGCGCATCGTATGATGAGTGTGTAACCATAACAATTGTTGCACCTGTTGCGTGTAACTCTGTTAATAACTCCATTACATCATTACCACTTTTACTATCTAAATTTCCTGTTGGTTCATCTGCTAAAATTAACTTAGGATTTGTAACCAAAGCTCTTGCAACAGCAACTCTTTGCTGCTGACCACCAGATAATTGCAATGGATAATGTTTTGCTCTGTGTGCAATACCTATTCTTTCTAAAATTTCTGTAACTCTTATTTTTCTTTCTGATGCTTTAACTTTATTGTAAATTAAAGGCAATTCTACATTTTCATAAACAGTTAACTCATCAATTAAATTAAAGTTTTGAAAAACAAAACCGATGTTTGCTTTACGTAAGCTTGCTCTTTCTTTTTCATTAAATTTAGCAACTTCTGTCTCGTCAAATAAATAACTTCCATCATTTGGAGCATCCAATAAACCGATAATATTTAATAAAGTTGATTTACCGCAGCCCGATGCTCCCATAATTGAAACAAATTCCCCTTTTTTAACCTCTAAACTTAATTTATTTAAAGCGGTTGTTTCTACCTCTTCTGTTCTGTATATTTTTACTAAATCTGTTATTTTTATCATTTTAATATGTTTTTAATCGTTTAATTTCATAGTTTTCGATTGCGCTCAAACTAACATTTATATTTTTTTATTCATTTATATTTACTTCCTCTACATTTTTAAAATCATCATAGTTTGAAGTAATTATTTTATCACCTTCTTTTAAACCTTCTAAAACTTCATAATAAAAAGGGTTTTCTCTACCAATTTTAATGTTTCTTTTTACCGCTTTATTATCAAAGTCTAAAACAAAAACCCATTTACCGTTAGTACTTTGATAAAATAATCCTTTAGGTATTAATAAAGCTTTTGTTTTACCCGATAAAAACACTTTACTTTTTAAAGACATTCCTCTTTTTATATTGTTTGATAAAGTATCCTTCTCAAACAAT
The DNA here is from genome assembly GCF_001693415.1 of Tenacibaculum soleae. Classification (GTDB taxonomy): domain Bacteria; phylum Bacteroidota; class Bacteroidia; order Flavobacteriales; family Flavobacteriaceae; genus Polaribacter; species Polaribacter soleae. Next base: position 248,138 of record NZ_MAKX01000024.1, on the reverse strand, counting down.
AATTCTACTTTAAATTGTCCGCTTTTAATTTCAGGATAAATTTTTGATAAGGCTATTTTATAATTTTCATTATTTGCAGAAACGCTTCCTTTAATTCCCTTTTTAAGTTTAGAAATATAGTATTCATCAACATTTGCTACTAATTTATAACCGTCTAGAACATCCATTTTTCCGATTGGTTGTCCTTGATTATAATTTTCTCCTAGTATTGGATTAAAAGATGATAACAAACCATCTACCGGTGCTTTTACAGTAAAGTTTTCCTTATTTTTTCTTAACAATCCTAAGCTTTTTCCCATGTTATTTAACGATGAATTTATACTTATTAATTGTAAATCTCTACTCCTTTTTTCTTCTGAAACACTTTTTTTAATTACGCCATTTCTCTCTTTTTGATACGAGTGTTCTTGAGCAGATTTTTCATAATCATTTTTTGCTACAACTCCCTTATCGAATAATTTCTTATCTAAATCGTATTGACGTTTTGCATTTCTAAAATCATTATTAATACTTAATAATTGTTGATCTAAACTTAATTGCTGATTTTTAATGCTTACACGTAAATTTCTTAAATTATTAATCTGCTCAATCATTGCTGTTTCTTGCGTTAAATAATTTAATTCAGCATTCGGATTGTAGACTTTTAATAAAGGGGTTCCTTTTTTTATCATTTGTCCGCTTTCTACATAAATTTCAGAAACTGAACCACCCTGAATGACATTTACCAAGACAGAAGTTTTTGGCTCAACTGTACTGTTAAATAGAATAACATCTTCAAAATTTCCTAGAGTAACCTCTCTAATACTTAAACTGTCTTTATGAATGTTAACTTGTTTTTTACGCGTTAAATTCATTAAAATAATACATATTAATAAGACGATTGGAATTCCCCATATTAGCATCTTTTTAGTTGTTTTGTTTTTAGTTTGTAGCTGCTTATCCATTATAATTTATATTCGTTTGGCATAGTTAACTCCATAAATATGCCACTAGAAAACACAACTACAACACTTTGATAGATAGGGTTTTGAGTTTTGTAATGATTTTACACATGTTCAAAACCGAACATATTTTTGTTCATATTCAAACAATTGACTAACTATGTAGTATGAGAAAAAAAGAAGCAACCATATTAATAGTAGATGATGATGATGACATTTTGTTTTCTGCCAGAATAAGTTTAAAAAAATATTTTACCGAAATTATAACAGCAAATAATCCGAAGAAAATAAGTAATCATTTAACTTCTTCAACCCATATAGATGTTGTTTTGTTAGACATGAATTACCGTATTGGTTATGAAGATGGTAAAGAAGGTTTGTATTGGTTAAAGCATATTAAAGAAGTAAGTCCGGAAACTACCGTACTTTTAATGACAGCTTTTGGTAGTGTAAATTTAGCAGTTGATGCGATTAAAAAAGGAGCTACCGATTTTATATTAAAACCTTGGAACACCGAAAAGTTATATGGAATTGTAAATTCGGGAATAGAATTATCACGTTCTAAACGAAAAACAACACAATTACAAACCGTTCAAAAATTAAACGATAAAGATTTTCATCAACAAACAGAACATATTATTGGTACTTCTCCAGCAATGAAATCGGCGGTTGGCTTGGCGCAAAAAGTTGCACCTACAGATGCTACTATTTTAATTTTAGGTGAAAACGGAACAGGTAAATACGTATTTGCAAAAGAAATACATTTAAAATCCGAAAGAAAAAACCATCCTTTTATTCATGTCGATTTAGGTTCTTTAAATGAAAATTTATTTGAAAGTGAATTATTTGGTTATACAAAAGGAGCTTTTACGGATGCTCATAAAGATACTATTGGTAGATTTGAATTAGCAAAAGGCGGTACTATTTTTTTAGATGAAATAGGTAACCTCCCACTCCATTTACAATCTAAATTATTAACGGTTGTTCAGAACAGAAAAATAACTCGTTTAGGTGAAGGTAAAGAACGTGCTATTGATGTACGTATTATTTGTGCTACCAATGCCAATATTCATAAAATGGTAGCAGAGCAATTGTTTCGTCAGGATTTGTTGTTTAGAATAAATACCATCGAATTAAACTTACCGCCGCTTCGAGATCGTGTTGGTGATGTTGAGTTACTTGCGAATCATTTTTTAAAGAAACTAAACCAAAAATACAGAAAGAAAATAAACGGATATAGTACACAAGCCATCGGTGGATTAAAAAAATACCATTGGCCCGGAAATATTAGAGAAATAGAACATATTGTTGAACGTGCTGTAATTATTACAGATAACACTGAAATTCAATTAGAAGATTTACATTTTTCAACTAAAAAATTAGAAGCTAGATTGGCGAATAGTTTAAACTTAGAAGAAACTGAAAAGTTGTTAATTGAACAAGCTTTACAAAAGCATCAAGGTAATATTTCTCGTGCAGCAAAAGATTTAGGCTTAACCCGTGCTGCATTATATAGACGACTAGAAAAACATCAATTATAAAATGGGAAAACCTCAATTTATTCAGATTCTCATTAGAGTTTTACTATTAATAGTAAACGGAGTTCTGGTTTTTTTTACCTATTTAAACGGATACTCAATTAATACTATTGGGTTTTCTTTTTTGTTTATTTTTCAACTATTCTTATTTTTTGATTATTTAACAAAACTGTTTGCTGATATTGAAAAATCGATAGATTGTTTGTTGCATGATGATTATTCGAATACTTTTTCTTCTAAAAAAAGAGAAAATCCGTTACATAACAAAACCGCTTTATTGTTAGAAAAAAACCGAAAAAAAAGTCTTTTAAAAACATCTGAAGCGTTAATTCTTACCAATATTATAGAAAGTTTAAGTATTGGTGTTCTTATTTTAAGAAAAGACACAAATGAGCATATTGAGGTATTTCAAATTAATAAAGCGTTTACCGAATTTTTAAAGATACCTAAGTTTTATAATTGGAAATTACTGAAAGGTAAACTAGGTAACCTCGCTAACTTTATAGCTAAATGGCAAGAAATTAAACATACTATTACCATTGATGTAAACGATATAAAAGAAAGTTTTTTCTTAAAAACCTCGGTTACACAAACCAATCAATATGAGTATTTAATTATTTCTTTAGAAACTATTCAGCAATTAATTGATAAAAAAGAAAAAGAAGCTTGGTATAAATTAATGAATGTAATGTCTCACGAAATAATTAATACCATTACTCCTATTAGTAGTTTAGCCGAAAATTTAGATTCTCTTTTACAAGAAAATCAAACAGATGAAGAAACAATACAAGAGCTATCGCAAGGGTTGCAAATAATTAAACGTCGTTCATACCATTTAACATCTTTTGTAGATACTTATAGAAAGTTAGCTGAATTACCTTTGCCTCAAAAAATGAAAGTAGATCTTACTAAAATTATTAAAAATACTTTAATGCTTTTTCAACATGAATTTTCATCTAAAAAAATAAGTGTAAAATTCGATTTCTCTAAAGAAGTAATTATTGATGCTGACAAACAACAAATAGAACAAGTACTTATAAATTTATTATCTAATTGTTTGTATGCTTTAGTTGGTATTGAAAATCCAAAAATCAGAATTAAATTACATCAAGAGAATAACCGAATAAACTTATCTGTTATAGATAACGGTATTGGTATTTCTAATGATATTAAAGACAACATCTTTATTCCATATTTTACAACCAGAAAAGACGGTTCTGGAATTGGCTTAACTTTAAGTAAAAGTATTATGGAAGCTCACAACGGAACAATTCGGTTTGTATCACATATAGATGAGACTGTTTTTAAGTTAACTTTTATAAACATCAAGTAGTTTACAAATGTAAATTGCCTGATGTTTTTATTTCAGTTTGTAGTATTCTACATCTACATAATCATATATTTGTATTGTTTACAATTGTAATTAAGAGTAAAAACCTTATTATCGCGCTGTTTTAGGTATATATAGCTTCATATATCTTAATCTTATGTATAATACTTGAATATATATTATAAACCCTCACTTAAACATCTTAAAAATAGTAAACTTATAAATTTACAAGAGCTATAATTCTGTTTATTAGTTATTAAATATCCATTTTACATTAACAAATCATGCTTTTTACATATGTAAAATAAGTGTTTAAATAAATCTATATCTTTACAAATGTGTTTACCTGACTCTTTCCGTAACATCAACTTAACCTCTAAAAACTATTGAAAAACTCTATATTAAAAATCTAAAACACTGTTTTTTAATGATTTAAATCACGTGACCTAAAGTTTTAGTGAAGCACAAAAGAGGGTATATAGTTGTTCTTATTCGATTTTTACAGTAATTTACAATTGTGTATCTTTACAATTCATTTATGTAATTCACAATTGTAACTTGTTTATGGATTTACTTACTCGATTAAAAGCAATAATTACTCATTACGATTTAACATCATCAACTTTTGCTGATACTATAGAAGTGCCTCGTTCAAGCATATCTCACCTATTATCTGGCAGGAATAAACCTAGCTTAGATTTTGTTATGAAGGTAATTGATAAATTTCCAGAAGTTGATTTATATTGGCTATTGTATAATGAAGGATCTTTTCCTAAAAAAGAAAAAAGGGATATACAAACAACAATAACGAATTTAAAAGAAGATAAAAAAGAAACACCTTCTCTGTTTTCTGAAAATTCGATATCTGAAGAAGAACCCGTAATTAATTCAAATACGCAACTCTCAGGAGGTGCAAAAAAACTACGAAAAGTAGTTCTTTTATATACTGACGGAAGTTTTGAAGAATTTAATCAATAATAAAAAAAAGGGATAAATTATATTGTATATAATTTATCCCTTTTTAATTTTTAAAATTAGTTTATTTAATCAAGGTAACTTTAACGGCATTCATTCCTTTCATCCCTTTTTCAAGTTCAAAAGAAACTTTATCATTCTCTGAAATCTGATCGATGATTCCACTAACATGCGTAAAGTATTTTTCTTGATCAGCCCCGTCTATAATAAAACCGAACCCTTTTGAAGAATCGAAAAAAGAAACAGTTCCTTTTCTTACAGGATCAAATTCTTCTTTATCACCTTCTAGAGTTTTAGGAACACTTACTTGAATGTCTTCTAAATTTATCTCTATCTTTTGATCTGGATCTGGTGGTGTAGATGTTAAATTTCCATAAGCATCTGTATATGCAAATTCAATTCCTGTTTTTCCATTCTCTCTTATATCAGCCTTTCGAGCTTCCATCTTTTTTCTTTTATCTTCACGTTTCTTTAAACGCTTTTTCTCTTTTTCATTCTTGTTAAATGATTGCTGAGATTTTGCCATAAGATTAATTAATATATAGTTTTTGTATTTATTTTTTGAATAATGTTAATTTTCATTTTTAACGAAAATCATCATATTGCCCAATATATTCTAAATTACAATATTTATTCCATTTTTTTGTATTTTTTTTACATAAAATAGAAATTAAATTCAAATTTAAAGAAAACACTGTTCTATTCCTTATTTTTAGACTTACCTATTTTCGAGTTTCCTGTATTATTTTCAGCTAGATAATTGGCAATTATTTTATCAACCAATTCTTCTTTTGTTAAATGATGAAAAATCGTTTTTACCTTAGCTTTAAAATCTTCAGAAACTGCACGATTAGGTTTTGTTTTAAATATTTTTTTTGCCCATAATAAACCATTGTTTTCTTCAATACTTTTACTATCAGCCTTTTTAAAGGGCTTAAAAACAATGCCTAACTCATTTTCAAAATCTGAAATATCATCAATTTCTTCTTCTTGTAATACAGTAAGTGAAAGTCCGGTTGCTCCTGCCCTTGCCGTTCGCCCGCTTCTATGTACATAAGCATCATAAGTATCTGGTAAATGATAATTTACTACATACGAAATTTCTTTAACATCAATGCCTCGAGCAGCTAAATCGGTTGCTACTAATATATCAATATAGCCTTCTCTAAATTGTCCCATAATTCGATCACGAATTCCTTGAGTTAAACTACCATGAATAGCGCCAGATGAAAATTTATTGATGGCTAAGTTTTTAGCTAATTTATTAACAGCTGCTTTTGTTTTACAGAATATAATTCCGCGTTTTCCTTCTTTAGAGTTTAAAAAATGCAGTAAAACTTCTAGTTTTTCGATTGGTTTTACTACCACATATTGATGCTTAATACCTTGATGACCTACAGTTTCCATATCCGCTTCAATTTGAAGTACATTTTTAGACATGTAATTCTGAACCAGTTGTTTTACAGTTCCTGGCATTGTTGCGGTAAACAATAAAGTTCTTCTGCTTTTTGGAACTTCTTTAATAATACTATCCAAACCTTCTTTTAAAGCACTAACCATTTCATCGGCTTCATCTAAAATAAAGTATGAAATTTGCGAAACATCAATAGCATTTCTTTTAATTAAATCTGCCAAACGTCCTGGTGTTGCTACTACAATATGTGTTACTTTTTGTAAACGCTCAATTTGTGGTTTAATTGGCGTTCCACCACAAACAGCTGCGATTGATATGGCTAAATTATGTGTTGCAAATGAAACTAAATTAGTATATATCTGCTGTCCTAGCTCTCTTGTTGGCGCTAATATTATTGCTTGTAATTTTGTTGACTCTACATCGATTAATTGCAATAAAGGTAAACCAAACGAAGCTGTTTTTCCTGTTCCTGTTTTTGCCAAAACAACAAGATCTTTTTTTCTATTTAATATAACCGGAATTGTTTTTTCTTGTACGCTTGTTGGTACCGAAATTTTTAAATCAGCTAAGCTTTGTTGTAACTGTTTGTTAATTCCTAAATCAGAAAACTGTTTTGACATAAATTTATTTTTTGCAAAGATACTTACACTTTATAGGATATACTATCAATTTAAGTTTCTTCTTATTTTAAAAGAAAAATATGCTGATTTAAATTTAAAAAACCTACTTTTAAAGTAGGTTTTTGTTATTAAATAATGTTGGATTTGCTCCTTTTATATTTTTATAAAACTCATAAAAATGTGCAAAGTCAGCTTTTATATCATTCGTTACATAAAATGGTTTCGATAATCGTACACGTTTATTTTCAAAATCAAAACCAAGCATTACTATTGGTACATTAGCACCTTTAGCAATATAGTAAAATCCTGTTTTCCATTTATCAACATATTGTCTGGTTCCTTCTGGTGATATAGCTAATTTAAATTCATCTTTCGAGTTAAAAATATTTACAATTGCATCTACAACATTAGTGCTCTTAGTTCTATCAATAGGGGCGCCACCTAACGCTTTAAAAAAAAAGCCAAAAGGAGGTTTAAATAATGATTTTTTTCCTACAAAATTAAGACGTGTTTTAGTTATGTTTTTAGAAAACAAACCTACATAAAAGTCTTTCCAACTAGTATGAGGCGCTCCTATTAACACGTATTTTTTAAGTTCTTTCGGAAACTCTCCATCAAACTTCCATCCTAAAACTGTAGTAAATATAAATTTAGATAACATCTAGTATAAATAAGTTGCAAAAATACTCTTTATTTTTTTATTGTAGAGTTTAGTTCTTTTCTAATTAATCAATTTAACGATACCGTTTTCTATATTAAAAACAAATAACACCTGTGGTTTTCAATAACAATTACATGTGTTTTTATAATCGGTTGCTGTATATTTGCTTATTCAATTAATTTTATTTTCATTTAAATGAGCACAACATTGTTATTAATTATCACTATCGTTTCTGGATTAATTTTAGGCGGTTTTATAGGCTATTTATTAGGTAAGTTAAACCTAAAAAATGTAACAGATATTTTAGAAAAAGAAAACAATACGCTTAATGCTAGTATTAAAAATTTTGAGATTCAAAAAAGCGAAAGAGAAAAAACAGTTGCACAACAAAAAGAAGATTTATTATTTCGGATAGAAAATCAAGCTAAAGAAACGGAAGAGGTTCGTAGAGAAAAAGAATTTTTATCGGTTGAGTTAGCTCGAAAAAATGAAGAACTTAAAAATTTACAACTTAAATTAAGTGAAAATAAAGAAGAGGTTGAAAAACTACAAGATAAATTCACCAAAGAATTTGAAAACTTAGCGAATAAAATTTTGGATGAAAAATCGAATAAATTTACTGAACAGAATAAAGAGAATATTAAAAATATTTTAAATCCGCTTCAAGAAAAAATTAAAACTTTTGAAGATAAAGTTGATAAAACTCATAAAGAAAGTATTGATTATCATTCAGCTTTACGCCAACAAATTATAGGCTTAAAAGAAATGAACTTACAAATGAGTAAAGAAACTATTAACTTAACCAAAGCTTTAAAAGGTGATAGTAAAACACAAGGTAATTGGGGTGAATTAGTGTTGGAACGTGTTTTAGAAAAATCAGGATTAGAAAAAGATAGAGAGTATTTTGTGCAACAATCTTTTACAAATGATGATGGTAAGCGTGTTTTACCCGATGTTGTTATTCATTTACCTGATAATAAAAAAATGATTGTTGACTCAAAAGTTTCTTTAACTGCCTATGAACAATTTGTAAATACAGATGATACTCAAGAAAAAGAACGCTTTTTAAAAGAGCATGTAAATTCATTAAAGCGTCATGTAGAGCAATTATCAGAAAAAAAATATGAAGATCTTTATAAAATAGCTTCGCCAGATTTTGTATTACTTTTTGTACCAATTGAACCTGCCTTTGCAGTAGCTTTAAATCAAGACAATACCTTATATAATAAAGCTTTTGAAAAAAATATTGTAATTGTAACACCAACCACGCTACTAGCTACTTTGCGTACTATTGATACAATGTGGAATAATGAAAAACAACAACGAAATGCTTTAGAAATAGCAAGGCAAGCGGGGGCTTTGTATGATAAATTTGAAGGTTTATTGCAAGATTTAATTGGTATTGGTAAAAAAATTGATGCTTCTAAAGCTGATTACAATAGCGCTATGAATAAGTTAGTTGATGGTAGAGGAAACCTAATAACAAGTGTAGAGAAACTTAAAAAAATGGGAGCCAAAGCTAAAAAGGCATTACCACAAAAAATTATAGAACGTGCAAACGATAATGAATAAAAAAAGCAGCCAATTGGCTGCTTTTTTTATGTTAAAGTATATTGTATTACATTACAAATAACCTTCTAGCGCTCATCATTTCTTCTACTTTATTAGCAATTTCTAACAAAGCTTCGTCATTATCATGGTTTTTAATTGCTTCATCAATAAAATCAACAACTATTTGCATATCTTCTTCAAGTAAACCACGCGTAGTTATAGCTGATGTACCAATACGAATACCTGAAGTTACAAACGGACTTTGAGTATCAAAAGGAACCATATTTTTATTTACCGTAATATCAGCTTTTCCTAAAGCAATTTCAGCATCTTTACCTGTAATATCTTTATTTCTTAAATCAATTAACATACAGTGATTGTCTGTTCCACCAGAAATAATATCATATCCTTTTGCTACAAAAGCTTTCGCCATTGCTTGTGCATTTTCTTTTACTTGAATTTGATATTCTAAAAATTCATCCGTTAAAGCTTCACCAAAAGCAATTGCTTTTGCTGCAATAACATGCTCTAATGGACCACCTTGATTTCCTGGAAAAACAGCAGAATTAATCAATGTAGACATTTTCTTTAGTTTTCCTGATTTTAATTTTAATCCAAACGGATTTTCAAAATCTTTACCAATCATAATCATTCCTCCACGAGGTCCACGTAATGTTTTGTGTGTTGTTGTGGTAACAATATGACAATGCGGTAATGGATCAGATAAAATACCTTTTGCTATTAAACCTGCCGGATGCGAAATATCAGCCATTAAAATAGCACCTACACTATCAGCAATCTCTCTAAATTTTTCAAAATTCATATCGCGAGAATAAGCCGAAGCTCCTGCAATAATTAACTTTGGTTTATGTTCTTTAGCTTGCTGCTCTAAATGATTGTAATCAATAAGTCCAGTAGCTTTATCTACTCCATAAAAAACAGGATTGTATAATTTACCTGAAAAATTTACTGGCGACCCGTGTGTTAAATGCCCTCCGTGAGATAAATCAAAACCTAAAATAGTATCTCCAGGATTTAAACACGCTGCAAAAACAGCTGTATTTGCTTGCGAGCCTGAGTGTGGCTGTACATTTACATATTCTGCGCCAAATAACTCTTTTGCTCTATCAATCGCTATTTGTTCTACAACATCTACTACTTCACATCCACCGTAATAACGTTTACCAGGATATCCTTCCGCATATTTATTAGTTAAAATAGAACCTTGCGCTTGCATTACTTGCTCACTTACAAAGTTTTCAGAAGCAATCAACTCTAAACCATTTAGCTGACGTTCTTTCTCTTCTTGAATTAAATCAAATATTTGATGATCTTTTTGCATTTTTTGTGTTGTTAAATAAGTAACCAAAAATACTAATTTTATTAATTAATTTTTAAGCAATTGTTATCTAATTTTAAACATAAATTAACTTGCTTACTTTTTTTATAAAAATTATTTTTTTTCAGTTTCATATTGGTTTTAATTGAAAAAAATATGTAGGTTTGAGTTTAAAATTAAACACTACAACTTTAATGAAAATAACTGCAAATAATCCTAATAGAAAATCTTGGTTAACTGTTGATAAAAACTCTGATTTTCCGATACAAAATATTCCTTTTGGAGTATTTATTACGAAAGATGATATTATAACAATTGGTACAAGAATTGGTGATTTTGCTATTGATTTAGGAGCTTTACACCAATTAGGGTACTTTGATGGCATTCCGTTAACAGATGATATTTTTTTACAAGATACCTTAAATGATTTTATTGCTGATGGACGTAAAACTTGGCGTTTAGTACGTAATAGAATTGCCGATGTTTTTGATGTTACCAATGGTAAATTACGTGACAATGCTGAACATAAAGACAAAATAATTTTTAGAATGGATGAAGTTGAAATGCAACTTCCTGTTTCTGTTGGTGATTATACCGATTTTTATGCAAGTAAAGAGCATGCAACCAATGTAGGTTCATTATTCCGTGATCCAGAAAATGCATTGTTACCAAACTGGTTACACATACCTATTGGATATCATGGTAGAAGCTCTTCTATTATTCCTTCAGGGACACCAATTCGTCGTCCTGTTGGGCAACAACGCCCTAGTGAAGGAAGTACAACTCCTAACTTTGGTCCTTCAAAATTATTAGATTTTGAACTAGAAATGGCTTTTATTACAACTGTTGCAAATGATCTAGGAGATAGAATTCCGATTGAAGATGCTGATGAATATATTTTTGGATTGGTTTTATTTAATGATTGGTCTGCTCGTGATATACAAGCTTGGGAATATGTGCCTTTAGGACCTTTTTTAGGAAAAAATTTCGCTTCAACAATTTCTCCTTGGATTGTAACTTTAGATGCTTTAGAGCCTTTTAGAGTTGATAATCCAAAACAAGTACATGAACCTTTGCCATATTTGAAAAAAGAAGGTAAAGATAGTTTAGATATTAACTTACAAATGGCAATTCAACCAGAAGGTAAAGAAGAAACTGTAGTTTGTAACTCGAACTTTAAGTATATGTATTGGACGATGGCGCAGCAATTAGCACATCATACCGTAAATGGATGTCCTGTAAATGCTGGAGATATGATGGGATCTGGTACTATTTCTGGACCTACAAAAGACAGTTTTGGTTCGATGTTAGAATTAACTTGGAGAGGACAAAATCCTATAAAAATGAATGATGGTTCTGAACGTAAGTTTATCAACGACCACGATACAGTTATTATGCGTGGTTATTCTCAAAACGATGAAGTTCGTATCGGATTTGGAGAATGTACTGGTAAAATTTTACCGGCTATTGAATAACAAAACATCTATTCAAAATTATTTTTATAAAAAAGCAGCAATTTAAAATTGCTGCTTTTTTGTTTTAATATGTATATCTTAAGTTAACATTCCTCCATCAACAGACAAAGTTTGACCTGTAATATAAGCACTCATATCAGAAGCTAAAAATACACAAGCGTTTGCAATATCTTCTGGAGTACCTCCTCTTTTTAAAGGAATTTCATTACGCCATCCTTCCACTACTTTTTCATCTAATTTTGCGGTCATTTCTGTTTCAATAAATCCAGGAGCAACTACGTTACTTCTAATATTACGAGAACCTAATTCTAAAGCTACTGATTTTGAAAAACCTAAAATTCCTGCTTTTGAAGCTGCATAATTAGCCTGACCTGCATTTCCTTTTAATCCAACAACAGAACTCATGTTTATAATTGACCCTTTACGTTGTTTCATCATTGGGCGAATAACAGCTTTTGTTAAATTGAAAACCGATTTTAAATTAACTTCAATAACTTTATCAAAATCATCTTCAGAAATACGCATCAATAAATTATCTTTGGTAATACCTGCATTGTTAATTAATACATCAATACTACCAAATTCTGCATGTACTTCTTTAGCTAATTCTTGTGCTGCATCAAAATCTGCTGCGTTAGATTGATATCCTTTTGCTTTTACTCCTAAAGCTATTAATTCATTTTCTAAAGCAGTTGCAGCTTCTACAGATGAACTGTATGTAAAAGCAATATTTGCTCCTTGTTTTGCAAACTCTAAAGCTATTCCTCTTCCGATTCCTCTAGAAGCTCCGGTTATAATAGCTGTTTTATTTTCTAATAATTTCATTACCTAGTTGTTTTGATAGGTCAAATATAAAAATAAAAATCCTGCTAAAGAATAGTCTTTAGCAGGATTTTAAATAGTTCTAATTTATTTTATTAAGATTTAATCTTTTTTTCATTTACATAATTAAACAAATAATCTATATCTAGCTCTTTAATTTTACCTAACTTTTTTAAAGATTCAACATTTAAATCCTTTTTATTACCAATAACCATAACATTGTAAGATTCCCCTTTTACATTTTTATCAAAAAATGCTTTTAAATCTTCCATTTTCATGTTTTTGATAGTATTGTACATCGCTTCTCTATGATCATTATCAATACCTCTTTTCTTTAAACCTTCATAAGTCCAAAAAATATTAGATTTAGTAATACGTTGCGCTGCTAATTTTTTTAATGTAGATTCTTTTGCTGCATTAAATTGCTTTTCTGCTTCTGGCATGTTGTTCATTAAATCCATCATAGCATCAACAGCTTGCTCTAATTTATTAGCCTGCGTACCTACATAAGCCATAACATAATTTGAGTCTCCTTTTTTAGAAGCATTACTATATGAGGCAAATGCAGAGTATGCTAATGATTTAGATTCTCTAATTTCTTGAAAAACGATTGATGATAATCCACTACCAAAATACGTATTAAATAAGGTTGATGCTGCTAAGTTTTCTGCTTTAAAAGGCTCTCCTTTAGCTAAAAACATCATTTCAGTTTGCACCATATCATAATTTGTAAAAAATACATTTCCACCAGTTTCTGTTTCTTTGTATTCTTTTGCAGGTGGATATTCTTTTAATTCACCATATAATTTATGACTTTTATTTAATGATGCCACAGCTGTATTTACATCTTTACCATAATAAAAAACTCGCTGTTTATAGTTTTTCATGTCTTTAACTATAGCTACTAATTCTTCAGGATTTATGGCTTTTAACTCATCAATTTGCATGATATCTCTTAACCTAGAGTTTTCTCCATATTTACCATAGTTCATTAAACCACCAAATAAGATATTTCCTTTTTGAGTTTTTCCATTTTCACGTCCTTTCTGAATTTTAGCTACATATTTATCATAAGCTTCAGAATCTGCTTTTGCATTATCCCATAAATGCTCTAATAACTCTAATCCTTTGGGTAAATTTTCTTTTAACCCATTTAATCCTACATATGTTTTGTCGTTTCCTGTACTTACATAATAAGAAATTCCTAATTTATAAAACTCTTTCTTTAACTCTTCAGCAGTATATTTTTCAGTACCAAGGTATTCTAAATACCCAGCTGCTAACGATAATTTTTTATCATTATCACTTCCCATATCAAAAATGATATTCATATCAAATAAATCATTTTTTTCATTTTCTACATAAGAAACTTTAATCCCATTAGCTGTTTTAGTTTCTTTAATAGCAGTTTTATAATCTACAAACTGAGGCTGTAAAGGTGCTGATTTAATTTTATTAAATTCAGTAACATATGCTGAAGTTTTTCCTCTATTTAAATTTACTGGAGTAATACCAGGGTTAGATACTTTTACTATATTTTTATCAGCTCCTTTACGTTTATATGTTACAACGTAATTATTTTGGTAAAATTTATTTGCAAAATCTACTAATTCTTGTTTAGTAATTTTCTTTAAATCATCTAAGAACTTTACTTTATCTGCCCAATTTTCATGGTGAATAAATGCATTAAAGTAAGCAGATGCTAAAGCCGTATTATTTTCATACTGACGCGTTTGGCTTAATTTTAAGTCATTTACAACCGCATCAATCATCCATTCGTCAAACTCACCTTTTTTTAACTTTTCAACTTGCGCTAATAATAAATCTTTAACTTCATCTAAAGTTTGACCAGATTTTGGTGCTCCTGTAAAAGAGTGGTAGCCATAATCATTTAAAAATGTTGGTGAACATCCTGCATATTGTACTGCTTGTTTTTGATTTAAATTTAAATCGATTAAACCTGCATTACCATTAGCCATAATCATATCACAAAGTGTTACAAACTTTTCATCTTTAGTATTTACACCACCTGAACGGTAAGCAATAGAGATTGATTCAGAAGTTGGTCCAAAAACCTCATTAATAACTGGGCTAGTTATTGGTTCTTCTTTTGGTAATGTTGGGTGTGTTAATTCTTTCTTTTCAAACTTACCAAAAGTATCATTTACTTTTTTAATAGTTGCATCAAAATCTAAATCACCAACTAAAACGATTGCCATATTATTTGGTACATAATATTTATCAAAATAGTTATGAATATCTATCATCGAAGGGTTTTTTAAATGTGCTGCTATACCAATTGTTGATTGTTGTCCATAAGGGTGATTAGGAAATAAATCTTTTAACATTGCTGCATAACGTTTTCTTCCGTCATTATCCTGTCCTCTATTAAACTCTTCAAAAACAGCTTCTAATTCCGTGTGAAATAAACGTAATACTAACGTACTAAAACGCTCTGCTTCAACATTCAGCCACTTATCTAATTCGTTTGTTGGTATTTTGTTTTTATATACCGTTTCTTCAAACCAAGTATGTGCGTTTGTACCTGTTGCACCTAATGAACTGATCATTTTGTCATATTCATTTGCAATTGAATAATTAGATGCTTCTAAAGAAACTTTATCAATTTCTTTATACAATGCTAATTTTTTAATAGTATCTGTTTCAGCTCTATGTTGTTCATACAAATCAGAAATCTTATCTAAATAAGCTTTTTCTTTTTCCCAATCAGCAGTACCAATTTTGTGAGTTCCTTTAAACACCATATGCTCTAAATAGTGTGCCAAACCTGTTGATTCTTTTGGATCATAATTTGAACCTGCGCGAACAGCTATATAGGTTTGAATTTTAGGTTCATCAGTATTTTTACTTAAGTATACTTTTAAACCATTGTCTAATGTATACAAACGTAAACCTGTTGGGTCGTTTGTAACCGTTTCATAATTATAACCATTAGCATCAGATTGCTTTTCGGTTTTTATTTCTTTCTCTAAAGAGTTTGTTTGCTTACACCCTACTATTGATATAAGTACCATGCTAATAAATAGCATTTTGATTGTTTTCATGTAAATTTGTTTTTTTATTAAATGTAAAAATCCGTTGAATTTACAAATTCAACGGATTAAAAAATAATATATTATGATATTTTAACAGTTTTTATAAAACTATGCTAAAACTTTTGCAACCATTTCACCAATTTTTGCAGGAGATTCAACAACGTGAACTCCATTTTCTGCTAAAATTTTCATTTTTGCTTGAGCGGTATCATCATCACCACCTACAATAGCTCCGGCATGTCCCATTGTTCTACCAGCTGGTGCAGTTTGACCTGCTATAAAACCAACTACTGGTTTACGGTTACCATCAGCTTTTATCCAACGAGCAGCTTCTGCTTCTAAATTACCTCCAATTTCACCAATCATAACGATTGCTTCAGTTTCATCATCATTCATTAATAACTCAACAGCTTCTTTTGTTGTAGTTCCAATAATTGGATCTCCTCCAATACCGATTGCAGTTGTTATACCGAAACCTTGTTTTACAACTTGATCAGCAGCTTCATAAGTTAAAGTACCTGATTTAGAAACAATACCTACTTTTCCTTTTTTGAAGATAAACCCTGGCATAATACCAACTTTAGCTTCGTCTGGTGTAATAACTCCTGGACAGTTAGGTCCAACTAGAGTACAATCTAATTGATCAATGTATGATTTTACTTTAACCATATCAGCTGTAGGAATTCCTTCAGTAATACAAATAATTACTTTAATTCCTGCCTCAGCAGATTCCATAATAGCATCAGCAGCAAAAGCTGGTGGTACAAATATAATAGAAGTATCTGCTCCTACTTTTTGTACAGCCTCATCAACTGTATTAAAAACTGGCTTACCTAAATGCTCTTGACCTCCTTTACCTGGTGTTACACCTCCTACGACGTTTGTACCGTAATCGATCATTTGACCAGCGTGAAAAGTACCTTCACTACCTGTAAATCCTTGAACTATAATTTTTGAATCTTTATTTACTAAAACACTCATTGGTATATTTTTATTTAAATTTAAGCTTCACAAAAATAGTTTTTTGTAATTGATTTGTGAAACTTTTATTTCTTTTTTTGTTGTTTTATTAATCGTTTTATTTCAGCCAATTCTTTTAGCTTATTTCTTGATTCTGAAACTGGTGTTCCGAAGTACGATTTACCTCCTTCAACCGATTTTGTAACTCCAGTTTGACCAAGTATTACAGCACCTTTACCAATGGTAATTCCGCTATTGGTACCTACTTGCCCCCAAATAGTTACTTCATCTTCAATTATAACACACCCTGCAATACCTGTTTGTGATGCAATCAAGCATTTTTTACCGATAATTGTATCATGCCCAACATGTACTTGGTTGTCTATTTTTGTTTCTGCTCCTATCGTTGTATCTCCGGTAACTCCTTTATCAATAGTACAAGAAGCTCCTAAATCTACATTATCTTCTAAAACTACCCTACCTCCTGATATTAATTTATCAAATCCTGTAGGCCTATTTTTATAATAAAATGCATCTCCTCCTAATACTGTATTCGCATGAATGGTAACATTATTACCTATAATTGTATTACTATAAATAGTAACGTTAGGGTGAATTACACAGTTTTTTCCGATTTGAACATCGTTACCTATAAAAACATTCGGCTGAATAATGGTTCCTTCTCCAATAATGGCGTTTTCAGATATACTTTCTTTTGATGCTATAAAGGGGTTAAAATGTGTTGTTATTTTATTGAAATCACGAAAAGGGTCATCTGATATTAATAATGATTTCCCATCTGGGCAATCAACTTCTTTGTTTATTAATATTGTTGTTGCTGCAGAATTTAATGCTTTTTCATAATATTTTGGGTGATCGACAAAAACAATATCTCCTGATTCTACAACATGAATTTCATTGATCCCTTTAATTGGAAAATTTTTATCTCCAACAAATGTTACTTTTAATAAATTTGCTATTTGCTCTAAAGTTTGTATTTCTTTAAATTTCATTTTTAAAAAGAAATTCCCGCTAAAGCGGGAATCGTTTTATTCTTTAATACGTTCTTGATAGGTTCCTTTTGTAGTTTCTATCTTAATTTTATCTCCCTCATTAATAAATAAAGGTACATTTACACGAGCACCAGTTTCAACAGTTGCCGGTTTTGTTGCATTAGTTGCTGTATTACCTTTTACACCTGGTTCGGTATGTGTAACTTCTAAAATTACACTCGCTGGCATATCAACAGATAAGGGCATTTCATCTTCAGAGTTAATAATAATGGTAACTACTTCTCCTTCTTTCATTAAATCAGGTGCATCTAAAGCACTTTTTTCTAAAGTAATTTGAGAGTAATCAACTTGATTCATAAAGTGAAATGTTTCGCCTTCTCTATATAAATATTGAAACTTGTGTGTTTCAACTCTAACATCATCAATTTTTCTTCCTGAAGGAAAAGTATTATCAACAACTTTACCGTTGGTTACACTTTTTAATTTTGTTCTTACAAAAGCAGGTCCTTTTCCTGGTTTAACATGCAAAAATTCAACAACTTTATAAATATCGTTGTTATATCTCATGCATAGTCCGTTTTTAATATCTGATGTTGTAGCCATTTTATAATTTTTATATTTTGTTGATAAACAATCAACTATTTAATTTTTATGTTTAATTTGATTTAAAATATCCTTTCATAATACCACGATGTGAGTCTTTTATAAACTGAATAATTTCATCACGTTCTGAAGTTGCCTCCATTTCTGCTTCAATAATATCTATTGCTTGTGAATTATTGTAATTCTGTTGAAATAAAATTCTAAATATATCTTGAATTTCTCTAATTTTTTCTGTCGTATAACCTCTTCTACGTAATCCTACTGAGTTAATCCCTACATATGATAAAGGTTCACGTGCTGCTTTTACATACGGAGGAACATCTTTACGCACTAAAGACCCACCTGTTACAAAAGCATGATTACCTACTGATGCAAATTGATGTACTGCTACCATACCTGCTAACACTACATTATCGCCTACAGTTACATGTCCTGCTAAAGTGGTATTATTAGAAAATATACAATTATCACCAACAAAACAATCGTGTGCTATGTGGCAATATGCCATTATTAAGCAGTTGTTACCAATAACTGTTTTCATTCTATCCGAAGTTCCTCTATTAATGGTAACGCATTCTCTTATTGTAACATTATCACCAATAACAACAGTAGTTTCCTCATCATTAAATTTTAGGTCTTGTGGAATTGCTGAAATCACTGCTCCTGGAAAAATTCTACAATTTTTACCTATACGAGCACCTTCCATAATTGTTACATTAGACCCAATCCACGTTCCTGAACCTATTTCTACATTAGAGTGTATGGTTGTGAAAGGTTCTATCACCACATTTCTAGCTATTTTTGCTTGAGGGTGTACGTATGCTAGTGGTTGATTCATATTTATTTTACTTTTGATATTTGTGCCATTAATTCGGCTTCAGCAACTATTTTACCGTTTGCATATGTGTATGCTTGCATATGACAAATACCTCTTCTTATTGGGGTAATTAACTCACATTTAAAGGTTAAAGTATCACCTGGTAGTACTTTTTGCTTAAATTTAACTTTATCCATTTTCATAAAATAAGTTAAATAATTTTCTGGGTCAGGTACTGTATTTAGTACTAAAACCCCACCACATTGTGCCATTGCTTCTACTTGTAATACTCCTGGCATTACTGGAGCTCCTGGAAAATGACCTACAAAGAAATTTTCATTCATTGTTACATTTTTCATTCCCACTACATGTTTATCAGATAGCTCAATAATTCGATCAATTAATAAAAATGGTGGTCTGTGTGGCAGTACATCCATGATTTGATGAATATCCATTAATGGAGGAAGATTCAAATCATATTGTGGTACATTATTTCGTTTTTCTAACTTTATTATTTTAGCTAACTTTTTTGCAAATGATGTATTTATCGCATGCCCAGGTTTGTTTGCAATAACTTTACCTTTTATACGCGTACCCACTAATGCTAGATCACCAATAACATCTAATAATTTATGTCGTGCAGCTTCATTGGCCCAGTGTAGTTCTAAATTATCTAAAATTCCGTTAGATTTAATTTTTATATCATCTTTATTAAAAGCTTTTTTTAATTTTTCAGTTGTACTTTCTGATAATTCTTTATCTACATATACAATTGCATTATTTAAATCTCCTCCTTTAATTAAGTTATGTTCTAATAACATTTCTATTTCATGCAAAAAGCTAAAAGTTCTTGCTGCAGAAAAATGTTCTTTAAATTCAGAAATTTTATTTAATGTAGCATTTTGGGTTCCTAAAATTTTAGTTCCAAAATCAACCATAGTGGTTATTTGATATTCATCAGCAGGCATTAAAATAATTTCACTTCCTGTTACTTCATCTTTAAATGAAATAATTTCTTTTACAACGTATTCTTCAACAGGAGCGTCTTGTGTTACAATTATTGCCTCTTCTAACGCTTTTATAAAAAACTTTGATGAACCGTCCATTATTGGTGGTTCAGAAGCGTTAATTTCAATAATTAAATTGTCTATTTCTAATCCTACCGCTGCTGCTAAAACATGCTCTGATGTTTGTATTTGAACGCCTTTATTTTCTAAATTAGTCCCCCTTTCTGTATCGGTTACAAATTCAGCTTTTGCTTGAATTATTGGTGCTCCTTCTAAATCAACTCTTACAAATGCAAATCCGTGATTTACTGGAGCTGGTTTAAATACCATTGTTACTTCATTACCTGTATGTAATCCTACACCTGATAATGTAATTTCGTTTTGTATTGTTTTTTGTTGCTTACTCATTTTTTATTTTTTGAGCATTTAACTCTTTTTCAATTTTATGTATTGTTGATGCTAGTTTTGGTAAATTTTTAAAGTAAACGTATGATTTACTATAATCACCATAACCAAAAGCTGGTGTTCCTTGAACTACATCATTATCTTTTATGCTTTTAGCAATACCTGATTGTGCTTGTATTCTAACATTATTACCTATAGTAATATGACCTACTATACCTACTTGCCCGCCAATCATACAGCTTTCTCCTACTTTTGCCGAACCTGCAATACCTGTTTGTGATGCTATTACTGTGTTTTTTCCTATTTCTACATTGTGAGCAACCTGTATTTGATTGTCTAGTTTTACACCTTCTTTTATAATTGTTGATCCTAATGTAGCTCTGTCTATTGTCGAATTTGCTCCAATGTCAACATTATCTTCTATAATAACATTTCCTATTTGAGGTATCGTTTTATATATACCACTTTCAGTAGGTGCAAAACCAAATCCATCTGAACCAATAATGCTTCCTGAATGAATTTTACAATTTGTTCCTATTTCAGTTTCAGAATATATTTTTACCCCTGCATAAATTGTAGTATTATCTCCTATTTTCGTGTTATCACCAATATATGAATTCGGATAAATTTTTACATTTTTACCTAGTACAACATTCTCTCCGATATAACTAAATGCACCAATATATTCATTGCTTCCAATTAAAGCTGTTTTAGCTATAAAATGAGGATTTTCTCTTCCTTGTTTGTTATTTTTAACTTCATTATAAAAAGCTAATAATTTAGAAAATGCTTCATAAGCATCTTTAACTTTTATTAGCGTTGTTTCGGTTTCTTTTTCTAGCTCAAAATCACTATTTACAATAACTACAGTAGCTTTTGTAGAATAAATATATGGATTATACTTAGGATTAGATAAAAAAGTCAAAGAGCCTTTTTCACCTTCTTCTATTTTAGAAAGCTTAGACACTTCTGCTTCAGGATTCCCTATAATTTCTCCTTCAAGAATTTCTGCTATTTGTTTTGTTGTAAATTTCATTAAATGCAAAAGTAATTATTTTTGTTTAATTACCTCTTATTAGAATTGTTTAACAATTAAAGTAATTTTATTTTTTAGGATAACATAAGTAATATTTTACCACTGGTTTTGATAAAGCTTTTAAGTTTAATTGATCTGATGCTTTTGCTATATCTCTTAGCTTACCTTTTTTTGTATATATTTTTATTGGTTTATTAGTATTGTATGCTTGATGTTTTATTTTATTTGATAGTACAAAGTAATTTAAATCTTCTTTTTTAATTACATTATTTTCTAAAACTGCTTTATAAATTGTTTTTTTATAACTTTCTTTAAAAGGTTCATCTTGCATTTCAATTTTTAATAAATTTCTATGAATAATCATTTTGGATAAAGAAGATAAAATAAAATCTTTATGATGTATCCACTCTTTTATTGCTGACATAACATCATAATCATCTAATTCAGAAAATATTTTTAATGTATCGTTTGTAAAATTATCTTTTGAAATAGGATTGTACAAAAAAAACCTCAAAGCTCTTCCTGCTTGTAAATCAATACCTTTTGTTGCTAATTCCTTGGCTCTTTTTAAAACATTAACCAAAGTATTTTCGGCTACTAAACCTGTTTTATGTAAATATACTTGCCAATACATTAAACGACGTGCTATAATAAATTTTTCGACAGAATAAATTCCTTTTTGCTCAATAACCAATTCGTCATTTATTACATTCATCATCGCAATTAAACGATCCGACGAAATATTACCTTCAGCAACTCCTGTATAAAAACTATCTCTTTTTAAATAATCTAATCGGTCAATATCTAATTGACTTGATATTAGCTGATATAAAAATTCTCTATGATATTTCCCTTCAAAAATTTGAATAGCTAAACTTAACTGACCATTAAACTCTTCATTTAAAGCACGCATAAATTTTAACGAAATTTCTTCATGCGAAACGCCATTTACAATACTGTGTTCTAATGCATGCGAAAAAGCACCATGTCCTATATCATGTAATAAAATAGCTAAGTATACAGCATTTGCTTCATCATCAGAAATAATAACATTTTTATTTCTTAAAACATATACTGCCTTTTGCATTAAGTGCATACAGCCAATTGCATGATGAAAACGTGTGTGATTTGCACCAGGATATACCATATTTGACAATCCCATTTGTGAGACTCTTCGTAACCGCTGAAAATAGGGATGTTCAATAATATCAAATATTAAAGAATTTGGAATAGATATAAACCCGTATATAGGGTCGTTTATAATTTTTAATTTATTCGTTTTTTGATTGTTCAAAATGTATAAATACTTCAATTTTAAACAAAAGAATCATAATTTATCAACAAAACCAAATTAACAAAAGCTTTATTAACGTATTTTTAGCTTTTAAAAACACAACAAATTAATTTTTGAGCGTTATTTTTATTGTAAACACACTAAAATTACATGAAAAACATACATATACTTTGGGTTGATGATGAAATAGATTTATTAAAACCACATATTTTATTTTTAGAAAAGAAAAATTACTTAGTAACTACATCTACAAACGGAGCTGATGCAATAGATTTTGTTGATGAGCAAAATTTTGATATTGTTTTTTTAGATGAAAATATGCCCGGAATTACTGGGTTAGAAACCTTGGCAGCTATTAAACAAAAAAATGCGAATCTTCCTGTGGTAATGATTACTAAAAGTGAAGAAGAGTATATTATGGAAGAGGCTATTGGATCTAAAATTGCCGATTATTTAATAAAGCCAGTAAACCCAAATCAAATATTATTAAGCTTAAAGAAAAACTTAGATCATTCACGCTTAATTTCAGCAAAAACAACGGCTAATTATCAACAAGAATTCCGAAAGATATCGATGGATTTAGCTATGGTAAACTCTTACAAAGAGTGGGTTAATCTTTATAAAAAATTAGTCCATTGGGAACTTGAGCTTGAAAACATAAATGATACTGGAATGTTAGAGATTTTAGAATCTCAAAAATCGGAAGCAAATGCTCACTTTTTTAAATTCATCAAAAAAAACTATCAAAAATGGCTTACCTCTGATGATAAACCTACCTTTTCTCATACATTATTTAAAAACTATGTAGTACCAACGCTTTCTAAAAATCAAGGTGTTTTATTGGTGGTTATCGACAACCTTCGATATGATCAATATCGTGTATTAGAGCCTTTTATAAATAATTATTACAAAAAAGAAGAAGAACACTCCTATTATAGTATACTACCTACGGCTACTCAATATGCTCGTAACGCCATATTTTCAGGATTGATGCCATCTGAAATGGAAAAAAAACACCCTAGTTTTTGGAAAAATGATACCGATGAAGGTGGTAAAAATTTGTTTGAAGCCGATTTTTTAGAAGCACAAATACAAAGATTAAAATTAAATATTAAACACGAGTATTATAAAATTGTATCGCTTAAAAGCGGAAAAGAATTGGCAGATAATTACAATGGTACAAAGCAAAATGATTTAACCGTCGTTGTTTACAATTTTGTAGACATGTTATCGCATGCTAAAACCGAAATGGAAGTTATAAAAGAACTTGCTGGCGATGATAAAGCTTATAGATCTTTATCGGTTAGCTGGTTTAAAAACTCTCCTTTATATGAAATTATTCAAAAAGCTCAAAAATTAGGTCAAAAATTAATCATAACCACCGACCATGGTACAATAAACGCTAAAAACCCAACAAAAGTAATTGGTGACAAAAATATAAGCGCTAATTTACGATACAAAACAGGAAGGAGTTTAAGTTTTGATGATAAAGACGTGTATGCTGTTAAAAATCCAAAAGATATTTTTTTACCTAGCATCGGTATCAATAGCCCTTTTATTTTTGCTAAAGAAGATTTGTTTTTTGCTTATCCAAACAACTATAATCACTTTGTTAAATATTATAAAAACACCTATCAACATGGTGGAATATCCTTAGAAGAAGTAATTATTCCTTGTGCTATATATGAACCAAAATAGTTATTTGATATTTTAATTAAGAAACCTATTTTTGTAGTTATGAACAAAAATTATTCTTTAAACGAATTAACCCAAATAGCTAAAGATGTTTTAAAAAATGCTCCGCAAAAAATATTACTTTTTTATGGAGATATGGGCGTAGGAAAAACAACTTTAATAAAAGAACTTTGTAACGTTTTAGGTGTTAAAGATGTAGCCCACTCACCTACTTTTTCTTTAGTCAACGAGTATCAAACAAGCAATAATGACACTGTATATCATTTTGATTTTTATCGCATAGAAAACGAAGAAGAAGCTTACGATATGGGGGTTGAAGATTATTTATACAGCAATAATTGGTGTTTTATTGAGTGGCCCGAAAACGTTAAAAATTTATTACCTTTAGATGCTGTTGTTGTAAAAATTAGTCTTTTAGATAACGAACAGCGTAATATTCAACTAACAATCAAATAACAATTAATGAGCATAACTTCACCTTTTACCAAAGAGCAATTAATGCCACAACCCGAAATGCTTGAAATAAAAAGGCAGAAAGGTGAATTATTTATAGGTTTACCCAAAGAAACACATTTTGAAGAAAAACGCATCAGTTTGTCTCCCGATGCTGTTTCTGCATTAATAACACACGGGCATCGAGTAGTTATAGAAACCGGCGCTGGTAATGGTGCAAAATACAGTGATAAAGAATACGCTGATGCAGGGGCAAAAATAACCTATGACACTAAAGAAGCTTTTGGATGTAATGTTGTTTTAAAGGTTGAACCACCATCGTTAGATGAAATTAAAATGTTAAACCCACAAACGGTTTTAATATCGGCATTACAATTAAAAACACAAAGTAAAAAATACTTTGAAGCCTTAGCTAAAAAAAGAATTACGGCCATTGCTTTTGACTATATAAAAGATGAACATGGCGTATATCCTATCGTAAAATCATTAAGTGAAATTGCAGGTATTGCATCTATGCATATTGCTGCCGAATTAATGACAACCTCAAACGGAGGTAATGGTTTATTATTAGGTAATATTGGTGGTGTTCCGCCAACTGACATTGTTGTTTTAGGCGCAGGTACCGTA
The DNA here is from genome assembly GCF_001693415.1 of Tenacibaculum soleae. Classification (GTDB taxonomy): domain Bacteria; phylum Bacteroidota; class Bacteroidia; order Flavobacteriales; family Flavobacteriaceae; genus Polaribacter; species Polaribacter soleae. The sequence continues at coordinate 222,506 of NZ_MAKX01000024.1, read as the reverse complement.
GGTGAATTTGCTACACGATCGGCAATAGGTTTAGGTGCTCGTGTAAAAGTTTTTGATAATTCTATTACCAAATTACGAAAACTACAACACTGTGTACAATCACCAATTTACACATCAACAATACAACCTAAAACATTAGCAAAAGCGTTAATGCGTTGTGATGTTGTTATTGGAGCCATTAGAGGTAAAGATCGTTCACCTGTAATTGTTACTGAAACTATGATTGAACAAATGAAAGACGGCGCCGTTATTGTTGATGTTAGTATTGATCGTGGTGGATGTTTTGAAACTTCAAAAATAACTACACACAGTAAACCTACTTTTACACAGCATGGCGTAATCCATTACTGTGTACCAAACATACCGTCTAAATACGCACGAACTGCTTCAGTATCTATCAGTAATATTTTTACCCCATACTTATTAAATATTGCTGAAGAAGGTGGATTTGAAAACGCAGCACGTTTTGATAAAAGTTTACGCAACGGAATGTATTTTTACCATGGTATTTTAACCAATAAAACGGTTGCTGATTGGTTTGATTTACCTTATAATGATATTAATTTATTAATATTATAATAGGTTTTTTACTTACTTTTGCAATCTTAAAAAATTATTATGCAATTATTAAAACGTTTTGGATATTATGCAATTGGATTAGGCTTCGGAGCTATAATTGTACTTTTTATATGGAAAGGTAAAGATGTTTCTTTTGATTATGGAATGGATGCCAGAACGTTAAAAACAATTCGCATTAAAAAACGTTTATTTACTGATAAAGCAAAACAAGTAATGGCAACTACAGCTATTGATTCTGCTACTATATCTACTATTTTAAACAATGGAGATGTTAATTTTAGTAAAAGTAAACCGCGTATAAAACCTTGTCCAGAGTATTTTATTACAGGTAAAGATAGTTTAAATCATATTGTTTTATATATAACTCGATGCGATTCAACTGCTACAATTAATACAATTACAATTAATTAACAGTTTTTATACTTATCATAAAGTCCAACTCCATTTAAAATTCATCGGAATAATTTTTTTCTAATCTTTTTTGTTTGGCTGTTGTTCTTTTTGCTTCAAATATATAATTTGTGTATGCTATTTTTATTTAAAGTAAACTGATTAAAACTTTCTCTTAATTTTTTGTTACTGTCAAATTTAATTTGTAATTCTTCTGGAAGTTCTATTGGCTCGATATTTTTTTTAGGTTTTAACGCTTTTCCTTCTTCTGAATTTTTAATAGCTTCTAAAACATATTAATATCTTTCAAATTATAAAATCGCCATTATCGCATTGCTTTTGTTTTTCCTTCTTGAGCATTTTGCTACAATTTTTATCATCAACTAAAAAAAGAACCTTGAAAAAACCACAAGCCACAATAATTTTTAAAAGCAGATAAACCTACTATATTTTCTCTTTATTTACATAAACAGGTGCTTTCCATTTAATAGCCTCTTCTAATTTTAATCCTAATAAAACAGAACGCAAGAGGGTTACTCTTGCGTCCATTAATCATTTTTTGGTATGTAATTTGTAATTTTTTCGTCCATTTAATTGGCGATTTCACTGGTAAATTTAATACGCATCAATCGTAATTCATCATCATCATAATCACCATCAAACTCATCTAAAGCCTCTTGAATTTTGTCTGTTTCAGACTCCATAAAATAATCATGTATTTCTTCTTGCTGATCTTCATCTAACAAATCTTCAACAGCATAATCAATATTTAATTTCGTACCCGAAAACACAATTGCTTCCATCTCTTTAATCAGTTCAGACATTTCTAATCCTTTTGATTTTGCGATGTCTTCTAAAGGCAGTTTTCTATCTGTATTTTGAATTATATATAATTTTAATCCAGAATTTACACCTGTACTTTTAACAATTAAATCATCTGGTCGTACAATATCATTTTCAGCTACATAATTGGTTATCAGCTTTACAAAATCTTTACCAAATTTTTTAGATTTTCCTTCTCCTACACCGTGAACTTTTGATAATTCTTCTAAATTCACTGGATATTTTAGTGCCATATCATCTAACGACGGGTCTTGAAACACTGCAAAAGGCGGTACACCTAAACGCTTACCTACACTTTTACGTAAATCTTTTAGCATTGCTACTAATTTAGTATCTACTCCACCTCCTTTTGATTTTTCTGTCGTTATTATTGTTCCGTCATCATCTGTTGCATAAACATGATTTTCAGTCATCATAAAAGAAGTAGGATTTTCTATAAATTCCTTTCCTTTATTGGTTAGCTTTAAAACTCCATATTGCTCAATTTCTTTTTTGATAAAATCAACTACTAATATTTGACGGATCAACGCCATCCAGTAATGATTATCTTTATCTTTACCTACACCGAAAAAAGGCTGACTTGTTGTTTTGTGAGATTTTAAAAGTGCATTTTCTTTACCTATAATAGTATTTACAACTTCTTTAGGTTTATACATTTCATTAGTATCTCTAATTACAGATAATAATGTTTTAACCTCTTCTTTTGCTTGATGCTGCTTTTTAGGATTTTTCATATTATCATCCATATCTGCACCATCTCCATTTATTTCATCAAATTCTTCTCCAAAATAATGCAACAAATATTTACGTCTATTCATTGATGTTTCGGCATATCCAACTACTTCTTGTAAAAGTGCGTGACCAACCTCTTGCTCTGCAACAGGTTTGTTTGCCATAAATTTTTCAAGCTTCTCAATATCTTTATATGAGTAAAAAGTTAAGCAATACCCTTCTCCTCCATCACGACCAGCCCTACCAGTTTCTTGATAATAACTTTCTAAACTTTTAGGAATATCATGATGAATTACATAACGTACATCTGGCTTGTCAATTCCCATACCAAAAGCAATGGTTGCTACAATAACATCGCAATCTTCCATCAAAAACATATCTTGATGTTTTGCACGTTTTTTAGCATCCAATCCTGCATGATACGGAAGTGCATTTATACCATTTACCTGTAAAACCTGTGCTATTTCTTCTACTTTTTTTCTACTTAAACAGTAAATAATTCCTGTTTTACCTATTCGTTGTTTTATAAAACGAATGATATCTTTTTCTATTTCTTTTGTTTTCGGACGAACTTCATAAAACAAATTTGCTCTATTAAAGGATGCTTTAAATACATTGGCATCACTCATTCCTAAAGTTTTCAAGATGTCTTCTTGCACTTTTTCAGTAGCAGTAGCCGTTAAACCAATAATAGGTACGTTATCAATTTGTTTGATTATATTTCTTAAATTACGGTATTCGGGTCTAAAATCATGTCCCCATTCAGAAATACAGTGTGCTTCATCAATAGCAACAAAAGAAATAGTTTGCTTTCTTAAAAACTCAGCATACTCCTCTTTTATTAATGATTCTGGCGCTACATATAACAGTTTTGTTATTCCTTCTTCAATATCAGACTTTACCTGAGCAACTTCTGACTTGTTTAATGATGAGTTTAAAACATGCGCAATACCATGCTCTTCAGATATTCCTCTAATGGCATCTACCTGATTTTTCATTAATGCTATTAATGGTGATACAACAATTGCAGTACCCTCTTTCATTAATGCAGGTAATTGGTAACAAAGCGATTTACCACCCCCTGTTGGCATTATTACAAACGTATTTTCGTTGTTTAAAATGCTTTTTACAACTTCTTCTTGTAGACCCTTAAATTGGTTAAAACCAAATATTTTTTTCAATGATCCATATAACTCAGACTGCTCTATATTCATCTTCTAATATCAAAAATTAAAAATGCAAACTAATTTACAAAAAAACTTTACACTAACTCAGGTAAATTTTATTTTTATTAAAAAGTTTTTCTTCTTAAATATTCCTATTTTTACACTTTAAAAATTACTTAAAACTTTTTTAACTTGAAAGACGCAAATGCAATTCTCTCAACAGCAAAAGAAACCATACTTTTAGAAAGTAATGCTATTGCTAATTTAGCAAATTTATTAAATAGTTCGTTTGTTGAAGCTGTAAATTTTATTTTCAACTCAAAAGGTCGTGTTATTGTTACCGGAATTGGTAAAAGTGCTAACATTGCTAACAAAATGGTAGCTACTTTTAATTCTACTGGTACACCTGCTGTTTTTATGCATGCTGCAGATGCCATACATGGCGATTTAGGTAATGTACAAAATAATGATACCGTTATTTGTATTTCTAAAAGCGGAAATACTCCTGAAATTAAAGTGCTGGTTCCCTTAATTAAAAGTTCAAAGAATAAAATTATTGCTATTACCGGTAATCCTGATTCTTTTTTAGGAAAAAATGCCGATTTTTTATTAAACTCTTTTGTTGAAAAAGAAGCCTGTCCTAATAATTTAGCCCCAACCACAAGTACAACAGCACAATTAGTTTTAGGTGATGCTTTGGCGGTTTGTTTATTAGACCTTCGAGGATTTACAAGTAGTGATTTTGCTAAATATCACCCTGGTGGTGCTTTAGGTAAACGATTATACTTACGAGTGGCTGATTTAATTAAAAACAACCAATTACCAAAAGTTAATAGCACAGACAAAGTAACACAAGTTATTGTTGAAATTTCTGAAAAAAGACTTGGGGTAACTGCTGTTGTTGAAGACTCTAAAATTGTTGGAATTATTACCGATGGTGATATACGTAGAATGCTTAGTAAAACAACTAAGATTGATAAGTTAACAGCAAATGACATTATGAGTAAAAACCCTAAAACTATACATGTTGAAGCGATGGCTGTTGAAGCTTTAGACACGCTTGAAAATAGTAGCATTACTCAAATTTTAGTTACCGATAATGATAATAATTACGTTGGTGTTGTGCATTTGCATGATTTAATTAAAGAAGGTATATTTTAAAATGGCTGAAAAAGAAATGTCCTTTTTAGACCATCTTGAAGAACTAAGATGGCATTTAGTAAGAAGTTTTGCTGCAATTTTTATTGTTGCTATCCTTATTTTTGCTAATATTAACTTTGTTTTTAATGAAATTCTACTAGCGCATTTAAAACCAGATTTTGCTACTTATCAGTTTTTTTGTAAAGTATTTACAGCTATTGGTATTGATAGTAGTTTTTGTAACATCAATTTTAAACAAACATTACAAGCTTTAAACCCTACACAACAATTAATGACAGGAATATGGTCGTCATTAATTCTTGGTTTCGTAGTTGCTTTTCCTTATATATTATGGGAATTTTGGCGTTTTTTAGCTCCTGGTTTACACGATTCTGAAAGAAAAAAATCAAAAGGTTTTATTTTTACCTCTTCTTCTCTTTTCTTTTTAGGAATATTATTTAGCTATTACATTATTTTACCAATGTCGGTTTATTTCTTTTATAATTTTGAAATTTCTGATGCTATTGAAAACAACTTTAAGTTAGAAGCTTATATTAGTTTAATTACCAACACATTAATAGGTGTTGCTGTTTTTTTTGAACTGCCTGTAATTATATTTTTCTTAACCAAAATAGGTTTAATAACTCCTGAGTTTTTACGAAAGTATCGTAAACACGCCTTAGTTATTGTTTTAGTATTATCAGCAATAATAACACCACCAGACGTTGCTAGTCAAGTAATTGTTTCAGTACCCATAATGATACTTTATGAAATAAGTATTTATGTATCACAATATGTCTTAAAAAAACAAAATAAAAAAAATGTCTCAAAAAGTCCAAGAGTTTAACGACTACCGAGCTAAAATGAATGATAAAATTTTAGCAGGTGATAATAAAATTATCAAACGTATTTTTAATTTAGATACCAATGCCTTTAAAGAAGGTCATTTGCCTACCAAAACAAAAGAATTGTTAGGTTTAGTTGCCTCTGCAGTTTTACGTTGTGATGATTGTATTGCATACCATTTAGAAAGTTCTCATAAAAACGGAGTAACTAAAGAAGAAATGATGGAAACTATGAGCATTGCCACACTTGTTGGAGGTACAATTATGATTCCTCATTTACGTCGTGCTGTTGAGTATTGGGAAGCTCTTGAAGAAGAAAATAGTTAACAAATCATTAAGCTATAAGTTTATAGTTTTTCTGTAATTTAGTATCGCTATTTATTAAAAAAAAGCAATATCAATGAAATTAAGAGCAGATAATATTCAAAAAGTTTACGGTAGCAGAAAGGTTGTAAAAGGAATCTCTTTAGAAGTAGAACAAGGAGAAATCATTGGTTTATTAGGCCCTAACGGAGCTGGTAAAACAACCTCTTTTTACATGATTGTTGGGATGATAAAACCAAATGCAGGACGTATTTTTTTAGATGATGAAGAAATTACCGATGACGCCATGTACAAACGTGCTCAAAAAGGTATTGGATATTTAGCCCAAGAAGCATCCGTATTTAGAAAACTTTCTGTTGAAGATAATATCATGTCGGTTTTAGAGTTTACTAACAGATCTAAATCTGAAAGAAAGCAGCGTTTAGAAGAATTAATTGATGAATTTAGTTTAGGTCATGTTCGTAAAAACCGTGGAGATTTACTTTCTGGAGGTGAGCGTCGTAGAACTGAAATTGCTCGTTGTTTAGCTTCAGACCCTAAATTTATTCTATTAGATGAACCTTTTGCAGGAGTTGACCCTATTGCTGTTGAAGATATTCAGGGAATTGTAGCCAAACTAAAAACAAAAAATATCGGTATTTTAATTACCGATCATGATGTGCAAGCAACCTTAGCGATTACTGACAGAACTTATTTGATGTACAATGGAGGTTTTTTAAAAGAAGGAACCCCAGAAGAATTAGCTGATGACGAAACTGTACGTAGAGTATATTTAGGTAAAGATTTTGAGTTAAAAAAGAAGAAATTTTAACGAACTTTACTATTAAATCATAAAAAAAAGGAGCTTTTAAGCTCCTTTTTTTATATGACTTAAAATACAATTTATGCTTTTTTCAAATTATTAATTACCGACATTATTACATATAATACTATTATTAAAGGTACAGCTACAAATTTTAAAAACACTAATAACACCACAGATAACGCTAAAAAAATATATTTTAACGCATTTTCTTTAACTCCAAAAGTTTTAAACTTTAAGGCAAACAATGGTACTTCAGCATTCATTAAAAAAGTTAATATAAACGTAATCGCTATTAAAAAATATTGATTATTTATTAAATCAATAAAAAATGATTGCTTTGAAAATTCAATAATTAGCGGTAACGAAATTACAAACAAAGTCATTGCTGGTGTTGGAATACCTATAAAAGAATCTGACTGACGTGTATCAATATTAAAATTAGCTAATCTATAACAAGCACCTAAAGTTAGTAACAAACCAATATAAGGTAAATTACTCCCAGTTGCACCGTACATATCGATTCCAAAATAACTTGCGGCATCAACATTTAAAGCACTTATTATTAACTGCAACATTACAATACCAGGCACTACCCCGCTGGTTACCATATCTGCTAAACTATCTAATTGTTTTCCTAATTCTCCTTGAACATTTAACATTCTTGCTGCAAAACCATCAAAAAAATCAAAAACAATTCCTGTTATTACTAAAATAGCGGTTCCTACAAAATCTCCTTTAATAGCAAAAATGGTGGCTATCGTACCACATAATAAATTTCCTAGTGTTAATAAATTTGGAATATGTTTTTTCATCAGTTTCAATATTTACAGCGAAAATAAGAAATCCTTTTATCAGTTTTAGCTTTTACTTTTTTTTTATCATATTTGTTTACACTTGATATAAACTAAAAAACATGCCTATTCTTGCTTCGGATTTTAATCCTAGTTTACCCTTTAAAAATGCGCATTTTAATACAATGTATCGTCCTTTATTTATGAAAGATACTATTAATTATAAACGCAAAAGAGTTACAACTTGGGATGCTGATTTTATCGATTTAGATCTTTCAATAGTAGGATCAAGTTCTTTAGTTTTATTAATTCATGGTTTAGAGGGCAGCGCGTACTCTAATTATATGATTACAACATCTAATTATTTAAATAAAGATGGATTTGACACCGTTTCTATGAATTTACGCAGTTGTAGTGGTGAAGACAATTTACTTTTAAAAACCTATCATAGCGGCAAAACAGATGATGTTGATTTTATTATTAAACATCTTATTGCTAATTATAATTATCAAAATATTATCATTGTCGGTTTTAGCTTAGGTGGAAATTTAACGTTAAAATACTTAGGTGAATACAATGATATTCCTACCCAAGTTAAAGGTGGAATTGCAATTTCTGTTCCTATTGATTTAACAAGTTCGCAAGCAGAACTAATAAAACTAAAAAATAAAATTTATTTGAATGAATTTATAAAATCTATCAAACTTAAAATGCTTGAAAAAGCAGATAAATTCCCTGATTTTAATTTAAACAAAGAACTGTTATTTAAAGCTACAAAATTTCGTCATTTAGAAAAACAATATACCGTTCCTGTATTTGGTTTTAAAAACTCAGAAGATTATTGGCAAAAAGCAAGCTCTAAACCTTATATACCAAAAATAAAAGCACCCACATTACTCATAAATTCATTAGATGATAGTTTTTTATCAAAGGAATGTTATCCTTTTGATGAAGCTGAAAACTCTTCAAAATTTCATTTATTAACTCCAAATTATGGTGGTCACGTTGGCTTTATAAGTTCATTTAGTGATCAAGAAAAATGGATAGAAAAAAATATTACACATTTTATAAAAGAAAATATTTTAAATCATTCTTAATTATGATATTTGAAAGCATTTATACATTATAAATTATGATGAAAAAGACCATTCCTTTTTTGATAACACTTTTTTGTTATCAAATTATTTTTTCGCAAATAGTTACGACAAAAAAATTATCCGCAGCTTCGCAAATAAGTATTATCACCTCTGGTCCTGGTGAAGTTTTATATGAAAAATTTGGACATACTGCTATTCGTGTTAAGGATGCTGCCTTACAATTAGATTTAATTTATAATTACGGGATTTTTGATTTTGACAACCCTACTTTTTATGCCGATTTTACCAAAGGTTATATGAAATATATGTTGGCTAAATATCCTTTTTACTTAGCTTTAAAAAGTAATCAACAAGATAAACGCTGGGTAAAAGAACAAGTTTTAAATTTAACACAACAACAGAAACAACAGTTTTTTACTATTTTAGAAACAAATGCTCTACCAAAAAATGCTGGATATTTATACGATCCTTTTTTTGATAATTGTGCCACAAAACCTCGTGATATTATAAAAAAAGTAGTAGGCACTAATTTAATTTTTAATGATGATTTTGTTACTAAAAATTTATCTTTAAGACAATTGATGAATAAAGAAATTCATCCCAATACTTGGGGAAGCTTGGGTATTAATGTTGCCTTAGGAAACAGATTAGACCAAATAGCAACAGCAAACGAATATTTATATTTACCTGACTATGTTTTTAAAGCTTTAAAAAACTCTAAGATTTTAAAAGAAGGAAAAAAAGTAAATTTAGTCTCAAAAACAAGTATTTTATTAGATTTTGAAGAAAAAGACTCAAAAAGAGATTCTTTTTCGCCATTTTTAATACTCTCACTATTATCTTTATTTGGGTTATATATTACTTATAAAGATTATAAAAACAAAACAAGAACTAAATTACTCGATTTTACACTATTTTTTACAACAGGTATCATAGGACTTTTAATTGTTTATTTATGGTTTTACACCAATCATTCTACCGCTCCTAATAATTTTAATTTCTTATGGGCATTTTTACCTAATATAGTTGTTGCTTTCTTTTTATTTAAAAAAAATACGCCCAATTGGATTGCTAAATATTGTTTGGTATTACACCTTTTTTTAATAATAGCCATTATTATTTGGATTACAGCAACTCAGTTATTTTCAATAACCTTAATTCCGCTATTAATTTTACTAAGTATTAGATATTGGTTTTTACAAAAAACTCTGAATCGCTAATTCATAACTTTGCAAACCAAAACCTGTGATTACACCTTTTGCATTGGGAGCAATATAACTTACATGACGAAAATCTTCACGCGAATGTACATTTGAAATATGCACTTCAATTACAGGAGTTTCAATACCTTTAACAGCATCTGCAATACCAACAGATGTATGTGTGTAAGCAGCTGCATTTAAAATTATACCATCAAAATTAAAACCTACTTCATGTAATTTATTAATAATTTCACCTTCAATATTAGATTGATAATAATGTAACTCAATAGTATTATAATTTTTTTTTAATTCATTAAAAAAGTCTTTAAAAGAATTGCTCCCATAAATTTCAGGCTCGCGTATGCCTAATAAATTTAAGTTTGGACCGTTTATAATTATTAGTTTTTTCATTTGGTATATTTATAATGTAAAAATAAAAAAAGGGAAGCGTTTTGCTTCCCTTTTTTTATTTTTTATATAATTAATTTAGAAAAAATACCCAACAGATACTTGAAAAGTTCCATTCTTTCCAGTAGAATCTGGAATATCAGAAACTTTAGATAAACCTAAATTATAACGAACTCCAAAATTTAAACCATTTTCTAATTTATAACCAGCACCAAAGTTTAAACCAAAATCAACACTTTTTATTTTAGCTTCATCTTTAATATCTGCTTCTTGAGATTGACCCCCTTGTTCTGCTTTAGCTTTTGCAGACAATAAAAAACCTATTTGAGGTCCAACTTCTAAACTAAAACTTTCAGCTACGTAGTATTTAGCCATAACAGGAACGTTTAAATAATCTAATTTCATAGTCACATCTACATTATCTTCTTTAGTTTTAGCACCTTGAGCTGAATACACTAATTCAGGTTGAATCGTAAACTTTTCAGAAATTTCAATTTCTGCAACAGCTCCAACATGAAAAGATGTTCTTGCATCGTTATTTTCTATACCTTCTCCAGATACATTAGCAATATTTAAACCTGCTTTTACTCCAAATTTTACATCTTGAGCATTTACTGTAAATCCTGCTGTAATTATTGTAATTACTAATAATACTTTTTTCATAATTTTAATTTTTAAAATGTCCAGAAAAATAAATATCTTTTTAAAGTATAACAAACTTATATTACTAAAATAAATTACCTTTTATTATTATTGTTTTTTCGCTAGAATTATATACAAAAAAAAGTACTGCTATATTTCTATAACAGCACTTTTATATATAATTATAATCGTAGCTTCTTACTATAAAGTGAAAGAATAAGTTCCACCTAAACCGATAGCAGCTGGACTAGAATTATCTAGAGAAACAGCTGAATAATCAACATGAATTGTAATTTTTTCTGTTGCTTTATATCCTACTAAAGCTCTATAGTAAAAACCATCTTGAGTATAACCAGAAGGTCTTACTCCAATTCCATATCCTAAATCAGCACCAACTACGAATTTATCAGATACATCATAACGACCAGCAACAGCTAAAGGTAAAAAAGCACCATCAGCTCCTTCTGATTGAAAGTGTAAATAAGATACAGATGGCCCTACTTTAAATCCTTCAGAAACAGTAAATAAATAGTTAGCTTCAATTGCTCCAGTAACATTAGATTCACTTGCGTCACCTACTGGTAAACCAATTGTACCCCCTACATTAAGTTGTCCTTCTTGTGCGTTAACAGCAATACCAAATGCCATCATAGCAACTAATAATAATTTTTTCATAATCCTTTAAATTTTTATTTTATAAATTTGAGCTGCAAAAATAGGCCTATTTTTATACTACACAACACTTTTTATAAAATAAATATAAGCTAAACACACACAAAAAACCTAAGCATCAAATTATCAAAAACTTATAAATAAAATTATTGTTTTTTAATTTTAAAACATAAAAAAAGGGAGCAATATTGCTCCCTTTAACTTATTATATCTTATTTTTTTTATAATGCAAACATTAGTCCTGCACTAAAAGTCGCAAATGTTGAAGAACCTCCTAAACCTGAATCTACCGACATACCCATATATGAAGCTTGTACCATCATTGTTTCACTGATGTTATAACCTACCATTGGTCTATAAAAAAATGATGATCCTGATGCGTTAGCCATACCTAAAGCTAAACCTAAATCAGCTCCTACAACAAACTCGTCAGACACACTGTATCTTGCAGCCCCTCCTAAAGGTAAGAAAGAAGGTGCATCAAGACCGTCTTTTCCTAAAAAATGTACGTAAGATGCTGTTGGGCCTACTTTAAATTCGTCAGAAACTTCAAATAAATAATTCGCTTCAATTCCAAAAGCAAATGAAGACGTATCTGAAGCATCACCTACTGGTAAACCTAAATTAACACCTGCATTAAATTGTCCTTGTGCATTTGCAGTAAATGATGCTGCAACTACTGCTACTAAAAATAATAATTTTTTCATAATTTTAATTTATGTTCTGTTTAATTGTTCCTGCAAATTAAAGCTTATTTTTGAAAAAAAAAATCAGAAAACTAAATATACCCAATTTTGGGTATATTTTAAATTATTACGGTTTGAACTGGAAACAAGCAACATACGATTATATTAATTATTTAAAAATAGAAAGAGGGCTCTCTAAAAACTCTATTGATAGTTATCATAGAGATATTAAAAAACTCGTTTTATTTATTGATACTCTTAAAAAAAAATATGCTCCAATAAATATATCTTCTGACATTATTCAAACCTTTATTTATGAAAGTAGTAAAACAATAAACCCCAGAAGTCAAGCACGTTTAATTTCAGGCTTGCGAAGTTTTTTTGATTATTTGATTTTTGAAGACTATCGCCAAGACAACCCTACCGATTTAATTGAAAGTCCTAATATTACCAGAAAACTACCAGATACGTTAGAAAAAGAAGAAGTTGATGCTTTAATTGCTGCCATCGATTTAAGTCATCCGCAAGGCGAACGAAACAAAACAATTGTCGAAACTATTTTTAGTTGTGGTTTGCGTGTTAGTGAATTAATAAACCTACAATTATCTGATTTATTTTTTGATGATGGTTACATACGTATTTTAGGAAAGGGGAATAAATTCCGTTTTGTACCTATTCATAAAACCACCATTAATTATTTAAACTTCTATATTTATGATATTCGCTCTAAAATAACCCCAAAAAAGGATGATGAAGATATTGTTTTTTTAAACAGACGTGGCAAACGTTTAACCCGTCAGATGATTTTTATTATTTTAAAAGAATTGGCTATAAAAATAAATCTTAAAAAAAATATTGGTCCACACACATTACGACACTCTTTTGCTACTTATTTATTAAAACACGGTGCCGATTTACGAGTGATACAACAATTACTAGGACATGAAAGTATTACAACTACTGAGATTTATGTACATTTAGATACTAGCTATTTGAAAGAAGTAGTAGAATTACATCACCCAAGAAGTGATATTAATTTAAATGATGATAAAAAACAAGAAAAGTAAATAGTTTTACGAAACTATTGGGTACAAAAAATGGCAAGCTACCTACATCACACTGCTACAACCTAATACCCTTGCTGCGTTCCCACCCTGGGGGATTCAAAGGGAGCTAGTTGTGTAGAACTTGCCGCTGCAAATTTACAGCCTTTTTTGATAAAAACAATGAAAAAAAAAAGCTTTTTTTTGTAACTTTTTTAACTCTTTGAATACTAACCTATTGTTAAGAATCTTTTTTTTACAACAACCCGATTCGAAAACAAAATAATATATTTGTTAACTAACTAAACTCAAACAATGGAAAATCAAGCAAACAGTAAAAACATTATTTTAAATTATGGATTATACTTAGGTTTAATCGGCATATTCATTCATTTAATATTTTATGCAACAGGTAACTTAATTAAATTTCAATGGATAACCGGTGTTTTAGGTTTTGTGGCCATGATTGCCTTAATCATTTTAGGTATTAAAAAATTTAAAGCTAATACTGGAGGTTTTTTAACTTTTGGAGAAGCTTTAAAAGTAGGTGTAGGAATTGCCGTATTTAGTGCTGTTATTAGTGCTGTTTACACTTTAATATTTATCAATGTAATTGAACCTGGTTTTGAAGCACAAATGATGGAAATTCAAAAACAAGCTTGGTTAGATGCTGGCATGAATGACGAGCAGATTGAAGCATCTGAAGAAATGGCTAAAAAATTTGGAGGCCCAGCAATTACAATACCTGTATCAATTGTTGTTTCAGCATTTTTTGGTTTTATTATTTCTGCTATCGGAGGCGCAATCATGAAAAAAACAGAAGAAGATCAATATTAAGAATACTTTAAAAAGGTAAAGCTATAAAGTTTACAAAAGACTTTGTAACTTTACCTTTTTTAAATTTTGCACCTATAATATGGATATATCGGTAGTAATACCACTTCTTAACGAAGATGAATCTTTACAAGAATTACATGATTGGATTGCAAACGTTATGCAATCCAATCGTTATTTATATGAAATAATATTTATTGATGATGGTAGCACCGATACTTCTTGGCAAGTAATTGAGCAATTATCAACAAAAAACAGTGCTGTAAAAGGGATTCGTTTTCAACGTAACTACGGTAAATCACAAGCATTAGATGCTGGTTTTAATTTAGCTAAAGGAGCAGTTGTAATTACTATGGATGCCGACTTACAAGACAGTCCTGATGAAATTCCTGAATTATACAATTTAATAATTAACGAAAACTTCGATTTAATTTCTGGATGGAAAAAGAAACGTTATGACAATGTGGTAACTAAAAACATTCCTTCAAAATTATTTAATTGGGCTGCTCGTAAAACATCTGGTTTAAAATTACATGATTTTAACTGCGGATTAAAAGCTTATAAAAATGAAGTTGTTAAAACCGTAAAAGTAAGTGGCGAAATGCATCGTTACATTCCTGTTTTAGCAAAAAACGAAGGCTTTAATATTATTGGCGAAAAAGTAGTACAACATCAAGCAAGAAAATACGGCGTTACAAAATTTGGAATGGATCGCTTTGTAAACGGTTTTTTAGATTTAATTACTATTTCATTTTTATCAAAATTTGGCAAACGACCAATGCATTTTTTTGGCCTTTGGGGTAGCTTAATGTTTATCTTCGGTTTCTTTGCTGCTTTTTTTATTGGAGCTATGAAAATATACCGATTATCAACCGGAATAAAAACCATCTTAGTAACCAGTAATCCTTGGTTTTATATTGCTTTAACCTCAATGGTTTTAGGAACTTTATTGTTTTTGGCAGGTTTTTTAGGAGAATTAATTATTAAAAGTAATCCACAACAAAAACATTATAAAATCAAACAAAAACTAAATTTATAAAACGCGTATCTTTGTACGTTTTAATTTGACAAATGAAAGAGATTTTAAACAAAGCAAAATTATGGTTATCTGATACATTTGATACAGAAACCAAAAATGAAATTCAACAATTAATCGATACTAATTCTGATGATTTAGCAGATCGTTTTTATAAAAATTTAGAATTTGGTACAGGAGGAATGCGCGGAATTGTAGGTGCAGGAACCAACCGAATTAATAAATATACTTTAGGTAAAGCAACACAAGGTTTAAGTAATTATTTACATCAAACTTATCCTAATAAAGAAATAAAAGTTGCCATTGGTTACGACTGTCGTCACGATAGTAAATGGTTATCAAAAGTAGTTGCCGATGTGTTTTCTGCTAATAATATTAAGGTATTTCTTTTTGAAGACCTACGTCCTACTCCCGAGTTATCATTTGCGGTAAATCATTTAGGTTGCGATGTTGGTATTGTTTTAACAGCTTCTCATAATCCGCCAGAATATAACGGTTACAAAGTATATTGGAATGACGGAGGGCAAATTGTACCACCACATGATACAAAAATTATAAACGAAGTAAATTCATTAGCTTTTTCTGAAATTAAATTTGAGGCACAAGAAAACTTAATTGAATTAATTGGTAAAGAAGTAGATGAGGCCTTTTGGCAAGCATCTATTAAAAACGGAACTTTTGATGTAAAAGGGCGTGAAAATTTAAAAATTGTTTTTACTAATTTACACGGAACAGCTATTAAATTAATTCCAGAAGTTTTAAAACGTGCTGGTTACACGCAAGTTCATATTGTAAAGGAACAAGAAGCGCCTAACGGAAGTTTCCCAACGGTAAAATCTCCAAATCCAGAAGAACCAGCAGCTTTAAAAATGGCAGTTGAGTTGGCAAATAAAATTGATGCTGACATTGTTATTGGTACCGATCCAGATTCGGACAGAATTGGTATTGCTGTTCGTGATTTAGAAGGCAATATGAAATTATTAAACGGAAATCAAACCATGAGTATGATGACCGACTTTTTAATTAATGATTGGAAAAATAAAGGAAAATTAAATGGTAAACAGTTTGTAGGATCTACCATCGTATCTACGAATTTAGTAAATGAAATTGCAGCATCATATGGAGTTGAAACAAAAGTTGGTTTAACTGGTTTTAAATGGATTGCTAAAATGATTAAAGACCACCCTGAACTAAATTTTATTGGTGGTGGTGAAGAAAGTTTTGGATACATGGTTAGTGATTTTGTTCGCGATAAAGACGCGGTTACCGCTGCCCTATTGGCTTGTGAAATTGCTGCGCATTCAAAAGCAAATAAAAGTTTGTTTTACAACGAATTATTAAACTTATACACCCGTCATCATTTTTATAAAGAACATTTAATTGCTATTGTAAAAAAAGGAATGGATGGTGCTGCGCAAATTAAACAAATGATGGTTGATTTACGTAACAATCCGTTTACTGAAATAGATAACGCTAAGGTGGAATTTTTATATGACTATCAATCATCTATTAAAAAGAATCTAATTACTGGTGAAAAAATGGTTATAGATCTTCCAAAATCTAACGTTTTAATATATCAAACTGAAGATGGAACTAAAATTGCGGCTCGTCCTAGTGGAACAGAACCTAAAATTAAGTTTTATTTTAGTGTAAAATCAAAATTAGACGCAATTGATAATGCTGTTGCTATCGAAAAAGAATTAGATATAAAAATTCAAAGAATTATAAAAGAACTTAACTTTTAAATGAATTATTTTAAAAAAATATTAGCGTACGCTAAACCTTATCGTAAATACGCACTATTAAATGTTCTTTTTAATATCCTATATGCTATTTTTAATGTGTTATCTGTCTTAGGATTTATTCCTGTGTTAGGTATTTTATTCGGAAAAACAGAAAAAACATTTACACAGCCCAAATACACTGGTCTTTCCTCTATTTCAGATTACGTGCAAGGTTCTTTAAACTTTAAAGTTACTCAAATGATTGAAAGTGGTGGTATTGAAACAGCTTTACTGTTTATTTGTATGCTATCATTTATTTTATTTTTCTTTAAAAATCTATTTAGATATTTCGCATCATATGTATTAGCTTTTTTAAGAAATGGTGTTGTAAAAGATTTACGTGATAGTTTATACGCTAAAATTTTAGAATTACCTATTTCTTATTTTTCAGAAAAGAGAAAAGGTGATACTATTTCTAGAATGACATCTGATGTCACTGAAATAGAATACTCTTTTTTAACTTCGTTAGAAACAATTGTAAGAGAACCTTTAACCATAGTTTTTACATTAGCATCTATGTTTGCTATTAGTGCAGAATTAACTCTTTTTGTTTTTATTTTATTACCTGTTTCGGGTTTTATAATATCATCAATTAGCAAAAAATTAAAAGCAAATTCGTTACTGGCACAACAAGAAAATGGCTTTTTTTTATCATTTATTGAAGAAACTTTGACTGGATTAAAAGTTATTAAAGGTTTTAATGCTGAAAATAAAATTGATAAAAAATTTAAAAAATCTACAAAAAACTATTCTAGTTTGATGACAAAAGTTATTCATAGAAAAACCTTAGCTTCTCCAACAAGCGAGTTTTTAGGAGTAACTACCATTATAGCTATTTTATGGTTTGGAGGTAAATTGGTTTTAACCGGAGAAGGAACAATGAAACCACAAGACTTTTTTGGATACATTGGTTTATTTTATTTAGTATTAAACCCAGCAAAAGCCATAGCAACAGCTTATTCAGGTATTCAAAAAGGCGATGCATCAGCTCAGAGGGTTTTAGAAATCTTAGAAACTAAAAACACTATTATTGATAAAGAAAATGCTCTTATTAAAAACAGCTTTGATAATGCAATCACCTTTAAAAATATATCATTTAAATATTTAGATGATTATGTACTAAAAAACTTTTCCCTAACAATAAAAAAAGGGGAAACTGTAGCATTAGTAGGACAATCTGGAAGTGGTAAATCTACTTTAGCAAACCTTATTACTCGATTTTATGATGTAAATGATGGTATTATAGAAATTGATGGAGTAGATATTAAAGAAATGTCTAAAAAATCGTTAAGAGGGTTAATGGGAATTGTTACACAACAATCTATTTTATTTAATGATTCTGTTAAAAATAATTTAACATTAGGTATTGATAGCCCGATTGACAAAACTATATTAGAGGCTGCTAAAATTGCAAATGCACATGAATTTATAAAAGATTTACCAAATCAATATGATACTAATATAGGTGATGGAGGTAACTCTCTTTCAGGAGGTCAACAGCAACGTTTATCTATTGCTCGTGCGGTTTTAAAAAACCCTCCTATAATGGTGTTAGATGAAGCAACTTCAGCTTTAGACACTGAATCTGAGCAATTGGTTCAACAAGCCTTAGAAAAAATGATGAAAAACAGAACTTCTTTAGTTATTGCACATCGTTTATCAACAATTCAAAACGCTGACTTAATTGTTGTAATGAAAAAAGGGAAGATAGTTGAACAAGGTAAACATGATGAATTACTTGCCAAAAAAGGAGAATATTTTAAGTTAGTTTCCATGCAGTCATTAACATAATAAAAAAGGGAAGTTTTAAAACTTCCCTTTTTTATTGATTTATTTTTTTAATCCTAATTGTTGCCCCTTAGTTAGCATATACTCATAACAAACCTCATGTTCATTAGCTATTTCGCCCTCTAAAATAGCTTCTTTTATAGCTTCTTTTATTACTCCTATTTCTCTACATGGGGTTAAATTAAAAGCTTTCATTATTTCCTCTCCTGTAATTGGTGGTTGAAAATTACGCACTTTATCTCGCTCTTCTACTTCTTTAATTTTTTTACGAACAAGTTCAAAGTTTTTATGGTAACGATTAAATTTCTTAGCGTTTTTGGTTGTAATATCAGCTTCACATAAAGTCATTAAAGAATCTACATCATCACCAGCATCAAAAACTAATCTACGAACAGCCGAATCTGTTACATCACTTGCTAACACAATTGGTCGTGAACTTAACATGACCATTTTTTGAACAAATTTCATTTTATTATTTAAGGGCATTTTTAAGCGTTTAAATAATTTAAATACCATTTTAGAACCTACAAACTCATGTGCATGAAACGTCCATCCTTGTTTTTTATGATAACGTTTTGTAGGTGCTTTACCTATATCGTGTAATAAAGCTGCCCAACGTAGCCAAACATCCTCAGTGTTTACAGCTATATTATCAACAACCTCTAAGGTGTGATAAAAATTATCTTTATGCTTTTGACCTTCAACTTCCTCTACTCCTTTTAATGCAATTAATTCAGGAATAATTCTATTTAATAACCCTGTTTCTTCTAAAAGTAAAAAACCAATTGAAGGCTTTTTGGCTTCTAAAATCTTATTCAACTCAACGATTATTCTTTCCTTGGTAATAATATCGATTCTTTTTGCATTTTTAGCAATGGCACTTAACGACTCTGCTTCTATTTTAAAGTTTAATTGCGTAGCAAAACGAATGGCTCTCATCATTCGCAAAGGATCATCAGAATAGGTAATATCTGGATCTAACGGTGTTTTTATAATTTTAGCTTGTAAATCAGCTATTCCATTAAAAGGATCTAGTAATAGCCCGAAATTGTCTTTATTTAAACTTAAAGCTAATGCGTTTATTGTAAAATCACGCCTATTTTGATCATCTTGTAAAGTCCCTGACTTCACTTCTGGATTCCTACTATTTTCTTTATAAGATTCTTTACGAGCCCCTACAAACTCTATTTCAATCTCTTTAAAACGTAACATTGCTGTTCCGTACGTTTTAAAAACTTGAACTTTTGGTTTGTTTGGTAACAAAGAAGCTACTTTTTCAGCCAACTCAATTCCACTACCAATAGCAACTACATCAATATCTTTTGCGGTACCTCTTTGTAAAATAAAATCTCGTACAAAACCTCCAATCACATAACTTTCTAATT
This sequence comes from Tenacibaculum soleae, assembly GCF_001693415.1. Taxonomy (GTDB): domain Bacteria; phylum Bacteroidota; class Bacteroidia; order Flavobacteriales; family Flavobacteriaceae; genus Polaribacter; species Polaribacter soleae. Next base: position 202,314 of record NZ_MAKX01000024.1, on the reverse strand, counting down.
GTAATTCTTCGGCTGCTTTACTTATATATTGAAATATTTCAGCAGAAATTGCTTCTTTAAAATATTGTTCTTGCATTTAATTATTCTCTAATAACCTTTATTTGATCATCTTCAATTTTTAAAATAGTAGACGACTTTTTATTAATTCTATTTTGATGTAAAGGTACTGTATAATCAACATTATTTAAAATAGCTTTACTTATTTCTGAAAACGATTTGGGTGTTGGTTCTCCACTTACGTTTGCCGATGTAGAAACAATAGGTTTACCAAATCTTTCAATCATTTCAATACAAAACTCATCTTTAGGTATTCTAATAGCTATTGAATTATCAGAAGCAATAGTATTTTTAGCCAACCTTATCGGATTATTATATATTATAGTTGTTGGCTTTTTAAATCTATTTAAAATTTTAATAGCTTCATCAGGAATTTCTAAAACATATTCCTTTAACATATCTATTGAAGAAACTAAAATTATAAGGCTTTTAGACTCTTCTCTTTCTTTTAGTTGATAGATGTTTTTTACAGCTGCTTCATTTGTAGCATCACATCCTATTCCCCAAACAGTATCTGTTGGGTACAAAATAATTTTTCCTGCATTTAATTTTTTAAGAATGTTTTTAAACATCAGAAATTAATTATTTTTTATTGTTAAAATAAAGATATTTTGTACTCTGATAAAAGGCATTTAATAAACTATCCATTTCTTTATTTTTATTTGGATGTTTGTCACTTATATCATTTAAACTTGTATCATTAAGGTTTATTAATTTTGACTTTTTGCTTAAAACCGTTTGATAATAAAATAACGAATCCTGAACAACCCCAGAGGCAGGTTCTCCGTTTAAATATCTGTATATAAAAGAAAAATTAGTACGTGGTATTGTATCTAAAACATTAACACCTAAAGTATAGTTTGTATAATTAATTTTTGCTAACGCCATTGTTGTTGGAAACATGTCTACTAAGTTCATGTGTTTAGTAAATACTCTTGGCTTTAGTAATTTAGGAGCATGTATAAACAAAGGTACATTATGTGTTAAAACGCCTAATTTACTTTCAGTTGGTTTGTAATGTTTTACTAAGCCTACTCCCATCTGATGATCTTGATGATCACCAAAAAAAACAAATATGGTATTATCATGATAACCTGATTTCTTTGCTCTTTCTAAAAATCGTTTTATGTTAAAATCTAAATAACGAATACCATTTACTTGAGCTAAAGTACGCGAGCCTGCTTCTTTTAATACTGATTCATCAATTTCTTTTATAGGTACAAAACTATCTCTTTTTTCTGGTACTGTAAATGGTTGGTGATTAGTGGCTGTTTGTATAAAAGCAACAAAAGGTTCTTCTTTTTTGTGTAATTCTTCAAGCTCTTTATTAGACTCTTTAAATAAATCATAATCATCTATTCCCCAAACATCGGCTCTATCTTCATGCTTATAAGCTCCTTCTTCATAAATTTTTAATCCTTTTATATTAGACTGGAAAACCGCACGTATATTAGCCCAATTTGCACTTCCTCCAATAAAATATAGCTTCTTATAACCTTTAAACTGATCAAATAAAACACGTTGGTTTATAATCATTGGGTTTCTTGAAGCTGTACGTACATTAACAACATCAGGTAATCCCGTAATACTCCCAAAAACTGATGCTGCCGTTGATACCTTAGGTACATAATGATTCGTAAAATTAACACTATTATTTAATAGGCTATCTATTGTTGGAGTAACTTTAAGTGGGTTTCCGTAATATCCCAATGAAGCATTTCCTAGGGATTCTAACATTACAAAAACCACATTAGGCTTTTTTACTTTAAGGCTATCTGAAAAAGTAAAACTCTTTTTAAATAGTAAACTATCAGATGGTATTCCTAAATGTTTATTAATTACTCCAGCATATTTTTTTGTTTCGTTTATATCATAACTTTCGTTTCTAAATTTAAAGCTATCAAAAAAGTACAATACAGGATTTAAAGTAAATTGATTTACACTTTTATTTTTTGAAAAAAAAGCCTGGCTCCAACGTAATGGGTAATGCTGCACACTACTAAAAATACCAAAAGCTAAAAGAAGTGTTGTTATTATTGAAAATACTATTTTACTTTTTTTTGAGGATATAAAATCTCTTTTCTTAAAAGCTTGATAAATAAAATTATTAATTTTTATTATTATATAAATGAATATAATAAAACCAATAGCCCCTTTATATACCGGATATGTATCAAAAACAAATTGAGTTGAGATATTTAAATTACCTAAAAAACGCAGAGCATTAGCATTTAAGCGTAAATCTAAATAAGCATAATGCCCATAATCAAATAGATAAAATGCTAATAGTATTATATATATGACAGTTGTATATACTATATATATATTTTTGAAAATTCCTTTTTTAAAAAAATTCCTTACTAATATGTAAAATAAAGCTAATGGTATAAATGCAATTATAGCCAACTTTAAATCAAAACGCAATCCTAAAAAAAGAGATTTGTTAATTTCATCTGAATTTATAGTTAAATCACTTATAAATAAAAAGTAAAAAATTATTCTTAATAAGAATAGAAATCCAAACAAACAAAAAATGTTTATGAATAAAAATCTTAAATAATTAGGGAGTTTAAAGCGCATAAATTGTTTTTTTATCTTTTTCGCAAATCTACTATATATTATACAGTAATTAAAATGATATTAAAAGACCAAATCATACCATTTAAAATAATAATACTTTTAAGTATATACATTATTCTTCTAGCTACATCTTATAAATATATTTAATATCTTAAAGATTAAATCCTTATTTATTTTCAAGTATTTTCTTCTCTTATAATATAAAATCTACTTAAAAATAATTAATATCTAGTAAAAAGCTTAATGAAAATAATCTATTATAATTTAAACTCTCCTAAAAAGAGATAAACTAATTCTTTTTAAAATTTCTATTGTTTTGAGAAAAGTACGGACATAATTAATAACTTTTGTAAAAAAAGAATCTTTCTTTTTTCTTTTTTTTAAATAATATCCTTTCATAAATTTTATTAAACCTAAAAAAGTAATTTCCTTTACAGGTACTCTATCTCTAATAATTTTAAAATATTTTTTATGCAACTCTCTTGTATTTTGATATCGTGAAGCTCCGTCATCAATAACGCGGTATTTATAAGTAGACATCGGTAAATATTTAAATTCTCCTCCCTTAACAGCGCATTGAATCCAAAAATCATAATCTTCAAAAGTCTTTAAGTTCTCATCAAATCCTTCAACTTTTTCCCAAAGGCTTCTTCTAACAAAAGAACACATAGGTACTATGTTATTTTCAAACCATAATGCTATCTTATTAAATTCATGATTTTTTTCTACTTTATTTACATCTCCAAAATATAATAAATCTCCATACAATACATCTACACTATCGTTTTCTTTAAGGTAAGTAACAAATAAACTAAAATCGCCATTTAGTATATCATCAGCATCTAAAGGAAAAATATATTCTCCTTTCGCTTTTTTAATTCCTACATTTCTAGCCGAGCCTGGTCCTCCATTTTTTTTATAAATTATATGATACTTTTTTTTATCTAAATTTGATAAATAATTTAGTGTATCTTCATTTGTAGATTCATCATTTACAATTATGACTTCGTAAGCAATTGACAATGGAATGTGATCTAAACTTTCAATACATTCACTTAAAAAAGCTATAGGCGTATTATAAACAGGAATAACAATAGATAAAAACATATATGTATATTAAAAAGTGTTTTTTTATTTATCTTATAAATTATTTATTAGATAAAAACTTTTTTTAAAAAAATTAAATCTTATCCTATTTAACAAAATTAGCGGCAATTTTTGTAATTTTCTACTTAAACTATCTAAAATATACGTCCCTCCTTTTTTCTTATTACCCCAAGAATCTTGCCACCAATGAATACAAATTGTTTCAGGTTTAATACAAGTTTCTGTAAACTTTTCAGTAATATAAAATGGGTAAAAATATTTTTTATCCAATACTAATACATCTTTTATAGTTTGCGTTTTATATACTTTCAAACCATAATCTTTTAATACTTTTGTTAAAATAGGAGGCCCTCCCATTCCATTAAATTTCAAACGTTGCTTCTTTTCCGTTTCTTTAATACAATCCAATATAAAAGAATTACCTTTTTTTGCTCCAATAATACCAGCTGCTACAGGAAAAGGAGAAGAAATCATATCTGTTTGAAAACCTGTAAAAGCTTCTTCTTTATGTAACTCATCAAATCTTTTTAACATCTCTATATCTGTATCCATATAAACTCCTCCTTCTTTATACAAAGCATATAACCGAACATAATCGGTAATAAAAGACCATTTTTTTTGCTTGTAAAGCAATCTTAGAAAAGGAAGTTTATCAAACGGTGTATTTGTTTCATCCCATCTTTTAATTGTATAATCAGGTAACTTTTCTTCCCAAGAAGCTATGCATTTCTTTATTGTTTCGTTGTACTCTCCTTTTCCATACCAACAGAAGTGAATAATTTTTGGAATCATTTATATAATTGTATTTTTGACCACACAAAATTACAATAATATTTATGAACATAAGCGGGTTAGTAATTACTTTTAATGAAGAGTCAAACATTAAAGACTGTATAATTTCTTTAAATAGAGTTTGTGATGAAATTATTATTATTGATTCTTTTAGTAAAGATAAAACTATTGAAATTGCAGAATCTATGGGAGCAAAAGTATACTCTCAAGAATTTTTAGGTGATGGATTACAAAGAGTACACGGGTTACAATTTTGTAAAAACGACTGGATCTTAAATTTAGATGCTGATGAGCGTTTAGATGAAGACAGTTATCAATTTATTAAGAGTAAAGATTATTTAAAAGAACCTTATGATGCTTATAATTTTAGAAGAAAAAATTTCTTAAAAAAGCAACCTATTAATTTTGCTGGTTGGTACCCTTCATATACTTGTCGTTTTTTTAATAAACAAACTGCAAAACCAGCTACAACCAAGGTTCATCAAAGTATACAAGCTACAAATTTAAAAACAACAAAATTACATTTATTACATTATGGATGGAAAGACTTTCATCAGATTATAGGTAAATATAATTTATACACTACCTGGCAATCAGAAGAATATTTTGAACAAAATAAAAAAGTTAACTTCTTTACGCCTATTACTCACGGAATATGGTCTTTTATTCGATGTTATATTCTAAAAAAAGGGATTTTTCATGGTTTAGATGGAATAACATTTTCTATGATGCAAGCATTCTTTTCTTATATGAAATATGCCAAACTTAGAAAACTATATGAAGAAAATAAAAAAGGTACGATTTAAAATATCGTACCTTTTTATTCATCCTCTTATATAACTTATTACACCGCTACATCATACTCTCTAAGAGCATCATTTAACGAAGTTTTCTTATTAGTACTTTCTTTACGTTTACCAATAATTAGTGCACATGGTACTTGGTACTCACCTGCAGCAAATTTTTTAGTATAACTACCTGGAATTACAACTGAACGAGCAGGAACAACTCCTTTCGTTTCAACAGGTGTATCACCAGTAACATCAATAATTTTTGTACTCATTGTTAATACAACATTTGCTCCTAAAACAGCTTCCTTTTCTACCTTAACACCTTCTACAACGATACAACGAGAACCTATAAAAGCACCATCTTCAATAATTACTGGAGCTGCTTGTAATGGCTCTAGAACACCACCAATTCCTACTCCACCAGATAAATGTACATTTTTACCTATTTGAGCACAAGAACCAACTGTTGCCCATGTATCAACCATAGTACCTTCATCTACATAAGCACCTATATTTACATAACTAGGCATTAAAATTGTTCCTGCCGAAATGTATGCTCCATGACGTGCTACGGCATTTGGTACTACACGAATACCTTTTTCTTTAAAATTTCTTTTTAACGGAATTTTATCATGATACTCAAAAATACCAGCTTCTAAAGTTTCCATTTTCTGAATTGGAAAATACAATACAACTGCTTTTTTAACCCATTCGTTTACTTGCCACCCATTTTCGGTAGGCTCAGCTACTCGTAATTCTCCTGCATCTAATAAATCAACAACTTTTCTAATGCTGTTTATAGTAGTCTCTTCTTGTAATAAATCACGGTTATCCCATGCTTTTTCTATAATAGATTGTAATTCTGTCATCTTTTAAATTTTCTACAAATATAAAATCTCTATCTCAATATAATGCGAAGATACATTTTTTAAACAGATGTATTATCATTGTTTAAAATGCTTATTTTTGCTAAAAAACAACACACTTGGGAAGAGTATTAGCCATTGATTTCGGAAAAAAAAGAACAGGAATTGCTGTTACTGATGAATTACAAATTATTGCTTCTGGATTAACAACAATTACAACTAAAGAACTAATTCCTTTTTTAAAAGATTATGTTAAAAAAGAAAACGTTGAGTTATTTATTATTGGTAAACCTAAACAAATGGATAATTCTGATAGCGAAAGTGAAACTTTAATTATTCCTTTTTTACAAAAACTAAGTAAATCAATTCCAAACATTCCTATAAAGCGTGAAGATGAACGTTTTACCTCTAAAATGGCTTTTCAAACAATGATTGATAGTGGTTTAAATAAAAAACAACGTCAAAACAAAGCTTTGGTTGATGAAATTAGTGCTACAATTATTTTACAGTCATATTTATATAACAAATAATTTTATTGCAAAACGATTCTTTGTATTTTCGCATTCCTTAAAAAATTTAAAAACATGATTTTACCCATTGTTGCTTACGGAGATCCCGTATTACGTAAAGTAGGAAAAGAAATCGATAAAGACTATCCGCAGTTAGAAAAATTAATTGCCGATATGAAAGAAACAATGTATAACGCACAAGGTGTAGGATTAGCAGCACCACAAATAGGAAAAGACATTCGTTTGTTTTTAATTGATGCTTCTCCTTTTGCCGATGATGAAGATTTATCTGAAGAAGATAGAGAGGTGTTAAAAAACTTTAATCGTGTATTTATCAATGCTAAAATTATTAAAGAAGAAGGTGATGAATGGGCTTTTAACGAAGGGTGTTTAAGTATACCTGATGTGCGTGAAGATGTTTTTCGTCAAGAAACAATTACGATTGAATATCAAGATGAAAATTTTGAAAGTCATACCGAAGTTTTAGGCGGATTGGCAGCACGTGTTTTTCAACACGAATACGATCATATTGATGGAGTTTTGTTTACCGATAAATTATCTTCATTAAAAAAACGATTAATTAAAAAGAAATTAGAAAACATAGCTAAAGGAAAAGTTAACGCAGGTTACAGAATGCGTTTTCCTAAAGTTAAAAGAAAATAGTCTATCAAGACATTAAAAATATTATAATATGGAATTTAACAAAATTATTGCCGTTACTGGTAAACCAGGATTATTTCAAATCTTATCACAAACTAAAACAGGTGTAATCGTAAAATCGATTGTAGACGGAAAACGTTTTCCTATTACCGCTACACACAATGTAAGTTTATTAGAAAACATAGCTATTTATACTTATGAAGAGGAAGTACCTTTAGCAATTGTTCTTAAAAACATTGCTGATAAAGAAGATGGTAAAGAAGCTATTTCTCATAAAGAAAGTGCTGCTAAATTAACCGCTTATTTTGGTGAAATTTTACCAGGTTATGACGAAGAGCGTGTATATGCTTCAAACATAAAAAAAGTAATTCAATGGTATAATACATTAGCTTCATCTGATTTTGATTTTAGTGCTTTAACTAAACAAGAAGAAGCTACAACTACTGAAAAAGAATAAACCGTGAATACTCGTAAGCAACAATTAAGCGCCTTTAACCGTTTGTTAGATATCATGGACGACCTTCGTGAAAAGTGTCCGTGGGATAAAAAACAAACCTTAGAAAGTCTGCGCCATTTAACAATTGAAGAAACTTACGAACTAGGAGATGCCATTCTAGACAATGATTTACAAGAAATAAAAAAAGAATTAGGCGATGTGTTGTTACACATCGTCTTTTATGCTAAAATAGGTAGCGAAAAACAAGCTTTTGATATTGCCGATGTTGCCAATGCAATTTCTGATAAATTAATTGATCGTCATCCACACATATATGGAGATGTTGAAGTTAAAAATGAAGAAGAAGTTAAGCAAAACTGGGAAAAACTAAAGCTCAAAGAAGGTAACAAATCGGTTTTAGAAGGAGTTCCTAAAAGTTTACCTGCCCTTGTTAAAGCAAATAGAATTCAAGATAAAGTTGCTGGTGTTGGTTTTGATTGGGAAGAGCCACAACAAGTTTGGGAAAAAGTACAGGAAGAACTTACCGAACTAAATGACGAAATTAAAGCGGGAAACCAAGAAAATATCGAAAAAGAATTTGGTGATGTATTATTTTCAATGATAAACTACGCACGCTTTATTAAGGTAAATCCAGAAAATGCATTAGAAAAAACAAATAAAAAGTTCATTAATCGTTTTCAGTATTTAGAAAAAGCTGCTAAAAATGAAGGTAAAGATTTATCTGACATGTCTTTAACTGAAATGGATGTATATTGGGAAAAATCAAAAGAATTTTTTAGATAACATTTTATCATTGCCAACGTAGTGAAGTAATCATTCTATTAATAAAGAAATCAACTTTCTTTAAACCGTTCTTTTAATCTTCTCTGGTAAAAAGATTTCCTCCTTCTTCTTTCTCGTAATAATGTTTCATTTTGTATTTTTACCTTTATGGATATTATATTAATCACAGGAGCAAGCAAAGGAATTGGAAAAGCATTGGCTAAAAAATATATTGCTAAAAAATACAAAGTATGCTCTTTAGCAAGAACATCATCTGGTTTAGAAAACATAACTGATGTTGCCATAGATTTATCAGACATAACAGCTACAGAAAACACTTTTACACATCTTTTAAAAGAAATTATAACGCCTAAAATAGCCTCAATTACTTTAATTAATAATGCAGGCCGTTTAGGCGAAATATCAAATTTAGAAAACTTAAAAGCTAACGATATTTCTAAAACCATACAATTAAACACCACTACTCCACTTATTTTATCTGGTTTATTTATCAAATTAACACAGCAATTAATCTGCAAAAAACAAATTATTAATATTTCATCTGGCGCAGCGGTAAACCCGTATCAAGGTTGGGCTATTTATTGCACATCAAAAGCTGCTATTGATATGATGACCAAGGCAATTGCTACTGAACAAACTGAAATAGAAAACGGTGTAAAGTGCGTTTCAATTTATCCTGGCGTTGTAGATACCAATATGCAATCTCAAATAAGAAACACTAGTAAAACTGATTTTAATAGCGTACAACGTTTTGTTGATTTAAAAGAAAACAACGATTTATACACTCCAGATTTTGTTGCAGAAACAATTTATAAAATTGATACTGAAAATCAATTACAAAACGGAGCTGTTGTTGACATTAGAAACTTTTAATATAAACAACAAGCTTAAAAAATAATATCAATGAAAATAGCATTAATTAGCATTCCTGTTCAAAATCAAGAAAAGGCTTTAAACTTTTACACTGAAAAATTGGGTTTTATTAAAAAACATGATATTCCTGTTGGTGGAGAGAATAGATGGTTAACTGTAGTTTCAAAAGATGCTTTAGATGGTCCTGAATTATCGTTAGAACCTGCTCCGCTGCACTTTAAACCTTCTGAAGCTTATCAAAACGCTTTAATGGAAGCTGGCATACCTTACACGCAATTTAATGTTGAAAATCTTGATAAAGAATACGAACGGCTTACTAAACTTGATGTAGATTTTAGCGTAAAACCAACCGAAACACCAACTGTAAAATACGCTATTTTTAATGATACTTGTGGTAACAACATCCAACTTGTAGAAATGTTATAAAACAATTATTAATAAGCATCTACATCAATAATAAAACGAATAGGTCTAAAATCTTTTACTGCTTCAAACGTATTTTTAATTTTATGTAACTGTTCCTTTGTTTTAACTAACGATTGTTTTGGAGGAATCTTAATCGTTAAATTTTTAATATATAAATTCCGAACTCTGGAAACTGCTGGAGCTGTTGGACCTAACACGTTTTCTTGAAACACATTTTGTAACGATTTTGCTAACCAATTTACACCGTTTTCTACACGATTATAGTCTTTGTGTTTTAAGGTTATTTTTATCAATCGATAATAAGGCGGATATTGAAATTGCCAGCGTTCCTGCAACTGTTCTTTATACATTTCTGCATAGTTTGTTGTAGAAACCTGCTGTAAAATTTGATGATACGGATTATACGTTTGTATCGCTACCTTACCTTGTTTTTTACTGCGTCCCGCCCTACCCGATACTTGCACCATTAATTGGTACGCTCTTTCATGCGCCCTAAAATCGGGGAAATTTAGCATAGAATCGGCACTTAAAACCCCTACTAATGATACGTTTTCAAAATCTAATCCTTTCGATAACATTTGCGTACCCACTAAAATATCAATCTCTTGTGCTTCAAAAGCGCCAATTATTTTTTGATATCCATATTTACCGCGTGTCGTATCTAAATCCATTCTTCCGATTTTATATTTCGGAAAAAGTTCTTTTAATTCTAACTCTATTTGTTCTGTTCCAAAACCTTTGGTATCTAAAGTATTGCTACCACAAGCTCCGCAACTATTAGGCATTGAACGTTGGTAATGGCAGTAATGACACTTTAATTCTCGGCGGAATTTATGAAATGTTAAACTAACATCACAATTTGGGCATTGTGGAGAAACACCACAAGTGGTACACTCAACAACTGGAGAAAATCCGCGACGATTTTGGAATAAAATTACTTGTTCCTTTTCTTCTAAAGCCTCGGTAATCATTTTTAATAATCGATCAGAAAAATGACCTTTCATTTCCTTTTTTCGATGTTTTTCTTTTACATCTATCAATTCAATTTTTGGTAATTGAATATTTCCAAAACGTCTTGTTAACTCAACAAAACCATACTTGTTCTGCTTCGCGTTATAATAACTTTCTAATGATGGTGTAGCCGAACCTAATAAAACTTTTGCTGTATGTAAATGTCCCAAAACTACTGCTGCATCACGAGCATTATAACGTGGCGAGGGTTCAAATTGCTTGTACGAACTTTCGTGCTCCTCATCAACAACTATTAATCCTAAATTATTAAAAGGTAAAAAACCTGACGATCTAGCTCCTAAAATTATTTGTGCTTTGGGTTTGTTTTCTAACACATTATTCCAAACTTCTACACGCTCATTCATCGAGTATTTTGAGTGAAATACCGATATAAATTCTCCAAAATAATGTTGTAAACGCGTAATTATTTGGGTGGTTAAAGCTATTTCAGGTAGTAAAAACAACACTTGTTTTCCTTCTGCAATAACCTCTTTTATCAGTTTTACATATATTTCTGTTTTTCCAGAACCTGTAACACCATGTAATAAGGTTACATTTTGAGTTTCGAAAGAAGTTTTAATTTCGTTGAAAGATTGCTGTTGAAATTCATTCAACTCTTTTAATAGATTCGCTTCTCCCTTAAAATTAATACGATCTGTTTGAATTTCGTAAAACTCAAAAATATCTTTACTAACCAACGCTTTTAAAACTGCGGATGAAACCCCTGATTTTTCTTCTAAATCTTTTGCTTTTATCGGTTTTTTGGAAACCGCCAACTGAAAATAAACTAATACCGCTTCTCGTTGTTTTTTTGCTCTTGAAAGTTCCTCTAATAAATTTTGTAGTGTTTCGTTTGAGGTATATTTTGCATTTAAACGAACATATTTAACCAGCTTAGGTTTATATGTTTCGTAAATTTCTTCTTTAATAAAAGCAGCTTCTTTATTTATTAAACCATTAATAATTGGTAAAACTGTTTTTTTGCCTAAAATATCTGAAACCTGATGAATGGTTAATTGCGAATGATGATGTAAGGCTTCAAAAATTAAAAACTCTTCATCAGTTAAACTTTTTTCATCCGAAAAAGTTTCATTTTTATAAATAATAGTTTCACTTTCTAACAAAAATGCTGAAGGCAATGCAGCTCTATAAACATCACCTAAAGAACACATATAATAGTTAGAAATCCATTGCCAATGCTTTAATTGAGGTTCAGTTACAATCGGTTTTTCATCTAAAATTTGATGAATATCTTTTGCTTCGTATAATTCTGGTGCATTTTGATGAATATTAAACACCAAAGCGGTATAAATTTTACTTTTTCCGAAAGATACTGCTACGCGCATTCCTTTTTTAAGAAATGAAAATTCTGCTTCATTTACCGAATACGTAAATGTTTTTTTTAACGGAATAGGTAATATAACGTCGATGAAATATGGTGTCACTTCGAGTGATTTTATGATTGAAATGAATAAAATTATATCTAGAAGTTTTTTATTTAGTTCTCAATATAAATTTAATTTTCTCTTATCTGTTCAAATATTTTTTACAGGAACTGATAAATTCAAAACTACACAAAAATCACTACATTATAAACAGAAAAACAAAGGTATTTATGACTTCAACTATGTGAAAATCCAAAAAAATGGAGTGAAATTGGTTTTAAAAGACAAAGTTATTTAGATTCTAAATGAAATTTATTTATGATTATCCTTTATTAACGATATACTGAATGTATCAACCTGAACTTATTTCAGCTTCTCTTAACAAATAACAAGCTTCTTGTCAAGTTATGATTCCGAAATAAATTTGGAATGACGCTGAAAATAAGAAATATGACTTAAATTAACTAATATACTCTAAATACAACTTTTCGACTTTTGCCCTTGCCCAAGGAGTTGTTCTTAAAAATTTTAAGCTCGATTTATACGTTGGATTCTTTTTAAAGGCATTAATACTTAAAATTTCTCCCATTTCTTCCAAACCATATTCTAAATATAGTTCTTCTAACATGGTAGCTAATTTAATTCCGTGAAGCGGATTATTAGGTTGTTCTTGACTCATAATTTATATAAAGCTACAAAAGTAAAGCTTCTACTTGATTAAATTATCTAATAACGCTCTAACTTTAGCACTGTTCCAATTGGCAGCACCTTTTTTATCGGTAACAATATTTCCTTTTTTATCAATAATAAAAGTAGCAGGAATCGAATTACTTTTTAATTGTTCAGGTATTTTACTTAACGAGTTATAAGTTGGTAAATTATAATTGTTTTTTAGGTAAAAATCATTAATAACCGTCCATTTTTCATTACTTACAAAAACAAAAGTTACTTTATCTTTATAATCGTTATATAATTTTTGGACACTCGGCATTTCGGCAATGCAAGGCGGGCACCAAGTTGCCCAAAAATTTACAAAAATCACCTTATTTTTAGTGTCGTTAAAATCGATATTTGAGGTATTTAATCCTTTTAAATTCCAGTTATAATCAGTTAAATTTACTTGTTCATCTTCAGTGATAACTGAAGGTGAAAAAGAAATTAATCTTATAAAATAAACTTTAGTTGGCGGATATAATAACAATCCTATTATAACTACAAATGCAATATTAAATATACTTTTTCTTGATAATTTCATTTAATTATTTTCTTAATATGTCGCTAATTTATCATCTAATTTACACAAAAAACAATTTATCTAAAACAGGTAGTATAAATTTAATTAGAACTCAAAAATAAGACTCTTTAACAAGAACTAGAAAATATTAGCACTTTTTTGGTTAATAAATCATCAAAATATTAAACAAAATCACGCTATTTGTTTGTCATATTTTCAATATTTTAGCAATTACTTTAAAACAAACAATTTTAAAATGAAAAATACTGCATTAACACATATACATGAAGCATTAGGTGCTAAACTAGTTCCATTTGCGGGTTATAACATGCCTGTACAATACGAAGGTGTAAATTTAGAACACGAAACCGTAAGAAACGGTGTTGGTGTTTTTGATGTAAGCCACATGGGAGAGTTTTTTTTAAAAGGAGAAAATGCATTGGCTTTAATTCAAAAAATAGCTTCTAATGATGCTTCAAAATTAACACCGGGAAAGGCTCAATATAGCTGTATGCCAAATGCTGATGGCGGAATTGTAGATGATTTAATTATTTATATGATTGCCGAAAATGAGTATATGCTAGTTGTAAATGCGTCTAATATTGAAAAGGATTGGAACTGGATTTCTTCTCATAATGACTTAAAGGTTGAAATGGAAAACCGCTCAGAAGAATGGTCGTTACTTGCTATTCAAGGGCCTAAAGCTGTTGAAGCAATGCAATCGTTAACTTCAGTAAATTTAGAAACTATTAAATTTTATACTTTTGAAATTACTGATTTTGCTGGTTTACCAAACGTTATAGTATCGGCAACTGGTTATACAGGTTCTGGTGGGTTTGAAATTTATGTTAAAAATGAAGATGTAGAAGCTGTATGGAAAAAAGTTTTTGAGGCTGGTAAAGATTTTGGTATTAAACCAATAGGTTTAGCAGCAAGAGACACTTTACGTTTAGAAATGGGTTATTGCTTATATGGTAATGATATTGATGATACTACTTCTCCTTTAGAGGCTGGTTTAGGTTGGATTACCAAGTTTACCAAAGATTTTGTAAACGCTGAAGCTTTAAAGGCTCAAAAAGAAGCTGGTGTTACTAAAAAATTAGTTGCTTTTGAATTGACAGAGCGTGGAATTCCTCGCCAAGGTTATGATGTTGTTAATAGTGAAGGTACTGTAATTGGTCGTGTTACTTCTGGTACTATGAGTCCATCTTTAGGTAAAGGAATCGGTTTAGGATACGTTACTAAAGAAAACTCTAAAGTAGATTCTGAAATTTTTATTCAAGTTCGTAAAAAACAAATACCTGCTAAAGTAGTTAAATTACCTTTTTACAAAGGATAAATTTAAAATATTTAATATCATAAAAAAAGCAACTCATTTGAGTTGCTTTTTTTATGATATTAAACTAAAATCACTAGTTATTTCTATTTGTTTTATTTTCTTCTTTAGAAACTTTGTTCCATATTTTTATCTCATCTGTAGCGGTAACTCCTTCTAAAATTTCAACATTAACTCCGTCAGACAATCCTAATTTCACATCTTTCTTTTCATATTCCTGATCGCCAGTTTTTATTTCAACATAAGGTTTTTCAGTTTTCCTATCGAATTGTAATAATGCTTCTTTAATTGATAAAACGCTATCTTTTTTAGCTAAAACTATTTCTGCATTTGCACTGTAACCAGCTCTAATAAAATGAGATTCATCTAAAGTAACATCTGCTTTAATTTTAAACTGTACAGCTCCTCCTTCATCAGTTCCTTTAGGTGCAATAAAGTTTAAAACTGCTGGAAACTTTTTATCTTCAATAGCTCCTAAAGCTACTTCAATATTTGTTCCTTTTACTAGTTTACCAACTTCTGACTCATCAACTTGACCTTCAAAAATCATTTTAGTCATATCTGCAATGCGGGCAATAGTTGTACCTGCATTAAAATCGTTTGTTTGTGTTACTTGATATCCTTTTTTAACAGGAATTTCAACAATCATACCTGATGTGGTAGCTCTAATACTAGTGTTTGCTGCATTCCCTAAACCTGATGTAGTACCTTTTTTAATAATATCCATATCAGATTGTGCATTGGCTAAGTTTTGTCTTGAATTGTTATAACTTAATTCTGCATTTTC
The DNA here is from genome assembly GCF_001693415.1 of Tenacibaculum soleae. GTDB lineage: Bacteria > Bacteroidota > Bacteroidia > Flavobacteriales > Flavobacteriaceae > Polaribacter > Polaribacter soleae. The sequence continues at coordinate 186,660 of NZ_MAKX01000024.1, read as the reverse complement.
AAATTCTTGGCGAGAAATTACTCCTTTATCAAATAAATTTTTTGTTCTCTGAAATTGTGTTTTTGCATTATTAAATGACAATTTTGCATTTTTTACAACTCCATTTGCTCTGTTTAACGATGCTACATTTGGTACAACTCTTACCGTAGCTATTAAATCACCTGCCTTAACAATTGCCCCTTCTTCAACAACTATTTTATCTATAATACCTGCTATTTGTGGTTTAATTTCAACTTCTTCTAAAGGAACAACTTTACCAGTTGCTACACTTTTTTTAACAATCGTTGCTTTAAATGCTTTTTCAGTTTTATATTCTATTGGTGAAGCGCTGTTCTTTTTTCCAAACCATACTAACACTAGTATTAATGCTAACGCTATTCCGCCAAAGATGATTACTTTTTTCATTTTTATCTATTTATATTCTTGTTAATTGATTTTGTTTTATTCTTCTCTTAATGCTTCAATTGGTTGTATGATTGTTGCCATGTATGCAGGTATAAACCCTATAAAGGTTCCTAATATAATTAATACTGCATAAGCAATTAACACAATTGGTATATTTACTGTTGGGTTTGTTAAAATATCTGCTTTATCGATAATCATTAAAATTAAACCTCCTGCAATAATACCTAATGACCCTGCTAATAAGGTTAAAAAAATTGATTCTAGTATAATCTGTTGACGAATCATAATAGGTGTTGCTCCTAATGCTCTTCGTATTCCTATTTCTTTAGTACGTTCTTTTACCGTAATTAATAATATATTACCAATAGCAAATACTCCTGCTATTAAGGTAGCTATACCAACAAACCATGTTAAAAATTGCATTCCGGTTAAAAAACCTGTGACTTTAGCAATTTCTTTACCTAAGTTAAATCCGTTAAAAGCTCTAGTATCATCTGGATGAATTTTATGAATACTTTTTAACAAACCTTTTATATCTATTTCAACTTGTTCAATGTCAAAACCAGCTTTACCTGTTACCATCATCCACTCAAACTTATTACCTGTGTTGTATACTAAACGAAAGGTACTAAATGGAATGTGAACTGTATTTCCTCTACCTCCAATTCTACCAGGTTTATAAACACCTATAACTTTATAACCAATGTTATTTATTTTTAAATAAGTGCCTAAAACCTCTTCATCTTTATCATATAACTGTTCATAAACATCATCACTAATTACACAAACTTTTTTGTTTTGGTTAATATCATTTTGGTTAATAAAACGTCCTTCAATTAAGTTTTTCTTTTGTACTTTATCTAGTAACGGGTAATCTCCAAAAATAGTAAGATTTGCTGTTTTTAATCCGTTTACAACTAAACCTCCTGTAGCGTTTCTTGGCACTACAAACTCTACACCTTTAACCTCACTGTTAATTTTTTCAACATCGCTAGTGGTTAATTGTATTTGTCGTCCTTCTTGAAAACCTTTAAAAGCTTTAGAGGTTCTGCCACCAGCCATAAAAACACTGTTAGTGGCAAAATCACCAAACATGCTATTAAAACCATTTTCAATTCCTTTGGCGGCTCCTAATAACCCTACAAGAAGTAAAATCCCCCAAAAAGCTCCAAAAATAGTAATTGCAGTTCTTGTTTTATTTTTACGAATACTTTCGTAAATTTCTTGCCATACATCTTTATCAAATAGAAATTTCATAACTAATCTGCTCTTAAAGCTACTATTGGTTTAATTTGTGCTGCTCTTTTTGCTGGTAAATATCCAGCTATCATACCTGCTAATATCAAAGTAATTGTAGCACCTATTACTACGGGTTGTGAAACACCTGGGTTTAAAATAAAATATTGTTCTAAACTTGGTCCGGCTATTTTTAAAATACCTACACCAATCACCAATCCTAAATAACCTGCCAAAGCTGTTATTAAAATTGACTCTAACATAATCATTGTAATAATCGATTTTGGTTTAGCTCCAATTGCTTTTCTAATTCCTAGTTCTTTAGTACGTTCTTTTACAACGTATACCATTATATTACTAATACCAACTACTCCTGCGATTAAAGTTCCTAAACCGATGATTAAAATTAGAATACCTAAACCAACCATCATACTAGATACCTCTTTATTATCTGAGGCATAATTATTTACTCTAATTCCTCTTTGATCGTTTGGATCTATTTCGTGCTTCTTTTTTAATTCTCTTCGCATTTTATTTCCAAATGCAATAGCTTCATCTATACTTAATTTAGGATTATATGTTAATCCAAAATCTCCAATATAATCGTTATTACCATAAATTTGTTGTATGGTGGTAAATGGCATATAAATATAACGCTCATCACTATCGCCCCCTGGATCAGAAAAAACACCGATAACTTTATACATAATTCCACCAATATTTAATTGCTTGCCAAAAGCACTTAATTGACCGAATAAATCTTTTTCAACCATACGACCAATAACCACAACTTTTGCTTTTTCTTTTAAATCTCTTATGTTTAAAAAACGTCCTTCAGTTACTTCGGCAGATTCTAATATGTCATATTTAGGATATACACCTCTAATTGTATAATTATCTTCTTCTGTTTTGTAAACAACTTTTGAACTTCTTTGAATACGCGGACTGATCATTTGAATTTTATCAGAATACTCTTCCTTTATAAATTCAAAATCATCATTTTTAAATTGAATTCTACGTCCTACCTGATGTCCTTTATATGCCTTTGTTGTTAGGTTTGAACTGATGTAGATTGAATTTATAGCGTCTTTTGCAAATTCATTTTTAAATGTATTTTGAAGTCCATTACCAATACCAAAAAGTAATGTAAACAATAAAATAGCAAAGGCTACTGTAAATCCTGATAAAATAGAGCGTAGTTTATTTTTGCTAATGCTTTGAAAAATTTCTCTCCAAGTATCTATATCAAACATAATTAAATTGCTTTTGCATTGGTGTACTCATCACTAATAATTACACCATCTTTTAAACGTACAATTCTGTTTGTTTGCTCTGCTACTTCTTCTTCGTGAGTAATTACAAAAACCGTCATTCCTTCATCATTAATTTCTTTCAACAAATCCATTACCGAGTCGGTTGTTGATGAATCTAAAGCTCCTGTTGGCTCATCTGCCAATACTACTTTTGGTTTGGTTGCCAAAGCTCTGGCAATTGCTACACGCTGTTTTTGTCCTCCTGAAAGTTCATTTGGTAAATGATGTGCCCAATCTTTTAAACCTACTTTATCTAAATAATTTAAGGCTATTTCTAAACGTTCTTTTCTAGCTACTCCTTTATAATATAAGGGTAACGCAACGTTTTCTAAAGCTGTTTTATAGGATATTAAGTTAAATGATTGAAAAATAAAACCTAAAAATTTATTACGCAAGATAGCGGCTTTTTTTTCATTTAAATTTTCAATTAATTGTCCGTTTAAATAATAATTACCTTCATCGTGTGTGTCTAATAACCCTACTATATTTAATAAGGTAGATTTTCCAGATCCTGAAGATCCCATAATCGATACAAATTCACCTTCTTTAATGTGTAAATCTAATCCTTTTAAAACATGAAGTTTATCTTTTCCTATTGGATAAGATTTGTGTAGGTTTTCTATTCGAATCATAGTATTGGTTAATTGTTATATCAAAATAAATATTGATTTTATATTTAAAATCTTTATTTACTTACCTACTAGACGCTTCTTGTTTTAAAATGTTACATAATTTATCTATATTTTTGTTTTAATCTTTTTAAAAAAAATATAATGACTGATTTACCAAGAGATAAAAAAATAATTTTATTTGATGGAGTATGCAATTTTTGTAACCAAGCGATATTAAAAATTATTACTCTTGATAAAAAGAATTTATTTATTTTTGCTTCCATACAATCTAAAAAAGGAAAAGAAATTATTGATTATTTAGGCATTGATACTGCTAAAGTTGATTCTATCATTTTATATGAACCAAATATTAGTTATGATATAAAATCGTCTGCAGCTATAAAAATTATGAATCATTTTAATGGCTTATGGAAACTAACATCAATTTTTTGGCTATTTCCTGAAAGTTTTAGAAACTTTATTTATGATTTTATTGCTAAAAATCGTTATAGATGGTTTGGTAAAAAAGATGCGTGTATGGTTCCTACTAAAAACATAAGCGACAAATTTTTATAAAAAAAATCCCACCAAATAAGGTAGGATTTTTTCTTCTTTTTCTATGTTTATGCTTGCAATTCTCCCTTTAATTATAAACTGGTAATATTGTTTATAATTAATTATTAAAATAAATTTTTGAGGCTCCAATACCTACTAAAGAAGTATAAACTTCTGACTTTGTATTTAAATCATGAACTTTAAATTTAGATAAAGTTGTAGTTGTAGAAAACTCGTAACTAACAGTAAAAAGATTATTATCTCTAACATTCATTCCATAAATACCTCCTACATCTATACCTTCGGTTGCTAAAACTGTAGCACTTTCATCAATTGTATATACCTTACTATCAGCTCCTTTATAATAATATACTTTTCCATTTTGGTAAGTCATATAAGCAGCGCTTTCCATTGAAGGAAATTCTAATTTCTTAGAAATAGTATTACTTGATAAATCAATAAAAGAAATAGCAGATGTTGTTTTATCAACAACATTAAAATCTGCATCATAAGTTGTATTACCTTCCGATAAAACAATTAAATTACCTGCATTGTCAAAAACCATTTCATCAGGATTATCATCAACAGTAATCGTTGAAATACTATTATTAGCATTTAAATCTACTACAGAAACAATATTGTTTGAACCATAAGCTCCTTTATGTGAAATATATAATTTATTGCTCTTATTTAATATTTGTTCAGGACCAATAGCTACATCTATTTTAGAATCAACTTCTAATGTGTTTAAGTTAATAACTGTTACATAATCATCATCTATATCATCTCCCCATTTTGTTTCTCCCCAATTCGTAACATATCCTTTTCCATTAACAATTGTCATATATCTAGGGTTTTTTAAGTCAGTAGTAATTTGCCCTTTTTTCTCAAAAGTATATCTATCTGCAACTACAATTGTGTTCACATCATTTAAAATAATATAAGCATCTGTATCTGTAAACGTAATTGATTGTATTAAACCTCCTAATAAAGCCCCATTTTTACCTGCATAAATAAAGTTTTGAGATTCAGTTAATTCATTGTTTATATAGGAAATTGAACCATCTTTATCATTAAAAACACCTTCTGCGCTAATTATAATCCCTTTGGTATATTCATCTTTTAGCACTTCAACTATTTTCTCATTATCAGAACAAGAAGTAACAAGTATACTAACTAAAAAAAGTTGTAAAATTAATTTTGTAATTTTCATTTTGTTTAAAATTTATAATTTATGTTGATGTTAAAGTTTGTACCAGGCATAGGGCGTAAATTTGAAAAATAATATACTTTATTAAATATATTATTTACGGTTAGCCCAATTATTGGTAATTTTATTTTTTTTGTTGACAAATTATAAGTCATTCCTATATTCTGTACATTAACAGGTTCTAGAGAATAAAAACTTAAATTTGTTTCGTTAGTATATGTTTTACTTTGGTATAAACCTTGTAAAAAAATAGTTGCTCGTTTGTATTTGTAATTGACAGTATAGTTTAACAAATGCGAAGGAGCATATGGTAATATTTTAGCCGTTTCTTTATTTGTCGCTTTTGTATAAGTGTAATTAGATGAAATATCAATAATATGTTCTCCTATTTTTTTTTGATAACTAATAAAAGATTCTACCCCTTTATTTACTACATCACTTACATTTTTTGGTATCCATAAATTACTTCCTCCTGCTGGCAACCAAAGGATTTTATCATTTGTATGTATATAAAATACGGTTGATTTTAATACTACGTTTTTATTTTTATATGAAATACCTATTTCTCCCTGAAGTGAATTTTCTGGTTTTAAATTTAAATTACCTACAATAGGCCAGTAACTTTCATTATAAGTAGGTGTTCTATAATTTGTAGAAAAATTACTTAAAACAGTAAATTTGGGTGATACTTTATATTCACTTCCAATAAATATTGAAGTTGGCACATTAAAATCAGAGTTTAATTCTTTTCTTACTTGTAAGTTTGTAAGTAACTTTTCAAACGGTTTATATTTTATATTTCCAATAAAAGCTACCGAATTTCTTTTTTTAGTAGTTATTTGAGAGTTACTACCTGTTATGTTTTCAAAAGTTGTTTTGTAATTAAAAGATATTATGTTAGAAGGTTTGTAAGTTAATGAATAATTAGCGTGAATGGTTTTAGATTTCCCAAAACTAAAATTGTCAGCATTTTTATTATCATAATATCGATACTCTTGTGTTAAATAAGCAATATTTATTAGTTGTTTAAATTGTGATGAATAACTATAATTCCACTGTAATAAATTACGTTGATTAAAATCTTCATTTCTTTCACTACCAGCTGATGGATTAGGTAATCCGTCTGAAAATAAACGATTACCATAATAGCCTGTTGTGTAAAAGGCTAATGTATTTTTTGAACTAAATTTATGAGCTATATTAAAACTAACACCATAATTTTTATAAGTCCCGTTTTCGTTTTTTAATAAATCTCCATTATTATCTTTATATCTATCGTCAATAAAAGTATAATTATTATCAGAATAATTAACGGTAGAAGCTAATTTTACACTCCATTTTTCATCTCCAAAAGAACTTTTAAAAAAATTAGACGTTGTATTGTAACTTCCGAAAGAAGAAAATAAATGGAACTTTTTATGCTTTTTAAAATTTAACTCATCATTTAAACGAACTGTTCCACCAATAGCTCCCGAACCAAATTCGGTACTATTACCACCACTTTGAACAATTATATTATCACTAATATTGGCTGATAAAGAATTAAAATCTGTTTGTCCGCTTCCTATTGCATTAATGGGTATCCCGTTCCATAACACTAAGGTATTAGAAGCTGAAGTTCCTCTAAATCTAGCTGTGCTAACTCCTCCATTACCATAATCTCTAAATGAAATAGGGCTATTATAACGTAAAAGATTTGTAAAATTAATTGGGTTTTTAACTACTTGTTTTTCATCAATTGTAATTGACTCTGCACCAATACGTTTTCCAATTGTTCTTATTTTTCCGTTTACAATAACTTCTTTAAGTTTATTGACAGAAATTGTGTCTTTTTGAGAAAAAAGAGTGTTAACAAAAAATAACAAGAAGATACTTAATATTGTTTTCATAAATATATTAAACCTTTATCCCGAAAGTTTGAATTATTTAAAATCTAGGCAGGTCTCCTGGCTTGCGTCTTGTAATTGGTCTTCCCATTTATAAATAAACAGTGACTTAAAGATTAATTACAAGCTTAATAGCTTACAGTTGCGGGAACAGCTTCGGTATTTAACCGAATTCCCTTTTAATTTGATGCTATGTTGCTAAACATCAAAACCTAAAATTTTGCGCAAATGTATGTTATTTTTTTAATTATCTAATACCAATAAATCATTATAATTAGAAAATTTAACTTTTAAATTGTCTGGTATATTAAAGTTCTTAGGATGAATCATTGCTGCTAAACACGCTATTCCGTCAACTAAAGTACTTGCAGACGATTGCGTAAACATGGCAAAATCGGCAATATAAACCTCGCCATTTTTTACAGCTCTTAAAGAACTCCATTCAGGTTTATCTTCTAAAAAACGCATATCCTCCATGGTTCTTTCAATACCATAACCACAAGGAGCAATAATTAAAACTTCAGGATTATATTTTACAATTTTATCCCAAGAAATAACAATACTATCTCCTGATGGATGCGATAATAAATCAACTCCACCAGCATACCCAATTTGATGCGGAATCCAATGTCCGCAGTTAAATAAAGGATCTATCCATTCTAAAAGCATCACACTTTTAGATTGCAGTCTGTTTGCGCGTTGTGTATCTACTATTTTATAAATACGTTCTTTTAAATCATTCACATATTTAACACCTATCTCCTCTTTGTTCATTGCCTTTGCAATTGTTAAAGCATTATCAAAAACATCTTCTAAAGAATTTGGTGTAATAGAAATTAACTCTGGTGTTTTAGCTAATTTTAATGCAGATTTAGCTACAGACTCTGTATCAATCTGGCAAACATCACATACATCTTGTGTAAAAATAATATCAGGTGCGATGCTTTCTAAAACAGGTTCATCAACATAATATAAAGTACCTCCTTCAGCTTTAGTTTTAGAAAAAATAGTATTTATTTCTTCACTAGTTAAGGTTTGTCCTTCTAATTTATAACGCACAGCAACTTGTTTTTCATCAAGCGCAATTGCAGGGCACTCAAAGGTAATACCTTGTAAATAATCTTGTAATCCCATATCATAAATCATTTGGGTTACTGCAGGCATAAATGAAGAAACTTTCATAAAAAAATATTTTAAGCTGCTAAAATACATAGTTATCTAGTATTATTTTCTTTTTCTAAAAAATCTTTCTAATCTTTGCTTTTAAATTACTTCTTTATTATGATGTATTATATAAGTGGCGGAGAGCGTTCAGGAAAAAGTAGTTACGCACAACAGTTGGCTGAATCATTATCGGATTCACCTTTTTACTTAGCTACTTCAAGAATTTGGGATGCTGATTTTAAAAAACGTGTAGATAGACATGTTTCGGACAGAGATGAACGTTGGACAACTATTGAAGAGGAAAAAAATATAAGTACCGTAATTCCTAAAAAAGCAACCGTAGTTATTGATTGTGTTACTTTATGGCTAACAAATTTTTATGTAGACACTAAAAATAATGTAGAAGAAAGTTTACGTTTAGCGACCGATGAAATAGATAAATTGATTGAAATAGATGCCAATATTATTATTATTTCTAATGAAATAGGAATGGGTTTGCATGCTGATACTAAAATTGGCCGAAAATTTACTGAATTACAAGGTTGGGTAAATCAATACATTGCTAAAAAAGCAAATAAGGCTACTTTTATGGTATCTGGATTACCTTTAACTTTAAAATAAAAACATGTATTCTACTAGCATATTACCAGTTTCTGCAACCATAAAAAAAGCACTACAAGAAAAAATAGATTTTAAAACGAAACCAATCGGCTCTTTAGGAGCTTTAGAAACGATTGCTTTACAAGTTGGGCAAATTCAAAACACCCTTACCCCTATTTTAAAGAAACCTAGTATTGTTGTTTTTGCAGGAGATCATGGAATTGTAAAATCAAAATCTGTAAGTCCTTATCCACAAGAGGTAACCCAACAAATGGTGTTAAATTTTTTGAATAACGGAGCTGCTATTAACGTGTTTTGTAATCAAAATAATATTGATTTAACTATTGTTGACGCTGGTGTAAATGCTGATTTTAAGGAAAATGAGAATCTAATACATGCTAAAATAGCAAAAGGCACAAAAGATTATAGTATTACACAAGCCATGACAACAAATGATTGTTTGTTAGCTTTAAATAAAGGGAAACAAATAGTAGCTAAATTATTTAAAGAAGGTACAAATACCATTGGTTTTGGCGAAATGGGAATCGGTAACACTTCATCTGCTGCTTTATTAATGAGTTATTTTACCTATACGCCAATTGAAGATTGTGTTGGTAAAGGAACAGGCTTAAATGATGATGGTGTTACTAAAAAAGGACAAATTCTTAGAGGTGTATTAGATTTACATGAAAAAAACATTAAAAACCCGATGGATGCTTTAGCTACTTTTGGTGGTTTTGAAATTGTAATGATGTGCGGAGCCATGTTAGAAGCTGCATCTTTAAAAATGACTATTTTAATTGATGGTTTTATTGTTACTGCCGCTTTATTAGCTGCTCAAGCCATTAATAAAAACATTGTAGATTATTGCTTATTCTGCCATACTTCTGGTGAGCAAGGCCATGAACAAATGTTGTCTTTTTTAAATGCAAAACCATTATTAAATATTGGATTACGTTTAGGTGAAGGAACTGGTAGTGCCATTGCTTTTCCGATAGTACAAGCAGCTGTAAATTTTTTAAATGAAATGGCTACTTTTAAAAGTGCAAATGTATCTGAAGCTTAATTTTATGAAAAATCAAATCCATTATTTTTTAACTGCTGTTTTGTTTTTTACAAGAATACCTTGCCCTAAATGGGTAAATCATTCTCCTGAAATTTTAAATAAAAGTAGTCGTTATTTCTCGTTAGTAGGTATTCTTGTAGGTACAATTTCAGCACTTACTTTTTACGGAGCTTCTTTTATTTTTAATCCTCTAATAGCTATTATTTTAAGTTGTATCACTTCTATCTGGACAACTGGTGCTTTTCATGAAGATGGTTTTGCTGATGTTTGCGATGGTTTTGGTGGCGGATGGACGAAAGAGAAAATATTAACCATCATGAAAGACTCTCGCTTAGGAACTTATGGTGTTATAGGCTTAATTTCTATTTTATCAATAAAAATAGTCAGTTTAAACGAGTTGCATAATCACTTAAATAAAATTCCGTTAATACTTATCTCTGGTCATGCTATTAGTCGGTTTGTAGCCACTTTTTTACTATATACTCATGAATATGTTAGAGATATTGACACTGCTAAAGTGAAGCCTACAACACAAAAAATGAGCACAAAAGCACTGGTTATTTCTGGAGTTTTCGGAATAACTCCTCTAATCTTCTTTCAAGATGTTAAAGTATTCGGAGTTTTAATTCCGTTATTTTTAACTTATTTATATATGAGTCGTTTATTTAAAAAATGGATTGGCGGACAAACAGGCGATTGTGCAGGAGCTTTACAACAAGCTTCTGAAGTTATATTTTATTTATCATTACTTGCTATATGGAAATTATTTTAGTTAGACATACCACTCCCGATATTGAAAAAGGTATTTGCTACGGACAAGCCAATATTGGTGTTACTAATACTTTTAATGATGAAATTAAACCTATTTTAAAAGAAATTCCTGTAAACGATATAGAAACACCTTATTATTCAAGTCCGTTACAGCGCTGTAAACTCTTAGCTGAAAAACTTTCTGACACTATTATTTATGATAACAGACTTAAAGAACTTGATTTTGGAAATTGGGAGTTTAAAAAATGGGATGACATCAACAAAAAAGAATTAGATATTTGGATGAAAGATTTTGTGAATGTTACTACCACAAATGGCGAATCTTATTTAGATTTACACGCTAGAGCTGTTAAGTTTTTAGAAGAAATAAAAACTTTAAACAAAAAACGCGTTGTAATAATTACTCATGCAGGAATTATTAGAAGCTTATGGTCATACATTAATAAAAGTGCTTTAGAAAATTCTTTTGATTTAAAACTAAATTACGGGGCTATCATAAAATTTACCTTATAACAACCATGAAATATTTATTATCCTTAATAATTTTTTCTTTATTTTTTATTCAATGTAAAAAATCAGAAAAAAAAGAAAATTTAGCCATAAAAACCTCTTCATATACTATAAAATATGCCAAAGGTTTTGATATTGTTTCTGAAAATAATCAAAAGAAATTAATCATTAAAAAAGTATTTCAAAACTCCGAAAAGCAGTTTAAATTTACACTTACCAACAAAACTAATATTGCTAAGAATCAAATTAAAGTTCCTGTAAATAAATTAGTAGTCACCAGCACAACTCACGTGCCAATGTTAGAACTTTTAAATAGTGAAGGTAAGTTGATTGGTTTTCCACATGCTAAATACATTTCATCAGAAAAAACTAGAAAAAGAATTGAAGCTGGTAAAGTAGTTGAACTTGGATCTGAACAAAGTATGAATACCGAAAAACTAATGGATTTACAGCCAGAATTAGTTGTTGGTTTTTCTTTACATCCTAACAGTAAATTATATGATAATATTAAGAAAGCAGGAATTCCTGTAGTTTTTAACGGCGAATGGCTTGAAGAAACTCCGTTAGGTAGAGCTGAATGGATTAAATTTTTTGGTGTCCTTCTTAATAAAGAGAAAGAAGCTGATAGTATTTTTAATGCTATTGAAAAAAATTATCTGAAAGCTAAAAAAATTGCAGCTAAAAAAATTAATTCTCCAACAATATTATCAGGAAGTATGTTTAAAGATATATGGAATGTTCCTGGAGGCGAAAGTTTTGTTGCTACTTTTTTTAGGGATGCTAACTTAAAATATTTATGGGAAGATACTAAGGGAACTGGAAGTTTACAATTAAGTTTTGAAAGTGTTTTAGACAAAGGTAAAAATGCTGATTTTTGGATTGGTTGTGGTTTATACGAAACAAAAGAACAGCTTTTAAGTGCTAACAAACATTACAAAGAGTTTGATGCGGTAAACAAGTATAAAGTTTTTACTATTGGAACAAAAAAAGGAAAAACTGGTGGGCTTATTTATTTTGAATTAGCACCTATAAGACCAGATTTAGTTTTAAAAGATATGATTAAGATTACCAATCCAGAATTACTACCTAATTACGAATTAACTTTTTTTGAGAAAATGAAATAATCTATTATTTATTTTCTTCAATGGTTCGAAAAGTTAAATTAATTCGAGGTCGATGTACTTTTTTTGTTGGTGGTAAACGGTGTAACCAATGCGATTGTGTTTCGTTTTTCATCACCAACAAAGATCCGTGTTCTAACACCTTATAAACTGTTTCTTTGGTTGTTTTATGTTTAAAACCAAACTTACGCTCAGCTCCCAAGGTTAATGATGCAATTGCGCCGTTTTCTTTTAAGTCTTTTTCTCCATCACTATGCCATGCCATACCTTCTGAACCATCGTGATATAAATTTAATAAACATGAATTGTAGGTTTCGTTTGTTTCTTTTTCTACTATTTTTTTTAATTCTAGTAGTTCTTTAGTAAAAATTAAAGCTGTTTTTGTACGATTAGAATATGAATACTCAAAAGGTATTTCAGCGTACCATGCTACTTTACGTTTAGTTATTATCAATTTTCCAAAAATAATAGCTTCATCATTTTTCCATGCAATTGTACTTAAAAGATGATTATAATATTTGTCAGCTTTTTTTCTAGATAAAACAATCCCATAATAATTTACTGTTCCATCTTTAGGAAGTAAATTTTGAGGCTCTTTATCAAATTGTGAAAATAAATCCATAATGACTAAAAATAAAAAATCTCCTGTTCATAATAGGAGATTTTTTATTTATTATTAATTCCTAAATTTATTTCGTGTAATAATATATTTTAATTTTTCTTTTAAATCACTACCAGTATCATAAACCATTTGTTCATTTGATGGAAAACCTACAGATTTTAGTTTTGTTAAACCATAAAAAGTTTTATCTAAAGCTCTTCTATCTCCATCGTAATCAGCATAGCTATGTTCAAAAATAAATTCACTTTCTATAGGGTAACTCTCTAATAATTGATTTGTAGTATTATTAAAATATTTAACAACCCCAGATACTCTACTACTTTTAAATTGAGTAAAACGATATAATTTACATCTTATTTTTCTAAATTTATCAACTTTAATTTTATTTCCTAAACTGTCTTTTACATAAATACCTTTGTTATTTTTTAAATACTTAAAGCCATCTTTAATTTGTTTTTCTTTAATAATTTCTTTTTCACGAATTTGTTCAGGAGAAATATCAATTCTTCTAATGTTTAATTCCAAATCAAAATCATACTTAATCTGTCTTATTTTTTCAGAATGATATACTGTCCATAAATCATTTAAACCATAAGTATCCATTGCTAACAAATCATCTTCTAACCTGCTAGGAATTATCAAATCAGTTTCATTACTTACTGATAAAAATACATAATCTGTTCCTTTTGCATGTGCCTCTTCTAATAAATCTCTTGTGTTTTTATAATTTGAATTAACTCGCTCTAAATATTTAAACTCATCAAAGGCTCTTCTATAATTAATTTTATTTTCTCTTCCTTTACTTAATAAAGAAAGTCCGTTATTATATAAAAAATCAGCATAATTTTCTTTTGCTTTTATAATTTCATCATTATAATTTACCAAAGAAAATTTTGCGTTTTTACCTGTTAAATTATTTTTAAGAGGCAACAATGGTTTTATTTTTTCCTGTCTATTATTTAATCTTTTATATAAATTATATATTGTTTCTAAATTTTCTGCTTTGCCTTCTTTTTTTAAAAATGAAATTTTAGAAACATCTCTATCCGTTGCTTTTTTAAAAGCATTAGATAACATTACAACATAGGGCTGATTTTTTTCTTTATTTTTATTTTTTATTAAATTTTTGACTGATAAAGATATTGCCTTATCATAATCGCCTGAATTTATAGCTTTTTCTGTTGTTTTAATGCTACTACAAGAAATTGTTATAAGTGAAATAAGAATGAGTAGTAAAGTAGTTTTTTTCATGTTTTTTTGATTTTATTAAAACAGACAATTATAATGCCAATAGTTAATTTTTTAGATTACTTATTCTAATAATTTTGCCATTGCTATTTTAACAACTTCAATATTGCGTATTTTATTAGTAGCGCTAACATTTTTTTGCTTTTGTACTATTTGTCGTAATAAATTGATTCCTACTTTATCAAAATTATATTGTTTGTATTGAATACCTTTTGCTACAATATCATCTGCTAAATTTTTAATAGCTTCAGTATTATTACTGATCGCAATTTTATCGTAGGCCTTTTTATATAAAGATTGTATTTTTTTATTTTGACTTAAATACATTCCCGACATAACATTACCGGCTATAAAAACCAACTCATCATCATCATTTTCTTCTAAATAAATACGTGTTAAAGGTGTTGCTATAATGTTTTTAACTTCAATAGGTAATGTTTTTGATTTTTGAATAGCAAATGCTTTATCTATATAATACATGCCCACTAATGATTTACCTAATACTGCATATGATTTACTTTGCAACCCCTTTTCAAAAACCGACTTTAATTCTGGATCGGTTAATTTTCCTAACGTTTCAATAGCAGCTGCTTGTACCAAGGTTTTAGGATCACTCATTGCTATTCGCTTAATATTATCAATAACCTTTTTCTTTGAGCCTTTATAGATTAAATTGATGTTTTTTAAGGCTAAAATTCTAATTTTATAAAAATCATTATTCATTGCATTTGCAATGGCTTCAAAAGCTTTGTTATCATCTTGTTTTTTTGCAACTTCAAGTAACGCTTCTTTTTTATGTATATAATTATCGGCATATTTTAGTTGATGTATATAATCGCTTAATACTTTATTTTCAAGAATATCGCATAACAAAACCCCGTCTGCATTTACTTGAATTAAAGTAGGTTGTTTTGTAAAAGGAAAGGTAAATGATGCATCTTTACCTGTTACAAAAACGTTGTGACGAGTACGCTTGCTTCCTTCAAAAACATCAATAGCAAAAGGAAATTTAAATTCATTTGCTTGATTTTGAATAATATTTACCGTTACTGTTTTTCGTAATTTATTATAATCATACGAAATTTCTAAATTCGGGTGTCCACTACTAAAATACCATTGATTAAAAAACCAATTTAAGTCTTTTCCACTTACTTTTTCAAAAGCTAAACGTAATTGATGAGCTTCAGCTGTACTGTACTTATTATCAGTTAAATATTTATTTAATCCGGCATAAAAGGCTTCATCACCTAAATAGTTTCGTAGCATATGTAAAATTGCGCCTCCTTTATTATAGCTAACCGCATCAAACATATCTTCTTTATCATGATACTTAAAACGAACTAAATGTTTATCGTAATTTTGTCCGTTTTTATACCCTTCAATAGTTGCTAATAAATGAGCATCAGCATCTTCTTTACCGTACTTATATTCGCGCCATAAATACTCACTATAATTTGCAAAACTTTCATTAACGGTTAAATTACTCCAACTTTCAGCAGTTACTAAATCGCCAAACCAATGGTGAAAAGCTTCGTGAGCAATGGTGTTTTCTTGTATGTTTTCATCAATTAATTGCCCTGGCATTTGATAAGCATTTTCACCATGAATAACAGCTGTTGTGTTTTCCATAGCACCACTTACATAATCACGCCCAACAATTTGCGCATATTTATTCCAAGGATATTCTATTCCAGTAATTTTTGAAAAGAATGCTAACATTTCAGGTGTTTTTCCAAAAATATCTTTTGCATAAGGTGCATATTTTTTTTCTACATAATAATCTACCGGAATATTTTTATACGTGTCTTTTATAATTTCATACTCCCCCACTCCCATAAAGAATAGATATGGTGCATGTTTTTGCGTAAAATTCCAGTAATCGGTTCTTGTTCCGTTGGTATTATTTGTTTGCTTTTCTAATTTTCCGTTTGAAAGTGTTACATATTTATTAGGAACGGTTATATAAATTTCTTGTGATGTTTTTTGATTTGGAGCATCTATTGTAGGAAACCAACAACTGCTTGCTTCAGTTTCTCCTTGTGTCCAAATCTGTGTAGGTTTATTTTTATCTAACCCTGTTGGATTGATAAAATACAATCCTTTAGCTGATGTTATCGCTGCACTTCCTTTTTGTTTTACTTTTTCAGGACGTGCGGTGTACTTAATATAAAGTGTAAAGTTTTCATTTTTTGTATAAGCACGAGGTAAATCAATTATCAACTTAAAATCATCGTAATTATAGTCTAAATTTTGGTTATTCATCGTTATTGTATGAATAAGCATTGCTTTAGCATCTAAAGTAACTTTATTCGTTTTATAAAAGTGTGGCTTTAATGTTATCCATGCTTCACCATTTAACTGCTTTTCCTTAAAGTTAAAATCAACTTTTAATTTTGTGTGAATTAAATCGTGAACTTTATCTTTTTCTGCTCTATAATTATTTTCAGACTGTGAAAATAATGTAAGTGAAAAAAAAAGTATTGTTAAGGTAAGGGCTTTTTGAAGCTTCATAAAATATTTTCGTTTGAATGTCAAAAATAGGAAAATCTATTGGGAGGCTTGTTAATGAGTCGTTAAAAAGAAAAAGCCATCAATAAATTGATGGCTTTTTTATACTTTAACTATTAAGATTACTCCACAGTAACTTATTCAGTTTGATTTGTTTGGTTTTTATTTTTTCCTAAAAGAGATTTAAACTGACTTAAATCTAAATTATTTGCATCTACTTTCGATTTTTTCATCATTTCCATAATCTTACCAGGGTTCATGTTATCTCCTAAAATACGTGCAATACCAACGCCCATTTCTTTACCATAACCAAAAGCTATAATTTCGTTAATAGCATCGGTTTTTCCTGAATAGTAAATTGCAGCATGCATGCCATCTTTTTTAAAATTGATTAATTTTTTGTAGTCAGAATTTTTTAAAATTGCTTTTAATTTATTTTTTTCTTCTTCATACATTTTTACGTCAGTATCTTTATATGGTAAACCGGTAATGTTCACTTTACGAATACTTTCAAATGCCTTTTTATCTTCTTCTGATGCTTTATCCATACTTAATTGAAGTACACTTGCAGGAACATCTAACGTTATAAATTCTTTTTTATCTTGACTTTCTACTAAATATCCTTGTAACGATGTTTCTTTTTTACAAGAAACAGTAGCAAAAACAACTAATAATAATGAGTACATAAATATTTTTTTCATATTGATTCTTTTTTAGGGTTTATAAAAAAGGAGTAAGAAATACATTACTTACTCCTGTATAAAAGTGATTTTAGTTATTACTAACCTTTACATTTTTTTCTTTTGAAAATGTTTCAACTAATTTCGACATTTTATTAATATCGATTGTTCCTGTTAAAGATACAATAACCGATTCTGCCGCCCCTTTTTTAGAACCTTTGTCTTTTACAAACATTAAAACTTCGCTAACAAAATCTTTATTTTTTGTTGATTTTACATAAATTTTAACACGTGATCCTTTATCCTTTACACGCATTAATTCTATTAAATTATTTTTAGTAACTGATGATTTTACCATCCCTTCCATCTGTGAAGAAATAGCAGAATCTTCTGTAGTAAAAACTTTTAATTCTTTTAAGTCTTTTATCATATTAAAAACTTCAATAGCTTCGTTGTCTCCTGAACCTACATTAAATTTTGATAACATTTCAAAAGCATCTTTATTTACTACTACTGATGATACTTCATCGATGTCTTCTAATTTATCAAACATTGATTGCCCAAAAGTTAAGTTTGCTGTGAATATGAATACGAATATTATAATTATATTTTTCATGATTGTCTTGGTTTATTAAGTACTTGGTTTTACTTTGTTTTTTTATTAATTTACTTTACTAATTACTTTATTTACTGTTTTTTCGTAGGTGTTTAAATGCGCTAAAGCTTCATTTCCTTTGTTTAAGTTGTTTGAAACGGCATACAGTGCCTCGTTTCCTTTGTTTAAATTGACAGAAAGTAGTTGTAACGCTGCTGTTACCTGCGCAAACTGTTTTCTTTGTTGATGCTCTTGATACTTTTCATTACCTACAAATACACTAAATAGTAAAACGACTGACGCTGCTACCGATAACCATTTCCAGTTCTTTTTAGTTTTCTCAGGTTTTAACTGAATGGTTTGGGTAAAGGTTTCGTTTTTACTTTGTTTAAAATAACTAAATAACATACTGTACTCTTGCAAATGAGGTGCCACATCATCAGAAGTAAAGTATTCTTGTAATACTTTTTCTTCTTGCAAGCTCGTTGTTGCTTCTAGGTATTTATGTACTAATTTTTCTATGTTAGCTAACTCCATAGTTATGTTGTTTTATTAATTGTTCTCGTATTGTTTTTCTTGCTCTTGATAAAGCTACTCTAACAGCAGTTGGTTTCATGTCTACCATTTTACATATTTCATCAAAATCATATTGTTCTATATCTCTTAATTGAATAATTGTTTTTTGTTGCTCTGGTAATTTTTCTATTAATTTATGTACTAAGCTTACACTATCATTATGCTCAACCTTTTTATCTAAAGACGTTTCCTTTTCTTTATAATTACTATGAACTAAAGTTAAATTACTAGCTTGTTTCGATTTTAATCGGTCATAACAATAATTCTTTGTCATCGTCATCGCAAATGCTTCTACATTTTTATAACCTGATAATTTCTCTTTATTTCTCCATAACTTAAAAATTAACTCTTGTGTAGCATCTTCAGCTTCTTCTCTAGAAACTAAAAGTCTTTTTGCTAAACGAAAAACTTTGTCTTTAAAGGGTAATACAACTTTTAAAAAATCTGATTGATTCATTGTTTAGTTAATTAATTTGTAAGCCATACTTTAAAATTACATCTTTATTAGCTGGTTTACATAACTACGACGACGTAGTTTTAAGTTTGTTACAGCAACAATCAAAAAAAATAATAATATTGATTAAATTGCGTTGACATTATAACTAATATACTCCTTATGAAATTATATAAAACATTACTTATTGTATTTTTAGCTTTTGCTACTATTTCTTGTAGCGATAAAGAAAATATTCCTACTGACATTCAAGTTCAAAATTTTGTTTGGAAAGGCTTAAACGCCTATTATTTGTGGCAAAAAGATGTACCTGATTTATCTGACAGACGTTTTAATAACAATCAAGAGCTTTTTGGATATTTAGATAATTATAATAATCCCGAAAATTTATTTTACAATTTATTACACATACCGAGTGAATATCCCAAAGATCCTAACAGAACTTATTCTTGGATTGTTGATGATTACATTGCCTTAGAACAATCTTTTGAAGGTACACGACAAACGACAGGAATAAAACTTAAAGGAGCTGATTATGCCGATGGTTCTGGAAATTATTATGTGTATGTATATGACGTTGTAAAAAATTCTGATGCTGAAACCAAAGGAATTGTTAGAGGAATGCTTATTACTGAAGTAAACGGAACCATACTAACAAAAGCCAATGTAAACACCTTATTTAGTGCCAATTCGTTTACGGTTCAATTAGCCGATTATAATGCAGGAAACCCTATAAGTAATGGCACAACGATAACACTAAATAGCGCAATAGTAACTGAAAATCCAATTAAAAAAACAACTGTTATTGTTGATGGTAGCCATACTATTGGTTATTTAATGTACAATCAATTTTCACGTGATTTTGATGGAGATTTAAATACCGAATTTGCTAATTTTAAAACCGCTGGCATTACCGATTTAATTATCGATTTACGATACAATGGTGGTGGGTCAGTGCAAACGGCTGTGTATTTAGGAAGTATGATTGCTGGGCAAGGTAATGATAAGTTGTTTTCTAAACAAGTTTGGAATAACAAAGTAATGGCTGTTAGAAACCCAGATGATTTTATTAATAATTTCACGGATAAAATTTTAAATAAAGACAGTAATGGAAACACTATTTTAGATGAAAACATTAATAATTTAAACTTACCAACAGTATATTTTATTGTTTCAGAAAATACCGCTTCGGCATCTGAATTAGTTATAAATGCATTATCTCCTTACATCAATGTAAAACTTGTAGGATCTCAAACTTACGGTAAACATGTAGGCTCAATAACCTTGTACGATTCTGATAACTTTTCGCGTAACGGCCCAAATTTTAAAACAAATCATGCTTGGGCAATGCAACCAATTGTTTTAGAAATTCAGAATAGTAATGGAGAAAATAAACCTGAAGGATTTATTCCTGAAGTAATTATAGAAGAAGATCCTGGTAATTTAGGCATAATTGGTGATATTACCGAACCATTATTAGAAAGAACCATACAATATATTACCACAGGTGCTAAAGGTGTTTCTGCAACTAAAAAAAGAAAATCGAACTTTGCTCCACAATGGAACTCTAACATGAAATATATTGATTATAACAATATGTATATCGATTTAAAATAAATGATTGAAACCAATACAAAAATCCAGCTTTAAAGCTGGATTTTTACTTTATAACAAGCTCATTTTTTGTATTTTTATTAGAAACTTTTAAATATGTCCTAAATTCTTGGTTAGATTTTTTAATCCTAAATCACACCACTCTTTTAAGCAATAACTTGACGGACGATTTGCTCCGACAGATTTTATTAAAATTTTATTTAATGGCTTGCAGAATAGTACTATTTTTATAAAAAGAAAAAAGGATAAAGAACAAAAACTATGAAAAAAATTATTTTTATTGCTATTCTACTTCGTCAAATAATGGTTTCAGCTCAAAATTGGAGCTTTGAATCTGGTGGAAATGTATTTGATGGAAAGTATAAGACATCAAGTATAAAAGGAAAAGGAACCGACTTCCCTTATAACAACCCATTACTTGTAATCAATCTTTTTAAAAATGAATCTTTAAATTTTTATATTGCTGATGCTGGTTACTTTCAAAATTTATCAGAAACAAATGTATTATGGATTTTCAATGATGAACTTGACACCCTCTACAAATCAGTTAATATTTCAAAGTCAGATAATAATAAAATTATATTTTTCAATGATTTTATAAATACTAAATCAAATGAAAGTATAAGTAAACTTGAATTTATTGAAAAATTAAAAACCGCTAATAAAGTAAATGTTAGAATTAAGGATAATTATGGAAAAAACGATATATCTTTTAGTTTAAGAGCAAGTACTAAGGCCATTAATTATGTTATTACCAAAGCATATAAAGAGAAAGTATTAGCTGAACAAAAAGAAGTTAAAAAGTTAATTGAAGAAGAAAAAAATAAAAAAATTGCAGAAGTAAATCGAATTAAAAAGTTAAAAGAACAAGAGAAAAGAAAAAAATTAGATAAACAGAATAAAATTAATAATAAAACTATTGAACTACTTTCAAGTTATGACCTAGATGACTCTGAAAAAAAAGTAATTATTAAGGAAGTTACGTCTGTTATTCAATCATATTCTATAGATATCAACAATATAAAAAAAATAAATATTAATATTCCTTTGGAAGGAACGACTACTTTAGTTTTGCTATATAAGTATAACAAATTCATAGCCGAAAAAAATATAGATATTCCTAATTATAGAAAAAAAATTCTAGACGCATTAGAAAAAAAAGGCTTTAATAGAATGTTATCATTATTAAGTAAATATGATTTTTCGGATATTGAAATAGATCGAATTTTGAAAAAAATTAATAAAAAACAATTTCAAGAAATAGAAAATAAAAAAATAATTTCAATAAAGTTTGAATATTTATCATACGCAACAAAAATAAAGCTTAATAACAAGGGTGAATCTGTAATTATTTCTTTTTTTGACAAACCTTTTTCAAAACAAATTAAGAAAAAAACAAGAAGAGTAAAAAACAATTAACTATACTTCTTTTTACAAGTGTTTTGTCACCTACTCAAAAAAGAAATACCAACTTTACTCCGCTTCAATAAATAAAAAATCCAGCTTTAAAGCTGGATTTTTACTTTACAACAAACTCATTTGTTGACTTATACTTTCATTCGGAATTTTTAAATCTGCTCCTAAGGCTTTGTTTACTTTTTTAATAAAATAAGCCGCTAATAAAGGTGATTCGACTTCTATATTCTGATGAATAAAAAAATGAATATTTTGCAACCCTAAATCGCTCCATTCTTTTAATCTATAAATCCAAGCATCTAAACGTTCATAATCCGTCGGATGATTTGCACCTACAAACCTAATAAAAGCTTCGTTGTTTGTTAAACGCATGTGCAGCATATCTCTCCTACATATATTTGTGTATGTATTATATATAACACATAAAATAACTATATTTAAAAACTTAAAATAGCACTATGGATTACATTAAACGTAAGTTTTTTATTTTATGTATTTATAATTTCTATATTGGAATATTCATTTACACTTTTTGGGCTTACAACAATATTTTCAAAATAAATAAAGATTCTGTTATACTACATATGTTTCCTTTTACGATTATAGGAGTGATTAGTTTCTTTTACATCCTTGAATATTTTAAGAAGGAAGAGTATAGAGTGAATAAAACACAATTTGCTAAAATACTAATACTGATTATTAAGACATACATCATTATATCATTAGTTATTGCACCTTTATTAATGTATAATTTTTTATTTTGGAAATTATTTTTCTGTTTATTAGGTTTAGGTAGTGTGTTCTATTTATTTTACTATTTTAGAACTGATAAAGATTTTTTATAAATAATATTTTTATTAAATAAATTTAGTAGTTAGCTTTTCATAACAATACATATAGTCATAAAGATATAAAAACCTTACTTAATTATAATAGTAAATACTTCAAAAAAATAATAAAGCTTTTACGATTACTAAGTACTTATACTAATTTATGCCTAATTACATAGCGATAACTAATTCATTAACTAACCACACATTTAATAAACTAACTTTGTTACTATGATAAAAACTATTATTGTTGATGATGAATACAATGCCAGAGAATTTTTAGAAAAACTATTAAATAGGTATTTATCAAATCAGTTTTTAGTTCTTGATAAATGTGAAAGTGTAGATGAAGCAAAATTATCGATAGAAAAGCATGAACCAGAATTAGTGTTTTTAGATATAGAAATGCCTAATAAAAACGGATTTGAACTATTAAAAAAGATTGAAGATAAAAAGTTTGATGTTATTTTCACAACTGCTTATTCAGAATATGCAATTAAAGCAATTAAAGAGAATGCGTTAGATTATTTATTAAAGCCAATAAATTATATTGATTTATTGGAAACAATTAAACGCTATAAATTATTACTTAAAAAAAGAACTAAAGAAAATAATTTAAAGATGATTTTAAACCAGATAGATTCTGGAGATTCTAATTATAATAAAATTGCTTTACCAACAGAATCTGGTTACGAAATTATAAATCCTAATAAAATTTTATACTGCAAAGCTGACAGTAATTACAGTTCTGTAACTTTTGTAAACGGTAAAAAAATAACTTTATCTAAAACATTAAAATATATTGATGAACTTTTACCAAAAACAAATTTTCATCGAATACATAAATCGTATCTAGTTAACTTAAATCATGTAGCGCGTTTTAATAAAACTGTAGAACTGTATGTTGAATTAAATAACGGTGAGCAATTACCTATAGCTTCCCGAAAAAAAGAAAGTTTCTTAAATGCAATACTTCATAAAAAATAAATTATTTCTTCTGATTTGTTTATTGTGCATTCGATTAGCATTCACACAAACATTTCCGTCAAAAAACATAACTACTTTAAATGGATTACCAAGCAACAGTATTTATTCATTAAAAAAAGATAGCAGAGGTATTTTGTGGGTTGGTACAGGTGCTGGAGTTTCTAAAATAGAAAACAATAAAATCTCTAATTTTTATAAAGAAGATGGTTTAGCTCATAATAACTGTTGGGCTATTGAAGAAGATAGTAATAATAATTTATGGCTTGGTAGTTATGGTGGTGGTTTAACTTTTTATAATGGTAACGGTTTCTCTGTTTATAACACTAACAACGGTTTAGTAAACAATTATGTTCGTAAGATATTTTACCATAACCAAAAGGTTTTTATTGGTACTAAAAATGGATTGTCAGTTATTGATATTAATTCCAAAGAAATTAAAAATGTAACAGATAAAGCAGATAATTCGTTTCAAATTATGGATTTCTTTTCTTACAAGAATGAAGTATATATTCAAACGTATCGAAGTGGCTTATGGAAATATGATGAAGTTAAAAATCAATTAGTTTTTTTACATCATAACTATGATTCAGTTTTTTCTATTTTCAAAAACAAAAATTCTATTCTGGTAAGTTTTGATGGATTCGCTCATAAAAATCAATCGATAAAAAAGTTCAACATTCTAGATTACATAAGCGGAATTAAACCAAATAGTGAGTTTGGAAATAGTGTTTTTTGGGACTTTATATTTGACAAAAACCAAAATATCTACGGAGTTGCAGATGGTATTAATTATCCTACAGGTGGAGTATTTAAAATAGACAACAAATCTATTGTAAAAGAAAACAATACATTCAATATAAAAAGTACTAAACAATGGTGTTTAGAATATGATAAAAACAATAATAATTTATTAATTGGAACTTTAGATAAAGGAATTTATAAAGTTAATCTATCAAAAAAGGTTCGTTTTTATAATAATATAAAAAATACTATTGACATTCAAACTAAAGAAAATGAAGCGTTTTTTCTTACAAAAAAAGGATTAGTTATAGAATCAAAAAAAAACAAGTTTCATATTTCTAAATTAGAATTCTATTCAAAATTTAAAGCTTATTATAAAAATAAGAAGTTATTGTTTAACGAAGGTTTTAGTGGGCATTTTCAAGGTAATAGCTTTAACGATTTAGAGTTGTTAAGTATAAAAAATTATAACAATGAAATTTGGATTAATACCACAATTGGTCTTTATAAATTATCTAATTCTAATAAATTAGAAAGTTACTTTCCTATTTATACCAATGCTTTTTATTTTACTTCTAAATACAATGCTTTTTTTCAAAGACCATATTCACAGGTTTATGCCATAGATAATATTGGAATGAATACTAAAAGCATTGTTTTTGAACTTAGTCATAAAAATAATCCAAGAGATATTATTTCAATAAATAAGATTGATAATAAGTTATATTTTTCTTCCAAGTTCTCTGGTTTATATCAATACAAAAAGGAACAGTTTACTTCCTATTTACAAGATAGTATTTGGAGTGAAAAGGAATTAACATACTCTGTAGTTAATAATAAAAAACAGTTAGTTATAGCAAATACTAGAGGCACTGTTTTTATAACAGAACCAAATGATAGTTTTAAAATAATAAACACAATTAAAAATAAAGAAATAGTTGGAAACACCATCTTGTTTTTAAAAACTTATAAAGAACATCTAATTATTGGAACAGAAAAAGGAATTAATTTATATAAAAATGATTCAATTATTTTCTTAGATGAAGAACAAGGAATTACAAATAAATTTTTTAGCTCAGCAACTGTAACCGACAATAAATTATTAGTAGGTACAGATAAAGGATATTATGAAATTAATTTGGATACTATTATTAATAATCTTAATGCTGAATATCATGAGTTTAATGTTTCAAACATTAAAGTAAATTATAAAAATATTGATTCTTCAAATTACAATTGGTTTCAATACACTAAAGAGTCAATTGAGTTACCTTATAATCAAAACACAATTTCGTTTAACTATAGTATAAACAACCATCCGTATCCAAACAAACTAAAATACCGATATAAAGTATCGAATAACGATTGGAGTCAGTGGAGTAATAAAAATACAGTGCGATTAAACTATTTAAGTAATGGCAACTATAATATTACTGGAGAGATAAAAGATTATAGCAATGGTAAAACTTATACTAATAGTTTATTAAAAGTAACTATTAACCCTCCTTTTTGGAAAACTTGGTGGTTTATTAGTCTCTTTTTAGGTATTGTATTATTTAGTTTTTATCTGTTTTATAAGCACAAAATCAATAGAATTAAAAAAGAACAACAGCTTAAACAAGATATTTACAAACGTGTTTCAGAAACTAAAATAGAGGCATTGCAAAGTCAAATGAATCCGCATTTTATTTTTAATGCAATGAACTCTATTCAAAATTTCATCATTGATAATGATATTGATAATTCATTAAAATATATGGGTGAGTTCTCAAAATTGATTCGTAAAACACTTCATAATTCATCACATCAATACATTTCTCTAGCAGAAGAAATTAGTTATTTAAAAACATACATAGAACTTGAAAATTTACGCTTTCAAAATAAAATTGACATCAAAATAAAATTTAATAATATTGATGTAAATACTACTACTATTCCTCCTATGTTATTACAACCAATTATAGAAAATGTGTTTAAACATGCTTTTAATAATAATTCTAATAATTCTAAATTAACTATTGATTTTAATCAAAAAAACGATTTTCTAATTTGTAGTATAATTGATAATGGTAAAGGGTTTAATAGTAATTTAAATATAGCTGAACATCAATCTAAAGGAATTAAATTAGTAAACGAACGACTACAATTATTAAACTTACCTTCTGATTCCTTTTCAATTACTTCATCTGCTTTAAAAGGAACAATTGTAACGATTACTTTAAAAAATACAACGCAAAATAATTTGTAAAAAAACAGCTCTTTTATTTGTTTTTCTTTGTTAAATAAAAAAACAAATATGACTGAACAAGTAAATTTTAACAAAGTAATAAATATTTTAAATGAAGAATTAGAGGCTAAATATGCTTCTAAAGATATGATTATTCCTTTTCCAGAGTTTGAGTATAAACAGAACCATCATTATTTTACTTACTCTAAAGACTATCAACATAATAACCTTATAACTTTTTTAAAGTGTCATGTATACATAAGTGGTATGTATGAACCTAATGAAAACAGTGAGGCTAAAGTAGTAGATATAAGTAAAGAATGGTTTAACAAATATATGGACACACTTATCAAACTTAAATTTTAACATGAAAAATATATTCATAATAATGATATGTATTTATACTATCATATCTTGTTCATCGACTATCCAAGAGGATATTTCTGATGACAATCCAATAGAAGATGGTGATAATATAGATAATCCGTTCGAAAACAATAATGACTTTAACATTTCATCTGTGTGCAAAATTGGGGAATCATCTTATAGTTCAAAACCAATAGATTTTGATAATGATGGAGATATTGATATAATATCTTATGAAAATAGAAATAGCTTTTTTTTATATAGGAATGATGGTAATAAAATTTATAATAAAGAGCTACTCAAAGAATATAAAACTACAAACTGGGCTTCTCCTTGTGATAACAAAACAATAGCAACTCTTGAGGTTGGAGACATTGATAATGATGGAAATCTTGATATTATTTTTACTAGTTATGTTAATTGTAGTGCTTATTCTACGGATTTAAGTAAAGTGGGGTGGTTTAAAAATTTAGGAAACAGTTTTTCAGATTTCAATATTATTAAATCATACTCAACAAAAAGCGACCCAAGACCTCATTCTTATGGAATATCTTATAGTCTTGTTAGTTCGGATTTTGATAATGATGGAGATATAGATTTTATTAATAATAATATGGATTTATTTATTAATGAGGGTAATTCAAATTTTAATATTCAATCGATTAACGGCTCTTCTCATTTTATGGAGTTAGTAGATTTTGAAAATGATGGAGATATGGATATTTTAACCATTGAAGGAGCATCTGCAAATTGGACTACTGGTAGAACAACATTATATATAAATGAAGGTTCAAATACTTTCTCAAAAAAACAGTTTTCTTTTAATGATGAAAGTATGTTAGCAAATGAAATGAGAGGTTCACTAGGTGATTTAACTGATTTGAATAAAGACGGCTATAAAGATTTAATTGTGGGTACTTCTAAACCTCCCTCTTCTGATATTTCTAACAACCAGATTAGAGTACCTAACGTTTATATATTATTAAGTAATAATAAATCTATACTAGATGGAGGTTATCAAGAATTACGAGTAGAATTACCTATAGAAGAAGATATATATTTGACTACTTATGATATTGTTTCAATTGATGTTGATAATGATTCTTTTAAGGATATAGTTTTTAATACTTCTGCTGGCTTATCTATCCTACATAATGAAAGTCAAGGTGTAAAATGGAGTAATCATGATAAATATGATAAAATAGGTGTTGTTTATTATATAAAAGAAGGAAACTACGATTCAGATAATGGTATGGAATTATTTGTAGGTGCTTCTAAAAATGGCGGAAGTCCTGTATTTGGTTATTATGGAGCTGCAAATATCTTTAGTTCTAATTTTTGTTATTAATAAATAAAAGAATATATCATGAAAAAAATAATAATACTTTTTGTAACAGCATTTACATTATTATCATGTTCATCTGATGATGGAATTGGTAATAATGAAAATAAAATAACAATTAACAATGAAGATTATAATATTTCTATTTTCTCAATGGGAAATATAAATGAGAATAATTTTTATATCGAGTTAATGGCTAATTCTTATTTTGAACATGGAGAAGGTTTACATTTAAGCTTTAGCATGTATAATTCTAACGGAACAAGTTTAGATGATGGAGTGCATACTTTTAATCATTCTTTATCACGTGAAAATGGCACTTTTTATAATGGTGATTATTTTGTTCAAAATAATCAATTTACATCTAATAATTTTGAAGAGATTGAAGGTGAAATTGTTAGTGGAACAGTTATAATTGAAAAAAACAATAACAACTACAAAATTACTATTGATTGTATTAATCAAGATGGGATTTCTGTTACAGGAATTTATGATGGTAATTTAACTGATTATTAAAATATAAATAAATGGAATCATAAAAAGTGATTCCATTTATTATTTATTCAATGCCAAAACTTTTTTAACTTTAACAACAGTAGTTGTAGATTTACCTACAATTTCAGCTACTTCACGAACTGTAAGCCCTTTATTTAGTTTTTTAATAATATTTGGGTGACGTTCTAATAATCTAGCATTAGATTGAGTTGAGCCAATCTTTCTACCTTTAAATTTACCCTCTGCCTGTGCTATTTTAATACCTTCTGCTGTACGTTCTTTTATGCGGTTTCTTTCCATTTCGGCAATAGAACCCATTACAGAAACCACGACCATTGCTATTGGATTTTTTTCACCATTTATTAAAGTTTCAAAGCCTTCTTTAATTGATTTTAGATTGATACCGTTATCAGTAAATCGTTCAATAGTATGCAATATGTCAATTAAGTTTCTACCAAGTCTATCGATACTATCTACTACTATTGTAATCTCTTCTTTGTTTAGACCAGTAACCGCATCGAATAACTTTGAAGCTTCTGGACGTTCTAAAAAAGGAACATTACCTTGAACTTTATCTATATATAAATTTTCAGCTTTAAATTCTCCATGAGATTTAAAATTAGTAATCTGGCGACCTGTGTTCTGACCTACTGTAGAAATTCTTGAATAAAAATAATACATTATCTAGCTTTTCAATAAAGATAGTGTATTATTTTTAAACTGCTAAATAAAATGATACAAAAGTAACGATTTAGCTATTATTTTTTAATTATAAACTGTGTTAGTAAAAGACTATAGTCTAAAAGTGCTACAAGTTATTATCTAATTATAATCTTACTTATTCAATCTTTCATAAACCTTCTTTAACATATAATCTTTCACCAAACTACCAAAATCATTATCATCCATCATTTTGGTAAAAATATCTTGATTTTGCTCCATTCTAGCAATTAACTTATCCATAAAAGCATCTTCAAAACCAAACTTAAAATTAGAAAGTGTGTTATTCTTTGCTTGTTCTGATAATTTATTATCAGCAATTAATTCGGCTTCTATTTGGTCAAAAAATAACTTATCGGCTTCATTAAATTCTGTACCGAATCTATTATTCAATACATTAATAATCTCAGATAATGCTTCTTGTTCTTCTTTACTCATGCGTATTCCAGCACCATCCATAACTTCTAAACTATATTCACCTTGGCTCTCCATAGCAATGTTTTGTTCTGCTACACGTTGAAGTCTGTAATATTCTAAAGAAACTTCATCGCCTAATTGAAATCTATCACTTTCATTTTTACGAGGTAGCTTCTTTAATAAAAATCTAGAATACGTAAATAGTTTTTCTAACTCCACATCACTAAACGGCATTATTTGAGTTAAAAATGAATACAATCTTGTAAAGGTTTGTAATGCATGTTTAAAATTATCTTGCGTAATTTCAGTACCAATTACATCATCTTTGGTGTTCTCTTCTGGTAGTTGTTTAAAACGGTCAACTGCTGGGTCTACAAAAGCATTTAATTTACCCTGTTCTTTTACAGATAATGCTTTTGCTGATTTAAAAAACACATTACAAAAACTATCCACCTCCGAATCCCAAATAATTTGTCCTTTTTCAATTTCAGATTTTAAATCATATAATTGATTAGGGTCTGTTGTATTTTCTACTGTGGTAAGTTCGTAATACGGTTGAAAAGAGTTTAATATGTCTTCGGTATCGTTAGTAAAATCAAGAATAAAAGTATCTTCTTTACCAGCATGCATTCTGTTTAACCTAGATAATGTTTGTACACATTTTACTCCAGATAACTTTTTATCTACATACATTGTATGTAATAACGGCTGGTCAAAACCTGTTTGATATTTATCAGCCACCAAAAGTAATTGGTATTCATCAGAAGCAAATTTTTTAGGCAGTTCTTTTTCCTTAAATCCGTTTAGTTCTACCTCAGTTACTCCTTCTGGGTACGCATCATATATTACTTTTCCAGAAAATGCTACTACAGTTTTTATATCAGTATATTCTTTCTCTTTAATATATTTATCAAACTCTTCTTTATAACGAACAGCATGTAATCTAGAACCTGTTACCAACATTGCTTTTGCTTTCCCTCCAATTTTTTTAGATACAACTTGTCGGAAATGCTCTATAATTACTTCGGTTTTTTGTGCCAAGTTATGCGGATGTAAAGACATAAAACGCCCGATTGCTTTGGCTGCTTGTTTTTTATTAACTTTTGGGTCGTCTTCAATTTCTTTAGATAACTTAAAGTATGTTTTATACGTTGTATAATTTTTAAGAACATCCAAAATAAAACCTTCTTCAATAGCTTGTTTCATGCTATATACATGAAAAGGTTTTGGTATTCCTTCTTTATCTGGAGTTCCAAATACTTGAATTGTTTTGTCTTTTGGAGTTGCTGTAAATGCGAAAAAACTAAGGTTATCTTGTTTTCCTCTAGCTTCCATAGATTTGCGTATCTGGTCTTCGGCATCTTCATCTAAGCCAGAAGGCATGTCTTCTAAAACAGCTTCTTCTAATGACTTTGCAGATAATACTTCTTTAAGCTTTTTTGTTCCTTCACCTCCTTGGCTAGAATGTGCTTCATCAATAATTACTGCATATTTTTTAGCTTTTAGTTCTCCAATTTTTTCTATAATAAACGGAAACTTCTGTAACGTAGTAATAATAATATTTGAACCAGCCGTAATAGCATCGGCTAACTGTTGAGAATTTTTATCTATTTTTTGAACTACGCCTTGTTTGTGTTCAAATTGATAAATAGTGTTTTGTAACTGACTATCTAATACTTTTCTATCAGTAATAACAATGACAGAATCAAATACTCGTTCGTTTTGAGTATCGTGTAAACTTGATAATCGGTAAGATAACCACGCAATGGAATTAGATTTACCAGAACCAGCTGAATGCTGTATTAAGTAATTTTGACCAGCTCCTTTTGTTTTAGCGTCTTTAGTTAATTTACGAACGACATCCATTTGGTGAAACCTTGGAAATATCATGGTTTCCTTTTTCTTTTTTACGCCATTTAGCTCGTAAACTTCCACATCTAAATGTAAAAATTTTCCAATAATATCCATAAAGCTATCTTTAGCCCAAACGTATTCCCATAAATACTCAGTACGATACCCATTTTTATTTAGCGGGTTTCCAGCTCCGTTATTAGCTCCTAAATTAAAAGGCAAGTAGCGTGTTTTCTTACCAGCCAGCTTTGTGGTCATGTAGCATTCGTCTGCATCTACAGCAAAATGTACCAACGTACGCTTTTTAAATTGAAATATCGGTTCGCTCGGCTCTCTATCAAAAACATATTGCTTTTTAGCATTGCTAACATCTTGACCAGAAAACTGATTCTTTAGCTCGATTGTTGAAACTGGCAAGCCGTTTAAACTTAACACCATATCTAGCGAGTTCTTACCATTACGCTCGTAGTACAACTGCCTTGTAACAGCTAAATGATTGCTACGATATAAAACCTCAGCTTCTGGATTTAAGCTACTTTCTGGACGAAAATACGCCATGTTAAACTTAACACCATAATCTGTAAAACCATTACGCAAAACCTCCAGCGTACCTTTAGAATCCAACTCTTTAAGCAAGCGTTGAATAACCTTTGTTTCTACCGCATCTTTATGAATATTAGCCAGCTTATCCCATTGTTTTGCTTGCGAATTTTTAAGAAACTCGATAACGTATTTTGGAAAAACACCTAAATCTGCATCATAATCTGTAGAATGCCCTTTAACATAACAGCCATCTTCTAATAACGATAATTCTATTGCTGCTTCAAACGTTAATTCTGTATGTATGCCTTTTGCCATAACTCTTTTTTTAATTCAAAACTTCTTCTCTAACATCTACTTTTCCTGTAACTACTTCGCTAATTAATGCGGTTTTGTATTCTTTTAGTAAGTCGATTTCTTGTTGAGTTTTTGAAATTACTGTGCTAATTCTTTCAAATTCAATTTCTATAAACTCATTAATTTTTTCTTGTTCCTTTAACGGAGGATAAACAAAAGTAACTGCACTTAATTTTTCCTTAGTCAAGTGAGCTATACTAATTCTGTTTACTATTGCATCAAAATGACCTTTTTCGCCAAATAAAATAAATTGACTTAAAAAATAATGAGAATTAGTAATGTTTTTAAAAGTAACCTTATGAACAGAATTTTGGATATAACACTCATTTAGTTCATCATTCCATATACAAGTTCTGCCAACTTCACCACCTTCACTAACTAATAAGTCATTTTTAAGAATTCTGTATTTTTCCAATTCCGATTTAGAAAACCACATTTTTTTTACATCTTCTACATTAGGAGTATTCCATTCTACATTTTTAGCTCGTAAATATGGTTTTAATTCATAATCTCCCTTATCCTCATTGGTTAACATTTTACCTAATACAACATTTGCAAAATATTTCAATTTTTTCACCTCCCAATGCGCTGGAATCTCACCCAGCCACTCAATACCCGAATCTTTCATGGGCACATTTGTATTGAGTCCTTTGGTAACCGCTTGATTAATCATTGCCGTGCGCTCTTCTTGTAATAAGCTTATTAACTGCTCTTTTTTAGCTATTAAACTATCTAATTGTGCTGTTTTGTGGTTGAGGTAATTGGCTATTTGGGTTTGTTCTTCTTTACTTGGGCAATAAAGTCTAATACCTTTTAAAATATCTTGACTTATATTAGGCTGTCCCCCTCCAATAGCTAAATTAATTATATGTTCTTTATTTCCTTTAAACCAATATTGTAAAAAATGAATATCAATTATATTAGACTCATTAAATACACAACAAGCTTGATTTGTAGTCGTTTCAAATTGAAGTAAAGCTGTCTTTCCTATAGTAGCCCCATACATAGCAATAACCAAAGAGCCTTTAGGAAATAACTTTAAAGAAGAATTATCTTCTAATGCTTTTGGTGTTACTTTTTTTGCACAAGAATATAATATTCCATCATTTAAATCTCCTGTATTTAACCAATTAATTGTACCATTTTCGTAATAAATTGGATTTCCAGATTGTGGAGTTGTACCACTACCAACTTTTTTAAATGCGTGACTTATTTTCCATGACTCCCAAGAATCTGGAACTTCACCAATCCATTCGACACCAGAATCTTTGTATGTTTTGTATTGCTTCATACTACAAGTTTTCTTTAGTTAAATGAGCAATTGTTTTGTCAACTATACCTGTATTTTCTGCCATAAAATAAGTGCTTAAAACATTTGTGAAAGCTTCTCTAAATGATTCACCTTCTTTTAAAAAATTATGGTGGTTATATTTAGCAATATGAGTTCTTAATTTGGATTTGCTAGAATTTCCATGAGTTATTTTAGCAGTATGTGTATCTATATGTTTAAATAAATCCTTTTGTTCTATTTGATTTACTTTGTTATTAAGGCTATCCCAAGATTCATAGCAAAACCAAAGAGAATTATCTAAAAGTATTTTTTTAGAATCGTGAATCCAAAAATACATATCGGGGTGTTTATCTTCATTAACAAACCAACTTTTTACTTTTTTGTATCCAAACATTTTAAAAGTTTCAATTATTTCATTATCAATAAACCGTACAGATTCATCTACTTTATGTTGAATGTTTTTAATGTGTTTTCCTTGTTTGGTTAATACGTTTACTAATTCATTCATTTTTGGTTGGTCTGTTCTTGTTTTGTAATGAGACTCTATTGTTTTTATGTATTCTTTTAAGTAAAAAAGGCTGAGGTCGTTTGTTTTTGTACCTATAATTAAGTTTTTTTGAACCTTACGTATTAGCTCTTTATGTGTAATATTAATGTATTTAATATTATTGTTTACTACACATTCTTTTCTTGGTAGCTTAGGAATAGAAAGTATAACACCAATTACGTTATTAGAAAACTTAGCTTGTGCGTGTTCCCAATAGGCTTTTAGTGGATTGTTAAGAGTGTGGTTTATTTTATTTTCAATAATAATTGTCCAATCACTACCTTCAATACTAACATCAATACGTTTTTGTTTTTCCTCGTCTTCAATTGCTCTACGAGTTACATCTTCGGTAAGCACATTAAAATCACCAGTAAAGGCTTCAATATCTATTCCAGTTCCGTCTTTTTGCTTTTCTTTGAGTAATTCTTTTAAAGCATCAATAAAAAGAGTGTTAAATTGATGCTCTTCTTTATTGTTTAAAAAGTAAGCTAATACTCTTGAGTTGATAGTTTCTTTAGTTTGAACACCAAGTATATCGTATATATTCTTTTTCCTTTTAGCTGGGAGTTTAGGTAAACGAACTGCTACGTTTTCTATAACTTTTTCAAAGTCAGTCATTACTGCATTACCTTTTTAATTAAACCATCGGTTTCAGTTTCTAATGCTAAAATATCGGCTTTAATATCCGCTAAAGACCTTAGTGGTTTGTACTTGTAAAAGTATTTTGTAAAGTTAATTTCGTAGCCAATTTTAGTTTTCTTTTCGTCTACCCAAGCATCTGGTACGTGTGGTAGTACTTCACGTTTCATATAATCAGCTACTTTTTCTTTTAACGGGATATTTTCGGTATCACGTAATTTGGCATCTGCTTTTGGTTTTCCTTTTTTATCGGTAACTGGTTTTCCGTTTTCTACTAAAGGACGTTCTACAGTTACTTTAGCGTAACCAAAATCGGTATTATCAAATATTTTACAATGCTCACTGGCTTTAAAATCACCATATAGTTTTGTAATATCTGTAATATGTTCATCAGATAGTTCATTACGTTTACTACCTAAAGATTTACTCATTTTCTTAAAGTAATCTACCGCATTAATTAGTTGTACTTTACCTTTTCGTTCAGTAGTTTTATGATTACTAATTATCCAGATATAAGTGCTAATACCTGTATTGTAAAATAATTGATTTGGTAACGCTATAACAGCTTCTAGTAAGTCGTTTTCTATAATCCATTGACGAATTGTACTTTCGTTTTTCTTGCTACTTGGTGAGCCAGAAAACAATGGTGAACCATTAAATACAATCGCTAAACGAGAACCACCTTCGCTTTTAGGTTTCATTTTAGACATTAAATTCATTAAGAATAAAAATGAGCCATCACTTACAGAAGGTAAACCAGCACCGTAACGACCACCATGACCAAGCAATTGATGTTCTTCTGTTACTTCTTTTTGAACTTTACCCCATTTTACACCAAATGGTGGATTGGTAATTAAATAGTCGAATTTGTGATTTATAAATTGGTCGCCTTTTAGCTTTTCAGTGTCTTTACTTTTTAAGCTATTTCCTCTGGCTATATTATCTGGTTTTTGCCCTTTTATTAGCATATCAGATTTACAGATAGCATACGATTCTGGATTTAATTCTTGTCCGAATACTTCTAATCGAGCATTTGGATTTAATTCATTCAGATATTCTTCGGCTACAGATAACATTCCGCCAGTACCCGCACAGCAATCAAAAATTGTTTTTACAATTCCCTTTTGTGTTAAGATTTCTCTATCGTTCATAAACAATAGATTTACCATTAAGCGAATTACTTCACGAGGTGTAAAGTGTTCTCCAGCGGTTTCGTTAGATATTTCGGCAAATTTTCTGATTAGTTCTTCGAACATATACCCCATTTCCATACTAGAAATTTGGGTTGGATGTAAATCTATTTCTTGAAAACGTTTCAGTATCATAAACAGTAAGTTCGATTCATCCAACTTTGTAATTTGGTTCTCAAATTCGAACTGTTCTATAATTTCTCTTGCTTCTTCTGAAAAACCATTAATGTAGTTTCGTAAGTTAGAAGCAATATTATTTGGGTCTGCAATTAGTTTATCAAAATCGAATAAACTTGAATTATGAAAGTTATATCCAGCTACTTTATTTAGAATCGGGTCAAGATTCTGAATATTCATAGTCTTTACTTGCTCATGCTTTTTTAAAACATTTGCTTTTGTAGCTTTTAAAACGCAATCTAAACGTCTTAAAACAGTTAGTGGTAATATTACTTTTCCGTAGTCACTTTGTTTGTAGTCTCCTCTTAATAAGTCTGCTATCGACCAAATAAAATTGGCAGATTCTTTAACATTTGTCATTCAGCTGGTTTATTTTTATCTAAAATATGTTAGTACATATTTTGTGTCCTAAATGTATCAATAATGAAGGCAACAAACAATATTTTGAAAAAATATATTTTAAAATTATCCTTTTTACTTGCAGCTGCATATTTATTAACAAACAATATTTATGAAGCAAAAAATTTACTATGAATTTAAAGATGTACTTGAATTAACTAAAATCAGTGAACGTACTTTTCGTTACCGTATAAAAGAACTCAAAACCAAGTATAAAGACCAACCAGATTTACTGTACAAAAAAAGGCATAGTTGGAAGATTCACATAAGTATCTTATTTGAATTTAATAACAAATACACTAACAAAAACTAAACTATGGAAATGACTATTGAAAATATCGAATTACTATACACACCTTACACCAAAAAACTATTAATAAATTACGTTAGTATTCAATACCAAGAAGAAGCTGACTACAGTGATGAAAGTTTAAAAATCGAACTTATCTGGTTACATGAAAATAATGAGTTAGACCAGTTAATTCTAGCAGAGTATTTATCATGTGAAGCAAGACAAATAGCTTAGTTAAATGAAAATTAATAGCAATAATTTTAAAGAGCAAGAAGAATCAATTTATAGTTCGCAAATTAAACAACAATTAATTTCTTTAATAAAGACAAAATATGAAGGACTTGAAGATGTTTTATATGAATCAATTTTAAAAGACTTTTCTTTATTGAAGGATGAAAACGGAGTGTTTCATATTATAATTCCAACTATTGGAAAACTTAAAACAAAATAAATATACACTACAGAGTACATTATTAATTAAACACCCTACCTATACCTACCACGGAGGGGAGACCTCTCTTATCCTCCCTCCCTAGAAGAGGTAATAAGTAGCACATAATGTTCTAAATGTACTTTTTTGTAGTTTTTCTCTCACCTACTAGCTAACATGCAATTTTAAAATTAGAGGCTTTAACTCTAAATAAAAGCTGTTTTAAAGGAATCACATTAAAGAGAAAGAAAAAATTTCAAGTAAAACACTATGTCTATATCTAAGAACATGCAATTATCATAAAAATATGAGTGCTATATTGCGTATTATAAATTGAACTGATGTCAAAGAAAAAAGTATATAAAAAATATAGGGCAATATATTTACCCAAAGTAATTGTAGACAATTTACTATTGAAACTTCATTTAGGACTTGGTGATTTTAATTATAAACCAGAAATATTCATTAGTATTTTAAATGATATCATTACAAAAAACTCCATTTTTAATAAAAAGGATAGCTCTTTAAACTTATTTTCACCTTTAGACTCTAGATATTTAAAGAGTAGGTATGGTAATGCTTATGTAAAGCATATTGATTTTTTAGCTAACAATAATATTATTTGGAACGATTATTATTTCAAAGGAAAAACAACATATTACTATCTATTAGAACTGAATAAATATATTGAAGAATATTATAAGCTATTATCTATTCATAATATAATTAGTAAAGATGTAGTTACTCCCAATTGTTTCACAATAATAGAATACAATCACTCTGAAAGCACCGAAATACCTAAAGATTACAACAGTCAAAAAAGTAGGATTTCAACTATTTGGTATGAAGTAAAAATATTGATTACCTCTAAAAACAAAAGCTATTTAACAAGTAGCTACAATGAGGATTCAAGTTTTATTAACAATGCTACGAAGCATATAAAAAAAATGGGAAGCCATTTCAGAAAGAATTTTAAAATTGATGCTGAAAAAGCTATTGACTTCACTACTAATGAATATTATAAAAATATTGATATCGCTAATAATAATGAAGAAAAGATAAAAGCGTATAATAAATACGCTTCAAGAATTTCGTCTATTAAAGCTATTGGTGGAGGTAAAAATTTAAAATCAATTTATTTTAAAAGAAATAAAACTAATAGAAGAATAGACACCAACTTAACTAATATGAGTAGTGATTTACGTCAGTTTATAATTGGTTATGAAAATATGGTCTATTTGGATTTAAAGAACTCGCAACCAGTGTTATTTAATATTCTATTGAAAGATTACTTAATAAATGCAACAGAAGATTTAAAGAAAGAGATTGAACAGTATTTCAATCTTACAATTAACGGAAATTGGTATGAACACCTACAAGAGCTATACGGTATAGCTAGAAAAGAATCTAAAGATTTGTGGATGAAGATAGCTTATTCGAAAAACAAAAGTTATAAGGAAGATAAAAAGGTTTTTAAAGAAGTTTATCCAAATATTTACAAAATCATCTCATCACAAAAAACTAAAAACTATGCTGAATTTGCCATAAAATTACAACAAATTGAATCAGATATTTTTATAAATAAAATTTGCAGAAAATTAGTAGAAAAAGAAGTTACTCCTTTTACTATTCATGATGCTTTGATAGTAAGAAAAGAAGATAAAAAAATCACCTTAGAAATTATGGAATCTGTTTTTAGAGATGTATTGGGAGTTGTTCCTGTTATTAGTGAGGAGTAATTAAATCTTGTTTATCAAAGGAGTTCCTTTGTATTCTTTTATTAGACCCAATAAATCCATAATAATCATTAAATTTTGTCTGTCTTTTACAGCTTCATATATTGTTTTGTAAGTATTAATAACTAATGGATTTTTATTAATACTTATTACAATATAATTTCTATTACCAACAACACATCTAACAGTATAATTTAAACCTTCATTTGAATTAAACCTAAATGTTCTACTTGTATTCATTAAGTTTTTTTTCTAAGTTTTTTTTAACAATTTAATATCAATGTCCATTTTTTTAATTTTGAAGAATTTATAATACTATAATTCGTCCAAATAACGTATAACATTACAGAAATTGAAGATACAAGAATTCCTAATAAAATATATTTATCACTATTAACACTAGATTCAAATTAGAAAATACAATGCAATAATCGTCCATGTTATAGAAGAGAGAATACTAATAATAGCTGTTATTTTTTATTTCATATTTTTTGCTTTTCGCATAACAATATAAGTTTTGTTATTAATCAAAATCAATTATATCTTCGGTTTTAAGTTGAATTATTTTATTTATGTTTTCATTAACTAATAAACCTTCATGATAAATATTTTGAATTTCTTTTTTTGTTACTTTAATTTCTTTACCTGTTTCATACTTTATTAATTCTTCTTGTATACTTATTTCTTCATTTATTTCTTTTTCTGTCATTTTTCTGACACTATTTAACCATATCCATTTAGTATGTGGTTTTTTTGATAAAAAAACTGAATAATCATCGTACCCTTTATATTTGACTTGAATTAAATGATATTTTTTATTGTTGAAGTTTTTTTCATTTCTTTCACCTAGTACTATTATCCTATCAATTATATTATTTACAGCTTCTTTATACTCTTGAAATTCCCAATTCTTGTTATAACTATTTATTTGATTACTGATGTTTAAAAGACGGTCATTTTCGATTTCTTTAATTCTTAACCTAGTATGCTCAATTTTAGTGTTTAATCCTTTAACATGTTCTTCAAGATTATTAAGTTTTTTTATAAATCTTGTTCTAGTAATATCATTAATGCCTTCTACAAATAATGATTTTTCAACGTTATCTCTAATATCCTCTTGTTCAATTATTTGTTCAGTTAATCTATTTAACTCTTCTTTATTTTCAATTAATGCAGTATCTTTTTTTTCTAAATTTTCAAGATGACTCAATAGTTCTTTATTTTTAAATAAATGACAGATAATAAAGCTTTCTAAATTAGTTATGTTAATACCAAAATTATCACAATTATGTTTCATTAATCGTTTAGATGCACATTGATAATAATTAGCTGAATACTTACTTGTTTTATTGTGATTCTTGTTATTATATTTTCTATTACCATTATATGCACGACCACACTTTTCACAAAAAATAATACCCTTAAGTAAAAAGCGATAATTTACTGATTTACCTTTCTTATGATTACTATTAGTCAATTTATTATTTACTTCGTTAAATAGTTCTTTTGAAATAATTGGTGGTACTGGATACACTACACCACCCCATTTTCTTTGACCTATATACCAAGTATTTTTTAACATATCATAAATGGTTTTTGATAACCATATTGATGTAGTTCTATCTACTTTAACTATTTTATTTTGTGATTTACTGAAATATTTTTTTTCATCTTTATATTCTTTATTACTGTACTGATTAGTTACCATTTTTTTCATTTTAGTCTCTACTCCATCAGCATTTAAAGTTTTAGCTATTTTTTCACAACCATATCCTTCTTTTGATAATTTAAATATTCTTTTAATTACACTACTCTCTTCCTCATTAATTATTGCTTTTTTTGTTATTGAGTCTGCTTGATAACCATAGGGTATAACACCCCATACATAACCTTGTTCAGCTTTAAGTCTCTGTGTTTTTTTTGTTTGATAAGATTGGTTGTTTGGTGTAAACTCGTCTATTGCGCCAAAAAATTGAATCATTAATTTATTACTAGGAAGATTCATATCAATGAGTCCTTTATCTCCTACAAATAAATTAATGTTATATTCTTCAATAATTTCTAAAAACTCCCCTAATATTTTTAATTTACGAGATATACGTGATTGATACCTAACATAAATAATACTTATATCCCCTTTTTTAATATCTTCAATTAGCAAGGATAGTTTTGGACGTTTTTTTATTGTTGTGCTACCTTTAACCCCTTCACCTTCATTATAAATTTTAAAATTATCTTTAAAACCATTATTAACAGCGTAGTGCGTACCCTCATTTATTTGATTTTCAATTGAATTATTCTCATCATCTTCAACAGAAAGGCGTGTATAAATAGCTAGCATACTTTAACTTTTTGTAAAAATATACTTAAATATAAACATACACAAATTAGTGCAGCATATCGTGCCTACCCGCAGTGTCTACTATTATATTTGTTATATTATTTTCTTCTAGTAACTGTGTATATTCATTAAAAACAGTTAAATTATTAAACCAGTTTTCATTTCTAACTTCTATTGCTAGCTTTATTTCTTTTGGCCAACTAATTACAAAATTTTGTAAACTATCAAAATTACTAGAATTAAACCCTTCATGCATTTGCAAAAAAATAGTACCTAATTTTTCTTGTAAATGAACTGCGTTATCTAAAAACAAATTTACAGAATCTTGAACACCTTGTAATCGTTTAAAATGACTAATATCTTGGTTTAACTTCGGAAAAAACTTAAATCCTTTCGATGTTTTTAATTGCCATTTTTCAAATTGTTCGGCTGAATATTGTCGATAAAATGTAGCATTTAACTCAATTGAATTAAACTGTTTCGAATAATACCCCAATTCATCTTTAGTTCCCTTCGGATAAAACCCTTTTAAATCGGCTTTATTCCACTTAGCACATCCAACATAAATATTTGGAGTATCAACTTTATTAAAAGAGCTTAATAGTTTTACTGTTTTTTGATGTGTTTTTGCTAATGTAAAATCGATTAACTCAGGATTGGGTACTTTTCCAAATTTCATAAAATTATGCGTTTTCTAAACCCTCTTCTATTTCTTTATTATCAATCATTTCAGGTCTAAACTCGCTCATTTTCTCATCATCTAATTTTTTAGCATAGCTATAACCAGATTTCCACCATTTTTTCATTTTTTCTTTATCAAAAACTAATGAATTGGTTGTTAAAACAGTTGGTGTATAATATAAGTTCAATTTTACACCATGTTGTTTAGCAGATAATTTTCCAATAGTAATATTATGACGCTCCACATTTTCTAGCATAAAATCAAACGTATCCATCATTAACGAAAACGGATTTTTAGCTGGCAATCTATTAATCTGTGTTACTTCAGTGGCTAAAATAACAGCATCAACTTCGGTAGCACCTCTTTCAATAGCTTCTCTTATCGGAATTAAACTTCCAAAACCACCATCTGCATATTGGCAGTAATCTTTTTCTAACAAACTCATAAACGGCACATAATTACACGAACCCCAAATCCAATCGCAAAAATCATCATATTCACATTCTAAAATCGATTTATATTCAATCTGGTTTGCTGTTAAATTAGAAACCGTAACTACCACTTCTTTATTTTTTGCACGAATTTCATCGTATATTTCTTTGGTAACTTTTTTCTTAATTAACTTTCGTAAATTCTTACTTTCTCCAAAAGTTTTACGTCCATTTAAAAAGTTCCAAAATGTATTGGTATGTCGTATAGATATAACTTTTTCTCCGTGAACAGATTTTACTCTAAACGGACTGTTACTAAAAATAGATTTTTGATTTACCGATGTATACAATTCTTTTAACTCATCAACCATTCCTAACGCTAAATGAGAAACCATTAAACTACCGGTTGATGTTCCTAAAAACATATCGTATTCTTTCTTCTTTTGTTTCATCAAAAACTGTGCAACACCTCCTGCAAATGCGCCTTTACTCCCACCTCCAGAAATTACCAATGCTTTTTTCATTGTTTTAATTTGATTTACCTATTTTTAGAATTGTAAAAATATCATAAAAAATGAAACGATTCTCACTTTTAATTTTAGTTCTTTTAATTTCTTTTTCTTGCAAAAAAAAACACCTACCAAGATCTTTTGATACTATTAAAATTACTGAATTTAAACAAGATAGCACAAGTATTCGTGCAATAAAAGCAATTACTAAAAATGAAATTCTTTTTGCTGGTTCAAAAGGAGATATTAGTAGTACCAAAGATGGAGGAAAAACTTGGGGTACGACATATGTTAAACACCAAGACACTATCACTCCACATTTCAGAAGCATAGCTTTTAATGGCCAAAATGCCTTTGCGTTAAGCATTGGTAATCCTGCTTTACTTTATAAAATAGATAATTCAACTAAAAAAACAACTTTAGTATACAAAGAAACTCATGAAAAAGTGTTTTACGACAGCATGAAGTTCTTTGCTGGTGGAAAACACGGAATCGCAGTTGGTGATCCTACCGAAAACTGTGCCTCTATTATTTTAACTTCGGATGGTGGAACTACTTGGACAAAACTTCCATGCAATAAACTACCTAATTTCGAAGAAGGTGAAGCTTTTTTTGCTGCAAGTAATACCAATATAAAAATTGTAAACAATACGGTGTGGATTGCTTCTGGTGGAACTAAAGCTAGAATTTTAAAATCTGTTGATTTCGGAAAAACTTGGGAAATATATAACACGCCTATTATTCAAGGTGATGGATCACAAGGGATTTATTCTATCGATTTTTATGATGAAAATAACGGGATTGCTATTGGTGGTAATTATGCAAAACCTAATGATAATTGTGCCAATAAAGCCATAACTACAGATGGAGGAAAAACATGGACTTTAGTTGCCGATAATCAAAATCCTAATTACAAAAGTTGTGTCCAATATGTACCTAATACTAACGGTAAAGAAATTTTTGCTGTGGGTAAAACCGGAGTTTCATTTTCTAACGATGGCGGGCATACATGGACAGAAGTAAGCAGCGACGCTTATTATACTATTCAATTTGTA
This sequence comes from Tenacibaculum soleae, assembly GCF_001693415.1. Lineage (GTDB taxonomy): Bacteria > Bacteroidota > Bacteroidia > Flavobacteriales > Flavobacteriaceae > Polaribacter > Polaribacter soleae. Next base: position 141,907 of record NZ_MAKX01000024.1, on the reverse strand, counting down.
GATAAAAATACTGCGTGGTTATCTGGACACCAAAAAATCGGGAAATTAGTCCTAAACAAATATTAATATTTTGTTAAAACAAAGACAACTTAATATTAAACAAATACCTTTATCACATAAACTAACTTAATTATCAATGAAAAAAATCCTCATGCTATTAGTATTCTTGTGTGTAACAACACTTTATGCACAAGAATACTTTCCAAGTAACACCGGAGTTAAAACTTCAAAAAATAAATTATTTGCGTTTACAAATGCAAAAATTTATGCTAGTCCGACTTATATTATTAAAAAAGGAACATTACTTATTAAAGACGGAAAAGTTTTAAACATAGGTAAATCTGTAAAAATCCCGAAAGGAACAGAAATTATTAATTTAAAAGGTAAAACTATTTATCCATCTTTTGTAGATGTCTACAGTACTTTTGGTGTAACAGCTCCAAAAAGAAAAAGCGGTAGAGGTCCACAATACGATGCTAGCAGAAAAGGATATTATTGGAACGATCATATTCGTCCTGATACTGATGCTTTTGAAGTTTTTAGTTTTGATAACAAAAAAGCTAAAGAATTAGTTAATTTAGGTTTTGGGGTTGTAAACACACATCAAAACGACGGAATTATGCAAGGTAACGGTGTATTAGTTGCTTTAAACAGCGTATCATCTGATGCATATCGTATTTTAAATAAAAAATCTGCAAACTATTTATCGTTTAGTAAAAGTAACAAATCTCGTCAATCCTACCCTACTTCTCGTATGGGTGCGATGTCTTTATTACGTCAAACTTACTCAGATGCAAACTGGTATGCTGGTGGAAATATCGATAATACAGATTTAGCTTTACAAGCTTTAAATGATAAAAAAGACCTTCCTCAAATATTTAGAGCCGGAAATTATTTAGATGATTTACGTGCTGATAAAATTGGTGATGAATTCGGAATTCAATACACAATTGTAGGTGGAGGAAACGAGTATGAACGTGTAAACGATATTAAAAATACGAATGCTACTTTTATTATTCCTATTAATTTCAGAAAAGCATACGATGTAAGTAATGCTTTTTTAGCGGATAAAATTGCGTTAAGCGATATGCGTAAATGGAATCAAGAACCTGCAAACCCTGCTGTTCTTGCTAAAAATAATGTACCATTTGCTTTAACTACTTTTCAATTAAAAAAAGTAGAAAACTTTAAGATCAACTTATACAAAGCAATAAAATTTGGATTGGATAAAACTACTGCTTTAAAAGCCTTGACTAGTGTTCCTGCTAAAATTTTAAAAAATGATAAAATAGGAAACTTAAATAAAGGTAGTTATGCTAACTTTTTAATTACTTCTGGTGATATTTTTGATAAAAACACTACACTTTACGAAAACTGGGTACAAGGAAACAAAAATGTTGTAAACGATATTACTATAAAAGATCTTTCTGGTGAATATACATTGGCAGTTAATGGTAATACCTATAAAATGTCTATCAGCGGAAAAGGTACAAAGCAAAAAGCTATCATTAAGAAAGACGGAAAAAAGGTAAACTCTAAATTTTCTTTTAAAGATGATTGGATGTCTATTACTTTAAGAGAAGGTGATGCTTTTACACGTTTATCTGGAATAGTAGATGCTAAAAACATTAAAGGTAAAGCTGTTACCAATACTGGTGATGAAACCAATTGGACAGCTACTTTCAACTCTAAAAAAGAAGGCAAAAAGAAAAAGAAGAAAAAAGAAGAAAACGTTAATGTTGTTGCTGTTTCTTATCCGAATATCGGGTATGGGAATTATACTAAAACTCAAAAAGAAACTATTTTAATCAAAAATACAACTGTTTGGACTTCTGAAAACAAAGAAATTTTAACCAATACTGATGTTTTAATTAAAGATGGAAAAATTTCTGAAATAGGTAAAAACATTTCTGTAAGAGGAGCTAAAGTTGTTAACGGTGAAGGAAAATATTTAACCGCTGGTATTATTGACGAGCATTCACATATTGCAACTTCTGCAGTAAACGAATCTGGTCATAATTCTACTGCCGAAGTTACTATTGAAGATGTTGTAGACCCGGATGATATTAATATTTACAGAAACATTGCTGGTGGGGTTACTTCTATTCAAATTTTACATGGTTCAGCAAATCCAATTGGTGGTCGTTCTGCAATTATCAAACTTAAATGGGGAGAAAATGCTGATGGATTAATCTATAAAAACAGTCCGAAATTTATCAAATTCGCCTTAGGTGAAAATGTAAAGCAAGCCAACTGGGGAGATTTACAAACCGTTCGTTTCCCACAAACACGTATGGGAGTTGAACAAGTGTATATCGATTATTTTCAGCGTGCTAAAGAATACGATGCTAAAAAGAAAAGCGGACAACCTTATCGTAAAGATATCGAGCTAGAAACGTTGGCTGAAATTATTAATAAAGAACGTTTTATTTCTTGTCACTCTTACGTGCAATCAGAAATTAACATGTTAATGAAAGTTGCTGAAAAATTTGATTTCAACATCAACACATTCACACATATTTTAGAAGGATACAAAGTAGCTGATAAAATGAAAGAACACGGTGTTGGTGGTTCTACTTTTGCAGATTGGTGGGCTTATAAATACGAAGTTAACGATGCAATACCTTACAATGCTGCAATTATGCATAACCAAGGAATAACGGTTGCTATTAATTCAGATGATGCTGAAATGTCGCGTCGCTTAAATCAAGAAGCTGCTAAATTGATAAAATATGGTGGATTAAGTGAACAAGAAGCTTGGGAAACTGTAACCATAAATCCTGCTAAATTATTACACTTAAACGATCGTACTGGTAGTATTAAAGTTGGTAAAGATGCAGATGTTGTTTTATGGAGCGGAAATCCTTTATCTGTTTACAGCAAAGCTGAAAAAACAATTATTGATGGAGCTGTTTATTTTGATATCGAAAAAGATAAAAAGAAACGTGTTACAATTAAGGCAGAACGTGCTAAATTGATTAACATGATGTTACAAGAAAAACTAAAAGGAGCTAAAACACAAGCACCTGTTAAGAAGTCTAAAAAATTATTTCACTGTGATACAGAATAAGAAACCTAAAACATTAAACATGAAAATTAAAGTTATATATAGTTTATTATGTTTCTTATTTATAGGAAATATAATAGCGCAACAAACACCCGCCGCAAAACAAACACAAGATTATAGTATCGAAGGAGCGACTGCTCATTTAGGAAACGGAAAAGTGATTGAAAATTCATTAATTATGTTTTCTGACGGAAAAATATCATTCGTTGGTAATACAATGATGAAAATTGCCAGAAAAGGCAAAGTTATAAATGCAAAAGGAAAACATGTGTATCCTGGATTTATTGCTGCAAACACTTCTCTAGGATTGGCAGAAATTGATGCTGTAAGAGCTACTGTAGATGCTGATGAAGTTGGTGCTATGCTACCTCACATTCGTAGTATTATTGCATACAATGCAGAAAGTAAAATAGTGGAATCTATGCGTCCTAACGGAGTTTTAATGGGACAAATTACACCTCGTGGTGGCGTTATTTCAGGAACTTCATCTGTAGTGCAATTTGATGCATGGAACTGGGAAGATGCTGCTTTAAAAACAGATGATGGAATTCACATGAATTGGCCAAGAGTTTTTAGTCGTGGACGTTGGTGGTTAGGAGAAGATCCTGGCTTAAAACCAAATAAAAACTACGCTAAAAACATCAATCAAATTACTGACTACATTAACAATGCAAAGACGTATTTAGCAGGTGATAAAGCTGCTAAAATTTTACCTTATGAAGCTTTACAAGGAGTCTTAAACGGTTCTCAGAAAATGTTTGTGCATGTAAACGGGCAAAAGGCAATTACTGATGTAATTAAAACCTTGAAAAAAGTAGGCATTAAAAACATCGTTATTGTACAAGGAAGTGAAGCTGAAAAAGTAGCCGATTTATTAAAGGAAAATAATATTCCGGTAATCGTATTACGCTCACATCGTCTACCGGGTGCCGAAGATGAAGACTATGATTTATCATACCGTACAGCAAAAGTACTAGTAGATGCAGGTATTACTGTCGGTATAGGTATGGAAGGGGAAATGGAACGTATGAGTACACGTAACTTACCTTTTTACGCAGGAACTTATGCTGCTTATGGTTTAGGTAAAGAAAAAGCATTGCAGTTAATTACACAAAACAATGCCAAAATTTTAGGCATTGATGATAAAGTAGGTACTTTAGAAGTTGGTAAAGATGCTACTTTATTTATCTCGGAAGGAGATGCGCTAGATATGCGAACCAATATTTTAACAGAAGCTTTTATTCAAGGTAGAAAAATTAGTTTAGAAACCCATCAAACAAAACTTTGGAAACGTTATTCTAATAAATATAAAAATCAATAAAAATAAAAAAGCTCGGTATCACTACCGAGCTTTTAATTCAAATCAATTTGTTAAAAATTATTAATAATAAATTTTAACCACAAAGTTTACGTTAACAAATTCATTATAAATATATACGAAAATCAATAGTATAAAATACTCAATATTGGGTATTTTTGTATTTATGAAACAAATTAGCAGCATACAGAATCCTTTTATTAAAGATTTATTAAAACTTCAAGATAAATCCCGAGAACGTAAAAAGAAAGGATTGTTTTTAGTTGAAGGCCAACGTGAAATATCCTTAGTAGTTAGCGGTGGCTATCAAATAGAAACTATTTTATTTGTAACTGATATGTTTTCTAACGAAAGTTTAGAAGAGCTATTGAAACATACTAAAAACTGTATAGAAATTACAAAAGAAATCTATCAAAAAATTGCTTATCGCGATACTACCGAAGGTGTGGTTGCTGTAGTAAAATCGAAAGATTATACTTTAGAGAGTATTCAATTTAATACCACTACTCCACTTGTTTTAGTTTTAGAAGGCATTGAAAAACCCGGTAATATTGGTGCTATGTTACGCACTGCGGATGCCGCAAATGTAGATGCAGTTTTTATTGCAAATCCAAAAACCGATTTATTTAACCCTAATATTGTGCGCTCTAGTGTTGGTTGTTTATTTACCAATCAAATCGGAGTTGGAACATCCGAAGAAATTATTGATTTTTTACAACAAAAAAACATCAATATTTACAGCGCTACGCTTCAAAATTCTAACGAATATCATAAAAACGATTATACAAAACCAACTGCTTTAGTTGTAGGTACCGAAGCAAACGGATTAACACAAATTTGGAGAGATAAAGCTACCCAAAACATTAATATACCTATGCAAGGACAAATAGATTCTATGAATGTTTCTGTAGCCGCTGCCATTTTAACTTTCGAGGCCAAAAGACAACGAGGGTTTTAAATATACTTTTTACACCATAATTTTATTGTCGTAACTCAAGTTTTTTAGTAATTTCGATTTTCTAAATAGTTTTAATGAAAGTCTGTATTGCCGAAAAGCCAAGTGTAGCTCGCGAAATTGCTAATATATTAGGAGCCAATACCAAACGAGATGGTTATTTCGAAGGTAATGGTTATGCCGTTACCTATACTTTCGGACATTTATGTACACTTTTAGAACCTAAAGACTACAAACCACATTGGAAAAGTTGGGATTTAAACAACTTACCCATGCTTCCCGAGCGTTTTAATACCAAAGTAACCAACGATGGCGGTATAAAAAAACAATTCAATATCGTTAAATCCTTATTTGAAAGAGCTGACGTTGTTATAAACTGTGGGGATGCTGGTACAGAAGGAGAATTGATACAACGTTGGGTAATAAACCAAGCAAATTACAAAGGAGAAGTACAACGTTTATGGATTTCTTCACTAACCGAAGAAGCTATTAGAGATGGTTTTAACAATTTAAAACCTGCCGAAAAATACGATAATTTATATTACGCAGGTTTTTCTCGTGCCATTGGCGATTGGCTTTTAGGCTTAAATGCAACACGATTATATACTGTTAAATTTGGTGGCTACAAGCAAGTATTATCGGTAGGTAGAGTGCAAACTCCTACCTTAGCAATGTTGGTAAATCGTTTTAATGAAATTCAAAATTTTAAACCACAACCTTATTGGGAACTGCAAACTTTATATCGCAATACGCTTTTTAGCTACGAAGAAGGACGTTTTTTAAAAAAAGAAGAAGGTCAGATTTTTGCTGATAAAGTAAAAGAAAGCGATTTCGAAATTACTTCGGTTACCAAAAAGAAAGGAAAAGAATATGCTCCTAAATTATTTGATTTAACGGGCTTACAAGTATATTGCAATAATAAATTCGGGTTTTCTGCGGATGAAACCTTAAAAATAGTTCAGAAACTTTACGAAATGAAAGTAGTTACCTATCCTAGAGTTGATACTACTTTTTTACCGAATGATGTGTACCCTAAAATAGCAGGAATATTAACCAAATTAACAGACTACAGCGAGTTAACAAAACCGTTATTAGGGCAAAAAATAAAGAAATCTAAAAAGGTTTTTGACGATAAAAAAGTAACCGATCACCACGCTATTATTCCTACCGGAATTCAAAATAATTTACAATATAATCAACAACAAGTGTATGATATTATTACGCGTCGTTTTATTGCTGTTTTTTATCCAGAAAGTGAGGTTGCAAATACTTCGGTAATTGGTGAGGTTGACAAAATAGCTTTTAAAACAAGCGGAAAGGAAATTGTATCTAAAGGATGGCGTGTTGTATTCGAATACGGAAATGATACTAAAAAAACAGAAGCAAACACCTTACCTGCCTTTGTAAAAGGTGAAAAAGGACCGCACGAACCTAGTTTTTTAGAAAAAGAAACCAAACCTCCACGTAATTATACCGAAGCAAGTTTATTACGTGCTATGGAAACTGCTGGTAAACAGGTTGATGATGATGAAATGCGTGAATTAATGAAAGAAAACGGTATTGGTCGTCCGTCAACTCGTGCAAGTATTATTGAAACGTTATTCAGAAGAAAATATATCGAGCGTCAAAAAAAATTAGTAATTCCTACCCAAACAGGAATTGATTTAATTGATTTGATAGATAATGAATTACTAAAATCTGCTGAATTAACAGGTCGTTGGGAAAAACGCTTGAAAGAAATTGAACGTGGTGATTTTAATGCCGGTATTTTCATCAATAATATGAAAAAAATGGTGGATGAATTGGTGTATGAAGTCCGTTCTAGCAATAAAACAAAACGACTGTCTTCTGAAAATGAAACTCCGAAAGTAAAACATAAAAAAGCTACTTCAAAGAAGAAAACAGTCGTTGCTAAAGAGTGTCCGAAATGTAAAAAAGGACAATTATTAAAAGGAAATACAGCCTACGGATGTTCTAGTTACAAAAATGGATGTGATTTTAAATTGCCTTTTAGTTTTATGGATAAAAAAATATCTGAAACGCAACTAATTCGTTTAATCGATAAAGGATGTACCACTAATTTAAAAGGTTTTAAACAAGGCAAAGATAAAGTTGAAGGTTTGGTTCGTTTTGATGCTAATTTCAATTTAAAGCTAGAGCAAAAACAAACGTCCGTTAAATCACAATCGAAAATATCTGAAGTTGCTGACATTATTACTTGTCCTAAATGTAAAAAAGGAACTATTTTAAAAGGAAAATCTGCTTACGGATGCTCTAATTATAAAAATGGGTGTGATTTTGTTTTTACGTTTGATAACATCAAAAAAATAGCTAACGGACAAGCATTGACTAAAGAGTTGGTTTTTAAAATTATAAGTTCAAATTAGTACTTAACGTCATTCTTAACTTGTTTCAGAATCGCATCCTATAAACAGAAATAAATCTGTTTGTATGATAACTTAAAATATATTTAGGTTGACATAAAATATCCGCTTTTAAAAATCAAGAAATATTAAAATTCATCTTTCTGAACTTGTTTCAGAATCGCATCCTATAAAACAAGAATCTCCTTCTGAAGATTTGAAACGAATTCTAGCTAACAATTCTTTCTATTTATTAAGCTCTTTATAATAATGTGCTGTTAACTTATCAGGGTTTTTAATAGTATTTTTAATCCATTCGAAATACAACTCTTTCTTTTCTGAATCACTTAATTGCCATTCGACATTTGTTTTCTTCAATCGAGAAGTTACATCATTTAAAGTAACTGCAGCTGCAACCGAAATATTTAAACTTTCGGTAAAACCAACCATCGGAATTTTTAAAAAACCATCAGCTTCTTGTTTAATATAATCTGATATTCCGTCTTTTTCAGCTCCAAAAACAAAAGCAGATTTTTTAGTAACATCAAAATCGGCCAAAACACACGAATCGGTATGAGGAGTAGTACCAATTATTTGATATCCTTTTGCTCGTAAGTCTTCTAAACAAGTTTTGGTATTATTTCCATCTTCTTTATAACGGTTAATATTTAACCATTTTTGACTTCCTTTTGCTACATGTCGAGAAACTTTATTGGTAAATTTATTTTCAATAGCATACACATCTTGTACTCCAAAAATATCACAACTTCTTACCACAGCACTTGCGTTATGAGGCTGAAAAATATCTTCTAATACAACTGTAAAATGACGTGTTCGTTCATTTAAAACTTTATAAAATGTTTCTTTTCTTTTATCTGTAATAAAACCTTCTAAATACGCAAATAATCCTTCGTCAATCATAGTACAAACATACTAAAATTTCATATTTTAGTAATACGTTTTAAAATTGCTATTTATGAAAGAATATATTAAACATTTTCAGTATGAAATTAAAAACACTGTCAATTTAAAAACTAATATCAAAAAGTATTTTGACACTTATAATTTTAAACTAGAAAAAGAAAATGAAAATCAAATTATTTTTATAAAAAAATGGTCTTTTTTTAGCGGATATACCTTAAACCCTCTAAATTTAAAAACAAAAATTGATATTAATATACATGAAAGTAAAAGTATTTCAATTAATTACCAAGTAACTTCTGACGGCTTTGGGTTTATTACTCCCATTGCATTTTCGTCATTTTATGAATGCTTTTTATCTAATTTAAAGCTGTTTTTGAGCACAAAAAAAAGTTATGTAACCAAAAATGAATTATTGATCAAATCTGCAAAGAAAAAAATGCTTTTTTACATTGGTTTAATGCTTATAGGAACAAGTGTCAGCTTTTTTTTAGGCCATCGTTTATCTAATCTTAGTGGAAACAAATTACTATATTATTTTGGATTTATAATTGGTGTAAAAATTACCACTGTACTTATAAATAAGTATTTAATTAAAACAAATACTTTAAAGAAACAATAGTTATAATGAAAAAAAGAGTCGTAGTATTAACTGGTGCGGGAATTAGCGCTGAAAGCGGAATAAAAACCTTTAGAGATGCTGATGGTTTGTGGGAAGGTCATGATATTTATGAAGTTGCTACCCCTGAAGGATTTGATAAAAACCCTGAACTAGTGCTTGATTTTTACAATCAACGAAGAAGACAATTATTAACTGTTTCACCTAATAAAGCACATTATAATCTTGTAAAACTAGAAGAAGATTACCATGTTAATATAATTACTCAAAATGTAGACGATTTACATGAACGTGCTAAAAGTACCAACGTTATACATTTACACGGCGAATTATTAAAAGCAAGAAGTTCAAAAAATAAAAACGATATTTTTGAATGGAAGAAAGATATAATTTTAGGTGATTTAGCGAATGATAAAAGCCAATTACGACCACATATTGTTTGGTTTGGTGAAGATGTACCAATGTTAGAAAAAGCTATTGAAATTACTTTAAAAGCCGATATTTTAGTTATTATTGGTACTTCGATGCAAGTATATCCTGCGGCTAGTTTAATTGATTATATTTCAGAAAACACGCCTATTTATTTTATCGACCCAAAACCTGTGGTAAACAAAAACGCCTTTAGTAATTTAACAATTATTAAAGACGTTGCTAGTTTAGGAACCAATAAGTTACTTACGATGTTAAGCGATTAAAATACTCGTAAATTTCGCCTTTAGAAATAGTACTTCCTTTTTCTATCAAATCGAAAATTTCGGTATTTCTTTCTTGATCATATTTTTTTGTTCCTGTAAAAAACTCTATTTTTTCGTCATTTGGGTTTTTCATCAACCATTCAAAACCTTCTTGCTGTAATAAATTTATTTCTTTATCAATTTTAATAACAATACGGTGAATTTCTTCTTCATCACATTTAAATAAATTCACCACTTTTGGAGAAAAATGTTCTAAATGTGTTGTTTTGGTAAGTACATCATCCCAAACAACATCGCTAAAAACATTCATTTCATCCTCAGCCACTTTAGGTTTCTCCTCTTTTAACTCCTTCCATTCTTTGGCATCAATACTTTGTGAGGCTAAAAAACGAGCAAATTCTTCATGTAATCCTTCAAATTGTTCTTTGGTAAGTTGTCTATACTTCATTTGGCAATTTTAATAATAAATTAGGGTCTGGACAATTATTTTTATAAAAGTCTAATGTTTTTATTGATGAAACTCCCGGATAATCACCAAGCTTACCTTCCATATCAATTATAAGTTGAAAATGTAAATGCGGTGCATAATCTCCATTTACTGAGTTATCACCTAACACTGCTATTTTTTCACCTTTTGATACTTTATCTCCGATATTTAAATTTTTAAGTGAACTTTCAGATAAATGACCATAAAGTGAATAAAAAACACGATTATCAATAACGTGTTTTAGAATAATTGTTGGACCATAATCACCGTGATTTTTATTGTTTTTAAAGCTATGTATTTTGCCATCTAAAACAGCTAAAACAGCGGTATTAGCATCGCACCATAAATCGATACCTAAATGAATATTGCGTTGATTTTCTTTAGATTGTTTATTAAAATATTCACTTCTATTATAAATATCTCTAGTTTCTAAATAGCCTCCAAAAGCAAGTAATTTATCGTTTACTTTTAGATAGTTATTAATATAAACCTCCCATTCATCAGAAGAAGAAACATCAAAGGTTAAATCTTTATTTGTACTTGCTATTGAAATAGGAATGTATTTAGTAATTGGTATATTTTTATCAATTACGAATAGTGGTTTTTCTGAAATGTTATTTAGCAAATTTATCATTTAACAAAAATAAAAAACTCCAGATAAAATCTGGAGTTCTTTCAAAAGATTAATGATGACTATTTTAAGCGTTTTGTTTCTTTATTAAATTCAAAGCAGAACCTTCATTATACCATTCTATTTGTCCTTCATTATATGTATGATTTGCAATAATTATATTTTTTGATCCATCAGCATGAACAACTTCAATAGTTAAAGGTTTATTAGGTGCAAAATCTTGTAAATTAATAAAATTAAAGGTATCATCTTCCTGAATTAAATCGTAATCTGTTTCATTTGCAAATGTTAACCCTAACATTCCTTGTTTTTTTAGGTTTGTTTCATGAATACGGGCAAATGATTTTACTAAAACTGCTGCAACTCCTAAATGTCTTGGCTCCATTGCCGCATGTTCTCTTGATGAACCTTCACCATAATTATGATCTCCCACAACTATAGAATATATTCCTGCAGCTTTATATTTACGTGCTATGTCTGGCACCCCACCATACTCGCCATTTAATTGATTTTTAATAAAATTGGTCTTTTTACCAAAAGCATTTACAGCTCCTATTAAACAGTTATTAGAAATATTATCTAAATGACCACGAAAACGTAACCATGGCCCTGCCATAGAGATATGATCTGTCGTACATTTTCCGTAGGCCTTTATTAACAATTTTACACCATTTAGTTGGTTTCCTATAGGGGAAAATGGAGTTAATAATTCTAGTCTTTCTGAAGTTGGACTTACTTTAATTTCCACACTACTACCATCTTCTTCAGGTGCTAAATAACCATCATCTTTTACTTCAAAACCTTTTGGAGGTAATTCCCATCCTGTTGGTTCATCAAACATTACTTTTTCACCTTTTTCATTTATTAACGAATCTGTCATTGGGTTAAAATCTAAACGACCAGCTATAGCAATAGCAGCTGTTAATTCGGGTGAAGCAACAAATGCATGTGTATTTGGGTTACCATCGGCACGTTTTGCAAAATTTCTATTAAATGAATGCACAATACTATTTTTTGGTGCATTTTTAGGGTCACTATATCTTGCCCATTGTCCAATACAAGGACCACAGGCATTGGTGAAAATTTTCGCATCTAATTTTTTAAATAAATCTAAAATCCCGTCTCTTTCAGCCGTATATCTAACTTTTTCTGAACCAGGGTTAATTCCCAATTCTGATTTCATTTTTAACCCTTTATCTAAAGCTTGTTTTGCTATTGATGAAGCTCTTGATAAATCTTCATAAGACGAGTTTGTACAAGAACCTATTAAACCCCACTCTACTAGTAAAGGCCAATCATTTTTATTTGCGATTGCAGTCATATCAACTCCTGCTTTTGTAGATAAATCTGGTGTAAACGGTCCATTTAATAATGGTGTTAATTCTGACAAGTTAATTTCTATAACTTGATCAAAATATAATTCAGGATTTGCATATACTTCGTCATCTCCTGTTAAGTATTCTTTTACTTTATTTGCTTCATCAGCAACATCACTTCTATCAGTGGCACGCAAATAACGCTCCATAGATTCATCATAACCAAAAGTTGATGTGGTTGCTCCTATTTCAGCTCCCATGTTGCAAATAGTACCTTTACCTGTACAAGACATATTTTTAGCTCCTTCACCAAAATACTCTACAATTGCATCTGTACCTCCTTTTGCAGAAACAATACCAGCTACTTTTAAAATAACATCTTTTGGTGCTGCCCATCCAGAAATTTTTCCTGTTAATTTTACACCTATTAATTTCGGAAACTTCAATTCCCAAGGCATCCCTGCCATTACATCTACTGCATCCGCGCCACCAACGCCAATGGCTACCATTCCTAACCCACCAGCATTTACGGTGTGAGAATCGGTTCCAATCATCATTCCTCCAGGAAACGCATAATTTTCTAACACTACTTGATGTATAATTCCTGCGCCTGGTTTCCAAAAACCAATTCCGTATTTATTAGAAACCGACTCTAAAAAATTAAAAACTTCGCTACTAACATTGTTTGCATGCTTTAAATCTTTTACAGCGCCTTCTTTTGCTTGTATTAAATGGTCGCAATGTACCGTTGTTGGCACGGCTACTTTCTTTTTACCAGCTTGCATAAATTGTAGTAACGCCATTTGTGCTGTTGCGTCTTGACATGCAATACGGTCTGGAGCAAAATCTACATAATCTTTACCTCTTACAAATGTTTTTTTTGGATTACCGTCCCACAAATGAGTATAAAGTATTTTTTCAGAAAGTGTTAAAGGTTTTCCAGTAATTTTTCGAGCTGTATCAACTCTGTCAACTACTTTAGCGTATACTTTTTTAATCATGTCAATGTCAAATGCCATAAGAATTTAATATATTTAAATGGTTATACTTTTTCTATTTCACCAAGATACAAAATATATTATTTATTTATTTTTTATGATATACGTAATACTGATAGTTTTATAGGATTTTTTGATTGAAATTTATTGTAACAAACATCTTAATTTTAAAAAATTACTATTGCTCGGGTTAGGGATTGACGTGGAAATCCTTTTTGTGAAGTATGAATGAAAAGATTGTAACAAAAAGCCCGACCGCGCCTTTTTTTGGCGTGGTAACCTCCAAATTATAACGAACTTGTTTTAAACAAAAAAAAGCCTGAGTTTAAAACTCAGACTTTTTATAGTTTGTACCTTTTTAATTATCGTACTAATTGTTTTGTAGATGGTTTAAATTTTGTTAGAACAATATTATCAACCGCTGCTTCATATTCTGCCATAGTTGGTGTTCTACCCAAAATTGTAGATAAAACGACCACTGGTGTTGATGATAGTAACGATTCTCCTTTTTTCTCGCCAGTATCTTTTACAACTCTACCTTGAAATAAACGTGTTGATGTTGCCATTACTGTATCTCCTGGTTCAGCCTTTTCTTGGTTACCCATACAAAGGTTACACCCTGGGCGCTCTAAATACAACATGTTTTCGTATTTGGTACGTGCTAATCCTTTTGGTGCGTTGTCATCAAACTCAAATCCTGAATATTTTTGTAATACTTCCCAATCGCCTTCTGCTTTTAACTCATCTACAATATTGTATGTTGGAGGAGCGACAACTAAAGGTGCTTTAAATTCTACTTTACCTTGTTGGGCTTCAATATTCTTTAACATTTGTGCTAATATTTTCATATCGCCTTTATGCACCATACAAGACCCTACAAAGCCTAAATCAACTTTTTTAGTTCCTCCGTAATAAGATAGTGGTCTAATATTATCATGTGTATAACGTTTAGATACGTCATCATTATTTACATCTGGATCTGCAATCATTGGTTCAGCGATTTCATCTAAATCAATAATAACTTCTGCATGATAAACAGCATTAGCGTCTGGTCTTAAAGATGGTTTGATACCTGTTTTAAGCTCAACAATTCTATTTTCTGCTTTTTCAACAAGTCCTTTTAATACTTGTTTTGCATTATCCATTCCTTTTTCAATCATGATTTGGATACGGCCTTTTGCAATTTCTAACGATTCAATTAAAGTATCGTCTTCAGAAATACAAATAGATGCTTTTGCTTTCATTTCGGCGGTCCAATCTGTAAATGTAAAGGCTTCATCTGCAGTTAATGTTCCGATATGAACTTCTATTACACGACCTTGGAATACGTTTTCACCTCCAAATTGTTGTAACATTTGTTGTTGTGTTGCGTGTACCACATCACGGAAATCCATATAAGATTTCATTTGTCCTTTAAAGGTTACTTTAACAGATTCAGGGATTGGCATTGAAGCTTCACCTGTAGCTAAAGCTAAAGCAACGGTTCCTGAATCGGCACCGAAGGCAACACCTTTAGACATACGTGTGTGTGAATCTCCACCTATAATAATGTCCCAATCACCAACTGTAATGTCATTTAATACTTTATGGATAACATCTGTCATTGGGAAATACTTCCCTTTTGGATCACGACCGGTAATTAAACCAAAGTCGTTCATGAAGCTCATTAATCTTGGAATATTCGCTTTTGATTTATCATCCCAAACTGATGCTGTATGACAACCCGATTGGTATGCTCCATCTACAATTGGAGAAATAACAGTTGCTGCCATCATTTCTAATTCTTGAGATGTCATTAACCCTGTAGTATCTTGCGAACCTACAATATTTACTTCTGCACGTACGTATGAACCTGCATGTAAAGTTGCTCCTGAAGTTCCTACGGCATTTTTATTAAATATTTTTTCTACAGCTGTTAACCCTTGTCCTTCAATAGATACTTCTTTTGAAGTTGCATATACTTTAGGAACATCAATACCTAGAGTTTTGCAAGCAAATGTTTGTAATTTTTTACCGAAAACAACAGCGTAAGATCCACCTGCTTTCATAAACTCCATTTTTTGTGGTGTAAATGCTGCTGAGATATCTTTTAATTCTGTTTTTCCGTTATATAACTTTTTCTCTTTTGTGTTAATTGTAAGTACTGTTCCTGTTGCTACAGAATATTCTTCTTTTAAGATTGGTTCGCCATCTTCATCACGCATCGTTTTTCCTTCGGCATCTTTTTGGATAACCCAGTTTTTTAGGTCTAAACCTATACCTCCAGTTACACCAACTGTTGTTAAAAAAATTGGGGCAATACCATTAGTACCAGCAATTACTGGTGCAATGTTAATAAAAGGAACATATGGACTTGAAGAAATACCTGTCCATAAAGCAACGTTGTTAACACCTGACATTCTTGAAGATCCTACTCCCATAGTTCCTTTTTCTGCAATTAGCATTACACGTTTATCAGGATGAGCTTCTTTTAAAGCTAATAATTCGTTTTGCATGTCTTTATTATGCTCAAACATACATTGACCATGTAATTCACGGTCTGATCTTGAATGTGCATCACCTCCTGGAGATAATAAATCTGTAGAAATATCTCCAACACCTGCAACGTAAGTTACTACTTCTATTTTTTCTTCGATTTCTGGAAGTTTTGTGAAAAATTCTGCTTTTGCATAACTTTCTATAATATCTGTAGCAATTTCATTTCCATTTTTATACGCTTCTTCTAAACGGTCTGTATCTGCTTCGTACAAGAAAACTTGTGTTTTTAACACTTTAGCTGCTTGATTTGCAATTGTTTTATTATCTCCTAAAGCAAGGTCAATTAACACTTCAACAGAAGGTCCTCCTTTCATGTGTGATAATAACTCAAAAGCGAAATCGATAGAAATCTCAGAAACAATAGATTCACCTAAAATAATTTCCTTTAAAAATTTTGCTTTTACACCAGCAGCACTTGTTGTTCCTGGTAAAACATTGTAGATAAAAAAGTTTAAAGATGCTTCGCGGTGCTCATTATTCTCGTCCTTTATCTGAGAAATTATGTTATTCAATAATTCGCTTCCATCAATAGGTTTTGGATGTAGTCCTTGTTTTTTTCTTTCTTCTATCTCTTTAAGGTAGTCTGAGTATATATTCATAATATAAAAGGTATATTTTTAATAAGAAATAGTTTTATAACACAATTTTATATTTAAAGTGTTTTAATTTAAAAACTGTTTTTCTGTATAAATTATATTGTTTTTTTTGCTAGGCAAAAATACAATTTTAGCTTCATATTTAAAAATAAACAAGAAAAGGCATTAAAAAGTAAATAAAAACTAAATAAAACTTAATTTGTTTTAATTTAACACATAAAAAACATTAAAAACAAACTATATATTACGAATATGATAATTAAAAAATGGTTATACATAAAAAAAATACATATAACCATTCTAAATAATAAAAAAAGCAACCCTATAAGCTGGATTCTGTTCCCTAAAAAATAAGGCTCTTATCATTTATCTAGTTTTACAATTGCTTGTAAAATCAATCTGCCTACCCCTTAGAATCGCGCGAGTAGCGCTCGAACTCTAATGTACATGGCATTGCACCGCATAGAGTTTACCTGGTTTCACTACAGCATTACCTGTACATACTTTCTGCTGCACTTGTCCTCGGTTTACACCGGACGGACGTTATCCGCTATGCTACTCTATGGTGTCCAGACTTTCCTACTTATACTAAATACAAGTCGATAAGATTGGGTTGCTTTAATATTTTATAAATTTGCTATTTTCATAAAAAAACCCACTCAATAAATTGAGTGGGAAAATTGCTATGAAAAAGAAAAAGTGTCTAGAACGTCTCCTAGACGGTACAAATATATGAATGTTTTTTTGTTTTCATATACTTTTTTTAAAAAAAATATAATAAAAAAGCTTTTCATTAAAATGAAAAGCTTTTTTATCACACGTAATTAACTAATAATAAGTTTTTTAAGTGTTTATGAAAACATATCTTTAACTTTATCAAAAAATGACTTGTCAGATGTTTGAGGATTGGGACTAAAATTTTCATCTTCTTGCATAGCTTCAAAAAATTTACGCTGTTCTTTTGTCAATTCTTGCGGTGTCCAAACGTTTATATGGATTAAAAAATCTCCTTTTCCATAACGCTCAATACTTGGTAATCCTTTTCCTTTTAATCTTAAAATTTTACCTGATTGTGTACCTGCTTCAATTTTAATTTTTACCTTACCAGTTACTGTTGCTACTTCTTTAGAAACACCTAATACGGCTTCAGAAAAATTAATATATAAATCATAATGAATATTACTTCCTTCTCTTTTTAAAGTTTCATTCTGTACTTCTTCAATCAACACTAATAAATCTCCAGGAATAGAATTTTTACCTGGGGCTTCATTTCCTTTACCTCCTACTTTTAATTGTACTCCTTCAGTAACTCCTTCTGGAATATTAATTGAAACTGTTTCTTCTTTTACAATTAAACCCTGAGCGTCTGATCCGTTTGGTTTACTATTAAGTATTTCTCCTGCTCCTTGACAAGTACCGCAAGTAGTTGCTGTTTGCATTCTTCCTAAAATAGTATTGGTTACACGCATTTGTTGCCCACTACCATTACAAGTTGTACAGGTTTTATAGGTTACTCCGTCTGCCTTAACTTTTCTACGAACTTTAACTTTCTTCTCTACTCCATTTGCAATTTCTTCTAAAGTAAGTTTTACACGAATACGCATATTAGATCCTTTAACTCTGGCTTGTCGCTGACCACCGCCACCACCAAAACCACCAAAGCCACCGCCTCCAAAGATATCTCCGAACTGACTAAATATGTCATCCATATTCATTCCGCCACCACCGAAACCGCCACCACCTTGTGGACCATCAAAAGCTGCATGACCATATTGATCATAGCGTGCTTTTTTATTATCATCACTAAGTACTTCGTAAGCTTCAGCACATAGTTTAAATTTTTCTTCAGCATTTTTATCATCAGGATTTTTATCTGGATGATATTTTATCGCCATTTTACGATATGCTTTTTTTATTTCAGATTGTGATGCTGATTTTGAAATACCTAATACTTCGTAATAATCTTGTTTTGTCATTTTATTGTAATTGACAACTATCAATTGATTTATTATTGATAATTGGGAATTATTATTTTTACGCCTGTCCTACCACCACTTTTGGGTGACGAATAATTTTATCTCCTAACTTATAACCTTTTTCTACACAATCGATAATTTTTCCTTTTAAATCATCAGATGGTGCAGGAATTTGAGTAATTGCTTGGTGTACTTCTGCATCAAAAACATCACCTGCTTTTACTTCAATTGCAGTTAATCCTTTTTGCTCTAAAGTTTTTACCATTTTTTGATAGATTAATAAAACTCCTTTACGTAACTCTTCTGCTTCTTTATCATCTTCAATATGTGTCAAGGCGCGTTCAAAATCATCTAAAACTGGCAGTAAAACTGTCATTACTTCCTGTCCTGCTGTTTTAAAAAGCTCGATACGTTCTTTAGAAGTACGCTTTTTGTAGTTTTCAAACTCTGCAAATAAGCGTAAATATTTATTCTTTTCAGCCTCTAACAACTCTTCAGTTGTTGGTACTGATTTTTCTTCTTCTTTTGCTTCTACCTCTTTATTTTCTTGAATCTCTTCTTGATTTTCATCAATTTCAAGATTATCAATAGTATCTTTTAACTCGTCTTCTTTTGTATATTGATCTTTACTCATTGTAAATCGTTTCTTTAAATTCTTCAGCATACTTTTATCAATAATATTGCCAATAAAAAAATCGTGCCAACATGACACGATTTTTTTATTTATTTTGTGTTTTTATTAATCTTCTATTCTTTCAATCTTTGCTCCGATAGATTTTAAACGAGCTTCAATGTTTTCGTAACCTCTATCAATTTGTTCAATATTATTAATTATTGAAGTTCCTTTGGCTGATAATGCTGCTATTAATAATGAAATTCCGGCACGAATATCAGGTGAAGTCATTTTTGTTGCCTTTAATATCGATTGGAAATTATGTCCAATGACTGTTGCTCTATGCGGATCACATAAAATAACTTTTGCACCCATATCAATTAATTTATCAACAAAAAACAAACGACTTTCAAACATTTTTTGATGTATTAATACAGTTCCCTTCGCTTGAGTTGCGATTACTAGAACGATACTTAATAAATCTGGTGTAAAACCAGGCCAAGGAGCATCAGCTACTGTTAACACTGACCCATCTATATAATTTTGTATTTCATAACTTTCTTGTTCTGGAATAAATATGTCGTCTCCTTTTTTTTCTAATTTAATTCCTAACTTACGAAACACGCTTGGTATTTGCCCTAAATTTTGCCAACTAACATCTTTTATTGTTAATGCCGAACGAGTCATGGCTGCTACACCAATCCAACTACCAATTTCTATCATATCTGGTAAAACTCGATGCTCACATCCTCCTAGTTCAGTTACTCCTTCGATAGTTAATAAGTTTGAGCCAACTCCAGATATTTTTGCGCCCATAGAGTTCAACATTTTAGATAATTGCTGAATGTAAGGTTCGCAAGCTGCATTGTATATTTTAGTAGTTCCTTTTGCTAAAACAGCTGCCATAATAATATTGGCTGTACCAGTTACCGAAGCTTCATCTAAAAGCATATCGGTACCTGTTAAACCGTTTTCAGCTTCTACTCCATAAAAATACTCTTCTTTATTATATCTAAATTTTGCTCCAAGGTTAATGAAACCTTCAAAATGTGTATCTAAACGACGACGTCCTATTTTATCACCTCCTGGACGTGGAATATATCCTTTACCAAAACGTGCTAATAACGGACCAACTATCAT
The DNA here is from genome assembly GCF_001693415.1 of Tenacibaculum soleae. GTDB lineage: Bacteria > Bacteroidota > Bacteroidia > Flavobacteriales > Flavobacteriaceae > Polaribacter > Polaribacter soleae. Next base: position 121,674 of record NZ_MAKX01000024.1, on the reverse strand, counting down.
AATTGAACCTCTTAGTGAGCTTCCATCTCTTTTAAATTCGGCAGATTCTAAATATTTTAAATTAATTTCATTAGCTTGAAAACTATATGAATTTGTTCCTAACTTTTCTATTTTAACACCTAACTCTCCTAAAATAAATATTAGTTTATTTACATCAATAATATCTGGAATATTATTAATTATTACTTTTTTTGGAGTTAATAATACGGCACATATAATTTGTAGTGCTTCATTTTTTGCTCCTTGAGGTGTTATTACTCCGCTAAGTTTGTGACCTCCTTCAATTTTAAATGATGCCATTATTTTTTTCTATGTTTATTATTACTATAATTAGATTTTCCTTTTGAAGCGTTTTTATGGTTTGCTTTTCCTTGTTGGCTACTTCGTTTTCTAAGTAAATTTTTACTTTCTGATAATTTTTCGGTAGATTCTCTTAAATCTATTTTCTTCTCTGATAAATCATATAAATGCTTAAAAATAACAGCATCATCAACGGTATCTTTATTCCAATTTAAATAGCATTTTTTCATGTGATTAGCAATAGTAAATACTAAAGCTTCTCTTTTATCTCCTTCTTCCCAAGTTAGTGCGATATTTATCATGGTTTGAATATTGTTACCATAATAACGATATCTCGATGCTGATTTTGGATAGTCCATTTTTGCTGGCTTCTCCGTTAATTCTTCTTTTGATGGGTTTTCATAAGGTGAATCTACATCTAATTTAAAATCGGCTATGATATGTAACTGATCCCAAAGTTTGTGTTTAAAGTCTGGCACATCTCGTAAATGAGGCTGTAAATTACCCATTACATCAATAATTGCTTTTGCCATTGTATTTCGTTCTTCTTTAGTTTCTAAAGCAATACAATGATTTACTAGTTTTTGTATATGTCTTCCATATTCTGGAATTATTAAGTGATCTCTTTCTGAATTATACTCTAAATCAAACGTCATTTCTCTGTATTTATATGCAAAATAGGTAATTATTATGGATTAATTAGCTATCCGATTACCTTTAGTTTTGCGAATTGTAATAATAATTTCTTTTTACCTACTGTACCAAATTTAATTTCGGCTTTTTTGTTTGGGCCTTTTCCTTCTAAACCTATTACTTCTCCTGTACCAAAGCGATTATGTTCTACAAAGTTACCAACAACAATATCTCCTTCAAATAAACTCATTTTCGGATTTACGTCTGACACCTTTTTCATTTTACTTTTAGGAGGTACCATACTTGGTTTTTCTTTTTTAGCTAAAAACTCTTTTCGTTTTTTTTGAATTGGTTTTTGAAAGCGTATTTTTTTAGGAGAATCGTCATCAAAAATACTTGCATCAATAAATCTATTTGCCAACCCTTTTGGCTCTTTAGGTGCTAAATGTTCGACATATTTGTCGTCTATTTCTTCTAAAAATCTACTTGGTTCACCATCTGTTAATTTACCCCAACGGTAACGAGTTTGCGCATAACTTAAATAAGCTACCTTTTCAGCTCTTGTAAGGGCTACGTAAAACAAACGTCGTTCTTCTTCTAACTCACTACGTGTGTTCATACTCATTGCCGATGGAAATAAGCTTTCTTCTAAACCAACAATATATACATACGGATACTCTAACCCTTTTGATAAGTGAATTGTCATTAACGAAACACGTGGTGTATCATCTTTTTCACTATCAAAATCTGTTGCCAAGGCTACATCTTCTAAAAAAATAGGGAGTGATGCATCTTCTCCTGTTTCTATTTTATCGGTAATAAAATCTTTTATTCCGTTTAATAATTCTTGAACATTTTCAACTTTATTTACTCCTTCTGGCGTACCGTCTTTTTGTAAATCTTTTACTAATTGGGTTTGTTTTACTACTAAATCGGCAACTTCAAAAGCATTCATTTTTTGTGATTCAATTTGAAAACGTTGAATCATTCTAGTAAAATTTGCCAGTTTGGTTTTTGTTCCTGAGTTTATTTTTAAATCAACTTTATCTAAATTTAATAAAATATCAAAAATTGATTTTTTATAGTGATTCGCTGCTATTGCTAATTTATCAATCGTCGTAGCTCCAATTCCTCTTGCTGGATAATTGATAACTCGTTTTAATGCTTCTTCATCATTCGGATTTATTAGTAATCGTAAATATGATAACAAATCCTTTATTTCCTTGCGTTGATAAAATGAAATACCTCCGTAAATTTTATATTTTATGTCTTTTTTTCGCAACGCATCTTCCATTGCTCTCGATTGTGCATTGGTACGATATAAGATAGCAAATGAATCGTTTGTTAACTGATGATTCATTTGGTTTTCCCAAATAGATTGAGCTACAAAACGCCCTTCTTCTCCATCAGAAATTGTACGCATTATTTTTATACTTTCTCCAGGGTCATTTGCCGTCCAAACTTCTTTATCTAACTTCGTTTTATTTTTATCAATTACACTATTTGCAGCTTCAACAATATTATTGGTTGATCGGTAATTTTGTTCTAACTTAAAGGTTTTAACATCTGGATAATCTTTTTGAAAATTTAAAATATTGTTGATGTTTGCGCCACGAAAACTATAAATACTTTGCGAATCATCACCTACTACACAGATATTTTGAAAACGATCTGCTAAAGCTCTTACAATTAAATATTGTGAGTGATTGGTATCTTGATACTCATCAACCATTATATAACGAAAACGATCTTGATATTTTGCCAGCACTTCAGGAAAACGTGTTAATAATTCATTGGTTCTTAACAATAAATCATCAAAATCCATGGCTCCAGATTTAAAGCATCTTTCTACATAAGCTTTATAAATATCACCTACCTTTGGGCGACTGGCTTCTAAATCTGCTTGTTGTAAATCAGAATTATTAAAATACGCTCTTACCGTTATTAAACTATTTTTAAATGATGAGATTCTACTCAAAATCTGCTTAGGTTTGTAACGGTCTTTATCTAAATTCATTTCTTTGATAATGGCTGTTATCAAGCGAACAGAATCTTGCGAGTCATAAATTGTAAAATTTGATGGATACCCTAAACGATCTGCTTCTGAACGTAAAATACGTGCAAAAACCGAGTGAAAAGTTCCCATCCATAAATTTTTAGCTTCACTATGCCCAACTACACCAGCAATACGTTCTTTCATTTCGCGTGCTGCTTTATTAGTAAAGGTTAGTGATAATATGTTAAAAGAATCTACCCCTTGCTGCATTAAATGAGCAATACGATACGTTAAAACTCTTGTTTTACCCGATCCGGCACCTGCAATAATTATCATTGGTCCATCTTTTTGTAAAACGGCGGCTCTTTGGGGTTCGTTAAGTTGCTGTAAATAAGTATTCAATAGAAATAGTTTGAAAGAATTTTTAAAATGGAAATTTAACCATTCTTTTAGGTTTTTTAAAGAATGTTAGCTACTTTTTATTTACTTTTTTTTATCTGCCTATTGACAGATAAATATAAATATCTGCCAATAGACAGATAAGTACAAATATCTGCTTTAAAGCAGATAAATTTGTTTATATATAAAAATTTAAGTAATTTTAAAACTTCTAATATTTTTTTATGATTAGTATAATAACAGGTGATATTGTAAATTCGAGGAAAGCATCCGACTTTACTTGGCTTGCTGCTTTAAAAAAAACGCTTATAAAATTCGGGAAACAGCCTAATGACTGGGATATTTTTAGAGGTGACAGTTTTCAATTAAAAATTGCTATTGAAGAGGCTTTTTTTGCTGCTTTTTTAATAAAATCTTATTTAAAACAAATTGAAAATATAGATGTTAGAATTGGAGTTGGTATTGGTAAAGGAATTAACAACTCTAAAAACATTACAGAAGCTAATGGAGAAGCGTTTATTAACTCTGGAAAAGTTTTTGAAGGTTTAGTAAAAAAACAATTGATTGCTATAAAATCTCCTTGGACAGAACTTGATGATGAATTTAATTTAGCTTTAGAATTAGCGCTTTTAACAATGAATAACTGGACAAAAAACTCAGCTGAAGTTTTTCAAATATCTTTAGAAAACCCTACGCTTACTCAAAATGAAATTGCCGATAAATTAGGAATTACACAAGGTCGTGTTAGTGAACGTCAAAAAAGAGCTGGATATGATGCTATAAGCAAATTAGAAAAAAGATATCGAAAACAAATTAAAGAAAAAACCTCACTGTTATGATCTTATTTTTAAAATTTTTAATTGCACATTTTTTAGGTGATTTCATTTTTCAATCAGAAAAATGGGTTAAAAACAAGGAGAAGAAAAAAATCAAATCAAAAAAGTTATACCTTCACATATCAATTCATTTATTACTCCTATTACTTGTTTTAGTTTTTAATTTTAAATACACTTTGGGTATCTTATTTATAGTTGTAACACATTATGGTATTGATTTAGGAAAGTTATATTTACAAAATAAAAAAAATAAGAGATGGTTATTTTTCTTAGATCAATTTTTACATATTTTAATGTTATTATTGGTAACATTTTGGTATAAACCCATTAAATTTGATGTTACTTTCTACTTTTCTGAAAAAAAACTTTTACTTGTAGCTAGCTTACTTTTTGTGAGTTTTGTGTCCTCAATAATTATAAGAACAATAATATCGCAATGGAATCCTGAAAAAAATGATAAAAAAGAAAATGAATCACTATCAAAAGCAGGTAATTATATTGGTATTTTAGAACGTTTATTAATTTTTATATTTGTAATTATTGGGCAATGGGCTGGAGTAGGATTTTTACTCGCAGCCAAATCTGTTTTTCGTTTTGGAGATTTAACCTTGGCTAAAGACAGAAAATTAACTGAATACATTTTAATTGGAACTTTATTAAGTTTTGGATTGGCTATTTTAACAGGACTTGTATATTCGCATTATGGAAGATAAAATTATTGAAGGATTAGCATACGCGTTACCCGCATTAGTAACAGGATTTGTAGCTTATTTTATATTAGGCGCATTTATTAAGCAAGATAATAATGAAAAAAAGTTTAATGCTTTAGTTGATAAAAAGCGTGAAAGCTTACCTATTAAATTACAGGCTTATGAACGCTTACTTTTATTTTGCGAACGAATAAACCCAACTAAACTACTAATTAGAGTAAACCCTATTGGTGATGATGTAAATAGTTATTTACAATTATTAATTGCTAATATCGAACAAGAATACGAGCATAATATGGTACAACAATTATACGTATCGGAGGATAGTTGGAAAGCTATATTAGCTGCCAAATTATCAATAATAGCCAAATTACGTAGTACTGCCGACACCTCTGATTCTGCAAAAAAATTACGCGAAAATGTTTTGATAGATTATTCTCAAAATGAAAACCCTACACAAACCTCTATTATTTACTTAAAACAAGAGGTAAGAAAATTAATATAATTAAAAAGTCGCTATTAAATAGTGGCTTTTTTTTGAATCATACGTTAATTTATTTTTCAACAGGAAGCTCTAAAGTACTTGCCCATTCTGTCCAAGAACCATCGTAAACACTATAATTAGTATTTCCAATAATTTCATTAGCTAAAGCTAAGATACATGCAGTAATTCCTGATCCACAAGAAAAAATGACTTTCCTATTATGTGGATTTAATATTGAAAAAACTTTTTGTAACTCTTCTTTAGATTTCATTTTACCATCAACCTGTAGTTCAGTATAAGGCAAACTTTTAGAGTTCGGAATATGTCCACCTCTTAAATCTTTTCTAGGCTCCGGAACTGTTGCATAAAATCTTTCTTTAGATCGAGCATCTAAAATCATCTGTTTATTATTAGACGCCAACAAAACATTATCCGTTTTACAAAGTAATTCTTTTTGAAAAATAGCTGTAAAACTTCCTTGTTGAGATTCTTTTAATGATAAAAACTCTATTGGATAATTGTTTTTGACCCAAGCAGGTAAACCACCATTTAAAACAGCTACATTTTTAAACCCGAATAATTTAAATAACCACCATGCTCTAGGTGAAGAATACACGCCTAAATCATCATAAACCACAACACAACTATCTTTGTTAATTCCTAATTTTCGAACTTCTTCTTCAAAATGGTTTTGTGTTGGAATAGTATTTGGGAATTGCCCATCTTTATTTAAAAACACGTTTTTTAAATCGAAAAAAGTAGAATTTGGAATTGTTTTTTTTGACTCCTCTTTCTTTTGTGCCGTTCCTACTTTTAGTATACTAGCATCTAAAATTATTAAATTTTCTTTTTCTTTATTGTTGTATAACCATGTTACAGTAACGATTGGTTTTTTAACTTTAAGATTCATTTATTTTATATTTTTAAATCAAACACCCTAACAACACACTTATCAACAGGAGCTTTATTCCACCTCAATTCAAATTCTATTTTTTCACATTTTACACTTTCAAAATCCTCTTTAATATTATATTTATTTTTTGTATATAATTCTTCAAAAAGTGAATCTTGATTACACTGTTCAACAAGAACGAAATACTTTGGGTGTTTAGTATTTTCTATATTTTGTAATTTTTTAATATCTCTTTTCCAACTTTCATATTGTTCTCTAGGCTTATTATTCCAGGTATCATTTCCTCTTTTATCTAATCGTCTTACATCTTCTTTAAGCAATGAATACCAACTTGTTTTTATTTCCATCCATGATTCTACCCCTGAACCTTTCCAAAAAACCAAATCACATTCTTTTTCAGAACTTTTATTAAAATTTCTTTCAGCAGCTACGCTATACCCTTGATTTTTTAAAGAACAGAATATACTTGACCTTACTTGCTCTTCTTTTAATAATCTCTCATTCGCTTTTTTATTTATAGATTGTAAGTCTTTTTTTAAATCGTTAAAAATATTTTCTATTTTCATTTATAATCATATTTCTTTAAATCAAAAAGCATCAATAAAAAATTATTTCATTGATGCTTTTACACTTATTATATTTTAATTTTTTTATTTCACTTTATCGTAATTATCATCCCAATTTTTTGGTTTTGGTTCGTGCAATTTATCTACCGATTTTGCTACCAACGTAGCTACCGTAGCATCACCAGTTACGTTAATAACCGTTCTACACATATCTAGTGGTCTATCAACCGCAAAAATTAAAGCCAACCCTATAGCTAATTTATCCGCAGGAAAACCTACCGATTCTAATACAATTACTAACATTACCATGCCTGCTCCTGGCACTGCTGCCGAACCTATTGATGCTAATAATGCTGTTACTATAATTGTTAATTGATCTGCAAAAGATAAATCGAAACTTAATGCTTGTGCTATAAAAACCGCTGCTACTGCTTGATATAAACTTGTACCATCCATATTAATGGTAGCACCTACTGGTAATACAAAACTTGATACTTCTTTATCAACCCCTACATGCTCCTCAACTCGCTCCATAGTTACAGGTAAAGTTGCTGCACTTGAACTTGTTGAAAATGCTAATAATTGTGCTGGACTTATTTGTTTTAAAAACCATAATGGATTTTTCTTTGTATAAATACTTACCAAAAGCATATAAAAACCTACTAAAAGTATTAACCCTCCTACAACGGTTAATGCATATTTTAGTAAAGCTAATAATAAATCTGGATCATTTGATGACACCACCACGCTTGCAAGCAAAGCAAAAACCGCATAAGGTGCTGATAACATAATTAAATCTACCATTTTTAAAACTACTTCGTTTAAAGAATCAAAAAACTTTTTTAACGGTTTCGCTCGTTTTTCACCTACCAACAACATTGATATTCCTAAAAAAATAGTAAAGAAAATAACTTGTAACATCGATTTGTTACTTCCCATTGCCTTTATAGCATTATCAGGCACCATATCAACCAAAAATTGTAATTTTCCACTTGACTGTTGCTTATTTGCTTCTGCTATTTTAGATTGTACTCCACCACTATTAGCATATGTTTCTGTTAATTTAGTAATTGTTTCTTCTGATATTCCATTACCAGGCTCCACAACATTTACCAAAGCTAAACCTATTGTTATAGCAATTACAGTAGTACCTATATATATAATGATTGTTTTTAACCCCATATTTTTAAATTTAGAAATATCTTTTAAATCTGATATTCCCTTTACCAATGAGGCAATAATTAAAGGTACAGCGATTAATTTTAATAATTTTACAAAAATGGTACCTAATGGTTTTATCCAATTTCCTACAAAATCTGCTCCTCCCTCTGTAAAAGTCATTCCTATTCCGAATAATATTCCCAGAATCATTCCTATTAAAATTTGCCAGTGTAACGCTAATTTTCTCATTTAATTGATTTAATTTTTAAAGGCTGTAAGGTAAAATAAATATTTAAAAAAATGTGACGTTTAATTCGTAACTTGTGTCTTAATTATTGAAAACTAATTATAAATTATAACAACACAACACAATGGCAGGAATTTTAGACTTATTAAACAGTGATTTAGGTAAATCAATCATATCTGGAGTAGCAGGATCAACCGGACAAGATACTAATAAAACAAGTAGTGTTTTAACCATGGCTTTGCCTGTTTTAATGAAAGCAATGCAACGTAATTCAGCTTCACCACAAGGTGCCGAAGGTTTAATGGGTGCTTTAAACAAACATGATGGTGATATTTTAGATAATTTAGGTGATTTATTTGATGGTGGTGTAAATGCTGATGTTTTACAAGATGGTGGCAATATATTAAAACATGTTTTAGGAAGTAAACAACAGGGTGTTGAGCAAGTTATTGGTCAAAAATCTGGTATGGATGCTGGAGCTGTTGCAAATATTTTAAAAACTGCTGCCCCTATTTTAATGGGAGTTTTAGGTAAACAATCACGACAAGAAAATGTAAATAACTCTAGTGATTTAGGTGGTTTATTAGGTGGTTTACTTGGAGGAAATTCGACTGACAAAGAACAAAGTTTTTTAGAACAAATTTTAGATGCTGATGGTGACGGAAGTATTGTTGATGATGTGGCTGGTATGGTTTTAGGTGGCGCAAGTCAGCAAAAATCTGGCGGTGGATTACTTGGTGGTTTATTAGGTAGTGTTTTTGGAAAAAAATAAATCTTACTTTTCTACAATATCAAAAAGGGTAAACATTTGTTTGCCTTTTTTCTTTTAATTACTTTTGCGCCCATGGAAAAATTAAAACAACGTTGGGGTTTAGAAACTACTTGGGATGTAATTGCAGTATTAATTGTTTTTTCAATTAACGGATCGTTTGCTTCTTGGGTTGCAAAACCAATTACTGCCTTTTTTGGACTTTCGCTCGAAACCACTTCTCCTTGGATATACTGGCCACTGCGTATTTTACTTATTTTTCCTATTTACCAAACAACCTTACCTATAGTTGGCTGGTTATTTGGGCAATTTAAATTCTTTTGGGCTTTTGAAAAAAAGTTTTTAAGTAGAATAGGTTTTGGTTTTTTATTTAAAAAATAACCTTAAAAACAATCTTACACTTTTACCACTTTATATATAGGAATTGGTAATGCTACGCCTTCAGCTAAAAAACGCTTGTGTACAGCTTCTTTTAAAGCACATTTAGTTTTAAATTCTTGAAAAGGTTCATTTAACCATACGTATGCACGCATATGTATATGATCGGTAGCAACATCAATTACACGAACATCTACCTGTTGTGCATCTGCCATTACTTGCTCTGGTGTTCTAAAATCGATTACGGTAGGTAGTTTTATTGCTTCTTCTTGTATAATTTGTCGTGCTAAATCAATATCCGCCTTTAGGCCTAATTTAAAATTATTAAAACTTAAAACATGCGAATCTTCAATAGTATGATTTAATACCGAATCAGTACTGATTACAGAATTAGGAATAATTAAACGTTTGTTTTCAAAATTATTAATTACTGTATGTCGCAAAGTAATATCTTCAACTATACCTACACGTGTATCATCTAATTTAATATAATCTCCTACTCGGAACGGACGAAAAATAACAATGAATGCTCCTGCTATTAAATTAGATAAAGCTGCTTGTGCTGCAAAACCTATAATGGCTGCTAAAATACCGGCTCCTGAAAAAATTAAGGCTGCTTGACTTCTAAAAGCTGGCACTGTCATAATAATGTATATAATACCAAATAACCCTAGAAAGAATTTTACCGAATTTCGTAAAAACAAAATACTTGTTTTACCATAACGATCTATTTTTCTTCGTTTGATAATTTGAACTATAATGTATCTTATAACTCTAGAAAGAAGCCATGCAACAAACACGATCACTAATATATAGGCTAAAATGCCAAATACAGAGTTTAAGTTTAGTTGATATTTAAATAAATCTTTCATTTATATTGATAATTTAAATGCTTTTGTTGTATGAATAGTTTTCACATAAAAATCTAAAAAATTAACAAACTTCTTAAACCAAGATGTTAGGGTTTACTGCTTGTAATAAATATTTACAGCCTATTATTTTCATTTAAAATAAGCTTTCTTGACTATCATCTTCTTTCGCTTGCTTCTTTTTCTGAAGTGCTCTTGCTAAAGCTTTTTTTGCTTTATCTTCTTTTGAGTTTATAAACTCTTTTTGAGACACTACTTCAATATCAAGCGGTAAACTATTTTCTACAATCTCCTCTTCTTCTTTTACTTCAATTTCTTCAACCTTTTCTTTTTCAAGCTCATCGTAAGGTAAAGAATCTAATAAATTCACCGTTCGAATTTTATCTGTAGTTAACTGGTTACCTTGTGCTTTAATACCTTTTATAGCGATAAAATCTTCAAAGTTTACTGTTAACTTATCCAAACTACGCTTTGAAAAGATAACCTCAGCCATTGGCCTGTAATCAGTAGCTATGATTTCTAATTTCGATTTTTCACTTTCAGAAACAAAAATTTCTTCTTTATCAACTGTTTCAATTAAAAAACGCTTTACATAGTAACGTTCTTTTTCTCCATCAAAATAAATTGCTGAAATCGGTTTTTTAGGTTTCCATTTTTCCAACACAATCATATCATTATCAAAATGCATTGATAAGTCTGGAGATACTGCTTTAATTTTACCTGATTGTGTAGCTATTAAAATTTTATCTTCTGCTTTAAACTCGCCAAGTAATTCACCTCTACCATCAACATTTAAACGCTGTACGGCATCATCAAACCAAATTTTACGTGGTTTTAATGTTGATACTCCTGCTTCTTTAAAATCTATTTTTTTTACACTGTATTTGCTAACTAAATTACCTCGTACACTACGACCTTTTACAGATAAATCTGCAAAATCAATATCCCATTTTAGTTTTTTTACACTTCCAACTGCTCGTAAATTTACAGTTACAACCTCAGCTTCTCCATTAGGGTTTGCTGTGAAATATAATACTTTTGATTTTGGATTGTTATTTGCTAACAGGTATTCTTTATCTCTAGTAACCGAGGTAACATTAAATCGCTTCATATACGATGGTCCTTTAGCCCCATCTATATAAATCATATTAAAAACGGTACGTTTATCTTTTTTCTTAAAAATAGCTAAATGAATAATTCCTTTACCTACAAAGGTTTTAGAGGCTACTTTGGTAACCATCATTGATCCATTATCTCTAAAAACAATTACATCATCAATATCTGCACAATCGGTAACATATTCGTCTTTTTTTAGTGAAGTCCCTATAAACCCTTCTTCTCTGTTTACATACAGTTTGGTATTACGCATTACTACTTTTGTAGCTACAATATCATCAAATATTCTAATTTCAGTTTTACGTTCTTTTCCCTTCCCGTATTTCGTTTTTAAGTCTTTAAAATAATCGATTGCAAATTCGATTAAATTAGCTAAATGATTTTTAACTACTGCTATTTTATCTTCTAAGCTTTCAATAAACTGCTTTGCTTTATCAATATCAAACTTTGATATTTTTTTTATTCTAATTTCTGTTAATCGAACAATATCTTCTTCAGTAATGGCACGTTTTAAATGTTTTATATGTGGTTGTAAACCTGCATCAATTGCTTCGATAACACCTTGCCAAGTATCAACCTCTTCAATATCACGATAAATTCTATTCTCAATAAAAATTCGCTCTAATGATGCAAAATGCCATTGTTCTTGTAATTCATTTAATTGAATTTCAAGTTCTCTTTTTAATAAATTAACTGTTAAATCGGTTGAGTGTTTTAACAATTCTGATACTCCTAAAAAAACAGGCGTGTTATTTTGAATTGTACAGCATAAAGGCGAAATAGAATTTTCACAATTTGTAAATGCATATAAAGCATCAATTGTTTTATCTGGCGATACATTTGGTGGTAAATGCACTAAAATTTCAACATTTGCAGCCGTATTGTCTTCTATTTTTTTAATACGGATTTTACCTTTATCATTTGCTTTTAAAATACTATCTATTAATGACGAAGTTGTAGTACCAAACGGCACCTCGGTAATGACTAATGTTTTTTTATCTAATTGAGATATTTTTGCACGCACTCGAACCTTCCCTCCTCGTTTACCATCATTATAATTGGTAAAATCTGCAATTCCGCCTGTTAAAAAATCAGGGACTATGGTAAAGCTTCTTCCTTTTAAATATTTTATAGAAGCATCAATTAATTCATTAAAATTGTGCGGTAATATTTTGGTTGATAAACCTACTGCAATTCCCTCTGCCCCTTGTGCTAGTAATAAAGGAAATTTTACGGGTAAATCTATCGGTTCTTTTCTTCTACCATCATACGATTGTTTCCATTCGGTGGTTTTTGGATTAAAAACAACATCTAAGGCAAATTTTGATAAACGTGCTTCAATATATCTTGATGCTGCCGCCCTATCTCCTGTTAAGATATTTCCCCAGTTACCTTGCATATCAATCAGTAATTCTTTCTGACCAATTTGCACCATCGCATCGGCAATAGAAGCATCTCCATGCGGGTGGTACTGCATGGTATGCCCTACAATATTAGCTACTTTATTGTAACGCCCATCATCAAGGTCTTTCATAGAATGCATTATTCTACGTTGTACCGGTTTTAAACCGTCTTCTAACGACGGAACAGCTCTTTCTAAAATTACATACGAAGCGTAATCTAAAAACCATTCTTTATACATTCCGGTAACTTTGGTTATCGTTTCTGTATTTTCAATTGGTTGATTTAATTCTTCGTCGTGTTCGTAATTATTATTTTCTTCACTCATTTAACAGTGGGGATTCTTTTAAGAGTTATTGTTTTTTTTATTAAGGATAAAAATGGTCGTAAAAACTAATGCCGCTACTAGCATATTTATATAATGTTTACTATTACTTTCCCAGCTTAAATTAGCTACATCAACATTTAATAAATTAATAAAAAAGATTGTAAAAGCTATTATTAAGTATATTCTTACTCTTCGTTCTTTATTCATTTTCTTTTTTAGATAACTAAAACGTTCTTTTTACACTTCTTCAATTGCATCTAACTCTACTTTTAAATTTTCAATGATAAATTTTTGTCTATCAGGGGTATTTTTCCCCATATAAAATTCTAGCATTTGCTCTATCGACATTTCTTTATCTAACATTACAGGATCTAAACGAATATCATCACCAATGAAATGCACAAACTCATTTGGCGAAATCTCACCCAATCCTTTAAATCGCGTTATTTCTGGTTTTCCTCTTAACTTATCAATCGCTGCTCGTTTTTCATCTTCAGAATAACAGTATATCGTTTCTTTTTTATTTCGAACTCTAAATAACGGCGTTTCTAAAATATACAAATGCCTTTCTTTTATTACTTCAGGAAAAAACTGTAAAAAGAAAGTAATTAATAATAAACGAATATGCATACCATCTACATCGGCATCGGTAGCTATTACAATATTATTATACCGCAAATCTTCTAATCCGTCTTCAATATTTAAAGCGGCTTGTAATAAATTAAACTCTTCGTTTTCGTATACAATTTTTTTACTCAGCCCGTAAGAATTTAGCGGCTTTCCTTTTAAGCTAAAAACTGCTTGCGTGTTTACGTTTCGTGATTTTGTAATAGAACCCGAAGCCGAATCCCCCTCGGTAATAAACAACGTAGTATCTAAATGATTTTCTTTTTTAATATCGCCTAAATGAATGCGACAATCACGTAATTTTTTATTGTGCAAACTTGCTTTTTTGGCTCTGTCTTTTGCAAGTTTTCGAATACCCGAAAGTTCTTTTCTTTCTTTTTCTGCTTGAATTATTTTTTTCTGAAGTTTATCAGCAATCTCTACATTTTTGTGTAAAAAATTATCAAGTTTTGTTTTTATAAAATCGTTAATATAAGTACGAACTGTTGGTAAATCACCTCCCATTTCGGTAGAACCTAACTTTGTTTTTGTTTGACTTTCAAAAACGGGTTCCATTACTTTAATTGCAATTGCCGAAATTATTGATTTACGAACGTCAGAAGCATCAAAGTTTTTACCATAAAACTCACGGATGGTTTTAACTATTGCTTCTCTAAATGCTGCTTGATGTGTACCTCCTTGCGTAGTGTGTTGCCCGTTTACAAACGAATGATATTCCTCTGAATATTGTGTTTTACTATGTGTAATGGCAACTTCAATATCATCTCCTCGTAAATGTATTATTGGATACAACATATCATCTTGATTATTGTTATCTTCTAATAAATCTTTTAACCCGTTTTTAGAGTGAAATTTTTCGCCATTAAAAACAATTGTCAACCCCGGATTTAAGTATACATAATTCTTTAATAATCGAATAATATATTCAGGACGGTATTTATAATTTTTAAAGATTGAGTTATCGGCAATAAAGGTAACTTTGGTTCCTCTTCTTCGCGAAGTTTCTTCTAGTAAATCTTGATTAACTAACTCACCTTTTTCAAATTCTGCAGATGCTGATTTTCCATCACGAGTAGACTCTACTCTAAAAAAAGTAGACAAAGCGTTTACTGCTTTTGTTCCTACCCCGTTTAATCCTACCGATTTTTTAAAGGCACGAGAATCATACTTACCACCTGTATTCATTTTAGATACAACATCTACTACTTTACCTAACGGAATACCACGACCATAATCTCTTACAATTACTTTTTCGCCTTGCACAGAAACCTCAATCGTTTTTCCTGTACCCATTACAAATTCGTCAATAGAGTTATCTAAAACCTCTTTTACCAAAATATAAATTCCATCATCTGGTGAGGTACCATCTCCTAACTTTCCAATATACATTCCTGGACGCATTCGAATATGTTCTTTCCAATCGAGCGAGCGTATATTATCTTCGGTATATTTTGTTTCTTGAGCCATAAAGTTTAAGGAAATTGAAGTCTCAGCTAAAATAGTATTTACTATGTAAAAATAAAAAACTCTGTTAATTTAGTTATTAACAGAGTTTCAAATATAATGTTTATCAGTAAATTATCTTCTACTATAATTTGGTGCTTCTTTAGTAATTGCAACATCATGCGGATGACTTTCGTTAATTCCGCTTGCAGTAATTCGTACAAATTTACCTGTATTTTTAAGTGTTTCAACATCTTTAGCCCCACAATATCCCATACCTGCACGTAAACCTCCTACAAATTGATGAATACTTTCTACTAACTCACCTTTATAAGGTACACGACCTACAATACCTTCTGGCACTAATTTTTTGATATCATCTTCAACATCTTGAAAATAACGATCTTTAGAACCTTGTTTCATTGCTTCAACAGATCCCATTCCTCTATATGATTTAAACTTTCTTCCTTCGAAAATAATTGTTTCTCCTGGACTTTCTTTTGTTCCTGCTAGCAATGAACCTAACATTACACAATCAGCTCCTGCGGCAATTGCTTTAGGAATATCACCTGTATAACGGATTCCTCCATCAGCAATAACCGGAACACCAGATCCTTTAATAGCTGCAGCAACCTCTAATACTGCTGAAAACTGAGGAAAACCTACACCTGCAACTACACGAGTTGTACAAATTGAACCTGGTCCGATACCAACTTTTACAGCATCTGCTCCAGCTTCTACTAAATATTTTGCTGCTTCTGGTGTTGCTATATTACCTACAATTACATCTAATTTAGGAAACTTTTCTTTAACATTTTTCAAAACCGCAACTACACCTTTTGTGTGCCCATGTGCTGTATCAATAATTACTGCATCTACGCCTGCATTTACTAAAGCTGCTGCTCTATCAACAGCATCAGCTGTTACTCCTAATGCTGCTGCAACACGTAAACGTCCGTAAGTATCTTTATTAGCGGTTGGCTTTTGTGTTAACTTTGTTATATCTCTAAAAGTAATTAAACCTACTAGCTTATCATCATTATTAACAACAGGTAACTTTTCTATTTTGTTTTGTTGCAAAATTACCTCAGCATCTTTTAATGAAGTACCTTCTGCAACTGTAACTAAATTATCAGCTGTCATTACTTCAATAATTGGGCGTTCGTTATTTTTTTCAAAACGTAAATCACGATTGGTAACAATTCCTACTAAGGTACCTTTTTCATCAACAATCGGAATACCACCAATACTATGTTCCTTCATTAACATTTTAGCGTCTAATACTATTGCTGTTAATGGTAAAGTTACGGGATCGATAATCATACCGCTCTCTGCACGTTTTACTTTACGAACTTCTTGAGCTTGTTGCTCAATGGTCATATTTTTATGTAAAACACCAATTCCTCCCTCTCTAGCCATTGCTATTGCCATTGCAGATTCGGTAACTGTATCCATTGCTGCTGATACAATAGGAACATTGATTGTTATATTTTTGGTAAATTTTGTTTGAATAGAAACTTCTCTTGGAAGTACTTCAGAATAAGCTGGTACTAATAAAACGTCATCATACGTTAAACCTTCGCCTACAATTTTTGATTGGTGAGCTTGCATGTGCAATTAATTTTGTGTGTTGTTAATTAATTACGTGCAAATATACTATAAATAATTCAAATCATATTTTAATTTAAAGTTAAGGTGTTTTTTATTTAAAATTAATCTAAATAAAACTTGCATAGTTTCAAAACTAATATAAATTTGCAAAACTATTTAAAATTAATCTAAATAAATTAAAATGAAAAAAATATTAGGTTTATCATTATTGATAACATCTTCGGTCTTTATTGGTTGCTCAGACAACAACACAGATATTAATCCTGAAACTGAAATAACAGCTGCAAAAACTAAATTTGTAACTAATTATGTAAATATTGTAGCCGCAAACTATAATGATGCTTTAGCAAAAACGAAAGAGTTAAAAACTGCAATTGATGCTTTTGTAGCTGCTCCAGATGCAAATAAATTTCAAGCTGCAAAAGATGCTTGGTTAGCTTCACGTGAGCCCTATGGACAAACCGAAGTGTACCGTTTTTATGACGGCCCTATTGATGGAGTAGCTTTTGGTGAAATTGAAGGAAATTTAAATGCTTGGCCTTTAGATGAGGCATTAATTGATTATGTAGCTGATGGTACTGGAGGTCAAGAGGTTTCAGACACTAGACAAAACTTAGTTAATAATACAGATAAATACCCAACTTTAACTAAAGATGTTTTAAAAAATTTATCGGGATATGGTGAAAATGAATCAAATGTAACCATGGGCTATCATGCTATCGAATTTTTATTATGGGGACAAGACACTACTGCCCCTGCTGAAAAAAAAGCTGGACAACGTATGTACACAGATTATACTACTGCTACAAATGCTAGCAGAAGAAAACAGTATTTACAATTGGCTGTCGAAATTTTAGTAGATGATTTGCAAACTGTAACTAATAATTGGAAAAACGGTGCTGCTTATAGAAATGAATTTTTAAGTCTTTCTAAAAATGATGCCATTGATAAAATTTTAACTGGTGCTGCTAAATTAAGTAATGGTGAACTTGCTGGTGAAAGAATGTTAGTTGCTGTAAAAAATCAGGATCAAGAAGATGAACATTCTTGTTTCTCTGACAATACACATAATGATATTTACTTAAACGCTAAATCTATCAATAATATTATTAATGGTAGTTACACAAAAGTTGATGGTAGTGTTATTTCGGGTACATCACTATTAGATGTTTTAACTTTAGTTAATACTACCGAAGCTGTAAGTTTAAAAACTACTGCAGCTACTGTTATGACTAAGGTTAAAGTTATTGCTAACAATCAATTTTTTGATTATCAAATAATAGGTGAAACTATTGATAATAATAACAAACCTGTAATGAGTGCTGTAACTTCTTTAGAAAAACAAGGTATTGAATTAGCACAAGCTGGAAAAACGATTACTGGTAAGAATATAGATTCTGAAGTATAAAACTTTATTATAAATAAAATATCAACCAAACTATCTATTTAATTAGGTGGTTTGGTTTTTGTATAAATTATAAAACTATATAAATGAATAAAACTCTTTTTTATTCTCTAACAATTCTTTTATTTTTTTCTTGTAATAAAAAAGAAACGTATACCTTAATACCTAGTTACGAAACAAATGAAGAACTGTCTGCCGGAAAATTAACAACTACAATACTTGGGGTAAATGCTTTTGATCAACCTGTTCCTGGTTTAAAAGAACTAGACAGGCGTTTGTTTTTTGTTGGAAATTCATTATTCCGTCAAAATTGGGTTAGTTCACCAGCTTCAACTACTGCTAGAGACGGCTTAGGCCCTACTTTTAATGCTAGAGCTTGTAGTGCTTGCCATAACAAAGACGGTAGAGGTAAACCTTTAGATGAAAATCAAAATTTTTCAGCAGGATTTTTAATGAGAATAAGTAATCCTGGTACAGATATACATGGTGGTGTTAATACCGTCGCTGGCTATGGAGATCAAATACAAGAACATAGTAATTTAGGCGTGCCAAATGAAGCAAAAGTGTCTGTAAGTTTTGAAACCATTAAAGGAGCTTTTGCTGATGGAAATACCTATGAACTAAGAAAACCTATTTACACTATTAGTAATGAACAATTTGGATCATTACAAAATGTATTAACATCGCCAAGAGTGGGGCAACAAGTTATTGGCCTAGGACTTGTTGATGCAATAGCTAATGCTGACATTTTATTAAATGCTGATGAATTTGATAGTAACAATGATGGTATTTCAGGAAAAGCAAATTATGTTTGGGATGTTGTAAAACAACAAACAGTTTTGGGTCGTTTTGGATGGAAAGCAAATCAACCAAACTTAAAACAACAAGTAGCTGGGGCTTTTAGTGGCGATATGGGGCTAACTACTTCTTTATTTCCTAACCAAAATTGCCCATCCCCTCAACAAGATTGTAAAGACGCCCCTAATGGTGGTGCTCCTGAAGTAACAGATGATGCTTTACATGATATAATGATTTACTCCTCATCTCTTTCTGTCCCTATCAGAAGAAACTATAAAAATGATACTGTTTTAAAGGGAAAATCACTCTTTAAAAGTATGAAGTGTAACAGTTGCCATACTGAAACTTTTACAACGTCAAATAATTATCCTGCAAATAAAACACTACAGAATATTACTATAAGACCTTTTAGTGATTTTTTACTACATGATATGGGAGATGCCTTAGCTGACAACAGACCTGATTTTAAAGCAACAGGTAAAGAATGGCGCACACAACCTTTATGGGGTATTGGGTTAATTAATGACGTTAATAATCATACTTTTTTGTTACATGATGGTAGAGCGCGTAATATTGAGGAGGCCATTTTATGGCATGGTGGTGAGGCTAAAAATTCTAAAGAAAAATACATAAACTTAATAAAAGAGGATAGAACTGCTGTTTTAGCCTTTATAAATTCATTATAACATGATAAAAAAAATAGCAATAACAATAACAGCGCTATTACTTATAACTTGTAATAGTAACACAGAAACTATACCCGATTTTGATATTCAAAAACTTCGTGCTGATATTATATCCGATATTGAAACCCCTTATACAAATGGTTTTATTGAAAGTATTTATCTTTTAAATACTTCAATTCAAAACTTCACAAATACACCTAATGAAAACAACCTTTTAACTGCAAAAAATAATTGGAAAGTAGCAGCAAAAAACTATTCTTTAATTGAAGTTTTAAATATTGGTGAAATAAAAACTTCGTACATTCAAACTTCTTTTTATAGCTGGGTAGCCAACAAAAATGGAATTGAAGATTATATTTCGTCTAATAAAGAAATTACAGAAAGTAATATAAATGCTATTTCTACAAATTTAAGAGGTTTAGCTACCATTGAATACTTACTTTTTAAAGATAATATTACTGAAACAATCAATAATTTTTCGAACAGCAGACGCAAACAATATTTAAATACTGTTTCTTTAAACTTAACATCAAAAGCTACTCTATTTAATGTTAAATGGAATACATTTAGAAATACATTTATTGAAAATAATGCTACTGGTATAAATGGCAGCGTAAATCAAATTGTTAATCAAATGTATGCTTTATTAGAAGATATTAAAAGCTATAAAATAGGACAACCTGCTGGTATTGAAAAAACAACTATTGCTGATCCTAATATTTTACAAGCTCAAATGAGTAATAATTCTTTATCCCTTGTAAATAGTAACATAAATGGTATTAAAAACCTTTATTTTGGTAATAACAACGGTATTGATGATTTAGTTAGCGCTATCACCAAAAACCAAACATTAAACACTAAAATAAAAAACCAAATAAAAACAATTGAGAATACAATTTTACAATTTAACACTACACCATTAAAAACAGCTATTAATACAAAAAAAGAATTGGTTAAAACACTTTATGACCAAGTAAAACAATTATTGATATTAATTAAAACAGATGTTGCCAGCACATTATCTGTAACCGTCACTTTTACCGATAATGACGGTGATTAAAAATGATTTAATTAAACAACATATAACATCTTTTAGATAAAAAAGATGTTATATGTTATCAAACAATAATTTCACATAACTACTTTCGGGGCTATTAAAAATTTCAATAGTTTTTCCTTGTTGTAAAACAATACCGTTTTTTAAAACAATTATTTCATCTGACACCTCTAAAGCGTCTTTAATATCATGCGTTACAAAAATAGCTGTTGTAATTGTTTTTTTTAAAATTTTTAAAATATCCTTTCGTAATTGATTTCGCATAACAACATCTAAATTACTAAAAGGCTCGTCTAAAATTAAAAGCGCTGGTTTTGGTGCTAATGCTCTTGCTAAAGCAATACGTTGTTGTTGACCTCCAGATAATTCATGTGGATATCTTTTTTCCATTCCAGATAAACCTACCAATTTTAATACTTCTCCTACTCTTTCTACTTTATTTTCATGTTTAGATAGTCCGTAAGCAATGTTTTTATAAATTGTAAAATGAGGAAACAACGCGTAATCTTGAAACACCATTCCTATATTTCTTTGCTGCGGCTCAATAAACACAGAATTAGATGAAACGATATTACTATTTATTACTATTTTTCCTTCATCTATAGTTTCTAAACCTGCAATTAAGCGTATTAATGTAGTTTTACCACTTCCGCTTTCACCTACAACAGCTAATATATTTCCTTTTTTTAAGGAAAAACCAACATTATTTAACGCTTTTACTTTGCCTGAGTTAAACGTTTTATATAAGTTTTGTATTTCTAATAGTTTTGTACTCATTACTTTTCTTTAGCTATTAATCGATTTAAAAATAATATAGGAATAATTCCTGTTAAAATTATAAATAACGAAGGTAATGATGCTTCTGCTACCAACTCATCACTTGCATATTCATATGCCTTTACAGCCAAGGTATTAATATCATATGGCTTTAAAATTAATGTTAATGGCAATTCCTTCATAACATCTACAAAAACCAGAATAAAAGCACTCAAAATAGCAGGCTTTAATAAAGGAAATTCAATCTTTTTAAATGTAAATAAATTTCCTTTTCCTAATAATTTAGACGCTTCTGATAATGATTTTCCAAATTTTAAAGTACTTGCTTCTATAGGATTATATGCCACTGCCATATAACGCACTATATATGCATATAATAATGCTAAAACAGTTCCGTTAAGTATAAAACCTATTTTGTAATCAAATACCTCTTTAAAAAATACGACTAGCCCTTTATCAATAAAAAGTGTGGGAATTAAAACTCCCACGGCTATTACGGCTCCTGGAATGGCATAACCTAACACTCCTATTTTTGCTATTGGTTTAACTAAATTAAGACGATTCCATTTTGTTAAAAAAATTAATAACAGCGCAAAAATTACCGTTGCAAGTGCTGAAATTACAGCAATTCCTAAACTTTGTAAAGAAGTTGTTATAAAACTTTGTGTAAAAACCTCTTTATAAGTTAAAAAAGCCCAATATAATAATTGTAATAACGGCAATAAAAATCCAAATAAAACAGGAATAAATGCAATGATAAATAATATCATTTTTTTATTCACTTTAGCTTCTTCTCTTTTTATTTTTTGATGATTTTTGGTCGTATTTGCATAACCAATTCTTCTTCTTTGCCATTTTTCTAAACTAATAATTAAAAAAATAATCGCAACCAATATCGCTGATAAATAAATTGCTGTCTCTGGCTCTTCTAAAGAAAACCATGCTCTAAATATACCTGTGGTAAAGGTATTTATTCCATAATATTTTGCTGCCCCATAATCATTTAAAACCTCCATTAAAACCAACGTAAGTCCACCTACAAATGCTGGTCGAGATAACGGTAATATTAATTTAAAAAAGGTTTTTAACTCGCTTGCTCCTAATAATTTTGAGGCTTCAATAATATTATTTGATTGATTAAAAAAAAAAGCTCTTGAGGCAACATACACATATGGATATAGAGAAACACTTAAAACAATAACAAGTCCCAAGTGATTCATTACATCTACCTTAGTGCTGAATAATTTTTCAACCACGCCTCCATAATCAAATATTCCTGCATAAGCGTAGGCGGTAATATAAGATGGTATTGCCAACGGTAAAATTAATAACCATTCTAATTGTTTTCGTAAAGGAATATGATATCTAGAAACAATATAAGCTGATGAAATGCCAAAAAATAAAGTAAGTAAACTAGTACCTAATATTAACCAAAGAGAATTTAATAAATAATTAGGTAGTAAATTGATTACTAAATGATTCCATGTTTCACCTGGCCCGTAAAATAAATTTATAAAAATAGTAATAACAGGAATTGCTATAAACAAAACAATGGTCAATAAAATTATTGACCATTTGTTAGTGTCTCTTTGTATGTTTTGTAATTTATTTATCACTAAAATTCATCTAAATTAATACAACAAAAGTATTGATTATTTCCATTGAGCTATATCAAAAACGATAACAGCTTTTTTATTATTTTCCCCTAATTTAGTTAAAGACAGGGTATCTTCTTTAAAATTACCCCAAGATTTTAATAAATCAGATGAAACAACTTCTTTATTTACTGGATATTCATAATTAGCTTTTGCAAATATTTCTTGCGCTTCTTTACTAGCTAAAAACTCAATAAACTTTATTGCATTTGCTTTGTTTGGAGCATATTTAGCAACCCCTGCTCCACTTACATTAATATGCGTTCCGCGATTTGCTTGATTCGGGAAAAATATTTTTATGCCTTCTCCTGCTTTTACTTCTTCAGGATTTTTAGAATTTAGTAATTTACCAATATAATAGGTATTTACTACTGCTACGTCACCTTCTCCGGCAACTACTGCTTTTATTTGATCTCTATCATTACCCTTTGGTGAACGTGCCATATTTGCAACCATTCCTTTAGCCCATTTCGTTGCATTTTCCTCCCCTACATTTGCTATAATTGAAGCTAATAGTGACTGGTTATAAATATTTGATGATGATCGGATTAATACTCTATTTTTCCATTCATCATTTGTTAAAGCTTCATACGTAGATAATTCTTCTGATTTTACTTTTTCGGGATTGTAAACAATTACACGAGCTCTTTTTGTTAAGGCAAACCAATTATTATCTACATCTTTTAAGTGAGTCGGAATTGTTTTATTCAAAAACTCCGATTCTGCCGATTGTAATAATCCTTTATTTTTTGCTCTTACTAAACGACCTGCATCTACAGTGATTAAAACATCTGCTGGAGATAATTCTCCCTCAACAGTCATTTTTTGCATCAACTCATCAGCTTTAGCGTTCACTACATTTACTTTTATGCCTGTCTCTTTTTCAAATTTTGCAAATAATTCTTGATCTGCTTTATAGTGACGATGCGTATATATGTTTACTTCTTCTTGTTTTTTTTCTTCCTTTTTTTGCTCGTTTTTACATGATGTAAAAATTACTGATAAAACTAAAATGGTGATTATTTTTTTCATTTCTGATTATTTAATTTAATATTATATGTGTTATAAATAACTTTAAAGTTTAAACTGTAATGTTACATAATAACTCCTTGGTGAAGACGGAATAATTCCTGGACCAGGATATCCTGTTGCTCTTCGTGTAAAATAACTTTCGTTTAGTAAATTATTAACTCCTGTTTCTAATTTCCAGTTTTTATATGCATAAGAAAAAGAAGCATCTAAAATAGAATAAGCTGGTATTGTTCCTACCGACCCAAAACTTGGTGTTCCTTCTAAATTACTTTGATTTGCATGAGTGGCATCGGTTTGTTGTTCTGATAAGTGTGTAAATTGTAAACTACTCAAAAAGTTTTTATATCCAAATTTAATTCCTGTTTTTAAATTAATTTTTGGAATAAACTCCACTTGATTACCTACTACTGAGTTTTCTAATGAATTAGTGTATTCTGACTCGGTTAACGCAATATTAGTGAAGTAATTTAACGAAAAATCTTTTGATGAAAATTTAAACAAATTAGATAAACTAACATCTACGAAACTTTCTAATCCGTAAATAAAAGCATCTCCTATATTGGTCCTTAACCTATCACCTGCATCTGGTCCGCTAGTTACCCAAAACACCCCAATACGATTGTTATAAAACAACGCAAAACTACTAATATCATAAGATAAAACATTATTTACCTTACCTCTTACTCCAATATCTGCAGTTCCTCCTTTTTCATCATCAATATTTTCATCAACTTTAAATGTTGGACTTACTGTACGAATATCATTAAAAGTAACTGACCTGTAATTTTGAGACGCATTTGCATAAAGCTCTAATGACTTATTAGGCTTATAACTTGCCCCGATACCTAATAACGCAAAGCTTCTTTCTTTTGTTCTATCATCTCTACCATTAATTATTCCGTTTGGTAATGGGTTACCAGATTGTAAATCGCCATTTTCCCATAAAATATTTTTATAGTTTCCATTACTTTCTGTTTTTATATATTCTAAACGGAAACCTGGTGTAATTGAAAATTTTTCTGAAAATTTAAAGATATGCTCTCCAAACAAGGCTACATTTGTATTTGGAAAAGTAAAGTTAGATGCTAAATATTCTTCTTCATTTGTAAAATTAAAGTTAGCATCTATCTCTTTTGTACCTGGACCTTGTTTTTCAGAATTATTGGCGCTGTAATATTTTAATCCAACTAAATAAGTGTTTTTATTATCTTTAAAAGCATATTTTGATAAAAATCGAACTTCAGCTCCCCAGTTTTTATAATTTCCTACTACTAAATCTCTTGTTGCATAATTACCATCAGCAAGTATTTCATCAACATAAGTTATCGAGTTTACAGATCTTGATTTATAGTTACCTCTAAAACCAACAGCTTTTCTAGAGGCATCTAAACCAAATACATTTACACTTAATTTAGTATCTTCTGTAAAATTATGATCTAATTTAACTGCCCATAAATTCCAATTTACACGAAACCAATTTCTTGTGCGGTTACTTTGTAAAGGATCTTCATTAAACATCTTATCTGTAAGTCCCCCAGCTTGTTTTGCCAAATAATTTAAATACGTTGCCTCAACTGTTAATGTAGTATTTTCTGATAATTTATGATCTACATGACCGTAAATATTTACAGAATTAAACTCAGAATTTGGTCTAAATCCATCACCTTGTTTGTAATTTATGTAGCCGTAATAACCTGTATTATCAACCGTTCCGCTTACACTATTAAAAGTGTTAAACAATCCATAAGATCCTGTAGATTGCCTTGTAATTAATTCGAATTCTTTGTTTTTATTTGGTTCGTTAAATTTAAAATTTAACAAGCCTCCAAACTGGGTTCCGTATTGTAAAGAAGCAGCTCCTCTAACAACTTGAATTTCTTTTAACGCTTCGGCAGGTGGTGTATAATAACTTTCGGGATATCCTAAAACGTCAGCACTAATATCATAACCGTTTTGACGTGTGTTAAAATTTGTTGTTCTGTTTGGGTCTAAACCTCTACCCCCAATATTTAATTGTAAACCAGCATCATCATTTTCATAAATATTTAACCCAACGACTTGGCTATATATTTGACGGGCATTATTGGCTGCCTTATTACTTACCGTTTCGCTTAATAAAACTACTTCTGTTTTTTTACCTGCATAAATGGCTGTTCCTTCAACTTCTTTTAATCGTTTTATTGCAAAAATTTTTCTTTTTCTTTGGTTTATAACTACTTCTGAAAGTTGTTCGTTTAAACTTGATAAAGTAATATTTAGCTCTAAATTTTCATCTTTTAAGGTGATATTCTTTTCTAATATTTCATAATTATGAGAAAAAAATACTATCTTATAGTTTCCCTTTTTTTGTTTCTCTGTAATAAAGGTTCCGTCATTTTTACTTTTTGTTAAAAGCCCGCCTTTGGCATTAAAAATTTCTACATTGTTAATAGGCTTCCCTTTTTGGTTTGTAATTTTTCCAGAAATTGTGTGTTGCGCAATTATTGTTTGAATTGATAAAATTGCTATAAAAATTATATTATAATCCTTTAATTTTAACTTCATGATTAAATGGTGTAATCCAGTTTTTGTGTTTAAAACTTTCTTTTTCTTTGTATAAATTTACTTTTGGGTCTATAAATTGTGTACTTAACCTTCCGTTAAGTGTAACATAACTATCTACATATACTTGTGGGTTTCTTATACCTCTTTTTTTATAAGTATCTCCTAAAAAATGAGCAAATTCTAAAATAAAATCAGGTTGAAAGCTCATTTGTTTTTCTTGTTGTAAAGTTAAAAAATCAGTATTTGTTACATAGAAGTGTTTTTTAGTTTTTGGGTCAACTATTTTAAATTCTGCAAATCCTGCTTTTTCAATTAACATCACTCTCCATGAAAATCGATAGCCTTCTTCTGTCCAAAATAATTCTCCTGGATATAATAAATACCTGAAAGGAATTATAATTTGTAAGACAAAAAATACTATTAAAATATTTCTTGATAGTTGAAGTTTTTGATTGCTCACTAATGTTTTTCCTTGGTCGAAATAAATTTTAGAAATTTTAAATATTGATGCGATTACATTCAATATTTTATGATGCACTTTTGGATTGAAAAATATAATTGTAGATACAATCATTATATATGGAAACATTCCTATTGGAAATAATATTCTTGTAAAAATATGAAAAACAACTACGGCTATAAATGCTAAAAATCGTGTTCTTTTATAAAATAATAAAAACGGAATTGCTAAATCGTAAATTGCTCCTGACCAACTCATAGCAAAATGAAACCATGTTTTTGGCATTAAAAAACCAACCAGAGGTAAATCGTATTGTACAGGCAGCCATATATTTAAAGGTGTTGCTTTAAATAACCAATCGGAATTTAATTTTGCTAAACCAGCATAAAAATATACAATAGCTAACATCAGTTTTATACTATCAATAGTCCAACTTGGTATTTTTTGATTTGCTATTTTTTCATGTTGCTTTGCATCAACAGAAAAATAAGCGTTTGCTGGTAAAAAAAGTAAGATAAATGCTATTAAACTTACAAAGTAATAATGGTTTAAGTAATAACTTTTATCCATTAACTCTATATATGTAAAGCTTAAAAAAAAGGTTATTACTGCTAGCCTATACTTATAACCTAGCATTATAAAAAAAGCTGCAATACCGCATATTAAAAAGATGATGTATGTATAATTACCTAGTGGTTTTATACATTCAAAACCATAAAATGAAAAAGAATATTTTGGTTTTATGTAGAGTTCTTCAATCCATCCCTTTAACCAAAACCTGATAATACTACATAACATCATAAAACCAAAAAAAATACGAAATACTGCAAGTGGAGCAGCTTCCGTATTTTTTTTAAAATATTTTTGAAATGTTTTAATCATTATCTGAATCAGTAGAGGTATTTGTAACACTCATAGCACTAAACATATCTGGTTTAAAGCTTTTTAATAATGCTTGCATTGCATCGTAGGTTTCTAAAAACTTTACTTTATCAGTTGTTATTTGACTTGTAAAATCGTTTTCTAATAAACTTGCTTTTTCATCGATTGTAGTAAATTTCGTATTTATTAAATCGGCCAAGTCTTTTCTATTTAAAAACTCTAAATACTGTTGTAGACTTTTACCTGTTCCTCCGTTATAACTAACTCCTTTAAAAAAGTTTTTAGTTGCTAATAAGGCTGTTGTAAATAATTTTTTTGAAATATCTTTTTTATAATAACCTTCTACTAATGTTACATCGGCAGTACCCGTTCTTGCTCCTGATGCGTTTGCTATTTTAGCGTCTCTTAATTGTTTTTCGTAAAAAGGAATTACATAAAAATTTACCATTTTATCTACACTACTAGATATAGCATAACCATCATTATCAATAAAAGATTGTGTGTACCCCCCATTCCAATCGTCTAATACTTGTTTTGTTAAACTAGCAAGTCTTTCAGTAACGTCTTTTAAGTATTCTTTATATTTATTAGCATTTGTTGCTGTTGTGTAAAATGTTATTGTTTCAGTATCATTTCCTTGACCATTTAATAAATAATCAATTGCTGGAAAACCTTGTACTGCTGATAAATTTGGTGATTCTAAATTATAATTTCCAGATTCGGCATATGATTTAATTAAAGGTACATTTGTTGGAACTGTATTCATACTACCAACCATGTTTAATTCTTGTGCTTTACCTACTTGAAACATCGCAACTTTTTGCCAAGTAACATAAGCTTTTTCCCATGCGTTTCTTACTTCTGCTAGGTTTGGGGCTGTTACATCGTTTGTAAATTTTATTACTGCGTTGTTTAACAGAATAGTTTCACTCTTAAAATCTGTATATCCTGGTACTATTATTTGATTTGCCCAAAATGTTAACATTTCTTTTCTGTTAAAACTATCTGGATTAGATGTTCCTGGATCATCATTACTTGAACTACAAGCAACCAGTATACTTAACACACATATATATATAATTCTTTTCATTTTTTGAAAATTAATTTTTTATTAATCTAAATAAAGCTGCAAAAATAAAAAAAAATAGCTATGTATTAATGCATAGCTATTTTTTTTATTAATATTATAAATTAAAATTTGTTTTAGTCTTTTAAACTTACTGCATCTGCTACATCAAATTTAAAGTAACCAGCTAAGGCTCCAGCAATTGCATCTAAATCTTCATCAGAAACGGTCCATAAACCTGCTTCTAAAGTTGCAATAGAACCAGCAATTTGGTTTGCTTCTACTTGATTTCCATTAATTTCTACATAGCGTAATGATAAAACAAATCCGTATGCTTCTGATAAAGCATGTAATGTGTTAGCATCTTTAACTCCTTTACCTTTTAATAAATAATGAGTTGCCATTACACCTATCACTTTAGATATAGATTTTCTAATAATTTCTGCTTGATTATTAACAATATCATATTGTTTAGCATCAATCGCAGCTCTACCTAATTTAAAAGCTTTGTAAATATCATCAAAAATTCCTTTAAATTTTGTGTCGTTATCTACACTTTTTAAATATG
Organism: Tenacibaculum soleae; assembly: GCF_001693415.1. GTDB lineage: Bacteria > Bacteroidota > Bacteroidia > Flavobacteriales > Flavobacteriaceae > Polaribacter > Polaribacter soleae. The sequence goes on along the minus strand of NZ_MAKX01000024.1, from coordinate 91,957 downwards.
AATTTAAAAACCCTTTTCTATCATCAATTGAATTTACCGGAGTAGCAGTAACATCTTCTAATCCAAATAAGTATCCGTAAGCTTCATCCCAACCATGTTGTAAAGCTGTGTAATTTTTAGTTGCATCACCCTTATATGGTGCTCCTGCTTCATGATCAGCTTTGTTGTCTTCAATAAATTTTTGAGATATGTATTTATTTAACATTTGATCAACCATAACAGCTCCTATTAATGTTTTTGCCATTACTTGGTTGTATTCAAAACCTTTAGCATCAACATAAGCTGTTCTTGTACCTGTAACAACTTTACCTTTTTGACCGTTTGAAGCATCAGTATCCCAATCACCATAAATAGCTGTATGATTTGCAATCCAACCATCCATTTTGGTTCTTAAAGCATCAACTTCAACTGCATTTGTGTTAGAGTTAGGTGCAGAAGATACAGTTCCTCTTAATTTTTTTCCTGAAGCATCTAAACCTTCTCCAGCAAAACCTGTTCCGTCTTTAAACATTTTAATTAACTCAGCTTCTGTTTTAGTGTTTGACCCTAATGCTGATTTTAATTCGCCTGCCATTTTTAATCTAGCAACTTGTCCTGAAAAACTAACATTACTATTACCATCTTTTCCTACAAAGGCATAAGTAGCTGGAGCTATAACATCTACTACAGGATCTTCATTACTTGAACAAGAAGTTACCATTAAACTTGCAACAGCTAACATTGAAAGAATTACTCTTTTCATTATATTTTATTTAGATTTAATTTTAATAAACTTATGCAAATTTATAGAACTATTCTAAATAAGCAAATTTTATTTAGATTTATTTTAATTAAAAATAAGGTTATATTGTTTTTAAATAAGAGATGACAGCTTTTCGAATATCAAAACTGATTTCATTTTTTTTAGGTATGTAAATAGAATCTACACTTTCACTATTTTTTGATAACATCGGTATATCTAATCCTTTTAATAAATAATCAGAAAAAGCAACTTTGTATATTTTGTTTTCTAAAATCAATTTGTTTGACACTCTCCAATTTCCGTTCTTTTTATCAACATTATAACGCTGTAAATAAGCACCTGTACCAACTGATTTTTCACTATATTCTAGTACTTGTTTTAAAAGGCTTCCTTTTATATCAACTTTTAGTATTGCACCACCATAGGGTAAAACTCTAAAAACATCAACAACATTAATGTTTCCTTCTAATTTATCATCAATACGAACTGAACCTCCATTTACTAGTGCACAATCAACTTTATCATTATAAGCATAACTCATTGCTTTTGTAATAATATCTCCCATATTGGTTTGAATACTTCTAATTGATGCCTCAGTAGCATCCAATGGTTTTGGTGCTTTATAAATTACCTCATATGGGTTTTTAACAATTTCGTTAATTTTATTCTTTAAAATAAGCTGCCATTTATCAACAATATTACCAACTGTTTTATTTGGTGCTATTTGATCATTTATTTCTTTTAATTCTGATTTTAATTGTACTTCTTTTGTCTTAAGATCATACTCAAAACGATGAATATAAGCTGTTTTTGCATTAGCATCAGCTTTCGCTATATGTACATTACCAACCGTATCATAACTATTAACATGCTCGTGACCTCCCATAATTAATGGAACATTTGGTAATAATTCAGCTACTTTTTTATCCTGACTTAACCCTAAGTGTGTTAATCCTATTACTATATCTACATTATTTTTAATCTCATTATATGATCGTTTAATTTCATCATATATATCACCATAAAAAACATAGCTTTTTGGGTTTGATGGTATACAAGCACTTATAAAACCTACTTTTAGCTTGGTTCCATCAGAATTTATAAATTCTTTAATATAGGAATCTTTTAAATATTCGTTTTCTCCATTTACTAATTTATAAAAAGGTTCATACTTACCATCTTTATGATGCAATACATTTGCTGAAATCCAATCAAATTTACTTTCGTTAAGTCTTTTTTGTAAACTCGTATAACTTAAATCAAATTCATGATTACCTATAGCTACCAAATCAAAGTTCATGGCATTCATAACTTCAACCATTTGTTTACCTCTAACTCTTTCACCATTAACTTTCATGGTACCTATTAAGGATGGATTTAAAAAATCGCCCGCTAAAACAAGCATTGTATTTTTATTTTCCTTTAATAAATTTTCGTGTACTGTTGCTACCCTTGCCATTCCGCCATACTTACCACCTTGAATAGGAGCAATTTCATAAACATCATTTAATTGAAGTATATTAAAATATGTTTTTCCTGCTACTTTTTTAAAGTGATGATCAGGTATTGAGTTTGCTTTATTTTTTTGATAAGTACAACCACCTATAAAAATAGTTACTATAAGCAGGCAAAGAGTATTAATTGATTTCATTACATTTTTTTTAATGCAACAAATTTACATATTCTAATGAAGATATTTACGAGTATTTAATCGTATCATTTTTCGATAAGCTACTAATTCTGGAAACTGATAAAAAAAGTTTATCTTTTTTTGGGCAATCGTTCTTGGATTTCTAACTTTAGACCGTAATACAAAGGCTGTCCAGCTTTCTACAATATCTTCTTCAGGGCTTATAGCTGCATAATCAGTTAAAAATTCTGATGAATTATCTTGATATAAATCGTATAATTTTTCTACACAATTAGCTTCTGTATAACAAAAATCTTTTTGTATAACGTCCCAATTATCTAATAAAGCACCTTTCCAAAAAATATTTACAAATTTATTTATATAGCTATTTTTGTATGCTTCACCTTCTAAAGTTAAATACAATTCTCCTTCCTCTTGTTTACTTTTTGAGGTAGGTCTTATTTGTGTTTTATTTAATGTTAATAAGTGCCCAAACTCATGAGTCATTGTATAAACAGACTCGTATAATCTTTTTTTATTTCTCGACTTTAAATTAACGTCTTTTATATCAATTTCTAGTTGCCATTTATCATTTCTAGAATTTAAAGAGACTAACGCACCTACTTTTTCGTCAGGTCCATCAGTCATTAAAATAATTCGTTTAACATATTTACTCGTTAACTCTTTAGGGAAAATCCTATAAAACTCTTTCCAATAATCATTGGCTAAGTCATTTTTATTAGACCCATTTTTAATTAATACTCCATTTCTAATTTGCCATACCCCTATTCTTTCATCAATTGCAGATTGATAAATCGTAGAAAAAAAGAAAAAAAGTACAATTAATTTAAATTTCATATTTTATTAAAAAACTTCGAGTGCTTTGTTGTATGCACTTTCAAAACTCATTGGTTTTATATTTGTTATTACTTTATTTGCTGTAAAATACGACAATAATTTTTCTGTAGGCATATTACCTGTTAACTCATCTTTTGCCATTGGACAACCTCCATAACCTTTAATAGCACCATCAAAACGACGGCATCCTGCTTTAAAAGCACTATCTACTTTTTCATGCCATTTTGCTGGCGTAGTATGTAAATGTGCACCAAACTCTATTTGCGGATAGCTAGGTATCAAATTTGAATATAAATAGTGTATATCTTCAGGAGTTGATGTACCAACTGTATCTGATAAAGATAGTATTTTAACTCCTAATTTTGATAATTTTTCTGTCCATTCTCCAACTATTTCAACGCTCCAAGGATCTCCATACGGGTTTCCAAACCCCATTGATAAATATGCTACCACTTCTTTATTTACTCTATTTGCTATTGCTAATACTTCTTTTAAAGTGTCAATAGATTGCTCTATTGTTTTATGTGTGTTACGCATTTGAAAATTTTCTGATATCGAAAAAGGATACCCTAAATAATCTATTTCTTCAAACTGCGAAGCATCATTTGCCCCTCTTACATTGGCTACAATTGCTAATAATTTACTACTAGTTGTAGTTAAATCTAATTTAGATAAAACTGCCGCTGTATCTCGCATTTGAGGAATTGCTTTTGGCGACACAAAACTTCCAAAATCTATTGTATCAAAGCCTACTTTTAAAAGCGAATTTATATATTTTGCTTTAGCCTCTGTAGGAATAAAATGACTTTTAATTCCTTGCATTGCATCCCTTGGGCACTCAATAATTTTTATACTGTCAATCATTATGCCAAATATACGTATTTTCATTCATTTTACTTCTCTTGTCTATTTTTGATACTTTTACTACTAACCCTAAAATATACTCAACTGAAAAAGAATCAATTAAAAGCAATTCAACTATTTTTATTAAATATATTCTTATTTTTATCTAAAAAAACTGTCACAATTTAAAAGTCAATTTGTCTTTAGTATAGAATGATTTCTTTGGAATCTAAAACGACACATATCAACCAACTAATCGAACGCTGTAAAAAAAACGATAGCACTGCACAAATGCAGGTGTATAATAATTACTATAAAGCAATGTACAATACTGCTTATCGTATTTTAAAAGACGAGTTTGAGGCCGAAGATTTAATTCAAGAAGCTTTTTTAACCGCTTTTACTAAACTAAATACCTTTAAAGGTGAAGTTGCCTTTGGAGCTTGGTTAAAAAGAATCGTAATAAACAAAAGCCTTACACAACTTAAAAAAAACAACCGATATGAAGAAGTAAAAATGGATATTATACCAGATTATGAAATTGATGAAAATGTAATTGATTACACTACTTTAAATGTAAAACAAGTACTAAAAAGCTTATCAAGCTTAAAAGATAATTACCGAATAGTGTTAACTTTAAATTTAATAGAAGGTTATGATTATGAAGAAATATCTCAAATATTAAATTATACAAACGAAAATGTTCGTACAACAATATCAAGAGCAAAAAAGAAATTAAAACAACTTTTGCTTACTGACATTAATCAATCACAAGTATATGGATGATAAATTAAAACAATTTTTTAATGACAATGATTTTGATATTCTCGAACCACATTCAGATCATTCAAAACGTTTTCACAAAAAATTAAAAACACCTCAAAAACAACAAAAACTAAAAATATTTTGGATAAGTATTGCTGCCTCAATTACATTAATAATTGGTTTTTACCTTGGTAATTATCAACAAAAAACAATGTATGATTTAGCTGATGTTTCTCCAAAAATGGCAGAAGCTCAAAGTTTTTTTGTAACAACAATAAATCAGGAATTAAAAGAGGTTGAACAATATAGAAATATTCAAACTGAGGCAATGATTGAAGATGCTTTAGAAAATATAGAAGAATTAGAAGATCATTATAAATTATTAATTGACGAACTAACAAAACAAGAAAACAAACGTTTAGTTATTCAAAAAATAATTAACAATTACCAACAACGACTAACTGTGCTAAACAGTTTATTATTACAGTTAGAACAAAATAAATCAATAACCTTAAAGTTTTTAAATGATGAAATTATATAAATTATTATTCCTTTTTATCTTATTACCCACCATTATGATGGCTACCGATAAAAAGAAACACGAAAAAAGTAAAACTATTAACAAAAGCTTTAATGTTACTAAAAATGCAACCTTATATATCAATAATAAGTACGGAAATGTAAATGTAACCACATGGGATCAGAACCGTATTGAAATTGATGTTAAAATTATAGTAAAAGGAAATGATTTAAAAACAGTTACTAAAAAATTAAATGCAATTAATGTTCTTTTTGAGGCTTCAAGCAACTTGGTTGAAGCACGTACTAAAATAGAAAGTATAAAATCTAATTGGTCATTTTGGAGTAATAGTAATATTAATTACAAAATCAACTATTTTATAAAAATGCCAATAACCAACAATGCCGATTTAAACAATCAATATGGTACAATCGAATTAGATAAACTTAAAGGTAAAGCTAATTTAAATTGTGATTATGGAAATATTTTTGTTGATGCTTTATTAAACAACACCAACACTATAGAGTTAGACTATTGTGGTAGCTCTGAAATTAATTTTATAAAAGCAGGAACTATAAATATTGATTACTCTAAAATTAAAATCGAAAAATCTGAAACATTAAATATAAATGCCGATTATACTACAGTAAAAATAGGCAATACCAACTACTTAAGGTTTAATAGCGATTATGGTAGTGTCAATGTAAACAATGGAGGTACTATTATTGGTAATTCAGATTACGCTGCTATAAAAATAGGAACCTTAAGTAAAAACTTAAAAATTAATACTGATTACGGAAGTGTTAAAGTAGCCAACATTTTAAAAGGTTTTGAAGACATTACAATCGACGGAAGTTATACAGGTATAAAACTAGGCACTCATAGTAATAATAATTTTAACCTTATTGTCGATTTAGGCTACGCCGGATTTAATTATCCTGAAAACAAAATAAAGTTCTTTAAAAGTATTAAAAAGAATACCAAAAAATATTATGAAGGATCTTTTGGAAAAACAAACAACAACTCAACTATAAATATAAAATCTAAATATGGTAGTGTTTCTTTAAAGGTTAATGATTAACGGTATCTTTCTTCAATAATTGAATAACAGATTAAATAACGAGCTGTATAGTATGTTAACGTATACCCTATTACGTAGTAAAAATTATAGTCTAAATATTTATTATACACCATTAAGAAATCAACAGCACTAATCATGAAAATACCTAATAGAAAAAATAAATTTTTTTGATCATTTTTTTGCAAAAAATTAAGGTATGCAACACTTATTAACGTAATATTAAAAAAACATATAACAAAAAGAGTACCCAGCATATCCTTTAAATAAGGTAAATATATATATAATAGTGTTCCAAAAATTAAAATACCTGGTATCATATAAGTTAACAAAGACACTATTTTAATTTTTGATAATGTTTTTCTTAAAATTATAAAATATAAAAATCGCTCTATAAGTACCAAAATTACTCCTTCTGTAAGAAAATCAGGATCAAAAACAAAAAAAGAATCTGAACCTATGATACACATTAATATTAAAATATACCAATAATTTATTTCTTTTGATACACTTATATATAAAAAAGCCAAAAAAACTAATGACAATATTTTAACAACCATTTCTTCCAGTGAAGTTCCTGCATCAATAAAAAAAAATGACACAAAACATGCTAAAAAATAAATAGTTGTGTATATCTTAAATTTTAACCCCATAATAAGTAAATATAAATCATTCAAATAAATAAATAAAATGAAAAAACTTTTTTTTACAGTAGTAGTAGCCTTATTAACTTTTAATAGTCAAGCTCAAAACTGGTCAAATTCTAAAAAAATTAAAGGCAATGGAAACGTTATTACCAAAACTAGATCTATCAACAATTTTGACAAAGTAAACATCGGTGGTTCATTTGATGTCAATTTAGTAGCTGGTACTGAAGGTAAAATAACTATTAACGGAGAAGAAAACTTATTACCTTATCTTGAAACAACAGTTAAAAAGGGAAAACTAAAAGTACAATTTAAAGAAAATGCTAATATTAAAACAACCAAACGTTTAACAGTTACTATTCCTTTTAAAAGTATTGATGCGGTTTCATTAGGTGGCTCAGGAAAAGTAACTGTTCATAAACAACTAAACTCTAATGATATTTCTTTTAATATTGGTGGTTCAGGAAATATTAGTGCTAGTGTTAATTCAAACACAGTAAAAACATCTATTGGTGGCTCAGGAAGTATTAATTTAAAAGGTAAATCTGAAAATTTAAAATGCTCTATCGCAGGTTCTGGTAGTGTAAAAGCTTATAATTTAAATGTTAAAACTGTAAAAGCAAGTATTGCTGGATCAGGAAATGTGCAAACTACTGTTACTGAAAAAATAAAAGCAAGTATAGTAGGCTCTGGAAGCGTTTATTATAAAGGAAACCCGAGTAACATCGATAATAAATCAGTAGGATCTGGTGATGTAGTTGATAAAAATTAGTTTTACTAATAATAAATGTTAATCATGATACCAGAAATATTATGATTAACGTTTTTCTTTAATCATAGCAATACAAATTAAATAACGAGCTACGTAATACATTACAGTATATAAAACAACGTAATACAATTGATAATCTAAAAACTTATTAAAAGCAATTATAAAATCTGCTATAGTAATTAAAAATATTCCTAGCATAAAGTACAAATTATCTTTTGTCATGTTATATAAATATTGATAAAAAGAAACACCTATAACAATTAAATTTAAAAGACAAATCATAAAAATAGATAACAACATGTTTTCTACAAATGAGTACAACAAGTAAGACATAATAAAAAAAGCAAAACAGCCTGGTATTATATACGGTAAAATAACCTTTAGTTTTATGGTTAAAATTGTTTTACGCAAAATGATCAGATAAATAACTCGAGTAAACATTAACAATAATATACCGCCTTTTAAAAAATCTTGATCAAATATGAGTAGTGCATCAGCAACAATACAAAACATTAATAATAATAAATACCAATAATTAATCTTTGTTGTATATGCTAAGTACAAAAAGGAAGTTAATACTATGGTAAGTATTTTTAAAATCATTTCAATAATCGATTCATTATTATCAATAAATAATAACGAAACAATACAGGTAATAAAATAAATTACACTATATATTTTAAACGATGAGATATGATTCATAAATAAAAATTAAAGATCCTAATATATAACATTTTACATAATAAATAAAGCTTCTTTTTAGAGCATAATATATTAAAAAAGCAAAAAAACCGTTGTAAWWTTACAACGGTTTTTTTGCTTTTTATTTTTTTATAGCTATTTTAAAGATGCTAGACTAGATTTTATTGTAGCTATTTTAGCAATAGTATCACTTTCTTTTTTACGCTCTAAAACAATAACTTGTTCAGGAGCATTACTTACAAAACGTTCGTTTGATAATTTTTTTTGAATACCAAACAAAAAACCTTCAGCTCTTTTTAATTCAGCTTCTAATTTTTCAGTTTCTGCTGCTACATCAATATCCTCAACAGCAACAGGGATAAAATACTCGTTTGATTTTACTCTAAACGAAGCTCCATCAACCTTATCAGTAACGTAATTAATCTCAGATGTATTTGTTAATTTCTGAACAATAACATCAAACTTTTGAGTAAAATTTTCATTATTTACAACTGATAACTCAACAGCATCTTTAAATGATATATTTTTATCTTTTCTGATGGTTCTAATTCCAGAAACTACATTGGTTATAAACTCAAATTCATTGATAATTGAAGTATCCACTTTTTTAAACTCAGGATATTTAGCTATAATTAATGCTTCTTCTGGAGTTCTTTCTGCAATATATTGCCAAATCTCTTCTGATAAAAAAGGCATAAACGGATGCAATACTTTTAAATTATCTTCAAAAATTGCAATTACCGCATCAAAAGTTTTTTTATCAATTGGTTGCTGGTAAGCTGGCTTTACTGTTTCTAATAACCATGAAGAAAAATCATCCATAATCAGCTTATAAATAGCCATTAAAGCATCTGATAATCGGTATTTAGAAAAATGATCTTCAACTTCGGCTAATACTGTTTGAAACTTAGCATTGTACCATTCTAATCCTATTTTTGCAGCCTCTGGCTGTTCAATTGTAGCATCTACCTCCCACCCTTTTACTAAACGGAAAGCATTCCATATTTTGTTTGCAAAACCTTTTCCTTGCTGACATAGATCTTCATCAAACATTAAATCGTTACCTGCAGCAGCGCTTAAAAGCAACCCTACACGTACACCATCTGCACCATAATCTTCAATTAATTTTAAAGCATCTGGTGAGTTACCTAATGATTTTGACATTTTTCTACGTTGTTTATCACGTACTAAACCTGTTAAATATACATTTTCAAAAGGCTTCTCTTCTTTATATTCATAACCCGCAATAATCATACGAGCTACCCAGAAGAATAAAATATCTGGACCAGTTACTAAATCGTTTGTTGGATAATAATATTTAATTTCCTCATTTTCAGGATTTCTAATTCCATCAAAAACACTCATTGGCCATAACCAAGATGAAAACCAAGTATCTAAAGCATCTTCATCTTGTTTTAAGTCGGATGCGGACAGCGAAGTATTCTTTGTTTTGTCTTGCGCTAATTTTACTGCTTCTTCAATAGTTGTTGCAACTACAAAATCTTCTTTTCCGTCTCCATAGAAATACGCAGGAATTTGTTGCCCCCACCATAATTGGCGAGAAATATTCCAGTCACGAATATTTTCCATCCAATGACGATAGGTATTTTCGAATTTTTTCGGGTATAAATTAATATCGGTATCATCACCTAAAACCGCTTTGATTGCTGGTTTTACTAAATCTTCCATCTTTAAAAACCATTGATCTGATAATCTTGGCTCGATAACCGCTTTGGTTCTTTCTGATGTTCCTACTTTATTGGTATGAACTTCTGTTTTAATTAAAATTCCTTTTTCTTCTAATTCTTTTACTACTTCTTTACGAGCTACAAAACGATCTTTTCCTTGATAATGTAATCCAAAAGAGTTTAATGAAGCATCATCATTAAAAATGTCAATTACTTCTAATTTGTGTTTATCACCAAGAACTTTATCATTTTCATCGTGTGCAGGTGTTACTTTTAAACATCCCGTTCCGAACTCTACATCAACATATTCATCTTCAATAATCGGAATAACTCTTCCGCAAAGCGGAACAATTGCTTTTTTACCTTTTAAATGTGTAAAACGTTCATCATTTGGATTGATACAAATTGCGCTATCACCAAAAATAGTTTCTGGTCTGGTAGTCGCAATCGTTAATTTATCATCTGAACCTTCAATTTTATACTCTAAATAATAAAGATTTCCTTGTTTTTCAACATGGATTACTTCTTCATCAGATAAGGTTGTTTTTGCTTCTGGATCCCAATTTACCATTCTATACCCTCGGTAAATTAATCCTTTATTGTATAAATCAACAAAAACTTTAATTACAGATTCAGACAAAGCAGGATCCATAGTAAAGGCAGTACGCTCCCAATCACAAGAAGCTCCTAACTTTTTTAATTGATCTAAAATAATTCCGCCATATTCATTTTTCCACTCCCACGCATGTGCTAAAAATTCTTCGCGAGTTAAATCGTTTTTATCAATCCCTTGTTCTTTTAGTTTCGCAACAACCTTAGCTTCAGTAGCAATTGAGGCATGATCGGTACCAGGAACCCAACATGCATTTTTACCTTGTAAACGGGCACGACGAATTAATACATCTTGAATAGTATTATTTAACATGTGTCCCATGTGTAACACTCCAGTAACGTTTGGCGGTGGAATTACAATGGTATAAGGCTCTCTTTCATCTACTTCAGAATGAAAGTAATTATGTTTCATCCAGTAATCATACCACTTCCCTTCTACTTCGCTCGAATTATATTTTGATGGAATATTCATCTGTTTTTTGTATCTTTATAACCAAATTAATAAGCTTATTGCTTTTTGGCATTATTTTTGAAATTCAATTAAGCAAAAATACAACTATCTCTGAGGTACAGAAAATAAGATGTTGATTTTTTTAGAACTAAAAAATTAATCCTAAATTTGTGGTAGTTTAAGCCCTAAAATTAAATTTATCAATTATGAAAACAATTTTATCAATTATCGCTGTTTGTTTTATTACATTAACAGTAAACGCTCAAGAATTTAAATTTGAAAATGAAACTATAGACTACGGTAAAGTAGCCCTTGGTTCTGAAGGAACACGTACTTTTGAATTTACAAACGTAGGTGACGCTCCTTTAATTATTAAAGATATTAAATCTACTTGCGGATGTACTGTACCAAAAAAACCTGAAGCTCCTATTATGCCTGGACAAAAAGGTCAGATTGAAGTTTCTTATGATACTAAAAGACCAGGAGGTTTTTCAAAACAAATAACAGTACTTTCTAATGCTAAAAGACCAAGAACTATGCTTAAAATTAAAGGTTTTATATCTAAGAATACTGCTGTTAAAAAAACAACTGATAGTGAATAGTTATTTATAACTTGCAATATAAAAAAAGCGTTCGTTTGCAAATGAACGCTTTTTTTATATCCTTTTCTCTAAACGAAATTCTAATTTCAAATCGGTTATACCTCTTTTTACTATCATTTTTATCTTTCTGTTAGTTTTTTTTTAAACATTTGTATAATTTCACCCAACGTAAAATTATAAGCTGGCTTACCATTTATTGACTTTATAATGTCATCTTTTAAAAATCCTGCTTTTGCCGCTGGAGACTCTGGTACTACTCTATCTACTTTATACTTTGCTTTAAATCTATAATGGTATGTTTCTACAAATGAAACACTATTTTTTTATTTGATTGAATATTTCCGTAGGTTTCTAATTGTCCCGTTACCGCTTTTTCTTTTACTAATTCTTGCCCATCATAAATTAAATACAAACCGCTCATATTATAATAAAATCCATCTTTTAAAGAAGCATTCTTTTTCAATCTAATTTTTTTATTAGGATAATCTATCCATAATTTAAATCGTTTTAAGATATTCCCTCCTATACTTCCATTTCTTTCTTTAAATTTACGAGCGTTAAAAGTAGAAATTGAATCTAAAAAAGATACAGTAGGTTCTTTTATATAAAACTTACCTAAAGATATAGAAGGTATTTTACTTCTATTACCATAAATAGTTCCACTAAGTCCCTCTCCTAAAATATCTTTAAAATGTTTTATTGGTGTTTTTATATTTTTCTTTGTCCCTTCAAACAACCACATAGCATCACTTCCTCCTGTATCAATTAACAACTTTACAGGTGTTTTAACAATACCAATTGTATCTATATTTACATCAACGTCTATATATGGTTTTTTTCGATAAAACCGAAGCGGAAACACTTCACATTTTCGACACTTCGAAGCCACATAAGTTTTTGGATTATAAAAAACAATTTTTTTAGTGTTATAATTTACTTTTACAATAACATCTTTAAGTAAATCATATCCTATAATTCCGTGAATAGTTGTGCCCATTTTTGCAGATAAATTAAAGGCATCTTTTAAAATAACATAAAGTTCTTGGTTTGGACTTAAAATATTTTTTAATTCTAAATTTATTTTCTTTTGATAATAATGCTTCAATAGGCTCTCCATCTCCTAAACCTCTTATAAAAACTTTCTTAATATTATTTAAACCAATACTATCATTTTCAGTTAAGTTAAATAAAATGGTTTTACTTACTCCTGTATCTAAAATAAAAGATAAATAATGATTGTTTATCTCTAAAGGGAGTACAATTAAATTATTTATTAATTTGAAAGATAATTCTTGTTTGTTTTTATTCTTTCCTTAAAACTGGAAACCTCTTTGTGAATAAACAGACGAACATAAAAAAAGCGGTGATGTAAGGTATCTTTTTTTCAAACAACTGATAATTTAGTGGTTACCTTTAAATATACAATCTTCTATTTAGTATTCAGGTATTTTATGATTTTTCACCCCTTGTTTTTCATTAAAACAAGTTTATTTTATCAAAAAAAAATTGCAAATTTGCTTTTTAAAATAACTAATTCAATTTGCAATGCCATTAATATCAAACAAAGGTAATTCTATGCCGCAATCACCAATACGTAAATTGGTGCCTTTTGCTGAGGCTGCTAAAAAAAACGGAACTAAAGTTTTTCATTTAAATATTGGTCAACCCGATATAAAAACTCCTCAAGTGGCTTTAGATGCTGTAAAAAATAATACTATTGAAGTGTTATCATACGCACGTTCTGAAGGTTCAGAGGAATATCGTTCTAAATTAGCTAACTATTATGCTAATAATGATATTCATGTAACAGCTAATAATATTATTGCAACTACTGGAGGATCTGAAGCTTTATTATTTACCATTGGTAGTATTACTGACCCTGGTGATGAGATAATAATTCCTGAACCATTTTATGCAAATTACAACGGATTTTCAACAGCCTCTGGAGTAACAGTCGTTCCTGTAATTTCTAAAATAGAAGATAATTTTGCTTTGCCTGCTATTGAAGATTTTGAAAAACTAATTACCCCTAAAACTAAAGCAATTTTAATTTGTAATCCCGGTAATCCTACCGGATATTTATACAGTCCAGAAGAAATTGAAAAACTAAAACAAATTGTATTAAAACACGATTTATTTTTAATTGCTGATGAAGTGTATCGTGAGTTTACCTATGATGGTGCAAAACATAACTCGATTATGGCATTAGAAGGGTTAGAGCAAAATGCAATTATGATTGATTCTGTTTCTAAACGTTATAGTATGTGTGGAGCAAGAATTGGATGTATTGTTTCTAAAAACGAAGAGTTTATAAACACTGCTATTAAATTTGCACAAGCCCGTTTAAGTCCGCCAACCTATGCTTTATTAGCTAGTGAAGCAGCTTTAGACACGCCACAAAGTTATTTTGATGAAGTTATTGAAGAATATCAAGATCGTAGAAATACTTTAATTACTGAACTTCAAAAAATTGAAGGCGTAAAAGTTGCCAACCCAAAAGGAGCTTTTTATTGTGTTGCTGAACTTCCTGTAGCTGATGCTGATGATTTTGCTCAATGGATTTTAGAAAAGTTCAATCATGATAATGAAACGATTATGGTGGCTCCTGCAAGCGGATTTTATTCTACAAAAGGAGAAGGTAAAAACCAAGTTCGTATTGCTTATGTATTAAATAAAATTGATTTAATACGTTCGGTTGAAATTTTAAAAATAGCTATAGAACAATATAATAGTTAATTGAATATTCAAGAAAACATATCCTTAAAAAAGTACAATACGTTTGGCATCGATGTTAATGCCAAACGTTTTGTTTCTGTTGATTCTCTTTATAGTTTGCAACAACTTTTAAAAACAGAAAAAGACATTTTTTTAATTTCTGGCGGAAGTAACATGTTACTAACAAAAGATATTGAAAAACTTGTTGTACATATTAATTTGAAAGGAATTTCAATTGATAGCGAAAACAACAATAATGTTCATTTAACCGTTAATGCTGGCGAGAATTGGCATGATTTTGTACTTTGGTGTATTTCTGAAAATTATGGAGGATTAGAGAACTTATCTCTTATTCCTGGAAACGTAGGTACCTGCCCTATTCAAAATATTGGAGCCTATGGTGTTGAAGTTAAAGATACAATAACTAAAGTTGAAGCAGTATGTATTGAAACAAGAAAACTAGTTTCTTTTGCTGCCAATGAGTGTAATTTTGGCTATCGAAATTCTATTTTTAAAAACAAAGTAAAAGGAAAATACATTATAACATCTGTAAGTTTTAAACTTACAAAAAACAAACACAAAACAACTATTTCTTACGGGGCTATTGAAACTGAATTGGCGTCAAAAAAGATAACAAACCCAACTCTTAAAAACATTTCAGATGCTGTAATTACTATTCGACAAAGCAAACTCCCAGATCCTAAAAAAATTGGTAATAGTGGAAGTTTCTTTAAAAATCCAGTAATTTCTAAAGCTGATTTTGATAAACTTCAAAAAGAATTTTCTACAATACCTAGTTACGCTATTTCAGAATCTGAAATTAAAATACCGGCAGGTTGGTTAATTGAACAATGTGGATTTAAAGGAAAACGTTTTGGTAATTTTGGTGTACATGAAAAACAAGCATTAGTTTTAGTTAATTACGGAAAAGCAACTGGGAAAGAAATTTATAATTTAGCTCAAAAAATTCAAGATACTATTTTAGATAAATTTTCTATTAATTTAGAAATTGAGGTTAATGTAATTTAAGACTATCTTCTTAAAAAAAACAAATTAAAAGTTTGTACCCTTTAGAATAGGATGACATTTTTTAATAAAACCTTGTTACTTTTTAATTGTAATATTATTGACTCCTATTTTAACAATTAAATTAATTCCGTGTTGAATCGCTTTTTCTACTAATGATTGAGTATTTAATGTTGGAACTTTGAATTTACTCAATTTTTTCATCAATAGATACATCTAGTTACAAACGCTCTTCAAACGCATTTTTTCTAACTCAATATAATTTTTTACTAAAAATAGTTCTTCTTTAATAGAGATTAAGTTTTTATCTTTTTACATACAATAATGAACGTAATAAATTGATAACTCTTCAATCGTTAATTACACGTTTTCTTTTGCTGCTGATACTAATGATACATCAAACCCAAATAAAATATTAATCACAAACCTATATAATAAATATCGGATCCAAAAAAGCAATGGACACAAAGATTTTTTTTTGTTAACTAAGAAAAAATACAATTTTAAATTATTTATTAACACATATAAACAACTTTTTCTCTATCTTGATCTAAAACCTTAGAATTTTTTAAATATTTTTTCCAATAATGATATTCTTAATTCTTTTTATCTCCTTAAGAAAAAAATAAAAGATTAATAACCATTTTAAAGCTACTTATAGTTAAAAAGAAGACTAAAAAAACTTCTTCTAGTCTTCTTTTGGGATTTCTTTATAGAGAAAATACATTATCAACTAAATTTTCATCACTTCTAGTTCCGTAAGGATCAATAGCAATATATGTTGGCTTCTCTTTTATAATTATCTTAATTTCTGATACCTCTTTATTGATTTGACTAGACTCATAATATAAAACTGAATTATCATCTTTTACTTTTGATGGATGTGTTGTAAAAACTCCAATTTTAATTGGCTCATCAATTGAGATTTGTTTTACTTCTCCATTTTCTAATGTTTCAAAACGTTTTACTTTTACTTTTACTGTAATTTCATAAGTTCCGTTTGCTAATGCTTTCATTGTTGCGTTTTCAATCCCTAAATCATAAGTAATTACTTTTTTAAACCAATCGTTTATTAAATCGTGTTGATTTACTGGAGTTACTTTATAAACTTCAGTTAAAAAATCTAAAGTATTTGCTTCCAGTTTATTGCTATTTCTAAAAGAATCTGTTAAGGTTTTTAATACCAAATTCACTTGCTTCTCTCCTATTAAATCTCTTAAAGCTAACAAAGTATTTAATGCTTTTCCGTACGAAATATAACTTTGTCCATCTACTTTATATACTGGTGGTTCAATATTAGAAGCAAAAGATCTTCCAGAAAAATAACGGCTTCTTGCATTTTCTGCTAAAGTGTACAATGCACTTTTTCCATACATTTTTTCCATCACCATAGCTTCTGTATATTTTGCAAGTCCTTCAACAAGAAAAGCACCCCCAGCAACTGGTTTAGAAGATAATGTGTGTCCCCACCATTGATGCGATACTTCATGAATAGTTCTTTTTGCAACTACATTAAAAACATTTTCATCACTTACATCAGATAAATACAATCGATCTTCAACCATACTGATAACTCCAGGGTGTGCAAATCCACCAAATGGCCAATGTGCAGGAACTTCTGCCATTCTAAGATAATCAAACTGATATGCTCCAAAATTATCTTGACAATAATCTAATGTTTCTTTGATACTTTTTTCAATAGCATCAATATTAAAATTGTGATTTACATCATAATATTGCTCAATAGAAACTCCTTTATAATTTGTTTTCTTAGTTTTATATTTTGCTGAAAAATAACCTGCTTCAGGTGATATTTTTGTTAAAGATTTATAATGAAAGTAGTTTCTATTATTTTCGGTCCATTGTTTCAGTAATTTACCAGAACTAATGGCTGTTTGGTCATTTGAAGTAGAAACAATAGTTTCGAAATTTACTTTCTCATATTTAACATTTTCAAAAGCAATATGCGCATCCGAAGTTTCTTCTTCTTTAATTCGTAATGGCAAATTTCTTTTTTTACGTTCTCTTGCATTTGCAATTTCAAAACTATTGGTATATCCTAAAATAGGATCAAATTTGCTAAAACGATTTATATAAGTTCCATTATTTATGATTGATTTATCTCTTTCATATCCCACAACACTATTTGTTAATTGAAATTTAAACTCAACAGAATCTTGCGGTTGTAATGCTTTTTTAAATTTGAAAAGGTAAATTCCAAAATCTGCATCATGTTTTATTAAATCTGCATTTTCAATTGAAACGGTATCTAATGTTTTTCTTTCCGTTATAAATACATGTTTCATCGGTTTTTTACTTCTATTTATCATTACATAATTAGCATCAACGGTATACTTTCTGTCTTTAGGGTACATAGCAACTTCTGTTTTTATTGAAGCTGGATATAACCTTTCTATTTCTTCATATTTTTTGAAGTTACGTTCATAGTTTTCACTAAAATCTAAATCATCTTTTATCGTATTATATTCTGTAACAATATTTAAATTGTAAAAAACAAGACTACCAAAACCGATGAAAATAATCATTAAAAAAGATATACTCAGTTTCTGAATCTTGGTCCAATTTGTAAAAAACTGTTTTATTTTTACTAAAAAACTAGTTACAATTCCACGATTCCAAATTTTGAAAGAAAATACAGTTAATAATAAACCAAAAGCCAACCAATATACTGCTAAATGATTATATAAATTTGAAACTCCATTAAAACCATCCATATTATTGGAGCTAATTCTTGGTAAAAATCCTAAACTTGTTAAAGGATGTTCTAATCCTAACATACCAGATTTTAGTGTTAATAATACAATCAATCCAAAAATTCCCATTCCCATATATTTGGTTTTTGCCAAACTATTAACGAATAAAGCAACCATACAAAAAACTACTAATTGCAATCCATAATGATAATATAATGAAGCATATAAACCGAGTTCAAAATTAAAATATCCTAAAGCCATTTGAAATCCAATACAAAGAACAACTCCAACCGTTATTAAAATTATTGGAAGCAATATCAAAGCACTAAACTTTGAAAAAAAGAATGTACTGTTTTTAACAGGTGTCGCATCAATTATCAAATTAAAATGTAGGCTTCGTTCTTTCCAAACAATTTCTGAGCTATAAAAAATAATTAATATCAAACTAAAAATAGTTAAAGGACCAACAATTAATTCGGTTAATTTATTGGTAAACGGATATATACTTACGCCATATTCACCACCACTAATTAGTGTTGAATACAATTCTGAAAAAACTATAAAAACCCACATCAATAAAACCGCTATAAAAGGCAGACTATTAAAAACACTTTTTAATTCTACTTTTATTAAAGATAATAATGCTATTTTTTGCGCTTTAAAATTTGATACTACTTTTAAAGGTTTATAACTTAATAACATTTTTTTTGTTGTAGCTACGCTCTTTTCTTTTTTTACTTTTTTAGTGATCTTTCTAAATGAAAACAACTTAAATGTTCCTAATAAAATTACAAAAGCAATAGATAACCAAATCAATCTATTCCATAAAAATGAACCTGAAAAAGATAACAATTGTGTATTTTTTTCATAAGGTGTCCAAAATTGAGTTTGTTCAAAAAAGGCAGAGATTCCAAATGGATCTACAAGTGTTGCTATAGCCATACTCTCTGGTGAAGCTGGCGCTGCTTGTGCTAATAATGGTGAATTAAAAAATATAGAACACACAAGGTATAACATATAAATAAATACAGCGCTTACATACGTTGCAGTGCTATTTTTAGTTATTGTTGCAACAGAAAAAATAATAGAAGAACACACAAAAATATTAGGCACAACAATATATAGCCAAGGTTGTAAATACGTCATTAATTGAAAATCAGCTACACGTTCTGGATCTAAATCTCCAGTATAATTCCCAAAAACATATCCTATAATAAAAGGAGAAAAGGCTAATAAACTAAAAAAGAATGTTCCTAAAAAACGACTCCAAAAATAATACATTTTTTTAATTGCAGAGCTATATATTAAGCCTTCCATTTTATATTGTTTGTCTCTAAGCATTGCGCTAATTGCAAAAAACATAATCACAAATAAACTTCCAATAGTAAATAAACTAACATGAAAATATACTTGATATCCTGCGTTAAAATTTACGCCTTGTTGAGCAAAACCTTGTCTACCAACAAAAACTCCTAACACCAAAAACAACAATGCTAATAAAGGAAAAGCTCTTTGTTTTAACTGATAAAAAACTTCGAATTGTAATAATTTATTAAACATAATTTACGATTTTAAAGTTTGATTAAATAACGTTGTGAAGTAAAAATCTTCTAAATTAGGAGTGATTTTCTCAAATCCTTCTTCAGGTTTACTATCTGATAAAACTCTAATCTGAGTTTCTCCTGCTATTAGTTTTGTAGAAATAATATCAAATGCTTTTTTGTAGATAGCAACGTCTTTCTTTGGAATAATTTTTGTCCAAATTTTCTCATCAATACTAGCTACTAAATCATTTGGACTTCCTACAGAAATAATTTCTCCATTTGATAATATTGCCATTTTCGGACATAGATTCCTTACATCTTCAACAATATGAGTTGAAAGAATTACAATTACATTTTCGCCAATTTCACTTAATAAATTTAAGAAACGATTGCTTTCCTCTGGATCTAATCCTGCAGTTGGTTCGTCTACAATTATAATTTGTGGGTCGCCTAATAATGCTTGTGCAATACCAAAACGCTGACGCATTCCGCCAGAAAAAGTAAATACCGATTTTTTACGATGCTGATATAAATTTACCTGCTGCAATAAAGCTGTAACTTGTTCTTTGCGTTCTTTTTTATTTAAAACTCCTTTTAAAACAGCCAAATGATCTAGCAATTTTTCTGCTGATATTTTTGGATACACACCAAATTCTTGCGGTAAATATCCTAAATGTTTTCTAACGTTATTTGGCTTTTCAATAATGTTTACATTATTAAATGAAATACTTCCAGAAGTAGGTTCTTGCAAAGTAGCAATAGTTCTCATTAATGATGATTTTCCGGCACCATTTGCCCCTAGTAAACCAAACATTCCGTTAGTTATTTCTAAGCTAATTCCGTTTAATGCTTTCACACCATTAGGATATGTTTTTGTTAAATTATTTATTCTTAAAGTATTCATTGTCTGATTTTTTAAATTATACACAAATATGAAATATTAGAACTCTATCTTAAATTAAAGATGATAAACAAGGCTTTTTTCAATTCAGATAACTTGAATTTTGAGCTATATTAAATTCAACTAAAAAAATGGTTTGTTTGTATAAAATTCAGCGTTGTTTGTCAGTTTTAACCTTTAAAAGATGATTAAGTTATTTTGTATATGTTTATGAAATAATAAAAGTCCCAATTAAGGGACTTTTAAGTAACTAGATTGTATTTTAAAAATTCTATTTCATTACAAATTTTATATTTTTAACTCTTCCTAACATAGACAATCTAAATTCATTTCTTTCTTTATTAAACTCAAACATTTGTCTTCCGTTTATGTTTAATAAATTCTTTTTGATAGGTGTTACTTCTCCAACTGAATTACCTTTTACAAAGAGGACAATACTATTTTTTTTCATTTTTAGCGAATAAACAACGTCTAATTCAACACTATAATATTCGCCAGCATATGTTTTTAAATCTTCTTTACTATAAATTGTTTCTGGTTGATAAGCAACAAATTTTGTTGGCGCTGCATTCGGGAGTTTAATGCTAAAATTTTTCGCTTTAGTGTTAACCGTTAATATTACAGGTACACGTGGTCCAATCATTTGAAATTTATTTTTAGCAATTGGGCGCATTTTAGTAGCTCTTCCATTGCTTCTTACATAATTTAACATACCATCACGTACAACAAGTTTACGACTAGATTTGCTTTTATTATCCCAATAATCTCCCTCAAAAACCTTCAATTCTTTTTCTGATAACGTAACAAATACTGCTTTTTCGTTGCTCTTTTTTAATGCAGGTTTTTCTGTTTTAACCGTGTTATTTGATTTGTACTGATCCTTTAAAAACAAATCAGCAGTTTGGTAAGCCAATTTTGACGGATCAGTATCAGTTCTGTTGGCTAAAACAATAACAGAAAACTTTGCTTTTGGGAATCGAATAAACTGCGTTCTATATCCAACAAAAGATCCACTATGGTGAATTACTTTTAATCCTTTATAATTCCTAAATGCTAAACCAGAAGCATAGGGTATTTTTTTTCCATTATTTAAAGTTCCTAATTGTAACATTTGATTCCAAAAATCTTTATTAAAAAGGGAAGTATCATAAAATGAAGCATCCCATTTAGCAAGATCATTAATAGTGGTTAATAATCCACCATCGCCAACCATATTAAGCGTGGTCATGTGTTCGTAAAACCCATCTTTTCCATTTGATCTATAGCCAGTTGCTCTGTTTTTTACAACCTCAACAAAATTATCATGAAAACGAGAATTTTTCATTTCTAAAGGATCAAAAATATTTTTCTTTGCAAAAACAGCCAAACTTTCACCACTTACTTTTTCGACAATTTGACCCAACAACCAATAACCAGAATTACTATACACAAATTCTTCTCCAGGATTAAAATTTAATTCTTGCTGATTCATTAATAACTTACCAACCGTTTTATCAGTATAGTTATCATTTGCCCCTAAACCAGAAAGTCTAGCAAGAATAATATAATCTCTAATACCACTTGTATGGTTTAATAAATTTTGAATGGTAATATCATTAGCATAGGAAGGAAACTTAGGAAAAAATGTACTCAACTTATCATCTAAAGAAAGTTTTCCTTGTTGTGATAACAAAATAATACTCGCTGCTGTAAATTGTTTTGAGGTTGAAGCTATAGTAAATACAGTTTCTGGTCCATTAGGAATATTATAATCCAAGTTTGCCATTCCGTATCCTTTTGTAAAAATTAACTTACCATCTTTAATAACTCCTACCGAACCACCAGGAGAGTTTGGTTTATTCCATTTAGAAAAAATGGCATCTATTTTAGATTGTTGTGGAATTTTATCTTGAGCATACATTGAGAATACGCTCATTGCCATAAGTAAAAATATTTTTAAATTTTTCATTTTTATTGATTTAAGATTAACTTGAGGCAAACATAAATGAGATATAAAACACTTTAAAACTTATATGTTATACATAGTATTTATGAAGTTATATGGTCAAAAAAATACACTGAATCGTGTATGACTAAAAAAGTGTCTAGTTGGACATAAAATGAATAGTGTATATCAATTTTGTTGTGTAAACGCTTTAACAATAGTAATTTTGACCTATGATTCAGTTTTTAAAAAAGTACAAAGCCTTTATTTTTGGATTTTCTATTATTATACCAATATTCTATTTATTAGACTATTTAGGGTTAATTATTATACCAGATAAAGAAGCATCTGGTATATACATTTTTGCCTTTATTTGGGGATTGGTAATTGCTTTGCCTATACATAATTACAAATATTTAAAAAGAAATAAGAAAACAGCACTTAGTGTACTAGTTTTATTTGTCTTATTTTTTGTAGCATTAGCGATTGATACTTTTATGCAACTACCAGATAACCCAATTACTTTTATTTTATTGATTGGTTTTTGGGTTGGAACCGCTTATTTACTTTCTCCCAAATTTTTTAAAAAATATTGGAAGTTAATCGCTGTTTTTTATGTTCCATTATTCATTTATTTCATCTATTTAAGGCTTTTTTCTGGTGATTTAGAATCCTACTTAGAAATCAAAAAAAAAATTCCTTTTGCCGTTTTCTTTATATCAATACCTATCTTATTCGCCTTATGGCTTTTTGAACAATGGAAATGGTTACAAAACTTAAAAGCCGAAAAATCGAATGCTGAATTGTCTTTGTTAAGAGCGCAAATAAATCCGCATTTTTTCTTCAACACACTCAATAATTTATACGCTTTAACCATTAAAAACTCTAAGCAAGCGCCAGAGGTTATTTTAAAATTATCGGATATGATGCGTTATACTATTTATGAAGGTGAAAAAGAGAAGGTGAAAATTGCCGATGAAATTGAATATTTAAAAAATTATATAGAATTACACAAAATCCGTTATAAAAAAACGGTAGAAATCTCTTTTAAGCATACAATAGATACCAACTTAACAATTTCACCTTTACTCTACATCAATCTTTTAGAAAACGCATTTAAACATGGTGTAGAAAGTCTTGTCGAAAACGCATTTATTCATATCAATTTGTATGAAGATAAACATACTATTTATTTTGAATTAGAGAACAATTTTGAAGCGAAAAAACAAAACAAATCTAATGGCATTGGGTTAAAAAATCTTAAGAAAAGACTATCTTTAGTCTATAAAAACAATCATGAGTTACACGTAAATACTCAAAACAACATTTATAAAACTACTTTAAAAATTGCGAAACATGCTTAAATATATCATCATAGACGACGAACCTTTGGCACACGAAATTATTGAAGAGTTTTGTAGTATGTTACCACATGTACAATTAGAAAAAAACTGCTACAACGCTATGGAAGCCATGCAGTTTTTAAACGAAAACACGGTAGATTTTATGTTTTTAGATATAAATATGCCAAAATTAAAAGGTTTAGATTTTTTAAAAACACTAACAAATCCGCCTAAAACAATCATAACAACTGCATATAAAGAACACGCTTTAGAAGGATTTGAATTAAATGTTGCCGATTATATTTTAAAACCGTTTAGTTTTGATCGTTTAGTAAAAGCTGTAAATAAAGTTTCCGAAAATCAAACTTCAAAAACGATTATTAAAGAGGTTTCTAATTCAAAAGAAACCTCAACTAGATTCTTTGTAAAAGGGGATAAAAAATACCATCAAATAGATTTAAATGATTTGTTATACATAGAAGCCTATGGAAACTATACCAAGCTTTTTTTACAAGATGAAATGATTGTAAGTCATGAAAAAATATCGCATTACGAAACTATTTTAACCGATGGTAACTTTTTACGAGTACATAAATCTTTTATTGTAGCTATTTATAAAATTAAGTTTATCGAAGGCAACCGTATTTTAATAAACGAACATAAGATCCCAATTGGACAAACGTATAAAAGTCGTGTAAGTGAGCTTTTAAATCAATAATATTATTTTATCCTTTACTTTATAGATTTTTTTATAGATTTATAGCAAACACACTTATATGCATAAATCTATACAAGTTACACGTCTTTTCGATTTTCCTTATTATCAACTAAATAAATATCCACAAGAAAAATGTTTAGTTTCAAAAGAAAAGAATACTTGGATTAGCATCTCAACAAAAAAATATATCAACAAGGCAAATATTGTAAGTAGAGCCTTATTAAATTTAGGTATCAAACCTGGAGATAAAATTGCCGTTATTACCAATACCAATCAACCAAAATGGCATATCTTAGATATTGGTGTATTGCAAATAGGTGCTATTAACGTTCCTTTATATCCTACTTTTTCTCAAAAAGATTATGCTTATGTTTTAAATCATTCAGATAGTATTTATTGCTTTGTTTCTGATAACGATTTGTATAAAAAAGTAGCAGCTGTTAAAGATAAAACACAACTAAAAAAAGTATTTACTTTTGAAGATATTGATACCGATTACAGCTGGAGTTCTTTTTTATCCTTAGGAAACGATGAAGCAACACAATCTCTTGTTGATAAAAATAAAGCATTAGTACACGCTACTGATTTAGCAACCATAATTTACACCTCTGGTACTACCGGAACTCCAAAAGGAGTAATGCTTTCACATCAAAATATTGTGAGTAATATTTTTGCTGTAGGCAACTCTTTAAATTTACATAGTAATAAAAAAAGAGCAATTAGTTACTTACCTGTTTCGCATATTTTTGAAAGAGCTGCCTCATATTATTGCCAATACATGGGATTTGAGATTTATTTTGCTGAAAGCATTGATAAAATAAGTGATAATCTTAAAGAAGTATCACCAAACTTTATGGCTGTAGTGCCTCGATTATTAGAAAAGGTATTTGATAAAATTGTAGATAAAGGAAGTGATTTATCTGGCATCAAAAAAAGACTATTCTTTTGGGCGATAGAACTTGCCGAACAATACAAGCCCTATAAAGAAAACGGAATTTGGTATGAGTTTAAATTAAAAATTGCCAGAAAACTCATTTTTTCTAAATGGAAAAAAGCCTTAGGAGGGCAATTAGATTTTATGCTTGCCGGAAGCGCTCCAATGCAACCTAGGTTAATTAAAATTTTTACTGCTGCCGGAATTCCTGTTTTCGAAGGCTACGGAATGACAGAAACATCGCCAGCTATTTCGGTAACCGATATGCGAAACAAAGGCTTTAAAATAGGCACTGTTGGTAAAGTTATTAAAGATATAATTGTAAAAATTGCCAACGATGGAGAAATTTTAGTGAAAGGACCAAACATAATGATGGGCTACTATAAAAACATAGAAAAAACGACAGAAACTATTCAAAACGGATACCTACATACAGGCGATATAGGTGAATTAGATGATGATGGTTTTTTAAAAATCACTGATAGAAAAAAAGAAATATTTAAAACATCAGGTGGTAAATACATCGCTCCTGCTGTTTTAGAAAGCGAGCTAAAAAAATCAAGGTTTATAGAGCAAGTAATGGTTATTGGAGAAAGTGAAAAAATGCCTGCTGCAATTCTACAAATCTCTTTCGATTTTGTAAACGAATGGGCTAAAAGACATAACTATACAATAAGTAATTTTTCAACAGATAAAATATTAATAAATAGGCTTCAAAAAGAGATAGATTACTATAACAAAAAATTTGGCAAATGGGAACAAATTAAACAATTTGAAATTACGCCAGATCAATGGACAGTAGAAGCTGGACATTTAACACCAACATTAAAAATGAGACGTAAAATTGTCTTAGAAAAATACAATAATCTCTATCAAAAAATATATAATTCACAATAAATCAACCTTTAAGGTTAAACTTGTGCAATCAAGGTATTTTTCCTACTTTGCATGACCCAAAAATATGAACTTTATGCCGATTGAAATTACGCGTCTTTTTGACTTTCCTTACTATCAACAAGAAACCTATAATTTAAAAAAAGCTTTTACAACCAAATACAATGGCAAGTGGGAGTCAATATCTACCCAAGAATATATTGATAAAGCAAACACCATTAGTAGAGGTTTATTACGTTTAGGTGTACAGCCCAACGATAAAATTGCAGTAATTTCAACAAATAATCGTACTGAATGGAATATTTGTGACATCGGTATTTTACAAACAGGGGCACAAAATGTACCTATTTACCCAACAATTTCAAAAGAAGATTACGAATACGTTTTAAATCACTCTGAAGCTACTTATTGTTTTGTTTCTGATAAAACTATTTTAGAAAAACTAAATCAAATAAAAGGAAATACAAAACTTAAAGAGGTTTATACTTTTGAAGACATCGCAAATGAAAAAAATTGGAACGAAATTTTAAATCTTGGTAAAGATACCTCTAATCAAAATGACGTTGAAGAACGAAAAAAAGCGGTTACTTCTGACAGTTTGGCTACTTTAATATACACTTCAGGTACTACAGGTAGGCCAAAAGGCGTTATGCTTTCTCATGGTAATATTGTATCTAATGTATTAGCAAGTGAAAAAAGAGTACCTCTATTATATGGCGAAGAACGTGGATTGAGCTTTTTACCAATCTGTCATATTTTTGAACGCATGATATTATACTTATACCAATACTGTGGAGTTTCTATTTATTTTGCTGAAGCGATAGATAAATTAAGTGAAAATGCACAAGAAGTAAAACCTCATGTAATGACAGCAGTACCTCGTTTATATGAAAAAATTTACGATAAAATTTATGCAAAAGGAGCTGACTTAACTGGTATTAAAAAAGCACTATTCTTTTGGGCAATTGATTTAGGATTAAAATATGAACCATACAAAGCTAACGGATGGTGGTATGAAAAACAGTTAAGTATTGCCCGTAAATTAATATTTTCTAAATGGCAAGCTGCTTTAGGAGGAGATTTAAAACTAATGGTTTCTGGTTCGGCAGCTTTACAACCTCGCTTAACAAGAATGTTTGCTGCAGCTGGAATGCCTGTTATGGAAGGCTATGGTTTAACTGAAACATCTCCTGTTATTACAGTAAATGATGTAAGAAACAATGGTTTTAAACCTGGTACTGTAGGTAAATTAATACATGGTTTAGACTTAAAATTTGCAGAAACTGGTGAAATTTTAGTAAAAGGACCTAATGTAATGTTAGGGTACTACAAAGATCCAGAAAAAACTGCCGAAGTTTTAAAGGATGGCTATTTTTATACTGGTGATAAAGGAGAATTAGATAAAGATGGTTTTTTAAAAATTACAGGGCGTACTAAAGAAATGTTTAAAACCTCTGGTGGTAAATATGTTATTCCACCATTATTAGAAGGAGAATTAGTGCAATCACGTTTTATTGAACAAATTATGGTTATTGGTGAAGGTGAAAAAATGCCAGCAGCCTTAATTCAGCCAAATTTCAGTTTTGTGAGAGAATGGGCAAAAAGACATAATCTTGATTTTAAAACTAACACTGATCTAATCAATAATCCAAAGGTAATTGAACGTATTCAAGAAGAGGTTACACTTTGTAACTCTAAATTTGGAAAGTGGGAACAAATTAAGCGTTTTGAGCTAACACCTGAAGAATGGTCTATTGATGCAGGACACCTTACTCCAACCATGAAAATGAAACGTAAAATAATTAAAGAAATTTACAAAGATTTATACGATAAAATTTATATAAACTAACTATTTTAAAAGTGTTGTGAAAGCAGCACTTTTTCTTTTTATTATGAATAAATTCATTTCTTTTACCACAGATATAAATAGTTTACCACTACCAAATAAATTTGACTATCCACATAACTATATACCACATCCGTTAGCAAAAACAGCTGCTAACGAATTACAAGCATACTTAAAAAAACAAACAGATTTTATACATAACTTTGGGTTAAATAATCAAAAATATTTAAAGAGTGAACCGCTAGGTAAAATGTTTGGTGTATTAGTTGTTAAGAATAAAAACGGGGAATTAGGCTATTTAGCTGCTTTTTCTGGTAAAATTAATAACTCAACCTTACTTAAAAATTTTGTTCCTCCTGTGTATAATGTTTTATCAGAAAATGGATGTTATTTAAAAACAGAAGAGCAACTAAATCAAATAAATTCCAATTTGTCTGATTTAAAAAATAATACTGTTTTTTTAAAAACAGAAAAAAAGTATTTAAACATTAGGTCCATAAACAATAATTTATTAGAAAACGAAAAAGTTAAAATAAAAAAAAGACGAAAGGCTAGAAAACAACAAAGCGTTCAAAGCAATCAGCAAAATATTAATGAAGAGTTTTATTTACGTGAGTATGAAGTGTACTTAAACACAAAAATACATCCTATAAAAAAAGAATACACCTATTACCAGCAACAAATACAACAGTTACAAGAACAAAGAAAAAAACTTTCGGCAAGGGTACAACAGGAAATATTTAAAAATTATCAGTTTTTAAATAGTAAAAAAGAAGCAAAAAATTTGTTAGCTATTTTTAAAAGCTCAAAACAAAACATACCTGCTGGTGCTGGTGATTGCTGTGCTCCAAAATTATTACAATACGCTTTTTTAAATAACCTTACCCCTATTTGTATGGCTGAGTTTTGGTGGGGAAAATCATTAACTACTTCTATTCGAAAGCATCAAAATTTTTATGCTGCATGTACTGGAAAATGTAAACCTATTTTAAAGCACATGTTACAAGGTTTGTCGGTTGATAAAAACCCTGTATTATTACAACTACAATCTAAAACAGCTATTAAAATTATATTTGAAGATAATTACTTAGCAGTGATTCATAAACCTAATGGGCTATTATCTGTGCCAGGTAAAGAAATTGAAGATTCTGTTTATAGTCGTATCAAAAAATTGTACCCAACTGCAACTGGTTCTTTAATAGTACATCGCTTAGACATGTCTACTTCTGGAATTTTATTAATTGCTAAAAATGCTAGTACTCACAAACATTTACAAGCTCAATTTATCAACAAAACTATTAAAAAACGATATGTAGCTTTATTAGATGGGGTTTTAGATAAAAATAAAGGAGAAATTAATTTACCGCTTCGTGTTGATTTAAATGATAGACCAAAACAACTTGTTTGTTATGAGCATGGAAAATTAGCAAGAACTAATTGGAAAATAATTGAAGTTAAAAATAATAAAACTAGAATACATCTTTACCCTATTACAGGACGCACACATCAACTACGTGTTCATGCTGCACATAATTTAGGTTTAAACACTCCTATTTTAGGAGATGATTTATATGGAGTTAAAGCCGACAGGTTGTATTTACATGCCGAAAAAATAACTTTTATTCATCCGAAAACAGCAAAACAACTAAGTTTTATTTCTCCTACTCCTTTTTAATATTAAGCTACATATTTTGTTTTTTTCATAGTGCTTAAAATAATAAAAGCTATTAAAAAGAAAACTGCCAAGCAAAGTACTGACCATTGCATAGAATTTGTAATTGCATACAAAGCACCATACACAGCTGTACCAAGTACAATTGCTATTTTTTCGGTTACATCATAAAAACTAAAATAAGTAGCATGATCTTCTGTTTCGGGTAATAATTTTGAATATGTAGAGCGGGTTAATGATTGTATAGCTCCTTGTACCAAACCTAACATTGCTCCTAATCCATAAAAATAAGTAGCCACATTTTCTTGCTCTTTATCTAATAAAAAAGCACAAAAACAAACTAACATCCATATACCTATTGTTAATTTTAAAGCTTTAAAATTTCCATATTTATCAGATAATCTTGAAAATATCAGAGCACCAAAAATAGCTACAATTTGCACTAATAATATGGTTATAATCATATTGGTAGACTCTAAGCCTAACTCTGTAGAACCAAAAATGGCTGCCATTAAAATTATGGTTTGTACTCCAATACTTAAAAAGAAAAATGCTAATAAAAACTTTCTTAAAGTAGGATAATTTAAAACTTCTTTAAATACTATTTTTAGCTCTTTATAGCCTTTCCATATATAATCTTTTTCAGGTTTTTTATTATATATATCACCAGGTAATTTACGAAAAGTTATTTGTGCAAAACCAATCCACCAAACACCTACCATTACAAAAGACAATCGTGAAGCCATGCCTGATGTTATTCCTAATGCATCAGGAAACATAATCATTGCTAAGTTTATTAACAACAAAATAACAGAACCTACATATCCGTAAATAAAACCTTTTGCACTTGCTCTATCTTGTTGTTCTGGCAATGCTACTTCTGGTAAATATGCATTATAAAATACCCAACTTGCCCAAAAACCAATACTAGCTAAAATAGTAAACCATATACCAATCCATACAGTGTCTACTCCATCAAAAAAGTAGAGAGCACTTACTGACAAACCACCCATCCAACAGAAAAATTTCATAAATTTCTTTTTACTTCCTGTGTAATCGGCAATACCTGATAAAATTGGGGAAATAAGTGCCACCACTAAAAAAGAAAATGATAATGCGTAGCTATATAAACTATCAGGATGCTCCCAATCCATTCCTAAAAAACGAACTGTTTGTCCTTTGGTTACTGCGCTATAATATAACGGAAAAACAGCTGTACTAATTACTAATGAATATACTGAATTTGCCCAATCGTAAAATGCCCAAGCTTTTATTAACTTTTTATCTCCTCTTTTGTACATATATCTTAAATAAAAAACCGTTCAAAAAAATGAACGGTTTGCAATATAATATAAATAATTTACTACTTATTTTTTAAGAGACATTAAATTTCTTTGCTAATTTTTTAGCTTCAGGTAAATATGTTCTAAGGGTTTGGATACGAGATTCATTAGAAGGGTGTGTACTCATAAATTCTGGAGATGATTTTCCTCCTTTAGTTCTTTTACTCATTCTTACCCAAACTTCGGCAGCTTCTTCTCCGTTATAACCAGCCATCAACATAAATACTAAACCTAGCTTATCAGCTTCAGTTTCATGACTTCTACTAAAAGGCAGCATTACTCCTACCTGCGAACCCAAACCATAAGCGGTATTAAAAATAGCAGCATTTTTACTGTTTTTTGTACCCAACGCTACAGCAGCCCCTCCTAGTTGTTGTAACTGACCTGTAGACATACGTTCTTGACCATGTTTAGCAAAGGCATGTGCCACTTCATGTCCCATAACCGCTGCAATACCATCTTCATTAGCACATATTGGTAAAATACCTGTATAAAAAACTACTTTTCCTCCTGGTAAGCACCAAGCATTAACAGTTTTATCTTCTACTAAATTAAATTCCCATTTATATGAATCTGCCTCCGTTTTCATACCGTTAGCTCTCATAAACTTATCTACAGCCGCAGAAATATTTTTACCAACTTTTTTAATTTGAGCTGATTTACTTGCGTCTTTAGATAATTTATTTTCTGCTAAAAAACCTTTGTATTGTGCAAAACTAGCAGGTAATACTTCGGCGTCACTTACAAAATTTAATCTTTTTCTTCCTGTAATTGGTACTGTACTACATTGTATTAAAAATACAGCAACAATTGCTAAAGCTATAATTTTTTTCATCTTTAATGTTTTTATTTCTCTTGGTTATTATTTATGACACGTTAAAAAAAAGATAGTCACAAAAGTAATAAACAAATTGTATGTTTAAATTTACAATTTCTATCTTTATCTTAAAAATAAATTTCATGAATTTTAAAAATTCAATACTTTTTCCACCTAGTTTAGTTGTTCCTAAACCTATTATTTTTATTGCAAAATCAATTCAGTATTTCTCAACTTATTTAACCGCTAAATTTGGTATTAAACTTTTTATTACCCCAATAAAGTTTTCAACTCCAAAAAGAGAGCTTGTAATGTTAAAAAGTGCACAGCAAAAAACAATAAATATACCTTCGATTTCTAAAAAAATTCACGTCCTATCTTATGGATATTCTAAAAAGAAAGTTTTGCTAGTTCATGGTTGGGCAGGCAGAAGCACGCAATTATTTATGATTGCTGATAAATTATTAGAAAAAGGGTATATGGTAATTTCTTTTGATGGACCAGCACATGGAAAATCTCAAGGAAAAACAACCATGATGCCTGAGTTTTTAGATACCATTACAGAAATAGATAAGCAATTTGGTCCTTTTGAAGCTGCTATTGGACATTCTTTTGGTGGTATGTGTTTGTATAATAGCGTTGCTACTAATTTTAATATTAAAAAATTAATTACTGTTGGTGCTGCTGATAAAATATCAGATGTAATATTAAATTTTATCAATAACTTAAAAGTAAAACCTATTGTTGCTAAAAAAATGAAAAAACTTTTTGACAAACAATGGCATATGGATATTGATGCACATTCATCAAGTATTGTAGCTAAAAATATATCAATTCCTACTTTAATCGTTCATGATTCAAATGATGGAGATGTTCCTGTAAGTTGTGCTATAAATATTCGTCAAAGCTTACAAAACGGAAAACTTTTAATCACAAAAGGTTTAGGTCACACTAAAATATTACGTGATAAAAAAGTAACTTCTCAAATTGTAGATTTTATCATTCAATAAACATGAACAAAAACATACTTACTTTTATTTTAACCTTATTTATTTGTTTTACGGCCAATACTCAAAACAAAAAAACATATCGCGTTTTAAAAACAAATACTCAATGGAAAACTCTTTTAACACCCTTGCAATACTATGTTCTTAGAGAAGCTGGTACAGAGCGTCAAAACTCAAGTCCGTTAAACAAAAATTATAAAAAAGGAGTTTATGTATGTGCTGCTTGCAAAACACCTTTATATAAATCGGCTCACAAATACGATTCTGGATCAGGATGGCCCGCTTTTGACCGTGCTATAAAAAAAAATATTGAATTAGATGTAGACTATAAAATTGGATATGCACGTACCGAATTAAAATGCAATACTTGTGGCGGGCACTTAGGGCATGCTTTTAACGATGGTCCTGTAGAAACAACTGGAGAACGCCATTGTATAAACGGTGCTGCTTTACAATTTATTCCTAAAAAATAATCCCTATAAATATTGTATCTTAGAGCTGACTATAATCAGCTCTTTTTTATGGATGAATCTTACTTACCTAGCGTAAAAAAGCAATTTGAATATTATAAGCTTTTAGGCGATAAAACATTTGCGCAATTAACTACCGATCAGTTTTTTTTGTTTTCTAGTAAAAACGAAAATTCCATCGCTACCATAACAAAACATATTGCAGGAAACATGCTTTCTCGTTGGACTCATTTTTTAACTGAAGATGGAGAAAAAGAATGGCGAAATAGAGATGATGAATTTATAAATTCGTTTACCACCAAAGAAGAAGTCATTACCTATTGGGAAATAGGTTGGAAATGTTTATTTGATGCCCTTAATAATATAAACACTCAAAATGCTAATACCATTGTTTATATACGAAATCAAGGACACACTATAACCGAAGCTATAAATAGGCAGTTATGTCATTATTCATATCATATTGGCCAAATAGTATTTTTAGGTAAGTTTTTAACTGCTGATAAATGGCAAACTTTATCCGTAGCCAAAGGAACATCAAAAGAATACAATACTGAAAAATTTAG
This sequence comes from Tenacibaculum soleae, assembly GCF_001693415.1. Lineage (GTDB taxonomy): Bacteria > Bacteroidota > Bacteroidia > Flavobacteriales > Flavobacteriaceae > Polaribacter > Polaribacter soleae. The sequence continues at coordinate 57,613 of NZ_MAKX01000024.1, read as the reverse complement.
TAAAGAAAAAACACGTAAACATTTTACAGAAGATTTATAATGGAAAAAGAAGCAGTCGTTAATTTACTAGAAGAAAAGCATCAACAATTATTTAGTTGGCTAAAAAATCAACCCGAAGATATTTTTGAAAAAGGCCCTGAACAAAAATGGACTACAGGACAACATATTGATCATCTTGTAAACTCAATAAAACAAGTAAATAAAGCCTTGAGTTATCCTAAGTTTATTTTAAAATACAAATTTGGAGTTGCAAATCGTACAGTGCGTTCATATGATGAAACTGTAAAAAGATATCAAGATAAACTTTCTAAAAATCAAGAACGAGCCAAACAATTCAATATCCATATAAAAACTCCATCAGAAAAAAAGTTTAAACAATTATTATCTACACTTCAGATACAAAACAAAAAATTACAAGATAAAACTCAGCGTTGGAGAGATAAAGATTTAAATACTATAATTCTTCCACATCCATTGATGGGAAAAATGCCTGTGCGTGAAATTATTATGTGGACAGCTTACCACACTCAACATCATGCAGATATATTAAAAGAAAATCATTAAAATATTCATCCTCATAAAAATATAATTATTCTAAAACTGCTTATAAAAAAACTACCTAACTAACAACTAAATTATTATATTTGTGCCTCTAAAAATGAAGCCGATACATGTTTAATAATTTAAGTGAAAAGTTAGATAAAGCGTTACATACGCTTAAAGGACACGGAAAAATTACCGAAGTTAACGTTGCTGAAACGCTAAAAGAAGTTCGTAGAGCTTTATTAGATGCCGATGTTAACTTTAAAATTGCTAAAGATTTTACCAAAAGAGTACAACAAAAAGCTTTAGGACAAGACGTATTAACTACGTTAAACCCTGGGCAATTAATGGTAAAATTAGTTAAAGATGAGTTAACCGAATTAATGGGTGGAGACACTGTTGGTATTAATTTAGGAGGTTCACTTAGCGTAATTTTAATGTCTGGTTTACAAGGATCTGGTAAAACTACTTTTTCTGGTAAATTGGCTAACTTCTTAAAAACAAAAAAATCTAAAGAGGTTTTATTAGTTGGTTGTGATGTATATCGTCCTGCCGCTATTAATCAGTTACAAGTTGTTGGTGAGCAAATTGGTGTAGAAGTATATGCTGAAGTTGGAAACCAAAATCCTGTTGAAATTTCTGAAAACGCAATTAAACATGCGAAGGCAAACGGTAAAAATGTAGTTATTATTGATACCGCAGGTCGTTTAGCTGTTGATGAAGAAATGATGACAGAAATTTCTAACATTCACAAAGCTGTAAAACCACAAGAAACTTTATTTGTTGTAGATTCTATGACAGGGCAAGATGCCGTAAACACAGCAAAAGCCTTTAATGATATTTTAAATTTTGATGGTGTAGTATTAACCAAATTAGATGGTGATACTCGTGGTGGAGCCGCACTAACCATTAAATCGGTAGTAGATAAACCAATTAAATTTATTGGTACTGGTGAAAAAATGGATGCTATTGATGTATTCTATCCAGATCGTATGGCCGATCGTATTTTAGGAATGGGAGACGTTATTTCGTTAGTAGAACGTGCTCAAGAACAATACGACGAAAATGAAGCCAGAAAACTACAAAAGAAAATTGCAAAAGATCAGTTTGGTTTTGATGACTTTTTAAGTCAAATTCAACAAATCAAAAAGATGGGAAGCATGAAAGATTTAGTAGGTATGATTCCTGGTGCTGGTAAAGCTTTAAAAGATGTTGATATTGATGATAATGCCTTTAAAGGTATTGAAGCAATTATACAATCTATGACTCCGCATGAAAGAAGTACCCCATCATCCATAAACGCAAGTCGTAAAAAAAGAATTGCAAAAGGATCTGGTACCTCTGTTCAGGAAATAAATCAACTGATGAAGCAATTTAATCAGATGAGCAAAATGATGAAGATGATGCAAGGTGGTGGTGGAAGAAAAATGATGCAAATGATGAAAGGAATGAGATAATTCATAAAGAGAAGCTGTGGCTTCTCTTTTTTTATATATACAACTGTTAACAACAACCAACACAACAATAAAATGATTTTACTAGACGGTAAAAAAACATCTGCAGATATTAAAGAAGAAATAGCTCTTGAAGTATTAGAGTTAAAAAACAACGACAAAAAAACACCGCATTTAGCAGCAATTATTGTTGGTAATGATGGTGCTAGTTTAACCTACGTTAATGCCAAGGTAAAAGCCTGTGATCGTGTAGGATTTGAATCTTCTTTAATTAGATTACCTGAAGAAACTACTGAAGAAGAATTATTAAATGAAATTGCTATTTTAAATATTGACAATGATATTGATGGCTTTATCGTACAATTACCACTACCCGACCATATTGATGAACAAAAAGTATTAATGGCTGTAAACCCTGATAAAGATGTAGATGGATTTCATCCAACAAATGTTGGTAAAATGGCTTTAAACTTACCTACTTTTATTTCTGCAACTCCATTCGGAATATTAGAATTATTAGATCGTTACAAAGTTGAAACATCAGGAAAACACGTGGTGGTTATTGGTCGTAGCCATATTGTAGGTAGCCCTATGAGTATTTTATTAGGTCAAAAAAGAACTATTGGTAATGCCACTGTTACCTTAACCCATAGTAGAACTAAAAATTTAAAAGAAATTACTTTACAAGCCGATATTATTATTGCTGCCTTAGGAATTCCTGAATTTTTAAAAGCTGATATGGTTAAAGAAGATGTAACCGTAATTGATGTAGGTATTACCCGTGTAGCAGATCCTTCTAAAAAACGTGGATTTCGTTTAGTTGGTGATGTTGCTTTTAACGAAGTTGCTCAAAAATCAGCATTTATAACTCCTGTTCCTGGCGGTGTAGGACCAATGACTATAGCTATGTTGCTAAAAAACACACTACTTGCCTGTAAAAGGTCGGCATAAATTAACAAAACCTATTAATTTTGTAGGATTACGATTTTTTACAATTTAAAACAATTAAAAACCTATAAATTAGCAATATAACACACATGTAATATATTTTGGGGGAAATATATTATAAAAAAAGAGAGAATATTTATTCTCTCTTTTTTCATTTAACACAGGATATTTTCTAAAAAGGAAAAACTACTTTTCCTGTTTTATCTACCCATTCGCCAATCCATTTATACCTTTTTTTATTAATGTCATAAAAAGTTATTCGTGAAAAATATTCGGTTCCATTTGGTGTAGCTTGCTTAGCGCTGTAATAATGCACATACCAATTTAAACTATCTTTATTATATTGTCGGAAACTACCTGATTGACTTCAATCTTCTTTTAAATTTAAATCCTGCACAGCAGTACCATTACTCTTTACTTACATTATAATCAAATTGAGAAAATGCTGTTAAAGAAACACAAAAAGCAATAATTATCAATAAATTATTTTTCATAAAAAATTGATTTTAATAATTTTAGAGAAACTTACAAAATAACCACAGTTTAATTATCAACTTAAAAATACGTGCTTATTTCTGTTTCAGTTACTATTTCTGTAGGAGCTGTATCTTTTTTAAATAGTCGTGCAGGTAAATTTCCTTTTAATACAATCGACTTATCGTTTACTGCTAGCCAACTTCCTTCACGTAAACCTAAAACTGAAGTCTTGTTAAATACATGGTACTCTTTAATTCTAGTTTCACGAGTCTCTCCCATATGCGTAGATCCTTTGATAGGATCTAAATAATGTGCATTAATGTTAAAAGGAATAAGCCCCAGCGTTTTAAAACTTGGCGGATACACTATTGGCATATCATTAGTATTCATCATGGTTACACCACAAATATTACTACCTGCACTGGTTCCTAAATATGGAGTACCTTTTTCAATAGTTTTTTTTAAAATATCGATTACGTTATTTTTATATAATTGATTTACCAGCTCAAACGTGTTTCCTCCACCAGTAAAAACTCCATCAGCTTGCTGTAATGCTTCCTTCGGATTTTCAAATTCATGAATTCCTTTTACATCTTTACCAATGGTAGCAAAGGCTTTTTTAGCAATAGCTGTGTATTCGTCATAACTAATTCCGCCTGGTCGTGCGTACGGAATAAATAAAATAGTATTAGCTTCTTTAAAAAAAGTAGCAAGAGTTGGCAATATATATTCTAAATATCCACTTCCGTGAATTGTTGATGTACTGGCTATAATTATTTTTTTCATACATCAAATTAACAAAAATTTACCATCCTTTTAAAACATTTTTAAGACCAATAGGTGGTTTATTTGTAATATGAAGAAGATTTTATTTATAATATTCAACTTGATAACCGTAATAGTTACTGCACAAACTACTCCTAAAATTATCACAGGTATTGTTTATTTAGACAGTGTAGCCATACAAGATGTACATATCATTAACACTAAACTTGATTTAGGTACTATTTCAAACAAGGATGGTTTTTTTGAAATTTTAGCTACCAAAGGAGATGTGTTAATTATTTCTCATTTAAATGTCGAGTATAAAGAACATATTATTACTGCTGATAATTTAAAATCTATACAAATCAATATTTATTTAGATAGTAAAACTTATATGTTAGATGAAGTTGTTCTAAAAAAAAAGAAAGGAATTTTTGAGATAGATAAAGATATACTTATTTATAAAGGTCCTCTTGTTAATGCACAAACATTAAAACTACCTTATGCAAACGCAAAAAAAGCAAACAACGAAAAAGCAATCAGTATTAAATCAGGCGTTTCAGTTAACTTAACTGGATTTTTAAACACTTTAAACGGAAAAACTAAACAAAAAAAAATATTAAAAAAATTACAAACTGAGGATAAAAATATAGCCAAAATAAGAAAACACTTTACTGATGGCTTTTTTATAAATCAATTAAAAATAACAAAAGAAAACATTAATCCGTTTTTAGAATTTTGTATTACAAAAGGCATTATTAATTTATATAAAAAAGATAAATTTTTAGAGCTTACCACGGTTTTATTAGATAACAGTAAAAACGCTTCATCTCTTTTAAATAAAGAAAACACACGTCTTACTCAAAAATAAGTATATGAAAAAACTACTACCCTTAATTTTTATCTGCATTTCTTTTAAAGTCTTTTCACAAAAAAAAAGAAATTTTTTATATGCTACTTTAAAAGATAAACTAGGCGCTGTATACAATGCACATATAATAAACCTTAGTACAAAACAAGGAACTTTTTCCAATCAAGAAGGAAAATTTAGAATTTTAGCAAAAGCAACCGACTCTTTACAAATAACTTTTGTGGGTTATAAAACTACGGTTTTTGAGGTAGTAACAAAACATTTCGGAATGTTTGAAAATACCATTCACTTAAAAAAAGAAGTTATTGAGTTAAATGAAATAGTTTTAAAAAAACACAATTTAATAGGAGCTTTAACTATTGACGCAAAAAAAACACCTAAAAATATTGGAAAAGATAGATCAGAAAGTGCTTTAGATTTTTCAATGATAAATTTTGAAGAAAAGGTTATTAGCCAAATTGATGCCATTGATCTCTCTAAAGCTCCAAACATGCAAAAACAAACCGATCCTACTGCTAAATTTGGAGGGATTGGTGTCGGTTATACTGAAGGCATTGATCAATATGGTGCCGCAAAAAGAAGATTAAGAAAAGAAATTAAATTTAAAGAAGCATTTCCTAAAATGTTAATTTCAGAATTTGGTGAAAAATTCTTTTTTGTAGATTTAAAAATCCCAAAAGAAAAATATTATCACTTTTTAGAATATTGCAATCCGTTAGATATAGAAAACCTTTATAAAAAAGGAAACGTATTATTGGTAATAAAAATATTAAAACAAGAAAGTAAAAGTTATTTAAATATTATAAATTTACCCGAATGATAAAACAATTACTCTTTTTTATTTTTTTATTTTCATTTTTAACGATGTTTGCTCAAAAACATCGAAAATTTTTATATGCTAATGTTAAAGATAAAGTTGGAGCGGTTTACAATGCGCACGTAATAAATTTATCTACAAAACAAGGTACTTTCACCAATGAAAGTGGTGAATTTAGAATTTTAGCTAAAAAAAATGATGCTATGCAAATATCATTTGTCGGCTATAAAACAACAATTTTTAAAGTAACCGAAAATCATTTTAGCATACACAAAAATACTTTTAATTTATTAAAAATAGCTTATGAGTTAGATGAAGTGAACTTAAAAAAAAATAATTTATTAGGCTACTTAACTTCTGATAGTAAAAACATTAAAACCGAAAAAGAAATTAATGCAAAAACATTAAAACTACCATTTGCCGGTTCAAAAATAATGACTCCTGCAGAAAGAAAGTTACATACAGCTATGGGAGGTAGTCATCCAATAGGGTTAACCTCAGTTTCTATAGACTATATATTAAACAGTATTTCGGGAAGAATAACAAAACTTCGAAAATTGAAAACAATTGAAAGTTTAGAAATAAAAGTAACTAAAATAAAAAATACCTACTCAAAACATATAGTAAAAGAGTACAATATTAATGAATCTGACGTTTATAAGTTCATTTATTTTTGTAACAATGACAAAAAATTTAATCAAATTTATAACTCAAGTGAAATAAACATGATTCTTTTCTTGAAAAATAAATCTGAAGCATTTAAAAAATTATATTCAAGCGATTATAATTAGTATTTTGGCGCAATAATTGGTTATTTAAAAATTATGAGAAAATTAATTCTACTTTTATTTATACTTCCACTCTTTTCATTTAGTCTTCATAAATATTACATTTCATTAACTGAAATAGCATACAAAGAAACAACACAATCTGTACAAATGATTATGAATGTTTTTATGGATGATATTGAAAAGGCTATAAATGAAGATTATAATGTTAACCTACAACTAACTACAAAAAATGAGTTAAAAAAAGTAGATGAACTCTTTATAACTTATTTAAAAAAACATTTTAAAGTTAACATCAATAATAAAAAAGTAGAATATCGTTTTATAGGAAAAGAATACGATGGAGATATAGTATATTTTTATTTAGAAATAGAAAACGTTGCTAGTTTAAATACTCTTGAAATAAAAAATGATGTTTTAATAAACCATTTTCCAGAACAACAAAACTTAATTAAGGCTTCAATAAAAAAAACTCGTAAAAGCCTATTTTTAGATAAAAAAAATGATAAAGGTTTGTTAAAATTTTAACATTTATTAACAAAAGCAACATCTTATCCTTACATTTAAAACCTATTTAACAACAACTTTATACATAATGAAAAAAACTATTTTATTCGTTTTTTCTCTTTTCTTAATAGCAACCTCTGCCTTTGCTCAACAAATTACTAAAGAAGGACACACGAATCAAAACAAATTTCGACAATTAAAACAAGAACTACCAACACCAAATAACCAGCACACAGCTTCTGGGGCTCCTGGGAAAGATTATACCCAACAAAAAGTTGACTACACGATGGATATTGTTCTAAATGACGATAAACGTAGTATATCTGGTAACGAAACAATTACTTATCACAACAACTCTGTTGATGAACTAACCTATTTATGGGTACAATTAGATCAAAACATGCGTGCAGCAGATTCTAAAACACCAGATATTGCTCCAACAAAAATTCGTAAAAAATTACCAAAACGTTTTTATGATAGAGCTTTCCCTGAAAAGGCTTTTGATGGTGGCTTTAAAATTACGAGCGTAACTAATACAGACGGAAGTAAATTATCATATACCATTAATCAAACAATGATGCGTATTAATTTAGCGCAACCATTAGCATCTGGCGCAACATTTAAATTTAATATTTCTTGGTGGTATAACATCAATAACCACAGAACCCAAGGAGGAAGATCTGGTTACGAACATTTTCCTAAAGATGGAAACAACAATTATGTAATCGCACAATTTTATCCTCGTATGTGTGTGTATGATAATGTAGAAGGATGGCAAAACGATCAGTTTTGGGGAAGAAGTGAATTTGCTTTAGAATTTGGAGACTTTAACGTAAATATAACCGTACCGGCCGATCATATGTTAGGTGCAACTGGAGTTTTACAAAACCCTAAAGATGTTTTTTCTAAAACTGAATTAAAAAGAATTGAAAAAGCTAAAAAAACGTTTGATAATCCAGTGATTATTAGAACTCAAAAAGAGGCTGAAAAAATTGAGAAAAATCGTTCTAAAAAAACAAAAACTTGGAAATTTTATGCCGAAAACGTAAGAGATTATGCTTTTGCAACTTCACGAAAATTTATTTTTGATGCAATGGCTGTTGACATTAACGGTAAAACCGTAATGGCAGAATCTTTATACTCAAAAGAAGCAAATCCATTATACGGAGATCATTCTACAAGAGCTGTAGCACAAACGTTAAAAACGTATTCTAGATACACTTTTGATTATCCATATCATAAAGCAATTTCTGTTGATGGGCAAATGGGAATGGAATATCCACAGATATGTTTCAATCCAGGAAGACCAGATCTTCCAGATGGAGGATATTCTGACAGAATAAAATATAGAATGGTTAAAGTTACCATTCACGAAGTTGGTCATAACTTTTTTCCGATGATTGTAAATTCAGATGAACGCCAATGGACATGGATGGATGAAGGTTTAAACTCTTATATGGAGATGTTAGCTGAATTAGATTACGATAAAGATTTTCCTATTACACGAGGGTATCCGAAAAATATTGTAAAGTATATGAGTGGTGATCAATCAAGAATTGCACCAATTATGTCTAAAGGAGATCATGTTTATAGTTTTGGTAACAATGCCTATGGTAAACCTGCTACTGCCTTATGGATATTAAGAGAAACCATAATGGGTAAAGAATTATTTGATCATGCTTTTGCTACTTACGCCAAAAGATGGAAATTTAAACACCCTACTCCTGCCGATTTCTTTAGATCGATGGAAGATGCCTCGGCAATGGATTTAGATTGGTTTTGGAGAGGATGGTTTTACACAACCGATGTTACTGATATTGGTGTAAAAGGTGTTAAAAAATTCTATACAACTAAAAATAAAGATGCATCAGTAAACTTTATTGAAGATACGAGTAATGGATTAGGTTTTTCTAAAAAACAGAGTAAATATCATTATGAAATTACTTACAATAAACCAGGTGGATTAGTAATGCCTATTATTGTTGAGTTTACTTATAAAGACGGATCAAAAGAAAGAAAAACATATCCAGCTCAAATATGGAGATATAATGACAAAGAGATAACTAAAGTGTTTTCTTCATCAAAACAAATACAAAACATAACTATTGATCCTGATTTAGAGACTGCCGATGTAGATACCTCGAATAATAGCTGGCCTAAAAAAAGAGCAACTAAATTTGACAAATTCAAGCGTAAAGTAAAAGGATAATCTTCTTTTATCGAAAAATATAAGCGACACAAAAAAACTGTGTCGCTTTTTTTGTTTACATATTTAACTAAAAAAGATAAAGATTTGTTAAAACTTTAACAAATCATCTTCTCTCTTTCACAAAATTTAGTAACTTTCCAAATATTATAAAACTCAATTAAACAAACAATGAGAAAGTACTCAACACTACTATTTTCAGCTCTTTTTGTATCTGCATCTATTTTTGCACAAGAAGTACCAAAAAATGAGCCACAAAAAGGTCACATCGATCAAAACAAGTTTCGTCAGTTAAAAGATGTATTAGCTACTCCTAACGATCAACATACCGCTTCTGGTGCACCTGGTCATGCATATACGCAACAAAAAGTTGATTATGTAATGGATTTACGTTTAGATGAAGCTTCAAATAAATTATATGGTGATGAGACTATTACATATCATAATAACTCTAATGATCAGTTAGACTACTTGTGGGTGCAGTTAGATCAGAACATGCGTGCTCCTGACTCTAAAACTCCATTAGCAGAGTCTAAAGGAGCTAACGGTTTTCAAACACCTGAAAAATTTGTTACCGACAACATGGGAAAACCAAAAGATTTTGGTTACAAAATAGAAGAAGTAAAAAACGCTGATGGTACTGATTTATCTCACACTATTAACCGTACAATGATGCGTATTAACCTACCTAAAGCACTTGCACCTGGTGAGGTTTTTAAATTTAGTATTAAATGGAATTATTTAATCAATAACTCTGTTGATGATGGTGGTCGTTCTGGTTTTGAATTATTTCCTGATGGAAATAAAAACTATACAATCGCTCAATTCTTTCCTCGTTTAGCTGTCTATGATAACGTAGAGGGATGGCAAAACATGCAATTTTGGGGTCGTAGTGAATGGGCTTTAGAATTTGGAGATTATGATGTTAAATTAACAGTACCTGCTGATCATATTGTTGATGCAACTGGTGAATTACAAAACGAAAAAGATGTTTTAACTAAAGAACAACGTAAACGCTGGGAAAAAGCTAGAAAATCGTATAAAGACCCTGTTTTTATAGTAACACAAGAAGAAGCTGAAAAAGCTGAAAAAGGACGTTCATCAAAAACAAAAACATGGCACTTTAAAGCAAATAATGTACGTGATTATGCGTTTGCTTCATCTAGAAAGTATATTTGGGATGCAATGGCTGTTAAAATTAATGGTAAAAACATTATGGCTGTTTCACTATACCCTAAAGAAGGAAATCCATTATGGGAAGAACACTCAACAAGAGTTGTTGCTAACACATTAGAGGAATATTCTAAAATGACATTCGATTACCCATACTCAAAAGCAATTTCTGTACATGCTAAAAGACAAGGTATGGAATACCCTATGATTTGTTTTAATTATGGAAGACCAAATCCTGATGGGACATACTCTGATAGAGTAAAAAACGGAATGATTGGTGTAATTACACATGAAGTAGGGCACAACTTTTTTCCTATGATTGTAAATTCTGATGAACGTCAATGGACATGGATGGATGAAGGTTTAAACTCATTTGTTGAAATTTTAGCAGAATTAGATTATGATCCAAACTTTAATACTGGTAACCTACCTAAGGATATTGTAAGGTATATGAGTTTAGATCAAAGTAAATTAAGCCCGATCATGTCGCAAGGGGATTATGTAAAAAACTTTGGTCCTAATGCCTATACTAAACCCGCAGCTGGTTTATACATGTTACGTACAACAATTATGGGACCAGAATTATTTGACTACGCTTTTAGAACGTACGCTAAAAGATGGATGTTTAAACATCCTACTCCAGCTGATTTTTTTAGAACCATGGAAGATGCTTCTGGAATGGATTTAGACTGGTTTTGGAGAGGATGGTTTTACACAACTGATTATTCAGATATCGGAATAAAAGAAGTTAAACCTTTATATCTTACAGATAAAAAATCTGATAGAGTAAAAGAAATAATTAAAACAAATCCAAGAGCTAAAGCTTATTTTGATTCTTTAGGAGAGTTAGTTTATTTAACGGATAAAAAAGAAAATGCGAATGCATCTGGAGTAAAAAAATATGTTGATGGGTTATCTGCTGATAAAAAGGCTAATTTAAAAGAAATTCCTAAATACATGTATCAAGTTGAATTTGAAAAGCCAGGAGGTTTACCAATGCCAATTATTGTAGAATTAACTTATGTTGATGGTACCAAAAAGCGTGAAACTTTCCCTGCTCAAATTTGGATGAAAAATGATGCCAAAGTATTTAGAGTTTTTACTTCACAAAAAGAAGTTAAAAGTATTGTTGTTGATCCAGATTTAGAAACTGCGGATATAGATACAGCAAACAATAGTTGGCCTAAGAAAACAACAAATAAGTTTGATAAGTTTAAGAGTAAAGTAAGAAATTAATAAATTATACTCGTTTATATAAAAAAAACCCGCTGTAAAAAGCGGGTTTTTATTTATATATAAATTTTGTTGGTTTTATTATTTTCTAAATAACTTATTAATTTCTTCTAATGTTAATAATTTAGACTCAGTAAGAACGTCTGGATCTCTACTTACATATTGTTCAATTTGTAATTTAATTTCTCCCTCATCTCTTTCATATTTTAAATAAACTACATCTCCATTTGCTTTTATTTGGTACTTATGTCCTGCTGCTTCAGAAAAACCTCTTGTCATAATTTCATGTAGCTTATCTGCATCATTGTCTACATTTTTAAATGTAAAAGACACATATTCATTAATAGGGTTATTAATATTCTTGTAAAATAAGTTATAAGCTTCGTCTCCTAATTTTTCTAGGTAAACAAACTCTACTCTACCAACAATTTCAATCTTTGCTGTTTCAATAAATTCAATTTGTGAATACGAAGCAACAGAAAGAAATAACGTTGCTATAAAAAATAGTTTTTTCATAAATATTAGGGTTTAAAAGTTTGCTATAAATATATTTGATTCTAATTAGAAAGAATAACGTTTTATTAAATAAAAAATTATACTTATTATAAAAACAAAAGATACTATGTTACCCAAATAAAAACTACTCTAAAAAACCTTGCTCTTTCATCCAAGCATCTGAATAAATTTTATTCATATATCTCGAGCCATGATCTGGTAAAATGACAACGACTACACTATCTTTATCAAAATAATCTTTAGCTGCATATTGCTGAGTAGCTTGCAAAACAGCCCCCGATGTATATCCACAAAACAACCCTTCTGTTTTTACCAACTCTCTTGATTTAAAAGCTGCTGCTTTATCTGATACTTTTTCATAAACATCAATAACATCAAAATCAGTTGCGGTTGGAATTAAATTTTTACCTAGTCCTTCTATTTTATAGGGTGAAATTTCATTCTCATCAAAAGCACCTGTTTCGTGGTATTTTTTTAATACCGACCCAATGGCATCAACTCCTAACACTTTTATCTTCGGATTTTTTTCTTTTAAATACTTACCAGTCCCTGAAATAGTTCCTCCTGTTCCACTAGCAATAACAACGTGTGTAACTTTACCTTTGGTTTGTTTCCAAATTTCGGGACCTGTACTTTTGTAATGCGCTTCAATATTTAACTCATTAAAATACTGGTTAATATAAATAGAACCTGGGTTTTCTTTGTGCAATCTTTTGGCTACTTCGTAATATGAACGAGGATCATCAGCAGCAACATATGCAGGGCAAACATGCACCTCTGCTCCCATTGATTTTAGCATATCAATTTTGTCTTGTGATGATTTATCACTTACTGCCAAAATACATCTATACCCTTTTATTACACTAATCATTGCTATTGAAAAACCTGTATTTCCTGATGTTGTTTCAACAATTATATCTCCTGGTTTTAAAATACCTTTTTTTTCTGCACTTTCTATAATATGTAATGCTATCCTGTCTTTAGCTGAATGTCCTGGATTAAAAGCCTCAATTTTTGCGTAATAAGTTCCTAAAAAATCTTTAGTAATTTTATCTAACTTTATCATTGGGGTTTGCCCTATTAAATCTAAAATTGAATTGGTAATACCTTTATGTCTATTCATTTTTATTAAAAACTAAGAAAGCGTCATTGTATCAATGAGCACAAATTTATCTTTTTGAGATTTACTCATTATTACAATGACGCTTACACTCAAATCGAGTGCAAAAATATAATTATTTTTCTAACTTACCTTCTAACATTAAAAAGAAGCTATATTCTTCTGCGGTTTCTTTCAATGCGTTAAACCTTCCTGATGCTCCTCCATGACCTGCTTCCATATTTGTATGTAAAAAAAGCATATTATCATCTGTTTTTACATCTCTAAGTTTAGCAATCCATTTTGCAGGTTCCCAATATTGTACTTGGCTATCGTGTAGCCCTGTGGTAATTAACATATTTGGGTATTTTTGAGCCTTAACTTGATCGTATGGAGAATATGATTTTATATAATCATAGTACTCCTTATCATTCGGATTTCCCCACTCATCGTATTCACCTGTTGTTAATGGTATTGTATCATCTAACATTGTAGAAATTACATCAACAAAAGGCACAGCTGCTATAATTCCGTTATATAATTCTGGGGTCATATTAACAATCGCCCCCATTAATAATCCACCAGCAGATCCGCCCATGGCATATAAATGTTTTGGTGATGTATAGTTGTTATCTATTAAATATTTAGAGCAATCTACAAAATCATTAAAAGTATTTTTCTTATTAAGCATTTTACCGTCTTCATACCAATCACGTCCTAAATATTCGCTTCCGCGGATGTGCGCTAATGCATATACAAAACCTCTATCTAACAAACTTAAGCGCGTTGTTGAAAATCCGTCTGAAATAGTATGTCCGTATGATCCGTAGGCATATTGTAAAACCGGCGTATCTTTAGTTAACTTCGTATTTTTATGATGTACAATTGATAAGGCTACCTTTTTACCATCGCGAGCAGTTACCCAAATACGTTCACTTATATAATTATTTTTATCAAATTTACCTCCTAAAACTTCTTGTTCTTTTTTGACTTCTTTAGATTTATCTTTCATATTAAAATCAATTACCGAGCTAGGAGTCGTCATCGAATTATATGAATAACGGATAATTTCAGTATCAAAATCAGGGTTACCGTGTACACCTGCTGAATAAGTTTCTTCATCAAAAGGTAAATAATAATCTGCTGTGTTATCCCAACGTTTGATACGAATTTTATTTAACCCATTGTTTCTTTCTTCTAAAACTAAATAATCTTTAAAAATTGAAAAATCTTCGAATAAAGTATCTTCTCTATGCGGAATTACATCTACCCAATTTTCTTTTTCAGTTTTATTTTCAGGAGTTTTCATCAACTTAAAGTTTGTTGCTCCGTCTTTATTGGTTTTAATATAAAAATGATCTTCGTAATGTGCAATATCATATTCTAAATCGCGCTCACGAGGTTGAATCATCCTTAATTCTTCCTTCGGATTATCAGCATTTAAAACTTGATATTCTGTTGAAACCGTACTATAAGAACCTACTACAATGTATTTTTTAGATTTAGTTTTTGTTACAAAAGCGCCAAAAGTTTCATCTTTTTCTTCAAAAACCAATTCATCTAATTTTGAGTCTGACCCTAATATATGTTTATATATTTTTGATGATCGTAAGGTTACTGGATCCTTTTTTGTATAAAATAATGTTTTATTATCATTTGCCCAAACACATCCACCAGTGGTATTTTCTATAATATCTTTATACAGTTTACCTGTTTCTAAATTTTTAATTCTGATAAAATATTGACGACGGCTTACCGTATCTGTAGCAAAGGCTGCTAATTTATTATCTGGCGAAATACTTAAACCTCCTAATTGAAAATAATCAAAACCTTTTGCCTCATCATTTACATTAAATAATATTTCTTCTTGTGCCTTTAATGTTTCTTTTTTACGACTATAAATAGGATATTGTTGTCCCTTTTCAAAACGCGTTATGTAAAAATACCCGTTACTTTTATAAGGTACTGATTGGTCATCCTCTTTAATACGCCCTTTCATTTCTTCAAATAAATGCTCCTGAAACTCTTTTGTTTCTTTAGTTCGCTCTTCATAATAAGCGTTTTCGGCATTTAAATAATCGTACACTTTTTGAGTTTGCTCATCTTTAACATCCGCATTTTTTTGCGCATCTGTTAAACGCATCCAAAAGTAATCATCAGTGCGTTTGTCTCCATGTTTTTCTAAAGTTGTTGGTTGCTTTTCAGCAACTGGAGCTATAATATCTTTCTTCATTTCTTGTTTTTTGCAAGAAGCAAAAATAAGGCTAAAAGCTATAGCAGTTAACATTAATTTTTTCATTTTTATTTAGTTTGATTAATTTTCTTTTGAAAATATTATTTTTGTTAGTTAATATTATAAAATATAACGATATATGTTTGGAGATATTTCAGGAATGATGAATAAATTAAAAGATGCCCAAAAAAAAGTGGCAGAAACTAAAAACCGTTTAAACACCGTTTTAATTGACGAAAGTGCAGCCAATGGAGCTCTTAATATTACTGTTACAGCTAATAGAGAGGTTAAAGCTATTACTATAAATAAAAGTTTACTAGAAGATAAAGAAGAACTGGAAGATTATTTAGTTTTAACACTTAACAAAGCTTTAAAAAGAGCAGGTGAAATTAACGAACAAGAATTAGCAATTGCTGCCAAAGATGGCATGCCAAATATTCCAGGAATGGATATGTTTAAATAAATACTATGTTATTACAATTAGATAATTACATGCTACCTTGTTTAAACAAAAAACTTTTTGGAGTTGATTGTTTAGGTTGTGGTACACAACGTGCTTTAAGTTTACTTATGCATGGCGAATTTATTGCTGCTTTTAAAATGTATCCAGCTATTTATACACTGTTAATTTTAGCGGTATTTATTGTAGTAAATTTACTTTATAAAGTAAAATATGCGCAAAAAATAATTAGTATATTGGCGGTTATTAATGTACTTATTATTGTTATAAGTTACTTTATAAAAATGAATCAATTAATTTAAATTTTAGTAAAAAACTATGGAAAAACAAAAATTACCAAATTCAACAGGGGTTTTAGTATTGGGTATACTTTCAATACTATCATGTTGTTGTTACGGTTTTATTGGGTTAATTTTAGGAATCGTTGCATTAGTTTTAGCAAAAAAAGCTACTACTTTACATGCTAATAATCCTGATGAATACGATGGAATTAAGAATGTTAAAACAGGTAAAATGTTAGCTATTGTAGGTATTATTTTAAGTGCTTTATATCTTATATTAATAATAGGTATGATTGCTTATTTTGGGTTAGAAACAATACAAAATCCTGAATTATTTCAAGAGCAATTACAAAACATGCAGTAATTTTATCTTAGAAAATAAACATAAAAAAAGCAACCAAATTTGGTTGCTTTTTTTATATCATTCCTTTTGCTTTAAACTCTAAGTATTTATTGATTACGTTTACCGATAATTGTTGTGGTTTGGTTAAAATAGCATGAATACTATTCCGTTCTAACTCTTTTACAATTAGCCTTTTCTCATATGTATACTTTTCGGCTATTGTTTTATGATAAATACTTTGTAAATCTTCCGAATTTTCATTTACCAAACTATCAAGTTCAGTGTTTTCAAAGAAAACCGTTACTAATAAATGTTTTTTAGCGATTGCTTTTAAATACGGTAGCTGTCTTTTTAAGGCTGAAATATGCTCGAAATTTGTATATAAAATAAGTAAACTTCGTTGATTTATTTTTCTTTTAATCGTTGCATATAACAACGCAAAATTAGCATCGGTAAAATTGGTTGTAATATTATACAACTCTTCATTAATTACCGATAAATTTGTTTTTTTATTACTCGCTGCTATAATTTTTTCTACATTTTTAGAAAACGTAAGCATTCCTGCTTTGTCATTTTTTAATAAGGCTATATTTGAAAAAGCTAAGGCCGAATTTATTGCGTAATCTAACAAACTTAATCCTTCAAAAGGCATTTTCATAACACGTCCTAAATCGATAATTGAATAAATAGGCTGCGATTTTTCATCTTGATATTGATTTACCATCAAGGCACCTCTTTTGGCAGTTGCTTTCCAGTTTACATTTCGCACATCATCGCCTGGAATGTAATTTTTAATTTGCTCAAATTCCATTGTATGTCCAATACGACGGATTTTTTTCATTCCAAATTCTGTTAAACTATTGTGCATCGCTAAAAATTCATACTTTTTCATTTGAACATACGACGGATACACTTTTACGTCATTAGCATCTGAAAAAGTATATCTTCTCGAAAAAATTTGTAAAATTGATGAAACAAAAACATGTATGCTTCCGAAATTATACACACCTCTTTCTACAGGGCGAACGCTGTATGTAAATGTTGATTTTTCGGCAGATTGAAGTGATGTTTTATAATCAAAATCTCTTTTTTGAAACTGCGTTGGTAGTTCATCAATCAACGATACAAAAACTTGAAAAGGATACTTATTTTCTAACGTAATAGCTATTTCATTTTCATCAGAATTTGATAATTTATCTGACACTATACGTTTTGATGAAAACCCATTTTTAAATCGATATAAAATCACCAGGTCTATACACATGGTTATTAAAAATAGCCATACCAATAACCATGTTGCATTGTAAATAACAGGCAGCCAAAACGATATTAAAAACAATGCTGAAAAAACGCTTATATAACTAAAAAAGCGATTGTGAATGTATAGGGATTTAAAAAACTTGATCACTATCTTGGAACTTCTACAGATTGCACAATCATTTCAATAACCTTATCAGTAGTCATACCCTCCATTTCTCGTTCAGGCGTTAACATAATTCGATGACGTAATACTGGGTAAATACTCTTTTTTACATCTTCAGGAATCACAAAATCACGTCCGTTTATGGCTGCAAAAGCTTTTGAAGCCATTAAAACGGCAATGCTTGCTCTTGGTGAACCACCTAAATATAAGTGTGCGTTATTACGTGTATTTGATATTAATTGAGCGATGTATTTTATTATTTTTTCTTCAACCAACACTTCAAAAACCTTACTTCTGTATTCTAATAATTCGGTTTCTGTTAAAACTGCTTTTACTTTAGTTTGTGGCAATGCTCCTTTTCTGTCATTATGAGCGGTGATAATTTTAATTTCTTCTTCTAAATTCGGATAGCCAACGTTTATCTTGAATAAAAAACGGTCTAACTGTGCTTCAGGCAATGCATAAGTTCCCTCCTGCTCTATTGGATTTTGGGTTGCTAAAACCATAAATGGCGGATTCATAACATAACGTTCACCATCCATAGTAATTTGCTTTTCTTCCATTACTTCAAACAAAGCTGCTTGCGTTTTTGCTGGCGCTCTGTTTATCTCATCAATTAAAACAATGTTAGAAAAAATTGGTCCTTTTTTAAACTCAAAATTTGAAGTTTTCATGTTTAAAACAGACGTTCCTAAAACATCTGAAGGCATTAAATCGGGTGTAAACTGAATTCTACTAAAATCGGTCGCTATTGTTTTTGCTAACAATTTTGCGGTTACTGTTTTTGCAACTCCAGGTACTCCTTCAATTAATACATGCCCGTCTGCCAATACAGAAACTAATAACAGCTCAATAAACTCTTCTTGCCCTACAATTACTTTTGCTAATTGTTCTTTTATTTTACCAACCGCTTCTTTTAACTTTGACAAGTCTATTCTGCTTGAAAATAGTTCGTTTTCTTCTGTTGGATTATTTTCTGTATTCATAAATTTTTATCCTTTTATATTAAAGTATAAACATTTTATATACTTTTTACTCTTTTTATTTAATAATCTATTCTCAATGTAAACGGTGCTGTTTTATAAGGACCGTTTGTTAGGTATACTTTTCCTTCAAAATAAGTTCTATCATTATCTGAAAAGATATAAAAATCATCTTTTGCAGGTATCTTAAAGGTTAGTTCAGTAAAACTTTCGTTTATACTAGTGTACATTTCATCGTCTTTATATCTTCCCATATGAAGCTGATATTCATTATTACCATCATTAAATATTAACTTCGTTTCGTTAGCTATATACCCTAAACCTTTTGTTGGTATAAAATCTTCATTTATAGCATATCTAAAATTGCTCCCTTTTAAAATTAACGTTTCACCTGAATTAATTGTTGTTTTATTTACATTTTCAATTACTGGTTCTTGCACTTCTAAAACAATTAATTTTTTATCAAAATATTTATTGACTCCGCTGTTATAGTAAACGGCTAAATAATACGTTGCTAATGGTGTTGTTTGGGGGATTGTAAAATTTATTTTCCCTTCATTATTAACTTCATGTTCTAATAAAATAGTGCTAAATGTCGTTTCGTTTTCTAATACTATTTTTTCAATACTAGTAGTGTTTATATCGCTTAATATAGTATTAGTTGTATTTTGATAGTATAGTAAATTTTCTGTCTCGGCTAATTCAAACGATGCGTCTGACGCCGATTTTATGTTATCAAAATTACTATCACGGACTAAAAAAGTATCACTAAGTACCTGACCTGTTACTTTATTTTTTATGGTTAATGTATAATTACCTGTACCAAAAGCGGGTGCTTTAAAATATACTTTTTGTAAATTTCCACTAACAGTTACCCAACCATAAGGAGTTTCTTCAACTAAAGTTAATTTTACAGGAATATCATTTATACCATCATTTAAATTTAGTTCCCAATTATTTTTATCACTATCAAAATCTAAAGCGTAAAATATTATATCTCTTTCATTTAACGCTGGTAATAATACATTTTTTTCAAAACCTAAATAACGAAATTCTTTAGAGGTTGGTTCATTACTACTACAAGCTGCTATTAAAATTATAATTAATAAACTTGCTATTGCTTTTATTATTCTTTTCATTTTATATAGTTATTAAACTAATTTGAGGTTTACTCTTTTTATTAAATTTATTTTTAATTCTTTTTAAACGCTTCAATTGCTTTATTAAGCGCAATTAAATCTTCTTCTAAAATTTTATCTTTATCGTTTATGCTATCAATTTTCTTAAATAACTCTGATACTTTTTCTAACGAATTACCACTTCTGCTGGCTAGTTTACTGTAAAAAGGTTCGTCAATTTTTAAGGTTGATAATCGGTATGTAATTCTTATGTATTCTAAAAAATAATTTATTTTATGTGTGGCTATGTTTTTATGATCTGATTTTTCATAGTACATATTCGCAATCGTGCGTGTAAATGCCAATGTTTGATTTTTTAATGGTGTGATTACAGGTATAAATCGCTGACTTCTTTTTCCTTTAAAAATCACAAAAAACAACACACCTATCAATGCAATATAGTATGCCCATTTTAAATGTTTAGAGCCTAAAACATATTTCATTGGCGATGATATCCCGCTTTTTCCTGTTTTATAATAGGCATCCCATAAAATAATAGCATCATTACCAACAGTATCAATACCTGATTTTTTTTTATTTTTTGATGTATTATTTAAATATGATAATACACTTGCTACATATTTATAATTATCATTTAAAAGCATATTATAATTGGTAAATGCTTGTGGAAATGTATGCAAATAGAAAGTACCTTTTCCGAATTTTGTTTTGATAAAATTTGGTTTACGACTTATAATTGAATCTTTTTCATTTTTAATTAATAATTCGCCTAAAATAGTTGCGTTTAAAGTATCTATTTCAGAAAAATAGGCTTTCGAAAAATCTCTATCAAAATAATATTCATTGATATTTACATGTTTATTAACCAATATTTGATATGCTTTCTCTTCAAAAACTGTTGTACTTAACTGTTTTGAACGAACATTTAAAGTATCAATATTTACCCCATTTGATGCTATAAAAACATCGTTTCCTCTTGCTGCAAACTTTAATAACTCGTTAAATTCTTCTTCTCCGAAGTTTAATTTTCCATCAACAAAAAAATAAGTTCCTGTATTGGTTGAATCTTTTAAAAACACATACGGAGATTGATATACATCTCTTACTTTTTTATCAGTAAAAAAAGACGTCATTTCTTTGTGCAATACATAAGTTCCATATGGTATTTTATGTTTCGCATCATAACTCGGAAACCAATTAATTTCTTTTGGTTTTATTAACTCAACATAAACAATGCCCAGTATTATAAATACCAATAAACCAATATATACTTTTAGTTTTTTGTCCAACTTATTAAATTTTAGCAATCATTTTTTTAAAGTTTATTTCAGCTTTTAAAAACTTTTCTTTATTAATTAAAAACTCACCATACCAAACGTAATCATATAAATGCGTTAGTGTTTCAAACTCTTTATATAAGTTTTTATTTGAGGCTAACTCTTTTATATAATCTTCATTTGTTTTTTCTTGCTGCCAAAAAATCAATTCTTTTTCTGACAACTTTTTTAATAATAATAAATAATAATAACGAGTAGCTAATTTAAAATTACCATCCGTTATGGCTATTTTAATTAATGCTGGTAAATCTTTTTCTTTTATTAAAGTTTCTTCGTCTGATAAACTTACCATTGCTGTAGCTTTTTTACCATCAATAATATTACGAGCATTTACTTTTAAAAAGAATTTAATAATTAAAAATAAAACCAAACCAGCAATTATATATGGTAAAATTTTTAAAACCCATTTTAAAAACCCCATAGCTGGCGAAATATCATCAAAAAGATAAGACAATACTTTTTTGATTGTTCTTTTAAACCAATTCCATACTTTTTCTATAACTGTTGGTTCTCTTTTTTCTACTATATATATAAAAGCATCTTGCTTTTTATAAGCTTCAATCTTTTTATTGTCGAACTTTTTTAATTCGATAAATTCTGTATCAAACTGAACCTTTTTCTTTTCAGATGTTTGTAAAAACATCTGAAAAGAAAGTAAAAAAAATGCTATGTAAAAAAATAAATATTTCAAAATATTATTGACCTATACTATCAATGGTTTCAATGGTTCCTGTTAAGTTTTTTTGCTCATTAATATCAAAATATATAAACACATTGGTAACTAATGTTATTGCATAAAACATTAATTGCCCTACGATAGATATTAAATTTAATAACAAATAAATAGGATCGCTAAAAATACTAAAAATCGCCGTTGGATCTTCACTGCTCATTCCAATACCCATTTGTATAAATTGATATATCATTACTGGTATTTGAAAAATATAGCCTAAAACTCCAACCAAAAGACTCACAACAAAAATAACCCCAAAGGTTTCCCAAAAATGCCCGCTAACAAAGCTAAAACATTTACCAATTGTATCAGTTGCCGATTCATTTTGAAATACTAAAATCGAGGCACCTAACGATAAAACTGTCCAAGTATAAAATATAGGAAACACACATAACATTACACTTACAAAAAGTATGATTCCTGATAAAACACCAAAGCCCATAAACGACCAAAAACGTTCTTTTGTATTACGTGCTATTTCTTCTTGGTTTACAACTCCATTATTATCAATATACGACTTTATATAATGCATTCCTGCTAAATTAATAAACACAAATGCTACTAAATAAGCTAACATCATTATTAATGCTGATGCCAACATTCCTAAAGCACCACTTACTTCTTGCGACATTAATGATGACATAGACATCATGTAATATATCATTGCTGCCACTGCTATTAACATAGGAACTGCTGCTGTTTTTAAAATTGTTAAAAAAAACTGTTTTCCTTCTAATCGTATAAACTTAAAAGCATCGGTAATAATGGCTCCTAAATCTCTTTCTTTTTTAAATTGTATGTATTCTTTATTCATAAGTTTGGTTGATAATTAATTTTTTATGTAGTTGAATTGGATAAATTACGTAATAAAAGATAATGCTGGCTAATGAAACTAAAATAATGGTAATAGCCAACCAATCTGGCATTTCAGTATGACGTGTTACAAAACCTTCTAAAAAACCAGCAATGATAAAAAAAGGAATAGTACTTACCATAATTTTTAATCCGTCTTTAATACTTTTTTTAAAAGATTCTAATCGAGAATAGGTTTTTGGAAATAATAATCCGTTTCCTAAAACCAAACCAGCACAACCTGCAATTACAATTACTGATATCTCTATGGTACCATGAATCCATATAGTTCGCGATGATTCCCATAATAACCCTTTATCATAAAAAAAATACAAAAAAGAACCTAACATAATACCGTTTTGCATCATAATATATAACGTTCCTACAGAAAATAGCATCCCTAAAACAAAAGCAAACATGGCTACTTTTATATTATTTATGGTAATTCCGATAAACATATCTACCTCATTAGCTTTTTTATAAACCGCCATCGGGTCGCCTTTTTCAATATTTTCAAGCGTCATATTTACATAACTATCTCCTAAAATAAGACGCACAAAATCAATATCGTTTGCTGAAGAAAAAGCACCTACCAAACTAAAAAAAGCAAATACAACAAACGCAATTAATAGTTGTTTTTGATGTTTGTAAAATGATAACGGAAACTCAGTTTTAAAAAAACTGATAAATCTATTTTTACTTTCTTTTTTTGTTTTATATATTTTTTGATGAGCAATAGAAGCAATCGAATTTAAATATACGAACGTATTTCCTTTCGGGTAAAAGGTTTTTACATAACTTAAATCATCAGTTAACTCAACATATAGTTCAGATAATTTGTCTGGCGAAATAGCTGTTTTATTGTATAAAACAGCTTCAAACAACTGCCATTTTTCTTTATTTTTCTTTACAAAAGCAGCTTCTCTCATTCAGAAAAAAAATTATAGCAATTATTACAAGAAACTTCCCTAATCATAGAATATTTTTATCTTCGCTAAACTAAAAAAAGTTATAAGAACTATCAATAAAAAAAGAGAAAACTAATTCATGGACAATTTTCAAATAGAAACTGCTCAAAATATTTCAATACATCAAAATGTAGCACATATTACCACTCGAATTGGCTCATACCTAATAGATTTTTTATTCATTGTTGGCTATTATATCATCATATTTTTTATAATGGGAATGCTAGATATAGCACCTAGTATGGAATATATGAGTTTATACATGCTATTATCTTTACCCGTTTTTTTTTATAGTTTACTTTTTGAAGTTTTAATGAATGGGCAAACCCCTGGCAAGTACTTTAATCAAACTAGAGTTGTAAAAATTGACGGATCTAAACCTACTTTTGGCAGCTACTTAATGCGCTGGTTATTACGCATTATAGATTTTAGTTTGGCTGGTGGATCGGTTGCTGTTTTAACCATTCTTTTAAACGGAAAAGGGCAACGATTAGGCGATTTAGCAGCAAGTACAACTGTCATTTCTGAAAAGAAAAGAATTACCCTAAGCAATACCATTGCTAATGATATTCTTGATAATTATACACCAATATATTCACAAGTAACTCTTTTAACCGACAATGATATTCATACCATTAGAAAAGTATATCATGATGCTCGAAAAAAAAGAAATCATCAAGTAATAGTAAAGCTCAGTAAAAAAGTGAAAGAGATAACCAACATTACTACTGAGCAAACTCCAATGGATTTTATAGACACAGTAATTAAAGATTATCATTATTACGCGCAGCAGTAAATAACTTTTTATTATTAAAAACATTTGTTGCTAGGTAGAACACTGTCAAAATTTTCGATTATCTTCGAACAGATAAATTTTATGTTTCTCTGTTTTCAAATCGCTTTTGCTATTTCACTAAATACGAATTAGTTAAAAACTTGTTTATTTTTGGTTGATAAAAAGACAATTAAAAGTCCTTTTTCGGTTGATTAATATCCTATTTTCGCCTTCTTTATCAACCTATAAATTCAGGATTTCTTCAACGCATGCAAAACGAAAAAAACTGGTTACAATACTATAAAAACAGCTTATCAGATAGCGAAAATTTAGCCATCGATATTGCTAAAATCAAGAATTTATTTCATCAAAACTCTACCGATTTAAGTAATGCTCTTATTAATACTAAGCAAGCAAATGAATTGTTAGATGTTGAAGAACGTCGTATTAATCGATTAAAAGGAATCACAAAAAAGGATAGTAATAAATGGCATAAAGTTGAAGAAACTAAAATATTAATTGCCCCTTTTTATTTAGAATATCAAACAGACAATCCCGCTTATAAACGCCCTATTCACCCTTTTTGGATTACTGCTGTTGTAAATAGATCTGGACAATTATCGGCTCCAAAAGATATATTTCCATTAATTGTTCGTAATTACTTAACGCCAATAGCCGATGTTAAAAATGATTTTATTTTTGCTGCCATCGATACTATTTTAGATGCCAAAGAAATGGAAGCTCCAGAGGCTGAGTACGAAGATGAAACCATACCTTGGAACGAATATTGGGATTATATAAATCATATTTTCTCAGCAATTACCCATCATAATTTATACAGTTATAATGTAGAAAAATATACTACTAAATTTCAACTTACTTATTTTGCTATCAGTTCAAAAATTTCTACTGCAAAAAGTATTTTATTTTTGTATGAAAACTTATTAAAAAACGAAGAAACATTACCAATACTATCAAAAATAATAAATCCGGCTGCTAAAAACCGAATAGAAGCTGTTACCGATACAGGTTTTTTAAACTATAATCATTTACACTTAGGGCAAATGTCTAACGAGTTTCCCTTATCTATTAGTCAACGAAAAACTTTATTATCATACTTAACTGCCGAAGAAAATGCGGTTACAGCCGTAAATGGTCCTCCAGGTACCGGAAAAACAACATTATTACAAAGTTTAGTTGCCACCGAGTTTGTAAAAGCTGCCATTAAAGGAGAAGATGCTCCCATAATATTGGCCTGCTCTAACAATAACCAAGCGGTAACCAATATTATAGATAGTTTTATTAATTCTAAAAGCACCGAAAAAGATTTAGCTGCCCGTTGGATACCTGACTTTAACGGTTACGCTACCTACTTACCTTCAAACTCTAAAAGTGAAAAAGCCTTAAAAAACATTAACTTTTTAAAAGGAAACATGTTTGGTAATGAAGGTACTTTGTGTAATTTAGAAAATGAAAAATATGTAGACGAAGCCGAATATTATTTTTTAACCCAATATTGTAATTACTATGCTACCGAAACAAATTCACTAGAAGATGTTTGTGAATTTTTACAAGATGAAATTATTAAAATTGAAGATACTTTAATTGATGGTGTTCAATTTTCAAGCGATTATATAAGCGCTATTGATTATCTTAATAACATCATTTTAAATGAAGATAATCACATAAAAAAAGATGCATTTAAAATTGGAAACCTTCAAGAGTGGCGCACCATACTTACCAATTTAAAATCAGCCGCAAAGCAAACAGATTTTATCAATCAAGTAAAGCTTTATTTTACAACTAATAATGAAGATCAAAACAATGATTCAAAGGTAATCTTTAAAATTACTGAAGGTACTATCAGTAACAATCAAAAAACAAATAACTTTATAAAAGAATGTCTTGCAAATGTAAATTTAGCATTACAAGCCAATTTAAAATTAAAAAACTGGAAAGTAAAAAATAATATCAAAGGGTTTCCTTTTGTATCCGAAGCCCAAATGTGGCAAAACGAGTACGAAAAATTAAACTCCAACAATACTACGCAACGTTTTTTTTATGATGAGTTAGATATCGAGTTACGCCATAAATCCTTTCTTTTAGCTGTTCATTATTGGGAAGCTCGTTGGTTACTCGAAACAAGAAATGTTATTGAAAATAACACCGAAAAAGGAACAGGTGAAAACGCCATTAAAGCAAAATGGAAACGCAGAGCCATGCTTACACCATGTTTTGTTGCCACTTTTTACATGGCGCCAACCCATTTTTTATATAGCCAATTTCAGGGAGAAAACGAAAACGGAAAACCTATTTTCGAATACCTACCTTTATATAACTTTTTAGATCTTTTAATTATTGATGAAGCTGGTCAAGTAACACCCGAAGTTAGTATTCCTGTATTTTCATTAGCTCAAAAAGCCTTTGTAATTGGCGATTTAAAACAAATAGAACCCATCTGGTCTATTCCGCCTAAAATCGATGTAGGTAATTTAACCAGTTTAAACATGCTACAAAATGAAAACGATCAGCATTATTTAAATCAAATGGGCTTTTTAGCTTCTAGCGGAAGCATTATGAAAATGGCACAAAATGCTTGCGAATTTGAAACCCCATTAGCCAATCAAAAAGAACAAGGTTTGGTTTTATTAGAACACCGAAGATGTAACGATGAAATCATTAATTTTTGCAACGAACTAGCCTATAACGGTATTTTAAAACCAATGAAAGGAAAAGCAAAAGACACCCAAGTTTTTCCATCAATGATGGCGTATCATGTAGAAGGTTTTAGCGAACGTAAATTTAACAGTCGTTGCAATATAAACGAAGTAAATGCTATTATAACTTGGCTGCAACAAAACAAAGAAACCATACAAGAAGCCTATAATGTTGATACTATTGAAAGTGTTTTAGGTATCATTACGCCATTTGCCAGTCAAAAAGGAGAACTATCAAAAGCATTAACCGAAGCCGGCTTTAAAGTAAACGACATTAAATTAGGTACTGTGCATGCTTTACAAGGCGCCGAACGAAACATTATTTTGTTTAGCTCGGTATATTCTAACCAAGATGAAGGCACCTTATTTTTCGAAAAAGATAACAAACCCAATATGTTAAACGTTGCCGTTTCTAGAGCTAAAGAAAGTTTTATTTTATTTGGCGATACTCGAATTTTTGACGAAACCAAAAACACCCCTTCAGGAATCTTAAAAAAGCACTTAAACGTGTACGAAATGGTAAAGTAACATAATTATTTGAAGCTATTTCCCGCTTTTCGCACTCGCTTTTTTTTGAAGAAAAATCAAAAAAAGAGCTCAAACAAACGCTACAATCGGGGCTATACCTATTAATAATGTTTTTTACTTTTTTAATAAACAGTTTTTATTTACTACAAAAAAAGGAACGATTTAAAAACCGTTCCTTTTTCATATATAAAATTTAAGAATTTACTTTTTAAACTCCGAAATTGTTTTCTTAATAATTGCAATACATTCCATTAATTCTGTTTCTGTCATTACTAAAGGTGGTGCAAAACGAATAATATTACCATGTGTTGGTTTTGCTAACAATCCGTTATCACGTAATTGTATACAAATATCCCAAGCAGTTGAGCTTTCTTCAGTATCATTAATTAAAACAGCATTCAATAACCCTTTACCTCTTACCGACTTTACTAAATCAGTTGTTTCAGCAAATGCTGCTAATTCTTTTCTAAAAATTTGCCCTAATTTTTCAGCATTATTAGCTAAACTTTCTTCTTGCACAACTTCTAAGGCTGCCATTGCAACTGCTGCTGCAACAGGGTTCCCCCCAAAAGTAGACCCATGATTCCCTGGTTTAATAACATTCATAATATTATCATTAGCTAATACACCAGAAACTGGATATGCTCCTCCACTTAATGCTTTTCCTAATATTAAAATATCTGGTTTTACATTTTCATGATCTACTGCTAACATTTTACCAGTACGTGCAATTCCCGTTTGTACTTCATCAGCAATAAATAATACATTGTGTTTTTCACACAACGCTTTTGCCGCTGCTAAATATCCTTCAGAAGGAACATACACTCCTGCTTCACCTTGAATCGGCTCAACCAAGAAACCTGCAATATTTTTATCGCTCGCTAAAGCTTCTTCTAAAGCTTTTAAGTTATTGTATTCTATTTTAATAAATCCGTTTGTAAACGGTCCAAAGTTTTTACGCGCTACCGGATCATTTGAAAAAGAAATAATTGTTGTTGTACGTCCGTGAAAGTTATTTTCACAAACTACTATTTGTGCATCATTTTCATCGATTCCTTTAACTTCATACGCCCATTTTCTACACAACTTTAAAGCAGTTTCTACTGCTTCAGCTCCTGTATTCATTGGTAATAATTTATCAAAACCAAAAAGTTCAGTAGCAAATTTTTCATATTTACCTAACATATCGTTGTAAAAAGCACGCGATGTTAAGGTTAATGTTTGCGCTTGGTTTACCATTGCTCCAACAATTTTAGGATGACAATGCCCTTGGTTTACTGCAGAATAAGCCGATAAAAAATCGTAGTATTTTTTACCTTCAACATCCCAAACATAAACACCTTCTCCTTTACTTAACACCACTGGTAATGGGTGATAATTGTGTGCTCCGTATTTGTTTTCTAGTTCAATCGCTTGTTGCGAAGTTAATTGGTCTAAAACAGCCATTTTTAATAAGTTTTTAATTAATGAATATAAAATCCATTCCTTATCTACCTTTATCCTTTCGAAAAGTGTCGAAAATTCAGCGTGGGAAAGAAATCATCCCTAAAATTGCTGCAATTTACTAAATATAAAATATCTTTTCCTAATTTTGCAAGCCTATAAATGATACAAAATGCCACGTAGAGAACGAAACAAATTTGTTAAAAGAAATCAAGTTTTAGAATTAAAAATTGAAGATTACGCCTTTGGCGGAAAAGGAATTGCAAGAATCCATTCTGAAGAAGGAAGTTTTGTTGTCTTTGTACCCAATACATTGCCAGGACAATTGGTAAAAGCACAGATTAAAAAATCGAGCAAAAAATACGCTGAGGCAAAATTAATGGATGTTTTAC
Source organism: Tenacibaculum soleae (assembly GCF_001693415.1). Lineage (GTDB taxonomy): Bacteria > Bacteroidota > Bacteroidia > Flavobacteriales > Flavobacteriaceae > Polaribacter > Polaribacter soleae. The sequence continues at coordinate 27,609 of NZ_MAKX01000024.1, read as the reverse complement.
AAGCATCTGATGATGAAGTTACAGTACCTTTTCAAGACATTCCTGGAGCTCCGTATATTCAATTACCGATTGATTTACAACATCAATATAAAAAAGAAAGTACGCTATCATTATTTAAACGTATTGGTAAAGTAGCAAATATTGACGATTTATTTGATGAATTTATTACCTCACCAAATGTATTTCATTACCGAAATAAAATGGAATATGGTTTTTCTGCCATCGGTTATGATAGAGTAAATAAAACTGATGCTGATTTTTTTACCTTAGGCTTTAAACGTCGTGGTGTTTGGTGGATGGGAGATAATTTAAATAAAGATTCTGGATTGTTTGATGCACAAGTTGAAGACAACTTAAAAGTAATTCGTGAATATTGTGAAAAAACGGGTTTGGCTCCTTGGCACGGCCCTAAAAAAGAAGGTTTTTTCAGATATTTTGTTGTAAGAAAATCATATAAAACAAACGAATTGCTATTCAATTTAGTAACTACATCTTACGATTTACCTAAATTTGATATGCAAGCATTTGCTACATTATTAAAAGATATTTTTGGCGAACGTTTAGCTGGTTTATTGCATACTATAAATGATGAAGTTGGTGATAGAACCATTGCTACATCTGGAAGTATCGAACTGATTGCTGGAAAAGATAAAATTATTGAAGAACTATTAGGCTTAAACTTTGAAATTAGTATGAAAAGCTTTTTTCAAACAAACCCTAAATCTGCCGAAAAATTATACACAAAAGTTATTGATTATGCTTTAGAAAATAAGGAAGCTATTGATAATACTGTGGTAATGGATTTATTTTGTGGTACAGGAACCATAGGGCAAATTTTAGCTTCAAGAAGTCAAAACGCTAAAATAGTTGGGGTAGATATTGTTGCCTCGGCAATTGAAGATGCGAAAAAGAATGCCAAACGAAATAAAATTGAAGGTTTAGAGTTTTATGCTGCAGATGTTGGTAAATTTTTAAACGAGCATCCACAATTTCAAAACAAAATAAGAACAATTATTTTAGACCCTGCTCGTGCTGGAATTGCACCTAAAACACTTAAAAAAATCATCAATTTAAACGCTGATAGAATGGTGTATGTTTCTTGTAATCCTGCAACACAAGCGCGCGATACTGAAGAGTTAATAAATTGTGGTTATCAATTAAAAAAGATTAGTTTAGTAGATCAATTTCCACACACAGCACATATTGAAACGGTTGTTTTGTTTGAAAAATAAAATTAAATGAAAAAATACTTATTTATCTTATTAATCAGTTTAATTGGGTTTTCATCTTGCGAAAGAGATGATTTTTGCGTTCAAAACCCTGTAACACCTAGTTTAATACTAACTTTTTATGACAAAGACGATGTATTTGAATTAAAAAAAGTACAACGCTTTTCTATGATTGCACAAGGTAAAACAGATAGTCTTTTTACGAGTATAACTACAGATAGTATTGCAATACCTTTAAATAGTTTAGCCTCTGAAACTGTTTATACTTTAAAAATGAATGCTGATGATAATTTAGCTAGCAACAATAAAACAGCTACGTTAACTATAAAGTACAATACTGAAGACGATTATGTTTCTCGATCTTGTGGTTACAGAGTTGTATTTAATGACATAGATATTACACATACTAGCTGGATTGATAATTTATCTACTTCAACAATTTCAAACATTAACGATCAAACAAAAGCGCATGTACAAGTATATTATTAGTATCTGTTTATTATTTGTTTGTGCAATCGGATACTCACAAAAAAAAGAAAACTCTCAAACTAAAAAAGATAGCATAACCTATAAAACTGGATATGGACTTCGTTTAGGAGTTGACATCAGTAGGCCTGTTTTAGCAATTGTAGATAAAAGTTATAGTGGATTAGAGTTAGTTGGTGATTATCGTATTTCTAAAAAATGGTATATCGCTACCGAATTAGGGTATGAGGAAGAAAAAACTTTTGAAGATTTTACTACATCAACCTCTAAAGGAAGTTTTATCCGATTAGGAGCCAACTTTAATGCCTATCAAAATTGGTTAGACATGAATAACGAAATCTATATAGGGATGCGATACGGTTTTGCTCTTTTTGATCATACTTTAAATAGTTATAAAACCAATGTTGGCACGCCGTACTTTCCTTCAAACACAGCTCAAACACCTTTAACTGAAACCGGATTAACCGCTCATTGGACCGAATTTCAACTAGGTATAAAAGTAGAAACATTTAAAAACCTTTTTTTAAGCGCAGGTTTTTCATATAAAATAATGCTAAGCCTAGACGATCAAAAAAACTTTAAAACCTTATACGCTCCTGGTTTTAATCGTGTTTTTGAAAGCAATACAGGTTTTGGTTTTAATTACACTATTTCGTACTTAATTCCATTTGTTAATAAGTAATTTTAAAGCTTACAGTTGATTTCACTAACTTTACACTTTAAATAATTAAACTTATTAACAATGAATAAAATTCCAAGCGTAAATTTAGCAGATTTTTTATCTGATGATAAAAATAGAAAACAAAAATTCATCAATGAAATTGGTGACGCTTATGAGAATATCGGATTTGTAGCTTTAAAAGGGCACTTTTTAGATGATGAATTAGTTGATAATTTATATACCGAAATTAAAAACTTTTTTGATTTACCTACTAACATAAAAGAAAAATACGAAATCCCTGGAATTGGAGGACAACGAGGTTATGTATCATTTGGTAAAGAAAGTGCTAAAGGAAAAAAAGAAGGGGACTTAAAAGAATTTTGGCATTTTGGTCAATATGTAGATGCTGACTCTAAATACGCAAACGAATATCCTGAAAACGTTACTGTTAATGAGCTTGCTAACTTTAATAAAGTAGGTAAACAAACCTATCAAATGTTAGAAAAAACAGCAAAATACGTATTACGTTCATTAGCACTACATTTAGGTTTAGAAGAAGCTTATTTTGACAATTATATAAAAAACGGAAACAGTATTTTACGTCCTATTCACTATCCTCCTATTTTAACAGAACCAAAAGGAGCCGAAAGAGCGGCTGCTCATGGTGATATCAATTTAATTACCTTATTAATGGGAGCACAAGGAAAAGGACTACAAGTTCAAAACCACAATGGTGATTGGATTGACGCTGTTGCACAACCTGATGAATTGATGATTAATGTAGGTGATATGTTGTCGCGTCATAGTAATAACAAATTAAAGTCTACCATACATAGAGTTACCAATCCTCCAAAAGAATCTTGGGGAACTTCACGTTATTCAATTCCTTTTTTCATGCACCCTGTTTCAGATATGAAATTAGACGTGTTAGAAAATTGTATCGATGAAAACAACCCTAAACAATTTGAAGACATTACGGCTGGTGAGTTTTTAGATGAGCGTTTACGTGAATTAGGTTTAAAAAAATAAAAATGGATTTACACGATCAATTAAAAAACTTATTTCCAGATCATAAAGAAACTAAAGTAGCGGAAAAACCAAAATCAGAAATTTGGTTACAAGATGATCCTATACTTTGTAAATATGAAAAACGAAAAGGAAAACCCATCACAATTTTAGATGGTTATAATGGAGCTACAAAAGATTTTAAAAAATTAGCGAAAGAAATAAAAACAACATTAAGTGTTGGTGGTAGTTTTAAAGATGATAAAATAATTATTCAAGGAGATTATCGTGACAAAATAATGGAAATTTTAAAAAATAAAGGATTCAACGTAAAACGTGTTGGAGGCTAACAATAACAAAGCGTAAAGAATACTTCTTCTTTACGCTTTGTTTTTTATATTATAAAAAATAATAAAAAAAAGAACTAATTAATAATAACGTAAAAAAAACAACGTTTAGTATGTATAAAAATCAAACTTAATTAAATTCCTTTAAATATGATTTCCCCTAAATTGCATATTACAAACGGAGATGTAACAACCAAAAAACTTCAAAAATTAAACCTTGATGGTAAAATAATTACCTGGCGAGAAATGCTATGTGAAGGTAAAACTACTGCCGATGTTGGTAGTGAATTTTTTTGGAGAACACGTTTCGACTTTTTAAAATCTTCCTATAAAATTTCTAAGCAAAAATTTATAGATTATACTGTAAAAGAATATCGTAACCTTTGTAATGAAAAAGCACAGGATGAAATTATATTATGGTTTGAGTACGATTTGTTTTGTCAAATAAACATGCTTGCGATAATTAGTTGGTTAAAACGTTATAGACAAGGGCGCCAAATATCATTAGTCTGTAGCGGTAAAATTGAAAATCAAGACAAATTAGTTGGTTTAGGTGAGCTTTCTGACCAACAATTAAAAGAACACTACGCTAACAAAATTACCTTAACCAAAGATGATATTGAATATGCGGATTATATGTGGCAATTATATTGTTCTGAAAGTCCATTACAAATAGAAAACGCCTACAAATTACCTACAAACACAACCTTTAAGTACTTAGAAGAAGCTATAAAACATCACTTATTACGTTTTCCTTCTATTGAAAATGGATTAAACCATATAGAAAACAACATTTTAAAAACTGTTAAAAACAACCAATTTAACAACAAAAACCAACTCATTACCAACCTATTAAGTAATCAAAAAAATTACGGGTTTAGTGACTCTCAATACCTTAATAAAGTAGAGCAACTTAAAAAAATGTTTACTTCTCTTACCCCTGTTAAATTAAGCAGAATAGGAAAACAAGTGTTACACCAACAAACAAATTATTATGGTAAAATCCGTTCTGATTTTTCGTATCTTGGCGGGGCGAAAAAATACAGCTACTTATATGTAAACACTACAAATAAGCTGCTAAAAATTACATCATAAATGAACATTGAACATTCTGAGCTTATCTTAAACCCCGATGGAAGTATTTACCATTTAAATTTAAGACCAGAACATATTGCTACCGATATTATTTTTGTTGGCGATCAATACCGTGTAGATAAAGTTACCCAACATTTTGACAATATTGAATTTACAACTCAAAAACGTGAATTTAAAACCGCTACTGGAACTTATAAAGGAAAACGTTTAACTGTTATTTCTACCGGAATTGGACCCGATAATATTGATATTGTTTTAAATGAATTAGACGCTTTGGTTAACATCAATTTACAAACACGTCAAGTAAAAGAAACACATACCCAATTAAATATTACTCGTATTGGAACCTCAGGATCGTTACAGGCTGACATTCCAGTAGATAGCTTTTTGCTAAGTTCACATGCTATTGATTTAAACGGAATGTTATTATCATATCAAACAGAAGAAATTGAGCACCCTGAAATTGAACAAGCTTTTATAGCACATACTAATTGGAGTGCTAAAAAAGCCTACCCAATTGTTGTTTCTAATGGAAAAAAATTGGAGAACAAATTAATGTCTGATGTTGTTTTTAAAGGAATCACAGCTACCGCTGGAGGTTTTTACGGTCCGCAAGGAAGAGTATTACGTTTGGCTTTGCAAGACAGCAACTTAAACAACAAAATAGATTCTTTTAGTTATAAAGAAAATAAAATCACCAATTTAGAAATGGAAACTTCTGCAATTTATGGTTTATCAAAACTATTAGGACACAATGCCGCTTCTATGAACGCTATAATTGCCAATAGAGCAAACGGTACTTTTAGTGAAAACCCTAGCAAAGTAGTTGCTGATTTAATTTCATATACATTAAATAAATTAGTTGAGTAAATGTTAAACTTAAAAATTGGTGGTGTACCAGAACATTTTAATTATCCTTGGTACATCACATTAAAAAATAAAGAATTTACCAATCAGAACATTAACTTACGTTGGCAAGACTACCCTGGTGGTACTGGTCAAATGTGTAAAGCTTTACGAGCTGGAGAAGTTGATATTGCTATTGTCTTAACCGAAGGAATTATTAAAGATATTATTAATGGAAATCCTTCTAAAATAACACAAACCTTTGTAAAAAGTCCTTTGATATGGGGAATTCATGTAAGTGCTAAATCTAAATTTAAAAAAATTGAAGATTTAGAAAATGCTACTGTTGCTATAAGCCGTTTTGGCTCTGGGTCACATTTAATGGCAATTGTAAATGCACATAATAACGGATGGAATATCAATAATTTAAAATTTAAAGTTGTTGGTGATCTTCAAGGAGGTATAGACGCATTAACTAACGATGAAGCTGATTATTTTATGTGGGAACATTTTACCACCAAACCTTTAGTTGATAATAATACTTTTAGACGTTTAGGTGACTGCCCTACTCCTTGGCCATGTTTTGTGGTTGCGGTACGCAATGAAATATTAGAAAATAATTTTGATGAAGTTAAAAAAGTTTTAGACATCGTTAACAACTGTACAAGCGATTTTAAAAACATTGATAATATTGATAAAACACTAGCAGTCAGATACGAACAACAACTAGAAGATATTCAAGAATGGCTATCTATTACCGAATGGAATGATGGAGAGCCAGTAAACGAAAAATTAATCACTACCATACAAAATAAAATGATAGGGTTTAACGTTATTGATTCGAAGAAAGACTCTAATGAATTAATTAGAAATATGTATATTTGATTTTTTAAAACCAAAAAAATGAAAAAAGTAGTATTTATTGCAATTTGTGTTGTTAGTTTAATAGGTTTTTCTTCTTGTGGAAGTACAGCACCTTGTGGTTTATCAAAAACTGACCAAACAAAACAAAACCAACATCAATCAGAAATTGTTGTTGCTGATGCAACTGTGATTGCTGAATAAATTGATGTTTCTTTTATTCAAATTCAATAAATCCGCTTTCTCAAGCGGATTTTTTAGTTTTTCTTCTCTAACATTGGTACAAATTTAAAATCACCCAATTCGTGTTTTTCAAACTCTTTTGGCGATTTTCTAATAAATAATGTCATTATTTGTTCTTTATCTCCTACCGGAATAAGTAATATTCCACCTATTTTTATTTGACCCAATAACGCTTTAGGCACAAAAGGCGCACCTGCTGTAACTATAATTTTATCAAAAGGCGCTTCTTCTGGCAACCCTTTATAGCCATCTCCAAAAATAAATCGCTTAGGCCTATACCCTATTTTAGGTAAAAATCGTGAAGTTTTTTTAAACAGTTCATGCTGTCTTTCTATAGAATATACTTCTGCTTTTAGTTCTAATAAAACTGCGGTTTGATATCCTGACCCTGTTCCTATTTCTAATACTTTATCTCCATGTTTAACTTCTAAAACCTGAGATTGAAAAGCTACCGTGTACGGATGAGAAATTGTTTGTTCAGCAGCAATAGGAAACGCTTTGTCTTGATATGCATGTGCTTCAAAACTACTATCAATAAACAAATGTCTTGGTATTTTACGTATCGCATTTAACACGTTATTATCAACAATACCCTTAGCTTGTAAAACAGCAGCTAATTGATTTCTAAGTCCTTGGTGTTTGGTAGTATCTATCACAAATAATAAAATTTCGGTAAATCAAAAGTAGTAATAAATCTGTATAAAATTGTATCTTTGTTAGCATTGCTTTTCTAACTAAAAAAGAATGGCTAAATCGATTAAAAACAGGATTATTTAAAGATTATTTTTTGATACTCTTTATATAAAAATGATAAATAAATTCAAATATACTATGTTAAAAGCTGGAGTTTTAGGCGCAGGTCATTTAGGTAAAATTCATTTACGTTTGTTACAACAATCAAAAAAATATGAACTGGTAGGGTTTTATGATCCTTTTACCGAAAACGCACAAAAAGTAGCCAATGAATTTGGCTACAAACTATTTAACTCTATTGATGAATTAATAAACGCTGTTGACGTTGTTGATATTGTTACTCCTACTTTATCTCATTTTGATTGTGCGAAACAAGCTATAGAAAAAGGAAAGCATATTTTTATTGAAAAACCAATTACCAACACCTTGCAAGAAGCTGAAGGAATTAGAACTTTAGCAAGTCAAAACCACATTCGCGGACAAGTTGGTCATGTAGAACGCTTTAATCCTGCTTTTACAGCTGTAAAAGATATGATTGATACGCCAATGTTTATTGAAACACATCGATTGGCTGAATTTAACCCTAGAGGGACTGATGTACCTGTAGTTTTAGATTTAATGATTCATGATATTGATATTATTTTATCCGTCGTAAAATCAAAAGTAAAAAATGTGCATGCAAGCGGAGTTTCTGTTATTTCTGACACACCAGATATAGCCAATGCTCGTATTGAATTTGAAAACGGTTGTGTTGCAAACTTAACTTCAAGTAGAATTTCAATGAAAAATATGCGTAAAAGTCGCTTTTTTCAAAAGGATGCTTACATCTCTGTTGATTTTTTAGAAAAAAAATCTGAAGTTGTTAAAATGAAAGACGTTCCTGAAAACCCTGATGAATTTGCAATGATATTACAAAATGCTGAAGGTGTTAAAAAGCAAATTTACTTTGATAACCCTCAGGTAGTTGAAAACAATGCTATTTTAGATGAATTAGAATCATTTGCAGATGCAATAAATAATAATACCACACCAATCGTATCATTAAGCCAAGGTACAGAAGCGTTACGTGTAGCTCACTTAATTATCGATTGCTTTAAAAAATAATATAACACCACAAATAACATGAAAAATATCGCTGTAATTGGAGCAGGAACTATGGGGAACGGAATTGCGCATACTTTTGCTCAATTTGGATACAATGTACAACTTATTGATATATCGCAAGCTGCTTTAGATAAAGGTTTAGCCACTATTACCAAAAATTTGGATAGAATGGTTGCTAAAGATAAAATATCTGAAGAAGATAAAAATACAACTTTAGGCAATATTTCAACACATACCTCTATAAAAGAAGGCGTGCAATATGCTAGTTTAGTTGTTGAAGCTGCTACTGAAAATGTCGATTTAAAATTAAAAATATTTAAAGATTTAGACGCTGTTTGCCCTGAAGAAACCATTTTAGCAACCAACACATCTTCTATTTCTATTACACAAATAGCCGCTGTTACAAACAGACCTGAAAAAGTAATTGGAATGCACTTTATGAACCCAGTGCCAATTATGAAATTGGTTGAAATTATTAGAGGGTATAATACTACGGATGAGGTAATGAACTTTACGGTTGATTTAACTAAAAAAATCAATAAAATTCCTGTAGAAGTTAATGATTATCCTGGTTTTGTAGCAAACCGTATTTTAATGCCAATGATTAACGAATCTGTTGAAACATTATACAACGGAGTTGCAGGTGTTGCCGAAATTGACACAGTAATGAAATTAGGAATGGCTCACCCAATGGGACCTTTACAATTAGCTGATTTTATTGGTTTAGATGTTTGTTTATCTATTTTAAATGTAATGAACGACGGATTTAAAAATCCTAAATACGCGCCTTGTCCGTTATTAGTTAATATGGTTAACGCTGGCAAATTAGGAGTAAAATCTGGCGAAGGTTTTTACGATTATAGTGAAAGTAGAAAAGCTGAAAAAGTAGCGAAGATGTTTTCTTAACTAAGAAAATCATATTTCATAAAAAAAGGACGTTTTATTTTAAAACGTCCTTTTTTTTATATTATTAACTATCTTTAACAAGAAGTATCTGCTATAATTTTCCATTTACCTTTTATCTTTTTAAAGATAATCATAAAAACACCGTTTGCATTGCCTACTTTTCTTGTTAAATAATACTCTCCCATTACAGAGTACGCTCCTTCAGTAATTTTTGAAATATCATTAATTTTAAATTTTAATTCGCCTGAATGGTCTTTTGTTGGGTATCCTTTTTCATAGTTCGCTAAGGTTTTATTCCACCCAAAAGTAATACCATTTCTCCCATAAAATTTTAATGAATCACTTTTCCAATAACCTTGCATAAACCCTTTTAAATCGTGGTTAGACCACGCCTCTTCTTGAGCTTTCATTACTGATAAAATTTCTTTTTTTTCTGTTTCTTCTGATACTTTAACTACTTCTTTTTTACAAGAAATCATAATTAACAATAACAAAATACTCCTTATTAGTAACTTTTTCATTTTAAAATAAGGATTTAATTATTTCTTTAATAGTTATTCCTTCAGCTTCAGCTTTGTAATTTTTCACAATTCTATGTGACAAAATAGGAATAGCAACCGCTTGAACATCTTCAATATCAGGAGAAAATTTTCCGTTTATTGCCGCATGTGCTTTTGCTCCTAAAATTAAATTTTGTGAAGCTCTTGGGCCTGCTCCCCAATCAATATATTTTTTTATAAGCTCTGTTGATTTTTCTGATTTTGGGCGGGTTTTCCCTACCAAACCAACTGCATATTCTACTACGTTATCAGCTACGGGTATTTTTCTAACTAACTGTTGTATTTCAATAATTTCTTGAGATGAAAGTACAGCATTTACTTTTTGATTTATTGTAGCTGTTGTACTTTTTACAACAGCTACTTCTTCTTCAAATGTTGGATATTCTAAATGAATAGAAAACATAAACCTATCTAACTGTGCTTCTGGTAAAGGATACGTTCCTTCTTGTTCTATCGGATTTTGAGTTGCCAATACAAAAAAAGGTAATTCTAATTTATAATGATGTCCAGAAACTGTTACCGATTTTTCTTGCATTGCCTCCAACAAAGCTGCTTGTGTTTTTGGTGGTGTACGGTTAATTTCATCTGCCAAAATAATATTTGAAAAAATGGGTCCTTTTATAAATTTAAATTGACGATTTTCATCTAATATTTCACTTCCTAAAATATCAGAAGGCATTAAATCAGGTGTAAACTGAATGCGATTAAACTGCAAACCTAAAGCACTAGAAATGGTGTTTACTAATAAGGTTTTTGCCAAACCTGGTACTCCTATTAAAAGTGAATGACCTCCGCAAATAATAGACAACAATGTATAATTAACAGCTTTTTGTTGCCCTATTATTACTTTACCTATTTCTTGTTGTAATTGACTATATTTTTTTACTAAACTGTTTACAGCAGCTACGTCTGACATGGATTAAATTTTAAATGTTTTTATCTAAAAACCTTATTTTACAAACTATTCTAAAATAAGATTCCCGCTAAAGGCGGGAATCACAATATACTAAAATTATTAGTTCTTATTTGTTTTCTTTTTTCCAATCTTTTTTAAAGGTACAATCTTTATAATCATTTCCTAGCTTTATATAAGTTTCTTGGATTTTTTCTTTAGTCCACTTTGTTATTGTTTCCTCTTTTTTCTTAGCCAAAGCAAATTGCTGCATTCTTACATAATCATCTACAAGATCTGCTGTATGAGTATCTGTTTTATCTTTTAATAAAATCACTTTGTACATCTTTTCTCCTTCACGAGTTTCATCATAAAAAACATCTGATAAATCTCCTTTATTTAACTCACTAATTCTTCCAAATAAATCAGGAGCCATTCTTGTTAACTCAAAAGTGGTTTCTTGCGTATATGGGTTTATTAATAGCCCGCCGTTATTTTTAGTTTCTTCTTCTTCAGAATACTTTTTTACCGCTTCTTCAAAAGTAATTTTACCTTCTTCTATTTCTTTTTTTAGTTTTTCTATAGCTTCTTTTGTTTCTTTTAGTTTTTCGTCTGCTATTTCAGGTTGTATTAATATGTGAGAAACATCACGTCCGTTACCTCTTATTTTATTTAATAAAACAATATGATATCCAAAAGGAGATTTAAATGGTTCAGAAATTTGACCTTCTTCTAATGAAAAAGCTACTTCCTTAAACTCTTTTACAAAACCTGTTTCTTTAGTAATTACTCCCATATTACCGCTGTTTTGAGCAGCACTTGGATCGTCTGAATTTATAATTGCTTTTAATTTAAAACTTGCTCCGTTTTCAACCTGTTTTTTAATTTCCTTAAGCTTGTTTATAACACGATCGTTTTCTTCTTTAGTAGGTTCGGCTTTTAAAACTAATTGCGCTATTTGCACTTCTGCAGGAATTTCTGGCAATTCTTTTTTATCAGCTAATCCTTTAAAATATACTCTTATTTCTTCTGGAGTTACGTCAATATCTTCTGTTATTTTTAATTGTTCTTTTTCAATTAAAAGGTTTTCTTTTTGAACTTTCCCTAGCTCTTTTCTTAAGTCTTCAATATCATTAAAACCATAAGCTTTAATTACCTTTTCTTCACTACCATACTCATTGGTAAAAAAAGCAATACTTCTGTCTACCTTACTATCTATTTCAGATTGAGATACTACGGCGCTATCAATTACCGCATGATGTGCTAGTAATTTTTGTTGCATTAATTCTTCTAACATTTCACAGTTAGAAATTTTTATTTTACCCTCGCTTCTTAACTCTACTTCTTGCTTAAATTTATCTATATCAGAATCTAAAACAATGTTTTTACCAATGACTACTGCAACACCATCTATTTTATTTTCTTGTGCATTTATTACCCCTAAACTTGCTAAGAAAAAGGTGAACAGTATACTAGTATTCTTTAAAGTTTTTGTTTTGAATTGCATCATTTATTAGCGTTTTTTCTATCTCTCTAATTAATTCTAATTTTCGTTTGTGTAAAATTATTTGTTTAATCCTCGAACTTACAAATGTTAATGGTGCTGTCGCATTTTTTGACAACTTATTTTTTACAGCGACCAAATATACTCCTAAACTATCTTCTTTTTGTATGTATTTAGATATTTTTAACAATTTTTCCTTTGTTTCTGATTGAAATGGTGGGATTTTTTGTTGCAAATAAGAAAATGGTACCCAAGTTGAATCTTGTAATCGGTATGATTTAAAATTTAACAAATGCCTTTCTAGATCTTCATGATCTTCTTCTTTAGAAGATTTAAAACTTTTTATGGTTTCTTCCTTATCTAAAAAATCTTTCCCAAAATGAATATATTCAAACTGTAATAACTCTTCATTTAATTTAAAATTCTCTTTATTTTTTTGATAATATTGCTTTATATCTTCTCGATTTACAACAGTATCCAGTTGCTGTTTTATTAAACGCTCTTTGTAGCCATTTATATATAAACTCTTTTTATATGTATTTACTAATTTTTCAATCCTTTCACTATTAACTTCTGATATGTTTTCTTCAGCTTTAGCTAATAATAATTGTTGTTTTGCCCAAGAGTTAATTAGTCCTTTTACGATTACCAAACTATCTTTTTTTGTAATTCCTTTTGGCAACAACTCTTCAATATCTTTTTTATATAGATTTTTATTATAAACTGTAGCAATAGGCCTATGTTGCGTAACTTTTTCAGTTTTTAAACTAATTAAATCACAAGAAATTATTAAAACACTTATTAATAAAAAGATACTTTTTTTCACGTTATTATAAATTAATTTTACACAAATATTTTCTTATTTCCTGTTAATTGAAATTGCTTCTTATAAAGAAATAATTCCTTTAATCGCTTCGGCTTTTTTATAATAAGCGATTACTTCATCTGCATTTTTAACTGTTAAGTGTATTGAAAGACTATTATATTTACCTGTTCTTGATTTTTTTGTTTCAATAACCGCCCCTCCTTTATTAAATAAATCTTTTACTTCTTCTACCTGATTTCCATCTGTAGGCACAATAAACTTGTATAAATATTTAGCTGGAAAGGTTGTAGTATCTTCTAATTGTCCTTTTAATTTAATATAAAATGCTTCTCTATCTGTTGACATAATGTTTTCTATCTCTTTTTTTCTAAAAAATAATAATCATTAAAAAAACTTAAAATGATGAAACACAAAATTACACTATTTATTACATATATAATTTGAAACTTATATTTTTGCAGTATGCAACAAAAAATAGTTTTAATAGGTGGCCCTGGTACAGGAAAATCTTCAATCTTAAAAGAGTTTATAAAACGTGGGTATAATTGTATGCCTGAAATTTCAAGAGAAGTAACACTTAAAGCGCAAAAGGATGGAATTGATCAATTGTTTTTAGAGCAGCCTTTACTTTTTAGTCAAATGTTATTAGAGGGTAGAGAACAGCAGTATTTAGAGGCTGAAAAGAACGATAATGATATTGTTTTTTTTGATAGAGGAATTCCTGATGTACATGCTTACATGAATTATTTAGCAAGTGAATACCCGCCTATTTATAAAGAAAAAAGCAGTAAATACTTATACACTAAAGTATTTATGTGCGCACCTTGGGAAAAAATTTATAGATCAGATAACGAGCGCTATGAAACTTTTGAGCAAGCTGTAAAGATTGATACTTTTTTAAAAGAAGCTTACGAAGAAATTGGTTATGAAATTATAATGGTTCCTTTCGGATCAGTAAAAGAACGTTGTAACTTTATATTACAATCGTTATAAAACGATGTATGAAAAATCATTAAAAATATTACAACATTATTGGGGATACACCTCTTTTAGAGCGCCTCAACAAAAAATTATAACAACCGTTTTAAACGGTAAAAACACCATTGCTTTATTACCAACAGGTGGTGGTAAATCAATTTGTTTTCAAGTACCTGCATTAGTAAACGAAGGTGTTTGTATTGTTATCTCTCCTTTAATTGCCTTAATGCAAGACCAAGTTGACAGCCTTATTAATAAAGGTATAAAAGCAACCACAATTCCTTCAGGAAGCTCACAAGATGCTATAATTACACTTTTTGACAACATTCGGTTTGGAAATATAAAATTTCTCTATCTTTCTCCAGAGCGTTTACAATCGAGTTTTATTCAAAAAAAAATAAAACAATTAAATGTAAATTTAATTGCTATTGATGAAGCTCATTGCATTTCAGAATGGGGACACGATTTTCGTCCTTCCTATCAAAACATAGCTATTTTAAAAGAACTACACCCAACAACAAATATTATTGCTTTAACCGCAACAGCCACTAAAAAAGTTATTGATGACATTATAATTTCTTTAGGTATAGAAAATCCTACAATTTTTAAAAAATCTTTTTTTAGAGAAAATTTAGCCTATCAAATTTTTAATACGGATGACAAACTAGGAAAACTCCATCAAATTTTTACAAAAACAAAAGCACCTGCAATTGTTTATGTAAATTCGAGAGCTAAAACCAAGGATATCTGTGCTTATTTAAATGTAAATGGTTTTAAAAGTACTTATTACCACGGTGGATTATCAAATACAGAAAAACAACTTTCTTTTGATAATTGGATAACCGAAAAAACACCAATTATAGTAGCTACCAATGCTTTTGGTATGGGTATTGACAAACCTAATGTTAAAGTTGTTATTCACTTAAATTTACCAGCATCAATAGAAAACTATATTCAAGAGGCAGGCCGTGGTGGAAGGAATGGTAAAAAAGCATTTTCTGTTGTTTTATCAAACAAAAGTGACCTTAAATTTAGCAAGGATTTATTAGAAAAATCATTACCTACTATTGATGAAATAAAATTTGTGCATCAAAAATTATATCAACATTTTCAAATTGCAAAAGGTGAATTTATAGAAACTTCTTTTAGTTTTAATTTATTAGAATTTTGTAATAAATACAAATTAGTGCCTAACAAAGGTCACAATATTTTACAGCTATTAAATAGTAATGGAATTATTGAATTAAACTCAAATTTTAATCAAAAATCTACCATTCAATTCATTGCAACAAGTAAACAAGTTATAAGATACTCTCAGCAAAACTCATCTTCAAAAAACTTTATTCAAACGTTATTACGTTTATATGGTGGTGTTTTTGAAAATTTAATAAAAATTGATGAATTTTACATTGCTAAAAAAATAGGCATTACTTCTTTACAAGTATTTAAAGAACTTGAAAATTTGGTAACTCATAATTTAGCTGAGTATAATAAAACTACAAATAATATTGAATTGTTTTTTTTACATCCACGTGAAGACGACAAAACTATAAATCGAGTTTCTAAAAACATTAAAATTTATTTAAACCAAAAAAAACAAAAAAACAACGATTTGTTGCAGTTTATTAAAAATGATGAAACTTGCAGAAGTATACAATTATTGCGTTATTTTGATGAAAAATTCACTAAAAAATGTGGAATTTGTGATGTCTGTTTAAATGAAAAACAAATTATTAACATCAACCCCGATATTATTATCAAACTATTAGAAAAAAACACTTCCTTAACTGTACAACAAATCTGCACACAGTTAAATCAAAAAGAAGCAAACATTTTAATACTTTTGCGCGAGCTGTTATCAGAAGAAAAAATCAGCGTTACTAACAATAAATATTTTTTATTATAAATGAGAGATTTACGTATCGTTTTTATGGGAACACCCGATTTTGCGGTGACCATTTTACAACACCTTATCGAAAATGATTATAATGTAGTTGGCGTAATTACTGCGGCAGATAAACCTGCTGGTAGAGGTCGTAAGCTAAATGAATCTGCCGTAAAAAAATATGCGCTGTCTCAAAACTTACCAATCCTACAGCCTACTAATTTAAAAAACGAAGAATTTCAGAGTGCTTTAAAAAATTGGAATGCTAATTTACAAATAGTCGTTGCCTTTAGAATGTTACCTAAAGCTGTTTGGGCAATGCCAGCATATGGTACTTTTAATTTACATGCTTCTTTATTGCCTGAATATCGTGGAGCTGCGCCAATTAACTGGGCCATTATTAATGGTGAAACTAAAACAGGTGTTACTACCTTTTTCATTGATGATAAAATAGATACAGGCGAAATTATTTTACAAAAAGAAGTTACTGTAAAAGAAGATGAAATTGTTGGCCAATTACATGACCGACTAATGTATTTAGGTGCAAATTTAGTTGCAGAAACACTAGATTTAATTGCTAAAGGAGATGTAAAAACAATAAAACAGCCTGAATTAGAAGAAAAATCTGCTCATAAATTGTACCCACATAATTGTAAAATAGATTGGTCTAAGTCTTTAAACGACATCTACAATCATATTCGAGGGTTAAACCCATACCCCGCTGCTTGGACAACAATACAAAATGGCGAGGAGGAAATTTCAGCTAAAATATATGGTGTAACAAAAGACTATTCTGAGCATGAATATATTAACGGAACAGTTATTACTTCTAAAAAGGAATTAAAAATTGCAGTAAAAGGAGGTTTTCTTATTGTAGATCAAATTAAGATTTCTGGTAAAAAATTAATGGACGCTAAAAGTTTATTAAACGGTTTTCAATTCGACAAAGAAGCAAAAGCGCTGTAGCCCTTTATTTATAAGGTTTTATAGTTTTTTAATAAAAAACAACTGTGGTTATTAACAATTGCACCTATTTTATTAACAAATACCGTGTTTTTTAAGATCAAAACTTGCACGGTACCGCATTCCTACTATATTTGTTGAGCTATTTAGCAAAATAAACAATAATTAATTTTTAAAACTTATTAAAATTATGAACAAATCAGATTTAATCGATGCAATGGCTGCTGACGCAGGAATTTCTAAAGCTTCTGCTAAAGCTGCATTAGACTCTTTAACTTCTAACGTTACTAAGTCTTTAAAGTCAGGTAACAAAGTTGCATTAGTTGGATGGGGAACTTGGTCTGTTTCTGAAAGAGCTGCTAGAACTGGAAGAAATCCTCAAACTGGAAAAGAAATTCAAATTGCCGCTAAAAACGTAGTGAAATTTAAAGCAGGAGCTGGTTTAGCTGATTCAGTAAACTAAATTTTACTTCTTTAAACATATTTAAAACAGCATTTAGGCAACTAAATGCTGTTTTTACTTATATAAGTGTCACAAAAATAAATAAAGCATGTCTATTAAACATAACATAAAACAAAATACATGAAAAACACCATAATGTTCATTGCCTTTTTATTTTACTTAAATATTTATGCACAAAAAACTGTAGACGCTAAGACTATTATTAAATACATAAAAAATGGTAAGGATATTACTATTACTAATGCAACCATAAGTGGTGTTTTAGATTTTACTTTTATGAAAGATGCTTTACCTAAGTTACCTAAAAGAAAAAAATGGTGGAATAATGGTGGCTCAAATACAATTGAAAAACAAATCATCTCTAAAATTTCATTTATTAATTGCACATTTAACGACGATGTTTTGGCTTATATACCGCACGAAGAAAGTGGCTATACTTTTATTGCTAATTTTGAAAAAGAAGTAGTTTTTAAAGAATGTACTTTTAATGAAAAAGCAATGTTTAAATATTCTGATTTTTATAAAAATACTGATTTTACAAACTCTAAGTTTAATGATGACACAACTTTTAAATATGCTAAGTTTGATAAGGGTATTGCTTTTAAAAACACCTTTTTTAATAAAACAGCAACTTTTAAATATGCTGAATTTAAAAAGTTTGTAAGTTTTTATAATTCAATCTTTAATGAAAGTGCTATTTTTAAATACACTGAATTTAACAATGGAGTGTCTTTTGAAAATGTAAAATTTAAAGAAGATTTAAATATAAAATACACTAAAGTATCTGGCGATTTTAATATTAATAATATGGATGTAGCTTATGATATAGACGCTAAATACACCAAAATAAATGGCAAAAGTTTTAATAAATATGTATTAAAAAATGATTAATTTTTATTGTTTCTTATTTTTAAACTCACTATATTATAGTGAGCTTTTCTTTTTAAGAAAATTAATCTTATATTTATTAAAATGACTTTGTAAAGCCATTAATTTAGATTGTTGTGTATTTAAAAAAAACATTGTCACAAAGAAAAATTTGGTTTGTGTTAATACTTATAATTAATACAAATATTGTCTTTTGCCAAAAAAATAAAAAAGAAAATAACTTAATTAAAACAAGAAAAAAAACAATAATCAAAATAGCAAATACTATTTTAAAGAATAAATATCCAGCATTAAAAATTAACTTAAGTAGTTATGAAATAACTGCTTGGGCTAATAAAAATGACACTTTAGTTTACTATAACAAAACTCTTAAATTCATCCCTTTAGGCTATAAAAGAGAGTGTTTTAATTATAATTTTACTGTAAACATAATTACCAAAGAAATACCTTATTTTGATATATCTGGAACCTCTAAATTTTATACCCCTACAAAACAAGACATAGAAAAAATAAACTTTATAAAAAAAATAATTACCCTAAAACCTGGTTTTGACAATGAAGTCTTTGAAGGCCACAATAAATACATTATATCAACTAGTAATGATATATATTTTATAATTTATCACATTGATAAAGTGACCGGAAAAGAAATTCCACAAAGTTTTATACAGGGAAATTGGGAACCTAATCCTTTTCTAATAAAAGATATAGACCCTTTAATAAAAATAGTAAAATAATTTTATTTACAAATAAAAAAACCACTGCAGTTTATTACAGCGGTTTATTTTTAATGTATCATCCCCATCTTGATAAGGTTTTTCTACTTTATTACTTAGCTACATTAACAGCCCTTGTTTCACGAATAACAGTAACTTTTACTTGACCTGGGTAAGTCATATCATTTTGTATTTTTTGTGAAATATTAAATGATAATTCTGCCGCTTTAGTATCGTTTACCTTAGCACTTTCTACCATTACCCTTAACTCACGTCCTGCCTGAATGGCGTACGCTTTTTGTACTCCATTAAATCCGAAAGCAATATCTTCTAAGTCTTTCAAACGTTGAATATAAGAATCTAATACTTGGCGGCGCGCCCCTGGTCTTGCCCCTGAAATAGCATCACAAACCTGTACGATTGGTGATAATAAGCTTTTCATTTCAATTTCATCATGGTGAGCACCAATAGCGTTACATACATCTGGCTTTTCACCAAATTTTTCAGCCCATTGCATTCCTAATAAAGCATGTGGCAACTCACTTTCAGTTTCTGGTACTTTACCAATATCGTGTAGTAAACCTGCTCGTTTAGCTGCTTTTGCATTTAAGCCCATTTCGGCAGCCATAATACCACATAAGTTTGCAACTTCACGAGAGTGCTGTAATAAGTTTTGACCATATGAAGAACGATACTTCATACGACCTACAATTTTAATTAATTCAGGATGTAATCCATGTATTCCTAAGTCGATAACCGTGCGTTTACCTACTTCTATTATTTCTTGACTAATTTGTTTTTCTGTTTTTTTAACAACCTCTTCAATTCGAGCCGGATGAATCCTACCATCAGTTACTAATTTATGCATTGATAAACGAGCAATTTCTCTACGAACAGGATCAAAACAAGATAATATAATTGCTTCTGGAGTATCATCTACAATAATTTCTACTCCTGTTGCTGCCTCTAAGGCACGTATGTTACGTCCTTCACGACCAATAATACGCCCTTTAACATCATCTGATTCTAAGTTAAAAACTGACACACAATTTTCAACAGCTTGCTCTACTCCTACTCTTTGAATAGTATTTAAAACAACTTTACGAGCCTCTTGCTGTGCTGTCATTTTAGCCTCTTCAACTGTGTCTTGTACAAACGACATAGCATCTGCTTTAGCTTCATCTTTTAAAGATGATACTAATTCTGTTTTTGCATCTTCAGCAGATAAACCAGAAATTTGTTCTAGCATATCTACATGACGTTTATGTAATTTTTCTAATTCAGATTCTTTTTTATCTAAAAAATCTAATTTATAATCAAAATCTGCTGCTTTCTTTTCAACGGATTTATTTAATTTTTTATTTTTATCTAATTCAGAAGAAACTTGACTTTCTTTATCTCTTATTCTTTTTTCAACATCAGACATTTTTTTTTCTCTCGAAAAAATAACCTTTTCATGCTCTGATTTTAATTCAATAAACTTTTCTTTAGCTTGTAATATTTTATCTTTCTTTATTGCATCTGCCTCTATCTTAGCTTCTTTTACAATATTTCGAGCTGTTTTTCTTGTTTCTTGTATTAATTTATTAGCGTTTGATTTTTCTAATATTTTAGCAATAAAAAAACCTATTGCTACCCCTATAATTCCTGCCAACACAGGAAATAATATTCCATCCATAATTTTAATTTGATTGTATAAAAAAAGCCTACATCAATAGGGTTTTATAAACTCCAAAAAAACAGGTTTAGGACTAACTGGTTTATCAAGGATCCGAAATTAAATCGGCATGCTTTACTAACCAAGACTCATCCTTTCTAAATAAATAGTGTTGAGTTTAACAAACAATGTACTAATGTAGGCAGTATATTAATAATGTATTTTAAAGAACGTTATAAATGTTTATCTAACAAGTTAGTTAAATCACTTATTTTATTTAATATTTCGGTAGTTTCTTTAGTATTGTTTAAAGATACTATTTCTGATTTAGATGCAAATTGCAATGCACTCATTGCTAGTACATCTTGTTTATCAGCTACCGCATAATTTTGCTCAAACTTAGCAATTAAATCATTAATGCTTTTTGCTGCTGTACGCATCCCTTGCTCTTCATCGGTGTTATTAACACTTAACGGATACGTTCTTCCTGCAATTACAACATTAACTTTTATTTTTGCCATGTAAAGAACTTTTTATGAATTCAAAAGAGCGATGCATTTATCAATCTCTCGAACTAATGTATTTATTTTGAGTTTTGTTTCTCTTGTATTTTCATTACTGCCTTCTATAGTTTTAGCAAGTTTTAGCAATTTATATTGTTCATGCTTTGTATTTAATTCTTGCGCTTTCTCTTGTAATAAAACGTGTAACCTAGCATTATTTTGAAGCAATACCTGGTTTTCTTCTTTTAAAAACTCGTACCTAGATAGTAGCTTTTTTAACTTATCTTCCAGTAAATGAATTGCTTCTAAAGGGTTACTCATTTATTTTTTGAGAATAAAACTATATTTACAAAGTTATTAATATAGATTTTAAATAGCAACTCTTTTGTTGTTTTTTACCAAAACACTGATTTTAAACCTTATAAGTATTTCGTATATTTTTAGTAATTTTGTATAAAACCGCTATGATTTGAAATTTTACTTTTCTACTATTTTTTTACTATTTTTTTATATAGGAAACGCGCAAAAGCAATATCCTAAAAACTATTTTTCTTCTCCTTTAAAAATACCAATTATTTTATCGGGTACTTTTGGCGAGCTAAGAAGTAATCATTTTCATTCTGGCATAGATATTAAAACCCAAGGAAAACAAGGCATTCCTATTTATGCTCCTGCTAACGGATATGTTTCTCGTATAAAAGTATCGCAATACGGTTTTGGTAAAGCTATGTATGTAAAACATCCTAACGGATATACTACTGTGTATGCACATCTTAAAAAATTTGCTCCTAACATTCAAAAATATGTAAAGCATATTCAGTATAAGAAGAAAAACTATCAAACAGGAAACTTATTTCCAGACTCTCAAAAATTCCCTGTAACAAAAGGGCAACTTATTGGATATACTGGTGACACAGGAAGTTCGGGCGGACCTCATTTACATTATGAAATTAGAGATACCAAAACGGAGCATATTATAAATCCCTTATTTTTTGGAATGAATCCTAAAGATGCCACGCCTCCAACATTACAAAAACTAATTGCTTATCCTTTAAACGAACAATCAAGAATAAATAATTCGAGTTTAAAAACTACTATTTCCTTTAAGAAATTAAGTGCTAATAATTTTATAAGCGAACAAATTACCGCAAGTGGTGTTATTGGTTTTGGAGTAAGTGTTTTTGACAGATTAGATGAAGCTTTAAATAAAAATGGAATTTATAGCCTTGAAATGAAAGTAAACGGTAGCAGGGTGTATTACCATGATGTTGAAACTTTTTCATTTGCCGAAAGTAAATACATAAACTTATTAATTGACTACAAACATTATAAAACTTATAAAAAAAGGGTTCAAAAAACACACAAAGTTACTGCAAACCGATTAAGTTTATATGAAGATTTAGTAAATAATGGTAAAATTACGGTTGAAAATGGTTTAAATTATAATGTTGAAATAATTGCAAAAGATTTAAAAAACAATACCACCTCCATTAAAATACCTATAAAAGGAGTAGCAAGCAATTTAGTTTATCAACAAAAAGACACTACTAATTATAAAATTATTGCTAAAAATTTTCAAAAATTTACGTTAAATAATGTTACAGTTGCTTTTCCTAAAAATACTTTTTATAACGATTGTTTTTTAGATTTTTCTATGAATAATGGAGTTGTAAAAGTTCATAACCAAACAGTTCCTTTAGATAAAAGGTATACCTTAACTTTTGGTACTTCTTTTTTAAATGATAAACAAAAACAACAAGTATACATCGCAAATGTTACCAACCCAAAATATCCAAGGTACACCAGCACTAAAAAGAAAATAGATAAAGTATATACAACAACTAAAACATTAGGAAAATACACCTTGCTTTACGACACCGTTAAACCAACCATTAATCGTTACAACTTTAAAGACAAGCAATGGATTTCAAAAAACAGTACCTTAAAAGTAAAAATTAAAGACAAAGGATCAGGTATAAAAAACTATACCGCTACTATTGATGGGAAATGGATTTTAATGGAATTTAATCATAAAAAAGGAATCCTTACTTATAATTTTTCAGATACTAAACTAGTAGGAAGTAAGCATATATTTAAAATTATAGTTGCTGATAATGTTGGTAATAAAAAAACAATGACTTCTACCTTTTTTAAAAAATAAAAAAATTGAAAAAAATACTCCTATTAATACTATTTCCTTCAATAGTTTTTGCTCAAAAAACTGCAATTATAAAAGGAGTTATCAGCAATAAGTTTAATATGCCCATAGAAGGTGTTACCATATCTTTTTTATCAGAAGGAACAACAACTAATACTAACGGAAACTATTCTTTTACCATACCAATGCGTAAAACTGTTACCGTTACTTTTAGCCATATTTCTTACAAAACTGTCACTAAAAAATTTACATCTCGAGGAAAAAAAAATTTTAACTTCTCACCTTCTTTAAAATTTAAATCGCAAGAGTTAGAAGAAATTATTGTTAAAAACCGCAAAAAGGAAGCCCAAGGAATTACTAAAATTAAAACTCAAAAAGTCAAAAATGTACTTGGTGCTAATGCCGGAGTTGAAAATATTTTAATGACCTTACCTGGCGTTAGTAACAACAACGAGTTAAGCACACAATACAATGTTCGTGGTGGTAATTTTGATGAAAACTTAGTATACATAAATGGTATTGAAGTATACCGTCCGTTTTTAATACGATCAGGTCAACAAGAAGGCTTAAGTTTCATCAATCCTCAAATGATTCAAAATATTGATTTTTCCGCAGGCGGATTTCAAGCAAAATACGGCGATAAACTTTCATCTGTTTTAGACATTACTTATCGAAAACCAACTAAAAATAACACTAAAATAGATTTAAGTTTATTAGGCGGTAGTTTAACTTTTGAAGATATTTTTTTAAATAATAAATTAAGTGCCATTGTTGGTGTTAGATATCGTGATAATAGTTTGTTTGTTAATAGCAAACAGGTTGAAGTTAATTTTAAACCAACGTTTACAGATGTACAATCATTTTTATCATATAAAGCAAACGAAAAACTAACCTTAAATTTTTTAAGTAATTTTTCTTTAAACAATTACAATTACGAACCATTAACTAGAAAAACACGCTTTGGTACACTTGCAAATCCGTTAGAACTAATTGTTTATTATCAAGGACAAGAAAAAGATCAATTTAAAACACTTTTTGGTGCATTTTCTACAGATTATAAACTAAATGATAATTTAACAATTACAGGAACTATCTCTTCATTTAACACACAAGAAGAAGAATATTTTGACATTGCTGCTTCATATAATTTAGGTGAAGTTGACAGTAATATTGGTTCAGAAAATTTTGGCGAAGTAACTTTTTCACAAGGTATTGGATCACAAATAAATCATGCTCGAAACGATTTAGATGCTCTAATAAGCAATATTCAATTAAAGGCAACTTTAAAAGACGGAAAAAATGAATGGAAAGCAGGCGTAAAATACCAAACTGAAAATATTAAAAATCGTATTCGCGAATGGGAAGTTATCGATTCGTTAGGTTTTTCTGTGCGCCCGCCACACCATTCAAACAACCAACCTTACCAACCATTTACACATCCTATTGAACCTTTTAATAACATCAGAGTAGAAAATGATATTGATATTCATCGAATATCGAGCTTTTTACAGTTTAGTAGAAAAACATTTTGGAAAAATCATCAAATTTGGATGAATATTGGAGTTAGAACACAAAATTGGAGTTTAAAATCAGCTTCTTTAAATTCTAAAAATCAATTTACTTTTAGCCCAAGAGCACAATTTGCAATAAAACCAGATTGGGATAAAGATATACTTTTCAGAATTTCTGGTGGATGGTATTCACAACCGCCATCATACAAAGAATTACGCGATTATGATGGTCAAATTCATCCGAAGGTAAAAGCCCAAAAATCTATTCATATAGTTGCTGGTAATGAGTACAGTTTTACCATGTGGCAACGTCCTTTTAAATTAATTACCGAATTATATTATAAAGATTTAACAGATGTAAACTCGTACTCGGTAGATAATGTTCGTATTAGGTACAGGGCAGACAATATTACTAATGCATATGCCTACGGATTAGATATTCGTTTAAATGGAGAATTTGTACCAGGTAATGACAGTTGGGTTAGTTTTGGGTATTTAAAAACTAAAGAAAACATTAATAACCAAGGCTATATTGCTCGACCTACCGACCAACGTTTAAAATTTGGTGTTTTATTTCAAGATTATGTACCTAATTTACCAGATTTAAAAGCATACTTGAATTTAGTTTACAACACTGGCCTTCCTGGAGGTTCGCCTGCTTATTCAAATGTATATCAATATCAAAATAGATTAAATGACTACAAACGTGCCGATATTGGCGTTTCATATATTTTTACCGATGCTAGTAAGAAAAATCAAACAGGTTTCTTTAAGGATTTTAAGGAATTAACTGCTGGTTTAGAGTTATTTAATATTTTTGACATCAGAAACTCTATAACCAATACTTGGGTTAGAGACGCTTATAGCAAACAACAATACGGAATACCAAATTACATGACAGGAAGAGTATTAAACCTTAAAATAGAAATGCAATTTTAAGCATCTATTTTTGATTTCACAGCGTACTAAACACAGATATACTCAATTAAAAATCAACACACTAACTCATCATTTTTTTGTATCTTTGATATGATATGAAAAAGTTACTATCTAAAAAAATTATTGTTATTGCTAAAAAAACATTGCATAGAAAAAAAGTAGTTTTATTACTTACTTTTAAATATGACACTGTTATTATTAATAAAATAAGAAGTTTAAAAAAATTTACTTGGAGCAAAACTTTACGTGGTTGGGTTAGTGTTTTTACTGATGAAACTTTTAGTGAAATACAACAATTATTAAAAGATGTTTCTGATTTAAAAGTAGACGCATCTGTTTATAAAAAACTATATCACAGAGGCATAAAAACTGAGCGCACACTTACCGAAGGTAATAAAGAAATTATTAGAAATTATGTAAAATATTTACGCGGTAAACGTTATAGCGAAAGCACCATAATGACCTATTTTACTTTTATTGCTGATTTTATTAATTTTGCTCAACCAACTCCAATAAAATCTCTTACAAATAAAAATGTTGAGCTATTTATTGAAACTGTTTTTATTGCCCGAAATTATAGTATTAGTTCACAACGACAATTTATAAGCGCTTTAAAATTATTTATTGTTTTTTATCCTGATTGCACCATCAACTCACTTTCATTAGAAAGACCTAAACGATCTAAAATATTACCATCAGTATTATCACAACAAGAAATAATTGCTTTATTACAAGTTACCAAAAACTTAAAACATCGAGCCGTTTTAGCCTTATTATATTCTGCTGGATTGCGAATTGGAGAGTTGGTAAATTTAGAGTTACAATATATTGATATCGCTAGGCGGCAATTATTTATAAGAAACGGAAAAGGTAGAAAAGACCGATATGTTATTTTAGCAGATAGCTTTTTAACCTTGTTAGATAATTACTTAAAAACATACCTACCAAAACGATATTTTGTAGAAAATCCGAATGGCAAAAGATACTCCGAAAGTAGTATTCGTAAATTTTTGCACACCTCTACTCGACTAGCAGGTATAAAAAAGCATGTAACTCCGCACACACTTCGACACAGTTACGCTACACATTTACTAGAAAACGGTATCGGACTTAGGCATATCCAAGAACTATTAGGCCATGCAAAACCAGAAACTACGATGATTTACACACATGTTGCTAAAAAAGATTTATTAGAAATAAAGAGTCCATTAGATACAATTTTAATCAATTTACAAAAAGAACCGTTACCACCATTATTTTTAAATAAAAGTAAGATTTAAACTTACTATTTTTTATTTATTTTATATATTGTTAACCGATAATCAGGAACAAAAACTCCTTTTATCAGGGAAATAAAAAGAATTAAAGAGAATTTATCTCTTAATATAACGAGTTGTAAAACATACCCAAAAACACCCGGACTTTAAATTTAACTTTTGAAATATTTTGAAAATAGTAACTTTTAAGTTACCTTTGTCTAAATGGAAAAAGTTAGGCAAGTAATACAATATAAAAATTATTTCGAGGAGTTTCTACTTGCTCAACCGAAAAAAGTTCAAGACAAGATATTTAAGGTCATTGAAATAATCGAAACTTATCAGCACGTGCCGAAAACGTATTTGGCACCAATGAAAACTCATAAAGGATTATTTGAAGCTCGAATAAAATTAGGTTCGAATATTTGGAGAGT
>NZ_MAKX01000023.1 GCF_001693415.1 Tenacibaculum soleae | reverse complement strand
CTAAAATACTTCCTCCTACACTAGTATCACAAGCATTATCTGTATCAACTGCTGTAAAACTTACTGGATCTGGATTTGAAACTACAACTGCTGTTGACGCTCCTTCACAATCATTTACATCACGTACTCGTATCGTATAACTTCCTGCTGGTAACCCTGTAAATACATTGTTAGTTGTATTTGTTGCAAAAGCATCACCTGCTCTATAAGGTACGTTTGGTGTTCCTGTTACTTCTAACTGATACGTGTATCCGCCAAAACCATCTGCTCCGGTTGCGGTAATTGTTGCATCTGAATCATTTTCACAACTTACTTCTTTAGTTACAACTCCTGTTACCGATAATATTGCCGTTGGCTCATTTATTGTAAACTCATTTGTATTTATGGTACAGAATGGTGTGTTTGTCATAGTTACTGCTACATAATAGGTACCTTCTGGTAATCCTGTAATAGTCTCTGTGGTTCCGCCATTAATTCCTGTTCCGGTAATTGTTGTTGCTGTTCCGCCTTGTTCAAAAACTACATAGTCATAAACATCCGTAGCTCCGTTAAAAGGAGTACTCGCATCAAAAAATACATCAATACTTCCGCCTGCTACTCCAAAACATGTTGCTTGCGCATTGTTCGCAATCACCGTATAACTTGGTGCTGATCCTACTGTATACGTTTTCTCAAACACACAACCTGTTGTTGGATGTGTTGCCGTTATCGTGTACGTTCCTGTTGGTAAATTGGTAAACGTTAACGCTGCATCTGTTGCTGGTGTTACTGTCTCACTTGTTGGTCCTGAATATCCTGCCGGAGCACTTGTTATAGCATAAGTAACATTATCAATATTTGTTACTGTTTTTACTGAGATATCTTCTCCTGTTGCACAATCAATATCTTTTACTGAACTGATATTTATATCGGTAATCGCTTCAAATGGAG
>NZ_MAKX01000022.1 GCF_001693415.1 Tenacibaculum soleae | reverse complement strand
CAACGGTCTAGTATAACCGTCAGTTACGGGTTTATATGCGTTAATTTTGGGTTTGACACTGACGTTAGCAATTCCAAGTGGATTCGGACGTAGTCGAATCCGCCGTAATTGCGGTTATACATTGTTGGCAAACGTTATTATTCATCTTCGTTTTCTATTTTTGGAAATATCTCTTTTCCATCCCATTCCAGAATTCTTTGGGTCAATTTAGTTTCAACCCATTCCGTTTCATATTCTTTAGTTTCACCAACTTCTCTTTTGTAAACTATTTTGCCTTTTTTTCCCTCTTTGTCATTTGGAAAAATATATTCTTCTATGAATCAATATGCATCCGCATCAGCTACTTGAGTGTAATCAATAGCTTTAATTAGGTTTTCACCATCGTAGAACAAATAAATTCCGCCTCCATTTACTCCACAAGATTCTGCTAAATAGTCTATTTTAAAGATGCTTTTTATGTTTTCAAGTCCTTTATTTCCAACTGCTTTTATTGAAAACTCGCCTGTCATAAGTTGAGAAATATTCTCTTTAAAATCTAATCCATTTTCCAAAACCCTTGTTTTAGCAAACAATTTAAGTCCGTCCTTTTTTAAGGATACCAAATAAGTCAAATTTCCTTTAGTTGCTTTGTCAAGTGAGATTAGGCTTCCGAGTACGAATCCAACTTTGTCGTTCGTTTTTACTTTGTACCAAGGTGATTCAATTCCGTCGAATTTCATTGTGGAATCTGACTTTTCCATAATTTCTATTTGCTCACCAATTTTCAAAAGAGCCAAAACATTGGATTTCGCATTTGGTTGGTCTCGAAGTTTAACATCGTTACCAAACATATAAGCAATTTCTCCATTTTTAAATTCATAGTTCTCAGAGAGGTATTTGGTGTCTTGTCCAAATCCAATTTTTGAGATTAAAATGAATAATATTATTAGTTTTTTCATTTCTCTAATGTTTGCCAACGGTTTTGTATA
>NZ_MAKX01000021.1 GCF_001693415.1 Tenacibaculum soleae | reverse complement strand
CCGAACAGAGAAGTTAAGCCCATTAGCGCCGATGGTACTGCCAATGGTGGGAGAGTAGGTCGTTGCCTTTCTTTTAAACCTCAATCTTTTATTAGATTGAGGTTTTTTTTGCTTTAAATCGAAATGAAATTGGGTAAAAGACAAAAGGTGAATAAAAAAAGGAAATGGAGAGGTATAAAGTAAGCAAATAAGCTTTAGATATACGAATTATACATTGATAGCCTTAGCCACGATTGAAGCATTTGTTTGAGCTCTTTTTTGGTTTTACTAAAAAAATCAAAAAAAGCGAGTGTGGAAAACAACGCAAAAAGCGTGCTAAAAAGAACAAACGAAAAAAAACGTAAACAAAATCATTTTTAATACAATATATGTCTGTTATTATTATGGTCCGACAATTTTTCGCAAAAATTGTCGGGCTTTCACTCCTCGCTTTTTAGCTTTACCAAGCAAAAAGAGCTCAAACAGATCGTTCAATCCCTCGCGCAAAACTATTTAAAGATGATTATATAAAATAAAAAACAGCTAACTATCTAAAAAACAAYACAMAGTAAAAAACATCAAAAAAAACATAAAATAAAGCATTGTCATGTTAAAAAAGGGATCTATATTTGCACCCGCTAAGGGAAAAACGCAAGTTTAAGATTAGTAAAAGTTCATTAAAAACATTGTTAAGATATCATCAAGAAAAGATTAAAAATAAGTTGCTAATAACTTGTTTAAGATAAAAGAAAGAGTGTATCTTTGCAGTCCGTTTAAAACTCGGAAGTTCATTAAAAACATCGCGAAAATAAACTAAAAAAAACTTCAAAAAAGTTTTGTCAGTTTTTAAAAAGTTTATAGATTTGCAACCGCTTTAAGAAAGCGAAAACGATCAGAGAAATTTTGGAATGATTTGGTAATAAAATCAGTTAGTTCGAATCTAGCATTTCTACAAGAAGTCTGAGAAGATAATCAAGTTGAAAATACTTGCGAGTGTCGACTCGACACGTTCATTGAAAATATTGAAATTGACAGCGTAAACAAAGAGTAGAATAACCATGTTTAACTTCGTTAAACAAATTCTTTTGAAACTTATTCATTAATATTATTTAAAATATACAATGAAGAGTTTGATCCTGGCTCAGGATGAACGCTAGCG
>NZ_MAKX01000020.1 GCF_001693415.1 Tenacibaculum soleae | reverse complement strand
GACTTATACTGTAACAGTTGATTACGGAAGCGACTGTACAGTGGATGTAACTAATATTACAGTTTTAAATAATCAGGCATTTACCGCACAAATAACAGATTTTACAAATCCAAGATGTATAGGAGAAAGTAACGGAAGTATTGAAATAACAGCAGCATTTCCATCAAGTACACCAACAAGTTTTGAGTATTCATTAGATGGAGGAACTATTTGGAGTGCGGCGGCAACAAATCCGTTTACTATCACAGGATTAGGTAATGTAACTCATAATATATTGGTACGACCAGATAATACTTCACCAGCAGCGTGTAATGTATCTTTGAGTGAAGATTTATCAGATCCATCACCAATAGTAGTAGCGGCAAGTGTAACAAAACTAATTACTTGTGATACAGACCCTACATTAGATGGAGCAACGATAAGTATAACCGGAACCACATCCGGAGGAAACGGAGGAGCTTATACATATGCATTATTTAACAATGCAACAGCAACTGCACCAGCAGTTCAAACAGGCGCACCATTTACCGATATTGATACTTCGGGAGATTATTGGGTAGTAGCCACAGATGCAGAGGGTTGTACATCAGCTCCATTATTAGTAAATGTACCAGATGCAGTAGCGGTAACCTTTACTTTAGATGCAACAACATGTTATAGTGGTGCAGCCGATGCAACAATTACCGTAAATATAGGTACAGGTAACGGAAATTATTCATATAGTTTAAATGACGGAACTACGACCACTACACAAAACACCAATATATTTACAGGATTAACCAATGGTAATTATACAGTAACTGTAACAGACGGATTTAACTGTTCAGCAACCGATACGGTAACCATAAATCCACAAGTAACAGCAGTTGTAACAACAACAAACGAAACGTGTAATGACGGAACGATAAACATCGTAGCAAGCGGTGGCGATGGTAATTATGTATACGCAGTTGTAACAGGAGGAACACCACCAATTGCAACAGATTTTAGTGCAACAGCACCAACGACAATAACAGCAGGAACTTGGGATGTTTATGTACGTGATCAAAACGGAACAGGAACACCAAGTTGTGAATATTCAGAAGAGGTTACCATAACTCGAATCACAGATCCAACAATAGTTGTAACCGAAACACAACCCGATTGTAATGGAGGTCAAGGTTCGGCAGTAGTAGTAATAAGTGATGGAACAGCCGATTATACCACCACAATAACATTACAGGGAGCACC
>NZ_MAKX01000019.1 GCF_001693415.1 Tenacibaculum soleae | reverse complement strand
CAAATGACAAAGAGGGAAAAAAAGGCAAAATAGTTTACAAAAGAGAAGTTGGTGAAACTAAAGAATATGAAACGGAATGGGTTGAAACTAAATTGACCCAAAGAATTCTGGAATGGGATGGAAAAGAGATATTTCCAAAAATAGAAAACGAAGATGAATAATAACGTTTGCCAACAATGTATAACCGCAATTACGGCGGATTCGACTACGTCCGAATCCACTTGGAATTGCTAACGTCAGTGTCAAACCCAAAATTAACGCATATAAACCCGTAACTGACGGTTATACTAGACCGTTGCCCACAATAAAACTAAAATTTGAAATTTGAAAACTAAAATTAAAAACCAAAAGTTTATGAAAAAAACACTGACCTTTTTACTAATTACATTCACTATGATTGGATGCTCAAGTAATGATGATATTGACAACAATTCTGTTTCGATTATCGGAGAATGGACGCTTAAAGCAAAATTCTCAAGTGACGGAACAGATAAAAACATTGACGTATGTGAACAAAGAAGCAACATAACATATAAAAGTAATAATACGTTTGACTCGAATTATTTTAGAACTATTAATGGAGATTGTACTTTAGAAGACCAAGACCAAAATATTGAATATAAAGTCGAAGGAAATATATTAGAAATCACATATAGTTATACTCGAAATGGACAAACAATAATTGATGTAAAGAAAAATAAAATAAAATTTCCAAATAATAATACTTTAGAAACTTATGAAATTAATCAAAACGGGACAACAGATAGTTTCCCTGGAGATGTTTGGACAAAAAAAGAATAAATAAATTACAGTGGGCAACACCGTATATAATTTATTGCTAGTTCTAGTCTACTTACGAAAATCCTCGCGGATTTTCTATTCGGTTTTTATTTGCTAAATTAGGTGCATAAAACACGCAACAAACCATATACAAACACGTTGGGCACTATTAGAACGAAATTAAGAAATGACAAACATAAACTCAAAACTTGAATCATTTGAAAACGGAAAGTTGATTGATATTGTTAAAAATTATAAGCAATATGGTTATGATAATGATTTGAGAAATATTGCAGTTGGAATTTTAGAAAAAAGAGGAATTAATAAAGAACAACTGGAATTAACTGGGAATTTTGAAAACCACTCTTACGAATCAGCAAAAGGAATACATAAATTATTTAGTTGGAACTCAAAAATTGCTTTTATACTTTACGGAATAGTATTGATTACGAATA
>NZ_MAKX01000018.1 GCF_001693415.1 Tenacibaculum soleae | reverse complement strand
CTTGCTAAATTCCACGATTTGTTTTTTCTATTTTTATTCTTTCCGAGGTTTCTCTAAAGTAGGAGTGTTGAAAATTTAACTTTAAATATTCCAACTTTTTACAGAACAATTCTCAACTGGAATTTTTCTGATTTTGAAAAATATTTTTTTAAAACTAAAATTAGAAAATTATATTTTTTTACGGTTTTCTGAGAAAAATTCTGATATAGTTTTTCTACAAGTTTTTCTAACATTTTAAACTCAATTAAAAATCTAAAAGTTTGAAATTTTACGATTTTTTGTTAATGAAACCCAACGTTTGTGTGTAAGATTAGTTGTGTGTTTCAAGCAACTAATTTACTAGATTAATCACGAACTGCGAAATTCCGAAGGAATTTCCCAAGTGAGCTTTTACTAGCAATTAATTTTACACGGTGTTGGGCACTGCTTTTTTTATTTGCCCAGTTTTTCAATCATACAATCCAAACTTTCAAAGTTTTTTATGTTGTTTCCCATTATTGAGTTATATGAAATTAAAATATTCTCATTTCTGTAATTTTTCAAGATATATTTGTCAAAATATGGATTTCCATTTTTATTATTTAGAATATATAGATATAAATTCCCGTATTTTTCAATAGTTCTTGAAGTTGAAAGAATTTCTTTTCCAATATATTTCGTTTTGATTATAGAATCAATTTTTTCATAATCGGAAACTTTAATTAAGCCATTTATTCGTTCGATTTGAATTTTTAAATAATTTATCGAATTAATCGAATCTGTTTCAATAATTAATTTCTTGTTATTAAAATCACTTGATTTCTTATAAATTTTTATTCCACATTCAATAAGAGATTGTTCAATTTTCTTGTAATAATTTTGAGAGAATAGAGAGAAATTCATAATTAAGAAGATAAATAAAAGTCTTAATTTAAATTTGCGTAATGATGTCATTCTTTTTCATGATTTTGTTAGTTGTGCCCAACGTTTCCTATATGCGCCGTTTTAATGGCGTATATGGGGTGTTGTTTTTAGTATTTTATTCATCAGTAAATATACAATTTTTTAAATACGGAGTCTGTCAGCCGCCACTATAAAATGTCTCCAATTGCCATTTGATTTTTTTATTATGAACTTTATCAACCACTGACTGATAAAGTCTCGTCATCAAAAAACAGACTCATTAAAATCCAATCTTTTTTAATTCCAATTCTGTAAAATACCTACAGTTATTTGAAAATCAATTGACTATGTCATTATTTTATGCTAACTTCGCCAAAC
>NZ_MAKX01000017.1 GCF_001693415.1 Tenacibaculum soleae | reverse complement strand
AGCACCAACAGCAGAAGCAGGAKCAACTGCAGAGTTAACATGTGGAACAACTACATTAACCTTAGATGGATCAGGATCAACAGGTCAAGGAGTTTTAAGTTATGCCTGGACAACTGCAGATGGAACAATAGATAGTGGAGCAAATACAGCTAGTCCAGTAGTAAGTGCAGCAGGAACATAYTCATTAATAGTAACAGATGCAGACAACGGATGTTCAAGTGTAGCAGATACAGTTGTRATAACAGAAGATGTTTTAGCACCAACAGCAGAAGCAGGAGCAACTGCAGAGTTAACATGTGGAACAACTACATTAACCTTAGATGGATCAGGATCAACAGGTCAAGGAGTTTTAAGTTATGCCTGGACAACTGCAGATGGAACAATAGATAGTGGAGCAAATACAGCTAGTCCAGTAGTAAGTGCAGCAGGAACATAYTCATTAATAGTAACAGATGCAGACAACGGATGTTCAAGTGTAGCAGATACAGTTGTRATAACAGAAGATGTTTTAGCACCAAYAGCAGAAGCAGGATCAACGGCAGAGTTAACATGTGGAACAACTACATTAACCTTAGATGGATCAGGATCAACAGGTCAAGGAGTTTTAAGTTATGCCTGGACAACTGCAGATGGAACAATAGATAGTGGAGCAAATACAGCTAGTCCAGTAGTAAGTGCAGCAGGAACATATTCATTAATAGTAACAGATGCAGACAACGGATGTTCAAGTGTAGCAGATACAGTTGTAATAACAGAAGATCTAACAGCACCAAATGTAACTGTTGTAAGTCAAACAACGAACGATACGACACCTGTTATAACAGGAACATGTAATTCAATAGATACAATTACAGTAACAATTGATGGCGTAACGTATACCGAAGCAGACGGAAACTTAACGGACAAAGGAGATAATACTTGGACATTAACGGTTCCAGCAGTAAATGCAATCAGCCCAGATGGTACATATGATGTAGTTGTTAGTAATGGTACTTGTTCAGATGTAACTTCAGGTGAATTAATTCTAGACACGACTGCACCAACAGCAGATACGTTTACAAGTAACGATACTACCCCAACCTTAACAGGAACAGGAGAGGCAAATGAAACCTTAACAATTACTGTTGATGCAAATGGCGATGGTACGCCAGAGGTAACCTATACGGTAACAACTGACGGAACAGGAAACTGGAGTATTGATCCAGATACAGCAACAGCGGATAGTGGAACATTCCCAACGTTATCAGATGATGATACAATTGATGTAACCGCAACTGATGCAGGAGGAAACAGCGGAACAGGAGTAGTAACCATTGACACGACTGCACCAACAGCAGATACATTTACAAGTAACGATATTACA
>NZ_MAKX01000016.1 GCF_001693415.1 Tenacibaculum soleae | reverse complement strand
GGTGCTCCCTGTAATGTTATTGTGGTGGTATAATCGGCTGTTCCATCACTTATTACTACTACTGCCGAACCTTGACCTCCATTACAATCGGGTTGTGTTTCGGTTACAACTATTGTTGGATCTGTGATTCGAGTTATGGTAACCTCTTCTGAATATTCACAACTTGGTGTTCCTGTTCCGTTTTGATCACGTACATAAACATCCCAAGTTCCTGCTGTTATTGTCGTTGGTGCTGTTGCACTAAAATCTGTTGCAATTGGTGGTGTTCCTCCTGTTACAACTGCGTATACATAATTACTATCGCCACCGCTTGCTACGATGTTTATCGTTCCATCATTACACGTTTCGTTTGTTGTTGTTACAACTGCTGTTACTTGTGGATTTATGGTTACCGTATCGGTTGCTGAACAGTTAAATCCGTCTGTTACAGTTACTGTATAATTACCATTGGTTAATCCTGTAAATATATTGGTGTTTTGTGTAGTGGTCGTAGTTCCGTCATTTAAACTATATGAATAATTTCCGTTACCTGTACCTATATTTACGGTAATTGTTGCATCAGATGAACCGCTATAACAAGTAGTTTCGTCTAAAGTAAATGCTACCGCTACTGCATCTGGAACAGTTACTGGCTCTGGTGCTGATGTACAACCTTTTGCATCTGTAGCTACTACCCAATAATCTCCCGAAGTATCAATATCGGTAAATGGTGCGCCTGTTTGAACTGCTGGTGCAGTTGCTGTTGCATTGTCAAATAATGCATATGTATAAGCTCCTCCGTTTCCTCCGGATGTGGTTCCTGTTATACTTATCGTTGCGCCATCTAATGTAGGGTCTGTATCACAAGTAATTAGTTTTGTTACACTTGCCGCTACTACTATTGGTGATGGATCTGATAAATCTTCACTCAAAGATACATTACACGCTGCCGGTGAAGTATTATCTGGTCGTACCGATATATTATGAGTTACATTACCTAATCCTGTGATAGTAAACGGATTTGTTGCCGCCGCACTCCAAATAGTTCCTCCATCTAATGAATACTCAAAACTTGTTGGTGTACTTGATGGAAATGCTGCTGTTATTTCAATACTTCCGTTACTTTCTCCTATACATCTTGGATTTGTAAAATCTGTTATTTGTGCGGTAAATGCCTGATTATTTAAAACTGTAATATTAGTTACATCCACTGTACAGTCGCTTCCGTAATCAACTGTTACAGTATAAGTCCCATCAGATAATCCGCTAAAAATTCCTGTAGTATTATTCGTTGCTCCTAAAGTATAATTATACGTTCCTGGTGCTGCTGGTGTTAATTGTGTTAAGGTTATGGTTCCTGTTCCGTCACACGCGTAAGTCACTGCATTACTAAATGTTGGCTCCTCTGGTAATGCCGCTATCGTTATGGGTGCTAAAGTTATAGAACATCTCTTTGCATCACTTATAGTTACTGTGTACGTACCATCTGTTAAACTACCAAATGCATGATCAAATGTTACTGCATCCGTTGTAT
>NZ_MAKX01000015.1 GCF_001693415.1 Tenacibaculum soleae | reverse complement strand
GATTCAGATGCAACAATTACCGCAACCGGAGCAGATGGTTTTGGCGGATACACGTATCAGTTAGAAGTAACAGGAACACCAAACGTACCTTATAGAGCAGGTGATGCTTTTGCAACAAATACAACTAACAATGTATTTACAGGGTTACCAGCAGGAAGTTATACGATACGAGTACGTGATGTAAATGATTGTGAAGGAGCGTCAACAGCAGTTGTAGTTTCAAATCCAGATCCAGTAAGTTTTACAGCAGTTGATACAGATAATGCTTGTGATACTAGTGTAGGAGGAAGTATTTTAGTAACATCAGAAGGCGGAACAGGAACCTACACTTATACTTTATCAAACGGGTCAGGAGTTGTATCTACTCAAGTTGTAACTATCATTGCCCCAGCAATTGAAGCTACACACACGTTTAATAATTTATCGGCAGATAATTATACGGTAAGTGTAACTGATTCAAATGGATGTGCGCAACAAGTACCAGAATCAGTAACAATTAGTGATGATTTAGTATTTACGTTAAAAGAAACAAAACTATTAACATGTGACGCACCAATGGCTGCTGATGTTGTAATTGATATTGTTTCAGGTTCAGGAAGTTATGAATATGTGATTACAAGAGATGATTCAGGAGCAAATACAATTGTAGAAGGAGGAGTAGGAATTGCTTTACCAAGTGATCCATATACATTTAACCCTACAATAGCAGATAGGTACACGGTAACAGTAACCGATACAGGAGCAACACCAAACTGTCCTGTAGTAAAAATAATAGATATTGCAGCAGCAGTTGAACCAGCGTTTACTACTTCGGTAACCCACGCTACGTGTAATGGTGGGGCAAACGGAAGTATCGCAGTTAATGTAACAGCAGGAGTAACACCTTTAAGTTATAGTATAGTTCAAACAGCAGGTTTAGGATTAGTGGCAGGACAAGCAACATGGGATGCAGCAAGCAATTCATTTATCAATGTACCAGCAGGAACTTATACGGTAACGGTTGAGGGCGATAATGGCTGTTCGACAGATGTGGCAGATGTTGTCGTAAATGATAATCCGTTATTAATAGTAAACGCACCAACAGCAGTTCAATTTGGATGTACCACAGGAAATGATGTAAACAACGCTACGTTAAGTATTAGAGCAGAAGATACATTTGGAATGTCAGGCGGAACAACTGTATATTCAACCGTAGAGTTGTACCATGATGTAAATGGAGATAATCCAGCAGATAACTTATCAAATACAGCAGATGATGTTCAAATAAGTACGGTAACAGTAACCGGAACGAATCATGTATTTTCAATAAGTGATGTTACAGGCGGAAGTTATTATGTACGTATTGTAGACAGTGCAAATTGTAGTGCAGTATCATTATCTACAATAATAGCTCCATTTGAAGCGATTACCGATATAAATATCAGTTCAGTAAAAGATATTGATTGTGCAACAGGAGAAGATATCTCAGTAAAAACAGTAACAAATATTGATAATGTTACTTATGCTATAACAAGTGCTCCGGCAGGATATTCAGGACCAACAAGTGAGACAGTAACACCAGCAACAGATGCAGCGTTAACGTTTACCAATTTACCAACAGGAACGTACACGATAACGGCAACACATCCAACAAC
>NZ_MAKX01000014.1 GCF_001693415.1 Tenacibaculum soleae | reverse complement strand
TCTGACTCAAGAACAACTTGGCATTATAATTGACAAAAAACGGACTTACATTTCTCGTGTGGAAAATAATGGCAGTAATCTGACTTTAAAAACATTATTTGACATCGTAGAAAAAGGACTTGGAGGAAAAGTTAATATTTCAATCGAAGTCTAACATAAAGTACGATTTTACAACAACGTATAAAATTAATTGCTTACATCTAGCCTACTTACGAAAGTCCTCGCAGACTTTCTATTTGTGTTTTATTTGCTAACTAAAGTACTTAAATCACGCAACTAATCTTATACAACAACGTTGGGTTTCATTAACAAAAAATCGTAAAAATTCAAACTTTTAGATTTTTAATTGATTTTAAAATGTTGGAAAAACTTGTGGAAAAACTATATCGGAATTTTTCTCAGAAAACCGTAAAAAAATATAATTTTCTAATTTTAGTTTTATAATAATATTTTTCAAAATCAGAAAAATTCCAGTTGAGAATTGTTCTGTTAAAAGTTGGAGTATTTAAAGTTAAATTTTCAATACTCCTACTCTAGAGAAATCTCAGAAAGAATAAAAATAGAATTGAATGCTAGAGGAAAAACAAATCGTGGAATTTAGCAAGTTTGCGGAATTTAAATTCTTTATGAATAATTGCGGAAAAGTAAAATTAAAACAGAATTGAATACTAAAAAAAAGAGAATAAATCGCGGAATTAAAATTATTTATGGAAATAATTGCGGGAAAATTATTTCAACAATAAAAAGTAAAACAGAAAACTAACATAACGAAAACCCAACAGCGTGTATAGTTCATTACGGGGGATTTTCTTGCAGAAAATCCTCGCACTTTCACTATCTTTGGTCTAAGTTCGGAAAATTGCTGCGCTCTTTTCCGTAACGAAACCATACACAAGTACGTTGTATGTAATTTCTATGAAAATACTATTTGAAAATTATATAACAAAAATTGACACAAATAGATTAATAAAACACATATTTATTAACGCTATTATCTCAGCTTTAATATTTAGTTTGTTTATATCTATTTTGACCTGGACAAAACCGAATATAAATCGAATATTGATTTTTATATTAATCTTCGTGATATTAAAATTATTCCAATCTCTAAAACATAATTATAGAAATCACTTGGAGAGAATTTCTCTTGACAATGAGAATGGAAAGATTATTATAAACCACATAAGACCTTCAAAAAAAAGGACTGAGACTGTTATGAATTTTAAAGAAATAAAAATTTCTAATATTAAATATCTGCCTGCCTCTTGGTTTTCGCTTGAGAACTATTTTTGGATATCTGATAGTCATTCGAAAATTAAAATCTCTACTGCCGGACATGAGAATAAAGAAATTAATATTAATGAAATTCACGCTGAATTAAACAACATACAACAACGTGTATAATTAATGGCTAGTTTTAGCTTGCTTACGAAAATCCTCGCGGATTTTCTATTCGGTTTATATTTGCTAAATTAGGTGCTTAAACACGCCACTAATCATACACAAAACCGTTGGGCACTATTAGAACGAAATTAAGAAATGACAAACATAAACTCAAAACTTGAATCATTTGAAAACGGAAAGTTGATTGATATTGTTAAAAATTATAAGCAATATGGTTATGATAATGATTTGAGAAATATTGCAGTTGGAATTTTAGAAAAAAGAGGAATTAATAAAGAACAACTGGAATTAACTGGGAATTTTGAAAACCACTCTTACGAATCAGCAAAAGGAATACATAAATTATTTAGTTGGAACTCAAAAATTGCTTTTATACTTTACGGAATAGTATTGATTACGAATA
>NZ_MAKX01000013.1 GCF_001693415.1 Tenacibaculum soleae | reverse complement strand
CTATAATTAATATTATGTAAAATATCCCAGAATGTTCTCGTTCTACAATTATCTGTATTACTGGGGTCATTATAATTGGTGTTTTAGGTATTCGTGAGAATTTCATATTCTGTATAATGATTCAACATTTTCAAAATAAACGATTCTCAATAAACATTCGAACTATACATTTGTATCTATAATTAGACATTATGTCAAATTGCCTCTTGCCAAAATCGCTCATATTGTGTTTAAAATTTAAAGCTGAAAAAAACTTTAAATTTTAAACACAATTTTCCAACGCTTGCAACCGCATAAAAGCTCACATTTAGTTTCTTAATAAAGTATTCGTTGAATATGGAATTCTCGTTGTAATTTTTTTCAGGAACTTATCGATAAGCTATGCGCAAGAGTATAAAATTACTCTGAAAAGATAACTTCTATAATCTTAAAAATACAATTCTATATCAGTAAAATGACTCAAAACGCCTGGTTTTACTGCTATATTCTTATAAATTGTATTAGCTATTCTTTGCTTCAATTTATTTCCAACGGAGTTTCCGTAATCTTTACTAAATGCATAACCTAACCTTGTTTCATTTGGCTCTCCCAAACCAGATAATAAATAATCTGCTTGCCTAAATGATTTTTGTTTTACATTTTTAGTAAAACAGTTTATGGCTCATTCGCTATATTTTAGGAGATATTGTAACGGATTAATATTACTTGGAAATTACTTGTATAAAAGTATTATAATACAAACTAGATCGCTATTGGCCACTGGTCTTTTGTTGGGAATTTTTTATTTTCCCAAATTTTAATTTCTTCGCTAGTAAGTAAACAATTTTTTAATTTGGCAATAATTTTTTCTTTAGCTAAATGTTGACCTATAAAAACTAATTCTATTTTTCTATCTCCATATAATGTGTGCCATTCAGCTTCGATATTACTTTTATTATCACTAAATGTAGTATGACTCATTCGTTTTCCATAATCCATTGATGCCCACCAAACACCTGCAGAATCAACTTTGCAAGAACCTCCTGCTGAACTCCATATTAATGCTTGATTGGATCTTGAAGCCAGCCAAAACATCCCTTTACTTCTTATAATATTTTGAGGAAAACTTTGATTTAAATAGTTTAAAAAACGTACTGGGTGAAATGGTTTTTTACTTTTAAAAACAAATGAACTAATACCATATTCTTCAGTTTCAGGAACATGTTCACTCTCTAATTCTTTAATCCATCCTGCTGATGCTTCTGCTTTTTCGTAATTAAATAAACCCGTATTTATTACTTTATCTAATTTAACATTAGAATTTTGTGTAGCAATAATATGTGCTTCAGGATTTAGTTTGTGTATTATTGCTTTAAGTTCTTCAATGTTATCTTCAGATACTAAATCAGTTTTATTTAATAAAATTACATTAGCAAATTCTATTTGATCAGTTAACAGATTTACAATGGTTCTGTCATCACCTTCAATATTTGTTAACTTTCTTGTTGTTAAATAATCTGCACTTGAAAAATCTTTTAAAAAGTTAAAAGCATCAACTACTGTAACCATCGTATCAATATAACTAAATCTACTTAAATCGATAGTACGATCTTCACTTTCAAATGTAAATGTTTGTGCCACAGGAATAGGTTCACTAATACCAGTACTTTCAATTAAGAGATAATCAAATTTATTTTGTTTAGCTAATTGCTCTACCTCTACCATTAGGTCTTCACGAAGTGTACAACAAATGCAACCATTAGACATTTCTACTAATTTTTCTTCTGTTCTAGATAGTGTATTTTCATTTTCAAGAAATTGAGCATCAATATTAACTTCGCTCATATCGTTTACAATTACAGCTACCTTTAACCCTGCTTTGTTATGTAAAATGTGATTTAATAAAGTTGTTTTTCCGGCTCCTAAAAAACCACTTAAAACAGTTACTGGTAATTTTTTCATTTTATTTTAGATCGTTTGTTTGTGTTCATTTAACACACTTTTTACTATTTTTTTGAGTAATAAAGGCTCACTACTAGGCCCAATTGTTAATAATTTGG
This sequence comes from Tenacibaculum soleae, assembly GCF_001693415.1. Taxonomy (GTDB): domain Bacteria; phylum Bacteroidota; class Bacteroidia; order Flavobacteriales; family Flavobacteriaceae; genus Polaribacter; species Polaribacter soleae. Next base: position 301,749 of record NZ_MAKX01000013.1, on the reverse strand, counting down.
AACCAGTTATGGGTATTCCTCTAAAAGGTCTGATGGTTATATTGCCATCAGGTGTTCTTTCGAAATACGTATATACCTCTTCTTTACCTAATTGTACACAGCCTTTTACGCGTAATATGGTTTTTGGTATTTTTTTACAAATACTTTTTATAACCTCTTTACTTGGTAGAACAGGTAAATCTACAGAGCAAGAAGACCAATGTGATTTTAAATGATCTAATTTTTCTGGAATGTTATTAGAACTTGATAATTCTGGTAACCATGAAATATTGATTTGATCCATAGTAATAATTTTAGCAAAAGCATTATGTTCTTTTAACTCTTTAACTACCAACTCTTTTCTTACTTCAGAACAATTCTCTAGATGTGTTAGTACTATTAATGATGAAACTTGTACTTGATTTGTTTCTAAATCATTATGCTTTTCTCTTTTTTGCCAATTATTTACATCTACTACAGCAATTTGTATGGGAGGCAAAAACTGCTCATTTAAACCAACCCCCAGAAACTCCATTAAAGCACAAGCATCTGATGTTCCATTGGCTTCTATTAAAGTTATTCCTTTTTTACGTTTAGGTACTCTATTTACAACGTTTCTAAGTTCATTAATTCCACTACAACAAATACAGCTACCTGTAAGTGCTTTTATATTCTTTACATCAACTTGATTTAAAAACTGTTGTGCATCCATATTGGCATTTTCATAATCATTTAAGATGATAAAAGGGCTCCAACCATTTTCTAAAAAACTATTGGTCAAATATTTTAACAACGTTGTTTTGCCAGTCCCTAAAAATCCTACTATGGTAATAATTGCTTCCATGTTTTATTTCTATCTCGAAATAGTTGGTTTATTGCTAATGTTTTATCCCTCTAATTTATTTAGATGATTCATTTTTTCTATTAAATCACCTGTTATAGCAACCACTGCTGGCTTAGGAATATTATCACCATCAAAAGGCCATGTACTTGTTGGTTTTTTTAAAGATTTAGTTTGTTCTCCTGGATGTTGAACACTTAAAAACAAGGTTTTACCATCTGGTGAAAACCAAGGACCTGTAAGTTCTGCATCTGTTGGTGCAGAGGCAACACGAATTACTTTACCAGCATCTTTCCCTAATCTAGGAATAACAAATAAGCTGTTGTTTTTAAAGGGCATATAAGGTTTTTTACTTTTATTCATTGAACTTCCAGACATATCTGAAGTTATCCATAAGTTTCCTGCCATATCGAATGCTAGATTATCTGGGCATGAAAAACCATTTTCCTCGCCACCAGCTAAATATGTTGATGCATTAAAGGTTAAAGAATCAAAATCGCCATTAGTTTCTTCAATTTTTAAAATTGAGCCATGAAAATCCCCTTTGGGTTTGTTATTGGTTAAGGTTACAAAAATATGTCCCGTAATAGGATCTATTTCTATGTCTTCTGGTCTATTTAATTGGGTTGCACCTATAAGTTTAGCTGCTTCTCTTGCCCTGATCAAAACTTCGGTTTGATTTTTAAATGTTTCTTTTAAAATAGGTTGGTTTTCCCAATCTAAGGCTAACCAATTTCCGTTTATAGTATCAGCAACATATAAGGTTCCTTCTTTTAAAGAACTTGGTTTAGATGAGATAAATTTATATAGATGTTCATCATTTTTATCATCTGCTGTATAAGCAACTACTCTTTTATCTTCAAGTTCGTATAAAGTACAACATTCGTGTGCAAAACGACCTAAAGCAATGTGTTTTTGCGCTTTACCTTCTTTGGGGTTCACTTCTACTACCCAACCATAATGCTCTGGAGGGTAATTGTAAAATTTTTCCCAACCATAATCACTTTTTCTATGACTTTCTAGATTCTTTTTATCATATTCAATTTCTCCAAAAAAAGCATCATAGTTTTCCTCACAAGTAATAAAGGTTTTCCATGGAGTAATTCCGCCAGAACAGTTAGCCAATGTTCCTTTTACACTGGTTTTTCCTTTTATTGGAGAATCCCAATTTAAAGCAATATCAGTTTGTGCTGTAATTCTTCTGTTATGAGAATCGTTTTTAACCACTTGCCAAACTCCGTTTTCTTGTTTAATTCTTACAATGCTTCCACCAACATTATACATTTCTTTATCTACTTGCTCTTTGGTTTTTTCTTGTTGATTATGAAAATCAGAAACAAAAAGCGGATTAATGTATTCATGATTTACCCATAACAATCCATCTTTAGGATTATCTTCGTTAAAAGGAATAAAACAGGTATAATCATTATTAAAACCAAAAGTATCTGTGTTACTTATGGCATCTCCCCATTTTATAATGGTGTGATAATCTAAACCATTTGCTAATATTAAATCGTCTTTATCAGAAGCTGTAATCCCTTGTAAAATAAAGCTTTTAAGAATTTGAAATCTTTCTTTCGAAATTTTATTAAAACCCTTTGTTGGTGTAGTTGTATTACCACAACTCATTAAAAATTGAGGTAATACTAGCGATGTTAAACTAGCTTTACCTATAAATGAAATAAACTTTCTTCTATTGTAATCCATTTTAATTTATACTTAAAAATTATATTGGTAATATGATAATTTATAACTGTTTTTAATTGAAATGATGTTGTTGTAAGCATACTAAATCTGAATATATACTTGAGAACCTATTTTGATTTCTGTAATAAACTTTAGCCTCTATATTTATTGAATGCTAAGCTATTGTGTTTAAATGTAATTTAAAATCCTTTATTTTCTTATTTAAAAAATAGGACAATATTGCAAATTGACTATTACTGCTTTTAAATATTTTTTTTGATAGTTCTTTTTCTTTTCTTATTTCATTTTGAAAACTACTTAATGCTCCTATTTTAGAAAAATTGACTTTCCATAAGGCATCTAAAACGATCTTATTATCAATAGAAAGTACAAAGCAAAACTTTTGAATGTTATGTTTTTTAACAATTTGTTTTATATACTTCATTGTTTTGTCGTCATAAATAAAAGAATTGCCTAATGAGGTATAAAAATAATTTTGAGACCTAAACGTTTTGTTAATGGCATTTTCTAAATAATCAGTAGGACAAATAAGAAAAAAGCATTTTTGCATTTGTTTTATGAATTTTGAGTATAAGGAAAAGAAGAATGATGTACATCTATTTTTAGGGCATTATCTACTAACTTATATCCGAAAGTGTATTCAACCTTTGCTTCATTACCCTCTAAATCAGTAAAAAAATAATTACCCATTGCAATAGCACGTTTTTCCTCTAAAATTAGGTTAGAATTTTCAAATCTAACTTTTGTCCAAGGCTGTATTGCAAACCCTTTATCTTCTTTACAAACACGATTTTCTCCTGCAATAAAATAAGATGTTGCCTCAGGTTTAGTAGGTCTAAATTGTTCTATTTCGCATTTTGTAGGCTTAAAAGATACTACTCCTGTTTCGAAAGCATAATTTGAATCTAAAAACTCACTGGTAAATTTTTCACAGCTTTCTCTTTGCTCTTTAAGAGCACCAATTTTTACTACTCCATTTCCCCAATTCTTTTGTACTGCTTCTACTTGTTCTTTAGTTATCATTGTTTATATTTTTTGATTACTTATTATTTTTAAAAATTCATTTCTTTTTTCAGTATTATTAAAACAACCACCATACTCTAATGTAGTTGTAAAACTACTTTGATCTTTTATACCTCTTGATGAAACACATAAATGTTTGGCAGTAACCATAATAATTACATCTTTGGTGTCTAAAACCGTTTGTAAATCGTTTAAGATTTGAAGAACTAATCTTTCTTGAACTTGTGGACGTCGAGCATAATAATCTACTAAACGATTAATTTTTGATAAACCAATTACTTTATCTTTTGCTACATATGCTACATGTGCATGACCAATTATTGGTAAAAAATGATGTTCACAGGCAGAATCTATAGTGATATTTTGCTCTACAAGCATTTTTTTATAACCATACTTGTTTTCAAATGTTGAAAGCTTTGGTTTATTGGCTGGGTTTAATCCATAAAACAATTCTTTAATATACATTTTTGCAACACGATATGGAGTACCTGATAAACTATCATCTGTTAAATCAAGTCCAATTTCTTCCATTATCATTTTAAAATGATAAGCTATATTTTCTATTTTTTCATCATCAGTTTTTTTAAAAGCATTTGTACTTAAAGGTGTTTGTATGCTTGAATACATGTGATTATCTCCAACTAATTCTATTTGTTTTTTATTCATAATTTGTACAACATTTATCGTTTTTACATTGGCATTTTTTTTGATTATATAAATGCAATGCTACTAGTGTAAGAGCAGCTATATATTTATAAATTTCAGATAGATGAACGAACTCTATACTTTCATTAATAATTACTATCAATAATGCAGCCCAGCTTAACCATAAGCCAACTTTTATATAATTGTTTGTACTAACCTGCACTGAACGACGAATAGCTAAAAAAGAGAGAGCCAAAAAAATATAATCTATCCACCTCCACCACAAAGGCGTGACCTCACAACAAGTTGTAGAACAACTTTGTGCAATAAAAATAAATGGACTAATTACGCAATGCAGCATACATAATGTACTTGCTAATACACCTACATTATCTGGCTTTTGTAATGTTAAATTCATATTATAAATTTTACTTAATGCAACTAAGTTGCAAATATAATTTTTTTATTTGTTACTACAACTTAGTTGCGTTATATTTGTGTTATGGGAATTATTAGAAAAACAAAATCTGTTGAGGCAATACTTAATGAGTTTAATAATAGCTCTGCCGCTATTTCTGTAAAAAAATTATTAGAAAATCTTGATTTTAAATTTAATAAAACAACTATTTATCGAGTATTAGACAAGCTTGAAAACGATGGTGTTTTACATTCTTTTCTTGGTAAAAATGGATTAAAATGGTATGCAAAATGCATGGGATGTTCGGCAAATAAACATAATGATATTCATCCTCATTTTCAATGTTTAGATTGTGGAAAGGTAGACTGTATTCCTACAAGTGTTATAATGCCTAAAATACCAAACAGACAGGTTATAATTACTCAGTTATTAATTCAAGGTAAATGTGAAACATGTGTTGTTTAATTGAATTACGAAAGTAAATTTGATTATTTTTTAACGTTTGAAGAAATATTACAATAAAAAAATCTAGTTTTAATACTCTCTAAAAGAAAGTTTTATTTTTTACTTAAATAAATCTTTACGAACCTAAAAAACAGTTTCGTAAGGATTTATTAAATATTTTCTAAATAACTTTATTAATATTTAATATGACTTTAATAAAAATTAAAACAATTGCTGCATAAACTCAGTAATAGTTTTATCAAAATTTAAATATATAAGTGTTATTCCTATAGTGTCATAAATTCCGTGAATTAATACCAATAAAAGTAAATTATTTTTATTCTTATTAAATATTAATGATATTATAAATGACCATAAAAATACTGATACCACTCCAATTAATCCTTGATACGCATGTGATATTCCAAAGTAAAGTGACGTTATAAAAGCTGAGAACAACCATGTTTTATTGCTATTCCCAAACAACTCCGCCAAACCTTTCATGTAATATCCACGAAATATTAATTCCTCTCCAAAGGCTGCAAATACCCATACGATAACCATTAAAATAAGATAAGCAAAAAAATCTCCCCTGATATCATTTATAGACGACAGATCATAATAACCAAACCAATTTATAAGTATTGGATCTATTAAAAAGGTGAATACAGCAAACAGAATACTAGCAAAAATAAAACTCTTTAAAATAGTTTTTCCTGTTAGTTTTTGTTCTATTCCAAATTTTGACCAATCGAATTTACTTTTCTTTAAAATTAAAAAAACGATACCGAGCGGAAAGAAAAAGGTGAAATTTCGATCTATAAATCCAAATAATGACGCAATAAGCATTATTATAGTCACTGCGTAAGGTTTGTTTAAAAAATTGTATAATCTTGTTTTCATTTTTTTAATTATTTAAATTAATACTTATAACCAGCTTAACCCTAATCCTACATTAAATATTACTGCATCTCTATACACATCTCCATCTAAAAAGGCACGGCCAAGAACTAACTTAGACTGTAGGTTAAGTGCGAAGTTTTTCTTTTTGTAAATTTCGTAACCTGTACTTGCCATAACAGTACAACCAAAGTTCCAATCGTTATTTACATTGTCTTTAATATCATATAATGCTGGCGAATCTATAGCTAAACCAATTCCTCCATGAATCCACCAACGCTCTTTTACCCAATATTGTAGCGATGGAATAACACCTCCAAAGTTTCTATCATTATCCTGAAATTCATATATGTTTCCAGGCATAGAAACCGTAATAGCGAGTTTATCATTTAGCATGTAGCCAAATTTTAAATCTGGAAAAACGAACGTTCCTTGAACTTCGTCGAACGTTTGAATACCAGCACTATCTTCTATACTGATAATACCTCCACCCACTATAAATTCGAAGATAAAACCATCTCTTTGTGTTAATGTTTTCGAATTTGTGTTTTGTGCAAATGTTATACTTGATAATAATGCAAAGGCTACACAAGCCATTCTTAATAAAATTTGTTTTTTAATTGTTTTCATTTCTACTGATTTTTATTTTTTTAATTTTATCTTGATTCTAAAGGCCTTACTTTCTCAAACAAATCAATAATTAATTGCTGGTGTGCTGCTGGTGTAACCTCTCTAAAATACTTTAGTAAATCTTTACTTGTTGCGTATCTATTTGTGTTTATTTTTAGTTTACCATCAATAGTATTCCAATCTTCAAGAAAACGTTTCAATGCTTTGTTAACTTGCTTCTCTCCTATTGCTTTTTGAAATCGATACATTTTAATAGCGCCTTTTGCATAATATACATAGTCTTGATTTTCAACTAAAGTTAAAGGAGGCTCGTTAACCGATTCTCTATTTTGTCCGTTTTTATAATCTTCTTTTTGAACCTCTAAAAACTGAAGTAATTTTTCTTCGGAATATTCTTGTTTTAGCACCATCATCGCAGCGTATTGTGACAAGGTTTCTAAAATAAAATACTGTCCTTTTACATTTGCTGCTTCTACTTGCATAGCAAACCATTGATGCGCAATTTCATGTGCAGTAACATAAAATGCCATGTCTACATCTTTTTTATCATCTATATCTAACACAAAACCTATTGCTTCTGAAAATGGAATGGTACCAGGAAATGATTGTGCGTATTTTGAAAATCGAGGAAACTCCATAATACGCAATTGTTGGTATTGATACGGGCTAAAATTTTTGCTGTAATAGTTTAAAGATGCTTTCATAGAAGCCATCATTCTTTCGATATTATAACGATGTTTTTTATGATAATAAATTTCTAAATCTACTGGTTTTGAAGCATGCTGATTTGCCTTCCAAGTATCTTTTTTAATTTCATAAGTTGCCGAAACAATAGCATAAAAATTTATCATTGGTTGTTTCATTTTATAATGAAAATAGTTGCGATTATTTTCTGTCCATTGTTTTAATAAATTTCCAGGAACTAAGGCCGTTTGCTCTTTTGAGGTTCCTATAACCATTTCAAAATTTATACCATCAGAATCGCTACCATTTCTTGCATTTACAAGTTCATTAACATCCTCTCTTTCTGCCCTATTAAAACGAGCTGGCAAATTGTAATCTTTACGTTCATTTGTATCATTGAGTTCGTATTTTTTAGTATACCCAATGGTTGGTAAATCTGTATTATTAAAGAAAGTTCCATTTTTATTGATGTTTACATTTCCGTTTCCTGATTCAAAACCCTTTGTGATAAAACTTTGTTTGAAATACATTTTTACCGAATCTCCTGGTTTTAAAGCAGTATTCAATTTAAAAATTGAGTAATCAAACTTCTTGTATTGATTATCTGTTGTAAATCCACCCTCAAAAGAAACACTATCTAAAGTAATATTCCTTTCTAGAAGTTTTTGAATGTGAACAGACGAAATATCAACTTTATTGGTGTTTTTTAGTATAAAATAACCTTCTACAGTATAATCTTGCGTAGCAGGATACAGTTCTAATTGTAAGTTAACATCTACTATTTTTGGTTGAGGAATATATTCAAACTGCTTCAATTCTTTTTCGTAAGCAACTCTAAATTCAGTAGCTTTAGCATTAGTCCAATACGTATTTATAATATTCGTATTGTAAAAAATAAAACATCCAAGAGTTATAAATGTTATTAAAACGATACTTGCTAATTTAAAAAGTGGCTTACTTAGTCTGTATCTACTAGCTTTTATTCGTTTTAACAAATTGGTTTCTGTACCTCTTACAGTTACTAATGAGCCAATAACTAATAACAACAAGGCAAATAAAAACCAATATGATTTTATTATTAGATAGGGTTTTAATAAATGACCATAACCATTCATATCTGAATACGTTCCTAAAGTGCTACCACCAAAGAAATATAAATCGTGGTTGTACCCTAATAAGCCCATAGCTACATTGATAATAAAGTATACAACAACCAGCATAATACCTACAAACTTATTGTTTATAACAGATTGTATAAAAAAAGCAATACAGGTGTACAATGCTAAAAATGGTAAAATCTCTACAAAGAAGCCAGTAAAATAAACCTGAAATTCATAGTTATAATAACCACATGATGTTTGAAAAATAATTCCTGATATTATTAATGCGAACATCAACACTATGTAAATTAAATTCAGTCCAATATACTTACCCAATAGCTGTATAAAGCTAGACACTGGTGTTGCGTCATAAATTAAATCTAGTTTTGCTCCTCGTTCTTTCCAAACCAATTCTCCTGAATAAAAGACTAAAATGGCAATAAAGAAAAACATAGAAGTTTCTTTTAGTTCTTCTACAATAAAATAGGTTGTTGGTAAACTATCTACCCCATAAACTGTACCTAAGTTTACAGAATTAATTAGGATGATAACCATGCCGCAAATAACAATTCCCCAAAACGATGATTGCTTACAAATACTGATAAAATAAAACCATGTAAATTGTTTTAATTGTGTCAATTTTGATAATAAACCGTATTCCTTTTTAGCTTCAGGAATTACTACACCAATCACTTTATTAGTGTTTTTAATAACTAATTTTTGATTTTTCTTTGATTTCTTTTCTCTAACCACATTGAAATTGAATTTTTTATAGCCATAAATTAGCGATAGAACTCCAAGAGATATCCAAAACAGTTTATTATAAAGAAGTACGTTAAAAACAGGAATGCTTTGTGTGATTTTGTCTACAGCAGGCCAAGATTCAGTAGCAAAGCTCATTGTAGTTAATGAAAATGGGTCTAAAATGGCTTGCCAAAAATCATTAGTAATGGCTTTGGTAAGCATAAAAATCACAAACACAAAAATACCTTGCGTGTACACAACTACTAAGTTTCTAGTTAAAGCACCAGTTACAAAAAATAATGCAGCACCAAAAAACAAGCTTGGTAAGGTGATCATTAAAAATGTTTTTACATATATAAATGCATTAAATGCTAATAAATCATCAGGATTGTGCCACGGCATTAATTCACCTAGCATCATTCCAAATAAAATTCCTGTAAAAGCAAAAAATAGCACTGTAAAAGCCCCTAAAAATCTTCCTAATAAATAATCTTTTTTTTTGATTGGGGTTATAAAAATTAAAGATTCGATATTGTATTCAAAATCTCTTAATACAGAAACACCCATAATCATAGAAGCTAAAATCATAAATAAACCTGTAATAGCTCCCATTGTTTTGGCAATGACTAATGGTGAGTTTTTTTTCATAAGTCCCATATCAGAACCTTGAAAAATAAAGTCTACACCAACAATAGAGAACAGCAAAAGAAATAAGAAAAACACATAGGTATCAGGTCGTTTTATTCGATATTGTAACTCGAATTTAAAAATATTATACCACATAATTAGTTAGATTTAGCGTTTGTATTATTAAATATTTCAGAGAAATACACGTCTTCTAATTCTGCTTTTATTAGCGTAAATCCATCTCCTGGATTCACATCACTTAAAATATGAATGGTTGGTTTTCCTAAAAATAACTTCTCACTAATTACTTGGTAATATTGTTTATAGCTGTTTAACTCTTTTTTATGAATTGTTTTTTTATAGACTTTACCTTTTAAATCTTCAAGTATTTGTAAAGGGTTACCTTGTAAACACACTTGTCCTTTATTGATAATCGCCATATTTGTACAAAGTTCTTTAACATCATCTACAATATGAGTAGATAAAATGACTGCGGTTTTTTCTCCTAATTCACTTAATAAATTGTAAAATCGGTTGCGCTCTACAGGATCTAATCCTGCGGTTGGTTCATCAACAATTAATAATTTTGGATCGTTTAATAAAGCTTGTGCAATACCAAAACGCTGTTTCATTCCGCCAGAAAAGCCTTTTAAATTTTGTTTTCTAACTTCGTATAAATTGGTTTTATGCAAAAGCGCATCAACTAAGTTTTTACGTTCGCCTTTATTTGTAATTCCCTTTAGAACCGCAAAATGATTCAATAAAACTCCAGCAGATATTTTAGGATACAACCCAAACTGTTGTGGTAAATATCCTAACACTTGCCTTAATTCGTTTTTTTGCTTAAACACATCTATATTTCCAAGTGTTATAGAGCCTTTATCCGCTTCTTGTAAAGTTGCAATGGTTCTCATTAAAGTAGATTTTCCTGCTCCATTTGGTCCTAATAAGCCAAACATTCCTGCAGGAATTTCTAACGAAATATTTTGCAATGCTTTTACTCCATTTGAATAAGTTTTTGATAGATTGTTTATAATGAGTTCCATATTGTTTGTTTTTAGTTAGTTAATCTTATTATATATGATAATTAGTTGTTTATTTTTTGATTGGTAATATTTCACCTGAAAGTGTTCCTCGTACAAATTCTCCAGACTGCCAGAAGAGTATTTCTCCTGCATTTCCACTTTTCATATTCGCATCTATCACTATAACTTTTCCGTTATAACGTGTTTCAATGTTTCGATGAGTAGTGTGTCCAACAACAATATTTTTAATATTGAAATAAGCTAGTAAATCATCTATTTGCTGAGTTGTTGCAATTTTTCCCTGAAAATATCCTCTGTAATAAATAGGCCCATTTCCACGATGTAAATAGTTACCTATTTTATTTCGTTTTTCGGATAATTCACTTTCAACCAATTGTTTTTTGAATTGACTATTAATATCTTTCATTGATAAGCCTTTCGTTATTAACTCAGGATGTAAACCACCGTGTGTAAATAAAATGTCATTTACTTTAATTAAAACAGGGCGAGTACGCAACCAGTCTCCTAATACAGTTCCTTTATTAAAAAGTGTGTTGAATGGCTTTTCTAAAATCTTACCAACTTCTTTATACTTTGGATGTACAGAACGTAAATTTCCATTAAGCACCATAACGTCATGATTACCAAGTAAAATGTGAAGTTTTCCGCCTTTTGCTTCAGCTTGTTTTTCTAAGTTATATAAAAACCATAATACCTCTGTAACTTGAGATCCTTTATCAAACATATCACCAGCAACTATAAAATGCCCGTTTCCAAAAGTCCATTTATTCTTTTTGTTGATAACACCATTATTCCTTAAAAGCTTTATAAATGTATCATACTGACCGTGAATGTCACTCACTGCTCCAATTTTAAAATCCCCAGTATATTCAAGTTTCTTTACTTCTTTAGGAGTAGTATTCCAAAGTGTCGCTTTAGTTCCTTTGTATTCTATAACCTGAGAATTTGTATAATTAATTTCTTCAGTGTATTTTTTCCCTTTATTTATCCAAGTTGCCGTACGACCCGTTTTGGTTTGTGTTACATAAGGACCATCAGTAATTCCTTCATATGGAATATGAAGCACATCTAATATTACTTTGATGTTTTCTTCTTTAGCTAAATCGATGGCAGAATAGTTATCTTGAATTTTTATACTTGGATCACCGCCATTATCAACTAACAATTGAAGTGCTTTTACATCTCTTCCTTTAATAGCAAATATTATTGCCGATTGTTTTTCTTTAGTTATAAGGTTTACATTCGCCTTTTTAGTAATAAGCATTTTTGCAATTGTATAATTCTGATACGCAACAGCATACATAAGTGGCGTTAATCCATCTGTTATTAAATTTGGATTAGCTCCATTATTTAATAAATATGTTGCAATTGTATGAGACCTGTCGTTTTTTATAGCAGCGAATAATAAGGTTTGTCCGTTGCCATAAAGAGCATTAACATCATTGCCTTTAGATAAAAATGTTTTTATTGCTTCAATATTTCCTAAGGCAATTTCTTGTTGAATATCAACTTTACCATTGGCTGAAGATTTACCAAATCGTTTTCTTAGTTGTTTCTGAGTTAATTCTCGTGCCATATTAAGCACTAATTTTTTACCACTTTGTGTTATAAATATTCCGTTTATTCCAGATTTAGAAATTAAACCAGAATACTTACCTTGTGAGTGAATAGAAAAACTAATTTTTGTGTTTGCTATTACAAGATTTTGCATCGGAATTGTAGCAATTCCTTTTGAGGCAGGTCCCATAAAGCCAATAAGTTTATCTTTTTTTAAAGTTTCGAATCGCCAAACAATTCCAATAACCTTTTCCTCATTAACCTCTAAATTGCCTTCCCATTTTCCTTCTAAATGATTATTTGTTTTATTATTTATTATAGGTTCTTGTACTGATATATTAGAGTTAAATACTAATAGTATTATCAGTGAGTGCATAAAATTTAAAAATTGTGGCATTTTAATAGGTTTTAAATGATAAGTGATTTAATATGTGTCTATATTTATTAAGAATTGTTTAAATAGACCTTATCTGAAACGTCTCTTCGAGTTCCATTTAAAGCTAACTGTTTTTTGATTCTTTCTTATTTTTGTAATAGTATTTAGAGTTCTCATAATTATTGTTTTAGTATTAATTCTCAGTAAACTTATAAGGTTTTTCAACTGTGAAAAAGAACTAGGGATGTACAGCATTGTAAACGCTTTACAAATATTTTTAATAAGTATTAACGCACTTTATCCCACTTTAAAAAGAATTTGTACCTAGCAGCACATTGTTTGTCAACTAATTTGTAGAAGGAAGTATATTTAATTAATATTGATCCATGAAGTTGAAAATATCAAATACTAAAAAGAAAATTATAACACGTATTTATAAAATTACGCTTGTTTTAATAGCTGCAATCCTAATCATTTTTAATGATACTGTTGGTAAATCAGAAGAGTTGTCAGAATTTGTGGCATTTTATTTTATCATTGTATTTATGACCATTGCATATTGGTTTTTTAAACAAATTAGATTGATTATCAGGTTAAAGAATGAAAAAGCGAAAACAGAATTACTGCATTTAAAAAGTCAAGTAAATCCGCATTTCTTTTTTAACACTTTAAATAATTTATATGGATTGATGGAGAAAGATTCTAAAGAAAGGCAGATGGTTTTAAAGCTTTCTGATATGATGCGCTATAGTATTTATGAAGGTCAAAAAGATTGGGTAAGTTTAGAAAACGAATTGAATTACTTACAAAACTACATTGAGTTGCAAGAAATTCGTTATCATAAAAAATCGGATGTTCAGTTCACACATCAAGTTAACAATCCGCAAGCGAAAATTATGCCTTTACTTTTTATAATTCTTTTAGAAAATGCATATAAACACGGTTTAGAGAATTTAGCAGAAAACGCTTATATTCACATGAACTTAACCGAAAGTGAGCACAAAGTTAATTTTGAAATTGAAAATAATTTTGAAACTACACAAAACTCCAACCATGAAGGCATTGGTTTGGTAAATTTAAAAAGAAGATTGGCATTGGTATACCCCAAAAAACATACACTTTCTTTTGATTTTGATACCAATACATATAAAGTTAAACTATCTATAAAATTAAAATAATGCGCTATTTAATTATTGATGATGAACACATTGCTCATAAAATTATTATGGAATATTGTGAAATGCTTCCTCATTTAGAGTTACAAAAAAACTGTTACAATGCTTTAGAGGCTCTTGAATATTTGAATACCCACACGGTAGATTTAATTTTTTTAGATTTAAACATGCCAAAACTTAAAGGCTTCGACTTTTTAAAAATACTTTCGTCTCCACCAAAAGTTATAGTTACTACGGCTTATAGTGAGTTTGCACTTGAGGGGTTTGAGTTAAGTGTTTCTGACTACTTGTTAAAACCATTTAGTTTTGAACGTTTTTTAAAAGCTGTAAATAAAGTTAAAGACGTAACAAATGTTGTGCAAAAACAAGTTTTAGAAGAGATAAGTACATCAGAAAAACGTATCTTTTTACGTCAAAACAAGTCATATTTACAAGTAGAAATTGATGTTATTTTATTTATTGAAGCTTCCGGAAATTACACTAAAGTTATTACTAAAGATGAAACCATAACCATTCGAGAAAAAGTATCTGATCTTTTAGAATCATTACCTAATAATGATTTTATTCAGGTTCACAAATCTTTTGCCATTGCAACAAAGTATATTAAAAAAATTGAAGGCAATCGAATTCATATTGATAGTCATATCATTCCGATTGGTAAATTATACAAAGCCAATCTTAATAAAATATTAAAGTAATTATAAACTCCTTATTAAAAAAAATTATTTTTATCATATTTGTATAAGCTTTATTTGAGCAGTGGTTTTACTAAATAAAACACGAACGGCGAAATTCCTTCGGAATTTCGAAAGTGATCCAAAACCAGCAATAAATTATATACGGTGTTAGCTTTAATTTAAATGAAAATTGTGAAATACGAGAAAGAAATAAGAAATGAAAATTTAAAGGATTCTTATACAAAAGAAGACTTAATGAAAGAAAAATATTTAGTTTCTAAAGAAGGAAAAATTGAAATTTATTATGCTCCTTTTGACTACATAAATTTAGATGCATCAATAATAATTGTTGGAATTACTCCAGGTTGGTCACAGATGGAAAAATCTTTCAAAACTATAATAAAGGAAATGAAAGTGAATAATGACTTTTCATTAGCTTTGAAAAAGGTTAAATCTGAATGTAGTTTTGCTGGAAGTATGAGAAATAATCTAATTAAAATGTTAGATAAATTAGAATTAGAGAAAAAGTTGAATATCAAATCAACAAGTGAATTATTTGAGATTGAAAATAGTTTCTTACATTCTACTTCAATTATTAAATATCCAGTATTTAATAATGGAAAAAATTATACAGGTTCTACTCCTTCTCCTTTAAAATCTGAAATATTATGGAAACAGATAGAAAAATTATTTATTCCAGAAATATCAGAATTTAAAGGTAAACTTATAATTCCTTTGGGAAAAAGTGTAAGTGAAATACTTTTAAAAATACAATCTGAAAATAAATTGAATGGTAATTTTATTTTAAACGGTTTTCCTCATCCATCTGGAGCAAATGGACATAGAGCTAAACAATTTGAAACGAATAAAGAAAGTATGAAAGAAATAATTAAAGAGTGGAAGATAAAAAACTAAAGCTAACACCGTATATAATTTATTGCTGGCTTCTCGCCTACTTACGAAAGTCCTCGCGGACTTTCTTGGTCGGTAATTATTTACTAAATTAGGTGCTTAAACCATATACAAACACGTTAAGCAAAGTGTTTTTTTCTTTCTTCAATCCAATCGCCAATAAAAATTCTTATTCCTTTTGAAGATTGTTGCATATAATAAGTTCCGGCAATTTTCTCTTTTTCGGAAACATATTCATCTGTTTTTCTTATTCCACTTTCTACCGTATCAGGGCCAACAATTTTGACAGATGAATAAAAGTGTTGATTGCTTAGATGAACGTATCCGCTACCTGTATCATAGATTTGTTCAGTCCATTTAAATCCTTTGATTTCTTTTAAAAGTTCTACAAGTTTAACATCTCTTAATCTCTCTTTGTGATTTTTGTAATATTTCATTTTTCTAATTACACCACCTTTTCTAACTTTTTTTGCAAAGGTATTAACGTCAAATTCCGATTGTGTAGAAGCAAATAATCTCAAAAGACTATCTAAATTTAGTCTTACTAATGGAGCTGCTGCAATGTAATTATTATCATTGACCAATGTTATGTAACCTCGATTTAAATTAATTGTCCGATTTAAAATTGAATGACAATAAAAAGTAAATTCCGTCATTCCATTCACTTCTATTAAATCTTTTCCAATCTCAATGAGTTTAGAGTCCTCATTTTTTAATTCAATTAATAAATTATCTAATTCTTCGGTCATTTTTTACATTTTGCCAAACTGTTTTATTTTGCTTTTTTTTTCTACTATAATTTTTACTAGCTAAAAAAACAAATCATAAGTCTTTATTTATCATCAATAATAAAATATAAATTTTAGATAAACTAACTGCTTTAATTTTATATAATTAAATCAAAGTTAAGTTGTTTTTTAGATAAAACTCTCGAAAACTATATAGTTTTCGAGAGTTTACTTTTTGTAAATTAGCTTTCTACTAAAGTTTTACTTCTTTTTTACTATTGTCTTTCTTACCTATTGATAATATATTTGCAAATAATTTATACGCTCCAGAAACACCCGCTGGTAGTTCTCTAAAAAAACTTAAACCTGTATATATATAGTTACCCTTACCATATTTAGCGACTAACAAACTTCCTTTTTTGGCTGACTCTCCTTTATCACTCATTGATAAAATCGGTGTGTATTCCTTACTCCATTGATTCGGAAAATACAATCCACGCTCCTGCACCCAACCATTAAAGTCTGTCGTTGAAATTTTATTAGGATAATTTAAAATTGGATGTTCTTTTGCTAATAAAGAAACTTTCGCATTTTCATCTGTAACTCTATCTCTCGATAATTTTAATTCAAATGGTGCTTTTACATCTACTCTTCTATTTGTATTATATTGTACAATCATATTTCCACCATTTTTTACATAAGCTAACAAGTGTTTTTGTTTAAATTGTAATTCTGGTAAAGTATTGTATGCACGAATTCCTACAACTACAGCATCAAATTCCTGTAAATTTTTATCGTTGATATCTTTAGGATTTATTTCTATTACCTTATATCCTATTTGACGTAAGCTTTCAGGAATTGCGTCACCTGATCCTTGAATATAAGCAACCTTCTCACCTTTTTTCTTAATATCTAAACGAACTAACTTTGCTTGTGATGGCAATAAAATTGATTGTTTAGGTATATGATTGTAGTTAATTTCTACCAATTCTTTATCGTACGTTTTATCATCAATCGTTGCAACTGCTTTTAAAATTCCTTCAGATTGATTTTTAGAGGGGGTAACTTTAAAATCTACAACCTGTTTATCCCCCTTTTGTTTGATATTAAAATTTGCTATTTTAGGAGATACTTCCCATCCGTTAGGAACTTGTAAAGCAACGGTTCCGCTTACATTTTTATCTCCAGAACGAACTTCTAATGATACTTTTTGCGACACATCATCAGAAAAAATAATAATTTTACTTTTTAATTTTGTTGTTACTTTTGGTAACACTTCAAACGGTTCGTAAATTTCTCCTTTATCTCTTTTAGAAAATCGATGTACAACAGGTATTGTGTATGAAATTGATGTACTACCTATTATTAAATTATATTGTATATTAATTGGTCGTGAACTTTCTGGACTCCCTATTAAAGCTTGATTTTTAACGGTATACATTCCTAACCCCCAAGGTTCTGTTAACCAATAAGGTGACGAATAATTAACGTTTTTAATTGCAATACTTTCTTTAAAGTTTTGTTTAGAATTTGGTACTAAATCTAATTCTTTTAAAATCGTTTTTTTACTAGGTAATATTTTAATAGATGCTAATTCAATTACTTGTTTACTTCTGTTTAAAACCTCAAAATTAACCTCAAAATTACTATTTGGTATTGTGCTAGATGAAGTTGCCGAAGCTTCTAAATACAGCCCTGCACTAGCTTTTATAATTTCTTTAATTTCTTTAGTTTTTATTCTCTTCCAGTGTTCGTCTTTTAAATTCTGAACTAATTCATAAGCCTTCACTAATTCTGGTAAATGCTTTTCCGGATTTACAAAATCAAAATTTTGTTCAATTTTATATAAAATAGCTCCAATTTCTCCACCTCCTACTACTCTATTCCATGTGGTATTGATTCCTGAAAAAATATCTTTTTTATCTTTCGGAAAATCACCTTTTAAAAACTCAACATATTCTGTTTGACTTCCACGTGTTGTTAAACGCCCAAAACCCTGACATAAATGCTGGCTACTTGCCATTGAAGCCAATTCATTATTTGATACACCTTTTAACGGATAATAAGTTCCGATATCAAAACTTAACATATTACTCTTGTCCGCTTTTTTAAATTTTTCTTGACTACCGTAAAACCACCAAGAGGTATTAAAAAATAATCGTTTTGGTTGCCAAATGCTTGTGTTTTTAAGTTGATTTGTATACTTTGTTTTATCATTTGCTAAATCAAAAGCTTCTACACTTAACATTGCTGATGATGTATGATGCCCGTGCGTTGTACCAGGTGTTCTATGATTAAAACGATTTATAATTACATCAGGCTTAAAGGTTCTAATTGCCCAAACTACATCGGCCAATACTTGTTCTTTATCCCAAATTTTTAACGTTTCATCAGGGTGTTTAGAGTAACCAAAATCATTAGCTCTAGAAAAGCGTTGTTCACCTCCGTCTACCTTTCTGGCTGCTAGTAACTCTTGTGTTCTTATTACACCTAATAATTCGCGCATTTCTGAGCCAATTAAATTTTGTCCTCCATCACCACGAGTTAATGATAAATAACCTGTTCTTGCTTTTTCATGATTTGCTAAATAAGCAATTAAACGTGTGTTTTCATCATCAGGATGCGCTGCAATGTATAAAGCAGAACCTAGAAAGTTTAATTTTTGAATTTTCTCAAAAATCTGATTAGAACTTAATTTATCAGGTTTTTGTGCAAATATTGATATTGATATCAATAAAAAAGATAAACTTAAAAGTGTTTTTTTATACATTTTAAATTATTTAGTTGATGTAATTTTAAATTTTGTAACAAACAAATGTACTTTTTTTAGATCAAGGTTTTATTAAATTAACAAAACACTAACATTATTTAATCTAAAAAATATTCGTCTTTAAAACCTATTAAATACAATTTATTTTGTGCTCTTGTAACTGCAGTATACAACCATCTTAAATACTCTACGCTTGGTCCTTCTGGTAAATAAGGTTGTTCTATAAAAACAGTATTCCATTGCCCTCCTTGCGATTTATGACAAGTCATAGCGTAAGAAAACTTTACTTGTAAAGCGTTAAAATATTTATTCTTTTTTACTCCTAAAAACTGTTTGTATTTCGATTTTTCATCTGCAAAATCTTCCTTTACAGCTTCATATAATTTATTAGATTCTTCATAATTTAAAGAAGGCGTTTCGCTTGAAAGTGTATCTAATAAAAGTACAGTTTCAAAAGGTTTCATATCAGGGTAATCAATCATACGTACTTCTACCTCTGCAAATTTAAATCCGTATAAATCTTTAATAGTATTAATTCGCATTACCTCACAAATATCTCCATTAGCTATAAAACCCGCCGATGATGAATCTTTTAACCAGAAATAATTATTTTTAACAACCATAACATAATCACCTGTAGAAATTTCATTTTCTTGCCCTCTAACCTTTGTTCTAATTTGATCATTATATTGATTTGCTCTTTTATTTGAGCGGACAATAAATGCAGTATCTTCTACCCCCATATCTCCGTCATAAGCCATTGTTATAGCATCTTGAATGTCATAACCATCTTCTAACCGAATAATATCAGGGTAATTTACATCAAATTTAAAATCAACGATATCACTTTGAATAAGTATACGTAAATCGGTTGCGTTGGCAAGAATTCCTGAATTTTGTTGTTGACGTACTACTTCATCTAACTCAATTTCTGTAACTTCTTTATTAAAGTCAAAGGAAAGCCTATCAGCCTCTAAAGCTGGGCTTACAGTTAATTTTACAGGTGGCAATTGTGCTGTATCTCCTATAAAAACAATTTTACAGTTTTTACCTGAATATACATACGAGATTAAATCATCTAATAAAGAACCGTTTTCAAATAATTTTGAATTCTGACGACTATCAGATATCATAGAAGCTTCATCTACTAAAAAAATAGTATCTGTATGTTTATTAGGTTGCATTACAAAACTTACCCCGCCATTTCCTTGTTTTTTAGGAAAATATATTTTTTTATGTATAGTAAATGCTTGTTTTTTTGAGTAGCCAGAAATTACTTTAGCCGCCCTACCTGTAGGTGCTAATAATACAGATTTTTTACCTGTTTTCCATAAATTATTAACCACCGTACTAACTGTTGTGGTTTTTCCTGTACCTGCATATCCTTTTAATAAAAACAAAAGATCTTTGTTATCATTAAAAATAAAATTTGTTAATTCATTTAATAATTCGCTTTGTTTTTGAGTAGGTTGATATGGAAAAAACTTAAGTACTTCTTTGTAAAAATCGGGTGCAGATTTAATCATATTTTAAATAAATGTCAAAGATATATCTATTTATACAGAAATATTTTTATGATTGAAAAAAAATTGTAGATTTGCGAATATCATATTATTAAAACGAAAAAAATGAATTTATTATTAATGATTTTAGCAGCCGTAGTTGTTGCAATTCTTTTAGCTGTAATTATAGTTAAATTTGTGCCATTGAAAATGAGATGGTTAGTCTCTATATTACTATTAGTAGCCACGGCATTTTTAGTTTCTAAAATATACAATGGTATTATGGAACCAATTCAATTTGCTAAAGAAAAACAAGTAAGATATGCTAAGGTTATTAAGAATTTAAAGTTAATTCGTGATGCTGAAGTAAAATATAAAGAAGTTTATAGAACTTACTCTGATAATAAAGACTCTTTAATTACTTTTATTGAAAAAGGACAATTAGCTATAACTCAAACAAGTAATGTTGAAGAAAAAGTAGATAGAGGTGGTGGTATTTTTATTACTGTTTCAAAAAAACAAATTGATACTATTGGATATGAGCCAGTAGCTAAATATTTTGAAGGTAAAGATTATAAAGGAATGTTTGATGTTCCTGGAACAGACAAACAGTTTACAATAGCTACAGGTACTGTTGAAAAAGTAACTGGATTGTTTGTACCTGTTTTTGAAGTTAAAGCAGAAAAAGCATCTATTTTAAAAGGCTTAAGTACTTCTTTAGTAAAACAAGAACTAGAAGCTTTAGAAACTGATCAGATTAAAGGAGCTTATGTTTCTGTAGGTTCTTTAGCTGAAGTTACTACAGGTGGTAACTGGCCTCCTTCATATGATAAAGATGAAGCTCTTGATAAAAAAGACTAAAAAAAGCAGTAATATTATTGCAAAAAATAAAAGTCTATCCATCCAATTTAGTTTGGATGGATTTTCTTTTTGTATAACTAATTCTGATACGAAAGAGTTTCTTTTATTCACTCAATATTCTTTTGAGCAATCTATTAAAACTCCTGAGTTATTATTAGAAAAAATAATAACAATCTTTGGTAACGATAAAGATTTACAGCAAGATTTTATTACTGTGTTTGCTATTCATCAAAATAACTTAGCAACACTTGTACCTAATGAATATTTTGATCGAAACAGTTTAGATTCATACTTAAAATATACCGTTAAAACGTTAGCGACCGACTTTATTACCTACGACTCATTAAAATCAAAAACAGCAGCTACTGTATATATTCCTTATGTAAATATTAATAATTATTTATTTCAAAACTTTGGAGAGTTTGAATACAAGCACCACTCAACTGTTTTGATAGATAAATTATTAAACTATTCAAAAGAAGATTCTGAAAAACAGTTTTTTGTGCATGTATCAACTAATCAATTAGATATTGTTGTTTGTCATCAAAATAATTTAGTTTTTTACAATTCATTTTATTTTACAACAAAGGAAGATTTTATTTATTATATTTTATTTACAGCAGAACAATTACAGATGAACCCAAACAAATTTCAATTAACTCTTATGGGAGCTATTGAAAAAACATCTGAACTTTATTCCATTACATACAACTATGTTCGTAATGTTCATTTCTTTAAACCTATTAAAAACTTCTTTACAGATAGTGAAGAATTTTCAAATCATTCTAATTTTATTTTAGTATCCTAATGAGAATTATTTCTGGAAAACATAAAAGTAAGCGAATTTCAGCTCCTAAAAAGTTACCTGTACGCCCAACTACGGATATGGCAAAAGAATCATTATTTAATATTTTAAATAATGATTATTATTTTGACAATATTGCTGTGTTAGATCTTTTTGCTGGTACGGGAAATATTAGTTATGAATTTGCCTCACGAGGTACAACAACAATACACGCTGTTGATGCTCATTTTGGGTGTATAAAATTTATCAATGAAACAGCTAAAAAACTTGATTTAGATATCAACACCTACAAAAGCGACGTGTATAAGTTTTTAGAAAAAACTTCTTTAAAATCGGATGTTATTTTTGCAGATCCTCCTTATGATTTTGAAGAATCTAAATTTTTAAAAATAGCTGATCTTGTTTTTGACAATGACCTTTTAAATAAAGAAGGTTATTTAATTATTGAACACGATAAACATACCGATTTAACAAAACATCCTAACCATAGCTACGATAAACGCTATGGAGGTAATGTTTTTAGTTTTTTTGAAATAGAAACTACTTAATATTATTATTATAAAAAAGGCGAACCGTATGTGTTCGCCTTTTTATTGTTTGATGATTATTTTGAAGATAATTTGGGCGTTACCTAAAGGTCGGGCTTTACACACTCGCTCTTTTTATTTTTTTAAAAGAAAAAATAAAAAGGAGCTCAAACAATTGCTTCAATCCCTAACGCAAAACAAGTAGCTATAAAATTTATTTTTCTATAAATTTGAATCTGTCAAAAGAAATTTATTTCAGTTTTGCATTATTTTATAAAATGCTTTTTTAGTCCTTTTCTATAAAATTAATCAAATCAATTTCTTTCATTATTTTGTCGGTTTCGGTTAAGGCTACGATAATTTTATTATAATGAAAAATATCTTCGTAATCTAATTCTCGTCCTTTGCGGTCTTTTAACCATTTTTGAGCAGGTTGATAACCGCCAATATAAAAATTCCAAGCAACTAGTGGTACATTATCAAAATAATTAATGTCGTTTATCCAAACTTTTCCGTGTGTATCGGTTACAGCTTCATAACCAATATCGGTTTTTGTTAATTTTCGGGTAATTATATTATCGCCATCACCTAAATATTGCGTAATTGCATCTTCTACAATGGGGCTTTCTAATAAATGAATTTGGCGTATTTCTCCGCCTAATTTTACCAAGTGCCAAAATGTTTTTTCATCTTTCGGAAAAGGAACTCTAGGAAAATCTATCTTTAAAAATTCTTTGTAGGTTTCTCTATAATTTGGCGAGTGTAAAACGGCATAGATGTAGTCTAAAATATCAATTGGGGCAAAAGTTTTTGCGGTTTGTTCTTTCTCATTCGTGAATTTTAAACCTAATTTTTTAGCAAGTTTATTGATGATTTTTTTATCTAAATTTGGAACTCGTGCTATTGCTTCTCCTTTTTTATCTTCGGAAAAATCAATATCTTTTTCTTCGGGATATAAATATAGTGGGCATATAGGAGCTCCATTACCAACTCTAGAAGCCATAATTCCAAATTCTGTAATATTTTCAGTAACTTGTATATCTGCCCAATTATAATCTCCAACAACACTTCTCGAAATAATAATTCCTATATTTTTTCTATCAAAATTTTGCATTACTTTAATTCTATTTCTTTCAATAAAATTATTATTATTATATATATATCGTTTATCAAAAGTTCTATAAAAAATTTCTTTTATATCATTTTCAATGAATTTTTCTGCTTTTAATTTTACTTCATCAATTTTCCAAGTCTTATTTTCTCTTATATTATATTCAGATAATAAATCTTCTTTTGGTAATTCAAAAAAATCTTTTATCCTTTTAGATAAAACTTCTTTATTATCATCAATAACAAAACTATCTCTAGAGGTTACGATCCCAACACTATTAATTGTAAATAATTCATTTATTGAAAAACCTTTATTATAGTTATCTTCAGCTTCAAAATCTTTTTGCACCATAAAATAATTGGGTGCTTTGTTGGGCAATTCAACAAAATTTATTGATTTTAAATTATTATCATTTAAAAAATCGTATTTACTAGTACGTTTCCCGAATAAATCATAATGAAAAACTTTTCCTAATTCGTGAGCTTTTTTATTACCTGTTTTAATAAGAAACGTAATTGCTACGCCTTGCATAATATCAAATACATTTTGGTCGGGCGAACCATCGGGGCAGGTTTCTTTTTTCTTTGAATTTCCGTGTAAATCTATGGTATAAATTTTATCATAGGTTTTTAATAAATTCCAACGCATTCCTCTAAAAGTTGGATTGTCTAAAAAACCATGCGGATTGATAAAAGCTAAAATTCC
The DNA here is from genome assembly GCF_001693415.1 of Tenacibaculum soleae. Lineage (GTDB taxonomy): Bacteria > Bacteroidota > Bacteroidia > Flavobacteriales > Flavobacteriaceae > Polaribacter > Polaribacter soleae. Next base: position 277,255 of record NZ_MAKX01000013.1, on the reverse strand, counting down.
GCTTTCATTTTTTTCAATAAAATGTTGCCCAAAACGCATAAATTTTACATAATCATCATTTATCCATTTCGGATTACGTTCTTTTAATTTAATTTTTCCACCAGGTTCTTTTTTATAATCTTGCATTAAGTTCATAATCCAGTCACTTTTATTAGAACTTTCCCCGCTATACGGCGGATTTCCAATAATACACATTACAGGCGCATCTCTTTTAATGGCATTTGCTTGGTCGGCTTCATCGGCTAACCAGTTACTAAATAACGTTCCGCTATCTTTGTGAGCTTCTTCTAAACTATTGGTTAAAAATATATTAAAACGCTGGTTGTCTTTGGGTTTGTAGCCAGTTTCTGTGAGTAGCATATCCATTTTTAGGTGTGCCATTGCATAACTTGCCATTAACAATTCAAAGCCATTTAAACGAGGAATTAAATCTTTAGAAACATAGTTGCTCCAAATTCCTTGTTGTCCTTTAAATTTTTTGTGAAGGTGTTTTACAACTTCGGCTAAAAAAGTTCCTGTACCAGTTGCAGGGTCTAAAATTTGTACTTTGTGTACTTGTTTATCAACTTCTTTATAACCGCTTTTAAAGTTTTTATTAGCAATATCGGTTTTTACTTTAATGGTTGTTTTGCTGGTATCTGCTAACCCTTGTGCAAGGTTAAATTCTGACTTTAATACATCGTCAACCGCTCTAACAATAAAGTTAACCACAGGTTGCGGTGTGTACCAAACACCACGAGCTTTTCGCAAAGCGGGATTGTATTCTCCTAAAAACGTTTCGTAAAAATGTACAACAGGGTCTTCTTGTTTGGTGCTTTTACCAAAGTTTTTCATGATGTCGGCAACATCACTAGCTAAAAAGATGTTTACCAATTCATCTACAATCCACGCAATACGATCATCTAAATCGTAACCTGCAATATCTTGAAATAGTTTGCGTAAAAAAGGGTTACTTTTTGGTATTAGTTGAGCGGCTTCTGTTCTAGAAAAATTTTCTAATGTTGGGTCATGGTATCTTGCAGCAAACATACCATAAGCGATTGTTTGTGCATAAATATCGGCAAAAGCTTTGTTATCAATATCATGAATTAACATTTGTTGAAACGATAGCATTTGCGATTTTATATTCGAGCGATGTTCGTTTAAATCATCGTTATTTAATGATTTTTCAATAATATTAGCCATTAATTTGGCTTTACCCGCCATCATTTGTGCTAATACGGTTGGCGATTTTATGGTTTGCGATACTGTTTGTGCAAAGTTTTTTATAAGCTGTGTAAACTGCTTAAAGTTTTCGAGGATTCCAACAATTTGCCCATTTTCAATTTTTGCGATGGCAATTTTTGTGGTTAATTCACCATTTCTATAAAACTGAAATTCTAGATAATCGGTAAACGCTAAATTTGTTAAACCAGCTTTGTATCTGTTAAACTGTTCTTTTAGTGTTTTACTGTTTAAATCTACCCCAATATCTTTAGCTTCAATATACCCGATTGGAATGTTTTTGCGTGTTAATACGTAATCTGGCGCACCACAAGCAACTCTAATGTAATTAAATAATCATTCTGATTTTCTTTAAAATCTGTTTAAACTTCATTTAAAAAAATTCATGTTCGGGTATTTATCTTTTTCATAGAAGGCACTCTTTATTTTACTGATAAAAGTATCATTTTATTAGCAAAAATTATAAAAATAAAAGTGTAAAATTAAATGGCTATTAATTTACTATAAAAAATAGACCTCACAGGTTTTAAAAACCTGTGAGGTCTGGGAATTAAAATTGTATTGAGAATTTGAATTTTTGATGATAAAATGATGTTCTATATGTTCTTCACTTTCATTATTAGTGTCGCTTAATTTTACAGCATTTATACAATTTTGTAATTTTATTATATAAAATTAGTAACCTCTTTTCTTAGTGGTTTATGTTTTCGGTATGCAGGATTTAAAGCTGTTTGGGTATTTATCTTTTTCATAGAAGGCACTCTTTATTTTACTGATAAAAGTATTATTTTATTAGCAAAAATTATAAAAATAAAAGTGTAAAAATTAAAGGGCTATTAATTTACTATAAAAAATAGACCTCACAGGTTTTAAAAACCTGTGAGGTCTGGGAATTAAAATTGTATTGAGAATTTGAATTTTTGATGATAAAATGATGTTTTATATGTTCTTCACTTTCATTATTAGTGTCGCTTAATTTTACAGCATTTATACAATTTTGTAATTCTATTATATAAAATTAGTAACCTCTTTTCTTAGTGGTTTATGTTTTCGGTATGCAGGATTTAAAGCTGTTCGGGTATTTATCTTTTTCATAGAAGACACTCTTTATTTTACGGATAAAAGTATTATTTTATTAGCTAAAATTATAAAAATAAAAGTGTAAAAATTAAATGGCTATTAATTTACTATAAAAAATAGACCTCACAGGTTTTAAAAACCTGTGAGGTCTGGGAATTAAAATTGTATTGAGAATTTGAATTTTTGATGATAAATAAGTTTTCGATACCTTTTTTGTAAAAAACTCTCAACAAACAAATTTCTATGTAGGTTTTAAAACTAAAATTATTTTATGTTAACGCATTGCCTAGCCCCGATTGAAGCAATTGTTTGAGCTCTTTTTTGTTTTTTTCAAACAAAAAAAGCGAGTGCGAAAAGCGGGAAACTGCTTCAAAAAAAAAGCATAAAAAAAGGAAGTACAATTATTGTACTTCCTTTTTATAAATATGTAGTAAAATATATTATGAATACATTTTATTTCTTAATTCTTTAACCTTTGGATCAGCTAAATAATCATCAAAAGTAGCATATTTGTCGATTACTCCCTTTGGCGTGATTTCTATAATCCTATTAGCTACAGTTTGCGCAAACTCATGATCATGAGTAGAAAATAATACCGTTCCTTTAAAGTTAATTAATGAATTATTTAATGACTGAATAGATTCTAAATCTAAGTGATTTGTCGGTTCATCTAACATAACAATATTTGCTCTTGTCATCATCATACGCGACAACATACAACGTACTTTTTCTCCTCCAGATAACACATTACTTTTCTTTAAAGCTTCTTCACCTGAAAAAATCATTTTACCTAAAAACCCTCTTAAAAACACTTCCTCTCTTTCTTCTTCTGTTTGTGCATATTGGCGTAACCAATCTACCAAATCTAATTCTCCGTTTTGAAAAAAAGATGAATTATCTGCTGGCAAATAAGATTGTGTTGTTGTAACACCCCAAGAAAATTTTCCTGAATCAGCTTTTTCATTACCTGAAATTACTTGATAAAAAGCTGTTACTGCTTTTGAGTTTTTTGATATTATAGCAACTTTATCTCCTTTATTTAAATTAATATCTACATTAGCAAACAATGGCTTTCCTTCGAAATTTTTTGATAAACCTTCTATATTTAAAATCTGATCTCCAGCCTCTCTATCTCTATCAAAAATAATTGCAGGATAACGACGACTAGATGGTTTAATTTCATCAACATTTAACTTGTCGATCATCTTTTTACGAGAAGTTGCTTGTTTAGACTTAGCCATATTTGCAGAAAAACGACGAATAAATTCTTCTAATTCTTTCTTTTTATCTTCTGCCTTTTTATTTTGTTGTGCTCTTTGCTTTGCTGCTAGCTGGCTAGACTCGTACCAAAAAGTATAGTTACCTGAAAAATGGTTGATTTTAGCAAAATCAATATCAGAAATATGTGTACAGACTGCATCTAAAAAGTGACGGTCGTGCGATACCACAATTACGGTATTGTCAAAATTTGCTAAGAAATTTTCAAGCCAAGCAATAGTTTCAAAATCTAAATCATTGGTAGGCTCATCCATAATTAATACATCTGGATTTCCAAATAAAGCTTGTGCTAATAAGACACGTACTTTTTTCTTAGAGTCTAAATCGGCTAATAAAGTGTAATGATCTTCTTCTTTAATTCCTAAATTAGATAATAGTGTTGCAGCAGATGAATCAGCATTCCAACCATCCATTTCTTCAAAAACAACCTGTAACTCGCCTATCTTTTCTGCATTTTCATCAGTATAATCAGCATACAAAGCATCAATTTCTGATTTTATTTTATGTAACTCTTTATTACCCATTAATACAGCTTCTAAAGCAGTATATTCATCAAAAGCATAGTGATCTTGGGTTAAAACCGACATTCTTTTTCCTGGTTCTAAATGTACATGTCCCGAAGTCGGTTCTTGTACTCCAGATAAAATCTTTAAAAAAGTAGATTTCCCCGCTCCATTTGCTCCGATAATACCGTAGCAATTTCCTTGCGTAAACTTTGTGTTTACTTCATCAAACAAAACTCTCTTACCAAACTGAACTGATAAATTAGAAACTGATAACATTTATAATTTTTTAAAATTCGGTGCAAAAGTATAAAATATAGTTGCTTAAAAAGAATTTGCGAGTAACTATTTAACATCTTACATTTGGCTTTTGATAATTCTTTTAACAACGAATTAACAACTAAATTATCTAGAGATGTTTACTTTTGAATGTAATATCTTAAAAAGATAACAACTAAAGCATGACTAAATACTTAGTACCCTTACTATTAATATTATTGATTGGATGTGATGACTCTAAACCCCTAAAACCTACTTATTTTGGTGGTAAAATTATCAATCCAAAAGCTAGCTATGTTACTCTTTCTGATAATTATAACTTTAATGATACTATCTATTTAAAAAAAGATAATAGTTTTTTAGGTACCTATAAAAATTTAAAAAAAGGATTGTATATTTTTGGGCATGGACCAGAACATCAATATGTATATTTAGAACCTAAAGATAGCTTACTTTTTAGATTAAATACATGGAATTTTGACGAGTCTTTAGTTTTTAGCGGTAAAAATGCGGCAAGAAATAACATATTAATTGAATCTTTTTTACAAAGTGAAGAGGATAAAAAGAATTTTGCTCAATTTTATACGCTTACACAACATGCTTTTTTAAATAAAATTGATTCTTTAAAAAACAGCAAACTAAATAATATTGAAAACTATAGAAATAACAATGAAAATGTTTCTGATGATTTTATAAACATTTTAAATATATCGTCTCTATATCCAGTATATACATACTTAGAACAATATGCACTTCATAATTTTAAAAAAGAAAAACCACAAACATTAGCTAATACTTATTTTAATTACAGAAATGAAATAGATTCAAAGAAAGATTCTTTAATTTTCTTTGGCCCTTATTATCGTTTCATAATTGATAAAGTGTATAACGACGCCTATTTAAAAAATAAGAAATCGCCTAATTTTACAGTTGATTTATTAGAAAGTATTAACGTTAATATTACTTCTGAAAGTATCAAAAATAGGTTAATGTACAATACTGTAATTCGTCGTTTTTTCAAAAATCCAAATCAAAAAGAAAATACGCAACCTTTTTTCACTTTCTTTAAGCTAAACTCTAATATTGATCAAAAGAAAAATGTACAACGTTTAGCCAATGATCTTAAACTACTAAATACAACTGATAAATTACCCGCTTTTAATCTTATAAATGCAAAAGGCGAAGAAAAGTGTATTTTAGACATAACTAAAGGTAAAAATGCAGTGCTTTTATTTAAAGATTACGAATATACTTCAGATGAATGGATTGCTTCTCGTATTAATTACTTGATTAAAAAAAATCCTGATATTACTTTTGTAGTAATCAACTTATGCTCTAACTCTAAAGAGTATACCAAAAACATTGCCATTAAACACCAGTATACCTTACCTAAAAAGAGCTCCGTTTGTGAGTTTTCTTCAAGCAAGTTTCCACGAGTGGTTTTAATTGATAATAAAGGCATTATAAAGAACGGATACACTAGTTTATCTTCAAAAAACATTAATTTTGAAGTTCGAAATCTTCAAAAAAACAAATAAGATTCTTTAATCTATTTAATTTATCATACCTTTGCGGGATTTTATTTTTGAAATAAAATGAAATTTAGATTATTAACTACCAGATTATTAGCCATATAATCTATTGTCCAAAATAAGAATCAGGTTTACAGATACTGGCGTCTGTGAATCTAAAAAAGAACACAGACGTATATATGTCAACATTTTTAGATTTAGGCTTAAAAGAGCCTATCAACAAAGCATTAACAGATTTAGGTTACGAAAAACCTACTGTAATTCAAGAAAAAGCAATTCCACAAATTATTTCTTCAACTGAAGATTTAAAAGCATTTGCACAAACAGGAACAGGAAAAACAGCCGCTTTTAGTTTACCTATTATAGAACAGATTGATAGTTCTGATAAAAATGTACAAGCAATCATCTTATCTCCTACCCGTGAACTAGCTGTACAAATTGGAAATAATATTAAAGAATTTTCTAAATACATACCAGACTTAAAAGTAGTAACTGTATATGGAGGTTCGAATATTGAAGAACAAATAAGAGGCCTAAAAAGAGGTGCTCAAATTGTTGTTGGTACTCCAGGTAGAACGGTAGATTTAATAAACCGTAGAGCATTAAAATTAGGGAATGTAAAATGGTTAGTTTTAGATGAAGCTGATGAAATGCTTAATATGGGCTTTAAAGATGAGCTTGATAAAGTTTTAGATGCAACTCCTGAAAGTAAACAAACCTTATTATTTTCGGCAACTTTTCCTAGAGAAGTAGAGGCTATTGCTAGAAACTATATGACTAATCCTGTTGAAATTACATCAGGAGAAAAAAATCAAGGATCAGATAACGTAAGTCACGAATATTATTTGGTAACTGAAAGAACTCGTTACCCAGCCTTAAAAAGAATTGCTGATGTAAATACTGATATTTACGCAATTATTTTTTGTCGAACACGAAGAGAAACACAAGAAGTTGCCAATAACTTGATTAAAGACGGTTATAGTGCAGATGCTTTACATGGAGATTTATCTCAAGCACAAAGAGATAGTGTTATGGGGAAATTTCGTAAAAAGACAATCCAAATTTTAGTGGCAACTGATGTTGCAGCTCGTGGAATTGATGTTAACGATTTAACGCATGTTATCAACCATAAATTACCAGATCAGATAGAAAACTATAACCACCGTAGTGGTAGAACCGGTAGAGCTGGTAGCAAAGGTATATCTGCTGTATTAGTAAATAACAAAGAAAAAGGTAGGTTACGTGCTATTGAACGAATTATTAAAAAGAAATTTGTTCCAACAAAAGTACCTACTGGAAAAGAAATTTGCCAAAATCAATTAATGCATTTAATTGACAAAGTTCAAAATATTGAAGTGAACAATGAGCAAATTGAAGAATTTTTACCAAGTATTTATGAAAAACTTGAAGGGTTAACAAGAGAAGAATTGGTGCAAAAATTTGTTTCGTTAGAGTTCAATTCTTTCTTAACTTATTACAATAAATCGGCAGACTTAAACGATTTATCATCATCTAGAGATAACTCAAGAGGAAGATCAAGAGATGAAAATATGACACGTTTCTTTATCAACTTAGGTAGAAAGGATAAATTAAACCCTGCTTCATTAATCGGATTGATAAACGATCAAAAAATTGCAGATAAAATTGAAATCGGAGCTATTGATATTTTAGATACTTTTTCTTTCTTTGAAATTGATAAAAACTTTGAAAAAGAAACTTTAGATGCTTTTGCTAGTAATGATCCTGAGTTTAGCGGGCGTTCTGTAAATATTGAAATTACTAAATCTAACCGCGGTGGCGGTGGCGGAAGAAAACCTCGTAGAAATGGCGGTGGTGGCTTTAGCGGAAAAAGAAGAAGTGGCGGAAATGACAGAGGATCTAGAGATGGTGGTAATAGAAGCGATTCTAGAAGAAGAAATAATGATAACAGATCTTCATCACCAAGAAGAAGCGGAGATAATCCATCTGCAGGTTTTGGAAGAAAACGTAGAAGAGATTAAATTAAGAATCTGATATAAAAAAAGCGAACTCAAATTGAGTTCGCTTTTTTACTTAAGTACTTTAAGATATTATTGATTTCCTAAAATAATAGGCATTCCACTTTTACCAGCACCAATTAATACCACTTTACTATTTGGTGATTCCGATAATTTTAAAGTTGCTTCAATCCCTTTTTCTTGTAAAATTTTATCAGTTAATGATGCACTTAAAATTTTATTTGCTACCGCTTTACCTTCGGCATCAATTTTTTGTCTTTCAGCCTCTTTTTTTGCTTTTGCTAATCTAAATTCATACTCTAAAGATTCTTGCTCTTGCTTTAACTTGGTTTCAATAGCTGTTCTAATAGTTGTAGGTAACTTAACATCTTCAACTAAAACTCTTTTAACAATTAAAAACTGATCTTTTAAAATCAATTTTACTTCATCTAAAATTTCTTGTTCAATTACATCTCTTTTACTAGAGTATAATTGCTCTGGTGTGTAACGACCAACAACACTTCTTGCTGCAGCATTAACTGCTGGATCTAACAATTCACGTTCATAATCCTCACCTTTAGTTTTAATTAGCATTCCTAAGTTAGTAAATTCAGGTTCGTACCAAATAGTTCCGTTTACTTTTACCTCTAATCCGTTTACAGAAAGTACATTCATCTCATCAGAAATTGATTGTTGACGTACTTTTCTTATAATCATTTTATTCCAAGGTGCTACTATATGAAAACCTTCTCCATAAGTTTTATCGGTATTAATACCATCTCCTAAAGTTTCAAAAATAACTCCTCCTTCTCCAGGCCCTATGGTTACTGTTGCTTTTGTAAAAGTTATAATTGCTACTACGGCTAAAATTCCTAATAAAATTCCTCCTTTTGGTAACTGTAATTCTAATTGTTTGTTGTTGTTCATTTTTTTATTTGTTCTAACTTCAAATATACAGAATTAATCACAATCACTTTTGTATAATTCAATTCTATACTATAAAATGATTGTGATTAATTTTTATAGTTTTACTAAAACTCCTGCATTAAAAACAAATCCATCTGTTGGCGCCCAAATATCTGTAAAGGTTGGGTTATTATGTGGCGCATTAACCATTGATTGATAATTTTGTTGCTTGGTATCGGTAAAATTTTCAAAATTTGTATACAAACTAATTTTTCCGAAAGTACGCATTACCATAAACCCCATAGTCCAATAATTAGGTGTCGTTGTTAAATCATTTCTTAATTGTGAGCTTTTGTAATATGCTTCATAACCAATTCGCCATTTATCGTGCACTTCATACATTAAAACACCACCAATACTATGTGCTGGTGTTAATGCTTTTTGGGTATTATTTAGCTTTACATTATTATAGGCATAATTAGTAAATAATATAAAATCGTTGTATTTTAATTTTAAATTAGACTCTAATCCATAACTATTTAATGTACTTGATGCATTTTTAAATTGGTAATTAACTCCGTTTTTTTCTAATAAAAGTGAATTTTTTAACTGTGTATAAAAAACCAATTGATTAAATGATATTGATACATTATCATTTAATATTTTAGTTTTATAATTTACATCAGCATTAAAACCTATAGAAGTTTCAGCTTTAAAATCAGTAACATTTATTGGCATTACATTTTGATATGAACGTAGTTCAGCATCTTCGGTAAAAATGGTTGGTATTTTATAACCTAGCCCACCACCTATTCTACTAGAAAAAGTATCATTAAATTTAATATAAAATGATAATCTAGGTAGTATAAAAGTTCCGTAATTATTATTATAATCGGTTCTTAAACCACTTTCTAACGTCATTTTTTTATTAAATCTCCAATTGTTTTGAGCAAAACCACCTACTGAAAATTGATTGTAACTACGATTCAAATTTGTTACTTCATCTTCTTTAAAGTTTTCAGTACTAATATTCCCTCCAAAAACCCAATCAGAAGTGTTATCGTATACATTATACGTTCCCTCAGTAAAAGTAGCTATTTGATTTCCTTTAAATTGATACGTAGGTAAGATTAGCGCTCGTTTAAAATAACTTATACTGTTTTTTAGTGTTACTGTTTTTTTATCAGAAATATCTTTACTATAAGTTATTTGCGATGCATAACGTTGTGATTTATTTTCTTCATAAAAATTGTGATCTGACGACATATTATCATTAATAACATCAACATCTCCTCCTATTCTTTTTTCGATTGATGCATTTAATGTTAAGCGCAACTGTTCTGTTTCGTTTGGATAATAAAAAAATGAAGGATTAAAACTGATACTTCTTACTTTTGGAATATCTGTAAAATGATCATTATTTACATCCGTAGCATTTTGATGATTAGTTGCTCCGTATAATGTTATTCCAAATTTATTAAATCGTTGCCTATAAAAAGCATTTAAAGTACTACCACCACGAGAAGTTTGATCAAACATTAAACTGATTTCTTTTTTTTCAGTAGGTTGTTTTGATACTAAATTTACCAAGCCTGCAATTGCTCCGCCACCGTATAATGTTGACGAACTTCCTTTTATAATTTCTACTTGTTTTAAATCTAAAGGCGGAATTTGCATAACACTTAATCCACTTGAAAAACCACCAAATAAAGGAAATCCGTCTTTTAAAAGCTGCGTAAATCGACCATCTAACCCTTGTATTCTAATAGATTGATTTGCAGAATTTGCAGAGGTTTGTTGCATTTGTATTCCAGTACTTTCACGTAAAACCATGGCAATATTGGCTGAGTTCATTATTGTTTTTTCGCCAAGTTCTTCGGCACTAACAACCTCTATTCGGGTTGGTATTTCAGCAATACTCCGCTTACTTCTTGTCGACTGAATTACAACTTCCTCTAACGACTCTTCATCTTCATGAAGTTCAATAATAATTTGTTTTTTTGACGTTGGAAATTGGATTGTTTTTGTTACCGTTTCAAAACCAATAAAAGAAACAATTAATGTTTGTTTTCCGGTTGGAATATTATTTATGGTTGTTACTCCGTTTAAATCTGTTTCACTACCTAATGTTGTATTTTTAATAAGTATTGAAGCGCCTGGTAACGGGTCTTTTTCATCTGAAATTACTTGTATCTTAATTGAGTTTTGTGCGATTAAATTCATAGTGAATAACGCTATACATAAGGTTAAAGCTATTTTTTTTATCATTTTTATATGATTTAATTAATTATAAATATAGGTGTGTAATTAGACATCTTTTAAATAAAAAAGATGCCTTGATTTCAATAAAAAATTGAAATTTTATAAATAATTAAATCTGCGGAGGTTGAAGAAGTTCATCTAAAAAATTAGATGCATTTAAAACTTTATAAAAATGAATTTTCTTTTTTACTTGAAAATATTTTACAAATTGAAATTTAAATTCTGATATAATAATAGCGCTTGAAATGCCTAACGAGATACAATGATGATGATGTTCGGTATTTTTCTCTTCTTCGGTATCATTTTGATGATGCCTTTCAGAATGTGCTTTATCCATAGTATTGACATGAACTTTTGGTACATTATCATCATTAAAAATAATAGCATCTGTATGTGCTTGTACTGGAGGTACAAGCAGCAACAATGTTAATATGATGATGCTAATGTTTTTCAAACCTATAGATTTAAAGCACTACAAAAATAGAAAAATAATTAATAGCTTTATTATTTTAACCTATCTTTAGCATACTCTACTTTTGTTTTTCCGTGTGCAACAGGACTCCCATTATCATTTAAACTAACCATTATAATTTTATCAATAGCTATAATTGTTTTATGCGTAATTTTATTTCTTACTTCACAATTTAAAGTAATTGATGAATTTCCAAACTTTACAACTTCAATACCTATTTCAATAATATCTCCTTGTTTTGCTGAACTTACAAAATCAATTTCAGACATAAACTTAGTTACTGTTTTAGGTATCTCTAATTGAATAATTGCATATAAAGCTACTTCTTCATCAATCCATTGTAACAAACGCCCTCCAAATAAGGTTCCATTCGGGTTTAAATCTTCTGGTTTAATCCATTTTCGTGTGTGAAATTTCATGTTTTTTGTTTTATACAAATTTCGATAAAAAAAATCTATTTAACTACTTTAAATTATCAGGTTTTTATATTTTACCATAATATTTTCTGATAAACCATTCTAATGAAAATAATACAATTGATAAAAATAGTATCCATTTCCAATCAATTAAATTTTGTTTTTTAGTAATTGATTTTTGCACTGTGTAATACGATTTATCATTCGATAATTCACTTAATAAATTATTGATATTAGTAGGGTAAAAAAGCTTCCCATTAGTTTTTAAAGCCAAAGAATTTAATTTTTTATAATTCGCATTCGTAAATTGTTCTTCAATTTGATAATCGGTAATTTTAAATTTCCCTACGCTATGAATGTTTTGATTTACGACCGACACTTTGTAAGAGTAATTACCTGAAGTAAGATTTGCTACCGATACTTGATAGGAATTATTAACTAATGAAAAAGGAATTATTTTTTGCTGTTTTAATGCATCATTTGTTACCGTTAACTCTAACGAAGCTCTGTTATCAAAAAGGTAATTTTTATCAACATAAAAAGCAGCTATGTTTATGGACGCATTTGATGGGTATATAGGTGCACAATTAACTGTTAATCTTTTTCGCTTTTTATTAGATGCTAAATACTGTACTAAATTAGCTAAAAAAGCATCAAAAACCTCAAAAGATTGTTCTTTTAAAAAACTTGCTGCACGCCATTTCCAAATTCCTTCTCCCAATAAAACAGCATGTTTTTTAGAATTATTTTCTATTGTTGTTAATAACGGCTGTGTAGTGCTAACACCTGCAAATTTTTGATATAATAATGTTTGTTGCTTGCCTTTAAACTGTACCTCTCCAAATTTATCTAACAAAGGCGGAAAATCATTAAAACCAATATCTTTTTGTAAAAAAGTTAAAAAAGCATCGTTGTAAATAGCTTGATAATCTTCGGTTTGATTAATTACTTTTTTGGTTATTCCGATATTTTCAGCATTTAAAAAATTCCAATCTGTTTTTGTACCAGAAACAATTAAATAATTTGAATTTATTTTTTCAAAAACTTGCTTAAAAGAGCTATTGGGTTGGTATAAAATATAAAATTGATACGCATTATAATTAATATTTTTATCTTTAATTAAAGTGATATCAACCTTACGTTGATTGTTACTTACTATTGCTTTTTTTAAGGCTCCTAAATCAGGATGTAAAAACGAACTTAAAATTAATACTTTAGTTTGCTCATCAATAATTTCAACCGAAAAACTTTTAGAGTTATTTTTAGTATTTTTTTCCTCTTTAATTTTACTAACAGTTGCTGTGTAGTATTGAATACCTTTTTTTGCTGCTAATATATTGGTTGAAATTGTTTGTGTAGGTTTTGATGGAGAAAATTCAAGTTTTTTTGAAAACACTTTTTTTCCTTGGTGTGTAATCGAAAAAGTTGTGGTGATTTTTTCATCTCCTTTATAATATAATAAAGTTTCTACAGGAAACTTATTTTCGATATAACTGTATTTATTTACATTTAATTGTGTTATTTCAATATCTTGATATTGTGTTGTATCACCAACAACGACAGGGAAAATTTTATTTTTAGAATTTAAAAACTCATAATCATTTCCTTTAGTTTGATTACCATCTGTTATTAAAGCAGTAGCATTTAACCTATTTTTATATAATTCATTTACCGAAGTTATTGCACTGTAAATATCCGTTTGAGGCTCATTAAACAACAAACTATCAATTACAGATACTTGATTTCCGAAAGAAAAAGGCTGTACATCAAATTTATGTTGAATTTCCTTATCTTTTTTTATTTCATTTAAAATATTTGTTACCGTTGCTTCTTGTTTAAAATATTTTGTAGATAGTGAATTATCAACTAAAACATTTAAAACAGGTTTACTATTTGTTGTTTCATTTGTTTTTATCTTCGGATTTATAAATAACAAAAACAATAAAAACAGGCTAACAAATTTTAATCCAAAAAGTAAGATATTTATTTTCGGGTTGCTTTTGGTTTTATAAAAATATTGAAAAAAAGCAATGGCAGTACTAAATAAAACCGCCAAAACAATATAAATGATAGTTATAGATTCCACTAAAAAATATTTTAGTTTGTGAAGATAAAAAAAGCAATCAAATAAAGTGCGTCAAACTTGTTTTTACTTTATGATTTAGGTCATAAAACAAACAACGTGTTCATTCTTAATTTTGTATCAAAATACTTTTAGGCATGATAACAACAGAACAAATACTCGTAGAAAACTCAACTTTTAAATTTTCTAAACTTAACTTTTTAAGTACTATAAACCATAAAATAGCACAAGAAAAAGAAAACGCCTTTGGAATTTCATTAATTTTATTAATGGTTAGTAGTATGATAGCTTCTTTTTCAGCTGCACTTGCTGTACATGGTAATGTAAATGTTTTTGCATTAGCCATAACTTGTATTTCAGCTATGGGCGCCAATGCGGTAGCAATAAGCCAGCGTAGTTTAAAAACAGTAGTTTGGTCCTTTTTTGTAACTATTTTAATAAATGTTTTATTAATAATTTATCAAATTATTTTTTAGGTTTAGCTTCAAACATTTTAAAAAAGAGCATTGATGCAATATTTCGTGCTCTTTCTTTTGCTTCATTTGCTTTATTTCCAGTAAAATAAGTATCTAAAGTTTCAAACCATAATTGCAACCACCTACCAAAATGTTCTTGAGAAATACTATGATTAAAATTCGTATCCAAATCTTTGTGAGCTTTCATTGGGTTTCCTTTAAATTTTCGTACAAAAAAAAGATTTGTTTCCCAAAAATCGGTCAACTTTTGTAAATGTGATTCCCATTTTTCATCAGGAATAGTTTTTAAAAAAATAGGCCCTATAAAATCATCTTCTTTAATTCTATCATAAAAGGTTGATACTAATAAATAAACATCTTCTCTATTTTCAATTTCTTTTTTATCCATCTAAAAACTATATTAATCTGCCGTAAAAGTATATCTTTATACTATTGCAATTTATGACTTAAATCATAATGATACCAGAAGAACTTTTACTGAAATTTAGCGCTCAATTTAAAGAATTTAAAAAAGGGGAAAATATCTTTGCTGAAAATAACACAGCTTATAATTATTTTCAAATTTGTAGTGGTGCTGTAAAAATGAATAATTATAATGATGACGGCAAAGAATTTATTCAGGGTATTTTTTATAAAAACCAAAGTTTTGGCGAACCTCCTTTGTTTATAGATGTTAAATATCCTGCGAATGCAGTAACTATATCTGAAAGTAAAATTTTAGTAATCCCTAAAGAAAACCTTTTTAAATTACTTCAAGAAAACCCTGAAATTCATTTAAAAATCACACAAAGTTTAGCAAAACGTTTATATTATAAAGCAATTATAGCTTCTGAAATATCTAGTCAAGAACCCGCACATCGTGTACTTCGTTTTATTGATTATTTAAAAAATGATGTTTATAAAGTATCCGGTAATTTTACCTTTAAAGTTGACTATACCCGACAACAAATAGCTGATATTTTAGGGTTACGAGTAGAAACAGTAATACGAGTAATTAAATTGTTAGAAAAAAAAGGTGCTCTTAAAATTTTAAAGCGAAAAGTGTTTCGTTAAAATTCCTGACATATATCGGTTAAATAAAGCAAGTATTTTCTATTTTTGCTACTTACAACTCAACAACAAAACATGAATTTAACACAATTAAACGCCATCTCTCCTATTGATGGTAGATACCGTAATAAAGTTGCCGATTTAGCCAACTATTTTTCTGAAGAAGCTTTAATAAAATATCGAGTAAAAGTTGAAATAGAGTATTTTATTGCTTTATGTGAAATTCCTTTACCTCAATTGGCTGATTTTAATAAAGATTTATATGCCGATTTACGTAAAATATATGAAGATTTTTCGACTGAAGATGCTCAGAAAATAAAAGATATTGAAGCGGTTACTAATCATGATGTAAAAGCAGTTGAATACTTTATTAAAGAAAAATTTGACGCTTTAAACTTACAAAAACACAAAGAGTTTATTCACTTCGGATTAACCTCACAGGATATTAATAATACTGCTATTCCACTATCAATTAAAGATGCGATGGATGAAGTTTATTACCCAACTTTAGATACTTTGGTAAGTAAATTAGCCGATTTATCAGAAGAGTGGGATGCGATACCAATGTTGGCTCGTACGCACGGACAACCAGCCTCTCCTACCCGTTTAGGAAAAGAATTTTTTGTTTTTGTAGAACGTATTAACAACCAAGCAATACACATACAACACACACCACATGCAGCTAAATTTGGTGGTGCAACTGGTAATTTTAATGCACATAAAGTTGCATATCCTGATATTGACTGGAAAAACTTTGGAACCCACTTTGTTGAAGATATTTTAGGCTTACACCACTCTTTTCCTACAACACAAATTGAGCATTATGACCACATGGCTGCTTTATATGATGGTTTAAAACGTGTAAATACTATTTTAATTGATTTAGATCGTGATGTTTGGACATATGTTTCAAACGATTACTTTAAGCAAAAAATTAAAAAAGGTGAAGTAGGTTCGTCTGCAATGCCACATAAAGTAAATCCGATTGATTTTGAAAACTCTGAAGGAAATTTAGGAATTGCAAACGCTATTTTTGAGCATTTATCAGCAAAATTACCAATTTCAAGATTACAACGTGATTTAACCGACAGTACAGTTTTACGTAATGTTGGTGTACCTTTTGGACATACATTAATTGGTTTTGCATCTACCTTAAAAGGATTAAATAAATTACTTTTAAACGAAGCAAAATTTGCTGAAGATTTAGAAAATAATTGGGCGGTTGTAGCAGAAGCTATTCAAACAATATTACGTCGTGAAGCATATCCAAATCCATACGAAGCTTTAAAAGGTTTAACACGTACTAACGAAAAAATAAACAAGCAATCAATTGCCAACTTTATTGACACTTTAGAGGTTTCATCTGAAATTAAAGAAGAATTAAAAGCTATTACACCAGCTAATTACACAGGAATTTAATGAGATATTTACTTAGTTTTTTAGTTGTTTTTTTAGTTTACTCTTGTACTCCAGAAAAAAAAGGTGACCCGAAACGTTTTGTATACGGAACGTTTGAAATTCCTGCAGGTGATAATTATGGAAAAACTACTATTGTACGAAAAGACAGCTTACAGATAGAAGAATACTCTAAAAAAGTTAGTATATCTACCGATAGTTTAGTTACAGAAAAAGAAGTTAAACATATTGATACTCTTTTTATCAAATGGAAAAATAACTTCGCCTATTCATTGCGAATGAAAACACCAAAAACTGATTTAGATAAAGATCCTATATTTGTTCAAATAACACAAGTAACTGATAGTTCGTATAACTTTACAGCAAAAATTGGTTATTCAAATTTTAAACAAAAAGGAACCGTATATAAAGTTGACTAAATGATGGAAATATTTTTACAAGCAGATACATGGGGAGCTTTAATAACCTTAACTTTTTTAGAAATTGTTTTAGGTATTGACAATATTATATTTATAACCATTGCGGCTAATAAACTTCCAGAAAAATTACAGAAAAAAGCAACCAATATTGGTTTAGTATTAGCAATGCTTTTACGTATTGCCTTACTTTTTGGTATTTCATTATTAATTGCAATGAATGCACCACTTTTTCATGTCGATTTTTCTTGGTTTAAGGCTGGTTTTACTGGGCAAGCATTAATATTATTTGCAGGAGGTATTTTTCTACTCTATAAAAGTACCAAAGAGATACATCATAAAGTAGAAGGTTTATCTGAAGAAGAAACTGATACCAAACCACAAAAGGGGTATACCTTAAGTCAGGCTATTATTCAAATAACTTTAATAAATATTGTTTTTTCATTTGACTCTATTTTAACAGCAGTAGGAATGACTAATGGTGTTGAAGGATCGATGATTATTATGATTGCTTCAGTAATTTTATCAATGGTTATTATGATGTTATTTGCCAATCCTGTGGGTAAATTTGTAAACAAACATCCTACGATACAAATGTTAGGTTTATCATTTTTAATATTAATAGGGTTTATGTTAATTGCTGAAGGAGCTCATTTATCACATGCTACTCTTTTTGGAGAAGAAGTAGGTACCGTTCCAAAAGGTTATTTATACTTTGCTATTACATTTTCTTTAGTTGTTGAAATGTTAAATATGAAAATGAGAGGTAGCAAAAAATAAAATTAATAAAATTTTAAGATTTAAAACCACAACTTATTAAGTTATAAGTCGTGGTTTTTTTTATACATTTGCACAATATGTTAAAACTTAAAAAATACATAATTCCATTTTTCTTGTTTGCTTTGTTATTACCAACAGCAATACAAGTAATACATGCACTTAACAAGCATGAGCACGTGGTTTGTATTTCAAAAACAGAACAACATTTACACGAGTTAGAAAATGATTGTAGTGATTTACATTTACAGTTAACTGTTTTTTATTATAACCTTAATAAGCCTAGTTTATTAGTTAATGAATTAGTTTTTGCAAAAAAAGCTAATTATAAATCACAGCAATTAATAACTAACTACTCTTCTAACAAATCATCTAGAGCACCTCCTGTTGTAATTATTTAATTAAAATTAACATAATTATAAATTACAATTAAAACTTTTGGATGAAACTTAAAAGTATATTATTTATACTTTTACTAACTACATCTGTTTTTATAGTAAAAGCCCAAAAATGTAACTATACTTTTTCTGGTTTAGTAGAAGATTTTCATGACAAATCTGCTATTGTAAATGCTACAATCTACATAAAAAACCAAAATAAGTATACCACTACTAATTTTGAGGGAAAATTTACTATAAACAATGTATGTGCAGGTAAAATTATTGTCGAAATTTCTCACGTAGCTTGTGATAAAAAAATCTTGGAACTAAATGTTGTAAAAAACATTTATAAAGTTATAGACTTAGAACACCATATTGAAGAGTTAAATGAAGTTACTGTTAAAACTACAGTTGGTTTAAAAACAAAAACAGCTCAAGAAACATTAATAAAAACAAAAACTTTAGAAAAATTTAGTGCATCCTCTTTAGGTGATGCTATTAAAAATGTTGCTGGTGTATCATCAATAAATACTGGTAATACAA
The DNA here is from genome assembly GCF_001693415.1 of Tenacibaculum soleae. Classification (GTDB taxonomy): domain Bacteria; phylum Bacteroidota; class Bacteroidia; order Flavobacteriales; family Flavobacteriaceae; genus Polaribacter; species Polaribacter soleae. The sequence goes on along the minus strand of NZ_MAKX01000013.1, from coordinate 258,186 downwards.
TTGTTAAACCAATAATTAATGGTTTACATAGTAGTAGAGTTTTAACTAGTTTTAATGGAGTTCGATTACAAGATCAAGAATGGGGTATTGAGCATGCACCTAATATTGACATTAATGCTGCTGGAAGCATTTCTGTTATAAAAGGAGCTAATGCATTACAGTATGGAGGTGATGCTATTGGTGGAGTTATTATTGTAAATCCTTCAAAAGTAATTTTAAAAGATACTTTATTTGGTAAAACAATTGTTTCACAACAAAGCAACGGTAATTTATTTTCCGCTTCAACTAGCTTGCATAAAAGTTATAAAAAAGGTTGGTTTATTAATGGGCAAGTTTCTTATAAAAGAGCGGGCGATTTTGAAACACCAAATTATAACCTTACCAATACCGGTTTAAATGCTAAAGCCTTTACATTCCATACTGGTTTTAAGCAGTTTAATGAAGGTTTTGAGCTTTTTTACAGCAATACTACTAACGAAATAGGTATACTTCGTGCATCGCATATAGGTAACGTTTCTGACTTAGTTAAAGCTTTAAATAGTGATGTACCATTTGTTATTGATGATTTTAGCTATACTATTAATAATCCAAAGCAAGAGGTAACACACCAATTGTTAAAAGCAAAAGTTTACAAACGTTTAAAAGGTATTGGAAAATTAACTTTTCAATATGATTATCAACAAAACGAAAGGTTAGAGTTTGATATAAGAAGAGGTGGACGTAGCTCAATTGCTGCAACCAATTTATTATTAAAAACACACTCTTTTAAAGGTGATATCAATTTAGATTCAAATTCTGAAAATACTTATAAATTTGGAATTAGTGGAGCATACCAAAATAATTTTTCGGATCCTAAATCTGGAGTTAAAAGAATTATACCCGATTATAATAAATATAATCTGAATGCTTACGCTATAACCGACTTTAGGTTTGAAAACATTGTTTTAAACGCTGGTGTTCGATATGATTTTGAACGAATTAATGCAAAAAAGTTTTATAGAAAATCAAGATGGAATTCCTTAAACTATCAGCAAGAATTTGGTCATTTAATTATTGATGATAGTAGTTATCCATCTGATTTTTTAGTAAACCCGATATTTAATTATCATAATATTTCTACCTCATTAGGTGCATCTTATACAATTGATAATCAAAATGCTATTTTAGTAAATTATGGTTTATCAAACAGAGCGCCTAACGCATCAGAATTGTTTAGCGATGGTTTACACCATTCTGCTGCTAGAATAGAACTTGGTGATTTAAAAATGCAACCTGAAACATCTAACCGGTTTTCAGCAACTTATAAGTTTAATAACAATAATTTAAACGTTGCTTTAGAAGGATTTTATAATTATGTAACCGATTTTATTTACATTGAACCTACTGGTGTTGAAACTACTTTACGTGGCGCATTTCCTGTTTGGTCATACAAGCAAACAAATGCTCATTTATTAGGTTTAGACACTAGTGTTAAGTACAATGTAACTACCAATTTTAATATTACCAATAAGATGTCGTTCATAAAAGGACGCGATTTAACAAACAAAAGAGCTTTAATTGATATACCTGCTTTTAAAACGGCAACAACATTATTCTTTAAAAAAGAAAATTGGAGTAATTTTTATGCAGCCATAGAAAGTGAGTTTAATGCTAGGCAAAATGAGTATCCTGATAACAATTTCATGGCTTTTATTCCAGCTACAAACACCCGTAAACTTGTAGATATTAGTACTCCGCCAAAGGCATATCATTTATTAAACTTTTCTTCTGGATTTGATTTTAACATGTCTAAAACAAAAGTAAATCTTAACTTTTCGATAGACAATGTATTAAATCAATCTTACAGAAATTACTTAAACAGATTGCGTTATTATGCAGATGATTTAGGAAGAAACTTTAAAATTCAAATTAAAATTAATTATTAAAAACTTAACAATGAAAAATATTAAACTTTTAGCAGTATTATTTATCAGTTCAATTATTGTAACTTCTTGTTCTGATAGTGATCCAGAGCACATCCATGATGAAGAATTAATTACAACTATGAAAGTTGTTTTAACTCCTGAAACTGGAGATCCTGTAACTTTAGAATGGAAAAATGTAGAAGATCATGAAGAAGGAGGACATGAAGAAGGAGAGCACGAAGAGGAACATGGAGAACCTGAAATTACCGGAGGTACTTTAATGGCAAACACTACTTATAGTGCTGTTATTACATTATTAAATGAAAATGAAAGTCCTGTTGATAACATTACGTTAGAAGTTATAGAAGAAGCTGAAGAACACCAGTTTTTTTATACAGCTTCAGGTATAGAAAGTACATTTATGTATAATGAAGATGATATTGATACTGATGGAAATCCGTTAGGAGTTAAATTTACTGTAAAAACAGGTGCTACTGGTACAGGTAGTTATACAATTATTTTAAAACATGAACCAACTAAAAATGGTGATAATGTTGCCGATGGAGATATGACAAATGCTGGTGGAGAGACTGATATTGAAGCTACTTTTCCTATCATAGTAGCAGGTAGATAAAACTATTTACGCTTTTATAAACAACAAAAGTTTATTTTTTTTTAATTTCCTCAATTACTTTTTAAGTAATTGAGGAAATTTCTTTTTAAAACGATTCAATCTGGGAATTGAAACATTTTGAATATAAGGGTTTTCAGGATGCATTTTTTCGTAATCTTGATGATAGTCTTCTGCTTTGTAAAACTTTTTTATCTTTTTTACTTCAGTCACTACTTGTCCGTTATAAACTTCGATATTTAGTAGTTTAATTTTGTTTTCAATAATCATTTTTTCTTGTTGATTATTATAAAAAGCAATCGACCTGTATTGCGAACCATAATCAGGATGTTGCCCATTTATTGTAGTTGGATTGTGTGAACCAAAATAAACATCAACCAACGTTTTAAAACTTACTTTTTTGGGGTTATAATACACAGCCACAGCCTCTGCATGTCCTGTTTTACCCGTATTACTACTTTCGTATGTTGGATTTTTTGTAAATCCACCTGCATACCCAGAAACAGCCTCCTCTACGCCTATTACACTTTCAAAAATTGCTTCAACACACCAAAAACACCCACCTGCAAAATAGGCAACCTTAATTTCTTGTAATATTGATTCATTAATGTTGCTACTCTTTTTTTCTTTAGCACTTGAAAAATTCATCAATAATAAACTGAAAAATAGAATTGCAAAAAATGTAGTTGTTTTAAATCGCTTCATATTATATATATTTTAAACATTAGTCGTACGCAAAGATAAGTTTATACAATTGTTTACAACTTTAGGCTTTCATTAAGAAAATTGTTTGTTAGTTAATATCGGGTTTTCTATTTTTGTTAATATAAACAATGTAAATTAATGGAGCATTTTATAGTATCAGCGCGTAAATATCGCCCTCAAAACTTTGAGGATGTTGTTGGACAGCAAGCCATCACAAATACGTTAGAAAACGCTATAAAAAATAACCATTTAGCACAAGCATTATTATTTACAGGACCCCGTGGTGTTGGTAAAACATCCTGTGCACGAATTTTAGCAAAACGCATTAATCAAGAAGATGCTGAAACCAATGCTGATGAAGATTTTGCTTTTAATATTTTTGAATTAGATGCTGCTTCTAATAACTCGGTTGATGATATTCGTAGCTTAACCGATCAGGTTCGTATTCCGCCACAAACAGGAAAATATAAAGTATATATTATTGACGAGGTACACATGCTTTCGCAAGCAGCTTTTAATGCGTTTTTAAAAACCTTAGAAGAACCGCCTGCACACGCTATTTTTATTTTAGCAACTACCGAAAAACATAAAATTATACCAACGATATTGTCTCGTTGTCAAATTTTTGATTTTAAACGAATCGGTGTTTTAGATGCTAAAAATTATTTAAAAACTATTTGTGCAAAAGAAAATATTACTGCCGATGATGATGCTTTGCATGTAATTGCTCAAAAAGCTGATGGCGCAATGCGTGATGCTTTATCTATTTTTGATAGAGTAGTAAGTTTTTCTGGTAGTAATTTAACTCGCGAAGCTGTTACACAAAACTTAAACGTATTAGATTACGATGTATATTTTAATATCACGGATTTATTGATTGAACATAAAATTCCTGAAGTATTAATGGCGTTTAATAATGTGTTAAGCAAAGGTTTTGAAGGACATCATTTTATAAACGGATTAGCATCACATTTTAGAGATTTATTAGTTGCAAAAGATGAAGCTACCATACCTTTATTAGAAGTTGGCGACAATACTAAAAAGAAATATTTAGAGCAATCTAAAAAAGCTAACATGCAATTTTTAGTTCCCGCAATTGATAAAGCTAATGATTGTGATTTAAAATATCGAGGCAGTAAAAATCAACGTTTGTTGGTAGAATTAACCTTAATGCAAATAGCCTCTATCAATTTTGATGGAGCAAAAAAAAAATCTAACAACTACATAATTCCAGCTACTTTTTTTACTTCTTTATCTCCATCAATAAAGAAAACAGTAACAAATAAAGTTGAAAAACCAGTTACAAATACACCTGAAAAAGTTAAAATAAATCAGGCTGTTGTTAAAGAAAGTGCTCCAAAATCAACAAAACCTCTTTTAAAAAATATAAAGCGACGTAGTTCTGCTTTATCATTAAAAAGTGTACATCAAAAAAAGGTTTATAAAACCATTGACGATGATGATGAAAATTTTGAAAACCACCCTAAAACCCCCTTTACACATGAGGAGCTTAAAGATGCGTGGAAAAAATACTACTTTAAACTACAAGAGCTTGGTGAGCGTAGTATAGCGGCTATATTAGCTTCTGGTGAACCACAATTAGACACATCATTTACCATTATTTTTTCGTTACCTAACGATTTAATGAAAGCTCAATTAGAACGAGGAAAATCTAAACTAACCAGATTTTTACGTGAAAAATTAAACAATTACGGTATTCAAATAAAAGTAGTTGTTAATGAAACCGTAGAAAAAAAGTTTGCCTACACACCACAAGAAAAATACGAAAAACTAAAGGAAATTAATCCCTTATTAGAAAAGTTAAAAAATACTTTTGGTTTAGACTTGTAATTCTTTACCAAGGTAAACTAGCTTCCAATTTTCTATTGTAGTAACTTTCTTTTCGAATTCTGATATTAATAAAATTTCATTATTTTTATTTTTCATTAAAATCGGAATTGATTTCAACTCTGCATAAATTTCATTAATTTTCTTTTTATACTCTTCAATAGAATTTACTGGAGTTTCATGAATCTCAGGAAACTCTCTTACCGTGTCCATTAAATTTAAATAATCATCTTTAATGGTAAATAATTGTGCTTTATTTTCGTATTCTTTAGTAATAATTTCTTGAGAACTTGCTAAACGATACGCTCCTTGTTCACCAAAGGTATTCGAAAAATTAGAAATTGCATATTTGTTAATAGAATCACTACCTGTTACAGATAATAAATATCCTACGTCATTAAACTCAATATTATCGGTTAAATTATCATCATAAATATTTACCTGAAAAGACTCTAAACCTTCATTCTTAGCTTTTTCAATATTATCTTTATTTGAATCGATAATAACAACTCTTCTATTATTTTTCTTTAGATATACTGCTATAAGTCGTGCCATATCTGAAGCTCCAATAATCATAATAGCATTCGATTTTTTTAAGAAAACACCTATCATTTTAGCAAACAATCTTGCAGTGGTTGCGTTTAACAATACGGTACCTAAAACAATCATAAAAACAAGAGGGGTTATATATTCTGCCCCTGCTACACCTTGCTTTAACAACTTACTTCCAAATAACGAAGCAATACCTGCTGCAACAATACCTCTTGGTCCTACCCAACTTATAAATAATTTTTCATTAATTTTTAAATTCGAATTGTAGGCACTTACAAAAACTGCTAAAGGTCTAATTACAAATACAATTAATGCAAAAAGAAGTAATGTTTCCCATCTATATAGTAGCATTAACTCTTCAATATTCATGTTTGCTGCCAAAAGAATAAATAATATAGAAATTAATAGTACACTTAAAGATTCTTTAAAATAAAGTATCTCTTTTAAATTTTTCAACTTACTGTTACCTAATACCATTCCCATTACGACAACAGCTAATAAGCCTGATTCATGAGCAAATATTTCAGATTCAACAAAAACTAAAAGAACAGTAGATAATGAAACTACATTTAATAAATAATGCGGTACCCATTTTTTATTGATAATAAATATTAAAGCATGTGCAAATGTAAATCCAAAAGTAGTACCAAATAAAAGAATTTTTAAAAATTCTAACAATGCTGTTTGTGTAAATCCAGCACCACCACCAACACTAATAAACTCAAAAACTAATACCGCAACCAAAGCTCCTATTGGGTCAATCAAAATACCCTCCCATTTTAAAACTGCGGATACATCTTTTTTTAGAGGAATATTTCTTAAAATTGGTGTTATAACTGTTGGACCTGTTACAATAATTAAACCTGCAAATAAAAAAGATAGCTCCCAACTTAAGTTAAAAGTGTAATGTGCAATAATACCTGCACCAAAAAAAGTAATGCTCGAACCTAAGGTTATTAATTTAGTTATTACAGGGCCTATATTCTTAATTTCTTCTCTACGTAAAGTTAATCCTCCTTCAAAAAGTATAATACTTATGGCTAATGAAACAAAATAATACAGCCCTTCTCCAGGAAACAATCCTTTTTTACCGTTCCAAACAGGCTCTATCCATTTGCTACCATCATCATTAAAAAATTCAGCAGCTATAGGCCCAACAAACAACCCGATTATAATTAAAGGTAAAATTGCCGGAATCTTAAATTTCCAAGCAAACCATTGCGCTAAAATTCCTAATATTATAATTCCTGCCAATTCAATCATAAATGTTATTTTCTTGTAAAAGTAATTTTTTTTTTAACAACAAGAAAATTATATCTTCGAGCGTTTTAAATTTTATACTTTGACAAAAAATATACTTATAGGTATTGCCTTTTCACCCAATTTAAAAGCCAACTTATTTGAAACAATTCGGTTATCAAATATGTTTAATGCACAATTAATTGGTGTTCATGTTGGAAAAAAATCTGACCAAAAGGAAAAACAACTACAACAATTATTAAACAAAGCTCCTAAACCAAAGTTTCCATTAAAAGTTATTTGGCAAGAAGGAAAGCCTGTTGATGTTATTTTACAAACTATAAAAAATGAAAATGTAAATTTATTAATAGTAGGTGCTTTACAAAAAGAGAAAATATACAAATATTATGTAGGTTCTATTGCCCGAAAACTTACCCGTAAAGCTCCTTGTTCTGTTTTATTACTCTTAAAACCTTCTGTAAAAAGCGTTGTTTGTAAACACATTGTTGTTAGTGGTTTGAAAGATGAAAAAACTGAAGAAACAATTAAAGTTGCTTTCAATATCTCAAAAGAATTGGGATGTAAAAAAGTAACTATTGTTGAAGAGATTAGTCAGACTGAATTAAATGTAAAAGTTAACGATGATATTTCATTGCGTAAGGCAACCTTAACCAAAGAACGTTTACAAATACGGGAAGACGAACGTGTTCATAAAATGTTAGCATGTATAGATACTAAAGATATTACTATAAATACTCAAAGTATTTTTGGTCGAAGAGGTTATTGTATAGGGCATTATGCAAAAATTAAAAGAGCTGACTTATTAGTAATGAGTGCACCTAAAAAAACAGGTCTTTTAGATCGAATTTTTCCGCATGATTTAGAATATATTTTATCAGAATTACCAACCGATGTTTTAATTGTTAAATAATGAAAAAAGAAAAACGTTTTAAAACATTTTTAAATGAAATACCGCAAAACATTTTTGCTGGTTTTGTTGTTTCTTTAATTGCACTTCCTTTAGGTTTTGGGTTAGCTTTAGCTTCTGGAGCTCCACCAATATCTGGTGCAATTGCTGCTATTGTAGGCGGTATTATTGTAGCTATTTTAGGAGGCGCTAATGTAACAATTACTGGGCCTGGTAACGGACTCGTAGTCGTGGTCTTAGCCGCAATTACAACACTTGGTGCTGGTGATATGCAACAAGGATATTTATACACGTTAGCTGCCATTGTTTTCTCTGGTGTTATTATGATTATTCTTGGTTTTCTTAGAATGGGATCTTTAGGTGATTTTTTTCCATCTTCCGCTATTCAAGGAATGTTAGCGGCTATTGGTATTGGTATTTTTGCCAAACAAATACATGTAATGTTTGGTAATTTAAACGCCAAAGGAAGTATTATTGAATTACTAATGCAAGTTCCTGGTGGAATTATAAATTTAATTAAAACAGATAATACAAGTGTTTTTTATGCTGGTTTAGTAGGAGTAATTAGTTTATTAATTATGATTTTTTATAGTAAAATTCGTAATAAATACTTTCAATTAATTCCAGCTCCAATGTGGATTGTAGTTTTAAGTGTTGGTTTGTATTATTATTACGATTTGGTTGCGACCACAGCATATCCTATCGATAAAAGTTTACTAATAAATTTACCTGATGATGTTTTATCAAATTTTGCTTTTCCTGATTTTGGTAAAGTATATCAGTTCGAATTTATTAATGCAGTTATTGCCATTACTTTAATTGCAAGTATTGAAAGTTTACTAAGTATTAAAGCGGTTGACAAGTTAGATCCTTTAAAAAGACGTTCAAATATAAATAAAGACATTCGTGCTTTGGGTTTAGCAACAGTTGTTAGTGGTTTTTTAGGTGGATTAAATGTTGTTACTGTAATTGCACGTAGCTCTGTAAATGTAAATAATAAAGGTAGTAATCGATCAGCTAACTTTTTTCATGCAGTATTTTTAATTGTTTTTATTTTACTTTTTGCCACCGAATTACGTAAAATTCCGCTACCTGCATTAGCTGCTATTTTAGTATATACAGGATATAAATTAGCTTCACCTGAAAACATTAAAAAAGTATTTAAAATAGGTAAAGAACAGTTAATTATATTTTTAGCAACTCTCCTTACCACAATTACGACCAATTTAATTACAGGTATTTTAGCAGGAATATGCATAACTTTTATTATTCATATAATTATTAATAAAAACATCACGCTATTTATTAGAAACTTATTAAAACCTAATGTTTTAATGTTTAAAGAAGATGATAAATATTATGTTTCAGTTAAAAACTTTTCTAGCTTTTTAAACTATACTAAATTAAAATCTAAACTAGATCAAATACCTGAAAGTGAAGATGCTATTATCGATTTTTCTTTGTGTGATTTTATAGATCATTCTGTAATGGAAAATCTTAACAATTATGCAGAAACCTTTAAGCGAAAAGGTGGTCATTTTGAAGTAATTGGTTTAGATGGTTATAAAACAGGAAGCGAACATCCGTTTGCTTTACGTAAAAATAATCCTTTTCAAATTCAAGAAAATAAAAATATATTAACAAAAAGACAAAAATCCCTACAAAACATCTGTAGTGAATTAAGATGGAAATATGAAGCTTTTCCTGAAGAAGAAGTTACTAAAATTCCGCATTTTGGGTATTTTAAAACTAGAAAGATTAGTAAAATATCAAATATTTTATCAAATGAAAATTGCTCTTTATTTGATGTTGAATTTTCTGAAGGTGAATTAATTGCAAAACAAGTAATTAAGGTAACCATGATGTATATTGATATTGAAAAATATACACCTGAGTTTACATTAGATAAAGAAGGTATTTTTGAATATATATATCATTTTACTGGTTTTAAAGATATTGATATTGATAAGCACCCTGATTTTTCAAAGCGTTTTTATTTATCAGGAAAAAATGAATCTGAAATAAAACAGTTTTTTTCAGATGAACTTATTTTATTTTTTGAGAGTAACAAATACTATCATATTGAAGGTAATAACAAAGGTTTATTAATAATAGGAAGAGAACGATTAGCTGGTATTAAAGAAATTAAAACATTGGCAGATTATGGTGTTCGTTTGAAAAAAACGGTTTGTGAGAAAAAACTAGAATTTTCTAAAAACTAATAAAAATCCTAGCCCCGATTGTAGCAATTGTTTGAGCTCCTCGCAGAGAGCGAGTGCGGAAAGCGGGAAATAGCTTCTGATAATTAATTTATAATATTTCTAAAAATCGGGTTTTCTCGTTTCCTAAATTATCAATCACGATAATTTTGTGATTCCCCCTTTTCGGTGTTATCGCTAGTTCATGATATTGAGAAGTTTCACCTATAAAAACATCGTTTAAATACCAATATAAAAGAGCATCTGCATTGGCATGTGTAACTTTTAAAATCACAGGATTTACTTTATTATTTAGCCCTTTTGTTAACGATATTTTTGAACGATATTTTGTTGGAAACACAAAATCCATCGTGTTATTTAGCAACTCATTACAATCTTTTCTATAGTTTGGCAATATACTATAATCTGCATTTTTTTGTTGATAATAATGTGCCATTAAAGGTGGTAAAACAAACCAAGTTTTGGTTTTCATGTTAGCAACCGATTCACAATTAGAATTTACTTGGTGTTTTTCTGAAAGATCTACCGTAATTTGTTTGTGGTACGGGCAAGGTTTTGCTCTCACACCGTTTTTGGGTATTCTTTTTACAACTGATTTACAAATAGGCAATGCCAAATAGCCGCTTTTTTGACAAATATTTTCTTCAACTAAAGCTTCATAGGGTTCTAAAAACCAATTCGATTTTGGTAACACATCAAAAACATTAAACATTAAAGGAGCCGCACTACCTACTCCTGTTAAATCGGGTCTTCCTTCTCCGTCTGAATTACCAATCCAAACTCCAACTACGTATTTCGGAGTAACACCAATTGCCCAAGCATCTTTATTACCAAAACTGGTACCTGTTTTCCATCCTATTTTTTGCGAAGAATCAAAATATTTCCAAGCCTGATCGGTAAAAGGCCTGTTAACTTCTGTTAATGTATTTAAGGTTGTAAAAGCAACTCCAGCATCAATATGAGTTTCATTTTCTTGAACGTTTCCAAAAGATATTTTATCTGACTTTATATAACTAGGCTCTGTAAATTCATTCGAATAATAATTATGTTTTGTTTGTTCATAATGATTTATAACACCTGCATAACTTGCAAAAGTTTTACATAAATCCCACAAACTAGCTTCTGCCCCACCTAAAATTAATGACAATCCATAATAATTAGCCGATTTATTGATGTCTCGAATCGAATATTCATTTAAATCTGCTCTAAATTTTTCTAATCCATATGATTGTAACATTCGTACTGAAGGGATGTTTAGCGAACGAGTTAATGCTTGATTTGCAGGAACAGCTCCATCAAAAGATAAATCGAAATTTTTAGGCGTATAACCCGCTATTTCGGTAGGCACATCTGCCACTAATTGCGTTGGTAAAATTGCTCCCGATTGTAACATTTGTGCATATAAAAAAGGCTTTAAAGTACTTCCTGTACTTCGTGCAGAAATTACATTATTTACATTTTTTTGATGTGCTTTATCAGTTGGGCTATTACCTACATAACTTAATATTTTTCTGGTTTTAACATCTAAAACTAAAACCGCCATATTATAAACTTCATTTTGTTTTTGACGTTCATAATGTTTTTTAACTAAACTATTTACTTGTTTTTGCAAATGAATATCTAAAGAGCTTTGCAACTGTTTCCCTTTGTGTTTTTGGGCTACTTCTTGTACAAAATGTGCTGCTAAAGTGGGTAAATTATAGGGCTTTTTAGGAATTTCTTCTAACAACGATAACTCAAAAGTAGTTTTATCAATAATAGCTGTTTCATATAATTTTTTAAGCAATCTGTTTCGTTTTTCTTTTAGTATTTGTTGATTTTTACCCGGATATATCAACGAAGGTGCATTTGGTAAAACAGCTAAAGTTGCAGTTTCTGCCCATGATAATTGGTGTGATTGCAACCCAAAATAACGCCAAGAAGCCATTTCTAACCCCACTACATTTCCGCCAAAAGGTGCGTGTGAAGCGTATAATTTTAAAATTGCTTTTTTTGATAATCGAAATTCTAATCGTGTTGCTAATATTAATTCTTGAAACTTTTCAAAATAAGAACGTTTTTTGTTTTTACGTGATAATCGAATTACTTGTTGCGTAAGTGTACTTCCGCCACGAATTACCTTTTTAGCTTTTACATTTTCAACAAATGCTTTTCCAATAGATACTGGATTAAATCCGAAGTGATTGTAAAAATAAGCATCTTCAAATTGTAAAATACATTGTTCAAATTTTACTGGAACAGAGTCTAATTCAGGAAAACGCCACTGCCCATCATCTGCAATAACTGCTCCTAATAATTCATTATTTTTGTCAGTAACTACGGTTGCTATTGGGGTTACAAATAGTTTTTTAGGTAAGCAGTAATAGTATACAAGTGATAGTATGCTAATAAATAGTAGCTTTAATTTATGTTTCTGTATGGTGTAAATAACTTTATTCATTTGCAATTAGTAAATGTACAATCTCTCTTATTTTTTTAATTTATTGCCAACCTTAATTTGAAAGTTAGCAAGTGTTAGAATAATTAAAATTTCAACTAAAAAATAGCTATATCCTAAAAAAGTAATTTGTTTATATCTGTTTAATAAAATCACTACTGATACAAAGCAATATAAGATATTAAGATAGGCTATTGTTTTTAAAAATAGTTTGAGGTTGTTTTTTGCTTTTAAATAACACAGAATATCATAAACAGCAAAAATAATTGGAAATAAAGTTAATAAGTACAATACTGAAACAGGAACTCCAAATAAGTTTTTAAATGTTACCAAAACAACTCCTAATAAAAAGGCTGACAATAGTGCTCCCATAGCATCTATTAAAAATAGTTTTTTAGGATTTAGATAAACTTTTTCTAATAACTTATACAATTTCATTTTTTTTATCATTTATTTTTTGATGCAGGTGTCTTTAACAAAAGTATATCGTTTACAGTTAATTGTAAACCATAAGTAAGTTATATTTGCAACTTATTAAATATTTATGAGTTTTACCCTACTTTCATCACCCTTACAAGGTTTTACCGATTTTCGATTTAGAAATGCACAGCATAAATATTTTGGAGGTATTGATACGTATTACGCGCCCTATATTCGTTTAAACGGAAAAATGAAAATTAAATCGAGTTATGAACGTGATTTATTACCTGAAAATAACGATACCTTAACCGTTATTCCGCAAGTAATTACCAACGACCCTGATGAGTTTTTATTTGTTGCTAAATATGTGCAAACTTTAGGTTACAAGGAATTGAATTGGAACTTAGGTTGCCCATACCCAATGGTTACAAAATCGGGAATGGGATCTGGATTGATTTGTAATCCCGCAAGAATAGATGAAGTTTTGCACAAAGTACATAACGAAACTAATATTGTAGTTTCTATGAAAATGCGAATGGGTTATGAAAACAGCGAAGAAATATTACACTCCTTCCCTATTTTAGAGAAATATCCTTTAAAAAATATAGCTATTCACGCACGAATAGGAAAACAATTGTATAAAGGCGGTGTTGATTTAGATGCTTTTCAGAAATGTATTGATGTTTCTAAACATCAACTATATTATAATGGAGATATTACTTCTGTCGATGGTTTTAAAGCAATGCAACAACGTTTTCCGAGTATTACACATTTTATGATTGGTCGTGGTTTAATTGCCGATCCGTTTTTACCACAAATGATTAAAAATAACACAACCGAGTATCCGAAAGATAGATGGAAACGTTTTGGCGAGTTTCATGATGAAATTTATCAACAATACGACGAATATTTATCTGGACCAACGCCTATTAAAATGAAAATGTTAGGTTTTTGGGAATATTTTTCGCAATCTTTTTCTGATCCACGTAAAACCTATAAGAAAATTAAAAAAGCTACGAATCCTAAAAAATATCAAGCTGCTGTGAAAGAAATTTTGAGTAGTGAGAGCTAAAAAAAAGTAGTTACAAATTGTAACTACTTTTTTTTAGCTCTAAATTTAGTTTAAGCTAACGTAATACGCACTTTTTTATTTTTTAAACGTCTATTATTTAAGTTTTCAATTAGCTGTTTTACTTCTGTTATTGGGACAGCAATAAAAGCACAATCTTGTTTTAATTCAATTACACCTAACTGTTCTTTGGTTAAATTTCCTTTTTTAAAGAACAACCCTGCAATATCTCCTTTCGATATTTTATCTTTTCTTCCTCCCGAAATAAATAACGTTTCCCAATATCGTGGTTTTAGTTTTTCTTTTTGAGAAATATCAGCATTTGGTATGTTTTTAAGAAACTCTGGCAAACTTTCTTTTTGCCATTTTAAAACATACGCTGTTCCTTTTGCATTTACTCTGGCTGTTCTACCATTTCTATGCGTAAATTCTTCTATTCGTTGTGGCAATTCGTAATGAATAATATATTTCATTTCAGGAATGTCAATCCCTCTTGCAGCTAAATCAGTCGCAATTAAAACTTGACTTGTTCCGTTTCTAAATTTTATTAAAGAACGTTCTCGATCTCTTTGTTCCATTCCTCCAGAAAAACAACTGTGTGCTATTTTATTTTGTGTTAAAAAAGCACTCACATCATTAATACTTTCTTTTAAGTTACAAAATATAATTCCTTGCTGATTTCCTAAATGTTGCAGCAATTCAACTAAGGTTTGGTTTTTATTTTTTGAAGAAGAAATAACTGTTTTTAAGGTTAATTTTTTGGGTTTTTTACCTGTTAAATAATTCAACATCGTTGGATTGCTTAAGCCAACAAATGCAGGGATTTCAGCTTCCTGCGTAGCAGATGTTAAAATACGTTTATTTATATTAGGTAATTGATTAATTATTCCTCGCATTTCATATTCAAAACCTACTTCTAATGATTTGTCAAACTCATCTAAAATTAAGGTTTTAATACTATCTTTAGCAAAACGATTATTTGCAAAATGGTCTGAAATTCTTCCAGGTGTACCAATTAATATACTTGGTATATGTTTTAATTCCGTCTTATCTTTTGCCATCGATCGTCCGCCATAAACAGCATTTACTTTTAAACCTGTACCCATTTCACGAATTACCTGTTCTATTTGAATCGCTAACTCTCTTGATGGTACTAAAATTAAAACTTGAATGCCTTTATTATCAGGTTCAATTAACTTTAAGGTTGGTAATAAAAAACCTAGTGTTTTACCGGTACCTGTTGGCGAAAGTATTACTGTATTGGTGGTTTGATCAATTGTTGAAATAGCTTTTTGTTGCATTTCATTTAACTCATAAATATTTAATTTTGCTAAAATATCTTCTTGTGTTTTCAGTGTCATTGCCATAATTATTATATCTATGAAGTTTTTATAAGAGCTGCAAAGATAGTTAGTCTTTTTAAAGCTTTTATAAATAACTCGTTTAATCTAGCACAAGATATTTATTTGATTCAAAAGACTAAATCAAAATTTTGAAAAAAACATTTTATTAACCATTTATAAATCCATTTTTTAAAGCATATACAGCTAAGCCTACTCTAGTTTTTAATTCTAATTTTTCAAATAAACTATCTCTATAGTTTTCTATAGTTCGTGGGCTGCAAAACATTTTTTCAGAAATCTCCCTGTAGTTCATTTCGGTAACTGTGTATTTTAAGAACTCTATTTCACGGTCAGTTAATTTTATTTTTTGATTAGCTTCAGAACCATCACTAATACTGTCAAAAATTTTACTAGAAGCCCATTCTGGAAAAAAACGCCCTTTTTCAATGAGTTTTTTAAGTGCTTTTTTTAAATCGGTTGGATATACATTTTTTAGAAGATAGCCTTTTGCACCATTTTTAATCATTTTAATTAAGCTAGATTCATCATCTTGCATGCTTAAAGCCATAATTAAAATACCTTTATGTGTTTCTTTAATCCATTTAGCTGTTTCAAACCCATCCATAACTGGCATACTAATGTCTAATAAAACAATATCAGGAACTCCTTTACTATTAATTTTATCTTGAAAATCTTTTCCGTTTTCACAAACATATAAAACTTCAAATTCTTCAAAATTTGAAATAATATTACTTAATGCTTGTGCTATTAAAATATGATCGTCAATAATAACAATAGTTTTTTTCATTTATATGGGGATTTCAATGGTTAATTTTGTGCCTACCTTTTCAACACTTTCTAATAATATATTACCTCCAATTAATTCAGTTCTTTTTCTAATATTTTGAAGTCCTATACCATTTGATTTTACTGCTTCAGATTTAAAACCAATACCATCATCTTCTAATATAAAACGTATAATAGTATTAGAAATATGTAGTGAAATAAAAATATTCTTACACTGCGAGTGTTTTATACTATTTTGAAGGAACTCTTGAGTGATTCTTAGTAAGATACTTTTAATTTGATAAGAATCTAACTCGATATCGATATGTTTCGAAAACTGAGCATTACATTTTTTTAAATCATTTACCTTTTTACATTCATTTTCAATAAGTTTATCAATTGAATTATTTTTAATAGAGTCATCGGTTAAAGATTTTGACAATTGCCTTAATTCTTGCAATGATTGATTAATAATGTCATTGATACCTTTAATACTTTCGTTAATTTCAGGAGCTTTATTTTCAAAAATTAATTGTTGTGTGTATATACTTGCTAATGTTAATTTTTGTCCAATATTATCATGAATTTCTTGCCCTATATACTGCATTGTTTGGGTTTGAATTTCAAGTTGAGTTTCTAATAACTCTTCTTTATGTGTTTCATCAATAGCGTAAATTTGCTGTAAATGCGCTTTCTTTTTCTTTTTATACTCTCTAATAAAAATGAATATAGCTCCTAAAAAAGTAATAAAAATAACATTAAATAAAATTAAAGTTATTATGATTTGTGTTTTCCCCATATAAAAGAAGCTATAAATAATAAATACATCATACAATTAGCTATTAAAAAATATAAATAATATGCATTCCAAATTCTTATATATGGCGTTTTTGCTAACTCATAATAAAAAGCAGTAAACGGATAAGTACCTACGTAAAATAATACAATCGCTATATTTATATAAAACATTTTATTCTCTTTAAATTCAAGGATATTATCCGTTTTAATTTGCTTAATAAATTCCAATACAACTAAGAAAATTAATATAATACTTCCCATTGTTAAATTTATAGAATAAAGTGTTATTATTTTTTTATTATATAATTCCAAAGGAATAAAAGTTAATAAATATATGAAAGATAAAATTAAAAAGAGTTTTTTGTTTTTTAGAGATTTATAAGCATATAGCCAATAGAGAAATAAATATTGAAAAGGAATACCTATAAAAGCATAATAACTTTGTTTTCTTATACTTAAAAAAGACGAATTAAATTTCCAAAAAAACTCTTGGATAAAAATAAATACTAAATACACTGCAAACCATTTCCAGTACGTTTTTTTTAATTTATTAATATAAAGCAAAGCAACTAGGGCTGAAAAAAACTCTAACCCTAGTAATATATCATTCATATATGGATATAATTTATACATGTTTTTTTTTAAGAGAAACCTTCACCTGAACCGATTACAGGTGGTATTAAACTTCCATGATTTTGAGACCCTGTATTACTAGAAGAACTTCTTGAGCTTTTACTTCCACTTAATGCTGCTGTTCTGGTTTGTGCCCCATTATTTAAATACGCTTCATTTTTCTTTAAACTTGTAGTATATGTTTTTTCGTCTAATGGGTTAAAGTCAAAATCTACTTCTCCTCTACGAATAGTTGGAATCATAACTAAAGTATGTAATTTTTCATATTTTTCAGTAGTAGAGTTTCCTAAAAAATCTGACAAATCAGTAAAAGGTCTTTTCCATGTTTCCTTTTCAGGATAACGAGAATAATACATACGTATTCCTAAACTTTTACTAGGTACTTTATGTTTTTTTGCATTCATTTCTGTATGGTAAATAAACGCTTTCAGAGTTTCTAATTCAAACCTAATGGAATGAGCATCATTAATATTTAAACTACTGTTAATCTTTGCTAATTGATTGTTTTTATAACCATTTACCATTTCATGAACTAAAGGTACACTTAATTGATTCATTGGTTCAGATGAATAATCTAAACAAATACTGGTTTTAGATGTATGTATTGGTTTTTTTGGTGGGTACTTATAAATATAAATACCGAAAGCAATAACTGTAATTGCTAATAATAAAGATGTAATCATAGTTCGTTAATTTTTAAGTGTTAAATATAATTTATTAAGACACAAAGAAACAATTTTCTTCAAATTCCTTTCAAATTTATAAAACCTAAAGGCATAGGGTTAAACAACCCTAAAGTTTAAGGTTTATTTTACAGTGTATTATACGTTTATCAAACGTCTAATAAACATAAATATATAGTGAAGTTTGTAAAACTCAACAGTAAGCAACTGTATTATAAACTTTAACAAAATTATTTAAATGGAAAACACTGTAATTATCAATTCTATTGGAACCGCAAATCCTAGTGTATCAAAATTATTAGCCGACTCTTTTAAAATGCCACAAGAATTCATTTTAAAAATGTTGTACAATGCGCCTTCTGTTTTATTTCAAAAAATAGATTTAGATTTAGCCGAAAAAGCAGCGTCAACATTAACTAAACTTGGTTTAGATGTACAAGTAACTGATGAAAAAGAAAAAGTAGAAATCAGTAAAGAACAAGTGGAAATCAGTATTTATTTTGATGATATTATTAAGTTACCTAATGTAATTCATCAATTATCTGAATTTTTAGGTTGTAAACAATCAGAAGCTTTAAACATGTTACTCGCTCAGCCTGGTATTGTTTTAGGTGGTGTTTCTAAAGCTACCGCAGTTGCATTACAAGATCGTTTAGATGCTTTGGTTTGTTATTCTAACCCTAGAAATGATCTATTTAGTATTTATATATCTGATAAATTTGCTAAAAATGATTTAAAAAGACTTACTACTAAAATTAACAAACCACTAGAAACCTTAGTAAATGGGGCATATATTTTAAAAGATTTAACTTTTACTGAAAGCAGTAACATTTGGAGAGAACATCAATCTAAAACAGGAATTCGTGTAATTAACCAAACACATCAATTAGTTACTATTAATTTAACTTCTTTTGATGTTAATAACACACAACATGTTTCTTTTTTAACAGATAAAATTGGTATGCCTTCAACTATTTTATCTGATTTAAAACAACACTTACCTATTACTCTTTTTGATCGTATTAGTAATCAATCTGCTCAAAAAACAATAAAAAAATGTAATGAAATTGGTATTGAAATTTCTGTAGAAAATAATTTTAAAACAACAAGAGAATTAGTTGTTGATGAAATTAAAGATCATGCAGCTGTTAAAAAAATACTAGCTCAATTTATTGATGTAAGTTCTTTTAATGAAAATACAAATCACTGGAAAAGCAGTACTAAAATACCTGATTTAATAGCCAATTATTTATATGCTCAATTAGTACTACTAAACTGCGAACCAACACTTATTTAACTTATGGAAAATAAAAAAATGTTGCATTTTAGAATTGCCGAACGTGGTAAAATGCACGCCTTAGATAAAAATTATAAAGAAGCTTTACGTCATTATAAAGAGGCTTTACGATTAACACAAACACAAAAAGATAGCGAACTCTTTTTTCAGCATTATAGTCAATGTGTTATGGAAGCTTTAGAGCAACTAGGTTCTTATGATGAAGTTATATCTTTTTGTAAAAACTACAGAGATTTTTTAGCTGATAAAGAAACCAATGTATTGGTAAAAAAACACAATGCTTTTGTTTGTGAAAGACAAGCCATACAACACATCTTGAAAGAAGAACAAGAAGAAGCTAAAACATTATTAACAAACGCACAAAAGGAAATAGGAAAAGGAAAACATCCTATAACTGATGAATTGTTAAACTGGCTTTTAAGAGGTTATAAAATAAACAAAGATCAGGTAACCCGATTACAAAAAAAACACAATTATTTTATAGTGAGAAAAGAATCTGTAAATCCAAAAATAGCCATGGATTTGCCCGAGGGAATTTCTCCTTTTTAACCATTAAAAACAATTAAATATGGCAAACATTAACACACTTGATCAAGGTGCCAAAATACTACAAAACGTAGATGTTAGTAGTATTGTAACTGGGCTAGCCTTAGGTATTGCTGACGCGCAAGAGCGCTTAGATACCAATTCCGTTAAACAAATTACCAGGCTTTCTGAAACAAAGGTTGGTAATAAATCTCTATTAGAATTAGGGTTTCAACCTGCTTTTTATTCTTTCGAATACGCAGATGTATCTGCTTCTATTAGCTTAAAAATGACAATTCAAGAAGACATTGAAGTTGATTTAAGTATAGAATATGACGCTAGTAAAAAGAAAGGCTATACAGAAAAACATATTCAAGATATTGAAAATAGCTATCAGGAAGAAAAGTATAAAGAGTTTAAAAGTAGTAGAAAATATTGGACAACTTTATCTAATGAACACACACTTAAAGTAAATCAAAGTACTGTAAATACTAGTAAAGAAACTGGTAGCATTAACAGGCTTGAAGAAACTGCTGAAAACTTATCGTCAGACTCAGAAATACAGAGAGTAGATTCTAAAATAATTGAAACTAAAGATGTTGTTAACGCTAGTAGCAGCAATGATATAAGAACACATAATTATAATGGCTTTGGTATGTTGTCCATGCTAAATTATTATGCAGAAGATACAGGTATTCTTAAATTTAAAGACTACTCTAATGTAAGTATTAAAATTAAAGGAACTACTAATGCTAATAATATAACTATAGATAAAACAAATTTAGCAGACAATTTAAATGTTATCGTTAACAGTAGCTTTAAGTTTGGTATACAACATGAAGACAAACTAACTGTTTTTTTCGATTTTTCGAAACACCATGCTATTGATTTTACGTACAGCAAAGGTACAAGTCCAAAAAACACAGAAAACCTAAAAGATAAACTTAGAGCTTTAGCTTTTATTATGCTAAACGATGCTGATGTTACTGTTAAAGTAACAGGTCATACAGATAGTGTTAGTAGCGATAATTTTAATAATGATTTGGGGCTAAAAAGAGCCAATACGGTAAAAAATTATTTGATAGCTTTAGGTGTTAATGAAACTCAGGTAATAGAAATTAATTCTGAAGGTGAGCAAAAAGCTAAAACTAATGTTGGTGACAATAAAAATGATGCTGATTACCGAAAGGCTGTAATTGAAATTGATACTAATGGCAACGAATATATTTTTGTTGAAGGCGGCGATTTTAGCCAAAGCAACTCTGCTTCCATAGTTACAAATTGGGCTACAGCAACATCTGGTATTATGCAAAAATACGCAGCAACTGCTGCTAATACTACACTCAGTTTTGTAATTGGATCTGGTAGTGATGTTAATATAAACGAGACTATAAATAGTCTAGCTGAAGTAAAAACAAAATTAGATAATACGAATAAGTTTTACGCTCAAGTTTCTGGCGATGTGGTGTATTCTCTAAGAAAAGATGCCAAAATAGAATATACCCTATTTTCTAACGATACTGAAGACATAACGATTGAAGATAAATCGTCTAACACCCAAAACTCCAGTAATAATAACGACTCGTTAAACATACACAAAGTAATCAATAGTGAATATTTTGCAAAATCTGACTTAAAAAGTATTAAAGACCCAAAAATTTCTGCCTTAAGCGGTTCTTTAGATGTACGTTATGCAAGACAATTTGGAGTATCTGTAGAAGGAAACGCTTCTGTTTCTGCTCGCATGATTTCTGTTCCACCTCCTACTGGTTTAGAAAACTACATTGAATCATTAACTGGTAATACAACTTCTGGAAGCTAATAATTATGAGCGCAGCACCACAAGTTATACAACAAATCACCAATGCACCTCTACCATTTATGTTAGAGAAACTAGGTGCTTCTATTGCCAATGCACAAGCTGCATTAGATGCTAATTCTATTCGTTTAGCGAACGAAATGGCAACTATTAAAATTGGTGTAGGTGACGAAGAACACAACCTAATAAGTCTTGGCTTTGCTCCTACTTTTTATGCTTTTACAGAAGCTTCTTTTGAAGTGAAAATGGAGTTCTCAGTAGCAGAATCTGAAAGTTATGGTGGTTCTTTAGGTTTTAACTACGGAAACAGTTCTAACTCAAATACCAATACTAACGCAAGTGCAAACAATGCCAACAATAGTTTTAGTGCAAATAATGACAGTACAGAAACCCAAATGTTCGGAATTTCTATATCTGCTCATTATGCACGTAAGTTTTCTGTTTCAGCAGAGGCTTCCTCTTCTATTGCTGCAAAAATTGTATCGCTACCAGCACCAGATGTATATTATGAAATATTAAAATCAACAATAACAAAAGACAAATAAAAACAAAAAATATGTTTAGAAAAAATCCTAGTATAGGACAAGAATTATTAGACGTTCCGATGGGCGATATGATTCGACAAATGGCTTTTTCCATAGCCGAAGCACAAATGGCATTAGACTCTAATTCTATCGAAGTTGCTGAAATGATGGGAGGACTTAAAGCTGTTAAAGACACTATAAAAGATAGTAATGGAAACGAACAAGAATTTATAAATTTTAAAGATAGTCGTGTCTTTTTTGGTAAAGAAAAAGTACAACTAACAGATGCGGTAGAACTATACAACTCAAATAGCGACCAAGCATATCAAGCTGCTATTGAAGCTAAATTTAATGGTGATACAGAGGCGGGTTATGATAGAGAGGTTATTGATGTAAGTGCCGCTCCTTTAGATACTGGTACAACTTTTACGCCTGATAGTCAAAAAAATCCAGAAGTTTATTATAGGGATAAAGCCAATACTAAATGGTACCAATACAAAGGAGATACATATATTGAGCTGGATGGGACTAATGGAAAAGCTGTTCCAGTAATTGTTCCTGGTAAAAAAATGGTTATTCCTGGTAGAGGGACTAGAGAAGTTATGTTACCACAGCGTTTATCTATGTTAGAGCTAGGTTTTTCTCCTACTTTTTATCAATTTGTAGATACTATGATACGTGTTAGTATTTCTATCAAATTTACAAGAGAAGGTTCTTCATCATTTTCTTATGATCGTAAAACAGAAAGTAAAAACAATAGTGGTGGTGCAAGTGTTAATATTTTCAAAGCTAGAGCTAAGTATAACAATAACAGAACTGTTACCACAACACAAGTAAATGCAGGGTTTTCACAAAAATTTAGTTATTCAGCAGAAGGTTCTAGTATTCTACAAACCAAGTTAGTTCCTATTCCACCACCAGCAATCTTAGAAGAACGCATTCAACAACAAATGGAAATTGCGCGAGAAGAATCAGAATCATAATTTAATAACATACTAAAATGGGACGTATAACGAAAGAAATTTTAAATGCACCTTTACCAGAAATGGTAAAAACACTTGGTATAGGAATCGCTCAAGCACAACGTGCCTTAGATAAAGTATCTATGGAATTGGCAAAAGAGTTGGTAGATACAAAAGTGGATATGGGTGGTGAAGAATATAGTTTGCTTTCCCTTGGTTTTACGCCTACATTTTATCAATATGTAGATACTGTTTTAGAAATGAAAATGTCTGTTTCTATGAGTCAAACTACAGAATTTGGAGTTTCTACGTCTGTAAGTGCTGGCGTTAATGTAGGCTTTGTTGCTGTTAGCGCATCTGTTTCTGCTAGTTTTTCACAAAAATATCAATACTCAGCAGAAGGTAGTTCAATGTTACGCACCAAGTTGGTAGCAGTACCAAATCCACCTGTGTTTGAACAGCGCTTACGTGCAATGATAGCAACTGAACTTGAAGATAAAAGAAACAAACTAAACACTCCTTAAAAATGGCTAAACATTGGAAACAGTTTATAAAGCAAGAAGAACCGGCTAAAAAATCGGTAAAAGATGAAGCTGCTGAAAACGAAAAACTTTCTTTATCAGATTTAATACAACCTGCCACTAATGATACATCGTTAGAAGATATTGCTGCGTCCAATGTTAATTTAAAAAGCTTATTAGAGGAGCAAAAAGAACTAGAACAAAACATGAATGCTCTTACTGGTAAAACAGAAGAGCATTCTTCTACCAACAAGAGCTATGATACTGAGATAAAATCTATTTATCAAAAAAGAAAAGAAGAGTATAAAGAAGCAAAAAAAAAGCTAAAAACTCTTGAAAGAAGAAAAAATAAAGTTAAAGAAAATAGTAATCTAAATAGAAAGGAAAAGGATTTTTTTAATGTAGATTTCATTGAAAAAACACAAAAAAAATCTACAAATCTATTATCTAAAAAAGAAAATAAAAAAGAAGAATTTTCTAGTAAAAAGAAGCAATCAAAAGCTTTACTTAAAACTTTTTATAATGTAAAAAAGACAGCTAAAAAAGTTACAAACATTAGTAGTAATGCTTTAAAAAATATAAATAAAGTTGATAAAAATCTGGCTAAATTTTCTAAAAAACTTATTCATGTAGATGAAAAGAAAACGAAAATTCCTGAAGAAATAAAAAAAATTACTAAAACTATAGATAACACTTCTAAAACAATTAAAAAAGTAAATACTGTAGCTAATGATGTTTCTCAAAGTTTAAATAAAATAAACGATTTACTTTCTAATAATCTTAATACCCAAAAGGAAACATCAATAAACAACTCTTTTTCTAAAACTATTAAAACAATAAGTACAATTACTAAAACTGCTGAAAAAACAATAGACACTTTTAATAAAATAGATAAAAAGAAAACAGTTTTTGTTAAAAAAATACAACAAAACGGATTTAAAACCCCATTACCATCAAAAAAAAAGAATACTGAAAATATTAATGCTTTAAATAAAAACTTAAACAAAGTAAATAACTTTTACAAAACATCAAAAAAACATTTAAATAAAACGAATACAACTGTTAATAATCTTTTTAATAATTCTGATGAATTAAATAAATTAGATAAGAATGAAAAAGCTTCATTAAAGTTAAATTCCTTAGACAAAATATTCAATAAAAAAGAAGAAAAAGCTTCAAAAGGATTTAATACAATTAATATTTCAGAGATATTTTCTACTGCAAAAAAAGTCAAAGAATTTACAGATGAACTTCCAACCAAAAAGGAAACAAAATCTACAAAAGATCCTTTTTCATTCTAATTTACATACCAAATAAATATCATGAGCACACAAAATACATCTATTACCTTAAAAGAAATACTACTCGGAATTTCAGAAAGCTTAAATGAAGCGCAACATCAGTTGCGTAATGCTGCTCCTTATGATGAATATGGACGTCCGAATACTTTATATACCTTGCCATATTTAGATTTTACCTTACAGGTAGAAACCGAATTAGAAACATCCTCTACAACCGATGGAACTTATAATCAAAGTAAAGGTTATGGTAAATATTCAATGGCGGAAATGCCGTATTCACCAGCTCCTATGATGACTTATCGTCCAGTAAATAAAACAACTAGCGCTACTGAATCCGATAAAATAACCAGCAGTATTTCTGGTCGTTTTGTTGCTATTGCCCCTAATGATGGTTTGCCTCAATTAATTATTGAAGCAATTCCTAAACAAACCAATACTTCTAATATTTACGATATTGAAGTTGCTATTTTTAATTCTGCTGGTGAGAAAATTCCGGGTGCTTTAGTAGAATTTAATTATAACAGAGATAAAACCATTTTATTAAATACAAACAGCGTTTTAAATCACAATACAAACTTTGTAAAACAAGGAGAAGTTATTACAGATATTAACGGAATTGCTGTAAATACAATTCAAATAGACACAACAGATTATAATGCTAAAAACACCATACAAATTGATATTAATGTGGGAACTGTTTTTACTAAAATATCAATTCAAAAACACTAATTATGGCTACAAAATACCGCTCTTTACTTTTTAAATGCGACTTAATAGCAGCTAATAATACTGCTTTAAAAGCTTATACTTTAGATATAGAGTTTTTAGATATTGAAAACAAAACTTGGAGAAAACTTGTTACGAGGATTGAAACAAAAAAAGGATTATTATCTCATACATATGAAATTCCTGTTCGACTTGCTAAAGAGGAATTGATTACTAGACTTGTACGAGATTGCATGAGCGAAGGAAGTTTACCAATGTTTAGAATTGTAAAATCTAACCAGAAAAAAACTTTAATTATTTCTGAAGCTCCTACTATCTTCTTTGATGAGGATAATTTACAAATCGCTATTGATTTTCAGAAACTTTGGCTTTTAGATGAATCTTTATTTATCAAAAAAAATAATTCAATAATTATTGCCTCTCCTATTTATTTATATGGTTTTCAAAAAGATTTTTTAATATTAGAAGAAGAAAACAGAAAACTAAACACCTTAACAAAGCAGCAAGAAATCGACCTTAAAAAGGTTAATGAAAAACATGATAGTCAACTTAAAAAACTTCACGAACATTTAAATGAACATGAAGAAACTGAGTCATTATTAAAGCAATCTTTAGATAATAGTCTTAATGAAATTGCAGATTTAAAAGAACAGCTAAATAACGCTCATAAAGGTGATACTTCTCAAGAAGTTAAGCTACTAATAAAAACGTTAGAGGATAAAACCAATGAAATTGAATCTCTTTTAAAAAAATTAAATAACCAAAACGAAAAATTGATTGATTTACAAGAAGAAATTGAAATTTTAAAATCTTCTGAAGTAACTAAAGATGAACTTACTATTCGTGTTAAAGAATTAGAAAAATTAGTTGCTAATTACGAAGAAAAAACAGCGATAATACAATACAATTTAACTGAGAAAAGTCAAGAAATAGAAATGTTAAAAAAAGAAATATCAATATTAAAAAATGATACTTCTAAAACTGATAAACTTAAAAAAGTCCTATTAGAAAAAACAAACACTATTAAGGATTTACAAAAAACTCAAAATGAACTTATAAAAGAAAAACAATCGATTTTTTTAGAAGTTAAAAAAACAAAAAACGATTTACAAACACAACAAAACTCTATTGATGATTTAGTTGAAAAAGTAAAAATATCACAACAACTTGTTTCTGAAAAAAACAATGAAATAGCTACACTTACTCAAAACACAGCGGTAAAAGAAATTGAAATTTCTAAACTAGAAACCAAAGTAACCGAAATACAAAGTTATGTTGATGCTGAGAATCCGAATAAATTAGATGCTAAAAAAGTATATAGTAGTATTATAAATGATATTGCAATTGCTGATGCAGAAATGGACAACTCTAGATTCAAAATGGCAAACATTTCATTAAACTTAAAAGCTACGGTAGAAAAAGGACCTCAAGGCACTTTATTTGGTTTGGTTGATTTTGAATCTGCGAAAGATATTAATGCCGCTGCAATTAGTGATATAAGTATTGATATTGTTCCGAATACAACCAGTATAAAATCAAAAAATACGGTTCCGAATATTATAGGGCTTACAGAAACAGCTGCAAGAAAAATCATCACAAATTATGGGCTAAAATTAGATGTGGTTTACCAGCCAACAGATAATCCTAAATTTATAGAAGGACAAGCAATTAAACAAATACCAGAAGTAGGGTCGGAAATAATTCAAGGACAAGAAGTAATTGTAATTTTTGCTAAACCATTAAAAAACTAAAAACATGTCAAACAATTCAAATGATTATTTAAAAGATGCTTTTGCTGCACCTTTAGGAGATTTTATAGCTTCTATTGGCGAGGGTGTTGGTGAAGCACAAGCCGCATTAGACAAAGGCTCATTAAGGCAAACCTTAGAAATTTATAATTCAGATCCTGATAATGCAGAAACATCTTTAAAGTTACTCCGCGAAATTGGATATCAACCTACCTTTTACACAATTCCAAAAACAACGGCAAAAGCTAAAATATCATTATCCTTATCACAACAATCATCGAGTGTTTTAAATAAAGGAAAAGCTTTTCGCACCAAAATGTATGCAACACCTGTAAATGCTACGAATACTAATAAATACAATATGAATTTAAACGCAAGTGCCGAAATTCAGTTTGATATTATGCCTGTGCCTCCTTCTGATACTCAAATTATACGTTTTTTACCTGATTTTATAAATTCAACGGTAAAAGATACTAATGGAAACTTTATAAAAAGAACATTTGCAGAGATAAAGGTTTTATTAAATGAATACAATTTAAATTATGCTTTTGGTGAAAATGTAAAAGAAAGTGAATTGCAAGACGAATCAACTTTTTCTGAACAAAAACCTGCTTATATACCTGGAAGTACACAAATTATTCGTGCTGATACAATCATCACTTTCAATATATAAATTAACTTAATAATAACTCATTACAGTAAGAACCTTAACACAGGTTCTTACTGCAATTTTAAAGAATTATTTTAAAAAGGCATTAAACTAAGATTCTAAGTTTTTAATTAATTATTTTTGCTCGGATTTATAAACATCTATAATTTGTTAAATTATTATTCTTACAAACATGCTGTTTCTACCCAATGGGTAACATTTGTACATGGTGCTGGTGGTAGTAGCACTATTTGGTACAAACAACTTCGTGATTTTAAAAAACATTTTAATGTTTTAATTGTTGATTTACGCGGTCATGGAGATAGTAAATCAGTTATAAAATCGCCATTTAATCAAAAATACACATTTGATGCTATTACTGACGATATTGTAGAGGTTATTGATTATTTACAGATAAAAAAATCGCATTTTGTTGGTATTTCTTTGGGTACTATTTTAATTAGAAACTTAGCTGAAAAGAAACCAAGTTTAGTGAGTAGTATGATTATGGGAGGTGCTATTATTAAATTTAATTTACGCTCTCGTTTTTTAATTTTTGTTGGTAACTTATTTAAATCAATAGTGCCATATATGCTATTATACAAGCTTTTTGCTTTTATAATTATGCCTAAAAAAAATCATAAAAAATCGCGATTACTTTTTGTTAACGAAGCTAAAAAACTTTATCAAAAAGAGTTTTTGCGTTGGTTTAAATTAACTTCTGAAATTAATCCGCTTTTGCGATTATTTAGAATGAAAGATTTAAAAATACCAACGCTATATATTATGGGAGATGAAGACCACTTGTTTTTACCTGCTATTAAAAATGTGGTTGAAAAACATGTAAACGCTTCTTTAGTAGTTTTAAAAAAATGTGGTCATGTAGTTAATGTAGAAAAGGCATCCTTATTTAACAGCAAAACAATTAGCTATATCAATTCTATTTCCTAAGTATTTTTATTTATAAATTGTCGTCTTGGGCCATTCATTTCTTGAAGCACATCTTTAGAATGTAAAAATTTTACAGCCTCTGCAGATCCTTGTACTTTTGATGCACTACGCGTTATCATTTCTATTTCAAAATCAGTTAATACACTTTCTCTTATTCCTATTTTTCTCCATTCTGATAAAGGTCTACATCCTTTAGATATTCCTCTAGCCAAGGCCAGGGCATCTAATAAAGCCTGATTAGCTCCTTGCCCTTTAAACGGACTCATAGGATGTGCTGCATCACCAATTAATGTTACTTTTTTTGCTTTGGATAACAACTCTGGTTTTAATAATTCTCTATCATACACCGGATATCCTGAAATATTACTTTCATCTGTAGCTGCTAAAATTTGTGGAATAGGATTGTGCCACGGAGTTCTACGACAAGCTTCATCTTTAAGTGCTTTAGGTCCTTTTTCGCTTAATTGTTTTGCAGCTTGTTCTGATATCGGAAAACTTAGTTGCCACATAACAGCATCTGATGTAAAAGGCATCATATAAATACGTTCATTACCATTCGCTGTTTGAAATACAGTAGCAGAATCTAACAAAGAATTATCACTATTTTTAATATCTTTTAAAGGACAAATACCTAATATCACAATACAACCTAAATAACGTAATGGCGTAATATCATCACCTATTAAAAGTTTACGAACAGTACTTCTAATCCCGTCTGCACCTACTACCAAATCTGCTTTTTCTTTTTTAATTTCTCCATCAACTTTAAAACTCAACGTTACTGATTCATCTTCAGATTCCTTAAAATTTATTAATTGATGTCCCCATTTTACAGATTTAGTATCCCTTAATTGTGCTAGTAATTCAAATCGTAAAGACTGTCTGGCGATGTGTATATTTGTTCGTTTCGAAGTTTTTTTAACATTAGAATCTATCCATTTTCTCATCCCCCATTCTCCGATAACTTTTCCTTCGGGATTATGAACCACATGTTTTGTTGAAACAACACCTTCTTTCAGTTTAAAAATACCCAACCCTTTAATAGCATTGCTAGCTTGTTGCAAGGTAAGTCCGTAACCTTGTGATCTAGAATTAAAACTAGCATCACGTTCATAAAGTGTAAACGGAATATTACGATGCAAACACGCAACAGCAAGTGCTACACCACCAATACCTCCGCCAATTATAGCTACATGTGGATAATTCTCTATATCTGCTATAGGATATTTGTCAACCGCTAATAATCCTGAACCATTACATTTTAAACAAGCCTGTTGTACTGCCTTTGGGCGAATAGGGGCTACTTTTTGTTTATCGGATTTTTCATATGCATCCAATGTCGCTTCATAAGCAAGTTGTACATTTTTACGCACTCTTTTACTTTTTTTACCTTGCCCTTGACATTCTTTACAAATCGTAAAACTTGATGTACAATTTTTATCCGTTTTCAATTATTTATTGTTTTCTAATATTTTTACAATACGATTAATTATAATTTGTGATAAATTCCATTGATACCCTCTAAAATCAGTCGTATTTATAAATTGAACAACAACCGTATCAATATCTTTATGATATTCTGCCAAACTTTGATAACCAGGAACTAAACCACCATGTTCATATTCGTAAATAGAAGTGTATATTTCTTGTTCTCCATCCTTAAATACCGAACCATCGTTTAATGCTCGTAAAAAAACACCTACATCTTCTGCGGTAGCAAACATACCGTCATATGCTGTTTTTTGGTCTTCATCATAACCAACATAATAACCACTCATTATATCATTTAAATTTACTTCACTATGCGAACTAAATGTATTTTTAAGATCAAGTGGCTCTAAAATTTCTTCTTTAATATATTGATTACGGCTATAACCTACCACTTTATCAATAAGAACTCTAAGTAGTAAATAATTGGTGTTTGAATATTCGTAATCTTCATCAGGTTTAAAGTTGGCAGGTAAATCTAAAACTAAGTCAAGTGCTTTCTCATATGTTTTTGTTGGGTTTTCCCAATAACCATATTCAGTATAATTAGGAATACCACTTCGATGCTGAACTAATAATCGTATCGTAATATTTTCTACATTTTCAATTCTCCCTACCAATTCTGGAAAATAATCAGCTACAGTTTTATCTAAAGATAATCGTTTGTTTTTTACTAATTTAGTGATAGCAACAGCAACATATAGCTTACTTATACTACCAATATTAAATAACGATTTATGATCCGCTGGTATTTTATTTGCTCTATTTTTCCAACCTCCAGTATAAAACGCGGGTGGTTTTCCTGCTTCATCTACATAAACAATCATTCCGTCTAACCCATAATTAATAGCTTCGTTTACTTGCTCTTGAACTGTATTTGGTAACGGTTTTATCCATGCCTTTACTAAAACCCAAGGCACAAAAGCCAAAGAACAAATACTTGCAATAATGAATACTATTTTAAAAAATTGTTTTATTTGTTTATTTACCATCATTTTTATTTTTTCAATATGCATTTAACGATTCAAAATTCTGATAATAAATTCGTTTATTATATTTTTAATTTCTGAACTGTTACTTTTTAATGATGGATTGTTTGCAATAATAGCTTCGCTACCAACATACTTTTTATAAAAAAAACACTTTTCTATATAATTTAAAATAAGAAGCCTCATATTAAAGAACTTCTTATTTAAGACTATTAAAATTACTTCACTACCTTAATCCATTCGCCTTTTGTTCTAGCTATATAATCATTATCATACATCGCCGCTACTTGAACTCCTGGCAAATAATAGGTTCCTAAATACGAGGCATTTAATAACACTCTAAACGTTTTGCTCTCATACTTTTTAAGTGTAAAATAATTACTAATACTAGCATCCCGAATATCCGTAAAATCTACTTGAGATGATGTTGTATTATTTCCAAAATCAGTAAAACGAGTATTTATAATTTCCCATCCTGAAGGAATAAACTGTGTTAACGCCACGTTTTCTACGTTATCATTTGTTGTATTTTTTACGGTAACTTCTGCCACAAAATTGGTTCCTTGCGATAAATTACTTGGTATTATACGATTGCCATCTTTTGTTTTGTAAATAATTGTTGTTTCTAAATTATTTTGAAATACCTTTTCTTCTCCGACAGGCAAAATTCCTTTGTTAAAAACACGTACATAAAGTACTCCGCTATTTTTATTCGCTATTTTAAAAGTGTTTTCTTTAGTGATATCTTCAATATCTTCGGCATACAATGCTTTTGATATTTCAATATTTTTAGAATTTTTATTTAAAGTATAACTCGCTTTAATTCCTGTACTACCACCGTTTTGCAACGCATATTTGCTCATCGCTAATAAACTATAAGCTGTTGTTTGTGTGCTCATCCATTTATTGCTAGATAAACTTTCAGCAATTTCTTTTGCTAATTTAATAGCTTTTGTTTCCTCTTTTAACAATGTATAAGTAGCTAATGCCATGGCTTTATTACGGGTTTCAGATCCGTAATTAGAATAACGTCGTTTATTGTAATCATTTGCCGTTAAACCATTTAAAATTCCTTTTGCAATTGACTGTTTACCAATCAACGCATAGGCACTTGCCAATCGCATTTTTGCTTCGTTAGAAATCCCTTTTGTTTCTCGTAAACGATTCATCGAAGCAATATCTGCACTGCTTGCCAAACTTAATGTATAGAGTCTGTATGCTTGTGATAAAGCGTTGTTGTAATATGACGAATTATTACGCCAATTACGTGCTTGCTGTTTTTGGTAACCAATCCATTTTGATTTAAATCCTATTGGTAAAGCATATCCTTTTTTAGCTGCTTCTATCATAAAATGACCTGCGTATGAAGTTCCCCAGCTATTAGCACTTCCATTTCCTTGCCAATACGACAATCCGCCATTTGAAACTTGAAAATCAGATAAACGCTGAATCGTAGCTTTTATATTTCGCTCTATATCTTGTTTTTTCTCTTCGGATAATTCAAAAATTTCTGCTAAATATAACTGCGGAAAAGCACTAGAGGTTGTTTGCTCTACACAACCGTGTGGATATTGAATTAAATATCCCATACGTTTGGTAAAGTTCATTGGTGGCAATGTAGATAATTCGATACTTGCTGTATTAGTACCTTTTGTACCAAAGGTGGTAAAATTAAGCTCCTTTGCCTCGTTTGATTTTAATACTAAATCTTTTACCTCTGTGGTTACAGGATTCGGATTTAAAACATCTATTTCTACTTCGTAGGATGCTTTTTCGCGACCAGAAAGGGCATCAATTTTTACTTTTCCTATTCCTTTAAAATCATTTACTTTTAAGGTGAAATAAGCCATCTTTTCATCTGGTTGGTTAAATGATAAAGTTTGAGTCTTATCGCCCACAATTGTAAATGATTCATTTGGTTGTACTGTAACTTTCACCTTTTTTACTGAAGGTAACATTGCAAAAACAGTTACTGGTAAAGTTACGGTTTCTTGTGGGGTAATTTTTCGTGGTAATGATGCTAAAATCATCACAGGTTTACGTACAAAAGCAGTTTTTTCGTCACTACCGTAGGCATCATTTTTAGCATCCGTTGCTATCACCATCGCTCGTACAGAACCAACATATTTAGGTATTTTAATTTGATGCTCTTTTGTAGCTCCTTTTGCTAAGTTAAACGGTCCTAAATAGGTTACCATCGGTTTAAAACGATTGGCTTTTTTATTTTTACTTCCTGCTTCGGCTTCATCACCCCCGATACTTAATATCTGGTTTACTTTTCCGCCATAGGCGCCAATTACATCATCAAAAACATCCCAAGTTTTTACACCTAATGATTGACGCGCATAAAAGGTATTCCAAGGGTTTGGAGTTTTAAAACGTGTTAAATCTAATAATCCATCATCAACCAAAGCAATTGTATAGGTCATTGCTTTTCCGTTTTTCTCTTTTACTTTAATTTTAGCTATTGACTCAGGTCTTAACTCATCTGCTAAGTCAATTTCAGGTGCTAATTTCGTTGCAGGATCGTTTACCAACATTGGTATAGAACCGTACATACGAATTGGTAAATCGTTTGCAGTTTGACTGTGTTTTTGTAATAACGAGATATTTACAAATACATTGGGTGTGTAATTTGCCAATACTGGGAATTTAAATTCCGTTTGTTTTGCTGTGGTAGCTACCCAAAAATGATTTAATACTTCGGTTCCGTTTTCAATTGTAATTAATGCTCTTCCTCCTTGTGAAGATGGGAACTTAACTGTAGCGGTTTCATTTACTTCATAAGATTCTTTATCGGTAGTAAAAACCAACATCGTGGCATTGGTTTTATCTTGACTTCCTTTTTTCTTTCCATACCAAGATGGCCAATCAAAATAAGCAATATTCGAAGTAACATGCTTACTTTTTTTATCGATAACTTTTATAAGGTAACGTCCCCAATCGTTTTCACTAATTTTCAAATCAAACGAACCTTTACCTTTAGCATTGGTTTTTACTTGTAATGTTTTATAACTTTGATGATAACGAGTACCATCATAACTAGAAAGTCCGTTATCAGTAGTACTCCACCACCAACGCCATGATAATTTATAAACCTTTACTTCTAAATCATTTGTAACTCCTACTCCATTTTCAGTAACTGTTGCTACATTAAACGTATATTTTTCATCCGTAAATAAATAATTTTTAGATTGTTGTTCTGTTGCATTTAACAACCCAACATAAGTTTTATATGTAGATACTTTTTTTGAAAAAACATCGGTACTAAAATCGCCACCATTTTCATAAACCTTGGTTATAAAACTAGCTTTTAACATTCCCGGAGCTTTTTTATCTAACCTTGGTTTTGTCGAAAAATTTGTTTTTCCTTCGTTGTCTAAATTTCCTTTTAATACTTTAAATTCTTCTGTACCAAACCTACGCGTAACATCATCAAAATTATAATTTTTAAAATTTTCGAATACTGTTTTCGATTGTGTAAACTTACCGTTAATGTCTAATTTTAAATTTCTAGCAATTGCTCCGTGTAACCATTTTACATCAACATTTCCTTCAATTGGTGTATCAGCTTTTATAAAATCAGCTTTGGTTTTAAGTTTTATTTTTAAACGATTAGGTTTTATTGTTTCTATTTTAAGTGTTTTATTAAAAACAGCACCACCAACACTTACTCTTAATTTCCAATTTCCGGTAACGGCATCTTGTTTTGTTTTTGGTGCATACGCATACACATTATTTGTATTCTTAAAAAGTACCTTTCTTTCTATTATTTTTCCCTGCGGATTAAGTAGTTCAAATTTAATAGGATGATTATCAGGTATCGGATTCGCATTATCATTTAACACAAAAGTTAAAAATAAGTTATCACCTGGACGCCAAACACCACGTTCGCCATAAATATATCCTTTAATTCCTTTTTGTAATTTTGATCCTGAAACATCAAACTTACTCATAGAAAGTGCGTTTCCGTCATTTAATTTAATGTAAGTTGTGTTTTTATTTTTGGTAATTACAGCAAAAAAAGCGTTTTTAATTCCATCAAAATTAGCAATTCCGTCTTTATTTGTTGTTGCATTTATAATAGGCTGTTGTTGGAAATTATATAGCGTTACCGTAGCACCTGCAACAGCTTCGGTTGTTAACAAATTAGTTACCGCTATAAAAATAGCGTTGTTATTACCTCTTTTTACGATTGCGCCTAAATTTGTAGCTAAAATATTAGTACTTTTATTTTTATTATAATAGTAAGAAGTTGAGCATGGATTATCTCTTTCATTCCATCGATAGCTATAATAGTAGTCATTATTATAATAATTAGGATTGTCGTACTGTTTGGTATCTATTTCTTTTTTACCATAAATAATTGTACTATTATTTATGTTTTCATCACAAGAATAATTAGAATATTGTTGATTGAAAGAAAAATCAACTCGGTACATTGCACCATCTTCAATTGTTAAAATTTCAGCCAAATCAATTGCAAAGGCATTTTCTTTGGTTAAATCAACCCCTTGATTGGTAAGATTTACTGTATATTTAGCTTCAGGGCGCCCAACATAACGCAAATTACCTTGATTACTTAGGTTATTACTCTGTAAAAACTGTAATACATTATCCTTATAAATTTTAAAAACCGTTACATCAACAGCTTTTAAATTAACTGCATTAAAATTAATCTTAAGGTTTTTTGAGTTTGGTAAAATAGTTCCACTTTTTATAAAGCTTACCGAAGGTTTTAATTGTTGAAAATGTAGAGTTTTACTAAATGATTCTTTTAATTTATAATTTTCGGTATTTTTTATTCCTTTAAATATTTCAATATTCACCTTGTTTTTAAAAGATGATTTCGGGTAAACTGTTACTATATTATTAGCAATATTGTAGGTGAAATTTCTTTTTTGTGTATTTTTAAACTGAATTAAGCCTTTTAAATCTTGTGATTTTTTTATTGGATCAGAAAAACTAATCTCTATCCGTTGTTTATCCGTATTAGCAACCTCTACATTTAAAACTTTAAAATTATTTTTTCCTGTAATGGTTAATTCTCGTGTACCTTTTGAGGCTGATTTTATTGCACCACCACTCCATGATACTTTTAAATTTTCATCATCAACAAATCGTTGTAAACTATCTATTTTAAAATATACTTTAGAAGCTAGGTTTTCAAAAGTTTGAAATTTAATGGCAGCTTTTTTTCCTTTATAAGCTAGCCTTACTATTTCTGCTAACTTTTCCTTCTCAATAACATCACTCGCTGTTAAAACACCTTCAACAAAATACCAATCTTTAGTATATACTTTTGGAGCTTGTAAAGCTATATTAAACAACAACTCTTTTGTTTTTACATTAATTGTAAAATCTTTTAAAGCAGGATCAATATTAGCATACAATTTAGCTAAATGAAGTGTAATTTTATATTCTTGATTACTCTCCAATTTTTCACTAGGCACAAAAGAAATAACATTATTATCTAATGTTACATTTCCTTTTACACTTGGTTTAATTGTTATCACATCATTAGTTACAGTCGCATTAATTTTTTTCTTTAAAAAAAAATCAAGTTTTGAAGTAACAGAAACCATTTTTTCTGGAAAAACAGCAATATATTCGTTATATGCATTTATATCTTTCTCTAATTCTGTATTTTTTTTACAAGCATTAGCAACAAATACCAGTATCAATAAAACAATTAATTTTATATTTTTTTTCATAGCAAAATATTTTTTGAAGTACTTCAAAGTTACCATTTTTATATTTTTTTCTTACTATTTTAAGAATCAATTCTATAAAAAATAAAATAGCAGCTATTTAAACTAAAAAATAAGGTTACTATTAGTTTCTTAAATGTAATAATCCTTAGTTTTGCAAACGATAAATGAATTTAGAATATGTTAGGATTACAATTTGAAACTAAAACCTCTTGGGCAGATATAGCCAAAGATAATTTGCAACAGATATTAACCGATCATGCTTTTTTAGAGCAAAAAGCGGCTTCAAATGCAGTATCTATAATTATAAATTACTCTGAAGAAACAGAGCTTGTACAAAGTATGAGCGAAATTGCCATTGAAGAAATGGAACATTTTAAAATGGTACATGACTTTATGGTAAAACGCGGAATGGTTTTAGGAAGAGAGCAAAAAAATGACTATGCTATTCAATTACAAAAATTTTTCAAAAAAACTAAAGATAGAACCAATGCTTTGGTGCAACGTTTATTAATTGCTGCTTTAATTGAAGCGAGAAGTTGTGAACGTTTTAAAGTTTTTTCTGAAAATATGGAAGATGAAGAATTGTCTAAATTCTATAAAGATTTAATGATATCAGAAGCTAATCATTATACCGTTTTTTTGGGTTTTGCTCGTAAATATCAAGATAGAGAAATTGTAGATAAAAAATGGGATGATTTGGTTGCTTTTGAAGCAGAAATGATGAGAAATAGAGGAACGGCTGCTAAAGTACACGGATAATGTTTAGTAAACAAGAATCAGCACAATTACGTAAAGAGTTTTGGACTAGTTTTGGTAAATCATTTCCACGAAAATGGTTGTTATACAATACTAAAATAAAAGGATTTGCTTTTAAATTTCAGGCAGATCGTAAAAAAGCATCTGTTTGCTTAGATTTTGAGCATATTGATGAAGATGCTAACATATTATTATACGACCAGTTACTTTCTTTAAAAAAAATATTAGAAACCGAATATTTACCTGAAGTTATTTACCATGATAACTTTGAGCTTGATAATCGTAAAATTATCCGTCGTATATATGTTCCTTTTGATAAAAAATTTAGCATCCATAATAAAAATACATGGCGTGATTGCTACGAATTTTATGTAGCAACGATGACCCAATTTGAGTTGTTTTTTTACGAATACGAAGACTTTATAAAACAAGCTATCTAACTCAAAACAAAAGCGTTAAAATTAAAAATACTATCAATTATTTAAGCTATTTTAAAAAAAATTAGCACGTCTATCTTTACAAATCACAACACTATTAATCTAGATAAAAACTGATTTACAACAACAGTTGTTAACACTTAATTAAAAGTAAAGAAAAAAAATATTGAAGGAGATTTTACGCATTTTAAAATCGCTGCTGAAAAAGACACTAATAACAAATAGTATTTCACCTGTAAATAAAAAAATCAGTAACTAGGTAGCTACTGATTTTTAATAGTTTCGTTTCAAATCTCCTAGTATTGAATTTAATATATAGGAGGTTTAATATTTATTAAATAATTGTTTTATTCTTCTTCTGGCGGTGGATGCCCATGAATTTGTTCATAAACTTCATCAAAATTAGCGCGTAAATATGAATTCAATTTTTTACGATAATCATCTTGTAACCAATCAATAAAATTATGAGTGCTTTTACAAATACATTTAGAATACCTATGTATTCTGTCATCTATTTCACCACCTAATTTTTTAGCTAAAATAAGCGCATCAAAAACATCTTCACTATTTTCAATACAAATTTTTGCATGGTGCACGATTGACTTTTCTAATACTTTTTTTGACGATTGTCCTGCTTGAATTGTATCAATATATACTTTTTTAACATCAAAATATAAATCTTCTGATTTTGAAAACTCTTCTTTTACATCTGCTGGCAATTCATATCTAAAGTCGTTTTCTATTTCTTCATCAGACAATAAATTATCTAAATAAAAATTAGGTGCTCTAAACATTTTATGCCAATCTAAATCAGCTCCCCAAGGGCCAAAACGATGAAAATTATTTCCTAAATCAATTACATTAAATTCAGATTTCCCTGGTAAAACACGCGACCCTCTACCAATCATTTGATAGTATAAGGTTAATGATTTTGTTGCTCTATTTAATATGATTGATTTCACTGAAGGTTCATCAAAACCAGTTGTTAAAATACTAACCGAAGTAATAATAGCATTGGGAGTTTTATGAAACCACTTTAAGATAAAATCACGTTCTTTTTTAGTGTTTGTATTATCTAAATGTGCTATTGGATAACCTGCTCTTTTAAAGGTATCATATACATGCAATGACGTATTAATTCCGTTATTAAAAATTAAAGTTTTAGTTCCTTTTGCTCGTTCTTCATAAGCTTGTAAAAGCTTAGATAACATATCGGTATTTGTATATAAATCTTCAGAAGACTTTACGGTATAATCTCCATTTGCTCCAATTTCTAAAGACGTTAAACCAACATTATATGAAAAAACATTTGCTCTTGCTAAATATTCATTCTGAATTAAAGTTCCAATACTTTCACCTGCAATTAAATCATCATAATTGTCTTTCATTGGTAATTTAATATTCGAACTCAACGGAGTTGCTGTAACCCCAAGTACAAACGATTTATCAAAAAACTTAAATAATTTTGTAAATGAATTGTAATGTGCCTCATCTATGATAACTAAACCAACATCAGAAATATCTAACATATCGTCATTTAAACGATTGTTAAGTGTTTCAACCATGGCTACAAAACAGTCGTATTGCCCTTGATCATCTAAACTAGCTTTGCTATCAATAATTTTATTTTCTACACCAAACTCGCCTAACATTTTAGCAGTTTGTTTACATAACTCAATTCGGTGTGTCATTATTAACACCTTTTTTTGGTAATGTTTGATGTATTGACGGGTAATTTCAGAAAAAATTACTGTTTTACCTCCTCCCGTTGGTAATTGATATAATAAATGATAATTCTCAGGAGCATTTTCAAAACTTTTAAAAATTTTAAAAAGTGCTTCTTTCTGATAATCGTATAAATTTTTCCCTTTCGTTTCTTGTGTTGTTGTGATTTCGTCGCTCAATTTTATACTTTTTTGTAGTAAGCAAAAATACGACGTATTTAAGTAAAATTGGCTAAAATCCGTGACTTTTTTAG
The DNA here is from genome assembly GCF_001693415.1 of Tenacibaculum soleae. Taxonomy (GTDB): domain Bacteria; phylum Bacteroidota; class Bacteroidia; order Flavobacteriales; family Flavobacteriaceae; genus Polaribacter; species Polaribacter soleae. The sequence goes on along the minus strand of NZ_MAKX01000013.1, from coordinate 217,606 downwards.
AATTCTCTTAAATCGATTCGAGCAATCTCATAATGAGAAGCATGTGCCACAACAGTACTATTTTTAATTACTAATAATTGTGGTGATTGATGCAAAACCTGAAACTCATACCCTATTTCATCTGAGATATCTCGATAAGAAAGTAAATCAAGATAGTATACTTTAAAGTCTTTTAAACTTTCATCAAAACTACTTACAAAACGTTTAATTACCATGCTACTAATTCCACATCGGGTAGAATGTTTAAAAATTGCTACAGCCTCATTTTTAGATTGCTCTTTTATCTTTTTTAATTGTTCTAAAGAAGTTAATGGAATCCAATTAATAAAAGATTCTTCCTTTTTTTCTTCTTGTTCTTTATTTCCAAATATTGAATTAAATATACCCATTAAATCTATTTTTAATATATGTCGATGTATGATAGTGAAACCTTACAATAAGTCAAAAAGTCAGTAAAACACTAACTTTAAAGACATTTTGTCATCAATAAGTTGAATTTATTTAATGGTATTACTTTTGACTTTGATTGTTTGGAAAAGATAAACACTAAAAACAATGAATTTTAACAATTATACAATAAAATCACAAGAAACCATTCAACAAGCGCAACAATTAGCGCAAAGCAATGGAAATCAACAAATAGAAAATGAGCATATTTTTAAAGCTTTATTTATTGTTGATGAAAATGTACTTCCTTTTATTTTAAAGAAACTTAACCTTAATGTTGAAGTGATTCAACAAATTTTAGAAAAACAACTAGAAAGTTTTTCTAAAGTTACGGGGGGCGAATTAATGCTTTCTAGAGAAACTAACAAAACATTAAACGAAGCAAGTATTATTGCTAAAAAAATGGATGATGAGTACGTTTCTATTGAACATTTAATTTTAGCAATTTTCAAATCGAAAAGTCAAATAGCACAGGTTTTAAAAGACCAAGGTGTTAGCGAAAAAAATTTAAAATTAGCTATTGATGAGTTACGAAAAGGCGAAAGAGTTACCTCTCAAAGTGCCGAAGAAACCTATAACTCTTTAAATAAATATGCTAATAATTTAAATAAATTAGCACAAGACGGAAAATTAGACCCCGTAATTGGTCGTGATGAAGAAATTCGTCGATTACTCCAAATTTTATCTCGTAGAACAAAAAACAACCCCATTTTAGTTGGTGAACCCGGAACAGGTAAAACCGCCATTGCTGAAGGTTTAGCGCATAGAATTATTCGTGGTGATGTTCCTGAAAATTTAAAAGATAAAATTATTTACTCGTTAGATATGGGAGCCTTAATTGCTGGGGCTAAATTTAAGGGTGAATTTGAAGAACGCTTAAAAGCAGTTGTTAAAGAAGTAACTACATCTGAAGGAGATATTGTGTTATTTATTGATGAAATTCACACTTTAGTTGGTGCTGGTGGCGGACAAGGAGCTATGGATGCTGCCAATATATTAAAACCCGCTTTGGCGCGAGGTGAATTACGTGCTATTGGTGCTACAACCTTAGATGAGTATCAAAAATATTTTGAAAAAGATAAGGCTTTAGAACGTCGTTTTCAAAAAGTTATCGTTGATGAACCTGATACTGAAAGTGCTATTTCTATTCTTCGAGGAATTAAAGACAAATATGAAACACACCATAAAGTACGTATTAAAGATGAAGCTATTATTGGTGCAGTAGAATTATCGCAACGTTATATTACCAATCGGTTTTTACCAGATAAAGCTATCGATTTAATGGATGAAGCTGCTGCAAAATTACGAATGGAAATCAATTCGAAACCAGAAGAATTAGATGTTTTAGATCGTAAAATAATGCAATTAGAGATTGAAATTGAAGCTATAAAACGTGAAAATGACGAAACTAAATTAAAATCATTAAATGCCGATTTAGCTAATTTTAAAGAAGAACGTAATGATATTAACGCAAAATGGCAGTCAGAAAAAGCAGTTGTAGATACCATTCAGCAATTAAAAACGGATATTGAAAACTACAAACTAGAAGCTGATAAAGCAGAACGAAATGGTGATTATGGTAAAGTTGCTGAGTTACGCTATGGAAAAATAAAGGAAGCGCAAGAATTACTTGAAAAACAACAAGAAATTTTAGCAAACCAAAGCGAAAATGCCTTGATTAAAGAAGAGGTTACTTATGATAATATAGCTGAAGTTGTTGCTAAATGGACTGGTGTACCAGTAACAAAGATGTTACAATCAGAACGTGAAAAATTATTAAAATTAGAAGACGAATTACACAAAAGGGTCGTAGGACAAGAAGAGGCAATTGAAGCTGTTGCTGATGCTGTACGCCGTTCTAGGTCAGGATTGCAAAACCCTAATAAACCAATCGGAAGTTTCTTGTTTTTAGGAACTACAGGTGTTGGTAAAACAGAATTGGCAAAGGCACTAGCCGATTATTTATTTGATGATGAAAACGCCATGACTCGTATTGATATGAGTGAATATCAAGAGCGTCATTCAGTAAGCAGATTAGTTGGAGCGCCTCCTGGTTATGTTGGTTATGATGAAGGAGGGCAATTAACAGAAGCTGTTCGTAGAAAACCTTATTCTGTTATTTTATTAGATGAAATAGAAAAAGCGCATCCCGATACTTTTAACATCTTATTACAAGTATTAGATGAAGGTAGATTAACTGATAATAAAGGTCGTGTTGCTGATTTTAAAAACGCCATAATTATTATGACATCTAACATGGGGAGCCATATAATTCAAGAAAAATTCGATAATTTAAAAGGTGATATTGACACCACTATGGAACTTGCTAAAACTGAAGTTTTAGGTTTACTAAAACAAACCGTACGTCCTGAATTTATTAACCGAATTGATGACATCACCTTGTTTACCCCATTGTCAGAAAAGAACATTAAACAAATTGTAAAAATTCAATTAAATAATGTTAAAAGAATGATTGCTGAGCAAAACATCACTTTTGATGCTACGGACGAAGCTGTTGCTTATTTAGCCGTAAAAGGCTATCAACCAGAATTTGGTGCACGACCAGTAAAGCGTGTTATTCAAAAGGAAGTGTTAAACCAATTATCTAAAGAAATTTTAGCAGGAACTATATCAACAGATAGTATTATTTTATTAGATGCTTTTGATAATAAACTAGTTTTCAGAAATCAATCTGATTTAATAGAAAATTAGAAGTTAGTTTTATAGTTGATTCAAAGCGATGTTTAAAAGCATCGCTTTTTGTTTTTTAAGTATATTCGCTCTTATAAACATTTATTATGAAAAAATATATTTTCCTTTTGTTTTTAGCACTTTCAGTGTTTGGTTCTTGTAATTTTAAAGAAACAACTACAACTTACTACTTAATTCGTCATGCAGAAAAAGACAGAAGCGATGCAACAAACAGAAATCCAAATTTGAATAAAATAGGATTAAAACGCGCTGAGAACTGGAAGAATTATTTTAAAGATATTGATTTAGACGCTGTGTATTCAACCAATTATAACCGAACTCAGCAAACTGCTACTCCGACAGCAAAAAGTAAAAATTTAAAGATTTTAAGTTACGATCCTAGTAGTATGTTTAATGATGATTTTCAAAAAAACACCTTAGGTAAAACTGTTTTAATTGTTGGACATAGTAACACCACACCAGCTTTTGCTAATAAAATATTAAAATCAGAAATATACAAACAAATGGATGACAACGATAATGCTAGTTTATTTATGATTTCTTTTAAAACTTCACTTGATAAAAATAACACCCAAGTAAAAAGGCTAAAAATTGATTAACTTTTAGCCTGATTTTTGTTTTTTTTTTAAAATTTAATCTTGATGTTTTCTAACACAATTTCTGATAACTTTTTTAACTTACCTTCTTCATATAATTTATCTATAGTATTAAAATCTATATTTTTATCCATAGGCTTATAGTTATTATAATCTACAAAACGAATTCCGTTCACTAAGTTTTCTTTTTTAACATCTCTAAAACGAACACCGCCGCCGTTAGTATGATATTTATAGGCTAAATACTCTAAATAAAAAGTTTCTTTATTAAACCAATAAATAAAAACATCATCAAAATCATCCCCTCCACCATCTTCAGAAAAAGTTACTTGTATTTTATAATATTCTTTTCCTTTTATAATTACCGATTCTAATAGTTTTTTATGAACAGCATTATCGTTTAAACCTAAAGGTAAAATTGAAAAATAGTGTACTGAGTTTACAGAATTACGATAAATATTTTCTTTTTTTTCAGATAACGAGACCAAACTATCATTTACAAATCGTTGAAAATTACTGTTTGATAAAAGATCTTTTGTAACCACCGAGTCTTTTACCGTAGTTTTTGTAAATTCAAATTCCCCTTTTTTTCTTTTTGCTGTATAATTATTATTTCGAAAATTAAAAGAGAGTGTTGCATCTTTAATTTTATCTAAATTAGAATATTGAATAGATTTGTCAACAATTTGTTGAACAGTAAGTTTTTCTTTTTCAGGTTTACAGGAAACTACAAAAAGTAACATTAATATTAGATATCGCATATTATTTTATTTCAAATTTGAAATTCAAAATTACAAGAATATTAACATCAATCCTTATAATATTATGTTAATAAAAATAAAGTGTTTTTAGTTTAATTATTACCAATGTTACATTATTTTATACCAAAAAATAATTTTTTAAAACATAGTATACTATTTCTTTTTAGCTGAAAAATTATATGAGTATATTTGTTTATTACATATGCAAAAAAACATAAACATACAAAATAAGAAAGCTCGTTACGAATACGAGATTTTAGATAAATATACGGCTGGTATACAACTTACTGGTACAGAAATAAAATCAATAAGACTTAGCAAAGCTCGAATAACCGAAAGTTTTTGTGAATTTAATGATCAAGGAGAACTTTTTATCATCAATATGTATATTGAAGAGTATGCCTTTGGAAACCATTTTAACCATAAAACTACAAGTGAACGTCGTTTATTATTAAATAAGCGTGAGTTAAAAAAACTAGAAAGAGAAGTTGAAGCTAAAGGGAGTACTATTGTGCCACTTAAACTTTTTATTAATAAAGATGGTTGGGCTAAATTAGATATTGCTTTAGCTAAAGGAAAGAAAACGCATGACAAGCGTGAAACTATGAAAGATAGAGATAACAAAAGGGATTTAGCTAGAATTAAAAAAGATTTCAATTAGTAATGAAAATTTTAGAAATCTTTTTTAACGTTATTGAATGGAAAAGGCTTTTATATTTTTCTTTTATTATTTTTTTAGTAAAATATTGTTTTTTATATGGTTTTGGTTTTGAAACAACATTGTCTTTTGTTGACATAACAATATTTACATTTTCATGTATGCTTTTTTACATAAGCATCTATATTCTAAAACATTATTATCATAATAAAATTAGCATAAATTCACAAAACTTAAAAATAATTTCTTCTTTATGTCTTGTTTTAGGTTTTTTATCTGGTGTATGTTTATCTTTTAAAATTCAAAAACCATACTTTTCTTTTCTTTTTCTTTTTTGTGCTATTACAGCTATAGTTTTTTCAAAATATACTGAAAAAAACTCTTTTTTAAGTCATCTAATTAAATCTTTCCTTCTTCCTTTTACAATACTATGTGTTTGGGCTATTGATACTCCTATTAATTTGACAACAAATCAATGGAATATTTTTTTTAAACTTCAGTTTATTACAATGGTTTATCTATTATTATCATTTATAAGCACCTTAATTGAAGAAACTATTAAAGGTATTACAACTATAAATGAAGATAACTTAAACAAACGAAAGACAATGTCTATTCTTTTGGGTAGAAAAAGAGCTAAATCAGTTATATTAAGTATGATGTTTTTTTCAGCTATTTTAATTTTATTTCTAGCTTTTAGTCTTAAAAAATCAAAATACCTTTTTATTACAATAGTACTTTCAAATTTGTTACCTCAAGTGTATACAATGTATTTATTAACAAAAGCAACCACTAATAAAAGTTATAGATCGTTACTTAAAAAAATGAAAGCACTTCATGCTTTCGGTATCATGGGTGTTATTGCTATAGCTTACTACTTTAAATATGTTATCTGAAAAATTGATTAATTACAACGTAATTCTAGCCTCAAATTCACCAAGGAGACAAGAACTTATAAAAGACTTAAACATTCCTTTTATTATAAAAACAAAGGAAATTGAAGAAATTTACCCAAACAATTTAAAAAAATCAGAAATAACCGATTTTCTTGCTATTTTAAAATCCAAACCATTTAAAGATGAGTTAACTGCTAAAGATTTATTAATTACTTCAGACACGATTGTTTGGTCTAATAATAAAGCACTTGGTAAACCTAAAAATTATGATGAGGCTTTTAAAATGTTAAATGAATTATCTGAAAAAACACATAAAGTAATTACATCTGTTTGTATATCAAGTAAAAATTTTCAAAAAGTTTTTAATGATACTACAACAGTTACCTTTAAAAAACTAACCAATTCTGAAATTGATTATTACGTAAACAACTACAAACCTTTTGACAAGGCAGGAGCTTATGGAATTCAAGAATGGATTGGAAAGATAGGAATAACCGAAATAGAAGGTAGTTATTTTAACGTTATGGGCTTCCCTGTTCATAAACTTTATAAAGAATTACTAAAATTGTAACGTTGTTTTTTTATAAAAGATTATTTTTGACACTTACAACACACAACAAATACTAATGAAAAAATACACGTATACCGAAAAAAAAGACACTAGATCTGGATTTGGTGATGGTTTAACTGAATTAGGAAAAACCAACTCTAATGTAGTAGCATTATGTGCAGATTTAACAGGTTCTTTAAAAATGGGAGATTTTAAAAACAATCATCCCGAACGTTTCTTTCAAATAGGAATTGCTGAAGCAAATATGATTGGTATTGCTGCTGGTTTAACTATTGGAGGTAAAATTCCATTTACAGGAACTTTTGCAAACTTCTCTACAGGTCGTGTATACGATCAAATTCGTCAATCAGTAGCCTATTCAGACAAAAATGTTAAAATTTGTGCATCTCATGCAGGATTAACTCTTGGTGAAGACGGGGCTACTCATCAAATTTTAGAAGATATTGGATTGATGAAAATGTTGCCGGGCATGACAGTAATAAACACTTGTGACTACAGCCAAACCAAAGCAGCAACATTAGCTATCGCTGATTATGATGGACCTGTATATTTACGTTTTGGTAGACCAAAAGTACCAGTTTTTATGACTGATGAACCTTTTGAGATAGGTAAAGGAATAAAACTTACAGAAGGAAATGATGTGACAATTGTGGCAACAGGGCATTTAGTTTGGGAAGCTTTACAGGCTGCTGAACAATTAGAAACTAAAGGAATAACTGCTGAAGTAATAAACATTCATACCATTAAACCTTTAGATGAAGATATCATCTTAAAATCTATAGCAAAAACAGGCTGTATAGTAACTGCTGAAGAGCATAATAAATTTGGAGGTTTAGGTGAAAGCGTTGCTCGTTGTTTAGCAACAAACACTCCTACTCCTCAAGAATTTGTAGCTGTTAATGACAGTTTTGGAGAGTCTGCAACACCAGCTCAACTTATGGAAAAATATGAATTAAATGATAAGGCGATTATTAAAGCCGTAGAAAAAGTTATTTCAAGAAAATAATTTTACTTAAAAATAAAAAAAAGCATCATTTTGACTTAAAAATGATGCTTTTTTTTTGCTAAACACTCAATAAATTAACAAAAAGTAAGTTTTTAATAGTAGTCTAAAATAAGATATAATGAAAAAAATAATTTTATTAACACTTCTTTTTATAGGAGGAGTTCCATTGAGTCAAAGTCAAATACAATTTGGTATTAAAGGAGGGGTAAATTATAATTCGAAATCTATTACAAACGTAAGTAGTGACATTTTTAGTGGAGCAAAAAGTAAAACAGGTTTTCACGCTGGTATATGGACTAGAATAAAAATACCTGTTATTGGTTTGTACATTCAACCTGAACTCGTGTACACTCAATTAAATAATGATGTTACATATAAAACACAAACTTCTGGAATTGGTGGAATTGTTGTAAAAAATGTAGTTACAAGCTATGAATTTAGAAAAATAGACGTGCCTGTACTATTAGGTAAAAAGGTATTCGGTATGGGGCGCATTTTTGCTGGACCAACTTTTCAGTATGTCATAGATGGAGACTTTAGCATTAGTGATCTTAAAGATGTAAAATCGGATGGCTTTACCCTAGGAATGCAATTAGGTTTTGGTATTGATATAGGTAAAATAGGAATAGATGCTCGTTGGGAAAGAGCCTTTTCTGATACAGAATCTAACTTTACAAGAGATGTTCTTGGCGTATCAAACAAAACAACTTTTGATACTAGAGTAAATCAAATTATTATTGGTTTATCATATAGATTTTAATCCTACTAAAAATTAAGCATAAAAAAATCCGAAGCCAAAACTTCGGATTTTTTTATGCTTAAAATATTTTATTTTCTAATATCTCTATTCAAATAATCAGGAATAGTAGGTTTATTTGGGTCGCTAAAATCATTTCTAGGATCACCATCACCGTTTGCATCTTCATCTTTAGTTAAAACTCCATCTCCATCATCATCTGTATCTAAATAGTTAGGTATTCTATTTCCATTGGTATCATCATTTCTCGGATCTCCGTCACCATCAATATCTTCAGAGTAAGAAGGTACATTATCTTGATCATCATCAGTGTCTTTAACAAAATCCCATAACTCAAACGTAAACATTAAGTTTGAATTACCAGCAATACTTAACGTACCGCTATTTTTATATGCTAAACCCGATGGTATAAATAAGATTCCTTTACCTCCTTTGTCATATGTTATCGGCCCATTAGATGTTATATTATTACCTCCTTTAAAATGAGGAAAACCATATGTCCATCCCTTAATCACTTGAATTAAAGAAAACCATGCGGTATTTTTTTCAAAATCAACACTTAAACTATCCTTTTTTATTATAATTTGCCCTTTATATTTTACATATACAGAATCCATCATTTTTGGATAGCCTTTATCAACATCAGGAATACCTTGTTTTTTTAAATAATAATATAATTTATAATCTACATCATTATCTTTAACATCTTTTATATAAAGTTTAACATCAACACCTCCTTCATTTCCTTCTCTTTCTTCCCATAGTGATGGTGTTTGACCAGCATCAATTACTTTAACAGAATCTTTATCGGTATCATAGTAATTGTTTTTCAAAAAATTCACTATTGAATCATTATCAATAGGAGCTTGAGCAGCATGATCAAAGTTATCTACAGTATTGTTGTTATTATCGCTTCCGCAAGAATATAAAATAGTAGCTATTGCTATAGTATAAAATAAATGTTTAAATTTTATCATTTAATATCGAAATTTTAACGCGCAATTTACCATTTTTATACCTTTGTAAAAAACTAAAAGATAAATTTTAACTTTTTATATGAGAATCGATAAATATTTATGGTGTATTCGTTTATTTAAAACACGTAGCATAGCTACTGAAGCTTGTAAAAAAGGGCATGTTAAAATTGATGGCTCAAACTTAAAACCCTCAAAGGATATTTTTGGGAATGAAGAAATAACGATTAGAAAGAATCAAATTAACTATAAAATAAAAGTTTTAGACATACCACCTAACCGGGTAGGTGCAAAATTAGTTGATTTATATAGAAAAGATCTAACTCCAAAAGAAGAATTTGAAAGGACTGAACTATTGAAATACTCAAAAGATTATTACCGAAAAAAAGGAGCAGGAAGACCTACCAAAAAAGATCGTCGAGATATTGATGATTATAGTGGTGATTTTGAAGAAAATAATCTTAATTTGTAATACCTTTATCAAAAAAAAATAAAAATAATGACTGTTTCAGATACTATTATATTAAATAATTTACAAGTTGAACAAAAAATTCGTCGTATTGCTTTTCAAATTTACGAAAGTAATAGTGATGAAAAAGAAATTATAATTGCGGGAATTGCTGATAATGGATACATTTTTGCTGAAAAAGTAATTGAAATTTTATCAGAAATTTCTTCCTTAAAAATCAAAATATGTAAAATTTTAATTGACAAAAAAAATCCTATAAAATCAATCACAACATCTTTAAATGTTAATGAATATGAAAATAAATCGTTAGTTTTGGTTGATGATGTTTTAAATTCGGGAACTACATTAATTTATGCTATCAAACATTTTTTAGACGTTCCTTTAAAACGATTTAAAACTGCTGTATTGGTTAATAGAAATCATAAAAAATATCCTGTAAAAGCAGATTTTAAAGGAATTTCACTTTCTACATCTATTAAAGAACATGTAACTGTAGAATTTAAAAATAACGAAACAGTTGTTTATTTAACCTAATATTTTTATTAATTCATTAACGATTTCATTAATATTTTTATTATCAACGGTTAATTTATGTGTTGATTTGTTATAAAAGTAACTTCTTTCAAATAAGTGTTTGGCAACAAATTCAACTAATTCATCTTCTTTTAATCGAGCTACTAAAGGTCTTTGGTTTTTTTCATTTTTCAATCTTTCAACTATCGTAGCAATACTTGTTTTTAAATATATAGCATTCGTGTTATTCGATTCTGTAATTATATCCATATTACCAGCATAGCAAGGAGTTCCTCCTCCTAATGATAAAATAATATCCATATCTAACACCATTAGTTCTTTTAAATATAAATGTTCTTTTTTTCTAAAATAAATTTCACCTTTCTTTTCAAAGATTTCAGATACCGTCATTTTTTCCTTTTTTTCAATGTAATCATCTAAATCAATAAAAGAAAAGTTCACTTTTTGTGATAATAATCTACCAATTGTAGATTTTCCACTAGCCATATACCCTACCAATACTATTTTCATAAACTAATAATTAAACGATTACAAATATCAATAAAAAATATTACAAAAAAGTTTTTTAGATTTAAAGAACTGTTGTATATTTGCAACCGCTTTCAGAAAGAAGCAATGACCTGGTAGCTCAGTTGGTAGAGCATCTCCCTTTTAAGGAGAGGGTCCTGGGTTCGAGCCCCAGCCCGGTCACGAAAAGCTAAGCAATCTGCTTAGCTTTTTTTTATTTATGCACGTATGGCGGAATTGGTAGACGCGCAGGCTTGAGGGGCTTGTGTTCGTAAGAACGTGCAGGTTCAACTCCTGTTACGTGCACTATTTAAAAAATAATCTTGTTAAAAACTAGATTTCTTTATTGTTCATTATTGCTATTCTAAACATCTTTTTACATTTTTATTAACTAATAGCAGTTTAATAATTACTACTTTTACATTATGAAAAAAAAACATTTATCTCTCATTATATTTCTATTCATAACTGTTTTAGGGTATGCTCAAAATCAAAAACTAAAAGGACAAGTTATTAGAGCTGACAACAAAAAACCTTTAAGTGCTGCACATATTTTAAACTTAAACTCTGTTACAGGTACAATTACCAATGAAGATGGAGTTTTTGAATTAACATCAAAAGTCAACGATACTGTTCTAGTTTCATTTATAGGGTTTTCATCTATAAAATTAAAAGTAACTAACGATCTTTTAAAAGGAAATGAGGTTATTATATCTTTAGAAGAAAAACCTGAAGATGTTAAAGAAATTGTTATTAAGTCAACAAAATTAATAGGTGTTTTAGAGGTTGATGTTAAACAGGTGCCTAAAGATCGTTTTACAAGAATTCATATTAACGGATTACCACAAACTTATGAAGTTGGTAAACCCCAAAAAAGAACCTCAATTGTTGATAAAATTTTTAATCCTGTAGATGTAGTTTATAACTTATTTGGCAAAAAACCTAAGCAACTTAAAAAGCTTAAAAAGTTAAAAAAGGAAGATGATTTACGTAAAATGCTAGCGGGTAAATTTGACAGAGAAGTAATGATGGAATACTTAGAAATGGATAGACAAGAATTAACTAAGTTACTATCTGACTGTAATTATTCTGAATATTTTATAAAAAAGGCAAGTGACCTCCAAATTATTGAAGCCGTTTTAAACTGTTATGAAAATTACAAAGCCCAGAAAAAAGGAAAAATAGAAATAAATAAAATTCCTGAAGATAATAATTAAAAAAAAGCAGCAAAATTGCTGCTTTTTTTATGCCGATATTTCATTCAAAATAAGTAAATTTACCCCCTATAAAACAACACTAACACAACAACATAATGATTCATTTCTTTGGAAACGTAAACAGTAAAGTATTTGCTGTTCAGACAACAAAAGAATTATCTACCGAAACTATTTCAAAACTTACCTGGTTATTTGGCAACCAACCTAAAATAAATGCGACGTCTTTAGACGTCTTTTTTATTGGCCCAAGAGCAGCAATGATTACTCCTTGGAGTACAAATGCTGTAGAAATAACACAAAACATGGGTATTTCTGATATTATCAGAATAGAAGAGTTTGAAACTGTTTCTGAAGATTTTTCTTCTTTCGACCCAATGATTTCTCAAAAATACAACAGTCTAAATCAAGAGATTTTCACTATTGATATTCAGCCTGAACCTATTTTAAATATTGAAGATATCGCAGCATATAATCAACAAGAAGGTTTGGCTTTAAGCGATGAAGAAGTTGAATATTTAGAAAGTGTTGCTACTAAAATAGGTAGAAAACTAACCGATTCTGAAGTATTTGGATTTAGCCAAGTAAATTCTGAACACTGCCGCCATAAAATATTTAATGGAACTTTTGTTATCGATGGAGAAGAAATGCCTACTTCCCTATTTAAGCTAATTAAAGAAACATCAAAACAACATCCAAACGATATTGTTTCAGCATATAAAGATAATGTTGCTTTTGTTAAAGGACCTAAAGTAGAACAATTTGCCCCTAAAAGTGCTGATAAACCTGATTTTTACCAAACAAAAGAATACGAATCTGTAATATCATTAAAGGCTGAAACTCATAACTTCCCTACAACTGTTGAGCCTTTTAATGGTGCGGCAACAGGATCTGGAGGAGAAATTCGTGATAGGTTAGCTGGTGGTAAAGGATCTTTACCCTTAGCAGGAACAGCCGTATATATGACTTCTTATTCTAGATTAGAAAAAGATAGACTTTGGGAACAAAAATTTGAAGCTAGAGATTGGCTATACCAGACTCCGATGGATATTTTAATAAAAGCATCAAACGGAGCTTCTGACTTTGGTAATAAATTCGGACAACCTTTAATTACAGGTTCTGTTTTAACTTTTGAACACGAAGAAAATGCAGCTTCTAGTGATGCAAAACCTAGAAAATTAGGTTTTGACAAAGTAATCATGCAAGCTGGTGGTATTGGTTATGGTAAAGCAGACCAAGCATTAAAAGATACGCCACAAGAAGGCGATAAAATCGTTATTCTTGGTGGTGAAAACTATAGAATTGGAATGGGTGGTGCCGCAGTTTCATCAGCTGATACTGGTGAATTTGCTTCGGGTATCGAATTAAACGCAGTACAACGTTCTAATCCAGAAATGCAAAAACGTGCAGCAAACGCTGTTCGTGGAATGGTTGAAAGTGATGAAAACTTTATTGTTTCTATTCACGACCATGGTGCTGGTGGGCATTTAAATTGTTTGTCAGAATTAGTTGAAGATACTGGTGGTAAAATCAATCTAGATAAATTACCTGTTGGTGATCCTACTTTATCTGCTAAAGAGGTTATCGGAAATGAATCTCAAGAAAGAATGGGATTAGTAATTGCTGATAAACACATTCATACTTTACAAAAAATTGCTGAGCGTGAGCGTTCGCCAATGTATAGAGTTGGTGATGTTACAGGAAATGATCGCTTTACTTTTGAATCTGAAACTAAAGGTGATAAACCAATGGATTTAGCTTTAGAAGATATGTTTGGTTCTTCTCCTAAAACTGTTCTAACCGATAAAACAGTTGTAAGAAATTACAAAAATTCAAGATATAAAACTAAAAATTTACAAATCTATTTAGAACAAGTTTTACAGTTAGAAGCTGTTGCTTGTAAAGATTGGTTAACCAATAAAGTAGACCGTTGTGTTGGTGGTAAAGTTGCTAAACAACAATGTGTTGGATCGTTACAAATTCCGTTAAATAATGTTGGAGTTATGGCATTAGATTATAACGGAAAAGAAGGTATTGCTACTTCAATTGGGCACTCGCCTATTTCGGGTTTAATTCACCCAGAAGCAGGAAGTAGAAATTCAATTACCGAATCGTTAACAAATATTATTTGGGCACCTTTAAAAGATAATTTAGCATCAGTTTCTTTATCAGCAAACTGGATGTGGCCTTGTAAAAACGAAGGTGAAGATGCTCGTTTATACAAAGCAGTTAAAGCTATTTCTGAGTTTTCTATTGATTTAGGAATCAATGTTCCTACCGGGAAAGATTCGCTTTCAATGAAACAAAAATATAAAGATGACGAAGTAATTTCACCAGGAACTGTTATCATTTCTGCTGCAGCTAACTGTAATGAAATTACTAAAGTTGTTGAGCCTGTTTTACAACAAAACGGAGAAAACATCTATTATATTAATATTTCTCAAGACGAATTTAAATTAGGAGGAAGTTCTTTTAATCAAGTTTTAAATACTATTGGTAGCGATGCTCCTGATGTAAAAAACGCTAAATTTGTAAAAGATACCTTTAACACAATTCAGAATTTAATTAAAGCTGATAAAATTTCTGCTGGACACGATGTTGCTTCTGGTGGATTAATTACTACTTTATTAGAAATGTGTTTTGCTGATATTAATTTAGGAGCTGATTTTGATATTTCAGCCTTGAACGAAGAAGATTCTTTAAAAGTTTTATTTGCTGAAAATTCAGGAATTGTTTTTCAAGCTGATGCTTCTGTTGAAACAATTTTATCAGAAAACAAGATTGAGTTCTTTACTATTGGTACTGCAAATAATTCAGGTAAAGTAACCATTAAAAACAACGAAGATAACTTCTCTTTTGATGTTGCTCAAATAAGAGATGTTTGGTATAAAACGTCATATTTATTAGATCAAAAACAAACTGCAAATGGTTTAGCTAAAGATAGATTTGATAATTATAAAGCACAACCTTTACAATACACCTTCCCTACTCACTTTACAGGTAAATTAGCTGATACAGTTGGATCGGTTACTAAAAGACCAAAAGCAGCAATTATCCGTGAAAAAGGTTCAAATTCTGAACGAGAAATGGCAAATGCAATGTATTTAGCTGGTTTTGATGTAAAAGATGTACATATGACCGATTTAATTTCTGGTCGTGAAACTTTAGAAGACATTCAATTTATCGGAGCTGTTGGTGGTTTTTCTAACTCTGATGTTTTAGGTTCTGCGAAAGGATGGGCAGGTGCTTTTAAATACAACGAAAAAGCCAATACTGCTTTAAATAATTTCTTTAAACGTGAAGATACTTTATCTGTAGGTATCTGTAATGGGGCACAATTATGGATGGAATTAGATTTAATAAATCCTGATCATAAAGTACACGGTAAATTAGTACACAACGATTCTAAAAAACACGAAAGTTCATTTACTTCAGTTAAAATACAAGAAAACAACTCTATTATGTTATCTTCATTAGCTGGAAGTGAATTAGGTGTTTGGATTTCTCATGGTGAAGGAAAGTTTAATTTACCAGAAACTGAAGAAAACTATAACATTGTTGCTAAGTATGGTTATGAAGGATATCCAAATAATCCAAACGGATCTGATTTTAACACCGCAATGATGTGTGATAATTCCGGAAGACATTTAGTAACAATGCCTCATATTGAGCGTTCTACTTTTCAATGGAACTGGGCTAATTATCCATCAAATAGAAAAGATGAAATTTCACCTTGGTTAGAAGCCTTTGTAAATGCTAAAAAATGGATTATTGATTTTAAATAAGAAGAATAATCTTTAAATTAATAAAAAAGCAATCAATTACTAATTGATTGCTTTTTCTTTTATAAGAAATTTACTTTTTACGATTTTTTACATTATTCATACAAACTATAAAGTATTTTTGTTTAATTACACATATTGGTAACAACCATTTCAATAACCTTATTATTTTTACATAAAAATAATAGATGGAATATACTTTTTTTAACAAAAAAGACTCTAGAGGTCTTTTAAATAACCTCTTTAGTATTAATATTCAAACAATTCCTTTTCAATCAATAATTATACCAACAGGCTTTCCTGCAATTGCGTATATATATGGAGATAAACAGACCATTATTTATAATAATAAAACAACAAATATAAAAGGGCTTACCCTATTAGGTCAATATGATGCTACCTACAACTTTTCAGTAAATTTTAAAGGTCATAATATTGGCGCTAACTTACATCCCACAGCACTATACAAAATATTTGGCATTGATATAGCTTCATTAACAAATAAACATCCACAATTAGAACTCATAAATAAAAAAATATTTGATCAATTTAATCCTATATTTTTAGATTATGAAAACGACATACCTGTTTTAATTCAAAAAATCATCAATTTAATTGATTCATTAGATTTACATATTGATAAAGATGTTAATCGAATTGACATTGCTATTGATTATATTTTAGAGAAAGAAGGAATGTTACAAGTTACTGATTTATTAAAGATTGTTTCATTATCACAAAAATCTTTAGAGGTAAAATTTAAAAAAATTATTGGTTTAACTCCTGGAAAATATATTAGATTAATACGATTTATAAAACTAATGCGTAAATACGAAAATAAAAAAATTGCCATCAACGATCTTATTTACATGTACAACTATTATGATCATTCTCATTTTATAAAAGATTTTAAACTATTTATGTCTGAATCTCCTAAAGAATATTTTAAAAAAGAATACCCTCTAATAAAAGCATATTCAAAAAATTTGTAATTACGCTTTTTTACAATTAATAACAAAAGCTATCTTTCAACGCCTTATACACTATATTTTAGTGAAATATATTAAAAAATAAAAACTAAATTAATTCTAAACTCTTTTTCACATACGGATACAATCTTTGTATGTATTAAGAAGAAATAAAATATTTCATGTTTTTTTGATTTACCGCAAATAAATATTTAAAAATAAGCTTATTACTTTTGTTGACCAAAAATTACTTTATCATAAATGAGATATTTTAATTGATATTAGGTAATTTTGTAGTATGATTCAAAACGATACAATTATTGCTATGGCAACTCCATCAGGTGTTGGAGCTATTGCTGTTATTAGACTTTCTGGAAAAAATGCTATCACCATTGTTAATAGTTTTTTTAAATCGGTAACCAATGCAAAATCTTTATTGAATCAAAAGTCACATACAATTCATTTAGGGCATATTGTAAATGATAACATTATTTTAGATGAAGTTTTGGTATCTGTTTTTAAAAACCCACGTTCTTATACCGGTGAAAATGTGGTTGAAATTTCTTGTCATGGATCTGTTTTTATTCAGCAAGAAATTATTCAATTGTTTTTAAAAAATGGCTGTAGAATGGCTGATAATGGTGAATTTACCATGCGCGCATTCTTAAATGGAAAAATGGATTTATCGCAAGCGGAAGCTGTAGCCGATGTCATAGCCTCAAACTCTGCGGCTAGTCATCAAATGGCTATTCAACAAATGCGTGGTGGAATTACGAATGAACTAAAAGAACTTCGAGTACAATTATTAGATTTTGCTGCTTTAATAGAACTAGAATTAGATTTTTCGGGAGAAGATGTAGAATTTGCTGACAGAACAAAGTTTAAAGAATTAGTTACTAAAATCACCTTTGTTTTAAAACGATTAATTGATTCTTTTGCCTTTGGAAATGCCATGAAAAATGGAATTCCAGTTGCTATTATTGGTGAACCTAATGTTGGTAAATCTACTTTATTAAATACGCTTTTAAACGAAGAAAAAGCCATTGTTTCAGACATTGCTGGTACTACAAGAGATGCAATTGAAGATGAATTAATAATTGATGGTGTTGCTTTTCGATTTATTGATACTGCTGGTATTCGTGAAACAGAAGATGTTGTAGAGAATATAGGTATAAAAAAAGCGTATGAAAAAGCAGAAAATGCACAGTTGATTATCTTTTTAATTGATGCTAATAAATTTTCTTACGCTAGCGAAGAATTTTTAAATGAAATTGAAACTATTAAAGAACGTTTTCCTAATAAACGTTTGTTAGTTATCGCAAATAAAATTGATACGTTATCGTGCCATGATACTACTGTTTTACAATCAGAAATTGAAAATCTAATCTTACTTTCTGCAAAACAAAAAACGGGTATCGACGAACTTAAAACCGAATTAACTTCTTTAGTAAACACAGGAGCTTTAAGTAATAATGAAACTATTGTTACCAATTCTCGTCATTTTGAAGCCTTAAACAATGCTTTACAAGCCATTACTTCTGTACAACAAGGAATTGATTTAGAAATTTCTACCGATTTATTTTCTATCGATATCCGTGAATGTTTACGCCATTTAGGAAACATTACTGGTGAATATGATGTTGACAAAGACATACTTGGTCACATTTTCGGTAATTTTTGTATCGGAAAGTAATTATTATTTCTTTTCATTGGCACTTTGTTTTTTTATTAAAAATTAATATGAGATAATAATCTTATTTAATCTCGCAAAGTCAATTTTATCTTCATAAAGTCTATTGTAGTAAATAAAAACTCTATTAGTATCTTTGTTTATATGACACAAATTAAAGCAATACTAATTGATGATGAAGAAAGTGCAAGAAATGTACTGACCAATTTATTAGAAAGATCTTCTTCTAAAATCAACATTCTCAATACTTGTAATAATTTAGAACAAGGTGTTAAGCAAATTAAAATATTAAAACCCAATGTAATATTTTTGGATGTTCAAATGCCAAATTATGCAGGTTATGAAATAGCAAATTTTTTTGATGAAATAAACTTCGAAATTATTTTTGTAACTGCTTACGATCAATATGCCATAAAAGCATTTGAACTAAATGCTATTGATTACCTAGTTAAACCAATTGATAGAAATAAGTTAAATATAGCTCTTGAAAAACTAGAACAAAAATTAGAACATAAAAATCAATTAATAGACTATCAGTCATTATTAAAAACGATAAAAGATAAAAATTATAAAAAAATAGTAATTCCTGAATTAGGAAATAGGCATATTATTGATTTAAAAAATATTGTTTCTATAGAAGCAAGTGGTGCATATAGCGTTATACACTTAAAAGAAAACAAAAAAATTACTACAAGTAAAAACCTTAAATATTTTGAAGGAATTCTTTCAAAAGAACCTTCTTTTTTTCGTTCTCATAGAGGATGGATTATTAACTTAAATTTTGTAAAATTCTTAAATAAAACAGATTTAGTTGTAACTTTAACTCACACTACTCTTAAAGCAAAAATTTCAAGAAATAGAATAAATAATTTTGAAGAAACAATTAAATAACATTTCAAAAAATATATATAAGCCTAAAAAAAAGCTTGTGTTAAGTATACTTTTTTTTGTTTCATTTATAGTTTTTGCTCAAGAACCTATAACAATACACCTCACGGAAAAAGAAGGATTACCTGATAAAGAATTTTATGATATTTTTGAAGATGATAAAGGTTTTATTTGGCTGTGTGCAGACAAAGGTTTTTTTAAATACACTGGCAAAGAGTATAAAAAATATAATAACATAGAACAACGGGGACTCTCAGTATTTGGTGTTCAACAAGACCCAAGAAAACGTATTTGGTGTAATAATATATCTGGACAATTCTTTTATGTCGAAGGAGATAAATTAACTTTATTTATTGATTTAAATAAGCAGCTAAAAGGAGTTCTCGCAAAGTTTTTTGTTAAAAAAAACTATTTATGGGTATTTACAAGATCAGATATTTATCAAATTAATTTAATTACAAAAAAAATAAAAACTGTTATAAAAGCTAAAACTTATATAGGAGGTACTTTTAGTTATAATGATGCTATTTACTATCAAACTATTGATTCAATATCTAGGGTAACCGCAAATAATAAAGTTAAAAGTTTTTTAGCTAGAAAGCTATTGGTTAAAAATAAAAAAGTAAAACCAATTCCTCCAACCAAATCAATTAGTTTTAAGTGTGGTACAGATTTATTTTTAATGCAAGAAAATGGTTTTGATAATATTTTTTTTAAAATAAATACATTAAAAAAGAATATAAAAATTATCAATGGTTTTGAAGATATTAATAAATATGGAACGCATACTATTTTTGAAAACAATAAAGAAGTATGGTTTGGTACTAATAAAGGTGTTTGGGTATATGAATATGTTAAAAACTGCTTTCAATTAAAAAAACATTTTTTAAAAGATAAAAATGTAACTAAAATATTAAAAGACAAGGATAATAATTACTGGTTATCAACATTAAATAATGGAATATATCTTATTCCTAATATTAATATTGAAACTAGTAATATATTAAATAAAAATATTAGTAGCTTAGATAAACTAAATGATAGCACATTAGTTTTTGGACTTAGAAATGGAAATTTAGGTTTTTATAACACAAACAACTACAAATCAAAAATTATAAAACTACCAACTAATGATAGAGTATCTGCTATTAAATGCCTATCAAATAATATTATTTTAGTTAGTAAAGATATTACTTCTTATGTGCTTGATTATAAAAAGAATCAATATATTAAAACAGATACATATCAATCTGTTAAAAGTTTCTCTATAGTAAATGATAATATATTAGGTGCAAGCTCTAACACTGCTACTCTACTTAAAAAATCAAATATTATGCTTAAAAAGGATTTTTTTCGTGGTAAAGTAAAAACAATATCTAGGGGTAAAAGAACGTATACATCTTATTACAATGAAAAAAAGAAAGAGGTGTATATTTCATATGTAGACGGTTTAATGGTGTATGATAGTACTTGGAATGCCAAAAGTATTCAATATAACAACAAATTTATTTATACCAAATCAATAACAAAAACAACTAATGATGTTATTTGGGTTGGTACTTTTAAAGATGGTATTTTTGCTATAAAAAACAATTCCGTAGTTAATCATTACACTACTAAAAGTGGATTAACCTCAAACAATATTGAAAAAATTAAAGCTGATAAAAATACTTTATGGATTGCTACAGATAATAGCATTCAAAAGTTTAACACAACTAGTTTACAGTTTAAAAAGCTTACAAAAAAAGAAGGTATTCCCTCTTACGACATCTCTGGTATAGAGTTTATTAATAATAAAGTGTTTTTCTCTTCTAATGAAGGTTTATTTTCTATAAACAAGAAGAAAACTTTTAAAAAATACAATCCAAAAGTTTACTTTAATACATTTCAAATTAATGAAAAAGATACATTGATAAAACCAGAATATGTTTTAAACCATACTCAAAATACGATAAAAATAGGGTTCAATGTTACAGGGTTTTCATTTGATAAAAATGGAAAATATAAATATCGATTAAAAGGAATAAATAATAATTGGATTCTTACAGAAGCAGGAGTAAGTACAGTAAAATATAACAGTTTACCATCAGGAAATTACATATTTCAAGTACAACCTTATTTAAATAGTAGCCAAAAAGGGTATAAAATAAAAGAGTTAAAATTTACTATAAAAAAAGCTTTCTGGACAACATGGTGGTTTAGGACAATCATATCTTTTTTACTTCTAGGAAGTATAATACTATATTATAAAATAAAATTAAATAGAAAAGAAAAAGAACGCCTTATACAATTAGAAAAAATAAACTTAGAAAAAGAACTCATCGCGATTAATCTAACAGCTTTGCGTTCACAAATGAATCCACATTTTATATTTAATGCCTTAAACTCGATACAAGATCTAGTATTAAAACAAGATACAGATGCTACTTATGATTCTATTGTTTTATTTGCAGAGTTAATACGTAATGCCTTAAGTTATTCTAACCAAGATTTTATTTCAATAAATAAAGAATTACAATTTTTGAACGTGTATTTACAATTAGAAAAACTGCGGTTTGGAAAAGAATTTAACTATCGCATTAGTTATAATGAAAATAATGATTTAGAAGTACCCTCCTTATTAATACAGCCCTTTATAGAAAATGCGTTAGTACACGGTTTATTACATAAACCTGGTAAAAAAGAGCTTAATATTAAGTTTAGTTTTACCCAAAACAAATTACAATGTATTATTACAGATAATGGCATAGGAAGAGTTAAGGCTAAAGAAATAGGTGAACGCCAAGGAAATCATCATGAATCATTTGCTTTAGGAGCTATTGAAAAACGTTTAGAAATTTTTAAAAAACAATACAATCAAAATATTGGGTATAGTATTGAGGATTTATACCTTGATGGAGCTGCATCAGGAACAAAAGTAGTAGTAATAATGCCTTTTAAAAACAGATTTTAACTAATATCAAATTTCAATAACTTCACTCATTTTTTTTGGTAATGATTAAAAACTTTTGATTTCTAGTTTTTCACTCATCGTCATTTTTTTTTAACTTTTATAGTACAACTTACTATTAATTCCTTTATAAAAAACTTACCCTTTACAAACTCAATTTACCATTCACAAAGTTGTTTATTATAAAAACTAGTTAATGAAGTATTGTTGTCTTTAAATTAAAAAACCTATAAAAATAAAAGGATGAAAAAAGTATTTAAAGCATCAGTATTATTTATAATATGTACAGTATTAGCCTTCGTTAGTTGTGATAAGGAAGACAATATACTTATAAACACAGCCCCAGAAATAAAAGCACAAACTTTTAATTTCTCTGAAGATTTAGGACCTAATAATATTATAGGAAAAGTAATTGCTACTGATCTTGAAGATGATAAACTTAGTTATAATATTAAAACTAATAGTAATAATCTATTTAAAATTTTTGATAACGGAAATTTAAACCTTGCAGCAGGAATGTCTTTAGATTATGAAACAGCTAAAAAACATACAATTACTATTGAAGTATCAGATGGAAAATTAACAGCATCGGCAATAATAACTATAAATGTTATTGATGTAGATGAGAACGTTGCACCTGAAATTGTAGCACAAGGTTTTGATGTAGATGAAAACATAGATACCGCTACAGAAGTAGCAAATATTGTAGCCACGGATGCCAATAATAATACTTTAACATACACTATTACACAAAATGCATTTCAAAACGGTGATACATCACTCCCTATGTTTGAGTTTATGCAAAGTAACACAGGAGAGTTACACTTAGCTACAAATCGTTTTCTAGATTATGAAAATGAAACATCATATCAAATTACCGTAGAAGTTTCTGATGGTGTATTAACAGCATCTGCAGACATTACAATTAATGTAACTAATGTAAATGAACCACCACAAATTAGAGACAGTAGTGTAATAAATGATCCTGCAGAAGATATTACTGATACTTTTGTTATTGGTACCATTGTAGCAACAGACCCTGAAGGAGATGTTATTACCTATTCTTTAAGTAATAACCCAAATAATTTATTTGAGATTAACGTTGATGGAGAAATAAGCTTAGCACCTGGAAAAAGCCTAGATTACGAAACAGCTACTAGCCATAATATTACCATACAGATTTCCGATGGTTCTCTTTCTTTAACAGAAGATATCACTATTAATGTTACCGATGTTGTAGAACCAACTACTAATGGATTTATTACAACTTGGAAAACCACTACTGCAAACGAAAGCATAACAATTCCTACCAATAACAGCTTAACTTATAATTATACTGTAAATTGGGGTGATGGTAGTACTAGTACCAGTCAAACAGCTAATACTACACATACTTACGTTACCGCAGGTATTTATGAAGTGAAAATTACAGGGAATTTTCCTGCTATTTACTTTAATAATACAGGTGATACTGATAAAATACAAACCATAAAACAATGGGGAGATATTAAGTGGAAATCTATGAACGGTGCTTTTTATGGTTGTACACAACTTACCTATACAGCTACTGATGCTCCAGATTTATCTTTAGTAACAGATATGTCAAATACATTTAAAAGAGCAAGGTCATTTAACGCAAATTTAAATAATTGGGATGTAAGTACTATCACTAATATGTTTAGTATGTTTAACGATGCTAAATCATTTATAGGTCATATTAGTAGTTGGGATGTAAGTAATGTAAGTAACATGGCATTCATGTTTACAAATGCAATTGTTTTTAATAGTGATATTAGTACTTGGGATGTAAGTGGGAGTGTAAATATGACTAGTATGTTTCTTGGCGCATCAGCCTTTGATCAAAACCTAAACAATTGGGATGTAAGTAATGTTAATAATATGTCGGGGATGTTTAGAAGTGCAACTTCTTTTAACGGCAATATTAGCAATTGGAATGTAAGTAGAGTAAGAACTATGAGGTATATGTTTCAGAATACTGCTTTTAATCAAGATATTAGTAATTGGGATGTAAGTAATGTAAAAGTGATGGAGGGGCTATTTGCTGGAGCAGCCGATTTTAATCAAAATATTAGTGGTTGGAATGTAAGTAATGCTACTACTATGCAAGCCATGTTTAATAATGCAGGTTCTTTTAGCCAAGATTTATCTAATTGGAATACAGCTAATGTAACAAGTTGCAATGGTTTTAGTGCAAATTCTGCATTAACAGCTGCACAATTACCAACCACAGGAAACTGTTTCTAGTTTAATCTTTAAAGAAAAAAAATAGCTACTTGTATTTTACAAGCAGCTATTAAACTTTTAATAAATATTACAATGAAAAAAATAATTTTAATACTTACTTTATTAGTAACAACAGCAGTAGTGTCTCAAAACAATTTATTTGATAATGTTTCTGAGAAAGATCAATATCAAGAATATACAAAAGCTTGGGATAAAGAAGGTGATGGTACTTATAAAATTAGTGAAAAACGATTTATAGTTAATTTTAAAATTGAACGTCTTTCAACTGGTGAAGGATATAGTATAGCAGCTGTTGTAGCTGAAGGTGAAAAAAAAGGAAAAAAAGGAGGAGGATATAATGTAATAGATGGGTATTACGAATGTAGTGGGTACCCTTATGAAAGTGTTATAAGACATAAATATAAAAAAGACGGTATTGTAGCTATAGGAGACTACGTGTTTGTATTAGATAAAATTTCTAAAGACGGAACCTCGTTTCAATTTATTGATGATATCTATGTTAAAATAAAAGGAGGAAATACTACTGGTAAAAAGAAAAAGAAGTCTTTTTTTCAGAGATTAAAAGAAGCGAAAAACAAGTCTAAAAAGAACCCTGATTATGGGGCAGAACACAAAGCCTTGCAAAGTAAAAATTTAAAGAAGTTAATTACTGATTATTTAGTTGCTATGAAAGCTAAACAAAACGCTAGAACAGCAAAAGAAAAACAAGGTGATAAAAATATTATAGCTGCAAAGAATAAAGGAGAACAAGATATTAAACGATATAATGACTCTATCAAGGCAACTCCAGAGTATAAAGATTTACAAAGAAGAAAAAGACTAAATGAAGCGAATTACCAAGGAGCCAAAGCAAAAAATACGGTAACTCTTCGTAACAATAGCAGTCGTACAATTTATGTAGGCACAAATGGTAGTCGTAATCCAGGAACAAAAATTAGTGCAGGAGGCACAGCTTCATGGAATTGTGATCGAGCCGCTTATTTACAAAAAATAACCAAGTCCGGTGGTAGTAATGCTTATAGTTCTACGAATAGACTTGTGTATAGAAAAAACTCAGGATGTGGTAAAACAATCAATATTAACTAAATAATATTCAATTATGAAAATATTTTTTAAATACCTACTAGTATTGCTAATGCCTTGCTTGTTGTATTCTCAAAGTAAAGAACCTACAAAAGCTATTAATGGAAAGTATTATTTGATGGCTGCAGAAAAAGGAATTGGTAGTAAAATGACCAAAGAAAAGCTATTTCAGTACGGTGTATGGGGTAAAGATAAAGTATTAATGGTTGCTGCTTGTAATAAATGCTCTCCAGCAATGTATAAATACAATAATGACGAAAGTCAAACTATGGGTGTTCCTGTTTTTTACAACATTATGGGGCTATATATGATTACCTATGATCACGAAAGTTTTATAATGATGGTACCTGCAAATAAGAAAAGTAAAGATTGGACAGATTTCACTTATAGTAATTTTTACAGTAAAAATAAGGCTAAAGCAGATATAATGACCAAGCAAAAAATAGTAAATTTTATAAAAACACTATAACATATTATATCTGTATTGAATTTTACTTTTAAAATATATAAAAGCTCAGTTGTAATGATTGAGCTTTTTTTATGAATTTAAAGTAATGGATTTAGATTATTTTAATCATTCATAAAGTAGAATTACGATTCGCAAAGTGCTTTGTTACAAAATTATTAAAGCATAGTACTCTTGTGGTAAATTTTTATTAATATATATTATGAAACAAAAAATACTTTATTTATTATTATTTATATGTAGTATAATTAATACTCAAACCTTTGATTGGGAAACAGCAACGTTACGGAGCAACCCTACAAATCCAGCGCAATCTGCAAGGCAAATTATTAATAATACCTATTATGCTACTTTTTTACCCCAAGTCTTAGTCCTATTCAATTAGCCACTTTCACGCCATAATCCACAGGAAAATCCGTAGTTAATGTTCAATTAGAACCCACTGTTAGATTAGCATTAAATACAGCATCTAATACTACTTTAAATATTCAAAGTATCAAAGTAGCAGGAATAACAAACAATAAAAGTTGGACTTTTAAATCGCTAGATGGTGGAGCTAATGTACATAATCCAACAATGTGTTATATTAATAGTACAGCAAGTATAATTACTTTAAATTGGACAAATGTTCATGTAACCGAAATAAGTAGAACAGATGGATCTTCAGCACATTTTTATGTAGATGATATTGTATTTACACCTCCACCATGCATTGTAACCATACCTGACGTAAACTTTAAAAGTTATTTAGTTAATAACACAGCAAAATAAACACCAATAGAGATAAAAGAATACAATGTAGCGAAGTAACCGCTTTCACAAAAAAAATCAGTGTAAATACTCCTGGTATTTCAGACTTAACAGATATTGAAGCATTTACCAATTTAATAAAACTTTTTGCAGACAGAATCGTTTAACAACTTTAAATTTATCTAATAATACTCAATCAACAGAGTTAGCGGTTAGCCAAAGCCCAATAATGAGTTTAGATATTTCAAATAATCCATACTTGATTAATTTTGGTAGCAACTCAATGAATAATTTAACTACATTAAATTTAGCTCACGGAAATAATGCTACTTTAGTTAATTTTGATGCAATAGGTTCGTTTCTTTTAAGTTGTATACAAATTGATACAGGTTTTGCACCGCCATCAAGTTGGCAAAAATAGGTCTTAGCAAATTACAGTACAACTGCAGTCCTGTGTTAAAGTCTATGTAAACCACACAACAACAAGCAATAACAACAGTGCTAATTGGGAAAATGTTTTATTGGAGGTGAATAATGGAGGTGAAATATGGGTATCCGCAGGAACTTACAAACCACACACTTCAGATAGAAATACTTATTTTAATATCACAAAGCCTGGTATTCGTATTTGTAGTGTTTTTTTTAAGTAAAGAAGCACAATTATCAGAAATAATTTTAGGTACTAATGAAACTACATTGTCAGGAGATTTACAAGGTAACGATGTAAATACTATAAATTTAGCTTCAAATTACGGAAACACTACTAGAAATACAGATAATAGTTATCGTATTATATGTTACACAAACAGGAGAAAATTTACTGTTAGATGGTTTAACTATAAGTGATACAAACATTTATCAAACAACACTTGATGGTGCTATTATTAAAAATGGTTTAGTTGCTAATTTAACAACAAGAAATTGTATAATAAAAAACAATGTTAGTAGAAATCATGCAGCAGGGATGAATCTACAATATAGTTTATCAAATACTACATCAAATAAGCGGTACAGAATATACAGTAGTAGTAGTAGTAGTAGTAGTAGTAGTAGTAGTAACACCTACAAGTATTTGTGGCACAACTGTTACATTACAGGTGTTAGTATATGTTTCACAAGATTCAAATAATATAGGTAAACAACTTCTGTAGTAACTACAATAAATACAGTTGATAACGTAACATCAACAGGTGTAACACATGATATTACCGTTGCATTAGATGCTAATGGAAGTGTATTAATTACAACAGCTAATATTGATAATGGAAGTAGTGATGACCGCAGTGGAATAGCTTCAATGATTTTAAATCAAAATATTATTGATTGTCAAACATTAGGAAATGTAATATTAACACAGTAAAATTATATAATATAAAATATACACTTGCTTTATTAGTAATTATGGTATGTGTAAAAGTTAAAGCACAACAAGACCCATCATTTACAATGTATAACCTAAATATGAATGTTATTAACCCAGCTTATGCTGGAAGTAATGATGGCTTAGAATTCACTACTTTAATTAAAGGACAATGGGTAGGTATAAAAGATGCTCCTAATACACAAACATTATCTATTTCTTCACCTATTGGCAAAAATATAGGTTTAGGTTTATCTATTGTTAACGATCAGGTATATATTGCTAAAGAAACCGATGTCTATATCGATTTTTCATACAAATTAAAGTTATCAGAAAACAATGATCTTTTTTTAGGTTTAAAAGCAGGCGCTTCTTTTTTTAATGCTGATTTAAATTCTTTAAATATTAACGACCCTCTTTTTAATCAAAATGTAAACCGTATAAATCCCAATTTTGGTGCGGGTGCTTACCTCAAAGGAAAAAACTATTACGTTAGTTTATCCATTCCTGTATTGTTACAAAGTAAGAGGTTTGAAAAGCAAGGAAATGTAGTTACTTCAGCTTCAGATAAACCACATGTTTATTTAGGTTCTGGATATACATTTGATCTAGAAGGTGAATATAATTTAAAAATAACTCCTTCTTTCATGACTCGTTATGTATCTGGTGTTCCTCTTTCTATAGATGTAACAACAACATTAGGACTTTTAGATAAAGTTGAATTTGGAGTTTCTCACAGATTAAAAGAATCTTTTAGTGGATTACTAATGTTTCAATTTATTAAAGAGTTTAAGGTAGGATATGCGTATGAACATGCCATTAATGATATTTCAAAATATAGTAGCGGTTCACATGAATTTATTTTCAAATTTTTATTTTAAAATAGTTTCCTTTTTTTAAAACCCAGTTATAATAACTGGGTTTTGTTTTTTAATATACTACACCTTTACACCTATTCTTCTTTCTTATTTTATTATTTTATTATTTACTAATACTTTTACTTCTTATATCTTCAACTTATATTAAATATTGTCACATTTTTTGCTAAAATTATCATTCATTATTCTAAGTTTTATACAAAAAAAACTACTAAAACATCTTATACTAGTTATGTTAGTAAATAAAAATTAAATATTGATAACACAAAACATGACCTTTATCATTTTTTATGGCCATCATTCTATTGAAATTTGTATTAAATTAAAAATAGATGATTATGAAAATAAACAAAATACTTAGTATTATACTCTTTTTGGTTGCTACTTTAACTTACTCTCAGTTAAAGATAGATGCTGAATTACGTCCTCGAGCGGAATACAGGCATGGTTTTAAAACTTTATTTCCAGACAATGCAAATGCAGCTTTATTTACCTCACAGAGAACCCGTTTAAATTTTGCCCATTCTATCGAAAAACTTAATTTTTATATAAGTATCCAAGATGTGAGGGTTTGGGGAGATGTACCGCAATTAAACAGTTCCGATAATAACGGATTGAGTTTACATCAAGCTTGGGCAGAAATACTTTTAGATGCTAATTATTCTTTAAAATTAGGACGTCAAGAAGTTATTTATGATGACAGTAGAATATTTGGTAATGTAGGTTGGGCTCAACAAGCACGTAGTCATGATTTAGCTTTATTTAGATATAAAAAAGGGTCTTTTAAAGCAGATTTAGGCTTGGCTTTTAATCAATCAAAAGAAAACCTAACAGAAACAAATTTAACAACTCCTAATACTTACAAAGCAATGCAATATATATGGTTGCATAAGGAATGGAGTAACTTTTCAGGTAGTTTTTTATTCTTAAATAACGGTTTACAATCTACTGACGGACTTAAATACAGCCAAACAATTGGTACGCATTTAAAAACAAAACAAAATAATTTACAATTAGCAGCTAATTTATATTATCAATTTGGTTACGATGTTAATAATAATGATTTAAGTGCTTATTTACTTGGTTTAGAAGCTAATTACAAGTTAAACGATAAAACTACAGTTGGTTTAGGTACTGAATTACAAAGTGGTAATGATTATAATACCGCTGTTAGCAAAAACAATGCTTTTAATCCATTATATGGTACAAATCATAAATTTAATGGGTTTATGGATTATTTTTATGTAGGTAACCACGCTAACAGTGTTGGTTTACTTGACGTATATGCAAAAGCCAACTTTAAATTAAATCCAAAATCTAGTTTAACAGCCTTTTTACATAGTTTTTCTGCAGCAGCAGATATTAATGCAAACGTTTCTAAACAATTAGGCACAGAAATAGATTTAGTTTACGCATATAACTACACTAAAAATATCGGATTTAAAGCAGGATATTCACAAATGTTTGCTTCAGAAGGAATGGAAGCTTTAAAAGGAATATCTAACAATAACACTAATAACTGGGGATGGGCAATGGTTACTATTAACCCTACTCTATTCACTTCTAAAAAATAAAATTATGGTATTAGAAAACGAAAAGACAGTAGCAAATTATGTTGCTGAAAACATTAAGACTGCGCATGTTTTTAAAAAACATGGAATTGATTTTTGCTGTGGCGGTAATATTACTGTAACCCAAGCTTGTGCTAAAAAAAATGTAGATATAACAATTATTGAAAAAGAACTTGCTGCTGTAGATGCTATAAAAGATGTTATAGAAGATTACAATAAATGGGAGTTAGACTTTTTAATGATTTATATAGAAAATGTACATCATTCATACGTAAAAGAAAGCTTACCTTTAATTTCTGAATATGCAAATAAAGTAGCCAAAGTTCACGGGCATCATTACACTGAAGTTGTAAAAATAAATCAACTTTTTCATGAAGTTGCCAATGAATTATTAGCGCATATGCAAAAAGAAGAAGAGATTTTATTTCCTTTCATCAAACAATTAGTTGATGCTAAAAAATCAGGTACAAAAAATATTTCAGCCCCTTTCGGAACCGTAAATAATCCTATTCGAATGATGGAACAAGAACATGAAAGTGCTGGTGACATTTTTAAAGAAATTGCTACTTTAACAAATAACTATACTCCCCCTGCCGAAGCTTGCAATACTTTTAAAGCTTTATATGCTAAGTTAGATGAATTTGAACAAGATTTACATCAACATATACACTTAGAAAATAATATTTTACACCCTAAATCAATTGCTTTAGAAAAAGAACTAAAATAAAATGGCTTTAAAACAAAAAAAGAGTATTCATAATGAATACTCTTTTTACATGATAAATATCATAATTTTTGCACTATTGAATACTTTATTTTGCAAATATGACCACCTCTTTTAATTTTTTAAAAAACCATAGTAAAATAGCTTTAAGTTATTTTTCAATAATTGCTTTCTTGGGTGTTTTACTTCGTTTTTTCACCATAGTTGATTTACCTATAAACTACCGTTTTATAGTACATACACATTCTCATATTGCTTTGTTAGGCTGGGTTTATACAGCGTTAACTACACTCATTTTTAAGATGTATTTAAGTAAAGTTGCTATTAATTTAAAATACAAACGTTTATTTTGGGCTACGCAATTTATCATAATAGGAATGTTAATTACTTTTCCTTTTACCGGCTATGCAGCATTCTCTATTCTTTTTTCAACACTTTTTTTACTTGCTTCTTATGTATTTGCTCATTTAGTTTTTAAATACACACCGTTAACTTTAAAGAAAACAAATTCCTATGCTTGTATTCGTGTTGCTTTATGGTATATGATTATTTCTAGCCTTGGCCCTTGGGCATTAGGTATTATTATGAAAACAGCCGGATCAGGCTCTAGTTTATATAGAAATGCTATTTATTTTTACCTTCACTTTCAGTACAATGGTTGGTTTATTTTGACTCTTTTAGGCATAGGCATTTATATTTTAGAACAATATAAAATCACATTTACTAAAAAAACTTTTAATCCTATTTTTTGGCTAATGAATATAGGTATAATACTAACCTTTGGTATTTCATTACTATGGATGAAACCAACACTTATTATTTATATAATATCATTTATAGGCGCCTTTATACAGTTAATTGCTTTTTATATTTTAGTAAAAAAAATAAATTCTTTTAAAGATGAATTCAATAATAAGTTTTCACATCCATTTCGTCAATCAATAAAATTAATTGCTATTCTTTTTGCGATAAAATTACTATTTCAACTTGTTGGCACAATTCCAAACATAGCAAATGCAATTTCGACTAATGTTAATTTAATTATAGGTTATTTACACTGGACATTTTTAGGTGTAGTTAGCGTTTCTATTCTCCTTTTTTCACATCAATTTAAGTTAATACAGCTTTCTAAAAAAAGCATGTTGTTTTACCTTATCGCATTTTTTTTAACCGAAATTATTATTTTTTACAAAGGGTTTGCTATTTCGAAACATCTTTTTATAATCAGTAATCATTCATTATACCTAGTTATCGTTAGTAGTATTTTTTTTATAGCAATACTTATTATTTTTTCAAATCAATTTAAAAGACAATAATTAAAGACATAAACATCTTTTTTATTATTTTTATCTAAAATTATTTAGATGTTATCTAACGCTTGTAAATACGCTATTCGATCTGTATTATACTTATCGGTTCATGTTGATGAAAATAAAAAAATTGGGGTTAAAAAAATTGCGGAAGAATTAGAAGTTCCTCAACCTTTTTTAGCAAAACTATTGCAACAACTTACCAAAAACAATCTGGTATCTTCTTCAAAAGGTCCAACTGGAGGTTTTTATTTAAACAAACACAATTTAAACAACACCCTTTGGAGTGTTATTAAATGCATAGACGGAACCACAAAATTTGACAATTGTTTTATGGGATTATCTTCTTGCAATGACAAAAACCCATGTCCTGTTCATTTTACCGTAGCTCCTTTTAAAAAGAAATTAATGATTGATTTTAAAGATAAATCTATTCAAGAATTTTCTGAAGACATTAAAATTAATGGTCAACATATTTTTCTTAAATAATTAATACTAAAATTGCGTATATTATAATAAAACACAACAAAAGTACTTTCCAAAAAGTATGTGCTTTTTTTAATTCTATAAACTGAAAGTCCAACTACTAAAAATTTAAAAACAGCCAGTCCTATAATCAAAAGTGCGCCTAAATTAGAAAATGATGCCGATACTATGGTTAATAATACTAAACTTATCCAAGTGATTATTGATATCTTGTTCATATTAAAAAAATAAATAGATTATAGGAAATAATAACAACCAAAATAAATCACACATGTGCCAAAAAGCGGCGCTAGCTTCAACATCTTCCAATCGTGTAGTTTTCTTTTTAATTCCAAAATAAATAGATATTAAAATTACTAAACCTACCAAAACATGTATTACATGAAACAATGTAAGCATCCAATAAAAACTGAAGATGGCTGATTCTGTCAATTCTTCATAATTGGTTTGATCATTACTCTCTGGAAAAGAGTAAATAGTTAACCCGATGAAAATCAAAAACGTTACTAAAGTACCTCCAATAAAAAATGTTTTAGCTTGTTTTTTTGATAACATAATTAATTTTAAAATAAAAGACCTTTTAATCCTTTATAAAACAAAAATATCTCTATTAAGAGAAACTAATTATGATAAATGTGGTATATCAAAAAAACAAGCTAAAAATCTTTTCTTTTAGATTTAGAAATGATACGTAAAGTTGGTAAAACAGTCCATAGAATTAAGACTAAAGAAGATAAAATCATTCCGAAGTTTGTACCAAAAAACTTTTGAAATACTGCGCCTGTATAGCCCAATAAAGCAGAGATATCTAACTTTAATAAAATTAAAATTCTTGATAAATCTATAGGATTAAACATCGTTGCAAATAACGAAAATTGATCTAACGGATATTCTTGAAAAACAACTAATGATATTAAAAATAATCCGTCGTAAATAACAGCTAGGAAGAGCCACAGTAAAATAGCATACCCAAATCCCTTAATTTTATTTTCGTTTGATAATGCTATATTAAAAGCCAAAGCGACAAAAATAAAGGTTAAAAAAGCACCTACAAATAAGAGTGATATAAAGTTAAAAATAGCAGTAGATTGCATAACACCGTATGCTAAAAACGGAATTCCTAATCCTAAAACTAAACTTAATGAAAGTGATAAAGAAACTCCTATGTATTGTCCTAAAAAAATAGTAGTTCTTTTTAAAGGTTGGGCTAATAAAAGTTCTGTAAACTCTCGGGAATTATAGTAATACATAACACCAAAAATTGTACCTATTAACGGAGTTAACACTACTATAATATTCATTAATGTAATTACTGCCTTTGAGGTATCATTATTTAAAAACAATAGCACAAAACCAATTATTAAATAGAAAAAAAAGTACACATAACTCCATCTACTTCTTAATAAATCGAAAAAACTGTATTTTAATATTTTAAGCATAATCAGTAGTTAAAAGAGTGGCTATTGCGTGTTCTAAATCGGTTTGATTGGTTTGTTGTTTCAATGTCTCTATTCTTCCTTTAAAATGGATTTTTCCATCTAACAGAAACACTATTTCATCAGAAATATCCTCCACAAAACTCATAATGTGTGAAGTAATTAAAATTGTTTTTCCTTTTGTTTTTTCTGTCTGAATAATTTTTTTTAATCGTATTAATGAAATAGGATCTAAACCCGTTGTTGGTTCGTCTAAAATAATTAACTCACTATCAAACATAAAAGTTAAAACAAGGTTTACTTTTTGTTTTGTTCCTCCTGATAAATTACTTAGTTTTTGCTTTAAAAACGGATGCAAATCAAAAAGAGCTACCAACTCTTTATCATTAGCTGTTTTGGTTCTAATATCTTTTATCATCTGAATTAATTCAGATACCGTAAGGTTACCTGGAAAGTTTGCTATTTGTGGTAAATAATTAACATTATTACGGTATTGATGCTTTTTTAAAATTGCTTTGTTATTAATATTTATGGTTCCTTTATCAGGAATAACCATTCCTAAAACACTTTTAATCAACGTTGTTTTACCTGAACCATTTGGACCAAGAATTGCAAAAATACCACCTGATTTTATCTCTAAATTCAGATCTTTTAACACGGTAACTTTTCCGAATTTTTTATGTAGGTTGTCAATTTTTATCATTTTACTTCTCTCATTAATGGTTTTTTATCCGCCAAATTATCAGGTGTAAATGCAGGTGATACTTTTTCAGAAAAATTAATTATATCAACAAATAAACTACGTAGTAAAACAATAGCTTCTGGTGTTTTATTTACCACATATGAAAACAATTTTACAGGTCTGTAAGGCACATCTCCTTCTCCATTTTTATCCAAATCATATCCCGTATATTCACTCCAATAATTGTTATTAAAATTATTATCGTTTAGTTTACTATTGTATGATAAATCGAAAGAATTATGTAAGAAGTTATTTTTCAAAAATTTATTAGCATAGCAAGCTCCAGCTATTTTTAAAGCCCACCCGTTTCTAATAAAATTATTTTTTACATAATTTATACGCGTAGATCCTTCAACATTAATTCCTATTGTGTTTTCTTGAAATGTATTGTTAATAATTTCTGCATCATAAATTTCTTTTAACAACAAACCGTATGAAGCCGTTCCCCAATTTTTAATAAAAGTATTTTTCTTCATTTTTATAAACTTCGAAAACATTACGGCAACCCCCGAACCATTATTTGAAAAGGTATTATTAAGATATTCATCATTATTAGAAAACATAAAATGCAATCCGTAACGTAAATTATTATAGCTTTTATTATTAATAACCTTGCTGTGTGTTACAAACTCAAAATAAATTCCGTCTCTTAAATCATGAACTTCATTGTTTTTTACCAATATATTAGAACTGTACCACATATGGATTCCGTTTCCTGAGCCAGCTTCTTCAATTGCATCGCTAGAAATATGATTATTTTTTACAATACCATGATGTGATTTTTCAATTAAAATACCAAATAAAACTTTTTTTAATCTAACATTTTCAATATTGAAATATTTGCTTCTAGAAACATAAATGGCAGCAAAATCTTTGGTATAACTTTTACCTACATTTTTTAATGTAAGTCCTTTTACGGTTACACTATCTGCTGCTATTTTTAAAATATATCCTTTCTTTTTACCATCAATAACAACCTCTTTATCACCTAAAATAGTTAATGGTTTATTTATTAAAATATCATATTCATTATATACCCCTTTTCCTATTATAATCGTATCGTGTTTTGAGGCCTTTGCAATGGCTGATTTTATTGTTTTTACATTACAATTTAAACATACATTTATTTTTTGAGCATATAATGATGTTCCTATAAGTAGAAATATGACTACGGTAATATAATTCGTGATTTTTTTCTTCATTTAAAATAACATTCCTGTTCTTAAACTAACACCTGTTAATACAAATAAAACTGCCACTAAAGTTACCAAAATAATGTGGACTGCTAATGGTTTTAATTTTTTATTGGGAATTAAAAAAAAGCGTGCCTGCACCGCCAACACTAAAGTTATAATTAATAAAATACATTTTATTAATAAATGTTTTGGCAAATGCTCATGAAAAGAAAACCAATCTGAAAAATTAGGGATTCTAATAAAAATCAACCAAAAACCCGTTACAATAAGAATCAACAAAGCTGGTAAACCTATTGGTTCGTATGATTTTTCAAAATTTTGTATGATTGAAAAATCATTCTTTTTTAATGCTTTTGGTAAAATTCTGATAGCCAAAATTAAATGTCCTCCTGCCCAAATTGACGCAGCTATGATATGTATAAAAACAAGTATTGCATACATTTATATTGAGTATTTTAATCCTATTTGAAAAGATCTATTTTCATTCATTTGTACACCATTATAATTTTCATAAATTGGAGCACCAACCTCAACACCTAACTTAATTTTTTTTAATTCCGAATTTTGATTGAACATAAAATTAAACCCTAAAAATGATTTAATTTTTTCTCCTCCATAATTGTTGGTATTTGCTGTTGGAACCATCATCGGATTTAACATTGAATCTTTTCCTGATATTTCTCCTTCTGAAACAGCTAAAAACCGTCCTGAAATACTAACCCAATCTGCTAATTTATAAGCTCCCCAAAAATTAATTTGTTGAGAATTACCGAATCTATAATCCTCTCTATTTTTTCCTGTTCTAAAAGTAAATAATGGTTGAATTCCCCATGAAACACTTTCGGTATTCCCTTTATAAGTAGCTCCTAAAGTAACATCAAAAGTTCCTGAACTTAATTGCATTGCATACGGTAATTTTGCATCACTCATCATTGGAGTATCGTCTTTTTTTGTAATACTTCCAACAGGTATATTTAATGTTCCGTTTAAATGAATAGAAGTATTTTCTTTATTATATACATTATATAAAGCGCCTATTTTTAGGTCTCCTAACCCTGATGAATTTGTTGAAAAATCGTGAAGCATTGTCATACCGTTCATCATCATTTTTGCTTTTAAATCCATATTGTTTTTTACAATATTTTGCATTAATAATAATGTTAATTTATCAGAAGGTGCATACATAATTCCTAACATATACATATCCATACTCATATTTTGAGGTGCTACCATATATGAATTATAAATAGCTGCATCATTAATAGTTGAAGTTCCTGTTCTATTACCGTTCATATCCATATTCATATAACGTAAAGAAACCATAAAACCTCCTTTTGCATGTAAATGATCACCCATTACACCTATCGGAGCATGAGCATCTGGTCTGTTATGATTATGATGACTATGATTAGTTGCGCCAACTTTTCTTGTTACAAATTCTAATTGTATTTCTTTCCAAGTAAATAGCTTACCTGTTTTGGTGTTCTGATTCTTTTTTGCAGCTTCTTTATCTTTAAAGGCGGATAAATATGCTCCCATCGGGCTTTTAATTTGGCTACTTATTAAATAAGTTGCTTTGGTAGCATTAATTAATTCTCCTGTTAAATAATCTGCAACTAATTGTTTGGTAAATGAAGCTTCTTTTTGAGTTTTAGAATAATTTAATAAACATTCAATCGCGTCAAAATTTAGTTTTTTTTGAGCTGGTGTTATAACTTGTGCTTTATGTAATTTATCTTTAATTACCATATTACAATGCACACATTGTTTATTACTTTTTATAGTTTGAGCAAATGTAGTTTTACCTAAAAAAAAGGCAATAATTATGCTATACAAAAAATATTTTGTTTTCATTTTTGGTTGATTTTAAACTTTAATCTAATATAAAATTAGATTCTTTAATTTTTAAATTGAGCCTTAATAGCATTCCAATCATACAATTCTGTTCCGTTTAATTGCCCTTTCTCCTTTGATATATAAGCTGAAAGATTTGCTCCCATCGGACTTTTGATGTTTTGATTAATTAAAAAAGTTGCTTTAGTTGCGTCAATTAATTTTTTAGGCTCGTTATAATCGGTTACTAATATATATGCTAGTTTTTTTTCGCTTTTTTCTTTGATATCAGACAACATACATTCTATGGCATCATACTTAAAAGCTCTTCCTTTATTTGTTACTATTTCTGACGCAAATTTTGTGTCAACAATCATCATTTTACAAAAACTACATGCGTCTTTTCCGTATTCTATTTCTTTAGGACTTATAGTACATCCTATTAATAAAAGAACTATAAGAAATAAATAATTTATTTTTTTGTAATCCATTTTTTAAATTTTAGCTTCCTTTTTACCTACAAAAAATGCAACAACAGTAAGTGCCATACCTACAAACATTAAATAACCTCCTGTGTGTGGCAAAGAAGTAACATCAAAATTCAACATTTTTTGATATCCTAATAATGGTGGCTTATAACTCATAGGGGTACCATCTGGGTTTACTACTTTTATAATGGCATGCGGATCTAAATCACTTCCGTATGATGTAAGCCATTCATTAAAATCATACATACCTAGCATTCCTAAAACAGCCATTATTATAAACCAACCAATAAACCATTTATAAGAAACTTTACTAAAAAAGCCGAGTAAACCTATTAATACTCCTAATGCTGCCATGGTGCTTATTACTTTTGGAAAAATTGAAAACTCCCACATATCTGTTGGTTTAGGTATTACTTTCATACCTATATAATGATTTAAACCATCAATATTTGTTAAATCAAATTCCGAAACCCCTTTAATACCATCTATATGAATATTCATTCCTAAAGGTTCAGGATATTGCGGAGCACCAAGCATAATATTCCATAAAGGAAACTTAAATAAACTCAATAATAGTAAAGAGCCGATAATCATAATTATACCTGCTTTTTTCATAGTTCTATTTTTTAAGATGTGTTAATATTTATTTGATTAAAGGCTGCCTGTGTAAGTATATCAATCTAAAACAACAAGCAGCCCATCAACCAAAAAAATCAACTATTAATTATAGCTTTTATTCATCATCTAAAGACCAAGATAATTTGATATCTGATTTTTTAGGTGAAACTCTTATATAACCTTGCATTTCTTGATGTAAAGCTGAACAAAAATCTGTACAATAAAACGGCCAAATACCTACTTTTTTAGGCTCCCAGGTAAGTGTTTTAGTTTGTCCTGGCATTATTAATAATTCAGAATTGTTAGCTCCAATCATTGCAAATCCATGAGGTACATCAAAATCTTGTTCGTGATTTGTAATATGGAAAAACACCTTATCTCCTACTTTAACACCTTCAATATTATCTGGTGTAAAGTGAGATCTAATCATAGACATATAAATATGTACATCTTTCCCTTCTCTTACTACTTTTGCATCTGCTGGAGATGTAATAGCATATGGATGCTTATTTTCATCTAATCTATAGATTTTCTTAGATTTTTCTTTTATAATACTTGCTGGTATTGCAGCAGCATAATGAGGCTCTCCGTGTGTTGGAAAATCTAATAATAATTCCATTTTCTCTCCTGAAATATCATATAACTGAGCAGAGTGTTCTAATTCTGGGCCTGTTGGTAAATAACGATCTTTTGTAATTTTATTCATAGCGAACATATACTTACCAAAAGGTTTTCTTGAATTTCCTCCAGGAATTGTTAAGTGACCTACTGAATAATAGGTTGGCTTTCTATCAATTACTTCCCAAGTTCCTAATTTCCATTTTACAACTTCTGATGAAATAAAGAATGTTGTATATGCATTTCCTTTATCATCAAACTCAGTATGCAAAGGTCCTAATCCTCCAGATTGAACTGAACCTGCTAAAATATCTTCATAATTTAAAATTGGAATACCATAAGCTTCACCATCAAATTTCTTGTTCTCGATAGCTTCTAACATTTTTGGAAAAGAGTGAATTGTTAAATCTGCAGATAATTTACCATTACCAATAATATACTCTCCTGTTGGATCTACATCACAACCATGTGGCGATTTTGGAGTTGGTAAAAAATAAATTGCTCCAGGAATATCTGCTGGGTTTACTGTTAATACTTCTTTTACCATTGTAGAAGTTGCCGTATGCGTATGCTCATCATATACATTATGTGCATAGTTTGTTGGCATTTTAGTACCTCCACCATTATCTACATATTCTTCAATTTTTTTCCAGTTAATAGCTGCAATAAAATCTTTATCATTTTGTGATGCATTTACCTCTAATAAAGTACTTGCTTCCTCGGTATTATAAGTAGTAAAGAAAAACCATCCATGTGATTTATCTCTACCAGGGTGGGAAAGATCATAATTAAACCCTGGCATTAATATTTGGAATTTAATTCCCATTCTACCTGTTTCTTTATCTACTTTTATAAAAGATAAAGCTCCTTTAAAGTTTCCTTTATATTCTTTAATAGGCATATCAACCTGTGGTACTGGAACAGAAAAACGTGTTCCTGCAACTACATACTCTGTATTTTCAGTAATAAATGAAGAACTATGGTTTCCTGCACTATTAGGAACTTCTATAATTTCTTCAGTCTCAAAAGTTGTAAGGCTAATTCTAGCAATACGTGGTGTGTTATTACCGTTTATAAAAATCCAACGTCCATCTAACTCTCCATTTGTTTGAGAAATATCTGGGTGATGAGAATCATCCCAAGGTATTTGACCGAAAGAAGTGTTTAACATTGGTTTTGTTTCTTCAGAATATCCGTAACCTGTAGTTGGAAATTGAGAAAAAACAGGAATTTCTTTAAACATTCTACCAGATGGTAAACCATAAACAGTTAAGTTTCCGCTATAACCTCCAGAAATAAATGCATAATGTGAGTCATGTTCTCCTGGAGCAACATATACTTTTTCTGCTTTACTGCTATTTAAAGCACTTTTATTACTACTGCTTCCATTATTACCACAACCTACTAATAAAAAGGCGATTGATAAAAATAATGCTAAAAATTTATAACTTGTTTTCATAAGTTTTTATTTTGATTATTATAATGTTCTAAAAAATTCTAAAACTTGTCTTGTTTCATCTTTAGTTAAATTCTGATTTGCCATTGGCGACCCATTAAATTTCATTAATAACTCTTTAGCTATAGGATCATTTTTCACCATTTCTTCAGGATTCATAATCATATTCATTACCCATTCAGGAGAACGTCTTTTTAAAATATCTGTAGGGTTTGGGCCAATAAATTTTCTATTTGTTCTATGACAAGCTGAACATTTACTTTTAAAAACTTTAGCTCCTTTATCTGCCATAGCTTTATCTATTGTTTCAGCTAATTCTACCGACTTAATAGGCCCAATACCTTTGTTATTTAAATCTATTGTTCCTGCTTCTTTAACTTTTTTAGTTGTCGTTTTTTTAGTTTCTGTTTTTTTTACCGCTGCTTTTTTTGCAGGTTTTTTATTATTTGAGGTATCCTTTTTCTCTCCACCTCCACAACTAACAAATAATGTAATTAACATTATCATTAACACATTTTGTAATCTCATTTTATATTGATTTTTAGATTATTATTTATCACTTGGCACTAATACGTCTCCAATAACATGTATCCAACCATTACTAACTTTTACAGATTTTAAAATTTTGGTTCCTCCAACAAATAATCCATCTTCTTTTTTAGAAACTTCTAAATATTCTCCAGATGCCATATAAAGTTTTCTGTTTTTTCGTACGTTTTTCTCTAAAGTAGCAACAGTATAATTTGCTGGAGCAACATGATTTTTTAAGATAAATGATAGTTTTGATTTATTTTCAGGCTTTAATAATGTTGCTACAGTTCCTTTTGGTAGTTTATCAAAAGCTCCATTTACAGGTGCAAAAACAGTTAATG
The DNA here is from genome assembly GCF_001693415.1 of Tenacibaculum soleae. Lineage (GTDB taxonomy): Bacteria > Bacteroidota > Bacteroidia > Flavobacteriales > Flavobacteriaceae > Polaribacter > Polaribacter soleae. Next base: position 175,074 of record NZ_MAKX01000013.1, on the reverse strand, counting down.
GACCTGCATTTACTAAAGTATTTTCTAAATCAGCAGCCTTAACAGCAACAACTAATGTTTTAAATTTTTCTAAAGAAGCTGCTACTTGTAGCGCATTAGGTTCAGAATCTTCATCTACCACAGCTGATTGCCCTTTATGTGCTTTCTCTGTAGTTTCATTAGTGCCATTAATAGTTTCTTTTTTTGTCTCTTTACATGAAAAAAATGCAAAACATATGAATAGTGTTAAAATTGAAATTTTTGTTCTCATCAGTTGACTTTTTAAATTCTACACAAAATTAAAGCAGCTGATTCTTTAAAAACATGATTAATATCATAAAAAGATATTTTTATCTTTTATTGTTTAATCAATTATTTTTAGTTTCATTAGTTGCTTATCTAAATGTTTCCAACAATTATTATTAATTGTATCATAAACTCCAATCATTTTAATACCGTAAGGAGTTAAAATTGTTCCACCTCCACTATTTCCTCCTACTGATTTTATTACAATTGGTTTTTTTGAACTTTTATTAACGGAATCAATTAAATTCCATGCTTTTTTATAAGACATTCCTAGTTCTTTAGCTGATTTTGATAAAGATTTAGTGATATTTAAAGACTTTAATAATTTTATTCTCCCTGCTCCTAAAAACACTTTATCATCAATTTCAATCCAAATTTTACTTTTAATTTTATATTCCATAATCTTATACTGTTCTTCAAAAATACTTCGTCTATCAAACAATAAACATGATATAAATCATGATCTTTTTTTATTTAGATTCAAAACAAATTAATTCACTATTCCATTTTTTAAAATCTAACAAACCCCTATCTAACAAAGAAATAAAAGCAAACCGTTATGTTTTAAAAAATATAATGAACTGAAATAGTGATAATTATCATGTAATTTTCTTCTTATAATTCTCTAATTTGTAAAACAATTAAACAACTATTTTCTATGCCTATAAAAAGTTATTTAGCACATCCACATGAAGGAAAAAAGGAAGAACTTAAAAAAGCGCTTGCTGTTATTAATAGATGTGAAATAATACCTGCCGAAAACAAAAACGTATTAGTTCTTGTTACCGAAACAAAAGATGATATAGAAGATAAAAGTTTAAAAGAAACTATAGAAACCCTAGATAGCTTAAAGTTATTAGCCTTGGTTTCTGGATTTAATACACCTATAAAATAAATAAGATATGAGCGCCTCTTTAACAAGTAGACGAAGTTTTATTAAAAAAATGGCTGCAACTGCAGCAATGACAGCAGCAGCAACCATGTTTCCTGGAATTATTTTTGCAAGTGAACAATTAGCAGGAATACCTGAAGGTAATTTAGATTGGAAAAAAGGACCTTGTCGTTTTTGCGGGGTAGGTTGTGGTATTTTAGTTGGTGTAGAAAACGGAAAAGCTATCGCTGTAAAAGGTGACCCTAATTCCACAGTAAATAAAGGACTTTTATGTGTTAAAGGTTACCACCAAACTATGTGTATTCAATCTAGCGACAGATTAACACATGCTTTAGTAAAAAAGAATGGTAAGTACGTAAAAACTCCTATTAGCGATGCTTTAGATATTGTAGCTGATAAAATGAAAACTACCATAGATAAACATGGTAAAGATTCAGTTGCAATGTATACCTCAGGGCAATCTACAATTCCCGAAGGTTATATCGCTTCAAAATTAATGAAAGGAGCCATTGGTACCAATAACTTAGATTGTAATGCACGTCTTTGTATGGCAAGTGCTGTAACAGGGTTTTTAACAACTTTTGGAGCAGATGAACCAATGGGTTGTTATGAAGATATTGAACATGCTGATTATTTTATTACTTGGGGTAATAATATGGCAGAAATGCATCCTGTTTTATTTTCAAGAATGTTATCTCAAAAAAATAGTAGAGGTGCCAAAATTATTGATTTTGCTACACGAACAACACGCTCTAGTATGGCATCTGATAAATCAATTTTATTTGAACCACAAACTGATTTAGCTGTTGCCAATGCAATTTGTTATGAAATTGTAAATAATGGTTGGGTAAATAAATCGTTTGTAGAAAAACATTGTAGTTTTAATAAAGGAACTACAAATATAGGCTATGGCTTAGAAGATAATTTTAAATTTAAAGACAAGCCTGAAAAAATAAATTTTGAAGAATACAAAACTTTTTTAGAAGATTATACGCCTGAAAAAGTGGCTAAATATTCTAAAGTATCAGTTAAAGATATTAAATATTTAGCTGCTATTTACGGAAATCCAAATAGTAAAGTAGTTTCTTATTGGTGTATGGGAATGAACCAACATACCAGAGGAACTTGGATGAATAACTTAGTGTATAACATTCACTTATTAACAGGTAAAATTTCACAACCTGGTAACGGACCTTTCTCTTTAACAGGGCAACCATCAGCTTGTGGTACCGCTCGTGAAGTAGGAACTTTTACGCACAAATTACCACATGGAGTTGTAATGAATAAAAAAGATAGAGAAATGGCGGCAAGAATTTGGAAAGTTCCTGTTGAAAAAATACCATCTAAACCAACCTATCACGCTACCGAAATGTTTAGAGCTGTTGATAGAGGGGAAATTAAATTTATTTGGACACAAGCTACAAATCCGTTAGTTTCTTTGCCAAAAACAAGTCGTTATCGACCTGCGATGGAAAAAGAATCTTGTTTTGTAGTGGTTTCTGATGTATTTCCTACACCTACTTCTGATGTAGCTGATGTTATTTTACCTGCAAGTTGGCATATCGAAAAATCTGGATTGTATGGTAATTCTGAAAGAAGAACCCAACATTGGAATAAAATGGTAGAAGCTCCTGGTGATGCAACTCCAGATGCATGGATGTTTATTGAAGTTGCAAAACGAATGGGATTTGGTGATTTGTTTCCATACAGTAAAGAAAATCACGTAGAAGAAATATACAACGAATATCGTCAGTTCCATGAAGGAGCTAAACATGGTATGGCACCTTTAGAAGTATTAAAGAAAGAATCTGGTGCAATTTGGCCTTATGTTGAAGGAAAATCTACCCAATGGAGATTCAATTCAAAATACGATCCTGCTTGTACAAACGGAGAAGATTTTCACTTTTATGGTAAACCAGATGGTAAAGCTGTTATTTGGCAACGACCTTACGAACCAGCTCCTGAAATGCCCGATGAAACTTATCCGTTTTGGTTAAATACAGGTAGAGTTATTGAGCATTGGCATACTGGTTCTATGACTAGAAGAATACCTGTTTTACATAAAGCTGTACCAAATGCTTATGTTGAATTACATCCTGAAGATGCTAAAAAAATGCACATCAGAAATGGTGAAAATGTAAAAGTAACTTCCAAGAGAGGGTCTTGTGTTTTACCTGCTTCTATCAATGAAAGAGGTTTACCTACAAGAGGACAAATTTTTGTACCATTTTTTGATGAAAACATGATGATTAATGATGTTACTTTAGATGCTTTTTGCCCTATTTCTAAAGAACCTGATTACAAAAAATGTGCTGTTAAAATAGAAAAAGCATAGATTATGAAAAAACGACTAGGAATCATATCGTTATTTGTAGTATTATTTATCGCTTTTATTACTATTTGGAATTATAGCTATTATCAAGGACAAGAAGATGCTTACATTCCGCTAGAAAGCGACAAAAACACACCTATAATACCAACAGAGGCAGGAGTTTTTAAAAGATCTGAACATGCTTTAGATTATACCAATATGCCAACAGATTTTGAACATCAAAGAAGTTTAGATAGTTATTATGATAATAGAGCCTATCATGGTGCGCCTCCAAGTATTCCACATGCTATAGAAGAACGTCAAAATATTGGTGATAATACTTGTTTAAAGTGTCATGAAAATGGTGGTTTTGTAGCTAAGTTTAATGCTTATACTCCTGTAACTCCACACCCTGAATTGGTTAATTGCAAACAATGTCATGTTCCTCAAAAATCAAAAACATTATTTAAAGCAGGAAACTTTGCTAAAGTACATGCACCTAAAGTAGGTAACAATAACGCTTTAGTTACAAGTCCACCTGTAATACCACATCAAACACAATTACGAGAAAACTGTTTGGCGTGTCATGCAGGACCAAGTGCTCCTAAAGAAATTCGTGTTTCTCATCCAGAGCGAGTTAATTGCAGGCAATGTCATGTACCAAATACGAAAGAACTTACAGCCATTAAAGATTTTATAAGAAAACAATGATAAATACAAATTACATAAAACATTTTTGGATTTTAAGTATCACTTTTTTGTTGATAAACACTTCTTGTAAACATAAAGAAGATGAATATCATAGTGTAACTGATAAAATTAAAGCAAAAAGCAAGCATTATAACGGAACTTCTATTTCATCAGAAAAATATATTGGAAATCTAAAATTAGTAGAAGTAACCGAAAACGGTATTACTTTTTCTATTCCAGAACGAAAAGGCGAAATAAAATCATACGCCTGTACCGAATGTCATAGTAAGCCTTTACAACAAATGCAACGTAAAGGATTAAAAAAAGCACATTGGAATATCAAATTAAATCATGCTGATGCCAATACAATGAGTTGTACTACTTGCCATGATGGAAGCAGTATGAATAATCTTAAAAGTATAACAGGGCATAAAATCGACTTTAATAATAGTTATAAATTATGTAGTCAATGTCATCAAAAACAATATAAAGATTGGACAGGTGGTGCACACGGAAAAAAAATAGCAAGTTGGGCACCTCCAAGAGCATCGATGACTTGTGTAAACTGTCACAATCCGCATTCGCCAGGTTTTGATACCAAATGGCCAGCGCGATTTAATACTAAAAAAGAAAAACAACGACAATAAACCTAACATTTGTTTAACATCATTTTTTGATGCTAACAATTTTATAGAAAGTATAATATATGAGTGGAATTGGAAAATATTTTAGGTTGAATTTAAATAGTACAACCAAACAAGAGTCTTCTGGAAGTTGTGGCTGTGGAAGTACTTCTGGAGGTTGTAATTCTCATGCCCCAAAAGAAGAATTAAGTAACGAAGAGTTTTTTGAAGCTGCAGTTGATGCTGCTATTGGTGATGAAAGACATAAAGATGGTTTTGATCAAGTTTTTGATGTAAAAATGGATCGTAGATCTGCCTTTAAAAAATTAACTGCAAGTTTATTAATTGGAGCCGGTGCAGCTTCGTCATGTACTAGTATAACCGCTAGCGAAGAATCAAAAGAGAAAGCACAAATAGATTGGGAAGAGCAATTTAAAGGGAACTATAAATTGATGGATGACAAAGAGAAAAACGCAACTGTTGATCGACTTGTGCGCTCTTATCAATTACGTACTGGTAAAAATATTAGCATGTCTAATAAAAATGCCGAAGAAGATGTGTTGTTTGGGTATGCTTTTAATATCTCAAAGTGCCAAGGATACATGGATTGTGTAAGTGCATGTGTAGAGGAAAATAACCAAGATAGAAATTCGCAAATGGAATACATCCGTATTCATGAAATGAAAGACGGAAAAGGTTTTAATTTTAATGAAGCTGATGATAATTATTATCATGAAGTTCCTGCGGAAGGACATTTTTATATGGGAACTCAGTGTTTTCATTGTGATAACCCACCTTGTGTAGAAGTTTGTCCTGTACAAGCTACTTGGCGAGAAGAAGACGGAATTGTAGTGGTTGATTACGATTGGTGTGTAGGTTGTAGATATTGTATGGCTGCTTGCCCTTACGATGGTCGTCGTTTTAACTGGAGTAAACCAGAGGTTCCGGAAGCTGAGGTAAACAAAAATCAGCATTATTTAGGAAATAGAATGCGTAAAAAAGGGGTGATGGAAAAATGTACTTTTTGTGTACAACGTTCTAGAGCTGGTAAAAATCCAGCTTGTGTTGAGGCTTGTCCTACCGGTGCACGTATTTTCGGAAACTTGTTAGATCCTAACAGTACCATTCGTTGGGTATTAGAAAATAAAAAAGTATTCAGATTAAAAGAAGATTTAGGTACTGAACCTAAGTTCTGGTATTTTATGGATTAATTGGTTTTGCGTTAGGGATTGCAGTGATATCCTTTTATTTGTCACTTTGAGCGAAGCGGAAAAGTTGTCAAATAAAAGATTTAACGAAAAGCCCGACCGTTAGGGAACGCCCAAAATAAAATATAAACGAAGCGTTATAATAAAAAATAAAATGAGAAGACTTAAAGTTTTTGGAAGTTTAATAAAAGACAGTATAGATGTTATTACCCGAGGATCTAAAAGATATCATATCTGGATGGGGTTTTTAACTTTAATAATGCTAATTGGTATGTATTGTTACTCCATTCAATTAGAACACGGATTGAGTGTTACCGGAATGACAGATCGGGTAAGTTGGGGATTGTATATTTCTAATTTTACTTTTTTAGTTGGGGTGGCTGCAGCGGCAGTTATGCTAGTAATGCCAACCTATGTTTTAAAAGATGTAGACTTTAAACAAGCAGTATTAATTGGAGAAGGTTTAGCGGTTGCCGCATTAATTATGTGTTTAGCTTTTGTGGTTGCCGATATGGGAGGTCCTTCTGTTTTATGGCATATGATGCCTGTTATAGGTGTTTTTAACTTTCCAAATTCAATGTTAACTTGGGATGTTATTGCCTTAAACGGCTACTTATTTATTAATATTAGTATTCCATTTTATATACTATTTAGGCATTATCAAGGAAAAGAATCTAAGAAAAATGTGTATTTACCGGGTGCCATACTTTCTGTTTTTTGGGCAGTAGGAATTCACTTAGTAACCGCCTTTTTGTATCAAGGATTACAAGCAAAACCTTTTTGGAATACTGCTTTACTAGGACCTCGTTTTTTAGCATCTGCTTTTGCGGCTGGACCTGCTTTAATTATTTTAGTTTTAGCAATTATTAGAACGTACACCGAGTTTAAAATAGAAAATAAAACCATAAAAAAACTAGCTTTAGTAGTTACTGTTGCTGCTCAAATTAACTTAATTATGTTAGTTTCTGAGTTGTTTAAAGAGTTTTATGCGCCTACACATCATAGTGAAAGTGCTTATTATTTATTTTTTGGATTGCACGGTAAAACAGCTTTATTACCTTGGATTTGGACTGCTATTACCTTAAATATTATAGCAACTGTATTACTTACGTTTCATAAACTTCGTAATAACTTTAAAGTATTGTTTTTTGCTTGTACAATTTTATTTATCGCAATTTGGATAGAAAAAGGGTTCGGCTTAATCGTTCCTGGATTTATTCCTGGACCTTACGGAAAAATAGCTGAATATACGCCTACAGGAATTGAAATTGGAGTTACTTTAGGTATTTGGGCAATGGGTGCACTTATTTTTACGATATTGGCAAGAACAGCAATTCAAATTGAAATTGGTAAGTTGAGGTACAAGAAAAAATAAGGTAACACTTCCCTACTCTTTTGTTATTGCTATAATTTATGGTAGTTTTACGTTTTTATTTACAAAATGATAATTGAAGATTTAGTAGGAAAATATAACATTATTGGTAATAATCAAGATGCAGAAAAGCACACTTATAAAGGTGTGCTTTCTTTAGTTTTAGACGCTAATAAGCGAATTGTTGCTAAATGGGTTATTAATAATGAACAAGAACAAAAAGGGACTGGTTTTTTTAAAAATAATATTTTAGTTATTAATTTTAATTACAAAGGAGCTGATAAAAATATTTATAAAGGAGTGGTTGTTTACAAATGTATTTCGAAAGATATATTAGAAGGTTTCTGGTCTGAAAAACATGGAAATCCGTTATATTTAGGAGAGGAACGCTGTTTTAGAACTAAAGAAAATCAACTTTTAAACTAACACTTTTACCTATGCAATGCCCTTGTAATCCATCAAAAAAATATAGTGATTGTTGTGAAAAAGCACATCAAAACATACAAACTGTTTTAACCGCAGAAACTTTAATGCGATCTAGATACAGTGCTTTTGTTTTAGCTAAAATTAATTATTTACAAGAAAGTCATCACTCTAACACACGTCCTTCAAATAAAGAAAAAAAAGAAATTTTATCATGGACAAAGTCTGTGAAATGGCTCAAATTAGAGGTTTTAAACACAAGTAAAGGCTCAATTACCGATTTAGAAGGTACTGTTGAGTTTAATGCTTTTTTTATGGAAAACGGTAAAGTTGACGTAATTCATGAAAATTCCTCTTTTTGTAAAGAAAATAAGCATTGGGTATATCTTAATGCTAACTAACACTGTATAAAATTACACAATAATTACTCTTTTTGTTATTTTAATGATAAAAATTTAATAAAAATTAAAATTATTTAAAAAAAAGTGTACATTTGATCCAATGTTAAACAACAAAAGAAATATCAATTCTTCAGAGATCGTAAAATTTACGACTTCTTTTGTTGGCACTACCATTATTTCTACTACAATTATTATTACCCTTTAGGGGTTTATTTTACTACATATCATCCTGTATATATTTATTTTTTCAAAAAATTGAAAACAGATAAATAGCCTAAAAAAATAAATAATTAATTATTTCATATTCCTTTTAAAATGAAGGTTTTAAAATTCGGTGGTTCATCGGTAGCCAACAGTACAAATATTAGTAAAGTAGTTCAAATAATAACTAACAATTGTAACAATAAAAAGATAATTGTTGTAGTTTCAGCCTTTGGTAAAACAACAAACAAATTAATTGCTTCGGCAAACAAAGCCGCAGCTAATGATAAAAGTTATTTTTTATCATTTAATGAAGTTAAACAATTACATTTTCGAGTTATTGATGATTTAGTTGCTAAAAATCAACAATCAAAAGTACATCAAAAAGTAAATGATTTGTTTAATGAATTACAAACCTTATTAGAAGGTTGTTTTTTGTTAAAAGAAGTTACGCCTAAAACAATGGCAACGGTAAGTAGTTTTGGTGAGCTACTTTCTTCATATATTATTTCTGAAATAGCAAAAAATACATTAAACGCAACTTATAAAGATAGTAGGGAGTTAATTACAACTTCAGCTATTTTTAATAAAGCTCAAGTTAATTTTGAAGTTACAAATAAAAATTGTCAAGACTTTTTTAAGCAAAACACCTATCAAGTAGTTGTTTTACCTGGGTTTATAGCTAAATCAGAAAACAAATTAACTACTACCTTAGGCAGAGGTGGTTCTGATTACACAGCTGCAATTTATGCGGCTGCTTTAGAAGCTGATGAATTACAAATTTGGACAGACGTAAGTGGTATGTATACTGCCAATCCAAGTATTGTAAAACAAGCATTTCCGATTCCAAAAATTTCATATCAAGAAGCTATGGAGTTATCACATTTTGGCGCAAAGGTAATCTACCCTCCTACTATACAACCTGTGTTAGAAAAGGAAATTCCCATTGTTATCAAAAACACTTTTGAACCTGAAAATATTGGCACATTAATTACCAAAGAAGCTAAAAGTAAAAATTTGGTGAAAGGGATTAGCTATATCGAAGATATTACACTTTTAACTATAGAAGGCAGCGGAATGATTGGTGCTTCTGGAGTTTCAAAACGCTTGTTTGAAACACTTTCTAATCAAGATATTAATGTGGTTTTAATCACGCAAGCCTCTTCTGAACACTCAATTTGTGTGGGAGTTTATGATGAAGATGCCGAAAAAGCTGCAAAAGCTATTAATACTGTTTTTGAAATTGAAATTGAACGTCGTAAAATAAAACCTGTTATTATTGAACAAGAACTTTCAATTTTAGCTTTAGTTGGTGATAATATGAAAAACCATCAAGGTTTAAGCGGACAAATGTTTAGTGCCTTAGGTAAAAATAATGTAAACATTAGAGCCATTGCCCAAGGTGCTTCACAAAAAAATATATCCGCAGTTATTGATAGTAAAGATGCTAAAAAAGGATTAAACACTTTACATGAGCAATTTTTTGAAGAAAAAATAAAACAACTTAACTTATTTATTACCGGTGTAGGTAATGTTGGTGAACGATTTTTAGCGCAAATACAGCAGCAAAAAGAATACTTAAAAGAACATTTAAAATTAAACATTCGAGTAATTGGAATGTCTAATTCTAAAAAAATGACTTTTGATGAAAATGGTATTAATTTGAATAGTTGGAAGGAAAAACTAGCAAAAGGAGAACCTGCCATTTTAGAAGATTTTTTTAATAAAACGAAAACATACAACCTTCGTAATGCTGTTTTTATAGACAATACAGCCAACTTAAAAGTATCTGAAACATACGAAAGTTATTTACGCAACAACATTGCAGTAGTTACCTGTAATAAAATAGCTTGTGCTTCTAATTTAGATAATTATAAAACATTAAAAAAAGTATCTAAAAAATACAATGCGCCATTTTTATTTGAAACCAATGTTGGCGCAGGTTTACCTATTATTGATACATTAAAAAACTTGATTGCTTCTGGTGATAGAGTGCAAAAAATACAAGCTGTATTATCTGGTAGTTTAAATTTTGTTTTTAATAACTTTAATGCATCAAATACTTTTCACGATGTTGTTGCTCAAGCTCAAAATGAAGGATACACAGAACCTGACCCAAAAATTGATTTAAGTGGTGTTGATGTAGCTCGAAAAATATTAATTCTTGCCCGTGAAAGCGGTTATGATTTAGAGTTATCTGATATTGAAAATAATGCTTTTTTACCTGAAAAAAGCATAGAAACTACTAATAATGAAGATTTTTATACAAGTTTAACTGAATTTGAGCCTAATTTCCAACAACTTTTCAAAGAAGCAAATAATAAAAATTGTCGTTTAAAGTACGTTGCTGATTTTTCTGATGGTAAAGCAAAAGTCGGATTACAACATATTCCTGAAAACCACCCTTTCTATAATTTAGAAGGAAGCGATAATATTGTGTTATTTTTTACTGATAGATACCCTGTAAACCCTTTATTAATAAAAGGTGCAGGTGCGGGAGCAGATGTTACCGCTTCAGGGATTTTTGCAGACGTTATTAGAGTAAGTAATAATTAATTTTTAATTGTAACAAAATGAATTATATAAAAATATTTGCTCCTGCAACTGTTGCTAACGTTTCTTGCGGATTCGATTCTATGGGCTTTGCTGTAGAAAATATGGGAGATGAAATGACTTTTACAAAAACTGAAAAAAAAGGAGTAAAAATAACACAAATTACTGGGGTTAAAGGATTAAGTTTAGATCCAACTATAAATGCGGCAGGAGTTGTTGCTTTGGCTATGTTACAGCAACATCCTGTTAATTTTGGAATTGAAATAACCATGCATAAAGGATTTTCTCCAGGAAGTGGTTTGGGTAGTAGTGCTGCAAGTTCGGCTGGTGCAGCTTTTGGTGTAAATAAACTTTTAGGTAGTCCTTTTTCTTTATTAGAATTAACCAAATTTTCTATGCTAGGGGAAAAAGCTGCTTGCGGTACTCCAATTGCCGATAATGTAGCTGCCGCTATTTTTGGCGGATTTGTATTAATTAGAAGTTATAAGCCTTTGGATATTATAAAATTGCCTGTACCCGATAACTTAAAATTAGTTGCCATTCACCCACAAATTGAAGTAAAAACAAAAGATGCTCGCGATGTTTTACCCAACAAAGTTCCTTTAAAAAGTGCTATTACTCAATGGGCTAATGTTGGTGGATTGGTAAGCGGTTTATACACCAATGATTATCAATTAATAAGTAATTCGTTAACAGATGTTATTGTTGAACCAGCTCGTAAACATTTAATTCCGCATTTTGATTTAGTAAAAAATGAAGCCATCAAAGCAGGTGCTTTAGGTGCCGGAATTTCTGGTGCTGGCCCAACTATTTTTGCTTTATGTAATGGTGATAAAAGTGTCGTAAAAGTAAAAGATGCGATACAAAATGCTTATGCTGATAAAAATATAGATTTCACATTATTTTCATCAAACATAAATCAAGAGGGAATAAAAATAATAGCTACAAATTAAAAATTGCATCCTTTTACCAAAAGAAATAAAAAAATCTAAAATGAATTATTATAGTCTTAATAAAAAATCGCCAAACGTAAGTTTTCAAGAAGCCGTAGTTAACGGGTTAGCACCCGATAGAGGATTGTATTTTCCTGAAAACATCAATCCTTTATCAAAAGAATTTATTGCTAATATTGATCAATACTCAAACAACGAAATAGCTTACGAAGTTATCAAACAATTTGTAGGTGATGAAATTCCAAAAAACACATTAAAACAAATTATTGAAGAAACTTTATCCTTCGATTTTCCTTTAGTATCAATAGAAGAAAATATTGCTACTTTAGAGCTTTTTCATGGTCCTACAATGGCTTTTAAAGATGTTGGTGCCCGATTTATGGCACGATGTTTAGGTTATTTTAATAAAAATAATGACAAAAAAGTAACCGTATTAGTAGCTACATCTGGAGATACTGGAGGAGCAGTTGCTGATGGCTTTTTAGGTGTTAAAGGTATTGATGTTGTTATTTTATATCCAAGCGGAAAAGTAAGTGATATTCAAGAAAAACAACTAACTACTTTAGGCAAAAACATTACTGCTTTAGAAGTAGATGGTGTTTTTGATGATTGTCAAGAAATGGTAAAAACCGCTTTTTTAGATGATGGAATTAATCGCATATTAACCTCTGCAAACTCTATCAACATCGCCCGCTGGTTGCCACAAATGTTTTACTTTTTCTTTGCCTACAAACAGGTTTACAAACAACATAAAGACCTTGTTTTTTCTGTTCCAAGTGGAAATTTCGGGAATATATGCGCAGGTATTATGGCGCAAAAATTAGGTTTGCCTATTAAACATTTTGTAGCTGCAACGAATGTAAACGATACGGTTTCTAATTATTTAAAAAGCGGTAAATATAATCCAAAACCATCAAAAGAAACCATTTCTAATGCCATGGATGTTGGTAACCCAAGTAATTTTATTCGTATTCAAGAATTATTTAATAACAATATAGATAACCTAAAAAATGCTTTTTCATCATATTCTTTTACTGATGATGAAACCAGAAAGGCAATGAAAACTATTTATAATAATAGCAATTATATTGCCGATCCTCACGGAGCTGTTGGATATTTAGGAATTAAAAAATATCAAAAAACAACAGTAGATTTTTTAGGTGTCTTTTTAGAAACTGCGCATCCTGTTAAGTTTTTAGACATTGTTGAAAATACTTTAAATGTTCAATTAGCTATTCCAAAACAAATTAAAACTGTAATAACTAAAGAAAAAACAGCTATTAAAATTAATTCTTACCTTGAATTAAAGCAGTTTTTAAACTCCTAAAAAAAGCCTCTAATAAAACGTTTTATTAGAGGCTTTTTTTGTTATACTATAATCTATTATTTTTCAAATAAAGTTTTGTGAATAAAACCTCCTACAATAGCTCCTGAAATTGGTGCAATCCAAAACAACCAAGATTGAGTTAAATAATCTCCTCCTGCAAATAATGCTTGACTCATAGATCTTGCTGGATTTACTGATGTATATACCCCACTTGTATATGTACTACACAACCCCTATGTTTACTAGAGTTCTTTACTTATTTATATCCTTTATAAATTAATAACAATGCCAAAAACTTTTTCAAGTATTATTGAAATTATTGTAATTAATGCAAATATCAATAAAATAATTTTACCAGTCTTTGTGTAAAACAACCAAAATCTTGCATCGTGTTTTGACATTATGTGTATCTTTTTAATTCTGTATTAAGTGCATTTTCAACTTGAAATTTAAAAGGGCTTTCACATTCAATTAGTTTAAATTTATTGGTCTTTGGATTATAATTAAATATTGGTTTTAATTGATGATAACCATTAATATTATAATGAAGATATTGTTCAAGTTTATATTTAAAAGAATTAATTTGTTTTTCAATGTATATTTCTTGTTCATCTGAATAGTTTTCACCCCATTCAAGAACATCTTCAATTATTACTTTAGTTTGTACCAATAAACTCATTATATAAAAATAATAAAAAACCCCTCATAAATTAATATGAGGGTTTAATTATTTATCTTTAATATTATATACTTTTACTATCAACATTAAATGTTGATAATCCTATTCTATAAACTCTTTTATAATTTTCTGTTGAAATATAAAAATGTTTATCAAAAGTAAATGCAGAACCTAAAACTGGAAAAGAAGAAGCTTTAATTTTTTTATCCTTTTTAATAAATTTCCTTGATGTTATTTGTGTTACAGTTGCACCAGATATTATTTTAAAGGTACAATTTTTATAGTTCTTTTCTAATTCTGTTAGTTTTAATTTAAGTTTAGTTAAATTAATTTCTTTATCTGAAATAACTAATCTTGAAATATCTGACGTTGAGTATTCAATAATTTCTTCTGATTTAACATTAGCCGATAAAAATAACCCCAAATTAGTATCATCACCTTTTTTATACTTGAAAGTTTCAATTTCACCATTTTTTGGTATAAATTGAACTCTTTTTAATTTATCTTTTTTAAAATCTGAAATAAGCATCGTTGATTTACCTTTATCATCAATCATAATAATTTTACCAACAACATCTGATAAGTTTTCTTTGTATGCTTCAATCCCCATATCATTAATATAAACCCTATCTTTAAAACTCAATGTATTTGAATTAGCTTTTGGTTCTGGAAAAAAAGCTAGTTCAATAGCATTAAAATTATATTTTTCATTAATCTCTTTAAATTTAATATTTACTAACTTTTTTAATTCATTAATTTTTTTTTCACTTTCATTTTTTTCTTGCCCTTCTTCAGACACATAATTTTTTAATGAATTTGATAATTTTTTATATTCTGAATTAAATTCTTTTTCTAAAGATTTATATGCTTTATTTTGCTCAATAATATCTTGAATTGATGCAGCTTTTATTACGTGTTCATTTTCGATTTGAGCATAAAAACTATTACTAATTAGTATTAATATAAAAAAAATAGATAATCTCATTTGTTTGATTTTTAATTAATTACAGACAACTAAGATAGTGAAAAAATCAATTATAAGATTAAAATGTTGCTATTGATTCAATTACACTTACATTATTATTAACTGAATTAATTTCTGATACACTTACAATTGGTGCTGGTATATTTCTATTTGCTTGTGCGACCTTAACTGCCAATAAATCATAATCAATAAATGATATTGGTGCATTATTATTTGCGCCCATAATACCACCTTGTGCGAATTTAACGCCACCACCAGCTTCATTAATTTGTGATAAAAGTGGTGCATACATTGCTGTTGATTTCTTATTAATAATTGCTTCACCACCTTCACCTTCATAACCACCAACACCGTCAACCGTCATCGGAATACCACCTTGTGAATGTGAAAGACCATTTAAAATACCACCTCTTGCTTTCTTTTCAACCTTTGTTGATGTTATTTTTTTAACTGCTGTTAAACCACTTTTTAATGCTATTGCTGAAGCTCCAATTTTACTTGCAATATCAAGTGGTGCTGGTAATACTGCTGGTGCTTTCCATACTTCAGAAACACCTTGATATGTATTAATTGTTGCTTGTGCAATACCAGCTGCTTTACCAGCTGCGGTATGTTTACCTAATAATGAAGATACATCACCAAGAGTATTTGCAACCGAATCAAGTTTTGCCTTGTTTTTTGCATCATCAATTAACTTTTGTTGCTTTGCGTATTTCTTATTAATAAGGTTAATATCAGCACCAGATTTTTCAGCGGCTTCAACTTCTTGTAATCTTTGTTGTTCAAGTCTTGCTGATTGTAAATCAAACTCATTTGTATATTTTTCTTCATCAAGTATTAATTGATTTGCAAGGTCTTCAGCTTCTTTTTCTTTTTTTGATTCCTTTCTGGTGTTTTCAACTTCTTCATTAGCAAGTCTGTTTTTTTCATTAATATCATTAATTGCCTTATTATAATCAGTTTGGTTAATGATACCTTCATCAAGTTGTTTTTTTGCAAAATCTTTTTGTTTTTGTGATATTGCATTAATACGTTCTTGTTCAATTCTTAAACTTTCATCAGAAAAATATTTATCATTATCAATTTTGCTTTGATTTGATTGGATATAATTATCAAGTTCAATTTGTGCATTTTCAACTGCAAGTTCTGATTGCTTTTGTAAAAGACCATTTTTAATATCAATTACTTGTGCATCATAAGCTTCTTGTGAAATATTCTTTGCTTTTAATTCAGCATCAAGGATTGCTATTTTCTTTTTTGATACATCTTGTTCAAGGGTTAATTGTTCTTTTAGAGTTCTTGCCCTTGTCCCTTGTTCCGCTATGTATTTATCAAGTTGTTCTTGTTGCTTTTCAATAGCTTTATCAACTCGTTCTTTATGTTTTGTTGCAGCATCTTTTTTTAATGAATTAAGATTTGTTAATTGTTCAGATTCTTGTGATGTTATACGTTCTTGAATCTCTGCAACCTTTGTAAGTGCTTCACCTCTTTTTTCAAGTGCTTCAGTTGTTTCACCTTCTTTACTTATTCTTAAATCAGCCACTTGTAAAGCTAAGTTTGCAATTTTTAGTTCTTCTTTTGATTGTTCTTTTAATAACAAACCAAGGTCTTCATTTGCCTTTATACGTTCGGCTGTTGATTTACTTTCATCATCCCTTATTTGTCTTAATTTTTCAGCTCTTTTTTGATAATCAAGTTGGATTTTATCTGATTTTCTTTGTTGTTTTTGAAGATTTGCTTCAGCATCAGCAAGTTTTTTTGAATCCTTTGCACTTTGTTCAATTTCCTTATTAAAGTTTCTTAAACTAGCTGCTTGTTCGTCAAATCCTAAGTAATTAAGACCAGTTGCAATTGAATCAAGTGCTTTATAAATTCCCTTTTCAACCAATTCAAACCCCTTTACAAGTCCATCAATTAAGAATACGCCAAGTGGTTCAAGTATCTTTAATAGTTTGTTGGTAATACCACTAAACGCTGCAAATGCTTTTTTAATTTTATTTGTTGAATCTTCTGAACGATTCATTGCATTTTTAATTAGCGTAAAGGCTACAACAAGTGCTGCTATTACTGCACCAACTGGTGTTGCAATAAATGCAAGACTTGCTTTTGTTACACCCAAAAATCCCTTTGCCATTCCTCCAAGTGAAGATTTCATTAAATTAGCAGTACCACCAGCTTCTTTTGAACGAGCAACAAATCCACTCATTCCACCGTTCAATGGATTTAATTCGTTTGCAGCTTCTTTTATCTGATTTTTATAATCACCGATTTGCATTTTTTGATTTTCGAACGCATCAACATTTTCTTCAATGTATTTTGTGTTTTCATCAACCTTTGCATTAAGTGCTTCAATTGCTTTTGCACCTTCTTTTGTTTCACTATTTAATTGATTTCTTATTTGCCTTAATTCAGCATTATTTGCCTTAGCAGCATCAAGTGTTTTAATTTCCTTTTTAAGTTCTGAATTAAGTTTTGTTTTTGCTTTGCTTGTAGCTTGAAGAACTTTTTGTTGTGAATTATATTCTTTTTTTAAATTCTTTAAATTAGCTTCATTCTGTATAAATTCCTTTGAATTTTCTTCACCAGCATTTTTAAGAATTTTTTGTTCCGCTGTTAATTCTTGAATTGATTTTTTTGTTACAGAAAGTGTTGATAATAGTTTTTTGTTATCAATTTTTAATTCTGCAATATTGATTGTTTGTGCCATTCATAATTATATAAGGGGCTTTTGTTATTTGAGTGTATTATAATAAATACACAATTGACGTACTTGTAAGTGTATCAGTTACAATTGTAACTTGATGATATATATAGAATACATTTGTGTTTGGTCTGGTAATATTATCAACTTTATGTATCGTATCACTTTGTAGATTAGTTAGGTTAATATTAACCGTTTCACCAAATGCACCAGTATTAAAATTATACGCTCTTATACTTGCAGTTGCAGTTGTTGGTGTAAAATGATTAAATCGATATTTAAACCCAATAGCAGCACCGTTAGCATCGATATCTTCGATATCTAATAACATTACATCAATTGAAGGTGTTTCAACTGTTGAAACATCACATTGAATATATGTTTGTACAATATTACTTTCAATATTATTATCATTTTCAATAATTTGTATTTGATACCAACCACAATTATTTGTACTAATTAATTCATTATGTGAATTATTATTAACATCAAGTGATAAAGTTTTTGAATAACCAGTTGGTTCACCATTTTCACCATCCAATTGCGTAAATATAATTCTTGCTGATTCTGGTGTATAACCACCAAAATTATATTGAACATTGATACCAGCAATTGAATAATCTGGTGTTGGTTGTGTTACTACTACATTTGTAATATTAATGGATAACGTTGTTGGTGGTTGAATAACTTGATTATTAATCAATGCACCGTTAACTTCAGTTAATTCAACTTTACTGATTTGATTATTAGTTTGAACTTTATTCAAAAAATAATATTTACCAGTTTGTTGTAAAAAATATAAGTTGAAGAAGTCGAGGTTGTAAATATCGATTTCATTTAATTTAAGTGATACATTTATGGTTTTAAAATTATTTAATATGTGTTGTATTCTGGTGTAATTTTTATTTAGGTAATATTCCCAATTTGTAAACTCTTTTGAAAGTATTGTTTCTTGTGAATTTATAACCCTATAACCGCTTAATATACCATCACCAATTTCAAAATTATTACCAGTCTTTATAATTTTGAAAAGACTAGAATTAAAACTCTTTGATTTAATAACTTCAACTTCATTTTCATCAATTGTTTCAGTTTTAACTTCAATTAATGGTATATTATATAGTACTGGTACATTCTCTGGTACTGGCGCATTTTCATTTTCATATTTTGATGTGCTTGTATTATAATCAAAAATACTTGTATAAGTTATTTTAGTTGGTGGTAATGTATCATTTTGTACATACAAATAACCATCACCATTTGTATTAAATTTATCCGAATAATTGAATGTAAATTTATTTGATTGTCCATAATTTAGGTTATATTTTTCTTCATTAATTTCAATAAATTTATCTGTTAAATCTGAATAACCATATTCACCAACAAGTAATGAATCCATTGAAATAAAATTAATTGTATCACCTTCTAATTTTATAATTTGTCCGTACCTATTTAATACATCTTTTAAAAATGATGATTGTTTAATTTTAGGAAAAACTTTTCTAAAATCCATAAATGAATCTTCAATACCATTTGACATACTAAACACTTCACCACTTAAATCTTCATTATCGAATAATTCACCTTTATATTTATATCCAGCTTCTTCAAGTATTGCAATAAGAATTGTCTTAACAAAAAAAACTGGATACATTTTATTAACTGTGTGGCGTGAATGTAACCAATGTGGTGTTATAACATTTTCAATGTTATTTTGGAACGCATAAACATAACCAGAAGTATTATCAAGACTATTTAAAATCGTTGTTTCATTTCTTTGATGTGAATAAAATGTTGCAACACCTAAATCACTAATACTTGCATCTTTAATTTTTTCAGCTAAATCAATAATACCATCAAATAAAACAATTGAATAATCAGTATCAGTTGTTTTTGTTATTTGTAAATATCCATTTGAAATAAGTGGTACATTATTAACAAGGTATTTACATTTAATTTTTTTATAGGGTGAACGTGACGTATTACCCAACACACCAAGAAATTCAAATATTTTATCATTTGTTGAACATCTTGGAATTTGTAATGTATTTGAATAAGTTGAATTTCTTGTTGAAATATCACTTATATCATTTACTTGAAGATTTAGATTTATTGATTCCTTTGGATATAATTTTAAATCTTCACCATTTACTACTATTCTATTCATTCAATTTTTTATAATCTTGCTGTTATTTTGTTAGGTAATTCTATTGTGAATTTCGCTTGATTTAAAGCCCTTTTATTACTTATCGTATATGTATCATTGATTGTTACATTAACCCATTTACCATTGATATATGGTCTTTGTGATGTGTACATTTGTACGCTTGGTGATGCTATAAGACTTGATAATAATTCAGCTTCATTTTTATCAATTGTTGATTTAACTTTAATTGTTTCACCAACTTCTTTACCTATTAATGTTGTTGGTGCAACAAGACCATCATTCACATTATTAAATGAATTTGTATTAACTGATTTTAATTTTTTAGCCTTGGTAGTTGTTTTATAAAATTCATCAAAAAGCCAATAAGAATACCCACCATCATTATTAAACCATTTGATGTAAACGCCACACTTTGCTGGTACTTTTTTTAAATTTAAATTGGTCTTGAAAGTATTGTTTTCGTAAATTTCAAGTCTATTTAAATTATCACTAAGTGGTAAAAAGTTTGATGTACTCCAATTTGATGTACCTTTATCAATATATAAACGGAATGAATCGGTACTTAAAGAAGATAAAGCATTACTTAAAAATTCATTATTAAGATTTTTAATTTTAACAGTATTATATTTATTTATACGCTGTAAATCAACTGAAAATGGAAAACCTTCAAAATATGTTAGGTTGTAATCAACACCATTTTCTGAATGATTTAATATTTGACAATTGTTATTATATACAACCTCATCAATTTGTTTTACTGATTTAAAAAATTCATAATTTCTTGAAATGGTTGTACCAGTAACACCAACACCATAATCTGTAATATTAATACTTTGCGTTAAATAAGAACCTTCAACACTTTCACCCCATTCTGAAGGATATGATGTAAAGGGGTCGTTAAATCCGTTTGTGTTGAATCTACTTTTCACAAGTTCTTTTAAGTTGAAAATGAAACGCCCATTTAAGTTTGGATAAATTAAAAAGGGTTTAGTATTAATACCTTCAATTTCAATTATTGCTTCAGTTGTTCCAGTTAATGAAGATGTAAATTGTACAAATGAATCATTATAGGCTGGGTATATCCCAAGCGGTTCTTTTTGTATTGTAATTGCCATTTTTTTTTAAATATTTTTTTCTAATAATTGTAATTCAATTGAAACCTCATCAAGAAAATTATTCACATTAAATTGTGATACTTTTTTAATAATTTTATCAATTCTTTCTGGTGTTATAACTTGCTCATATATCTTTAAATGATAGTTTGAATTTGTACCCTTTTTTGCAATATTCTTTGCAATTGCCCAAGCAAGACTTGAAGTAGTCATACTTTTTTCGAATGGTTGAATACCTTTTTGTTCAATCCATCTTTTAATATTTTCTATTGGCGGCATTTTACCAGCACGCCTACCAGCTAAATATGTATAACCTTGAATAATTGCTTTATCTTCTTCATATATAGCTTTTAAACCCTTCTTAAATTCACCACTTACTTTTTTACCACTTGCTTCATAAACCTTTATAATATCAGCAATTAGGGCTTCTATTTCGCTCTTAATTATATCTTGTTGGTTTATATTATCCATCAATTGAATAGGTTATTATAACACCATCAAAATTATAATCAAAGGCGTTAATTACTTCTATTATTCGCCAGTTGTTAATTAAATTTTCACCATCACATTTAATACCTTCTTTAATTAATTTAAGTGAATCTTCAATGATTGGTTTTATGTAGCTTTGGTATCTATAATTATAATCTTCTTCATCAATATTTGATGATAAAAGCAACATAAAAGAACCAGAATAATTTGTACTAATTACATTATTATATTCATCAAATCCTTCAGTTATTTGAATAGGGTCAACAAATAAGTGTGGTGTGTTTTTTTGTTCAGCTTCGTTATATAAATTGTGAAAATCTTTACGTGCATATTCAAAAATCCAGTTATTATAATCTGCTATATATTTTAATATTTCATACATTCTTTTTTAATTGTTAATGCTCTTTATTTGCTCCATTTCTTTTTGCAAATCATTATTTGTTTTATCCATCAATAATTTCATAAATACATCTGAATATGGTAATTCAAAAATTGCATTCCATTTAAGAATATCACCTTTCGCTAAATTGTCAATAGTATTGTAAATACCAAATTTTGCAATGCGTTCTGAACCGTTAACTGATTCCCATTTTATGTTGGTATTATCAACTGATAATGATGATAATTCAGCTCTATTTATTTTTTGAATTTGTTCTTTAATTGAATTTATTAAAGAAAAAACTTGTATAACGTCTAGGTGTAAGACCTCACTATTTTTGATACCTTGAACCATTGAAATTATACTTATTAAATCACCATCATTTTCACTTGTTAGATTTTGTTTAATAAATTCAACATCTTTAAGTTTTAAATGAATTACTTGGTTCTTGGTTTGTTGTGGTTCAAGATTTTTTAAAATATTTACATAATCTTCAATTAATTCAATTGGTTGCTTGTAAAATTCCTTTAATTTAAAATTCGTTATTTGCTCCATTATCTAACCCATTTTAACGTGCAACCATTATTTGAAGTCTTACTTAATCGTTCCATAAAAAAGTAACGTACTCCATCAATTCCGTGATTATAATCATCAATTGGCACACCTAAAGATTCACCACTTCTATTTTTTTGATATGTATAATTTGAAAATTCTTCAATCAGATTTTCACCAATTACCAGAAGATTATATTCTTGCATTATCGCAATACCAGAAAGTATTGAACCCCTTGTTTTTTTTACACCCATAATTGGAATGTTATATGTACGTAATTCTGCAATTGTTTTTGGTTCTGAACTATCGCAAATAATAATACCACTTGATAATTCATCATCGTTTAGTATATACCTTGCAATTTGTGAATTAAGAAGTCCTTTTTTGTAAAGACTTTCAACCAGTATTATTTGTTCACCAAATCGATAAATTTTTGTTAATGCAGTTTCATCATTTGAGTAACCAAAATCAAGACCAGCACCAAGATATTTTGCACCTTCTGGTAATTCATCTAATTCACTCCAATTATCAAAAATAAGACCATCCGCAATACCTAATTCACCAAGACCAAGTACTTTATATTTATTTATCCAGTAAGGGCTTCCAGTTTCTTCAGCTTTCTTTTTATACCATAAAATAGACTGTAATTCATTATCTGGTATATATTCGTTATGTGTGTAATTAAGTTGAAGATAATCAACGTGTTCTTGCCCTATTAATTCGGAATGCGCCCAAAAACGTCTTCTTGGGTTGTAATCTAATATTGTAAATACACTTGTACGTCCTTGTAATTCAAGAAACGTTTCAAATTTTATTGCATCAGCTTCATTTATATATAAGTGTGTACGTCTTGAACCAAGTCTTGATGATTCACCATCAACTGAAAAAAATTCAATTGTATTTGTTCCATATTTAAAAGTCCTATCTGTTGCGTTTATCTTGAACTTTGAATAAACACCCATATCTTTAAGAATCTTTTCAAAATCTCTTAATGCACCAGATTTAAGATTTGGTAATGATTCAGCAACAATTGAAAGAATCAGATTTTTCTGCTTTGACATTGCAAGAAAAATGAATAATTGTAAGATTGAAATGGTTTTTGATGAACCTTTACCACCTTGAATAATTCGTATTTCTTTTTTAAGTGTTGCAATTAATTTGAATGCGGTTGTTGTCTTGTAATTGTTCACTAATTAACATCATCTTCATCTTTTATTATTTCATAATCTTTTGGTGTTTCCAGTTCGATTGTTTTACCTTCAAGAATATTATTAATAATATCCTTGTGTTCGTCATTTGTGGCACTTATTTGAATAATATTTGCCGTTGGTAATTCAAGTTGTTGCTTCAATTTTAAATCTTCAAATTTTCGTTCTAAAATCCAAGATGAACCCCATTGATTTTTGCTATTTGCATCAAGCATTGTACCCGTTAGGTTCATTTTTTGTTCAACCCTCGCAAATGCTAATTGTTGCCTAAAATCTTCAGCAACACCTTCTTCAAGATTTTGTACTTCTGGGCTTCTGATATTTTGAGTTGGTGATTTCCAATATTTGAAAGTTGTAAATGAAACACGGTCTTTTGGTTCAAGTCTATGATTAACCGCAATTAATAGTTCTGCATCTGTTAATATTACACTACGTTCATCTTGAAGAACTTCTTTCATTTTTTCAAGAAATTTTGGTAATTTATGTTTGTAACTCATCTTTTTCTTCAATATTAATTGGTGGTGTGAAGTATAAATATGATTCTTCATTACGTCTTTTTTTAAGTCCTTTTAAGACCTTACCACCGCTTTTATTCCATCTTCTAAACTGATATTTAATATCTTCATCAAATGGATTATTATTTATTCTTTTTAATAAAGTTGATGAAGCGAATGCACCCAAACCAACGTTATATGAAAATGATACAAGTGCATCAAATTGATTTTGATTTAATTCAACTTTAATAAGATTTGATACACCTTTTTCAAACTGATTTACAACACTTTTAAGTAATGTTTCAGCTTCTTTTAATGTAATTGGTGTATCAGTTAATTTGACCTTGGTACTGTCATTATAATAGGTATTACCATAACCAATTGTTGGAATACCAGAAGGACATAAATAAGGGTTATTTCGGAATCCTTCGTGTTTTTTTATTAGGTTTAAACCTCTTTGTGAAATAATCAATTAATTATTTTTTTTACTCTATAACCACCAAAAGGATAAGTTTCGGAATTAACTCTTTGATGATTATTTATTTCATCAATAAAGGGTGTGTATTTGAATTTTTTTACCTTCATTTCTACTTGGTCAAAATTTGCTTTCATTCCACCATCTTGACCGATAACACCACCACCCCAAGCTTTACTTGGGTTTGATAACCAAGGTTTACTTGGTAATGGCGAGGACGGAAACCAAACGCCAAAAGTAAAATAGCCCGCAATATCTGGAATTGTATCACCTCTTTCAGTATTAACATTTATTCTTTTAAGTACATCATCTACATAAAATTCTACTCTGTCGTGATACCAATCATACCTTAATTTATGATATTGACCATCGGCTATATTGAACCCTACTTCTGTTAAATTATCTCTATACTCCTCCCAATAATTAACATCAATTGGTGGAACATCCCAATTTTGTAATTCTCCTCGCCAAGTATTACACTTCATATTACTTAATGATGGTTGTGATAAAATCCCTCCGTCCAAATGTGATGGAAATTCTATATCTATTTCGTGGTTACGTGTTACATAGTAACCATCTACATCATTACCTTGACGATGTAGATTTTCATTTATAAAATCATTATATCTTGGGTCGGTTGGATATACTTCGTTATAAAAAAAAGTCCACATTGCATAACATACACCTAAGTTATTAGGTATTAATGTTTCAATCTCATAAGAACCAAACCCCGTTTTTCGATTAAATACAAGGCAACCACCCACACGATTAATCCACGGTTCACCGACTTTAGGGTCGTCTATATGTGTATGAAATAAAGGTTTACCATCACGCCCAACACCTTGTGTTGTACCAGTATAATTATCTCCATTACCAACAAGAATTAGTTCATTATCACGCAAAAAAACATTCTCACCAACAACACCACCGTTTGCACCCCCCCATTGTCGATTAAGTAACCAATAATTTTGATTTATTGTGTTATGGTTTGAAAAATCATCTTCAAATATTTCAGTAAATAATTCAGCTTCTTTAATTGTAAGTGGTAATTTATTTGTTAATTCAAGTCCAGATTTTAAATTAAGTAAGTAATCACCAATCAAAAAATTTGGGGGTACTGTAAATCCTAATTTTTCATTTTCTAATTTTAACATCCATTCTTCACCTATTAAGTGCTTCACTTCAGTAGAAATATTTACTAATTCTACTTGTGTTGAGGGTTTATTAATTAATTTATCTTTTTGAATTTCTGTTAATTTACTATGGTTGGATAGTGCATAAATATTTGCAAAAGCTGAATTTGGTGTTGATAAAATTATTTTATCACCATATATTACACCATCTGGTAATGTTTTAGCATTATTTGGGGGGGTGTAATTTAAGTCATTCGACTTAAATAAAACCTTCATTTCCACTCCATCAGTACCAGCAAACATTGCTTCAAGGTTCATATTTTCATCTGGTAATGTTATATTACCAAATAGAACATTATTTTTATAGTATGTGATAATTTTACTATTCGAATCATAAACAACACCTATTATATCACCCACATTATAAATTTTATTACCACCCCCCCAAATTGAACCACCTCCACTTTGTTTTTTAAATTTTCTACCGTGTGAAGTAATCGACCAACCAGCGAGTCCAACTGCTGTTGTTACGTTAACAACATTTTCACTTACTCCCACCCAAGCAACTCCACCAGTTGGTAATGTTATTATTTCCACCTCAAAATAATATTTTCCATCATTATTTTGCATTACTGAATTACTTCTTGATGTTGCCCAACCACCACCAACTTTAGTTAATACCTTATTTTCTTCAGAAAGGTTATAAGAATTACTGGTTCTGGTGTTGGATAATTGTGCTATTTCATTTATAGTAGAGGCACTAATTTTTGCGCCAACTCTTAATTCACCAGTTGATGGTAATGTAATTAATTCAGCTGTTAATGGGCTATTATCATTCAAATAAAGAGTTACAATACCATCAATTCGCTCAAGAATATACTTATTCCACATATCTGGAATTACTGGGGTTGTTATTATAGTTTTAGTACTTAAACCTTTAAGTACAGTTAATTCAATTTCATCATTATTATTTACAACAAATTGTAAACCATTCAAATTATCACCAAAACTTAATAAAGGGGTTGTTTTTCCTTGTGGGTAATTAAACCATCCGCTAAATATAAAATCGTTTAACCCATCATTACCAATTAAACCATTAATTGGTAACCCCCTATTCTCATCAATAGGTAGTTGAAAATAATCACCAGAATTAACAATTTTCATTGATTTAATATCATCAACAACATCACCTATTAATGGTTGACCTACATACTTACCTCCTATAAAATTTTCGAAAATATCATTATCATTTTTATTTAATTCCCAATAACCACCAATTTTAGGTGATATAAATTGACTATCACGAAAACCTTGACCATTTACTAATATAAAATTCTCTGGTTCAGCACTATAACTTTCAAGGTTTTTAATTCGAAAACTAGATTCATAATTAACTGATTCATCAATATACACAAGCTTCCAGCTACCATTTACACCAATGAATTTATATTTTTCTGATATCCATTCGCCATTTACACCAACAAATCTTTTATTTACACTTTTCCATTCAGTACCGTTACCAACATATCCTTTATTATTTATCATCTTTAAATTTCATAAATTACCCATTCATCACCATCTGCTGGGATACCACTAGGTGGTGTTGTACTTGCTATTATATTCCTAAATTGTTCGACATTATTACCACCCATTTTATAAATTACTGGTAATAACGCATCAATTACATCATCTTGTGAATTATAATTAATACCATTAATTTTAAATTCAGTATAATTTGTACTATTTATTAATTGAAGTTTAGTATCATTTACATTATAAATTCCAACGTTATTATCACCTTGTTTAAGTGGTTGATATATCTTTGCGTATGTTGTACCGTTTAAGCTGAAATAATCACTTCCAATTGTGTTAATTAATATCATTCATTATTATTTTTTTTTGTTGTTATTCACTTTCATATTTATCTTGGAAATATTTAAGACTTTTTGCTTGTTTTCTGATTATTTCCTTCTGTTCTTCTATAATCTTACTAAACTTTTCATTTAGTGCTTGTAAAGCCCTTAAATCAGCTTGTAAACGTAACATTGAAGCATCAAATGAATCTTCAATATCTTTGATGCGTTGTTTGTATTTTTCGCTTAAATCTTCAACCATTTCTTGATATATATCCAAGTTTTTTTGAACATTATTTAAACTTGAATTATCAACATCATTTTCTTTTTTTTTGATACCTAATTTGGTTGCTATTTTGTCTTTAAACCAAACACCTACACCAGTTACAAAGGTTAATAAATACGGTAATGCATCAGCAAATGCTTTTTGTGTTTCTGGAATCATTTTATTATTGTAAATCTTTGACCAAATGTGTTAATATCTGGATTATTATTATTTGAATATCTTGGAAATATTGCTTTATTTGTTTGAAGATATTTATCAATCATTTTGAATTTAATACTTGCATCAATTTGTGTTTGCTTTACAACATCTTTAATAAAATTTCTATCAACTGGTTGTGAATCTTCTGTGTATTTTTGCTGATACCCAAAACTTGTATGATTTGTATTAATTACATATATATATCTTGAATAAGTGTAATCAGCTAATAAGCTTTTTAGCCCTTCTTGGTAATAGTTTTTACCTTCTGAAGTAAATGTACCACCACTCATTAATTCGTTGTATTCTGGCTCGTTTACGCCTTGTAATAAATCAAAATAAAAATCATTTAACACATCAAATAAATCAACACTTTGTGCCAATTTTATACACTCGTTAATTTTACCTTCATCAATTTTTTTAGATATATTTCTATACTCTGCAAATTCTTTTGCTGTAATTATATTATTCATATTTTTGTGGTCTTTGGTTTGGGTTGATTATTATTAATTCACCTTCAATTGGTTCTGCGTAATTTGACATCAATTTTTGAAATATTTCTTCAATTTGATTACGTTCTTCTTCTCTACTTTCCCACAACTGAAGCTTTGCTTGTTTAAGCATTTCACCACTATTTCCAAACATTCCATCACTTGATGTATCAACTAGTATTAATGGTACACCAAACGCCTCTGTTATATTTTGCTTCGCTTGTTTATCCGAATATTCAAATAATTTATCATTATAATTACTTGTAAGGTCTTCAACTTTAAATTGATTACTTAAATCATCTGCCATTTGACTAGATTCAAGCAATGTTGTTGTACCAGCATTTTCAGCACCTTGAATTTCCTTAATGGTATTTTTAAACGTCCTTCTGTCATCATCATTTGCGAATGGTTGTACAACTATTACTTTATTATTTAAAAAACCTCTTTCAGCACCGTTTGCCCTAAAAATTTGTGAATTTTTTTGTAATAATGCTTCATTTTGAACCGCAAATAAATCTGGTAATGAATAGATTGAATTTGTGTCTTTTTGAAGGTGTAAAATTTGCCCTTTGTAATTAAGAATTGAACCAGCTTTTTCAATTTGTGCTTCAATTACATTTTTTAATGGGTTGAATTTGTCATAAACTCTGAATTTATCCGCATCAATTTTACCATTTTCTTTATTCCAATTATCATAAACAATAAATTTACCAGAATAGCCCAAATCATCAGATTTACCAACCCTTACGGATGTTGCTGGTATTACCTTAATTGCTTTAATTCTTAATTCACCATTATATGTAATATGAAAAAATACGTTGTTGTGCTTTGCATATTCTCGTGAAGCTATTCTTAACACTTCATTAAGCGTTTGACCATCACTATTAATAATAATATTACCAATTTTACCAAATGATTTACCATATATCGCCTTGGCAACCTTATTGATGCAATTCTTACTGGTAACACTATGATTTACAAGTATTTCAATTAATGATGGAAATGAGTTATCAAGACCCCAATTAAAAACTTCTGTTCGTTTATCCAGTTTTACATTTAGAATTGAATCTTTTACTTTGTTGAAGTGTATTTTCATTATTTTTTTCCATCTGTATTAGTTTTTTTGTTATTTTTTTTACAACTAGTACAAGGTTTTTTTGCTGTTGTTTTTCTCTTTGTGTATTTTCTTTTTGGTTTAATTGGTTCTTCTATTTCACCAATTAATTCAAGCCAATTTGAAGGATATTTTGAAAATAATTTAATACGTTCTTTACGTAATTTTAAAAATTCAATTGCTAATTCATCAGTAAGTGTTGAATTTGATATTGTTATTGAACTACCTTTTTTTAATTTATAAATTACACTAGGTTTTGCCAATTCAAAATTCACCACCTTATAATGTTTTTTTAAAAAATTAAGCATATTTTGAATATCTGAAGGACAACTTGTACAAACATTTCTTTTTGTCAAATCTTTATAATCATCTGCCAGAACTTGAATATATTCTTTGATTATTTTATTTGAACTTTTTAATATTTCTTGTATTTCCATATCTAATTTTTATGATGTAATAAAGGCTGAATTGGTGTTACCCTATCAGCCAATTATTATTGTGTTATTTTAGTTGTTTTTCGTTTCTTAAACGTTAGCAAATAAAGCGTCAAACGTTGCTTTAGATGTACTATAATCACTTTCTAAGAATACGTTATATGGATATTGTTCAACTGTTCCTTCTCTAGTAGATAATGTGAACAACATACTTCCAGAATTTTCATTACTTCCTTGTGACATTTCAGATAATTCAAGACCTGCATCCCAACCATAAGCCTTGAATCCATCAGTACCATTAGCACCTTTGTATTCAGTTTCAACAATTACGATAAAACGCCCATTTTTAAGTTCATTTGCACGTTCTGCATTTTCTGCTGAAGTAGTTGATAATCTTGACAAAAATGAATGTGAAAATCCATCAACATCTTCAGAATTTGAAGCGTAACTTGATGCCACACTTGCTAATTCTTTATACCATTCAATTGATATACCACTTGCTGTTGTTACTAAGTCAGTAATTGTTGCACCGTTTACAGTACTACCAGCTTTGTCAATATCAGAATAATTTATAATTACACCTCTTTGACCAGATAACCCTTTAATTGGTGTATCAGCACAGTCAAATAAAATACCTTCTTTTAATTTATTATTATTACAAGCCATTTGTTTTATATATTTTATAATTAATTGGGGTGAATTAACACCCCATTAATTTTTGTTTTGTTATTAAATTTTATTGTTAATTTGAATTATACACTTAATGTAAATTCAACGATTTCATCAGCATTACTAATTACAACACCAGCTTTTCCTTTTACTCTTATGTGCATTTTATCCGATACTTTATCATAAAATACATCAGCAACATCAGCTTCACCTTGTGCATCTGAACCAACTATAAAATTCGCTCCAACGCTTGAAAACATTCTTCCAGTTCCATCAAGTCCGTAAACTCTAATTAATGCACCTTGACCACCTCCGATATTATAAATACCTTCATCGTGTTCTGGTTTATAGTGATATAAATTATCAGCTTTTTCTTTTGATATGTACATATCAAATACATCATCACCAACAAGTGTTACGTACTCTTTGCTTCTCTTTACCTTAGCTGGTGAAGCAATACGCATATCTTCAATTAATTCTTTTACATTATTCTTTGTGATTGATGTTGCACTTGAAGTATTACCTTCAATTACGTTTGAATCAGCATCAGCTTTTTTGATATAACCATCAAATAAATTGTGCGTTCCATTTGTATCACCTTGCCAATAAGTTAATTCAAGTTTTTCTTGGATTGATGCAATTTTATTTGCAACAATTTGTTCTTCCCAAGTTAATTTGTCACCGTTGTTTGAACCAGGGGCTAAAACTGTATTTGGTAATTTATTTTGTAAATCATCTTCACAAAATGATTCAAAAACTGTAAAAGGTTTTACCGTTAATGTAACTTCATTTATTTGTGTATCTCCTTGTGGTGTTGCACAAGAACCAGATTGTAATGTTGCTTCACCAGATAAGTGTGGTACAGTAGTTGAACCCTTTACACCTCCCATAAATAAAGCGAATTTACCAGTATCACCACCAGCAAATAATGTTTTTGTTAATACCGCATTTTCTCTTGCGATATAGTCGCTAAAATTTGTTAAATCGTATGCCATTTTTTTCTTTTTTTTCTATTTCATCAACTAACGTGTTTGTATAAGAATAGCTAGTTGAAATTTTTTTAGGCTCTTAAATAGTTTGCCTTGTTATTTTTTGTTTTGTTTGTTGAATTTGTTCTTGCAACAATTGCTTCTTCACTTCCAACCAATTTTTTTAAAGCTTTTATTTCAGCTTTTAATTCATCATTTTCTTGTTTGAATGCTCCACTAAGTTTTGCAAATAATGCTGCTTCAATTCCACTTAATAATGCTTCAACATCAATTTCATCTTCTGTTGATTCAGCTTCATCTTCTGCTGGTTCACCTTCTTCTTCAACTGGTAATATTTCTTTTAATTCACCAGCTTCAAATATGAATGTTGAACCATCTGGTAATACTCTTTCACCTTCAATTGCTTTACCTTCTGAATCTTTTGCAACATCACCAACTTGTGGTTCTGCTCCTTCTTCTAAATCTGCAAAATCAAGTACATCACCATTAGCAACTTGAATCATTAAAGCATTCACTTCAACATTTTCAACTGCATCTTCAGAATTGAAAAACGCATTTAATGCATTCATAAATTTCTCTGTTTTTGTCATTTCTTTTTCTTCTTTTTCTTTATTATTTGTATAAATCGCCACCGCTTGAAGTGGTTGTTTGATTTCCGTAGCAATACCAATTTCAAGTGCTTCTTCACTTGATAAAAAGGTTTCATTTTCTAAAAGTGTTTTAATACTTTCAGTATCAATATTTGTGTAGGTTGAATAAAATGTGATAAAGTCCTTCTCAATTGCTCTTAATTCCTTTGCAACGCTTTCTAAATGGTTTGCACCACCATCAACACTTGCCCAAGGGAAATGAACCATAATTTTAGCTTCACCAGCTTCAACAATTCTAATATCACCAGCCATATAAATACTGGCTGCAATCGAGTAAGCTTGTTTTGCTATTGTGGTAACTGGTATTTGTAAATTCCTTAAATAATTGAAAATTGAAAGTCCAGTATCAACACAACCACCAACACTATCAATTACAACTTCAACCGCTTGTGGGTTTTCGTAACTCTTAAATTGTCTTATGCAGTCAAGAAGATTTGTATCTTGACCAATAACACCGTTAATATATATTGTTGCTTTATTCATTCCTTGTTCTTTGATACACTCATATCATAAGAATCTGGTGTGAAGTGGTAATAAGGAACGTTTGAATGTTCTGTGAATGAAAAAACCACCTAAAATTGGTGGCTTCTTGTATTATTTTATATGGTTTTGGTGGTTATTATTGCTTGTTCTGGTTGAAGAAGAAAAATATCTTTATAAATCCACTCATTTGAACCATCTTTTGCCGTGTGTTTTGGTAATAATTTTGAATATAATTTACCATAATCAACACATTCAAGGT
Source organism: Tenacibaculum soleae (assembly GCF_001693415.1). GTDB lineage: Bacteria > Bacteroidota > Bacteroidia > Flavobacteriales > Flavobacteriaceae > Polaribacter > Polaribacter soleae. The sequence goes on along the minus strand of NZ_MAKX01000013.1, from coordinate 142,038 downwards.
CAAACAAATAGGTGAAATCATTATATTGAACTAAATAATAAGATTTAAGTGTTTTATTTAAGTTTTTTTGTAAGCTTTTTGCTTCATTTAGGGCTTGTTTAACGCTGTTTAACTTATCTAATTGAATAAGTACACCGCCTTGATGCGTATCGTGGTTAATATCTCTTGTTTTGGCTTCTACTATACCAAATAATTTATGTGAAGATGTGGTTGAAGCTGAAGTAATTACTGCATCGTAACAATTGAACCCTTCATTGAGTAATTTATTAATTGTAATATCACTTTGATTTGTGAAAAAATTGGTAATTGTCGTTGTTTCTTTATTTATGTGTTGATTAAAATTCATTGTTAATTGGTTAATACTATCTTTTTATTCTGGTAATGGTGCTACGTATGTTGTAGTGATATATTTTTTAATTAATTTAATTGCTTTTTCGTTGTATCTGGTGTTGAACCTTACCAACATTTGTAAATCAAATATTACACAACCGTTTTCAAATCTATAATCATTAAAATCTTCAAGTTTTACACTTAGTGTAATTTTATTAATTGATTTAATACTTGTCAAATCTTCTTTGATTTGGTTGATTATAGTATCAGCAGTTTTTTTATCATTGAATAATTTAATACCAATTAAATTACCACTTACTTCAAATAATGCTGGTCTTAATTCTTTTGATGTTATCATCTTGCATTTTGATTTAACTTTTTTATTATTTTTTGTATCGTTTTTGGGTGCTTTTTAAATTCCTTTGAAAGTAATTTATAGCGTTCTGTTTTAGTTCCTTCTAATTCATAATATTTATCATAAATTGATAAATGATGTAATACTGTTGAATCAACCAGTATTTTATTCTTTACTAGCTTTACTATTACACCAAGGTTTTCTGGTGTGTTGATTAGTTGGTATAAAGTCATTCTTTTATCTTTTAAGTAATTTATATATCGTTTTCTTACTCTTAATTTGATGAAAATCTTGATATACTGTTATTATTTCTTCAACACTCATACCTTCATAGTAATATTTATCTTGGATGAATTTTTGAATATCTGTTAATTGCTCCTTATACTTTTTTAAATAATCTGAATTGATAATATCATCTTCAAGTGCTTCTTCAGATTCCAATAAATCAACTTTACTTATTACGCTGTTATCTTCATTATAAAGGACTTCATCAAGACTTTCATTGTTTAGTATATTATCTTGGATAAAGTCCAAACAAGTGTAATATAAACGCATATATGCATACGTTTGAAAAGTTCCTTTACTCGGTGTGTATCTCAATGCTAATTGATGCAGTTGAATGTAACATTCGTTGAATAATTCACCACGGTATTTTGGATTGAATTTATTCGTAATTGCGTGAATCAAATCTTTGTAATCATTAATATTAATCTTTGGTTGGTCGCTCACTATTCATAATCTCTTTGGTCTTTGTTATTAGTGCTTGAATTACTTCAATATTGGTGTTATTTAAACTCATTACCTTCTTTAGTTGTTCCTTCATCTTTCTCTTTTTTTTCTTACTTAATTATACTGTGCGCTCCACTACAAGTAAAGCTTCTTATAATTAAATATGTTGAACTTTACTAAACGACCAAAAAACCCTAAAAAACTTTGAAAATATTTATGCACGTAGTGCAATTGGTGATGTTATTTATAAAGCTGTATGTTATCATCTGAACGCAAATAAGACCGTTTAAGCAACGTATTATATATTATAAACAACTTTATCATCAGAACGTTAAACCACCCTTAAATAATCGCATTCGCTCAATTGGTGTTATTTGTTTTAATAAAACTGTATGTGAAAAACTGTATCTTAAAAAATTTATGCACGTAGTGCAATTGGATATATTTTATTTATTTTACTTCTTAGCAATTTTAAAAGATGGGTGTAGCCTAAAGCGTAACCCTCTTTTATTAAATTGTGTGTGGTTACTAATACCCACAATAGTATGTTTCTATATATGTATTATATAAGGTTCGATAATCGAACAACTTTTACTTCGATAATCGAACAACTTTTACTATATTTGCAATAAATACCAAGGTTCGATAATCGAACAACTTTAAGTGAATTGTAATTAATTCAATAAAAATATTTTAATATCAAGGTTCGATTATCGAACAACTTTAGATAGTTACCAAGGTTGCAAAATGAGTACACTTTTAATAAGTATAAATATATTCAATGTTAATTAATTTAACTATAAGAAAATTATATAATATATTTTAGTTTACCTTTTAAGAATCTTACGTTTATATAAGTAATAAAAATAATTTGACTTTTACAGAAGTTCAACATATTTATAAATAACAACATCAAGTTGTTCTGGTTTCCAGCGGAATTATGAAAATAGCTATTTCACCGCTGGTTGCATTACCAGTAAAAAAATGTGATAAAGAAAAATGCAATATTTAAGATTATGAAAAAAGAAACTAAGAAAATAAAGAACGGTTATATAACAACCTATTCAAGAAGTGAAGGTAATTATGCAACAATAAGCAACAATATAATTAATGATTCAAGATTAAGTGATTCCGCTGTAAGGCTCTTAATAATGTTAATAAATTCACCAAGCGAAAAAATAAGTATGACTTATTACCGCAAAAAACTTGGTTGGGGGTCAGAAAAAATGAGTAAAATCACAAAAAAACTTGCCGAATTAGGCTATTTAAAGGGTATTCAATACCCACAAGGTGAAAAGTTCAAGTATCATTATAATATTGATGAAACTGGTAAATTAAAGCCTTCTTATGATGATAATGGTAATGTAATAGTGTTGAAAAATTCAACCAAACCTTATACCAAAAAAGAACATCACAAGAAAAAAGAAACTACTAAACAACCAGAACCAAAAAAAGTTGAAATTGTTGATAATGATATTTTAAAATACTTAATTGATAACGTTAATGTAGATGTAATTGAAATGTATCAAGATGAATTTACATCAATTATAAATAATGTTGACAGTTATAACCAACAAGTTAAAGATATTGATGCACTCATCAAAAAAATAAAACTAGAATGTTATAATTTCAATATTAATAATGTAAGTGAACGACTTTCAAAAGTATCAAAAAAAGCAAGTACCAAATTTTCTGAATATCTTAAAAAAGAAATATTTGAAAAGTTTAATCTAAATGTTAATGCAACAAATAAATTAAAACACTTCAATCAGCAAAATCCAAATCAAACCAAACAAAAAACATTATTTGAAGATAAATTACAAGAACTAAGTGAACAACCAAATGATTAATTTTAAAAAATTTATAATACCAATTATATTACTGGTAATCGGTTTATTTTTATATTACTTATATAATAAAGATAATAGTAATAAAGATTATTTAATTAAAATTTTAGAACTAAAAGAATTAAATAATACACTTGTAAATAAAAATGATAGTATCAAACTTATTAATATTAAACTTGATGAAGAACTTGAAAATTTGAATCATTATATTATAATTAAAGAAGATGAATTATTTGAAACAAATAAAAAATTAGAAACAATTGTTATTAAAAAAAATAATATTAAGAAAAATATTCAAAAATTAAATATTGAAGAAGTTGATGAAAAACTTACTGATTATTTAGATAAAAGAAATTTTAAATAAAAATACATAACAAAATATTTAATATACACAAATCTTTTATTGCAACTACGGAAAAAAAGAAGTATATTCGTGTAAATTATAACAGTAACCAAAAAAAACCTTGTATGTTCAATCATAGACCAAACAAGGTTTTTTTATGCGTTAAAATCAAAATGTTAAAGAAATGTTAAAGTTTGACTTTTACAAAAGTTGAACATATTTATTAATGTAACCAGTCACAAATAATAAGAGGTTACTATTTTTGGTCAGAAATGTTAATTGATGGTATTAATTATAAAGTTGAACCAATTGATTTTGATGAAAATAATGATGTTGAAATTGGTTACATCGTGAAAAAACAAACTGGTAATGATATTCAATGTTTTCTTGATAATACTGAAATTGAAATACCAGAAGAGCTAAAAAATTATATTAAAAAATATTCTTTTCATAATTAATAAGGGTTTAGTGACATAAACCCCTATTGTTTTAATAACCACCAATTTTAGGTGGTTATTTTTATTTAAAATACTGCTTTAAATCGGTTTACCTTTTCAACTTTTTACGTTTATATAATATATATATAAACCCCTAAGAAAATGCAATACTTAATAAACTACGTTACTGATAATTATATCCAACTTGACATTCAAAATGTGAAGGATTTATTTCAAGATAAAGAACGCAATCAAGATACAATTATCAAATCACAATTACCACTAGTTTACAAATTAGCCAACTCTTACAGTATCACAACACCAATAACAATTGAAGAACTTTTTTCAATTGGTCTTGAAGCACTTCTTGATGCTTCACAAAGATTTGATAATTCAAATGGTGCATCATTTACAAGTTACGCTAGTAAGGTTATTACATCACACTATTCAAATCATATACATTCAAATAGATTAATTCCAATACCGCATTCAAAGAGTGAAGCAATTAAACCAGTTGCATTTACATTTTCACAACTAACAAAAGATGATGAAAATGAATCTTTCATATCCACTACCCTATCAAATAACATTGATTTAAACTACTCTTATTTATCAAATGAAGATGTATTAATTCAACTAATTGAAGATACCCTAAACAACCCAAAATGGGCTTCAATTGTTGTTGAAGTGTTAGGTATCGGAATGTTTAAAAAGAAAAAACAAATTGAAATTGCTGAAGAAAATAATACAACCAAGCAAAATATCGGTCAAATGTATAATAAGGCAATTAATAGATTAAAAAATAATAAAGCATTCAAAAATAAAATAAGAGGTCTTTATAACTTGGATTAAATAATTTCAAGAAACTTTACTTTTTCTGGTCGTTTACTATTTTTTTAACATATTTAATAATATACTCAAATAACAATACATAATGAATTAAATAATGCAACCATTACAAAAATATGTTGAACAAAATAAAATCAAATTAACACAAGACCAAATAAAAGAACTTTGCAATAACAAAGAACGCAATCAAGATTTGATAATTAAATCACAATTGCCACTTGTATTAAATATTTCAAACTCTTTTAATTCAACAACTGGTGCAAATATTGAAGACTTATTTTCAAAGGCTCTTGAAGCAACACACAACGCCCTTATTAATTACGATAATAAAAGCAATGCTTCATTCACAACATACGCTAAAATCAGCATTATAAACGCTCTAAAAGATTATAGACTTCACAATAATAACATTATTAAACAACCTTCAAAAAATAAAGAACTAAGCAACACAAAAGCCTATTGTTTCAGCTCGTTCAATTCAGAAGATAATAAAGCCATTGAAGATACCATTGAAGATACTACCAATTCAATTTATAGTGATGAAGATAAACTTGAACAACTTATAAAAGATAATTTAAAAGCTGATTATGCAAATATTGTAATTCTGTACTTCGGAATTAATCAAGATAAATCAAAAGTATGTATTGAAATCGCTGAAGAACTTAATACAACCAAGCAAAATATTAATGATAAATTACTTAAAGCATTAAATAAATTAAAATCAAATACGCATTTTAAAACCCTTTTAAAGAAACTTTACAATATATAATATACAACACATTAAAAACAAATAAAAACCCCTTAGAAATCACCTAAAGGGGTTTTATTTATTGTACTATGTATAAAGTGTTATGTATTTATGCAATATAAACTGAACTACCACCCTTGGCAACTGAATATATACCAACACAAGTGCGTTCAAATTTATCTTCAATTAATTTATCAGTCCTTACATTTTCGCCAGTACTTTCAGCCCATACAATTAAATATTTACGTAAATCTTCGATGTTCATATATTGATATTTAGTAAAATCAAAATTTCTTAACATACTAGTTAATCTTTCTGAATCTTCATCATTAATATTATCACATTCCATTTGTGCGTTTATCTCATTATGTATATCTCTACGTAGTGTATCAATTCTATCAATTAAATAATCTTCACCAACAATAAACCCAAGTTGAACTTCACAAATATCAGTTGTTAATTTAACACCCTTAATATAAGCGTTTACAATTAATTCATCAACCATTGCAATTTTTTCATCTTGTGTTAATTCAAGACGTGGTATTTGATTGTAAATTGAATCAAGGAATTTTAAATGGTTTTCAACTGCTGATAATTTTTCATTAACATCTTTTGAATAAAGTTCAAGTGCTTCCTTACTCCCACCTTTAAGTCCATTTGTTGAAAACACATCTTCAAGTTCATCTTTTAATTCATTTATAACTTTAAATGAATTTCTTATTGATACTAATTTTGTTAATAAGATTTTGTTTTCTGCTTGTTGTTCTTTCGTTAATTCACTCATAATACTAATTCTTTTTAAATGTTAATTATTAAAATTCTATTGTTATTGTCCGACTATGCAAATTTACAAAAAATAACCCACTTAACAAAATATTTTACATAAAAAAATTATATTTGCTTTTTAACATAATTTTAACATAGTGATATTTGCGTATATTACCAATCTAACAATCAACCACTTACAAAAAGATATTATTTAATAACTTCAATAAAGTCTTATAAAAAGCCATTTTACACCATTAAACTACCAAAATCTTCTTGTGATATTTCACTATCTGCTTATTCTTTTTATAAGTTTATGTAAATATCATTTAATTCATCTTGTGTTATTCCAAGATATGTACGTGTTACTTGTGTTGAACTATGATTAAATAGTTGTGATAAATAAACAAGTGAACGTTCACTTTGATTATCATTATCCCACACCCTACGACCAAAACATTTACGCAAAGAATGTGAAGATACTTTACCAGCACCAACGCCTTTAAAGTGCTTCTTTAATAATCTATTAATATGTTGTGAACTAAATGGTGTACCCTTTTGCGACTTGAACGCATAACCTCTTAATGATTCATCAAAGAATGTTAACGCCAACTTAATATGGTCGTTTACTTTAAGCGTTCTTTGCTTCTTTGTCTTACCTTCAATTATAGTTATTTCATCACCTCTTAAATCTTCAAATGATAACTTGCTTAAATCATCAATTCGTAAACCAAGGTTAATACCACATATAACAAATAAACCAAATGATTTAAGTTTATCATCTTTAAGCATTTTAAAAGCTTTATTAAGTGTTTTATCAAAATCAAAATAAGTTGAACCAGTCATATATATAAGTATTTAAAAGGGGCTAAATTAGCCCCTTATTAGTTAATTTATTAAGCTATTGTATAAGTTTGTTTTGTTTTAAAATTTGTTGAACCATAAGTATCTTTTATTTGTTCAATGCTTTTATTACTTTTAAACTTCTGTGTGTACCCTTCACTTGAAAAATACCACATCTTCTTTTTGTTTGCCCATCTTGCAGTATTATAACCTTCAATCTTTATTGATTTAATAACTTCTTTTTGATTATACATTGCACCAGCCTTTAAATCTTGCAACCAGATAAAACAACCTACAAAAGATACTTCAATATCAACTAGTTTATCAAATTGTTTAAAAGCATTATAAAATTTATCTGCATCAAAATCTTTATCAGATTCAAAACCAGTATTAAATTTTAATTCCTTGGTGATGGTTTTAAACTCATTATGCATTGCAACAAAATCAGCTTGTGAATTATAACCACTTGTATCTGGATGTAATTCTTTACAAAGTTTTTTAAACTCATTCTTTGCTTCTTCTAAGTTGGTAACATTTTTAAAGTAATTCATAATATTTTAATTTAAGTGTTATTGTTTGACACCACAAATATAATGTTCATTTACCATATATGCTAATTATAAATGAACATTATTTAAAATATTTTACTTGAATGTACCACAAAAACTAATAATGTTCATTTATTATATTAATGAACATTTTTGTATTTGTTAATAACTTATACTTTTTAGCTATAAGTATAAGTTTTGATTATACATAAAAAACATTAATTTTACACCACAATAAAATAAAACATATACCAAAGTACCATACTATCGATATATCGCCTTAAAACATCTAAAATGGACGTATTGATAAATAAGTTATATTTGTAATATGAAAAAAAATAAAAATGAACACAAAAAAAAAAGACTCACTTGGTCAATGAGTCTTATTTAATAACTGTGATGTGACACAATCACCAATAAATTATTATAATTATGGCAAAAAAGCCACGTTTTGAGTCAATCATTGACTCATTGGTAAAATTAATAAAGGAATTAAAACCCCTTATTAAACTATTATCAACTATTAATAACGGTTGATAATCAAATTAACTACTGCAATAGTTAATTTTAATAACCCTAGCTTAAACGCTAGGGTTTTTATTTAATGCAAATTTACATTATTTTTTTTAATAGTACACAATAGTACACAATAGTACACAATTTTTATTTTTAAAGTTATGATTTTTTTTCTGGGGGTGGTGGGTTACTAATTTATGCGCTGTGGCTAAGGTTGAGTAGGCTAAGTAGGCTAAGTAGGTTGAGTAGTTTAAAAGACTTCAAATACTTCAACCTTCCGAAGTGTAATAATAATTGTTCAGATAGGTAATAATATACCTCAAATAAAAAAAAGGGTCACAAATTAATGCAACCCTAAGATAATACTAAAGTCGTCAAACAATAAAACACTTAAAATTAAAATGAATTAATATAGTATTAACTAACTACAAAGATATATTATTATTAGTAATTAGTAAACATCTACCTTTTTATTATTCTTTTTTGGGTTGAATGTTTTGTTTGTGTATTTCTTAATTTTTAACATAAAAACTGCGTGAAATGGTCATTTAGAGTTGTTTAATCAAATTCAATTATATCTTCTTTATTAATTAAAATATCATCACCTTTTGAAATATAAAATTCTGGTTTACTTTTATTTAGACTATCATCAAATGTTTTAATATCTCCCTTTTCAGTATCATTAATTAATTCAATAAATCTTTCTCTTTCTTCTAAATCTTCTTGTGTAGGTGTTTTAGTAACTTTATTTAACCACAACCATTTATTATAGGGGTTTCTTGTGGTGAATATGCTGTATTCATCAAAATCTTTATATTTAATTTTAAATGTGAAAAACTTTTTATCGTTAATATCTTTAGCACCTAAAATTCTAATTTCATCAACTAGTTTTTTTATTGCTGTTTGATACTGTGTAAAATTCCAATTAGGTTTAAAAGTTTCTTGATTTTCTTTAAAATTAGTTACTCGATTTACATTAATTTTTCTTTCTAATAAATTTTCTGTGTTTTGTATTTTAGTTAATAAACCCCTAATATTTAATTCTGTGTTATTCAATTTAATTTGAAAACGTTCGGTGTTATCAATTCCTTTTTTAAATAATAAATCTTCAATATTATTACGAATGTGTTCTTGCTCTTTTAATTGCTCTTTAAAACTGTTTAAATCATCTTTAATTGCTGAAATAGAATCATCTTGTTCATCAACTAGTTTAAGATGTTCAATTAATGATTTATCTTTTAATAAGTGTTTTATTATGAAACTTTCTACCATTGGAATTGAAAGTCCGAAATTATCACATTCATAATTAATACTTCTTTTAGAACTACACCCATAATAATTACCTATATATTTTGCTGAACTATTTTTGTTATTATTATGTTTTCGAACTCCATTATAAAAGCGACCACATTTATCACATATTAATAACCCTTTTAATAAATATTTATGTTTAACATCTTTACCAGAATTATTTGTATTTTTTTTTAAATTACTTTGAACATCATTAAATAACTTTTTAGTTATAATTGCTTTAGGTAATTTATATACAACCCCATTATATGTGCGTTCACCTATATACCATCTATTGCGAAGTACTGAGTAAATTGTTTTTTGATTCCATAATGACTTACTCCTATTATAAGTAACTACCGTACCGTTTTTATTATTAATAATTCTGCTTTCTTTATAATCTTTTTTATTTGGATTCTGTAAAATCAACCGTTTTGATTTAGTATCAATTCCATCTTCATTTAAACCTTTTGCAATTTTTCTTGTTCCGCTACCTTTCAACGATTCATTATATATACGTCTTATAACTGAAGCTTCATATTCATCAATTACTGGTTTACCGTCAACACTTATATAGCCATATGGTAAACGCCCCCATATTTTACCAGTTGAGGCTCTATTTTGTAAACTTCTTTTAGTTTCGAATGATTGATTATTTGGTGCAAATTCATCCATTGCACCAAAGACTTGTAACACCATTTTACTTGCTGGTAGACTTAAATCAAGTAAACCTTTATCGCCAAAATAAATTAATGTTTTATATTTTTCAATTATAGTTAGAAATTCATCAAGTATTTTTAATTTCCTTGATATCCTGTTTTGTTTACGAGTATAAACAATTTTTATTTTTTCACTTTTAATATCTTGTACTAACCTTGAAAGTTCTGAACGTTGTTTAATTGGAATTGAACCTTTAACACCTTCACCTTCATTATAAATTATAATTTGTGAATCTTCATAGTTATTTAATTTTGCGTATTTTAAAGCTTCATCTATTTGGTTTTGAATTGAGTTACTTTCTTCATCTTCAACTGATAACCTCACATATATACCTAACATAAAATTTATTATTTTAGGTAAATATAATACGTTATTTAATCATACACAAGTGGGGTGTTTACTGAAGTATTGGTAATCGGAATACTAATTAAATGTATTAATGTTAACCCTAAACCAATTGCAATCGGTGCAAAACCTTTAGGTGCTTTTTCATTGGTACTTCCTAAAATAATTAACAAAAAGAACATGGTTAATAAAAATTCAGTAATAAAAGCTGCTGAAATACTATAACCATCTGGCGATAATTTTCCGTAACCGTTAGCGGCAAAGCTTCCAATTGATTCAAAATCAGATTTACCTGAAATTATTAAATATAAAGCTCCTGCACCAAAAATTGCTCCTATTAATTGAGATATGATGTAAGGTATTAATTCTTTAGCAGAAAACTTACCACTTGCCCATAATCCTAAGGAAACTGCAGGATTAAAATGACCTCCTGAAATATGTCCTACGGCATAAGCCATTGTTAAAACAGTTAAACCAAAAGCTAAGGCTACTCCTACAAATCCAATGCCTAAATTAGGAAATCCTGCAGCAAAAATAGCGCTACCACATCCTCCAAAAACAAGCCAAAATGTTCCAAATAATTCTGCTAAATACTTTTTCATCTGTAATCTTTTTTAATATTTCAATACTTATTTATGACCCTAAAAAAGTAAAAAGGTCACGCTATAAATTCGTAAATATTATATTTATAAATAAGGTAATTTGTATCTTTGCACTACAAAATTTAAAAACATGAAATTAGTTTTTCTTACCATTGGATTATTAGCATTTGCATTTGCTGGAATTGCTATAAAAATTTGGGCAAAAAAAGACGGAGAGTTTGCCGGTACTTGTGCTAGTCAAAACCCAATGTTAAATGAAAGTGGTGAAGCTTGCGGTTTTTGTGGTAAAACACCAGATCAGTTTGATACCTGTGAAGATTCACAACACAACAATTAATCTTTTTAACAGCCATAATTTTTGCAAACTTGTTAAATTTATGGCTGTTAAATATTTTTTTTTATAATCATCATTTACTTATATATATACAAAGTATTCTAAAATCAGTATATTTATCAAATACAACTTCTAAATACATATCTTGGATATAAATAACGAAAAAGTACACAAACACATTCAACTAGCTAAAAAAGGGAATCAAGTTTCTTTTAATTTTTTGTTAGATACTTTTTGGGCAAGTGTATATCATTATCAACTATCAAAAATTAAAAATGATAATGAAGCTGAAGATATTACAATTAGAACTTTTTCAAAAGCTTTTGATAAAATTGATACCTTTAATGAAGTGTATCAGTTTAAAACATGGTTAATTACCATTTCTAAAAATGTATATATTGATTTTCTTCGGAAGAAAAAAAATTCTATCTTAATTGATACTACCAAAGAGCAAGAAGAAGCCGCTTTTAAAGTTATCGACAACTCCCCTTCTCCTGAAGACAAACTTATCACTGAGCAAAATTTAGCCAAGTTATTAAAAGATATAAAAAAGCTAAAGCCAAAATACCAAGAAGTTATTAATTTGCGTTTTTTTCAAGAATTAAGTTATAAAGAAATCTCTGAAAAACTAAATGAACCTATTAATAATGTTAAAGTTAAATTACTGAGGGCTAAAAAATTATTAGCTGAAATAATAAAGAAATCTTAACTTACCAAGGTTTTAAATTTTAGATATTCGAAAAACAATACAATTTTTGAATATTTTTAAATTATAGTTTAACTTTTTTTATCCTCTTTTATGAAAAAACCCCTTTCAAAAATACTGGGTCCTGGATTGTTATTTGCTGGTGCGGCAATAGGTGTTTCTCATTTAGTACAATCTACAAGAGCTGGTGCCGATTTTGGTTTTGGTTTATTATGGGCTTTATTAATTGTTAACATTTTTAAATATCCTTTTTTTCAATACGGTCCTCGTTATGCTGCAGCGACTGGTGAAACTTTATTAGATGGTTATAAAAAACTTGGCAAAGGTGTATTAACTAGCTATTACATTATAAATTTTATTACAATGTTTACCTTTCAGGCTACCTTAACAATTGTAACCGCTAGTATAGCTGCTACTATATTTGGTGTCACAAATGATTTGGTAACTTGGTCATTAACAATCCTTATTATAAGTATCATTATTTTAGGTATTGGTAAATATAAATTGCTTGATAATTTAATGAAATATATCATTATTATATTAACTATAAGCACAATAATAGCAGTAAGCATTGCTTTATTTAGCACGAAAAAAGGATTTAGTTTTCAACAAATAGTACCAAGCGGAACTGCTCAAATTACATTTTTAATTGCTTTTTTAGGGTGGATGCCCGCACCTTTAGATATTTCTATTTGGCACTCGATATGGTCTGTTGAAAAAAGTAAAACCACCTTTGAACAAATTAAACCAAAATATGCAATTTTTGATTTTAATGTTGGTTATATAGGTACTTTATTTTTAGGCGTTTGTTTTGTTATACTTGGCGCATTGGTAATGTTTCAATCGGGAGAATCTTTTTCATCAAAAGGAACCGTATTTACTTCGCAATTACTTAATTTATATACAAAAAATTTAGGTGATTTTTCTTATTTATTTATAGGTATTGCAGCCTTTACAACGATGTTTAGTACTACTTTAACCACCTTAGATGCCTCACCAAGAGCCATGTCGATAACTACTAATTTAGTTTTCAATAAAAAAATAAAGTTAAACTATTGGTTTTGGATACTCTTATTAGCCATTGGTACCTTTATTATTTTAAAATATTTTTTAGCAGATATGGGCTTTTTAGTAAAAATAGCTACTGTTTTATCTTTTTTAACAGCTCCTTTTTATGCCATTGTAAACTACATTTTAATTACAAGTAAGCATACACCTAAAAAAAATCAACCCAAATTACCCTTGCGTATTTTAAGTATTGTAGGTATTCTTTTTTTAATCGGATTTAGTCTATGGTTTTTAGTTAATTTATAACAGTTTTCTTCGTAAATTTGCTTTTCAATTTTTTATTAAAATGGCAAACGAATCAGTAGTACTACCAGAAAGAGTAAAAAAACCAAAATGGTTACGTGTAAAATTACCCGTTGGTAAAAAATATACAGAATTAAGAGGGTTAGTAGACAAATATAAATTAAATACGATTTGTACCAGTGGTAGCTGTCCTAATATGGGCGAATGTTGGGGAGAAGGCACTGCTACTTTTATGATTTTAGGTAATGTTTGTACACGTTCATGTGGTTTTTGTGGAGTAAAAACTGGAAGACCAGAAACTGTAGAATGGGATGAACCTGAAAAAGTAGCTCGTTCTATTAAATTAATGAGCATTAAGCATGCTGTATTAACCTCGGTAGATAGAGACGATTTAAAAGATGGTGGTTCTATTATTTGGGCAGAAACTGTAAACGCAGTTCGTAGGGCTAATCCAAACACAACTTTAGAAACTTTAATTCCTGATTTTCAAGGAAACGAAAAATTAATTGATCGAATTATTGAAGTTGCTCCTGAAGTAGTTTCTCATAATATGGAAACGGTTCGTCGTTTAACTCGTGAAGTTCGTATACAAGCCAAATATGATAGAAGTTTAGGCGTGTTAAAATATTTAAAAGAAAACGGAATGCGTACTAAATCGGGAATTATGCTAGGTTTGGGTGAAAAGGAAGAAGAAGTAATTCAAACAATGAAAGATTTACGTAACGTTGGCCTAGATGTTATTACAATTGGGCAATATTTACAACCTAGTAAAAAACATTTGCCTGTAAAAGAGTTTATAACTCCTGAGCAATTTAAAAAATATGAAACTTTAGGACTTGAAATGGGCTTTATGTACGTTGAAAGTGGTGCCTTAGTACGTTCATCATACAAAGCACACAAACATGCACGTTAGTTTTAATGATTCCTTAACATTTTAACTATTTAACGTTAAAAAAATGTCAAATATCTAAAAATCAAACAATTTACAAAGTTTTATTTCTAAATTTGCACCGTACTTTGTTAGTAAAGTATAATGAAAAGAGCCTTGTAAACTGTTTTCATTGTGTAAATTATTTGAATTAGTTGATAAACAAAATCCCACTCATATGAGTGGGATTTTGAATTTTTACACTTTTCTTTAACAGTGTAAAATCAATCTAAAAAAAAATTATTTTAAGCTATTTTTCATAAATTCTTTTACTTCTTGTTTTGCTTTTAACATTTCTACCTCATCAAATGTTTTTCCTTCCGCTCTTTTAATATAAGAATTAAAAGCATGACTTAAATAAATTGGTGATTTATTACCCGTATAACTAACCGCGTTATGACAACTAAAACAGTTTGCTAAGTTATCTACTTTTATGTCTTCAATAGAACTCTTAAATGTTTGTGTATAAGTTTCCATAGTTACATTAGCGTTATTTAAAGAACCTCTTGCTGATGAATCTACAGTAGCGTCTCCTACTGAACTACCCAAGTCAACTAATAACTTTGCTTGTTGCTCTGTATTTAATTTATCAGTATCTATCCAAATAGAACCATTATAAAAATAATTATTCCATACATCTTTTAAATGTTTTTTTACGCAAGCATTTATATTTTTTATATTTTCAAAATTAATAGGTTCTTGTTGGCAGGTTTTCATAAAGTTACCTACACTATCTCTTGGCACACCGTATTGAAACAAATCATATGCTTTATATTTCTCTTTTGCTGATAAAGATGCTGTATCCCAAGTAATTCCATTAATTCCTGTAGTTTTATCTTTTGCAAATAATAACTTATCTGTAGACGAAATTGCTACATTTTTTTTCCTATCATAATTTGGAGCTAAATCATCTTGTTCAAAAGTTGCCCAAATAAACTCAGGATGATTTTCTACCACTCCTACAACATGCATACCTAATAAAGCTACTTCTGTATTAATAAAGTTACCTTTTCCATCATTTACGGCTCCTACGGTTGTAAAATAATTGGCACGTTTGTTTGCTGGAATAGCATCAATTGAAGTCCATGAGACTTTTAATTCTAAAGATCCAACAGGAAAGGAAGATAGATTGTTTTTAGCTAATGAACCATTTAAAATAGCGTCTTTAAATTTTTTAGCTGCGTTTTTTAATATCGGAGAAACATGAATTGAGTAAAATACTGTCTCTTCTTTATTATTAACAGAATTATATGCTGGGTTAGTTTTTAAAATACCTGAAGAACCAGCTTGTGCTGTATCTTCTAAAACGACAGATGCTCCAGGTACAGATGTTATACTTTCTAGATGAGCATTTACTTGATACATTTTTTTTGGGTTTAAAAATAAAGGTAAAGTTTCTCCAACATACAATGGAATATCCTTTCCCTCTAATTTTACAAACAATTTTTCTATTTGATATTCAGGTTTTGTTACCCATAAAAACTTTTGCCATGACCATTGATGAAAAATAGCATTGGTAGTACTAATTGTATCAAACGGACTTCCTTTTCCTTCATCAGGTGCAGGTGTTTGAGAATGCGGAAACCAATTACTTTGACACAAGCTTTCAATTTCTAATTTATTATAAGCTACTTCGGTTTGTACTTTTACTGGCTTTTTTTTATTCTCTTTACAAGAATTTAAAAATATTGTACTCAATGCAAGTAGCAATCCTAAAGCTAGTTTAAATGATAATTTCATAATTGATTAGTTTTATAACAAATTTGTAAAATATAGTTACATTAATTAAAAAAAATGTCATGAGGCTAGTAATTAAAGGTATAAGCTACTATATATCAACATTAACGTATATCAAAAAAATAATTTTAAAAAATTAATCTATTAAACAAAACAAATCACTTAGTTTTGCAGTCCTTTTTTTATAAAAAACAAAAAATGAATACACACGAAGAATATATGAGCGAAGCTGTAAAAGCAGCTTTAAAAGGAATGAGTAACAATGAAGGTGGTCCTTTTGGATGTATCGTTGTAAAAAATGGTAAAATTGTTGGTCACGGTAATAATAAAGTAACTTCTACAAACGACCCTACAGCGCATGCTGAAGTTACCGCTATTAGAGATGCGTGTAAAAACTTAGGTTCTTTTCAATTAGACGGATGCATTATATATACTTCATGTGAACCTTGCCCTATGTGCTTAGGTGCAATTTATTGGGCGAGACCAGATAAAGTATACTACGGAAGTAACCAACAAGATGCTGCTAATATTGGTTTTGATGACGAATTTATTTACAAAGAAATTCCGTTACCTTATGAAAAACGTAGCATTCCGTTTGAACAAATAGGTCGAAAAATCGCCTTAGAACCATTTGAAAAATGGAGCGAAAAGCAAGATAAAATAGAGTACTAGTAATAAAAAAACTCCAAGTTTAAACTTGGAGTTTTTTTGTATCTAATATCATGCTTATTTTGTTTTTCTAAACATCAACCAAAAACCGATTAAAACCAATGGTATACTTAATACTTGCCCGGTGTTTAGTGAGTTAAACACCCAATCTTCTCGTCCGTCTACTTGTGCCTTCTTTAAAAACTCTATAAAGAAACGTAACGACCATAAAACCACCATAAACAATCCGAATAAAAATCCTGATTGGTTTTTTTTATCTGTTTTCCAATAAAAATGCCACAATGCAAAAAACAATGCTAAATAACTAAATGCTTCATATAATTGTGTTGGATGACTCGGTACGGTTTCACCTGCTCTTTTAAAGATAACTCCGAAACTACTTCCTGTTGGTTTTCCGTAAATTTCAGAATTAAAAAAATTTCCTAAACGGATAAAAAAACCTGCTAAGGCAACCATAATCCCTAATCTATCTAAAATAAACAACCAAGGTTTCTGTAAATGCTTTTTTGCATAAAAGTATAAAGCTATTGGAATACCAATGGCTGCACCATGACTTGCAAAACCTGTAAACCCTGTAAATTTCCAAGAACCATCAGCCAATTGTTTTATTGGCAAAAATATTTCTAATAAATGATTTTGGTAATGACTCCAACTATAAAAAAATACATCTCCTAAACGCATTCCTACTAACATAGAAACAAATACATACATAAATAATGGATCTAATTTTTCTACAGGAATTTTATCGTTTATATAGATTTTCTTCATTAAACGAAGCCCTAATACAAAAGCTGCTACAAACATTAAACTGTACCAACGTATACCTAAACTACCAATTTTTAAGATTTCAGGATCTAAATCCCATACTATAGATAAAAAATTCATTTATTCTTATTATATGTCAGGTCGAGCATAGTCGATACCTATTTATTAATTCTTTCTTACTAAAACCTCTTGCAAACTACGTTTCTTTTTTCAACAAAAAATAATTTTATTAAAATAATACTCGAGGTAACAATTATTATTTCTTTTTTTCAGGCACCGGATCGTAACCACTTCCTCCCCATGGGTGACAACTAAAGATTCTTTTTGTTGCCAACCAACCGCCATAAAACAATCCATGTTTTTGTAATGCTTCAATTGTGTAACTAGAGCATGTTGGCGAATACCTGCATGTTGCTGGTGTAAATGGCGATATTGCTGTTTGATAAAATCGCACCAATAATATAAACGGATATGTTAGTATTTTTTTCAATTAATTTACAGAAAAACTTGTACCTTCTTTACCATCTTTTAGCTGAATTCCTAATGCTAATAATCTATCGCGAATTTCATCAGATAATGCCCAATTTTTATCTTCTCTTGCTTCTTTTCGCATTTGAATTAGCATTTCAACAACTCCGCTTAATTTATCAGAATTATTTCCATCAGCTATTTCATTCATCAATCCTAAAACATCAAAAACAAAGGCTTTTATTGTTACAATTAACTCTTCTAAATCATTTAAAGTTAAGCTAGCATTTCCTTCTTTTATTTGATTAATATTTTTTACAGCTTCAAATAAATGAGAAATTAACACAGGTGTATTGAAGTCATCATTCATGGCTGCATAACAATCTGCTTTCCATTTTTGAACATTAAAAGTTGAAGTATTTCCTGCCTGAATTTTATCTAAATAATTTACAGCATCCATTAACTTAGTATGTCCTTTTTCTGATGCTTCTAAAGCTTCACCAGAAAAATCTAAAATACTTCTATAATTAGCCTGCATATTAAAAAAACGAACTACACTTGCTGAAAATGCTTTTGGTAAAACACTGTTTTCACCAGTTAAAATTTCGTTTGGCAAAATAAAATTACCTGTTGATTTAGCCATTTTTTGACTATTTAACAACAACATATTGGTATGCATCCAATAGTTTACTGGTTTTACACCGCTACAAGTTTGTGATTGTGCTATTTCACATTCGTGATGAGGAAACTTTAAATCCATTCCTCCTCCATGAATATCAAATTGTTCTCCTAAGTATTTTGTGCTCATTACCGAACATTCTAAATGCCAACCAGGAAAACCATCGCTCCAAGGAGAAGGCCAACGCATAATGTGGCGTTCATCTGCTTTTTTCCAAAGGGCAAAATCTTGTGGGTTTCTTTTATCTGACTGTCCGTCTAAAGTTCGTGTATTATGAATTGCATCTTCTATTTTTCTACCAGAAAGGATTCCGTAATTACCAGTTTCGTTGTATTTTAAAACATCAAAATATACAGACCCATTAACTTCATAAGCAAAACCTTTTTCCATGATTTCTTTAATCATTTCAATCTGTTCAACAATATGACCTGTTGCTGTTGGCTCTATACTAGGTGGTAAAAAATTGTAATTTTTTAAAACATCATGAAAATCTACAGTATACTTCTGTACCACTTCCATTGGTTCAATTTCTTCTAAACGTGCTTTTTTAGAAATTCTATCTTCTCCTTCATCTGCATCATTTTCTAAATGACCTGCATCAGTAATATTACGTACATAACGCACTTTGTAACCTAAATGTAATAAATAACGATATACCACATCAAAAAACATAAATGTACGTACGTTTCCTAAATGGGCATTGCTATATACTGTAGGTCCACAAACGTACATACCTACATATCCGTCGTTTACAGTTTTAAAAGGCTCTTTTGTTTTTGATAAAGAGTTGTATACTTTTAGTTGATTTTCTTTATATAATTTCATCGGAAAAGTGACTATTAACAGATGCTAAAGATAGGCACTTTATTAGGAAAGTAATAAATTTTTAAAAGGTATTTTTTTTAATACTATCTATTATTTTTGAAGTACTAACTGACTGTATTTTCCAATAATTTTCAGCATATTATCTTCTGTTGATATGCTGAAATTACCATTTACTTCTTTTTTAGAATCGTTAATAGAAAATTTTATTGCTGGTTTATGAGGATGATTTCTAGATTTATCCTCTATAACATGCGCTAATTTTTTATTGATGTTAGCTATATTTATCAATGCTTCGGATGAATTTAAATCAACTTTAAAAGTATGATAATTTGGATGAATTTTATTGATTTTTAAACCTCCAAATTCACTATTTACTTCAACATTTTTATAAACGTTAACAAGAACAACCTCTGATGAAGTTGAACTTATTTTAGTATTAGCAACCGATGCTATATGAGCATCGGTTACATTATTTAAAAATAAATCAGTAGTATTTAGTGAATTTATTATTACTGGCGAGTATGATATATTTAATTCGCCTCCGTTTAAAACATCAGCATTAAAAGTACCATAACTAACTTTACCTGAAGCTTTTGTTTTCGGTAACTTTACTTTACAATGACGTGTATTTAAATCGAAAGTAGCATTTTTAGGTACTTTAATAGTAATTTTCTTAGTTATTTTTACTTTTTTTCCATTTACAGTTACTGTTCCTGATTTATTCCAAAAAACAAAATCTAATTTGGTATTTTTAAGTGACTCTTGCGCTTTCTTTAACGCCTCTCTTTTTATTTCAAGATTGTATCGTTGTGCTTCTCTTTTTTTTATTAACTGCTGTCTTTTAGCATCAGCTTTTTTCTTTAATACTTCTCTTTTTAATTTAATTAATTCGACCTTTTTTTCTCTTTCAAAACGCTTCATATTCTCTTTGAGCTCATCTTTACTTTTTTCTTGCGCTTTTTTAAACTTCTTATATTTTTTACTTTTCTTAAAGGCTTCCCATTCTTTTTTTGATTTTATAGTAATATCATTTACACCATCTTTCCACTGAAAAAAATAATTTTTTCCATCTTTTGCGTATTTATCAAAATCAAATTCTATGTAATCTAAACCTGTTATTAATTCTTCAAAATTAATCTCTGGAATCTCAATTTCGTCAATTTCAGGAATTATAATCGTTGGTAATTCAGGTAATACTATAACATCATTGGCATCTTTGCTATAATGATACACATTAGATTCACTATTTTTTGATGGATTAAAAAACACAATATTATCATTACCTAAAGAATGCATATTACTATTTGTTGCATTTATTTTTACTTTACTTTTATTACCTAAAGCTTCAAACTTCCACTTACTTAAATATTTTTGAGCTTCATTTTTATCGAGCCCTTCTACTTCAATAATTGCTTCTACAAAAACTTCATTTTTATTCCATGTTGTTACATCAATAGTTGCATTTGTTGCATTTATATTTACAACAACATCATTGTTTGTTTTAAAGTTTTCGTTAAATTTCTTATCGTATTTTTGGGCAGTTACTACACCAGTAACTAACATCAAAAAAACACTTATTTTAAATTGTTTGAATGTCATTTTTAATTGGATTTTTAAGTTCATGTAATTGTTTTTGCATACGTTTTAACAACTGTAAACGCAATTGCAGGTTTCCAATCAATGCATTGATGGTGTTGTCGTTAACTCCTTTTGTATTGAGCTCTTCGGTTAACGATTTATATTCGTTGGTTAGTTCGCCTATTTTAGCAAAATAACCATCGATAAATTCTTTAGTATCATCAGTTAATTCTAACTGACTTAATTCGTAATTAATAGTATTAATATAATACGACTCTAATGTTTTTAATTCAGGTGAAACATTTCCTAAGCTAATCGTATTTTTATATTCATTTGGCACTATGTTTACAGGCGTATTTATATTTTCTGTTGGATAAAATTTAATCGTAACACTTAATAACAATACAATAGAAGCCGCAATATATAACCACTTATATGATTTTTCGCCAACAGGTTTCTCATGCAATTCTTTCATTAATTTTTCTTGAAAACGTTGCCTATGATTTGTTGATATTTCAACGTTTTTTTGAATCTTATTTTTTAATAATTCTCTAATATCTTTAGGCATAGTTTACGTTTTTTAATTGTTCTTGCAGTTTCTTTTTACCTCTTAACAAATGTGTTCTTGAGGTTACCTCTGAAATCCCTAAAATTTCAGCAATTTCTCCATGATCATATCCTTCTAACAAAAACAAGGTTACCACTACCCTATATTTATCTTTTAATTGTTGAATACTGTTTACAATTTCTGCGTATGAAATTGTTGGTTCTACATGCCAATCTCTCTCTTCTATTATTGTATTTGTTTCTTCTTTTATTGAAACTAATTCTAGTTTCTTCTTTTTCAAAAAATCAATACTTTGGTTTATCACAATTCGTTTTAACCAAGATCCAAAGGCTACCTCTTCTTTATAATTTTTTATATTTTTAAAGGCTTTAATAAATGCTTCTTGCATTACATCTTCGGCAATAAACGTATCTTTTACATAACGAACTGCAACCGTAAGCATCGCTTCACAATACAAATCATACAATTGCATTTGCGCCTTTGCGTCATTATTTTTACAACCGTTTATTATAGGTTGATGTAACTGTTTGGTTAATTTCATTATTGATTTCTTATACTAAAGACGATACTTTTTAAACTTCGTTGCAGTTTGCTTACTTTTTATTTTTAAATTTACTTAATATTTAGTTTTTACTTTATAATGATTGATAAAAAAAAATCTGCACTTACCGAAAAAGACGGTGTTTTCCAACCTGAAACCACTAGTATCTCATCTGCAGAAAAAATAAAACTTAGTCGTAGAAAAAAAATTACTACAACCAAGTATATTACAAATATATTAGCAGGTAATATTCCTTTTTTAAGTAAAGCTATTACTTTAGTTGAAAGCACCAATTTAAAACATCAACAACAAGCCAATAAAATTTTAGAAGCTTGCTTACCATATGCAAACAATTCAGTACGAATTGGTATTACTGGTGTTCCTGGTGTTGGAAAAAGTACTTTTATTGAAACTTTAGGAAAACACTTAACCGCACTAGGTAAAAAAGTGGCTGTTTTGGCTGTTGACCCGAGTAGCTCTGTTAATAAAGGAAGTATTTTAGGTGATAAAACTCGGATGGAAGAATTGGTTACCGATAAAAATGCGTTTATCAGACCTTCTCCTTCAGGAACTTCATTAGGAGGTGTTGCTCAAAAAACTAGAGAATCGATTATTTTATGTGAAGCTGCTGGTTTTGACACCATTATTATTGAAACCGTAGGTGTTGGACAATCAGAAACCGCCGTACATTCTATGACCGATTTTTTTTTACTTTTAAAACTTGCTGGGGCTGGTGATGAATTACAAGGTATAAAACGCGGAATTATAGAAATGGCCGATGCTATTGTTATAAATAAAGCCGATAGTGGTAATGAGAAAAATGCAAAAATTGCTAAAGTAGAGTTTAATAGAGCTTTACATTTATATCCACCAAAAGATAGTGGTTGGCAACCCAAAGTTTTATTGGCAAGCGCCCTTAAAAACCAAGGTATAGATGAAGTTTATACAATGATTGATCAATATATAAACACGGCTAAAAGTAGCTTATATTTTCAACAAAAAAGAAACGATCAAAACAAGTACTGGCTGTTAGAAACGATTAATCAGCAATTAAAAGATAATTTTTACAACAATAATAACATCAAAGACTTATTACAGCAGGAATTAAAAAAATTAGAAAACGGAAAAACGACTCCGTTTACCGCTGCTAATAGGTTATTAAATAAATAACTATGGAAACCCATAATGGGTATTTGGTTAAAATGCTACATGTAATAATAAAAAATTTTAAACTCCTTTACATTTATGGAAAACAATACTTTAACTTGGGTTGATTTTACAAAAGTAGAAATGCGAGTAGGAACCATACTTACTGCAGAAATATTTAAAGAAGTAAAAAACCCTGCTTATAAAATGCAAATAGATTTTGGTGAATTTGGTATTAAAAAAACCTCTGCACAAATTACTAAATTATATACTCCTGATGAGTTAATAGGTAATCAAATAATTGCAGTAATAAACTTTCCTAAAAAACAAATAGCCAACATAATGAGTGAATGTTTAGTGTTAGGCGCTGTTGGAGATAATAAAGAAGTTACGCTTATATCACCCGAAAGAAATATTAAAAACGGCACAAGAATTGGGTAAATTTATTTTATTCTTATAAACACAAAACTTTCTTAATTAATAAATAATTATTGTAAAATGGAAAAATAGGTGTTAAAATAATGAAAATGACTTTAAAATCTAGGATATTGTTTATTCTAGGTATAACAATTATTTACACTTTAATTCTTTGTTTTTTTGATTATGTTTGGAATGAAAATAATTCAATTACATCGTTAATTATTCAAGGTTTATTTTTTGGCGTTATTTTTGGAATTGGGTATCCTTATTCTAATAAAAAATTAGCTGACACATTTTACACAAAAATCTCTAAAAATTTAAATCCTAAATTAGACAAAAATGAACAAATCGAAGTTCACGGACCAGGGAATTTATTTAAAGGAGTTGAAGCTATTGGAGGAAAAATATTCTTAACCAATAAAAGAGTAATCTTCAAATCACATAAAATTAATATTCAAAAAATAAGCATTGATATTAATTACTTCAATATTAAACAAATTAATAGAACAAAAACTGTTAAATTTATCGACAACGGAATAAAAATAACTACCAAAAATCATAAAGAATATAACTTTGTTTTTAATGAAAGAGACTTATGGTTTAGTAAAATAAATGAACGATTAAATTAAAAACAATTTAATCCTTTTTCTTTTTTGGTATATTTGTTTGCAATCAAAAACAATACCATGAAGAAAATCTTCTTAACCATTGTAGCTACTGCTACACTACTAACTTCTTGTAAACAAGAAAAAAAGGAAGTAATTACAGTTCCTATAAAAGAAAATACAGCTTTTAATCAATTATTAAAAGATTACAATGAAGGTAAACTACAACTAAATCCGATAAATGCCACTTTTGCTGGTGATAATCGCTTTAACGATCAATTTCCTAACATCTTATCTGAAAATTATCTAACAAAAAACAACGATTTTTACAAAAACTACAAATTAAAACTAGCTGATTTTAAAGAGAATGATTTAACTGAAAGTCAACAAATGAGTAAAGCTGTTTTAGATTGGGATTGTGATATGGCTTTAGCACAAAATAGCTTTAAAAACGATGCTTTAATGCCTATCAACCAAATGTGGACTATCAATTTAACCGTAGGTCAATTAGCTAGTGGTAGTAGTGCACAACCCTTTAAAACTGTAAATGATTACGAAAATTGGCTAAAAAGATTAGATGGTTTTCATGTTTGGATGCAATCTGCCATTACAAACATGAAACAAGGTATTAAAAAAGGTTATGTTTTACCAACTTCTTTAATAAAAAAAATTGTTCCTCAATTTAAAGGTTTGGCTGAAACAAAAATTACGGAACATTTATTTTATTCACCAATCAAAAAATTTCCAACAGATTTTTCAAAAGAGGATAAAAAGAAATTAGCTGAAAACTATTCTAGTTTATTAAATGAAAAATTAATTCCTTCATTTAAATCAATATACAATTTCTTAAAAACAGATTACTTAGCCGCTGGTAGAGAAACAAGTGGAATTTCTGCTATTCCTAATGGAAAAGAATACTATCAACACGCTATAAAAAACTACACAACAACTACTATGACTGCTGATGAAATACACAACTTAGGTTTAAGTGAAGTTGCACGTATTTTAGCCGAAATGGAAAAAGTAAAAACACAGGTTGGTTTTAAGGGAGAATTAAAAGATTTCTTCAATTTTGTTAGAGAAAATAAAGAGTTAATGCCTTATTCTGAACCGCAACAAATTATCAATAACTTTAATGCGATTCATGATAAAATGAAACCGCAATTAGAAAAATTATTTGGTAACAAACCAAAAACACCTTTTGTAGTAAAACAAACTGAAAAATTTAGAGAAGCTTCGGCTAGTGCAGAATACAACCCAGGTTCATTAGATGGTACACGTCCGGGAGTTTTTTATACCCCAATACCAGATGCTACGAAATACAATGTATTTTCTGATGAAGCGTTGTTTTTACACGAAGCAATTCCTGGGCATCATTATCAAATTTCTTTAACACAAGAAAATCAAGATTTACCAGATTTTAGAAAAACGTTATGGTATAGTGCTTATGGCGAAGGTTGGGCATTGTATACCGAAAACTTAGGAAAAGAATTAGGTTTATATACCGATCCTTATCAATATTTCGGAATGTTAGGTATGGAAATGCACCGTGCAATTCGTTTGGTTGTTGATACTGGAATGCACGCAAAAGGTTGGAGACGTGAAAAAGCAATTCAATATTCTTTAGATAATGAAGCAGAAAGTGAAGCCAGTATTATTTCAGAAATTGAACGTTATATGGCAAACCCAGGGCAGGCATTATCTTATAAAATTGGACAATTAAAAATACGTGAATTACGTGCTAAAGCGAAAAAGGAATTAGGTAAAAAATTTGATATTAGAGAATTTCATAATCAAGTTTTAGAAACAGGTTGTATTCCCTTAGCTTTATTAGAAGCTAAAATTGATAAATGGATTACTGCTAACAAGTAATTATGTGATACTGTAACAAGTTTAGTTTAAAAAAATCCACTTTGTAAATTACAAAGTGGATTTTTTATGATTTATAAATGTTTTGTAAAGTGGTTTTTAAGCATAATTATTTGACCAAAAATCATCAAGGTAAAAAAGAAACAAGCAAATAACATGATGTTAGAAATGGTAATTCCTTCAAACAAATTTGGCATTTGAATATGATATGAAAAATCTAACTGTAATGTTGGCATTTTCATCCAACTTAAAGATGTACCTCTTGAAACAAATAAAATACTTGCCACTAAAATAACTCCAAGAAAAAACCATCCTTTTCTTGATATTAAAGGTGTTGCTTTATAAATGTTAACAGTTTCTTTTTCTAAAACGGTCATTAAATTAGCTGTAAAATCTAAAGAGGGACTTTCTTCTTTTACTTCTTTAATGTACTTTTTCGTAAAAGCATCTAACTTTTCTATGTCTTTATTTTCTCCCATAATGATTAATTAATTCGGGTTCAACATTTTGTTTTATAACACTTAACAATCTTTTTCTGGCTCTGTGTAATTTTACTTTTACATTGGCTTCAGAAAAATTAGTTATTGCTATAATTTCTTTTAAACTTAGTTCATCAAAATAAAACATCCATAAAATAGTCCGTTCATCTTCTGGTAAACGTAATATACAGTTATTAATTATTTCGGCACGTTCTTTTCGTTCAATACCTTCTAAAATATTTTCAGTAGATTTTATTTTATTAAATGTTATTTCATCAATCGTATCAGTACTATACTTTTCTTTATGCTTTTTTAAGCTATCTAAGGCTGTTCTATACCCTATTTTGTACAACCAAGTAGAAAATTTTGATTCTCCTTTAAACTTACTTAAATTTTTAAACGCTTTTATAAAAGTATCTTGAGAAATTTCTTCAGCCTCTTCTCTACTCTTTACCATTTTTAAAGCCAAAGTAAAAATCATCGTTTTATACTTATCAACTAAAAAAGCAAAAGCATTAGTATCTCCTTGTAAGGTTAAATCGATATATGTTTGGTCAGTTTTTATGGTCATTTTATACTTTGACTGCCTATTAATTTAAAAGGTTACAAAATTTCATGAAAAATATTTTTTTATTTTTCTGTAACCTTTTCTATAATCTAACGGTCATACTTGCAAACACAATAAAAATAATCATTTAAATTTTAAAATATGGAAGTAGCAATTGTATTTATGTTTTTATTCGCAGTAATTTTCGGAATCTTTTATTTATTCTATTCAACTAGAAACAAAGAGCGTTTAGCATTGATAGAAAAAGGTGTAGATGCTAAAATATTTATGCAAGGAGAGCGAAAAAAATCAACTTTAACAGGTAGAGTAATTGTTTTAAACCTAGCGCTATTGTTAATGGGAATTGGCTTAGGAATCTTTTTAGGGTTATTAATTGATACGTATAGCTCTATTGATGAAGAAGCGGTATATCCAGCAATGATTTTTTTAATGGCTGGTTTAGGTTTATTTACTGGCTTTAACCTAACTAAAAGATTAGATAAAGAATAGTTTTTTACAATAAATTATAATTTAAAAAGAGAATGAAGTTTTATTTCATTCTCTTTTTTGTTTTATAAATTAGCGATAATTTTTCTTTTAAATAAGATAGTAATTGTGAAAGAAAAAGTGGAATTTTATTTTAAGAATGATATTGAATGGCGTAATTGGTTGTCTAAAAACTATAATACATCCGAAGGGATATATCTTATTTTTTATAAAGTTGAAAACATAGAGGAATCTATGCGTTGGGAAGAAGCTGTAAAAGTAGCTTTGTGTTACGGTTGGATAGATGCCACTGTAAAAAGCTTAGGCAACGGTAAACGTAAGCAATATTTTTGTAAGCGAAAACCAAAAAGTATTTGGAGTGCCGTAAATAAAAAACATATTAAAAGTTTAATTGCTACTAATTTAATGCATAACAGCGGATTCGAAGCCATAAAGATTGCTAAAAAAAATGATTCTTGGAACACTTTAGATGCGATTGATAAACTAATAATTCCGATAGAGCTACAAATGGAATTTGATAAAAATAAAATTGCTTTTACAAACTTTAAAAACTTTGCTCCTAGTTATAAAAAGAATTATTTATATTGGCTACTACAAGCCAAAAGAGAAACGACTCGAACAAAACGTATTTATGAAATTATTAAGCTTTGTACTAACAATATAAAATCTAGAAGTAATTAATCATAAAATTATGCCTTAATTAATTTTACTATCTTACAAAAAAATAAAATGCAATTAGAAGATCTTGTTATAAAATTCACACAAAAAGATGTAAAAGCTTTTGAAAAATTATATGAAATGTATAATAAAAGTGTAAACGGAATTGTATTTAATATTATTAGAGATAAAGATATTTCAGAAGAAGTTACTCAAGATGTTTTTATAAAAGCTTGGAATAATGCTACATCATACTCTGCTAAAAAAGGTAGGTTTTTTACTTGGATTATTAATATTGCTAGAAATGCTGCGATAGATAAAACCCGATCAAAAAGTTTTAAGAACAGTGCTAAAAACCTAAACTCTGAAATTTTCGTAGATATATTAGAGAATCATGATAGTTTAGATTCTAAAACGAATGCTATTGGAATTAAAAACTTTGTAAATAAGTTAAAAGACACCTGTATAAAAGTAATAGAATTACTTTATTTTAAAGGTTTTACGCAAAAAGAAGTTTCTGAAAGTTTAAATATACCTTTAGGTACTGTTAAAACAAGAAACAGAAACTGTATTAATGAGTTAAGAATTATGCTTAAATAATGGAAGCAAAAAAACACATAGAATCTGGAATACTAGAATTGTACGTTGCTGGGGCACTTTCTGAAAAAGAAAACGAGCAAATACATGCCTTAATTATAAAATATCCTGAAATTTTAGAAGAAATAAAAGATATTGAAAAATCAATATCTTCTCTTACTGGTTATGTTTCTCGTTCAGGAAACAAAAACTCTTTTAAAAATGTTTTAATTAAAATACTACAAGAAAAAGAGAATTCAAGTACAGTTATTCCTTTAAATAATCGAAAAAATAACTGGGCAACTTATACTGGTTGGGCAGCTGCATTTATTATTGGTAGTACATTAGTTTTATCGATAAATAAAAATAATAACCTACAAGCTGAAATAGATACAATTAATCAAGCTAAAGACCAATTTGAATTTCAATTAGAAAAATCGAATACTTATTTAGCCCAGAATGAAAATTTATTAAAAGTAATAAGAGCTAAAAATGTTGTTACTGTGCCTTTACAGGGACAAAAAGTACTTCCTGAGGCATACGCTAAAGTTTTTTGGAATAAAGAATCGCAAAAAATATATTTAGATGTACAAGGATTACCTGATCCTCCTGAAGGAAAAGTATATCAAGTATGGTCGTTAAAACTTGATCCGTTATCACCTACCAGTTTAGGAACTATCGATAATTTTATAACTAATAAAAATAAAATATTTACTATTGATAATCCTAACGAATCTCAAGCATTCGGTATTACTTTAGAGCCTACAGGAGGTAGTATATCTCCTAATTTAGAGCAGTTATATACTTTGGGTGCTGTTTAACAATTATATTTATCTTACAAGCCTTCCTATTTTAAGATCTTAGGTTATAAAATCTTTTTTATATTTATTAATAAAGCTATTGATATTTATAGTCTTAATTATATATCGGTTTTTATAAAAAATTAAATCACTTATATAAATAAACATAGCCGCATAAAGCGACTATGTTTTACTATCATTAATCCTTCTAAAAAATGATAGCACTTAATAGTTATCCCCCCGAACAACTACTTTTTTATTAAAATGAATATCTTATTGTTGCTTTTACACTAAATGGTGTACCAGGTGTAAAATGAATTTCTTCTACGGCGTTAGGTTCATTTTGTAATCTAGATTCCGTTGCAAATTGTGTTTCATTCCAAGCTACATCAAATAAATTTTCGACTGCCAAACCTAAAGTTATATCATTAATTTTATAACTAATATTTGCATCGGTAACAAAATAACCTTCTGCTACTATTGAGTTATCTTCATTTGCAGGTCTATCTCCTATGTATCTATAATCAATTCCTCCTGAAAAATTTTTATAATTATTTATAGATAAACCACCTGTCATTGTAAAACTTGGAGCTAACGGTATGTTATTAGCATTTGATGGCTCGGCTACAATTTTAGCATCGGTAATGGTAGCATCGGTATTAAAATATAACCAATCTGTTAATTGATATCTAAAACCAATATCTAATCCAAAACGCTCTGACTCTCCTGATGGCTCTACAATACCAGCATCACCAACATAAACCAATTCATCTTCAGATAATAAATACCATAAGGCAGTATTAATTGCTATTTTTGAAGTAGGTTTCCAAATATTACCAAAATCTATACCATAAGCCTTTGGTAATGTTTTTCTGTTAGGTTGTGTAGCAACAACTCTTGCATCATTTGAATGAAACCCAATACCTGATTTTAAAAACCATTGAGTTTTTGTATTTGGTGTGTATGTTATATTTACTTTAGGATTTACAATTACTTTTGATTTTGAAAATGTTTTATATTCATTCAATAAATAATCGTTGTAGCTAAAGTTTAAATAATCTAATCGTAAAGCCGGAGCAATTGTAAATTTACCTAATTCAAACTCACTGTTAAAAAAAGTGTAAAAATTTGTTTGATGTACTTTTCCTAGTTGAATTTCATTTAAAACTTCTTTTCTTTGTAATGTATGTGATAATTCTAAATTATCTACAATATCTGTTCTTAAACCGGTACCAAAAGTTAATGTTGTTGGTATTTTATTTATGTTTAATTTCTTTTTAAATTGTGTGTTAAACCCTAAAATATCTCTATTTTCGGTTTGTTTTATTTGATCTCCATTTATAGGATCGTCTAAGAAAAAAGTAAAATTAGAAAACAAATTAAAATTATAATTCGAATAAAAAATATTAGAAGTTATTTTTACATCATTCTTTAAAACTTTTGAATGTTCAATATTTATATTTGTTCTTGATGTAGTTCCTCCTTCTGTATCATCTATACTACCAAAACGAGTAATATTTCCGTTAGCAACTTCCCTTACAGGGATTTGTCCTGATGCATCCCATTTACTTGTAAAATGAGCTGCTGATAAAGACAAACTACTATTATCTTTTAAAAAGGTTTTATATTTTGAAAAGATATTTATTCTGCTAAAGTTTTGAGGAGATTCTACAAAACCATCTGTTGCCAAATACTCAATAGCTATATAAGCATTGTCTGTACTGTTTTTATCTAAAAGATTAAACATACCTAATGTTCTAAAAGTATTAAATTGCCCAATACCAATTTCAATTTGACTTTGCTCTAAATGTGATTTTGTTTTAAAATCTACATATCCGGCTGTATTAAAATCACCTTTACTTGCATAATAAGGCCCTTTTCCAAAGTTTATTTTTTCAATAGTTTCTGGTATTAAAAAGTGCAAGTCACTATATCCTTGTCCGTGAGCATGAGATACCATATTTACAGGCATTCCGTCAACTGACAATGCTAAATCAGTACCATGATCAATGTCAAAACCTCTTAAAAAAACTTGTTCTGCTTTTCCACCACCAGCATGTTGTCCTATAAATAAACCTGGTACTTTTTGTAAAATTTGTTGTGATGAGTTTACTGGTTTTTTATCTAAATCTATTCTAACAAAAGTTTGTAAAGCATCTTGTTTGTTTGATAAAACCATTTCATCTAACATAAAACGTTTGGTTGATAAAATTAATATATATGGCTTTGCTAAGTTGTTTTTAGTTAATTGAATTACTTGTTTTTTGTAACCTAAAATTCTAAATTCTACAAAATCGCCTTCATTTGCTTTTTCAATAACAAATTTTCCGTTTACCTCTGTATGACTATGAGTATTACTTGTCATGTTATACACATAAACATTTTCTAAAGGTTTATTATTGGTGTTAAATACTGTTCCTGTAAACTTTTGTGAAAATAATTGCAAATAACTAATAAGCACAAAAAGTATTGTTAATTTAGTTTTCAAAATAATAGTTTTTAATTAAATATTTAAAATTTTCTTTGTCATCAAAGGTCCTAATTCAAAAGAACTTTTCAGCAATTCTTTTCTTATTTTTTTTGCTTTTGATATTTTTCCGTTAGCTTTATAAATTTCTGCCATATGGTACTGTATTTCAGGTTCAAAAGTTTTATTTGCAATATATGTATCTACTATTTTTAACGATTTTTTAATTTTTTTTTTCTTAAAATAATACCATGCTAATAAATCGTAAGATTGTGGGGTAGGTCTGTTAACTATTTCTTCATTAATTAACGGTAATGCTTTGGCTGTATTATTGTATTCATCTAAATAAACTTTAGCTAAATTTTGATGATACATCACACCATATTGATTATTTTTTATAGTTGATAAATAAGAATTTATGTTATTATTTTTTGATATAGAATCGTTTTGATACTCAGCAATTTCGGCTTTTAACAAATAATAATCTGGTGAAAAATGACGGGTGCTAATCATATCTAAAATACGCTTTGCTTCTGTTGGTTTTTGATCATTAGAATAAACAATCCAAGCAATTCCTTTTTTGGCATATGCATTATTTTCATCTAAAGCTAATGCTTTTAAATATAAATTGTATGACTCTTTAATTTGACCATCATGACCGTAAAAATCTGCTAAGTTGGTGTAGCTCCAAATTTTAAGCTGTTTGTTGTTTGCTTCTTCAGCTTTTTTCATAGCCTTTTCCATAAAACGAATGGCTGAACTTAAATTTCCTTTATGATCATACCATTTAGAAACCCTAATTAGGTAATCAAAATCGGCATAATCCTCTATCTTGGCTAAAAATTCAAATGCTTTTTGGGTATTTCCTAATTCTAAATATATATCGAAAAGCATTTTTTGACTACCTCTTAAATTTTCTCCAATAACAGTGGCTTTTTTTACTAATGCTAAAGCTTCTTTAAATCGATGTTGAGAAATATAATTTCGTGCTAATGCCCTTAAGTTTCCGCTATTATTATAATTCGTTTTTTTATTAACTTCTATTAACTTTTTCTCAGCTTCTAATAAATAAGTAATAGTACCTTTTGATGAAAAAAGTAACATGTTAGCATCTGCTATTTTTGATAAATATGGATATTGATTGGGGTTTTTAATTATTTTATTTTCCCAAAAAACAAGCTCTCTTTCTGCTAATATTTCAGTTATATTTATTGGATTTTTTAGGTATTTATTATAATCTGTTTCATTTGTTACCTCAATATTTGTAGCAGTACTGCAACTATAAAATAGATTAAAAATAACTATAATTAGTAGTGTTTTTATTGTTTTCATAATAAGAAGGATTAGTTTTTAAAATTGGCTACAATGAGACAAAGTAGCCAATTCTTATCTTTTTATAATTTTACCAAGGACTTGCTAAATAAGGAAAAGATGTTAAAAACTCTTTATCATTAGCACTTACATTATCATCAGATAGTGTTGGGTTTTCAGTAAAATCTTCACCTCCAAAAATCAACAATAACTCTACCGTTATAACATCATCAGCTAAAGCTCTTCCTGTTAAAACATTTTCTCCATCATAAAAAGTTGTTTTACCATCTAAAGATACCGTTAACACATCGGTAGCTAATACTCCTGCAAAATTTGCGGCATCTAACCCTAATGCATTTTTATCTCCTTCATTTGCATAAGCTGGGCTTAAAGCTTTTAAATTTGTTTCAAACATCGCTGCATAGGCTGCATTTTGTTCTGATGGTATTGTAGTATTAAACATATCTTTTTTATCACTATTAACAAACACAGTATTAATAGCTGGTCGTCCCATTTGATCTTTTTGTGTATAAGTACCTGAAAAATTCATAGGTGTTAAATAATCCATATTATCATTATCATCACTACAACTTATTAATGTTAAAAAAGATAATATTAAAAGTGATACTATTTTTATTGGTTTAAGTTTCATAGTGCTGTTTTTTGTAATAAAATTTGATACTATTAACAATACGTTCGTTTTTATATTTTTAAGTTTCATGCTTCAAGATTTTAAAATTTGATTGATAATTATTGCTTTGTTTTTGTTTCTACCCAAGTATTAATAGTTCCTGATCCTCCAATCATAGACTTTGGTACTTCTACAACAACAGACAATACATTGGTTCCTTTAAAAGTATCTGTACCTGGATTATCAAATCCACTCGCCATACCTCCAATTATTTCACCATACTTAGCAAAATCCATAAAAAAAGGATCATCTCTTGGACCTGCAAAAAATTTCATTCCGTTTTTATTTCCTATAACAGGATTTACTTTATAGGGAGATATAGCTACTCCGTATTCAGATCCATCTTGAGGCAATAAACTTTTTACACCTGTCATTGATGGTTTATACGGACCAAAAAAATACATTTTCCCATCTCTTGGAATGGCCTGAATTACCAAGTCTTCTATTTTATCATCATTATTATCAATATTAAATTCTATTAATACATTTTCATCAAATTTTGCCTCACTCGTTGCTGAAGGACTTAATAACCCCTGAACATTTGCTACAAAAACAAGGTTGTTTGTATCTTCTGCTTGAAAAGCATAAAAGTCTGTAATATCGCTCGTACCACCTTGTACATTTGGCGCATCAATATGATCTGCTGCATAAAGCATTAATCCGATTAAAGCAAAAACACCTGCTCCGATAATTAATTTAATTTTTTTCATGATTGTAAATTTTTATTAGTTAATTATTCATTCAACCTTATTTACGAGAAAACTTCTATTTCGGTTTTTATTTTATATCATTTTTTTAAAAAATATTTTAAAACACTAAAAAACAAGTACTTATTTTATGTTTTTTTTCTTATCTAAACAATATCCTAACCTTATATTTGTATGTACTACCGTTTTAATTAAATGGTAAAAAACAATTAAGTAATTAAGAATACTTTTTATTGTATTACTTTTATATCATATGATTGGATAAAAAGTTAAAAGACTTATTTTAATTACTCTGATTACTGAAAAAAAATAAGGTAAAACGAATGAAGGAAATGTTTACTCAAGTTACAGCCCCTAAAGAACATAAATATTAAGTTGTAAT
This sequence comes from Tenacibaculum soleae, assembly GCF_001693415.1. Classification (GTDB taxonomy): domain Bacteria; phylum Bacteroidota; class Bacteroidia; order Flavobacteriales; family Flavobacteriaceae; genus Polaribacter; species Polaribacter soleae. The sequence continues at coordinate 106,498 of NZ_MAKX01000013.1, read as the reverse complement.
TCCAAATGCCAAAAATCATTCTATTGCCTTTCACTTTTTATATAAAAAATATTAAAAATGACTAAAATACTTATAACTGGCGGAACTGGATTAATTGGAAAAAGACTTCAAAAAAAGTTAATAGAAAAAAAATATGAAGTTGTTATTTTATCAAGAAATCCAAAAAAAAAGAATGAATTTCTTTGGAATATTTCAAACGAATTTATTGATGATAATGCTTTTGCAAACATTACACATATCATCCATTTAGCTGGAGCAGGAATTGCTGATAAGCGATGGACAGATGAACAAAAAAAAATATTAATTGATAGTCGTGTACAGTCCGCTAATCTACTTTTTAAAAAAATAAAAGAGTTAAAAATTCAACTCAAAGGTTTTATTTCAGCTTCAGGAATTGGTTATTATGGAGCGATTACTTCTGATAAAATTTTTACTGAAGATCATCTTCCTGAAAATGATTTTATTTCTAAAGTTTGTGTACAATGGGAAAAAGCTGCACATCAATTTAAAAAACTAAATATTCCTGTTACTATTATACGTACCGGTATTGTTTTATCAGAAATAGGTGGTGCGTTGCCAAAAATAAATACACCTTTGTTTTTAGCTAATATAGGAAGCGGAAAACAATACATGCCATGGATTCATATTGATGATTTATGCAACATATATTTAAAAGCAATTAAAACCAATAACTTTACAGGTACATACAATGCTGTAGCTCCCGAGCATCAAACAAATAAAAATTTCACAAAAATACTATCAAAAGTTATTCATAAACCTGTTCTTCCATTTAACGTGCCTTCATTTATACTAAAAATTATTTTAGGTGAAATGAATGTCCTTTTATTAAAAGGAAGTCCTATTTCCTATAAAAAAACAGAAAAACATTATTCATTTATATTTTCTGATTTAAAATCAGCTTTAAAAGATATTTATAAAAGTGGAAAATAAACTTAAAAATCCTGTTTGGTTTTCTTTAAATGAAACACATAAAGATTTCGCTATTAAATATGATGGAGTACAATTTTACAATCCAAAAGTATGTCCGTTTGGCGCTTTTATTGATTCTTCAAAAACAGCAAATGCTTTAAATAAATACGCTAAACTTACTGATAGTTTTTTCTTAGTAACAGAAAAAGAAACACCAAATCATGACCCTAATTTTGTTACATTAAATCGAAAAATTGAAGGATGCCAAATGGTATTAGAAAACTTAATTGAAGTTAATATAACCGAAAAAATCATTCCACTTACTACTAAACATATCAATGAAATATATGACTTAGTTTGGTTGGTTATGCCAGGCTATTTTAAGATGAAAACTTTTGAAATGGGTAAATATTTTGGTATTTTTAAAAACAACAAATTAGTATCCATTACTGGTCAACGCATGCAAACTAATAATTTTATTGAGGTAAGTGCTGTTGTTACACACCCCGATTATAGAGGTAATGGTTTTGCTAAACAATTAACAACTCATGTTACTAAAAATATAATAGCAAATAAAAAACATCCTATTTTACATACTACTAAAGGAAACTCAGCAATAAAAATTTATGAAAATCTAGGTTATAAATTAACACGTGAAATGAATTGGTGGCACTACTCTAAATAATTTTTATAATAAATACTAACTAAGCTGGGTTTCTATGTATTTTTTTGCTGTTTTATAAATAACATCCACTTCTGTTTTATCATAGCCACTAAATTTACCTAAAGGAAAACATACTGTTGCAAAGGTTTCAAAAAATTTATATTCTTCAGAAGATAGCATCAATAATTTTGAAGCATGCGCTAAGACCTTTAATGTTGTATCTAATTCTTCTGTTTTTTTTTCTGATGGAAAAACAACATAACTTCCTACCGTTGGATATTGTGAATTATTAAAAGGTGTTGTTGGAAAATTATCTATTACTCCTCCATCAGAATACAACATATCATTAATTTTTACAGGATTAAATAAACCTGGCAAGGCACATGATGCTAGTACAGGTTTTAATAATTCGCCTTTAAAAAAATATTCCGTCACTCCTTTATTTAAATTTGTTGTTGAAATGATTAACGGAATTGTTAATTCTTCAAAAGTTGTTTTTATTTTATCTTCAATTAACTTTGCGTAACTAGAGGAATTAAAAATTCCAGGTTTTGCTATAGTTATCCATGAGTATTGAAATATTTCAGTAGTTCTAAAAAAAGATAAAATCTCTTTTGGCTTTAAACCAGAAGCATACATAGTTGCTACTAATGAGCCAGAACTGCATGCAGATATTGCATTAATTTTTATATTAAGTTCTTCTAATTTTTCTAACAGAGCAATATGAGCAACACCTTTTTCTGCACCACCACTTAACACTAGGTTTATAGGTGTATTAGGTTGTAACTTTTTTAATTTATAAATTGAGCATTTATACTTTTCTTTTACCATAAACTATCTATTATAAAATCATCTTATTGTAATTTAATTATTTTTTCTTGCTTATTTTTTAAAAATTCACTCGGGTTAATACCATATTTACGTTTAAATATCTTCGAAAAATAACTTCTACTAGAAAATCCTATTGAATAAACTATTTGAGAAATATTATAATCTGTTGTATTCATCAAATCTCTTGCTTCTTCTAAACGTACATGCCTTATATATTCAATAACTGTTCTAGAAAACAATAACTTAAATCCTTCTTGAAGTTTAACTTGTGTAATACCTATGTTATTAGCTAAATCCTCAACATTATAATCTTCTGCTACATTTTTAAGTATTCTTTGACCTACTTTACGTACTAAACTTATTTCTTTTTTAGTTAAAGATGTACTTGGTTTTTTATTTCTTTTAATATCTTTATTATGCTGTAGCATGTGTTCTGATAATATCTGATACACAATACCTTCTTTTATTAATATACGAATCATACCTTTTTGTTTAATTCCGTTATATTGTTTTATAAGGTTTGCTAATTTCAAATTGTACGTTCCAAAGTAAGCGAAAACATTTTCATGTTGGTCATCATGAAAAACTTCATATAATCTCTGGTTTAATACTGAAGCATCATTTAAACGTTTTTTAATAAATAAAACTCTATTTATTTGAATAAGATGCATGTTTATTTTTACATTCTTTTCAAAATATCTATAATTATAGCCTCCATCTTTACTCGTAATAATTACAGATTGATATTGCTCTAATTTTCGTTTTTTATTTTCTAATTCAAACTTATGAAAAGTATGACCTTCAGTTGTATATGTAAAGTGTATTGGGTTAAATTCAGAAGCATCTATAGCTACTCTAATATCATCTAAAAAGGTAATATCGTATTGTAAAACATTGCCTCCCCACTCAAAGGTTAAAAAGGTAATTTTACCTTTAGCTAAATTACTATCAACTTCTAAAACATACTCACCCCATCTTTCAGTAATCTCGCCTCCTATTACTTTTTGTATTTGCTCAACTGCTCCTATAACATCTGTAGCGGTAATATTTATAACTGTCATTATTTTTTTTGATAAAGTTAATCTTAATCTATTATAATTTTCATAAATGTTTAAAACTACAGACCTTTAATATCTTTAAAGTTATATGTTTATGTTATTTAATTTTTAGTTTTTAACAAGATATTTAAATACTCTTTTCATAAATAATTTTCAGCTAAATGCTTTCAAAACAAATTTTTTATCTTTTTGAACATTTTTTATAAATTTCCTCATAAACAGGCAGTATTTGTTCTAATGAAAATAATTTAATGTGTTCTTTTGCCTTCTTTTTAAATCTTTCTAAAACAATTTCGTTTTTTAAAATTTTAATGGCATTTTTAGCCATGTCATCAATAGCTCCTAAATTACTCAAATATCCTGTTTTACCATGAACATTTACCTCAGGCAACCCTCCACAATTAGTTGAAATTACTGGTGTACTTGCTGCCATCGCTTCTAAAGCTGCTAACCCAAAACTTTCTGTTTCTGAAGGTAATAAAAACACATCTGTATAACATAGTATTTTGGCAACTTCATTACTATTCCCTAAAAACAATACTTTCTCTTCAATTTGTAATTTTTTTGCTAAATTCTCAGCTTTTAAACGTTCAGGCCCATCACCCACCATTAGTAATTTAGAGGGGATTTTTTTTTGAACTTCATTAAAAATCTTAATTACATCTTCTGTTCTTTTAACTGGACGAAAATTACTAACATGTGTTAAAATTTTTTCTTCAGGTTTTGCTAAAGCTATTCTTTTACATTCGTCTTGATTTGCTTTATCGTATTTTTTACCATCAATAAAATTATAAACCACTTTAATATCTTTATCAATATTAAATAAACGCAAAGTGTCTTCCTTTAAACTATTAGATACCGCCGTTACTTCATCTGACTTATTGATACTAAATTCTACCGCAGTTTTATATGTTGGATGACTTCCTACTAAAGTAATATCTGTACCATGTAAGGTCGTTACAACTTTTATTTCTATACCTTTATCTTCTAACATTTTTTTCGCCATATAAGCTGCATAAGCATGCGGAATAGCATAGTGCACATGCAAAACCTCTAATTGGTGCTTCTCTACAACTTCAACCATTTTACTAGATAATGCTAACTCATAAGGTTGGTATTGAAATAATGGATATTCTTCTAAAACGACTTCATGAAAATGCAATCGATGTGAAAAAAAATCTAACCTAACAGGCTGGTTATAAGTAACAAAATGCACTTCATGACCTTTATCAGCTAATGCCATTCCTAACTCTGTTGCTACTACTCCACTTCCTCCAAATGTTGGATAACACACAATTCCTATTCTCATATTTTATTAAAAGATTGAATGGTTTAATTATTGATTTACTTAACTGTAAAGATAAAATTATTCTTACAGTTAAATTCTAAATAAAACTATAAAAAAAAGAGTTTTTCAATTATGAAAAACTCTTTTTTTAAATTATTAATAACATGTTCTTTTAGTAATCTCCTAATGTTTCAGGATTTTGTGCTAATGATGATGCTAATTGCTCATCATTAGGTGCTTTACCATGCCATGCGTGAGTATGCATCATAAAATCTATACCATTACCCATTTCTGTATATAATAATACACAAACTGGTTTTCCTTTACCTGTACGATATTTTGCATCTGCCATTCCCTTTAAAATAGCTGCTACGTTATTTCCTTCTCTTATTTCAAGTACATCCCATCCAAAAGCTTCAAATTTTGCTTTTAAACTTCCCATTGCTAAAACTTGGTCGGTGGTACCGTCAATTTGTTTTTCGTTTACATCAATAGTTGAAATTAAATTATCAACTTTTTTTCCTGCAGCATACATTGCTGCTTCCCAAATTTGACCTTCTTGTAACTCTCCATCACCATGTAATGTGTATACAATTTTATTATCGTCATTTAATTTCTTTGCTTCAGCAGCACCAATTGCAACGCTCATTCCTTGTCCTAAAGACCCTGAAGCAACACGAATACCAGGCAAGTTTTCATGAGTTGTTGGATGTCCTTGTAAACGAGTGTCTAACTTTCTAAATGTAGCTAATTCAGCAACTGGAAAGAAACCACTACGTGCCAAAACACTATAATAAACTGGTGATATATGTCCGTTTGATAAAAAGAATAAATCTTCATTATTCCCATCCATTTTAAAATCAGTAGAATAATCCATGATTTCTTGGTATAAGCATGTTAAAAACTCAGCACATCCTAAAGAACCTCCCGGGTGTCCTGAATTTACTGCATGAACCATTCTAACGATATCTCTACGAACTTGTTGTGTAAACTCTTGGTGTTGTTGTATTGTTGGCATTGTTGTTTTGTTTTGTCATTAGCAAAAGTAACTGTTTATAAAACAATTGCCAATTACTTTTTTTAAGTTTTTTTCTTTTTCTTTTTTGCAGCAGGAAAGAGCACATTATTTAAAATTAATCGATATCCTGGTGATGTTGGATGCAAATCTAATTCTGTTTTCGGATCTCCTACTCTATGCTGATAATCTTCCGGATCATGGCCACCATAAAAAGTAAACATTCCTTTCCCTTTGGTACCATGGATATAACGCCCTTCACCATTCGTTTTATTTTCACCTAAAACCATTACAGTCGATTTTATTGTACTTCGATCAAAAGAAGTAGTTTGTCCCATAAAAGCTTTTACCAATTGCGTGTGATTTTGCGTTAACATTGTTGGTACTTGATCCCATTTTGCTGAAAACTCTCTTAACGTAAAATAATCAACTTCTTTTTTTATTTTACGCTTACGTGTCATATCTATTGATGAAAACTCGTACGTAGTTGGATTGCGAATCAGCTCAAAGTTTTTAAATGCAAAAGTTTTATTAAAATCTATTTTTGATTGATAATTAGGCTCCGAAGCATCTCCGTCAAACATTCCTTCAGCAATATCAACACCGTCAGCAGCTAAAGCAATATCAAAACTATCGGTTGCTGAGCACATTGCAAACATAAATCCGCCACCAACTACATAATCTCTAATTTTTTTAGCTACGGCTCTTTTTTCTTCTGATACTTTTGTGTAACCTAATTTTTTAGCCAGTGCTTCTGCATCTTTTTTTTGTTGAATATACCAAGGTGCCGTTTTAAAAGCGCCATAAAAACGCCCGTATTGTCCCGTAAAATCTTCGTGATGTAAATGCAACCATTCGTATAATAATAGTTTATCATTTAATACTTCTTCATCATAAATTACATCAAACGGAATTTCAGCATAGGTTAATACCATAGTTACTGCATCATCCCAAGGCATTTTTCCTTTAGGAGAATATACAGCTATTTTTGGTGCTTTTTCTAAAGTTACCGCTTCTTGATTTTTAGAGGGTGATGAAATTTCTTCTAAAATTAAAGCTGATTTAGCGTCTGAAATTACTTGGTATGAAACTCCACGAATTTTACATTCTTTTTCTACCGATTGATTGTTTTCTATTAAAAAAGCACCACCATCATAGTTTAACAACCATTTTGCTTTTAAGCCGTTTTGTAAGGCGTAATAAACAATACCGTATGCCTTTAAATGATTTTTTTGATTATTATGATTCATCGGCACGTATATAAAAGACGCCCAAAGTGAGTTTGTAACAAAAAATAATATAAATGAGTATAATGTTTTTTTCATTAAATACTTACAGGATTAGTTTTAGATATTTCTATTAAATCACTTTCATTATCTTCAAAAAAATCATCAATATCCTTTTTCAATTCTTGAATATACTTTTGTAAATTATTAGATGATGCAATTGTTATTAAATTTGAGTTATTTTCGTCTAAAATTTTTGTATTCATTACCACAGAAGAATTTACTTTATTAAAATTAAGTTCATTTTTTATATCTAAACAGGCATCAAACAATACTCCTTCAATTAAAACCATGGGAATATAAATATTACACTGTTTTAAGTTAGAGTTATTAAATTTGTGTATTAGATAATCACATGCTTTTAACAAACTTGTAGTAGCAGAATATGCTAAATCTTTACTTTCTTTAAATGCAACTACTAAATTGTATCCAGCGTTATTTATATTTGGAAAAAGATTTTTATATTTATCTTTACCATTTATTTTGTCTAATAAAATTTCTGCGTTTTTAGTTGCAAATGGTTTGAATCTATTTAATTTAGGGTTTATTAAATTTTTATTTTTAAAAACCAACCAAGGTTTATTTGTAGATTTTTTACATTCTATAACAAAAGAAAAACTAAAAGACACTCCGTTTACTACTTTATTCAAATAAGCAATAACGTCTATTTCTCTATATTTATTTGTGTCCGTATCTTTATATAATAAAGATTGTGAAATTTTAAACCCTTCTTTTTGAAACAAGCTAGCTACCTCCATTTCAAAAGGATAACCATTTTTTAAAACCCAATTTTTTATTTTTCTTTCTAACTCATCCATATATCAAATATACAGAATTTTAAAAAGGCAATCCTTCATCATCATCACTAGGGCCAAAAGCATCTTCAGGCGAAGCAAAGTTATTAGAAGCCATTTCGTTGTTAAAACCTGATTCGACACCAGTATTCATACTTGATTGAAACTCACTACTAAACCCTTCTTCTAAATCTGAGAATTTTGCTAAATGCCCTGTAAATTTTAAACGAATATTATCCAATCCACCGTTACGATGTTTTGCTACAATAAACTCTCCTTGTCCTTCACATGGTGAGTGATCATCATCGTCCCATTCTGTCATTCCGTAATACTCTGGTCTAAAAATAAACGATACAATATCGGCATCTTGCTCAATTGCACCCGATTCACGTAAATCTGATAATAACGGTCGTTTTGATCCTCCACGAGTTTCTACGGCACGCGATAATTGTGATAATGCAATTACTGGCACACTTAGTTCCTTTGCTAAAGCTTTTAAGTTACGTGAAATGGTAGATATTTCTTGTTCACGATTTCCACCAGATCCTCCAGCAGTCATTAATTGTAAATAATCAATTATTAAAATACGAACGTTATGTTGTGACACTAAACGTCGTGCTTTTGCACGTAAATCAAAAATTGAAAGCGCTGGCGTATCATCAATAAAAATTGGTGCATCTGATAGTTTTTTAACCTTAACATTTAATTGTTCCCACTCATGTGGTTCTAAATTACCTTTACGTAGTTTTTCTGATGTTAAACCTGTTTCAGAAGATATCATACGTGTAATTAACTGTACTGATGACATCTCTAGTGAAAAAACTGCAACAGCGTGGTTAAAGTCAATTGCCATATTTTTAGCCATTGAAATTACAAATGCTGTTTTACCCATACCAGGACGCGCTGCAATAATTATTAAATCAGACGGTTGCCAACCCGATGTTAAAGCGTCTAATTTGGTAAACCCGGTTGCCAAACCACTCATTCCTTCTTGGCTAGAAATTTCTTGTATTTTATTAATAGATTGTTGTACTAGCGAATCGGCTCTTTCGGCTCCCTTTTTAAGATTTCCTTGTGTTACTTCAAATAACTTTCCTTCGGCATCATCTAATAAATCAAAAACATCAACTGTTTCGTTGTATGCATTTTCAATAATTTCAGAAGAAATGGTAATTAACTTACGCTGAATATATTTTTCTAATATAATTCGAGAATGGAATTCGATATGCGCTGATGATGCTACTTTTTGAGTTAAACCAATTAAATAAAAATCACCTCCTGCTAAATCTAACGTTCCATTTTTCTTTAATTGATTTGATACTGAAAGTAAATCAATTGGCTCTGAGTTTTGAAACAACGCGTAAATTGCAGCGTATATTTCTTGATGCCTTTTGTCATAAAAAGCTTCTGGATTAAGTATATCGATTATCTCATCAATTCCTTTCTTATCAATCATCATGGCTCCTAAAACAGCCTCTTCTAATTCTAGTGCTTGTGGTGGTATTTTACCTTTTTCAAGGCTAACAATTTTAGCCCTTTCTGTTTTTGTTCCTCTGAGAGATTGCGTTCGTTCCATAACTGCAAATGTAATTTTTTAAGCTGATACTTATAGGCGCTATCTTTAACTTTCTTTATACACAAATTTTGTAAACAAAATTGTTATTAACTTGTTGATAACCTTATAACTTTCTTATTTTTGAATTTTATGAAGCAATATCAAAAAAAAATATTTTTAGCTTTAACCTTACCTATTCAGGTATTTTTTGTGCACCTTTTAAGTCAAAAAACTGCGTGGATAGAAAAATACTATAGTAATGGTGTATATCCCTATATATCTAAATTTTTTCGTTTTATTTTAGGTTGGATTCCTTTTTCTTTTGGAGATATTGTAGGATTAATTTTAATTTTATTATTGATAAAGGGCATTTATCAACTAATTAAAAATCGATTTAAAAATAGCATTTCACTACTTTTAAATTTTACAATAGCTTTATCTATTATCTATTTTTGTTTTTACACTTTTTGGGGATTCAATTATTTTCGTGAACCATTGGCTAAAAATTTAAACTTACAACAAGCAACTTACAGTACTGAACAATTGGTTAAAACAACAAAAAAAATTGTTCTTGAGTTAAATAAAGTGCATTTGCAAATTGTTGCAAACGATTCTATGAAAGTCAAAGTTCCATATTCGCAAAAAGAAATTTATCAGTTAGCTACCAATGGTTATCAAAACTTAGCTTTTATTTATCCGCAGTTAACCTATCAAAATACATCTATAAAAAGTTCTTTAGTTAGTTTATTTCAATCTTATAACGGAACCGCTGGTTATATAAATCCAATTACTGGTGAAGCGCAAGTAAATTGCATGATTCCTAAAACAGGATATCCAACTACTACATGTCATGAAATGGCGCATCAAATAGGTTGGGCTGCAGAAAATGATGCTAACTTTGTAGGTTTTTTAGCCTCTATTGCAAATGATGATTTATATTTTAAATATTCAGGCTACAGAATGGCGTATAATTACTGTATTGGCCAAGTATACAAACATGATAAAGCGATTGCATCTGAAATAAAAAACTTAGTAAACAAAGGCATTTATAAAGATTACAGAGATAGTTATTTACATTGGAAACAATTTGACAACCCTTTAGAGCCTTATTTAAAAAAAGGTTATAACTCTTATTTAAAAGCAAACAATCAATCAAAAGGAATAAAATCTTACAGTTATGTGGTAGATTTGTTAATTGCCTATTTTGATAAAAATCAATAAAAACATTATTCTTATTTATGAAATATTTTTTAGCTATTTTAGTCCTATTCTCTATCATTTCTTGCAACTCTCTTCCTGATTTGAATGAAGATTTTCCGTGTGTAAAAATTGATACTTACACTGATTTACAAAAAAATGAAGATGTTAGAAAAATGTTTACAATACCGTTGCCTAAAAAATGGAAAGTAAATTTATATTTTGATGATACAAAAACATCCCTTTACGCAGCTGACACCACAGTAAGCCTAACAAAAACAACGCTTATTGATGTTACCCTAGTACATAAAACCGTTTTTATTGATAAAACTTTTGCTCAAAAAATTACAGACGATAACAAAAAAATGAATTTATCAGAAATTAAAACAAACAAAGTAAACCTACTTAACAAACCATCATATTATAGTTATGCTAAGGGTAAAAAAAATAATTATTCTTATCATATTTTAAACACCTTTACTAAAATAAATTCAGACAATTTTTTACATGTAAAAACAGAAATTTATGGAGACTCTTTAGTAGATGAACGAATTTGTAAAGCCTTAAAATTAATAAACAAAATACAGTTAAATTAGTTATTTTTGAAACGCTAAAAAAATACAACAATGAACAAACAACATATCATCAATCGATTTATAAAATACGTAACTATTGATACAGAAAGTGATCCTAACAACCCTGCTTTTCCGAGTACCGAAAAACAATGGGATTTAGCTAGAGTTCTTGAAAAAGAATTGAAAGAAATAGGAATGGAAGAAGTTGATTTAGATGAAAACTGTTATCTAATGGCAACCTTACCTAGTAATTTAGATTACGAAGTGCCAACCATTGGTTTTGTTGCTCATATTGATACAAGTCCTGATTTTACTGGCGCAAATGTAAAGCCTCAAATTCATGAAAATTACGACGGAAAAGATATTCTTTTAAATAAAGAAGAAAACATTGTATTATCTCCAGATTATTTTGAAGATTTATTACAATATAAAGGACAAACAATTATTACTACTGACGGAACTACACTTTTAGGTGCTGATGATAAAGCTGGTGTTACCGAAATCGTTTCTGCGATGGAATATTTAATTCAACATCCAGAAATTAAGCATGGTAAAATTAGAGTATGTTTTCCTCCTGATGAAGAAGTAGGAAAAGGTGCACACATGTTTGATGTTGAAAAATTTGGTGCTCAATGGGCATATACTATGGATGGAAGTCAGATTGGAGAACTAGAATATGAAAACTTTAATGCTGCTGGTGCTAAAATTACTGTTAATGGTAAAATAGTACATCCTGGTTATGCAAAAGGAAAAATGATTAATTCAATGACAATTGCCAGCGAATTAATTAATGCAATGCCATCCAATGAAGTGCCTGAAAAAACAACTGGTTACGAAGGTTTTTTCCATTTACACAATATGGAAGGAAAAGTTGAAAAAACAACTTTACAATACATTATTAGAGACCATGATATGGAATTGTTTAAAAATCGTAAACAAGCCATGTTAGATTTAGTTTCAACCATGAATAAAAAATTAGGTCAAGACTTAATTGAAATTGAAATCAAAGACCAATATTACAACATGAAAGAAAAAGTAACTCCTGTTATGCATATTGTTGATATTGCCGAAGAGGTTATGAATGATATCGGAATTACACCTTTAATTAAACCTATTCGTGGTGGTACCGATGGATCTCAACTATCATACAAAGGATTACCTTGCCCAAATATTTTTGCCGGCGGACACAACTTTCACGGACGTTACGAATACGTACCTGTAGAAAGTATTTTAAAAGCTACCGAAGTAATTGTTGGAATTGCTGAAAAAGTAGCTGTTAAATTTAACTAAGCTTAACTTTTTATAAAAACAAAAAACTCTAGCAAAAGCTAGAGTTTTTTTATGACATCTCCTAGCCCTACAGAAAATATAATAAATATTAAATTGAAATAAATCCCCTTATTTTTATTTCAATACAAATATGAATCTATTTTCAATCCCTTTATTTAGGAGAATCACCTTTTCTCTTCCTGATAACAACCTTTTTTTACAAAAGAAACAGATTTGTATAGTTTTTATAAATAATTTTTTAGGTATACAGACTTCTATAAATTTGACGCAGTTAAACAACAAAGAAGAATGAATAGAGAAGATTTATTAAATTTAGCCAATAAATATGGTTCACCACTTTATGTATATGATACCGAAAAAATAACGCAGCAATATAAAAAGATAACCACAGCGTTTTCTAAAGTTAAAAGTGTAAAAATAAATTACGCTGCAAAAGCTTTATCTAATATTAATATTTTAAAGGTTTTAAACACTTTAAAAAGTGGACTAGACACTGTTTCTATTCAAGAAGTTAAACTTGGTTTACATGCTGGTTTTAAACCAAAAGATATTATTTACACACCAAATGGAGTATCATTACAAGAAATTGAACAAGTAGCTAAATTAGGAGTTCAAATTAATATTGATAATTTATCTATACTTGAATTGTTTGGTCAAAAACACCCTAAAGTACCTGTTTGTATTCGTATAAATCCACATATTATGGCTGGCGGAAACAGTAATATTTCTGTAGGTCATATTGATTCTAAATTTGGAATATCAATTCATCAAGTACCACATATAAAAAGAGTTGTTGAAAATACAGGAATGCGTATTAATGGTATTCATATGCATACCGGATCTGATATTTTAGATATTGATACTTTTGTTAGAGCTTCAGAAATATTATTTGACGTTGCTAAACAATTTAAAAACATTGACTTTATTGATTTCGGAAGCGGATTTAAAGTACCTTATAAAAAAGATGATATTTCTACAGATATTGTTGAATTAGGAGAAAAATTATCCACTCGCTTTAATCAATTTTGTAAAGAATATGGCAAAAATATTACCTTAATGTTTGAGCCTGGTAAGTTTTTAGTAAGTGAATCTGGTTACTTTTTAGCAAAAGTTAATGTTATAAAACAAACTACTTCTACTGTTTTTGCTGGTATTGATAGTGGAATGAATCATTTAATTCGCCCAATGCTATATAATTCTTATCATTATATAGAAAACCTATCAAATCCTAAAGGTAGAGAGCGTTTTTATAGTGTTGTAGGTTATATTTGTGAAACTGATACTTTTGGCTCAAATAGAAGAATTAATGAAATATCAGAAGAGGATATTTTATGTTTCCATAATGCTGGTGCTTATTGTTTTTCTATGACTTCAAATTACAATTCAAGGTTTAAACCTGCAGAAGTTATGATTTACAAAGGAAAAGATTATTTAATAAGAAAAAGAGAGACATTTGAGGATATTCTTAAAAATCAAGAGGATATAAAACTATAAAAAAAACGCTGATCTTATATAAGATCAGCGTTTTTTAAAATATAATCAATCCCTTAAAAGACTATATTTTAATTGTAATAAAGTCCCCTATTCTTTATTTATATTACAAATGTCATCAATTACTTTTAATAAACAGTAAGGAAAAACCTCCTTTTCACCTATTAAATACTATAAAAAATAAAAACCTACTCAAAAATGAGTAGGTTTTATAATATATATTATTTTAACTATTACTTTTCAGCAACAACTTCAAATACAATATCAGCAACTACAGCTCTGTGCAAACGTACAGCAGCATTATATTTACCTAATCTTTTTACACTACCTCCAGTAACTTTGATAAATTTCTTATCAATTACAGTACCAGCTTTAGCTATAGCTTCAGCAACATTAATGTTGTTTACCGAACCAAATAATTTATCACCAGAACCTACTTTAGAAGCAATCTTAATTTCATATCCTTTAATAGCTTCAGCCACTTTGGTAGCATCTTCTACTAATTTAGCTTCTTTAAAAGCACGTTGCTTTAAGTTTTCAGCTAATACTTTTTTAGCTGAAGAAGTAGCTAAAATTGCAAATCCTTGAGGAATTAGGCAATTACGACCATAACCATTCTTAACAGTTACAACATCGTCTTTAAAACCTAAATTTTCTACGTCTTGTTTTAATATCAATTCCATGTGTCTACTTCTTTATTATTTTAATAAATCACCAACATATGGCATTAATGCTAAGTGACGCGCTCTTTTAATAGCTTGTGCCACTTTACGTTGATATTTTAATGATGTTCCTGTTAAACGTCTTGGTAAAATTTTACCTTGTTCGTTTACTAAATACATTAAGAAGTCAGCATCTTTATAATCGATGTATTTAATACCATTCTTTTTAAAACGACAGTATTTAGCTTCTTTTTTAGTTTCGATATCAAGCGGAGTTAAGTAACGTACTTCTCCTTGCTTGTTTCCTTTTGCTTGTTGATCTATTGATGCCATTTCTTACTTTTTTGCAGATTTAACACGATTTCTTCTCTTTTCAGCCCAAGCTGCAGCATGTTTGTCTAACTTTACAGTTAAATAACGCATAACACTATCGTCTCTTCTGAACTCTAATTCAAAAGGAGCAATCGCATCTCCTGCTACCTTGTAATCTAATAAGTGGTAAAATCCACTTTTTTTCTTTTCAATTGGGTAAGCTAATTTTTTTAAGCCCCAATCTTCTTTAGAAATCATTTCTGCACCTTTAGATAGTAAGTAGTCCTCAAACTTCTTTACTGTCTCCTTTATCTGAGTTTCAGATAAAACGGGATTCAAAATGAAAACAGTTTCGTAATGATTCATAATTAAATTGTTTAAAATTTATTTTAAGCCTGCAAATATACTGTTTTTTCCTATCTAAACAAATTCTTACCTTTAAAAACAATCACTATTTTTTATGTAGGTTTGTAACTAAACCTTTTTTATGCAACTCCCTGAAACACCAAACTTAATACATTACGCCATTCCTTTTTTTGTTATAACTGTTATTATTGAAGTTATACTCACTGTTAAAGTTAAGTTAGAAGATTATGAATTTAAAGATGCCTTTACTTCAATAATAATGGGTTTAGGTAATGTTGCTATAGGTTTATTTACCAAAGGAGTAATTTTTACAATTTTTACTTTACTATATAGTTACAGATTTTTTACGATTCCTTTTATATGGTGGTCATGGATTGTTTTGTTATTTGCTGAAGATTTTGTGTATTACTGGAATCATAGAATTGCACACAAAAGTAGGCTTTTCTGGGCAAGTCATGTAGTGCATCATTCATCAAAAAAACACAATTTAAGTACCGCTTTAAGGCAAACTTGGACCGGTAGCTTTTATACTTTTATTTTTTGGGCACCTTTGGCTATCATCGGATTTCATCCTTTAATGATATTAACTCAAATGAGTATTAGCTTATTATACCAATATTGGATTCATACTGAATTGATAAAAAAATTACCCAATTGGTTTGAAGCTGTTTTTAATACACCTAGTCATCACAGGGTACATCACGCTACAAATCCGCAGTACTTAGATAGAAACCATGCGGGTATTTTTATTATTTGGGATAAACTATTTAGTACTTTTGAACCCGAAGTTGAAAAACCTATATATGGTTTAGTTACTAATATAAATACATATAATCCTATTAAAATTGCTTTTTTAGAATGGTGTAATATGTTTACTGATGTTTTTAAAAGCAAAACTTCTTTAGGAAAAAAGTTTTTATATCTACTAAAGCCTCCTGGTTGGAAACATGACGGCACCGGAAAACTTTCTGGTGATTTACGCCATGAATGGGAAGTAAATAAAAAAAGAGAAGTTTAAACACTTCTCTTTTTTATTAAAGTCAATACCTTAATTAATATCAAATCGTAATCCTAATGAAATATTTCGTGTGTCTGTATTCTTAAATAAAGGATTTAAATCATATTTAACATACAAACCATAACCTTGGTAAGCAAAATATGCGCTTAGTCCATAATTAATTGTGTTGGTGTTAAAACTAGCTTTTTGTACTTCTTCAACATTAATACCTTGTGCGTTTTTGTATTCTAAATACTGGCGAGTTCCTAACTTAAACCCAAAGAAACCTCCAAGCCCGAAGCGAATAGATTGATGTGTTCTATCAACAATTTCTTCATCTGAATACTTTTTATTTTTTGAAAAATCAAATTCTAAATGCATCGGAAAAGTCATTTGAACATGGCGTAATCTACTTTCTATAAGATTATTTGTATGTTCATTTAATGCTATTTCATCTCCATTTACAACATGATATTGGTTATTTTCGGCTCTTAAATTATTCCATAAAAATGATACCCCATATTTAAAATATGTTTTCGATGGTTCTTTTGAAAAACGTGTTTTAAATGTAAAACCTAATTCGTAAAAATGCGATTGCCAAAATTTATACTTAGAATCATTTAATGAGCTAAATTTATTATTTGTTAAAACATTGTTTACACCTAAAGCAAAAACAAACTGAGTAGTGGTTCTTTTATTTTTTCTATTTCTTTTTTTCTTAACATCATCATCCGATAAGTTAAACTTAAATGTCGTTCCTCCTATTCTAAAAGTATCTTCATAGTCAACATCATTATTACTTGCTATTTTACCATCAGTTTTATCTTGCACTAATTGTTGTAAATTTTGCTCTTGTTCACTAATTAAATTTTCTATTTGTCTCGCATGATAAACTGCTGCTGACTTTTTTAAAGCATTAGCCTCATCAAGTGTAAGCTCTTTTTTATCAACTTTTAAATTAATTTCTTTTACCTTTATTTTTAAGGAGTCTTTTTGCTGTGTTGTTATTTTATCAATATTTTTAGATATTTTTTTCACCTCATTTTCAAATGTTTTTTCTTGAGATTGGGCAATAGTTGTTACAAACAACACTAATAATAGTATTCTTTTCATGTTTTAAATTTTTAAATTAAATGGAATAATTTGGTAATTTAATTATCGATAATTGGTAAGCGTTTACTTATTTCTATCTGCAATTGCTACAATTACATTTGATAGTTTTGATTTGAATTTTTTCATGAAATTTTGCTCAAAATCAGTTTCTTTAATATCATACTCTACTTCGGCCAAAATAGTTTCAGGATTTATGGCAAGGTTTGATTTTATTAATTCTTTTCGAATAGTATCTAACACATCTTTTCTATTAATTTTATACTTCGCATAATACTCTTTTACCTCTTCTTGCGAATGTGTTACTACAAACAACAAATCATCACTATTTACAAGTATACTTGATTTGCCTTTTTTACTATTTGCAATCGTTGAATCTTTATCTTCTTTTTTAACTTTATGATTAACTAAAATTTTACCAATACGTTGTTTTGACACATTGGCTACTGTCCTTTTAGATTCTTCTTTAAACTGTATTTTTTTAGTTTTTATATTTTTATATTTTTCCTTTCTTTCAATCACTTTTACAATTGCTTCTTCAACAGGTATAATTTCTTTTAGGTTAACTTCTTTAAGTTTTAAAGTATCAGTTGTTGCATTAACTATAATATTTTGAGGAGTAAGTTTATTATTATTTAATATGTATAAAAAACCTGCACCAATTAACACAACAATACTTGCTGCATAACCTAGGTACAAAACCCAACTATGTTTTTTCTTAACTGGCTCTTTATTCAACTCTTCACTTAAACGTTCCCAGGCTGATAAAGAAGGTTTAAATTCCCTATCTTTAAGTTTATCAGCTATTTGTTTATCTATTTTATTTGTCTGCATTTTCAATCTGATTCATTTTTATATAGCTTTGTTGCAACCACTTTCTGGCTTTAAACAATTGCGACTTAGAGGTACCTTCTGAAATATTTAATTTTTTAGCTATTTCTGAATGTTTATATCCTTCAATGGCATATAAATTAAAAACTAATTTATAGCCTTCAGGTAATTGGTCTATTAATTTCTGAATATCTTCTACCGATGTATTTTCTAAATTTTCGGTAGCAACATCATCAAAAACAAAATCTTCATCTGTTAATTGAATCGGATTTTTTTTATTTAAATAAGTAAGACAAGTGTTTACTATAATTTTACGAATCCACCCTTCAAAACTCCCTTCATTTTTAAAGGTATCTAATTTTGTAAATACTTTTAAAAACCCTGAAAGCATTAAATCTTCAGCATGGTGCATATCTTTTACATATTGCCTACAAACCCCTAACATTTTAGGCGAGTACTGTTCAAATAATAGCTGCTGAGCTTCTCTATTCTGCTCTTTTGCTTTTTTTATTAATACAGATTGATTTTTATGTAACTGAATAATTTTCAATTCGAATAGTTAATTTACACGCTTACAAATATAAAGACTAGCACATTGTAAAAAAGGTTGCCTAGCGGTAAAAAAAAGTAAAAAAGAATCTCCGACTTTATAAAAAGTCGGAGATCCAAATATCATCTTAAATGATATTTCAGGGGGACTTAAATATTTTAAAGTCTTGTTACCTCTGAATTATATAACAAATATATCTTTTTTTATCAATATATATTAGAGGAAAAACACTCGATGTTTACTGTATAAATACTTTTTTATTATTGTAAACATTTTTAACGAAAACTTGCTCAGTAAGTTTCTTTACACTATTTTTATTTTGAAACGTATTTAACAAAAAGAACTTTAAGCGTATGAGTTATAATGCAACGATCGAAGAAGAAAATAAAGAAATAGCCCACAGATATAAAGATTTATTAAAAGGAACCTACCAAACACTATCTGATAATGACAAAAAATTAATACGTAAAGCTTTTGATATTGCTGTTGAAGCTCATTCTGAACAACGAAGAAAAACAGGCGAACCTTATATTTATCATCCAATTGCTGTAGCTAAAATTGTTGCTTATGAAATTGGCTTAGGAGCTACCTCAATTGCCGCAGCATTATTACACGATGTTGTTGAAGACACCCATTACACTATTGATGATATGGAGCGTTTATTTGGTGAAAACATAGCACGTATTGTTAGCGGACTTACCAAAATTTCTAATCTAAAAAAAGAGCAAGATTACTCAATACAAGCTGAAAATTTTAGAAAAATGCTACTTACCTTACATGATGATGTAAGAGTTATTTTAATAAAAATTGCCGATCGTTTGCATAACATGCAAACCATGGACGCAATGCCTGCCCATAAACAGGTAAAAATTGCCTCAGAAACCTTATACATTTATGCGCCTTTAGCACATCGATTAGGTTTATACAATATAAAAACAGAATTAGAAGATTTAGGATTAAAATATACCGAACCTGAAGTTTATAAAGATATATTAACCAAAATAAAAGACAGTAAAGAAGAACAACAAAAATATATTGATAGCTTTACTGGTATTTTAAAAGAAGCTTTAGATAAAGAAGGTTTTAAATATGATATTAAAGGGCGCTTTAAATCAATTTTTTCTATCAGAAGAAAAATGCGAAAACAAAACGTAACCTTTGATGAAGTATACGATAAATTTGCAATTCGAATTATTTATGAACCAACCTCTGATGATGAAAAATTTGATGCTTGGAAAATATACTCTATCGTAACCGATTTTTTTAAACCAAACCCTGCCCGTTTACGAGATTGGATTTCACAACCAAAATCAACAGGTTATGAAGCTTTACATATTACCGTAATTGGCCCACAATCAAGATGGGTTGAAGTACAAGTGCGCTCTGAAAGAATGGACGAAATAGCTGAAAAAGGATATGCAGCACACTTTAAATACAAACAAGGTAATGTTAAGGAAAACGGACTAGAAGGTTGGTTAAATAAACTAAAAGAAACTTTAGAAAACCAAAGTGCTGATGCCATTGACTTTGTTGAAGATTTTAAACTTAATTTATACGCAAAAGAAATATATGTTTTTACTCCTAAAGGAGATTTAAAATCACTACCTAAAGGAGCATCTGCGCTAGATTTTGCTTTTTCTGTTCATACCGATGTAGGTTTAAAATGTAGAGGAGCCAAAGTAAACGGAAAATTAGTTCCGTTAAGCCACACCCTTAAAAGCGGTGATCAAGTACAAGTGCTAACCGCTAGCAACAACAAACCAAATGTACGTTGGTTAGATTTTGTATTAACTGCAAGAGCACGTACTAAAATTAAATCAGCACTAAAAGCTGAAGAAAAGATAATTGCAGAAGAAGGAAAAGCAATTTTATTACGAAAATTACGCCATTTAAAAATTGGATCAGGAGAAAAAGTAATACACGAACTTGCTAATTATTTTGGTTTAAAAACAAGTTTTGATTTATTTTTTAGAGTTGGTAACGGTGCTATTGACAATACACAATTAAAGGAGTTTGTTACACAACGAAGCGGACTCATTATGGGCTTTATTAAAAATACGTTTCGTCGAAACCCATCAAAAGGAATTTCAGAAAAAGAAGAAATCACCCATAAATATGACGCTTTAGTATTCGGTAAAGAAGAACAAACATTAGATTACACATTAGCAAAATGCTGCTCTCCTATCCCAGGCGATAAAGTTTTTGGCTTTGTAACCATAAACGAAGGTATAAAAATTCATAAAAAAGATTGCCCTAATGCTATTTCATTACAGTCAAATTACGCATATCGAATTATGCTTGCTAAATGGATTGACTCTACCAAACAAGAGTTTACAGCCATTTTAAATTTATCAGGAATAGATAATAAAGGTATCGTTAATAGTATTACACGTATTATTTCAAATAGTATGGATGTACATATTCATAGCATTAATATCTCAGGAGATCATGGTGTTTTTGCAGGAAAACTCTCGTTAAGTGTAAAAAACAAAGCCCAACTTAATAAGTTAATTGACAACATAAAAAAGATAGATGGAGTACAAAAAGTAGAGCGTGTTAATACATTGTAAATATCATTTTAATATCCTTGTTTTTTTATCAATAAATAAACGTAAATTTGTCCGTCCGTAAATTTTTAAATAAGAATGAGTAACTCAGTCGAAAATCAAGAAATTGTAAAAAAAGTTTTCACTACTTTTTTAGAAGAAAACAAGCATCGAAAAACACCAGAACGTTATGCTATTTTACAAGAAATATATAGTGCTGAAGAGCATTTTGATATCGAATCATTATATATTAAAATGAAAAATAAAAACTATCGTGTAAGTAGAGCAACACTTTACAATACGATGGATTTACTTTTAGATTGTGGTTTGGTTCGTAAACATCAATTTGACGGGCAATCAATGGCACGTTACGAAAAAAGTTATTTCGATAAAAATCACGATCATGTAATTTTAACTGACTCTGGAGAAGTTAAAGAATTTTGTGACCCTAGAATTCAAATCATCAAAAAAACAATTGAAGATGTTTTTGATATTGATATTCACAACCATTCACTCTATTTTTACGGAACAAAACGCAACAAAAAATAACAACAACAAATACACTTAATAACACACTAAATGGCAGTAGATTTATTACTCGGATTACAATGGGGAGACGAGGGAAAAGGTAAAATCGTAGACGTACTAACAGGTAATTACGATATTATTGCACGATTTCAAGGAGGTCCAAACGCAGGTCATACCTTAATCTTTGACGGTAACAAACACGTTTTACACACAATTCCTTCTGGAATTTTTCATAAAACCGCTTTAAACGTAGTTGGTAATGGAGTGGTAATAGACCCTGTTATCTTTAAAAAAGAACTAGAAAATTTAGATGTTCATAATATCGATTATACATCTAAATTATTAATTTCTCGTAAAGCACATTTAATTTTACCAACTCACCGTTTATTAGATGCTGCTTCTGAAACATCTAAAGGAAAAGCAAAAATTGGTTCTACTTTAAAAGGTATTGGTCCAACTTATATGGACAAAACTGGTAGAAACGGAATGCGTGTTGGTGATTTAGAACTTGATAATTGGAAAGATAAATATAGAGCTTTAACTCAAAAGCACTTAAGTATGCTTGCTTATTTTGATGTGCAAGTAGAATATGATTTAGATGAATTAGAGGCTGAATTTGATTTAGGAATTGAAAAATTAAGAACACTACAATTTATAGATTCTGAAGAATTTTTAAACTCAGCAATAAAAGAAGGAAAAACAATTTTAGCTGAAGGTGCGCAAGGATCATTATTAGATATCGATTTTGGTACCTATCCTTTTGTAACCTCTTCAAACACAACAGCTGCAGGTGCTTGTACTGGTTTAGGAATTGCTCCTAACAGAATTGGAGATGTATTTGGTATTTTTAAAGCCTACACAACACGTGTTGGTTCTGGACCTTTTCCTACTGAATTATTTGATGAAGATGGTGCACAAATGGCTAAAGTTGGTCATGAATTTGGGGCAACTACTGGTCGTCCAAGAAGATGCGGTTGGTTAGATTTAGTGGCTTTAAAATATGCTGTTGATGTAAACGGTGTTACGCAATTAATGATGATGAAAGGAGATGTACTTTCTGGATTTGACACCTTAAAAGTATGTACTTCATACAATTATAAAGGAGAAGAAATTACACATTTACCTTATAATATTGAGCCTGAAAATATTTCAGTAAACTATACTGAATTTAAAGGATGGGAAGATGATTTAACAAAAATGACAAATGCTGATGAGTTACCAAAAAACTTACTAGACTATGTTGCTTTTATTGAAAAAGAGACCGGAGTTCCTGTAAAAATAGTATCGGTAGGACCTGATAGAAAACAAACAATTAATAGATAAATTTAAAAAGGAACCCTAATTGAGTTCCTTTTTTTTTGCATTTAATGGTACACGAATATTTACAAAATATAACAACGCAATTTAAATCGTATAAACAAGTAGCTGACAAAACCATTGCGCAACTACAAGAAAAAGAATTGCATTTTAAGTACAACGAAGAAAGCAACAGTATTGCTATAATAATGATACATGTTTCTGAAAATATGTTATCGCGTTGGACCGATTTTTTTACTTCAGATGGTGAAAAGGAATCAAGAGATAGAGATGCCGAGTTTAAAACTCAAAGTTTATCAAAGGATGAATTATTAACTAAATGGGAAAATGGGTGGAATTGCTTATTTACTGCTTTAAGTTCGTTAAATGAAACTAATTTCGAGCAACCTATTTATATCAGAAATAAAAAGCATAAACTTATAGAGAGTATTACTAGGCAAATAGCTCATTACCCTTATCATATTGGTCAAATAACTTATGTAGGTAAAATGATTTTAAATGATAAATGGCAAACAACTTCTATTGCCAAAGGAAAATCAAAAGAACATATGAAACGAGAATTTGCTAAAAATTCAAAATAAAAAAAGGAGCTCTTAAGAGCTCCTTTTTTTATTTATTTAATATTTCTTGTCCAAATTTATGGCACAAAGCTAATGTTTCGTTTATATCATCAATAGTCGTTTTTGGATTTATCAAACACATACGTAATACAACTTGTTTATTTAAAATAGTTGTTACTAAAAACGCCTCTTTAGAATCCATTACTTTTTTAGAAATTTCTTGATTTAAAACATCAATCTCTTTTTCTGATAAATTTAATCCAATTGGGTTATATCTAAAGTTAATTACTGCTAAGGTTGCAGGAGAAATAATTTCCCAATGCCTACTTTTTCTTAATATTTTTTCAACATCATCCGTTAGTTTAATGTTATAACTAACTGCTTTTTTAAAAGTATCTAAGCCGTATGTTTTTATCGACATGTAAAATTTTAGCGCTCTAAATCTTCGTGTTAATTGAATCCCGTAATCATAAAAGTTTATTTCAGACTCATTTCCTTCAATATCTCTTAAATATTCAGGTTTTTCGCTAAAGGTACCACTTAACCATGACGAATCCTTTACTAATAAACATCCGATTTCGTAGGGTTGATAAAACCACTTGTGCGGATCAACAGTTAAAGAATCTGCTCTTTCGATTCCACGCAAAGCTTTTGCTCCTTTTTTAGATAAAATTGCAGCTCCTCCATAAGCTCCATCAATGTGAAACCATAAATTTTCTTCTTCACAAATGTCTGCTATTTCATCTAAAGGATCAACAGTACCTGTATTTGTTGTTCCTGCCGAAGCTAAAAAACAAAAAGGCTGTAACCCTTCTAACCTATCTTTAGCTATGGCATTTTTTAGTTTATTTATACTTATCCTAAACTCTATATCAGTTGGCAAAATACGAATCTGCTCTTTTTTAAATCCTAAAACACGAACTGCTTTAATATTAGAAGAATGTGCCTGATCAGATAAATAAATAACAGCTTTTGAAAAATCATCTCCACACTTAATACGACGAGCTGTAACCAAAGCTGTCAAGTTTGCCATTGACCCACCACTTGTAAAAATACCTCCACCTTTTTCAACAGGAAAATTAAACATTTTTAACAACCAGTTCATAGTTACTATTTCTAATTCTGCTGCTGCAGGAGAAACCATCCATCCTCCAGAAAAAACATTAAAACCTGTAGCTAAACTATCAGCCATTGTACTAATAAAATTACTAGGTCCTGGTACAAAAGAATATGCTTTTGGATGCGAAATAACAGTACTATTAGGTATCACGTTATTCATCACAAAATCTAATACTTCATTTGCATTCATTCCTTTATCAGGAGCTTCTTGCAAAAATAAATTATCCATTTCTTTACGTGTAGCAGAAGTAACAGGTTTTTTATCTTTTAAAGTATCCCAATGTTCAGCTATTAAATCGACTATTTTATAGCCATAAGACTTCATTTCTTCTATTGATAAATCAAAATGAGCACTCATAAAAATTCTTTTTTAATTTGCACAAAAATAGCCAATAAAATACGACACACTCTTTTTAATGTTATAATTTTATTGATTTATTAAGAAAAACCGCAAGTTCTTTTCGTTATTTTTGCTTTCTAAATATGGTTACTTTGAAAAAAATATTTCTTTTATCTTTTTTATTATATATTACTACAGGTTTTTCTCAAGCAAAAAAAATAAAAATCCTTTCTACACAACAGGCACTTACTGATGAAGCTAAATATCCCGGTGCTACTTTACTTATTGGTAATGTAAAAATGGAACATGAAGGTGCTACTTTAGACTGCCAAAGAGCCTTACTTTATAAAAAAGAAAATATTTTTAAAGCCCTTGGTGAGGTTGTTATTGAACAAGGTGATAGTATTATTCAATACAGTGATTTTACGCTTTACAATGGAAATACCAAAAAAGCAAAATCGTGGGGAAACGTTGAAATTAACGATAAAGAAATGAAAATGAGTACTGATACACTTCATTTTGATCGTCAAAATCAAATTTTATATTACCCAAATGGCGGAACGATTCGTGATAAAAAAAACACCTTAAAAAGCATTAAAGGAACTTATTTTTTAAGAGACAAAAAATTTACAGCAAAATCTAAAGTTACCGTAGTAAACCCTGATAACAATTTAGAATCTGACCATTTAGATTATTATACAAACTCAAATTTAGCTTATTTATAT
This sequence comes from Tenacibaculum soleae, assembly GCF_001693415.1. Taxonomy (GTDB): domain Bacteria; phylum Bacteroidota; class Bacteroidia; order Flavobacteriales; family Flavobacteriaceae; genus Polaribacter; species Polaribacter soleae. The sequence continues at coordinate 80,561 of NZ_MAKX01000013.1, read as the reverse complement.
GGTCCCAGTACCGTTACAAATTTAAAAGATAGCACAAAAGTTTATTCTGAAAGAGGGTTTTACGATACCAATACCGATATTTCTTATTTTGTAAAAAACGCAAAACTTTTTTTAAAAGAACGTACAATTTTAGCTGATAGCCTTTATTATGATAAACGCAAAGGTTTTGCTTCTGCAACCAATCGAATAAAAGTAATTGACACACTTCAAAATATGGTTACTAAAGGTAATTATGCAGAACTATACGAAAAAAAAGATTCACTCTTTATTACTAAAAGAGCTGTTACAATTTCTTTGCTCGATAAAGATTCTATGTATGTTGCTGGTGATAAAATTTTACTAACTGGTAGGCCTGAAAAAAGAATTGTTCGAATTTTTAAAAATGTTAAAATTTTTAAATCTGATTTACAAGGAAAATGCGACTCCATTCACACAAGTCAAAACACAGGGCTTACACGAATGTTTAATAACCCAATTTTATGGTCAGGTAAAAGTCAAATTACAGGAGATAGCATTCAACTATTAAGTAATAAAAAAACCAATAAATTAGACTCTTTAAGAGTATTACAAAATGCTTTTATGATTCAAAAAGATTCTTTATCTACAGATGATTTTAATCAAATAAAAGGAAGAAATATTTACGGTAAATTTGAAGAAAATGATTTAAGGATTATGCTTGTGAAAGGAAATGCAGAATCGTTATATTATAACAGAAATGAAGAATCTTTAAAACTAGAAACTATTACCAAAGAAATAGCTAGTGATATTGAATTTACCTTAGAAAACAACGAAATTATTCAAACAAAATACTTTAAAAAAACAGAAGGAAAAACATTTCCGCCATCAGAATTTCCTTCTGAAGAAAAAAAGTTTAAAGGTTTTATTTGGCGTGAAGATGAACAACCCAAAACAGTAGAAGATATTTTTGTGAAAGATAAAAACACTACAACTCCTGTTAAGGTTAAAAAAAATAACTCAGCAATTAATAAAGCTAAAAAAATGTTTGTAAAAGAAACTATAAAAAGGCAAGATTTTAAAAAATCAAGAGCCTTAAAACCTGAGTTAGAATTAAAAAAAATTAAATAATAAATTGTGAAAAACGATTTTTTAAAATATCAAGGGCAAACAACACCACATCCATTAGCTATTGAAATATCACATGCTAATGGTAGTTACATTTACGATGCTAACGGAAAAAAAATGTTAGATTTTGTTGCTGGTGTATCTGCAAATACCTTGGGACATAATCACCCCAAAGTTACTAATGCTATAAAAAATCAATTAGATTCATATACGCATGTTATGGTGTATGGAGAATTTATACAAAAACCTCAACTAGAATTGTGTAAAGCACTAGCAAAAACATTACCTGAAAACTTATCTTCTGTTTACATCGTTAATTCGGGAACTGAAGCTACTGAAGGTGCCCTAAAACTAGCAAAACGTTTTACAGGCAGAGATGAAATGATAGCCGCTAAAAACAGTTATCACGGTAATACCCAAGGCGCAATGAGTGTTTGTGGTGCCGAACAACAAAATCGCGCATTTCGTCCGTTGGTTCCTGGTATTAAATTTATTGAATTTAATAACGAAGCCGATTTAGCAAAAATCACAACAAAAACAGCAGGTGTTATTTTAGAAACGATTCAAGGTGGTGCTGGTTTTATTGAACCACAAAATAATTATTTAACAAAAGTAAAGCAACGATGTGAAGAAGTTGGTGCTTTATTAATTTTAGATGAAATTCAAACAGGAATTGGGCGCACCGGAAAATTTTGGGGTTTTGAAAATTACAATGTTATTCCTGATATTATTATAACTGGTAAAGGTTTAGGTGGCGGAATGCCGATTGGTGCTTTTATTGCTTCTTTTGAAATTATGAATTGCCTTAAAGAAAATCCAAAATTAGGACATATTACAACTTTTGGTGGACATCCTGTAATTGCAAGTGCTGGTTTGGCTACTGTAAAAGAAATTACTGAATCAAACCTCATCGAAGAAACACTAAGGAAAGAGAAATTAATTAGGGATAAATTTAAAAATAACACTGCCATTAAAGAAATTAGAGGGCGCGGATTAATGTTGGCTTTATTAGTTGAATCTCCTGAAATTGCTTCAAAAGTTATTTTAAATTGTTTAGATAAGGGCTTAATTTTATTTTGGTTGCTTTTTGAAGGTAGTGCTATAAGAATCACTCCTCCATTAACCATTTCTGATAAAGAAATTAACGAAGGATGTGATTTTATTTTAAATGAATTGAACGTTTTTATACAAGACTAATTACTTACGTATCTATATGCTAAATAAAAAATTGGTACACTTATTTATGTTTAAAATAAATTCTTAGTTCCGAAGGTATTGAGTCTTGTTTGAAGTTTTTATGTATGCTCCAATTGAAACTTTCTTGTTTAGATTCAATAAATGTTCTAGCCATTTTATTTGGAATTAGATATAATCCTTCTGGGTGTTTTCCTTTTATAGGAGATGTATTTATCTTGAGTTTTAAGTCAGTATTAATAATAAGTTCTTCATAAACTTTTTGAGTAACATAAAATCGAGTTGAAGAATATTCAATTGTTTTTTTCATAGTTCTCTTTAGTTTTTTAAATAAAAAAAAAGTTAATATATCTTTAATTTGATGTTTTTTAGCGATAAATATATATATATATTACATTTTTCATAAAATGTAATACTTGTACATAACTAAAAAAGCGCATTAACCAACAACCGTTGGTGCGCTTCATCTATTCTTAAAAAATATTTAAAATAATACTACACCAAAAATTCAAATAAATTTGGTTTATCATTTAAGTATTCACCATAAAAATTAAGTGCTTTCATTCTAGCTATTAAAGGTGCTAAATTTTCACTTTTAACAAGTTCAATACCTACTACAGCTGGTGCATTTTCTTTACTCGTTTTCTTTGAGTATTCAAAATATGTAATATCATCGTTTTCTCCTAAAACGTCTATTACAAATTCTTTTAATGCTCCTGCTCTTTGCGGAAAACGAATGATAAAGTAGTGCTTTAATTTACCATACAATAATGCACGTTCTTTAATCTCGGCTGTTCTTGTTATATCGTTATTACTACCGCTTACAACACAAACAACATTTTTACCTTTAATTTCATCAGCAAAAAAATCTAGTGCTGTTATTGTTAAAGCTCCAGCTGGCTCTACAACAATTGCTTCTCTGTTATATAAATCTAAAATCGTTTGACATACTTTTCCTTCAGGAACCGTTATCATATCATGTAAATTTTCTTTACAAATATTAAAAGTTAAATTCCCTACTTGTTGTACTGCTGCACCGTCAATAAACTTATCTATTTTTTCTAACTTAACATTTCTATTAGCTGAAATAGATGTTTTCATAGATGGAGCTCCTGCTGGCTCTACTCCTATTATTTTTGTGTTTGGAGACAGTAATTTAAATACACTAGATAGGCCTGAAGCTAATCCTCCTCCTCCTACAGGAACAAATACATAATCTATAGCCTCTTTAGATTGGTTTATCATTTCTAAACCAACTGTTGCCTGCCCTTCTATAATTTTTTCATCATCAAAAGGATGCACAAACGTTTTACCTAAAGTATCACATACGTGTTTTGCAAACTTATAAGCATCATCAAAAGTATCACCAGATAATTCAATATCAACATAATCTCCACCAAACATTTTAACCTGTTCTACTTTTTGTTTTGGTGTAGGTGCTGGCATTACTATAGTACCATGAATTTTTAATTTCTTACAAGCAAAAGCAACACCTTGCGCATGATTTCCAGCACTTGCACAAACAATTCCACTACCTCGTTGTTCTTCAGTTATCGAACTAATTTTATTATATGCTCCTCTAATTTTGTAAGATCTAACCTGTTGTAAATCTTCTCTTTTAAGGAAAATATTTGCCTTAAACTTTTCTGAATAAATATAATTTTTGAATAAAGGAGTTTCTATAGCTACACCTTTTAGTGTAGCTACAGCCTCCTCAATTGCCTTTATTGTTGGTGAATATGTGGTGTTTACTTGCATATTATTAATGAAAAACTACTGCTTCTTTTTCTTCTTCTTGATCTATTGTTTTCATGGCGGTCATTGACGCTCTTAATGTTTTACCAATAGCCTCAATTGGATGTCCTTGAATTGCATTGTTTACAGCAATTAAATCTAAATTATCTACTTCATTAGAAGATGTAAATGATTTACCAATAACAGAAGTATCAACGTCTTTCATAAAATCAACTAACATTGGTTTAGCAGCATGATCAAATAAATAACATCCATATTCAGCTGTATCAGAAATAATACGATTCATTTCATATAATTTCTTTCTTGCTACGGTATTCGCGATTAATGGTAATTCGTGTAAAGATTCGTAATAAGCTGACTCAGCCTTAATACCTGATGCTACCATGTTATCATAAGCTAACTCTACACCTGCTCTTACAAAAGCAACCATTAAAGTACCATGATCAAAATATTCTTGTTCATTAAACTCTATTTCTGTAGCTGTTGTTTTTTCAAAAGAAGTTTCTCCTGTAGCTGCTCTCCATGATAATAAGTTAACATCATCATTAGCCCAATCTTCCATCATTGTTCTTGAAAAATGACCTGACATAATATCATCCATATGCTTTGTAAACAATGGCGCTAAAATAGTTTTCAATTCTTCTGAAATTTCAAATGCTTTAATTTTAGCTGGATTTGATAAACGATCCATCATATTTGTTATTCCTCCATGCTTTAAAGCTTCGGTAATAACTTCCCATCCGTATTGGATTAATTTAGATGCATATGTAGGTTCAATTCCTTCTTCAACCATTCTTTCAAATGATAAAATAGAAGCTGTTTGTAATACACCACATAAAATAGTTTGCTCTCCCATTAAATCAGACTTAACCTCAGCAACAAACGATGATTCTAATACACCTGCTTTATGACCACCTGTTGCAACGGCATATGCTTTTGCTTGAGACCATCCTTTATTTTCTGGGTCATTTTCTGGGTGTACTGCTATTAAAGTTGGTACACCAAAACCTCTTTTATATTCTTCTCTTACCTCTGTACCAGGGCATTTTGGTGCAACCATAATAACCGTTAAATCTTCACGAACTTGCATTCCTTCTTCTACAATATTAAAACCATGAGAATAAGATAATGTAGCTCCTTTTTTCATTAAAGGCATTACCGTGTTTACAACTCTTGTGTGTTGTTTATCTGGTGTAAGGTTTAATACTAAATCTGCAGTAGGAATTAACTCTTCAAAAGTACCTACGTTAAAATTGTTTTCTGATGCATTTTTAAAAGAAGCTCTTTTTTCTTCAATTGCAGCAGCTCTTAAAGCATAAGAAACGTCTAATCCTGAATCTCTCATGTTTAAACCTTGGTTTAATCCTTGAGCTCCACAACCAATAACAACAATTTTCTTTCCTTGCAATGCTTTTACTCCATCAGTAAATTCTGATGAGTCCATGAATCTACATTTTGCTAATTGTTCTAATTTTCCTGCTAATGATAATGTATTGAAATAATTTGTTGCCATTTTTTAGTTGTTTGTTGATAATAATGTTGATATTTTCATTTCGTCTTTGGTAATTGCAATTCGTCCTGATCTAACAAATTGCATAATACCATGTTGATCTAACGTATGATATAATTCTTCTATTTCTTCTTTAGCTCCTGATTTTTCAAGTACAAAAAAGTCTTTATTTATATTAATTACTCTAGATTTACTACTATTTATTATAGTTTGAATTTCGTCATTCTCTGTTAATAAATTAGAACTCAATTTAAACAAGCATGATTCTTGATATACCGTATTTTCATCTGTATGATAATACGCTTTTATAACTTCTACTTGCTTTTCTATTTGACCTATAATTTTTTTTATTTGTTCTTCTGTTACTTTAACTAATAACGTAAACCTAGACACACTTTTTATTTCTGATTTAGAAATATTCATGCTTTCAATATTAATGTGTCTTCTTAAAAAAATTCCTGAAATTCTATTCAACAACCCTAATTTGTTTTCGGTATAAATCGAAACGGTAAATGTTTGTTTATTTTCCATAATTATGCTAATCTTATATCTGAAACTGATGCTCCTGTTGGAATCATTGGGAATACATTATTCTCTTTCTCAACACAAACTTCTAAAAAATATGCATCTTTAGATTCCATCATTTCTTTAACAGTACCTGCTAAATCTTCTCTTTTGGTAACCCTTTTTGCATCTATACTGTAACCTTTTGCAATCGCTATAAAATCTGGATTAGTCATTTCTGTCGATGCATATCGTTTGTCAAAAAACAATTGTTGCCATTGACGTACCATTCCTAAAAATTCATTATTTAAAACAACAATTTTAACTGCTGCTTTGGTTTGTAAAATAGTTCCTAATTCTTGAATTGTCATTTGATAACCTCCGTCACCAGCAATCATTACAACCTCTCTTTCTGGTGCTCCCATTTTAGCCCCAATTGCAGCTGGTAATGCAAAGCCCATTGTACCTAAACCACCTGAAGTAACATTACTTTTAGTTTTGTTAAATTTAGCATAACGACATGCAAACATTTGATGTTGACCAACATCAGAAACAATAATCGCATCGCCTCCTGAAGCTATATTTATTTCCTTCAAAACCTCAGCCATTGTTAAACCATCTTTGGTTGGATATAAATCTTCTTTCTTTACTTTTTCATATTCAATAGCTTCTAGTTTTGTAAACTCTTCTAACCATTGATCATGTTTATTTTCATTAATTAGCGGTAATATTTGTGCTAAACTCTCTTTAACATCACCTAAAACAGCAACATCTGCTTTTACGTTTTTATCAATTTCAGCAGGATCTATTTCAAAGTGAATTACTTTTGCTTGTTTAGCATATCTACTTAAATCTCCTGTAACACGGTCATCAAAACGCATTCCTACAGCTATTAATAAATCACATTCGTTTGTTAATTTATTAGGCGCATAATTACCATGCATTCCAACCATACCCACATTTAATTCATGTTCTGTTGGTAATGCTGACAATCCTAAAATTGTCCATGCTGACGGAATATTTGCTTTTTCTATAAACTTCTTAAACTCTGCTTCTGCTTCTCCTAAAATAACACCTTGCCCAAAAATAATCATTGGTTTTTTAGCGTTATTAATTAATGATGCAGCAGCTGCTACTTTTGTTATATTAACTGCTGGTTTTGCTTGGTAACTACGTACTGAAGTACATTTTTCATATTCAAAATCAAAAGTATCAAACTGAGCATCTTTCGTAATATCAATTAATACAGGCCCTGGTCTACCTGATTTTGCTATATAAAATGCCTTTGCAAAAATTTCTGGAATTTCAGAAGCTTTTGTTATTTGATAATTCCATTTAGTTACTGGAGTAGAAATACCAACTATATCAGTTTCTTGAAAAGCATCCGACCCTAATAAATGAGAAGCTACCTGACCTGTTATGCATACCATCGGTGTAGAATCTATTTGTGCATCAGCAATACCAGTAATTAAATTCGTAGCTCCAGGTCCAGAAGTTGCTATTGCTACACCAACTTTACCAGTTACCCTTGCAAATCCTTGTGCTGCATGCGTAGCTCCTTGCTCATGGCGAGTAAGCACATGATTAATTTTATCTTGGTATTTGTATAGCTCATCATATACCGGCATAATTGCCCCACCAGGATATCCATAAATTAAATCTGTTCCTTCTTCAAGTAAGCATTTAACAACAGCTTCTGCTCCAGAAATATGTATTTTCTGCTTTGAAACTGTTTCAGATTTTGTTTGCGTTTTTGTATTCATAATTTCAGCTATTAAAATGCATCAGTTACACACCCTTTAGATGCTGACGCTACTGTTTTTGCGTATTTGTATAATATTCCTTTTTTATGCTTTAATGCAGGTGTTACCCATTGCGCTTTTCTTTCTGCTAATTCCTCATCAGAAAGTAATACATTTATAGAATTGTCTTCTGCACTAATTCTAATTTTATCTCCTGTTTTAAGTAAACCTATTGTTCCTCCAGATTGTGCTTCAGGTGTAATATGCCCAACTACAAATCCGTGAGTTCCTCCTGAAAAACGACCATCAGTAATTAATGCAACAGATTTTCCTAAGCCTGCTCCCATAATAAGCGAAGTTGGCTTTAACATTTCTGGCATTCCAGGTCCTCCTTTTGGTCCAACATATCTAATTACAACCACATCACCTCTTTCTACCTCTCCGTTAGAAATACCTGTATTTGCTGCCTGTTCTCCATCATATACAACTGCTTTTCCTTCAAAAAGCAATCCTTCATTTCCTGAAATTTTTGCAACAGCTCCTTCAGAAGCTAAGTTCCCATAGATTATTTGAATGTTTCCTGATGTTTTTAAAGCTTTATCTTTTGGGTGTATTACATCTTGATCATCAAACTCCATTGCATCAACATTTGCTAAGTTTTCAGCCAATGTTTTTCCTGTAACAGTTAAACAATCACCATGTAAATAACCATTATCTAATAAATACTTCATTACAGCAGGCGTACCTCCTATTGAGTGAACATCTTCCATTAAATATTTTCCTGATGGTTTTAAATCTGCAATTAAAGGAGTTCTATCTGTTACCTTTTGAATATCATCTAACGTAAAATCAATATCAGCAGCATGAGCTATTGCTAAAAAGTGCAATACAGCATTGGTAGAACCTCCTAAAGCATTTACTAATGCCATTGCGTTTTCTAAAGACTTTTTAGATATAATATCTAAAGGTTTTAAATCTAATTCTAATAAGTTTTTAATAGCCAAAGCTGTTCTTTCTGCTTCTGATAATTTATTAGGATTTTCTGCTGGTATTGATGAATTATATGGTAGTGCAAACCCCATACACTCTATTGCTGATGCCATAGTATTTGCAGTATACATACCACCACATGCGCCAGCACCAGGAATTGCTCTTTTTATAATTTCTCTATATTCATCCTCTTCTATTTCTCCTGCTACTTTTTGCCCTAAAGCTTCAAAAGCAGAGACAATATTTAGTTTCTTTCCTTTATAGTTTCCAGATGCAATTGTTCCTCCATACATCATAATTGATGGACGGTTTAAACGCAACATCGCTATTACTGCTCCTGGCATATTTTTATCACAACCAACTACCGATACTAATGCGTCATAACTTTGTGCATTCATAACAGTTTCTATTGAATCGGCAATAATATCTCTTGAAGCTAACGAGTAATTCATTCCTGAAGTTCCCATCGAAATCCCATCAGAAACTCCAATTGTATTAAATCCTAAACCAACTAAACCTGCAATTTTTGTTTCAACTTTAACTTCGGCTGCTAAATTGTTTAAATACATGTTACATGGGTTACCATCATAGCCAGTACTTGCAATACCAACTTGAGCTTTACTCATGTCTTCATCTGTTAAACCAACTGCATACAACATTGCTTGTGATGCTGGTTGAGATTCATCTTGTGTTAACCTACTACTGTGTTTGTTTAATTTCATTTTAACTTGCTTTACGTTTATTACGTAATCCTAATACTTCGTTTTTATATAATTTCATTAATTGATATCCGTGTGATTTCTCCCATGCTAATGGGAAATGATACTCATCTAATGATTCTAACCCTACAACTTCGGCTGCTGTTCCTGTAAAAAAACAAGCATCCATATTTTTTAATTCTTCTAAAGTGACATGCTTTTCTTCTAGTGGAATTCCATTTTCTTTACATAAATCAATTACTGTTGATCGTGTAATACCTGCCATAATATGGCCTTTAGGAGGTGTATATAATTTCCCATCTTTCTCCATAAATATATTTGCTCCAGAACATTCGGCAACATTATTATTCATGTCTAATAACAGAGCTTCATCATAACCTGCCGCTTTTACTTCATTTGATGCTAAAATAGAGTTCGTATAATGCCCTGTTACTTTTGCTTCAACAAAGCATGATTTAGGATTTGGACGTTGAAATTTAGATGTTTTAACTCTTAATAATTTATTACCCATTAATTTACCCCATTCCCAACATTGTATAATTAATTGAGAATCTTTAGCTGAAAAGACCCCCATATTTTCACCTGCTACAATTAGAGGTCGTATATATGCGTCTTGTAAATTATTTTTTTCTAACAACTCATATGTTAATCGTGTAAGCTCTTCTTCAGTATAATTAAACTCAATACTCATTACTTCGGCTCCGTATTTAAGTCGTTTATAATGTTCTTCAGATTTAAACACTTTAGTACCTTCATTCGTTTTGTAAGCTCTTATGCCTTCAAAAACTCCATTACCATAATGCAAGCTTTGACTGTATGGATTTGACGTAGCATCTTTTGCTTTGATAAACTCTCCATCGTAAAAAATCACACTTTCTTCGTTATAATACATCCTCTTCTTTTTTTAATATTCAAAATTATTTTATTGTTTCTTTATTAATTCTATTTTCTTTTTACTTTAATGATGCCTATCTGACAATAAAAACACTTAATAGTTTAATTATCAATAATTTAAAAAACAACATATATACTATTCAACATATAAAAAAAACCTGTGTCAAAATTGACACAGGTTTTTTTTGTATAGCAATAAACATCTGTATCAACTCGGTGGTGAGCTAATAATGACAATAATTAATGCGATAATGTTTAAAATTTGATTCATTTTGTTGTAATAAAAAAGGCTTCCTAAAAATTTAGGAAGCCTTTTAATATTTATTTTTTTTAAATATACTTCCTTTATCCTTGTAAAATAATTACAATGACTACAATAGAAATAATATTTAAAATTTGTTTATTCATTTTTTGTTTTAATCTCCGTTTATAAAAAACCGATAGGCAAATATTGAAATTTATTTTTTAATTATCCTAATTATTTTATAATAATTTAAAATTAATTTATATGTTTGTAATATGATTACACAAAAAAATAAAATACGTAGTACTGTTCCCAGTACATTTGTTCGCTTTCGCCGTCGCAGCTAAAAGCAAACAAATATTTCTTTATACGTAACTTTTATTTTTTATTCTTTGTACAATTTCAAATTCATATCAATAGTATCTGTAGTTATTCTTTCGAATAGCGCCGCAGTTGTACGCCCTATTTTCCGCCGTCGCCCTTTGGGTGCTATCTAATTTATTGAACCTAGGTGAGTCCGGTTCTTCTTTTCAAACAATCAATTTATTTCAAATAACACAATACCTATCAAACACTTAAGTGTTTACTAAATTCATATTGGTATTATTTAAAATCAAGAACAATGGAAATTGTTATTGCTAATAAATCACATAGTATATACGCAAAAATTATCTGTGACACTATTGCCGAATCTGCTAATGTTAGAGGTACAGGAATTGCTAAGCGTACACCTGAATATATCATCACTAAAATAGAAAACGGCAATGCTGTTATCGCTTTAGAGAATGAGAAATTTGCTGGATTTTGTTATATAGAATCTTGGGGACATGGAAAATTCGTTGCCAATTCAGGCTTAATTGTACATCCTAATTTCAGAAAACAAGGATTGGCTAAAAGAATAAAAGCAGCTGTTTTTGAGCATTCGAGAACAAAGTTCCCTTCAGCGAAAGTATTTTCAATAACAACAGGTTTACCTGTAATGAAATTAAATAGCGATTTAGGGTACAAACCTGTTACTTTTTCAGAATTAACAAATGACCAATCTTTTTGGAAAGGCTGTCAAACCTGTAAAAACTATGATGTTTTACAAAGAACAAAACAACAAATGTGTTTATGTACAGGAATGTTATTCGATCCATCAATCAAAGAAAAAAACAACACTAAAGTAAAAATTAAAGAGAAAGTTTTTCAAAGATTAAAGAGAATTAAAGAAAGCCTTTTCTTAAAAAAATATAAAAAATGAAAAAATTAGTCATTGCATACAGCGGAGGTTTAGATACATCATATTGTGCCGTTAGCTTATCTAAAGCTGGATATGAAGTTCATGCTGTTAGCGTAAATACAGGTGGATTTACAAATACTGAAATTCAAGATATTGAAAAAAACGCCTATAAAATGGGAGTTACTACTTATAATAATATTGATGCTGTCGCTACATTTTATCAAAAAGTAGTAAAATATTTAATCTACGGAAATGTATTAAAAAACAATACATATCCTTTATCTGTAAGTGCAGAAAGGATTATTCAGGCAATAGAAATTGCAAAATATGCTAAAAGTATTAATGCAAAATATATTGCTCACGGAAGTACTGGAGCAGGAAATGATCAGGTACGTTTTGATATTATTTTTCAAACTATTGCTCCTGAAATTGAAATTATCACACCAATTAGAGATCAACAACTCTCTAGACAAGAAGAAATACAATACCTAAAAGATAATGGAATTGACTTGTCTTGGGAAAAAGCAAAATACTCGGTAAATAAAGGTTTATGGGGAACAAGTGTTGGCGGAGAAGAAACGTTAACTTCTGCTAAAGCATTACCTGAAAAAGCATATCCATCTCAATTAGAAAAAAACGGAGAGGAAAAAGTAAAAATGACTTTTAAAAATGGCGAATTCATTGCTATAAACGCTATAATTGATTCACCACAAAATAACATTCAAAAATTAAATGAATTAGCATCTAAATATGCTATTGGTAGAGATATTCATGTAGGTGATACCATTGTTGGAATTAAAGGAAGAGTTGGTTTTGAAGCTGCTGCTGCGCTAATTTCAATTAAAGCACATCACTTATTAGAAAAACATACACTTACTAAATGGCAATTACAACATAAAGAATATTTATCTAGTTTTTACGGAATGCATTTACACGAAGGCCAATATTTAGATCCTGTTATGAGAGATATCGAAGCTTTTCTAGAAAATAGTCAAGCTAAAGTTTCAGGTGAAGTATCTATAACTCTTAAACCATATCATTTTCAGTTAGATGGTATTACTTCTAAACATGATTTAATGAATCCTGAATTTGGAAGCTATGGAGAAGAAAATAAAGCTTGGACTGCAAATGATGCAAAAGGTTTTATTAAAATTCTAGGAAATCAAAACAAAATATATCAACAAGTTAATTCTTAAAAAATGATACAAGCAGGAATTATAGGAGGCGCTGGTTATACAGCTGGCGAGTTAATTAGATTATTAATAAATCACCCAAAGGTTAAAATTAACTTCATTTTTAGTACCTCTAATGCAGAAAATAAAATAAGTAACATTCATCAAGATTTAGTTGGTACTCTAAACTTAAAATTCACCAATACAATTAATTCGAATATTGATGTATTGTTCTTATGTTTAGGTCATGGAAATTCTAAGAAGTTTTTAGAAAGTAATACTTTTTCTGATGCTACAAAAATCATCGATTTAGGAAATGATTTTAGATTAAAAAAAGATACTGTTTTTCAAGAAAAAAACTTCGTTTATGGTTTGCCTGAGCTACAAAAAAGCAAAATTAAAAAAGCAAAATACATTGCAAACCCTGGTTGTTTTGCTACTGCAATTCAATTAGCAATACTTCCATTAGCTAATGACAACTTAGTTACTAACGATATACATGTAAATGCTGTAACAGGTGCTACTGGTGCTGGTACCTCTTTATCTGCAACAACCCATTTTACTTGGAGAGATAATAATTTTTCATATTACAAACCTTTTACACATCAACATTTAGGAGAAATCAATCAATCTGTAAAAACGTTACAAACTAATTTTAGTTCTCAAATTGTGTTTATGCCAAATAGAGGTGATTTTTCTAGAGGAATTTTTGCTACGGCTTACACCTATTTTAAAGGAACTTTAGATGAAGCAAAAACACTTTATAAAGAGTTTTATAAAGATGCTAATTTTACTATTATTTCAGATAAAGAAATACATTTAAAGCAAGTAGTAAATACCAACAAGTGTTTAATTCACTTACACAAGCATGAAAATAAATTACTTATAACAAGTGTTATTGATAATTTATTAAAAGGAGCCTCTGGGCAAGCAGTACAAAACATGAATTTGATGTTCGGGTTTGAGGAAACAGCAGGACTAAATTTAAAAGCAACTTATTTTTAAAGCAATGTCATTGCGAGAGCAGCGAAGCGATCTTATAAACAGATTACTTCAATCATTCTTCTTTCGTAATGACTCAAAAACTAATAAAAACATGAAAATAGCAATTATAGGTACAGGGAATTTAGGAAAATCTATTGCAAAAGGATTAATAACAACCAATGCTATAACTTCTTTGTATTTAACAAGAAGAAAACTAGATACTATTAAAGAATTTGAAGGATATAAAAATGTTAGTTTAACAACTAATAACTCTGAAGCTGTTATAAATTCAGACATCATTATTCTAGCTGTTCAACCAGCACATTTAAAACAAATTTTAAATGATATTAAGCCTCTATTAAAAGAGAATCACATTATTATTTCTACCATTACTGGTTTTTCAATTACTCAAATTGAAGAGGTTGTTGGAGTTCATAATTTTATTATTAGAGCAATGCCTAATACTGCAATTGCCGTTGGTAAATCGATGACTTGTTTGTGTGGAAACACCAAAGGATTGGAAAGAATAAAAGTAGCCGAAGCTGTTTTTAACAGATTAGGTACTTCTATTGTTATTCCAGAATCTAAAATGCAAGCTGCAACCGTAGTTTGTGCAAGCGGAATTGCTTTTTGGATGCGAATGATAAGAGCAACTACTCAGGCTGCTATTCAATTAGGTTTTGATGCCAAAGAAGCACAAGAATTAGCCATGCATACTTGTGATGGCGCTGCAAACTTATTAATTACAACAGGAAATCATCCAGAACAAGAAATAGATAAAGTTACAACGCCTAAAGGCTGTACTATTGAAGGGTTAAATGAAATGGAACATCAAGGGTTGAGTTCTTCATTAATACAAGGAATGGTTACCTCATATAATAAAATTAACACCATAAAAACTGAGCAATTATGAGTTTATTTAATGTATATCCACTTTTTGATATTACTCCCGTAAAAGCAAAAGGTATTAATGTGTATGATGAAAATGGCACAGAATATTTAGACTTATACGGAGGGCATGCTGTTATTTCTATTGGACATTCTCACCCAACATATGTAAAGAATATCAGTAATCAAATAAGTAATTTGGGCTTCTACAGTAACTCAATTCAAAATCCGTTACAAACAAAATTAGCTGATGAGTTAATAAAGCAATCTAATTGTAACGATTATCAATTATTTCTATGCAATTCAGGAGCTGAAGCAAATGAAAACGCTTTAAAACTAGCTTCTTTTCATACCAATAAAAAGAAAATTATTGCTTTTAAAAATGGTTTTCATGGTAGAACATCTGCTGCGGTTGCTGCTACAGATAACACTAAAATTGTTGCGCCAATTAATGCACAACAAGAGGTTGAATTTTTCGAATTAGGTGATTTACAATCTGTAGAAAAAGCTTTACAAAAAGAAGATGTTTGTGCTGTAATTATTGAATGTATTCAAGGAGTTGGTGGTTTAGATGAAAGTACTACTACTTTTTATCAAAGTTTAGATAAATTATGTAAACAATACAAAGCTTTGTTTATAGCCGATGAAGTACAATCTGGTTTTGGAAGAACTGGTGATTTCTTTGCTTTTCAAAAACATAATATTACCCCAGATATTATTTCAATGGCTAAAGGAATGGGAAATGGTTTTCCTATTGGCGGAATTTTAATTCATCCTTCAATTGAAGCTTCTTATGGTTTATTAGGAACCACTTTTGGTGGAAATCATTTAGCTTGTGTGGCTTCTTTAACTGTTTTAACTATTTTGAAGGAAGAAAAATTACTAAAAAATGCAAGTATTATTTCTGAATACTTTATTAAAAAAGCAGCAGAGATTCCAGCTATTAAAAAAATAAAAGGGAGAGGTTTAATGCTTGGAGTAGAATTAAATTTTCCAATTGCAGCATTAAGAAAGGAACTAATTTTTAAACATCATATTTTTACAGGAAGTGCTAAAAACCCTAATTTACTAAGGATTCTTCCTCCACTAACAATCAAAAAACAACATGTTGATCAGTTTTTTGATGCCGTAAAAAAGGAATTGAGTAATTAAAAACCTCTCAACTGTGCTCTAAGAGACATTGATTTGTCTGATTGATCATTACTAAAATTAAAATATTTTTTAATTGAAAGTAGCAAACGCAGTTTGTCGAGACCTATAGAATTATAGTATGAAAAAATATACCAATATAAACGATATAAAAAATGTTTCTAAAATTATTCAAGAAGCAATTCAATTAAAAGAAACCCCCTTTCTATTTGAAAATTTAGGAAAACATAAAACACTTGTAATGTTATTTTTCAATTCTAGCTTAAGAACAAGGTTAAGTACAGAAAAGGCAGCGAAAAATTTAGGAATGCAAGTAATGATATTAAATGTTAACGATACTTGGAATTTAGAATTTGAAGATGGTACAGTTATGAACTTAAATTTATCTGAACATGTAAAGGAAGCTGCTCAAGTAATTTCTCAATATGGAGATGTTATTGCCATAAGAGCATTTTCATCTTTAGAAAATAAAGAAAAAGATGAATCTGAATTCATATTAAATAGCTTTATAAAATATGCAACAGTTCCAGTTGTAAACATGGAAAGTTCAACAGCGCATCCTTTACAAGCTTTAACAGATGCAATTACCATTGAAGAGTTAAAAACAAAACCAAAGCCAAAAGTTGTATTGTCTTGGGCTCCGCACCCTAAAGCATTGCCTCATGCTGTTGCTAATTCATTTGTTAAAATGATGCAAGAAACAGCTGTTGATTTTTCTATTACGCATCCAAAAGGTTATGAATTGAATCCTGAGATCACAAAAAACACACCTATTAATCATAATCAAGAAGAAGCTCTTAGAAATGCTGATTTTGTATATGTAAAAAACTGGAGTAACTATACTGATTATGGGAAAATTACTTCTCAAGATCCAAATTGGATGCTTACGAAAGAAAAATTAGGTACAGCTAAATTTATGCATTGTTTACCTGTTAGAAGAAATGTGGTAGTTGAAGATAGTGTGTTAGACAGTAACAATTCTGTGGTAATTCATGAAGCTAATAACAGAACGTATGCAGCTCAGGTTGTGTTAAAAAAAATAATAGAGAATATATAATTATTGTCAGGTTGAGCATTACTGAAATCATAATATTTTTTGATTGAAAGTTACAAACGAAGTTTGTTGAAACCTAATTAACCTCTCGACTTCACTCGAGGAGACATTAAAATAGAGTATGGAAACATTAAAAATTATAAAAATAGGAGGAAATATTATAGACAATCCAATAGCATTAGATAATTTTCTTATTGAGTTTTCTAAAATTGAAGGTCCAAAAATATTAGTACATGGTGGCGGTAAATTGGCCACAAAACTAGCACAACAAATGAACGTAGAAGTTAAAATGGTTGATGGTAGAAGAATAACAAATACAGAAACATTAGATATAATTACGATGGTCTATGCAGGAAAAATAAACAAAACAATCGTAGCTTCTTTACAACAAAAATCAACCAATGCTCTTGGTTTTACAGGTGCTGATGGCAATACAATTCTCTCAGTAAAAAGACCTATAAAAGAAATAGATTATGGTTTTGCTGGCGATATAATTAATGTCGAAACCAATGTTTTAGAGACATTATTAAACATAGGCATTACACCTGTTTTTTGTGCTATTACTCATGATAATAATGGTCAATTATTAAACACTAATGCAGATACAATTGCTTCAGAATTAGCCATTGGTTTTGCTAAGAAACATCAAACAGAATTGTATTACTGCTTTGAAAAAAATGGTGTTTTATTAGATATAAATAATAACGACTCCGTTATAGAGAACATTACTACAAAAAAATATGAAGAGTTATTGGCTAAGAACATTATTGCCGATGGAATGTTACCAAAAATGAATAATTGTTTTCATGCAATTAACCAACAGGTACATAAAGTTTGTATTGGAAAATCAGAAATGTTACACAACCAGAATTCAAAATTCACAACAATACAAGCTTAATGAAAACACAACAAGAATTAACGCTTGATGCGATCGAATTATTAAAAAACTTAATAGAAACACCTTCTTTTTCATCAGAAGAGAACCAAACAGCACTGCTTTTAGAAAGTTGGTTTATTAGTAACAATATTCCTTTTAAAAGAAATGTACATAACGTTTGGGCTATTAATAAATATTTTGATGAAAGTAAACCTAGCTTACTTTTAAATTCACATCACGATACCGTAAAACCCAATAATGGCTACACAAAAGATCCTTTTAAGGCAATTATTGAAGATGGAAAGTTATATGGCTTGGGAAGTAACGACGCAGGTGGTTGTTTAGTTTCACTATTAGCTACTTTTACTCACTTTTATCACAAAAAAGACCTAACATATAATTTAGTAATTGTAGCGTCTGCAGAAGAAGAAAGTAGTGGTGATAATGGTTTAAATAGTATGCTATCTATCATTCCGAATATTGATGTTGCTATTGTTGGCGAACCAACTTTAATGAATTTAGCTGTTGCCGAAAAAGGATTGGTTGTTTTTGATGCTATAGTTAAAGGTACTCCAAGTCATGCTGCACACCCAAATACCAATAATGCCATTTATAATAGTATTAATGTTTTAAAGTGGTTTGAAAATTATCAATTTAAAAAATCGTCAGATGCTTTAGGTGATGTAAAAATGACTGTTACACAAATAAATGCAGGTAAGCAACATAATGCAATTCCTTCAGAAGTGAAACTAGTTGTTGATGTGCGTGTTAATGATAAATATACAAATCAAGAAATTGTAAATATTCTACAACAAGAATCTCCTTGTGATACTATTAAACCTCGTGGAATAAAATTGAGTTCTTCTTCAATTCCGAAGAATCATGATTTAATAAAAGCAGGTATTTCTTTAGGTAGAAAAACCTATGGTTCTCCTACCCTATCAGATCAGTCTGTATTAAGTTGTCCTTCTTTAAAATTAGGCCCTGGTGATAGCACCCGTTCGCACACAGCAAATGAATTTATTTATTTACATGAAATTGAAGAAGGAATTGAAATTTATATTAATTTGTTAAATCGAGTAATAGTTTAAAAAATAAGTAATCGTCATAACGAGGAAGTATGGTGAAATTACCTCTTATACCAATTCGGATATAAAATGATTGTAAATAAATACGTTTTAATTTTTGTTAGTTTAAGGCATAAAATTTAAACATAGCCTTAGCTATATTTCAATTTTATAACGAAGAAATAGTAGAAAAGTAAATGTATTTTACCGATTATATTATGTCCGAATTGGTATTAATTAATTATGAGATTGCTTCGTGCCTCGCATTGACAATAAAACATAAAGAATATGAAACTTTGGGATAAAGGATTAACCATAGACAAAAAAATAGAACAATTTACTGTAGGGAACGATAGAGAGATTGACATGCATATAGCAAAATACGATGTGCAAGCATCTTTAGCACATGCAAAAATGTTGCATAAAATTGAAATTATTAATTCAGATGAATTACAAAAACTAGAAGAAGGGCTTGATGAAATGAAACATCAAATCGAAAATAGCACGTTTGTAATTGAAAATAACTTTGAAGATATACACTCTAAAATTGAATTTGAGTTAACTAAAAAGTATGGAGATGTTGGAAAAAAAATTCATACTGCCCGTTCTAGAAACGATCAAGTTTTAGTTGCCTTACATTTATATTACAAACAGAACATAGCTGACGTAATTAAACAAACGAATACTTTATTCGAAACTCTTTTAGGTTTATCAGAAACATACAAAGACAATTTATTACCTGGCTATACACATTTACAAGTAGCAATGCCTTCTTCTTTTGGTTTGTGGTTTTCTGCCTATGCCGAAGTATTAATAGACGATATATATTTGTTAGAAGCCGCTTTTAAGGTAGTAGATCAAAACCCTTTGGGCTCTGCTGCTGGTTACGGAAGTTCTTTTCCTATTGATAGAGATTTTACAACACAAGAGTTGAATTTCTCTACGTTAAAATACAATGTTGTTGCTGCACAAATGAGTAGAGGTAAAACTGAACGAACAATTGCAGCGGCTTTGGGCGGATTATGTAACACCTTAGCTCGTTTTTCGATGGATATTTGCTTGTATATGAGTCAAAATTTTGGATTTATTTCCTTTCCTGATGAGTTAACCACAGGAAGTAGTATTATGCCTCATAAAAAGAATCCAGATGTATTTGAATTGATTAGAGGTAAATGTAATAAAATACAGGTATTGCAAACTGAAATGATTTTAATTACTAATAATTTGCCAAGTGGTTATCATAGAGATTTTCAATTATTAAAAGAAAATATGATTGCTGCTTTTGAAGAAGTTAAAAATATTTTAGAAATTTTTAATTTTTCAATCAAACAAATTATTGTCAAAGATGTAAATCCAAATGATGAAAAATACAAATTTTTATTTACGGTTGATAATATGAATACATTAGTAGAAAACGGAATGACTTACAGAGATGCTTATAAGGATATTGGTGCTAAAGTTGAAAATGGAACATACAAACCAGATACTTCAAAGAAGCATTCTCATATTGGAAGTATCCATAATTTAAGTTTAGATAAAATTCGAGAGAAATTTCCGAAATAAGAATATAAAATTCTTTGCAAACGTATATTTACTTAGTTAAAAAAAGAGGTAATCTATTTTTGTGATTTAAACTGTGATTTTAAATAATGAAAATTTATTTTTTTATGAAGTTTTAAATAAATCAATAAAAACATATAGTCAGTAAATACAAAAAAAGCTCAGAATTAATTTAATTCTGAGCTTTCTATCTTAAAGCAATATTATTGCTTAACAATATTCATTTCTACATTAGTTTTTAATTCTTGACCTTGAATTTGTATAATCATATCTATTTTTGAATTTACAGGCACACCAGATTTTCTGTCTATGCTCATACTTCCTGTAATATCACCTGTTGCAATACCTTCAACTTTTCCTGAAACATTTAACAATACACTTTTAGATGAGATAGAAGTTACTTTATAAACAAAGTTAAATTTCATCCCTTTACTATCTTTAATCATAGACCAAGTATCGCCTACTACTACAGCTTTTTCAGGATATGTAACATTACTCGATTGTTTAGTTAAATCACTTGCCCCTGGTATATTTGGTACTACTTTTGTTTCTAAAATTTTTCCTAATTTATCTCCTTTAGCTGTAATGGTAGCTTTTAGCATTGGTTCCATTTGAGCTTTCATCATTTTTCCTGCTTGATCTAACTCTTCACCTTTCTTACTAGAATCATAAGACATTTGCATGCCACCTTGCGACATATCCATTATCATTTTAGTAATTTTCATAGTACTTTCATACTCTTTGTCAGAAACATCTGTAATCTCTTGACTCATCGTCATTGTTGTATTCATAGACATTACTCCTACACCCATATTTTGAGTCATTTTCATGTTCATTTCATACACATCTCCTTTTTCGTAATTTAAACGCAATAAAACTTTTTCTTGCCCAACACTTACTATTGTTAATCCTAATAACAATACAGTTAATAACTTTTTCATTTATTTTAATTTTTATTATTCGACGACTAATATACACAAAAACAGAAAGGCTTAGGAAAATATCCTAAGCCTTTTATTTTAACTAAAATTTATTTTTAAAAATCTTGATTAACATCCCAAGATTCTAAAATTTCTTTTAAGGTTTTAATAAACATTCCGCCCAAAGCTCCGTTTACAACCCTGTGGTCATAAGAATGAGAAACAATCATTTTTTGACGGATTCCAATAAAATCTCCTTCAGGAGTTTCAACTACTGCTGGTTTTTTAACTATTGCTCCTAATGCTAAAATGGCTACTTGAGGCTGGTTAATAATAGGTGTTCCTGTAATACTTCCAAAACTACCAACATTTGTTACGGTATACGTACCTCCTTGAATATCGTCTGGTTTTAGTTTATTACCACGGGCTCTAACCGCTAAATCATTTACTTGTTTAGTCATGCCAACTAAACTTAATTGATCAGCGTTTTTTATTACTGGTACAATTAAATTTCCGTCAGGTAAAGCTGCCGCCATTCCTAAATTTACATTCCCTCTTTTAATAATTTTATCGCCATCAACAGCAATATTAATCATTGGATGTTTTTTAATTGTTTGCGCAACTGCTTGCATAAAGATTGGTGTAAAAGTTAACTTTTCTCCCTCTCTTTTCTGATATGCATTTTTAACTTTATTTCGCCAAGTAACAATATTAGTTACATCAATTTCAATAAACGATTGCACGTGTGCAGATGTTTGTACAGAATCGACCATATGTTTGGCTATCAATTTACCCATACGTGACATTTCAATAACCTCATCCTGTCCACTTAATGTTACTGGAGCTGCTTGAACTTTTGGTTTTTCTGTTTTTACAACTGAAGTTTCAACTTTAGGTTGATTCCCTCTAGTTTCTAAATAAGTTAAAATATCTGATTTAGTAACTCTTCCTTCTTTCCCTGTACCTTTTATATTTTCTAACTCGGCAAAAGAAATCCCTTCTGTTTTTGCTATATTTTTTACCAAAGGTGAATAAAAACGATCACTCGATGAAGTATCTATACCTGCTGAAACAACTTCTTTTGCTTCTTCAATTGTTTTTTCAACTTCAACAACTGCTGCTTTTATTTCTTCTTTTTTAGGTGTTTCATTTACGACAACATCCCCTCCTTCAGTTTCTATAATTGCTATGGTTTGTCCTACCTGAACAACAGTATCTTTTTCAAATAATATCTCAACTAAAGTACCTTCTACTTCACTTGGCACTTCGCTATCTACTTTATCTGTAGCTACTTCAACAACTGTATCATCAATATCAATAGTTTCTCCGATTTCTTTAACCCAAGAAGTTATCGTTGCTTCTGCAACACTTTCGCCCATTTTAGGCAATTTTAGTTCAAATCTAGCCATTGTATCTTTTTTTAATCTTCCGCGAAATTACTAAAAAACATGCATTTTTCAATATATTTAACCTTAAAATATTTATAAAAAAACACTTATATTTTATATTATTCACAACAAAAGTAGTTTTTTTTAAAATTTTTAATTATTTTAAAAGAATAGATCCTTGTTAAATTATTGATTCATCAATTAAAAATTAATTTTATTAACATATTAAATCACTTTAATTAAACAAAAATTATTCACTAAAACAGTTACTCTTTTCTTATTCAATTTCTTTATTTTTACTTTTACAATCTATTTTTAATAATTATTTATATTTGTCTACTTCAATTAAACAACTAAATTTTTTACATACTTGGCGCCCCTACCAAGATAAAATACTATTAAACTTTTCAAGACATATAGAAGATAATCATTTTCATATTGTTGCGCCTCCCGGTTCTGGAAAAACTATTTTAGGTATTGAAATTTTAAAAAGAATAGGAAAAAAAACATTGGTCCTTGCACCAACTTTAACGATCAGAAATCAATGGGAAAATAGATTGCAAACATTTTTTACTAAAAATGGCGATTTTAAAAACTTTTCTTTTGATATAAAAAAACCTGCTGACATTACCTTTTCTACTTATCAAGGGTTACACGCTTTTTACAAAACATTTGAATGTAAAGATGATTATTTTTCATTTTTTACTAAAAATAATATTGATGTTATTTTGTTAGATGAAGCGCATCATTTAAAAAAAGAATGGTGGAAATGCTTGTATCAATTAAAAGAGCAACATTTACAAACTGTGATTGCACTTACTGCTACACCACCTTATGATAGTGAAAGTACTGAGATTCAAAAATACTTTGATTTATGTGGTAAAGTTGATGATGAAATTTTTGTTCCCGATTTGGTGAAAGAAAAAAACCTTTGTCCACATCAAGATATCGTTTACTTTTCTAAACCCGAAAACAAAGAAATCAATACAATTGTCAATTTTAGGCTAAAGGTTTCTGATTTTATTACCAATCTATTAAATGATCAGGAATTTATCGACTTTATAAAACAACATCGATTTTATAAAAATACTGAAGAAAACTTAGCTGATATTTATAAATTTTCTACTTTTTTTTCAGCAATCCTTATTTTTTTAAATGAAGCCAAAACACTTATTTCTAAAGAAAAATTAACCTTATTAGGCTTTGAAAAAGATGAAATAGTTGAGTTTCCAAAAATAACACATGCGTGGATTGAAATACTCTTACAACATATTCTTGTTATTGATAGAACGCAGTTAATTAATCATGAAAATTACCTTTATCTTTTAGAAAAAAAACTGAGAAAATTATCCATCTTCAGTAATAATAGAGTTAATTTAATTGGAAGTACTTTTTTATATAAATCACTTAGTAATAGTACAAGTAAATTAAAAAGTATTGTTGCTATAGTACAGCAAGAACAAGTTAATTTAAAAGATACTTTACGTTGTGTTGTACTTGCCGATTATATAAGAAAAGAATACCTTGATGTTACTTCAAATAATATACAAACCATCAAAAAAATGGGCGTTGTTCCTATTTTTCATCACCTAAAAAAAACAATTGATGCTAAAGAATACTTAGCTGTATTGTCTGGTAGTTTAGTTATTATACATTGTAATTGTATTGCAAAATTAGATTTAATTGATTCGATAACAAACTACACGCAAATCCCTTTAAAATCAGATGCTGAATATATAATATTGCAATCTAAATCATCTTCAAACAGCGGTTTAGTTAAAACTATTACTCAATTATTTCAATTAGGACATATTAAAATTTTAATTGGCACAAAATCGTTATTAGGTGAGGGATGGGATGCACCAGCTATTAATAGTTTAATTTTAGCTTCAGTAGTAGGTTCATTTGTTAGTTCTAACCAAATGCGAGGCAGAGCTATTAGAATTGATACCAAAGCTCTTAACAAAACAGCACTTATTTGGCATTTAGCTTGCATTGATACTTCTGATATTTATGGAGGTAAAGATTTAGCTGTTTTAAAAAAACGTTTTGATGCTTTTATAGGAATAAATAACAGTGAAAAAAATATTATTTCTAACGGAATTGAACGTTTAGCATTACCAAATACAATTTTTGAAGAAGATATCAATACTTTAAATAAAACAGCTTTATCAATTTCAAAAGATAGGTTGCAAATAAGTAATAAGTGGAAAAATGCCGTTCGTTATAATAAAGACGTTGCGCAAGAATTAAAAATATATCATCAAAAAGACAATGTTTTTTTAAAACAAAAAACAGCTTATTTTAAAGACTTTGTTAAATTTTCAATTTTAGAAGTTTTAATTAGTCTTACATTGTTTTTTCCGCAATTCATTATCAAAAACATCAATATAGTATTATCTAAAGGGATTTATTATTTTATATATTCTTTGTTAACTACTTTAGGATTAACCTTTGGTTTTAAAATATATAAAACCTTAAAAATGTATTTTCACTATGGTCTTATTCATAAAAAAATCGATAAAATAGCGCAGGTCGTTTTAAGCTCATTGTATGAAATAAACGAAATAACTACTCTAAAAAGTGAAATTAACATCAAAATAAAATCATTAACTATGGGTGATGTTAGTTGTGTAATTACTGGTGCTAGCAAATATGAAAGCAACTTATTTATAAACACACTTGATGAAATATTACAGCCTATTGATAACCCTAAATATTTAATTATAAAAACCAATTGGTTTCGTAACAAATTAAAAACACAGAATTTTTATCCCGTCCCTACTATTTTTAGTGCTCGTAAAAAACAAGTCTTAGTGTATCAAAAACATTGGAATAAAAACCTTGGTAAATCGCTACTTATTTACACTAGGAATACTCGTGGTAGAAAACTTCTTTTACGTGCTAAATTATTTCATGTTCGTAATATTCGAAATGAAATGACCAAAAAAAATATTATTTGGAAATAGTTTAAGAAAATTACAGCCAATTTTTAGGTTGTTTTAAAACCTCTAATAACTTAAATTCTTCTGACCCTTCTTTTGGCTCTTGATTATAAACCCATTGAACAACCGGAGGCAAACTCATTAAAATACTTTCTATACGACCGTTGGTTTTTAAGCCAAATAAGGTACCTCTATCATGTACCAAATTAAACTCAACGTAACGACCTCTTCGTACCTCTTGCCAGTCTTTATGCTCTTTTTTATATGTTAGATCTTTTCTTTTTTCTACAATTGGCACATAAGAGTTTAAAAAACTATTACCAACTTCTGTTACAAAATCATACCTATCTTGCATTGAAAAATTCGAGGTTTCTTTTAAATAATCAAAAAACAAACCTCCAATACCTCTAGCTTCATTTCTGTGAGCATTCCAAAAATAATTATCACAGGTTTCTTTAAACTTTGGATAAAAATCAGCATTATGTTTATCACAAGCTGTTTTACATACCGTATGAAAATGCATTGCATCTTCATTAAACAAATAATAAGGAGTTAAATCTTGACCTCCGCCAAACCATTGAGTAACAATATTACCATTACCATCATACATTTCAAAATAACGCCAGTTTGCGTGCACTGTGGGTACAAACGGGTTTTTAGGATGCAATACTAAACTTAATCCGCAGGCAAAAAAATCGCCACTTTCAACACCAAATTGTTTACGTAACGCTTCTGGTAATTCGCCAAATACTTTTGATATATTGACACCTCCTTTTTCAAAAATAGCACCATTTTCAATCACACGAGTTCTTCCACCACCACCTTCGGCACGTTTCCAATTATCTTCTTTAAACTTTGCAATACCGTCAATCTCTTCTAACTTTTTTGTTATAGTGTCTTGTAATTGCTGAATGTAGTTATAAAACTGATCTTTCATTTGTTTAATTCTTGTTAGGCAAAAATACTTATTCTATATGTTTTTTTGCTCTATATTCTTAATAGTTTCGGTAGTGGCTGCTGTTACCGATAAAGGTAAAACTAGCACAACCCCTATTATGGGTACTAACAAAAACAGCATAAATATAATTCCGTTTCCAATAGCTAAACCTTTATTATTTTTTACAAAATTAATACTTTGTTTATATTTAAAGTGACGCTCTAATGTATAATCCATATTACCAAAACCCGCATAATATGATTGTATTATAAATAATAAAAATGTTGAAAAGAAGCCTATAACAGGTATTATACTTATTAATAAAATAGGAATTGTAAAAAAAAGCTCTCTAAACAAATTCCTTACATTTATTCTAACTCCTCTTATTAATTGTTCTTTAAAAGTTGTTTTTTGATGATACTCTTTTTTCCCTATTAAAAATTCTTCAATTTTTTCTGAGACAGGACTCATAAAAGGAGCTGATAAAGCCATTATAATATGCTTATATAAAAGTAAACCAATCGCGATTATTAATAACCCACTAAAAAATGTACTAATTACACTAAAGGTTTGTTTTCCTTGCTCCCATCTCCAAAAACTCGCAAGGTAGTTACCGATATTATCTGATAACGAAAACGACAAAACCCCTATTAAAACAGCTGTCAATACACTTATTATCATTGGAATAATAAAGTATTTCCATAATTTAAGTTTTGTTATTAATTGAAATGCTCCGAAATAAGCTCGTATTGATTTTAGTATGTCTTTTATCATTTTTATCAAGTAAAAAACCTCTTTCTAATTAGAAAGAGGTTTAATATATAAATATTTAAAATTACTGAATAACTGGTTTGATAAACTTATCTAACTCTTCTTCATTAATTTTATTTACCTCATCCCATCCCATACTTTTTGTTGGCGATAAGGCACCTCTTTTAAAGTTTAAAATTCTTTTATTTTCGGTTATTAAATATGTTGATGGATAATCTAACTTATGAATAAAGCCAGAAGTTCTTATTGTTGATCTATTTTTTGTTTGTTCTTTAGAGGCTACTAAAAATATTCTTTTATCTAAT
Organism: Tenacibaculum soleae; assembly: GCF_001693415.1. GTDB lineage: Bacteria > Bacteroidota > Bacteroidia > Flavobacteriales > Flavobacteriaceae > Polaribacter > Polaribacter soleae. The sequence continues at coordinate 52,687 of NZ_MAKX01000013.1, read as the reverse complement.
TTCTTTGCCATCCTTTTGGCACCCTTTTCAGTATCCCAAAACAACATAATAAACTTTACTTTACCGTCATATTTTTCAACCATTTTATTTAATGCTGGTATTTCTCCCCAACAAGGTGCACACCATGTTGCTGCAGCTAATAAAACAATAGGAATATCTATAGCATCTGTACTTATTGTTTCGCCATCTATAGATGTAAAATCGTAATTAGAAATATGCTTATCTTTTATACAATTATATACAATATCATCTAACATAGCAGCATCATTACTAGCTACAGATATGCAATCATCAACAATATCTTTGTAATATATTTTCTTTTGTGAAAAACTTTGTATAGTTAAGGTTAAAGTTAATAAAAGGAGTAATTTTCTCATTTTTAATATTTTATGGGGGTTCAGCTTTATACTTTATACTCTTTTACCGCATCTATAAATGCTTTTGCATTTTCGAGCGGAATATTAGGTAAAATTCCGTGCCCTAAGTTAACAATATATTTATCTTTACCAAACTCATTTATCATTTGGTTTACCATTTTTTTAATTTCAGCAGGTGGAGACAACAACCTAGAAGGATCAAAATTACCTTGTAAAGTAATGTTCCCTCCTGTTAAATAACGAGCGTTTCTTGCCGAGCACGTCCAATCTACTCCCAATGCTGATGCGCCTGACTTGGCCATTGTATCTAAAGCGAACCAACATCCTTTACCGAAAGCAATTACTGGAGCCTCATCTTTTAATGCGTCAATGATTTGTTGGATATACTGCCATGAAAATTCTTGATAATCGGTTGGAGATAACATTCCTCCCCATGAATCAAAAACTTGAACAGCATTTACACCTGCTTTAACTTTTACTTTTAAATAAGCAATTGTGGTATCTGTTATCTTCTGAAGCAATTGGTGTGCCAAAACTGGTTTTGTGAAACAAAATTCTTTTGCTTTGTCAAAATTTTTAGATCCTTGCCCTTGTACTACATAACATAAAATTGTCCATGGAGATCCTGCAAAACCTATTAAAGGCACCTCATCATTTAGTTTTTCTTTGGTTGCTTTTATGGCTTCCATTACATAACCTAATTCTTCATTAACATCAGGTACTATTACTGTATCTAATCCTTTTTGGTCTCTAATTGGGTTTGGTAAATAAGGTCCAAAGTCTGGTTTCATTTGTACCTCAATATTCATAGCTTGCGGAATTACCAGAATATCAGAAAATAAAATAGCTGCATCCATACCATATCTTCTAATAGGTTGTACGGTAATTTCTGATGCTAACTCTGGAGTTCTACAACGCGTAAAAAAATCATACTTTTTTCTGATTTCAATAAATTCTGGCAAATATCTTCCTGCTTGACGCATCATCCACACTGGTGGACGCTCAACAGTTTCTCCTTTTAATGCTCTTAAAAATAAGTCGTTTTTTATCATGCTATTTGTTTACAAAGATTATTTCTTTGTTTGTTTTATTTATTTTAACAATATGAATTGGTTGGGTAAGCGACATAGTAACCATGTCTGTTGGTTTTGGTCCTTTTGATAAAACCGTTACCTGTAACTTATCATTATTTTGTATTTTATTTAAAATTTCTACTGAAAATCCGCCTGTTGTTTTTTTAGCATCAATAGCTACTAAAATAGTATTTTTTGAAAAATCAACTGAATTTTTAAACTCTGTAGAAATTGTATTTGTATCATCTATTATAGTTAAAAATTCTTTCCATTTATCAACAGAATTAATCACCAAATTTTCTTTAATAAATCCTTCTGAACCATCACCAGCTAAACTCCCTTTATACAAAGAAGTAATTTCACCTTTTTCTTGGTTACTAGGACAAGAACTTATTAAAATACTAAAAAAAAGGGTGAAAAATAATTTCATATATGTTTGTTTTACATTTTAGATACTGCTTCCATTCCTTTATCAATTGCCTTAGCAATTTTTTGTAGGTCTTTTTCAGTTAATGCTGATGATAAAAACCATGCTTCAAACTGAGATGGCGGTAAGAAAACTCCGTTATGCATCATTTCCCAAAAGAAAGTTGCAAACTTTTTAGTATCGGATGTTTGTGCTTGCTGAAAATTAGTTACTGTAACATTTGTAAAAAATGGATTGATCATTGATCCAAATCTATTTACTGTAATTTCAACGCCATATTTTTTAGATGATTCTAATAAAAACACTTCAATAATTTGAGCAATTTCATTGAACTTTTCATAAGGATTTTGCTTTTTCAACTCTGTTAAAGTTGCTATTCCTCCTGCCATTGCTATCGGGTTACCACTTAAGGTTCCTGCTTGATACATTCCTCCTAACGGAGCTACCATTTCCATAATTTCATTACGAGCACCGTAAGCTCCTACGGGAAAACCTCCTCCTACAACTTTACCTAAACAAGTAATATCTGCTTCTACTCCCAATAACTCTTGTGCTCCTCCAAATTTAGAACGGAAACCTGTCATTACCTCATCAATAATTAACAATGCTCCTTTAGACTCTAAATATGTTTTTAATTCTTTTAAGAAATCATTTTGTGGAATTACCACCCCCATATTACCAGCAATTGGTTCTAAAATAACTCCTGCAATATCATCATGTTCTTCAAAATGTGCTTTTACACTTTCTAAATCGTTATAATTTGCAATTAATGTATTTTTTACTGCACCTTCTGGTACACCTTTACTTCCAGGTAAGCTTAAAGTTGCTAATCCTGAACCTGCTGCTACTAATAATGCATCCTGATGTCCGTGGTAACAACCAGCAAATTTTATAATTTTATCTTTACCTGTATAAGCTCTAGCAAGTCTAATTCCACTTAAAACAGCTTCTGTACCTGAGTTTACAAAACGAACTTTATCCATTCCCGGAAAAGCTTCACAAACTATTTTTGCTAATTTAATTTCGTTTTCAGTTGAAGCTCCAAAAGAATATCCGTTTTTTAATGCTTTGGTAATTGCTTTTTGTACTTTTTTATGACGGTGTCCTAAAATCATTGGTCCGTATGACAATACTAAATCTACATAAGTATTATTATCTACATCGGTAATCTTACTACCTTTTGCTTTTTTTATAAATAATGGATTACCGCCTACCGAAGAAAACGCCCTTACAGGAGAATTTACAGCTCCTACAAGATTAACCAATCCTTTTTTATATAATTTTTTTGATTTTTTGAATTCCATATTTCTATATGCTTTCTGTCATTGCGAATGTAATGAAGCAATCTGCATATTAATAATAAGATTACTTCGTCATTCTTCCTCGCAATGACGTTATTTATTTAATAATACTTTAGCTGCTTCTTTAGCAAAATAGGTAATAATAATATTAGCTCCTGCTCTTTTCATTGATAATAATGTTTCCATCATTACTCTTTCTCCATCAATCCAACCTTTTTCAGCTGCTGCTTTTACCATTGCATATTCACCACTTACATTATAACATGCAATTGGCCTGTCAAAATTATTTTTTAAATCTCTAATAATATCTAAATACGATAAAGCTGGTTTTACTATTAAAACATCAGCTCCTTCTTGATCGTCAAAAGTTGCTCTTCTTATGGCTTCATCTCTATTAGCTGCATCCATTTGATAGGTTCTTCTATCTCCAAAGCTTGGAGTAGAATCTACCGCTTCTCTAAACGGCCCGTAATATGACGATGCATATTTTACCGAATATGCCATAATTGGTAAATCTACAAAACCAGTATTATCTAACGATTCTCTAAGCATAGCTACTATACCATCCATCATACCAGAAGGTGCTAACATATCTGCGCCTGCTTTGGCATGAGAAACTGCTTGTTTTGCTAAATTTACAATAGTTGCATCATTATCTACATCGTTATTATGAATAACTCCACAATGCCCGTGACTTGTATATTCACAAAAACAAACATCAGTAATAACATACAAACTTGGATAGTTTTTTTTGATAAATCGGATTGCTTGTTGCATAATTCCGTTATCATTCCAAGTTTCTGTTCCTATTTCATCTTTTGTTGAAGGAACGCCAAAAAGCATTACTGCCGGAATATTTAACGCTACTATTTCTTCTAATTCTTCAGCAATTAAATCTAAGGAATATCTGAAAATCCCTGGCATGGAAGCAATTTCAGTTTTTATATTTTCTCCTTCTTCAATAAATAAAGGATACACGAAATCGTCAACAGATAATTTGGTTTCTCTTACCAATCTGCGAACTCCTTCTGTTTTTCTAAGTCTTCTTGTTCTAAACATAATTATAACTTGTGATACTAAATTAAATTCAGCGTTACATTATTCTTTTACAAAATGTAAGTTTACTAATTCTATAACACTTTCTACCGTTGGTAAATTAGCCACTTTTACATTTTTAAAGTGTTTACGTGCTTCTTTAGCGGTACTTTCACCAATACAAAAAGCTACTTTATCTGTAGTATTTTTTTCTAAATAACTTTCAACTGTAGATGGACTGTAAAACAAGACTCCATTTACTGTATCAGCTACTTTAGATGGACTATACATTGTTTTGTAGGCTTCAACTTCGTTAACTTTAATACCGTTGACTTTTAAAACATTTGGTAAAGTATCTAATCGTAAGTCGCTACAAAAATAAGTTACTTCTTTTCCTTTAATTTCTTTTGATAGATATGCAGCCAACTTTTCTGCATTTCTTTCAGACTTAACAACGCTTCCTATTTTTTGTTCGATTAACTTTTTAGTTCTACGACCAACACAATATATATTTTTGAATTTTAATTCATCCGCTGTAAAAGAATTTGCTATTGCTTCTACTCCATTTTTACTGGTAATAATAACATTTTCAATTTCTTTTTTTATTACCTTAGGTGCAATTCTATTAAAACGTACTTTAATAAAATCACTATCTTCAACTCCTATTGAGCTTGGTAATAGTTTCTTTTGAATTTCTGATAGTTTTTTAGTTGAGTAAATAGAAAAATCTTTTTCAATTACTTCATCTTCTGCCATTAATTCTTTTCCGCCTCTATTAATTACATAATCAGCACAATCTTTTGCTAAATAACGGTGGCGCCCCATTTTAGCATTTTTAGTAACTGATATTTTCTTTTTACCGTCTTTACTTAACAATAAACCTTTAAAGTTTATCTCTTCGGTTTTAGGGTCAACGTAAGCTAAAGCTCCTATTGGCGCAGTACACCCTCCTTCTAAAAGGTTTAAAAATTCACGCTCAATACCTACACAAACTTGTGTTTCGTAGTGATTTAATTGCTCACAAGCATCTTTAGAAAAGTTATCATCAGCCAAAGCTGTAATCATAATTGCTCCTTGTGCTGGTGCCGGAATCATCCATGGTAAGTTAATTGCTCCTGCTGGTCGTTTACCTATTCGTTCTAATCCTGCGGCTGCAAAAACAGCACCGTTCCATTCGTTATCTTCTAACTTTTGCAAACGTGTATTTACGTTTCCTCTTAAATCAACAACTTTGTGTGTTGGATAACGATTTAACCATTGTGCACGTCTACGTAAACTACCGGTAGCGATAACTCCGTTTGGTTGCCCAAAAAATTCTTCGTTATCTTTTAACACTAAAATATCGTTGTAATTTGCTCGTTTTAAAACGGCTGCTTGTATAATTCCTTCTGGTAAAACTGTAGGAACATCTTTTAAAGAATGTACTGCGATATCAATATCTCCATTTAACATGGCGATATCTAAATTTTTGGTAAATATTCCTGTTATTCCTAATTCATACAAAGGTTTGTCTAAAACAAGGTCTCCTGTAGATTTTATCGGAACTATTTCGCACTCATACTCTAACTCTTCTAATTCTTTACGAACTTTGTTTGCTTGCCACATAGCCAATTGGCTATCACGTGTACCTATTCTAATTGTCTTCTGCATGGATAGTTTCTAAATTTGCGCCAAACACTTTTGCCATTACTTCAATACTATTGTTTACTGATGTTTCTTCGGCTTTTAAGTGTTTTACAAACTGTGTAGTTATTTTTTGAATGAATCTTGATGTGATTACTTCTGCTTGAGATTCATCAAAATCTTTTATTTTTTTCTTATGAAAGGCTATTTCGTGTTGTTGAATTGTTTGTAACGATTCTTTTAACGCTGTAATAGCTGGGGTAAATTTCCTATGATTTAACCACTCATTAAACTCTTCTTTATGTGTTTCAATGATACTTTCGGCTGTTGGAATTTCTTGTTGGCGAATAGCCAATGTTTCATCAGTAATTTTTGATAACTCATCAACATTTACTAAAGTAACATTTTTTAAATCTGCTACTTCTTTTGAAACGTTTGCCGGCATTGATAAATCTAAAATTAAAAGCTCTCTATTTGTTAAAATATGTTCTCTTTTAATTGTTGCTTCTGATGCTCCTGTTGAAACAATTAAAACATCGGCATTAGCAATTTCTTTATTTAAATTTTCAAATTTTGCTTTTGATATTGAAGGATGCTCTTTAACAAAAACGGTGGTTTTTTCTTCTGTTCTATTAATTAAACTTACCGTTTTGTTTTGTGTATATTCTGCTAAATTTTTACAGGTATGTTTTCCCATTTTACCTAAACCAAAAACTAATATGTTTTTAGAATTATAATCTGGTAAGTTTTTAATAATATACTGTACTGCAGCATATGAAACTGAAGTGGTTCCTGAGCTTAACCTTGTTTCGTTTTTTACACGCTTGCTTGCCTGCATTACATGGTTTAACAAACGCTCAAAATAAGCATTGGTGGTACCTAACTCTTTTGCTAATTTAAATGCTTGGCGTAACTGACCAACAATTTCATAATCGCCTAAAATTTGACTATCTAAACCTGTTCCCATTCTAAACAAATGGTTAATAGCTTCTTTATTTTTATAGACATTTGAAACTTCGGCAAATTCTTCAACAGCTCCGTTTGAATATTTACAAAGCAAACTAATTAATTGAAATGGATGTTCAGCAAAACCTGTAATTTCAGTTCTATTACAAGTAGACAACACAAAAATACCATCTGCTCCATTTTTTTTTGCTTCTTCTAAAAGTTTTACTTGGTTTTCTTTAGAAATACTAAACTTTCCTCTTATAGTTGCATCTGCTTTTTTATAGCTAACCCCTATATTATATAAATTCTTACTATGTTTATCTGCTACCATTAAGTCTTCATCAATAAAGTCGGTCAAAAATAAAAAGATTAAATAAATAAAAATGTCGCTTAAAGAACTTTTAATGTCGCTATCTGTTTTTTATAAAAAAAAGACCTCTAAAACACAGATAAAGTGTATTTTTGCAGTAAAATCAACTATAAAAGATATTTCAATTTAGAACTATTCTAAATAAAATATTTTTAATTACATTTTGATATATGTCAAAAAACATCGCAGAAAGTACATTTAGAGAAATACTATTAGAAAAAGGTTTTTTTGTTTTGAAATTTCAAAACAACACTACTAAAACTGAGCTTTTTAAAAAAGACATAGATAACTCATACATTCAACTACATTATTGCGTAAAAGGAAATTGTAAATTTCATTTTAATAATAACGTGTACACATTTAATGTACTAGATAAACATTCAATATTTTTATACAACCCTCAGCAAAATCTTCCTATTAACTTAGAAATACTTCCTAAAACATCCTTGGTTTCAATAATTATTTCTATCGAAAAATTTCATTCTCTTTTTTCAAAAGAAGCAAGTTATATTCCTTTTTTAAGTGATGATAATAAAAATAAAAAATATTACGACAATACTCCCATCAACTCAAACTCATTAATGGTTTTACAACAAATATTAACTGCTAAAAACCATAGTTCGATGAGAGATTTGTACATAAAAGGAAAAACGTACGAATTATTAAGTTTACATTTTGATACTGGCGAAAATACCGACAGTGAATACTGCCCATTTTTAGTAGATGATAGAGAAGTGCTAAAAATAAGACAAGCGAAGGATATTATTATTTCAAAAATGAGTGAACCTCCAACCTTACAAGAATTAGCAAATGAAGTTGGCTTAAATTTAAAAAAATTAAAAGAAGGTTTTAAACAAATATATGGCGATACTGTTTACAGTTTTTTGTTTGATTATAAAATGGAACATGCTCGTAAACTTTTAGAAAGTAATCAATTTAACGTAAACGAAGTTGGCTTACAAGTTGGCTACAGCACGTCTAGTCATTTTATTGCAGCCTTTAAAAAGAAATTTGGCACCACACCAAAACAATACGTAATATCTTTACAAGCCAACTAAAAAACTATGAAGCAACTTACTCATTACGATATAGAAAATAAGCAACAACAATTCCCTATAACAATTGTTTGTGATGCTATTCGTACTCCTGAAAATATTGGTATGTGTTTTCGTATTTCAGAAAGTTTTGGTGTAAATAAAATATTTTTACACGAAAGTTCTCCATCTATTGAAAATAGAAATGTAAAACGTACCGCTCGAAACACAGATACTCAAGTTAAACATGAAATATATACTGATTTCAATTTACTAATTAATAAATTAAAAGAAGAAGGGAATACTATTATAGGTATTGAAATTGCTGATGAAAGTATAAGAATTCAAGATTTTGATTTTACTTCAAAAGAAAAAATAGTTTTACTTTTGGGTAGTGAAAGAAATGGTATTGAAAACATAAACCTAGTAGACGCTACTGTTGCTATACCTATGTACGGCCGTAACTCATCAATGAATGTAATACATAGTTTAAGTATTGCTTTATATGAAACAACAAATCAATTAAATAAAAAATAATACTATAAACATTGTAGAGTAATTTTAAGATAAAATCACTTTACTCGTAATAGATATATAAATAGAAAGAATGAAAGGAGCTTTATTAGTAAACTTAGGATCTCCTGAAAGTACAGATCCAAAAGATGTTAAAAAATATTTAGGTGAATTTTTAATGGATGAACGCGTAATTGATGTTCCTTATTGGTTTCGTTCATTTTTAGTTAAAGGAATCATATTAAACACAAGACCTAAAAAATCTGCCGCTGCCTATAAAAAAATATGGTGGAAAGACGGCTCTCCGTTAATCGTTTTATCAGAAAGATTACAAAACAAAGTTCAGCAAAAAACCGATTTACCTGTTGCTTTAGCCATGCGCTATGGTAGTATGACCATAAAAAAAGGACTACAAGAATTACACGACAAAGGTGTTACCGAAGTAATGTTAGTTCCGCTATACCCTCAGTTTGCTATGGCAACTACTGAAACAATTGTAGTTTTGGCTGATAAATTACAAAAGGAGTTTTTCCCGAATATAAAAATCACTGATGTTCCTGCTTTTTACAAAAAGCCTGAATATATTAAAGTACTAGCAAAAAGTATCAAAAGTTATTTAGCTGATAAAGATTACGATCACATCTTATTTTCTTATCACGGTGTTCCAGAACGTCATATCCGAAAATCTGACATTACTAAATCTCATTGTAATCCTGAAGCAGGAAATTTAACATGCTGTAACACATCTTCAAAAGCGCATGAATATTGTTATCGCCATCAATGTTATCAAACTACAAAAAATGTAATTGCTGAATTAGGCTTAGATGAAAACACCGTTTCAACCTCTTTTCAATCTCGCTTAGGCGTTGATCCTTGGTTACAACCTTATACCGACAGAACAATTGTAAATAAAGCCGAAAAAGAAGGTGTTAAAAAATTAGCCATTGTTACCCCGGCTTTTGTTTCTGATTGCCTAGAAACGCTAGAAGAAATTGCCATGGAAGGAAAAGAAGAGTTTTTAGAAGCAGGTGGAGAAGAATTTCATACAGTTCCATGCATAAACGATAATGACGATTGGGTTGATGTTTTAGCTGGATGGATCAATAAATTTTAGAATAACTTCTCGATACAATTTCGAGAAATATCGAAATCACTCGAGGTGACATACAAATATCATTTAGCGCATTTTTCTAAATAAAAAACGATTGTCAGTTCGAGTATTTTTTTGAGGAATGAAAAAATTTATATTGATAACTTTATTTAATTAAACCTTCGATTTTCCTCAAAACTTTAACAATAAATAAGTTTTAAATAGAAAAAAATGGATTTTTTATACGTAAAAGCATTGCATATTATTTTTGTAGTCACCTGGTTTGCTGGTTTATTTTATATCGGTAGGTTGTTTATTTACCATGTAGAAGCTGAAAAAAAAGACGACCCCGCTAAAACTATTTTACAAACCCAGTACAAATTAATGACAAAACGCTTGTGGTATATTATTACATGGCCATCAGCAATTTTGGCAAGTTTTTTTGCCTTTTGGATGCTTTATAAAAATCCTGTTTATCTAGAAATGCCTTGGATGCATATAAAACTAGCATTTGTTTTAGCTTTATATTTTTACCACGGATTTTGCCACAAAATATATAAAGAATTACAAAACGATAAAATCAACTATTCGCCGACAAAACTGAGAATATTTAACGAAGCACCCACTGTAATTCTGTTTGCCGTAGTATTTTTAGTTGTTTTAAAAAGTGCTATTAATTGGATTTGGGGTGTTGTTGGTATTATTCTTTTTGGAATATTACTAATGATAGGAATTCGTTTTTACAAAAAAGTAAGAGCAAAAAAATCTTGGGATAAGTTTGAAAAAGATTTGATTGAAGAGGATGAAAAACTTGATAATTAATTATACTTTAGTCGCTTAAATTTTTTAATTATAAATCATGAAAAGATTACTTATTTTATCTATTACTATCTTAACCTTAATATCTTGTTCTAGCAATGATGATAATTTAGATCCTTTTATCGGAACTTGGTCATTTTCTGCTGTAGATGGAACAGAAGTTGATGAATGCTCACAAAAAACTACACTTACTATTCTTGAAAACGGAAATTTTATAAACGACCACTACGAACTCATTGATGATAAATGCGAACTAGAAAACACTAACAAAGGTACTTGGATTAATAGAAGTGGAGGAAACTACGGTATAACTCAAGATGGGAGTACAAAAGAGAGTGTTAATAAAGTAACTTTTACAAACAACAACAACACTTTTTCTTTTAACGAAACTGATGATGATGGAACAGTTGAAATAATTACTTACAAAAGAAAATAAACATCACCTCCTTTCTCATTAACATAATAAAAAAAGCGAAGTTTTAAAACTTCGCTTTTTTTTAATTATCCTTTTATCGCCTGCTCAAAAGGAATCCTATTAACAATACTTCTACCCAAAGTAACCTCATCCGCATACTCCAACTCATCCCCCACTGAAATTCCTCGAGCAATAGTTGATGTTGTAATATTATATTTTTCTATCTGTTTAAAAATATAAAAATTGGTTGTATCCCCTTCCATTGTAGAACTTAAAGCAAAAATCAACTCTTTTACCTCACCTTCTTTTACTTTATTCACTAAAGAATCTATTTGTAAGTTTTGTGGCCCAATTCCTTCAATAGGCGATATCTTACCTCCTAATACATGATACACACCTCTAAATTGTGCCGTATTTTCAATCGCCATCACATCTCTAATATCCTCTACCACACAAACTATTTCTATATTTCTATTGGAGTTATTACAAATATCACATAAAACGGTGTCAGAAATATTATGACACTTTGCACACGATTTTACATCGTTCCGTAAACTTGTTAAAGCTTTTGCTAAAAATGTAGTGTTTTCTTTAGGCTGCTTTAATAAATGTAACACCAAACGAAGTGCTGTTCGCTTACCAATCCCTGGTAATCTGCTTACTTCATTTACCGCATTTTCTAATATTTTTGATGAAAAATCCATGACGCGAATTTACAATTTTTCAATTAGCAAACAGCAATACACAACGCATCAATTAGCTTATAAAAAACACTCGTTAATTAATCACTCTTTGAGCTATCGTTCTGCAATTAAAAAAAGTATCTTCGTACTTTAAAATTTAAACAAACATTTAACAATGAATTCAGACATTAAAAACATAGAACCTAAAGCTGTTTGGAAGAATTTTGCACTTTTAAACGCAGTGCCTCGTCCATCAAAAAAAGAAGAAAGAGTTATTCAGTTTATGGTGGATTTTGGTAAAAACCTCAATCTTGAAACCATGGTTGATAAAGTTGGAAACGTTATTATATGTAAACCTGCTTCTGCCGGAATGGAAAATCGTAAAACCATTGTAATGCAGAGCCATTTAGATATGGTACATCAAAAAAATTCCGACACTATTTTTGATTTTGATAAAGAAGGAATTAAAATGTTTGTTGATGGCGACTGGGTAAAAGCAGACGGAACCACTTTAGGGGCAGATAATGGTTTAGGTGTAGCCTCAATCATGGCTGTTTTAGAAGCTACCGATATTGCACACCCTGCTATTGAAGCTTTATTTACTATTGACGAAGAAACTGGTATGACAGGTGCCATGGGATTAGAAGGAGGCATTTTAAAAGGTGAAATTTTATTAAATTTGGACACTGAAGAAGATGATGAAATTGGTATGGGATGTGCTGGTGGTGTAGATGTTACTGCTACAAGAACTTACAAAGAAGAAACTACTCCTGATAATATTACTGCATTTCAAATTGCTGTTACAGGTTTAAGCGGTGGGCATTCTGGAATGGATATTATTAAAGGCTTAGGTAATGCTAACAAAATAATGAACCGTTTATTATTTGATGGCTTTACAAACTTCGGATTACGCGTTACCGAAATAAACGGAGGGAGTTTACGAAATGCGATTCCTCGTGAAAGTTTTGCTAACGTAGTTATTGATACCGCTTCAAAAGAACCATTTTTGTTTGAAATTCAAGAATTAATAAACAGTATTAAAGCTGAATTTTCAACATTAGAACCTAATTTATCAATTGAATTAACAACAATTGATGCTCCTGCAAAAGTAATGGATTTAGGTGTTCAAGAAGGATTAATTAAAGCTATTTACGGCGCTTTAAATGGTGTTTATAGAATGAGCCCTGATATTGAAGGTTTGGTAGAAACCTCAAACAACATTGCTCGTATTATTGTAAAAGACGGTGCCATTAAAATAGGGTGCTTAACACGTTCATCTTCAGAAACTAATAAATGGGATTTAGCAAACTCATTACGTGCCGTATTTGAATTAGCAGGTTTTGAGGTAGAATTTTCGGGTTCTTACCCTGGATGGTTACCAAACGTAAATTCTGAAATTTTAAAAACTGTTTCTAAGTTATATGAAGAATTACATGGCGAAAAAGCAAATGTAGCAGCTTGTCATGCTGGTTTAGAATGTGGAATTTTAGGTCAAAATTACCCTGATATGGACATGGTTTCTTTTGGTCCTAATATTAAAGGAGCACACTCACCTGATGAGCGCGCACAAATTTCATCTACTCAAAAATACTGGAAATTTTTATTAGAGATTTTAAAAAACATCCCTATTAAAAACTAATATTTAGCTTAAAAAAATTTAAAACCACAACTTACAAGTTGTGGTTTTTTTTTCAATCAAGAATAATATTATTCTTTAAACCTACAGTAAATACTTATTAAAAAAAAAGAATCAAAGACCTGCAAAAAAAATAAAAAATAAAAAAAAGTATTAAAAAAAACAATTATAATAAAAAATTAACTATGTTTATAACAAAAATTTTAATTAAAATTCGCTATAAATGAAAAATAAAATACTTTCTGTATTCATTTTCCTTGTAATTAAATTCACCAATATATATTCTCAAAACATAAATTCTTTTTACACTTCATTTGATCAAAAAATTGGAATATCTAATACAGATTTAACATATGGGGTAGTCTATAAAGAAAAACATAGAAACTCGAAAAATAATCACAACTACTTTCTTTCTAATTATTTTTCAGACGGTAATATAACCTACAAAAACGAAACTTTTTATAAGGTTAAAATAAAATATGATTTAATTGATGATTTAATTATACTAAATATCAATAGTAATAAAGAAAACAAAGCCATTCTTCTTGAAAAAGAATTTATATCTAATTTTTACATTAAAAACAAAAATTTCATAAACACTAATGAATTTGGTTTTCTTGAAGAGATATTTACTGATAAATTATTTTCTATTTACAAAAAACATAAAAAAAAGAAAATAGAAAAAATGGGAGTGAATAAAACTTATTATGTTTTTGAAAAAGAAGAAGATGGTGATATACTTTATTACAAAAAAAAATACTATTTAATAAAATCTAAAAAGGATTTTATTAAGTTATTTCCTGAAAATAGAAAAAAAATAAAAACATTTTACAAAAAGAATGATTTTTTACAAAAAAATAAACTTATTAAAAACCTTATGGCTTTACTTTTAGCTAAATCAATATAAGGAATAAATACCGCTATGAAAAACACTCTATTCATTATTCTTTTCTTCAATTTCGCAACCGTTTTACCTCAACAAAACACAGAAAAAATATCTATAACCTTTAATAATCTGAATAAAAAAGAATGCTTAAACCTAATAGAATCAAAAACAGATTATCATTTTTACTACATAGAAGAATGGTTTGACAAGAAGAGAATAGATACTTCTTTTACTAACTCAAAAATATCTGAAATCTTAAATTTTATTTTTAAAGACAGCCCTATAAACTACTTTATTTTAGACAGTTCTAAAATAATACTAACTAATGGGAATTTAATTAAAAAAACTGTTTACGAAACTTCTAAAAACACAAACCGCTCACCTGTTTTTGTCAACTTAAAAAATAATAATAAAAATCTCATAAAAATTGGGAAAGAAAGTAATCTAAAACAAAAAAAATACTTGTTAACTGGTTTTATTAAAAACAACAAAAACGATAGCCCTCTAAATAATGTTACTATTTTAGAGAAATCTAAAAACTTATATACAACAACAGATATAAATGGTTTTTATAGTTTAAAGTTACCTTATGGAAAAAACAAAATAGAAACTCATATTATTGGGTTTAACAGTACTGTTAAAGATTTAATAATTTACAACAATGGAGTTTTAAATTTATCTATTTCCGAAAATTCCGAACACTTAGATGAAGTTATTATCGATGGAAATTTAAATAAAAACATAAAACAAACTATTTCTGGAATTACTCAAATTAAAGCTCAAAACATAAAAAAAATACCTTTAGTTTTAGGAGAAAGAGATCTTTTAAAAGTAGCCGCAACATTACCCGGCATAAAATCTTCGGGTGAAGGATCTGAAGGTGTAAACGTAAGAGGAGGTAAGGTTGATCAAAATTTATTTTTATTAGATAATGCTACGATATACAACCCTACCCATTTCCTGGGACTCTTTTCTGCTATTAATCCATTTACAACCCACAGCCTAAAAATATACAAAGGAAATACACCTACCGAATATGGAGGAAGGTTATCTTCTGTTTTTGATATCACCACAAAAGATCCTAACACAAAAAAATTTAAAGGAGAAGCATCTATAGGGCCTGTTACTGGTAATCTTAATATTGATTTACCTATATTTAAAAATAAATCTGGATTGATACTTGGTGCAAGAAGCACTTATTCTGATTGGATTTTAAACACAGTTGACAATGATAAATTAAATAATAGTAATGTTTCTTTTTTTGATTTAATAGCCAAGTACAAACACAAAATCAACAGCAATAATAACATAAAACTAACAGGATATTACAGTAAAGATAAATACCAAATATCTTCTGACACAATAAATAAGTATAATAATTCTAGCATTTCCTTTAATTGGTTCCATCTATTTAATGACAAGAATAAAGGAAATTTAATTTTATCTAACAGTACATATTCATTTGATATAAATTACGAAAATGATGAAACAACAAAAGGTTATGATCTTAATTATAGAATTAATGAAACGGGACTAAAACTTAAACTAAAATACATACACTCAAAAAAGCACAGCTTTGATTATGGTTTGGAAACTAAATTATATAATATTTCTCCAGGAACTATAGTTCCAAATAATAATAAATCCACCATAACCTCACTTAGTATACCAAACGAAAAAGCTATTGAAAATGGTTTATTCTTATCAGATGAAATAACTTTAAATAAAAAACTTACTATTAATTTAGGTTTGCGTTTTTCACAATACTTGGCATTGGGGAGTTCAAAACAAAGAATCTATAAAGAAAGTACTCCTAAAAACCCTTCAAATTTAATTGAAATTAAAGAATACAACAAGAATGAAATTTTCAAAAAATATCAAGGATTAAGCTATAGATTATCAGGGAGATATTCTTTAACCAATGATCTATCCTTAAAAGCTAGTTTTAACAAATCATTCCAATACATACATAGACTAAATAACAACACCTCGGCTAGTCCTATGGATACTTGGAGGCTTTCAGATACAAATATTAAACCGCAAGAAGGAATACAAACAACATTTGGAATTTTTAAAAATATAAATGGTAATAATTATGAGGTTAGTATTGAAGGATATTATAAAAAATACAAGAACCTACTAGATTATAAAATAGGAGCAAATCTTTTATTAAATGAAACAGTAGAAAAAGAAGTCTTACAAGGAGCAGGAAAGTCCTATGGTGCCGAATTTTTAATTAAAAAAAACAAAGGAAAACTAAATGGCTGGCTAGGTTATAGTTATTCAAAATCCCTTATCCAACTAAAAAGTGATTTTTCAGAAGAGACTGTTAATGGAGGAAAGTTTTTTCCTACAAACTACGACAAACCTCATGACTTTAATATTGTTTTAAATTACAAACTTACTGAAAGATATAGTTTCTCTAGTAATTTCACCTATCAAACAGGAAGACCTATTACCTACCCAACAGGAAAGTATGTACATCAAGGCATTGAGCTATTAACATATAGTAATAGAAATCAATTTAGAATACCAGACTATTACAGGCTAGATATTGGTTTTAACATAGAAGGTAACCATAAAATAAAAAAACTTGGACATAGTTTTTGGAACATATCAGTTTATAATGTTCTAGGGAGAAACAATCCTTATTCAATTTATTTTGAAACTAAAAATGGAAAAGTTAACGGATATAAAAGCTCTATTTTTTCAACACCAATACCTACAATAACATACAACTTTAAATTTTAACTATGAAAAATAAAAATAAATGGTTCTTTATAACAGTAATAGTGATGATTACTAGTTGTGTTGAGCCTTTTGAAATCAAAGATATTGCCCATGAGAGCAAGTTAGTTGTTAATGCTATTATTACTAATGAATTAAAAAACCAAATCATAAAGCTGTCAAGAACAACAAAAATAGATTCGACAGGTATAAGTCCTGAAAAAAATGCTCGCATTTCAATAATTGATGACTCTCAAAACGTCTACCAATTTAAAGAATTAAATGATGGAGAATACCAATCAATTAATCAATTTAATGCGATTCCTGACAAAAGTTATACATTAAAGATAGAAACTCAAAACGGAGAAAATTATAGTTCTACCCCTGAAAAACTAACCGAAACTGTATCTTTAGAAAATATAGAAATAAAAACTTCACAAAATGAAACAGAAGATAAAGAAGTAAAAATAAGCATAAATAACTCCTACACAAATGATACTAATAAATATTACCGCTTTGAATATCATGAGACTTATAAAATTACACCTTTTTCTTGGAATCCTCAAAAAGCAATAGTAGTCTCAAGAGATTTTCCTTTTCAGTTTGATTTAATCCCTAATCCAGATCCTAAATACTGCTATGTTAACAAACAGCCCACAAACATAATAATAGCTGAATCACCTCAATTAACAAATTATGTTATTAAAAGTAAGTCAATACTTGATAGAGCATGGTCTTTAAGATATAGTATACTTATTAAAGAATACGTTTTAAATGAGAAAAGCTATAATTACTATAAGCTAGTAAAAAAATTTTCAAATCCTACTGAAATTTTTTCTCAAATTCAAGTTGGTACCATTCCTAACAATATAAGTTCTAACACAAACCCTGATAACAAAGCAATAGGGTTATTTCAAGTATCAGCTGTTTCTTCAAAAAGAATTTTTATCAACAGGGAAGATTTAACTGACGAAAAATACATTTATCCAGGAGAAGAATATTGTGACATAATTACCCCTGAAAAGATAGATCCTTTTTCTGGCTCCCCTCTAATATCAGCTATAGACAGTAATAACTACTTATTTTCAGGAATAACAGCTAATCCAAGTTCGCCTTATAAATTAATTAGTAAACCATGTGGTGACTGCACCTACTTAGGTGAAACAAGCAAACCATCTTTCTGGATAGACTAACTCGAGACATAATGAAAAAAACAATTTTAATTGCAATACTTATTTCTTTTATAACAACAACAGCTCAATCTCAAGAGCCGCAAAAGCCTTTAACCACAAATAAATTCATTAATGAAAATATATTTGTACATGTAAATTCAAATTTTCTTCTTACTGGTGAAAAATTATACTACAAAATATACTGTTTAACTCAAGAGGATAAAACTTTTTCTACTTTTAGTAAAATTGCTTATTTAGAATTAATAGATTCTAATAACAAAACAGTATTTAAACAAAAAACATCAATTAAAAACGGTGTTGGTTATGGTGATGTTTTTATAAATACTGATATTGAAACAGGAACATATAAATTAATTTCATACACTAATTGGATGAAAAACACTCAAAATTTTTATGAAGATAACCTTTACATCGTAAACCCTTATTCTAAAAATACCGAAATCAATAAAACAAAACAATCATTTTCTATAAATAATCTAGAAAAAGATTCTCTTACACTTCTAAATAAAGAAAAAACAAACACTTATGGTAAAAGAGAAAAAATTACTTTTGATTTTTCTAATTTAATTAAAAACAACTACAATAACTTTTCTGTTTCTGTGAGAAAAAAAACAATTAACAGTCTACCTCTCAAAAAAAATGTAACCTCTTTACCTAAAAAATCTTACAACAAAAAAAACAGTAAATACTTTTATTTACCTGAACTCAGAGGTTCTTTGATAAAAGGTCAAGTTTTTACTCTCGATTCTTTAAATTCGGTATCAAATATTAAACTAACTTTATCTGTAAAAAACGGTAATAAAGTTACTAAAACTGCAATTACAAATAAATTTGGTGAATTTTATTTTAATATTAAAAACTTAAACTCTACCAAAATTATATTACAAATGCTAGATCACAACATCAATAATTATGTTGTAAAAATCAATAATAACAATCTTATTGAAAAAAAATATAAGAACTTTCCTAAAATTAAATTCGATAACAATATTATTGAAACAATTAAACAAAGAAGTTTATTTACACAGATAGAAAACGCATATTATAATGTTAAAAGAGACTCTATAATTAAAATTCAAAAAAAAGATTCACTTTTCAAAAACTTAAAAACTGTTTATAATTTAGACGATTATAAAAGATTTAAAACTGTTAAAGAAACTTTTACTGAAATCACAAAAGATTTATGGGTTACAAGTGACAATAAAATACGTGTAAGAACTCGAAATTATTTAAGTAATAAAAACTATTTATCATCATTATTAATAGTAGATAATCATATTATACCTAATCATAATTACTTTATTGAATACGACACCTACAATATAAAAACAGTGTCAGTAATAACTGAAGATTATTTTTATGGAAATCAATTATATCAAGGTGTTGTAACTATAGATACTTTTAATGGAGATTACACACCTCAATCAAAAAACATAAAAGAGTTTGACATTTTACCTGTACAAAATAAGAAAAAATATTTTTTTCAACAGCATAACAGAACAAACAATAAAAGAATACCTGATTTTAGAACTCAACTATACTGGAATCCTATTTTAAAATCTAATAAAGTAGTATTCTACTCCTCAGATGTTACTGGAGAGTTTGTTATTGAAATTGAAGGTTTTTCTCAAAAAGGAAAACCCATATCATTAAGAAAAACTTTTTTTGTGCATTAATAAAAAACCACAACTTACAAGTTGTGGTTTTTTGTTTACATTTATAAAATGAATTTTTTAGCGCATTTATATTTATCTGGTAGCAATACTAAATTAATGATTGGTAATTTTATAGCCGATCACATTAAAGGGAATAAATTTTCTCACTTTGAAGAAGAAATAAAAAAAGGAATTATTTTACACCGTCAAATAGATACTTTTACCGACACTCATGATATTGTAAGAAAAAGTAAAAGACGATTACACGAACGCTATCGCCATTACGATGGCGTAATTATTGATATTTTTTACGATCATTTTTTAGCTAAAAATTGGAATACTTACTCGGAAATACCCTTAGACACATACGTAAACTCGGTATATAAACTTTTACAAGATAATTTTGATATTCTTCCTGAAAAAACACAACAAATACTTCCCTTTTTAACCAAATACAACTGGCTATACAACTATCAATTTGCAAAAGGGATTCAAGAAGTTTTAAATGGTATGAATAAACGAACCAAAGGAAAATCACAAATGAATTTAGCCTCCGAAGATCTTCTAATCCATTATCTAGAGTTTGAAGAAGATTTTACGTTATTTTTTGAAGATTTGCGTAAATTTTGTACTTCAAAGACCCAATCAATTACTATTTAAATTATGAATTTACAACCATTCCATCTTGCAATTCCTGTTCAAAATTTAGAAAAATGTAGGATTTTCTATAACGATATTCTACAATGTAAAGAAGGTAGAAGTTCTGATCATTGGATTGATTTTAATTTCTTCGGCCATCAGTTAGTTATTCATCAAAAAGAAAACTACACTCCAACTAAATCAATTACAAATCCTGTTGATGGACACGATGTTCCTATCCCTCATTTTGGCGTTGTTTTAAAATGGGATGACTGGATAACACTTTCTGAAAGATTAAAAACATATAATATTAAATTTATCATCGCACCAACTATTCGTTTTAAAGGATTAATTGGCGAACAAGCAACCATGTTTTTTAATGATCCTGAAAATAACGCTTTAGAGTTTAAAGCTTTTAAAGATAGTTCGCAACTGTTTGCTAAATAATGATAATATCAGAAACACATAACGTTCCTACACTAGAAAAATCGATTCGACTACAAGAGTACGGAGTTGGTATTTTTAAAACTATCCCTACAAAATCTGGTTTAAAAAAAGCTATTAAAAAAGAGTTGGTTATAGTAAATGGTAAAGTTGCTACTACTGCCCTATTTATAAATGGTAATGAAGTTATAGAACTTTATCAATTAAACGACAACACAGCTTTTAAACAATTTGAGTTTGACTTAGAAGTTGTTTTTGAAGATGAATACTTAGCCATTATTTATAAACCTTCGGGAATTTTAGTTAGCGGAAACTCTTTTGCTACCATTGACAATGCTTTGCTACAAAACATCACAAAAAGCCCCCAATTTGATGCTGTACGACCAAGACCTGTGCATCGTTTAGACTACCCAACAAGTGGATTGTTATTAATTGGAAAAACAACTTCGAGCATTACTGCATTAAATAAATTATTTGAAAATAAACTAATCAAGAAAATCTATTATGCGATTAGTATTGGTAAAATGAACGAAAAAGGACAAATTAATATTCCTATTGACACCAAAACAGCATCAACATTATACAAAGTTATAAAAACAGTTAACTCTGAACGTTTTGATTATTTAAACTTAGTTGAATTAACACCAAAAACAGGAAGAAAACATCAATTAAGAAAGCATTTATTAGCTATTAATAATCCTATATTAGGTGATAAAGAACATTTTATCGATGGTTTAATTTTAAACGGAAAAGGATTGTATTTACACGCAGCTACTTTAAAATTTGAGCATCCGTTTACGAAACAACAAATTGAAGCAACAAAAGCACTTCCAAAGAAATTCAAAAAAATATTTCCATCTTAAGTATCCATTAAAAAATATATCTTTGCCACTATGCGAATAGATATTATTACCGTTGCCCCAGATTTACTTAAAAGCCCGTTTGAACATTCAATGATGAAACGTGCCATTGACAAAGGATTAGCTGAAATTCATTTTCATAATTTACGTGATTACGGAATTGGATCCTACAAAAAACTAGATGATACTCAATTTGGTGGTGGCGCTGGTATGGTTTTAATGATAGAACCTATTGATAAATGTATCTCTAAATTACAATCAGAAAGAACGTATGATGAGATTATTTATATGACACCTGATGCAAAAACATTAAATCAATCTATTGCAAACACACTTTCGTTAAAAGAAAATATTATTATTTTAACAGGGCATTATAAAGGAGTAGATCAACGCGTAAGAGATAAATTTATCACTAAAGAAATATCTATTGGCGATTATGTTTTAACAGGTGGCGAATTGGCTGCAGCTATTTTATGTGATGCTGTTGTTCGATTAATTCCAGGAGTTTTAGGTGATGAACAATCTGCTTTAACCGATTCTTTTCAGGATGATTTATTATCTCCGCCTGTGTATACCAGACCAGCTGAATATGACGGAATGAAAGTGCCAGAAGTATTATTGTCAGGTAATTTTCCTAAAATTGATGCTTGGCGAAATGAAAAAGCCTATCAGCATACTAAAAATATAAGACCCGATTTATTAGATGAATAACCCAAAAATACAGCACGATTTAATTATTGTTATTCCTTGTTATAATGAGGAAAACCGATTACCTATAAATCAGTTCAAACAGTTTTTAGATACAATTTCTGATGTACTGTTATTTTTTGTAAACGATGGTTCTTCAGATAAAACGGATGATGTTATTGAAAAATTAGCAACGCTATACCCTAAAAAAGTAAAATTACTTTCTTTAAAACAAAATGTAGGAAAAGCTAGTGCTGTTAAAGCTGGTTTTAATTTTTGCGAAAAGAACATCTCTTTTTCAAAAATTGCTTACTTAGATGCTGATTTAGCAACTACTTTAGAGGAATGTCATGTTATAAGTAATAAAATAAACGCTACTATTCAATTTGCATTCGGATCTAGAATTGCAAAAATAGATACTAATATACAACGCAAACAACATCGTTTCTTTATCGGTAGGTTTATTGCCACTTTAATATCTAAACAGTTAGATTTAAAAGTTTATGACACCCAATGCGGCTGTAAAGTTTTTAGTAAACAATTGGCTGCAAACGTTTTTAAAGAAGATTTTATATCAAAATGGTTGTTTGATGTAGAAATTTTTCACCGTTTGATTTATATTTTCAAAAAAGAAAATATAAAAAATATTGCGCGAGAAATCCCTTTAAAATCATGGATTGATGCCGATGATAGTCGTGTAAAAATGACTTATTTCTTTAAACTTTGGTTTGATTTACTTTCTATAAAAAAACGATACAAATCTTAAATAAATGCGTAACCTAATCAACAAAAAAAACTTTTTTGCTATCTCTGTATTGCTTTTAGTTTTATGGAGAGCTTTTTTAAACAGAGCGATTCCTTTAATGGACAAAACAGAAGCTCGTTATGCCGAAATTGCCAGAATAATGGCAGAAACAAACGATTATATAACTCCACAAATAGATTACGGAGTTCCATTTTGGGCTAAACCACCACTTTCTACTTGGTTATCTGCTTTAAGTTTTGATGTTTTCGGAGTTTCTGAGTTTACAGCAAGATTACCTTATTTATTATTAAGTATTTTAATGATTTTCTTAATTGGTAAATATGCTAAAAGAGAAAACTTACCGTTTTTTTTACCTGGGTTTATCGCACTAACCATTCCAGAGTTTTTGATTCATGCCGGAGTTGTATCAACTGATACATCGTTAGCTTTTAGTGTTGCCATAGTAATGCTTTCTTTTTGGGAAGCAATGCATCATCCCGAAAAACCAATCTGGAAGTATTTAATTTTTGTTGGTTTCGGATTAGGATTATTAGCCAAAGGACCTATTATTTTTATTTTAACCTTGCCTCCTATTTTTGTATGGTCGCTGATTTCAAAATCGTTCAAAAAAATATTTAAAACATTTCCTATCTTTCTAGGAATACTAATCATCGCTTTAATTGCAATCCCATGGTATTATTTAGCCGAGCAAAAAACACCAGGATTTATAGATTATTTTATTGTTGGCGAACACTTTAGTAGATTTTTTGACAGTAGCTGGTCTGGTGACAAATATGGTTTTCCAAAACAACAACCTTTAGGCATCATCTGGGTTTTTCTTTTAGTATTTGCACTTCCTTGGGTTCAAATGATTATTGGTAAATTATGGAAAAATAAAGCTACTTTTTTCACTAATAAATGGACGCTATTTTTAAGTGCATGGTTAATTTGGACTCCCTTATTTTTTACAGTTTCTAAAAGTTTAATTCACCCATATATATTACCAGTCTTAATTCCGATTGCTCTTTTAGTTGTTCATTTTTGGAAAGAGACCAAGCAGAAAACAGTGTTAATCGCCATAAGTTTAATTGTTCCAATTGCTACGATTATCGTTTACAGTTTTGCTTTGATTAGTAATAACATAGAAAAACATGCCAATTCGGATAAATATTTTATTCAAAACTCTTGTAAAGAAGATATTCAAATATATCATTATAACACAAAAAGTTATTCTAGTCAATTTTACTCTAAAGGGAAAGTTAAATCGATAAAAGTAACTGAATTAGAAAAAGAGCTATTAAGTAAAACACCTTTTTATTTAATAGTATCTAAAAGAAATTTGAAAAAAGTAGTACCAAGTAATAACGTAACACTCAAATTAATAAACAGTAACGCTAAAAAGAACTTATACCGTGCTAATTAAAAATATTAACTTATAAAATCTTATTTTATATAAATTTTTATTAATTTCGCAGCCACAAAATAACCTCTGACGAGAATCGTGAATGTTATTTAGTAAAACAATATAAACATTATTACAATGGATTTAGTAAAATTTGTTCAAGACGAATTTGTAACAAGAAACGAATTACCAGAATTTGCAGCTGGAGACACAATTACTGTGTATTACGAGATTAGAGAAGGTGAAAAAGTACGTACTCAGTTTTTTAGAGGGGTAGTTATTCAAAAAAGAGGTGTTGGTGCTTCTGAAACTTTTACAATCAGAAAAATGTCTGGTACTATAGGTGTTGAGCGTATCTTCCCTGTAAATTTACCTGCTATTCAAAAGATAGAAGTAAACAAAAGAGGTGTTGTACGTAGAGCACGTATTTACTACTTTAGAGGTCTTACTGGTAAAAAAGCAAGAATTAAAGAAAGAAGAAACTAGTATTCTTTTTCAAAAAATTAAAAGCATCGTAATTAATTACGATGCTTTTTTTATTCACAATTGTTAATAGCACTCGCTAATATCTTGTTGATTATCAAAAGTAAAACACCATTAATTAAATATCATTTTTTATCGTTTAAATAGAATTTATTACTAAGTAGTTTTACAACTCTAAATATAAATTCAAAAAAGTGTTCTTTTAAATGTTAGATGAATCTTTTTTTGATTAAATTATTATTTCTATTAAAATAGTATTATATATTTTTATTAAAAGTACAGGACATTACGAAAGCTAAAACATCAATAATAAATAAATTACTATTTAAAAAAAAGCCATATTATTACAAGAAATTGTATAATATGGCTTTTATTTTAGCAATAAAAACTAAAAACAGCTTCTTTTTTTTATCAAATTCACAATAAACACCACTAATTAATAACATTTTAGCTGCAAAAAACTCATTGGTAATTCTTAAATTTGCCATACTTCAAAATAAATTATTAACGATTATGGTACGTATTTTAATCAATACTGCCTTAAAACAACTAATATATGAGCAAAACTGCTAAAATCATGTACACTAAAACGGATGAAGCACCAGCGTTGGCTACTCGTTCGTTTTTACCTATTGTAAAAGCTTTTACAAAATCGTCTAATATTGAAATAGAAACAAAAGATATTTCTCTTGCAGGACGTATTCTTGCTAATTTTTCTGATTTTTTAACTAAAGAGCAACAAGTAGAAGACGCTTTGGCTTTTTTAGGAGACTTAGCTAAAAAACCAGAAGCAAACATTATTAAACTACCTAACATTTCTGCTTCGGTACCACAATTAAAAGCCGCAATTAAAGAGTTGCAAACTTTAGGGTATGCTTTACCAGATTATCCTGAAGAAGCAAATACTGATGATGAAAAAGCAATTTTAGCTCGTTATAATAAAGTAAAAGGATCGGCTGTTAATCCTGTTTTACGTGAAGGTAACTCTGATCGTAGAGCACCAAAAGCAGTAAAAAATTACGCAAAAAAGAATCCACATTCAATGGGAGATTGGAGCTCTACCTCTGAAACTCACGTTGCAACCATGACAGCTGGAGATTTTGCACATACTGAAAAATCTGTTACTTTAAGTGATGCTACCAATGTAAAAATTGTACACACAGACGCTAACGGAACAACTACTGTTTTAAAAGAAAAGGTTTCTTTATTAAATGGTGAAATTATTGATGCTTCGGTAATGAATAAAAAAGCTTTATTAGCTTTCTTAGCTGAACAAGTTGCAGATACTAAAGAAAAAGGATTGTTATTTTCTTTACACATGAAAGCAACTATGATGAAGGTATCTGACCCAATTATTTTTGGTCATGCTGTACGTGTTTTCTTTAAAGATTTATTTGCGAAACATAGCGATACTTTTAATGAAATTGGTGTTGATGTAAATAACGGATTCGGAAACTTACTAAGTAATCTTGAAGAGTTATCTGCCGATAAAAAAGCAGAAATTTTAACCGATATCGAAACAATATATGCTAATAATCCTGATGTTGCCATGGTTGATTCTGACAAAGGAATAACCAATTTACACGTTCCTTCGGATGTAATTATTGATGCTTCAATGCCAGCAATGATTCGTACTTCTGGGCAAATGTGGAACAAAGCAGGTAAACAACAAGATACCAAAGCAGTAATTCCTGACAGCTCTTACGCTTCTCTTTATCAAACTACGATAGATTTTTGTAAAGAAAACGGAGCTTTTGACCCAACTACTATGGGAACCGTTCCTAATGTAGGTTTAATGGCTCAAAAAGCTGAAGAATACGGATCACACGATAAAACTTTTGAAATTACTTCAAACGGAACAGTTGATGTAATTGATGCAAACGGAACTACTTTACTATCCCACGAAGTGGAAACTGGTGATATTTGGAGAATGTGCCAAACAAAAGATGCTCCAATTGAAGATTGGGTAAAATTAGCTGTTACTAGAGCTAGAGCAACAAAAGCACCTGCTGTATTTTGGTTAGACGAAAACAGAGCACATGATGCTGAAGTAATTAAAAAAGTAGAAAAATATTTACCAAATCACGATACTAATGGTTTAGATATTTTTATAATGTCTGTACCTCAAGCAACTTCTTTTACTTTAGAAAGAGTTAAACAAGGTGAAGAAACTATTTCGGTAACAGGAAATGTACTACGTGATTATTTAACTGATTTATTTCCTATTTTAGAGTTAGGAACATCAGCAAAAATGTTATCAATCGTTCCATTAATGAACGGTGGTGGATTATTTGAAACCGGTGCTGGTGGATCTGCTCCTAAACACGTACAACAATTAGTAGAAGAAAATCACTTGCGTTGGGATTCTTTAGGTGAATTTTTAGCCTTGGCTGTTTCATTAGAGCATTTAGGAGAAACCAACAACAACGCTAAAGCAAAAGTTTTAGCTGAAACATTAGATGATGCAACTGACAAATTGTTAGATAATAAAAAAGGACCTTCAAGAAGAACTGGAGAGTTAGATAACAGAGGATCTCATTTTTATTTAGCAACCTATTGGGCACAAGCCTTAGCTAATCAAGATAAAGATGCTGATTTAAAAGCGCAGTTTACTCCTATTGCAGAAAAAATGACAGCTAACGAAACTACTATTGTCAACGAATTAAACTCAGCACAAGGTAAGGCTGTAAACATTGGTGGTTACTATGAACCAACTGATGAATTAGCTGATGCTATTATGAAATCGAGTAATACATTAAATACTATTTTACAAAGTATTTAATTTTATTATTATAATCATAAAAAGCAGGTAACTAAAATTACCTGCTTTTTTACGTTATAAAATATTATAATTACTAAATTTGAATTATGGATTTTATTAAAACTACCGAGCAGTCATCAAAATACAATCATTTAGAAAAAATGACTGTTACTGATTTATTATCAAACATAAATAACGAGGACAAAACGGTTCCTTTAGCTGTTGAAAAAGCATTGCTACAAATTGAAAAACTTACTACTCAAATAGTAACAAAATTAAAAAAAGGTGGACGATTGTTTTATATCGGTGCTGGTACAAGCGGTCGTTTAGGTATTTTAGATGCTAGTGAATGCCCTCCTACTTTTGGTGTTCCGCATGAATTAGTTGTTGGGCTTATTGCAGGCGGAGATGTAGCTATTAGAAAAGCTGTTGAAAATGCAGAAGATTCAACAAAACAAGGTTGGCTTGATTTACAAAAACACAACATTTCATCCAAAGATGTAGTGGTTGGTATTGCTGCATCAGGCACAACACCTTATGTAATTACTGCTTTAAATGAATGCAATAAAAACGATATTATTACCGGTTGTATTACTTGCAATCAAAAAAGCCCTTTAGCACTAACAGCTCAATTTCCTATCGAAGTAGTCGTTGGACCTGAGTTTGTAACTGGTAGCTCTCGTATGAAAGCCGGAACTGCTCAAAAATTAGTTTTAAACATGCTATCTACCGCTACAATGATTCAACTAGGTAAAGTAAAAGGTAATAAAATGGTTGACATGCAACTATCTAATAATAAGTTGGTAAAAAGAGGAGAAAAAATGTTAGTTTCTGAATTAAACATCGACCAAGTAACTGCAAGTAAATTATTAAAAAAGTACGGAAATGTTCGTGATGTTATAAAAAACCATACCAATGCCTAAACAAATAACTTTTGATAAAATTGTAAAAAAATTTTTAATCCTTTTGGGTTTATTAATTACATCTCCAATAATAGTAAGCATCGGGTTTAAAGCTTTAAAAATTTACACCGAAAACCCTAAAAATTATATTGCCTATGCGATATTAGGTATTGGTATTTTTTTACTCTTATACACTGTTTACTTCGGATTTAAAACAATAAAAGCATTTTTAGATAATTTATTTCAAAAATAATTTGAGAAAAAATAGCACCCTAAAAAAACTTATAAACTGGGAGCATTGGCCTTCTTATATGTTTTACATTCCTAACTTACCCTATGCATTTTATTTGGCTATAAAAGCGAAACACCTGTCTTTTTACACAGCCACAAACCCTTGTATTAAAAATTCTGGAATCGGCACCGAATCTAAGTTCGAAACAACCATGCTCATTCCTGAAAAATATCGCCCTAAAACTATATTAATAAAACCTAATACGGAGTATAATAAAATAATTACAGCTATTAATGAGCAACAAATTCAATTTCCTTTAATAGCAAAACCAGATATTGGTTTTAGAGGCCTGTTAGTACAAAAAGTACATACCGAAACTGAGTTACAAACCTACTTTAAAAAGTATGGAATGATAGCCATCATTATTCAAGAATTTTTAAATTATGAAAATGAATGTGGCGTTTTATATTTTCGGTATCCAGAAAACAAAACTGGAAACATTACCTCTTTAACCCTGAAAAAATTTTTAGCCGTTACTGGCGACGGAAAAAGCACTTTAAAAGAATTAATTTTAAATGATGAAAGGGCAAAATTATATATAGAATTATTTACCGAAATTCATCAAAATAAATTAAATACAGTTCCCTATAAAGATAAAGTTGTAAAACTTACTGCTATAGGAAATCACTCAAAAGGAACTCAATTTATTAACGGAAACCATTTAATTAGTAAAACATTAATTAAAACTTTTGACACACTTAATAAAAAAATTCCTGGTTGGTATTATGGACGAATTGATTTAAAATACAATTCTTTTTCTTCTTTAGAAAATGGTACAGATTTTAAAATTATAGAAATCAATGGTATTTTGGCAGAGCCAACCCACATATACGATGCAAAAAAATTTACTTATTTTCAAGCATTAAAAACAATAAGGACGCACTGGAAAAGTATCTATAAAATAGCAACTGTAAATAATAAAAAACTTAACATTCCTTATAAAAACACAAAACACTTTTCTGTAGAAATTTTACAATTAAAAAAACACCTATCACACATAAAAAAAACATCTTAAAGTTTATTTATAAGTGACTTAAATATAAAAGAGGTGTCCAACTATTATAACGATTATTATTTATAAGTTAAAAAAAATGATTACTTTTGCCGCTTTAATTTCCCATATAGTATGAAAATAAAACTATTATTTATACTTATTTTCTTAATTAAAACCTCTCTTTTCTCTCAAGTAAAGATAGGCGATAATCCTTCTGTGATCCATTCTAGTTCCATTTTAGAATTAGAAAGTACGGACAAAGCCATAGTTATTAGTCGTATGTCAAACACTCAAATGAGTGCAATTGCACCACTAAAGGGTGCGTTAGTATATAATACTGATGAGGATTGTGTTTTTATGTATGATGGAACTTCTTGGAAAAGTTTATGTAAAAATAATTCATCAGGTAGAGGTATTAATGTCACGACAAGTTCAACAGCTCCAACAGGTAATAATTTAGGTGACTTTTGGATTAATGATACCTTAAACACCACAAGTATTTGGGATGGAAATAACTGGATTGCTATTGATAATAACCCTAGAAGAGGTAATGGTATACCTAACAACACAACAATTACTGATGCATTAGCTGGGGACGTATATGTTGATACTACAACAGGGGTAATTTATGCATATGACGGAACAGATTGGGTAAATTCAAATACAGCTCCTAATGCTAATAACGGTCTTTTAATTGATGCTACTAATACCATACAATTAGGCGGAGTATTAATAAAACCTACAACTATACAAACAGATACTACAAATACCTTGGCTATTACTGGCTTAGAAAACGGAGACACTACTCAAGATGCTATTGTTACCGTAAATAATGCTACCGGGCAATTACGAAAAATAGATCCTTCAGATTTATTACGAGAAGAAGTTACTAAAATTATAGCAATTGATAACCAACAAACTTTCTCTGGATTAACAATTTATTCAAACGATAAAATTAACGTATACAGAAACGGTGTTCGTATCGATTTTACGGTAATCAACACAACAACAATAGAAATAGAACCTGATGCAACATGTTATGCAGGTGACGAAATAAGAATAATTCAACTTTATTAATATCAAAAATCCCTATTACAAATTTTTAAATAATCAATTTATGAAAACAATTACAAACAAATTTAAATTCGCATTAGTTGCCGTAGGTATCTTAGCAATCGGTACTGTTAATGCACAAACAACTGATCCTACAACGCTTACAAAGGATACAGACCCTACTAAAACAGTAAAATTAATAGATAATAAAGGTACTATTAAATACTTACAATCTAATAACGGTATTACTCAAATAACATCTACAGCACCAGGTAATAGAACTACTACAACTTGGCAATTAGGTGGTACTTTAACTGCTGACACAGATATTAATACTGGTGCTCAGGAATTTAAAGTAACAATTGATGGTGCTGCTGGTGGTACGTTTGTTATTGATGGAATTCAAGAAGAAACAGGTAGTGCTGCAACCGCTATGGGTGGTACAGGTTATACCTTACTTGTAAGAGATGAGACCACAGGACAGGTTAAAAACTTATTAGCTACTGATTTAATTCAAAGTGGACAAGAAAGATTTGTTGCTACAGATGGTCAAACAGCTTTCGCTTTAACAGGTGTTACTGATTTACCTTCTTTTAGCCAAGTTTATGTATATAGAAATGGTGCAAAATTAATTGCAGGTGCTGCTGCTGGTGTTGGAGTAGATTATACTGCTGCTGCTGGTACAGTTACTTTAGACTTTGCAGATGAAGTAGACCCTAATGATTGGACGGTTTATGCTGGTGATATTATCGAGGTTCACTTTGTAAAATAATATTTAAATATAATTAAAGTATTGGTACTGATAAAATCGGTACCAATACTTTAAAATAATTTTGATTTACTCTCTAAATATATTCAAAATTAAAACACCCCATTAAAAACTAATCTTTATCTAATTTCAAAATTATTAGCAACTACAATTATTAACACATAGTTAAGTCCTTTATAATAAGAATGATACAATATAAAAAACATATATTAATATTAATTTTTGCATTAATTTTATTTTCTAATAAAATTAATGCTCAACAAGTTAGAGTAATTGACAATAAAGGAACCATACAAACAGTTAATAACAATTTAGTAACAACAAGTCCTACTTTTCCTTCTAATCCTGTAGAAGGAGACATATGGTTTGACACAACAAATAGTCTTATAAGAATTTTTGACCCTAGTTTACCTTTACCTATTACAAATCAATGGCCTACCATTACATCTACTGCTGCATCAAGTAATATATATACTACTGATGGTACATTAGATGCTAATCGATTTGTAAATGGAGGAACAAACAACTTAAGATTTTCTAATTTAGGTAGATTTGATATAGATAATGCTAATTACATAAACTTAGAATCAACTGGTTTTTTTGATATTAAGGCAATAAGTGGAATTAACTTACGTAACAGTAATACAATTGTTCACGAAAACCTATCTGTCAAAAAAAGTTATATAGATAGTAGTGGTGATGTTGGTACAAATGGTCAAATACTATCATCTACAGCAACAGGTACTGATTGGATAGACAATGCTGCATTAAGCAATTGGCTTACTACTGGTAACACAGGCACAACAGCTGCTAACTTTCTTGGAACTATTGATGATGTTAAAATGCAAATACGTTCAAACAACCTTCCTATATTAGAATTTGGTAGAAGAGGAACTTTAGGTTTAGATCAATCCTATCCTGATTATACAGATGTAAATCAGCCATTAGTATATCTTAGGGGTAATAATAACATATCAGCACTACAATTTGCTGCATCTGGTGCTAGCTTTTACAAACCAATGTTTTACACAACAAGTAATGGTAGCTTTAGACTTAAAGGTAGTTCTGGAGCAACAGACTTGTTTGAAATTGGATCTGCTGGCCCTAACAATCAAGGACGCTTAGAGTTTACTATTGGTGATGATGGTAACGAACCTATAATATTTAAACGTTATTATTACAGTCCACAAATTTATAGAGAGTTTTTTAGAGTACAAGG
This sequence comes from Tenacibaculum soleae, assembly GCF_001693415.1. Lineage (GTDB taxonomy): Bacteria > Bacteroidota > Bacteroidia > Flavobacteriales > Flavobacteriaceae > Polaribacter > Polaribacter soleae. Next base: position 19,632 of record NZ_MAKX01000013.1, on the reverse strand, counting down.
AAATACAACTGGAAGAAATGCAAAAACAAGGTTTGGTATTAACATTAATCAACAGGAAATACCTGTTACAAATGATATAAACGCAAACTATAATACTGGTAATTTTGATATCGCTAATTCTACTTTACAAATTAAAGGGTCTGTATCTAAATCTATCTTAACTACAACCAATAACCTAACACTTAATGAAGATCATTACTCTATAATTATTAATGGTAATCACGCAATTACACTACCTAGTGCTTCTACTTGCGAAGGAAGAGAATATATACTTAAAAACATCACTAGTAATAACATTAACATTTCTAATTATCGTAATTTATCAAATATTAATGCAAATTCAATAGGCAGTAACACAATTTTAAAGTTACAAAGTAATGGTTCTATATGGCACCAAATGAACAACTCAAACACAACTAGTTCTGGTGGAGGTTCATCTACATTAACTTATATCGATAAATACAACAATACAAACTCAACAATAAGAATCAATGACTTTAATTTAAATGGTACATTAGTCCCTTTAAATTCTGTTAGAATTTTTAACGGACCTATAAATAACAGAAATAATAACCAGGTACAAATTACAGAAACTGGGCTATATGAAGTTACATATACTGTTTCATTAAGAAAAGAAAATGGAAATGATTTCAATAGCTTAAACAATAACTCTCTAGAAGTAGTTGTCTGTCAAAATAATAACCCAATAGCTAATACAGGTAGTATAATTACTCTTATAGGAAACACAAATCAAAGATATGTAAGTGCTTCAAGAACTGTTTTGTTAAATCTTACAGCCTTTCAAAGTTATGGTATAAAAATCAGAGAAAAAAACATAAATAATTCTGGAGATGTTGTTATTGATGCTAATGCTACTGGCATGACAATTAGAAAAATCAATTAAAATACAATAAACCAATTAATTGTAGAATTTTTTAATTTTCAACAAGTACTATGAAGTTATTTTTTATCTCGTTATATTTTTTATTTACTTCTTTTTTTATATTTTCTCAAACTGCTTTCCAAAATTTTGGTAATGTACAATTACATACTGATGCCAAAATAGGTTTTCATACCGATGTAATAAATGATGGATTGTTAGATAATTATACAGGTTTTGCTGGCTTTTATGCTGATACTGAAACTCGCATTATTTCTGGTGCAAACCGTATTACTTTTTTTGATGTAGAAATTGACGCTGTAAATAATTTAGAACTTAAAAATTCATTAGGCGTAAGAAACGATTTAGATTTTATAAATGGTACCGTAATTACGCCAAGAAATAATCCTAATATTTCATTAGATTTTATAGATTACAACATCTATGCAGGTGAAGATGATATAAGACATGTTGATGGCTATTCATCTGTACAAGGAAACGGAAGTGATAACTTTACTTTTCCTATTGGAGATGGTGTTCTTTTTCGCCCAATGAAAATCGACAATCAAAGCAATTACAACCTTTATAAAGGTGCTTATTTTTATGAAGACCCAAATGCTCCAAGCACTTTTCCTACAAACTTTTTAACCGACCAAAAACAAGTATTACTTGAAAACATTAGTAACACTGAATATTGGGATTTAAACGGAACTAAAGAAACAAGAATTACTTTAACCTGGGATAACAGAAGTGATATTGCTGCCATTGCTGATAAAATTTCGTTGTTAACAGTGGTTGGTTGGAATATTGCAGAAAACCAATGGAAAAATTTAAGTGTTTTAAATGTTACAGGTAATTTAAACAACGGAGAAATTACATCGGCAGTATTTATACCTGATGATTACGAAATAATAACCATAGGTACTATTTTTGATGATGAAATTGTTCCTGAGGACACCAATAATATACTAATTTCTCCTAACGGCGATAGTAAAAATGAGTTTTTAGTTTTCGATGAAATTGCAGAACATGCAAATAACAAATTAGTGATTTATAATCGATGGGGAAATATCGTCTATCAAGCAGAAAATTATAAGAACGATTGGAATGGTACTTCTGAAGGAAGAGCTACTTACAAAAAAGAAACCAAACTTCCTGAAGCTACCTATTTTTATTATTTAGAACTTGGTGATTCTCCAAATAATTATAGAAAATTAAAAAAAGGTTGGGTATATATTCATAGATAATACCTCTACTCTACTAGTACTTTTTTAGGAGTTGTCGGATTATACCCAAAATCAGCATCTGGTAAGTCAATTCCTAGCTGATGTATGATAAAGCCAATACTAGCAAAATGATGTATTGCATGGCTATGCGCTTGTGCTAAAGCACCACCTAGGGTATAATTTGTAGTTACTACCCCGCTGCCTAAATCATCACTAACAGCTACGATCAAGTCAAAATCTGTACTTTTTAAAGTATGTAATTGCCTAAGTATATCGTTAAAATATGCGATTCCAAATTTCGTTTGTTCTTCCGCTAATTGATTTCTTTCTCTATCTGAAAAATTTATCTTTCTTTTATCAAAACCTTTTAAAATACAAGCAAAAACATCTAACACATGGCGCATATTAGCTCCTATGCTCGAATAATATGGTGCTATTGATTTATCACTATACTGAGCATCAGAAATATGAGTTAACAATTTAATTCCTCGTTGTAAGTTTTCATCAATAACATCAATCATTCGTTAATCTGTAAGTTTAAGAGTAAGTCGCATAAATATAAAGTTTTTTACGGGTAAATATAAATTATTTCACTACAAACAACTAAACCATTAAAATACAACTAATTAAATCAATATAAAATATTAAAAAATAATAGATAAATAAGGAAGTTAATTTTTGGCACGTTCTTTGAAAATTATATTTCAAATGCGGTAGCCGAAAAGCAAATAGAGTAAGCATAACCCTAAATTTATCAATTATGAAAAAAGGGATACTTTTATTATTAGCAATAATGTCGTTAGCCACTATAAGCGCTAAAGACAAAAATAAATCAACTAGTAAAATTGGGGTTACAAATCGTTATAACGATGCTGTTACCTTTGTTGAAAGAAATGTAGAATTTCATATTTTTTTAAACGGAGACTTTGATTTTAACACTCATTATAAAAACACTCGTTATACAGATTATTACGGACGACGTGTAAAAACTAATAGAGGCGTACGTATTGAACGAGATTATAAAGGGAGAGTGAGACGTATTGGTAATACTTTTATTAATTATGATGCTAGAGGCAATGTAAAACGAATAGGTAATGTATATATTGATTACAAATTTGGAAGACTAGCTAAAGTTGGTCATTTAAAGGTTAAATATGACCGTTGGAACAACCCAAAATTTTACGGTTCGGTAAAATATAATGATTATTATGAAGATTGTGTTTATGACAATGATATAAATATAGATGTTAACATCGGGCGAGTATTTAACTATAACGATGCTTATTTTTATAAAAGAGATTTTAGAAATAAGTACCGTAAATACAAAGAAGATAATAAATTCTTTTATTACAGAGCTAAACACAATGCTAAAACAGGAAAGCGTGGTAAAGTTATAAAAAGGCGTAAAAATAAAAACTATTATAAAAAAATAACACCTGAACAAAAAGGGAAATCTAGGAGAAATAGATAAATAAAATATACCTAATTTTTAGTCAAGTTAACTGTATGGGTTTTTAAAAAGATATGTATTATTCTTTTAAAAACCTATACAGTTATTTGTTTATTTTTTAGGCATCATTATCCGATTCAAAATCTTTCTTCACTCTTTTACTTCCTTCATACAATTCGTATTTTACAAAACGACAATCTAAATCTGCATTTTTAAGTGGTATACGTTTAGAAGTACGCAAGCCTACATTTTTTAAAGCTTGCATATCAGATGTAATCAACCAAGCTGTAGAACCATGGTAATTATGCTTTAAAGTGTCACCTATCTTTGTATAAAACTCATTTACATCTATATTTAAACGCTCACCATAAGGCGGATTAAATAAAATGGTAGTTTTACCAAATACTTCTTTTTTAGAATTGAAAAAATTAACGTGATGTACACCTATAAACTCATCTAAATTTGCATTTACAATGTTTTGTTTTGCTTTACTAACTGCCGATGGAGCTTTATCAAACCCCATTATTTTAAAATGTGAACTTGTAATTTTTTTTAATAAAGCATCTTGAATTACATAATATAAATCTTCATCATAATCTTTCCAATTTTCAAAAGCAAAATGCTTACGATTAATATTTGCCGGTATATTATTAGCAATCATTGCTGCTTCAATTAATATGGTTCCAGAACCACACATCGGATCAATAAAGTTTTCTTCTCCTTTATATCCTGATAACATTACCAAACCAGCCGCTAAAACCTCATTAATCGGTGCAATATTGGTAGCACTTCTATACCCCCTTTTATGCAATGAATCTCCAGAAGAATCTAACGAAATAGTTAACCATTCTTTATGAATATGAATGTGAATTTTAACATCAGGGTATTTTAAATCTACATTCGGACGCTTTTTATACTTATGCATAAAATAATCAGCAATAGCATCCTTTGATTTTAAACTAATGTAATGTGAATTTGTTGTAAAATTTTTCGAATTAACTACAGCACCAATGGCAAAAGTTCCATCAACATCTATATATTTATCCCATTTAACACGCTGTATTGCTTCGTATAAATCTTCTTCATCAAAAATTTTACTCTTTTTAATTGGTTTTAAAATACGAATAGCTGTACGTAAAGCAATATTTGCCTTATACATAAACCCTGTATCTCCTTTAAAAGATACATTACGTATTCCTTCTTTAACGTCTTGAGCACCAAGTTTTCTTAATTCATCTACTAATACTCCCTCTAAACCTGCCATAGTAATAGCAGTCATTTTAAAATCTTTCTCCATGTAACTGTAAAATTTCATTGCAAAAATACAGTTAATTTTGGGTAGATGTTAATCTTTTCTTGTTTCAATATAAAAAACGTAAGATTTATGTATTTTTGCAGACTTTATAATTATGAAAACAACAGACTGGTTTACTTCGTGGTTCGATACCTCATATTATCATACATTATACAAACATAGAAATGATGCTGATGCTCAGTTTTTTATGCGAAATATAACTTCGTTTTTAAAATTACCTCAAGCTAGTTTTATTGCTGATTTACCTTGTGGTAAAGGTAGGCACTCAGTGTATTTAAACTCTTTAGGTTATAAAGTTACTGGAGGAGATTTAAGTAATAATAGTATTCAACATGCTAAAAAATTTGAAAACGACACATTAAACTTTGAAGTTTGGGACATGCGTGACCCATTAGAAAACAAATATGATGCTATTTTTAACTTATTTACAAGCTTTGGTTATTTTGATGACGACAATGAAGATATTGCTATTTTAAAAAGTATAAAAAACGGCTTGAATGAAAATGGCGTATTTGTTTTAGATTTTTTAAATGTTGAAAAAGTAAAAGCTACTTTAGTTACAGAGGAAGTAAAAACAATAGACGGTATTGAATTTCATATTAAAAGAGAAATTAAAAATGGGTTTATTTTAAAACATATCTCTTTTATTGCTGATGAAAAAAATCATACATATACTGAACAGGTAAAGTTTTTAACTTTAGATAAAATGCAAACGTATTTTAAAGAATCTAATTTAAAAATAAAACATGTTTTTGGTGATTATGGTTTAAATAATTTTGATAAGAACACATCTGATAGATTAATTTTAATTGCTGAATGAGTTATATTTTATTAATAATAGCTGTTTTAATAGGTTCTTTATTTGTTTTAGTTTTAAAACCAAATAATAAGTTTGTACGTTTATTATTAGCCTTTAGTGGGGCTTATTTACTATCAGTTACTATTTTACATTTACTACCCGAAGTTTATACACATGCCCAAAACACAAAACAACTCGGAATATTAATTTTAGTGGGAATTATTATTCAGTCTGTTTTAGAATCATTTTCTAAGGGAGCTGAACATGGGCATATTCATTCACATACTAATAATCCAAAATTTCCTTGGTTATTGTTTGTAAGTTTATGTATCCATGCTTTTTCAGAAGGTTTGCCAATACACCATGCTGGCGACAATCTATTGTGGGCTATTATTGTTCATAAAATTCCGATTGCCATAGTTTTAACCACCTTTTTACTACAAACAGATTATAGTAAAAAGACTATCATTTTATTTTTAAGTATTTTCGCTTTAATGAGTCCCTTAGGCGTATTAATTTCTGATAAAGTTACTTTTTTTAACCAATTTCATACAGAAATAACAGCATTAATTGTTGGAGTATTTCTTCATATCTCAACAATTATTCTTTTTGAAAGTTCTGAAAATCATAAATTTAACTTTAAAAAATTCACTGCTATTCTTTTAGGTATTCTTTTAACTATTTTTACACTCTAAATCTCCTCTCTGTTTACCAAATCGATAGAAAAAGCAGGTAAACAAACCGCTAAATATTCACAAGGTTCGTTAAAAGGGTTTGAATATTGAATTCGAACACCTTTTTCTATTTTAATAGATTCTCCTGCTTCTAAAACAATCACCTCTCCATCAATATTAAATTGTTTTTTTCCTTTTATAATATAGGTGTATTCTTCAAAATCTGGCTTCTGAAAAGGCTCACTCCACCCTATTGGTGCAACCATGTGTGCAATGCTTACTTTTGAGTTTTTATCAGTTGCATTACCAAAATGTTCTTCAATTAATTTTCCATCTGTGGTTGGAACTACAAACGGCTCTTTTTGTATGGTATATTTTTTCATATTATCTAAAATAAAGAAACCGAAACAGTTGTTTCGGTTTCTTGGTTTCTTCTAGTTAAACCAAATAGTCAATGATTTTATTTTTGCTAAATCAGGAATTTGTTCTTTTGTTACTTTCTGAGTACTAAATTCTTTTAACCCTAAATCTTCTTTATCAATAGATACTGTTGCATTTAAATCATCTATAAATAAAGTTGCTGATAAAAAAGACGATTCTACTTTACTAATCGTATTATTTGCATTTATTTCTTGAAATAATGAATTGATATTTAATCCTGTTTTGGTTTTAAAACGTTCATCAAAAATTTCGATACTTTTTATAGTTGACGTAGAATCTAATTGTTCTTTTGGTACAATTGTTAGCAAGTGTTTTCCTCCATTTTCATAAATTAAATATTTATCATCATCCTGAAAATAATTACTTCCTTTTGCCCCTTCACTTAAAATTTTTACAACAGAATCATTTTTAAAAATTCCGTCTATTTCTTGCATGGTTGTTTTAGTTGTTATTGCACCTATTTTACCTTTCGAAATATCATATTTACTGTTTCCGCATTGTATAAATACAACTGATATTAGGGCTATTATTAGAGGTTTAATTAAGTTTTTCATTTTTTATTGTTGGTTTATTTTTATTAAAACGTTTATTTATATTATTTGTTTTACTTTAATACTTTTTTTAGGATACCAAACACACTACGAATAAAAGTAGCACTTGTTAATACTTTTATTATCGGATTTTGTCGGGTACTTCTACTTCTTGTTGAAGAAGATCTTCCACTAATTTTTTCCTTTTCTTTTTGGCGTTCTTCAGCGGTATTTTCTTTATTTATTTTGGCTATTTTTTCGTTTAATAACTCATAGGCACTTTCTCTATCAATAGTGTTATTATATTTAGGTATTAATCTCGAATTATCTAAAACTTGTTTAATTTCTTTCTCCGTTAATACATCCATCCTACTCATAGGAGCTCGCAACATGGTTCTTACTAATGGAGTTGGAATTCCTTTTTCATTTAATACTGAAACTAAAGCCTCTCCTATTCCTAATTGTGTTAAAACCTCTTTGGTATCGTAATATACAGAATCTGGATAATTTTCAGCAGCTAATTTAATCGCTTTTCTATCTTTTGCTGTAAAGGCACGCAAAGCATGTTGAATTTTCATTCCTAATTGTGCCAATACATCTTCTGGTACGTCTTTAGGATTTTGTGTTACAAAGTACAATCCAACACCTTTTGAGCGAATTAATTTTACAATACTTTCTATTTGATTTAACAATGCTTTTGATGCTTCATCAAATACTAAGTGAGCTTCATCAATAAAAATAATTAATTCAGGTTGCTCACTATCACCTTGCTCTGGAAATGTTTCATAAATTTCAGCCAATAATTGTAGCATAAAAGTTGAAAATAATTTTGGCTTATCTTGAATATCAGTTAATCGTAATACTGATATTACCCCCCTTCCATTCTCATCAACGCGTGTTAAATCATCAACTTCAAATGATTTTTCTCCAAAAAACAAATCACCACCTTGCTGCTCTATCGCTATAATTTTTCTAAGGATAGCTCCGGTACTAGCCGTTGAAATTCGCCCGTATTCAGATTGAATTTCTTCTTTTCCTTCATTAGTAATAAATTGAAGAATTTTTTTAAAATCTTTTAAATCTAATAAAGGTAATTTATGATCATCACAATATTTAAACATTATTGCCACAATACCCGATTGTGTTTCGGTTAAATCTAAAATTCGCGATAATAAAACTGGCCCAAATTCAGACACAGTTGCTCTTAAACGTACTCCATCTTGTTCAGAAATTGATAAAATTTCTATTGGAAATTTCGTCGCATTAAAAGGAATACCTATCTTTTCATGGCGTTGATCAATTTTAGCATGTCCTGGACTAGGTTGTGCCAACCCACTTAAATCTCCCTTAACATCCATCAACAATACAGGTATTCCTTTTTCTGACATGTTTTCAGCCAATACCTGCAAAGTTTTTGTTTTACCTGTACCGGTAGCTCCTGCTATTAATCCGTGTCGGTTTAAGGTTTTTAACGGGATATTAACCAACGCATTAGTTACCGTTTCTTCGCCAAGCATCCCAGCTCCTAAAGTGATAAAATCTCCTTTGCTTTTATAACCTTCGTTTATATAATTAAAAAACGTTTCGTTTTTACTCATTATTACGATTCTTTTTATTGATAAAACACGTAAAAGTAACAAAAATCATTCATAAAATTTTAATCTTACCTATCTTTGCACTCTTATGTTGAAAAAAGAAGTACAAGAGTTAATTAATAAAGGAGAAATGCTTCCGTTAATGGAAGAGTTTTATACCATTCAAGGAGAAGGATCTCATACAGGAACGGCTGCTTATTTTATTAGAATTGGTGGTTGTGATGTAGGATGCCATTGGTGTGATGTTAAAGAAAGTTGGGATGCTAATTTACACCCACCAACCAACACAGATGTTATTATTACCAATGCTAAAAAGTGGGCTAAAACCGTTGTTATAACTGGTGGTGAACCTTTAATGTGGAGTTTAGATTATATTACGAATCAACTACAAGATAAAGGTATGAAAACCCATATTGAAACCTCTGGAGCGTATCCATTTTCTGGGAAATGGGATTGGTTTTGTTTATCTCCTAAAAAAACAAAATTACCTACTAAAGAGTGTTATAAGGAAGCAGATGAGTTAAAAATGATTATTCATAATAAAAGTGATTTTGAATTTGCTGAAGAACAAGCGGAAAAAGTTGGTAAAAAATGTCAACTTTTTTTACAACCTGAATGGAGTAAAAAAGAAAAAATGACACCTTTAATTGTAGATTATGTAATGAAAAATCCGAAATGGCGAGTTTCTTTACAAACACACAAATATTTAAATATTCCATAATAAAAAAGCAACCTAGTTAGGTTGCTTTTTTATTATTTATAATTTATCACAAAACTATTGATTCATTTTATTAATTGTTTTTATCAACAATTTTTTTAGCTCAATTGTTTGCTTACTTTTTGAATACTTCTTTTTTAATTCAGGGTAAGGTTCAAGAATTTTTAAAATATTTTTTTTATCTAATTGATATACTAAACCTGTATCTGTATCGAGTACAATCCCTCTAACTTTATTTGATACAGCTGCTCCAATAAGTCCAAAAGCAACAGCTGATGATGGGTCGGAAACTCTATCTTCAAAATAAAGATATTTACCTGTTAATAATGATTTAACAAAATGAGAGTCATAACTATATCGTAAAGCACTCATGTAAATATGCGTCCCATCTGAGATAAATGTTATTCGCTTATTAATTTTTTTGCTATCATTACTTTGTATTTTAAATTTAGGATATTTTTTATTTTTTTTTGCTATAAGCCGATAATTATCTTCTAAAAAAGGATTGTTTGCTACTAATTGAGAAAAACTAGTATAAAGTCCTTTTTTTATTTTTTTAGAAAAATCAAACTTTTTGTTAGTTTCTAATACTATTAATTCTCCTTTTTTATTTTCCCAATCACTTTCAGAAAAAGCTTTTAAACTTTCTTTTATTCCCTTTAAAATACGTGTTCCATGTTTTTTAGTAACATCCATTCCTCCACTTTCAACTTCAGATGCTGTGTACCAAAGTGAATACAATTTACCTTCATTTCTTTTTGCTAACTCAAATCGGAATCTAAAAATTCCTTTTTCAGATAATGCACTAGTTCTTTCTGAAACATTAAATTCATGGATAATTAATGTGAGTGGTTCACTTTCTTTTTCTTTTGTAAGGATGTTATTTATTTTTTCTTTTAAATATATTTGAATACTATCAGGTAAAACCGCTGAAACACGTTTATTAAACAATCCTTTTTGAGCAAATCCTATATTTATTTTAATTAACCGATTATCAATAATTTCTGAAACATAAAATTTACTAACCGCTATATTTTCTTCAACTTTTAACTCTACTATATGAGGTTTACTTTGTGCGTTAATATTTAATGTAAAAATTATTATAAGTAAAAAAGGTAGAAAAATTTTCATATTATTTATAGAAATAAGAATTATTAATTATAGCTAAGTTATAAAACAACTATTATTTAAAAGCAAAAAACTCACCCAAAAGGTGAGTTTTTTTTATAAAAATATCATATTTACTATTCTTTATACACTCCCATATTAGCGTATTTATCCATACGTTGGGCTATTAAATCAGTAGTATTTAAATCTTTAATTTCATCAAAGGCTTTTACAATTTGCTCTTGTACTGCATTAAAAGCTCCTTCTCTGTTAGCATGAGCTCCTCCGTTTGGCTCTTCAATAATTCCGTCGATTAATTTTAATCGTTTCATATCTTCACCTGTAAGCTTTAAAGCTTCGGCAGCTTGCTCTTTGTACTCCCAACTACGCCATAAAATAGAGGAACATGATTCTGGTGAAATTACTGTATACCAAGTATTTTCCATCATATATACTTTATCACCTACTCCAATACCAATAGCACCTCCTGAAGCTCCTTCACCAATAACTATTGATATAATTGGTGTTTTTAAACGTGTCATTTCAAGTATATTACGTGCAATTGCTTCACCTTGTCCACGTTCTTCAGCTTCTAAACCTGGGTATGCTCCTGGGGTATCTACTAACGTTACTACAGGAATACCAAATTTTTCTGCCATTTTCATTAAACGTAACGCTTTACGGTAACCTTCTGGATTCGCCATTCCAAAATTACGATACTGACGTGTTTTGGTATTATAACCTTTTTGTTGACCAATAAACATAAATGATTGATCTCCTATTTTACCTAAACCTCCAATCATAGCCTTATCGTCTTTTACATTACGATCGCCGTGTAACTCCATAAAAGTATCACCACAAATTGCGTTAATATAATCTAAAGTATAAGGTCTGTTTGGATGACGTGATAATTGTACACGTTGCCAAGGGGTTAAGTTTTTGTATATATCTTTTTTTGCTTTTTCTAGCTTTTTTTCAATCTTCTTACAGGTTTCTGTAACGTCAACATCACTTTCTTTTCCTATATCAAAACACTTTACCAATTGATCTTCTAGTTCTTTTATTGGCAATTCAAAATCTAAATATTCCATTATATAGTTTGATTTTATAATTCGTTGTTTGTAAAGGCAAACATACTAAAAAATTGTAAAATTTAGCTTTCTCCCTTTTTTAAAATACTACTTTTTATTTATTTTATTTTTAATTGACCTCATATTTTTTAAAACTCCATTTAGTAAAACGACAAATAAAACAATAAATACTCCGTAGTAAAATTCGGTATTCATCTGTTCTTTTTCTCCAAAAACTATTAAGGCTAAAACTATTGCATAAATAGGCTCTAAATTAATAGTTAGCATTACTGTGTAAGGTGTTAAGTATTTCATAACATGAACAGAAGCTATAAATGCATAAGCTGTACAAAAACTACTTAATATGATTAAATATAACCAATCATTTGTAGTAATTTGAAAAAACTGAAGTGAAAATTTTTGTGTAAAAAATAAATACAATGTTATTCCTATGGCACCAAATAATAATTGATAAAAAGAAATGACATTTGCATCGTATTTTTTTATAAATAACCCATTTAAAACTGCAAATAGTGCCGATAAAAAGGCTGATATTAATGCGTAAACAATTCCTAATACATATTGACTCTGGAAATTAAATATAATATACAAGCCTACAATTACTAACCCTCCTAATAAAATTTCAATTCCTTTTATTTTTCTTTTAAAAAATATAGGCTCAATTAATGAAGCAAAAAAAGCTCCTGTACTCATAGTTACCAAGGCTACTGAAACATTTGACACTTTTATTGCTTTAAAAAAAGTAACCCAGTGTATCGCTATAATTACTCCTGACACTGCAAACTTTAACAGCCCTTTTTTATCTACTTTAAATGATTTTTTACGAATAAAAAAATAGATTGCAATAAATACAACAGCTAATGTCATACGATACCAAACTAACGGAATTGCTTCTATAGATATTAAAGCACCTAATATTGCTGTAAATCCCCAAATAAAAACAATAAAATGTAGGTGTAGATAATTTTTTAATTTACTTCCTTGCATTGATGTATAAATATATTGCATAAGCTCCAAAAACAATATTTGGCACCCAAACGTTTAATAAAGCATTGGCGCCTGCAACGGCTCCTAATACCTCTGCTACTTTTAAAAAGAATACATACACAAACATTACTGATATTCCTAAGGCTAAATTTAATCCTATTCCTCCTCTTCTTTTTTTATGTGCTAAGGCAACAGCTATTAATGTTAAAATATAGCAAGCTACTGGTAAGCTTGTACGTTTATATAGTTCTACTAAGTGAGCGTTTAAGTTTTTAACGCCTCTTTTTTTAGAAATCTCTATAAATTTAATTAATTCAGGTGATTTCATTTCTTGAGCCAGAACATTCTTGTAATTTAAATCGTTAGGAGTAAATGCGAACGTAGTGTCTAAGCTATTTCCTGTAAAAATACTATCTCTTTCTTTAAATATTTTTCTTTCTTTCCAACTAAATAATTTAAATATACTGTCTTTTTCTTTCCATTTTATATTAGTAGCTGTTAGTTGGGATTTTAATTGAATTCCATCATAAACCTCAGTAGAAAAGTTATAACCTGATTTTCTTTTTAAATCAAAACTTTGTAGAAAAATATAAGTACTATCATTTAGCTGTAAACTAAAGTCTCGAACTGACGTATTTGTATATTTTTTTTTACTTAAATACTTTTTTTCAAAAGCTTTTCTTGTTTTGCTACTCGATGGCACAAAAAAATGATTCATTGATAATGCTACTCCACAAACAATCGTAGCTCCTATTAAATAAGGATATAAAAATCGAGTAAATGATATTTGAGATCCATTTATAGCTACAATTTCGGTATTATTTGCTAACTTAGAAGTAAACAATATTACGGCTATAAATAATGCCAGTGGCATAAAAGTATTGGCGTAATAAATAATAAAATTTTTATAATAATCGTTAGCTACTTCGAAGAAGGTTAAGTTCTCATCACGTAAAAACTTATCAATCTTTTCGGCAATATCAATCGCTACCGCAATAGGAATTAATATTAATAAAGTAAACAAAAATGTTACCAAATAACGCTTTAATATGTACCAATCAAGTATTTTCAAAAAAACTAATTATTTTATAAACGATTATCCATTTGTTTTACCATTTTATCTTTCCATTGGGTAAAATCTCCTGCTATAATATGTTTTCTAGCTTCTCTTGTAAGCCATAAATAAAACCCTAAATTATGAATAGATGCAATTTGTTTACCCAACATTTCTTTTGCTGCAAATAAATGGCGTAAATATGCTTTTGAGTACATGGTGTCTACCCAAGTAATTCCCATTTCATCTATTGGCGAAAAATCTTGTTCCCATTTTTTATTTTTAATATTGATAGAACCATGTGCTGTAAATAACATTCCGTTACGTGCGTTACGCGTAGGCATTACACAATCAAACATATCAATACCTAAGGCTATATTTTCTAAAATATTAATTGGGGTACCAACTCCCATTAAATAACGAGGTTTATCTTCTGGTAAAATTGCAGTTACAACCTCTGTCATTCCATACAACTCTTCTGCTGGTTCTCCTACCGAAAGCCCTCCAATAGCGTTTCCTTGAGCGCCTACCGAAGCTATATATTCTGCTGATTGCTTTCTTAAATCTTTATAAGTACTACCTTGTACAATAGGAAAAAATGTTTGTTCATATCCATATTTAAAAGGCAATTTTTCTAAATGATTTACACATCTTTTTAACCAACGATGCGTCATATGCATCGAGCGTTTCGCATAATTATAATCACAAGGATATGGCGTACATTCATCAAATGCCATAATAATATCGGCTCCAATGGTACGTTGCGTTTCCATTACATTTTCTGGGGTAAAGAAATGCATAGAGCCATCAATATGACTTTTAAACTTTACACCTTCTTCGTTTATTTTTCTTCTTCCTGAAAGTGAATATACTTGGTATCCGCCACTATCTGTTAAAATATTACGATCCCAATTCATAAACTTATGCAAACCTCCTGCGGCTTCTAAGGTTTCTAATTTTGGACGCAGGTATAAATGATACGTATTTCCAAGAATAATATCTGGGTTTATCTCATTTTTTAACTCTGATTGATGTACACCTTTTACAGTACCTACGGTACCAACTGGCATAAATATTGGAGTTTCAATTGTTCCGTGATCGGTTGTAATAACACCTGCTCGTGCTTTACTTTTTGGGTCGGTTGTTTTTAAGTCGAATTGCATAAGGGACAAAGATACGCTTATTTAAGAATTGAAAAAGTAAATAAAATCATAATAATTATTAGGTCGGTTTGTGTGAAGAACTTTTTATTTATTTTATTCTTTTACTTTGTATGATGTAACTACTATTTATTTACGTTTACGTCCAAATTTTTGATTAGTATTTCTTTTTGTTTTAGGAGAATTTTTTCTAAATGCAGCACTTTTTTTATTAAAACTGTTTGATTTTTCGGGAGTTTTCTTCTTTGGTTGTTTTGGCTTTTTTTTATCAACAACTACTGATGCTTCTTCTGTTTTAGAAGAACTTGAAATCATTTTATTAATTTCTTTCATTTCATCAGTTGTTAATTCACGCCAATCACCTGTTTTTAATTTCTCTAAAGAAACATTCATAATACGTTCGCGCTTTAACTTGGTTACTTCGTATTCTAAATACTCGCACATTCTACGTATTTGGCGATTTAATCCTTGAGTTAAAATAATTTTAAACGTAAAATCACTTACTTTTTCAACTTTACATTTTTGAGTTACAGTACCTAAAATTGGAATTCCGTTACTCATTTTTGTAATAAAATTGTCTGTTATTTTTTTATCAACCGAAACAATATATTCTTTTTCGTGATTATTTCCGGCACGTAAAATTTTATTTACAATATCGCCATCATTAGTTAAAAATATTAATCCTTCGGATGGTTTATCTAAACGACCAATAGGAAATAATCGTTCTGGATGACCTACAAATTTTACAATATTCTTTTTTTCTTTACTATCTGTCGTACAAACAATTCCTACAGGTTTATTTAAAGCGATGTATAATGTTTTCGGTTTTGATTCCAATAACCGTCCATCAACACGAACTTTATCGCCTTTAAAAACTCGGTTACCTAATTGAGCTACGTTTTTATTAATGGTAACTCGACCTGCTTTAATAAATTTTTCGGCATCTCTACGAGAACAAATTCCTGTACTGCTAATAAACTTATTAAGATTGATTGATGTTTGATTATTATTTTCCATTGTTGCAAAGAAAAAGAAAATCCTCAAGTTTTGGCTTGAGGATTTATAATATATTATTTTGTTTTTTAAAAAATCATCATGTCTTGTGTACAACGTGCTAAACTTGGTCTTCTTTCATAATCAAATCCAAGAGTAATCATGTGGGTTCCGTAATTAAAATCTTGTGTTTTATTCATATTAATACTAAAACCGTATGACATGTATAAATTATCTTTTTTAAGACCTACTAAAGGAGCTATTGCATTGGGTACAAAAAACTGATCATTTAAAAAAGTATAGCTCAAACCTGCCCAAACATAACCATCATTAATTCCTTTTCTTACTTTAACGTTCATATCGGTTCTTGATCTTTTATCTGCTTCATAATATTCAACAAACATAGAAGGTTCAATTTCTACTCTGTTACTAAGTCTTGTAAATACGTATGAACTGTAAAAAGTATATCTTCGTAAAGATTCAGGTTCATTAGTTCTTAAGTTTTCTACTTTTTTATTTAATAAGTTATTTACGTTTGCACTTATACTAAAGCGTTCGTAACGATATAATAAACCTACATCGAAGTTAGAATTTGTTTCTGATATATTGGCTACAGTTTGTCCTGAATTGTTATTAGAAGTATCAATACCAAATTGAGTAAAATTATAACTTATACCAAATGATAGGAAACTATCGTGAAAATTACTTAATGTTAAGTGACTTGCCAATGATAACTTCACTCCTTTTTGAGTTGTATATCCATTTTTATCGTTAAAAACAGTAATACCTCCACCAAAACGGTCGGCAATACGTGCTTCTACCACTAATGATTGTGTATCTGGTGCATCTTCAACTCCTATCCACTGACTTACTCCGTTTAGTCGTATTTGTAAACCGCTTCCAATACCTGCATAACTTGGTGATATTAAAAATGGATTGTCTGCTAAATGACTAATATATTGAGGTAAATTAATTTCTTGGGCTGCTAATTTTACACTACAAATTACGATGCTTATTGTTATTAATATTTTTCTCATTTTTATCTGTATAATGTAAAGTGTCCCATTAATTTCTTCTCTTCTCCTGATAATTCATTATAATAAATAGTATACCAATAATCTCCTGCTGGCATTGGTTTACCATCGTATGTACCGTCCCATCCTTGAACAAAACCTTGGAAGTTTGTTATCTTACGAGCATACCTATCATAAATTAACACTCTAATATTATGGTAAGGTTCTACATCTACCGGATACCAATAATCGTTTATTCCATCTCCATCAGGAGTAAATAAGTTTAATACTGTAATGGTAACATAAACTCCCTCTATTGTTATTGTAACCTCACAACCTCTTGCATCTCTTACCGTAATTGTATACATTTTGGTTTGTAAGATTAAGAACTCATTATCTGTTCCATAATCAACTCCATCAACAGTAAAGTTATATGGTGGTTGTCCAAAGTCTACATTGGCTATTAATTTATTCTTCTGAGTATCATCAATAGTCATTGTTAATGCCTGGATATTATCAATATCAATAGGATCACTAGTTGAACTCTCAGCACAAGATGATCCTGTGTGGGTTGCTGTAACCGTATAACCATTTCCTGATGCAACATCAATAAATTCTCCTGTGTTATTTGTTGTAATTGCGCTACCCGATCCATCATATAACGTATAAGACATATTGTTCTTATACTGATCGGCAACAATTGCTTTGATTATATTTCCTGTCGGACAGGTATATTCAAAATCAACTGTTAATGCTAAATCAACTGGGGTACCCGTGGTTAATCTAATTGGTGCTGGCGCATCACAATTTGTTCCACTATCTCTTACCGTAATATAGTATGCTTCACCACCAATAATACCTTCTGCGGCTCCTAAAACAACTGTATTTGTATTATAAGGCATCGTTAATTCTACATTATTAATACTTACATAATACGGTTGCAATCCTCCTTGCACATCTAAAGTTATAACTGGCGTTGCGTCATTAATACATTCTTGCTCATTTACAGATGTTAACGTTGCGGTAAACTCTGCTGGCTCAGTAATTGTTACAGGTATTGTTGTTGTACATCCTAATTTATCTTTTACTGTAATAACATAAGATCCTGCTGATAAATTACTAAACACATTATTGGTAACAAACTTAATTGGTGGATCTGAACTAATATTATATTCATAACCTGTTAAATTTCCTCCAGTAGCCGATACTGTAATAGTACCATCATTACCTCCATAACAAGTTACATCGGTATGTGTTTCATTTGCTACTAATAGTGCTGGCTCTGCTATTGTTGTTGGGCTTGTTACCTCAGTACATTCAACTCCAAATCTATTAGTACTTCTTACTCTAATATGATAATCACCAATTGCTAAACCTGTAAAAGTATTTGAACTTTGCCAAGGTGCTACTACAGTATTACTAGGGCTTTCTTCTAATTGATATTCATAATTACCAAAACCTCCAGTTACATCTGCCGATAATATTCCGTTACTATTACCATTACAAGTTACAAAAGCTGATATTACGTTTAACGTAGGTGTTAATGCTTCATAATCATCAATACTAACAGCAACATCATCTACACAATTATTAGCATCACGTACGTAGAAAACATGATTTCCTGCACTTACATTTATAAACGTGTTACTAGCTACATAAGTAATACCATCATCACTAAACATATAAGCTCCTGTACCACCTGCGCCTGCTAATTCAACCGTTGCTCCTGAATTTGAACATGTAATATCTGCTGTAATATTTACAGATGCTGTTACTTTTGTAGGATCAACAATAGCTACATCTTCTCTATATTCACAACTATATTTACTATCTCTAACAATAGCTTGATAAGTTGCTCCTGCAGGTAAATTCTCAAAAATATTTGATGATTGCTCAACTTGTGATCCATCTGGGTAGATTAAAATATACGTATAACTTCTTACCGAAGTATCTTGAGTTTGCCCCCCCATTACATTGGTTATCTCAATACTTGCAGTGTATTCACCTTCACATTGATTTTCTACTAAATTTACATCAGCTGACATTGGTGTTGTAGCGTTTAAATCGAAATCAAACGTTGCTAAACAACCAGCAGCATCTCTTACCGTAGCAGTATAACTACCCGCAACTAAACCTGTAATTCTAGGATTAGTGCTAAAGTTTTGAACTGGTGTACCTGGTGTTGCATTGTTTGTTAATTGATACTCATAACCAGAAAAACCATTGCTACCTGTTAAGATAACCTCACCTGTACTTGTATTACAACTAATATATGTAACATCTCCATCCAATGCTAATGCTGCCGTTGGCTCATTTATTGTAAACTCATTGGTATTTATGGTACAGAATGGTGTATCTGTCATTGTTACTGCTACATAATAACTAAATCCTGTTGGGGTAGCTAATAAGCCTCCAATAGTTTCTGTTACATTTCCTACTCCTGTTCCATCTGCTGTTGTTGTTGCAGTTATGTCATTATCATCTGCTACATTACCAGGAGTACCATTATCGTCCATTACAACATAAGTGTAATTTCCTGCATATAATGTACTCGAATCAAAACTAACATCAATACTTCCGCCTGCTGCTCCAAAACACG
>NZ_MAKX01000012.1 GCF_001693415.1 Tenacibaculum soleae | reverse complement strand
ACGAAAAGAGAGAGAGAATATTTCGGGAATTAAAAAATAAGTTTTAGCAACAATACGGAATTGAAATCGTGAGAATTTACTCGGAATCTAAATATTGAATAAAAAAATACTTGAGAATTTTAGCTACTAAAAATAGAACCCGAAAAAAGCAGAAACGTAAACTACGAAACGCCAACAACGTGTATAGTTCATTACGGGGGATTTTCTTGCAGAAAATCCTCGCACTTTTACTATCTTTGGTTTAAGTTCGGAAAATTGCTGCGCTCTTTTCCGTAACGAAACCATACACAAGTACGTTACCACACATTTGCCAAAAAACCTATGAAAAAGACAATATTTATAATTTTAATTACATTTTTTTCAATCCAAATCAATGCTCAAAAAGTTGATGGAAAAATAGAACAACTATTAGAATTAGATGGAACGATGAGTAACATTGAGAAAATAATCACACAAACAATTGAATATCAAAAACAAAATAATTCCGGAATTTCAGACAATTATTGGAAAGCATTAGAAAAAAAAGTTAGTGAAAAGTCTTTAGAAGAACTCAAACAATTACTTATTCCAATTTATTCCAAAAACTACACTGAAAACGAAATTAATAATCTGATAACTTTTTATAATTCAGAAACTGGGAAGTTAATTATCCAAAAACAACCGATTATAATGAAGGAATTAAATTTACCATTAATGCAGTGGTCACAAAATTTAGGTTCTTATGTAATTGAGGAAATTGAAAATAAAGGTAAAAACGAATCAAGTTCTAAAGAAGGAGAAAAATTCAAAACAGAATTTAAAGCAAAATATGGATTACAAATACTAAATCTTACTGACCTTAAAATTGACAAAGAGAATAATATTGGAGATTTATTAATCGACTTTGGAAAAACGGATGGTAAAGAAGATATTACCAAAATCATTCGAGTAAAAAATAATTCAAATAAAGAAATTGAATTTAAAGAACCGAAATTTTTAAGTAACGAAGTTATAAGATTTGATTTAGGAAACAAACCTCTTCAAATCGGAGAAATAAGAGATTTAAAGATTACTCTAATCGCTGAATTAGCCGAAAGCGAAAGTTATTCGTTGTCGAGTATTAATTCAAGTAATGGGAATAAAATTCGATTCGGAATTAAATATGATGCACCTGCAAAAGAAATTAGTTATGAGGTTTTAGATAGAACATTAAAATTTAAGAAACTTAAACAAGAATTATCTAAACCATATATTTTTGTTTTAAAGAACACAGGAAAAAAAGACTTTCATATTTCCAGTATAGAAATAGACAAAGAAATTGCTTATTTAAGTTATAATAAAGAAACTATTAAGCAAAATGAAGAATCTAAAATTAGAGTTATTTTTTCAAACGAATTAATTAAAAAAGAGAAAATTAAAGATTTGAAATTAAAACTTGAAGTTGATTTAACAAAAGGAGAAAAAAGAGGATTTTCAAATTTTGCAAATGAAACAATCGAATTAACAATCGAATAAAAAACGTGTGGTAACACCGTATATAATTTATTGCTGGCTTCTCGCCTACTTACGAAAGTCCTTGCGGACTTTCTTGGTCGATAATTATTTACTAAATTAGTTGCTTAAAACACGCAACAAACCATATACAAAAACGTTGTATTTAATATGATCAGCCTTTTGGGTTCCAAATAGACATTTTCGGACTTATTAAAGTAGGATTAAGTACAATTTTTAAAATACTAACGAAATAGACTTTTAAGGAAGTTTCGGCTCAAACTGTACGATTGACATCGTTGAGAGTTTCACTATCAAAACGTTGATAACGTATAACAGTTTGGCGAAGTTAGCATAAAATAATGACATAGTCAATTGATTTTCAAATAACTGTAGGTATTTTACAGAATTGGAATTAAAAAAGATTGGATTTTAATGAGTCTGTTTTTTGATGA
>NZ_MAKX01000011.1 GCF_001693415.1 Tenacibaculum soleae | reverse complement strand
TCATCAAAAAACAGACTCATTAAAATCCAATCTTTTTTAATTCCAATTCTGTAAAATACCTACAGTTATTTGAAAATCAATTGACTATGTCATTATTTTATGCTAACTTCGCCAAACTGTTATACGTTATCAACGTTTTGATAGTGAAACTCTCAACGATGTCAATCGTACAGTTTGAGCCGAAACTTCCTTAAAAGTCTATTTCGTTAGTATTTTAAAAATTGTACTTAATCCTACTTTAATAAGTCCGAAAATGTCTATTTGGAACCCAAAAGGCTGATCATATTAAATACAACGTRTTTGTATATGGTTTGTTGCGTGGTTTAAACAACTAATTTAGTAAATAAAAACCGAATAGAAAATCCGCAAGGATTTTCGTAAGTAGCCTAGAACTAGCAATAAATTATATACGGTGTTGTGTGTTCGTTTTTATTAATAATTAATATTCTCCCAAACCAATAAATCTTCAATCCTCTCCAAATTCAAATTTTCTGATTGATTAATAGCTTTAATTCGGTTTGAAAATTTTTCTAAAATCAATTCTGTTTCATTAATAGCCTTTTTCAATTCCTCTTTTTTTATTCGAAAAACCCTTCTCTTAGGAATTGGAGTAAATTCCTCTTCAAACTCCTGAACATTTAAATCAAACATAATCTCGTCTTTGTCAAATTTTACTATTGGAGCAGGGTGTCCTTCATAAAAAGATTCTTTTCCATTTGAAATGTTTCTCCAAAACTGGATATCTCCTAAATCTCCGCAACATTGTGGATAGAAAAGCTTTTCTCCATTAATTTCAAGAACATATCCACCAAATAAAGGACTTGCTTGTTCTCTATCATATTCAGCTTTTCGTAATTCCTCTGTGTGGTCAACGACAATTTTATTAAGATTTTCGTCACTAATTAAATCAATACTGTAAATCGAAGCTCCAGGGTCGAATGGCTTAAAAGAATCTTTGAATCCAGCTTTTTTGTATGACTTATGATTGAAATCATCCCATTCAGTTGGATATTTCCAATAAGGTCCCTGTTCAGGAGATTCAATCCCCTGATTTGCATATCCGATTTCTATTACTGGTATTAACTTCATTTTTTTCTAATGACACACAACGGTTTTGTGTTATGGAAAGTTGCTGTTTTTGTGAGCGAGGAATTTTCCACCGGAAAATTCCAAAGTTTCAAAAACTCAACGATCTTTGATAAAGCACTAAACTAAGCAATTTTTTATACACGTTGTTGTGCAACGTAATTTTATTTAATTTTCAATTCCTAATTCTTCGTATCTATTATTCATTCGTTCTACAAATTCAGAATAATAAACTTTTTCTGTTATTTCTCCATTAACTAAACTTTCAAGATTATTAAAGTTTTCCATCTGGTTATAAGTCCTTTTATTTTCATTTTTTATTCCTAAGTCAAAGCCTTTTTTTGTTTTCTTTAAAATATTTCCAACAAAATTAGAATCCACTTTTGAGTGAAAAAATAATGAATCATTTTTCAAAATTATCTTTCGAGGAAACATTCTCAACATATATTCAGAACAAATATGAACAGTGTCATTTTTGATGAAAATTTCGGTATAATCAATCGTGTTATTTTCGAGTTTTTCAGAGCTACTTGAATACCAATTTCCAGAAATATTCCAGTTTTCCTTTATTCCATTACAACTTATAAGTGAAATCATTATTAATGAAAATATCAGTTTTTTAGTCATTCGTGATTTTTGTCTTATGTTGCACAACGTGATTGTATATGGTTTGTTGCGTGGTTTAAGCAACTAAGTTAATAAATAAAAACCGAATAGAAAATCCGAGAGGATTTTCGTAAGTAGGCTAGAACTAGCAATAAATTATATACGGTGTTACCCAACGTTTTTTATTCCGATTTTATATTTTTCGGCTGTTTCTTTGTCAAAAAATATTGTTATATGGTCTTGCATTGGCATCATTGTATTATCTCTAAATTCAAATGCTGAAATCCATATTTCTTTTCCATTCTCAAATTCAATTCTCACATCTTGTGGATAATATTTC
>NZ_MAKX01000010.1 GCF_001693415.1 Tenacibaculum soleae | reverse complement strand
TCGTTTATGAATCAAAATGAATTTTATAGAGAAATAGGAAAGAAAAATGATTCAAGTAGTATTTTAATATATGTTTTTTTAGGACTTCCTTTTTACATATTTACTTACTTCTATTTCAGAAATCAAATGAATGATGAATTGAAAATGGTAAAATAACAGTGCCCAACACTGTGTATAAAAAATTGCTTAAATTAGTACTTTACCAAAGGTCGTTGCGTTTTTGCAACTTTGGAATTTTCCAGTGGAAAATTCCTCGCGCACAAAACAGCAACTTTCCATAACACAAAAACGTTACCCACAAGCTAAAAAAACATCGTGACGAAAAACATAAACAAGAACTTTGAACTACTTACTGAATCAATATTAGAACAGTCTGAAAAGTATGAATTCAACCTAAATCAATTGCCTAACGTAAATGAATTCAGAACGGATATTAGACAGGACGAAAATTTTAAACAGATTTTTAGCGAATTAAACAAAAAAGAATCTAACTGTATTTACTGGTTTGAGTGTGAATCTATTCAAATCGCAACGGAATTGAATAATTTACTGGATAGTAAAAGAAACGAATTAAAATTTAACCAACGAGTTGTTCCCGTTATAAACAAAAACATAGATAGCAAAATAATTTATGTCGGAATTAGACGCGGAGGAAAACGTAAATACGATGGATTAACCAATATTGCTGGACGAATTATTCAACATTTGGGTTATTATATCAAAGGCTCAACACAAGGACTTCAATTAGTCCATTGGACTGAAAAAAAGAACTTGAATATTAAATTAAATGTGATTGAATTTAAAGAATTGCCGAACGAATATCTAAATGTTGTCGAAAAGTTAGTGGCGTATAAATTAAAACCATTATGCGGAAAACACTAAGCGGAAAAGCCTGTGGGTAACAACGTATATAGCTCATAGCTAATCAGTTGCTTAATCGAAGTTAAGGCATATTTGGGAAGTCGCCAAATTTTTAAATTTGACAACTTCCCAAAAAGTAAAATAAGCTGTAAAATTTAAAAATCTGGCTTGTGCTTAATCCGAAATTAATTGTTAATTTACACGCCACGAGCCATATACAAGACCGTTGGCAACTATAAAACTGAAGAAACTCAAATTGAACATGAAATTTGCTAAATTAACTTTTTTGGTGTAAATTAGCACCAAAATAAAATCTTATGGGAAGACAAAGTATTTCATTTACTCAACCGAATGATGAGTGGTTAAAAAGTCAAGTTGATAGAAAAGAATATTCTACTAAAAGTGAACTTGTAAACGATTTAATAAGACAAGCTCGAAAACAACAAAGACAAGTTGACTGGATTAGCTCAAAATTAGAGAAAGCTGAAAATAGTGGATTTACGAATTTAAGTAAAGAACAAATATTAGCGGAATCAAAGTCATCGATCTAATGGCTAACTATAAAATAAGCAATTTAGCGAAGGAAGACTTAATAAGAATCCATAAATACGGAGTTGAAAGATTCGGAATGATTCTAGCAGATAAATACTTTGATTCTTTCTTTGAAAACTTTGACTTCATAGCTGAAAATCCATTTTATTTTGAATCAGTCGATTATATAAAAACAGGATATAGACGTTGTGTTTCTGGTTCAGATAGTATTTATTATAAAGTAAATAATGACACAGTGGAAATTATGGCAATAATTGGAAAACAAGATTTGAAAAATATTCTCTGAATTTAAAAATACAGTTGCCAACACCGTATATAATTTATTGCTAGTCTAGT
Organism: Tenacibaculum soleae; assembly: GCF_001693415.1. Lineage (GTDB taxonomy): Bacteria > Bacteroidota > Bacteroidia > Flavobacteriales > Flavobacteriaceae > Polaribacter > Polaribacter soleae. Next base: position 384 of record NZ_MAKX01000010.1, on the reverse strand, counting down.
CTACTTACGAAAATCCTCGCGGATTTTCTATTCGGTTTTTATTTACTAAATTTAGTGCTTAAAACACGCAACAAACCATATACAACAACGTTACCCAACATTTGAAAAAACCGCTCGAAATAGAAATTATCAATTACGAAAAGCCGATTAAGGAATTAATTGGAAAGACAATTATTGACGTAAATTATTACGAAATTGATTACGGAGAACCTTTGTGGAATGAAACTGAATTTCACTCATTGGATTACGGAATTGAAATAATAACGTCGGACAAAAACGCTTATTATTTTATTTGGGGAAATGAATTTACTCAATATGATGTTAAGTTCAGAAAGGGAAATATTTCGACTGAATTTAGCAATAAAAATGGTGCTAAAAAACATA
>NZ_MAKX01000009.1 GCF_001693415.1 Tenacibaculum soleae | reverse complement strand
CTCTCCAAATATTCGAACCTAATTTTATTCGAGCTTCAAATAATCCTTTATGAGTTTTCATTGGTGCCAAATACGTTTTCGGCACGTGCTGATAAGTTTCGATTATTTCAATGACCTTAAATATCTTGTCTTGAACTTTTTTCGGTTGAGCAAGTAGAAACTCCTCGAAATAATTTTTATATTGTATTACTTGCCTAACTTTTTCCATTTAGACAAAGGTAACTTAAAAGTTACTATTTTCAAAATATTTCAAAAGTTAAATTTAAAGTCCGGGTGTTTTTGGGTATGTTTTACAACGTTGTTGTGTAAGATTAGTTGCGTGTTTCAAGCAACTAATTTACTAGATTAATCACGAACGGCGAAATTCCGAAGGAATTTCCCAAGTGAGCTTTTACTAGCAATTAATTTTACACGGTGTTGGCAACTTTAATTTATTTGTAATTCAGTTCTTATGTTGATTTCCTTCGCTGAATTTTTGTCCTTTAATTTCACAATTAATTTGCAAGGATTATTTATTTCTCCTTTCGTAAAAGTTAATTTTGCAGTTAATTGACTTTTTAAATCTTCTGGATTTACTCCTTCGTTTTCATAATCACTTAATAAATTCGGATTTGATATTATCTTATTTCCTTTATTATCTATAAGTTCAATTGAGAAAATTGGGAAAACTTTTTCATTGCTCAATTCCAAACCACTTATGTCATCAAGTATTAATATTAATAAATCTTCAGTGCTCACATTTTGGTCAAAAACTGGCTGTTTAATTGTTTCATTCCACAAGTATATTTCTGAATATTCAATTCCTTTGTTTTCAATATTAAGTAAGTCATTTTCTTTTATAGTAAAGGGTAATTCATAAGTGAACTTTCCATCTCCCTTTTTGTCCCAAATATTAACGAAAACTTTATATTTTTCTTCATTCTGATAAGGCAAAGCAGTTCTAAAGTTTGCTCGTAATTGAAGTGGAAAAAGGTCAGTTCCATTATCTAAACTTTTCAACAAGTTTGGATTAGAAAGAACAGTATCTTTTTCGTTTTTTACAATATACATTGATAATCCAGGGAAAGTTTTATTTTCTTTCTTTGTTAATCCGTTAATATTGTTAAAAATTAGATTCACTTTTTCCCCAAATACATATTCATTTCTTTTCTCAATTTTTCCATTGATTTCAATATTAATGTCATCAATTCCAATTCCATCTCCTCTTGAATAAGCGCCAGTAATTAAGTCTGTATTTACTGATTGATTAAATTGACAAGAATTAAATGTGATAATTCCTAATGTTAAAATTAATATTCTAAATTTCATTATTTGTTCGGGTTTTTTATTGTTGCCAACGTGTTTGTATAAGCTTTGTTGCGTTGTTTAAGCAGTGAATTTACTAAATAAAACACGGACGGCGAAATTCCGTAGGAATTTCCCAAGTGAGCCAAAACCAGCAATAAAGTTTATACGGTGTTGGCAACTGTTTATTTTTCGTTAATAATTATTGGTTCATTTTTCTGAAAGTTAAATTCTCTAATTATTATTATTGCGTTTAATGAATCCAATTTTTCATAATATCTTGGAAAAGATCTTACTATTACTTTTCCTGATAAAAAATATTTTCCTTTTTTGTTTTCAGTATTAAAGAATATTGGGTTATTCAAAGTGTCTTTAAAATTATTAACTATGGAAAAGAATGAATCGCATTCAATTTTATTCAATTTTTTTGGGTCAATTTTATTTTTAGATAATTTTGCATAAACAGTCATTATTCTAATATCCTCTTTGTCTGTTTTAACTGTATCAGATAATTCGTAATAATATTTCAGTTTTCCTATTAAATTGTTTTCTAATGTTTTATTTGGAAATATTAATTCGGAATATTCAATTAAATTTTCAGTATTTGAACTATTCTTTAATTTTTCGTTTTTTGATATACAAGAATAAGTTAAAATTACAGTTGAAATAAGAATATAAAAATGTTTTATAATTTTTCTCAATTTACTTTAAGTTTTAATATTTATTCCTTTTTTTATCATAAATTCCGAACTATTTTTTTTCAAAAGTGTGATTGGATAATAGTTGCCAACGTACTTGTGTATGGTTTCGTTACGGAAAAGAGCGCAGCAATTTTCCGAACTTAAACCAAAGATAGTAAAAGTGCGAGGATTTTCTGCAAGAAAATCCCCCGTAATGAACTATACACGTTGTTGGCGTTTCGTAGTTTACGTTTCTGCTTTTTTCGGGTTCTATTTTTAGTAGCTAAAATTCTCAAGTATTTTTTTATTCAATATTTAGATTCCGAGTAAATTCTCACGATTTCAATTCCGTATTGTTGCTAAAACTTATTTTTTAATTCCCGAAATATTCTCTCTCTCTTTTCG
>NZ_MAKX01000008.1 GCF_001693415.1 Tenacibaculum soleae | reverse complement strand
TTCGAACCTAATTTTATTCGAGCTTCAAATAATCCTTTATGAGTTTTCATTGGTGCCAAATACGTTTTCGGCACGTGCTGATAAGTTTCGATTATTTCAATGACCTTAAATATCTTGTCTTGAACTTTTTTCGGTTGAGCAAGTAGAAACTCCTCGAAATAATTTTTATATTGTATTACTTGCCTAACTTTTTCCATTTAGACAAAGGTAACTTAAAAGTTACTATTTTCAAAATATTTCAAAAGTTAAATTTAAAGTCCGGGTGTTTTTGGGTATGTTTTACAACGGTTTTGTGTATGGATAGTTGCGTGGTTTCAACAACTAAGTTAGCAAATAATTACCAAATAGAAAATCCGCGAGGATTTTCGTAAACTGGCTCGAAAGAGCAATTATTTATACACGTTGTTAGCTACAGTTTATATTAAGTTAATATTTCAGTTTTATTTTCCACGTAATCTTATTCCAAATCCGTTTTTTAAAAATTCAGATGCACTTTCCAAATAGTTTTGTTCAATATCTTGATCTCCTTTCAGAACATAATGGAGCATTTCTTCACGTCCAGTTTTTAAATCCGTTAAGATAATTTCAAATCCATAATCCACAGGATGATATGAATTCAGAATAGTTATTTTCTTTTTGGTGATTTCGTTTTCAAATTCAAATTTATCAGAATAGTCATGAGTGATAATATTCGGTTTTTTAAATTCAAACTCAGAAACAAGAAATTGAAAGTGTTTTTCAGTTTTCTCAATAAAAATCTTTCTTTTCAATTCGTAAGTTTCTCCAGGTGTCATTTTTTTCTCATAATTGTAGCTAACGGCTTAGGCTAAGGTTAGTATGGGATTAAATAAGCATTTAATTTCGGATTAAGCGATTAGCCAAAACTTTTTATTTTGTTTTACTTTTTCTATTCTAAAACCAAATCAAAAGATTTGGCGGACTTTATAAAAATACACTAAACTTTGGATTAAGCACCAAAACCCGTATTAATTTTAGCCATTGTTGTACATAGTTTTTATAATCTTACTTTTCGTTTTAATTTTATTCCTTCAAAGCAATTATGTTTTTCGTCTATTAGGTTTTCTATATTGAGGTTTTCAATAAAGTCATACTTTATAACTAATTTTTCTAATTTCGGGTAAACAATACAATTATAAAAAGTTAAAAATAATTCAGGTGTAGACATCTGAGCTTGAGCAAAATTAGCATAAGAGCGAAATTCTTTTTCAATTTCTGCTATTTCAGCTTCTGTTTTATCCTTTTTTCTTTCAATTTCCTTTTCATTAAGAAAATTTAAAATATGATATAGATGTCTAAAATAATGACCTATAACAAAATGATGTCTATTTAAAAAAATATTATAAATAAGCTTAGCATTTTCTTTATCAGAATTTAATTTCGATTTCTCCCAAACTTTTTTTTCAATTTTATATGTAAATAAATTATAAGCTTGCTTTCTTTGTTCAAATAAAAATATTGATTCCTCTTCTGATTGAGGTTCAATTTCATCTTCATAAGCATATTCCATTATGTCATTCCAACTAGTATATTGGAGATAATCTTTATGCTTAAGTGAGTCGTTTATTTTTTTTAGTTCTTTTCGGGATTCAATAAAAAAATCGCGTCCATTTAATTCTTTAGATAATTCTTCTTTATAATTTTTTAAATTCCAAACTGTAGAATTAATCTCTAATGCAATTTCTCTTTGTGTTTTTACCAAATTAAAATAAGTTGTCTGAAAATTTTGGTCTTTAAATTCTTCTCTTGTTTCAATTAATTCTTCTCTCTGAAGAGATAATTCCTTTTGTTGAAAATAAATTGATATAATTATTCCTGTTAGTGCTAATCCAGAGAAAAGAGAGTTAATAAAACCAAATTTATCACCGAAAGCACCTCTCTCAGAAATGATTCTGGATATATCTTTTTGAGGCATACAATCTGAATATGGGAATTTACTATTCGTATAATACCAACTCAATAACCAAAGGGATATAATTATAAATAAGGCTCCAAATATTATTAATAATTTGTAATCTTTCTCTTTTTTTTTCATTTTTTAATTATGTACAACGGTTTTGGCTAGGCTTTGTGCGGGAAGAAAAGGAGCAGAGCCTTTTCGAACACGCACCTAAGCCGAAGCTTTTTGTTTGGTTTTGTTTTTTTGATTTCACAAAGCCAAATCAACAAGATTTGGCGACTTAGTAAATATACACAAACTTTTGAGAAAGCACAGAACCCGCATGAAGTTTAGCCGGTGTTGTGCTTAGTGTTTATTCCAATATATAAAGTCCTACATTTTTAGCTTCCTTTAATAAAGGTTCAATTTTTTCTCTGTCAGTATACCATATGATGTTTGTCCAATCCCATTCTTCGGCATACACTGCTGAATATTCAGGCAATAAAAAACTATATCTTCGTCCACTTTGAGACCATAAATTTTCAAAATCACATTTCCTGATAACGTCTTTTAACGAAGTTGGTTTTTGAATATGGAATCGATAATGTCTTTTATATCTCCATTTGTACAGTTCAGTTTGGTTATAAACACTTTCTATAAAGGATTTAAATTTTTGTCTCCGATTTTTAAGTTCTTCTGAATCTTCATCAATGAAAATTTTATTTTCAGCTTCTTCTTTTGATAACCAATGGTCAAATACACAAATGAAAATTTTCTTATAGATTCCACTTTCAATAAAAGAGTCATCTTCTTCAATTAATCTTTTTAATTCAGGAAGTCTTTTATTAATTCGTTTAAGTTCTATTTCAAGAATATTTATGTTCATTTATTCGTTTTTCTCGCATTAAGCACAACGTTGTTGTATAAGATTAGTTGCGTGATTTAAGTACTTTAGTTAGCAAATAAAACACAAATAGAAAGTCTGCGAGGACTTTCGTAAGTAGGCTAGATGTAAGCAATTAATTTTATACGTTGTTGTAAAATCGTACTTTATGTTAGACTTCGATTGAAATATTAACTTTTCCTCCAAGTCCTTTTTCTACGATGTCAAATAATGTTTTTAAAGTCAGATTACTGCCATTATTTTCCACACGAGAAATGTAAGTCCGTTTTTTGTCAATTATAATGCCAAGTTGTTCTTGAGTCAGACTTGAGTCAGA
>NZ_MAKX01000007.1 GCF_001693415.1 Tenacibaculum soleae | reverse complement strand
TAACGATTTTTCGTAACATTAGATTCTACAAGATTTTTCTATAATTATAAAAATATTCTTAAAAACTAAATTATTCTCTTTTTAGCGCAACGATTTCATATTTATTTTGAAACTAGACGAGATTTTTATCGATTTAGTATTTCTGGAATTTAGGAAATCAATTCTCATAAAAGCGCAAATATTATTCAATTTTTTTAAGTTTCAATAAATTACATTTTTCTTAATTTTCTCTAAAAAATAGAATTATTTTTCAATAAAAATATTTTCTAAAAATTTCGATTTCTATGAGCGCCAACGTGTTTGTGTATGGTTAGTTGCGTGATTTAAGCACTAAAGTTAGCAAATAAAAACCGAATAGAAAGTCCGCGAGGACTTTTGTAAGTAGGCTAGAACCAAGCAATTAATTATACACGGTGTTGGCACCAGTTATTTATTCATTCTTGTAATTCACTATTTTATCTACTGAAATTCCTTTTCCGTATTTTTCTATTGTTGTTAAGATTTCAAGTGAATTGAAAATCGGTTTTATTTTGTCCTCATTTTTCGGATGAACAATTTTATAATCATTTTCGTTTTCAAAATATTCTCCTAATTTTTCAATTATTGTTTCATATTTTATTAAACCACTTTCTTCTTTTGTCCTAAATAACTTTTTGATTCTTTTTTGAATTAAAACAAAATCTACTTTTGGTAAAACAAAAGGAATATGTTCAGGCCAAACACATAAAGTTTCTACTTTTTCAGTTCCGTTTTTATTCACGTAGAAAATATTCGGGACAAAATATTCTTCTGTTAATTTTTCTTGAAGTTCGTTTTTATTGTAGCAGAATTTCCAACAATAATTTGATTTTTCTAATTCTAAATAATTTAGTTCCCATTCTTTAAAATAGGATTTACTGATTTTTTCATTTGATTTTAACCAACTTTTTAATAATTCTCCCTTTTTATACTTTATAGGTTCTCCTTCTGCTTGTGGGTCAAGGACAAAAAGGTCAAATTTTTCTACTAAATTATCTACTAACTCAAAACTTTCAATTCCGAAAAAGTCTGGTCTGACATAATTTATATTAAAACATAAATTAGTGTCTTCTAAATCTCCAAAGTCATTTTCTTCCTCATCTTTATTTTCTTTTGATTCATAAATTTCAAATAAGCAAAAAACTCCTGTAGTTTCGTTTTCATAAACTATTTGGTCTTCTGTTTTACTTTCCAACATTGGGATAGTATTTAAGAATTCAACCATTTCAGAAGTAGTTACTTTGTTGTTTCTTTTTTTGTAAAAGTTTAAATCAAAACTCATTCAGTTCGTTTTTTCTAATTGGTGCCAACGTACTTGTGTATGGTTTCGTTACGGAAAAATCGACAAGATTTTTCCTGTTTTAGACCAAAGATAGTGAAAGTGCGAGGATTTTCTGCAAGAAAATCCCCCGTAATGAACTATACACGCTGTTGGGTTTTAGTGCTTTTTGTTTTTATTGTTTTTAGTTTATTTATTTTCATTTTTCATTCCGTTTTTGTGTTCAATTTCATGTTTTTAAAATTAAATTCCATAAAATTATTCAATTCTGCGTTTGAGTAAAAAATTCCGCAAAGTTGAGTTTCCATTTTTCATTCCGTTTTTGTGCTCAATTTTACGTTTTTAAAATTAAATTCCATAAAATTATTCAATTCTGTGTTTGAGTAAAAAATTCCGCAAAGTTGAGTCTCCATTTTTCATTCTGTTTTAGTTCTCAGTTCTACGTTTTCAAAATTAAATTCCATAAAATTATTCAATTCTAGGTTTGAGAGAAAATTCCGCAATAATAAGTTTCCTTTTATAATTGTATTTCTTTATTTTTCTCAAGATTAAATAACTTTTTTTGTTCTTAAAAGACTAAAATTTTTTGAAATTCAACGAGATTTTTTTGCATTAAACCCAACGTTTTTGTGTATGATTTTTGGCGTTTTAAAGCACTAAAGTTAGCAAATAAAAACCGAATAGAAAATCCGCTAGGATTTTCGTAAGTAGGCGATAACTAGCCATTAATTATACACGTTGTTGGCATTTCGTTATTTTTTATTTTTCTTAATCGACTGTTTAATTAGACTCAAGATATATTCTAAATGTTCGTCCGATTTTATTTGTAATTCATAATCTCCATTTCCCCAATGTCCAGTTGAAGAAACATCTCTTGTTATTCCTTTCGGGTCGTCAAGTTCTCCAATTGTCATATTTATCCAAATTTTCAAAGCTTTTCTTTGTGGATGAATATCAACTACATTTCTGCCTGAAACAAAAGCAATGTATTTCTTTTTTGGTTTAACTTCTATATTGTCAAAATTCAGAATTGCGTTTTTCAATTTCTCGTACAATTCCTTTATTTCTTCGCTTCCGTTTTCTAAATGTTCCTGTTCCGAATAGACTTTTATTTCTTTCGCAACATTGTCAATTGTTTGGTCGGTTTTGGAAATAGTTTTTATACTCTCTTGAGCTCCTGCCTTTTGTATTTGTTCGTATGAAACTGTGTTATTCTCAAATCTTTTGACTTCCCAAAGTTCAATCGGCAAGTCCTTAAAATTTATTGCCTCACGTTGATAATTTGTAAAAGCTGGTGAAACGAATAAAACTCTCGATTGTGACCAATCTACGTCATTTCGTTTGAGTGTTTTGTCAAGGTTTTCATTAAATTCCAGAATAAAGTCAGCTTTATTATTAAGCATTAATGACAAATAAGCATAACCTTGGTCAATTACACTAAAATTCTTATCTCTCTTATATTCAATAATAACAAAGGCATTTGATTCTTTGTCAAACGCAAGAGTGTCAATTCGGAAGTTGTTTAGGGCAAATTCAGATTTCACAAAATCAAGTCCGAGAATTGTCTTTAAATTACTTTCAGTCATTTCTTGAATTTCTTTTTCAAGTCGGAAAGGTTTTTCTTTAATGTATTCTAAAGACTTTTCTATTTTAAATAATGCCATTTATTTTCTCGATTTTCGTTTTTTTGGTTAATGAATGCCAACGGTTTTGTATAAGGAAAGTTGCGGTTTTGGCAGCAAGGAATTTCCGAAGGAAATTCAGAAGTTGATAAAAATGCAACTAACTTTGGTTAAGTACTAATTTAGCAATTTTTTTTATACGTTGTTAGCTCACGTTAATTCAACGTAATCCTTTCGTAAATGGGTTATTCGTTTTGGTATAATTGTCAACTGAAATAAAAATTTCTCTAAACCTTATTTTCTCTTCATTGTTTTTAATATCCATTGTATGTTGAGAGTGAATGTGTCCAACTATTGTATCACTATTATTTTTAAACTTAAATTCCAATTGATTTTTTATTTTATCATAGTTTTCAAAGTTTATAAAGTCAGTTTTCTTCTCCGTTTTACTAATTACTGTAAAAGTAAATCCAATTAATTTTCCCTCATTGTTTGGATTAAAGTGATATTTGATTATTCCGTTATATTCGTTTGAGCTTTTAATTTTCTCAATACTTAATTCGTAAAATAAGCTTTTCGAATAGTCAATAATTTCATTGTTATAAGCAAAAACTTGATTTCCGATTGTGTCGTTTAGTTTATCTATATAAAGTTCCACTTTTTCTGTTGAACCATTCCCAAAATCATATATAATCATTTCCCTCTCAAATTCATACTCAATTTGACTATTCAATTTATTCTTTTCTTTTTTTCCGCCACAACCGATTATTAAAAAGCAAAAAATTCCATAAAAAACGGGAAGTAGAATTAGTAGACGGATTTTTTTCATAATGTGAGCTAACGTTTCCTATATGCGCCGTTTTAATGGCGTATATGGGGTGTTGTTTTTAGTATTTTATTCATCAGTAAATATACAATTTTTTAAATACGGAGTCTGTCAGCCGCCACTATAAAATGTCTCCAATTGCCATTTGATTTTTTTATTATGAACTTTATCAACCACTGACTGATAAAGTCTCGTCATCAAAAAACAGACTCATTAAAATCCAATCTTTTTTAATTCCAATTCTGTAAAATACCTACAGTTATTTGAAAATCAATTGACTATGTCATTATTTTATGCTAACTTCGCCAA
>NZ_MAKX01000006.1 GCF_001693415.1 Tenacibaculum soleae | reverse complement strand
ATACAACGGATGCAGTAACATTTGATCATGCATTTGGTAGTTTAACAGATGGTACGTACACAGTAACTATAAGTGATGCAAAGAGATGTTCTATAACTTTAGCACCCATAACGATAGCGGCATTACCAGAGGAGCCAACATTTAGTAATGCAGTGACTTACGCGTGTGACGGAACAGGAACCATAACCTTAACACAATTAACACCAGCAGCACCAGGAACGTATAATTATACTTTAGGAGCAACGAATAATACTACAGGAATTTTTAGCGGATTATCTGATGGGACTTATACTGTAACTGTTGATTACGGAAGCGACTGTACAGTGGATGTAACTAATATAACTGTTTTAAATAATCAGGCATTTACCGCACAAATAACAGATTTTACAAATCCAACATGTATAGGAGATACAGATGGAGAGATTGAGATAACAGCAGCATTTCCATCAGTAACACCAACAAGTTTTGAGTATGATTTAGGTTTAGGAGCTGGATGGGAAACAGCAGGAACAAATCCGTTTTCAATACCAAATTTAGCGGATGGAACACATAATATATCGGTACGACCAGATAATACCTCACCAGCAGCGTGTAATGTATCTTTGAGTGAAGATTTATCAGATCCATCACCAATAGTAGTAGCGGCAAGTGTAACAAAACTAATTACTTGTGATACAGACCCTACATTAGATGGAGCAACGATAAGTATAACCGGAACCACATCCGGAGGAAACGGAGGAGCTTATACATATGCATTATTTAACAATGCAACAGCAACTGCACCAGCAGTTCAAACAGGCGCACCATTTACCGATATTGATACTTCGGGAGATTATTGGGTAGTCGCTACAGATGCAAAAGGTTGTACATCAGCTCCATTATTAGTAAATGTACCAGTAAAAGAAAATATTACATTTACAGCTATACCTCAATGTTTTGATGGATCAGATGGAAAAATTGATGTAAATGTTACTAATGGTAATGGAGGCTATGAATATAGTACCGATGGTACTAATTGGACAACTCCAACACCAGCTAACGCAACAAGCTTTACTATATCAGCCTTATCAGCAAATGTAGCTTATACGGTAAGTATTAGAGATATTTCAGGATGTATAGAAACAGAAAACGTTACTATAAATTCTGTGTTAACAGCAAGTGCAACACCAACAGATGCAAGTTGTACGCCTTTACCACCTGCAACTCCAACAGGTCAAATAGCAGTAACCCCAACAGGAGGTTCAGGAGTAGGTTATGTATATGCAGCGATATCAAATGGATCACCAGCACCTGTCGCAGGAGACTTTACAGCTACAAATCCAATTACAGGTTTAGATGCAGATACTTACGATGTTTATGTAAGAGACGATGCAGGTTGTGAATATATAATTGAAGATGTTGTCATAGCACAGGTAACACCAGTAGCTATTACAATAACCGATACTCAGCCAACTTGTACTCAAGGTGGTAGTATTGATGGTGTTATTACAGCAAACACAGGCCAAGCACCATTTGAAATTACCATAGCAAATAGTGGCGGTATTATAGCAGCAAGTACTTTAACAAATTTTACAGGAAGTAATTTTAGTTTTAATAATTTACCCGCAGAAACATATACGATTACAATTACTGATGCATTAGGATGTATAGATACAAAATCAGAAACATTAGTTGATTTACCAACTTTAACAGCAACTATTAATCCGGTAAGACCAACATGTGGAACACCTTTTGTAGGAAATGAAACAAGTTTTGGTTATGACTTTGTTGGTTACCCAACAGTTTCAGCACCTAATAAAATTCAGTTTAGTGTAGATAATGGAGTTAATTGGCAAGATAGTCCTACGTTTAGAGGAACCTTAGGAAATCCAGATTTTAATTATGGAACCGTAACAGAACCTGTAATCAGAATTGTAGATAATTCAACACCTAATCCAACTTCAGATCCTTCTGTTACGGCACTTTGCTTAACAGATTTGGGTTCATATACAATGCCATACATTGTAAGTCCTTTAGTTGTTCACCTTTCAACAGATTCAGCAGATTGTACAACAGGAGCAACAGTAGATGTTTCGGTAACAGGAGGTTCTGGTAATTTTGAATATTCATATAGCACAATACAAACAGCTCCTGCAGTAGGGTCACCCTCATGGGAAGCTTCTAATGGAGCAACATCAAGAGAACATACATTTACAGGTTTAACTCCTGGAAGAACTTATTATTTCTTTGTTAGAGATTTAAATGATAATTGTATTAAAATGGATGATAACTATACTATTACTATTGATGTTGACGTAACAGGATCTGTTTTAAGCCAATCATGTAATGGAGGTAATACAGGTAGTTTACAATTTGATATTGATGATAGTACATCAAATATTCTAACAGGAGCAGCACTTCCAATAACATGGGAACTATTTAGGTTTGATATTATCACAGGTGTTTCTACTTCAATTGAAACAGGTTCTCAGAATAATTTAGATCCAATTTTACCAACTAATAATGGAAATTTAGCAGAAGGAACTTATTATATCGAAATAAAAAATAATGGAGCGTTGTGTACTTTTGCAAGTCCTAATGTAGAAATTTTAGAAACACAACCAATTACAGGTAATTTAACCGTAGTAAGTGATATAACATGTACTCGTAACGGAGTTATAAGAGTAGATAATGTAACAGGAGGAACAGCGCCTTATACATATACCGTAGCAACTGCTACTAATTTTTCTACAGCAAGTACTAATGTTATAGGAAATACTATCGAATTTGCTTATGCAGATGTAATAACTAATACAAGTAATGTTACTGGTATTACTGTTACAATTGCAGATAGTAATGGTAATAGTTGTACAGAAACAATAGGGGCAGTTAACCTAATAGTAAGTCAACCTCCAGTAGTTATATATACCGACCCTAATAGCTGTGATGCAAACAAAACAATAACAACTAGAGTAAATAGTGGTAAAGAACCTTATCAGTTTTCAGTTGACGGCGGAACCTTTAGTGGTGATATTGCTTTAGATGGCGCTTTAGGTTATGCTGAATTTATAGCACAAAACTTAACACCAGGTAATCATGTGATTACAGTAAGAGATGCCAACGGATGTACTGTTACTACAAATGCTGATATTCAACCAAGTTTAGAATACACTGTTGATTTAACTAAAAATTTAACTTGCGACCCTGCACCAGGAGACGAAGCAACGTATGAAATAGATAACATTATTGGTAGTGGAACATATACCTATGAAGTTATTAGAAATGACAGTGGAGCAAATACCGTTGTAGTTGCAGCAGGTACACCTTTACCAGCAACACCTTTTACTTTTAGTACAGCAATCGCAGATGCTTATACGATAACAATAACTGACACTGCTGAAAACTGTATAAGTACAAAAACTTTTACAGTTGCAGCAGCAGTTGAACCAGCGTTTACTACTTCGGTAACCCACGCTACGTGTAATGGTGGGGCAAACGGAAGTATCGCAGTTAATGTAACAGCAGGAGTAACACCTTTAAGTTATAGTATAGTTCAAACAGCAGGTTTAGGATTAGTGGCAGGACAAGCAACATGGGATGCAGCAAGCAATTCATTTATCAATGTACCAGCAGGAACTTATACGGTAACGGTTGAGGGCGATAATGGCTGTTCGACAGATGTGGCAGATGTTGTCGTAAATGATAATCCGTTATTAACAGTAAACGCACCAACAGCAGTTCAATTTGGATGTACCACAGGAAATGATGTAAACAACGCTACGTTAAGTATTAGAGCAGAAGATACATTTGGAATGTCAGGCGGAACAACTGTATATTCAACCGTAGAGTTGTACCATGATGTAAATGGAGATAATCCAGCAGATAACTTATCAAATACAGCAGATGATGTTCAAATAAGTACGGTAACAGTAACCGGAACGAATCATGTATTTTCAATAAGTGATGTTACAGGCGGAAGTTATTATATACGTATTGTAGACAGTGCAAATTGTAGTGCAGTATCATTATCTACAATAATAGCTCCATTTGAAGCGATTACCGATATAAATATCAGTTCAGTAAAAGATATTGATTGTGCAACAGGAGAAGATATCTCAGTAAAAACAGTAACAAATATTGATAATGTTACTTATGCTATAACAAGTGCTCCGGCAGGATATTCAGGACCAACAAGTGAGACAGTAACACCAGCAACAGATGCAGCGTTAACGTTTACCAATTTACCAACAGGAACGTACACGATAACGGCAACACATCCAACAAC
>NZ_MAKX01000005.1 GCF_001693415.1 Tenacibaculum soleae | reverse complement strand
GAAATATTATCCACAAGATGTGAGAATTGAATTTGAGAATGGAAAAGAAATATGGATTTCAGCATTTGAATTTAGAGATAATACAATGATGCCAATGCAAGACCATATAACAATATTTTTTGACAAAGAAACAGCCGAAAAATATAAAATCGGAATAAAAAACGTTGGGTAACACCGTATATAATTTATTGCTAGTTCTAGCCTACTTACGAAAATCCTCTCGGATTTTCTATTCGGTTTTTATTTATTAACTTAGTTGCTTAAACCACGCAACAAACCATATACAATCACGTTGTGCCTAATTATGACAAACAGAATCTAAAGAATGATAATATCGATATTTATAAAAAATTTCAAGATTTATAAAGGAATAAATTTTGTTCCAATCTCTGAAGGAGAAAATTTTTCAAGCCTAATTGGAGAAAACGGAGTTGGGAAAAGTTCTGTTTTAGAAGCACTTGATTTTTCTTTAAATGGTAAAAACGGAAATGAATGGCCTGTCAATAATGAAGCCAAAAATGATGGTGGCTTAAAAGGTACAAATGCGCCTTATCTTACACCTGTATTTTTAATAAAAAAATCGAGTTTAAAACAAGACAAAAAAGATGAAATTGAGTTTTTCGAAAAAGCAGAAAAATTATCAAATTATCTATGGCACACAAAACAAAAGACAAAAGCTAGAGGATTAAGTGAATTCTACGAACAAAGAAAACAACTTTTAGAAAATTACAATCCAAAAGAATATCTCTTAATTATTATAGGTAGAAAATATGACAGTAACGATATGTTTTTTGGAACATACCATACTTATTTAGATTTCATAACAGATAATCCGAAAATTGAACATACCGAAAAAGAATTACAAGATTACTTTAAGGGATTTTATGAATACATAATTTCTCATTATTCCTATCTATACATTCCTGTTGAAACAGATGTTCATTCTTACACAAAATTAGAAACGCAAGAAATGCAAAAACTGATGGACAAAAATATCCAATCAGAAATAGAAAATGCAATTACATCTACAACAATTAGACAAATAAATAAAAGTCTAAATACATTTGTTGCTGACATAGAAAATGTACTTGAAGAATATAAATACAAAGGTAAGTTCAAGAATAGTTTAACTATGCCTGATTTAGTTTCAAAAATTATAGAAGCTTATTTCTCAATTAAAATCTTAAATAAAAAAACTACTTCTTCGAAATTAATTCCTGTAAGAGAATTAAGCTCTGGAGAAAAAAGAAAAGCTTTAATTGATGTTGCTTATTCATTCTTAATAAACAATAACTCTAGAAACGATAATATTATTTTAGCAATTGACGAACCAGAAGCTTCATTACATATTTCTGCTTGTTATAGTCAATTTGAAAAATTAATAAATCTTAGTAAACTGAATAGCCAAATAATCATTTCAACACATTGGTATGGTTATTTACCTATTGTATCAAATGGAAACGCAACGTCAATAACGAAAAATGAGAAAAACGAAACTTCTATTCAATATTTTAATTTATACAATTATAGAGAAAAAATAACTCAAGATAGAAATAAAGTAAAAGGTCCACTTCCAGTACATTACAATATAAAGAGTTATAACGACTTAGTTCAATCTATACTATTTTCTTTAATTCAAGATAAACCATATAATTGGATTGTATGTGAGGGATTATCTGAAAAAATATATTTCGAGCAAATGTTTTCTGAAGACATTAAATCAAAAAATTTAAGATTTTTGCCTTTAGGTAGCTTCAAAGAAGTGAAAAAACTTTATTCATTACTACTTGCACCAATCCAAGACCCAGATTACCAAATAAAAGGAAAAGTTGTTTGTTTAATAGATACTGATTCTGAAAGAATGAATATTGATTTTTCAAAAACAAAAAATCTATTCTTTAAAAGGTTAATGAATAATAAAACGAATGGGACAACAATAATAGATGTAAACAGTAATATTACAAATCCACCCACAGAAATTGAAGATTGTCTTAATCCATATATTTACAAACAAACCCTTATAGAATTTGCAGAAGAATACGAAACAATTAAAAATATTCTAACGACAAATGAAGTTCGAACAAAGGCATTAAATTCCTACTATACTTTTGACCTAAGAGAGAGTGAAAAAGAAGAAATAAAAGCCTTTTTTGATGGCAATCAAGGTTATAATAAAATTAGATTTGCTGAAAAATATACTGAAATTTCAAAAAGCAAATTTTTCGAAAATGAACCGAAAATGGAATGGATTGAAAATATTCGGAAATTAATTAACTAGGCACAACACCGTATAAAATTAATTGCTGGTTATAGCCTACTTACGAAAGTCCTCGCGGACTTTCTATCTGTGATTTATTTGCTAACTTTAGTGCTTAAAACACGCAACTAATCTTATACAAACACGTTGTAGCCAATTAAAAATTGAACCCAAGAAATGAAGAAAATATTGTTATTAATATTCCTATTAGCTGGAATGAGTAGTTTTTCTCAAAAAAATGAAAAATTTAAACCAGGAGTTAAAATCATTGAAAATGAAAAAATAAAAGAATATAAAAAACCAACTTCGATTTTATTTATTTTCAAAGGTCATACCCATTCAATTAATTACTTTCTCGACCTTAAAAAAAGAATCCGTAAAAATTTTAAGAAAAGTATGAAAAAGGAATTTAAAAACTTCAAGTTAAATTTTAACTATGACTTGAATGCTGAAAAACCTTTTGAATCTGACTTGAAAAACATTCCTTCAAAGAAATACAATAAGAACAAATATGAATCTATATGTTATATTTCTTTATCTGACTTTAAAGGCTGGGACAATGAATTAATTGAGAAAAGAAAACAGAATTATAATTTAAATATTGAATTAAAAACTACTAATTCAGATCCTTTAATATCATTAAAACTTAACGTCAATAGTTATTATACAATACTTACAGAAAACAGGAATTCAAGTAAATTAATTTATAAAACAATAATGGAGAATTAAAAAAACTGGCTACAACACCGTGTATAATTAATGGCTGGTTCTCGCCTACTTACGAAAATCCTAGCGGATTTTCTATCTAGTGTTTATTTGCTAAATTAGGTGCTTAAACACGCCACAAATCATACACAAAC
Source organism: Tenacibaculum soleae (assembly GCF_001693415.1). Lineage (GTDB taxonomy): Bacteria > Bacteroidota > Bacteroidia > Flavobacteriales > Flavobacteriaceae > Polaribacter > Polaribacter soleae. The sequence continues at coordinate 1,207 of NZ_MAKX01000005.1, read as the reverse complement.
ACGTTGTGTGTCATTTGAAGAAACTATATGAAAAAGTTGAAAGAATTAGAACGAGAACTTAATCTGACTTTTCCATCAATTTATAAAAAATTCTTTTTGGAGTGTCTAAAAACTATTCCAAAAGGGATGGTTGGAACAGATTTGTATCATAATAAAAATGAATTGAAAGATTGGGCAGTAGAATTATTGGAAGAGGATAATGCTGAGAACTTTCTGACCGAAAAAGATTTTGTTTTTATGATGCATCAAGGATATATGTTTTGGTATTTTAAAGCAGACGGAACTGAAAACTCAAGTGTTTATTATTACAGAGAAATGAGTTTAATTCCTGACAAACTAACTGACTTAAAAACTTTTCTGTCAGAATATCCATTAAATTAGTCAAACTAAATGCAAAAAAGTAATTCTACATTTTTAAAAAATCAATTAAATAAATTTCTTACCGAAGTTGGTGTAGAAAACTTTTCTCTAAAAGATTTTGATAAAATAGAATATGTTGTAGAATTTGACCCAACCGAAAAACAAGAATCAAAAACAAATTCAGATGATATTATGAGACTGTGGTCTCTACCGAACATAATTGGAAAAAAACTAAATATAAATGATGTTTGTGAATGGTTAGTTACTTACAAAAACGAAATTCCACTTTGGATAAGAATAGAATCGACCAGTGAGGAAAATGTTTTGAAATTATTAATAAGCAAGAGGTTTCGGAAAATAAAAATAGTTGAAGAATGGCATAAATCGAATGAATATAAACCTATTCGGAATGAAAAAACGCCACACAACAACGTGTATAATTAATTGCTTTGGCAAGTGCTTATTTGGAAAATTCCTTCGGAATTTTCTTGCGTTCGTTTTTGTTTGCTAACTTAGTTGCTTAACCACGCAACTAACCATACACAAGACCGTTGGCGCTCATAGAAATCGAAATTTTTAGAAAATATTTTTATTGAAAAATAATTCTATTTTTTAGAGAAAATTAAGAAAAATGTAATTTATTGAAACTTAAAAAAATTGAATAATATTTGCGCTTTTATGAGAATTGATTTCCTAAATTCCAGAAATACTAAATCGATAAAAATCTCGTCTAGTTTCAAAATAAATATGAAATCGTTGCGCTAAAAAGAGAATAATTTAGTTTTTAAGAATATTTTTATAATTATAGAAAAATCTTGTAGAATCTAATGTTACGAAAAATCGTTAC
>NZ_MAKX01000004.1 GCF_001693415.1 Tenacibaculum soleae | reverse complement strand
TCTTTATGAATAATTGCGGAAAAGTAGAATTAAAACAGAATTGAATATTAAAAAAAGAGAATAAATCGCGGAATTTAGCAAGTTTGCGGAATTAAAATTCTTTATGGAAATAATTGCGGAAAAATTCTTTCAACAATAAAAATTAAAATAGTAAGCCAATATAACGAAAACCCAACAACGTGTATAGTTCATTACGGGGGATTTTCTTACAGAAAATCCTCGCATTTTCACTATCTTTGGTCTAAATTCGGAAAATTGCTGCGCTCTTTTCCGTAACGAAACCATACACAAACACGTTAGCCACAACCTAAAAAAACCGCAAAGTGCATTTAAAATCTATCCAAATTAAAAACTTTAAAGGCTTCAAAAACCTTTCTTTCGAATGTAATCAAAATTTCAATGTTGTAATAGGTGAAAATAACATAGGAAAAAGTACAATATTCGAAGCTCTGTTGATTTGGGAGAGTTGCTTTAAACGAATAATAAATGCAAAAAGAACAAACTTTTATAAAGCAGATGGAGGTAATACTTATATTCCATTTGGAGATTTAACATTTATTAGGTTAATAAATGATACAGATTTATTCTTTGAAGCACCAAATCAAGCAAGAATAACAGTAAATATTAAAGACAAAGAAAACGTATTCGCATTAACTTTTGAGTTAAGTAAACCTAAATCTATAAGCAATTCATATTTAAGATTTAAAACAATAAATCATAAAGAATTTGAAAAATTCGCATCATTTTTAAAACATAAACAAATTAAGCTTGATGAAGCTATTTTTATATATCAAACTAAACCTGTTTCTAATATACTAAATAAGGAACCTTTTATGAACTCTGGGCAAGTACTAAAGAAGATTTCAATAGGTAAATCAGGTGAAGTTTTGCGAAACAAAATAATCAAAAAAAAAGCTACCAATCGTACAAACTTAGAAAATCAAATATCAAAAGTTTTAAATCAAAAAATAAATTTCTACTGCACTAATGAAAAGAGGTTTCAAAAGGATGAATATATAGATTTAAAGGTATCTAATGGAACTAAAAATTTAGATATCCATTTACAAGGAAGTGGATTTTTACAAGTAGCAGAAATTTTCTCAACGATAGATTATCTTGAAAATGCAATGAATATATTACTCATTGATGAACCGGATTCACATATTCACGCTAAATTACAGAAGAAACTTCTTCAAGAATTGAGACTAATTAATAACACGCAAACATTTGTAATATCACACAATGATACTTTTGTTAGTGAACTAAATCCTGATGAATTATTTTATCTAAATAATGAAAGTAAAAATGAAGGTGCTATAAAGAGATTAGACCTAAAAAACTTTGACAAAATAAAGAAAGAGTTGGGTGGTATAATTGTAGCTCTTGATAAACTTAATTATACCCATAAAGTTTGTTTTGTAGAAGGAGATGATGATATAGAATATATTAATCGACTTTTAAAAAAACATTTAAAGATTGAGCCTGAAAATAAACCAAAGAAAGAAGTCGTTTTCTATCACCTCAGAGGTAAAGATTTTTTGTTAAAAAAGATAGACCATAATAAAAGACTTTTAAGCCAACTTTTTAAAGATAAAAGTTATGCCGTGATTTATGATAAAGATTTTTCTACAGAAAATTCTTGTAATGATTTCAATCAAGAAATTTCTCGAAAATTAGGTAATAATTCAAATGTTTACACACATAATGGTTACTGCATTGAATCAACAATATTTTCAGATTTAGAAAAATTGTGCGAATTTTTATCTAATTGGAGCGGAATCTCTAAACTTAGAGTACATTTCTTTATCGAAGAATTTTTTTCTAATATTAATTTTGACTTTAGTACTCATACGTCTAAATACTATAAAGATTTTGAAATAAAATTCAACGGACAAAAAAAAGAGTCAAGACCAGAGCTTAATACAGTAAATTACAATGATTTTTTAGCAAATGCATTAGAAGCTGGGAATTCTCATTATTTATTTAATAAATCTTTAATATCTGATTTTTATAAATGCTTTAAAAATCATTTTTCAACAATAGATAGTGATTTACTTTCCAAGACAAGTGAAGATTTGTCTTCAGAATTGTTCAATTCATATATTGAAAATATTTCGAAATCAAGAGATTTCATTGATTGCAGTAAAGAATTATTAAAAGTTTTATATGAAATTGATTAGAAAAGGCAGTGGCTAACAACGTGTATAATTAATTGCTTTGGCTAGTGCTTACTTGGAAAATTCCTTCGGAATTTTCTCGCGTTCGTTTTTGTTTACTAAATTAGTTGCTTAAACACGCAACTAACCATACACAATCACGTTGTGGTTCATATTTCGCTCACCTACAAATGTAATTGAGTATTTATAAAATTACAGCTTATTTACAAAAACGAAATATTAATCTTAAATTTACAGTGTATGAAAAACAAAAAAATCAACTTTATCAAACTCGGAATTCTTCTTTTTGGAATTTCTTTATTACTTTGGAATTGTCAAAATGAAGACCTCTCTATCCCAACAGAAAATCAAACTTTTTCTACTGTAGAAATTAATGAAGCTTTAAGTTTTATTGAGAATAAAAAATATTCTAGTTACAAAGCAAGAGAAAGTGAATCTTTCATTAATTCAATATCAACTCAAAACCTTAAGCAAGAAAATATAACAAATACAGAAGCTAAATTAACATTACTTCCCGTAAAGACAAAGTTTGATGAGTTTTATTCTAGAATAGCATTACTTAAAATTAAAGATTCTATAAAAAGTGTAGTTATTAATATCAACCCACATTTAAATCTTAGAACTGAACATTTTAGCGGGCAAATTTTAATTTCAGACCTAAATGGAAATTTTAATAAAGCTTTTAAAATATATAATGGTAGTATCATTAGAGCATATAATAAATCTAAATATTCTAATAAAAGTTTTAGAAGTTCACCTGATGGTGATGCTGAATGTAGAAAAGAATGTGGGCATGATTCTGAGGACAAGTATTGTATTTGCAATGACCAACTATTAAATGAAATAGTAGTATCTAGTTCTAATGTTAATTATTTAACTATTGCAGATTTATATGATACTGGAGGTGGTGAAAATTCAAATAGTGGTTGTGAAGTTGGTTGTAATAGTTGGAGTTATGGTGGTGGAAGTTCTTCTAATAATAACAATGACCAAAATGATGATGACAATCAAAATGATGACAATCCATGTGACAGAGTAAAAAAACTAGAAACAAACTCCAAATTTAAAGAAAAACTTAAAGAATTAAAAGCTAATACTTCTAAAGACTATGAATCAGGATTTCTAATCAATCATGATGGTAAGCCTTATGACCTTGTTGAAGGTAATCCTGGAGAAAATCATATTGATTTAAATGTTATTGGTCCTTTTGGCGGTTTTATACATACACATATTCCTCCTCTAGGAAGACCTATTTTTTCAACAAATGACATTAAAGCCATATATGATTTTTATATCAAAGGATTTATAAATAATTCTAATACATTTTTATCAACAATTATAGCATATCATGAAACCTCTTATACAATAATAATTAATGATATTACAAAATTTAAAAGTTTTGGACGGGATAATTTAACTGATACTACTTTTACTAGTTTTTCTCATTATTATTCTAGACACTATGACCTTTATTCTGGACCTCTTTATGGGTATAATGAAATAAAAGCTAGAGAGGTCGCAATGCTTAAAGCACTAGAAAATTCAGGATTAAGTTTATTAAAAGGTAATTCTGATTATAGTAAATGGCAAAAAATTGAAACTCAAAATGCTGATATAAAAAATGTTAATTGTAAATAATAAAAACTTAAAAAATGAAACATATAATTTTAATACTAATAATACTTTTGAATTTTAGCTGTATTTCAGCACAAGAAATAACCTTAAAAAAAGGAATGACAAAGGCCAAAATACAAAAAGGAACATATTACAAAACAGATCATTCTATTATAAAGAAGTTTATTGGAATTTGGGAGGGTAATGTTGGTGGTAAAAAATTTAAGCTAAAAATTTTCAAAGAGAAAGTATTTTTAAAAGGTAGTGATATATACATGGATGTACTTAATGGTCTTTATTGTTTTGAAAATTGTAATTTTGAAAATCCGAATGCATTTTTAAGTAAAACTAATGGTACTTTTGAAATGTATGAAAAAGGAAAAATAGAGTTTATGATAAATGACTTTAAATACAAAAAATTAGCTAACGTAAATTTTGAGATTTTAGAAAACAACACTGCTAAGTGGACGTTATTTTACACTTTTTCAAATAAAGATAAACCTAAAGGATTTACAATTCCAAAAGAAATGTTGTTAAAGAAAACAAACCAATAAAAATACAAACCACAACACCGTGTATAAAAAATAGCAGTTAAGTCCCAAATTTTCAGTTAGCTCTTTTCTGCTATTTTTGTTTTTAAAATTGAAAATTGAAGTAATTTATTCTGCTACTTTTCATACACAAAAACGTTGGGTTTCATTAACAAAAAATCGTAAAAATTCAAACTTTTAGATTTTTAATTGATTTTAAAAAGTTGGAAAAACTTGTGGAAAAACTATATCGGAATTTTCTCAGAAAACCGTAAAAATATAATTTGAAAATTTTAGTCTTCTAATAATGTTTTTCAAAAAAAGAAAAATTCCAGTTGAGAATTATTCTGTAAAAAGTTGGAGTATTTAGAGTTAAATTTTCAAAACTCTTGCTTTAGAAAAATCTCAGAAAGAATAAAAATAGAATTGAATGCTAGAGGAAAAACAAATCGTGGAATTTAGCAAGTTTGCGGAATTTAAATTCTATATGAATAATTGCGGAAAAGTAAAATTAAAACAGAATTGAATACTAAAAAAAAGAGAATAAATCGCGGAATTAAAATTATTTATGGAAATAATTGCGGGAAAATTATTTCAACAATAAAAAGTAAAACAGAAAACTAACATAACGAAAACCCAACAGCGTGTATAGTTCATTACGGGGGATTTTCTTGCAGAAAATCCTCGCACTTTTACTATCTTTGGTTTAAGTTCGGAAAATTGCTGCGCTCTTTTCCGTAACGAAACCATACACAAGTACGTTGGCGCTCATAGAAATCGAAATTTTTAGAAAATATTTTTATTGAAAAATAATTCTATTTTTTAGAGAAAATTAAGAAAAATGTAATTTATTGAAACTTAAAAAAATTGAATAATATTTGCGCTTTTATGAGAATTGATTTCCTAAATTCCAGAAATACTAAATCGATAAAAATCTCGTCTAGTTTCAAAATAAATATGAAATCGTTGCGCTAAAAAGAGAATAATTTAGTTTTTAAGAATATTTTTATAATTATAGAAAAATCTTGTAGAATCTAATGTTACGAAAAATCGTTA
>NZ_MAKX01000002.1 GCF_001693415.1 Tenacibaculum soleae | reverse complement strand
TAGATTGAGGTTTTTTTTGCTTTAAATCGAAATGAAATTGGGTAAAAGACAAAAGGTGAATAAAAAAAGGAAATGGAGAGGTATAAAGTAAGCAAATAAGCTTTAGATATACGAATTATACATTGATAGCCTTAGCCACGATTGAAGCATTTGTTTGAGCTCTTTTTTGGTTTTACTAAAAAAATCAAAAAAAGCGAGTGTGGAAAGCGTGAATAGCTGCTATTAATTATTCTAATGCTATTTTATAATAGTAGAAGGATTGATTATACTAACAATTATCATAAAAGATTAATTTTTTTTAAAGTAATTTTGCTTAAAATTAAAAAAATGAATAAAGCTATTTATATCGCAGCAAGTGAAGCCAATTCTGGAAAATCAATGTTAAGTATTGGTTTGATTCAATTGTTGCTTAAAAAAAAGCCTAAAGTTGGATATTTTAGACCAATTATTGATAATACTGTTGAAGGTAAAAGAGACAATCATATAAATACAATACTCAATTATTTTAATTTAAAAAATGATTATGAAGATTGTTACGCTTTTACAAGATCTGATTTAATTCAAAAATTGAATGATGATAAAGAGGATGATGTTCTTAATAAAATTATTCAAAAATATAAAAAATTAGAAACTGAAAATGATTTTGTAATTGTAGAGGGAACAGATTTTTCTGATCATGGTGCAATTATAGAAATGGATTTAAATGTATTGATTGCTAAAAATCTTGGAATACCAGTAATTATTGTTTCTGGTGGTGTTTCAAAAACATTAGAAGATTTTATTCAAAGTTTGCGATTAACATATGATTCGTTTGTGAATAAGGATGTTCAGGTAATTTCAGTAGTAGCGAATAAAATTGAAGAAGAAAATATTGAAACTATTTTAAATGAAGTTGGTAAGAACTTACCTAAATCAGTTTCAATAAATGCGATACCAATTAATAAAAAATTAAATAATCCTACGGTAAAGGAGTTTTTAAATGAAATTAAAGCTGTTGTATTGTTTGGGAAAGAGTTTTTAAATAATACGACTGGAGACATTAAAGTAGGAGCGATGCAATTGTCTCATTTTTTACATCATTTAACGGAAGGAAGTGTTGTGGTTACGCCTGCTGATCGTTCAGATATTTTATTAGGAACTTTACAGGCAAATATTTCAACAAATTACCCTGCTATTTCATGTATTGTTTTAACAGGAGGGATTGAGTTAAATTCATCAATTATTAAATTAATAAATGGACTTGAAAAAATTGTTCCTATTTTATGGGTAAAAGAAGGTACTTTTAAAACGACGACTAGGTTAGGAAATGTGCGATCACATATTTATGCCGAAAATGTTGATAAGATAAAAATGTCAATTAATATTTTTGAAAAGTATGTTGATGTTACGGCTTTAAACGAAAAACTAACAAGTTATAAAGGATCTGATATTCTTACACCAAGAATGTTTCAGTATAATTTATTAAAAAAAGCTAAAGAAGTTAAAAAGCATATTGTATTGCCAGAAGGAAGTGACGATAGAATTTTAATAGCGGCATCACAGCTTCAAAAAACAAATGTTGTAGCATTAACTCTTTTAGGTAAAAGAGTAAATATTGAGGCATCAATAAAAAGGTTAAATATTTCTTTTGATTTTAATAAAACGGCAATAATTAATCCGATAGAATCTGAATATTTTGATGATTTTTCTAAGACCTTATATGAATTAAGAAAACATAAAGGGTTAAGTCCTGCTATGGCAGATGATTTAATGGCTGATGTTTCTTACTTCGGAACAATGATGGTACATAAAGGCCTTGCTGATGGAATGGTTTCAGGTGCTGCACATACCACACAGCATACTATAAAACCAGCGCTACAATTTGTAAAAACCAAACCTGGATTTTCAGTAGTTTCATCTATTTTCTTTATGTGTTTAGAAGATCGTGTTTCTGTTTTCGGCGATTGTGCTATTAATCCAAATCCGACGGCCGAAGAATTAGCTGAAATAGCAATTTCATCAGCAGATTCAAGTATAGCTTTTGGAATAGACCCTAAAATAGCAATGTTATCGTATTCATCAGGAGCTTCAGGAAAAGGTGAAGATGTTGATACAGTTAGAAGAGCAACTGAAATTGTTAAAGAAAAACGACCAGATTTAAAAATAGAAGGACCAATTCAATATGATGCAGCAGTAGATGCATCCGTAGGAAAAAAGAAATTACCAAACTCAGAAGTAGCCGGACAAGCAAATGTGTTAATATTTCCAGATTTAAATACAGGGAACAATACTTATAAAGCTGTACAAAGAGAAACAGGAGCATTGGCGATTGGCCCAATGTTACAGGGTTTAAATAAACCAGTAAACGATTTAAGTAGAGGATGTACGGTTGATGATATTTTTAACACCATAATTTTAACTGCAATTCAAGCACAAGATCTATAAATATGAAAGTATTAGTAATAAATTCGGGAAGTTCATCAATAAAATATCAATTGTTTGAAATGCCTCAGCAAAAAGTTGTTTGTGCTGGATTGATAGAAAGAATTGGTTTAGAAAAAGGAAATGTACATTATAAATCAGCAGACAATGATATTGAAGAAGTCCTTGAAATTAAAAACCATAAAGTAGGTTTAGAAAAAGTAGTTACTTTATTGTTAGATGAAAAAGTAGGTGTTATAAATTCGACAGATGAAATTCAAATCGTAGGACATCGTGTAGTGCATGGAGGTAGCAGCTTTACAAAAACGATCTTAGTTACCGATGAAGTAAAAAAGAAGATTGAAGAATTATTTTCTTTAGCTCCACTTCATAATCCAGCAAATTTAGAAGGCATACAAGTTGCCGAAAGTATTTTTACAAACGCAAAACAAGTAGCAGTTTTTGATACCGCTTTTCATCAATCAATTCCTATTAAAGCATACAAATACGCGATTCCGAATAAATTTTTAACAGAAGATAAAATTCGTTTGTACGGATTTCATGGAACAAGCCATAAATATGTTTCAGAAAAAGCAATTGAATATTTAGGTACAGAAAAATCTAAAATAATTACGGTTCATTTAGGTAATGGTTGTAGTATTACCGCTGTTGAAAATGGAAAAAGTATAGATCATAGTTTAGGTTTTGGTCCTGTTACAGGATTAATTATGGGATCACGTTCGGGAGATATTGATCATTCATTAATTTTTTACCTGATAAATAACTTAGGATATGATGCTGATTATGTAAACACGATGTTGCAAAAAGAAAGCGGAATGTTAGGTTTAACAGGATATAGTGATTTACGTGATATTGAAAGTGAAGCTGAAAAGGGAAATGCAGACTGTCAGTTAGCTTTAGATATGAATGCATACCGAATTAAAAAATACATAGGTTCGTATATTGCTGCAATGAATGGTTTGGATGCGCTTGTTTTTACTGCAGGTATAGGTGAAAATTCTGTTTACATAAGAAAATTAGTTTGTAACGCTATGGAGTTTTTTGGTATTGAATTAGATGAAAGTAAAAATGATATGAGAGCCAAAAAGTTAACAGAAATTCATAAAGAAGCATCGCGTGTAAAAATATTAGTAATTCCTACTAATGAAGAATTAGAAATAGCAAAACAATCATTCGGTTTATTATAATGATGAATTACAAGTATACATATTTAGTTACGATTCAATATTTAGGTTTCCGTTTTCATGGATGGCAAAAACAACCAAATTTAAAAACAGGTCATTTATTTTTAGATAAAACGTTAAAGTTTATTTTTAAAGGTATTCGTTTAAAAAGTTTAGGAGTTGGTAGAACAGATGCTAGAGTTTCGGCAAGCCATTTTGCGTTTCAATTATTTATTGATGAAAAAGTAGATTTTGATGAATTTATGATAGATTTTAACGCAAATGCTCCTGGTGATATGAGAGCTTTAAAGATTGAAAATATTGATAGAGATTTTAATATAATTCAGCACCCGAAGTTAAAAGAATATCGTTATTATTTTTCTTATGGTGAAAAAAATCACCCGTATGCAGCTCCGTTTTTAACTCGTTTCAGAGAGCAATTAGATGTTGATTTGATGAAAGAAGGAGCAATATTATTTGAAGGTTTTCATAATTATAAACGCTATTGTACAAAGCCAACCGAAGAAACTAAGGTTGAAAGAGAAATTCAATTTTGTAGAATTGAAAAAAATACTGAATTGACAGCATCTTTTTTTCCGAAAGAGAGTTTTGTGTTGGTTGTTAGAGGTGAAGGTTTTTTAAGAAATCAGATTCGTTTAATTATGGGAGCACTGCATGATTTAGGTAAAGGAGAGTTTGATTTGAATTTTATCAAACTAAGTTTAGATCCTACTTCTGATATTGAATTTATAAAAAATATTGCTCCAGCTTCTGGTTTACATTTACATAAAATAGATTTTAAAGATTTAGAATAATAAGTACACGTGTTAGCGATTGAAGTTTTGTTTGAGCTCTTTTGTGAAGTATGAACAAAAAGCGAGTACCTTTCGACTTCGCTCAAGATAAACTATAAACGCGACCCTTGTGGTAACGCCCAAAAAAAAGTCCATCAAATTAATGATGGACTTTTAGTTTATAGTGACAAGAAATTAATCTCTTATAACACCTCTTGAAATTACAATTTTTTGAATTTCAGAAGTTCCTTCATAAATTTGAGTAATTTTTGCATCACGCATTAAACGCTCTACATGGTATTCTTTAACAAAACCATTACCACCGTGAATTTGTACAGCTTCAACAGTTTGTTCCATAGCAACTTTAGAAGCGTATAACTTAGCCATAGCTCCAGACATATCAAAACTATTACCTTGATCTTTGTCCCAAGCAGCTTTCATAACTAACATTCTTGCCGCTTCAATTTCAGTATACATATCAGCCAATTTAAAAGCAATTGCTTGATGATTACAAATTTCCGTGCCAAAAGCTTTACGCTCTTTTGAGTATTTTAAAGCTAATTCATAAGCTCCAGATGCAATACCTAATGCTTGTGCAGCAATACCTATACGTCCACCTGATAATGTTTTCATGGCAAATTTAAAACCAAATCCGTCTTCACCAATTCTGTTTTCTTTCGGTACTTTTACATCGTTAAATTGTAAAGTATGCGTATCTGAACCACGAATACCTAATTTATCTTCTTTAGGACCAACGTGAAAACCTTCTGTTCCTTTTTCAACAATAAAAGCGTTGATTCCTCTGTGTTTTTTACTACGGTCGGTTTGTGCAATTACTAAATATACATCAGCACGACCACCATTTGTAATCCAGTTTTTTGTACCGTTAATAAGGTAATGATCTCCTTTATCTTCGGCAGTTGTTGCTTGTGATGTTGCATCTGATCCTGCTTCTGGTTCAGATAAACAAAAAGCACCAATCTGCTCTCCAGTAGCTAATTTTGTTAAATATTTTTGTTTCTGTTCTTCAGTACCATAAGCTTCTAAACCATAACAAACTAATGAATTGTTTACAGAAACCATAACAGAGGCAGAAGCATCAATTTTAGATAATTCTTCCATAATCAATACATAAGAAATCGCATCCATTCCGCTTCCTCCGTATTTAGGATCTACCATAATACCTAAAAAACCAAGTTCTCCCATTTTTCTTACTAATTCATCTGGAAAGGTTTGTGCATTATCTCTTTCAATTACTCCTGGTAATAATTCGGTTTGTGCAAAATCACGCGCTGCATCACGAATCATTAAATGTTCTTCTGTTAAACTAAAATCCATTATATATGATTATTATATTCGTAAAAAATGAGCTCAAAGATATCGTTTTCGTAGCATATTTTCAATAGGCTTTTATTATTTTTACAGACTATGAATAAAGATTTTTATTATATAATAGGATTGATGTCTGGCACTTCATTAGATGGAATAGATTTAGTGTATGTTCAGTTTGATAAAAAAGATTATGAGAGTTTTAAAATACTAACTTCTGAAACTGTTTCTTATACCGATAAATGGAAAGAAAAATTGAAAAGTGCTATTGGTTTTTCTGTGGATGAACTAAAAGATTTAGATATTAAATATGGAGAATTATTAGGTGATGAAATCAATTTATTCATCAAAAAAAATAAAATAACTAAGATTGATTTTATAGCCTCTCACGGACATACAATTTTACATCAACCAGATGATGGAATTACATTGCAAATAGGTAACGGAAAAATACTATCTGAAATTACAAAACAAAAAGTAGTGTGCGATTTTAGAACTCAGGATGTTAAACTAGGTGGACAAGGAGCTCCTTTGGTTCCTATTGGTGATGAATTATTGTTTGCTAATTATGATTTTTGTGTAAACTTAGGTGGTTTTGCAAATGTGTCTTTTAAAGAAAACGAAAAAAGAATTGCTTTTGATATTTGTCCTGTAAACATTGTGTTGAATCATTATGTGCAAAAACTCGGACTTGAATATGATGATAAAGGAAAAATAGCTTCAAAAGGAAAAATAAACAAAAAATTATTAGAAAAACTTAATGAGTTAGATTTTTATGACAAATTTCCCCCAAAATCATTAGGTTTAGAGTGGGTGCAAGCAATTATTTTTCCGATGATTGATTCAATAGAAGAAGATATTCCAACAATTTTAAGAACCTTTATAGAACATGTAGCTATTCAAATTGGGAAAATCATTTTTAAAAACCAATTTGTTTTAATAACAGGTGGTGGTGTTTTTAACTCTTTTTTGATGGAAAGAATAGCGTATTATTCAGAAAGAAAAGTTAAAATTCAGCCTAACGAATTAATCAATTATAAAGAGGCATTAATTTTTGCTTTTTTAGGATTGTTACGTGTTGAAAATCAGGTAAATTGTTTACAAAGTGTAACAGGTGCAAAAAAAGATCATTCGTCGGGAGTTATTTTTAATTAACGGTAATTTTAAATCAAAAAATTTGACGTATTATTTTTTTTATGGTAAGTTTGTGACTGCCTGTTTTTATCAGGGATATAACCACTAAAAAACTTTTAAAAATGAGACAACTTTAACTACTTCTTTGAAGAGCATATTTAAAAAGATTTAAAGATTATAATAAACAAAAGTTGAAAATTTAGTAGAAAGTATTATGAAAGAATTACTTAAAATATACGAAAACAAAGAACCAGAAATTGTTTTTCATTGGAAAGATCAAGAAACAGAAGCCGAAGGTTGGACTGTAATAAACTCTTTAAGAGGTGGTGCTGCTGGAGGTGGAACCAGAATGCGTAAAGGATTAAACAAAAATGAAGTTTTATCTTTAGCAAAAACAATGGAGGTAAAGTTTACTGTTTCTGGACCCGCAATTGGTGGTGCAAAATCGGGAATTAATTTTGATCCTAATGACCCAAGAAAAAGAGGTGTTTTAGAGCGTTGGTATAAAGCGGTAACACCATTGTTAAAACATTATTATGGTACTGGAGGAGATTTAAATGTAGATGCAGATAAAGATGTAATTCCGATTACAGAAAGCTGTGGAGTTTGGCACCCGCAAGAAGGTATTTTTAACGGACACTTTAAACCAACCGAAGCTGATAAGATTAACAGAATTGGGCAATTACGTCAAGGAGTAATTAAAGTGATTGAAGACGAGCAATTTTCGCCAGATTTATCTAAAAAATATACCGTTGCAGATATGTTAACAGGTTACGGAGTTGCCGAAGCTGTAAAACATTATTATAGTATTTACGGAGGTAATGTTGAGGGTAAAAGAGCCATTGTTCAAGGATTTGGTAACGTAGGTTCAGCAGCAGCTTATTATTTAACGCAATTAGGAGCAAAAGTTGTTGGTATTATAGATAGAGAAGGAGGAGTTATAAATGAAAACGGATTTTCTATGGAAGAAATGAAAGCTTTGTTTTTAGCTAAAGATGGTAATAAATTAGTTGCCGATAAAATGATCCCTTTTGATGAAATTAACGCTAAAATTTGGAGTTTACCAGCGGAGATTTTTGTGCCAGCAGCAGCTTCAAGATTGGTTTCTCAAGAACAAGTACAACAAATGATTGATACTGGTTTAGAAGTGATTTCTCCAGGAGCAAACGTTCCTTTTGCAGATAAAGAAATTTTCTTTGGTCCAATTATGGAATATACGGATAAGCATTTAAGTTTATTGCCAGACTTTATTTCTAATTGTGGTATTGCAAGAGTTTTTGCTTACTTAATGGAAGCCAAGGTAGCCTTACCAATGGAAGATAAAGCTATTTTTGATGATACCTCAAATATTATTAAAAAAGCATTACAAAGAACATTTACAAAAAGTGCGTCGAAAACAAAAATTTGTTCAACTGCCTTTGAAATCGCATTAAAAGAATTGATATAAAACTTATAAATTAAATACGATGTTTAAATATTTTTTAGGTAATAGTCCTAAGTGGTTTAAAATGACCATGATTTGTTTTTTGATTTTTAATATAATTTCCTTGTTTGTTTTGGGGAAAACAATAACAGCATGGATTTTTATAGCAGAGTTTATTTTTACACTAGCAATGGCATTAAAGTGCTATCCTCTTCAATCTGGAGGATTGTTAGCAATTGAAGCAATAGCTTTAGGGTTAACGACACCTAAAAATGCATACCATGAAGTAGATCAGAACTTAGAAGTTGTATTGCTTTTAGTATTTATGGTAGCGGGTATTTATTTTATGAAACCTTTGCTGATGTATATTTTTAGTAAAGTATTTACTAAAATAAAATCAAAAGTAATTTTATCACTATTATTTGTTTTTTTATCAGCTGTTTTATCGGCTTTTTTAGATGCTCTTACTGTAACAGCTGTTTTAATTAGTGTAGCGGTAGGTTTTTATGGAGTTTATCATAAAATTCATTCAAGCTCTGCAGATTATGATGGGGATGGAGTTTTAGATAGAAAAGAATTAAGTGGAGAAACACTAGAAGAATTTAGAAGCTTTTTAAGAAGTTTAATAATGCACGGTGTTGTAGGTACAGCCTTAGGTGGTGTATGTACTTTAGTTGGAGAGCCACAAAACCTTTTGATAGGAGAAAGAGTAGGATGGGATTTTATTCAATTTTTTCTAAAAATGGCTCCAATAACTATTCCTGTTTTGTTTGCAGGTTTGTTAACTACAGTTGTGTTAGAAACAACAGGTTGGTTTGGTTTTGGAGCTAAGTTACCAAAGGTGGCTGCTAAAATTATTGAAAACTATACAATTGAAGAGGACGAAAAACGAACAGATAAAGAAAAATATGGTTTAATAATTCAAGGTGTATCAGCAATATTATTAATCGCAGGTTTGGCATTGCATATAGCACCAGTAGGGTTTATTGGGTTAGCTTTGATTATTGTGCAAACTGCTTTTATGGGAATAATAGACGAGCATCAATTAGGCCATGCATTTGAAGAAGCATTACCGTTTACAGGTTTGTTAGTTGTGTTTTTTGTAATAGTAGCAATGATTCATGATCAACACTTATTTAGCCCTATTATACAGTGGGCTTTAGCACAAGATCCAGCTTCGCAACCAGGACTTTTTTATGTTGCAAATGGATTTTTATCAGCAATAAGCGATAATGTTTTTGTAGCAACAGTATATATTGGAGAAGTTGAAAGTGCCTTTAAAAGTGGGATAATTGATAGAGCGCATTTTGAAAAATTAGCAATAGCAATTAACACAGGTACTAACTTACCAAGTGTAGCTACACCAAACGGGCAAGCAGCATTTTTATTTTTATTAACATCGTCACTAGCACCATTAATTAATCTTTCTTACGGAAAAATGGTTAAAATGGCATTACCTTATACAATCGTATTAGGAGGCTTAGGATATGTAATGGTAAAACTATTATTATCTTAAACTATAATATAAAGTAGTTTTAAAAAAATCCTGGATTGAATGATTCAGGATTTTTTTAAACAATTAATAAAAGAATAGTCCGTTAATAGTTAAAACTTAAAAGTAATTTAATGTTATTATTTATTCAAGAAAATTTAGAAGAAACAATATCCGAAGAAAAAACATTATCTATCATTCAATTAATTAAAGATGGAGGTTTAGGAGGACAAATGATTATCGGGTTATTATTTGTTTTGTTAGCTGTAGCCTTGTATATTTATTTTGAACGTTTTTTTGCAATTAAAGAAGCATCAAAAGTAGATAAGAACTTCATGAATCAAATTAGAGATCATGTTATTGGTGGAAAAATAGAAAGCGCAAAAGCATTATGCGAAAATACAAATACACCTACGGCAAGATTAATTGGTAAAGGGATTTCTAGAATAGGAAAACCTTTAGATGATATTAACAAAGCTATTGAGAATGCAGGGAAATTAGAGGTGTATCAATTAGAAAGAAATGTATCTGTCGTTGCAACAATAGCAGGAGCTGCTCCTATGATTGGTTTTTTAGGTACGGTAATCGGTATGATTGTTGCTATTCATGAAATTGCAAATTCAGGAGGGCAAATAGATATAAAACTATTATCTGACGGATTGTATACTGCAATGACCACTACAGTTGCAGGTTTAATAGTAGGTATTGTTGCTTATATAGCTTATAATCATCTAGTAGTGCGTACCGATAAAGTGGTGTATCAAATGGAAGCGAAATCGGTTGAGTTTTTAGATTTATTAAATGAGCCAGTATAAACGTTTAGTAGCTTTTAATTTTTTTGAGGAAATATTATGAATTTAAAAGGAAGGAATAAAGTTGATCCAAGCTTTAACATGTCGTCAATGACCGATATTGTTTTTTTATTGTTGATCTTTTTTATGTTAACATCAACATTAGTTACCGTAAGTGCCATTGATGTTTTATTGCCAAAAGCAGGAGGTAAAACAGAAAATAGTAAGGCGATTGCAGTTACTGTGACAGAGGATGCTTCTTTTTATATTGATAAAACAAAAGTGAATACAAACAATCTAGAAGCGGAAATACTTGCAAAAGTAGGGGTAGATAAAAAGAAAACAATAGTTATTAGAGGGGATCAAAATGCACCTTATAAAAACGTAATGAAGATTATTGATATTGCCAATAAAAATAAATTAAAAATGATTTTAGCCGTAAAGGGTAAATAAAAATGCAAGTTTTAGAAACCACACATAAACGAAAATCAGCTGTTATTACAGCTATTATCCTGTTACTTTTATTGTTTGGGGTATTTAATTTCGGAATGCAATATTTAGATCCGCCAATTGAATATGGAATCGTAGTTAATTTTGGAAATTCAGATATAGGTAGTGGAGAACCTGTTGAAGAAACTAAATTTGATACTAGCATAGCGGAAGAAGTAAAAGAAGAAGTTACCAAAGAAGAAGTTGTTGAAGCAGATAAAGAAGAAATTAAAGAGGATATAATTACTGATAATTCTAATAAAGATATTTCAGTGGTAAAAAAATCATCAGAAGCAAAAAAAGTGGTAAAAGAGGTTGTAAAAAAAGAAAAAGTTCAAGAAAATCCTAAACCATCTAAACAAGTAGCCGATGCATTTAATAGTTTGTTAAATGGAACCTCAGATAAGGGAACAACTCAAGGAGAGGGGGATGATAAAAAACAAGGGACAAAAGGAACTAAAAAAGGTGATCCTGATTCTAATAAATATTACGGAAATTCAGGAAGCGGTTCTGACGGAAATTATAATTTAGCAGGAAGAAAAGCATTGTCTAAACCAATAAAAAAACCAGATTGTCAAGAAGAGGGAATTGTAGTGGTGAGTATTGAGGTTAATCAAAAAGGAGAAGTAACCAAAGCACAAACAGGAGGTATAAAAGGAAGTACTAGTTCTGCGCCATGTTTAGAAAAAGCAGCAAAAGAAGCCGCGATGAAAACAAAGTGGAATTCAACGACTAATGCTCCAAAAAAACAAAGAGGAACTATTATCTACAAGTTTTTACTCTCAAAATAATTAAACATTTTAAAATGTCATCTCGATAAAATTCGAGAATTTATAAACCATAAGTTATGACATATCAAGAAACCTTAGATTGGATGTTTGCGCAATTGCCAATGTATCAAAGTCAAGGTAAAACAGCATTTAAAAAAGATTTATCTAATATAAATGCCTTAACTAATACTTTAGGCAACCCAGAATTGCAGTTTAAAACCATTCATGTAGGCGGAACTAACGGAAAAGGTTCTACTAGCCATATGATTGCAGCTATTTTACAAGAGGCAGGTTATAAAGTTGGCTTATATACATCACCACATCTTAAAAATTTTACCGAGCGTATTCGAATAAATGGAGTAGAAGTAACGCAGGAAAGTGTTGTCGAATTTATTTTTGAAAATAAGCAGTTTTTAGAAGCCCAAAAAGTATCATTTTTTGAAATGACAGTAGGAATGGCGTTTGATTATTTTGCAAAACAAAAAGTAGATATAGCAGTTATTGAAGTAGGTTTAGGAGGAAGATTAGACTCTACCAACATTATCACTCCAGAAGTTTCGGTAATAACAAACATCGGATTAGATCATACACAGTTTTTAGGAGAAACATTGCCCGAGATAGCTTTTGAAAAAGCAGGAATTATCAAAAATAAAGTACCAGTCGTTATTGGAGAAAAACAACAAGAAACAACACCTGTTTTTAAAGATAAAGCGACCGCTTGTAAAACTAAAATTGTATTTGCCTCAGACGAAGATTTTACGGGTAAAACAGATTTGTTGGGAGATTATCAGTCTAAAAATGTTAAGACAGCAGTAAAAGCTATTCAACAATTACAAGGGTTTAATGTATCAGAAGAACATATAAAAAACGGTTTATTAAATGTAGTTAAAAACACAAATTTAAAAGGACGTTGGCAAGTTTTACAAGATGAACCTAAAATAATTTGTGATACAGCGCATAATAAAGAAGGATTACATTATACTTTAAAACAACTTAAAAATGAAAAGTATAAAAAGTTACATATTGTTTTAGGAGTGGTTTCTGATAAGAACTTGGAGGATATTTTACCTATGTTTCCAGTAAAAGCGATTTATTATTTTTGCAAGCCAGATATTCCACGAGGATTATCAGAAAAAATATTAAAAAATCAAGCAGCAATGTTTAATTTAAACGGTGAGTGTTTTGGTTCTGTAAATCAGGCTTTTGAAGAAGTGAAATTAAAAGCAAGTAGAGATGATGTAGTATATATAGGTGGTAGTACATTTGTTGTTGCAGAAATTTTATAAATTTATAATAAAATAATGTTGTTTTTTTCTAAAACAATACTATATTTGCACCCGCAATTGAGGGCAATTAGCTCAGTTGGTTCAGAGCACCTCGTTTACACCGAGGGGGTCGGGGGTTCGAATCCCTCATTGCCCACAATATTCCAAGCCGAAAAGGAATTAAAAAAACATCGGGCAATTAGCTCAGTTGGTTCAGAGCACCTCGTTTACACCGAGGGGGTCGGGGGTTCGAATCCCTCATTGCCCACAATATTCTAAGCCGAAAAGGAATTAAAAAAACATCGGGCAATTAGCTCAGTTGGTTCAGAGCACCTCGTTTACACCGAGGGGGTCGGGGGTTCGAATCCCTCATTGCCCACAGAAAAAGTCTCGTCAGATAATGGTGAGGCTTTTTTTTGTTTATAATATTTTGTTAACTATGTTTTTTGTAATTTCGTAAGCTATTTTAGTAGTAAGAAAAAGATGAGTGTACCAAAAATTGCAATTATAGGATTAGGTTATGTAGGATTGCCGTTAGCTAGGTTATTTGCAACAAAATATACAGTAGTTGGTTTTGATATAAAATCGAAACGAGTTGACGAATTAAAGTCAGGTGTAGATGTAACGTTAGAGGTAGCAGATGATTTGTTAAAGTCCGTTTTAGTTCAAGAATCTACCATAGAAAAAGGTTTGTATGTTACCAGTAGTGAAAAGGATATTGAAAACTGCGATTATTACATTGTAACGGTGCCGACATCTGTAGATAAAAATAATCAACCAATTTTAACACCCTTATTAAGTGCAAGTAAAACAATTGGGAGTGTTTTAAAAAAAGGATCTATAGTTGTTTATGAATCTACCGTATATCCAGGAGCCACTGAAGAGGATTGTGTACCAGTGCTAGAAAAAGAATCGGGATTAACATTGAATCAAGGTTTTTTTGTAGGGTATTCGCCAGAAAGAATAAGTCCTGGAGACAAAGTTCGTACTGTAGAAAATATATTAAAAGTTACTTCAGGTTCTACTAAAGAGACCGCCCAAAAAATAGACGATTTATATAAATCAGTTATTAAAGCAGGTACTCATAAGGCAGCATCCATTAAAGTTGCCGAAGCATCAAAAATTATTGAAAATTGTCAAAGAGATATCAATATAGCTTTTGTTAATGAATTGGCAAAAATATTTAATTTGATGAATATTGATACGAGCGAAGTTTTAGAAGCCGCCTCTACAAAATGGAATTTTTTACCTTTTAAGCCAGGTTTAGTTGGCGGGCATTGTATTGGAGTTGATCCGTTTTACTTAGCGCAAAAAGCGCAACAATTTGGCTATTATCCAGAAATAATACTATCGGGTAGACGATTGAATGATAGTATGGGAAGTCATGTGGCTTCAGAAGTTGTGAAGTTGATGATTTCAGAAGATGTAAAAGTAAAAAATGCTGAAATTTTAATTTTAGGAATAACCTTTAAAGAAAACTGTCCGGATATTAGAAATACCAAAGTGGTTGATGTATATCATGCTTTAAGGAGTTATGGCGTAAATATTGATATTTATGATCCTTGGGCAAAAAAAGAAGAGGTTATTAGAGAGTATAATTTTGGTCTAATAACCAATTTATATGAAAAAAAATACGATGCCATTGTTTTAGCAGTATCGCATAATGAATTTAAAGAAATAGAATTGTTGAGGTTAAAAAAAGAAAATGGAGTGGTGTATGATGTGAAAAATATATTACCTAAGCAATTAATAGATAAAACATTATAATGAAAAACTTTGCGTTAATAGGTGCAGCAGGATATATAGCACCACGTCATTTAAAGGCGATAAAAGATACGAATAGTAATTTAATAGCAGCACTAGATAAATTTGATAGTGTTGGTGTGATGGATAGTTATTTTCCGAATGCAGATTTTTTTGTGGAGTTTGAACGTTTTGATCGACATATTGAAAAAATTAAACGTCAACAAAATATTCAATTAGATTATGTAAGTATTTGTACACCAAACTATTTACACGATTCACATATAAGAATGGCTTTACGTAGAGGGGCAGATGCTATTTGTGAGAAACCACTAGTTTTAAATCCGTGGAATGTAGATGCTTTACAAGCAATCGAAAAAGAGTCAGGAAATAAGATTAATACAATACTTCAATTAAGGTTACATCCAAGTATTATTGCTTTAAAAAATAAAGTCGCATCTGAAAATAAAAAAGAGAAATATGATATAGATTTAACCTATATTACTTCTCGTGGTAATTGGTACGATGTCTCGTGGAAAGGAGACGAAAGTAAATCAGGAGGAATAGCCACAAACATTGGGGTGCATTTTTATGATATGTTATCTTGGATTTTTGGCGATGTACAAGAAAACTTGGTGCATTTAAGAGAAAAAGACAAGTCGGCAGGTTATTTAGAGTTTGAAAATGCAAGAGTACGTTGGTTTTTGTCGATTGATGAAAATTCATTGCCAAAGCAAATTCAAGAAGTCGGACAAAGAACTTACCGTTCTATAACCGTTGATGGAGAAGAAATAGAGTTTAGCGGCGGATTTACAGAATTACATACCGAAAGTTATAAAGGTATTTTAAAAGGAAATGGTTTTGGGTTGATGGATGCAAAGGCTTCTATAGAAATTGTACATGATATTAGAAATACAGAATTGGTTAATTTAGGGGAGAAACATTTGTTTTTAAATAGATAAAACTATATTTGCTGAAAAGAAAAAATATGAAAATAGGAATTACTTTTAGTGCTTTCGATTTACTACATGCAGGTCATGTAAAAATGCTTGAAGACGCAAAAGAACAGTGCGATTATCTTATTTGTGGTCTACAAACAGATCCTACGGTTGATAGACCCGAAAAAAACAAACCCATACAATCTGTTGTAGAGAGATACATTCAGCTAAAAGGATGTAAATATGTTGATGAGATAGTGCCGTATACTACAGAGCAAGACTTAGAGGATGTATTGCAATCTTTTAAAATAGACATACGCATTTTAGGAGATGAATATGCTGATAAAAATTTTACAGGGCGTACCTACTGTGAAGAAAAAGGCATCACCTTATTTTATAACAAACGAGAACATCGTTTTTCTAGCAGCGAATTGCGTAAGGAGGTAGCTGAAAAAGAAAATAATAAGCTTAAATAATAAGAAGAATGAATATAGCAGTTGTCGGATCAGGATATGTAGGTTTGGTTTCAGGGGCTTGTTTTTCTGAGATGGGAAACAGGGTTACTTGTGTAGATATTGATTCACATAAAATAGATAAGCTACATGAAGGGATTATTCCTATTTATGAGCCAGGTTTAGAAAATATGGTGTTGAAAAATATCGCAAATAAAAACCTGTTTTTCACCACCAAGTTAGAAGAAGCGATAAGAGATGCTGAGGTTGTTTTTATAGCTGTAGGAACTCCTATGGGCGATGATGGCTCTGCAGATTTACAATATGTATTGTCTGTAGCCAAAGAAATAGGCCGTAAAATGACTAAAAGACTTGTGGTGGTTGATAAATCTACCGTGCCAGTTGGTACAGCAGATAAAGTAAAAGTTGCCATTCAACAAGAATTAGCTAGCAGAGGAGAAGAGATAGCTTTTGATATAGTTTCAAATCCTGAATTTTTAAAGGAAGGAGCCGCCATCGATGATTTTATGAAGCCCGATAGAGTTGTTATTGGCGCAGCATCGGAATATGCTTTTGATACCATGAAAGAACTGTATAGCCCATTTTTAAGGTCACACGACCGTCTTATTAGCATGGATATTCGCTCAGCAGAAATGACAAAGTACGCAGCCAATGCCATGTTAGCGACTAAAATTTCTTTTATGAACGAGATTGCTAATATCTGTGAAAAAGTAGGCGCAGATGCGAACCAAGTCCGTATTGGTATCGGTTCAGATAGTAGAATAGGATACAGTTTTATTTATCCAGGAGCAGGGTACGGAGGTTCTTGTTTTCCTAAAGATGTAAAGGCCTTAAATAAAATTGCCCAAGAACACGGGTACAATGCTGAGTTAATAAAGTCTGTTGAAGAGGTTAATAATCGACAGAAGTTTGTGATTGCAGAGAAAATCGTAAAAAGATTTGGTGAAGATTTATCAGGAAAGGTTTTTGCTCTTTGGGGACTGGCTTTTAAACCAGGTACCGATGATATGCGAGAAGCACCCGCTATTTATGTAGTAAAAGAATTGGTAAAACGTGGAGCAACAATAAAAGCGTACGACCCAAAAGCGATGGAGGAAGCACAACACTTTTATTTAAAAGGGGTTGATGGTATTTCATACTTCGAATCAAAATATGAGGTTTTAAAAGAAGCAGATGCTTTAATTATGTTAACAGAATGGAAAGAGTTCCGCTCTCCTGATTTTTCAGAAATAAAACAACAACTTAATACTCCTATTATTTTTGATGGTAGAAATCAGTATAATGTTTTCAATTTACAAGATAAAGGTTTTGAATATTATCAAATAGGAAAACAAAACTAGCATACATGAAAATACTTGTTACAGGAGCTGCGGGTTTTATTGGTTTTCATTTGTCAAAAAAACTATTAGATAAAGGTTATACTGTTATAGGAATCGATAATATTAATGACTATTATAATGTTGATTTAAAGTACGATCGTTTAAAAGAATTGGGCGTACAAAAAGAAACAGCTGCTGCTTTTCATAAAGAAAATATAAGTAGCACGTATAGTGACTTTAAATTTAGGAGAATAAATTTAGAGGACAAAGAAGCTTTAGTTGCATTATTTGAACAAGAAAAGTTCGACGTAGTCTGTAATTTAGCAGCACAAGCAGGGGTTCGTTATAGTATTGAAAATCCGGATGCCTATATACAAAGTAACATCGTAGGTTTTTTAAATATTTTAGAATGCGCTCGCTATAACAACATAAAACACCTAGTATATGCGAGTAGTTCTAGTGTATATGGGGCAAATGCAAAAATACCTTTTTCAGAAGAAGATAAGGTAGATACACCTGTGAGTTTATATGCAGCGACCAAAAAAAGCAACGAATTAATGGCATATACCTATAGCCATTTATATAAAATACCTACAACAGGATTGCGTTTTTTTACGGTGTATGGACCTTGGGGAAGACCCGATATGGCTCCTATGTTATTTGCTGATGCCATATCAAACGATCGCCCTATAAAAGTTTTTAATTATGGTAAAATGCAGCGTGATTTTACCTATATAGATGATATTGTAGCAGGAATAGAACGCGTTTTAGTATCTGATATAAAGGACAGGACGCTATATAAAGTATACAATATAGGAAATAATAATTCGGTGAAATTATTAGATTTTATATCAGAAATAGAAAAAAATATAGGTAAAGAAGCTCAGAAAGAGCTGCTACCAATTCAGCCAGGAGACGTTGAAAAAACATGGGCAAACGTTAATGATCTAATGAAAGATTATAACTATAAACCCAATACCTTACTAAGTAAGGGAATTAAAGAATTCATTAATTGGTTTAAAAATTATGCAGTTGACAAATAAAATAGGAAGAAAAGAAGTCTTAAAAAGTGTTTTTATAGTTCTTTTCGTATTCGCTAGTTTTACAAATTATGCTCAGAGTATTCAGCAACAAATGAATACTATTGAGGTAGATAACTTGTCAGATGAACAAGTAGCGAATTATCGTGATAAAATTAAAAAAGAAGGGTATACTTTAGAACAGGCATTGTCAATAGCCAAAACAAGAGGGATGTCTGAGCTACAAGCCCAGAAATTACAAGCTAGAATTCGAAATTTAGGTACTTCAACCAATAATCAAAATACGAATATAGATGAATCGCAAGGAAATAACAGTACTTCGAGTAATCAATTGCTTTTTGGATTGACAGGCAAAGAAGAGGTGGAACCTAAAGAATCTTTACTTTTCGGGTATGACTTTTTTAACAATCCAAATATTACATTCACACCAAACTTAAATATAGCAACGCCTGAAAATTATGTAATCGGTAGCGGAGATATACTCTCAATTGATTTATGGGGTGCTGCTGAAGCTAATTACGAGAAGAAAGTAAATAGGCAAGGTGCAATTAATATTCAAGGTGTTGGTTATATTCAATTAGTAGGTTTACCTATAAAAGCAGCAAAATCTAAAATAAAGAATTATTTAAAAAGAATTTATGCTGGTATTGGCGCTTCGTCTAATAGTTATAACAAAGTACACATGGCTGTTTCTATTAAAGAAGTTCGCAATGTGCAAGTAAGTATTGTAGGCGAAGTTAAAGTACCAGGGTCTTACTCGTTAAGTGGTTTTTCTACCGTATTAAATGCTTTATACGCAGCAGGTGGACCCACTGAAAACGGAACGTTTAGAAATATTCGATTGTTCAGAGGGGGAGAAAAAGTAGCCGACTTTGATTTTTATGATTTTTTAATCAATGGTTCTGAGACAGGTAATATCACAGTGCAAGATCAAGATGTTATCATTGTTAAACCTTATGATAAAATAGTAACTATTGAAGGAGCCGTAAAAAGACCTGGTTTATATGAAATGAAAGCAACTGAAACAGTAGTTGATTTAATAAAATATTGTAGTGGTTTTGTTTTTGATGCATACAAACAAAATATCATTATTGAAAGAGTTAATGGAAAGCAAAAAGAATTAGTGGAGATTCCGTTAGCAGCTTTCACTAAAGAAAAATTGAAAGATGGAGACTTTATAAAAATAAATAAAGTGTCTAATCAATTTTTAAATAAAGTTAGTGTTGCGGGAGCAGTTTTTCAGCCCGGTAAATATGAGTATAAAGAAAATTTGTCATTAGCATCTTTATTAACAAAAGCTGAAGGTGTAACCAAAGAAGCCTTTTTAGATAGAGGTATTATTGTAAGAACTTACGATAAGGTAAATAAAGAGACCATTTCATTTTCGTTAAGAAGTAAAAATGAAAGCTTATTATTGAAAGAAAATGACAGCGTATATGTTTTTTATAAAGAAGAGTTAAAAGAAAAAGAATTTATTACTATTAACGGAGCTGTTAATAAGGCAGATGAATTCGATTTTATGCAAGGCATGCAAGTAGAAGATTTAATTGCGCTTGCAGGAGGGTTAAAAGATGGGGCAGACGCTACAATGATAGATGTTTCTAGGAGATTAAAAGATGGTAGTTTCGAAACAATAAGTGAAAACTTTGATTTAAAAGCCAGTGGTAGTTTAGGAGGTACTGTTAGTAATAATTTTACATTACAACCTTTTGATATTGTTTCAGTACGTTATTTAAAAGGGTATACAAAACAAAAAACGGTATTTATAAAAGGAGAAGCTAATTTTGAAGGCGAATATTCTTTAGGCGGTAAAAATGAAAGAATTTCAGATTTAATAGTACAAGCAGGTGGGTTAACAAAATACGCATATATAGAAGGCGCTTTTTTAACAAGAAAAAACAATAAGGTAGAAGATGTTAAACAATTAGAAATGATAGCAGACTTTGCTAAAAAAGACAGTTTAACAGCCGACACATCAAATGAAATAAAACAAAAAAATACTTTTAAGATTGGTATTAAATTAAATGAAATTTTAGCCCAAGATGGTAAAGATTCAAAGTTCGATTTGATTTTAGAAGAAGGAGATGAGTTGTTTATTCCTTCAGAAAGACAAACCGTAAAAGTAGAAGGAGAGGTACTATCACCATCGTTAGTTCGCTACGAAAAAGGGAAGAGTTTTAAACATTATATAGAAAATTCTGGAGGATTTTCAGCTAATGCAAAAAAGAGCAGGGCCTATGTTATTCATGCAAATGGAGATATAAAAACAACCAAACGCTTTTTGTTTTTTAAATCGTACCCTACTGTAAAACCAGGTTCAGTAATTTTAATACCTAATAAACCTGAAAATACTAGAAAGATTTCTACTCAAGAAGTTATTGCAATTACTACAGGTTTGGCAACGTTGGGTGTTTTGGTAAAAAGTTTAACAGATAATAAGTAATTTTAAAATGGAAAATAAAAATACTTATAAAGCTGAAGACGAAATAGATTTATTAGCATTGTTTAAAACTATTTTACAAGGCAAGAAGACTATCATTCGTTTTGTTATGGTATTCGGATGTATCGGTTTATTTATCGCTATTTTTTCAGCTAAAGAATATACAGCGTCAGTTACCTTAGTACCCCAAACAGGTGGTAGCAAAGTGTCGGGTAATTTAGGAGGCTTAGCAGCCATGGCAGGGATCAATTTAGGAGGAGGAAATGAAGAAGGGATTCCACCGGCCTTATATCCTAAAATCGTACAAAGCATTCCGTTTCAAAAAGAGTTACTACAAACACCCTTAAGTTTTTCTCATATAAGTAATACTGTAAGTTACGAAGAGTACTATACTAAACATGAGCAATTTAATTTATTACGTTTTCTTAAAGAGTATACTATAGGCTTACCAGGTAAAATTATTGCTAAATTAAGAACTGGTGGTATTGAAGAGTTAAATGTAGATTCTCTTAATGGCATCCATAAAATTACAAAAGAAGAGAATATACTTTTTAAAATGCAACAAGAGCAATTAAGTGTTAATGTTAATGAAAAAGAAGGCTATATAGAGTTGTTTTTTTCCATGCCAGAAGCATTGCCTGCAGCACAAATGACAAAAAAGGTACAAGAACTATTACAAAAAGCAATCACTAATTTTAAAATACAAAAAACTAAAGATGAGTTTGAATTTATAGAAGAACGCTATGCCGAGTTAAAAAAAGATTTCGAAAAGAAACAGGCTGCTTTGGCATCTTATAGAGATCGCAATCAAGGTTTAATTACCTCTCGCTCACAGTCGCGGTTAGAAAGTTTACAAGCTGAATATAATTTAGCATTCAGTATTTATTCTGAGTTGGCGAAGCAGCTAGAAACTCAGAAAATAAAGCTAAAAGAAGATACGCCTATTTTCACGGTAATAGATCCGGTAAGTGTCCCAGTTGATAAATCAAAGCCAAAGCGTATTTTAATTATAGTTGTATGGGGTATGTTAGGTGTTTTTATTGGTGTTGGAAATGTTGTAGGGAAGAATTTGATTTATGAATTTAAAGAGAAAATCAGTAAAAGGAAGCTAGATATATAGATGTTTTTATTATGGTTGTTAAAAAAAGTAAATTAATTTCATTTTTTTATGCTTAAAAAGCGGTTGTTTTCTTTATTAAAGCTTAATTCAGGGGCAAAAAAAATTATATTTAATATATCCTGGCTTTTTTTTGATAAAATACTAAAGATGCTATTTGGTGTTTTCGTAATTTCAATGATTTCAAGGTATTTAGGACCTACTCAATATGGTTTGTTAAATTACATTACAGCTCTTATTTCTCTTTTTATCGCTTTTTCTGCATTAGGTTTAAATGGAATAGTTGTAAGGGATTTATTAATTAAAGAAAAAGAGGCGCCAATAATTTTGGGTACAGCTTTTGGTTTGAAATTAATAGGAGGAATAATATCTTTCTTTTTCTTTTTATTATTGGTTTATACTCTACGACCAGATGATAACGTTACCATTTCACTAAGTTTAGTGCTTGGTTTTATGTTGATTTTTAAATCAGCTGATGTAATAAAATTTTGGTATGAATCTCAAACAGCGTCAAAATATACTGTTATTGTAGAAAACAGTGCTTTTTTGATAGTAGGGACTGTTAAGTTAGCTTTAATTTACTTTGAGGCATCTTTAAAGATGTTTGTGTTAGCAATATTGTTGGAAAGTATACTTGTGTTTATTTTTTTCTTTTTAATTTATAAAAAAAATAAGAGTAGTTTTTTTAATTGGAAATTTAAAAGAGACAAAGCGAAAAATTTATTAAGAGATAGTTGGCCTTTAATAATTTCATCATCAGCATGGATTATTTATTCAAAAATAGACCAAGTAATGATAGGACAAATGATGGATGACACAGCTGTTGGTTATTATTCTGCGGCTACTAGAATAAGTGATATGGTGAGTTTTATACCTGCAATGGTAGCTTTTTCTATTATTCCTTCTATATTAAAGTATAGAAAAAAGAATAATAAACTTTACATGTATAAATTTCAAAATATCTATAATATCGTCACATCAATATTGTTTTTGCTAGCAATATTTATTACATTTTTTTCAGAACATATAATTAATTTTGTTTTTGGGGCTCAATATTCACAATCAGCTAATGTATTAAAGATTCATTTTTGGACTGTGATCTTAATTGGTTTGGCTGTTGTTAGTGGACGCTATTTAATAAACGAAGGCTTGCAAAGAATAACAATGTATAGGCATTTAACCGGAGTTTTAATAAATATACCTTTAAACTTTATTCTGATTCCCAAAATAGGTATTGATGGAGCTGCTGTATCTAGTTTAATTTCATTGTTTTGTGCAAACTATTTATTAGATTATTTTAATAGAGATACTAAAATAATTTTCAAACAAAAAACTAAAGCTCTTTTCTTTACTTGGGGTCTTAATCAATTAAAAAATAAAAAACATGAAGAATAAAGCAGTAATAAATAAAGAAGCTGTTAAGAATAAAGTGGAGTCTTTTATTTACAATAATATTGATTCTGTCGAAGTTGAAGTTCATAATGAAGTACCTGTATTAACACATAATAGGTTTGATTTAGCATTTAAAATTTTATTCTTAGAATCAATTCTAAATTTTAAGACTAAAAGAGCAAAAGATATTTATAAAGAACATATTAGAGCTTTTTCTTTAGGCTCTTATAAAGAGCCAGGTAATGAAGATAAAAATAGTTTAAATAAATTTATTAATACTTTTAAATCTCTTTATGAAGATATTAATGCAAATGGATTTAATGAAAACACAAGTTTAGTACCTTTATCTAAAGACGGTACTATTTTAAATGGCGCACATAGAACTGCTATTTGTATTTACCTTAAAAAGGAATTAAGAGTAGTTAATACTATGTTAGAAGCTCATCAATATGATTATAATTTTTTTTATAATCGTAATGTAGCGGATGATATTTTAGATGAGGTAGCAACAAAATATGTGGAGTATTCAGAGAATACCTATATAGCATTGCTCTGGCCAACAGCACAAGGTAAAGACAATGAAATTGAAGAAATAATACCTAATATTGTATACCGTAAAAATGTTGACCTAAATAATAATGGAGCTCATAATTTATTGTCAGAAGTATATTTTGGGGAAAATTGGATAGGTAATAAAAAGAATAATTTTAAAGGTGTTAAAAAGAAATTAGTAGAATGTTTTAAAAATAAATCTGCTTTAAGAGCTATAGCTTTTCAAGCAGAAAGTTTAGATAAAGTATTAGAAATAAAAGAAGAAGTTAGAAAGTTATTTAATGTTGGTAAACATTCTATACATATTACTGATACAAAAGATGAGGCAGTACAATTATCTAGGATGCTATTTAATAATAACAGTATTCATTTTTTAAACCATGCAAAACCAAATACAATTTTATCTACTCATGAAAAAATAGAGAAATTTAAAATTACTATTTTAAAAAATAAAGTTGATTTTAAAAACGTATTATTAGATGGGGGCATAATGTTGTCTTTATACGGTGTAAGAGAAGCATCTGACATAGATTATTTTATTGCAGGAAAAGATAAATTAAAGGATTTTGAAAGTTTAGATATAGAGGATCATGATGAGGAGTTAGTTTTTCATGATAAAGAAAAAACAGATTTAATATTTAACCCTACAAATTATTTTTACTTTAATGATTTAAAGTTTGTTTCTTACAAACAATTATATAAAATGAAAAGGAATCGGTATAATAAAAATTTGAATACAAAAGATAAAAATGATTATCAAATTATGGATGCTATGATAGAAAAAAAGACTATCAAGAAACATTTTTATTATATTAAGCAAGTTTTATATTATCAAGGACTAAAACTTATACCAAAAATAAAGAGCTTATTAAAAATCACAAAATTAGAAACTCCAGCAAAATACATATATAAGAAAATAAGTAAAAAATAATGAATTTAAATCTTAAACAAAATAATCAAATTCCTATTTACTTAGTTTCATTGGATGAAGATACGCAAAGACGAGAAACTTTAGCAAAAGATTTTCCTTTATATTATCCTAATATTACAAGAGTTTCTGCAGTAGATGGACGTAAAATTACAGCAAAGTCATATTATAATTCAATAATTGACTATTATAGAAGAACTAATAAAGTGTTGTCACCAGCTGAATTAGGATGTACACTGAGTCATATAAAAGCATTAAAACTTTTTTTAAATAGCGATAATGAATTTGCATTGATTTTGGAAGACGATGTGATAGGAAATGACAAAAATATTGATGATATTTTTTCTTTAACAACCGTTGTTCATCCAAATTCGTTATTAATTTGTGGTGGGCAGGAAGGATTAAATGCACGAAAATATCAATTTGGTAAAAAATCTAAATATGAGGGGTTAACAGAAATAAGTATGTTTTCTTACCGTCATGTGTTTAGAACCTGTTGTTATTTGGTAACTAAAAATAGTGCAAAAGCAATTGTCGACTATCAAGAGAGAAATCTAACTTTAGCCGATAAATGGGACGTTTTTTTTAAAGATACTGATATAAAAATATTTTATAAAAACTCTTTGTCACACCCAAAAGATCTAGCAAATAGTCATATAGAACAGGACAGAGCATATTTTAAAAATAAAACTTCTTTGCAGAAGTTTTTTTCAAAAAATATTTTAGAAAGAGTTGCTATAAAATTATATAATGAAACACAATTTATTTTACATAAAATAAAAGGATATAAGTCATTATGATAAAATTACAACCCATTAAAAAGATAGATGTCTTCTTAATGTTTTTATTGATACATGGTTTTTACATAGTGCCACCCATTAATAGTTCTATGTTGGCGGTGGGAATAGTGCTTTTTTTAGGAGCTTTATTAAAACCTAAATTTATAAACGACAGTTTTAAATTGCTTGTAAATAGAAAAATAGCAATGCTTTTTGTTTGGGTTTTTGTTATGATTGCTTTTAATATAGTTATTTCTTTAATTCACTCTACATTTGATCTATCCTATAATAAAAATCTCATATCGCAAATAGTGCAAATAGTGATGGTTATTTTTGTGATTAGCTATATTTTTTATGATTATAAAGGAGATAGATATACAGTGTACCTTGGTTATCTAATAGTATGGGCTTTTTTGATGCAATCTGTTGTAGAAATAGTTGCGTTTATAGTACCTGCTTTTGCATCAGTTGTACATTTAACATACAAAGCTGAGCAAATAGAATTAATGTATGAAGGTTATGGCGGAGTTAGAGGGCTGGCACTTACAGGCTCTGCTGGTTGGGGGCTTGCTGTGGGTTTTGGTTTTGCTTTTTTATTTTTTTTTAAATTATACATTGTGAATAAAAAAGCTACTATTTTTACTATAATACTAGGGCTTATTTTGGTGCTTGGTGCTTTTTTTGCAGGAAGGTCATCTTTTGTTGGGGCAATTTTAGGTGTAGTTTACTATATTTTTTCACAAGGTAAAGTGCTTATAAAACTAAGAAATGTTTTTTTTGGTATTGCTTTGTTAGTTGTATGTATAATGGCTGTTTATTTTTTACTTCCCGCTTTTTCAGAGTTATTGCTAGAGCGAGTATTCCCTTTTGTATTCGAGTTTTACTATAAATACGAATCTTCGGGCGTAGCACAAACAGGTTCTACTAATAAGCTAATGGAAATGTGGTCGGTTCCGATTTCATCAACAACTTTTTTTATAGGAGATGGTGTATTTACAGACCCTATAACTGGTAAATATTATATGTTAACAGATGTTGGTTATATTCGTAATTTGCTTTTTGGCGGGTTTTTCTGGGTAGTTTTAGTAATAAGTTATCATTTTTATATTAGTTCTGTTGGTATCTTGTTTAATAAAAAAGTAATTTTTAATGACAAATTATTTATTGTTTTTTTGCTTTTATATATGTTGATTTTAGAAGCCAAGGCTATGTCATTAGGATATAATAAATATGCATTTATAATATTAGTTTTATATTTAATAGCTTGGATTTATGAAAAAAATAACAAGAGCGAAAAATACATTGATAGACCCTAGGTTTTATTAAAATCAATATAGATATAGTTAGTAAAAAAAATAAAATTTAATGAAGTACACAATTGTAATACCTGCTTATAATGTAGAGGATTATATAAACAATACTATTGATTCTGTTTTATCTCAAACATATAAAGATATTGAAATCATTATAATAAATGATGGCTCAACAGATAATACCATTAGCGTAATATCTAATTATGAAAATCATAATCAGATAAAAATTATTAATCAAAAAAATAAGGGAGTTTCGGCAGCAAGGAATGTAGGAATTAAAGAAGCTACGGGAGATTATATTTTTTTCTTAGATGCAGATGATACAATTGAACCAAATTTATTTGAAGACGTTAATGTTTTTATTAAAAAAAATATTGATAAAGTTGAGATCGTATCTTTTGGTTATAATATTATTAAAAATAAGGTTATAAAGGATGAAATGTCTCGCTATGAGTTTAATGAACGGGTATTTGAAAGCCATTTTTTTTTAAATAGCTATTTAAAAAAGGAAATTTATCAATGTATGTGTTCATTCGTAGTTAAAAGAGAGTTAGTTATTGATGAGAAAATATTTTTTGATGAAAGCACATTTAATGGAGAGGATCAAGAATTTCAAATAAAATGTATGTTGAAGGCAAAAGAAGTTTTATACCTTTCTTTTCCTTACTTTAATTATATCGTTCGAGACAATTCTGCAGTTAATTCTGGTTTTTCAGAAAAATACATAACTTTACTAAATGCATTTATTAGGTTAGATAATTATGTTAATAATAATAAAAGGCTAGAAAATGAAGTGAAAGAAAATTTAATTAGATATAGTAATTTAATATATTTTTATACTTTAAGGAAGGCTGTAAAATCTAAAGACAAAAAATTAATAAGTGAAGTGGTCTTGAAAAAAGCTTATTTTAACAGTAATTATAAATTTAAATTAGATAAATTAGGTGTTAAGTTGTTGTTTTGTAGTGGGTTAAATAAAGTTAGTGCTAAATTATTAACAAAAATACTTAGTTTAACATAGTATGTCAAATAAATATTCAACATTCGAGAGAGAGGTAGCGAAGTTTGTTTCAAGTTTCCCTAAATTAAAAGCATTAATAAAGAAAGTCTATTTATGGTTGAATTATGTCTTGTATAAAAAGGATTACAAAAGCAAAACACCATACAGAATTCAAAAAATCAGTTATGATAATGAAGAGTCATTTTTTGGGTATTATGACAATTCCCCGATTAATGTTGATAATTCTTATATAGTTTTTCATTCTGTAAATTTTTCTACTAAGAGTTTACCAAACAGTAAAAAGGCTATATCAATTGTACTTTATAATGTTAGAAACAAGGAATACAAAGTAATAGATAAAACATATTCATACAATTGGCAGCAAGGCGCTAAATTAATGTGGTTAGATAATAATAGGTTTATATTCAATATATTCGATAATAAATCAAGTACTTATAAGTCAAAAATTTATGATATACTTAATAAAAGCTCGAGAATTGTTGATATGCCGATTTATGATGCTTGTAGTACATTTGGAATTTCATTAAATTTTGAAAGACTCCGTGTAGATGGTGGTGATTATGCTTATTCTAATAGAAAAAACACTATTGACTGGCATGATAATTCTGATGCTTTGCTTTATGTTGATTTAGTTAGTGGTAAAAGAACAAAAATAATCTCACTGGAAGATGTTATTAATTTTAACTTCAAAAACTCAATGAATAATGCGAAACACACGTTTAATCATGTTATGATATCTCCATTAAATAATAAAATTATGTTTATGCATAGATGGTATTCTCAAGGTAATAAAAGGTTTGAAACTTTGTATGTTTGTGATGTTGATGGAGAAAATTTGAGGATTATAGCCGATGATGGTATGGTAAGTCATTGCTGTTGGAAGAGTAATAATGAAATAATAGCATTTTTAAGAGACGAAAAACGAGGTGATCAATATTATACTATTAATGTAATTGATTCAACTAAAGTTATATTAAATGAAAAGTTGAAAGTTTTTGGAGACGGTCATCCTTCATTTTTAAATGATAAAGTTTTGTTTGATACCTACCCTAATAAATCAAGAATGAAAGGGTTATTCATATTAGATCTAAAAAAGGATAAATTACTTACGATGGGAGATTTTTATGAGTCTCTAAGTTATTATAAACAAACTAGATGTGATTTACATCCCAGGTTTAGTTTAGATGGGAGTAAAGTCTTTTTTGATAGTGTGCATGAAGGAAAACGAGGACTTTATATAATGGATATATAGTATATGGAAAAAATAGCTTTTTTAATTACTGTATATAAAAAAGAGAGATTAGATTTTTTTAAAAGATCTATTAATTCTATCATTAACCAAGATTATGGTTTTCAAAATATTAATATTTATTTGGGAATAGATGGTGAATTGACAGATGAATTAAATAATTACATAACAGAAAATCAAGATTTTTTCTACAAAACTATTCGCAATGATTCAAATAAAGGATTGGCTTATACACTGAATCGATTAATTGAAGTATTAGAAAATGAGCTCTATATCTTTAGAATGGATAGTGATGACGTTTGTGCACTAAATAGGGTAAGTACGCAGGTTGATTTTTTAGAGAATAACAATGCACTTATTGTAGGTAGTAATTTAATTGAAATTGATGAAGAGGGGAAAACAATTAGAGAAAAGAAAATGCCGATAGGACATAAAGAAATTATTAAGTATTCTATTACCAGAAATCCACTTAATCATCCAACGGTAGCTTTTAAAAAAGAGTTTTTTAATAGGGTAGGTAATTATAATGAAACT
This sequence comes from Tenacibaculum soleae, assembly GCF_001693415.1. Classification (GTDB taxonomy): domain Bacteria; phylum Bacteroidota; class Bacteroidia; order Flavobacteriales; family Flavobacteriaceae; genus Polaribacter; species Polaribacter soleae. Next base: position 446,643 of record NZ_MAKX01000002.1, on the reverse strand, counting down.
TTTTTAAAAGCACAAGATTATGAACTGTGGGCTAGAGCTCTAAAGAAACATATTGTTTTAGCGAATATAAACGAACCATTACTCTATTTTAGAGTAGCTAAGGATTATCTTATAAAGCGAAACTCTGTATCTAATTATACAAATGAGTTAAACGTATCAATTTCATTAATGAAACATTTTAAAAAATATAATCAATTACCTAAAATCTTAGCTAAATTTATTTTCAGATTAATGCCAAAGTCAGTTGGAGCGTATATTTATAAAAAAGATAGAAGTTAAATTATTATAAAAAAGGGGATTTAATATAAAGAGGAGTTAATTCTAATTCTAAAAAATGATTTTAGAACTAAATTGTTATATCTTAATTAATCCATTATTAAAATTTACCAAATAGTTTTTACTCAATATATCTTCTTAAAAGAATGTAAAATTATCCTTAATTTAGCAAAAAAAGCTAGAAAAGAAATAAAATGAATTTGATTACCTTAAAGCAAAATGAAATTGTAAGAAGCGTGGTGATGATTAAAAAAGAAAAATGTTTATTTGTAAACTTAAATAAATCATTAGATAAGCTATTGACGAGTGGTAAAATATCTGATAAGTATGAAGTTGTTTTTCATAAAGATTTAAATTTACAAGACAAAGCAATTACTTGCTATATAAAAGAAAGTAACATAAAAGTTGTTGTTTTTGAGAAAACACAATTAAACCAATTATCTAATAAAGAAGTTAATGAATTAGTTAATTTGCGTTTGTTGGGTATTGAAATATATGATTCAGAAAATTTTTATGAATGTGTGAATAAAAGAATTCCAATTATAAAAATTCAAGATAATCAATATTTTTCAGATGAAATATTTAGTCTTAATAGGAAAAGAAGATTTACATTTTTTAAAAGAGGTTTTGATACTTTGTTTTCCTTAACAGTGTTACCACTTGTTTTACCATTAACTATTTTAGGGTGTTTTTTAACAAAAATAAGCTCAAAAGGAAATATGTTTTACTCACAAATACGCATCGGTAGAGAAGGTAAAGAGTTTAAAATATACAAAATACGTACTATGGAAAATAATGAAGGTGGATTTACTGTTAAAAATGATAACCGAATTACTCCGGTTGGTAAATTCTTAAGATTGTCTAAAATAGATGAATTACCTCAGTTTTATAATATTCTTATGGGGCATATGAGTTTAATAGGCCCAAGGCCAGAACAGCCTAAATATGTAGAAGAGTATAGTAAAGAGAATCCTTTTTTCAATTTAAGACATATGATAAGACCAGGGGTGTCTGGCTGGGCGCAAATACATATGCCGAAAGCTACACCCGAAGAAAATTTAAAGAAGTTAGAGTATGACTTATATTATATAAAAAAGTACTCATGGAAATTGGATGTTAAAATACTATTTAAGACTGTTCAGATTGTTTTCACGATGAATAGTAATTAAAATAGTACTTTTGTTTTTAAAAAAGAGCAGAAGACTATGAAAAACATTTTAGTAACTGGTGGTTTGGGTTTTATAGGTTCGCATGTTGTAGTAGACTTGCAAAAATCAGGATACGAAGTTTTAATTATAGATAATTTATCTAATAGTAAAATAGAAGTAGTGGACCAAATCACTGAAATTACAGGTGTTAAACCAGTATTTTTTCAAATAGATTTACGAAATAAAAAAGACGTAGCAAACTTCTTTTTACAAAATACAGTTGATGGTGTAATACATTTTGCCGCATCTAAAGCTGTTGGCGAGAGTGTAACTGATCCTTTAAAGTATTATGAAAATAATATAAATAGCTTAGTATATTTATTGCAAGAAATGAAGGCATCAAAAGTAAATAACTTTATATTCAGTTCGTCATGCACGGTATATGGTCAGGCAGATGAGTTGCCAATTACAGAAAATGCACCGGTAAAAAAAGCAGAATCGCCATATGGTAACACCAAAAAAGTTGGTGAAGAAATAATAGAAGAATGCTCTAAGGCATATGATATTAGAGCTATTGCATTACGTTATTTTAATCCAATAGGCGCACACGAATCTATAAAAATAGGAGAATTACCAATCGGTATCCCTCAAAACCTTATTCCTTTTGTAACACAAACAGCAGCCGGTATTCGAAAAGAATTGGCAGTTTTCGGTGATGACTATCCTACAAAGGACGGAACAGCTGTTAGAGATTATATACATGTGGTAGATTTGGCTAAAGCCCATGTTACTGCATTACAACGTTTGCTTAAAAACAAAAGTAACTTAAAGTACGAAGTATTTAATATTGGTACGGGTAAAGGAACTTCTGTGATGGAGGTTATTAATTCTTTTGAACAAGTAACTAATAAACAAGTAAACTACAAAATTGTTTCACGAAGAGAAGGGGATATCACTGCAGCCTATGCAGATACTACAAAAGCAAACGAAATTTTAGGGTGGACAGCCGAAAAAACGCTTGAAGAAGGATTGCTTTCTGCGTGGAAATGGCAAGAAAAAAAATAATTAGGAAATGTTATAATAGCCCTATGAAAGGAATTATACTAGCAGGCGGTTCAGGAACTCGCTTATATCCGATAACAAAAGGAGTCTCAAAACAACTACTCCCTGTTTATGATAAACCGATGATTTATTATCCATTGTCGGTATTGATGTTGGCGGGTATTAACGAAGTTTTAATTATATCAACACCTGATGATTTACCTAATTTTGAAAAATTATTAGGTAATGGAACCGGTTTAGGAATCCAATTAAGTTATGCCGAACAACCCTCTCCAGATGGATTAGCTCAGGCTTTTATTATAGGTGAAGATTTTATAGGTAATGATGATGTTTGTTTAATTTTAGGAGATAATATTTTTTATGGCCACGGATTACCTGAAATGTTACAAACAGCAAAATATAATGTTATAAATGACAAAAAAGCAACTGTTTTTGGTTATTATGTAAAAGAAGCACAACGTTATGGTGTGGTAGATTTTGATGAAAAGGGAAATGCCTTGTCGATAATTGAAAAACCAGAGCATCCGAAGTCGAATTATGCGGTGGTCGGTTTGTATTTTTATCCTAATAATGTAATTAAAGTAGCAAAAAAAGTAAAACCATCTAAAAGAGGTGAGTTAGAAATTACTTCGATAAATCAACATTATTTATTAGAAAATAATTTAAAAGTAGCGTTGATGGGAAGAGGATTTGCTTGGTTAGATACTGGTACACATGATTCTTTACTTGAGGCAAGTCAGTTTATCGAAACCATTGAAAAGCGTCAAGGATTAAAAGTAGCTTGTTTAGAGGAAATAGCCTTATATATGGGGTATATAACCAAAGAACAGGTGAAAAAATTAGCAGCACCTTTAAGTAAAAATGGTTACGGACAATATCTATTGAATTTAGTGAAAGAGTAATAATAGATTCGTTTAAATTCATTACTCAATATTGCAAGTAGCGTCATTCTGAATTTATTTAAGAATCACATACAAGATTGCGTTGTTGCAATGCGAACCTGAAACAAGTTCAGGTTGATATGAGGCTACTTGTTATAAATGATAGGGAATACTTATTCAATTTAGTAAAAGAATTAAACTAAAAAGTCGCAGCATGCTGTATTTAATTCAGCTTCACATCATTTATTATTAGTAAATTTGATTCGTTATTAAAATAATCCGAATGATTTTTACTAGAACTGAAATTCAAGATGTTGTAATTATTGAACCTCGCGTCTTTAAAGATGAAAGAGGTTATTTTTTTGAGTCTTTCAATCAACAAAAATTCAACGAACAGCTAGGTACTATAAATTTTGTACAAGACAACGAGTCGAAATCAGTTTTCGGCACGTTAAGAGGATTTCATTTTCAAAAACCGCCTTTTGCACAAGCAAAATTAGTACGTTGTATTCAAGGTAAGGTTTTAGATATTGCAGTAGATATACGTAAAAATTCACCTACTTATGGTAAACATGTAGCGGTAGAATTATCGGATGAAAATAAAAAACAATTATTTATTCCACGAGGATTTGCACACGCTTTTGTAACCCTGTCTGAAGAAGCCGTTTTTGCCTATAAAGTTGATAATTGGTATACGCCAGAGTGTGATGCTGGAATTATATACAATGATTCTGACTTAAATATTGATTGGAAAATCAATCCAAAAGAAATTATTTTATCATCAAAAGATGAATTACTACCAACTTTAAAAGAGTTTAAAACACCGTTTATGTATTAAACACATTAGTTATTGTCTGTTTTTAGTTCTGTAATCTTAGTTTAAATAACCTTTCGACATGTTGAATTTATTTCAGCATATCTTCCATACAAGGTTTTACATTATTAGACCGTAAAAACTAGCTTTCCAATCTGTTTTTAAATCAGAAACTCTGTTTATTTATTAGTAACTTTGACAGTACTAAAAAGAATTAAATCTTACATGAAGAATATTTTAATTACAGGTGGCGCAGGTTTTATAGGTTCGCACGTGGTACGATTATTTGTAAACAGTTATCCAAATTATAATATTATTAATTTAGATTTACTTACGTACGCAGGAAATTTAGATAATTTAAAAGATGTTGAAAACCGAGAAAATTACACTTTTATAAAAGGTGATATTTGTGATGAAGTTTTGGTGAAAAATATTTTTGAACAAAACAAAATAACACATGTTATTCATTTGGCAGCAGAATCTCATGTAGATCGCTCAATTTCTGACCCTTTTTCATTTGTAAAAACTAATGTTTTCGGAACATTAAATTTGTTAGAAAATGCTAAAAATAGTTGGGAAGCTAATTTTAAAGACAAACGCTTTTATCATATCTCTACAGATGAGGTGTATGGAACTTTACAAGAAACAGGTTTTTTTACTGAACAAACAGCTTACGATCCGCACTCACCTTATTCGGCATCAAAAGCATCTTCTGATCACTTTGTACGAGCATTTCATGATACCTATGGTTTGCCAATGGTAATTTCTAATTGTTCTAATAATTACGGGCCAAATCAATTTCCTGAAAAATTAATTCCTTTATTTATTAACAATATATGTGAAAATAAAGAATTACCAATTTATGGAGAAGGGAATAATGTTCGAGATTGGTTGTACGTTGAAGACCATGCAAAAGCGATTGATTTATTGTTTCATAAAGGGAATTCAGGCGAAACTTATAATATTGGAGGTAATAATGAATGGAAAAACATCGATTTAATTAAAGTTTTGATAAAAGAAGTTGATGTTTTATTAAATAGAAATAAAGGAGATTCAGAAAAGTTACTAACTTATGTTAAAGATAGAGCAGGTCATGATTATAGATATGCTATTGATTCGAGTAAATTAAAAAACGAATTAGGTTGGGAGCCTTCGTTACAATTTGAAGAAGGTATAAAAAAAACCATACAATGGTATTTAGATAATCAAGAATGGTTAAGCAATATAAAAGATAAAGAATAAATAAAAAACCTCACATTTTAATGTGAGGTTTTTTATTTTATTTAAGCCGTGTTAAACTTAAGTCTTGGTTGTATTTTATTATAAAAAGACCTCTGTTACTTGTACTACCAAAGTTTTTTTTGTGATAGTCAAATTTATTTTCTAAACGAAAGGAAACGCCTTCTTTAAAAGTATCTGTCAATTCTTTTCCAGAAGCTAATCGAACTAAAACATCATAGGTAATATCAAAACCTTTTATAGCATAGTCAGATGGTGATGTATTGTTTTTTGCAAAATATTTTTTATTAAAATCCTTTACATTACTTGAGGTGTTGTCTTCAAATGAACTTGATACATAAGTAAAATCAACGCTTGCTAGTTTATTGTTATCTATTTTATCATAATCTTTGTTCTTTTCAATAGCAAAAATTTGCACCGTAACGTCATCAGGCACTCCTATCATACTATTTAAAACATCACTAATGGCTACATAATCATTTGAGGTAATGATAACCCAGTTGTGTTTTTTTGTAGTCATTTTTTTTGTAAAAAGCGCTCGTTTTATGTAGCCTTTTTCGGGTTTTAGAACATGAACTTTTGTGATAGAATCATGCTTTTTTAAACCACTAACAATTTTATTTACTCTTTTGTTAGAAGATTTTTTACCATCACCAACAACAAAAACCTGTTCACCTCTATAATTCTCTTTTAAATATGAAATTAAATAATCAGTGTAATTTTCTTTGTCTGGAGCTGATTTGATAAGTTTTTTAGAAGAAAAATGCTGTTGTTTTCCTGAAAAGTGAGGAAATACAACTGGAACATTAATTTTATCAGCAACTATCTCAGCCTTATCAGAATAAAAAGGACCAATAACAACATCTGTATCACTTAACTTTCCACTATTTATAATAGTAGTAATATTTTCACCCCTATTTCCTGTGTCTAAAACGGTTACATTAACATCAACTCCTTGTTTTTTTATTGAATCAACAGCTATTTCAATACCTGTGTAAAAATCAGTTACCATATTTGCTAATGGAGCCGAGCTATTTTTTTCTTTACTAAAAATATTTATGTAAGAGGTTTTTTTGTATTCCTCAGCTTTAAAAGGAAGTAAAATACTAAGGTTAACGGTAGCATCTTGCTGAATGCTATCTTTGTAAAAAAGAAAATTTTCATCAGGATTTACTTCGTCAATTAATTTTATTTTTAACAACTGGTTAATTGATAATTCATTGTTTATAATTCCAGGGTATTCTGGATTTAAACGAATTAAATCATCTTTAGAAATATTATAAAAACGAGTTAAACTATACACTGTTTCTTTACTTTTAACAGTGTGTGTCAAAAAGTTTTTTAAAACCTCTTTTCTATCAATTGTTATTGTTTTTTCAATCGACTTAACTTTTAATACTTGACCGATACTTAAAATATTACGTTCGATTCCTGGAAATTCAGGATTCCATTTAATTAAATCATCTTTAGTAATCTCATATTGCTTAGTAATTCGATAAACAGTTTCTCCTGCTTTTACAGTATGATTTTCGTATTCATATATTGTTTGTTGAAAAACATCTGAAGCTTTTTCATCTTCAGATGTTTCATTACTATCTTTTAAATTTTCATCTTTAATATCATCAACATCAGTGTCAATAACTTTGGTTGATTTTTCTTTGTTTAATTCCGGGTTTGGAATAACAATTACGGTATTAGCATCTGGCCGTCTGTCAACATCAGGATTTAAACGTAATAAATCCTTTGTTTTCATATTAAGACGATTAGCAATATCGCGCATGGTTTCACCCTCTTGAGTTTTGTAGGATATATATCGTTTTTGCTGACCACAAGAAACGGTAAATGTTAAAATACAAACTAAGAGTAAAAACTGTAACTTTTTCATGTAATTTTTTTTAAAATTCTATTCCCATTCAATTGTAGCAGGTGGTTTAGAGCTTATGTCATATACAACCCTATTAACACCTTTTACATTATTGATTATTTTATTTGATGTTTTTTGTAAAAACTCATAAGGTAAATTTACCCAATCGGCAGTCATACCATCGGTACTTTCTACTGCTCGTAAAGCTACTACTTTTTCGTAAGTTCTTTCATCGCCCATAACACCAACAGAGTTTACAGGTAATAAAATAGCACCAGCTTGCCATACTTTGTTATACAAACCATCTTCTTTTAGTCCGTTGATAAAAACGGCATCTACTTCTTGTAAAATACGTACTTTTTCTTCGGTGATATCACCTAAAATACGAATAGCTAATCCTGGTCCTGGAAAAGGATGACGGCCTAATAAATCTTTATCAATACCCATTGAAGCTCCAACGCGTCTAACTTCATCTTTAAATATCATACGTAAAGGTTCTACGATTTTAAGTTTCATAAAATCAGGTAAACCTCCTACGTTGTGGTGACTTTTAATGGTTGCTGATGGACCTCCGTTTACAGAAACTGATTCGATAACATCAGGATATATTGTTCCTTGTGCTAACCATTTAGCGTCTTTAATCTGATTTGCTTCATCATCAAAAACATCAATAAAAACTTTACCAATAGCTTTACGTTTTGCTTCAGGGTCACTTAAGCCGGCAAGCTCATTTAAAAAACGTGCCGAAGCATCTACGCCTTTTACGTTTAAGCCCATACCTTCGTATTGCTTTAAAACATCAGTATATTCATTTTTACGTAATAATCCGTTGTTAACAAATATACAGTGTAAATTGCTTCCGATAGCTTTGTGTAATAAAACTGCTGCTACAGTTGAATCTACTCCGCCTGACAAACCTAAAACAACTTTATCGTTTCCTACTTTTGCTTGTATATTAGCAACGGTTTCGTCAACAAAAGAATCAGGTGTCCAAGTTTGTGCTACTCCTGCTATAGTAACTAAAAAGTTTTCTAATAATTGTTTACCATCGGTAGAATGATATACTTCTGGGTGAAATTGAATTGCATAGGTGTTTTCTCCTTCAATTTTATAAGCAGCATTTTCTACATCGTGAGTGCTGGCTAATAAAGTTCCGTTTGTAGGTAAGTTTTTAATGGTGTCTGAATGACTCATCCAAACTTGACTACCAATGTTAATTCCTTTAAAGAAATCTTCTCCTTCTTTTACAAAAGATAAATTTGCCCTACCATACTCCCTGGTATTTGAAGGTGCTACCAATCCGCCAGAAAAGTGTGCTAAATATTGAGCACCATAACAGACAGCTAATAAGGGTTTTTTACCTCTAATTTCAGTTAATTCAGGATGTAAAACATCTTCTGAACGAACAGAGTTGGGGCTTCCTGAAAGGATAACTGCCTTAAAGTCGTTTAAGTTTTTTGGTATTTTGTTATATGGATGAATTTCACAGTAAATGTTTAATTCTCTCACACGGCGCGCAATAAGTTGTGTGTATTGCGATCCGAAATCTAAAATAAGTACGTTGTGTTGTTGCATATGCAAAAATAGTACTTAGATTTTAGACTTTAAGTATTTGATTTTAGATTTTTTTGAACTTTTTTAATAACGATATACAATTGCATTAATATTCATTCCTGCGCCTACAGATGCAAGTATAATAACATCTCCATTTTTTACTTCTTGATTATCAATATTCCTTTTTAAAACTAAATCAAGTAGTGTAGGTACAGTTGCTACAGAGCTATTACCTAATGTATGAATACTCATAGGGGTAACACCTTTAGGAACCGTTTTTTTATACAATCTATAAAAACGTTTAATAATTGCGTCGTCCATTTTTTCATTTGCTTGATGAATAAATATTTTTTTAACCTGGTCAATTTCAATTCCGCTTTTATCTAAAGCAGTTTTCATTGCTTGCGGTACATTATTTAAAGCAAATTCATAAATTTTTCGTCCGTGCATTTTTATATACCGAACATCTTTGTTTAAATCTTTATTGTATGAGTTTCCAAAAAACAAAAAATAAGCTTCGTCTTTAGTAAAACTTTGTGTAGCATGGCTAAGTATACCACTATCACTGCCTTCTTTTTGCTCAACAATACAAGCACCAGCACCATCACTGTATATCATTGCATCACGGTCATGTTCATCTACAACTCTTGATAAGGTTTCACCTCCAATAACTAAGCATTTTTTAGCGATGCCTGCTTTTATAAATGCTTGTGCTTGAATAACGCCCTCAATCCATCCAGGGCATCCAAATAAAATATCATAGGCAACACAGTTTGGGTTTTTTATTTGGAGTAAATGTTTTACACGACTCGCTAAACTAGGAAGAATATCGGATTGTATGGCTCCTTTTTTTACATCACCAAAATTATGAGCAAATATTATATAATTTAAATCTTCAGGATTTACATTCGCATTTTCTATTGCTTTCTTAGCAGCAAAATAACCTAGGTCAGATGAGTTGTAGCTGTCTTTAGCATACCTACGTTCTCTAATACCCGTTATTGACTTAAATTTATCAATAATTATAGTGTTCGTACTTTCAATAGCGTCACCATTAGTATTTAAAAAAGAATTTTTTAAAAAACGGTCATTCTCTTTTTTTATTGATGGAATGTATGAACCTGTTCCTGTAATTATTATTGAATTCATTTTAAATTATTAGGGTTTGCGACACAAGTAAAGCATTTTTAATTAAATATATGCTTAAATAAAGGTGCATTTTCTAAGAATTATAATATTCCTAAAAAATAAAGGTTTAATTATTTATTTAAAAAAAAACAGCGTTTTTTTTACTCAAAAATATAGAGTTACAAATACGAACTGTCAAATGAAAACGGAAGTAAAGATAGTAACGAATTTGTTTTTACGATTTTACCAATTTCTCCCATAAAAAAAACTTCTATTGGTTCTTTTTGGTTAATTTCATATTCGGATAAAGTTTGTCTACATGCGCCACATGGTCCAACCGGTTTATCAACGGTTGTGTTTTCAGAAGCAGCAGAAATTGCTAATTTTTTAATTCTTACACCTGGAAATTCAGAGCCTATTTTCCAAACTCCCACTCTTTCGGCACACATGCCAGATGGATAGGCAGCGTTTTCTTGATTGTTACCCAAAACAATACTCCCGTTTTCTAATAAAAAAGCAGCACCAACACTAAATTTTGAGTAAGGTGCATAGGCTTTTGCTCTAGCTTCAATAGCTTTATCCATTAATATTTTATCTTCTTCACTTAATTCGGTTACATTATTGTATACCGTAGCAGAAGCTTTAAATTCTATTTTTTCCATAAAGAAATAGTATTGGTCAAAAAAAGCAGTCTAAACAGACTGCTTTTGTATTTGTATATACGAATTTATTAAAAAAAAATTATATTTTAATAATCTTCGTAAATTTCTCCTAAATCAAAAGATAAAGAAAAACGTAAAGTGTTTTCTAAAGGGTTGTTTATTGCGGATGTGTTTATTAGATATGATAAATCTAAATTAAGGGCCTGAGTTGTAAAACCAGCACCTAATGTTAAAAATTGTCTTAAGCCTTTCTCTTCACTTTCATGAAAATAACCAGCTCTAAGGGCAAAAGCATTATCATATAAATATTCTGCACCTAAAGCCCAAGTTGTTTCTTTTAGCTCTTCACTAAAACTTCTATCACCTAAAGAAGTAAACATTCCTTCAAACCAGCTTCTTGAAGATGCAGCTCCGCTTGAAGGAACTAATAGTTTTGTGAATTCTAAATTAAGACCAATAATATTATTACTATCTAGTATAAAATCGAAACCTCCACCAATTTTAGCATTTGTAGGAATAAAATTTTCTTCACCAGGAGTATATTCAACTTTAGGTCCTATGTTTGCAATATTAAACCCTAAGCGATAACGTCCATTAAAATTACCGTAATTCTCTTCATCTGACTGATAATAACCAGAAATATCAACTGCAAATGAGTTGACAGCTTTAATACTACTGTCATTAACATCAATATTGGAATTGATATATTTTAAACCAATTCCCATTGAGAATTTTTCACTTAACTTCATCGAGTAGATACCTGTAATAGCAAACTCGTTAGGGTTTTGTGTTCCTGTACTTGTTCCATCAGTATCGGTTAAGTCTACTTGACCTAGAGAAAAATATTTAATGTCTACTCCCCAAGCAGCTTTTTCTTTAAACCTATTTACATAAGAAACATTTCCAACAAATATATCATCGGTTAAATTACGTAACCAAGGTGTGTAATTTAAACCAACACTTATTTTATTTTGATTGAAAACAGTTTTAGCAGGGTTATGAAAAATTGAAAATGCATCAGCAGATGTTGCTACACCTACATCTCCCATACCTCCAGCGCGAGCATCAGATGATACTAGCAAAAAAGGGGTTGCTGTTGTAATTTGTGCTTTGGTTTGAAGGGCAAAACATACAAAAAACAAAAAAAAAGTTAATTTTTTCATGTAAAAATTTGATAGTTAGTTTAGCAAATATAGAGTTTTCTTAAAAAAATGCTAAAGTTATTCGTTTTTTAATCAGTAAACTAAACGATAGAACAGCGTAAATATTATGGTAAAATGATTTTTTTTAGAAAAACTCTAGCAAAAGTTGTTGATATTGTAGAATAAAATAATGTATTTTTAATGGTAAATATTTAATCTTTTTCTTAGATTCGTAATACTAAACTTAAAAAATGAACGTTTTTAATCTTGCAAAGACAAGTTTTTACATGTCATTTTATAAAGAAATTAGTTGTAAGGAGTTATAAATATTGTAAATTGCGCCACCCTTAAAATAGTTAAAAATACATGAAAAGCACATTAAAACTACTTAGTTTGTTAATTGTTACTTCGTTAATTGTTGTCTCTTGCAAGAGCAATAGAAGTGGTAGTTCAAGTAAATCTTCATTAACAGGTTGGAATTTTAATGACCCAAATTATGGAGGTTATATTAAAGGAGAAGATAAAAATGGTAAAGAAGTACCTCCTGGTATGGTACATATCGAAGGAGGAAGTTTTACAATGGGATTAGTACAAGATGACGTAATGTTTGATTGGAACACAACCCCCCAAAAAATGCATGTTCGTTCTTTTTATATGGATGAAGCAGAGGTTACTAATGCTGAATATGGACTGTTTATGCAGTATACCAAAGATATATTTCCACCAGAAGAACCACAATTTAAAAATATCTACCACTCAGTTTTACCAGATACTCTAGTTTGGAGAAAAGGATTAGGTAATACTAATTTATTGTCAGAAAGCTACTTAAGACATCCGTCTTATGCTGAATATCCAGTAGTAGGAGTTAGTTGGTTACAGGCAAATAAATACTGTAAATGGCGAACAAATGCTGTGAATTTAAAAATTTTAATGGATAAAGGTGTAATTAAAAATATTTTTAAAGAAGACTCACTGAGTTTTAGAGGGAAAAATAATTTTGATACAGATACTTATTTGACAAATCCATACGCATTGTTTGATGGAGATTCAACAATTTATAAAAAAGGAATTCCAATACCAAGAAAAAAAGGAGAGCCTAAACCAGAAAAAGACAAGTTTTCAGGAAGACAAGTAACTTCTTCTGATGGTATCTTGGCCCAAAAATTCAGGTTGCCAACTGAGGTTGAATGGGAGTATGCTGCAAAGGCTGTATTTGAAAATCGTGAATATAATAACATACGTGGTAGAAAAAAATATTCATGGGACGGTAAATATACTCGAGATAGAGATAAAAGAAGACGAGGAGATCAATTAGCAAACTTTAAACAAGGTAAAGGAGATTATAGTGGTATTGCAGGTTGGAGTAGTGATGGGTCTGATATTCCTAACGCAGCTAGAAGTTATCCTCCAAATGCTTTTGGTCTATATGATATGTCAGGGAATGTTGCTGAATGGGTAGAAGATGTATATCGTCCAATTATAGATTCAGAAGCCAATGATTTTAATTACTTTAGAGGAAATGTATTTACTAAAAAGTTAATTGATCAGAACGGTAAAGTAGTTATTGTTGGAGATGAAGTAGGAGAGGTAGAGTATGATACTTTAGAAAATGGAAGAATTGTTCCAAAAGATTTACCTGGTAGCGTAAAGTACATTCCTATTACAAAAGAAGATACTTATATGAGAAGAAATTATAATTTGGCAAATAATTCAAGTTTAGGAGATGGAGATCAAGCATCTTCAAAAGACTATGAATTAGATAAAGATCAATTAAGCAGTGCTTCAAGAATGTATAATTCACCTCAAAAACCTGAAGCAGAAAGAGATACTTTAGGGAACCCAATTAATAATTATAAATATGATGATAAAAGAAGAACAACGCTTGTTAGTGATAAATCACGTGTTTATAAAGGTGGCTCTTGGGCAGATAGAGAATATTGGTTAGATCCAGCACAAAGAAGATATTTTCCAGAATATATGGCAACTAACTTTATAGGATTTAGGTGTGCTACAGACAAAATGGGGCCAATGATGCTAAACAAGAGGAAAAGTGCTATGCCAGATACAGCTAAGTAAAATAATTATTACAATCAATATAAAACCTCATTGAAATTCAATGAGGTTTTTTTATTTTTACAGGATGGAGATAGTCGATTTATATAAATTATATATGCAGCATGGTTTAGTTGATACTGATACCAGAAATATTAGAAGAAACACTATTTTCTTTGCTTTAAAGGGAGAAAATTTTAATGGAAATAAATTTGCAGAAGAAGCATTGTTAAAGGGTGCTGCCTATGCTATAATTGATGAGATTGAGTATGTATCATCTAAAAGAACAATACTAGTAGACAATGTGTTGAAAACCTTACAAAAACTAGCTACTTATCATAGAAACATGTTACGGATACCTATTGTCTCTTTAACAGGAAGTAATGGTAAAACAACTACAAAAGAGTTAATAAAAGCAGTTTTGTCTTCACAATATAAAATCACAGCAACTAAAGGTAATTTAAATAATCATATAGGAGTACCTTTAACATTGTTATCAATGACAGATAAAACGGAGATTGGTATTGTTGAAATGGGAGCAAATCACCCTAAAGAAATAGCTTTTTTATCTGAAGTTTCCAACCCTGATTTTGGTTATATTACAAATTTTGGGAGTGCACATTTAGAAGGTTTTGGCTCAATAGAAGGGGTTGTTAAAGCAAAATCTGAATTGTATGATTTTTTAATTATCAACGGGAAAAAAATTTTTGTGAACCCTAAAGACCCAATTCAAATAGAAAAAACAAAAAACGCTAACACTATTTTTTTTAATAAATCAATCGTTTTTGATGAAGTAAACCCTTTTGTTAAATTGTTCTTTAAAAATACAGAAATACAAAGTAATTTAATAGGGGAGTATAATTTTTTCAACCTTGCAGCAGCTATAACAATTGGAGATTATTTTAAAATAAATAAAAAGTATATTAAAGAGTCAATAGAAAATTATATTCCTTCAAACAACAGATCACAGCTTATAAAAACAAAAAAAAATAGGATTATACTTGATGCTTATAATGCAAATCCAACAAGCATGAGGGCGGCCTTAAAAAGTTTTGATAATATTAATTCAAAGAATAAAACAATTATTTTAGGAGATATGTTTGAATTAGGTGATTACAGTAATAAAGAACATCAAAGTATAGTTGATTTAACGATGAATTCAAAACTAAATAATTTGTTTTTTGTAGGAGCAAATTTTAACAAAACAACTACTAATCATTATAAATTTATAAATATTGAAGCGTTAAAAAAATATTTATTAAATAACCCTATAAAAGATAGTCTGATTTTAGTTAAAGGGTCCAGAGGAATGGCTTTAGAGCAAATATTAGATGTTTGCTAAATTTTATTTATTTGATGAAATTTAACAAGGTTGTCAATTGGCCGTTGTATTATGTCAGTAATAAAGAGGTTGTTTTTTTTTGCAACATTGATTAAAATATTCTTGAAATAATAGGCAATTGAACCAACAAAATAAATAGGGGTACCCGTGTTTTTCTTATAAGGAAGTACATAGTATTTTAAATACTTTTTAAATCCTTTTTTAATTAACCTCTTAATGTAATACTCATCCTGATAGTCTAACATAAATTTAGAAAATGTTGCTAAGTACATGTTCGGATTAGGTTTGTTATATAAATTACTTTTAACAACATCAATATCAAGATTAAATTTTTTTTTAAATTGTGTAGCTAATTTTATAGGCATTTTATTGTAATAATAATCTCTAAGTAAACGTTTGCCAAAATAATTTCCGCTAGCCTCATCCATGATACTATAACCTAAGGATGGATTTATTTTTGTTATAGTCGTACCATCATAGTAACAACTATTTGATCCTGTTCCTAAAATACAAATTATAGATGGTTTAGTGATAGCGCAAGAATAGGCAGCAGCTAAAATATCTTCTTTAATTGTTATTTTAGCTTTTTTAAAAACAGATATTAAAACGGTGTTTAACTTTTTGACGGACTGTTCAGAACCACAGCCTGCACCGTAAAAGTAAATTTCTGTAATTTTTAACCTGCTTTGATAAATTTCTGTTATTTCGTAAAGTCTGTTAATTAGTTCAGGCTCTTTAACAACAACAGGGTTTAAACCCTGTGATGTGATTCTAAAAAGTTCCTTTTTACTATCTTTATCAAGTGCTATCCAATCTACTTTAGTTGAGCCTCCGTCAGCAATTAAAATCATTAAATTTTACTCATCTGTTTTTTCATCATTTGCATTTGCTCTTTAAGCATGCCGTGCTTATCTAATTTTTTTGCCTCAGTCATTAAATTAGTAGCTTCACGTTTTCTTCTTTTAGTCATTGCAATTCCTGCCAATTGTAATTTAGCCATTGCTAAGTCATTGTCCATAGATAAACCTAGTTTAACAGCTTTACGCAAAAACTTTTCAGCTTGAGTTATGTTAGTTTGACTTAACATAATTCCTTGTAAGTAATTATAATAACCTTCTTGTTTTTGGATTAATGCAGTTGAAGGATTTTTAATATAATTTAACCATTTTTTAGCACCTTCAAAATTTTGTTTACGTAATTGTAAAAAAGCTAGCAAAATGAATTCGTTTTTAAAGTAAAAAAATACGAAAAGACCTGCTAGTAAAAGAATTGATATTCCATTCATTATATGAGCCTGAGTAAACTCATAAATAGCCCATAAGGTTATAATTGCTGCTAATCCTAATTTTATATTTTTATTGAACATATTTTGTTTTTTTGTAGAAGCATGTAAAAATACATTTTTCTATTAAAATAATTGAATTTTTATTTTTTGTAATATTTTTTATATTTAATCCAAGCGAATATTCCTAGAACAAGCACAAAGATAAGAGAGAAATATACAGATGTTGGAGTAACCACCTTGTCTCCACTTGCGTATGAGTGTAGTCCAGATAAATAAAAGTTTACACCCATGTAAGTCATCATAATAGATGAAATAGCCAAGATGGATGCTAAATTAAACGTATATTTTCCTCGTAAGCCAGGAATCAATCGCATGTGCAATACAAAAGAGTATATCATTATAGATACTAAGGCCCATGTTTCTTTAGGGTCCCAGCCCCAATAACGACCCCAGCTTTCGTTAGCCCACATTCCGCCCAAAAAGTTACCGATGGTAAACATTACTAAACCGACTGTTAAGGCCATTTCATTAATTATAGTCAATTCCTTAATATGTAAATCCATTTTCTTTTTGTTTTTATTGTTAGTAAAAGCCATTAAGAATAAAGCAAATACTCCAAGAATCATTCCTAAAAAGAAAGGGCCATAAGCAGCAACAATAATAGAAACATGTACGTATAACCACCAAGAGTTTAATACTGGTTGAAGGTTTGCAATTTCTGGATCTAACCAGTTTTGATGCGCAAACATTAAAATTATAGAAACTAAAAATGTAGTAGCGGCGATAGTTAGTGAAGATTTTTTTCCAAGTATTAACCCAAATAGCATGGTAGCCAAACCAACAAAAATAATAGACTCATAAGCGTTACTCCAAGGAGCGTTTCCACTAATATACCAACGAGCTGTTAATCCTAGTACATGAAAAATAAATAAGAAAATAACAATACCGATTAATACTTTTACAACAGAGTTAATCCAGCTTTTATTGTTGAATATTTGAAGGAAAACAAAAACAATTAAAAGCAAGCTAACATATCCGTAGTATTTAGAAAGTTTGACAAAAATATTTAATTTATTATAGGCTATTTCTAAATCTACTTTATCTTTTGAAGGGATTACATCAGCGCCAAACTTTCGTTGAAATTTTTTAATTCCGTCTAAAACTTTGTTAGTTTCCGTGTAATCTCCAGATTTTTTTGAAGCTTGAAGTAGCTGTAAGTATACAGGTAGTGATTGACGAACAAACACAGAGTCAGTACCTTTAAAATTGGCTTGCGATGTTTCTGGTTGTGACACCCACTTATTATTTTCGTCATTAGGAATAGGGTAAATACGTAGCATACCGCCACCTAAAGCTTGTGATAATAACCAAACTCTTCTTTCAATTTTAATAGCATCCTGTTCAAATTTATTTTGAATCCTTTTCTTTTCAGCTTCAACAACTAATTTGCTAATTTTAGAAGAGCCATCTTTATTATAAAAATCAATAAAACGAGCATATTCGGTATCTTTATGAACACCTAGAGTTTCTCTAATTTGCGTGTTTCCTTTTTCTAAATACACAAAAGGAACATTTAACCATAGCATTGGAGTTTCAGTAATAGAAAGTAAAATTTGACTAGGGTCAAGACCTTTAAATTTATTACTATGTGCTACTTTTCTAACTAATTCAGAAGCAAAAGTATGTGCTGGTTTCATTCTTCCTCCAGCATCTTGAATAACTAAAGAACTAAATAAAGCAGCATGTTTGTCATCTACTTTGTTGCTAATCAAAATAGAATCTATTTGAGTTTCTGAAAGTTGTTTTGGTTGGTGTGACTCATGCTGTTGCGCAAAAGAACCAAGAGAAAATAAAAATACAATTACAGATAATTTAGCTTTTCTGGCTTTAATCTTTTCTAATGATTTTTTTAAATCATCAAAACGAGTATTTTTAATAAATAAAATACATGTTAAACCAAAAAATAATAAGAAGTAGCCAATATAGGTAATCCAAGTTCCCCAAAAATCATGGTTTACAGATAGATGTGTCTGCTCATGGTCTCCATCAATTTTATAACTAGATTGGAATAATTTATAACCTCTATAATCTAAAATATTATTCATAAAGATCCTAAAATCAAAGGTTTCATCTTTGTCTATAACGGTAATTTCACTAGCGTAAGCTGCAGCACTTTCAGATCCAGGATATTTTTCTAGTTGAAAATCATTTAATTTAACATTAAAAGGTGTGTGTCGCTTTTTAGCACCATACCATGCTCTAAAATTTAAATCGCCAATGCTAAATTCTTCAACATTATCAACATTAAATTGACCACCATAAAGTTCAACTCTTTCAGTTTTATTGTTAGTTGTTACGTCAAAAATAACAGTATCGTATTTTTTATTATCTTTTTTTCCAGACAATGTTTTCATAATTCCTTTTTCAGGAGATTTTGGAATTACAAACTGTAAGCCGTTAATAGTATGAAGTGTTAAGAATTGAAAATGCTGCGCACTATCTTTTACAATTTGACCTCTTTTTTGGTCTGCCATTCTAAGCCAATCTCCGTTATTTTTAGAAATCATTTTTAGATTACCTTCATCGTAATAAAAGTTAACCGAAGCATTTTTCTCAGGAACATCAAAGCTTACTAGTATATTATGAATATTTTGAGTAGTACCTCTTTTTATATAATGTTCATGTCTGCTTCCGCTTGAACTTTCAACTAAAAATAAATATTCAACCCCATTTTCATCTAAAACAAGTTTTTTTTCAGACCACGGAATGTAGTCAATTAGTTTAAAAGAAACCTCATGTTGCTTTCCATCTTTTTTAGGTTGAAAAGTTTCTGTGAAATTGGCAGTATTGCTTCCCCAAGCAGAAAGTAATAATTTGTTATTCGTTTCTTTTTGAAACTCATTATTGTCAATAACAACGTTTAAGTAGTTAATGTCTGAAAAAAAAGTATTGGTAGTTTCTCCTTCATCAATAATCATAATTCCTTCATGGCTTATGTAGCGTGTAACGCCTGCGCCAATTAAAATCAATAAAAATGAAGCGTGAAAAAGTAAAACCCCCCATTTTTCTTTTTTATACAAACGGTACCTAAAAATATTACCAAAAAAATTGATAACAAAGAAAACCATAATTAATTCAAACCACCAGGTGTTGTAAATTAAGGCTTTAGAAGTTTGTGTTCCAAAGTCATTTTCTATAAAAGTTGCTACTCCCATAGCTATAGCGAATATCAAAAATAATACAGCTGTTAAGCGGGTTGAGTAAAGTGTGTCTAAGATTTTTTTCATCTGTAAAACTGCTAAGTGTAAAACTTCGCAAATTTACGGATTAATGTCTTAATAAGTTTGTAATTTTGACGCTTTTTAAAGAAATAAAACGTTAAAATAAATAGGTTAAATTCCTATTTTTTCTCCCATTTTAACAAATGTTTCAATACGATTTTTAGTGTTTTTTAAAATGTCAGCATCAATTATTAATTTATTTTTGTCAACTAATAATACAATTGTTGATCCGCCGAAGGCAAAGTACCCCATTTCATCACCTTTATTTATAGGGGTGTTAGCATTATATGTTTCTATGATACTACCAACCATTGTTGCTCCAACAGGTGCTACAATAATTTCTCCTTTTTCTTTGGATGATAAAATGCAGTATTCGCGTTTGTTTTCGCAAAAAACTTTTGTAAAATTTGAAGCTAGGGCGTAAGGCGAAACAGAAAAATAATCGCCCTTAATTTTTGTCATTATTGAAGGAGTTCCATTTGTAGGAAAATGATATCGATGATAATCGTTTGGGGCTAATCTTAATATGATTAGAGAAGAATTTTTATGCTTTTCAGCTAAAACATCATCTTCTAAAAACTCTTTTAAGGTGAATTTTCGTCCTTTAATAAAAAAATTATGAATATCAGCAATATTTTCGAAAGCTAACATTTTACCATCTCCAGGAGAAACAAATCCATTTTCAATTGGGCGTGCATTTGGCTTTAGTTTTCGGTAAAAAAAGTCGTTAAAAGAAGTAAACTCAGAAATCGATTTTTCAGCTTCATCAATATCTATATTTAGTTGCTTTACAAAACCTTTTATTTTTTTTACAGAAGATGGTTTGTTCATTTTTTTACCATACCAAGCAGATAAAAATTTACGTTTTGCTATAGGTAAAATAGCCATTTTACCAAACGGATTGTTGTATAGTAGTTTTAAAAATGTTTCGCCAGGAGGTGTTTCGTTAATAATGTTTCCTGATTTTCTATCGATAAATTTTATTTCCATATTTTTTATTCTTCTGTACTATCAATTAAAATAGTTAGCATGTCAATGGCGGCTTGTGCAATTTTTGTTCCAGGGCCAAAAACACCTACGGCTCCTGCGTCAAATAGATATTGGTAATCTTGAGCCGGTATTACTCCACCCACAATAACCATAATATCTTCTCTACCGTATTTTTTTAATTCGCCAATTACTTGAGGAACTAAAGTTTTGTGACCTGCAGCTAATGATGAAATTCCTAAAATATGAACATCATTTTCAATAGCTTGTTTGGTGGCTTCTTGTGGTGTTTGAAATAAAGGGCCTATGTCTACGTCAAAACCTAAGTCAGCATAACCAGTAGCAACAACTTTAGCGCCTCTGTCGTGGCCGTCTTGCCCTAGTTTCGCAATCATTATTCTTGGTCTACGCCCTTCTAATTTGGCAAATTTATTTGCATATTCGATTGCTTTTTTAAATAATTTGTCATCTTTTATTTCTTTACTATACACGCCAGATATGGTTTTGTGAACTGCTTTATGTCTGCCAAAAACATTTTCTAAAGCATCAGATATTTCACCTAAAGTAGCTCTGTTTTTAGCGGCTTCTACTGCTAAAGCTAATAGATTGCCGTTATTGGTTTTTGCACATTTAGTTAACTCGGCTAAAGCGTTTGTAACTTTTTCTTGGTTTCTCTTAGCTTTTATATCATTTAATCTTTCAATTTGTGATAGTCGAACAGCTTCGTTGTCAACTTCAAGAATATGTAAAGGATCTTCTTTTGTTAATTGATATTTATTTACGCCAACAATTACATCTTGTCCGCTGTCAATTTTAGCTTGTTTTTTAGCAGCAGCTTCTTCAATACGCATTTTGGGTATACCTTTTTCAATGGCTTTGGTCATTCCGCCTAATTCATCAACTTCTTTAATTAATTCCCAAGCTTTGTTGGTAATATCTTCGGTAAGTTGTTCTACATGGTAGCTTCCTGCCCATGGATCAACGGTTTTTGTAATATGCGTTTCTTCTTGTAAATATATTTGAGTGTTACGAGCAATACGTGCTGAAAAATCAGTAGGTAAAGCTATCGCTTCGTCTAAAGCATTGGTGTGTAAACTTTGGGTTCCTCCAAAAGCGGCTGCCATAGCTTCGATTGTTGTGCGAGCTACATTGTTAAACGGATCTTGTTCTGTTAAAGACCATCCGCTTGTTTGACAGTGTGTTCGTAAGGCTAACGATTTTGGGTTTTTAGGATTGAATTGTTTTACAATTTTTGCCCACAACATTCTTGCTGCTCTCATTTTGGCTATTTCCATAAAATGATCCATTCCAATTGCCCAGAAAAATGAAAGTCTAGGTGCAAAAGTGTCAATATCCATTCCTGCTTCTAATCCTTTTTTAATATAATCTAACCCATCAGCTAAAGTGTATGCTAATTCAATTTCGGCTGTAGCACCAGCTTCTTGCATATGGTAACCAGAAATTGAAATTGAATTAAATTTTGGCATATTTTCAGAAGTGTATTTAAAAATATCCGCAATAATTTTCATTGATGGAGTAGGTGGGTAAATATAGGTGTTACGCACCATAAATTCTTTTAATATATCGTTTTGAATGGTTCCTGAAAGTAATTCAGGGGCAACGCCTTGTTCTTGGGCGGCAACAATATAAAAAGCAAGAATTGGTAAAACGGCTCCGTTCATAGTCATTGAAACCGACATTTTATCTAGTGGAATTTGATCGAACAATATTTTCATATCCTCAACCGAGTCAATTGCTACGCCAGCTTTACCAACATCTCCTTGCACACGTTTATGATCAGAATCATAACCACGATGTGTTGCTAAATCAAAAGCAACAGAAAGTCCTTTTTGGCCAGCAGCTAAATTTCTTCTATAAAAAGCATTACTTTCTTCAGCTGTTGAAAATCCTGCATATTGACGAATTGTCCAAGGTCTACGAACATACATTGTTGAGTAAGGTCCGCGTAAATTTGGCGCAATTCCTGCAATAAAATCTTCATGTTGTTTATTGTTAACTGTTGATTTTTTATTTTGACTTAATTGTATGTTGGAAAGATCTTTTCTACTCATTTTCTAAGCGTTCTTGTTCAAGCTTTTCAGCTAATCGTTTTTGAATGATTGGTTGTATGAGTGTTTTTTCTGTTCTGATATTTACGAATGGGAAAATTTCTAAATCATTCTTAATCGTATCTTTATCGTTTTGTAGTTTGTTGGTTCCTAGTAAAACGATTTCGCCGTTATCAAACTTTTTTTGTTCTTTTTCAGCTGCTTCTTTGATTTTTCGTTGAATAATACCTTCTTTCAATTGTTTTAAAAACCCGCCACCTTTTTCGATAGATTTAAAAATTTCTAAGGCATTTTGAGCTAGTTGTTGTGTAATTGACTCGATATAATAGGCTCCGTCAGCAAAGTTTTGAGCTTCCGATAATTCACTTTCTTGTTGTAGGATTAGTAATTGATTTCTTGAAATGCGCTCACCAAACTCATTTGAAGTGTGAAAAATATCATCATAAGAAATATTACTAACAGTATCAGCTCCGCCTAAAACAGCGCTCATACATTCTGATGTTGTTCGTAACATGTTTACATTATAGTCATATAATGTTTTGTTTCGTAAGCTTGGTTGTGTAAATATGTGTGTTGTATTATCTTTTACTTCATATTCTGTTAAAAGAGATTGCCATAAAAGTCTAAAAGCTCTTAGTTTTGCTATTTCAAAAAAATAATTGCTTCCTACAGAAAAATTAAAGTGAATTTTAGGTGCTGTTTCACTTCCAAAATGATTTAAATATTCATTTGCATGTGCAAGAGCATAAGCTAATTGCTGTGTGTTATTGGCTCCTGCGTTTTGATATACAGAAGTGTTAACGCAAATTGAGTTATCTGTAGTGTTGATAATTTTTTTTAATTCTTCGTGGTCGTTTTTTAAGTTACTAAACCAATTACCAGTATTGACTAAATTGCCTAAAATATCAATGTTAAAATAGCAGTTTTTTGAGTTTATGAAGTTAGATAGGTCAATAGTAAATTTTGAATCTAAAAATTTTAAATTAAAGTAAAGTAAAGTGTTTTTTAAATCTAAATTATTTAAAAGAACCTTGTAGTTGAATTTGCTTTTTACTTTAAATTCAATTGATTTTGCACCTCTTTTTAAAGAATCGATTGCAAATAAGTTTGCCTTTTCTTCGTTTTCAACATAGATAGATTGGCAAATCGTAAATCCTTTTTTAGGTGTTTTTATTTTTAATTGCGTGCGGTCTTCTTTTGTGTAAAAAGGTTTTACGGTAATGCCTTCATCTGTTTTCCATAAAAGAGTGCTATTGTAATCTGCGCCTTTAAGATCTACCTGAATTTTTTGTTTCCATTCAGCAGCCGTTGTTTCTTTGAAATCATTAAATAAGTATGTGCTCATTATTTATGTATGGTGTCAAATTCGATAATATAAATATCTTCATCTTTTTTTTTCATGAAATACTTTTCACGAGCATAGCGCTCTAACTGAAGAGAGTCTTGTAACTTTTTAATTGTTTTTTTGTCTTTATCAATTTTGTTTTTGTGATAATCGATCCAAACTTCTAATTCGTCTATTTCCTTATTGAACTCTCTATGGGTAAGGTACGAATTTTCATCAAAAAAAAGCATCCAAATAACGAATACGGTTAAAATAACAACATAAATGTTGGTTGCTATTTTAAAAGAAGGTTTGTTTTTTATTGATTTTAAATTCATAATTATAAACGGTCGCTAATTACGGTTCTAACAATATCTATGGCTACAGTGTTGTGTTTATCGTTAGGTATAATAATGTCGGCATAATTTTTTGTGGGTTCAATAAATTGTTGGTGCATTGGTTTTAGGGTGTTTTGATATCTGCTTAAAACTTCATCAATATCTCTACCTCTTTCTTTAATATCTCTGCGTACCCTCCTTATTAGTCGTTCATCCGCATCTGCATGTACAAACACTTTAATATCACAAAGATTTCTTAACTCTTTACTGTTAAAGATTAAGATACCTTCAATAATAATAACTTTTCTAGGGTGTGTTTTTATGGTGTCTTTCGTTCTGTTATGAGCTACAAAAGAATAAATAGGTTGCTCTATTATTTTACCGCTTTTTAAATCACTTAAATGCTTTACTAATAATTCAAAGTCGATAGCTCTTGGATGGTCAAAGTTTATTTTAGTACGCTGCTCGTAGTTTAAATTATCGGTTTGATTATAGTAAGAGTCTTGAGAGATTACGCAAACTTCATCTTGAGGGAGTTCATTTATTATTTGATTTACTACGGTTGTTTTCCCACTTCCAGTTCCGCCAGCAATACCGATTACAAATATATTTTTCATTAAATTATGTTAAAGATGAGTTACAAGGCAAATTTAGGAAAATATGCGCATAAAAAAAGCGCTAACTTGAGTTAGCGCTTTTTATTTTTGAGCCGATGAGAGGACTCGAACCTCCGACCTGCTGATTACAAATCAGCTGCTCTAGCCAGCTGAGCTACATCGGCTTTTTGCTTTTTTAAAGCGATGCAAATATACAAGCTTTTTTGAATGTGGCAAGTTTTTTTTGAATTAAAATTACAGCTTATTTTTGAGGGTTTTGTTAATTGTTTGATTTGTATAGGTATAGGGGTGTTTTTAGAGAGGTAAAATATTTTATATTTTTATAGGTTTGTTAAAATAGCGTGTTTTTTGAAGAGGCTGAGTGTTTTTTTTTATGAAAAAAATCATGTTTTAGAGAGTGCAAATGGTCAGTTTGTAGAAAATAAAGTTGAAAAAGAAAAAGTTCTAGCGTTATGCTAGAACTTTTATCAAGAATAAATAGTGTTCGAATAGTATAAACTATTCTGTAACTTTAATTGTAAACGAACAAAAATATTATTTATTGTACCTTATACTTAAGCAGTCAAAGGTTTTCCTTTTAATCTTTTTTCGATTCGTTGTTTTACAACTGTTAATCGTTTCATAGCGTCCATTAATTCGCTATCTTTAGTTTCTTTATATACTTCGTTTATCTCTAGGATTAAAGATTTTACCTCTCTTGAAGCTAATATTCTATCACTAGTAGTAATAAACTTGAATTTCCTGTGCTCAAATTCGTCTGCTTTACTAATTAATTCTGAATTCATAAAATACCTACTTATATTTAATTAAATTATCTTTTAGATTACGTTTAATTGATTCTTGCGTCTTGCGTAAGAAACAGTTAAATTATAAAATAAATGGGCAGCAAATATATATTAATCTTTTTGTTAACCTATAATAAAACAATCAATTTGTTTTATTTATTTATAATTTTTCTTTATATGGTAAATTAGTGTTAAAATTTACTTTTTTATCAACTATAGTTATAATCTATTAAGTTAAATGTAATAATTTTTTGTGAATATTTCAAATTTCTTAATATAATTTTAACAAATAACATTGTTTTTACTAATAATGTAATATTTGATAAGGTAAAATTATTAAGAATAAAGTATTTTTGATGCGAGGAATTATAGAGGTAAGCACCTTTTAAAAAGGTAAAAGTATTATTTTATTAGATGAAGAGAATTTTTATCATAATTATTATAGCTGTTATTCAATCATGTAGTAATGACGCAAAAAGAAAGGTTGCAGGGGAATCCCTTTTTCAAAGGGAAATGAATGCAGATTTTAAAGACGCTTCCAAATCTCCTTTAACAAAAAAAGATTTGAAAAATTTTAAAGGATTATCTTTTTTTAAGATTGATGATAAATATAAGGTAACAGCAAAAATTGTAAAAACCCCTGATGCGCCTACATTTAATTTTCCAACGACAACTGATAGGATTGCGATTTACAAAAAATATGGGGTGATTTCTTTTACGATAGATAAACAAAGTTTTGAGTTGTCTATTTATAAAGATGTGAACCCAGAATTGACTTATGAAAACAATTTGTTTTTACCTTTTTTTGATAAAACAAATGGAAAAACATCTTATGAAGGAGGTCGTTTTATTGATGTATTGACTACTGATGAAAGTAAAGCAGAAACTATTGTAATCGATTTTAATAAAGCTTATAACCCTTATTGTGCTTATAGTGATCGGTATTCTTGTCCTATTACACCGCGAGATAATTATTTAGATATAGAAGTTGAGGCGGGAGTAATGGCATATAAAAAATAATAAAAAAAGCCTGCAATTAGCAGGCTTTTTTTATTTAATAGGAGGATGTAATCCCTCTATAAGGTCTTGTTGAATAGCTTCTTTTAATGAAGTTAAATAATTTTTTCTAACTTTTAATTTGGTTGCAGCATGTGCTTTGGGATTTAAAGAAGAAAACATTTCGGCAATTTTAATAGCCGTTGGTAATAGATGGTTTTCTGGAACAATTTTGTCTAAAAACCCTGCGGTAATAGCATCTTTTGGGTTGTAAATTTCAGAATTGTTTACACTTCGTTCAAAATAAACAGGAGTTAAACGGGCTTTGGCTATTTCAATACCAGCATTGTGCATGGTCATTCCAATCATCACTTCGTTTAATCCTATTTTAAAATTACCTTCGGTACCCAATCTGTAATCTGCTGAAAGCAACAAAAAAGCTCCTTTAGCAATTGCGTGTCCAGAACAAGCAATAATAATTGGAAAAGGAAAAGATAACATTCTGTGTGATAGTTTTGACCCTTTGGTAACTAACTCTAAAGCAGATTCAGGTGATGCAGTCATGCTTTTTAAATCATAACCAGCAGAAAACATTCCTGATTGACCAGTTAAGATTACTGTTTTTTTCTCTTGCTCAGCTTTATCTAATAAAGAGTTTAAGGTGTCTATTACTTCGTGTGAAATTGCATTTACTTTACCGTTAAAAAGGGTAATGATTGCGTAGTTATCTTTTGATGTATATTGTACTAATTTGTTCATGATTTAAATAAATTTGATAAGGTATATTCCGATAAAAACAGCTAAAAAACCGAGAACAAAACTTGCGATTGTATATAGGGCAAACGAAGTGAAATCTCCAGATTTTAAAAATATATGATTTTCATAAGCGAAGGTTGAAAATGTGGTAAATCCGCCACAAAAACCTGTTGCGAGTAGTAATGTGTTATTTTGAGACAAGGCTTCGTTTTTGGCAGCTAAACCTAAAATGATACCAATAAGCAAGCTTCCGAAAATATTTGCGGTAAAAGTTCCGTATGGAATTCCTGTTTGCGTGTTGTTTAAAGTTTTTCCTATTAAGAATCTTAAAATGCTTCCAAAACCGCCACCAATAAAAACGAGTAATAGTTGTTTCATGTCTTTGCTAAAATAATAAAACCTCACAATTATGTGAGGTTTTATTGTGTGAATATTATAAAGCGAGGTTATTTTAAAATAACGTCTTCGGCATCTGTCCAATTCCATTTGCCTACGATAATTCCTTTTTCAACCGTAACAATTCCCGGATTTGCTCTAATAACAGTTTTTAAAGCAGTTTCGTCACAAAAACCAAAGGTATATGGTAGGTTGAATTCTTTTTGAGTTGCCGCTAAATCTTCAATGTAAGAAGCTGTTAAAACATAAATTTCGTACCCTTTTGCTTTGGCATTTGCAGCGGTTTTAGAAATTGCAGCAATACCTTCTTTTTCTGTTTTATCAAAATTGTACATGATAACAAGCATTGCTTTGTCTTTAGCAAGCATGTTTTCTAATTGGTCTCCGTTTTCATCTGTTTCAATCATAAAATCATGAATAGGAGGGACTTCATCACTATCTTCTTGGTATTTCATTCCTTCAGCAATATCAGTTCCTATTGAGTATGCTCTAAAATCAATAATCGGTAAATGATTTAATACATAATAAGTAATAAATAATGAAACTAATATGGTTCCGTATGTTTTTATAGCACCAAGTTTTTCAGAAAGTAAAGGTTTGATGTGTTTTAAACCGAAAATTAGAATTACTATAAAAACCATAAATACCACATTTTTATAGAAAGTTTCTTTAGGTGTAAGTTTTAAAGCATCACCAAAACATCCACAGTCTGTAACTTTGTTATAAGTGTATGAGTACCAGGTTAAAAATAAGAATACTAAGTTAAGACTAAAAATACTCCATACGGTAAGTTTGGGTTTGTATCCAACCAAAAGCATTACACCGAAAACTAATTCAGATATAATTAAAAGTATAGCAAAAGGTAGTGTGTATGGGATTAAAAACTCCATATTTAATACGCCCTCACTAAAATATTCTTGAAATTTATATTGTGATCCAATAGGGTCTACGAGTTTTACAAATCCTGAATAGATAAATAAAAGTCCAACTAATACTCTTGAAATGTGCGTTAAAAGTTTTAAAATCATTTTTTGGGGTTTAAGGTTAACTGTCTAATTCTGAGTGATGAATTAAAGCAAAAATAGCATAATTAATCATATCTTGGTAATTTGCATCAATTCCTTCAGATACCAAAGTTTTTCCATGATTATCTTCAATTTGTTTTACGCGAAGTAACTTTTGTAAAATTAAATCGGTTAATGATGAGATTCTCATATCTCTCCAAGCTTCACCATAATCGTGGTTTTTATTTAGCATCAGCTCTTTGGTTATTTTTATATGTTTATTATATAAAGAAGTGGCTTCTGCTGTATTCAAATCTGGTTGGTCAGCAACTCCTAATTCTAATTGAATTAAAGCCATTATTGAATAGTTAATTATACCAATAAACTCTGATTTTTCGCCTTCATCAACCATACGTTCTGTGTTTTCTTGTAACTGACGGATGCGTTGTGCTTTTATAAAAATTTGATCGGTTAGTGATGGAAGCCTTAAAATTCGCCATGCACTACCGTAGTCGCTCATCTTTTTTATAAACAAACTACTACATTCTTCTACTACTACATCATATTGTTTGGATGTGTTTTGCATCTTTTTTATTTAAAAGTAATCCATCAAAAATAGTAAATATTAAAAGCTTTTCATTTATTTTTACTTAGAAATTTATGATAATGACAATTAATTGCAAAGGAACATTAATCGACCTGACCTCACCAAAAGTAATGGGGATTTTAAATATAACTCCAGATTCTTTTTTTGATGGAGGAAAGTATAAGGACGAGAAGACTATTCTTACTCAAGCTGAAAAAATGTTAAATGAAGGAGCTACATTTATTGATGTTGGAGCGTATTCATCAAGACCAGGAGCAGAAAATGTTTTAGAAGAAAAAGAAATACAAAGGATTATACCAGTAATTGAATTATTGATAAAGCATTTTCCTGAAATTATTATTTCGGTAGATTCATTTCGAAGCAATGTTGCAAACAAGGCTATCAATGCAGGGGCGGCGTTGGTTAACGATATTTCTGGTGGAAATATGGATGAAGAAATGTTTGACGTTGTGGCAAAATTACAGGTGCCATATATTATGATGCACATGCAAGGTGTTCCTCAAAACATGCAAACAAATCCTGTTTATAAAGATATTGTAACTGAGGTTACTTCGTTTTTTGCCGCGCAATTGCTAAAATTACGCCAGTTAAAAGTAAACGATGTTATTATTGATGTTGGTTTTGGGTTTGGTAAAACAGGAGTGCATAATTTCGAGTTGTTAAATAAGTTGTCGTTATTTAAAAATTTAGAGTTACCAATTTTAACAGGCGTTTCTAGAAAATCAATGTTATATAATTTACTTGACATTACTCCTCAAAAAGCTTTAAATGCAACTACAGTTGCTAACACAGTTGCATTGTTAAATGGGACTAATATTTTAAGGGTTCATGATGTAAAGGAGGCGGTCGAAGCAGTTAAGATTGTAGCACAATTACGATAAAATGATTACATTTACTAAAACTCTAAAAGTAATTAATGAATTTAGATTTTATTGATTTTTCGTTTCTAGATGTACTTGATATTATTTTAGTAGCTGTTTTGTTATATTACATATATAAGCTATTAAAAGGTACTGTTGCTATTAATATTGTTATAGGAATTACACTAATTTTTTTAATTTGGAAAATAACCCAAGCACTTCATATGGAAATGTTAAGTGGTATTTTAGGGTATTTGCTTTCCGGTGGAGTTATTGCGTTAATTATTGTTTTTCAGCAAGAAATTAGAAAATTTTTATTGATGATAGGTACTACTAATTTTTCAACAAAAAGAGGTTTTTTAAATCAATTAAATTTTATGAAAACAGAAGCTAATTCAGAAGTTGATGTTGAAACAATTTTAAAAGCTTGTAGGAGTATGTCTAAAACCAGAACAGGCGCTTTGTTGGTAATTGAAAAAACAAATAATTTAGATTTTTTAATTAATACTGGAGATAAAATGAATGCTTTGGTAAATGAAGCTATTTTAGAAAGTATTTTTTATAAGAATAGTCCTTTACATGATGGGGCAACAGTTATTCGTGACAATTTTATAATCGCTACTCGTGTAGTTTTGCCTGTTTCTGATAGTACAAAAATACCGGCTCGTTTTGGATTAAGACATAGAGCTGCAATTGGTGTTACAGAAAAAACGGATGCTATTTGTTTATTGGTTTCAGAAGAAACAGGAGAGATATCATACATAAATAATGGTGAATTTGTATTGTATAAAACACCAGATGACTTATTTGTGAAATTGCAAAAAGATTTAACAGCATAAAAAAAGCTCGCAATTGCGAGCTTTTTAATTTTATAAAGCTAAAATTATTTAGCTGGAGCCATTTTAGATTGGATAGCAGTCATTACTTCGCTAAATTTTACAGCAGCTTCAGCATCTAAAGAACCAGTGATTTCACCAGCTTTAGTTGCTAATTCAGTAGCTTTAGTTGCTAATTCAGTGTTCTTTAAAACATCACCTTTAGCATCGATATAGGCTTTAGCGTATTCAGAGTAAGACTTTAAGTACTCTCCAACTTTAGGGTCTTTAAATTCTGGGATAGTAACACCTTCAAGTGCAGATTTAACAGCTTCAGTAGCTTCTTTGGCAGCAGCTTCAGTTGTTTCAACAGCTTTAGTTGTAGCTTCTTCAGCTTTGTCAGTTGCCGTTTCAACAGCTTCAACAGTAGCGTCTTTAGTTTCTTCTTTAGCGTTTTTACAAGAAGTTGCTAATAGGGCACCAGCAACACACATAGTTAAAATTACTTTTTTCATTTTTTTAAAATTTTTAATTTTTGATTGATAACTACAAAAGTATCATTTTGAGTGACCTAAACAAATAATTTAAGAGCTAATTTCAGAACTAAATTGCTTTTCGTATAAATTTTTATAATAACCGTTGTTTTTCTTTAAAAGTTTATTGTGATTTCCTTGTTCAACAATGTTTCCTTTATCCATGACAATAATGGTATCAGCTTTTTTAATTGTAGCTAGTCGATGCGCAATTACTATTGAAGTTCTGTTTTTAGTAATTCTGTCTGTGGCATACTGAATCATCTGTTCAGAGTGAGTGTCTACAGATGAGGTTGCTTCATCTAAAATTAAAATACTCGGTTTGCTAACATAAGCACGTAGAAAAGCGATTAATTGTCGCTGTCCAGATGAAAGCATACCACCACGTTCTTTAACGTTATAATGATAGTTGTTAGGTAGGTTCATAATAAACTCATGAATACCAATTTGTTTAGCTGCTAGTTTAACTTCGTCTAAAGAAATGTTGTTGTTTTTTAGAGTTATATTATTAAAAATGGTGTCTGAAAATAAAAAAACATCTTGTAAAACAACTGCAACTTTTTTTCGTAACGCATTAATTTCGTAATCTTCAATAGCAATATTATCTATACAAATACTACCACTGTCAATTTCATAAAAACGATTAATTAAATTTATGATGGTTGATTTCCCTGCACCAGTGGCACCAACAATTGCAATAGTTTCTCCTTTGTTTACTTCAAAGTTGATGCCTTTTAAAACTTCTTCATCTTTTATATAACTAAAGTGTACATCTTTAAAAATAATACTTCCTTTTAAAGAGCTTGTGTTAATTGTTCCTTTTTTTGAAATAGAGCTTTCGGTGTCAATTACATTAAAAACACGTTCTCCTGCTACAATTCCCATTTGAAGTTGGTTAAATTTATCTGCAATTTGACGAAGTGGTCTAAATAACATTTGCGACATTTTGATAAAACCAATAATAGCACCAACAGTAATAGTACTATCTTCTACAACTTGCAAGCCACCGTACCATACAATTAAGCCAATGGCAATAGAGGATAGTATTTCGGCAATAGGAAAAAATATAGAGTAATACCAAACTGTTTTTACGTGTGCTTTTTTGTGTTTGTCGTTAATTGATACAAAGTTTTTGTATTCTATTTTTTCACGATTAAAAAGTTGTACAATTTTCATCCCAGTTACTCTTTCTTGTACAAATCCGTTAAGATTTGCTACTTGATTTCGTACATCTTGAAAAGTTGATTTTATAGCAATTTGGAAAATTTTAGTGGCATAAATTAAAACAGGTAATGTTGCAAGTGCTATAATAGCTAGTTTCCAATTAGTGTATAACATTACAATAATTACAATAATCATTTTTAAGATATCACTTATAATCATAAAAACACCTTGGGTAAAAAAATTAGCTATGGTTTCTATGTCAGAAACAACTCGAGTTACTAATTTTCCAACAGATGAATTATCGAAATAACTCATTTTAAATGCCATAATTTTTCGAAAAGTTTTGGCTCTAATATCTTTAATAATATGTTGGCCAACCCAATTGGCGTAGTATATAAAGCTAAACTGAAATAATACTTGTATTACTAAAATAACCAACATAGTTATTGTATAATATAGTAATCGAGTTAAGTCTTTATGGGCAACAAAATCATCAATAGCTGTCATTAAAATAACAGGACTTAAAACAGCAAAAGCAGCTAAAAGTATGGTTGATATAGCTGCGATACCGAATCGTAAACGGTATTTTTTTGCAAAACTCATAAGTCGTACAAAAATTTTAATGTCAAATGCGTTTCCTGTTGTTTTACTCACTATATATAATCATAAGTTACGGCTGTTAAAAATAATCCTTTGGCAGGGGCAGAAGTTCCAGCATTGCTTCTGTTTTTACTTTTTATAATATTTTGAAATTCATTGATACTGGTTTTTCCAAGTCCGACATCTATTAGTGTACCAACAATTGCTCTAACCATGTTCCTTAAAAATCGATTAGCTGTGATATAAAACGTTAACTCGTTACCCTTTACAATCCATTGAGCGTTGGTTATACTACAATTAAAAGTATAAACACCTGTTTTTACTTTCGAAAAACATTCAAAATCTTCATGTTTGTATAAAATAGAAGCTGCTTGATTCATTAAATCTATATTTAATTTTTTATTATACAATTGCCAAGAAGTGTCTAATGAAAACGGGTTTCTACCAAGCCAAATTTTATACTCATAACTTCTGCTATTAGCATCAAATCGAGCATGAGCATCATCATGGACTAATTTAATGTTAAATATTACAATGTCATCAGGTAAAAGAGCATTTAATCTAAAGGCAAATTTTTCAGTTAAAAAAGTATTGGTATCGAAATGAGCAAACATTTGAGAGGCATGTACACCTGTGTCTGTTCTTCCTGCACCAGTAATAGATATGTTTTGTCTTAAAACGGTACTGATTGCTTTATTTATTTTTTCTTGTACAGAAATAGCATCAGGTTGTATTTGCCAACCATGATAATTTTTTCCTTTGTATGCTAACTCAATAAAATATCTCAAAAATTAATAAAATTTAAAAAAGCTAAATTATAAAATAATAGGTTCATTTTATAGAAGCGCATAATAATTAATGTTTTTACATAAAATTTCACTTTGTTTTTTTAAGTGTAAACATAGGTTAATAGATAATGTATTGATTTATAGTATTTTTGCCATGTAAAAGAATAAGAAATAAAGTTTTTCCTTGTTATTATATTTCCCCCTAGATCCATGATGTTATTATTATGGATCTATTTTTTATATTCTATTTGTTAGTTTTGTATTGATGAAAAAAATATTATTACTTTCTGATACGCATAGTTATATAGATGATCAAATATTAAAATTTGTAAAACAGGCAGATGAGGTTTGGCATGCAGGAGATATTGGTGATTTAGAGGTTACAGATACGATAAAAAAATATACGCCTTTACGAGCTGTTTATGGAAACATAGATGATGCTAATGCTAGAGCAGAATATCCGCTAGACGCAAGGTTTTGTGTCGAAGGGGTTTCTGTTTGGATTACACATATAGGAGGGTATCCTAATGCTTATAAACCTAGAATAAAGGAGGTTTTAAAAAAGAAATCACCAAAAATATTTATTAGCGGACATTCTCATATTTTAAAGGTGCAATATGATACTAAATTTAAATTATTGCATTTAAATCCAGGAGCAGCAGGAAAACATGGTTTTCATAAAGTAAGAACGATGCTTCGATTTGAGTTAAGTAAAGGAGCGATAACAAATATGGAGGTAATTGAGTTAGCCTACCGATGATAAGTTAAATTTTTTTTGTTGTTGTATTGGAACATTTATAAAAACGTTTGTTCCTTTGTTTTTTTCAGAAACGATATTAAATTTACCATTCATCATTTGAACTCTAGCCTCTATTTGATTTAAGCCTATACCTGTATTTTTAGTGTTAGGAGAAAGAGTATAAAACCCAATTCCATTATCATTAACAATAACAGACAACTGTTGTTCTTTTTGTGTTATAATTATTTGCGCAACAGAGGCTTTGCTGTGTTTTAAAATATTGTTAGTAAGCTCTTGAATGATGTTGAATATTTTTATCTCAAAATCTTGATGGTACCTATTAATATTATTAGCAGAAATATTGAACTTTAACTGACTATTAGAATATTTTTTTACAATATCTTTTAGCGCGTATTCTAAACCAAATTTTAATAATATTGAAGAAATAAGATTATGAGATAAATCTCTAACCTTTTGTGAAGCTTCTAGTATTATGGCTTGAGTTTTTTCTATTTCTTGCGGGGTATTATCATTAAATTGTTTTTTAGTGGCACTTAGGTGCATGTTTGCAGACGATAATAAAGCGCTAACATTGTCATGTAGTATTTCTGCAATTTGTTTTCTTTCAGACTCTTTACCGTCTATCGTTGCGTTTATTATTTTTGTTTGCGCCTCAGATTTTATTTTTTCAATACTTTGTTGTTGTATTAAATTGTTTTCTGATAGTTTTAATTGTAAGTTTTTTTGACGGAGTTTGTAATTATATATTATTCCACCAGAAATAATAATAACCAATAAACTTAAGGTACCAAAAAGTATAGAGGTTTTGTCTTCTTTTGCTTCAATAAGTTTTCTTTTAGCTACAACTAAGTTTACTCTTTGTTTAGCTAAGTTTTCTTTATGTTTTACGGTAACTTCTTCAATGATCCTTCTAATTTCCTTTTCTCTTTGAAAGTCTTCAATTTCATAAGATAGTTCTTGAAAATCATAAGCTTTATAATCTTTTAAGTTTCTCATTGCCCAAGCTAAGTTATAGTACAAATTTGCTTTAACTTTAATTGATTTTGGACTATCATTATGTTTTATTAATTCAATTCCTTTTTTATAAATATTCTTTGCTCGTTTAAATTCTTTTGAAGATAAATAGATGTTCCCTAAATTATTTAAAGAATTAGCTTGATTTATTTTGTTTTTTCTTAGTTTATGGGTTTGAATAGCTTTTAAAGCATAAGTTTCTGCTTTGTCAAAAATAGAATCTTGTTCATAGATAGCTGATAAATTAGAGTAAGAAATAGCTTTATGTTTCAGATTATCATTATTTAAACCAGAAATATTTTCTAGCTTTTCATAATAAGTAATTGCGCTATCTTTATATTTATTTGTTGTCTTTTTTACTTGGTTTAAGTGGATTTTTTGAAAAGCACTTCCAATTCTTAAATAAATTTCACTAAATAGAGAATTGTTATTTGAATTAAATTCTTTTTCTTTCTTAAAAAGAATTTCTTTTTGTAGGGCTTTTAAGGATAATTTGTAATAGTTCAGAGATTTTTGTTGTTTTTTTGTTTTGTCAAAAATATCAGCTATTAACCTTAGTATTAAATGTTTTGTTTTGTGGTTCTTCTGCTTGTTACTATCTTCTAGCAAAAGAAAACTATTTTTTAAAGAAGTAGCATACTCACCTTTTGTAAAATTTTTTAAAATTTTTGAGTACCTTTTTTCTAAAATAGAATCATTCTCTTTTAAAAATGGATTGATTTTAAAAGAGAATGATTTATTATTGGCTATAGTATATATGGGGGCTAATATGATTAGCCAAATAACTATGGTTTTAACAAGGTTAATTTTTTTTAAAGAAAAAAGCATTTTATAAAGAATAGAATAATTTATAGTATATCGCTTCCGTTTAAAATTACAACTCTTGGTTTTCTTGGTCTGTAGCTACTCACCTCAGCTTTTTCAGAGTATTTGTAATTCACAAAATCTAATTTAAGAAAATCATTTGTGTTTAGTTTAAGTTCTCTAGAAAATTCTTTTTGTTTTGCAGCTCCATTTGATAAATGTACTTCATAGGTTTCTAATTCTTCATTATAAGTAAACTCTGTAGCAACATTATTATTTACTTTAAAATTCAGTAAAAAAGTACCATCATTATTTTTAGTAATACTATATGAGTTTAAAAATTCGGTAACTCCTCCTTTGGCAAAGGTAATATTATCATCTTCAACAAATATTTGTGAACGCTTTCCTCTATTAGCTTCTAAAAAACCAATTTTTAGTTGATCATTTTCAATACTAAAATTATTACTGTGTTTAGAGGCTGTTTTATGATTTACTTCTGATAAAATAATTTCATTTGTTTTATCGGTATTTTCAATAGTGGTTACATCGGTGTTTTCAGTTGTTTTAAAATCAATTGAATAGGCACCTGATGCATCTCTTTTTAAAGTGTATGATTGTAATAGTTTTTCTTGATTGCCATTGTCTAATATCGCGTTTTCGTTAGAAGAGCATGAAGCAAAAATTACACTAATGGCTAAAAATAAAGGGGCTAGTTTTTTCATGGTTTTTAATTTAGGGTGTAGTTTGTTTAAAATAGTAATGTACTTAGAATAGATAAAGCATTAGGAGTCTAGTGGAATTAGAGATTTTATCTATTCTAAGTACATTGTTATAATTTATTACATCTTTGTAGTTATTAGCGATGTACTTTTTATAATGTATAGATTGTGGGGGAACATTTTCTTTGTTAGGGGGGTACTAAAGAAAACAATTTGAAGGGTTCTATACTATATTATTTTTCACAGCGTACATCGCTAAACCTACTACATTTTTTACTTTTAATTTTTTATATAAACTTTTACGATATGTTTCAACCGTTTTAATACTTACTAATAATATTTCTGCTATTTCAGTAGAACTTTTTTCAGAAGCTATTAATTTTAATACTTCTATTTCTCTTTCATTTAAATCAGAATCACTTAAAACAGGTTCTTCAACAGTGGCTTCTGTAACATATAGTTCAAGTAAGCTAGTTTTAATATCGTCACTAAAGTATTGTTTACCTTTGTGTACGTTTCTTACTGCATCTATAATGTGGTCACTAGCACAGCTTTTATCAATAAAACCATTGGCACCTAAGTGTACTATTTCTTGTACTAATTTAGGGTCGCTTAAGCTAGATAAAATGATTGTTTTTATGTTTATATTACGTTTTTTAAACGTTTTTAACACCTCAATTCCATCCATTTCTGGCATATTAATATCTAAAACTAGAACATCAGCGCTATTTTTTTTAGACCAATCTAATACTTGTTTACCTGTTAAAGAAAAACCTTCTATTTCAAAGTCTTCTTCTGTATTTAATAAAGCGATAACTCCATCTATTAAAATTTTATGGTCATCCGCTATGTGAACTTTTATCTTGTATTCCATGTTTGTTACAGTTACAAATCTATAATATAAAAATAGTGTGTACAATACCCAATACCCCTAATCGTTCATTAGGGTTAACCCTAATTCAATTAGGGTTAACCCTAATTCCGTTAACATTTCTTTAACATTTTAGCCTTGAAAGGTGCATGAATAGGTACATTACAAAAATAGAAAACCGAGATAAGAATCTCGGTTTTTTCGCACTAAAATATACTAAGATGTTAGGTTTATCGTAATCTATCAACAGATTTTACAAGATCTTCATCCTTTTTAATGGCTTTATTTGCTAAAACTAACAGCAAAATAACAATAACAGGAAAAAACATCCCAATACCTTTCTCAGAAACTAATGCTTCTCCAGATAATGTTTGCGACAGATATATCAATACGCCTAATAAAAAAAGGTTTATCAATATGTTTAAGCGCCCTAATACAAATTGTAGCTGACGGTTTTTAAATAAAAACAAAGTTACAATTGATAATAAAGCTGAAGTAAAAAACAACACCGGAGTTAGTTTTTCTAAAATAGAAACTCCCGAAAATAAATCTAATAGATAAGTAGCTGAATTGTTTTGTGTGTTAGTCCAAAGACTAAAGACAAAAGTTAATCCTGCAGACATAATTGCTGCGATTAATAAATATATAGATTGTTTTCTTTGTATCATGTTTTTTATTGGATAGCAAATGTAATATTTCTTTTTTTAAAAAGAAATATTACAAGTTAAAATATTTGTATATATTTGTCGTATAAGTAACTGCACAAATAACAATTATATAGCCCCTATATAATAGCAATCAAAAATAAAACTTAAATACAATTTAAATCCTTTTCCTTAAGGATTATATAACTTAATCATTTTACGAATGTTCGAGATTTCGGAATTAAAAACTAAAAAGTTAACAGACTTACAAGTAATTGCAAAAAGCATAGGTTTAAAAAAAACCAGTCAGTTAAAAAAATTAGATTTAGTTTATAAAATTTTAGATGCACAGGCTGAAGCTAGTGCAAATGAAGCTAAGCCAAAAGTTGAAAAACCTAAAAGAAAAAGAATAGAAAAAACTGAGGAGGCTCCAAAACAACCACAGCCTAAAGTTGCCGATAAGCCTAAACCTAAACCTTTGGTTAAAGAAGCAAAACCTGTTGTAGCTAAAAAAGTAGCAGTAGCTAAAGTTGAAGAAAAACAGCCTGTTGAAAAGAAAGTGGTTGAAAAAAAATCTCAGACGGAAGAAAAACAACCCATTGCTGAAGTTAAAAAACATCCACCAAGACCAAGGCCTAGGCAAGAAGTTGAGGCAGCAAAAAAAGCACAAAACGCGAATAATAATAAACAGCCACAGCATAAAAATCAAAAAAACAAACAACCACAACATAAAAATCAGCATAATAAACCACAGCATAAAAGTGGAAATAGATATAGAGACCCTGATTTTGAATTTGATGGAATTATTGAAAGTGAAGGTGTTTTAGAGATGATGCCTGATGGATACGGTTTTTTACGATCGTCAGACTATAATTATTTATCATCGCCAGATGATATTTATGTATCACAATCGCAAATAAAATTATTCGGGTTAAAAACAGGAGATACCGTTTTAGGTAATGTTCGCCCTCCAAAAGAAGGAGAAAAATATTTTCCTTTAATTAGAGTATCAAAAATTAATGGATTAAGTCCGAATATTGTTCGTGATCGTGTATCTTTTGAACACTTAACGCCTTTGTTTTCTGAAGAGAAATTCAACTTAGCTGAAAAAGGAAGTTCATTATCAACAAGAATTATTGA
The DNA here is from genome assembly GCF_001693415.1 of Tenacibaculum soleae. GTDB lineage: Bacteria > Bacteroidota > Bacteroidia > Flavobacteriales > Flavobacteriaceae > Polaribacter > Polaribacter soleae. The sequence goes on along the minus strand of NZ_MAKX01000002.1, from coordinate 406,322 downwards.
TATATTTTCACCTATTGGTAAAGGGCAACGTGGTATGATTGTAGCGCAGCCAAAAACTGGTAAAACTATGTTGTTAAAAGATGTTGCTAATGCAATTGCGGCAAATCATCCAGAGGTATATCAAATTGTATTGTTAATTGATGAAAGACCAGAAGAGGTTACAGATATGAAACGTAATGTACGTGGAGAGGTTGTAGCTTCTACTTTTGATGAACCAGCAGACAAACATGTACGTGTTGCAAATATTGTTTTAGAAAAAGCAAAACGTTTGGTAGAGTGTGGGCATGATGTAGTAATTTTATTAGATTCAATTACACGTTTGGCAAGAGCGTATAATACCGTTGCACCTGCTTCTGGTAAAATATTATCTGGTGGTATTGATGCCAATGCATTACATAAACCAAAGCGTTTCTTTGGTGCGGCTCGTAATATTGAAAATGGTGGATCGTTAACAATTATAGCAACAGCTCTTACCGAAACTGGATCAAAAATGGATGAGGTTATCTTTGAGGAATTTAAAGGTACTGGTAATATGGAGTTACAATTAGATCGTAATATCTCTAATCGTAGAATTTACCCAGCAATTGATTTAATTAAATCAAGTACACGTCGTGATGATTTACTTTTAGATGACAAAACTGTACAGCGTATGTGGGTATTACGTAAATATTTAGCAGATATGAACCCTGTTGAAGCAATGTCGTTTATAAATGATAGAATTAGAACGTCTAAAAATAATGATGAGTTTTTAATTTCTATGAACGGATAATTTGTAGAAATAGTAATTATAAAAAAAAATCCTGCATAATTTATGCAGGATTTTTTATTTAGGAGTAATTATTTTATCAAGCGGAACATCAAACTTGTGAGTGTCAGTAATTTTATCAATCGGGTTAAAAAAATTAAGGCCAATAGTTTTACAATCTTGTCTGCAAGCTGCTAAAAATCGATCATAAAAGCCTTTTCCGTAACCAACTCTAAATTTTTGTTTGTCAGAAATTAATAAAGGAACAAAAACTAAACCAATTTTTGTAGCGGCAATTTCTTCAGCATTCACAGGTTCAGGAACACCAAATTTATTTAAGCTTATTTTAGTATTTTCTTCTAAATAAAAATGAGAAAGAGAATCATCACTAAAATTACATCGGCTTACAATTATTTTTTTATTTTTTTTTCTAAAAAAATCAATGATGGGTTTTGTATCTATTTCATTAAATTTTTGCATTGATAAAAATAAATGCACATTATTTATTTGGTTAAAATCAAGTTCAAATATTTGTTGATAGATGCTTTTTTCAAGTTCTTTTTTTTCAATACTTGTTAGCGCACTTCTTTTTTGTTTGTATATTTTTCTTAAATCAGCTTTTAACATTTTACATTGCTTTTAATTCTTCTTGTAGTTTTTTTGTTAACCCTTTTATAATTAATTCATACGAGTGGTCGATTAATTCAAAAGCTAATTTATCAGAAACATCGTTGTTTAAAGTAACGGTATTCCAATGTTTTTTATTCATGTGCCAACCAGGGTTAATGCTTTCGTATTGTTCTCTTAACTCTAAAGATCGCTCAGGATTGCATTTTAAATTAATTTTAGTTTCACCTTTTTCCCAACTATCTAAACCTACTAATGCAAACATTTTTCCCATAACCTTAAAAACTAAGGTAACATCATCAAAAGGAAAATTTTCTGTGACACCTTTTTTTGTTAAGCAATAATCGTGTAGTTCTTCTATATTCATTAGTTAATACTTTTTTGATTGTTGTTAGGGAGTTCTAGAGATGTGTAGTCAAGTTTCCATCCAATAGTTTCAACTAAATTTTGCATTAATGAAATAGCTTCGATAGCTTCTTTATTGGCTGTTTGCATTAAATTACTTTCAGGTATTTTTTGTAAAATATGCTCTTTAGCTTCTTTGTTTACAGCGGTTAAATCTTCTGAGCTAAATTTATTTAACAAGCCATTTTGAATATCATAAAAGCGTAAGTTTGGTTCTATCGAAAAAACTTCTGGTGTTGGAAATTCTGATAAGGTTAAGATTTTACTTTTAGTATCAGTATGCATTTTAATTTTTCTAAAATCAAAACCAATATGCACCTTGGCGTTAATTAATATAATCGCTTTTTTTTTACTAGTAAATAAACCTAAAAATTTTTCTTTTGTGTTTTCGTGATGGTATATTTCGGCAAATTCACCTTCAACAGTAATTAATTTAGATACTTTTTTAATTTTATCTAATAATATAACTGATTGCTTGTTTGTAGTATTTCTTTTATTAACAAAAGAGAAATGTTTGAAAATAAAATAAGAAATAATTGATCCGCCGATTAGGCCTAAAAAAAGTAGTTCCATAAGTACGAATTTACATAAAATATGGTAGAGAATAAAAATGTTAATATTGATAATGCAAAAAAAGGTTTAAGTAATAACTTAAACCTTTTAGTGGGGGATTGAAAGATTATGATTAATAGATACCTATGTAAAATGAATCAGCTCCGTTATCTAGCTCAGCGCCTTTAGTGTATCCGTCTGGTGATGTACTTTGAGGGTTAAAACTATATATGTGTCCCTTTTCACCAAGTGGTGCAATTGCCATGTGAAATTTACCATCTTTTCCTAAAACTCCAGATTGATAATACCACATCCATAAATTTGCTGGTACGTTTAGTTTAATAGCAGTTTTGTTATATAGATCAATTCGAGTAACTCCCCAAGGTGTAGCTTGGTCACTACCTTTACCAATTGATGCATCATAATAAGGAGCATAAGCAATACCGTTACCTACATAATACCATCCGTTAGCACCAACCTGTGTCATACCTAATGCGGTTGATAAATCTAATTGATAAGCATCATCATAAGTTCCGTTTTTAATACGAACTAATTTTGCAGGGTTAGAGGTTAAATGATAAATATCTCCTTTTTCATCTACATGGTATACGGGTGCTCTGTAGCCGTAAGTAGAGCCTTTAGCTACTTCAGATTCTAATAAAACAGGATTTTTTAAAGAAGGGTAATCTACTACTAAAGTTGTTGCTTTATATTCATCTGTTCTAATGTTTTCATCAGTGTTTGGGTCGTAGCCTCTTTTAGCGACACCGTAATAAGCCTTTCCGTTTTGTATTGTAGGGTTGTCAATTCGCCAAATGTGTAAACCGTCTGCTGTTTGTGGAATTATTACTTCCTGTTTTTCAGCTAAAGATAAGTTTGCTAGTTCAATTCTTTGTAAAACAGCCTTTGCTTCCGTGTGTGAATATGTATCGGCGTTGTAAATCTTTTCAGTGTTAATGGTGTGTACTAAAGCATCATTTTCATTAAGCACTTTCCATCTAGGGTAAGCTGTACCCATAGCAACCTGAACGTTTGTTTCTTCTAATTGTGTGTAATTAGAGGCGCCATTTATTTCGTACTTGTAAAGCATACCACCTCCATAACTTAGGTTGTATAGATATTTACCAGAAGGTGTACCGTAAATTCTTGCAGTACGTACTGAAGGAACTTCAAAACCTTCTCCTTTAAATGAAATTTCACCATCTTTTAATTCAGAGAAAGCTTGTACAAAAGTAGCTGAGTTTCCTGTAGATCCTACTCCGAAAGCTACGTTATAGAAATCTTGCGTACCTGTAGGTATTTTATCTTCGATGTTGTCGTTTGATTCACAGCTTGTCAATAATGAACTAACGACGGCAGCGGTTAATAGCAATGATTTGCTTATTGATATAAAATTTGTTTTCATAATAATATAATTAGATTTAAATAATGTGATTAAAATATTGGTCTGTAAATAAGTTTTAAATAAAAGGCTCTACCAGGTTTTTGCATTGCCCAATTATCAAAAACTTGTTTATCGGTAATGTTTTTGGCATTAAAACTTACAGTTGTTTTATTGTTAGGGGCAGTGTATGATGCGCCAATATCATGCAGTATTTGAGTTGGGATGTAGGCTTTACCTTTACTAGCTAAACTTTCCCAGTTTCTGAAAAATTTATGGGTATATCCAAAGTTATAATTGATGGAGAATTTTGAATTTTTCTTTATAAAATCGTTAAACTTATATTCAGCATAAGTATTTGCAGTTAAATATGGAGCGTTTCTTAATCGGTCTTTATAATAGATGTATTCAGATCCAAATTCATCAAACCTTAAATTATAACGTGCATTAAAATTGGAGTAATTAGCGGTTATAAATAAACGATTGTTATAATTGTATTTTAGTTCAATATCGTATCCTTTGCTTTTAATTTTTCCTAAGTTTTCAAAACCGTACGTGTCCGATAAACTTCCGCTAATACTTCTTGTAATCATGTTTTTTATATTTCGTACAAAAAAGTTGGTTTCAAGATTAAAATGATGTTTTTTTATTGAATATGTGCCTAATAGAAAACCAAGGTTGTAATTAATACTTGTTTCAGGTAAAAGTGTATAAGTAGGTTCAATATTTTCGCTGGTATTACCAAGTAATTCAGATATACCTGGCATTCGTAAGGCTTTTTCGGCTGAGGTTACTAATGTTGTCTTAGGTGTAACAGCATATGAAATTGCTGCACCATAACCGTTATAACTAATGTTTTTTTCATAGTCTGAAGCTATAATTGTTTGTCCTACTCTTTTGGGGTCAGATAATTTTACGTGTTGTTTGTATTGCTTGTAAAATAAGTTTGTTTTTAGTTTTTTAGCAAAAAAAATACTTTCATACGAGTAGCTAATTATTTGCTTAGTAAGGTATCTAGTGTCGGTTAAATCTCTTTCTGCTTGCGGACGCATTGGATCGTCAATATCTCTAGTAAAACGATTATAAAAATAATGCAAACCTAATTTATGTTGTGGGTGTAATTGATAATACAAACCAGTTCTATTAGCAATATTAATTTCCTTATTATTTGCTAATGTAGCATCACCTGCCTCTCCGCCATTGTTTTGCCAATTAATAGGAACTCCATTAGTGTCTCTTATAATTTTACCTAACCAATTATACATGTATGGAACTGTATCAATTACCATACGGTTTGTGTGTGAAAAAGAAGTAAAGGTATTTAGTGATAAACCTTCTGTTATGAGATCTTTTTTTCTGTATTTGAAAGATAACATTTTACTATTCAGCTTATTTCTTCTGTTTCCGTATACAATATCCATAACTGGACCTGTTTGTACGTCGTTTTCCATATTAGAAATCATTAAACCTAAGGTTATTTCATCAGCCCATTCTTTATTGATATATCCAATATTGGCTTTAAGACCTTTAGATTTGTATTTGTCATGAAAGCGTTCGGCTCTTACGTATTTTACTTTTCCTGTGGTAGGATTAACTACATAAACATTATCACCCCAAACTTCATAGTTATTATCAGTGCTGTTGTAAAAAGCAGATGCATCTACATTGAAATTTGTTATAGGATTTCTATATCCACCATCTATATTTATTTGATGTGTGTTAAACGATCCGTAAGAATAGGCAGTGCTAAGATGTGTACCTATACTTTTTTTAAGAACAATATTGATACCACCACCTAATGCATCTTCGGTTAACTCGGCAGGCAAAACCCCCTTATAGGTTTCAATACGTGCTATCATTGCAGGCGGAATGCTTGATAAAGAAAATGATTCACCGTAATTTCGAAGTGGAATACCATCAATAAAAATTCGAACAGAATTACCACTAAGCCCGTTAAGATTAAAGTGTGTATGTGAACCAAGTCCTCCACTTTGTCTAATTTTAACACCAGATGTTCTACCCAGAATTTCAGTTGCTTGCAAATTTTGAACAGCTAACTTTTGCGTGTCAGCTATTGCTATAGAAAATCCTTTCTCTTTAATTAGTTTTCCTTTAGACTTACTGGTTATAATAATGTTGTCTAATTTTGTGTTCTCATTGTTTTCTAAAACAACAGTCAAGTGGTCTGATTTTGTAGTCAAATCTACATTTATACTAATGCCGCTCGTTTCAAAAGCTTTAATATAAACAGTGTATTTGCCTGCTGGTATATTTGAAAAAAGAAAGTTACCATTTTCATCAGTATATACACTTTTACCAATTTGTTTAATGTGAACTAAAGCTAATTCAGCGGGAGTTCCGTTTTTGTAGCTTACTTTACCAGATAAGCTCATTAAAATATTGTTGTTTGATGTTTTAGCAAATGATGTAAAACATAATAAAATTGATATGAAAAATAAATATAAAGCTCTCAAAATTTATTTAGATTTGTTTTAAATAACGAGGCAAATATAAAAATAGTTTTTATTTAGATTGATTAAAAATTAATAAATTTTAATTTATTTTAAAAACCCAATTAAGGGTTTGTAGATCATCACAAAAGAAGAAATAAAAAGTATTGAGGAGTGAAAAAACTATTTAAGTTAACAGGAAAAAAGGTTGTTAAAATAGAAATTGGTAAGGGAAAACGAAAACCTGTAAAATAAAAAAGACTTAAGATTTCTCTTAAGTCTTTTAAGTCGGGGTGGCAGGATTGTAACTACCACTCTAATGTCTTTAATTATCAATTAGTTACAAGTTGTTTCCTTTTTGAGGTAACCGAATAGGTAACTTTAATGATATGAACTTTCGTTTTGAATTGCTTTATACAAAAGAGGTAAAAATATAAAAACCTTATACATACAAAGCAACATAAATTTACGCAAATTTTATGATTTATGGAAGTGATTTTATAACTAATTAATATACAGATTAATGATTTCAATTTCTATTCCAGAATATTCTGAAAAATCATTGATAGTAACAAATTGATGAGGTTCTTTGTCTAAAAAGTTCTTGATATCATTTAATAACTTGCGTCCATAACGTTCACTACGCCCTGTGATGCGCTGAATGTCTTTTGGGTATATACAAGCTCTTTTCTGATTCATAATACTCTATCTATACTTTATCAATACTTAAAACAGACTTAATATTTTTATGATGATGTTGATAATGCGTTGTTAAAATGTTGTGAACACTTTCGTGTTATCAATATTTTAATGACGTTTTTGGAGTTATCGGAACGAACATCCAAAAACGGATTTCGTTTTTTTATTGACTGCCATAAAGTTACGTGATTTGAAATGTTAATCACAAAAAAAAGTAAAAATTATGGCAAAACAAACTGGAATTATTAAGCTAAAAGGAACTATCGGAGGTATTTCTTTTTACAAAACAAGCGATGGACATCTTGCTCGTGAAAAAGGTGGTGTAGACAAAAGTAGAATTCAAAATGACCCAGCGTTTCAAAGAACGCGAGAAAATGGTTCTGAATTTGGTAGAGCAGGTAAAGGTGGAAAAGTATTGCGAAATGCGATTCGTGTGCTTTTACAAAATGCAAAAGACAAAAGAGTGGTTTCTCGTTTAACAAAAATTTTAGTAGCCGTTACTAAAACCGATATTGTTAATGAAAGAGGACAGAGAACTTTACAGGATGGTAATTTAAACCTTTTAGAAGCGTTTGAATTTAATTTGAAAGGAAAGTTAGGAGCAACTCTGTTTGCTCCGTTTGTTAAAGCTTTTGATAGAGTTTCTGGAGATACAACTTTAAATTTAGCTGCTTTTTCACCAACAGTTAGAATTGCAGCTCCTGCAGGAACGACACATTTTAAAATTGTAATGGGAGCATCAGAATTAGATTTCGTAAATGAAACCTCAACTTTTGAAAATGATGAAACTGCAATTTTACCTTACACAGTTGCAGATACAGCTGCAATTGCATTAACAGCTTCTATAACTGCTAATTCTACATTACCAGTAGTACAGGTTTTAGGAGTAGAGTTCTACCAAGAGGTAAATGGACAAATGTATTCTTTGAAAAATGGTACTTATAACGCATTATCTGTAACGATTATTGATAAACCTTAACAATGGAGTTAATACTTCAAAGAGCATATTTTAAAGAGGGTACTAATGGTACTCTCTTTAATTCTGATAAATTCCTTTGTCATACCATTGAATTGCCCTGGAGAAATAACAAAAGAAATATCTCTTGTATACCAGAAGGGCAATATGAAATTCTACCAAGATTTTCAAAACGATTTCAATATCATTTGATTTTGAAAAATGTGAAAGGTAGAAGCTTTATTTTATTTCATCCTGCAAATGATGTTAAAAGAGATTTAGAGGGCTGTATTGCTCCTGTAACCTATTTAAATGGTATTGGTAGAGGTGTATATTCCAGAAATGCTATGCAGAAATTATTGTCATTAGTGTATCAAGCTAAAGACCGAAAAGAAAAAATTGTATTAATCATTAAATCACAGAATTATGAAAATTATAGAACGTTATAAAAAACCAACACCGAAATTCTTTCGAGTGTTAAGAAACATTGGTATAGCCTTAGCCACTGCAGGAGGTGCAATTATTGCAGCTCCAATAAGTATTCCTGCAACAATAATAACAATTGCTACTTATATGACAGTTGCAGGAACTGTTGCAACTGCTGTTAGTCAAGCTGTAGTTTCTAATGAAAAAAAGGATGACTAAAAATATGTTTCAGAACGATATTCAAATAAAGTCAGGTGTTGTTGGGGGAACATTACTCTCTACAGTTTTTACTATTAGTTTAGACGATATACTTTTTACTGTTATTATGGCTGTTATTGGAGCAATTGTTAGTTTTTCTGTTTCTACATTATTAAAGTGGTTGTTTTTTAGAAAGCAAAAAAAGAATACCTAGTTTTAGTACTGGGTATTCTTTTGTTTTTATTGATTGATATTTAGAATTTCGTTTTCAAAGAGAATTATTCTAGTTTTTAATTGTCTTTGTTTAGCAAGTTGAATTATGTTTTTTGTTCCTTTACTTTTTCCATCCCAAAAAGCAATTAATGCGTCTGCATATATTGCCATTTGTTTATTTCTTTTTGGTCCAGCAGCTTTACCATATTTTATCCAATCAGCCGGAAATTTTATAATGTTGATGTTTTTTTCAGACGCGTATTTCTCTCCTAATTTGTCAGCACCTTTGTAATGAGCTCCAGAAATAATTTCGATATTTTTTTGTTTGTCCAGAAATTTATCACATTCGTGTTTTAATTTTTGGTAGTTGGTGAAGTTTCTGCTCCCAGCTATAATTATTTTCATAGTTTAATTTGTTAAGATCTTAGTAAGGCTATTTTTAGTTTTGAAATAGTTAACAATTGTTGTTGTAAGTTTTCTTCGAAAGCAGTTATTTTTTTGAGTTTTTCAACTTTCAATTGCCATTGTTGTTCTTCATAGTTCTGCAGTGCAGTAGTGATTACTTTTTTTACGTCTGAAATACCAATAAATGGAATGACAGAGCCTTTTAAATAGCACCCAAAGTATTGACCAACTTTTAAGGATAAACACAGATAATACAAAGACTCTCTATTTGTTGTAGAAGTTGTGGAAATTACAAAGCAGTTTGGACAAGGTTTGTCTAATGGCTTTCCAGAATTTAATCCTTTATTCAAAATAAAAAAATGTGGGTTTGAGTAAGTTCGTCCAATTTTGTGGGTTTTGATTTCAAAAATTTGCATAAGTATCCATTTTTAGGTTCAGGTTCTTTTGCTGTTTTTTTGCCCATAAAATTTTGGAAAGAAAAACAACAAAAAGAAAGCTGTTTCTAAATGGGGAGGATAGACTATCAAGGTTTTTGAAAAAAATACTACCAACTACTGAATGTTGAATTTTAAGTATTAAACTGTTAGTGGTGGAGATTTTTTTCAAAACCCGAAGGGCTTGACCTTTATAGGCTAAAAGCGGAGGCTTTTAAAAGATAAAATTTTATACAAATACATTTTTTCTTGAGGGAAACAGATGCTGAAAGTATTGCAACATTAAGAGAACCATTTGTTTTGCTGTCTTTTTTTTGTTTTTCTTTTTATCCTTTATTATATCTAAAATGATAGATTTTATCTGGATTTTTTTTGATTACTTAAAGAAATGAAACAAACAAAGACTTGAGATAAGGAATACTTGGACTTAACGATGGTTTTGTGCAGTTGAATGAGGTAAGGAATTATAATAAAGTTAAAATACCTAGTGCGCCGGCAGCAGCGAGAATAAGTGTATTGCTTTTTATTTGATTGTACTGTTTTTTTGATTGGTTTTGTTAAAAGTGAATGTTTTGAAAATATTACTTATGAGTTAGATTATTGAAATATATAAGTTTATTTGATTGTTAATAGCATTTACTTTTAGTGAAACCAACTATCCTGATTTTTTCAAATAAAAAGTTATACTCTTATTGGCTTTTTTTTGATTTTATAGGTGCTTTACAATTTCTTTTATAAACTGAAATTTTAATGATTTTAAAAATATTCACTTAAATTTACCAGTAGGCACTTATAAAAACAATGTAAAAAAGACGGAATGTTATTAAATTATCTACTTGTTATTATTAATTACTGGATGCGCGTCGGATGTGTGGCTATTTTACATAATGGCGTTATAGTGCCTGGAGTTTTTCACGGAAGAGCAGTATAACTGCACGTTATGTAAATATAGCTTGGGATAGCGTTTAAATTATTAGCTTTTGGCAATGTGCAGCTCTTTGCAGTTGTGGAATGAGGCACGAATGAAACAAGTTGTAATGTGCTGCATAAGTGTGGCAATTTAAACGCTATAAAGGAATGGCGAGGGGAACAAACTAAAAGACAGAGGATTTTGAGGAACGAAAAAACTGGGTTTTAGTTTGTGGGGAAATTACTTAACTGTTTTATGGTGTAAATCCATCCCTTCAATTTCAAATACTTCTGTTTCAATACAGTCTAATTTTTCAGGATTAAAAATTGCCAAATTATAACCTTCAGAATATAAGGAACTTTGATATTCTACACCATCAAAACCTAAAGATTTAATATACTCACAAATATATTGGGTTGGTATATAGTCTAATGATTTATCTTTTTTTCGTATGGGAAGAGACAACTCTTGCTGAAGAGTATAAATGAAAGGTAAATATTCAATATAATTTTTAATATCTTCCCTTTCTGACCAATAAATAGGATCAGTAGCAATGTTTCTAAAGCTTATAATTTCAAATTTTTCTTTTACTATAAATTTACCTATTGTCACATAGTCAAAAATTGTACTTCTTGTTTCATATAATGCTGTTTCAATACAATCGGCAATATATAAATAAGAAATACCTCTTGGATTTGCTCTACCAGCAGAGGCAAGTTCAGGTAATGGTGGGTTACCCATATTTTCTTTTTCGAATCCTTTTTTATCAGAAATTCTAGATCTAAAGTAAAACTTTCCTTTATAGATTTTTTTGGTTAAACTACTATATAAAATAGATTTTAAAATTTCAAAATTTATAGAGTTACTTGGTAAATAGCGATTTGAGAATTTAATTTCTTCTTTAAAATCATTCCAAATATTATGAATTTTTATTTCACCATTAATAATTTCTGAAGATACGTTACTATTAAATAATTCGGTAATATCTTCCATTTCATCTATAAAAATTGCTTTAAATAGTTCTTTGGAATCTTCAACTATATCTGTAGTAAGGTTAAAATCTTTTTTTAAAGATTGTGCTATATCTTGGTTAGAGTTAGCATCAACAGTGTAAAGGGACAAGAAATTTCTAAAAAAATTAATTAACTCTCTAGCTGTATAAATAGATACATTTGTTGATTTACAAAAATTACAGTTACCAACTCTATCATCAGCATTTATTATACTAATGATATAATCACTAGTAAAACAGTTTACACAACAATTCATAACTAAATGTTTTTAATTACTAATTCGATGTGATTCATAATTGACAATTTTTTTAAAGTGCCAAGACCAGGGAAATGACCTCTTTGGTGCAAATCTCGAAAAGTATTTACTGCATTTGTTTGTATGTCTTGTTGATTACACCAAGTAACTAACTTATGTATGGCTTCAGAAAATTTACCACCAATATCTGATACATCACCATTAGAGTCAGACACAAAATGTTTTACTCTTATTCTATCATTACCATCTATATAAGATAAATGTATTGCTACAGCTCTAGGTAAAAATCCTGAATCGGAATAATTATCACCTATAGTAAGAAAATCTCCAAAACCAACAAAACCATCTTCTTGATAATATTTGTATTCTTCAGAAAAGCTGCTTTCTAAATCAAGATAATCAGCATTTTTAGGCATTTCCTTAAAATAATCATCTAGTGATACTCGCGTGTTTTGAGCAAACTCTCTATAATATCTTCTACTTGTTTTAGAGAAGTAAATTAAGTTATAAACGATATTAAGATTTGTAGTAAGTAATTCTATATTATTACCGGAAACTTCAGAATTGTGAATTAAGGTAACACCATTAAAATTAAAATTCAGAGCACCTATAAAATCAATAAATGTTTGGATATTTCTTTCGGACTTATCATCCAAAATAACAGCTAATTGGAAGTTCTCATAGCCTTGTAAACTTTCTGAAACTACATCAATAATTTCTTGATGTTTTCCTTTTAAATCGCCAACTCTAGGGTTTATAATAATATTAAAATTAACATTTTTAGAAGCTAATTCTTTTAATGTTGATTTAAAAGTTGATGTACTTTTAACTGGTTCTATTACTGGTGAAGTTTTTAATATATCATCTGAAAATATAGAGCATAAATCTCTTAATGCGATTAATTCAAATTGTTTACCTCTAACATATGGGAAATACATACTTTGCTTTTTTGGGATAAAAAATTATCTAACTGTTGGTATTCATTATCAGAAAAGTTTAAAGAATAACATATATGTTTTAATGCTTCTGGAATTTGTCTTTCTTTAAAACTTTCTGGGTTAGAAATATTTCTAAATTTTAATTTTTGAATTACTAATTTTTGAAATTCTAAAATATCAATATTTTTTGACAACTTAAGACATTCTCTAAATATTTGTGTATTAGGCACATTTGGCACAGCATTAAAATATGATTTAATTATACTTAAATATTCGTCTTTTCTTAATGTTTTAAATAATGTTTCGTGGTTAAAAACTGATTGATTTACTTTTGCTTCTTTTAAAGTTTTAAGTGCATTTCTATTAGTTAATTCAATAATACCAATATTAGAATTGTAATATTTTGTCAATAAATTAGGAATGTGTTTAGAGCTTGTTACAATGTAAATTTTATCAGCAAATTTTTCATAATCTGATATTTGTTTCTCTAATTTCTCTAAACCATCAAGCTCTGTTTTTATTTCATAAATACGAGCTTCACCATTTAAAAGCACAAAATCTGCAATAGATTTACCTACTTTAAATTCATTTAAAGCAATGGTATTTTTAAGACTATATTTTTTAATTAAAAGCTTGTTAATTAGTACGTTTTTATAGACATATTCATTTTTATAAACCTTTAATAATGATTTGTAAATTTGATTTAGCACCTCAAGATTAGTAGTATTCTCATTAATTTTAGCATATCTGTTTATACGGTAAAATGTATCAAAATAATTATCTTCTCTTACTATTTTTTTAAAATTAGAGGCAGAAAATATTTGAGCTAAACTTCTTATTTGGGTTATGTCGCTAGTTTTGTCCATTATTCAACAAATTTACAAATTTCATTAAGAAGTCGTATAATTAACGACTTTTTCTGTTATAGATTTAAAACACGTCTATTTACTTATTATTGTTTTCAATATTTAAAAGCTATTAAAATTTTAACCTCGTTTGTCTTTACTGCTTGAATCGAAACTTATTAAGTTAAACATTTGTCGCATTCGAGAACGTACACGATTACCATATCTTTCTTCTAATTCTTGTGCATTTAGGTTGGTTGTAGCGTGTGTTCTTATTTTTCTTTTTAGGAATAAATCGTAACGAGATAAAAGAATTTCTCCCATTACATTACAATCTTTACCAAAATGACGACCAGTTGATTCAACACCTAAATCATCAAAACAATAAAAACTACTATTACCATATTCTTCAATAGTTTTGTAACCAATATTATTAAATGCGAATGTGATATTTCTAGCAGGAATTAGTTCATACGGTTTTTGATGTGGTACCATAAACCTTAATAATTTCATTAAACTTGTTTTACCACAGCCTACAGGTCCCGATAATAATATCCCTTTGTTTGGATCTATTTCTAATTTTTTGCAAGCCTCAAAATCACTTATAAAATAGACACATAGTTTATATAAAATAACCTCATCTTCTTCATAGATTTTAAAGTTTTTACCAAAGAGCAGCTTTCCTTTTGCATCAAGATAAATTAATATTTTTTTGAAATCGTATGAAATATTATTGTTATTAAATTCTCCTAATTGGTATTGAACACCTCCTTCTTTTATAATATGTGGTTGTATCTTATTCATAGTTTTAGATAGTGAGTTACTGAAATAAGCGCCGTATGACGCAAAGCGTTATAAAGGCTCATTGTAGTTTTTGTTTTTACTTGTCTTTAGGTTGTCTTGATTTTGGCTAACTGCTTTTTGATTTATTTTTGTTTTTATTTCTTCAGCTTTTAGCATCCAATTTTTAGCAGTAGCTTGCCAATTGACAATTTTTGTTTTTCCACCTACTTTCCAACCAATACCTTGATAATGATTAAAAAATTTTTGAGCTTCAATTATTGGCCATTTTTCATTTTTAAAAAAAGTAATAACATCATTTTCATTTTTTGGCTGGTCAAGTTTATTAATGTTTTTATTAGTTTGTATATGTTTATTATTAGATACCAGTGCTTGTCCGTTTATAGGATTGTATGAGTCCATAACTTGTTTATAACTTGTCTCAAAATTGAACATCTTAATTTTACTTCCCTTAAATGGGTTGTGTGATGGATAGTAAATAATATATTTCCAATGATTTAGCTCTTTAATACATTTATGATATGTTGATTTAGAGCCTATCTTTGAAAAGCTCATTACTTCTTCTCGATTGATATAAAATTCGTCTAAAAACCGATTGTTATTCCAGATTTGGAATAATGCTATATATAAACTTATGTGTGTTGGATTTAAACGGTTGTCTTTAGAGAATTGAATAAATACACCTTTTAGGTGTTTTATATAATTAACTTTTTGCATAGAATAGGTGTTTTAGCTGCACTTAAAGTGGCATTAAAACTTGTTGTGTATTCTATTGTCTTGCATTACTTTTTGAATATCATCATAATCGTAATAAATAACACCACCAACTTTAGTGTATGGTAACGTACCGTTAATACGTAAGTTTTGTAATGTACCTGGTGAAATACTTAACAGGTCGCGAACTTCTGGTGATTTTAACCATTTTTTAGTGGCTAAACCAGTTTTGTTATTGATGATTGTTTTAATACCTTCTAATAATTCTAATTTGAATTCGTGAAGATCTTCGGTTGTAATAATTGTTGCTGCCATAGTAAACGATTTAAGTTAAAAACAGCTACCACATCAAACTTTCGTTATCAATGGCAGCTATTAAATTGATTTAATTCACGAGTTAGAATGTTTTTCTTAAATAGGTATTCGTGAATCTGCGATTTGACTTTCGTTTAGCAAATATGAAGTGAATTATTGAGTATTTTTCACAAGTTACACCCAACTTGGGTGTTTTTATACGCTCATATTTAATGAGTTACATTGATTTGTTTTAATGTTTTACTTGTAAAACATAGGCAATAAAAAAGAGCAAATACTATGATAATTATTTGCTCTTTAAAACACCCAAGTTGGGTGTTTATTCATCAGATTCTAGCATTTTATCTACTAAAGATTCTTTTAGTTTATCAATGAATTTTGTTTGATTTATTTTGCGTGAACGGATTTCTAAAAAAGTTCTGTAATAATCGCCCAAACTAACGTTAAACATTTGTTCGCAAATTAAGGCTACCTCTTTAATATCTGCTGTTCCACTATTTATTACTCCAGAACTATGAAGTGCATAAATGAGTTCTATTAAATCTGTTTTATTACCTGTCCAAAATAATTTTGATTGCTTTTGAAAAGCGTTATAATTTGCTTCCATACTATTGTTATTTTCAAGTTTATCAATTTCAGTTTTTAAATAAATTATTAGCATATCATAAGCAAGAATTGTGGCTACAGTAGAATCGTGGCTTGTAGAAAATTTATCATCTGCGAAAAAAGAAAGAGAATCTGGAAATAAACGAATATTAGCTTTTCCTCTTATAAAATATTCGTTATCCAAAAAAGTAGCACCTCGTCTATAATAATGATAAAACTCTAAATTATCATTAAAATAATTTTGCAACCGATCTATATGTTTGTTAAAATACTTTACTTGAGATTTGTTACTACTTCTTGGTCTTTTACTTTCAATACTAAATAATTTCACATAATAAATTAATTTACTAAAAACTTGAGGCTTAATATTTTTGAAAAAATAGATTTCATCAGAAGTTGATGTTGATTTTCGTTTTAACAAAAGTTCTCTTATTTGTTCAAGAGCTCTTTGAGTTACCTTAATACCCTCTTCAGACCTCTCTAAAACACCTTCAATTTCTTTTTCTAAAAAATCTAAATTAGAATCTAATTTTTTTACTATTCTTTCAATTTTTTTCAACTTACAGTAGTTATGAGGATAATAAATCTGGTTTGTTTAAAAATATTTTACTTAAAAAAAATTAAAATAAATACAATGACTTTAATTATTTAACGCCATTGCATTCGTTGTAATCTTACAGCATTCAAAATTGCTAATAACGCAACACCTACATCAGCAAATACAGCTTCCCACATTGTTGCTAAACCACCTGCACCTAATATTAAAACAACTATTTTAACACCAAAAGCTAAAATGATATTCTGCCAAACAATTTTTCGAGTAGAACGACTAATTTTTATTGCTCTAACTACTTTTGAAGGTTGGTCTGTTTGGATAATGACATCAGCAGTTTCAATAGCAACATCACTTCCTAAACCTCCCATTGCAATACCAACGTTACTTGCTGCTAAAACAGGCGCGTCATTAATACCATCTCCAATAAAGGCTATTTTGTTTTCAGGATTTTGCTTTAAAACCTCAACTTCATTCAATTTATCTTCGGGTAATAAACCACCTTTTGCTTTTTCAATGTTTAATTGAGAAGCCACTTTTTGAGTAATGGAATCTTTATCGCCAGAAAGCATCATTATTTTAGAAATGCCTACTTTATGTAAATTGGTTATGGTTTCTTTAGCATCTTCTTTTAATTCGTCTGCAATGACAACATAACCAGCAAACTTATTACCAATTGAAACTAAAACAATAGATTCTACAATAGTGTCGATTTCTTTTGCCACTTCAATATTATTGGCAGTCATTAATGCTTTGTTTCCAACTAAAACAGTTTTTCCGTTTACAATTCCTTTTAAACCTTTTCCTGCTATTTCTGAAACTTTGGTAGCATTAAAATCTGCTCCATTTGCTTTGTATTCTAAAATGGCTTTAGCAATTGGATGCGTAGATTGCTCTTCCATCGCCATTAAGTATTTCATAAATTCAGTTTCTTCCCAACTGATTGTTTTTACTTCTTTGATTTTGAAAACTCCTTTTGTTACTGTACCCGTTTTATCCATAACCAACGTATTAATTTTGGTCATAGCATCAAGAAAAGAAGCACCTTTAAATAGAATACCGTTTTTTGAAGCTGCTCCTAAACCACCGAAATAACCCAATGGAATTGAAATAACTAAAGCACAAGGACAAGATATTACCAAGAAAATTAAAGCTCTATACAACCAATCTCTAAAGACATAATCATCTACAATAAAATAAGGTAATAATGTAACGCCTATGGCTAAAAACACAACAATTGGTGTGTAAATACGTGCAAACTTCCTTATGAATAATTCGGTTTTAGATTTACGAGCTGTTGCATTTTGAACCATATCGAGAATACGAGCAATGGAACTGTCTTTAAATTCTTTGGTGGTTTCAATTTCTATAACACCATTGAGATTGATACTTCCTGCAAATACTTTTTCACCTTTGGCAATGGTATCTGGTTTACTTTCACCTGTTAAAGCTGCTGTGTTAAATGAACCTTTTTCAGACAATAAAACACCATCTAAAGGTACTTTTTCGCCAACACGTACTTGTATCTTTTCGCCAATATCTACGGTTTCAGGATTTACAGAAACATAATCTTTATTTCGATAAACTAACGCTTCCTTTGGTCTAACATCAAGCAATGCTTTGATGTTTGATTTTGCTCTATTAACTGCTGCGCTTTGAAATAATTCGCCTACTGCATAAAATAGCATTACTGCAACACCTTCAGGATATTCGCCAATAATAAACGCACCAATGGTTGCGATTGACATTAGAAAAAATTCTGTAAAGACATCACCTTTTTTAATACTTTTCCATCCTTCTTTTACAACAGGAAACCCAACAGGTATATAAGCTATGATATACCAAACAATGCGAATCCAATCTCTAAAAAAATTAATATCAAAATAATCTAAAGTAATACCAATGATTAGCATTACAAAACTTACTATCGCTGGACTATATGCTTTAAAATTATTGGAACCTTTACTGTGATTATGACCATCATCGTGACTGTGTTCTTTTTCAGAATTAGGTTTTATATCTCTTAAATTGAGTTTCTTTTTTTTCATATCAATACAATTTTAGCAGCAACTTTTGTTTTGCTGAATTGGTGGACAAGGAACAGTACCGTAAGAACAGTAAACACAACAATCTCCTTCATTTGGTTTAAGAACCGCTTTGCAATTCTCACACTCGTAAAAGAATTGACAAGCGTTTGTTGGCATTTCTTCTACTTTTTTATTTCCACAGTTTGGACAAGTAATCTCTGATTTTAATTGAATTTCCATTAGTTTTCTTTTTTACCAGTTACTTTATAACCTGTTGAATTAATTGCTTTCTCAATTTCCGTTTCATTGGTTTTAGTTTTGTCAAATTCAACGATTGCATTACCACTTTCATAGGATGCTTTTGAGTTTAAGATTCCGTTGAGTTTATTCACTTCGTGGTTTACGTGTTCTTCGCAACTCGCACAGGTCATTCCGTTTATTTTAAATTCAGTTGTTTTAATGTCTGATTTATCAACTATAACTATTTGTTTTTCCATATTAGAATAAAAAATTCCTGAATAATAAGGGAATGCCAACATCACTATTGCAAATACAGTCACAATTGCCAAAAAGGTTTTGGACTGCATAAATTTTGGTTTTTCATCCGTCTCACATTCACAGTCAATTTCATTTCGAGACTTTAGTTTTTGATACCAAGCAAAACCAATCACTAAAACGGTAAATCCGATGAGATAGGATCTAAAGGGTTCTAACCAAGAAAATGTTGATGCAATGCCACTTGTTCCTGCAATTAGAGCTAAAACCGGTGTGATGCAACATAAAGAAGCTGTAATTGCTGTTATTATGCTTATTCCAATTAATCTTTTCTTCATTGGTTAAATATTTAAGTCAAAGATGCTATAAATTATAATGCAAGGGAAGTGCATTATTGACCGCTGCACTTATCACATACACCTTTTACAACCAGATTTACATTTTCAGAAACAAACCCTTCAGGAACGCTAATCTGTGGGATTTTATGATCTGTTAAGCAAATGGTTTCGTTACAATTGTTGCAATGAAAATGTAAGTGTAAATCGGTTTCAACATCACACTTACAACCTTGTTCGCAAAGCGCATATTTAGTTATACCAGTACCATCATCTATTTGATGAACAATCACATTTTCTTCAAATGTTTTAATGGTTCTGTAAAGTGTAGTTCTATCTATTTTTTCAAAAGCATTTTCAATATCGCTTAATGTAACTGCTATTTGTTTTTGTGCAAGAAACTTATAAATAAGTAATCGCATTGCTGTAACACGTATCTCTTTTGACTCTAATAATTGTTCTATAGTTTGCATAATTTAATGTTCGTGTTCTGCTTCACCTTTTTTCATTTCTGCAATAAGGTAGTAGGCATTATTATAAGCGAATTTTGTACTCGTCTCGATTTCTTTAGTAAACTCTACAGCTATCCAATTACCATCTTTGGCTCCTAAAATGACTTCGACTGGCTTGAAACTCCAATCTTCATTTTCCTTTTCTACAGAAAATACAAAATAGGTATCGCCTTCTTTTATAATAGCACTTTCTGGTAATGCTCTTGTTTTTGTATTTTCAACTTGAATTTTACCTTGGATATACATTCCTGGAATTAAATTACCTTTTTTATTTTCAATTTCTGCGTGAACGTGTACTGCTTTAGGGTTATCTTCGAATGTTTTGCTTACCGAATAGATTTCTGCAATTAATTCTTCATTTTGAGTAGATTGAACATTAAAGGTTACTTTTTGACCTTTTTTTACTTTATAAACATCTTTTTCGAAGACCATTAAATCTGCGTGGACGTGATGTGTATTTACTATTTCAAAGAGTTCTGATTGAGGTTCAACATACTGACCAGTTTTTACTTCTACCTTTTGAACAAACCCTTCAATTGGGCTACGCAATGCTACTTGTTGAGATATTGTGCCATTACGAACCGATGTTGTACTGATATTTAGTAATTGTAGTTGAGCTGCCATTCCATTAACCATAGCCTTTGACGCTTCGTATTCTGCTTCTGCTTTTTGAAAATTTGCACCAGAGCCTACGCCAGCATTATATAATTTTTGTTGACGTTCATAATTTTTCTTTAAAAAATTGCTATTGCTATACGCATTGAGATAATTGGTTTGCATTTGAATGATATTAGGATGTGATAAATAAGCAACAACCTGACCTTTGTTTACTTTATCTCCTTCAATTACTTTAATGGAAACTACATTAGCTCCAATTACGGAAGTTATTGCTGCTTCATTCTGTGGTGGTACTTCTAACGTTCCATTGGCTTCAACATAACCACTCATATTTCGCAACGCAATGGTGTCAATTTTCATTTTTAAGGCTTCAAATTGTTGTGTTGATAGCATCACTTCTTCGTTTTCGCTATGCCCTTCATTAGTTTCTATTTTGGTTTCTTTATTATGAGAATGCCCATCTTCTTCGTTGTGTTTTTCTTTATTGCCACAGGCAGTTATTAAAAAGGTCAACATTACTATTATTAGGATATTATATGATCTGTTTTTCATAGTGTTATTATTTAAAATATTGTAATTCAAAAATGCTTTGTAAATAGTTTACCAATGCTGTTTGAGCTTCTAACTCTGATTGAATGGCTTGATTTATAAGTTGCGTAAAGGCAGAATAATCAATTTCGCCTTCTTTATAAGCAAATAAAGCACCAGTTTTCTGTTCTTTAATAAGTGGTAATACTTCATCTTTATAAAATAGCCAAGACGTTTTCCATTTTTGGTAATTTTCTTTTGCTTGATTAAATTTAGATTGCACTTCCTTTTGTTTAAATAACATATTTACTTCTGCAATTTCTTTATTGAATTTTGCAGTTCTAATTTGTTTTCTTGTAGTACCAGAAAGAAATGGTATAGAAATACCGGCTTGATAAGTATAATAGCCTGAACTACCGTTTACTTTTTGTAAACCACCTTGAAGGTTAAACTTTGGTAAATTTTCGGCTTTGGCTGCTTTATAATTTGCTTCTGCTTCTGCTATTTTAAGTTGAGAAACACCATACAAAGGATGAGCTTCTACACTAAAGGCTGTTAAATCTATGTTGTTAAGGGTTTTAAACTCGTTTGGAACTGTATAGATTTTTTCAGAAACTAACCATAAATTTAATTGCTGTAAAGCAATGAGGTATTCGCTATAAGCTTGCTTTGTTTTATTTTTAATTTGTAAAGCTTGATTTTTAGCTGCTGAATATTCTAATTTTGATATGGCTTCTACTTCATAATTTAACTCGACAGCTTTTTCAAAATTGGTATAAATAGCATTCAATTCTTTATACAGATTATAATTCCGTTTACTTTTAAAGGCATTAGACCAGGCTTTTTTCACCTCTAATTCTAACTCTAATTCTGAAAGTTGATACGCCTTTTGCGCTAATTGAATACGTTGTTCTAATAATTTTTGTTTTGGTGCAATACCAAACACATCTATATTTGATTGGCCAACACCAATAGTTGTGTAAATACCTGAACCATCTTTAATTTCCTCACCACCTGTGAAAATTTGAGTTGAGCCAAAATCGAAAGCAGTCCCTTTTAATTGTTGCTGTTTATCAATTTCTAACTGTCTTTGTTTTAAACTAGGATAGTTCTCTTTTGACATTTTTATAGCTTCTTGTAATGAAACAATAGGCAAAGAGTCGCTAACTTGTTGTGCATTTCCTGTTATTGGAAACAAAAACATAAAAACTATAATAGCTGTTGCAGTTGCAAATTTTTTGTTTGCTTTAAATTTAAAAGACTTGTTCTCTACCCAATGGTATAAAATAGGCAAAACAAACAAGGTTAATAATGTAGAAGTTAATAGACCACCAATAACTACCGTTGCTAAAGGACGTTGTACTTCTGCACCTGCTGATGCAGAGATAGCCATTGGCAAAAAGCCTAATACATCAGTAAAAGCTGTAAGCATAATAGGTCTTATTCTTCGTTTTGTACCTTCAATAATTCTATCTTTTAAATTGGTAACGCCTTCTTCTTTTAATTCATTTAAACCACTAATCATTACTAAACCATTTAAAACTGCAACACCGAATAAGACAATAAAACCTACACCTGCCGAAATACTAAAGGGCATATCACGAAGCCATAAGGCTATAACACCACCAATGGTTGCCATTGGAATAGCGATGTAAATCATTAAAGTTTGTGGTAGTGATTTTAGCGCAAAATATATTAACACAAAAATAAGTAGCAATGCTATTGGTACTACAGTTTGCAAGCGATTACTGGCACGTTCTAAATTTTCGAAAGCACCACCATATCGAATAAAATAACCTGAAGGCAATTGAAGATTTGCATCTAATTTTGATTTGATTTCTGCTACTAACGATTTTACATCACGACCTCTTACATTAATACCTACATAAGTTCTTCTGTTAGTATTGTCTCTACTTATTTGCATAGGGCCAGCTTTGTAGCTTACGTCTGCAACTTCACGAAGTGGAATTTGTGCACCAGAAGGCAAGTTGACAAACAAGTTTTGAACATCTGTTATGTCTTTACGATTATGAGAACTTAATCTAACCACTAAATCAAATCGTTTTTCACCTTCAAAAATAACACCTGCTGTACCTCCTGCAAAGGCAGATTGTACAATTTGGTTTAAAGTATTTACTTGAAGTCCGTATTGTGCTAATTTACTTCGGTTATAGGTGATTGTCATTTGTGGTAAACCTGTGGTAGCTTCCGCTTTCATATCACCAATACCTTCTGTACCTGCAATTATTTTAGATATTTCTTCTGCTTTTTGAGACAGTACATTTATATCTTCTCCATAAAGTTTAATAGCTATGTCTTCTCTAACACCTTCGAGTAGTTCGTTAAAACGCATTTCAATAGGTTGGGTAAATTCATAATTTACACCAGGAATCATTTCTACTGCTTCCTTCATTTCTTCAATAAGTTCATCTTTGGTTGCAACCGTTGTCCATTCGCTTTTTGGTTTCAGAATTACAAATACATCAGCAATATCCATTGGCATCGGGTCTGTTGGAATTTCGGCAACACCAATACGACTTACAATTTTTTCAACTTCAGGAAATTTTGCTTTTACAATTTGCTCAATTTTTGTAGTGGTCTCAATAGTTTCAGAAAGAGAACTACCAGGTTTTAAAATAGCGTGAAACGCTATATCACCTTCATCGAGCTGTGGAATAAACTCACCACCCATTCTGGTAAACATAAAAACTGTTATTCCGAATAAAACAACTGCGATACCAACTATTAGTTTGCCTTTATTCAAGGCTTTTTCTAATAACGGTTGGTATTTACTTTCTACCCAATGCACAAACTTATCACCATAGGATTTTTTGTCTGATTTTGGCGCTCTTAAAATAAGTGCAGACATCATTGGAACATAAGTTAAACAAAGTACCATTGCACCAATCATAGCAAAAATAAAAGTCAATGCCATTGGCTTGAACATTTTTCCTTCAATACCTTGTAATGCCAATATCGGCAAGAAAACTATTAAGATTATTAGCTGACCAAAAAAGGCAGCATTCATCATTTTTTTAGAAGCATTTGCTGCAACATTATCACGTTCTTTAGACGTTAGTTTTTTCTTTTTTAAAACTTGTGAAGCAATAAGGAAAACGGTGCTTTCTACAATAATTACTGCACCATCAACGATAATACCGAAATCTATGGCTCCTAAACTCATTAAATTAGCCCAAACGTCAAAAACATTCATTAGAATAAATGCAAATAATAAGGATAATGGAATTGTTGAAGCTACTATTAAACCACCTCTCCAATTACCTAATAAGAAAATAAGAACAAAAATGACTATTAAAGCGCCTTCAATTAAATTGGTTGCAACTGTTGAGGTTGTTTCTGCTATTAACTTACTTCGGTCTAACAAAGGTTCTATGATTACACCTTCTGGTAATGATTTTTCAATTTGAGCCATTCTTTGTTTGACATTTTCGATAACATCATTTGAATTAGCTCCTTTTAACATCATTACCAAACCACCAACAACTTCGCCTTCACCATCTTGTGTTAATGCACCATAACGAATAGCAGCACCAAATTGCACCGTAGCAATATCGCCTACAGTTATAGGAATGTTATTTATATTTTTAACCGTAATCTTTTTAATATCTTCTAAACTACGCACCAAGCCTTCACCACGAATAAAATTAGCTTGATGATTTTTTTCTATATATGCACCACCTGTATTTTGATTGTTTGCCTCAAGAGCTTTAAAAACATCTGTAATTGTAATTCCAATAGCTTTTAGTTCGCTTGGATCAACAGCAACTTCATACTGTTTAATTTTACCACCAATGGCGTTAACTTCAACAACACCTTCTACCATAGCCATTTGACGTTGAACAATCCAATCTTGCATTGTTCGTAAATCTGTTACAGAATATTTGTCTTTATACCCTGGCTTTACTTTTAGTGTGTATTGATAAATTTCACCTAATCCTGAAGATATGGGACCCATTGTAGGTTCTCCAAAACCACTAGGAATTTGCTCTTTGACCTCATTTAGTTTTTCTGATACTAATTGGCGAGGTAGATATGTTCCCATATCATCATCAAAAACTATGGTTACTACAGATAAGCCGAAACGAGAAATAGAACGAATTTCTGTTACATCTGGAAGATTACTCATTGCCACTTCCACAGGATAAGTAACAAATTGTTCAATGTCTTCTGTACCTAAATTTGGTGCTTGTGTAATTACTTGTACTTGGTTGTTGGTAATGTCCGGAACAGCATCTATTGGTACTTTGGTCATACTCCAAATACCTGCTCCAATAATGGTAAGCGTTAGCAACCCAATAATGAATTTATTATTGATTGAAAAATCAATGATTTTATTAATCATATTAAAATGTATTAATTCAGTTAAAAAATATAAAAGTGTGTTCGTAATTCGATTTCGCTCAATATGAGCTTCTCGTAGCTATGCTACTCGAAGACGAAAACATTAAAAAAGGATATAGCTATCCTATGAAAACTGAATTATACCCGAGGTGGTTGTAAAATGGAAGTCGTAAAATCTTTTTCTATCCCATTGTGGTAGAAAAAATCTTGGGTAGAAATAAATGTTATTTCATATTTTATGTAAGAAAATTGAAAATATGTAGCGTTTATATGACAACATTGACATATACAAAAAGGCGAACATAAATCTGAATCTTGGTGCTGATGGTCATTATCCATAGCTTGTGAAATTTCAGTTTTAACATCATTATCAGACACATCAAAATCAGCACAAGGTGCTAGATTGAGTGCGAAAATATAAATTGATAATATGAATGCTAATAATTTCATTGTAGCAAATATATAAATTATTTAATGCAATGGTTGTGCAAATAATAGGCTTTACAATAATTAAAAGGTGTTTGGTTAGTTATATTTTATAGCAAAAGAAAAAACCTTAATTTTCCTTTTGCTATAAATTACATTAAAAAATCATACTTATTTATTGATTCATTTTCATTTCGTGGTCGTATTGACAACAACCTGGTAAATTTTTATAAGCTTCTTCGCTTCCTGCTACTTTTTCAGTATCATAACCAGAAGCTGCTATTGCTTTATGAATTGCCATTGCATTGGTTTTGGTATCATCAAAAGAAACATCGATTTTCTTTTTATCTACATTCCAATTAGCACTTGCAACACCTTCAACAGCATTTACTGCTTTTTCAATGGTTTTTTTACACATACCACAATTACCTCTTACTCCAAAAGACAAGTCTGTCATAGCCATATCTTTTGACATTTGTGTAGTGGTTGTTTTTGTTTCTTTTTTTGTTTGACTATTACAACTTGTTACACCTAAAGCTGCTATAACAGCTATACTTAAAATTACTTTTTTCATTGTTTTAAAATTTAATTGTTATTATTTGTATTTAATTATTCTATAACTTGTTTTACCTCTCCACAGGTTAGCATTGCTTCTCCAAAATATGGATTGATTACTTTTTCTTCTTTGCTTAACCAATAGGCACCTTTATTACTATCTGCCATTGGACAAAACTCTACATATACCTTTTCATTGATACCAAATAGTTGCACAGCTTTAATAAAATGCGAAGACAAATGTTTAAAATGATTTCTTTGCTCTTTTATATTTGCTGCTTTAGAAATAGCAATTGTTGAAGATTTAATTTCTTTTACTAATGACATCCAATGATTATGAGCTTCATCTTTAACTAGTTTCATATCCACATTATTCAAATTATCAAGTAAACTATTTGCATTTTCTGATGCTTTACTTGAGTTATCTTTAACAAACGCATCCTTTAAACTAATATAGCTTTCAAATACTTTTTTTAATTGTTTCTGAAATGCTTTTGATACTTCCAACCGTTCATTCATATTGGTATGGTCTGTATTATTTTTTGATGAATTACTATCCATACCTAAATGTCCTTCGTGACCAGTCATTACTTTTCCTCCATCTTTATTCATCATAGATTTTTTTCCTTGTAATTGTGCTGCTGCATCAACTGTAAAAGTTCCGTTGGTTACAATTTCATCACCATTTTCTAAACCTTTTAATACTTTGTAATTACTACCAATTTGGTTACCTAAAGTTATTTGACGCATTTCAAAAACTGGTTGGTCTGGATTGGTTTTAATATATACTACAGAGCGTTCACCTGTCC
Organism: Tenacibaculum soleae; assembly: GCF_001693415.1. Classification (GTDB taxonomy): domain Bacteria; phylum Bacteroidota; class Bacteroidia; order Flavobacteriales; family Flavobacteriaceae; genus Polaribacter; species Polaribacter soleae. The sequence goes on along the minus strand of NZ_MAKX01000002.1, from coordinate 379,214 downwards.
ATAAAATGGCAGATGAAGGCACGAATAATGATTTTTCTTTATTAGAGGTTACCCCTTTAATTTTTCCTTCAATAAACATTCCTGGTTTAAATACTTCGTCTTTATTATTAAGCACTACTCTTAATTTAACAGTACGTGTTCTGTTATCTAAAATAGGGTCAATAAAATCTACTTTACCTTTAAATTTTTTATTAGGATAAGTATTTGTTGTTACGTTTATTTCTTGCCCTTTTTTAAATAAGTCTATTTGGTTTTCGTACACATCAAAGTTTCCCCAAACTGAATTTAAGTTTGCAATTTTTAATAGAGGTTGCCCTTGTTTTATATAATCGCCTTGCTCTACTAATTTTTCTGTTACAGTACCAGAGATAGTTGCGTAGACAGGAAAATTTTCTTTTATTTTTCCTGTTTGTTCTATTTTATTGATTTGCTTTTCAGAAAGTTTCCATAATTTTAATTTATTACGAACTGCTTTATATAATGCCGGTTGTGATTCCTTTAATGAAGCTGCTGTAATTAATTCTTGTTGTGCTGCATATAATTCTGGTGAATAAATGGTTGCTAATAATTGCCCTTTGTTTACTTTTTCTCCAGTAAAACTGACATTTAAGCGTTCAATTCTTCCAGAGAAATAACTGACTTGCACAGCATTTGCTTTTTCATTGGCAACAATTTTACCTGATAGTTTAATACCGTTATCGTCTGCTTTACTACTACCTACAATTGATGTTTGAATGTTGGCCAACGCCATTGCATTTTTTGTTAATTTGAATTGGTCTGCTGCTAAACCATCTGCTCCAGCTTCGGCAGGAATTAAATCCATACCACAAATAGGGCAATCACCAGGTTCTGGTTGCATAATTTGTGGGTGCATTGAGCAAGTCCATTTTTGATTGGTTTCTGCTATTTCATCGTGATTATGTTCAGTTTCTTTGTTTGATGAACTACCGAATAACAACCAACCTAATAATAAGCCAACTGCTAATATTACTATGTAAACTATATATTTTTTCATTTTTCTATATTTTAATATTTCTTAATCTTAATGCGTTTGCAATTACTGATACTGAACTAAAACTCATTGCTAAAGCTGCAATCATTGGTGATAGTAATAACCCGAATATTGGGTATAAAACACCTGCTGCAATGGGCACACCCAATACATTGTATATAAAAGCAAAAAAGAGATTCTGTTTTATGTTTTTAACAACATCGTGACTTAATTTTTTAGCTTTTACAATACCTTGTAAATCTCCTTTTACTAACGTAATTGAAGCGCTTTCAATAGCTACATCTGTACCTGTACCCATTGCAATACCAACATCTGACTGTGCTAAAGCTGGCGCATCGTTAATACCATCACCTGCCATTGCTACAACACTTCCTTTTTGTTGAAGTTTATCAATTTCATTCAATTTATCTTCTGGAAGACATTCTGCTTTATAGTGTTTAAGGTTTAATTGTTCTGCTACCGATTTTGCAGTATTTTTATTATCACCAGTTAGCATTATTACCTCAACACCATTATCTTGTAGTTGTTTAATAGCATTTTGACTTGTGGTTTTAATGGCATCGAAAATAGTTACATATCCAACAGCTTCATTATCTACTGCTATATACGATACTGTTTTACCTTGTTCTTGTTCTGCAACCACATTAGTTTCTAAATTTTTAGAAATAGTTATGGCAAACTGCTCTAATAACTTTGCATTACCTAAAGCAACTTTTTTGTTTTCAACAGTACCTATAACACCTTTTCCTGCTACAGCTTGAAAATCGTTTACTTTTGTAATTACAGTATTTTTAGATTTACCATAGTTTACAATAGCTTCTGCTAAAGGATGTTCGCTATATTGATTTAAGGAAGCAATGAAATGAAGTAGCTTTTCTTCTTTTAAATTATTAATTGAGATTACTTTTTCAACTGATGGTTTTCCTTCAGTAATCGTACCTGTTTTATCTACAATAAGCGTATCTACCTTATTCATTTTTTCTAATGCTTCAGCATTTTTAATTAATACACCAGATTGTGCACCTCTACCAACACCAACCATAACAGACATTGGTGTTGCCAAACCTAATGCACAAGGACAAGCAATAATTAATACAGCAATTGCATTTACAAAGGCAAAAACATAAGCAGGTTCTGGACCAAAAATAGCCCAAACTATAAATGTTATTACTGCAACAACTAATACAATTGGAACAAAGTATTTAGATATTCTATCTGCTAATTTTTGAATAGGTGCTTTTGAACGACTTGCATTATTTACCATATGAATAATTTGAGAAAGTAAGGTTTCGGAACCTACCTTTTCAGCTTTCATAATAAATGACTTTGTACCGTTAATTGTGCCAGAACTTACTTTATCGTCTATACTCTTATCTACAGGAATAGGTTCTCCAGTAATCATAGATTCATCAATACTACTATGTCCTTCTACAATACTACCATCTACTGGAATTTTTTCTCCAGGCTTAACTCGTAATAAATTGTCTTTTTCAATTTTATCGATTGCAATAACTTTATCTTCTCCATTAGTAACCAATGTTGCTGTTGAAGGCACTAATTTTAGTAATTCTTTTATTGCTCCACTTGTTTGACTATGTGCTCTTGCTTCTAATAATTGCCCTAATAATACTAATGTTAAAATTACCGTTGTAGCTTCAAAATAAACAAATACATTACCATCGGCTGTTTTAAAATCTTGTGGAAATACATCTGGAAATACCATTGCAAATACACTAAATAACCACGCGATACCCGAACCAATACCAATTAAAGTAAACATATTCAGGTTCATTGTTTTTATTGATGTGTAAGCACGTTTAAAGAACATCCAAGTTGCATAAAACACTACAGGGATTGATAATGCAAACTGAATCCAGTTCCATTGTTTTTGTTCTAAAACATTATATAAAGGATTATTATCTAATGCTTCTGACATTGCAATTAAAAAAATTGGTACAGTAAAAATTACAGCTATCCAAAACTTTTTTAATAGTTTTTTATAGGTTTTGTCTTCTTCTGAAATATCCGCTTCTAATGGCACTAAATCCATCCCACAAATAGGACAAAAACCTGCTTCGTCTTTAATTATTTCTGGGTGCATTGGACACGTAAATTGGCTACTTGCAGTAGTTAAACTTCTTTCTTCCACCAAGTCCATTCCACAAACAGGACAATCACCTGCTTTATTATATGTTTTGTCTTCTTCGCAGTGCATAGGACAATAAAATGTACCTGTTCCTTTGCCTTTAGGTTGTTCCTGCTTTTTTTCTTTATTAGGTTGGTGTTTACCTTGTTTATGAATACTATATCGACCACCATCATCTTTTAATGCTTTTTGAAATATTTCAATTGAAATATGTGATTGCATTTCAATAATAGCTTCTGATTTTTCTAAATTGACTTTTACGTTTGAAACATCATCAACTTTTGAAAGTGTTTCTTCTACGTGACTGCGACAACCGTTGCAAGTCATTCCGTGTATATGATATGTGTGTTTCATTATTTTATTTTTGTGCCTGACAAGGGAAGGGCTATTAACCAATTAATTAGTATTTCCTTCCCACATCAGGGCTTTATTTTAAATTGCCTTTTAGTTTCTTTATATAATCAATAACCAATGTCTTTTCAGATGTTGATAATTTTGCGTTTTTATGAATTAAGGTGTAAGATGAAAGTGGCATTTCATTGTTCTTAATCTGATTAATAATTGACTTTAATTTGCTATTCTTTCTTCTGGTTGAATACGTGTCCCAGTTATTAAAATTCAGCTCTTCTTTTCCATCGGCAATATGGTTTTCGAGAAACCAAGCAATGGGTTGAATTTTATTATACCAAGGATAGCTTGTATTATTACTGTGACAATCATAACAGGACGTTTGCAATAATGTATTGATATTTTTAGGTGTATTATTTACCAATAAAAAATCTGTTTTTGGTACGATATTACTTTGGTTTAGTTCTGTAGGCATAAACTGTATGCCTACAAAACACACCACTAAAACCAATGCTATGATTTTTACAATTTTCATTTAGTTAATCTCTTTTTGCACTTTACCACATTTCAGCATTTTACTACCGTAATAAGGATTTTTAATTTCCTTGTTCAAACTTAACCAAGCGCTGCCACCATCATACATTGGACAAAATTGTTGATATAAAGTATTTTTAGTACCGGTAATTGCAACCATATCCATAATATCCTTACTCAATGTTTTAAAATGTTCTCTTTGGTGATCTATTTCACTTCTACCAATATGTTCTGCGTGTTCTTTGGCATCTGTAATAATATCTTTAAGTTCTTTTTGCTGTTCAACAGTAAAACCATTTATTTCAAATTTGCTCAAAGTATTGTTCAATTTATCGCCAGCTTTAGCAGCTTTGTTTTTGTCGGTTTCTACTAAAGCATCTTTAAGTATCATATAGTCTGCTAACACTTTTTGAACACCTGAATTTTGTGAATTATCATCCATCATATTATTGGATTTATCCATTTTGTTATGGTTCATTTCTGAATGAACTATGCTGTCTTGAGTATTCTCCTTTTTTGCATCTTTACAAGAAATTATTGTAAGATTTATTAAAGAGATTACTAAAATTGCTACTATTGTTTTTAAATATTTCATTTTTATTGTTTTAAATTATACTTGTTTTTAGTTGCTTAAATAATTGATGATTGTGGTTTGTAAATAATAAGTTTTAATCGATTCTATTTGATTCATTTGAAACTTTAATTGCAGTTCTTGAATGTCTAAAACATCATTAAAATCAATTGTTCCTGTTTCGTAACTTTTGATTAATATTTGCTCTGCATCATTAGCTTGCTTCAAATTTTTGGTTTGAGTTTTATAACTTATTCTTGCAGACACTCTTTCTTTTATTGCTTTATCTAAAAGCGTTTCCAAAGTATTTAAGCGTTCTTGTTTTTGTGCAGTAATTTCCTGCTGTTGTAACTCGTTTTGCTTTGTTTTCGATTTATATTTTTTATTAAATATTGGTATTGATAAAGACACCATTGGCATTACAATATCTTTTCCATTATCGCTAAAGTCCATATTTGGACGTTTCGCCACATTGATATAATCTAATCCAAAACCAATCATAGGACTGCTTTCTTTTTGGTTTAATAATTCTGATTGTTCAATGGATTTAAAGAGTTTATCATATTTTAATAATTCAGGATGCAATGCTAAATTTTCAAAAGTGATTTCAAAATCTTCAGAAGGCATATTTAATTTATCAACAACAACTATAGAAACCTCTTTTTCTCTATTTAAAAGTTTATTTAAGGTTGTTTGTTCTGCTAAAAATTGTTGTTGCAACACTTCTTTTAATTGTTGTAATTCATTTTGACGCATCTGTAATCGTAACACATCTACTGCTGAAGCTTTGCCAACTTCGACAGAAGTTAAAGCCATTGTTTCGTAAGTTTTTAAGAGTTCGATATTGTTAGTTAATACTTTTTGTTTTGCTTTATTAGTATATAACTTGTAATACGATTGTGATACCGAAACCATTAATTTACGTTTGGCAATTACAATATCTTCATATTTAGTTTCAGCTAAAGAACTTACATAATTTTCTCTTGCTGTTATTGAGCCAAACCAAGGCAACATTTGTTTTGCAGAAACTTTAAAGCGTTGGGCTCCAGTTCTTGTTTCTGGCTCACTTACAAAATAACCTACTCCAAATTCGGTATTTGGAATGGTATTAACTTCATTTACTTTTTCTGAAACTCTCTTGTGCTGTAACTCGAATTTTTGAATCTCTGGATTGTTTACCAAAGCTTCATCGATTAAAGTTTGTAATTCTTGTGCATTTCCTTTGAGAACAAAGAGAAAAGAAAAAAGAAAAAAGATTGTTTTTATATGTTTCATTTTGATGTTCTTTTTAGTTGAGCTTCTGCTTTCCAGCTGTATAAAACTGGTACTACAAATAAGGTGATTAAGGCAATTAGCATACCTCCAAAACTTGGTATTGCCATAGGAATCATAATATCACTACCACGACCTGTTGAGGTTAATACTGGTAATAATGCCAATATGGTTGTTGCAGTAGTCATTAAACACGGTCTAATACGTTTTTCTCCTGCTTCAACAACAGCTGCTCTGATTTGCTTTTTGTTTTTTGGTGTATTCCTTTCAAATATTTGAGTTAAGTACGTTGCCATAACTACACCATCATCGGTTGCAATTCCGAAAAGTGCAATAAAGCCTACCCAAACAGCAACACTCAAATTAATTGGATGCATCTGAAATAAATCACGCAGATTTTCGCCAAAAAAGTTGAAGTTTAAAAACCAATCTTGACCATATAACCAGATCATTAAAAAACCACCTGCAAAAGCAACTGCAATACCAGTAAATACCATTAATGATGTACCTACTGAACGGAATTGAAAATAGAGTATTAAGAAAATAATAGCCAATGCCAAAGGCACTACAACCGATAAAGTTTTTTCTGCTCTTATTTGATTTTCATAGCTTCCTGTAAATTGATAATTAACCCCTTTTGGTACTACCAATTCGCCTGAATCTATTTTTTGCTGAATTAAAGCTTGTGCATTTTCAACAACATTTACTTCTGCAAAGCCATCCATTTTATCGAATAATACATAGCCTACTAAAAAAGTATCCTCACTCTTAATAACTTGTGGCCCTTGTTCATATCTAATGGTTGCCAATTCGCTTAATGGTACTGGACTGCCTTTTTCAACTGGCACATAGATTTGCTTTAAATCGGTTGGATTAGCTCTTAATTCTCTTGGGTATCTAACACGTACTCCATAACGCTCCCTACCTTCAACAGTTTGGGTTAAAACCATACCACCAACAGCTACTTTTAGCACCTCTTGTACATCTTGTATAGATATACCATAACGTGCAATTTTTTCCCTATCAATATCAATAAGTAAATAAGGTTTTCCTACAATACGGTCTGCAAAAACAGCTTCGTCTTTTACACCATCAGCTTGTTTTAAAATTCCTTCTAACTGTACACCAAAGGCTTCAATTTGTTTTAAATCTTGACCTTTAACTTTTATTCCCATTGGTGCACGCATACCTGTTTGCAGCATTACCAATCGTGTTTCAATAGGTTGTAGTTTAGGTGCAGAAGTAACGCCTGGTAACTTGGTAACTTTTACAATGTCATTCCAAATATCGTTTGGTGATTTTATTTCTGGTCGCCAGTTTCGATAAAATTCGCCATTATTATCTTCTATTAATTGCGACCTTTCTACAGCGCTCAAAGTGACATTTTCTGTATTATTAGGATTAGCGATGAAACGTCCATCTTTTAATTCAAATAAACCATCATTATTTACTTTGTAACGTTGACGTTCTCCGTTTTTATTCAGCATATATTCTGATTTATACTGAATAATATTTTCATACATAGACAAAGGCGCTGGATCTAAAGCTGATTCTGTACGACCTGCTTTACCAACTACGGTTTTTATCTCTGGAATACTTGCTACAGCCATATCTAACTGTTGTAAAACACGTTTGTTTTCTTCGACTCCAGAATGTGGCATTGAAGTTGGCATTAATAAAAAAGAACCTTCATTTAAAGATGGCATAAATTCTTTGCCTGTATTTTTCATTATGAAAAAACCTGCTATTACAATAGCTGTTGGTATGGATAAGAATATTAGTTTATTGTTCAAACACCATTTTAAAATACGTGTATAATACCTTATGAATAATGAGAAAACACCTAATAAACCAAAGCAAATAATACTTACAAAAATGAGATTCCAAAAGATGCTTTTATCTACACCTAAAGGTCTCCAATATTCAGCTAATAAAAACACAATAGCAGATACAGATATGATAATATTAATAAGATTTGCTTGTTTTTCGCTTATCATTTTTTGAACACTTAATAGTGTTGTAACTCCAAAAGCTACCAAGATTAAACCTAACCAATAACCATAGACTGTGGCAATAATTCCTAATGCTATTAAAACCCCATTTAAAACATATTTGAAATTGGTTTTAATGTTTTTCTTTTTAAATAAAAATGCAGCAAAGGGTGGAATTAAAAACAACGCTACAATAATTGAAGCTGTTAAAGCAAATGTTTTAGTAAAGGCTAATGGTCTGAATAATTTTCCTTCAGCTCCAATCATTGTAAATACAGGAATAAAACTTATAATGGTTGTCATAACTGCTGTTACAATTGCTCCAGATACTTCTGCTGTTGCGTTGTAAACCACATTATTTATAGGCAGTTTATCTTTGTTTTCATCTAAATGCCTAATGATGTTTTCTGAAAGTATTACACCTACATCTACCATTGTACCAATAGCAATAGCGATACCTGATAAAGCCACAATATTAGCATCTACACCAAAGAGTTTCATTGCTATAAAAACCATTAATACAGCAACTGGTAGTAAGCCAGAAATCAATACAGAAGCTCGAAGATTAAATACCATAATGATTATAACTAAAATAGTAATTAGTATTTCTAATGTTAGGGCTTCATTAAGTGTCCCTAAAGTTTCCTGAATGAGTTCTGTTCTGTCATAAAAAGGAACAATAGTTACTTGTGAAGTTCTGCCATCGGCTAATACTTTTGAAGGTAGTCCTGCGCTTAATTCGTTAATTTTTTCTTTAACATTATTGATAACTTCCATTGGATTCGCACCATATCGCGCTACTACGACAGCACCAACAACTTCTGCACCTTCCTTGTCCAGTAATCCTCTTCGAGTTGCAGGACCTAAAGACACTTTTCCTATGTCTTTAATTTTAATCGCTGTGTAATCTTCGGAAGTAACTACTGCATTTTCTATGTCGGAAATAGATTTTACATAACCTAAACCTCTAACTAAATATTCGGCTTGATTAATTTCTAAAGTTTGTGCACCAATATCTTTATTACTTTCTTTTACTGCTTTTACAATATGATGTAAACCAATATTGTATTGACGCATTAATTCCGGATTAACATCTACTTGGTATTCTTGTACATAACCACCAATTGATGCCACTTCTGATACGCCACTTGCAGACGATAGTGCATATTTAACATAGTAGTCTTGAATACTTCGTAATTCTTGTAAATCCCAACCACCTGTTACATTTCCGTTTTCATCACGACCTTCTAATGTGTACCAAAAAATTTGCCCTAATCCTGTGGCATCTGGACCCAAAGCAGGATTAACACCTTCGGGTAATAATCCGCTTGGTAACGAGTTGAGTTTTTCTAATATTCTACTACGACTCCAGTAAAACTCAATATCTTCTTCAAAAATGATATAGATACTTGAAAAGCCAAACATAGACGAACTACGAATGGTTTTTACTCCTGGAATACCGAGTAAAGATGTTGTTAATGGATAGGTTATTTGGTCTTCTATATCTTGTGGTGAACGACCATCCCATTTAGTAAATACTATTTGTTGGTTCTCTCCAATATCGGGAATAGCGTCTACAGCTACAGGGTTACTTGGTAAAAATCCTGTTTCCCAATTAAATGGTGCATTTACCGTTCCCCAGCCTATAAAGAGAACAAGTAATAATACTGCTACGAGTTTATTTTCTATTAAAAATTTGATGCTTTTATTTAGCATTGTCTTTGATTATTAAACAGTTAGACATAGGTGTTAAGAAAACACCGAATACAAAAAATCATCCTTATGACATACAGCCATAGGATAAAACAGTCTAATGTTTAAAAATCAAATTAAATAAGTCTCGTCAATCTTGAAGATTTGCTTGACGACAAGTGGTGGTTCGTATTCTTCGAAAGAAGATACGTTATTATCTAACCCTTCAAAAAGGTTAATGTAAGTATATACGAAAGAAGCAATAAATACCTGCTGCTCAAAAGTAATTTTATCAACTTGAAGTTGTAATTCATTTTGACCATCAACAGCTAATTGTTCATCACTACAACAATTCTTTTTTGTTATAGAACACCCATCAGTTAATGGGTTTTCCATTTCCATTCCACAGGTTTCTGCTTTATGGAATATAGCTGTATCCATTAAAGTATCTCCACAATAGTGCATATCTACAGTAAATGACATTGTAGAAAATAACACTACAAAAGCCATTAAAAGTGACATTATTTTATGGAATACTTGTTTCATATTGAAAACAAAGGTATAAAATTTAATTCAATTTGAATAGATTTTAACTTTGCTTTAAATAAAACTTGATTGGTTTTTGGTTGTTTTTACACCTTTCTCAAATTTTGCTCTTAATGTTTTCATATCATCACTTACCTTACGTTCAATCACTTTAGCATAAATTTGTGTTGTTGAAATGCGAGAATGACCTAAAAGTTTAGATACTGTTTCAATAGGTACGCCATTACTTAAAGTTACTGTTGTAGCAAATGTATGTCGTGCCAGATGAAATGTTAGATTCTTTTCTATTCTGCATAAATCTGCTATTTCTTTTAAATAAGCATTTAATTTTTGGTTTGACATTTTTGGAAATACAGTAGCATTTGCTAATGATTTTGGATTTTCTTTATACTTATTAATTAAAGTAAGTGCTTTAGGTAGTATAGGAATTCGTAAGGCATTGTTTGTTTTCTCTCTTTTCATAATTAACCACAACTCGCCATCTATACCATAATTAATATCACTTGCTGTTAAGTTTATTACATCAATATAACTCAAGCCGGTGTAACAGGCGAAAACAAATAGATCCTTTACTAATTGTAGTCTTTCAATTGAATAATCTTTTTCTTCAATTTCGTTCAATTCCATTTCAGTTAAATAGCCTCTTTCTACTTTTACAAATTTAGATTTGAAGTTTATAAACGGATCTCTTTCAATCCATTCCAGTTTATAAGATAGTGTAATCATTTTTCTAAAGCGTTCAATATGCTTCATTACAGTATTGTTACCCATTGGTTTTTGGTGATCTGTGGGTGTGAAATTTCTTAAGTATTTTTCAAACTTTAAAATGAAATTATAATCCAATTGCTTTAAATACATATCTGTAACTTTATATTTTACAAAAATGAAATCTGCAATGTACCCTTGTGTTGTGAAGTAATTTTTTTGAGTACCCCATTTGAGTTTCCCTACCATATCTTCATTATGATATTTTATGATATCATTTAAAGAATAATTTTGTTCATCTTCTTTTAGGTAACGAGCCTTAACGGTTTGAGCTGAAGTAATCTTACCTTCGGATTTTAATTCGTTTTTGGATTGGTGAAGCTCTGAAGATACCTGGTCCAAATATGCGTTAATAATTCGAGCCTCTTGGTTGGTTCCTTTTACTTTGTTTTTGGCAGAGCTCCAAAATTCAATTTTAATTTTTCGTTTGAGGCTAATTTCTGCTCTTTTCCCATTTACCGTTATACGTGCATAAAGAGGTGCTTTTCCATTTTTAGCTTTTGATAGTTTGAGCCAAAACAGAATACTAAACGTTGTCGAAGTTTTCATATCTTTCGTCTTTAGTTAAACATTTGTTTACTGACGAAAGTCAAATCAATAATTCGGTTACCTATATACCTATTATAAAATGGTAACCGAATAGGTCACTTTTTTAATCAAATAATATCAAATCTTATGATTGCTTAAAAATCATAAAACCTCGATAATCTTACGATTACCAAGGTTTTGATGTTAATTGATTATTAATTTTGTCGGGGTGGCAGGATTCGAACCTGCGACCTCCTCGTCCCAAACGAGGCGCGATGACCGGGCTACGCTACACCCCGAATAATTATCGGTGTGCAAATGTATAAAAAATAAACATATCTGAAACAAAAAATAAAAGAAATTTTTAAAACGTAAGATAATTTTAGTTTATCGTCTAATAATCAAAATATATATCAAAAAAATACATTAGCAATAAAAAAAAATTACATTTGTAATACTATAAAAACTTAAACGATGGCAGAGAAAATTAAATGTTTGATTATTGGTTCAGGACCAGCAGGATATACAGCAGCAATATATGCCGCGAGAGCAGATATGAAACCAGTTATGTATACTGGAATGCAAATGGGAGGACAGTTAACTACAACTACCGAAGTAGATAATTACCCAGGTTACCCAGATGGAACCGATGGAACGGCAATGATGAATGATTTACAAAAACAAGCGGAACGTTTTGGAACAGATGTTCGTTTTGGTATGGTTACCAAAGTAGATTTAAACACAGAGGTTGGTGGAATTCATAAAGTTATTGTTGATGAGTCTACTGAGATTGAAGCAGAAACAATAATCATTTCAACAGGGGCAACCGCTAAATATTTAGGATTAGAAAGTGAGCAACGTTTAATAGGTGGTGGAGTATCAGCTTGTGCTACTTGTGATGGGTTCTTTTATAAAGGACAAGATGTTATTGTAGTTGGAGCAGGAGATACAGCAGCAGAAGAAGCAACATATTTAGCTAATATTTGTAATAAAGTTACAATGTTAGTACGTAAAGATCATATGAGAGCTTCTAAAGCAATGCAGCACCGTGTAAATAAAACTGAAAATATTGAAGTATTGTATAATACCGAATTAGATGAGGTTTTAGGAAAAGATGTTGTTGAGGGGGTTCGTGTTGTAAATAATCAAACCAATGACAAAAAAGAAATAGCTGTTACAGGAGCTTTTATAGCAATAGGACACAAACCAAATTCTGATTTATTTAAAGGTGTTTTAGATATGGATGAAGTAGGTTATTTAATTACCAAAGGAAAATCATCTAAAACAAACTTGCCAGGAGTTTTTGCAGCAGGTGATATTCAAGATAAAGAGTACCGCCAGGCAGTTACAGCAGCAGGTTCTGGTTGTATGGCCGCTTTAGATGCTGAGCGTTACTTAGGAGCTTTAGAATAAGTAACTAAATTACACTAAAGGATAAAAAAGAGCTTTCATATTTGAAAGCTCTTTTTTTTGTTAATAATTTTGGTCTTCTAATGATTTAGTTATAGTTGATTTTATAGTACCCGTATGTTTGGTAGTTTTACTTTCAATAAGCATAATATGGCATTCGTTTTTTGCTGAAACTCGGTGATTTACACCTTTTTTAACCACAAATAAATCGCCTTTACTCATCATAAAACTCGGTTTGTTTTCTATCTCCATTAATAAAGAACCTTCTGAAATAAAAAATAACTCATCTTCATTTTCATGATTATGCCAAGGAATATCTTCTCCTTTAATCTTAGCTAACTTTACATATTGATCATTAACTTGGGATATTATTTTAGGAGAAAAATAATTTTTAACTGTCTTAAATTCTTCATTTATATTCATAATTAAATAATTTTCACAAAATCTAAAAACACTTTTTTATGACGTTCAAGATCCATCTTTGGTGAAAGTGCTACACGGGCAATATAATCTTTATCACCTTCTTTAGTAGTTCCTTGTGTTGAAGTTGCAGGTATGGTCCAGTAACAACCTTTTAACTGTCCATAACTTACACAGTATTTACTTTCATTCGGAATTTCACTAATCATTAAATTGATTAACTTTAAATTTAAAGCTCTTTTATAGTTCTCTCTTTCTTCATCAGTAGCTCCTTTTGTAGGAAGATCTAAAGAAAAAACAGAAGGCGTAAATCCTTCATTGGCTAATTCATCTGAAACAAAATTTATTTTAGCATCAGGTAATACTTCTTGAATAAAGTTTACAAATTCGCGCGTGTTTTTATAAGCATCGCTAATTCGTTGGTTCATTGTAGGTAATTGTTTTGCTAATATCTCATATTGGAGCGCGGTTGCTTCATTATCACAAATACTTAAATGTGTAGCAATTTTTTCCATTAAAGGAATGGTGTTTTCATTTCCTACACAGTAACCTGCTGTACATTTTCCTCCACTCGGAAATTTAGATCCACTTGCAAATGAAATAGTTCTTACTGTTGATAAAATTTCGTTTTCGCCTAAAAAGTGAACATTCGGACAAAATGTTTGGTCTAAAATAAAAACAGGGTCTACAGCAATTTTTCCTGATGGAGTTTTTCGTTCTTTACTTAAAACATTTCTTAAATCTAATAAATTAGGAACTTCTACTCTTGGGTTGGTTGGTATTTCGGCAATAATATAAGGTATCGCATCTATGCTTGCAGCTTTTCTTAAAACAATGTCAATACTTTGTACCATATCATTATCACCATCAACAGGTAAATCAACAATTTCTACATTTTTAATGCAAGCAGCAACTCGTCTTGCTTGGTCATTGGTACCACCATAACAGTTTGGAGGAACAATAATTTGAATAGTTTTTCCTTTATGATTTTCTAAGGCATCATGTATCAATCCCATTAAAATTGCGTACTGAATTGATAATCCACTTGAAGCAACTAACGGTGTAGTATTTGTAGCAGTGATTTGTTTAATTGACTTTAAGACACTATTTTTATTAACATCAACTTTATTATCAATATCATTTTTAAAAGATTTTTCATTGATCAATGAATTTAAAAGGGTAAAACAATTTGCAGGTGTCATAGCAATTGTTTCTCTTCTTCTTACATGTTGTATGTCTGAAATATAAGCCTCGTTTTGTTTTCCGTTTACTAATAAAATACTTCCTAAATTTTTATACGTATTGATGAAAAAATCAATATTAGTATTTAGGTTTATATTGGTAATCCTGTTTTCTTCAGTAACAAAAATAGTAGTTCCTTCAAAATCAGAAATATCATTGAGAGTTTCAATTTTTGTTAATTCGAATTGATATCCATAAATATTTTTAATTACATCAGTATCAAAAGAATTTGGAAGCTTATTTGTGTATAAAATTCGAGTGTTTTTATTTTCTAATAAATTTTTTCTTAAAACCGCTAAAACAGGAATTGTTTTAGAATCGAAACTAATTACATTTTCAGAGTTAAGTTTATTTAGTTTTGCAGCAAACCATTCTAAAACACATGATAAAGGGTGGCCTAACCTTATATAATCATAAGCTGTTGGCAACTCGTTTAAGCTAATAGTATTAGAATTGTTTGTGTTAAATAAAGCTTCAAATTGCTCTAAAAATTCGACTTTAGCTAAACTTTCATTATAAATATCTAGTCGATGTGTTGTGGTGTCTAACCATCCAGTAGGCATGTTTTTTAAAACATTTTCAATATAATTTACTACTTTATTTTCTTGCATGATAACCTCTTTATAATAGGTATGCAATATACGCTAATTCAATTTTTTATCAATTGCTAAACTGTTGTTTTAATAAGCATTTAACATGTGTTTTTTTTATAGAAACAGCGGTAAAATAAAAAAAAGACCGCCAAAACTTAATTTGACGATCTTTAAACAAACAACTAAATTCTAAAACCTATATAGTTATAGAAGTTTTTTTAACAGTTTACAAATAGATAAACTGTAATTTATTATTAGAAGCAGTATTTATTTTCTGCTTTTAACTTCTCAGCAATAGTATTACGTAATTCAACTACGTTAGGGTAGTTTGCATACTTTGTAAAACGCTTAAGTCCCATTAACATCATGCGTTGCTCATCTCCTTCAGCAAAAGAAACAATACCTTCTTTGGCATTTTTAATGATAACATCTACTGCGTTGTATAAATATAATTGGGTCATTGCAATTTGCTCTTTTTGTGAAGCTTCACCTGAACGTTTAGCATTTTTTTCAGTTCTTAAAATAGCAGATTCAGCCATATAAACTTTAATTAAAATGTTAGAAGCAGCATTTAATAATTGTTGATGTTGCTCTAATTCTGTTCCATATTTTTGAATAGCACCACCGGCAACCATTAAGAATACTTTTTTAAGTTTAGCGATGATTTCTTTTTCTTCAGCAAATAACTCAGAGTAATCTGGTGTATCAAAAGAAGGAATACCTAATAATTCGTTACCAACAGCAGTTGCTGGACCTAATAAATCAACATGACCTTTCATTGCTTTCTTAACTAACATACCTACAGATAATAACCTGTTAATTTCGTTAGTACCTTCATAAATACGTGCAATACGAGCATCTCTCCAAGCAGACTCCATTGGAGTTTCTTCAGAGAATCCCATTCCTCCAAAAATTTGAATCCCTTCATCAGCACAAGATTGTACATCTTCAGAAACAGCAACTTTTAAGATAGAACATTCAATAGCATACTCCTCAACACCTTTTAATTCAGCATCTTGATGTGTGCTTCCTTCTTGTTCACGAATTGCAATTCTGTCTTCAATGTTTTTAGCAGCTCTGTAAGAAGCAGACTCACCAACATAAGCGTTAGTAGCCATTTCAGCTAATTTCATTTTAATAGCTCCAAATTCTGCAATAGGAGTTTTAAATTGCTTACGCTCAGTAGCGTATTGAGTTGCATATGTAATTACTCTTCTTTGAGAGTCTAAACAAGCAGCAGCTAATTTAATACGACCTACATTTAATGCATTCATGGCAATTTTAAATCCGCCTCCACGAGTAGATAACATATTTTCTACAGGAACTAAAGTGTCGCTAAAGAATACTTGACGTGTAGAAGACGCACGAATACCTAATTTGTGCTCTTCTTCACCTAAAGTTACTCCGTTTGGATTCGCTTTGTCATATTCTAAAATAAAACCAGTAATATTTTTATCATCACCAATACGAGCAAAAACTATAAATATTTCAGCAAAACCTGCATTTGAAATCCACATTTTTTGACCGTTAATTTTATAGTGTTTTCCGTCTTCAGTTAACTCAGCAGTAGTTTTACCAGAGTTAGCATCCGATCCTGCACCTGGCTCTGTTAAACAGTAAGCGCCAAAACGCTCACCCATTGCTAAGGCAGGTACATATTTTTGTTTTTGTTCTTCGGTACCATATAAAGTAATTGGCATCGTACCAATACCTGTATGTGCACCAAAAGCAGTACTAAAAGAACCTGTTCCGCTTGATATATAATCACATGTTAACATGGTAGAAACAAATCCCATTCCTAATCCGCCATAAGCTTCAGGAACTGCCACACCTAAGAAACCTAAAGCACCAGCTTTGCGCATAGTTTCTTCGGTTAAAGCATAATCTTTCTTTTCAAAACGTTCTTTATGAGGGATGATTTCACGATCGTTAAATTCTTTAACCGCTTCTTTCATCATTACTTGCTCTTCTGAAAAATCTTCAGGAGTAAATATATCTTCACACTTTGTTTCTTTAACTAGGAATTGACCTCCTCTTAATAAATCTGCCATTTTTGTTTTGTTTTTTTGTTAGTTTAAGAATTCGAAAATACCAGCAGCACCTTGACCAGTACCTACACACATCGTTACCATTCCATATTTCCCTTGCATATTACGTTTGCGCATTTCATCAAATAATTGAACTGATAATTTAGCACCAGTACAACCTAGTGGATGTCCTAATGCAATTGCTCCACCATTTACGTTAATGATATCTGCATCTAATCCTAATTCGCGAATTACAGCTAATGATTGAGAAGCAAAAGCTTCGTTCAACTCAATTAAGCTAATATCTTCTTGTTTTAATCCTGCTTGTTTTAATGCTTTTGGAATTGCAGCTACAGGTCCTATTCCCATAATTCTTGGAGGAACACCAGCAGCAGCATAACTTACCATACGAGCAATTGGTTTTATGTTTAATTCCTTAACCATATCTTCACTCATAACCATTAAAAATGCAGCACCATCACTTGTTTGAGAAGAGTTACCAGCAGTAACACTCCCGCCTGTAGCAAATACAGGACGTAAACGTTCTAAACCAGCAATGTTTGATCCCTTACGAGGTCCTTCATCTTTAGTTACTGTATATTCTCTTGTAGCACGTTTACCTTTTGCATCAACATAAGTTTCTTCAACTTTAATTGGTACAATTTGATCTTGAAAACGGTTTTCTTCCTGTGCTTTTAAAGCCTTCAGGTGAGATTGTAAAGCAAACTCATCTTGGTCTTTACGAGAAATATTGTACTTGTTAGCTACTTCTTCAGCAGTGTTTCCCATTCCCCAGTAATAATCTGCATGACCTGCAGCAACCGTATCATAGTTTAATTCTGGTTTAAAACCTGTCATTGGTACAGAACTCATACTTTCAGCTCCACCTGCAATAATACATTCAGCCATTCCTGATTGAATTTTTGCAACAGCCATACTAAGCGTTTCTATTCCTGAAGAACAAAAACGATTTACAGTTACACCAGGAACATCTTCAATTTTTAATCCCATTAAAGAGATTAAACGTGCCATATTTAATCCTTGAGAACCTTCAGGCATTGCATTACCAACAATTACATCATCAATTCTTTTTTTATCGAACTCAGGCAACTGCTCCATCATGTATGAAATAGTTTCAGCAGCTAACTCGTCAGCTCTTTTAAATCTGAACGCACCTTTTTTAGACTTTGCTACGGCAGTTCTATATCCTTTTACTATATATGCTGTTTTCATCTTTTAGTTTCTTAATGGTTTACCAGTTTTTAACATGTGTTGAATACGCTCTAATGTTTTGCGCTCTGTACATAAACTTAAAAAAGCTTCGCGTTCTAAGTTTAATAAATACTGTTCAGAAACTTTTGTTGGTTCTGATAAATCTCCACCAGCCATTACGTAGGCTAATTTATTTGCTATTTTCTGATCGTGTTCAGAAATAAATTTACTTGCTTGCATAGAGTCGGTAGCTACCATAAATGCACCCAATGCTTGTTTACCTAGTACTAACACATCTTTACGAGAAGTGGGTTGTGTGTATCCTGCTTCAGCCATTAAAACCGCATGTTTTTTAGCTTCTGCAATTTGACGATCTCTGTTTACAACAACAACATCTTTCCCTTTTTGTAATAAACCTAAGTCATAAGCTTCATAAGCAGAAGTACTAACTTTAGCCATACCAATGGTTAAGAAATACTCTTGCAATACATTTAACTGAACATCTCCTGTACGGAAAGTGTCTGATGCACGTAATGCCATTTCTTTTGAACCACCACCACCTGGGATAACACCAACTCCAAATTCTACTAATCCCATATAGGTTTCAGCAGCGGCAACCACTTTGTCAGCATGTAATGATAGTTCACATCCACCACCTAAAGCCATACCATGCGGAGCTGATATTGTAGGGATTGAAGAATAACGCATACGCATCATTGTATCTTGAAAATACTTGATAGCCATGTTTAATTCGTCATATTCTTGCTCTACAGCCATCATGAAAATCATTCCAATATTTGCTCCAACCGAGAAATTTGCACCTTGGTTACCAACAACTAATCCTTGAAAATCTTTTTCAGCTAAATCTACAGCTTTGTTTAATCCAGCTAAAACATCGCCACCAATAGTGTTCATTTTAGATTGGAATTCACAGTTTAAGATTCCGTTTCCTAAATCTTCAATAACAACACCTGAGTTTTTAAATACTTCATTTGTTTTACGAATATTATCTAAAATGATAAATGAATCTTGTCCTGGTTTTTTAGTTTGTGCTTTAGCAGCAACATCATAAAAGTAAGTTGCTCCGTTTTTAACTGTATAAAAAGAAGTTTCTCCTTTAGCTACCATTTCGGTAACCCAAGCAGCTGGTTCTTTTCCTTCAGCTTTCATTAGTTCGATACCTTTTTCTACACCTACAGCATCCCAAATTTCGAAAGGTCCATTTTCCCATCCGAAACCAGCTTTCATGGCATCGTCAATTTTATATAATTCGTCAGAAATTTCTGGAATTCTATTTTGAACATACGCAAACATTGCTGCGAAGTTTTTACGGTAAAATTCTCCCGCTTTATCTTTTCCGCCAACTAATACTTTAAATCGATCAATTGGTTTGTCAATAGTTTTAGTTAATTCTAAAGTAGCAAACTTTGCGCGTTTTTTAGAACGATATTCCATCGTGTCTAAATCTAACGTTAAGATTTCTTTTTTTCCTTCAGCATTTACTGATTTCTTGTAGAACCCTTGCTTAGTTTTACTTCCTAACCATTTGTTTTCCATCATGGTGTTGATGAAACCTGGTAATTTGAATAATTCGTGAGCTTCGTCGTTAGGACAGTTTTCGAAAATACCGTTGGCAACATGTACTAAAGTATCTAAACCTACAACATCAACAGTTCTAAAAGTTGCTGATTTTGGGCGACCAATTACCGGCCCTGTTAATTTATCTACCTCTTCAACAGTTAAACCTAATTCTTTTACTTGGTGAAATAAAGATTGGATTCCGAAAATTCCAATCCTGTTACCAATAAAAGCAGGAGTATCTTTAGCTAAAACTGAAGTTTTTCCTAAAAATTTTGAACCGTAATCCATTAAAAAGTCAGTAACTTCTTGTTTACAGTCTGGTCCTGGAACTACTTCAAATAATTTTAAATAACGAGGAGGGTTAAAAAAGTGAGTTACTGCAAAATGTTTTTGAAAATCTTCACTTCTTCCTTCGTTCATAAATTTGATAGGAATTCCTGAAGTGTTAGAAGAAATAATGGTACCTGGAGTACGGTGTTTTTCTAATTTTTCAAAAACGATTTTTTTAATATCTAATCGTTCAACAACAACTTCCATAATCCAATCAACATCGGCAACTTTTGCGATATCGTCTTCTAAATTACCCGTAGTAATTCTTTGGGCAAATTTTTTAGAATAAATAGGAGATGGCTTTGATTTTAAAGAAGCAGCTAAAGCGTCGTTAACCAAACGATTACGAACGGCTTTGTCTTCTAACGTAAGTCCTTTTGCTTTTTCTTTGTCGTTAAGTTCTCTTGGAACGATGTCTAATAATAAGACTTCAACGCCAATGTTTGCAAAATGACATGCAATACCGCTTCCCATAATTCCAGAACCGACGATTGCTACTTTTTTAATTCTTCTTGTCATTTGTTTATTGATTTGTTTTTATACAGCTTCTTTATCGGTATCACTATATACCATTTTGTCTGCAATAAGTTTGTTTATGGTTGTTGTTACTTTAAAGAAAGTTGCTAACTCATCTTCAGTAATAAAATTTCTTATTTTGTTGTTAAATTGATACACATGACCTTTTGAAACTTCACGCATTTCTTTACCATAATCGGTTAGTTTTATAATAACGCTTCTTCCATCAGTAGGGCTTTTTTCTCTACAAATTACTCCTTTATCTTCCATTGTTTTTAATAAGCGTGAAAGACTCGTCGGTTCCATTCCCATTAATGGGCCTAATGCAGTTGATGGTGTTCCGTTTTCATAATCAATATTCAATAAAACAAAAGCAGTAGCCATAGTACTATCATGCTTTGCAGCTTGCTCGTTGTACATTTTTGCAACAGCTTGCCAGGTGGCTCTTAATTGATGATCTATTGATTTATCTTTATCCATGTGAAGCCAAAGATATAAAAATTTATTATGCATGCATAGTAAATTTAAAAAAAGTTATGCATGCATAGTAAATTTAACATTCAATTAATATGTAACGTTTGTAGTAAAGTAGTTACTAATAAGTATAAAAATATGTAAGTTTGTCATTATCGATTTTTAAACAAGCTACAGTAAATCAACTACAAAGCCAATGAGTAATTTATTAGAAATTAATAGTATAGTAAAACGTTACGGAGATTATACTGCGTTAAATAACGTGTCAATGCAAATACCTAAAGGAAGTGTTTTTGGGCTTTTAGGGCCTAACGGAGCAGGTAAAACATCGTTAATTAGAATTATTAATCAAATTACAATGCCTGATAGTGGTACTATAATTTTAGATGGTGAAAAGTTGGCGCCTAATCATATTGAATATATTGGTTACTTACCTGAAGAAAGGGGGTTGTATAAATCGATGAAAGTTGGTGAGCAAGCTTTGTATTTAGCGCAATTAAAAGGGTTGAGTAAAGCGGAAGCTAAAAAACGATTAAAATATTGGTTTGATAAATTTGATATTGGTGCTTGGTGGAACAAAAAAATTGAAGAACTTTCTAAAGGAATGGCGCAAAAGGTTCAATTTATTGTTACCGTTTTACATCAGCCTAAATTATTGATTTTTGACGAACCTTTTTCAGGGTTTGATCCGATAAACGCACAATTAATAGCTAAAGAAATTTTACAACTTCGTGATGAAGGAGCTACGATTATTTTTTCTACACATCGTATGGAATCTGTAGAAGAAATGTGTGATTATATTGCATTGATTGATAAATCAAACAAAATATTAGATGGTAAACTAGAGGATGTTAAACGTGAGTTTAGAACCAATACTTTTCAAGTTGGGGTAAATACAGCTAATCCGAAAGAAGTAGCAGTAAAATTAAAAGAAAACTTTAAAGTGTTTCCTGCCGATTTTAAATTATTAAACGATGGTTTAAAATTAAATGTAGGACTAACCACAGGTAATTCAGCAAATGATTTGCTATCATTTTTAACAACACAAGGACAAGTACAGCATTTTGTAGAATTAATACCAAGTGCTAATGATATTTTTATTAAAGCAATAAATAAAAACAGCTAAAAAATGAGTAGATTAAAATTAATTATAGCACGAGAGTTTATTGCTAAGGTTAGAAATAAATCATTTATAGTTATGACTTTTTTAAGTCCGTTGTTAATGATTGGAATGGGGGCATTGGTGTTCTTTTTGATGAAAAAGAATGACGAAAAAGTAAAAAAAATAGTATATGTTGACGAGTCAGGATTATTTACAAAAGATGTTTTTAACGATTCTAAAACAATAAAGTATGAAAATTTTACAGCATTAGGAATTGAAGATTCTAAAAAAAAGGTGGAAGAAGGCGATTATTACGGAGCCTTATACATACCAAAACAAGATAGTTTAGAAATACTTGCCAATTCAATTGAGTTTTTCTCAAAAGATTCACCAAGTATGTCTATCATGGGAAATTTAGAAAGTAGAATTGATAAAAAGTTACGTAATGAAAAACTAACAAGTTTTGGAATAGATTTAGCGCATATCAAAGAGTCTAGAATTTCAGCAGATATAAAAATGTTTAATTTTTCTGGTGAAAAATCATCTAAATTAATCAACGGATTAAAGATTGGAGTAGGCGGTTTAGCAGGGTATTTGTTGATGATGTTTGTAATGATATACGGAACCTCAGTAATGCGAAGTGTTATTGAAGAAAAAACAAGTAGAATTATAGAGGTTATAGTATCGTCGGTAAAACCTTTTCAATTAATGTTAGGTAAAATTATAGGAAATGCATCCGCAGGATTGTTACAATTTTTTATCTGGGGAGTTTTATTTCTTATTTTTAGTTTAATTGCTTCTGCTGTTTTCGGAATTGACTTGGTAGAAATGCAAACCGCTAAAGTACCTGCCGAACAAATGGATGCAATGCAACAAGCAGCAGGTAATAAAGGTGAAATGTTAGTGCAAGAAATTTTTAAATTACCGTTATTAAAAATGTTTCTATTATTTATTTTCTATTTCTTGGGTGGGTACATGTTGTATAGTTCATTGTTTGCGGCCGTAGGTGCTGCGGTTGATAACGAAACCGATACACAGCAGTTTATGATGCCAATTATGTTGCCATTAATATTAGCGGTTTATGTTGGTTTTGCAACTGTAATAAATGACCCCCATGGTCCAGTATCTGTAATATTTTCATACATTCCATTTACCTCGCCAATTGTAATGTTAATGCGTGTTCCGTTTGGTGTTGCTTGGTGGGAAATAGCAATATCAATGTTATTATTATTACTTACTTTTATGGTAATAGTATGGTTAGCTGCAAAAATTTATCGTGTAGGTATTTTAATGTACGGTAAAAAACCTACTTATAAAGATTTATGGAAATGGATTCGATATAATGGATAAAAAATAACTAAATGAAAGATGTATTAAAGCAAATCAAAGTTTTTTTAAGCTATAAAATTCCCATAGGAGGAAAAGAAGTAGATATTACAATACAAACAGTTTTGTTATTAATATTAGCTTTTCTTGTAGTAAAATATTTATTAAGATATTTTAAAAAATTTGTAAAAAACAGATTAGAAGAAGAGGATAAAAACAAATTTAACACCATTTTTTCTTTTGCAAGTTGGTTGCTATATTTAATTGTTTTTTCAATCAGTTTATCATCGGCAGGTGTTAATTTAAGCGCAATATTAGTAGCATCATCAGCATTATTAATTGGTATTGGTTTAGCGTTGCAAACTTTTTTTCAAGATATTATTTCTGGGGTCTTTATTATTTTAGATAAAAGTGTCCATGTAGGCGATATTATTGAATTAGATGAAAAAGTAGGTAGAGTAGAAGAAATAAAGTTAAGAACAACACGTGCCGTAACAATTGATAACAAAGTGCTGGTAATTCCTAACCATAAATATTTAACCAATAGTTTATATAATTGGACACAAAATGGAACAACAACACGTGAAAGTGTAAAGGTTGGAGTGGCATACGGAAGCGATGTACAGTTGGTTAAGGAACTATTGTTAAAAGCCGCAAAAGAGCACGCTAAAGTTTTTCAACATCCCGCACCAACGGTAATCTTTGAGAATTTTGGAGATAGTGCTTTAGAGTTTAAACTCGTTTTTACATTAAATGATAGTTTTCAGGCGCAAATACCACAAAGTGATATCCGATTTAAAATAGATAAATTGTTTAGAGCGCATAATATTTCAATTCCTTTCCCACAAAGAGATATACATATTATAGATAAAAAAATATAATGGCTTGGTTATTGTATCGATAAAAAAAGCTAAAAATAATACACAATATAATGTCAAAAATATTAATAATTGAAGATGAAGCTGCAATTCGCAGAGTTTTAAAAAAAATTATTTCAGAAGAAAACGAAGCATATCAGTTAGAAGAGGCTGAAGATGGATTATTAGGAATTGAAATGATTAAAAGCAACGATTACGATTTGGTTTTATGTGATATTAAAATGCCAAAAATGGATGGGGTTGAAGTATTGGAAAAAGCTAAAAAAATAAAACCAGAGGTACCAATGGTTATGATTTCTGGTCATGGGGATTTAGATACTGCAGTGAACACTATGCGTTTAGGAGCTTTTGATTATATTTCAAAGCCACCAGATTTAAACCGATTGTTAAATACGGTTCGTAATGCGTTAGACAAAAAGGAGTTGGTTATTGAAAACAAACGCTTAAAAAAGAAAGTTAGCAAAAACTATGAGATGATTGGTAAGAGCGATGCGATTACTCACATCAAAGAAATTATTGAAAAAGTAGCAGCTACAGATGCTAGAGTTTTAATTACAGGGCCTAACGGAACTGGAAAAGAATTAGTAGCACATTGGCTACACGAAAAATCAGAAAGGGTAAAAGCATCTATGATTGAGGTAAATTGTGCAGCAATTCCGTCTGAATTAATAGAAAGCGAACTTTTTGGGCATGTAAAAGGTTCTTTTACAGGAGCAAATAAAGATAGGGCAGGTAAGTTTGAAGCTGCAAATGGCGGAACTATTTTTTTAGATGAAATAGGCGACATGAGTTTGTCGGCACAAGCAAAAGTATTGCGTGCTTTACAAGAAAATAAAATTCAACGAGTAGGATCAGATAAAGATATAAAAGTAAATGTTCGTATTGTAGCAGCTACAAATAAAGATTTAAAACAAGAAATAGCCGAAGGGCGCTTTCGTGAAGATTTATACCATCGTTTGGCAGTAATTTTAATAAAAGTACCGGCTTTAAATGATAGACGAGACGATATTCCTTTATTGGTAGATTTTTTTGCTGATAAAATTTCAAAAGAACAAGGAATGGCTAAAAAAATATTTTCAGAAAAAGCTATAAAACTATTACAAGCCTATGATTGGACAGGTAATATTCGTGAATTAAGAAACGTAGTTGAACGTTTACTTATTTTAGGTGAAAAAGAAATATCAGAGAATGATATAAAATTATTTGCAAGTAAATAAGGGTATTAAAGTCACGAATAAATAAAAACACCTAGAAGAATGTTTCAAAGATTCTTCTAGGTGTTTTTTAGTTAGAGAAAATTTTAGGATACATATAGTATATTATTTCATCATTTTTTTTGCAAAATTATAAACACCTAATTTACCAAGATTAGTAGCTAGTGTTTTTACCCAATTAACAATTGATAAATCTTCTTTTAACTGCTCTTTTATTAGTTTAATTTCCTCAACTGAAATATCACGTTTAAGACGTAGTTTTTTTAATTCGGTAGTTATTTCCTGACTGTTTTTATAGTGTTTTTTCATCATCAAAATATTTTTCAGATAAGCTTTTAATAACAAAGTTATCTATATGATTTCTTACTAAATATGCAATAAGTCCAAAAACAAAAAAAAGTAATGCAACCAAAATGTATCCTAAAAAAGGATTATTTAAATAGTTACCAATAACTGATGAGATTGCAACAGCTAAAAATATAAAAGCAATAAGTATAAAAATACCTATAATAGCAAAATTAAAAATCATGCTAAGAGAAGATGTTAAAACCTGAAAAATTTTTAGCTTATAATATTTTTCAGAATTTTTAATAAATTCCTCGCCTTTCTCGATCGCTTTTTCTGAGTTTGTGTGTAAAGATTTAAAAACAGACATTATTTAGTTTGTAATTTTTTATTCTTAGCTTTTAATGTTTTAAGGCGTAACTCTAGGTTAGAAATAACATCTTCAGCTTTATAACTAGCATCTGTAATAATAGTATCTAGTTTTTCTTCTAATGTATTGCTTTTTGCGTTTAAAGTATCAGATACATTGTTTTTTAAAGTTTCTGCTTTTGTAGCAACTTCATCTTTAATATGTGTAGCTTCTGTAACAATAGTGTCTTTTGCAGAAACAGCACCATCTGCTATTTTTTGCCTTGTTTTACTTCCTTTATCTGGTGCAAATAACACCCCAATTCCGGCACCAACAGCCATTCCTACTAATACTCCAAATATGTTTTTATTATCGCTCATTTTTTTTGTTTTTAGGTTAATAATTATTGATACTACAAAGATAACTTAGGAATAAAGTAAGCTTTAACTCATAAAATATTAATATTAACTCAATAGCTATTTTTACATTGTTTAATGCTTTTTCTTACTTATTTTTGATAAAAAAACAAGGTTTATGGCAGTTTTAGGAGGTATTATAAAAGGTGTTATTGATGTGGCAAACGCATTAGTAAGTAGTGATAATCATATAGAAAATCAAAAAAAAGTATTATCTGATTTATTAACTATAGCTAAAAACACACAGTTTGGTAAGCAGTATAAATTTGATGATATTTTAAATACAGATAAACATGTAGTTTCATTTGCTAAAGAAGTTCCTTATTTTGATTACGACGCAATGAATAAAGAGTGGTGGTATAAATTACATGAGGGACAAGAAAATGTAACATGGCCTGATAGTCCAGATTATTTTGCGCTAAGTTCAGGTACAACTGGTTCAGAAAGTAAGAGAATACCTGTTACAAACGAAATGTTAGAAGTGATAAGACAATCAGGAATTAAACAAGTATTGGCTCTTAAAAATTTCGACTTGCCGGTTGATTTTTTCGAGAAAGAAATTATGATGCTAGGTAGTTCTACGGATTTAAATCAACGAAAAGATGACAAAGAAGAAGGCGAAATAAGTGGTATAACCGCAAGTAATATTCCTTTCTGGTTTAAAAGCTATTATAAACCAGGGGAAGATATTGCTAAAATAAGTGATTGGGATACGCGGGTACAAAAAATTGCTGAAGATGCAAAAAAATGGGATATTGGTGCTTTAAGCGGAATTCCATCTTGGATAGAATTAATGCTTCAAAAAGTAATCGAACACCATAACCTAAATAATATTCATGAAATATGGCCTAATCTTAAGGTGTATACGTCAGGAGGTGTGGCCTTTGGTCCTTATGAAAAAAGTTTTAAAGCTTTATTAGGTAAAGAAGTAACTGTAATAGATACCTATTTAGCATCCGAAGGGTACATTGCAACACAAGTAAGACCAGAAACAGACGCAATGCAGTTAAATACAAATGAAGGTATTTATTTTGAGTTTGTTCCTTTTAAACCTGAATACATACTTTCAGATGGGGCGTTAAAAAATGATGCGCCTTCTATTACCTTAAAAGATGTAAAGTTAAATCAGGACTATGTTTTAATTATAAGTACGGTAAGTGGTTTATGGAGATATATAATAGGTGATACAATTGAATTTACTGATGTTGAAAGAGCAGAAATAAAAATTACAGGGCGAACTAAGTTTTTCTTAAATACAGTTGGTTCGCAACTGTCTGTTAATAAAATGGATGCAGGAATGAAGTATTTAGAAGAGCAGTTTAATACACAAATAACAGAATATACTATTTGTGCAAAACGACATAAAGACGATGAGTTTTATCATACTTGGTATATTGGAACAGATTTAAAAGAAGATGAACCGGTAGTTGCTGAAAAGTTAGATACATTTTTAAAAGA
Organism: Tenacibaculum soleae; assembly: GCF_001693415.1. Classification (GTDB taxonomy): domain Bacteria; phylum Bacteroidota; class Bacteroidia; order Flavobacteriales; family Flavobacteriaceae; genus Polaribacter; species Polaribacter soleae. The sequence goes on along the minus strand of NZ_MAKX01000002.1, from coordinate 350,976 downwards.
AGCAAATAAAAATTACAAAGTAGCTCGGAGTAAAGCTTTAGAAGGTGTAAAAGTAACTATAATACCAGCTGCTATTTTTCATAATTGGAGCGAAAGAAATAAGAAAAAAGGAGGTCAAGTAAAAATGGAAAGAGTTATGGGAAGTGAAAAGTTTGCAGAATGGGAAATATTTGTAAAAGAACAGCTAAACCTTTAAGGTTTTAGAGTAACATTATCACGATCGTTAACTAGTTGCATAATTTCCTCTGGCGATAAATAATAACGCTTCATTCTGTTTTTATAGGTTTGTGTTATATCGGCGTGATTTAAAATGAAGTTTTTGGTTCTCATAATATAGTCTTCCATTCCTTGTTTTACAGCAAAATGATCGGCTTTTCTTTCGGCATTAATAATGTGTTTTTCTAACAGTATATATTTAAAACCAAACCAAATTAGTTCAAGGTTGCTCATTTCTTCATAATCCATTATATGACCTAGTTCATGACCAATCCAACCTACAAAAACATCATAAGGAATGTCTCTTGTTTTTAATTCAGTGCCAGATATTTTAAATTTTTCACTAATAAAAATAACATAACGTCTATGTTTTTTTCCGAATAAAACGGTTAAAAACTCAGGTTGCGCTTGCATGGTCGATTTTTTAATGTTTTTTTTAAATTTAAAAGTAATAGGGGTGTTTTCTAAAGAAGGGAAGTAAGAAAGCGCTTTTGTAACTTTGGTAAAAATATTTTTTGGAATTGTTTTGTTTTTTAAATTGCTCATAGGTATTATTAAGTTCAATCAAAAATAGAAGAATAAGTGTAATTGAATTAACGGATATAAAATTATAATTAACTCTTTTAGATTTTTTCTACTAAGAATAAGAGTTTAGAATCGCATGATAGCTTAAAGTGATAATTGCAAGCTGAAAGTATAAGTAAAATTGATAAAGGAATAAAAAATTAGCATCAATTTTTTTTAATTCAAGATGATTTGCTTGGTATATTTGTACTTGTAAAACGAATATTAATAAATAAAAAATATAAAAAATGGCAACAGCAGTTGGTAAACAATTTCCAAATTTAAGTGTAGATGCAATGAACGAAATGGGAGACACGTTCAAAGTAAATGTATTAGAAGAGGCTAAAAATAATAAGAAAAAAGTATTGTTATTCTGGTACCCAAAAGATTTTACATTTGTATGTCCTACTGAATTACATGCTTTTCAAGCAGCTTTAGGTGAGTTTGAAAAAAGAAATACAATAGTAATCGGAGCTTCTTGTGATACTCCTGAAGTACATTTTGCATGGTTAAATCAGCCAAAAGATAACGGAGGAATTGAAGGTGTTACTTACCCTTTATTAGCAGATAGCAACCGTAATTTATCATCAATCTTAGGAATTTTAGATATTTCTGATGAGGTTTTTGACGAAGCTACACAAACAGTACAAGTTGTTGGAGATAATGTAACTTACAGAGCTACGTATTTAATTGACGAAGAAGGAACTGTTTTTCATGAAGGAATAAACCACATGCCAGTTGGTAGAAATGTAAATGAGTTTTTACGTTTAATTGATGCATATGCTCATGTTCAAAAAAATGGAGAAGTATGTCCTGCAAACTGGGAAGAAGGTAAAACAGCCATGAAACCAAATGCAAAAGGAACTGCTGAATATTTAGCATCTAACTAATAAAAACTAAGAAAGGAATCTGTTCGTGTAAAAATTGGGGGATTTAATTACACGAACCCCTTTCTAATAGCATAAAATTATGGTACAAGAATTAAATCAGGATAATTTAACTGAAATTATTTCAGAAAACACTAAAGTAGTTGTGCAATATTCGGCAACATGGTGTGGTAACTGCCGCATTATGAAACCAAAATTTAAGAAGTTGGCTACTGAAAACGAAAACACGGTTTTTGTTATTGCAGATGCAGAAAAGTTTCCTGAAAGCAGAAAACTAGCAGATGTAAGTAATTTACCAACTTTTGCAACTTTTGTTGACGGTAAATTTGTAAAGCAAACACAAACCAACAAGTTTGATGTATTAAAAGAATTAGTAAACGAAGTAGTATAACTTTTATCAAACTTGGTAAAGTAGATAAATTGTATTAAAAAGGTTTTAATTTAATTAAATCGAAAAAATAGTAAGATATTATGAAATTACCAGTTATAAAACACTTAACTTCATTTATTGAAGAAAATGACCAGGATTACGTACTAGAAACAATTGAAACATTAGAAGCTTTAACTGAAGTTTCGTCATTAAAAGATGAAGAATTAGATGTTATTGGTGAGTTAATTTCTAATATGTATGGCGCTATTGAAGTAGACAAAATGGTTAAAGATGGTACTCCTAAAAAAGAAGCACTAAATAATTTTATGAAACGTGTTTTAGGATCTATTGATAAATAGTTTTTAAGTGTTGAAAGATTAAAAAAAACCAAGTTTTTTAACTTGGTTTTTTTATATAAAAATATTATATTTTTGTATATATTTTTCCTTTCCTAGTTATGGTCTTTCTCTTTTTGCTAGACTCAATGTAGTTGTTTATTTTTTCTTTTGTTTTATCATTAATTTCTTTTTTTTGAATTCTTGTAGCTTTGGAGGAGTTATAATTTGTTAGTGTTCCCTTTTCTGAATTAAAAGACATTTTTGAAACCATACTTACCATGTTAGCATAATAATTATGATAAATTTTTATGTCATTAAAATCATTAACAATCTTAATCATTGTTGTTTTTGATTCATTAAACTCAAGTTGTATTTTTTTTGATTTAGGTAGTTTTAAGTTTATAGAAACAGTTTTTGAACCTAGCTTAAATTCAGGGAACTTAGTTAGCTTAGTATTTGTGTTTATAAATAATTTTTCAGCTTTTTTAGAAAAAGGTTTATTGTATTGTAAAATAATAATGTCTTTTTTTATTTGATTATTTTTTAAGCCAAATAAATAAAACTCTTTCTTTAATTCTTCATTAGGGATTAGTTTTAATTTATTTTGATCAGAAATTGAATAGTTTCCGTATATTTTCAAGTCAACATTCCCAAACATTGAGTAATAAAAAAAAGTAGTATTCTTTAGTAAATATAAACCAGAAGAAACTTCAAAGCCAGATAGGTTATAAAAACCTTCGGCTTCTTTATATTTGTTTTGAGCAAAGCTACTATTCAAAAATAGGACGAAAAATAATAGGTAGTATTTATTCATTAGTCAATTTTATAATATGTTTTTTGGAATTATTTTTCTAGTCCAAGTTTTTATACGTTTATAATTACTCACTTCAGAGTCTGGATTGTATTTTAATGTTGTTTCCCATGAATTTTCAGGTTTAAATTCTTCTTCCATACCTTTTAAAATACTCTTTGAAACTTTCTCAGAATTTACAATAACAATACATTCTGTATTTAGATTTGCGCTCCTAGGATCAAGGTTAAACGTACCTATAACAGTTGTTTTATTATCTATAACCATAGATTTTGCATGAAGACCAAAAATTGGTTTATGATTTAGTTTTTCTTGAAGCTCACCAGTCATTATTTTTGTGCGTTCAGCTGCATCCGGACGAAATTCAAATATTCTAATTCCTGTATTTAATAGTTTTTTTCTATCTGTTTGATAACTACTAAAGGCTTCTACATTATCTGTAGAGGCTAAACTATTAGTAAGAATTCTAATTTTTACACCTCTATCTATAGCTTCCTTAAATAGATTTTGGGCTAATTCAGTAGTAATTAAATAGGGTGTTTGTATATCTATAGATGATTTAGCTTTTTTAATTAAATTAATTAAAGCTGTTGTTGAAATTCCACCACCACCTAAACCATGTTTTCCATCATTTTTGCCAGGATTATCAGAAATAAATATTACATCATCTAGCCATATTAATTTACCTGACTCTTTAATAGAGTTAAATGTATTAGGTAAATTTTTAATTCGTTCTCTTATCTGTGGCCAAAAATTAGCAGGATTGCAGGCATATTCATGTAAATTATCAAACCTATCTTCCGATAAAATATTTTCTGACTTTTTTTCTATTATACTAGTAACATCTTTGCTGAGTGAACTATTCCAAAACTCATCAAAAGATTTATTAACTTCTTTAGTTTCTTTTCCTATTAATAAAATATCTCTATCTCTAAAATTATATTCATGATCGTAATCAAAATATTCATCAGCTATGTTACGACCTCCTGTAATTACAACTTTACCATCAACAATAAATGTTTTATTATGCATACGTTGGTTAGCAGATCTAAAATCTGTTGTAAATTTTCGAATTTTTTGAAAAATATTCTTTCCTAAATTAACACCAGGGTTATAAATTTTTACAGTAATGTTTTTATGAGAATTAAATGTAAGAATGTCCTCTATGTCTGAATCAACCATAATATCATCAACAATGATTCTAATTTTAACGCCACGATCAGCAGCTTTTATTAAATAATCACAAGCAATCAGACCTACATTATCGGTTGAGAAAATAAAGTATTGAATGTCTATGGTTTTTTCAGCATATTCAGTTAACCAAGCTCTGGCAATCATTGATCCGCTACCATCTTCTAAAACATAAACACCTGTTTTATTTTGCATAAGTTCAGTAAATTCATTGAGCTCGTTAGATAGTGTTATGCTATCGTTTCGATGAATACTTGAACAAAAGTCTGTTTTATTTTTTTTAGAAGATGTACTGCATGAAGCTACAATAAAAGCAATAATTATATAGCAAATATGGAAATTTAATATTAATTTAATTTGTGTTTTCATTTTTTTGTTTGACTAAGCAATAGTGATTTAGTTTTTTTTCTCTTTTTGTTCATTCATTTTTTTTACAAGCGCTTTTAAACGTTCTTTATTACGCTGCTTTTCTAGTTTTACTTTATTTTCTTTCTGTTTCATTAAACGAGTATGCTTCGCTTTATTAGCAGTGTTTTTTGCTTTTCCTTTTTTAGGCATTTTTATGTTGTTTTATAGCTAATAATCCTAAGAAAGTAAGTAGTCCGTTAAGAACTAAAACAAAGAAGCCAAAATCGAAATTTAATTGCGTTTTACTAAAAAGACTTATTAAGTAGGTGAAAATAGGAGAGATTATACAAATTATTGGAACTAAATTATCTTTAACTTTAAATTTGGTAAACAATCCGAAGGCATATAAACCTAATAAAGGACCATAGGTGTAACCTGCAAATTGAAATATTTTAGCAATTACACTAGCATCTGCAATAAAATATTTAAAAGCTAAAATAGTAGCTATTAATACAAATGAAAATAGAATATGTATTTTCTTACGAACCTTCTCTTTTTCTTGATTATCTTCTTTTTTATCAATTTCTAAAATATCAATACTAAATGATGTTGTTAAAGATGTTAAAGCACTATCAGCACTTGAATATGCGGCTGCTATTAATCCTAATAAAAAGAACAACGAAGTTGCTATACCTAAATCGCCACTCATAGCTATCATCGGAAATAATTGATCTTTATGCGCAGCAATACCATTTGTAGTAGCGTAATCGGTTAATAAAACTCCTAAAGCTAAAAAGAAAAAGTTTACAACAACTAAAACAAGCGTAAACCAAAACATGTTTTTTTGAGCGTCTTTTAAGTTACGACAAGTTAAGTTTTTTTGCATCATATCTTGATCTAAACCTGTCATTACAATAGCAATAAAAGCTCCAGAAAAAAATCGATTCCAAAAATAATTTCCAGATTTCCAATCCTCAAAAAAGAACATTTTAGAAAGTTTGTTTTCGGTGATGTATGATGATAAACTGTCTATTTGCATTTCATCTTTAATCATAACAATACATACACCAACTGCAATTAACATAAATAAGGTTTGTAAAGTATCTGTCCAAACAATAGTTTTTATTCCTCCTTTAAAAGTGTACAACCAAATTAGTAAAATGGTAATAGTTACGGTAACCCAAAATGGAATTCCGTATGCATCAAACAGTATTAATTGTAACACATTAGCAACTAAAAATAAACGAAATGCAGCACCAATAGTTCTTGATAATAAGAAAAATGACGCTCCGGTTTTATACGAAAATCTACCAAAACGATCTTCTAAGTAAGTATAAATTGATGTAAGGTTTAATCGATAGTAAAGAGGCAGTAAAATTAATCCGATTACTGCATATCCAACTACATAACCCAACACCATTTGCATGTAGCTCATTTGTTGTCCTTCTACCCAACCAGGCACCGAAATAAAGGTAACTCCAGATAATGAAGCGCCAATCATACCAAAGGCAACTAAATACCAAGGAGAAGAATTGTCAGCTTTAAAAAAGGTGTTGTTGTTTGCTGATTTACCAGTGATGTAAGAAATAAGAATTAATACACCAAAATAGGTAAGAATAAGTAGTAGTATATGTAGTGGTTGCATACAGTTTAATTATGAATTACGAATGTACTAATTTGTAATTATAAATTAAATGCAAAGGGTTTAATAAATGTAAAGAGCAGAACATAAAGATAATGTTCTGCTCTTTTTGTATCATAATTCTATTTCTACGTGTCATTCCAAATTTATTTCGGAATCTCATCACTCAATAAATTATTTATTTCCAATGAGAACCTTAAACAAGTTTAGGTTGACGAACATCTTTTATGATTAATTAAAAATGTTAAATTTCAATAATAACGTCCGCTATATTTTTACGAACCTTTTTCAAATCTTTCATATAATCATCTTCCGCTCTAAAACCAACAGGTAATACTAAAACAGATGTTAAGTTATGTTGATCTAATTCTAAAATTTCATCATATTTTTCAGGAATAAATCCTTCCATAGGGCACGAATCTATTTGTTCGTTTGCAGCAACTGTCATTAAATTACCTAAAGCGATATATGCTTGATTTTTATTCCAAACCTTTAATTCTTCTGACGATTTACTTCCGATAGACGAAGTAAGCATTTCTTTAAAAGGATTTAAAATTTCATCAGGAGTATTTCTAGTAGCTTTTACTAATGAGAAATAATTATCAACATCTTTTGTGCCGTATTCTTTAGGAATACATAAAACTAATACATGTGAAGCTTGTAATACTTGTGGTTGATTCCAAGAATGTTCAACTAATTTTTGTTGAATTTCTTTATTTTTAATAACCACCATTTTAACAGGTTGTAATCCGTAAGAAGTAGCAGTTAAATTAAAAGCTTCTTTTAATGTATTTATTTGTGTTTCTGAGAGTGATTTATTTTCGTCGAATTTTTTAACAGCATAACGCCATTGTAAACTTTCTATACTATTCATATAATTTAATATTATTTATAAAGCAAAACTACAATTGCTTTTAAGAAAAATTAATGTTTAACTATTTTAAAAACTTATGGTAACAAATTTAATTGTTATAGTTGTCTATAACTTTAATAAAATTCTCTGGTTCTGGTCGTACTCGGTAATTATCGGTTAAATCAGCAAAAATAATTTTATTGTTTTTATCGGTAATAAGAACAGTTGGTAAAATAACATCAGCGTCATAACCAAAAACTTGAAAACCTGCGGGTAATCCGTTTTTATGAAGAATACCAAGTTGTTTCGCAACAATGTTATCGTTGTCTACTAAAAAATGAAAAGGAACTTTATGTTTTTTTGCCAAATTTTCAGTGAATTTGTGAGGTTGAGAACTTATCAAAACCATATTGGTATTTCTTTTTTCTAATTCCTTATACTGATTTACAACTTCTTGTATTTGAGCCATGCAAAGCGGACACCAATTACCGCGGTAAAAAATGAATATATTAAAATTTCCAGATAAATTATCTATTGAGATATCTTCTTCTTGGCTATTCTTAAGAGTAAAATTAGGAAGTGTTTTTCCAACATCTAAAATTGAGGTATTTCTAAAATTAAAAGAAGAATACCAAGTTAAATATGCTAACCAACCTAAAGTTAAAATTACCGCTATAAGAAGCGATTTTTGTTCGAAATTAAAAAGATTTAAAACAAAACCGATAACTATAAAAGTTGAGTAGAATTGTAAATTTTTCGTTGTTCTAGCTACTGGTTTTATAAATAACATCGAAAAGAAAACAATAACAGTAAGAGATGAAATTAAGAGTCCTATTTCATTGATATTAAAATCAATATTTATAATTGTTTTTATAAAAATAATTAAAGAAAAAACGGGAAACCCGCTGATAAAAAGTGATTTGTAAATATTTTTCATATCTTGATAGTCGTAAAATAATTGCTAATTTACGGTTATGAAAGAAGAATTTCTACATTTTATGTGGCAATACAAATTGTTTGATGCAAATAATTTGAAATCTGAATTAAATGAAACTATTCAGATAGTTAAAGCTGGTGTTCGTAATACAAATGCTGGCCCTGATTTTTTAAATGCTCAGTTAAAAATAAACGATCAATTATGGGTTGGTAATATTGAAATTCATATTAATTCTTCCGATTGGTATGCGCATAAACACGAACAAGATGAGAATTATGATGCTGTAATTTTGCATATAGTTTGGCGGCACGATTGTGAAGTATTTATGAAAAATAATAAACCTATGCCAACGCTTCAGTTAAAGAGTTTAGTTAATGAAGATTTATTGGGTAATTATCAAAATTTATTTTCTAAAACATTACGTTGGATTCCTTGTGAAAAGGAGATAGTTAATGTTGATTCATTTTTAATGAGTAATTGGTTAGAGCGATTGTACCTAGAACGGTTAGAAAATAAATCAGTTTTAATAAAAGAATTATTATCGCGCTCAAATAATGATTATGAAGCTGTATTATTTCAATTATTAGCTAAAAATTTTGGGTTAAAAATTAATGGAGACGCTTTTTTACAATTAGTGCAATCGTTTAGTTTTTCTACGCTAAGAAAAGTTTGCTTTAACGAACAGGAGCTTTCTGCTTTATTATTTGGTCAAGCAGGTTTTTTAGAAAAGGATGTTGAAAATGAATACTTCATTCAATTAAAAAAAGAGTATAATTACTTAAAGCATAAACATAATCTAGAACCCATTGCAAATAATTTATTTCAGTTTTTTAGAATGCGCCCCACAAATTTTCCAACCATTCGAATTGCTCAATTAGTGGCATTGTTTCATAAACATCAAAATTTGTTTTCTAAATTAATGCAATTAAATAAAATAGAAGATTTTTATAAGTTATTTTCAGTTGAAGTAAATGATTTTTGGAAAGAACATTATACGTTTGAGACCGGATCAAAAAAAACATTGAAAAAACTCACAAAATCATTTGTTGATTTATTATTGATAAATACCATTATACCGTTACAATTTGTATACAAACAAAGTAAGGGAGAAGAAGTTAATGAAGAAGACTTTTTTAAATTAATTAAGCAAATTAAACCAGAAAAGAATTCAATTATTAACAAATTTTCAGATTTAAAAATTGATGTAACCAGCGCTTTTGATAGTCAAGCGTTATTAGAACTTAAAAATAATTATTGCGCAGAAAAACATTGTTTACAGTGTGCGATAGGTAATCATTTGTTGAGAGCATAAATTTAACTATTTTTGTGTATAAATTACACATATATATGAGTGAGCAAGCCATAAAATTATCAGTAGATGCAGTTGTTTTTGGTTATGAAGCAGGTGTTATATCAATATTACTTATTAAAAGAAAATACGAACCTTTTAAGGGTAAATGGGCAATACCTGGCGGTTTTGTTTTAAATACAGAATCATTAGAAGAAGCTGTGGAGAGAGAACTTAAAGAAGAAACAGGAGTAAAGATTAATTATTTAGAGCAGTTGTATACATTTGGATTACCAGATAGAGATCCTAGAGGAAGAGTAGTATCTGTTGCTTACTTTGGATTAGTACGCCCTAATGAATTTAGAGTACAGGCATCAACTGACGCTGAACAAGCAGAGTGGTTTAATATTGACGAATTACCAGATTTATCTTTTGATCATAAAGAAATACTGAAAGCTGCTATAGAAAGATTACAAGGGAAAATTACTTATGAGCCTTTAGGTTTTGAATTACTTGATGCAAAGTTTCCGTTTTCAGATTTAGAAAAATTATACACAACCCTTTTAGGAAGAGCTGTTGATAGAAGAAATTTTAGGAAGAAGATTATTGGTTTAAATGTACTTGACGAGCTTGACGAAAAAGTGTCAAAAGGCTCTGGTAGACCTGCAAACTTATTCCAGTTTAATAAAAAAAGATACTTTCAACTTAAAAAAGAAGGGATTATTTTCGAGGTTTAATCACTTGTTTATAGTGGTTTATGTTATTTGTGTAAAAATAACGCAAATAAAACTAGTTTAAGATTAAAATACATTATATATTTGTGTTGTAATAACGCAAATTAAAACATTATTTCTATGAATGGATTATTATTAACCGACGGTTATAAAACAGGACACCACCAACAATACCCAAAAGGAACAGAAGAAGTTTATTCTAATTGGACACCAAGAAGTAATAAATATGCACCTAAAGGGTGTGATAAAGTAGTTTCTTTCGGGCAGCAATATGTTATTAAATGGTTACACGATTATTTTAACGACAATTTTTTTTCGAAAAATAAAGAAGAAGTTTGTAACGAAATCAAAGAAGAACTTTCTTTATATCTAGGAGCTGAATATGATGTAACTCATTACGAACAATTACATGATTTACAATATTTACCAATACAAGTTAAATCATTACCAGAAGGCGTAGAGGTACCAATTAGAGTACCTATGCTTACTGTTGTAAATACACATAAAGATTTTTATTGGATTACTAATTTTTTAGAAACCATATTATCTACCATGCTATGGCAACCAATGACATCGGCTACAATAGCAATTTTATATAAACGAATCTTTAAAAAGTGGGCATTATTAACCGATAGCGAAAATGTTGCTTTTATTGATTTTCAAGGACACGATTTTTCTATGAGAGGAATGGGAGGTTTACAAAGTGCCTTATCTTCAGGTATGGGACATGCAAGTGTTTTTATGGGGTCAGACACGCTTCCTGTTATTAGTGGATTGCGTAAATATTACAATGCAAAAGGATTTGTAGTTGGATCTGTAAATGCAACAGAACATTCTGTAATGTGTGCTGGAACAAAAGATGATGAAATAGGTACATTTAGAGCATTAATGAATACGTATCCAACAGGAATATTATCTGTAGTAAGTGATACTTGGGATTTATGGAAAGTGCTTACTGATTATTTACCAAAATTAAAAGAAGAGGTTTTATCTAGAGATGGTAAATTGGTAATAAGACCTGATAGTGGAGATCCAGTAGACATTATTTGTGGAGAGAATCAAAGTATAAACGGAACAACACCACAAGAAAAAGGAGTAGTAGAATTACTTTGGGATATTTTTGGAGGTACTATAAATAAAGAAGGTTTTAAAGTTTTAGATGCGCATATTGGTGCTATTTATGGAGATAGTATAACCACAGAAAGAGCTGAACAAATATGTAAAAGATTACACGATAAAGGGTTTGCATCAACAAATGTTGTTTTGGGTATTGGTTCTTTTACATACCAATTTAACACAAGAGATACTTTTGGATTTGCAATGAAAGCAACATCTGTTGTTGTTAATGGTGAACGAAGAGAAATTTTTAAAGACCCAATTACAGATGACGGAATAAAGAAATCGGCAAAAGGATTGGTAAAAGTAGATTTGGTTGATAATGAATATGTTTTAATAGATCAAGCTTCTGTTGAAGAGGAGGAGCAAGGTGAGTTACAAATCATATATAAAGACGGTGCCTTTTTAAATGAGGTAACATTACAAGATGTTAGAGGACGTATAAATGAAAGTGTATAAAATTTAAGTTATGAAATACGAAATAAAGAAATTTAAAGATGGGCAAGTTGCTGCTAAAATTATAGAAGCGGGAGATTTACATATTAAAATTAGAGGGAATTCTTACGAAGATTTATTTAGAATAGCAGCTGTAAAAGAAGCATGGAATGCTGTAAACACTACAAATAAAAACGCGATAGCAATATTAACAATTACTTGTTTAATTGGGCAGCGATCTGACAGGCGTTTTAATATTGGTGAATCTTTCGATTTAAAAGTAATAGCAAATTTTATTAATTCACTAAATTTTGATAGAGTTGAAATATTGCATCCACATAGTTCAATTAGTTTAGCTTTAATTAATAATTCGGTTGAATTAAAGAATTTTGAATACGTTAAGGAAGCATATCTTAAAATTGGAAATCCAATATTAATAAGTCCAGATGCAGGCGCTTATAAAACTACGCATGAAATAGCTGAAAAATTAAATGCAGATTTGGTTCCGTCAAATAAAGTAAGAATAAACGGAGTACCTGTAATAAGTATCCAGGGAGATGTAAAGGGGAAAGAATGTTTAATTGTTGATGATTTAGCTGATGGAGGAAGGACGTTTAAATTTTTAGCAGAAGCATTAAAAAAACAAGGAGCATTAAATGTTTCTTTATATGTAACGCATGCACAATTTAACTATGGTTTTGATGAATTAAAAGAAACTATAGATCATGTATATTGTACGAATAGCTATAAAGATATTAAAGATGATTTTGTAACACAGTTTAAAGTGATATAAAAAATCCCAAACTAACTAGTTTGGGATTTTTAATTTTATTATTCAGCTTAATACAAACTCTTAAATTCCACAGGATTTGCTTCGTGCATAATTTCATAAACTTTTTCAAAAATGTCTTCAGCAGATGGTTTAGAGAAATAATCTCCATCAGTACCATAAGCAGGTCTATGTGCTTTTGCTGTTAATGTTTGAGGTTTACTATCTAAATATTTGTATCCGTTTTGATTTTCAACAATTTCTTGTAATAAATAAGCAGAAGCTCCACCAGGAACATCCTCATCAACTACTAATAAACGGTTTGTTTTTATAACCGATTTTACAGTGTCGTGGTTTAAATCGAAAGGTAATAAACTTTGTGCATCTACAATTTCTATATTAATACCAACCTGTAATAATTCTTTAGCGGCTTCTTCTACAATTCTAAGTGTAGATCCGTAAGAAATAACAGTAATATCAGTTCCTTCTTTTATGGTTTCAACAACACCAATCGGAGTTTTAAATTCACCTAAATTTGTTGGTAACTCTTCTTTTAAGCGATATCCATTTAAACACTCTACTACTAAAGCAGGATCATCACCTTCTAATAGCGTGTTGTAAAAACCAGCGGCTTTGGTCATGTTTCTAGGAACTAGTACATGAATTCCACGAATATTATTTATAATTCCACCCATTGGAGAACCTGAATGCCAAATTCCTTCTAAACGGTGTCCTCGTGTACGAATAATTAACGGTGCTTTTTGTTTACCAAAAGTACGGTAACGAAGTGTTGCTAAGTCGTCGCTCATAATTTGTAAAGCATATAAAAGGTAATCTAAATATTGAATTTCAGCAATTGGACGTAAACCACGCATTGCCATTCCAATACCCTGACCTAAAATTGTTGCTTCACGAATACCAGTATCTGAAACTCTTAATTCACCATATTTTTCCTGTAAACCTTCTAATCCTTGATTTACATCACCAATATATCCAGCATCTTCACCAAAAATTAAAGTTTCAGGATATTTTTTAAATATAGCATCAAAATTATCACGCATAACAATACGAGCGTCAACCATGTTTTTTTCAGCTGCGTAAGTTGGTGCTTTTGATGAAATTTTATCAGTAGCTAAAGCTGTTTCACTTAATAAGTGCGCAGAGAATTTTACGCCAGCATCTTTAATTGCTGTTTTAATAAAGTTTTGTAATGTTATTTTTTCGGTAAAATTTTCATCTTTTAAATAACGTAAAGTTTTACGAGTAGCTACTAAAATATCTTTTCTAATAGGTTCGCTTATGGCAGCTAAATCATTTTTATACTTTGTAATAAATGATCCGTTGTTACTTTTTTGAGCTATTATTTCTAATAAATCAACGGCAGCAGTAACTTCAGCTTTTATTTCATTTGTATAAGCACTCCAAGCATCACGTTTAGCTTTGCTTACTTCTTTTTTAGCTTCTTTTTCTATTTTTTGTAACTCTTCTTCAGAATCAATAAATTTTAAAACACCTCCATCTTCATCTTGTAATTCGAATTCTAAAATCCATTTTCGCATTTGAGCAATACAATCAAATTCTTGCTCCCACTGTAAACGTTCGGCAGATTTATATCTTTCATGTGAGCCAGACGTAGAGTGTCCTTGAGGTTGTGTTAATTCTTTTACGTGTATTAATACAGGAATGTGTTGTTCTCTCGCAATTTTTGATGCTTTATTATAAGTGTCAATTAATTGCACATAATCCCATCCGTTTACGACAAAAATCTCATAACCATTTGTATCGTTTTCTTTTTGAAACCCTTTTAAAATTTCAGAAATACTTTCTTTTGTTGTTTGATGCCTTGCATGTACCGAAATTCCGTATTCATCATCCCAAACATTCATAACCATTGGCACTTGTAAAACACCTGCGGCATTAATAGTTTCAAAAAATAATCCTTCAGAAGTACTTGCATTACCTATGGTTCCCCAGGCAACTTCGTTTCCTTGATTAGAAAAATTTGTAAAACTTTCTAACCCTTTAACGTTACGGTAAATTTTTGACGCTTGTGCTAATCCTAACAAACGAGGCATTTGACCAGCAGTTGGAGAGATATCTGCAGAAGAATTTTTTTGGCCTGTAAGGTTTTTCCATTCTCCATTTTCATCTAAAGAGTGTGTTGCAAAATGCCCTCCCATTTGACGACCTCCAGACATTGGATCAACATTAATATCAGCATGTCCATAAAGTCCGGCAAAAAATTGTTGAGGTGTTAATTGGTCAATAGCCATCATAAAGGTTTGGTCACGGTAGTAACCAGATCTAAAATCACCATTTTGAAAAGCTTTAGCCATAGCTAATTGTGGTACTTCTTTTCCGTCACCAAAAATTCCGAATTTTGCTTTACCTGTTAAAACTTCTCTACGTCCTAATAAACTACATTCTCTGCTTATACGAGCAATTCGATAGTCATTTAAAACTTCATTTTTAAAATCTTGAAAAGAAAGTTGTTGAGTGTTAGCTGTTTCGGTATTTTGCGACATAATCTTCTAATTTTGGAATGGTTACAAAGATAGTTTTTTTAGTTGAAATTTAAAAATTTGAGTTTTCATTGATTATTCTTCAAAAAAACAGTAAAAAAACAAGATTTGTTGAAGTATCTATAATAAACCTCTTCGTAGAAAATTATAAATTTGATCAATACTTGTAGTCGCGATAAATCGAATTTTTGATGGATAAGCTTTTTGGTTTACTTCAAAACCTTCGTTTGTATAAACAGGTAAGTAAAGTTCAAAAATATTAGGAATAAAATTTAAGCGCACTCCATTTTCATAAAAATATTTAGGAGAATGATTTTTGTTTTTCAATATTGCAAAATCGTTATAAACTTCGACCCATTTATATACACTAACACTTGTGTTTATTGATGCTATGAATTGATTAGAAAAATATGGTTTGTTAAATTTAGATTTAAAACCTGCCTGATCTATTACAAATTGTTGGCTAAAAATTCCTTCGTTTTCTGATCGCCCAAATAAGTTTTGTTCAAATAAATAATCAGAACCTCTGTTTAATCCAAAGCTAAAATAATCACCTTCAGATTTATTGTGTAAAAATAAGCCTCCAAAAAATCGAATATCAAAACTTCTATCAGCTGAAAAAAATCGACGATAACGAAAATCAGTAGTTACTTTACTAAAACTAGCATTAAATTCGGTGTTTATTGCATAGGTAGTTCTATTAATAGCATCAAATTTTGAACGAATATATCTTAAATTAAAAATATTATATTTATCACTTTCTTTTAAAGGTTGGTTAGGTTCGATTTCTTTTTTTACGCTAATTAATCTAGCGGTTAATAATTTTATACCATTTTCACGAAGGTTTTTTCTTCTAAATTGAAAGTTTATAGAAGGGATATAGGCATTGTACTTAAGTTTTGGAGCATAATGAAAACTACTCCCGCTAAAACTATAACGGATTTTATAGAGTTGTGATTGTTTGAAAAAGTGATTATAGGAAAAAGCGTAAGATCCTGTAAATTTTTTGCTTTTTGTGCTGTAATTAGGTGTTATACTAAACTCTAGATTATGGTTTACCACAGATCTATTATTAATGTTAACACCAACGATTAATCCGTCATATAAATTGTATTTAAAATCTGGGTAATAAAATAATTGATTGTAATATGGGTTTTCAATGTCTTTAAAAAAACGAAATTGTAATGGTTTGTTAATTAACTTGTTAGTGGTGCTTCTAAAATTGTCTAGCGAATTATATTCTGGATAAGAGTTCTCGTAATTTAAAGCAAGTTTGTTAAAGTTACCTTTTTTTAATTTAATTGTTTTTGTAGAGTCAGTACCGCTAATCCATTTTTTAAATTTAATTTTTTTGTTTTTTATTCCATATAGAGAAAAAGGAGAAGGAAAATTTCTCTTATTTTTAATTGTAACTAATAAGGAGTCTTTATTTTTAGTATTTACAACGTTTGATATTTTGTAATCAATTTTTTTATTAGTTTTTATGTAGTCGTTAAAAAACCAGTTTAAATTTTTTGAAGTATTTTTTGTTAGTATTTTTTTAAAACTACTGCTATGACTTATTTTTAATTGATTTTTTGCGTAAAATTCTTTTAAAGATTTTACTAAAGTGTCTCCTCCAATAAATTTTTGTAAATAAAGTAATCCTAAACCTGCTTTGTATGGGCTTACTATTTTACGATTGAAGTTTGAAAGAGAGTCGGAAGAAGTTGTTAAAGATTGATCATAAAATTTACGTGCACTAAACTGATATACAAGACTATATTTATCGTTTTGTTTTAATTTTGAAATGTTATAGGTTTTTATAGGCCAATATTTTGAATATTTACCTAAAACAGTAATTTTTGGGTAAAATTTTTCAATATATTTCATCATTAAAAAAGTTTCTACGCCTTCAGTAAGCCAATAATCTGTTCTTTTATCCGTGATTAACACATCTTCAAGATATTTTTTTGAAAGCGCTCTAAAAAAATTAATCTCCCACCTGAAATTTTTAGGAAAAGGTTTTAATATTTTAGGTAACCCATATATTTCATACAAAGAATTTTTATTAACAGTAGTTGCGTCAACAAGTATTTCTTTATGAGGATTTTTTCCTAAAAATTGTTCAATAAAATTAAGTTGTTTATTTATAATTTTAACAGTGGTATCTTTTGAAATTTTATTTAAATAAAGATCTGTTTTTATTCTTTTCTTTTTTGTTTTAAATGTAATAAAGGTTTTAATAGAGTCGATATGAAGAATAATATCTTTTTTCTTTTTACCTGTTAAGTAGTAGTTGGTACGTGTTTTGCCTTTTTCTTTTATCTGATTTAGATTGCTTTTAAAAATGTATTTTTGAGGTATGTTTATATGTATTTTATAATTGGATAAGTTTTGATATAAATCATCCAAATTTAAATTACTTTGTAGTTTCCATTGTTTTTGATGAACAGCAGGAATAAGATGCCAAAAACGTAAATGATATCCTGTTTTTGTTTTTCCGTACCCTGTATATTTAGCGTTAGGGATTTTTACAGTATAGGTAGTTGTTAATATTATACTATCATTTGGTTTTAAAGTTTTGTGTAAATCAACTTTAATAATGTCTGATTGTTGTTCTTTAAATTTAACTTGTTTAAAATTTATAGATAGCCTGTGAATTTTTGAGTATCCTTTGTCTTTTTGTTTAGCAAAGAAAAAATCCTTTTTATAATCTTCAATAAAACGTTTTGCTAAAGGTGTTTTATTGTTTTTAAAACTGTTAGCCCAATTATGTAAAAAAATAGTGTTTAAATTTACAGAAGAATTGTTGTAAAAGAC
This sequence comes from Tenacibaculum soleae, assembly GCF_001693415.1. GTDB lineage: Bacteria > Bacteroidota > Bacteroidia > Flavobacteriales > Flavobacteriaceae > Polaribacter > Polaribacter soleae. The sequence goes on along the minus strand of NZ_MAKX01000002.1, from coordinate 333,153 downwards.
TGTTTTTTGTTGAATATGAAGTAAATCATTTTTAACATTTAATTTTGCTTTTATATCAATAGCGTTTGTTTGTGCTATTAAGTTATGACAGCACAATAATATAAAAGATAATAAAAGGAGTTTTTTTTGTTTCAAATTTAAAATAAAAAGGCTTGTTATTTATTTAACAAGCCCTAAAGATAATTATTTTAGAAATTAGGTTTTAATTGATATTTTGTGTAAAATTTATTAAAATGTTCTACGGCTTCATCAGCAGTGTCAACAACTCTAAATAAGTTTAAATCTTTTTCACTAATGTTACCTTCTTCTAATAAGGTGTTTTTAATCCAATCTAACAGACCACCCCAAAATTTCTTACCAACTAAAACGATTGGAAAACGACCAATTTTATTGGTTTGAATTAAAGTAATTGCTTCAAAAAGTTCATCCATAGTACCAAAACCTCCTGGCATTACAACAAAACCTTGTGAGTACTTTACAAACATTACTTTGCGTACAAAAAAGTAATCGAAGTTTAAGTTTTTATCGCGGTCAATCCAAGGGTTATCGTGTTGTTCAAATGGTAACTCAATGTTTAGGCCAACCGAAGTTCCTTTTCCTCTTCGGGCTCCTTTGTTACCGGCTTCCATAATACCTGGGCCACCACCAGTGATTACTCCAAATCCGTTTTGTGTTAATTTAAAAGCTACTTCTTCGGCTAGTTTATAATAAGGATCATCAGTTTTTGTTCGTGCTGAACCAAAAATAGATACACAAGGACCAATTTTACTTAATTTCTCGTATCCTTCAACAAATTCGGCCATAATTTTAAAAATAGCCCAAGAATCATTTGTTTTTATTTCGTTCCAAGTTTTTGGTTGTAGTTTTTCGGTTATTTTTCTGTCATCGTTCGGACTCATGTTCGTATTTCTTTTATAGTTATTATAACAGTTTGTGTTGCTAAGTTTATAATTTTAACAAGCTTGCTAATTTAGTTCTTTTTAGTAAATAAACTATTGAAAAAATAAAAAATAGAATTTTAAGTTCGCTTTTATTATGATAAAAATAGGTTAGGTTCTTAGTGCTGATTTTGATTAAATCCTTGATCTTTTAAAGACACTCAAGGTTTATGTTTATTCTTCGCGAAAGAATTTTTTATTTAACAATATTTCTTAGTTGATAGAAAAAACGCTCTATCAGGCGTAAATCTTCAGTTATAATATCTGCGCTACCTTTCATTTCTTGTTTAAATACTATTTTTTTACCGTAAGTAGTTTTTAAATCTTGAGGTAGTTTAACATTTATTAGGTAATTTCCTTGTTCGTTCGGAATTTGTGAAATGGAAAGTATTTCTCCATTTAATTCTCCAAATTCATCAGAAGGATAGTTTAGTAGTTTTATTTGCACTTTTTGCCCTTTTTTTATTTTTCCTGAATTTGTAGCAGGGGCTTTAATTTTTCCTATAAAATAATTGTTTTTGGTAGGAATAACTGTAAATATTAAATCACCTGTTTTTACAGTTTGATTTTTATCCCAAAAGGATAAAAAAGAAACTTTACCATTTATAGAAGATGTTAATGCGTATTGTTTTTCCCAATCTTTTATGGCTTTTTTTAAGTAAAGAAAAGATTGGATAGCTTTCTTTTTTAAACGGCTATCATTTTGAGTTTTTTTGATAACGGTTCCTTTTAAATTTTTTGTTGAATTATTTATTAATTCTCTAATTTGAGAAATAGAAGCTTCAATACTTTTATAAGATCTCTTTGCTTGTAAAAAATCTATTTCTTTTTGTTCTTTTTGCTTTGCAGATATTACCCCTTTTGTAAACATTTTTTTACTTCTATTAAGGTCTATTTTTTTAAACTCTAATTCTTTTTTGTTTAATTCTTTTTGTGATAATAAAATTTGCAACCTTCCTTTGGCTTCAATTACAGACATTCTGTTGGCAAAACTTTCTGACTTAAATGGGGTTAACTTATTATTTAAAATATATTCAGAGTAGTTGTTTTCAAATTGAGAATAACTACTTGTAATGTCTCCAAGAATTAAAAAGGGTAGTTTGTTGATAGGAAAGGAAAAATTATCTTGATTTATTTTTATTGTATCGCATATGTTTTTTAATAATAAGACATCATCATATATAGCACTATTTTCTATAACAGCAAGTACTTCACCTTCAGATACGTTTTTATTTTCACTGGTTAAAAATACTTCAAATTTACCTGAAGATTTTGCGTGTAACTTTTCAGGAGGAAAAGAGGTGGTAATCATTGCTTCAGTACTTATAATATCAGGGTACTTTACAAACCATGTTATAAATAAAATCATTATTATTAAGCTAAGAAATAACGTATTACCCCAACGAATCATCCAATTTGGTACTTGGTTTAGTATATCTTGTACTTCTTCACTACGTATTTCTATGTCTTGATTATTTTCTGGCATATTTTTTTAATAATTATAAAAGAGGAGAATATTATTCTCCTCTAAATTAATGAAGGAAGTAGGTGTTTATAGAATGTAATATTATCTTCCTTCATGTTAGTCTTTTAGTTAAGTTCACCAGAATCACAACTAGTATGCATCAAAGCACACCTACTTGCTCCAGGGTAGTTTTGCATTTGATTACAAGGCAAGCATCCTGGTACAGGACCAAAACAAATGCCAAAAGGGAATTGACTGCAATCGAAACCACCATTAATTTGTTTTTGTTGTGCTTTGTTTAAAGCTTTTCCTAAGTTTAAGATTGATTTTTTCATTTTAAAATAATTTAATTTTGATCAAATCCCTGATCATTTAAAGACACTCAAGGTTTATGTCTATTCTTCGCGAGAGAATTTTTTTATAAGGAGGTGTTAAAGTTTTTTACAGTCTTTTTAAATTGTAAAATACGCTTGCCTCTTTTTACTGTGTAATAATTAACCGATCCTATTTTATTTTTGTTTAAACGATATTTGTTTATGTCAATTTTATTTATTTTAACATTGTTTATCTTTAGTATTCTATCGTTTAATTGTAGGTTTTTACCAGTTTCTTCAATTATACTTGCAATGGTTATTTTTTCACCTTTTTTTCTATAGTCTTTTAGTTTAACACCATCTGTAATGAAATTATGATTTCTTTTAAAATCAAGTTCTTTGATAAATACCTGAGATTTTTTAAAATCAATTATTATGTTAAAATTTTTTAAAAATTTCCCGCCAATAATTCCTTTAAAAATAGGTGTATTTTTGTTTTCTATTCTTACATCTTCATTGTTGTCAATAATTAAAAAAGGATATTTTCTTTTGTTAAAAGTTAATGATTTTATCTTAAAGTATTGAGGTGAGTTAAATCCATGAGGACTAGCATTTGCTGTTTTAATACTGAAAATTGATTCAGTATTTTTTAGTTTTTGAAAAGAGTTAATTGTAGTAATACCTCTGCTGCTACCAGTATCAATAATAAAATCACCAAATATTTGTTTACCATTAACTGTTGATATCTCTAATTTTGTTGTAAATCTTTTGTAAAGCTCTATGTTTTTATTGTTTTGTTTAGTTTCTAATTTTAAATAATTTTTTTTAATGTTTTCGTCTTGACTATCGTACAGTTTAATCACTTGTTTGTGATAATTAATTTCTAGTATATAATCTTTAAAAAAATCGATACCTAATATACCATCACAGTACTCATCTAAATATTTATTTAGATTATTAAACCTTATAAGATTTACTTTTTTTATTAAGTTATTAATATTAAGTTGTAAAGGGGTTTTATAGATAACTCTTTGATTTATTTTTTTTAAAACAGGATTTTTTATATTAAACACCGTTCCGTATTCACCTGTGTCAAGTATCATTTTTAAGGCCCTGTTCTTAACTATAACATTTAAATATATTTTATTATTAACTAGGTTAAAAGGAATTTCGTGAAGCGCTTTTTGTGAAAAACAACTAGTGATATAAAAAAAGAGAAGAATAATTTTTTTCATTTTAAAAAATTAAATAAAGAGAGAGGGGTAGCTCTCTCTTATTTAGTATTAATTTAGTGTGTATCCATGTTTGCCACAATGATGATAAAAGTTATTGACTTAGTTAAAATAATCATGATAACTTCCTAAAAGAATCATTTTTGTAGCATAAATTTTTATTTTCTTAATTTGAACTTTCACTTAATTCATGATGGAGTGTTTTTTTCTACAGTTCCCAAACTATAGTGTCACAATTAAGATGACGCCCCTTCCAGTCACAAGGCAAAGAGTCAGGTATTCCTGGGGTAATAAAACATTGACATACTTGAAGAGTTGGAGTTGGACCATTTCCTAAGATGTTTTTTTGTTCAGCTTTATTTAAAGCTTTACCTAAGTTTAAAATTGATTTTTTCATCATTGTTATTTATTTAAAAGATATTTGAGGTTTGTTTTAATTAACAAAACTTTGTTGCATTTCTTGAGATTCTTATTCTTCTATTGGTCTAGAAAATATGCTATTAGGGTCACATGCACCTCTGGTAGAAGTTCTTGTGTGTGGGTCGTAATTTTCGCAATCTCCTCCATTAATTTGTTTTTGTTCAGCTTTATTTAAAGCTTTACCTAAGTTTAAAATTGATTTTTTCATTTTAAAATAATTTATAAATTGATTAAATCCTTGAAAATTTAAAGACACTCAAGGTTTGTGTCTATTCTTCGCGAGAGATTTTTTTTGCCATTGTGAGTAAAACGAAACAATTTTGCTCTAAATTAATAAAGTTACTTCGTCGTTTCTCTTATCGTAATGAAGATTTTATATTTTATTTACCTAAGTCTAATTGATTTTTTACTAGATGATAATAACTTCCATTTAGTTTAATGAGCTCTTCGTGTGTTCCTTTTTCGATAATTTTTCCTTTGTCTAGCACTACTATTTGATGAGCATTTTTTACAGTACTTAATCTGTGAGCAATTACAACTGCTGTTTTATTAGAGAAAAATTCATTTAATTTTCCCATAATTACTTTCTCGTTATTAGCATCTAATGCACTAGTGGCTTCATCAAAAAATAAAAACTTTGGATTTTTATATACAGATCTAGCAATTAATAATCGTTGTTTTTGTCCTGTACTTAATCCGTTTCCTTCGCTACCTATTTTTGTGTTATACCCTAATGGCAATCCTTCTATATAGTCATTTATGTTAGCAACGTTTATTGCATGCGCTAGCTTATCTTTATCAACATAATCTTCCCCAACAGCAATATTTTTTGCAATGGAGTCATTAAAGATATAGCCCTCTTGCATGACTACGCCACAGTTTCTTCTCCATTCTTTTTGTGAAATATTTTTTAAATTAAAATTTCCAATAGTTATATCTCCTGAATCTACTTGGTAAAAACCAAGCAATAATTTCATTAAGGTTGTTTTTCCACTTCCGCTAACCCCAACTATAGCGGTGGTTTTATTGGCAGGAATCTCTAAGGATAAATCTTTTAATACAGGCTCCAAACCTCCTGTATATCTAAAAGAGATATTGCTAAGTTTTATAGATTTTTTTTCAGGGATATGAGTTACTTTTTCATCTTCAGGTTTTTCTTCATCTTCCATATTGTGAATTTCCCCTAATCTATCAATAGATATTTGAGCGTCTTGTACATCACGCATAAAATTTATTAATTGCGTTATTGGTCCGTTTAATTGACCAACGATATAGCTTATAGCCATCATCATTCCTAAAGTAATGTCTCCATCAATAACAAGTTTAGCTGATAAAATGGTTATAAACATATTTTTTAGCTCATTGATAAAGTTAGAACCTACACTTTGTGTTTGTTCTAAAGCCAAACTCTTAGTAGCAACTTTAAATAAACGAGCTTGAACATACTCCCAATTCCAACGCATGCGTCTTTCTGCATTGTGGAGCTTAATTTCTTGCATTCCGTTAATAAGTTCAATAACTTTACTTTGTTCTTGACTTACCTGAGAGAATCGTTTGTAATCTAATTCTTTTCTTTTTTTGAAGAAAAACAAGACCCAACCAAAGTATAAAACACTTCCTAAAACAAATACTCCGAATATTTGTAAACTATAATACCCTAAAACTAAACTGAAAATAATTAGGTTAAAAAAAGAAAATAAAACAGTTAAAGAAGAGGTTGTTAAAATTCGTTCGATACGTTTGTGGTCGTTAATTCTTTGTAATAAATCTCCTGTCATACGAACATCAAAATAGGAGATAGGTAGTTTCATTAATTTGATAAAGAAATCAGAGATTAACGAAATGTTTATTCGAGTACTTAAATGCAATAAAATCCAACTTCTAATGATTTCTAAGGATGCTTTTCCTATAAAGAGAAATAGTTGCGCGAATAATATTAAGTAAACAAAATTTAAATCTTGGTTTTTTATACCAACATCAACAATACTTTGTGTTAAAAAAGGAAGGATTAACTGTAATAAACTACCAGCTAATAGTCCAATAATCAATTGAACTATAAATTTTTTATACTTGAATAAGTATTTGAATATAAATGAGAATCCAAATTTTTCATCTTCTTCAAATTCTTCTTGATAAAACTTAGGAGTAGGTTCAACCAATAACGCAATTCCTTCTTCTGTATTTTCACCGGCATTGTTACCAATCCAAGATTGAATAAACTCTTTTTTTGTAAAAGAAATTAAACCATGGGCAGGGTCAGAAATATAAATAGTGTCTTTTTTTATCTTGTAAAGAACCACGTAGTGATTTTTATTCCAATGAAGTATGCAGGGTAGAGGTGCTTCTTTAAGTTTGTTAAAAGCTAGTTTAATACCTAAAGATTTAAAACCCATAGATTCAACAGCGTCACTTAACCCAAGTAAGCTACTTCCTTCACGAGTAGTTTCGCTTAAGCTACGTAATTGTTGTGTGTTAATAGTTTTACCATAGTGTTTGGCTATGATTTTAATACAAGTAGGGCCACAATCTTTGGCTTCAGTTTGTTGGTAATTTGGGAATTTTTTCAAAAAAAATATTTTATTTATTAGCCAGAGTTAATTAACCCTAGCTAATAAAGTTTTAAAAAGTACTATTAAAAAATAATTTTTTAAATGATTAGCAGTAGCAACCGTAACCTCTTGGGCCAGGGCGACATCCATTTCTTATTTCCTCTATAGAACATGCTCTACCTCCATTAATTTGCTTTAACTCTATTTTATTTAAAGCTTTTCCAAAATTTAAAATTGATTTTTTCATAATTAAATTATTAAAGTTACTTTTGCGGCGAACATTTAAAGACACTCACCTTATGTGTCTATTCTTCGCGAGAGAATTTTGTTCAAATACAAAGCTCTGTTTTCAGAGCTTTGTTGTTTTATTTACATTTATACCATTACTAATGGTTTAGCGTTTTCTTCTAGTTCTTCAATAAAAAAGATTAGATCAGTTCGGTTATATTCTTTTGGAAACGATCTTCCGTTTATTAAAATTTCAGGAGTAAAATTAATAGCGTTTTCTTTACACCAATTACTACCCTTATCTAATTCAGATGTATAGTAATTTATATCATTGCAACGTCCCCACTTTTTTAACCAAGCTTCGGTATTTCCGTGTTCGTAAATTTCAGACATTGCTTTTAAGCAATTCGAATCTCCTTTTTTATCGTATACTTCTAGTAATTTACTTGTTATCTTAACTAAATTATCTTCTTTATTTTTAGAGTTTATCGTAAAACGAGTAATTATTTTTACATTTTGATGATATCTATGTAATATTTCATCAATATGTTTATGAACAGGTTTACAATGTCCACAAAAAGGATTAGTTACAAGTACGATTTCTAAATTGGAATTAGGATTACCAAAAATAATCTCCTTACTGTTTTCTACTTGAGTATTTAATTTTGGTGACTTTTGTAGTAAAGTTTCAAACAAGGTGAAGTTTCTTTTAAACTTAACGTTTTCAATTTTTTCTTTTTTTAATTGGTTAACACTTGAATATAATGGCTTTATATAAGCCCAGAATAGCCAGGTAGCCAATATTATCATACCAAAAGTTACAAAGTCGGTAACTATAAAATCATTTATATAGGTGTCTGTAATTAATGGAATTAAAGCTTGTAACCATAAAACACCAACAATACTTAGGCAAAGTAGACACCATTTTTTTAAAACGGCATATTGGTAATATAAAGAGTATAGCGTAACAGGTATAGCTATTAAACTTATAGTATATGAAATTCTAGGACTTGAAGATTGAATAAAAGTTAATAACGTTAATCCAATAAAGTAGATAATGCTAAAGTCACTTAATTTATAGCCTTTAAATACTTTAGCACCTTTTGAGGTTAAAACGGCATCACAATCTTTTTTGTTATCAGCTCCTGAGCAAAAAGCATTTCCTATGGTTGTTTTTAAACCTAATTCTTGTTTAATGATAGCAATACTAGTTATAATTCCAATTACTGATAATACTAAATGAATAACAGTGTACCAAGAAGTAGTATTTTTATAAATTAGAAATGTTGCTAAAAGGATTAAAACACTTAATCCAAGTTTTTTTATAGGGTTAGAGTTTGTTTTTACAAGTGTTTTTTCTTCTGATTGTTCAACAGCTACTATAATTCCTGTAAAATTTTTAAGGAAATCACTTTCAGAGTTTTTTTGTATTTTACCTTCTGTATTGTAAATATTATAGCTTGTATTTTTCTTTTCAACGACAACCAAGTCTTGACCTTGTGTTGTTTTAACTTGTGCTAAAAAACAAACAGGTAATTGTAAAAGCGTTTCTTTATTTATAGGAACGTCTGCTGCAACATTTTCTATATTGAAATGATCTAAAACACCAGTTATAGCATGTAAACTTGGGAATGAAGGATGGCTTTGTATTTGAAAAGAAAGTTCTTCTTTATCAAACGAAATTTGATTTTTCTTTAAAAGTATTTGAACTAAATTTGTTAATGAGTTTTTCAAAAGCTGTTTTTTGAGGTTATTCTATTTTTTCAAAGCTATTTTTTTAAAATTTAAAAAGCGCGTTAAAAACCGTAAAAAAAGTAAGGGAAAACCTTACTTTTAGATAATGCCTTTTTCTTTAGCTATTAAAATTAGTTCTCTATCTCCTTTTTCTTTAACATTAAAAGCTTTCTTTAAGTGACGTTTTCTTTTTTCAATACTGGCTACAGATAGTGGAATGTAATTTGGCATATCTTTCATTTTTGCGCCAATTGATAGTTCATATAGTATTTTTCTATCTATCGTATCAATTATAAAATTGGATGAAATCTCTTTTCGTAATAACTTTAAGATAGATTTACTATAAAAAACTTCATTATTGATTGTTTGATAAATTGCTCTTTTAAACTCACTAGAGGTAAGGTCACGTTTTAATATAAACCCTTCAGGATTTATGGTTTTAAATGTTGTGTGTATTCTAAAATTATCATCAGAAGCAGTTGAAATAATAATTTTTGTTTTGGGAAGTGTTTTCTTGATTATAAGAGCTATATCCTCTCCAGAAATTTGATTTTCATCATTTTTTTTGGAAAAATTTAGTTCTAAAATAACAATATCAAGCGGAGTCTTATTTTTAATAACCTCATTAATAAAGTTGTTTGCTATTTTAGGATCATGAATTAGGTTTATATTTAGATCATACGTATTTCCCTTGTTTGTATTATTTATAATGCTTTTATATGCTTCGCACATTAACGGACAGCCATCTAAGACTAAAAAAGTAATTTTTTCTTTTTTCATAAGAAGGTGTAAAAAGTAATTTTTTACTTGTAAATCTAAATGAAAAAAAATGTATTGTCAATACCCAATACCCCTAATTGAGTTATAGGGTTAACCCTAACAGAAATAGGGTTAACCCTATTTCTGTTAACATTTATTTAACATATTATATGTTTTGATGTTGGTATTGTTAGCTTTTTAATTCTTTTTTTAAAAACCTAGCCGTATAACTGGTTTTATGTTTGGCTACTTTTTCAGGAGTTCCTGTAGTTAAAACATTACCACCATTTTTTCCGCCTTCCATACCAATATCAATGATGTAATCGGCAAGTTTAATTACATCCATATTATGTTCAATAATAAGTACCGTGTTTCCTTTGTTAGTTAGTTTATTTAAAACATCCATTAATACGCTAATGTCTTCAAAATGTAAGCCTGTGGTAGGTTCGTCTAAAATATAAAAAGTATTTCCGGTATCTCTTTTCGATAATTCCGACGCTAACTTTATACGTTGTGCTTCTCCACCAGATAGTGTGGTGGATTGTTGCCCTAAAGTGATGTAGCCTAAACCAACATCTTTAATTGTTTTTAATTTTCGGTATATTTTAGGAATATGTTCAAAGAAATTTGTGGCTTCATTAATTGTCATCTCTAAAATATCAGAAATCGATTTTCCTTTGTAACGAATTTCTAACGTTTCTCTGTTAAAACGTTTTCCTTGACAGGTTTCACATTCTACCTGAACATCAGGTAAAAAATTCATTTCAATAACGCGAACTCCACCTCCTTGGCAAGTTTCACAGCGACCACCTTTTACATTAAAGCTAAAACGACCTGGTTTATAACCACGAATTGCGGCTTCTGGAGTTTTTGCAAATAAACTTCGGATTTCGCCAAAAGTACCCGTATAGGTTGCTGGGTTTGAACGTGGAGTTCTACCAATAGGAGATTGATCTATGTCAATAACCTTATCAATATGCTCTAAGCCTTCAATTTTTTTATAAGGCATTGGTTTTTTAACGCCGCGATAAATATGAGCATTTAAAATTGGGTATAAGGTTTCGTTTATTAAAGTAGATTTTCCGCTTCCTGAAACGCCGGTAACACAAATCATTTGTCCTAAAGGAAATTTTACGGATACGTTTTTTAAGTTGTTTCCTGATGCTCCGGATAGTTTAATAAAATTTCCGTTTCCTGCTCTTCTTTCCTTTGGAACAGCAATTTCTTTTCTACCAGTTAAATAATCAGCTGTTAAGGTGCTGTGTTTTTTTAAATCATCAAAAGTTCCTGCGCTTACTATTTCACCTCCATGAACTCCTGCGCCTGGGCCGATATCAAAAACAAAATCAGCTTGCTCAATCATGTCTTTGTCATGCTCTACTACTAAAACCGAATTACCAACATCACGCAATTTAATTAATGAATTGATTAGTTTTTCGTTGTCTCGTTGGTGTAAGCCAATACTAGGTTCATCTAAAATATATAAAACTCCAACTAATTGCGAGCCAATTTGCGTTGCTAATCTAATTCGTTGGGCTTCTCCACCAGAAAGTGATTTTGAAGTTCTGTCTAGCGTTAAGTAATCTAATCCAACATCTAATAAAAACTGAATTCTAGTTCTAATTTCTTTTAATATTTCAGCAGCAATTATTAATTGTTTTTCAGAAAGACTATTTTCAATGTTTTTAAACCAATTAGCTAATTCGGCAACGTCCATTTGTGCTAAATCGCTAATGTTTTTATCGTTGAATTTAAAATGAAGTGCTTCTTTTTTTAATCGTTTTCCCTCACAAGTTCCGCAGGTAACTTCGTCCATAAAGTCTTTTGCCCAGCGTTTAATAGAGGTGCTTTCGGCATTTTTGTATTGATTTTCTATAAAAGAAATGATTCCTTCAAAGTCAATTTCGTAATTGCGCGTTACACCAAGGTCTTTAGAGTTTATTTCAAATTTTTCGTTACCACCGTGTAAAATAATATCCATAGCTTTTGATGGAATCTTATCTATCGGATCGGTAAGTTTAAAGTTATGCCTGTCGGCAATGGTTTGTAGTTGTTTAAAAATCCAGCTATTTTTTTGCTCTCCTAAAGGAACAATTCCTCCTTTTTTAATTGAAATTGTAGGGTCTGGAATTATTTTTTGTTCGTTAATTTGGTTTGTTGTTCCTAGTCCGTTACAATGTGAACAAGCGCCTCTTGGCGAGTTAAATGAAAATGTATTTGGCTCAGGATTAGGGTATGCTATTCCGGTTGTAGGACACATTAATTCACGACTAAAATAACGTGGTTTTTCATCGTCAACATCAACCACCATTAAAATATTATTCCCGGTATATAAAGCTGTTTTTATAGTTTCTTCTAACCTTTTTTCTGATTTACTATTAACAGCTAAACGATCGATTACCACCTCAATATCATGAGTTTTGTATCGATCTAACTTCATGCCTTTTACAATCTCTTTTATTTCTCCATCTACACGAACACGAACAAAACCTTGTTTTGAAATTTGTTCGAAAAGCTCACGATAATGCCCCTTTCTCGATTTAATTAAAGGTGCTAAAATGGCAATTCGTTTTTCGTTAAAGTCTTTTAAAATTAATTGTTTGATTTGCTCATCAGAATAACTCACCATTTTCTCATTGGTATTGTATGAGTATGCATCCGAGGCACGAGAAAACAGCAAGCGAAGAAAATCGTAAATTTCGGTAATGGTTCCTACTGTTGAACGTGGGCTTTTATTGGTGGTTTTTTGTTCGATAGAAATTACGGGCGATAAACCATCAATTTTATCAACATCAGGTCTTTCTAGGCCGCCTAAAAACTGACGTGCATATGCCGAAAAAGTTTCAATATACCTACGTTGCCCTTCGGCATAAATAGTATCGAAGGCTAAAGATGATTTTCCACTCCCGCTTAAACCAGTAATAACTACCAGTTTTTCACGAGGAATTTTTACATCAATGTTTTTTAAATTATGAGCTCGGGCTCCGTATACTTCTATGTGCTCTTGATCTTTCAAAGTGTGCTTTTTACGAAAAAAGCAAAGTTACCAAAACCAAATTTATTTTATAGCTGATGTTGTAAACAAATGATTGTAAATTGGTATCTTGCATTTAAAACCTATTTATATATGAAGTTTATTCACGCGGTACGTCATTTTTTTGAACGTCATGGTTTTGCAGTGTCTTCTCGGTTGGCAGATCGTTTAGGTATGCGGGCAACAAATGTGCGATTGTTTTTTATTTATATATCGTTTGTAACCATAGGATTGTCATTTGGAGTGTATTTAACATTGGCTTTTTTATTACGATTAAAAGATATGGTGTACACTAAAAGAACTTCTGTTTTTGATTTATGATGAATCTCGTATTTAAGTCAAGATTATACAAGGCTATACTGTTTTCAGTTTTAATTTTATCGATAGGAGTAGGAGGATACCTTATTTTATTTAATTATTCTTTTATTGATGCCTTGTATATGACGGTAATTACCATAACTACTATAGGTTTTGGAGAAGTACATCCGTTTGGTACAGGAGAAAAGATATTTACAATTGGATTGATACTGTCTAGTTTATTTATATTCGGGTATGCTGTATCTTCTTTTTCAGAATATTTAATAAGCGGACAATTTTTTCGTCAACTAAAAATAAAAAAAGTGAAAAAGAGTATAGAGAAATTAAATGGACATACTATTGTGTGTGGGTATGGTAGAAATGGAAAACAAGCAATAGCTAAATTAAATAATTATAATAAAGACGTTGTTGTAATAGAAAAACATGAAGAAATTGTTAAAAAACTCGATGAAAACGGAGTTTTAAACATTGAAGGTGATGCGACTTTAGATGAAACATTATTAAAAGCAGGTATTTTAAACGCGGCTAATTTAATAACAGTTTTACCTTCGGATGCTGATAATTTGTTTGTTGTATTAACAGCTAGTCAGTTAAATAAAAAATGTAGAATTATAAGTAGAGCCTCAAAAGAAACATCGTATAGTAAACTTAAAATTGCTGGAGCAGATAATGTAATTATGCCCGATAAATTAGGGGGTGCGCATATGGCATCTTTAGTGGTTACACCTGATGTAATTGAATTTGTAGATAGATTAACTATTGAAGGAGATACTACTGCAAATCTTGAAGAAATAGCAATAGATAATTTACCAGAAAAATATTTAAATCGAACAATTTTAGATTTAGATTTACGAAAAAAAACAGGCTGTACAGTTATCGGTTATCGTACATCGGAAAAAGAATATATCATAAATCCTGATGCTTCTGTAAAACTTACAGCAGGAGCAAATTTAATTGTTTTAGGGCGTCCTAAACAAATAATTAAATTAAGAGAGTTATTTTAATGAAAAACATAGTTATTACAGGAAGTAATGGTTTGCTAGGTCAAACTTTAGTAAATCTTTTATTACAGGATAAAGAAAAATATAAAGTAATTGGTTTTTCAAGAGGAGGAAATAGAAGTGGAAGAGATGATTTTAAGTACATTTCTATTGATGTTACAGATAAATTACTACTTAAACAAAAGCTTAAAGAATATAGTCCTGATGTTATTGTAAACACAGCAGCCATGACAAATGTTGATGCTTGTGAAGAAAATAAACAGGCTTGTGATGTTTTAAATATTGATGTTGTTCGGTTTTTAAAAGAATATTCAGAAGAAACAAATATTCACTTAATTCATATATCAACAGATTTTATTTTTGATGGAGAAAGTGGGCCTTATAAAGAAACTGATATTCCTAATCCAATAAATTACTATGGGCTATCTAAATTAAAATCAGAAGAATTAATAACAGCATCAAAAATAAATTACACAATTCTTAGAACCATTTTAGTGTATGGAAAAGTGTTTGACATGACAAGGAACAATATTGTTTTGTGGGTAAAAAAATCACTAGAAGAAAAAAAAGAAATTACCATTGTTAACGATCAATACCGTATGCCTACTTATGTTGATGATTTAGCATTGGCTTGTAAAATAGCAATAGATAAAAAAGCATTCGGAATTTTTAATATATCATCAAACACATTACTAAGTATACAAGAAATAGCACAACAAATAGCTGAAGTTTTTAAATTGGATAAAAAATTTATAAAAGCTATTTCGACAACAATGTTAAATCAAAAAGCAAAGAGACCTTTTAAAACAGGTTTTGATTTAAGTAAAACAAATAATGAGTTGGGTTTTTACCCCAAATCATTTAAAGAAAATTTACAAAAATTTAAAGAAAAACTAACTTAAAAACTACATTTAACGCATAAAACTTGTTGAAAGTACATTTTTTTATGATATTGCGAGCTACTAATTCAAAAAACAAACATACATAATTATGAAGAAAAAACTTCTAACGTTGTTATTACTAATAACACCGATGTTAACATTTGCACAAGAAAAAGGTATTGATCAACAAATAGACGAAGTTTTTGGTAGCGCTACAGGCTGGTTTGTCAATTTAATATTCTATCAAATTGACTTTGGAGGAGGTATAAAAGTTTTTTGGGTATTATTTCCATTAATATTAGGAGCCCTTTATTTTACTTTTTATTTTAAGTTTATTAATTTTAGAGGGGTTGTAACATCTATTAATATAATACGAGGTAAATATGACGATCTTGATCATCATGAATCTATGCATGGAGCAGGTGATTTAACAGATGGAGACCATAGAGAGACAATTGCAATAGAAGATCATGAAGGAGAGGTTTCTCATTTTCAGGCATTAACAGCAGCATTATCAGCAACAGTAGGTTTAGGTAATATAGCAGGGGTTGCAATAGCAGTTTCAATTGGTGGTGCTGGAGCTACTTTTTGGATGATTGTAGCAGGTTTTTTAGGAATGGCATCTAAATTTGTAGAGTGTACACTTGGTGTAAAATATCGTGATATTGAGTCAGATGGTACCGTTTATGGAGGGCCAATGTATTATTTAACAAAAGGGTTAAAAAATAAAACATTAGGTAAAGTTTTAGCAGGATTATTTGCTGTTTTTGTTATTGGAGGTTCTTTTGGAGGTGGTAACATGTTTCAAGTAAATCAAGCATTTCAATTAGTTGAAAATATAACAGGAGGTGAAGCATCTCTTTTACATGGTAAAGGATGGTTGTTTGGAGTAGTTATGGCTGTGCTTGTAGGTATAGTAATTATTGGAGGAATTAAAAAAATAGCAAAAGTAACAGATAAAATTGTGCCATTTATGGTTGCTATATATGTAGCGGCTTCATTATTTGTAATATTTGCAAATATAAATATGGTTGGTGATGCTTTTTCGCAAATTATCAGCGGAGCCTTTAGTCCAGAAGGTATGGCTGGAGGAGCAATAGGAGTATTGGTGCAAGGATTTAGAAGAGCTGCTTTTTCAAATGAAGCAGGTGTAGGTTCTGCTTCTATAGCGCATTCAGCTGTAAAAACAAAATACGCAGCTTCTGAAGGGTTAGTAGCCTTGTTAGAGCCGTTTATTGATACCGTTGTAGTTTGTACTATGACAGCTTTAGTTTTAATTATAACTGGTAATGTGACATCAGCAAATGCAGGGTTAAATGATGCACAAGCTATTTTGTTAACATCAGGAGCCTTTGAATCTGCTATTTCTTGGTTTCCATACGTGTTAACAATTGCAGTAGTGTTATTTGCTTTTTCAACAATGATATCTTGGTCTTATTACGGTTTTCAAGGTTGGGCTTATTTATTTGGAAGAAGCAAAAAAATGGAATATACCTATAAAATTATCTTTTGTGTTTTTGTTGTTATTGGTTCAGCAGCAAGTTTAGGTTCGGTAATAGGGTTTTCAGATGCAATGATTTTTGCAATGATGGTACCAAATATGATTGGTATTGTAATGCTTGCACCTAAGGTAAAAGAAGAGTTAGCAAAGTATATGAAAGCTATTAAAGAGTTTGCTAAATAATGTAAGTTATTAAGAGTAATGAAAATATTTAAACCCCATTTCTGGTATAACAAACGCCAAAGAAATGGGGTTTTCTTTTTGATAACACTTATTGTTTTACTTCAGGTAGTTTATTTTTTTGTTGATTTTTCATCAGGTAAAAAAGTAAAAGAAAATACAAAAGAGTTATTGTTTTTTCAAAACAAAATTGACAGTTTAAAAGCTATTGAAGTTGAACGTAGAAAGTTCAAGATATATAAGTTTAACCCAAATTATATTTCTGATTTTAAGGGAGAGCAATTAGGAATGTCTTTAGATGAAATTGATAGATTACATGCATATAGAAAGCAAGGGCGGTTTGTAAATTCAACTAATGAGTTTCAGCAAGTAACTCAGATGTCTGATAGTTTAATAAATAAAATATCCCCAAATTTTAAATTTCCTGATTGGGTTGTTCAAGAAGAAAAAAGAAGAGTTAAGTTAATAAATTCTATAAAAGCTACTGATAAAGAGGAGGTGATTGAGGAGAAGCAATTTAAAGAAAAAATCATACCAATAAATATAAATACCGCAACATTTAAAGAGGTGCTTAAAATACCTTATATAGATTATGCTTTGTGTAAAAGTATTTTTGATTATAGAGATGAAGTAGCAGAACTTCAAGATATATCAGAAATAAAAAAGATAGCTGGTTTTCCTATAGATAAATATGATAGAATAGTTTTATATTTGAAAGCAGAATAAACAAACAATAAAATAATTATGAACAGTATGTACTTTACAGAAGAACATGACTTTTTTCGTCAAAGTTTTAAAGACTTTTTACAAAAAGAAGTAGTTCCTCATATAAATAAATGGGAAAAAGATGGAGCCGTTGAGCGTTTCATTTGGAAGAAGTTTGGTGAAATGGGGTATTTCGGATTAAATCAACCAGAAGAATATGGAGGATTAGGATTAGATCTTTTTTATACTGTGATATTCTTAGAAGAATTACAAAAAATTAACTCAGGAGGTTTTGCCGCTAATATGTGGGCGCATGCTTATTTAGCAATGACACATTTAAATAAAGAAGGTGATGATAGAATCAAAAAAGAATATTTAACTCCGAGTATAAACGGAGATAAAATAGGATGTTTATGTATTTCAGAGCCTTTTGGAGGGAGTGACGTTGCTGGTATGCGAACTACAGCAATTAAAAAAGAAGATACTTATGTGATTAATGGGTCAAAAACATTTATTACAAACGGAGTATATTCTGATTATTTGGTAGTTGCGGCAAAAACAAATCCAGAGGATAAGCATAAAGGAATGAGTATTCTTTTAGTTGATAGAAACACACCTGGGATCTCATCAACTAAATTAGATAAATTAGGATGGAGAGCTTCTGATACAGCTGAAATTGCTTTTGATAATGTCGTGATTCCTGCCGAAAATTTAATGGGAGAAGAAGGGAAAGGGTTTCCTTATATAATGCAACATTTTGCTTTAGAACGTTTAATAATGGCTATAAATGCTCATGCAAGAGCAGAGTATGCTGTAAATTATGTGATAAATTATATGAGTGAAAGAGAGGCTTTTGGGAAGACGTTAGATAAATTTCAAGCATTGCGTCATAAAGTTGCAGAAATGGCATCAAGAGTAGATATGTGTAGAGAGTATAATTATTCTATCACAAAAAGACTAAATGAAGGGGTTTATGTTGTTAAAGAAGCAAGTATGAGTAAAATGTTGTCTACCAAAATGGCAGATGAAGTTATTTACGATGCTTTACAGTTGCTTGGTGGTTATGGTTATATGGAAGAATATCCGTTAGCACGTTTATTAAGAGATAGTCGTTTAGGTCCGATAGGTGGTGGAACTTCTGAAATTTTAAAAGAGATTATAGCAAAGATGATTATCGATAAAAAAGAATATAAACCTGCTACTTAATTATTTACATGTTTTTT
This sequence comes from Tenacibaculum soleae, assembly GCF_001693415.1. Taxonomy (GTDB): domain Bacteria; phylum Bacteroidota; class Bacteroidia; order Flavobacteriales; family Flavobacteriaceae; genus Polaribacter; species Polaribacter soleae. The sequence goes on along the minus strand of NZ_MAKX01000002.1, from coordinate 314,671 downwards.
TTAGATAAAATAATAGTATTTGAAAGAAATTTTTAAAAACAGTATAAATTAGTTGTTTATTAAAAAATACTCAGTACATTTGCAGTCCTAAAAATAAAAATTTAGAGACTACAATGAAGGGAGGTGCTAATACATGTTAATCATTCCAATTAAAGAAGGAGAAAATATCGATAGAGCGTTAAAACGTTATAAGCGAAAGTTTAGAGATGTAAAAATCTTAAAACAATTAAGAGACAAGAAGCAGTTTAATAAACCTTCTGTTGTAAAACGAGCTCAAATGATGAAAGCATCTTACGTTCAAGGATTAAGAACGAAAGAAGAAGTAAGTTAATGATTACTTACAAATATTATATAAACCTGTATTGATATCAATACAGGTTTTTTTGTATATTTATTTTTGTAAAAACAAAGAGTAAATGCTTGTAGTTGCCTTTTTAAGATATTTAGAATGTGAAAAAAATTATTCTAAAAATACAATTAACGCTTATAAGCGAGATATAATTGCGTTTAGTGATTTTTGTGAAGAAGAATTTGATCAAAAAGAAATAACACTAATACATTACCATCAAATAAGAACTTGGATAGTTGCTCTTGTAGAAAATAAAATTTCGAACAGAAGTATTAATCGAAAAATAAGTTCTCTGAAAACGTTTTATAGTTTTTTGCAAAAAATACATGAAATTGAAATAAATCCGTTAGCAAAACATAAGGCATTAAAAGTTCAAAAAAAAATACAAACGCCATTTGATAAAGAAGAGGTTGAAAGTGTGTTGAGTGTTTTAGGAGAAGGTAAAGATTTTGAATCAGTAAGAGATAAGTTAATTGTTGAGTTATTGTATTCAACGGGTATGAGGAGAATAGAGTTGGTTAATATCAAAGAAAAAGATATCGATTTTAGTCGTCAGGTCATAAAGGTTTTAGGAAAAAGAAATAAAGAGCGGTATGTGATGGTGTTGCCGTCTGTTTTAAAGACTTTAAATCAGTATTTAAGCTTAAAAAGAGATTATGAAAAGAGTTCAGTAGAGGCACTTTTAATAACAAAAAAAGGGGTTAAAATATATGAAACTCTTGTGTACCGAGTAATAAATTTGTACTTTAGTAAAGTGTCAACAAAAGCAAAAAAAAGCCCACATATTTTAAGGCATGCTTTTGCTACGCAACTGCTTAATAACGGTGCGTCGTTAAATTCGGTTAAAGAATTGCTAGGGCATTCAAGTTTAGCCGCTACCCAAGTGTATACGCATAATAGCTTGGAGCAGATAAAAAAAGTATATAACAAGGCTCACCCTAGAGAGTCAAACTAAAGATTGAAAAAATTATGAAAGTATTCACGCAGTCAGTAAACTTTACAGCAGATAAAGGTTTAATAGAATATATTGAAAAAAAAATAGAAGGGTTAGAGAAGTTTCATGATAAAATCGTTGATGTAGAGGTTTTTTTAAAAGTGCAAAAAACAAGTGAAAAAGAAAATAAAATAACAGAAATAAAAATAAATATACCAGGAAATGAAATAATGGTAAAAAAACAAAATAAAACCTTTGAAGAAGGCGTGAGTGTTGCGGTAGACTCATTAAAAAGGAGTTTAAAAAAATCAAAAGAAAAACAACGAGATTCATTAGTATCATAAAAAGATAAAAAATAATTGAAAAAAGTTTTAAAATATTAAAATTACTTTATACATTTGCAATCCGTTAGAAATAGCGGATTGTTTTTTTATGACAATAAAAGCCGATGTAGCTCAGCTGGCTAGAGCAGCTGATTTGTAATCAGCAGGTCGGAGGTTCGAGTCCTCTCATCGGCTCATAAAAAAAAGAAGTTCTTTAACATTGTTTAAATTACCAAGGGGAGATACCAAAGCGGCCAACTGGGACGGACTGTAACTCCGTTGTCTTACGACTTCGCAGGTTCGAATCCTGCTCTCCCCACTTTTTAAAGCGAATTTATTATTAAAGCTAAGTTTTAGTAATGATAAAAGTTTTAAAAGTATGCGAAAGTAGCTCAGTTGGTAGAGCGTCAGCCTTCCAAGCTGAATGTCGCCAGTTCGAACCTGGTCTTTCGCTCTAATAATTATCCAGGCCGGTGTAGCTCAGTTGGTAGAGCGCATCCTTGGTAGGGATGAGGTCACCGGTTCAAATCCGGTCATTGGCTCTTTTTTAGAGTTTTTTTAAAAAAGAATTTAAAGTAACACTAAATATATTTAACTAAGAATTAAAATTAATAATCATGGCAAAAGAAACTTACGATCGTTCGAAGCCCCACTTAAATGTTGGTACTATTGGTCACGTAGATCACGGTAAAACTACTTTAACTGCTGCAATTACAAAAGTATTAGCAGATGCAGGATTTTCTGAACAAAGAGCTTTTGATCAAATCGATAATGCTCCAGAGGAAAAAGAAAGAGGTATAACAATTAACTCTTCTCACGTAGAGTATGCAACAGCTAACCGTCACTACGCGCACGTAGACTGTCCAGGTCACGCCGATTACGTAAAGAACATGGTAACTGGTGCTGCACAAATGGATGGAGCTATCTTAGTTGTAGCTGCAACTGATGGGCCAATGCCACAAACTCGTGAGCACATCTTATTAGGTCGTCAGGTAGGTATTCCACGTATTGTTGTTTTCTTAAACAAGGTGGATATGGTAGATGATGAGGAGTTACTAGAGTTAGTAGAGATGGAAGTTAGAGATTTATTATCTTTCTATGAATATGATGGAGATAATGGACCTGTAGTAGCTGGATCTGCTTTAGGAGCTTTAAATGGAGAAGAGAAATGGGTAAATACAGTTTTAGAATTAATGGAAGCTGTTGATACTTGGATTGAAGAGCCACCAAGAGAAACTGAAAAAGATTTCTTAATGCCAATTGAAGATGTATTCTCAATTACTGGTCGTGGTACTGTTGCTACTGGTCGTATTGAAACAGGAATCATCAACTCTGGTGATCCAGTTGAAATTATCGGTATGGGTACTGAGAAGTTAACTTCTACAGTAACTGGTATTGAAATGTTCCGTCAAATCTTAGATAGAGGTGAGGCAGGAGATAACGCAGGTATCTTATTAAGAGGTATTGCAAAAGAAGACATTAAAAGAGGAATGGTAATTGTTAAGCCAGGATCTGTAACACCACACGCTAAGTTTAAAGCTGAGGTTTATGTTTTAAAGAAAGAAGAAGGTGGACGTCACACTCCATTCCATAACAACTATCGTCCACAGTTTTATGTGCGTACAACAGATGTAACAGGTACTATTAACTTACCTGATGGAGTAGAAATGGTAATGCCTGGAGATAACTTAACTATTACAGTTGATTTAATCCAACCAATTGCATTAAACTTAGGTTTACAGTTTGCTATCCGTGAAGGAGGTAGAACAGTAGGTGCAGGTCAGGTAACTGAAATTTTAGACTAAGAAATTAGTTTATATCATAAAGAAAAGGAGTCTCTTTATTGAGAGACTCCTTTTAAAATGAAATACGGGTTTAGCTCAGTTGGTAGAGCACTGGTCTCCAAAACCAGGTGTCGGGGGTTCGAGTCCCTCAATCCGTGCAAAACTAAAGCGAGTTATGGTATTAAATCATAGCTCGTTAAAAGGATAAAAACATGAATAACTTTATAGAGTACATAAAAGGTTCTTTTGAAGAATTAAACACTAATATGACTTGGGCATCTCGTGAAGAGGCTCAAAAGTCAACTGTAGTTGTTGCGGCATTTACTATTATTTTTGCTTTAGCAGTAGCAGGAATTGATAAAGTTTTTCAAACAGGATTAGATAATTTCTTTAAAATGTTTTAATGATGGCTGATTCAGTGATGAAATGGTATGTAGTTAGAGCAGTAGGAGGTCAAGAAAATAAGGTGAAAACTTATATCGAGACAGAAATCGCTCGTTTTGGTTTGTCGGATTACGTAAATCAAGTAATTGTTCCTACAGAAAAAGTTATTCAAGTAAGAAACGGAAAGAAAGTTAACAGAGAAAGAGTATACTTTCCTGGTTACGTAATGGTAGAAGCTAATTTAGCAGGTGAGGTTCCTCACGTAATTAAATCTGTAACAGGAGTTATAGGTTTTTTAGGTGAAACAAAAGGAGGAGAACCAGTACCAATGCGTAAATCAGAAGTAAACAGAATGTTAGGTAAAGTTGATGAACTTTCTGTTAGAGATGAAAATATCGCAATACCTTATAACGTTGGAGAAACGGTTAAGGTAATCGATGGACCATTTAATGGATTCGACGGAGCAGTTGAAAACGTAAATGAAGAAAAGCGTAAATTAGAAGTAATGGTTAAGATTTTTGGAAGAAAAACACCATTAGAATTAAATTATACGCAAGTAGAAAAAATATAATCGTTACACCTATATTTAGATGTGTTTGAAGCTTCCATTTTAAACACGTCATTAAATCTTAAACAATGGCAAAAGAAGTAAGTAAATTAGTTAAACTACAAGTAAGGGGAGGTGCTGCGAATCCGTCGCCACCAGTTGGACCCGCTTTAGGTGCTGCCGGTGTTAATATCATGGAGTTCTGTAAGCAATTTAATGCACGTACACAGGACAAGCAAGGTAAAGTTTTACCTGTTGTGATTACAGTTTATACAGACAAATCATTTGAGTTTGTTGTAAAAACACCACCAGCTGCAGTACAATTATTAGAAGCGGCCAAAATTAAGAAAGGTTCAGGAGAACCTAATAGGAAAAAAGTAGCTAGCGTTACTTGGGATCAAATTCGTGGAATTGCAGAAGACAAAATGGTAGATATGAATGCCTTTAAAGTTGAGTCTGCAATGAGAATGATTGCAGGAACAGCTCGTTCTATGGGATTAACAGTAAAAGGTGATGCACCTGCTTAAACTTTAAAAGATATTTAGAAATGGCAATTACTAGAAAGCAAAAAGAAGCTCGTGCTAAAGTAGATAGCTCTAAAGTTTATAGCTTAAAAGATGCATCAGCATTAGTTAAAGAAATTACAAATGTAAAATTTGACGCATCAGTTGATTTAGCAGTACGTTTAGGAGTTGATCCTCGTAAAGCAAATCAAATGGTACGTGGAGTTGTAACTTTACCACACGGAACAGGTAAAGATGTAAAAGTGTTAGCATTAGTTACTCCAGATAAAGAAGCAGAAGCAAAAGAAGCGGGTGCTGATTATGTAGGATTAGATGAATACCTTCAAAAAATTAAAGGAGGTTGGACAGATGTTGATGTAATTATTACTATGCCAAGTGTTATGGGTAAATTAGGTCCTTTAGGTCGTGTTTTAGGACCAAGAGGTTTAATGCCTAACCCAAAAACAGGTACAGTAACTATGAACGTTGCAAAAGCAGTACAAGAAGTAAAAGCTGGTAAAATTGACTTTAAAGTTGATAAAACTGGTATCGTACATGCTGCAATCGGAAAAGTATCATTTGATGCTAAGAAGATTCAAGAAAATGCAAACGAGTTATTACAAACGTTAATTAAATTAAAGCCAACAGCGGCTAAAGGAGACTATATTAAGAGTATTTTTATGTCTTCAACTATGAGTCCTAGTGTTGCTGTAGATGAAAAATCTGTATCATAAGGCAGTTAAAACTTTTTAATTATGACAAGAGAAGACAAATCACAAGTAATACAAGATTTAACAGCAAGATTAGCAGATACAAGCATCATTTACTTAGCAGATATTTCTGCTTTAGATGCAACTACTACATCAAATTTACGTAGAGCTTGTTTCAAAGCAAATGTAGAATTAGCTGTTGTAAAAAATACATTACTTTCTAAAGCAATGGAAGCTTCTGATAAAGATTTCGGAGACTTACAAGGAGTTTTAAAAGGTAATACATCAATGATGATTGCAGAGGTAGCAAATGCACCTGCAAAAGTTATTAAAGAGTTCAGAAAAAAATCAGACAAACCTTTATTAAAAGGAGCTTTTGTTGAAGAGTCGGTTTATGTTGGAGATGACCAATTAGACGCTCTAGTTAACATCAAGTCTAAAGAAGAACTTATCGGAGATATTATCTCATTATTACAATCGCCTGCTAAGAATGTTGTTTCAGCATTACAATCAGGAGGTAGTAAATTATCAGGTATCTTAAAAACGTTATCAGATAAATAATTACGCGCACTAATAAACTAAATAATAAAATTTCAAAAAACAATTAAAATGGCAGATTTAAAAGATTTCGCAGAACAATTAGTTAACTTAACAGTAAAAGAAGTTAATGAATTAGCTGATATTTTAAAAGATGAGTATGGTATTGAGCCAGCAGCAGCAGCAGTAGCAGTAGCAGGTCCAGCAGCAGGAGGAGAAGCAGCAGAAGAAAAAACTGAATTTGATGTTATCTTAAAAGCAGCAGGAGGTTCTAAATTAGCAGTTGTAAAATTAGTTAAAGAATTAACTGGATTAGGATTAAAAGATGCTAAAGCAATCGTTGATAGTGCACCAGCACCAATCAAAGAAGGTGTAACTAAAGATGAGGCAGAAGGTCTTAAAAAATCTTTAGAAGAAGCAGGAGCTGAAGTAGAGCTTAAGTAAGCTATACTCCCGATTTAAAACGGGATAAAACAATTAAGGTTTAGGTACTAGGGATACATATCTCTAGTCCTAAACCATTTTGTGTATATATTCGTTCTTTATTTTATTACAGTTTTTAAAATTGTAATAACACGACTATAAAGCGCTGATTTTAAGTCAGCAAAGCAATTAAAATTGCATTATTGAAACGAAATAGTTTCAAAAAATAATATTTTTAATTTAAAAATAGCATCTCTTTTGGCAACGATAAACACTACTGAAAGAATTAACTTCGCATCATCGCAATTAGGTACCGATTATCCAGATTTTCTAGATATTCAGGTAAAGTCATTCCAAGACTTTTTCCAATTGCAAACTAAGGCAGATGAGCGAGGTGAAGAAGGTTTGTACAAAACTTTCATGGATAACTTTCCGATTACAGATACACGTAATCAATTTGTATTAGAATTTTTAGACTACTTTGTAGATCCACCAAGGTACAGCATTCAAGAATGTATTGAAAGAGGATTAACACATAGTGTACCTTTAAAAGCAAGATTAAAGCTTTATTGTACAGATCCTGAACACGAAGATTTCGAAACTATTGTTCAAGACGTATATTTAGGTACTATACCATATATGACCAACTCAGGAACTTTCATTATTAATGGAGCAGAAAGAGTTGTAGTTTCTCAGTTACACCGTTCACCAGGTGTTTTCTTTGGACAATCTTTCCACGCAAATGGAACCAAGTTATACTCTGCAAGAGTAATTCCTTTTAAAGGATCTTGGATAGAATTTGCAACTGATATCAATCAAGTAATGTATGCTTACATTGATAGAAAGAAAAAATTACCAGTAACTACGTTATTCAGAGCCATCGGTTTTGAAAGAGATAAAGATATATTAGAAATTTTTGATTTAGCAGAAGAAGTAAAAGTTTCTAAAGCTGGATTAAAAAAAGTATTAGGGCGTAAACTAGCGGCTAGAGTTTTAAAAACTTGGCATGAAGATTTCGTTGATGAAGATACTGGGGAAGTAGTATCTATTGAACGTAACGAAATAGTTTTTGATCGTGATACAATCATAGAAAAAGAACATATTGATGAAATAATTGATGCAGGAGCTAAAACTATCTTATTACATAAGGTAGATAATGACATGGCAGATTATGCAATCATTCACAATACATTACAAAAAGATCCTACCAATTCTGAAAAAGAAGCAGTAGAACATGTTTATAGACAATTACGTAATGCTGAACCGCCAGATGAGGAAACTGCAAGAGGAATTATTGAAAAATTATTCTTCTCAGAGCAGCGCTACAGCTTAGGTGAAGTAGGGCGTTTTAGAATGAATACTAAACTTGGTCTTAATGAAGATATAGACCAAAAAGTATTAACTAAAACAGATATTATTACGATTATCAAATACTTAATCGAGTTAATTAATTCGAAAGCAGAAGTAGATGATATCGATCACTTATCTAACCGTCGTGTTAGAACAGTAGGTGAGCAATTAGCAGGACAATTTGGTGTTGGTTTAGCTCGTATGGCGCGTACAATTCGTGAAAGAATGAATGTACGTGATAACGAAGTATTTACTCCGATTGATTTAATTAATGCGAAGACCTTATCTTCAGTTATTAACTCATTCTTTGGTACCAACCAATTATCTCAATTTATGGATCAAACCAATCCATTAGCTGAGATTACACACAAACGTCGTTTATCCGCTTTAGGACCTGGAGGTTTATCTAGAGAAAGAGCAGGATTTGAGGTGCGTGATGTTCACTATACTCACTATGGAAGATTATGTCCTATTGAAACTCCTGAGGGACCGAATATTGGATTAATTTCTTCTTTATCAGTATTTGCCAAAGTAAATAACTTAGGATTTATCGAAACTCCTTATGTAAAAGTTACAGAAGGAAACGTAGATGCTAAAAAAGAACACATTTATTTAAGTGCAGAGGAAGAAGAAGGAATGAAATTTGCACAATCTAATTTAGAGGTTGATGCAGACGGAAGCTTTGTTGGCGAAAAATTAATTTCACGTGAAGGTGGGGATTTCCCAGTAGTAACACCAACTGAAATTGATTATATGGATGTTGCTCCTAACCAGATTGCATCGATATCAGCATCGTTAATTCCTTTCTTAGAACATGATGATGCCAACCGTGCATTAATGGGATCGAACATGATGCGTCAAGCAGTTCCATTATTACGTCCAGAGTCTCCAATTGTAGGTACAGGTTTAGAACGTAGAGTAGCAAAAGACTCTCGTATTTTAATCAATGCTGAAGGAGCTGGTGTTGTTGAGTATGTTGATGCGAATAAAATTAAAATTAAGTATGATAGAACAGAAGAAGAACGTTTAGTAAGTTTTGATTCAGATGATATTTCATACAACTTAATTAAGTTTAGAAAAACCAATCAAGGTACAAACATCAACCTTAAACCAATTGTAAAAGTTGGCGATAGAGTTGAAGAAGGTCAAGTACTTTGTGAAGGTTATGCAACACAAAAAGGAGAATTAGCTTTAGGTAGAAATATGAAAGTAGCCTTTATGCCTTGGAAAGGGTATAACTTTGAGGATGCAATTGTAATTTCTGAAAAAGTTGTTCGTGAAGATATCTTTACTTCTATACATATCGATGAATATTCATTAGATGTTCGTGATACAAAATTAGGAGCTGAAGAATTAACAAACGATATTCCAAATGTTTCTGAAGAGGCTACTAAAGACTTAGATGAAAACGGAATGATTCGTATTGGAGCAGAAGTAAATCCTGGTGATATCCTAATTGGTAAAATTACACCAAAAGGAGAATCTGATCCAACTCCAGAAGAAAAGTTATTACGTGCCATTTTTGGTGATAAAGCAGGTGATGTTAAAGACGCATCATTAAAAGCTTCTCCATCATTAAGAGGTGTGGTAATTAATAAAAAATTATTCAAACGTGCTTTAAAAGATAAAACAAAGCGTGCTCGTGATAAAGAAGCAATCGCTGCGTTAGAAGCATCTTATGTATCTAAATTTGAAGGATTAAAAGATATATTAATTGAAAAATTATTCAATTTAATTACAGGAAAAACTTCTCAAGGAGTATTTAATGATTTAGGTGAAGAAGTATTACCAAAAGGTAAAAAATTCACTCAAAAAATGTTAAACTCTGTAGGTGATTTTACACACTTACACGGAACTTGGACTACCGATAAAGACTTAAATAGATTAGTTGTTGAGTTAGTTCACAACTATAAAATTAAAGTAAACGATTTACAAGGATCGTTACGTCGTGAAAAGTTTACAATTTCTGTAGGTGATGAATTACCAGCAGGAATCTTAAAACTTGCTAAAATTTATGTTGCTAAAAAACGTAAATTAAAAGTAGGTGATAAGATGGCAGGACGTCACGGAAATAAAGGTATTGTTGCACGTATTGTACGTCAAGAAGATATGCCTTTCTTAGAAGACGGAACACCTGTAGATATCGTATTAAATCCATTAGGGGTACCATCTCGTATGAATATTGGTCAGATTTATGAAACTGTTCTTGGATGGGCAGGTCAAAAATTAGATCAGAAATATGCAACACCAATTTTTGATGGAGCAAACATAAACGAGATTAATGCCTTAACAGATGAAGCAGGAATTCCACGTTACGGACATACCTATTTATATGATGGAGGTACAGGAAAACGTTTTGATCAACCAGCAACGGTAGGTATAATTTACATGATTAAGTTAGGTCACATGATTGAAGATAAAATGCATGCGCGTTCTATCGGACCTTATTCATTAATTACACAACAACCATTAGGAGGTAAAGCTCAGTTTGGAGGTCAGCGTTTTGGGGAGATGGAAGTTTGGGCACTTGAAGCATATGGTGCATCAAGTATCTTACGAGAAATCTTAACTGTAAAATCTGATGATGTATTAGGAAGAGCCAAAACTTACGAAGCAATCGTAAAAGGTGAAACTATGCCAGAACCTGGTTTACCAGAATCATTTAATGTATTAATGCACGAACTGAAAGGTTTAGGTTTAGACGTTAAATTAGAAGAATAATAAACAGTGAAATATCATTAGGTAATTATTACAATTACCTAATGATAAATCATTTTAAATATACGCTTCATTAGAGGCAAATTTTTAATTCGAATCCATTACTTATTATGGCAAGAAAGAACGAAAAATACACTGTTAAAAAGTTTAACAAAATTTCAATTGGTTTAGCATCACCTGAGTCTATTTTAGAAGCATCAAGAGGTGAAGTTTTAAAGCCAGAAACTATTAATTACCGTACACATAAACCAGAAAGAGATGGTTTATTTTGTGAGCGTATTTTTGGTCCTGTAAAGGATTATGAATGTGCTTGTGGTAAATATAAAAGAATCCGTTATAAAGGGATTATTTGTGATCGATGTGGTGTTGAAGTTACTGAGAAAAAAGTACGTAGAGATAGAGTAGGTCACATTAATTTAGTAGTACCAGTAGCACATATTTGGTATTTTAGATCATTACCTAACAAAATGGGATACCTTTTAGGGTTACCATCAAAAAAGTTAGATATGATTATTTACTACGAACGTTACGTAGTAATTCAGCCAGGTATTGCTAAAACTGCAGAAGGGGAACCATTACAAAAAATGGATTTCTTAACTGAAGAAGAATACTTAGATATTGCTGACGAACTTCCACAAGAAAATCAATATTTAGATGATTCTGACCCAAACAAGTTTATCGCTAAAATGGGAGCAGAGTGTTTAATTGATTTATTAGAAAGAATCGATTTAGACTCATTATCGTTTGAATTACGTCATAAAGCAAATACAGAAACTTCAAAACAACGTAAAAACGAAGCATTAAAGCGTTTAAATGTTGTTGAAGCTTTTAGAGATTCTCAAAAGAATAGAGAAAACAATCCAGAATGGATGATTATGAAGGCGGTACCAGTTATACCACCAGAATTACGTCCGTTAGTACCATTAGATGGTGGTCGTTTTGCTACTTCAGATTTAAATGATTTATACCGTCGTGTAATTATCCGTAACAATCGTTTAAAGCGATTAATGGAAATTAAAGCACCTGAGGTTATTTTGCGTAATGAAAAACGTATGTTACAAGAATCGGTAGATTCATTATTTGATAACACACGTAAATCATCTGCAGTAAAAACAGAATCTAACCGTCCATTAAAATCATTATCTGATAGTTTAAAAGGTAAACAAGGGCGTTTCCGTCAAAACTTATTAGGTAAGCGTGTTGATTATTCTGCACGTTCGGTAATTGTTGTTGGACCAGAATTAGCATTATCTGAATGTGGATTGCCAAAAGATATGGCAGCAGAATTATACAAGCCTTTCGTTATTCGTAAATTAATCGAAAGAGGTATTGTTAAGACTGTAAAATCTGCAAAGAAAATTATAGATAGAAAAGAACCTGTTGTTTGGGATATTTTAGAAAATGTAATTAAAGGACATCCAGTTTTATTAAACCGTGCCCCTACATTACACCGTTTAGGTATTCAAGCATTTCAACCAAAATTAATTGAAGGAAAAGCAATTAGATTACATCCACTTGCTTGTTCTGCCTTTAATGCCGATTTTGATGGAGATCAAATGGCAGTGCATTTACCATTAGGACCTGAAGCTATTTTAGAAGCTCAATTATTAATGTTAGGTTCGCACAATATCTTAAACCCTGCAAATGGAGCTCCTATTACGGTACCATCACAGGATATGGTATTAGGTCTTTACTATATGACAAAAGAAAGAAAGTCAACTCCTGAAGTGCCAATTAAAGGTGAAGGATTAACTTTCTATTCTCCAGAAGAGGTAATTATTGCCTTAAATGAAGAAAGAGTAGACTTAAATGCAGGTATTAAAGTTCGTACACACGATGTTGTTGACGGTCAAGATGTTACTAGAATTATAGCAACAACAGTTGGTAGAGTTTTATTTAACGAAAAAGTACCTAAAGCTGCTGGTTATATTAATGAGGTTTTAACAAAAAAATCATTAAGAGGAATTATTGGTGGAATTTTAAAAGTTACCAACATTCCTGCAGTAGGAAGTTTCTTAGATGAAATTAAAAACATGGGATATAGATATGCCTTTGAAGGAGGATTATCATTCTCATTAGGAGATATCATTATTCCAGAAGAAAAACATAGCATGATTGCAGAAGCTAATAAAGAAGTTGATGTAATTGTAGGAAACTACAACATGGGTATGTTAACACAAAAAGAACGTTATAACCAAGTAATTGATGTTTGGGGATCTACGAATAATAGATTAACAGAATTATCAATGAAGCGTTTACGTGAAGATCAACAAGGATTTAACTCAGTATTTATGATGTTAGATTCTGGAGCACGTGGATCGAAAGAACAGATTCGTCAGTTAACAGGTATGCGTGGATTAATGGCAAAACCTAAAAAATCGACTGCTGGTGGTGGAGAAATTATTGAGAATCCAATTCTTTCTAACTTTAAGGAAGGATTATCAATTCTTGAATACTTTATTTCAACGCACGGTGCGCGTAAAGGATTAGCCGATACCGCATTAAAAACAGCCGATGCTGGTTACTTAACACGTCGTTTAGTAGATGTATCTCAAGATGTTATTGTAAATGAAGTAGATTGTGGTACTTTAAGAGGACTAGAAGTAGCTCCATTAAAGAAAAACGATGAGATCGTTGAATCATTAAGTGATCGTATCTCTGGTCGTACATCATTACATAATGTATATGCACCAAATTCTGAAGATCTTTTAGTTGCTTCGGGTGAATTAATTACTCCTAATTTAGCAGATAAAATTGAAGCTTCAGGAATTGATAAAGTTGAAGTTCGTTCAGCATTAACATGTGAATCTCAAAGAGGAATTTGTGAAAAATGTTACGGACAATCATTATCAACAGGTAAAAAAGTTCAAAGAGGTGAAGCAGTTGGTGTAATTGCAGCACAATCTATTGGAGAGCCTGGTACACAGTTAACATTACGTACATTCCACGTTGGTGGGGTTGCAGGTAACATTTCTGAAGAGAACAAGTTAATTGCAAAATTTGAAGGTAAAGTTAAGATTGAAGATTTACGTACAGTAAAAGGAAAAGATAGCGACGGTAAAGAAGTTGAAATCGTTATTTCTCGTACTGCGGAAATTAAAATTATTGATAAAAAGACTGATATAGTATTAAGTACAAATATTATTCCTTACGGTTCTATCATCTTTGATAAAGATATGAAATCGATTAAAAAAGGAGATGCAGTATGTCAGTGGGATCCATTTAATGGAGTTATCGTATCTGAATTCGGTGGTAAAGTTAAGTTTGACAATTTAGAACAAGGTATTAATTACTCTGTTGAAATTGATGAGCAAACAGGTTTCCAAGAAAAAGTAATGATTGATTCTAAAAATAAAAAAATTATTGCTTCATTAATTATTGAAGATGCTGATGGTAATGCTTTACGTTCGTATAGTTTACCTGTAGGTGCTCATTTAATGGTAAGTGATGGTGATAAAGTAGAATCTGGTCATACTTTAGTTAAAATACCTCGTAAGTCTGGTAAAGCAGGCGATATTACAGGAGGTTTACCACGTGTAACAGAGTTATTTGAAGCACGTAACCCATCTAACCCTGCAGTAATTGCTCAGATTGATGGTGTGGTTTCTTTTGGTAAAATTAAGCGTGGTAATCGTGAAATTATTATTGAATCTAAAACAGGTGAGATTACTAAATATTTAGTAAAATTATCGAACCAAATTTTAGTACAAGAAAATGATTTTATTAAAGCGGGTATGCCTTTATCAGACGGAGCTACAACTCCAATTGATATTTTAAATATTAAAGGACCTTCTGCTGTACAAGAATACTTAGTAAACGAAATTCAAGAAGTATATCGTTTACAGGGTGTGAAAATTAACGACAAGCATTTCGAAGTAGTAGTACGTCAAATGATGCGTAAAGTTAGAATTATTGATTCAGGAGATACATTATTCTTAGAAAATCAATTAATTCATAAAAATGACTTTATTACAGATAACGACGCTATCTACGGAATGAAGGTTGTTGAAGATGCAGGAGATTCTGAAAACTTAAAACCAGGACAAATTGTTTCAGCTCGTCAATTAAGAGATGAAAATTCAATTTTACGTAGAGCAGATAAAAACTTAGTAGCCGCTCGTGATGCACAGCCAGCAACCGCTGAACAAGTATTACAAGGTATTACTAGAGCTTCGTTACAAACGAAGTCATTTATCTCAGCAGCGTCATTCCAGGAAACTACGAAAGTATTAAACGAAGCCGCAGTAAACGGTAAAATTGATACCTTAGAAGGATTAAAAGAAAATGTAATTGTTGGTAAACGTATACCAGCAGGTACAGGAATGAGATCTTACGATAAACAAATCGTAGGTCCTAGAGATGAAATGGAAAAAAGTTTATAATTTCTAATATAAAAGACCTCTAAATTTTAGAGGTCTTTTTTTTTAAATTTTTATTATGGAAGAAAATAAAGACCCACAATTAAACATAGAGTTAGATCAAGAGGTTGCAGAAGGAACTTATAGTAACTTAGCAATTATTAATCATTCAGTATCTGAGTTTATTGTTGATTTTATTAATATTATGCCAGGTGTACCAAAGGCAAAAGTAAAATCAAGAATAATATTAACACCACAACATGCTAAAAGGTTAACTAAAGCTTTAGCAGAAAATGTTCGAAAGTTTGAACAAGCACATGGTGAAATAAAAGATTACGAGCAAATACCAATTCCTATGAATTTTGGAGGTACCACAGGAGAAGCTTAAAAATAAAAACGTCTATAATAGACGTTTTTATTTTTTATAAAAGGATTAAAATCCTGTAGCAATATCATTTAAAGCTTTAGAATCTAAAATAAAAACTTCTTTTCCTTTTAAGGAAATAATTTTTTTCTTTTTAAATTCAGATAACAGTCGAATAGCAGATTCTGTAGCTGTACCAATAATATTAGCAATATCTTCACGAGATAAATGAATATCTAAGGCACCATTTTCACTTTTAGAAAATCTATTTTCAAGATTTAAAAGCGTGGCAGCTAAACGTTGCTTTACAGTTTTCTGTGCCATATCAACAATAAAATTATCAGCAGTTTTTAGCGAAGAAGCCATGTTTTTAAGTATATCCATGGTAAATTTAGGATTATTTTCTAAATCTCTTACTATTTCTTCTTTTGGAATAAAGCAAATTTGCATGTCATTTACAGCAATTGCTTTTAAGTTAGAAGCTTCATCATTAATTAAACTGCGTTCACCTAATAAATCACCTTTTCTTACCAAATTTACAATTTGATCTCGTCCATTGTCGCTCATTTTAGATACTTTGCAAACACCATCTTTAATGCAAAAAACACCATTTATATGCTCACCTTCTTCAAATAAAACTTCTCCTTTTTTTATTGTTTTAGATGTTTTACAACCAGCAATTCTAACCAATTCGTCTTTTGTGAGTGATTTTAAAGAATTAAATTGACGAATAATACATTGTTCACATTTACTCATGGTGGTAGTTTTTGATAAAAATCAAAGATAATCAAAAGCATGATAATTGTCATATTTTAACCGAGCTTCTTGTCGGATATTTGTAGTAGGCAAAAGAGTAAATATGGAAAACACACTATGTTTTCATTGTGGTAACGAATGCGAAACCGAAACAATTACTATAAAAGAGAAATCTTTTTGTTGTAATGGTTGTAAAACAGTTTTTGAAATCTTTTCAGAAAATGATTTAACTTGTTACTATGATTTTCAAAACAATCCAGGAGCAATTCCTAAAGAAATTGAAGGAAAATACGATTTTTTAAACAATAAATCTATTGTTAATAAACTATTAGAGTTTAACGATGGTAGTATACATGTTGTAAATTTATATATACCACATATACATTGTAGTTCGTGTATTTGGGTGCTAGAAAATTTGCATAAATTAAATGGTAGCATAAGCTCGTCACAAGTAAATTTTCCTAAAAAAACAGTGCGTATCACCTATAATTCTGATATTGTTTCTTTAAAAGAAATTGTATTACTATTAAGTTCTATAGGATACGAACCTTATATAAGTTTAGAAGACTACGAAACCGGAAAAAATAAAGTTGATAGAAGTTTAATTTATAAACTTGGTATTGCTGGGTTTGCCTTTGGAAATGTAATGTTTTTATCTTTTCCAGAATACTTTGAAGTATCAGAATATTGGCTAGAACAGTATAAAGATATTTTTCGGTGGTTGATGTTTTTTTTCTCACTTCCTGTCGTTTTCTATGCTGCGCAAGATTATTTTATTTCTGCCTATAAAGGCTTACGATCAAAAATTTTAAATATAGATGTACCTATAGCTCTTGGAGTTACAGTATTATTTATAAGAAGTACTGTTGAAATTATTTTTGATATTGGGACTGGATTTTTTGATTCACTAACGGGGTTGGTTTTCTTTTTACTACTAGGTAAATTTTTTCAACAAAAGACTTATAATTTTTTGTCGTTTGAACGTGATTATAAATCGTATTTCCCGATTGCAGTAACTAAAATATCATCCGAAGGGAAAGAAAAAAATGTACAAATTTACGATATAAAAAAAGGAGATCGATTATTAATCAGAAATCAAGAGTTAATTCCTGTTGATGGTATTTTAATTAACGGAAAAGCAAAAATAGATTACAGTTTTGTTACTGGCGAAGCTGTTCCGGTATCAAAAAAATCGGGCGATAAATTATTTGCAGGAGGAAAGCAATTATCTGGAGTTTTAGAAATGGAAGTTTTAAACTCAGTTTCACAAAGCTATTTAACACAACTATGGAGTAATGATGTGTTTAAAAAAGATAAAAACTCTTCCTTTAAAACATTAACAGATCAAATTAGTCAACACTTTACCATTATAATATTGTTAATCGCTTTTATAGCTGCATCTTTTTGGATGTATCATGATGCAACAAAAGCCTTAAACGTGTTTACAGCAGTATTAATTATTGCGTGTCCGTGTGCTATAGCATTAGCAGCCCCGTTTACATTAGGAAACATGTTACGTATATTAGGTAAAAAGAAATTTTATTTAAAAAATGCAACAGTAATAGAACAATTAGCGGCGATTGACAGTGTTATTTTTGATAAAACAGGAACTTTAACAACAAGTAAGGAGAATAAAATTGCTTATGATGGAGAAGAATTATCATCCGAAGAAAAATCGCTATTAAAAAGTGGTTTACGAGGATCTAATCATCCTTTAAGTAGAATGTTGTATAGCTCATTAGATGAAAAAATGAGTACTGTAACTAATTTTAATGAGTATACAGGAAAAGGAATTGAAGTTGCACTAAAAAATACGATACTAAGAGTAGGATCTTCATCTTTTGTGAAAAATACTGATGAACAGCATAATTTAGATACTTCAGTTCATGTTAGTATAAATAAACAATATAAAGGAAAATATGTTTTTAAAAACGCCTATAGAAATGGTGTAAAAACATTGTTTTCTGAACTGAACTCAGATTATAAATTAGCTGTTGTTTCGGGAGATAATGAAGGGGAAAAAAAATATTTAGAAAAAATATTACCTCAAAAAACATCCTTTCTTTTTAATCAAAAACCAGCTGATAAATTAGTGTATGTAGAAAAATTACAAAAAAAAGGCGAAAATGTAATGATGATTGGAGATGGACTAAATGATGCAGGTGCTTTGGCACAAAGTAATGTTGGAGTATCATTATCCGAAAATATTAATGTGTTTTCACCAGCATGTGATGCTATTTTAGATGCCTCAAAATTTAATCAAATAGCTAATTATATTAAAGCATCAAAAAAAGCAATTCAAATAATTAAATATAGCTTTATAGTATCGTTGTGTTATAATTTAATAGGCTTGTATTTTGCAACAACAGGGCAATTAAAACCGGTAATAGCTGCAATATTAATGCCTTTAAGTTCTATTAGTATTGTTGTGTTTACAACTATTGCAACCAATTTATTAGGAAATAAAATAAAATAAAAATTATGAAAGTAGCCTCATTTTTAAAAGACATAAAATTTAATGAACACAAACCAGCAGTTGCTTTAATGTTAGATACTGATTTTTCGAAAGAAATACGTATTGTGTTTAAAAAAGGGCAAATAATGGAAGACCATCAAGCTCCATTTGCAATTATTGTTCAGGTGTTAAAAGGTTGTATTGATTTTGGTGTAAACGGAGAAAATACAGTGTTAAATACAGGTGATGCAATTTCATTAAAACCACAAGTAGTTCATAATCTTACAGCAGTTGAAGAGAGTGTTGTACGCTTAACATTATCTAAATTAGATACTTTGAAAAGAGTGGAAAATGTTTAGATTATGAAAATTAACAAATATATAGATCATACATTATTAAAAGCTACAGCATCAAAAAATGACATTGTAAAGTTGTGTAACGAAGCTAAAGAATTTAACTTTTATGCAGTTTGTGTTAATGGATGTTATGTTGAACTAGCGAAACAAGAACTTTATAAATCGGATATAAAAATAGCCGCAGTAATTGGGTTTCCTTTAGGAGCAATGGCTACAGAAGCAAAAGTTTTTGAAGCTAAAAATTGTATAGAAAAAGGAGCGTCAGAAATTGATATGGTTATCAATATCGGAAAATTATTAGATGGAGAAAATGAATATATAGAAAACGAAATTAGATCGATAAAAAAAGCTATCGGAAATAATATATTAAAAGTGATTTTTGAGACTTGTTATTTATCTAAAAAGCAAATAAAAACAGCATCAGAATTAGCCGTAAATGCAGGGGTAGATTTTGTAAAAACATCAACTGGTTTTGGAACCAGTGGAGCAACTTTTAAAGACGTTGAAGTTATGAAAAAAGTTGTAAAAAACAACGCACAAATAAAAGCGGCAGGTGGAGTTAGAGACAAAGAAACCGCAGAAAAATATATTAATATGGGAGTTACTCGTTTAGGAACTTCATCGGGGGTTTCACTTGTTACCAAAGGAATTGCAGAAAAAAAACAATATTAATGAAAACACTTATACAAAAATATAATATTCCTGGCCCAAGGTATACCAGTTATCCAACGGTTCCGTATTGGGAAAACGAAACATTTAATAAAGAAAGATGGCTCAAAACATTTAAAGATTCATTTGTAGAAAGCAATTCATCAGAAGGAATAAGTTTATATATTCATTTACCTTTTTGTGAAAGTTTGTGTACTTTTTGTGCCTGTCATAAACATATAACTAAACGACATGAAGTAGAAGAAGATTATATTGATACTGTTTTAAAAGAATGGAATTTATATACTAATTTGGTTGATGAAACGCCAATTATAAAAGAAATTCATTTAGGTGGAGGAACCCCAACTTTTTTTTCAAAAGAACAATTAAAAAAACTAATTGATGGTTTATTTGTAAATGCAAAAAAACACAAAAATCACGAATTTAGTTTTGAGGGACACCCTAATAACACCACAAAAGAACAATTACAAACGTTGTTTGATGTAGGTTTTACGCGTGTTAGTTACGGTGTACAAGATTATAACCATAAAGTTCAAGTTGCAATTCATAGAGTACAACCTTTTGAAAATGTAGCAAGAGCTACACGTTGGGCAAGAGAAATTGGTTATACATCGGTTAGTCACGATTTAATTTTTGGACTACCATTTCAAACTAAAGAAAATGTAATTCATACCATTAATAAAACCAAAGAATTACAACCCGACAGAATTTCATTTTATAGTTACGCTCACGTACCCTGGGTAAAAGGTGTTGGTCAAAGAGGTTTTAACGAGCAAGATTTACCAAAAAATGAAGAGAAAAGAGAATTGTACGAAATAGGAAAAGAATTGTTTGCTGAAATGGGCTACATAGAAATAGGAATGGATCATTTTGCTTTACCTTCAGATACCTTATATAAAGCAACTAAAGAAAAAACTTTACATCGAAATTTTATGGGCTATACCGCCAATAAAACGCAATTAATGATTGGGCTAGGTATGTCGGCAATATCAGATTCTTGGTACGGATTTGCACAGAATGTAAAAACAGTAAAAGAATATCAAAAAATAGTTAACCAAGGAGAAATACCTGTTTTTAGAGGGCACATTTTATCTGAAGAAGATTTAATTATAAGAAAACATATATTAAACATTATGTGTCATTTTTCCACTTCGTGGAATGTTGAAAAGTTAAAGGTTAAAGATATTGATATTCATTTACAAAAATTACAAGAAATGGTTGAAGATGGTTTGGTTGTAATTAAAGAAAACACTTTAGTAGTACCAGAAAAAGCAAGACCCTATGTGCGTAATATTTGTATGGCTTTTGATAAACGATTACATAAAAACAAACCAGAAACAAAATTATTTTCGATGACGATTTAAGACTTCTTTAACAAATATCATCAAACATGATAAAAGTCATATTTTAAGAAAAACATCAAAAGTACCTTTGATATATAATTTATCAGGCAAGATATGAGCGTTATTTACTTACTACTTTCACTAAGTATTTTAGTGGCACTAATTTTTTTTATTGCATTTATCGTTTCAGTAAAAAAGGGGCAGTACGATGATTCGTATACGCCATCTGTTCGTATGCTTTTTGATGACGAATTAGTCAAAAAAGATCAATAAAAAAACTAACAATAGATATTAAATTCAATTAAATTATGGAAATGCAACAATTTTATTACGATAATAAAATCGTAAAAAAATTCATTTACGCCACACTACTATGGGGAATTGTAGGTTTCTCGGTAGGTTTACTTTTGGCCTTAATGTTTTTATTCCCAAATATTACCGACGGAATCTCGTGGTTAAGTTTTGGTCGTTTACGCCCATTACATACCAATGCGGTAATTTTTGCCTTTGTAGGAAACGCTATTTATGCAGGGGTTTATTATTCGTTACAACGATTGTTAAAAACACGTATGGCGAGTGATTTTTTAAGTAATTTTAATTTTTGGGGATGGCAGTTAATTATTGTAGCAGCCGCAATCACACTTCCACTAGGATACACAAGTTCGAAAGAATATGCAGAGTTAGAGTGGCCAATTGATATTGCAATAGCTTTAGTTTGGGTCGCTTTTGGTGCTAATATGATTTGGACAGTTTTACAAAGAAGACAACGCCATTTATATGTTGCCATTTGGTTTTATTTAGGAACCTTTGTAACCGTTGCAGTATTACACATATTTAATAGTTTAGCATTACCAGTTGGGTTTTTAAAGTCTTACTCTGTATATGCAGGAGTGCAAGATGCTTTAGTGCAATGGTGGTATGGGCATAATGCCGTGGCATTTTTCTTAACAACGCCGTTTTTAGGATTAATGTATTACTTTGTTCCAAAAGCAGCAAACAGACCAGTATACTCATACCGATTATCAATCGTTCACTTTTGGTCGTTAATATTTATTTATATCTGGGCAGGACCTCACCATTTACTATATACAGCATTACCAACTTGGGCTCAAAATTTAGGAGTTGCATTTTCTATCATGTTACTTGCTCCATCATGGGGAGGTATGATAAATGGATTATTAACACTTCGAGGAGCATGGGATAAGGTTCGCACCGACCCTGTTTTAAAATTCTTTGTTGTTGCAATTACAGGTTATGGTATGGCAACTTTTGAAGGGCCAATGTTATCGTTAAAAAATGTGAATGCCATTGCACACTTTAGTGATTGGATTATAGCACACGTACACGTTGGTGCCTTAGCATGGAACGGGTTTTTTACCTTTGGGATGATTTATTGGATGGTTCCAAAATTATTTAAAACAAAATTATATTCTACAGCATTAGCAAATTTCCATTTCTGGATTGGTACCTTAGGTATTATTATGTATGCATTACCAATGTACGTAGCAGGTTTTGTACAAGCATCAATGTGGAAGCAATTTAATCCAGACGGAACATTAGCGTATGGTAATTTCTTAGAAACCGTAAATGAAATTATACCAATGTATTGGATGCGTGCTATTGGAGGTAGTATGTTTATTGTAGGAGCATTTGTAATGTTGTATAACATGATTCGTACTGTAAAATCTGGTAGTAATGTTACTGATGATTTAGCCGAAGCAGCACCATTAACTAAGGTATCTAAGCACAGAACAAAAGGTGAAGGATGGCATACTTGGTTAGAAAGAAAACCAGTAAAATTAACTATTTACGCTACTATTGCTATTTTAATAGGAGGAGTTGTACAAATTGTACCAACACTATTAGTAAAATCTAACATTCCAACCATATCAAGTGTAAAACCATATTCTCCGTTAGAGTTAGAAGGGCGTGATATTTATATTAGAGAAGGATGTGTAGGATGTCATTCACAAATGGTACGACCATTTAGAAGTGAAGTTGAACGATATGGTGAATACTCTAAAGCAGGCGAATTTGTATATGACCATCCATTTTTATGGGGGAGTAAGCGTACAGGGCCAGATTTACATAGGGTAGGAAGTAAATACTCTGATAGTTGGCACTTAAACCACATGTATGATCCGCAAAGTACCTCACCAGGTTCTATAATGCCAGCATACCAATGGTTGGTAAGAAGTAAACTAGATAAAAGCAATACAGAAGATAAAATGAAAGCCATGGTTTCTTTGGGTGTTCCTTATTCTGATGAAGAAATAGCAGCAGCGCAAGCTAGTATGAATGAGCAAGGAGCTAAAATTCAAGAAAATTTACATCAAGATCCTGATTTTGCTAAAAATTATGCTTCAGATAAGAAGTATGCCGAAGAAAATGGACAAGATTTTATCGAAATGAAAGACAGAGAAATCGTTGCCTTAATAGCATATTTACAACGATTAGGTACCGATATTAAAGTAAAAGATGTTCAAAAACAATTAAGTACTAAAAATTAAAAGGTCATGTTAAAATTCGTAAAAAACCATATGGAGAGTATTACAGGTATAGAAATATATCCTATGATCTCACTAACAATATTCTTTACCTTTTTTATGGTGTTGTTTTGGTGGGTGTTTACAGCCAAAAAAGAATATATAAGCAAGGTAAGTAGTTTACCTTTAAATGATTAAAATGAAATTATTATGAAAAAATATATTCAATCAATAGTATCTTTTCTTTTTGTTTTTTCAATGCCATTTATTTTGGCGGCGGCGTTTAAAGCATATAAAGAGCCATTTAATTTTTTAGAAACTCCTATAGTTTGGTTAATAGCCATAGGTTTTGGTTTAGTAGTACTTTTAAAAGAGGTATTATCTAACACAGTTGTAAATAAAGCAAATACATTAATGCCTAAAAACTATACTAGACTTCAGGCTATTATTTCGTTTTTATTTACCTTTTTAACACCTTTTGTATTAGCAAAAGCGATTAATTCGTATGCAAATCCATATAATTTTTTAGAAACACCGTTGGTTTGGATCGGTCTTATTGCCTTCGGATTGGTAATTTTAGCAAAAGAAGTGTTAACCATTACCGGAGTTAAAAAAGTTGAAGAAGCTGAAATGGTAAAAGCAGGAATAAATCCTGATGAAGTTGATCAATGGAGCTGGGCTAAAACATTAATAGCTAAATGGACAGAAGCAAAAGCTATTGAGCAAGAAGAAGAAATTGTATTAGACCATAATTATGACGGAATTAAAGAGTTAGATAATAACTTACCGCCATGGTGGGTGTATATGTTCTACGGAACAATAATCTTTGCAGTAGTATATTTAGTGCGATTTGAAGTTTTAGATGGCTATACACAAGAAATGGAATATGCACAATCTGTAGCACAGGCTAAAAAAGAATTAGCAGCTTTTAAATCTACTTCAAAAGAAGCTATTATTGATGCAGAAACAGTAACACTTTTAACTTCAGAAAGTGATTTAAAAAGAGGTAAAGCTGTTTATAATTTAAACTGTGCTGCTTGTCACATTGGTGATGGAGGTGGAGGTATCGGTCCTAATTTAACCGATAAATATTGGTTGTTAGGTGGCGGACTTAAAAACGTATTTGCAACCATTACCAATGGAGGTAGAGACGGAAAAGGAATGGTTGCTTGGGGTAAAACTTTAAAACCAAAAGACATACAAAAAGTAGCAAGTTATATTATGTCTATGCAAGGTACCACACCAGCAAACCCAAAACCACCACAAGGTGAGTTATATGGAGATGAGGTACAGGTAAAAGAAGTTACACAAGCAAAAGATAGTTTACAATAGTATTTGGTTTTAATAGTTAATAGCAATGGAAACACCCAAGAACGAACAATTTAGAGATAGTATTGGTACCATCAACAATGAAGGTAAGCGTGCTTGGGTGTATCCTAAAAAGCCAAGTGGACGATTTTATAAATACAGATCGTATGTTAGTTATTTTTTGTTATTAATTTTACTATCAGCACCTTTTATAAAAATTGATGGAAACCAATTTTTATTATTCAATGTTATAGAGCGTAAGTTTAATATTTTCGGATTTCCTTTTTGGCCACAAGATTTTCATTTATTAGTGGTTTCAATGATTGTAGGTGTCGTGTTTATTATTCTTTTTACCGTAGTTTTTGGACGAATTTTTTGCGGATGGATTTGCCCCCAAACCATCTTTTTAGAAATGGTTTTTAGAAAAATAGAATATTGGATTGATGGTGATAGAGGAAAACAAATCCGTTTAGAAAAACAGCCTTGGAATGCCGAAAAAATTAAGAAACGAGTTTTAAAATGGTTTATCTTTTTTATTATCTCATTTTTAATAGCAAACGTTTTTTTGGCTTACCTAATAGGTGGAGATGTTTTAATTACTTACATAACAGGTAATCCGTTTGATAATATTAATACCTTAATATCATTGTTAATCTTTACCGGAGTTTTCTATTTCATATTTGCTTGGTTTCGAGAGCAAGTATGTATAATTGCTTGTCCTTATGGTCGTTTACAAGGGGTTTTACTAGATAACAAAACAATTAATGTAGCATATGACCATGTGCGTGGTGAAGGAAAAGAAGGAAGAGCGAAGTTTAATAAAAAGGAAGATAGAGCTACAAGTGGAAAAGGAGATTGTATTGATTGTTTTCAATGTGTAAATGTGTGTCCTACAGGAATTGATATTCGTAATGGAACACAGTTAGAGTGTGTAAATTGTACTGCTTGTATTGATGAGTGTGACCATATTATGGAAAAAGTAGGTTTCCCTAAAGGTTTAATTCGTTTTGCAAGTGAAGAAAATATTGAAAAGAAAGCTCCTTTTAAATTTACAGCTAGAATGAAAGGATATTCAGCTGTTTTAGGAATTTTAATAGCAGTTTTAATAGGAATGTTGTTTTTAAGAAATGATGTTGAAGCAACAATATTACGATTGCCAGGGCAATTATATCAGCATAAAGAAAACGGAATTATTAGCAATATATACACGTATAAAGTAATTAATAAAACAACCAAACAAATTGATGATGTAAGTTATAAGTTGTTGTCTCATAAAGGGAAAATAGAAACAGTAACGCATCAAAATTTTGAAGTACCAAAACAAGGATTGGCAGAAGGAACTTTATTTGTAGAGTTACATCAATCAGAAATGAAAAAAGAAAAAGTAAACCTTAAAATAGGAGTGTATAGTGGTAATAAATTAATAGAAACTACTAAAACCAATTTTTTAGGGCCAAGAAGTTATCGATAAATAATTTGTCATTACGAGGAAGCATGACGAAGTAATCTCATAATAAATTAGCAGATTACTTTATTTTATTAACAATGACACAAAAATAAATAAAATGAAACTAAACTGGGGCACGGGCATAGTAATCGCAATTATTGCATTTATGAGTTTTATAATGTATTTCGTTATATCAATGAGTACAGGTAAAAACTATAATCATGATTTGGTTACCGAAAAATATTATCAACAAGAATTAACATACCAAAACAGCATTAATGCAACAAGGAATGCTAAAGAATTAGAAGAAAATATTAAAATTAAAAGAGTTGCAGGAGGTTTAAAAGTTTATTTTCCTGCAATCTTTAAACCAGAAAATGTTAAAGGAAAAGTGTTCCTATACAGACCATCTAATAAGCAATTAGATTTTGAAATTCCTATTTCAATCTCTAATACATATTTGCTCGTGCCTGAGAAACGTTTGTTAGGTGGTCGTTGGAACATTAAAGTTTCTTGGAGCTACGAAAATACAGCATATTTATATCAGAAAGAACTAAATTATTAAAATGTTCTTATCAGCTCTTATATTTGGATTACTAGGTAGCTTTCATTGTATCGGTATGTGCGGGCCAATCGCATTTATGTTACCAGTTGATAGAAGTAATAGCATAAAACAGTTTTTTCAAATTTTTAGCTATCATTTAGGTAGGCTTTTTACTTATAGTTTAATTGGATTATTATTTGGTTTTTTAGGAAAAGGATTTTATTTTTTCGGATTTCAACAACAACTCTCAATTGTAGTAGGAATTTTAATGATTCTAACGATTATTTTACCTAAAGCTTTTAAAAAATATAACTTTTCAAAATCAATTAATAAATTGGTAATGAAAGTAAAATCAGCTTTAGGAAAAGAGCTTAAAAAGAAAGGAAATGATACTTTTTTTACTATTGGTTTTTTAAATGGTTTACTTCCTTGTGGCTTAGTGTATATGGCTATTTTTGGCGCTTTGGCAACAGCAAATACTTTTTCAGGAAGTTTGTATATGTTTGTTTTCGGGTTGGGTACAATTCCGTTAATGACTGTGGTTGTTTATATGGGGAATTTTGCCAATGGATTGGTGAGAAAAAGAATTCAACAAACAATTCCATATGTAGTAATTTTTATAGGTATTTTATTTGTTTTAAGAGGTTTGGGTTTAGGTATTCCTTATATATCACCTATACCAGTTACAAATTTAGTAACTTCGGTAAAGGGTTGTCATTAAGAGTATTAAATGATATTAATCATGTTTTTTATGAATAGTTTCTAGTAACTTTATGCTATAAGTTAAACCTAAATAAATCATATTCTATGAAAAAAATTATAGTTCCTGTCGATTTTTCAATTTATTCAGAAAATGCATTACAAACTGCCGCATTTATGGCAAAACAAAATAATGCAGAAATAGTGGTAGTACACATGCTTGAGCTTTCACATGCGTTAATAAATCAATCAGAAAGTGAAAGTCAGCAAGAAATGATTTTTTATTTAAAATTAGCTGAACGAAAGTTTAATGATTTTTTACAAAAAGACTATTTATCACCATTAAAAGTAACACCAATAATTAAACATTTTAAAATATTTAGTGAACTAGATGAATTAGCTAAAGAAGAGAAAGCCGATTTAATTATTATGGGGTCAAAAGGAACCAGTGGCTTACAAGAAATGTTTATAGGTTCTAATACCGAAAAAGTAATTCGTTATGCGAATGTACCAGTGTTAGTTGTTAAAGAAGATAAAATTACTAAAAAGGTTGAAAATGTTGTTTTTGCTTGTGATTTTACCCAAGATGATATAGCTCCTTATATAAGAGCAAAAGCTTTATTTAAAAAATTAGATTGTAATTTACAATTAGTATATGTAAATACACCAACATCAAAATTTAAAAACAGCAAAGAGATTAAAGAAAAAATGAAAGCGTTTTTTAAAAATGTAAATGAAGATGTTAGTAGTATCAAAAATGTTAAAGTCGTTGCTGATTATAGTGTAGAAAAAGGCGTTTTATATTATGCAGATGAAAGCAAGGCCGATATTATAGCAGTAGCAACTCATGGCAGAAAAGGTATTTCACATTTTTTTGAAGGAAGTATTTCAGAAGATATTGCAAATCATAGTAAATTGCCTATAATTTCATTTAAAATATAATTCATAAATATTAAAAAATTAAAAGACTCGATACCAATAAGTATCGAGTCTTTTGTTTTACAAAAAAGTTAAAATTATTTACCTTCTTTACTTTTTATATTGCTTACAAATTTTTGTAAACGTTTTCCGTAATTAGAGTTTTTAACTTTATCTGATAAACTATTATTAATGGTATCTAATAACATAATATTAGCATCATACAATTCAGACAAAGCAATGTATGGAGCGGCTTCACTATCAGCATTAGCAATAGCAAAGTTTGTTGAAAATAAAAAACGACGACGAATCATTTTTTTATAATCAACTTCTAATTGCTTTAATAATTCTTCATCTTTTGCCTTACGAGCTTCAAGATCTTTTTTAAGAAACTCTAAACGTTGGTCTTTAAATTTACGATCAATATCTCGAAATTTATCCATCACTTCTTGATTTTTAGATCCTTTTATTTCAGGTTTAAAACCAAATTCTTCAATATTATCGTTAATTGTAATCTCTCCTTCTTCTCCAAAAAACATTAAACTTTTTTCATTTGTATTTCCATCAAAAGTTAGGTAATACATTTCAGGAGATGTTACATTATCAGTTAAAATAAACTTATCATCACCTAATAAAGTCATAGAGTCTACCGATACTAATACAGTATCTTTCATCTTTTGAAGGTATAAGTTACCTTTTTTTAAACCTTTAATTTGACCTTTAACAATCATGTTTCCTTCTTTTTTAGAAGAACAAGCGAAAGCTAATATTGAAAACGCACAAATAGCGATAAGTTTTTTCATGTTATTTAAAATTTAGAGTTGCAAATATGCAGATTTCTCTTATAATGTAGCCGATAATTCCATTAAAATTGTACACAAAATTGCTCCATAGGTACCAACAACATAACCAAAAACTGCTAATAATACACCAACTGTAGCTAATGAAGGGTGGAAGGCAGCAGCAACAACAGGGGCAGAAGCAGCTGCACCTACATTTGCTTGGCTACCTACAGCTAAGAAGAAATAAGGGGCTTTGATTAATTTTGCAACTAATATTAACAAACCTGCATGAATACCCATCCAAACAATACCAATTATAAGTAAACCTGGATTGTCAAAAATTGTTGTTAAATCCATCTTCATACCTATGGTAGCGACTAAAATATAAATAAAAACACTACCAATTTTGCTAGCACCAGCTCCTTCATAATTTTTAACTTTTGTAAACGATAATGCAATTCCGATAAGAGTAGCTATGGTAACCATCCAAAAGAATTTTGAAGAAAAAGATGATAAGGATGATGTTCTATCAGCAACGGCATCAAAGTTGGTAATTAAATAACTTGATATATTGTCTGCGCCAAAATGAGCGATACCAACAGCACTAAAGGCTATAGAAAGAATAATTATCAAATCAGTTAAAGAGGGTATACGTGTTACGTTTTCAGTAAATTTTGAAACCCTATTTTTTAATTTTTCTATAGCAGTAGTATCTGCATTTAACCATTTATTTATTTTTTTGTTTTTACCAATACCAATTAATAAAATAGCCATCCAAATATTACCAACAATAATATCCACGAGTACCATTTTACCGTAATTAGCAGGGTTATATTGATAAATTTCGAGCATTGCAGCTTGATTAGCTCCACCACCAATCCAACTTCCAGCAAGTGTTGATAACCCCCTCCATACAGCATCAAATCCAGCACCGCCAACAGTTTCAGGAGAAAATAATGAGATTAATAAAATAGCAATTGGCCCTCCTATAATTATACCTATGGTACCTGTAAAAAACATAATTAATGCTTTAGGCCCTAAATTAAAAATTGCTTTTAAGTCGATGCTCAAAGTCATTAAAACTAATGATGCTGGTAAAAAATATCTACTAGCAATAAAATAAGTTTGCGTTTTCTCAGCAGAAATAAACCCCAATGAGTTAAAAACGGATGGGATTAAATAACACATTAAAACTCCTGGAACAATTTTATAAAATTTGTACCAAAAACCATCGGTTTTAGATTCTGTATAAAATACAAATCCTAATGAAAACATTAGAATTCCAAAAACAATTGCATCATTTGTAAAAGTAGGTGCTGTCATTTAATTTAGTTTTATTGCTAAAATAGCTTTTTATTTCTTTTTACGGTGATCTGTATTTATTGCTATACCTAAAAGTAGTCTATCAAAACTACCTCCATTATTTACACCTATTTTTTGATACCCAATTTTTAGTTTTGTAGCCTTTGAAATTTTGTATTGAAAGCCAGCTCCTAACCAGTTTTGATTGTATGCTTCATCATCAAAATCAAAAAATATTTCATTGTACAAATAAGTACTCCAATTATGGCTTAAAGGATAACTTAACCCAATTTGATAACGAATAAAATGTGCAGTTGTAGCATTAAAAAAACGTTGTTCAGCTCTAAAACGGTGCGCAAAACCTAATTTGTTTGCCTTGTGTTTTATATTAAAATCTTCATAAATTCGGTGTTCGTTTACGTTACCTCCCTCAAGACCAAAAGAACTATCGGTGTTTAAATAGGCATATCCTAAAGTAGCACTTAAATTATTGTTTATTTTATAATTACCGCCTAAACGACCAATAAATTGCTGCATATCATCTCCAATTTCAAAAAAACGAAAATGAGCCATTGTTTTTAAGCTAAATTTATCTGAAACTTGGTGTGAACCATTATACATATACCAAGCACCTAATTCGGTTTGCGAATTTTTTTGCGCAATACTTTTTAAAGAGCATAAAAAAATAAGTATTAAAAGCGTTTTTTTCATTTAAGTAGTGGTTTTTAAAATTAAAATTTGTTAAATTTTTTATTTGAAAAAATCCCCCACATAAGTAGGAGATTTTATTTTTAATAGCTGTCAAAAATACTTAATTTAAAGAAAAGTTAGTTGTTTTTTTAAATGGAGAAATTTCAATTTTTTCAACAGTCGATTTATATTTTGTCCAGTCTTCTTCGAAAAAAGTGTTTACCTTTTTTAAAGTTTCATTAAAAGAAGTTTTAAACTGATTTACTAATTGTTTTTCAGTTTCGGTTTGTACACCAAATCGACTACCTACATACCAACGTGCGGTACCAAAACGATTACTTACTGTAACTTCTGGGTTTCTAGTAATTCCTTGACGTTTATCTATTTTACCTAAATACATCGCAATTAAAACGTCAATTTTTTTAATGATTTCTTTAGATGATTTTATAGCTTCTTTATACTTTTTTTTGTCTTCTTTGGTAAATTTAGATTTTAAAGAACTAGCAGTGTTTTTGCTTTCTACTAATTGTTTTACAATAGTTGCCATTTTTTCTTGATAGGTTTCAAGCTCTTTACTAGCATTGTATTTTTGATTGATAGCTTCGTTTGAAATTTGTAATCTAGGATCAAATTCAACCTTAATATTTTGTTCAGAAACCACATCTCCAAAAGTCATTTTTAATTTATAAATTCCTGGTTTTACAGTTACACCACCAGGTTCTCTACGTTGTTTTCTAATACGTCTTGAAGCTCTAGTAACTCCTTTTTCTCTTAAATACCACGTAGTTTTGTGTAACCCGTTTTCTTTAGGAGTTTTAAATTTTAGAGTTCTTATTTTTCTTATTCCGTCAAAAATTTCTAATTTAATTGAGTCGTGTTTGATTTTTTCCTCTATTTTTTTAGAGTTCTCGGCTACGCTCGAACTGACATCTTTTTTCTTACCTCTTTTTTCTTGCTTCTTTTTCGCAGGTTTATTGATATAGTAAGAAATAATTGCACCACGTCTTCTGTTTTCACCTTGATACATTGCGTCTGCACCAAACCTACTTCCTGTTGGTTGTTGACTTGCAGCTTGATAAGTAGTTGGTGGCGCAAACAAGGTTAATTTTTGATTGGTAACATTACTTTTAGCCATAGCACGCAGTGGGCGAATGTCATCTAACACCCAAGCAGCTCTACCAAAAGTACCAATTACTAAATCGTTTTCACGAGGATGAATTACTAAATCTTTTACAGGAACGGTAGGAAAACCATTGGTCCATTTAGTCCATTTTTCACCAGCATTTAAAGAAATGTATAATCCGTCATCGGTTCCTAAAAACAATAAATTTTCATTTTTAGGATCTTCAATAATACAAAGCGTATAGCTTTCTACATCATTCTTATCAACAATACGTTGCCATGTTTTTCCGTAATCTTTAGTTCTGTATGCATACGGTTCGTAGTTAAAACGTCTGTAATCGTTGGCAACTAAAAGTGCTTCACCTTTATTTTTATTAGATGCTTTTATTTGTGTAATCCAAGAGTTTTTAGGTAAGTCTTTAATGTTGTTAGCAACGTTTGTCCAAATTGCACCACCATTTTTTGTGATGTGCACTTGTCCGTCATCAGTAGCAGCCCATAAAACATCTTTTTCAAGCGGAGTTGGTTCAATCACCAAAACGGTACAGTGATTCTCAGCACCAGTAGCATCCATGGTTAAACCACCACTTTCGGCTTGTTTTAATTTTGCTGGATTGTTGGTTGATAAATCAGGCGAAATCACCTCCCAAGTTAATCCTTTATCTGTCGATTTGTGCACAAATTGACTTCCAAAGTAAATGGTTGAGTTATCAAAAGGATCAATATTAATGGCCGAGTTCCAGTTAAAACGTAATTTTACATTCGCATCTTTATGTGTTGGTTTTACGTTGTAATTATTTCCTGTTTTATAATCGTAACGAGAAACCGAACCTTGCTGACTCATCGTCCATCCATAACGCGAATCATCTTTATCAGGAACCACATCAAAACCATCACCAAAACTAATTTCTTGCCAGTAGCTATTTCTAATTCCTTGTGCTTTCCAAACATAAGCAGGCCCGCGCCAAGAACCGTTGTCTTGCATTCCGCCATAAACGTTATATGGATATTCATTATCAACATTGATATGATAAAATTGTGCAACCGGAAGATTACCAATAAAACGCCAAGATTTACCGCCATCTTTGGTAATATTTAATCCACCATCATTACCATCAATCATGAATTTTCCGTTCTTCGGATGAATCCACCACGCATGATGATCAGGATGCACTCCGTTATCAACACCATAAGCAGGCATTAATTGTTTGAATGATTTTCCGCCATCTTGTGAAACATTGATGTAAGTAAAAACCGTATACAATCTATTTTCATTTTGTGGATCTACGTAAATTTCAGAATAATAAAAAGGACGATTTCCAATACCAGGCTTATCGTTAATTTTTTTCCATTTAAATCCTCCGTCTTCACTTTTGTAAAGCGCATTCTTTTTAGCTTCCACTAAAGCATAAATTACTTCAGGATTGTTAGGAGCAATGGCAACACCAATTCTACCTAATTCTCCTTTAGGGAAACCATCTTTTTCGGTAATTCGCTTCCAGTTTTCACCACCATCGTGTGTAATGTACATTCCACTTCCTTTTCCACCAGACTTAAAAAACCAAGGATCCCGTTTGTGTTCCCACATGGCAGCAATTAATTTATTAGGGTTTGACGGATCCATTATTAAATCGGCCGCTCCGGTTTTTATATTATTGAATAAAATTTGTTTCCAAGTTTTTCCGCCATCAATAGTTTTATAAACACCACGTTCTTTATGCTCACCCCAAGGCGAACCAATTGCGCCAACATACACAATATCTGGATTTGTAGGATGAATAATAACTCTATGAATATGACGTGTTTTTTCTAATCCCATCGCTTTCCAAGTTTTACCAGCGTCTAACGATTTGTAAATTCCGAAACCACCGTTTAAACTATTTCTTGGGTTTCCTTCACCAGTTCCTGCCCAGATAACGCTTGGGTTTGATTGCTGAATGGCAACGGCACCAATAGATGCTGTTAGTTCTTTTTCGAAAATAGGTTTCCATTTAATTCCGCCCGAAGTAGATTTCCAAATTCCGCCTGATGCTGTACCAACGTACATTATTTCGGGATTTGTTTCTACAACATCAATAGCAGTTACACGTCCGCTCATTCCACCCGGGCCAATGTTTCTTGGTTTCATGTTTTTTACCATTTCCATAGAAAATTCTTGAGAAAATAGGAGTGTAGTTGTCAGTAAAAACACGATTGAAAATATTCTTTTCATTATAGTTGATTTGTTTTTGCAGAACAAGTTACAAAATAGAAAACCACTCAATAATTCATTGAATGGTTTTAACATATTATTAAGAAATTATTTCTTTCAGATTATCATAAGTTTTGACTAATTATTAAGGTGTGATTCTGAAATAAATTAAGAATGACGTTCTGGTATCTTGTTATAGATTAAAGCGGATGTTTATTAATTTTATTCTTCTTTCTTTTTAGGTTCGCGTTTAGCTTCTTTTAGTGTTTGCATCAGCATCCATTCAATTTGTCCGTTGGTTGAACGAAATTCATCAGCAGCCCATTTTTCAATAGCTTTAATCATATCTTCATTGATACGAAGTGCAAACGCTTTTTTCTTAGCCATGGTTATTTTTTTACAAATGAAACTACAGTTTCGATTAATTTTTCTGATAAAGGAAAATCTGCCGAATAATACGATTTTATGTTATCTTCTTCTTTTTGAATATCTTTTAAAACATGATTCATATTATCAATAATTACTAAAGAAGCATTTGGTTTTGATTTTTTAAGGTTTTCGGCATCTGTTACTTGTACTTGTAAGTCTTTATTACCGTTAATAATTAAGGTTGGTATTTTTACTTTTTTGATTTCTTTTAAAGGATTTAGAGCGATCCAAGAACTTAAAAAGGGTTGGTTTTGTGGCGCAAACAAAGACCTTAAATTAAGGTCAATATTTTTTATTTGTCCAGTTTCTTTTAGCTCTTTTAAATATTTTTCAGTCAATTTTCCAAAATATTCGTTTTGTTTTGTAACCTGTTTAATTAATGTTTTATCAATGGTTTCACCAGTACCAGCAATAGAAATGTATTTTTCCACATCTTTTAAAGCTAACATTGCTACTAATGAACCTTGACTATGACCAACTAAAATGATTTTTGTAAAACGTTTGTCATTTTTAAAGTGATTGACTACTTTTTTTGCATCTAACACAAAATCGTTAAATAAAACTCCTTGTTTTAAAAAAATAATATTGTTTTTATTAGCAGTTCTTTTATCGTAACTAAAAAAGGCTATGTTTTGTTTATTTACAGCTTCTCTAAATTGTTTAATATATTGTGGTTGGTTTCCATTTCTATCAACACCGCCAGAACCGTGAATCCATATGATTAAAGGTGTTTTTTCTTTAGTAAACGATAAGGTTCCAGGTAATTGAATTCCGTCGTTTTTTACTATAACTTCTTCATTTGTAACCTGCGAAAATGAAAAAGCAATGGTTAAGATATAGATAAAAAGATAGGTTGTAAATCGTATCATGATGTTTTTATTTTTGTATTGTAATTAACTAACACTTGTTTGACCTCGTTTTCTTTTTTGGTACCAATTAAAACTTTTTTCCCATCTTTTAAATCAAGTTGAATACCTATGTTACCAGAAATTGTATAAGAACCATTCTTGATTCCCCAACCTCCGAATTCACCAATAGGATTGTAAGTTCTAATATAAATTTTATTAATGTCAGACCAATAAGTAGTTTTATCTTTTAAATGAAACGGAAAAAATTGATAATGAATTCCGATTTCATCAATACGTGTTTTTAGTTTAAAAATAAAAATTAATAAAGAAACTAATAACATGCTAATTGTAAATAAAATTAAACCAGAGTCAGACATTGGCTTGTCTCCGAAAGGAGTCTTATTAATTATCTGTTGATAAATACCATAAACACCAATTAAAAAAGGAGTTATAGTACATAAAATGATAATTAATATTAGCCAAGTTTGTGAAAAACGTTGTTCCTCTTTAAAAACTTTCATTTTTTAACGGTTTTTGTCTTTTTCTAATACAGCCATAAGTACACTGTTTCTTTCAAAAACATTAATAACTCTCCAGCCTTGTTTAGCATAATTATTTAGACTGTCTTCAAATTTTTGTAGAGAATTACTCCAACTAAAATCTTGTTTAATTATTTTATATTCTTTCATCTCTTATAATAAATCTACTATTACGTTTTTTTAAATATTCTATAAACTGTTTATAATCATCTTCAGTTTGTCTAAAAGTTATAGCTATTGTGCTAAATTTTCCTTTTAATTCAAAATCTATATTCCTTGGAGAATCTTCATCTAGACTTATAGTAAGTTTAGAAAGATTTTCAATTTTTATTTTATTAGACCAAACAGTTTTAAACCAACTAAAGTATATTAAAAACAAAACCAATAAGGTTAAAATACCATAAACAACACATGTGAAAATTAAATGGCCGAGCGAATGTTCTTTTTCTAATTTAAGAGTAATTCTATCATATAAATAAAATACACCAACTATTGAAAAAACCATCCCTTTTATCTTATTCCAAATAGTGTTTTTATCTGTTTTTATATGAGTATTATCTATTGAAATTTTCCCTTCTAAAAGATGAAATTTTTTCATATTTAATGACTTAAAGTTCCAGTGTTTACTACAGGAGAAGCTTCTTTATCGCCACATAAAATAACTAATAAATTACTAACCATTGCAGCTTTTCGTTCTTCGTCAAGCTCAACAATTTCCTTTTTATTTAATTCTTCTAAAGCCATTTCAACCATTTCTACAGCCCCTTGCACAATTTTATGACGTGCAGCAACAATAGCCGTAGCTTGTTGACGTTTTAACATGGCGCTTGCAATTTCTTGTGCGTACGCTAAATACCCAATTCGAGCTTCTAAAACTTCAATTCCGGCAATAGCTAAACGCTCTTCCAGTTCTTTTTCTAATGCCTCAGAAACTTCATTAACGCTAGAGCGAAGTGTAATATCTTCTTCATGACCTTCATCAGCAAAGTTGTCGTATGGGTACATACTTGCTAGTTTACGTACTGCAGCATCTGTTTGTACACGAACAAAATTTTCGTAATTATCAACATCAAAAGCAGCTTTGTAAGTTTCGGTAACTCGCCAAACTAAAATGGTAGAAATCATTACAGGATTACCTAGCTTATCATTTACTTTTAAACGTTCGCTATCAAAATTACTTGCTCTTAATGATATTGTTTTCTTTTTATATAATGGGTTTGCCCAGTATAAACCATTGTCTTTTATAGTTCCAACATATTTACCAAACAGTAAAATTACTTTAGACGTGTTTGGGTTGACTAAAATAAAACCAAATAAACCAATAAAACCGATAAGTGTAAGAGGAAGATAAGCAGGAGTTTCATTTATAATACTCATAATTATACTACCAAAGAAAAGTGTTAACGCTATTAATAACATTAGATAACCGTTTGCAGGTTTTATTATTTTTTCTGTTTTCATATTTTTTTATTTAAAGTGATGTTAAAATGATATCATAAAGATATAGTTATTTCTTTGTTAAATCCAAATTTTTGAGTAAATATTTTATATTTTAGCAAAAAATTAATAAGAATTTATTTATGAAAACTAAGGTATTATTATTGTTTTTTGCTTTGTTAATAAGTATTTCAGTTACAGCAAATGCTGATGATTTTTGGGGGCAAACAGGTCATAGAGCAACGGGTAAAATTGCAGAGGGTTATTTGAAAAAAAGTGTTAAAAATAAAATTGATAAATTATTACAAGGTGAAAGCCTAGCCTTTGTATCTACCTTTGCTGATGAAATAAAGTCTGACAGAAAAAAATATGGTAAATTTTCTACTTGGCATTATGTAAACATGCCTTTTGATACGAAGTATGAAGCTTCAGTAAAAAATCCGAAAGGAGATTTGGTTACCGGAATTAAAGAGTGTGTTAAAGTTTTAAAGGATAAAAATAGTTCACTAGAAGGTAAGCGTTTTCATTTAAAAATGTTGGTGCATTTAATAGGAGATTTACACCAACCAATGCATATTGGACGAAAGGAAGATAAAGGAGGAAACACAGTTCAGGTACAATGGCACGGAAAAGGAACAAATTTACACAGAGTTTGGGATGAGGATATGATTGGTGGCTGGAAAATGAGTTACCTAGAGTTAGCAAGTAATGCTAAAAAATTATCAAAACAGCAAATTAAAGTGCTACAAAGCGGAACCGTAATTGATTGGGTACATGATACGCATGAATTAACCAAAAAAGTATATGCTTCAGCAAAATCAGGGGATAAATTACGTTATCGTTATTCGTATGATTATTTTCCTATTGTTAGAGAGCAATTACAAAAAGGAGGTTTGCGTTTAGCTAAATTATTAAACGATATTTTTTGTTAAAAAGTAACTTTTATTAAAAATAAACGAAACTCGAAAGTTCATCTTTCGAGTTTTTTTATGGTTTCTTTTTACGTTATAATTATCTTTAAAAATAACTCATAGCTGTTATTTAGTTTATACCTTTGAAGGGTAAATATAAAATAAGATTGATGTTAGATTATGTAATTGTTGGAGGCGCTCAAGCCGGATTATCAATGGGGTATCATTTAAAAAAAATGAATAAGAAATTTTTGATAATTGATGGAGAAAAAGAAATAGGTGCTTCTTGGTTAAATAGATGGAATTCTTTAAAATTATTTACACCAACGGAATATAATCATTTACCAGGAATGAAATTTAATGCACCCAAAGGACATTATCCAACAAAATTTGAGGTTAGTGATTATTTTAAATCATATGTGCAAAAATTTGATATTCCTGTACAGTTAAATACTTTAGTAACTTCGGTACGTAAAAGTAAAAATACATTTTATGTAACTTATAACGAAGGTGAAATTGAAACAAAGAATGTAATTGTAGCAACAGGGCCTTTTCATATTCCATACACACCTCCTTGTAATACTAAAATATCTGAAAGTGTATTTCAAATGCATAGTAATTACTATAAAAATATAGATCAATTACAAAAAGGAGATGCTTTAGTTGTTGGAGCGGGTGATTCTGGATATCAAATTTTAGATGAAATTTCAAAAGATAAAAACAGAACAGTATATTTTTCAGGAAATACCAATGTAAAATCATTACCACAACAGTTTTTAGGTAAAACGCTTTGGTGGTGGTTTACCTTAATCGGTTTTTTAAGTTATAGTAAATATAGTTGGATTGGTAAACGAATTAACTCATCAGTACAACCCGTTATTGGTACCGATGTAAAAGAAATTTTATCGAGAAAAAATGTAATATCTGTAGGTAGAACAAAAGATGCTTTAGATGATGAAATCATTTTTGAAAAAGACACTATAACATCTATAAAAAATATTGTTTGGGCAACAGGGTATCGCCCGAACTTTAAATGGATTGAAGGTTTAGAACTAGATGAAGATAACTATCCAAAAAATTACAGAGGTGTAAGTAATATAGAAGGTTTATACTTTATAGGTTTACCTTGGATGTTTACAAGAGGATCAGCAACTTTGGGTGGAGTTTCAAAAGATGCAAGCTACCTAGCAGATATTATAAGTAAAAGAAATTAATAAATACATTTAAGCATGCAACAAACTACTAATACTATTTTAATGGTGCGTCCGGCTAGTTTTAGAATGAACGAGCAAACGGCGGTAAATAATTATTATCAAAAAGAATTAGCAGGTATGTTACCGGCAACAATTAATGCAAAAGCGCAACAAGAATTTGATGCTTTTGTACTTAAGTTAAGAGCAATGAAAGTTGATGTTATTGTTGTTGAAGATACTAAAACACCAGATACACCAGATGCGTTATTTCCTAATAACTGGATTTCTTTTCACGAAAATGGAGACGTTGCTATTTATCCGATGTTTGCAAAAAACAGGCGTTTAGAAAAACGAGAAGATGTATTAGAAATTTTAGAAGAAAAAGGTTTTGAAATAAAAAATGTAATTGATTATTCTGAAGCAGAAGATGAAGGCGTTTTTTTAGAAGGAACCGGGAGCATGATTTTAGATCGTGTAAATAGTAAGGCGTATTGTGCTTTGTCGCCAAGGGCGGATGAAGAATTGTTTATAGAGTTTTGTGAAGATTTTGAATACACGCCTGTAATTTTTACCGCCAACCAAACGGTTAACGGAAAACGAGAAGCAATTTATCATACCAATGTTATGATGAGTGTTGCTGAAACTTTTGCAGTTGTTTGTTTAGATGCGATAGATGATAAAAAAGAAAAAAAAGAACTAGTAAAGCAGTTAAAGTCTGATAAAAAAGAGGTGATAGCTATTACCGAAAAACAAGTACAGCAATTTGCAGGAAATATGTTGCAAGTAAGAAGTGTTAATAATGAATTTTTTTTAGTGATGAGTACATCAGCATATAATTCATTAACAGTACAGCAAATTAAAACGATTGAAAAACATTGTAAAATACTACATAGCTCATTAGAAACCATTGAAACCTGTGGTGGTGGAAGTGCACGTTGTATGATGGCAGAAATATTTTTAAAATAACAAGGTATTTATAATAAAGAAGATAATAATACGTTTCAGATTACTTAAACTATTAAAAACTATTAAAAACTATTAATAATGAAAAAAGTATCCCTTTTATTAACCATAGCAATTATTGCAACATCTTGTGTTTCTAAAAAAAAATATGTAGAGTTAGAGCAAAGATATACCAACACTAAAGGTACTCTTCAAAAAAGAACACTAGAAAAGGAAGAGCTAGAAGCTAAATTTGCTAAAATTGAAAAAAGAGTAGATAATTACAACAGTAAAATAAACTCTTTAAAAGGAATAAATTCAAATCTTAAAAAAGAAAATGATGTAAAATTAGATATGGTTGAAGGGGCTGTAATATCTAATTCGATGAAGGTTAAAATGCGTAAAACTTTGGCAAATGTAGATGCGGCTGAATTGGCAAAAGCAAAAACATTAAAAGATTCTATGAATTTAGCAGTTTCATACAAGTTAAAAAAATCAATTAATGTTTCTGAATTACAAAACTCTGATGATATTGATGTAAATATTGATAAAACGGTAGTAATGATATCTATTTCAGATAAAATGTTGTTTAGAACGGCTAGCTATAATGTAAATAGTAAGGCATACAAAACATTAAAAAAATTAGCAGAGATTATTAAATCAGAACCAAGCATGGATGTAATGATTGAAGGACACACCGATTCAAGAAAGATTCATAATGATGTAATACAGGATAATTGGGATTTAAGTGTAAAAAGAGCTACATCAATAGTTCGTATTTTAGAAAAAAAATATGGAATTAACCCTAACAGATTAATCGCTTCAGGTAGAGGTTCATCTTTACCGTTAGTAGATAATAAAACAAGCGCAAATAGAGCTAGAAATAGAAGAACTAAAATTGTTATTTTACCTAACTTAGATAAGTTTTTTGGTTTATTAGCTGAAGAAGAAGTAATTCAGCCATAATATATAATTCAAAACAAAAAAGCCTTCGATTTTAATCGGAGGCTTTTTTTTGTGTTTTAAATTAATATAAGAAAGATCAAATAACTACAGGTTTGTAGTTTTTATAATACTGCATTAAAATAAAAGAACAAATAACTGAAGAGGCAATTCCTTCAATAGCTAAAGCGAAAACAATTAAACCTAAACTTAAATTTTTTCCCCAAAAAGCAGCGTCTTCTAAGATGTTAATAAGAGAAGGATTTATGAAATCTACATAAAATATTAGTCCTATAATTGTAAATCCAACAGCAGCAATAGAGGTTCCTATACCAACAGAAAAATTATTAAAATATAAAGATTCTTTATTTGCATTGATATTCGTTTTTATGGCATTGTTTATTCCCCAAAGCACAAAAGCAAAATTTAAGAAACGTAATTCTGAAACATGATCTAAGCCTAAAATTTTCATCAATAGAAAAAAGCCTACAATTCCTGCAAAAATTAATAAAGCATTGTTAATTATTATTTTAGTACTACTCATAACATGGTGTTTTAAATTAACATATGTCTAAAAATACAAAATAAATAATTAGAAATCAACTAATTAAAGTAATGCTTCTTTTAAAATAGTAATTGGGTGTTTAGCAATTCGCTTGGTACCGTCATAAATTTGATGTCGACAACTTGTTCCCGCTGCTGCAATTTCAGTTTCAGCAGAACAATTTCGTATCTTCGGAAAAAGAGTGTCTTCACCAACTTGCATACTTACTTTATAATGCTCTTTTTCGTATCCAAAACTACCAGCCATTCCGCAACAACCGGTATTCATGATGGTAACTTTGTAGTTTTTCGGAATATTTAACATTGAAAAACTAGCATGTGTTGATGATAATGCTTTTTGATGACAATGACCGTGTATTTTAAGCTCCTTATTTTTATGTGTAAATAAAGAGGGATTGATGTTTCCTTTATCAAGTTCGGAAGCTAAAAATTCTTCAATAGTAAAAACGTTTTTGGCAATTTTTTCTGCAGATGATTTATCATCAGCTAATCGTATATATTCGTCTCTAAAAGTTAAAATAGCCGATGGTTCTATTCCTATTAACGGCGTTTTATCAGTAATTACATCTTTAAAAATAGTAATGTTTTTATTGCAAATTTCTTTAGCTTCATTTAAAAAACCTTTCGAAATATAACTGCGTCCACTTTCTTCGTGTTCAATATTTTTAACTTGATATCCTAATTTTTCTAAAATAATTACGGAATCTTTTCCTATTTCAGCATCATAAAAATTGGTAAATTCATCATTAAATAAATAAACGATTCTTTTTGATGCTTTAGCATCGTGTTTTTTTAACCAAACATTTAAAGATTGCTTGGCTAATTTAGGAACCGAACGTTGTGTAGCAACACCCATTATTTTTTTAGCTAATACTGT
The DNA here is from genome assembly GCF_001693415.1 of Tenacibaculum soleae. Taxonomy (GTDB): domain Bacteria; phylum Bacteroidota; class Bacteroidia; order Flavobacteriales; family Flavobacteriaceae; genus Polaribacter; species Polaribacter soleae. Next base: position 271,637 of record NZ_MAKX01000002.1, on the reverse strand, counting down.
GTTGGTAAAGAAATTTGTGATGGTAGGAAGTTTGCTACCTAGCTTATTGTATTTAGCATTATTGGCAAACAATTTACTGCGAAAAGAATATCCGTTAGTTTCTTGATATTGGTATAAAAACTCAGCTTTCATAGAGGCAATGTCAACATTACTAGGGCATTCGGTAGCACAAGCTTTACAACTTAAACATAAGTCTAAAACTTGTTTTAATTCTTTAGAATCAAATTTGTTTTTGGTAGTGTTATTGGTAAGTACTTCACGTAGCATATTTGCTCTAGCTCGTGTAGTTTCTTTTTCGTTTTTGGTAGCTCTGTAACTTGGACAAAGAGTTCCGCCAGCTTCAGGAGATTTACGACAATCACCTGATCCGTTACATTTTTCGGCTAGTTTTAAAATGCCTTCGCTTTCAGAAAAATCTTGTAATGTTTTTATAACAGGTTCTTTTCTGTCGATTTCATAACGTAAGTTTTTATCCATCGGAAAAGCATCCGTAATTTTACCTTTGTTAAATATGTTGTTTGGGTCAAATGCTTTTTTAATTCGGCGTAATAATTCGTAATTTTTGTTACCAATCATTAACGGAATAAACTCTGCACGTACAATTCCGTCACCATGTTCACCACTAAAAGAGCCTTTGTATTTCTTTACAAGTTGAGCCGTTTCAGTAGTTATTTTTCTGAATAAAACGACATCTTTTTGCTTCTTTAAATTTAAAATCGGACGTAAATGCAATTCTCCAGCACCAGCATGTGCATAATACACAGCGTTTTGCTGATATTTATCCATTATCTGCGTAAATTCTTCAATATATTCAGGTAAATCTTCTAAGGCAACAGCAGTGTCTTCAATACAAGCAACAGCTTTTTTATCACCTACAATGTTACCTAGTAAACCTAAACCTGCTTTACGTAAATAATGTACTTTAGCAATATCCTCACCATATACTTTCGGATAATGATATCCGAAATTATTTGTTTTTAAATCTGCTATTAAATTATCGGCTTGTTCTTCTGCTTCTGCAACAGAGTTTGCTGATACTTCTAACATTAAAACGGCTTCAGGATCATCTTGTAAAAAGAAACGATTTTTAGCTTGTTCTCTATTGTTTTTGGTGCAATCTAAAATTACCTTATCCATTAGTTCACACGCATATAATTTGTGTTTCATAGCGGTTACGGTAGCCTTTAAGCTTTCGTTTACACTCGTAAAATGAGGGCAAACCATGATACTGTGTGTAGGCGGTAAGTTGTCTAATTGGATAGTGATTTCAGTAGAGAAAACCAAGGTTCCTTCGCTACCAGATAAAAATTTAGCAGGGTTTATAGTCGGTTGATTTCCGCCAAACAAATCCGAAGTTAAAAATTCATCAACAGCATAACCTGTGTTACGTCGGTGAATACTTTCCTTAGGAAATTCATTTTTTATTTCTTGTTGATTTTCTAGTAGAGAAAGTTCCTTGTAAATTGTTTTGTAAATAGTAGCTTCTAAAGAGTTTTCTATTTTCTTTTGATTAAATTCTTGCGAGGTGATTTCTGAAAAAAGTGTCTCGCTTCCGTCAGCTAATAATCCTTTAATAGCAATAACCTTATCACGTGTAACTCCGTAGCGAATAGAGGTGCTTCCTGAAGAGTTGTTACCAACCATTCCGCCAATCATACAGCGATTAGAGGTTGAGGTATTTGGACCAAAAAATAACCCAAAAGGTTTTAAAAATCGATTTAAATCATCACGAATAATTCCTGGTTGAACTGTGATGGTTTTTTGTTGCTCATCAAAAGCTAAGATCGATGTAAAATGTTTTGAAACATCTACGACAATTCCGTCTCCAACACACTGGCCGGCAAGTGATGTTCCTGCTGTTCTTGGTATTAAGGTAATGCTGTTTTTAGTTGCGAAATCAATTAAAATTTTAATATCTGTTTCGTTTTTTGGGTAAGCAACCGCAAGCGGAATTTTACGATAAACAGAAGCATCGGTAGCGTATAGGTTTTTATGTAAGTCATCAAAAAATAAACCGCCTTTTAGACTTTTTTCTAATGCTAATAATTGTGTGTTATTTGCCATTTTACTCTTATTCAATAGGAATGTTACGTTTAAAGCAAGTATCAAAACAAATAAAAGTATCGGTACCTGCAACTCCGTTTATTAAATGTACATTGTCATATAGTATTTTTTGTAAATGCTCATTATCTCTTGCGTAGATAAGAATAAAAATAGCATAATTACCAGAAACAAAATTACATTCGGTTATTTCAGGAATTTTTTTTAGTTCCTTCATAACTTCTTTAGCAAAACGAGCTTCTCGCAAACGAATACCGGTATATGATTTTGTTTTGTAGCCTAGTTTATTTTCTTCTAAAACAAATTCAGCATTTTTTATAACACCATCAGAGCTAAGTTTTTTTATACGCTGATGTACTAAAGAGTTGGAAACTTTTAACTCCTTAGCTATTTGTGAGTAAGCTTTTCGAGCGTCTAACCTTAGTTTAGATAGTATTTGCTTGTCTATATAATCAAAATGATTTTTCAAAAGAATAATTTTGTTATGTGCTATTAGTTTACGTTATAAAGGTAGAGTTTTTTTTATGAGAAAAATATAATTTTATAATAGACTGCGAAATTTTAATATTAAGCATTTATTTGCGCTAAACATTTATTAATGGTTTCATTTTGTATATTTTCATACCATTTCATTAATTCATAAACAGGTTCTCCTAAATCTTTTTCAAATAATGATTGATTAGAGCTTTCGTTGTATTCGTGTTTTGCATCATCAGTACCTAGGTTTGATGCAAAAATACCGGCAGCACTTACAGGTAAAAAATCTTCATAAACCAAAGGCTCTACAGTTAAATAATTATCTTTTAGTAGTTGATTTACATCTGATTTTGTGTAGGTTTTATCTTTAGCTATATTTTTTGATTTATTAGTTGTAAAGTAGTGGAAAAAGGCCAGCTTTTTTGATTGCAATTCTTCGTAAGTATCAGGAAAGGATTTAAAGTTTTCTTTTAATAATTGGTTGTATTCAGTTGCATTTTCAGCATTTGGTGATCCACCAATAGTTTTACGTGTTTTACCTAATAATTTATTGTATAAGTCTAATCCTTTTTGTGTTAATGCAGCTCCACGTTGCTCAATTTCTCCAAAACGAGCTTTGTGTTCTCCTGTTTTTTTATTTTTAGCATTATCTTTAAAAATTACTTTTTCGGTTAATGCTTTAAAACTTGTTTGACGTAATAAAATAGGACATTTTCTGGTAGGAGGGCCTTCTATAATGTCTTTAGGAGTAATGTTACGAGCTTCCATACTTGTTTGAACCTTGTCTATGTCTAAGGTTCTAGGTGTTAAATGATTGATGTGTGGTCCTTTAAAAGCAACTACATCAGCAATTAATCTGTGTTGGCCTAGTAATGCCTCATACATTTCATAATCAACCGTAGCAGTATCGTGCCATCTAAAAGTTTGTAAAGCTTCTTGAATAAAAATTTCAGCGTCTTCTTTATTTAAACCACCGTTTTTTTCATTTTTATCAATTAATTCCAATGCTTTTTTTGTGAAAATTTGACGGTTTTCTAAAATGGTTTCAATGTTGTTACGAAGCTCCTCGTCACTAATTAAATCTATACGTAATAAAGAGGTAAAAACTCTAAAGGGAGCTTGGTTAAGCGCTGTGTTTTCTATAGCTCTAAAGGCTGTAGCATGAACAGGAACACCAGCCGTTGCTAAATCGTAATATCCAAGAGGAAACATTCCCATGACTTTAAAAAGGCGTCTCATTGTAAATAATTCATATGGTTTACCTAAGCGAATTGCTCCATGGCGCTCCATATTTAGTCGTGTAATTTCACCAGTATGTACTAATTGTTCTTTTACCTCTTTAGATGTAGAAATAACATTGTCATTAATTTCATGAACCAAATCAAGTAATTCACCATAAAGAGGAACTTCATTTTTATACATATCAGACATAATTGTAGAAAAACGATTACGAATGTATTCTGGTGAGACAAATGTCTTTTCAATGTTTAAACTCTGTACTTTATTTTTTGATGACATAATTTGACTAATTTTAATACAAAATAAATGAATTTAATGTTTGGTTTGGGTTTTTACGATAAAATTTACTTATTAATGATTGATTATGTGTTTACTTGATTGTTTAAATATGTTTTTTTTAGTAAAAAGATTATTTTAATTTGAAAATAGGGCTCAGAAAATCAAATTGACTTTCATTTTAAATAAGAACTGCTTAGGGTATAAAAATGTTTTCGTTAACTGTTTTAATTTTAAATTGTTTGTTTTTAGACTAAAAAAGAAGAGATAGGTTTAAAAAAGAAAACGCTCCATTGTATTATAATGGAGCGTTTGTTGTTTAGTAACTTTTAATTAGTTATTAATAGCATAACTAGCAGCTTTGCCTAGTTCAGATAATTGAAATGCTGTAGTTTTTAAAACACTTAATCCCCATTTGTGTAATTGTTTAGCCATAATTTAATTTTTATTATTAATATTCCCCTGCTGCAAACTTACAGGTTTAATTGGTTGTTAATTAAAGAGGAAATATGTTATGTGTAATCGGTAATAAATCATGTGTAAGTGGTGTTTGGTAGTGCTTTTTTGTTAAAGGTTAACATGATGTAAGATTATCAAGTAGCTAAGAGTTGTATTTGATAAATATATTAAATCTAAGAGGCATGATGTTTTTTTAATTGTTAACGTGTGTTAATGTATTAAGACATGGATTTTAGATTTAATATATTTGTTAAATTACCAAACTATTAATTCAATGAAAAAAACCTTTTTGTTCCTGTTAATTTTAATAGCAACTTCGGTTGTAGCACAGGAGAGCATAGATTTATCGTATTATTTACCAAACGATGTTTCGTATAATAAAAACATTCCAACACCAAAATCAATTATCGGTCACGAAGTAGGTGAATGGCACATTACACATGATAAATTGGTGGAGTATATGACGGTTTTAGCAGAAGCTTCAGATAGAATTACATTTGAAAATAGAGGTGAAACTTATGAAGGAAGACCATTATTATTGTTGACGATAACTTCAGCTGAAAATCATCAAAATATACAAAAAATAAGAAAAAATCATATTAATGCCACGAATGATGCTTCAGTTGATGTATCTAAACAACCTATAATAGTTTATCAAGGGTTTTCAATTCATGGAAATGAAGCTAGTGGAACAAATTCAGCTTTAGCTTCTGCTTATTATTTAGCAGCAGCAGAGGGAGCTAAAATTGATGAATTGTTAGAGAGTACAATTATTTTATTTGACCCATCTTTAAATCCTGATGGATTACAGCGGTTTGCATATTGGGCAAATACTAATAAAGCAAGTAATATTAATCCAGATCCTAATGATAGGGAATATCATGAGGTTTGGCCCGGCGGAAGAACAAATCATTATTGGTTTGATATGAATCGCGACTGGTTACCTGTTCAATTACCAGAAAGTAGCGCGAGGATAGCATCGTTTCATAAATGGTTGCCTAATATTTTAACAGATCATCACGAAATGGGTACAAATTCTACTTTCTTTTTTCAACCAGGAATTCCGAGTAGAACCAACCCTTTAACTCCGCAAATGAACCAAGATTTAACAAAAGAAATAGGAACATACCATGCTAGGGCTTTTGATAAAATAGGTTCAACATATTATTCTGAAGAGAGTTTTGATGATTTTTATTACGGAAAAGGATCTACATTTCCAGATATTAATGGGAGTATTGGAATTTTATTTGAACAAGGAAGTTCTCGTGGGCATGCTCAAGAAAGTGAAAACGGAGTGTTAACTTTTCCATTTACCATCCGAAATCAATTTACGGCAACTTTATCAACCTTAGAGGCTGCCAAAAACATGCGTGTTAAAATCTTAAAATATCAACAAGATTTTTATAAGAGATCGAGAAGTTTATCAGAAAATAAAGCGATTGTTTTTGGAGATGAAAAAGACGGGGTGAAAGCATATCATTTAGCTAAAGTTTTAAAGAAGCATCAAATAAAAATACATCAACTAAAAGCTGATTTTACCTCAAAAGGGAAAAATTTTAAAAAAGGTTATAGTTATGTAGTACCTATGAATCAGAAAAATAATAGGTTAGTGAAAGCAATGTTTGATGTACGAACAACTTTTAAAGATAGCTTGTTTTACGATGTTTCTGCATGGACATTTAATCATGCTTTTGGTGTTGATTTAGTAGATGATGTTTCGTTATCAAAGGCAGGTGAAGAAATTGTAAGTTTGAAAAAGAAAGCAGGAAACATTAAACAAAAAAGTACAGTAGGATATTTGTTTTCTTGGCACGAATATGAAACTCCAAAAGCTTTAAACTCTATATTAGATAAAGGAATACGCGTTAAGGTTGCAATGAGACAATTTAAAAACGATAATCAATTGTATGATTATGGAACTATTTTTATTCCTGCTCAGAATCAAAAGTTAAACGGAGAAGCGTTATTTAGTTTTTTAGAGAAAATTGCAATAAAAAATCATCTAAAAATTAGAGGTGTTGCTACTGGTTTAAATGAAGGAATTGATTTAGGAAGCAGAAATTTTAAAGCTATAAAACAACAAAAAGTGGCAATGTTGGTTGGTAACGGAATAACGAGTTACGATGCTGGTGAAATTTGGCACTTATTAGATCAGCGCTATGAAATGAAATTAACTAAGTTAGATGTAGCATACGCTTCGAGAGTAAATTTAGATAAATACACAACAATTGTTGTTCCGAATAGTTACTCGATAGATAAAAATTTAGAAATTAAATTAAAAAACTGGGTAAGGAATGGCGGAGTTTTAATTGGCTATAGAAATGCAGTAAACTGGTTGTCAAATAAAAATTTTATTAACTTAAAGTTTAATAAAACAAAAATAGATAGCGTTGAAAATGTATCCTTTGAAAACAAATCGTTAAAATCAGGAGCACAAGTTATTGGTGGCGCTATTTTTAAAGCAAAAATAGATCGTTCGCACCCTGTAAATTTTGGATATAAAAATGATAAAATAGCATTGTTTAGAAACACACGTCAGTTTATTCAGGCAGATAGTAAAAGCTATAATAATCCGATTCAATATACAAACAAACCTTTGTTAAGTGGTTATATTTCAAAAGAAAATTTAAAAGCATTAAAAAACACGGTTCCGTTTAAAGTTAATCGATTAGGAGCAGGACGTGTTATTGTTTTTACAGATAATACAAACTTTAGAGCTTTTTGGTTTGGAACGAATAAGTTATTAATGAATGCTATTTTCTTTGGTAAATTAATGTAAAACTTAATTTAAGTATTCAGTTAAAATTAAACCCACTATTATATAGTGGTTTTTTTGTAACAAAAAAGTAAAATAAACGTCTTTATAGTATATTAATCAATTTAACATAAATGAGTTTATTAAGAGTTTTATTAGCTATTTTTTTTCCACCATTAGCTGTAATAGGTAAAGGATGTGGGTCAATTGTAATTGTATTTTTATTAACGCTTTGCGGATGGGTGCCTGGTGTTATAGCAGCACTTATAATTTTAAATAACCCAAAATAAAAAGTGTGACTTATTTAAAAATAAAGTGTCTAACTATATAGAAAACAAATTTATAACAATATGGTTTACCTTTTTTTAATAGCGTTTATAGTTTTTACATTTGATTTAATGTTTAATTTTTCAGTTAAAAAAATAAATAAAGTATACTGTAAGGTTAAGAAAAATAATAGATATAAATAATTCCCCTTTTTGTATTCTGAAAAAGAATAAAAAAAAGGCGCTCAATGAGCGCCTTTTGTTAGTTTAGAACCTCTTCGATAATTTTACCTGTTGCTCCGTTAGGAAACTCAATTTGTAATAAATTAGAAATTGTTGGTGCAATATCAATTATTTCATATTTCTTTTTTGACGCACCTTGTTTAATTCCATTACCATAAAAAATAATAGGAATATGAGTGTCGTATGAATAGCCAGAACCGTGTGTGGTTCCTTTTTTAGGATAACTAATAGTTGATGGGTTAGGAACTAATAAAATGTCTCCTGAAAATTTTTGATTATATCCGTTTTGTAATGAGTTTAATATTCCATTTGTAAACGTTGTGGTTTGTAAAGTTCTTGCAGTTACTGATTTGTATATTCCTTTATAGTTAATCACTTCATCAGCAATTTTTTGAGCTACATCATTTGTGTTTAATTTTAATTCTTCAATTTTTTCTTTATTTAAGAAAATTTGAAAGTTAGAAATATTCTCAATTAATTCATCAGATTTAAAATACTTTAAAGTTATACTGTTTACATACGCTTTAAATTTTTTATAACTAAAGTAATTAGCGGGTATCTTAACCGATTTTAAATAAGATGGAACCTGTACTGCTGCGTGATCTGCTGTTAAAAACAAGGTATAATTACCTTCACCAACTTGTGTATCTAAAAATGTAAATAAATTTGCTAAATCTTTATCTAAACGTAAATAAGTGTCTTCAATTTCTTTTGAAGCAACACCAAATTGATGTCCAACATAATCTGTTGATGAGTAACTAACTGCTAAAAAATCGGTGTAAGCAGATTGCCCTAAATTTTCACCAAGTATAGCCGCTTTTGCAAAATCGGTAGTTAAAGAATTTCCTGCCGGAATTGCTTTTATAATACTATAATTATTGTTTTTACTTCTTAAGTTAGGAATGTCGTGAGGAAAAACAGGTTTTTCTTCCCCTTTAAAAGTTATTTCATAATTATTATCATCGGCAATACTTTCGGTGTAAGTATTGATATCATAAAGTGTTTTCCAAGGTTTTGATAGGTAGTCGTCAACAATTTTAGAGTTGTTAAATTTTTCTACCCATCTAGGTAGTTTATCCATGTAATAAGATGAAGAAATCCAATCACCTTTGTTACCGCCATCAAACCAATAAGCGGCATTAGCTGTATGGCCAGCAGGTAAAATAGAAGAACGGTCTTTTATAGCAACTCCAATTGTTTTACCGTTCATGTTTTGTGCTAAACGTAATTGATCGGTAACGGTCGTGGTAAGCATTCTGTAAGGAGATTTTTTTCCTCCTTTACCATCGTTTCCAATGGTTTTGTAGTTTGCATCATCTACACAATAAATAGTTTCTTTTAAGTATTTATCATACCAATTATTACTAATAATTGCGTGGTTAACAGGTGTAGTTCCGGTGTAAATTGAGGTATGTCCTACAGCAGTATATGTAGGCATATAATTATAATGAGCATTTTCAAGTGAAAAGCCACCATTTAATAAACGTTTAAATCCGTTGTTTCCATATTTATCAGCAAATCGAGTAAGGTAATCATAACGCATTTGATCGATAACAATACCAACAACTAATTTGGGTCTTTTAGAACTTTTCTTTTTAATAGGTGTAAAACTGCATAAGCATATAACAGTTAAAAAGGTAAATGATAATAATTTTTTCATTTTTATTTTTAAAAATTTAAGAATCAAAGATAAGTAAACAGGCACTAAAACTGATAATAAAGTGAAGAGTTAATGGTTTTTTAATACTTTAGCAAAAAGAAAAATAACGTACTTTAATGAACTACATTGAGCATATTGGGAAATACTTTGTCATGCTAAAGCAAGTTTTTACAAAACCACAGCGTAAACGTGTTTTTAAAGAAGCTTTATTTAGAGAGATAGATGAATTAGGTCATAAATCACTAGGTATTATAGCTTTTATTTCATTTTTTATAGGTGGGGTAATTGCGTTACAAACCGCATTAAATTTAGAAAGTCCGTTTATACCAAAATCATTAATCGGTTTTGCAGCAAAACGCTCCATTATATTAGAGTTTGCTCCCACATTTTGTTCTATAATTTTAGCAGGTAAAGTAGGTTCGTACATAACATCAAGTATAGGCGCAATGAGAGTTACTGAACAAATTGATGCGTTGGAGGTTATGGGAATTAATTCTTTAAATTATTTGGTGTTACCTAAAATAATAGCAACGGTATTTTTTTACCCGTTTTTAATTGTTTTAGGAATGTTTTTAGGAATTTGGGGAGGATGGGTTGCAGGAGTGCTTTCAGGATTGTTTTCAGGAGCAGATTATATAATAGGAGTACAAATGGAATTTGATCCGTTTTTATTAACCTATGCAATTATAAAAACATTAGTTTTTGCTTTTTTAATAGCTACAGTGCCCTCGTACCATGGTTATTATGTAAAAGGAGGTTCGTTAGAAGTAGGTAAGGCAAGTACACAATCGGTAGTTTGGACAACCGTACTTATTGTAATTGCTAATTATTTATTAACTCAAATGTTGTTAACATAAAATGATAGAAGTAAATAATTTACACAAAGGATTCAGTGGAGTTGAAATTTTAAAAGGAATAACAACTTCTTTTTTGCCAGGAGAAACAAGTTTGATTATTGGACAAAGTGGTTCAGGAAAAACAGTGTTTTTAAAATCATTAATAGGGTTGCATATTCCTGAAAAGGGAACCATAGTTTACGATGGTCGTGTAAATACAGAAATGACTATTGAAGATAAACGAAACTTTAGAAAAGAATTAGGGATGGTTTTTCAAGGCAGTGCTTTATTTGACTCACAAACTGTTGAAGAAAACGTGATGTTTCCTCTTAAAATGTTTACAAAACAACCTATTGATGAGATGTTAGATAGGGTGAACTTTGTTTTAAAGCGAGTAAACTTAGAAAATTCGAATAAAAAATTCCCAGCAGAATTATCAGGAGGGATGCAAAAGCGTGTTGCCATTGCACGAGCAATTGTAATGAAACCAAAATATTTATTTTGCGACGAACCAAACTCAGGGTTAGACCCTCAAACATCAATTGTAATTGATAATTTAATTCAAGAAATTACGGATGAGTATAAAATAACGACTGTGATTAATACCCATGATATGAATTCGGTGATGGAAATAGGAGATAAAATAGTTTTTCTTAAAAACGGGAAAAAAGCTTGGGAAGGATCACATAAAGAAATTTTTAAAACAGATAATGAAGCTGTGGTAGACTTTGTGTATTCGTCAAATTTATTTAAAAAAGTAAGACAAGCATATTTATCTGAAAAATAATTTTAAAGTTAAATAATTGTAAAACAATACGCTAAAAGGAGTAGTGGTAATATAGTTGTTTTTTTTGTGTTTTTTTTTTGTAAAAGTGAAAAAGGAATGTATATTTGCACCCGCTAAGGAGAAAAATAATGACCTGGTAGCTCAGTTGGTAGAGCATCTCCCTTTTAAGGAGAGGGTCCTGGGTTCGAGCCCCAGCCCGGTCACTAAAAGCTTTTCTTAATTTAAGAAAAGCTTTATTTTTTTCTAAAGCTTTGGGGAGATACCAAAGCGGCCAACTGGGACGGACTGTAACTCCGTTGTCTTACGACTTCGCAGGTTCGAATCCTGCTCTCCCCACAAAACCTCAATCTTAAAATAGATTGAGGTTTTTTTTGTCAAAAAATATTTTGTTGTAAAGAGCACGTTTTCAGCAGTCTATTTTTTAGTGCTTAAAAAGCTTTGTTTTTTTGTTGTAAAAAGTTTGCAGAATCAAAAATAGCTTCTATATTTGCACCCGCTAAGGAGAAAAATAATGACCTGGTAGCTCAGTTGGTAGAGCATCTCCCTTTTAAGGAGAGGGTCCTGGGTTCGAGCCCCAGCCCGGTCACTAAAAGCTTTTCTTAATTTAAGAAAAGCTTTATTTTTTTCTAAAGCTTTGGGGAGATACCAAAGCGGCCAACTGGGACGGACTGTAACTCCGTTGTCTTACGACTTCGCAGGTTCGAATCCTGCTCTCCCCACAAAACCTCAATCTTAAAATAGATTGAGGTTTTTTTTTATCAAAAAATATTTTGTTTATTTTTTAGGTTAAAATTTTAAACATTTTATATTTTTGAAAAATTAAAACAACTCATTTATGAAAAAATTATTATCATTTGCATTAATATTACAATCATTTGTGTTTATTGGGCAAAATCAAGGGGTAATTACAGGTAAGGTAATTGATGAAAAAACAAGAGAAGCTATTCCTTTTGTAAATGTTTTAGTTTATGGAACATCTATTGGAATTGCTTCGGATGAAAATGGCGCCTTTAAAATAACGAATATCCCGTTAGGATATAATAAACTACAAATTTCGTTTATAGGTTATGAAACCTTAATTTCAGATGAATATTTGGTTACAAAAGATAAAGCTCCTTTTATAAATATCGAATTGAAAGAGAACAGTACCAATTTAAAAGAAGTAGAAATAAAAGCCAGTTTATACAAAAAATCATTAGAAAGTCCGTTGTCATTACAATCTTTAGGGGTTGCTGAAATAGAAAAAAATCCTGGAGGTAATAGAGATGTTTTAAAGGTAATTCAGTCGTTTCCAGGAGTAGCATCAAATCCTGGGTTTAGAAATGACATTATAATCCGTGGAGGAGCAACATCTGAAAATAAATTTTATTTAGATGGAGTTGAAGTTCCTGTGATTAATCACTTTCAAACACAAGGAGCAACCGGTGGTCCTGTTGGGATAATGAATGCAGATTTAATACGTAAAGTTGATTTTTATTCAAGTGCATTTCCTGCAAATAGAGGAAATACCTTAAGTTCAGTTATCGAGTTTACTCAAAAAAGAGGAAATCCTACAGCTTTAAATACCAGGGCAACTTTAGGTACATCAGATGCAGGTATCACTTTAGATGGACCTATTGGTGATAAAACTACATTTATGTTTTCGGTTCGTCAATCGTATTTACAATTTCTTTTTAAGTTAATTAAGCTACCTTTTTTACCAACGTATAATGATTTTCAGTTAAATGTAAAATCTCAGTTGTCAAAAAATAGTGAGTTATCTATAATCGCTTTAGGAGCGATAGATAATTTTAAACTAAATAAAGATGTAAATGACGGAGAAACCGATGTAGATAAGATTAAAAGCAATAAATTGTTTTTAAATACAGTTCCTGTAAATACTCAGTGGAATTATACAGTAGGAGCGAGTTATAAGTATTTTGATGTAAATGCTACACACCTTTTTGTTTTGAGTAGAAATGAATTGAAAAACAAGGCGGAGAAATATTTTATGAATAAAGAAACTCCATCTAATTTATTATTAGACTATAGCTCTAAAGAAATTGAAACTAAATTTAGGTACGAGTATGATTTTGAAACACAGAACTCTTTTAAAATAAATATAGGTACAAATCTAGAAAAGGCTACTTATATAAATGATACTTACCGAAAAGTTGCAAATTCAAATGGAGTTTTTGAAGATGTTTTTAATTCGGAGATTGATTTTATCAAATATGGTTTTTTTGGGCAGATTTCTAAGGAGTTTTTAAACAATAAGTTGGGAGTTTCTTTTGGTTTTAGAACCGACGGAATTGATTATAATACCGAAATGAAAAATCAAATTAATCAATTTTCACCAAGGCTTTCTTTAAGTTATGCTTTAAATGACAAAGTGTCAATAAATTCATCAATAGGGCGCTACTATCAGTTGCCATCTTATACTGTTTTAGGATTTAAAAATAATGTAGGAACGTTTGTGAATAAAAAAGGATTGAAATATATACAGTCAGACCATATTGTTGGCGGATTATTATACAAACCAACAGTAAGTTCTAAAATTACCTTAGAAGGGTTTTATAAAAAGTATAAAAACTACCCATTTTCAGTAAGAAACCAAATAAGTTTAGCAAATTTAGGAGCAGGTTTTGGTGTTGTGGGTAATGAAGAAGTTATATCAAGCTCTAAAGGAAGAGCTTATGGATTTGAAGTGTTGGCACAAAAAAAATCATATAATGGTTTGTACGGAATTGCTTCTTATACCTTTGTTAGAAGTGAGTTTAAAAACGCTATGAATGCGTATATTCCATCTACTTGGGATAATAAACATTTAATGACAATAACAGCAGGAAAAAAATTAAATAAAAATTGGGAGCTAGGAGCTAAGTTTAGGTTAGTAGGCGGTAGGCCTTATACACCTTATGATGAAAACGCTTCATCATTAAAATCTAATTATGATGTTATAAATGGAGGTACTTTAGATTATACAAAGTTAAACGGAGAACGCTTTGCTACATACACGCAATTAGATGTTAGAGTTGATAAAACATGGTTTTTAAAAAAGACTGCAATTAATTTATATATTGATATTCAAAATATTTATGCAAGTAGCTCAAAGCAACGACCATCGTTATTGCCACTAGAAGATGAAAATGGTCGAATTTCTGATCCTTCAGATAATAATAGGTATCTTTTAGAAGAAATAGAAAGTACATCAGGAAGAGCGTTACCACAAATAGGAGTTATTGTAGATTTTTAGAGATATAAATTATTAAAATAAATATAAAAAAGGTAAATTGCTTTATGAAAATAAAAAGATAAAAATGAAAAAAATAGTAATAGCAGCCGCTTTTAGTTTGTTGAGTATTGGTGTAATAACAGCACAAAAATACGAGTTTAAAACTATAAAGGATATTGAAAATACAGCAGTAAAAAGCCAAGGAAGAACAGGTACTTGTTGGAGCTTTTCTACGACTTCATTTTTAGAGTCTGAAATTATACGATTAACAGGTAAAAATATTGATTTATCAGAAATGTATACAGTACGTAATACTTATTCAGATAAGGCAAGTAACTATTTATATCGTCAAGGAAAAGCGCAGTTTAGCGAAGGCGGATTAGGGCATGATGTTATTAATTCGGTAGCTAATTATGGTTTGGTTCCTGAACAAGTTTTTTCAGGATTAGATATTGGGCAAAATGTACACAACCATGCTGAGTTAGTGGCAGTTTTAAAGGCAATGTTAAATACCTATATTAAAAACCCTGCGAAACAATTAAGTCCAAAGTGGAAAAAAGCAACAGAAAGTGTTTTAGATGTTTATTTGGGTAAAAATAAAGCGAAATTTAAGTTTGAAGGAAAAGAATACACTCCTAAAACTTTTGCAAAGCATGTAAAAATTGATCCATCAAATTACGTAACAATAAGCTCGTTTACACACGCTAAAATGTATGATAAATTTGTGTTGAATATTCCTGATAATTTTTCGAATGGTTCATTTTATAACGTATCTTTAAATGAGTTAGTTTCGGTAACTGAAACAGCGATTAATGAAGGATATACAATAGAGTTAGATTGTGATGTGTCAGAAAAAACATTTTCTTCAAAATACGGAGTTGCGTTTATACCAGCAAGTAGTACAGAAAATGAAAAAGGACTAAAAGAAATTGTAAAAGAAAAGAATATAACACCAAGTTTTCGTCAATCAGAGTTTGAAAACTTTAATACAACCGACGATCATTTAATGCATATTGTTGGTTTAGTTAAAGATCAAAAAGGAAATAAATATTTTAAAGTAAAAAATTCTTGGGGAGCAAAACAAGGAAATAAAGGATATGTGTATATGTCTATCCCATATTTTAAATTAAAAACAATATCGGTATTGTTACATAAAAACGCGATTTCAAGTAATTTAAAAAATAAATTGGATATCAATTAAAAACGTTTAAGAAATAGAATAAAAAAGTATAACCAAATATTTTGAACGTTTTATTTTTTAATAAATAATTAAAGTAATTTTGTGTATTATCAAACGTTGACATTCATTATGAAAAAAACCGAAATAATAGAAAAATTAAATAATCCTGTTTGGAATTCTTTAAACGAAACACATGACACATTTTCAATAAAATATGACGGAATTAAGTTTTACGCACCGGAATATTGTCCTTTTGGAGGTTTTATAAATCTTGAAAATTCCTCCGATGGTATTGATAATTACTCTGCAAAGAATAACAACTTTTATGTAGTTGGAAAAAAACCACTATTTAGTAATGCATTAACTTTAAATAAAAATTTAGTATGCAATCAAATGATTCTTGATAAGCCTATCAATATTAGTATAAATGAACAGATTGTTGAATTAAAAACCCAACGTCAAAAAACTGAATTGTTTCATTTAGTTAATAAGATTCAACCTGGTTATTTTAACAGTAAGACATCTGATTTAGGAAATTATTTCGGAATATATAAAGACGAAAAACTAATTGCTGTAACAGGAGAAAGAATGAAAATGAATGAATTCACAGAAATAAGTGCTGTTATTACTCATCCAGAGCATACTGGAAAAGGTTATGCAAAACAATTAATAAAACAAACTACAAATCAAATATTTAAAGAAAATAAAATTCCTTACTTACACGTTGCTGAATCAAATATTGGAGCAATCAAACTTTATGAAAAACTTGGATTTACAACAAGACGTAAAATAAGCTTTTGGAATTTCAAAACAGTATAAATAACGAAATGCCAATAACGTGTATAATTCGTTACTTGTTATAGTCTACTTACGGAAAGTCCTCGCGCACTTTCTATCTGTGTTTATTTGCTAACTTTAGTGCTTAAACAGGCAACAAAATCATACACAAAACCGAAAAAAAGAAATGTAAATGGAAGAAAAAATAAATCAAGATGAAAATGTAGAACAGTCAAAACAAGCAATTCAGGATGATGCAAAAGGGTTGTGGCAAAGTTCTAAAAAATTTATAATTGAATTATTAGATTTTCGTGATGATACAGATCAAGAAGCAACTATTGAGGCGATAAAGGTAGATATACCATTTAAAGGAGCAACTGCTTGGATTTTAATTTGCTCAATTTTTGTAGCATCCATAGGGCTAAATGCAAATTCAACAGCCGTAGTAATTGGAGCCATGTTAATATCTCCATTAATGGGGCCAATTTTAGGAATCGGTATGTCAATAGCTATTAACGATATTGACACACTAAAAAAATCAATGATAAACTTAGCAACTATGATTGTATTAAGTTTATTAACCGCATTTTTATTTTTCTTTCTATTTCCTTTAAAAGAAGAAACTTCAGAATTATTAGGAAGAGTAAAACCTGATATTAGAGATGTTCTTATCGCATTTTTTGGAGGTTTGGCATTAATTATAGCAAGAACTAAAAAAGGAACAATAGCATCTGTAATATTTGGAGTTGCAATTGCAACAGCGTTAATGCCGCCTTTATGTACCGCAGGGTATGGGTTGGCAGTAGGTAATTTTGATTACTTTTTTGGAGCAATGTATTTATTTATTATTAATACAATATTTATCGCATTAGCAACCTTTGTAGTTTTAAAACTATTAGGATTTACGATGATTCGTTATGTAAATTCCGAAAAAAGAAAGAAAACAGCTCGTTTAGCATCTTTTGTCGCTTTTTTAGTAATGGTTCCGGCAATTTTTACCTTTGTTAATGTTTATAGAGAAAGTGTAGAAAATGCAAATTACGATAAGTTTTTAAAAGATGAAATATATACTAATAAAGACTTATGGTTGCAAAGAGAAAAAATTCACAGAGATACCAAAAAAATCAATTTGTTTTTTAATGGAGATGTAACTGATGCTACAGAAACGTTTTTAAGAAATGAATTAAAAACTTACAATAAATTAGATGATTACGAGCTAATAATAAACGAAAATAAAGCTAGAAGTGTAGATAGAGTAGTAGATGCTTATGATAGAGCAATTGCAGATTTAGACCAAAAAGATAATGTGATTAAAGGTTTGCATAGAGAAATCGAGGATTTAAAAGGGACTATAACCAATTTAAATAACAGGATAGAGCAGGATGCTTTAATTAGAGATAAAAATAACGTACCGTTTAGTAAAGTTGCTAAAGAAGCTAAAATTAGATATAATGATATTAAAACCATAAGTTTTTCAAAGAAATTATCTTCATCAGATTTTATAAAAGTAGATACAATTCCCGAATTATCAGTTACATGGAATAAAAAAATAGCAGACTCAATTATTCAGAAAAAAGAAAAGGAACTTAAACTTTGGTTAGAAAAAGAACTTAAACTGAAAATAACTTTAATTAAATAATATTTATTTAATTTAACATATCTTTAACTATAAAGAAGGTTTGAGTGAAAACAAATAAAATAATTTTGCTTTGTAAGAATATAGTTTTTTAGCTCTATATAATATAAAAACATTCTCCCTTAAAAGATGTTTTTAGGTAATTGTTTTTATAGATCACATACAGCCCTCTGTGTTATTAAATATATTGTATAAACATACAAAAGTATGTAAGTAGTTATAATTTAATAAAGGATGAAAAATAATATTTTAATAATACATAATGATCAGAGTATTTCACATCTGATTAAAATGATGTTGTCAAACGTAAATACTACTTTTAAAATTAGTAATACGTATGAGGACATGAAAACCGCCCTTCATATAAAAAAATACGACCTTATAATTACAGATGCTGAGATTAAAGGAAGTTTTGTTTTTCAATATTTAGAAGATTTAAAAACAATGGCCAAAGACTCGCCAATAATTGTAATGTCAGAAATTGACCAAGAAGCTATTGTTAGTACAGCAAAAAAAATAGGGGTTAACGAATTTATTTCTTTCCCTTTTACTCAATTAGATATAAATAGTTGTATTAATCGCTATTTATGAATTTAGAACACTTACTTTATACGTTTATATTTTTTTTAATCACGATACTTGTTTTATTATGGGGTTTAATTATTTATAATATAAAAAAGAATAAAATATTAGAAAGAGAAAATATCGTTTTTGAAAAGAAAATTATCCAGGGGATTATTACAACTTACTCTAAATTAGAAGTAGAAGCAACAAAAAATAAATTAAAAAGATTAAAAAAATACATAAAAAAAGACCCAGAAACTCTTTGGAAATCGGCACGTATTTTTGTTAAGATAAATAGAGTTGTAAAGTTTTCTAAAGAAGAGCAATTTCAAGAAATTTTTAAATACCTTGGAATAAAGGGAGTTTTAAAGAAAAAAATAAAAGACAAAGATTGGTATATTAAGGCAAAAGCAATATGGTTATCATACGAATTTGAATTAGAAGGTAATTTACAAATGGTCATTCCTTACAGAGATGTAGAAAATACTTTAGTACGACGTGAAGCACAAATAGCTTTAGTGTCTTTTATTGGATGGAAAAGTTTAGTTTTCTTTCCTTACGTAACAAGACCAATGTCGTTATGGCAACAAATTAGAATAATAGAAAAATTAGAAGAAACAACAAATAAGTTAGATTTGCAATACCTAGACAAAGCACTACTGTCAAAAAATGAAAAAGTGAAAGAGTTATTGATTAGAGTTATCAAGAATTTTAAACTTGAACAATACAAATATTATATTATTGATCAACTTTTTTCTGACAATACGAGGCTTGTAGATGTCGCATTTGAAACTTTAAAAAATTTAGAGATAACCAAAAAAGAAATAAAAGGAATAAAATCACGGTTTTTAGAGAAAACGATAGAGAATCAACGCATGGATATTTTTAATTATCTGGATACAAGAATATTAGTTTAATTAAATGAAAATTTTATGAATCATTTAGTTAAAAATAGTATTGATTATTTTTTTTTAATATATGGGGTTATCATCTTTTGTATTTATTTTTCATTTATTTTTTTAGCATCTAGAGCTATCAGAAAAGCAAAACGGAAAGCGAATTTTTTAAATGTAGATTATATCAAGGGTTCTCATGATTTACCCTCTATAAGTTTAATTGCACCTGCATATAATGAGGGTAAAACGATCATTACCAATGTTAAATCGTTACTTTCTATACAGTATCCGTTTTATGAGTTAATTATAGTGAACGATGGGAGTAATGATGACTCTATAAAACAATTAATAACCGTTTTTAATTTAGAGGAAATTCCTTTAAAAGAAAATACTACAGGAATTTCATGTGCAGAAATTACAACAGCTTATAAAAGTACCAATCCTAAATATGCTAGTTTAACAGTTGTAGATAAATATAACGGAGGCCGTTCAGATGCTATTAATTGCGGGATAATTTTTGCTAAATCTAACTTAGTATTATGTACAGATGCCGATTGTATTATAGAGCAAGACGCCTTATTAAAAATGGTTAGGCCTTATATAGAAGCAACAGATAAAGAAGTTATTGCCAGTGGAGGTATTATAGGTTTAGCAAACGATTCAGTGATAAAAAATGGGATACTTAAAGAAGTGCGAGTACCAAAAAAAATGTTACCACGAATACAGGTTGTCGAATATATTAGAGCTTTTTTATTAGGACGCATGGCATGGGGTCAAGTAGATGGCTTAATGCTTGTTTCTGGTGCTTTTGGATTGTATTCAAGATACAGGTTGTTGGAGGTTGGCGGGTTAGATAAAGATAGTGTAGGTGAAGACCTTGAGTTATGCATTCGATTACGTACACATATGGAAGACTTAAAAAAACCGTATGAAGTAGTTTATATACCTGAGGTTTTATGCTGGACAGAAGCTCCACCAGATTTTAAAACTTATATATCACAAAGAGACCGCTGGGCAAGAGGTTTATGGGAAACGATGTATAAACATCGTTCTTTATTTTTTAATAAAAAATACGGTAATATGGGAAAAATATTTTTTCCATACTGGATTTTCTTCGAATTAGGAGCGCCTATAGTAGAATTTTTAGGAATATTATATATTATTTATAACTCAGTTTTTAATTTTATTAATTGGCCAATATCAATACTTCTATTGATTGTTGTGTATTTATTAGGATGTGTATTTTCAACAGTTTCAGTGTTTATGTATTCATTAAATTATAAACATTATTCGAAACCCAAAATGATATTTCAGTTATTAATAGCAGCTTATGTTGAATCTTTTTATAGCCACCCAGTAATGTTGTACGCACAATTAAAAGGTTTTTTTAAGAAGGTGTTTAAAATTGAGACAGGTTGGGGAGCTATGGCTAGAGCTGGATTTAATGAAGAAGCAATTGAAGAATAGTATTAAAGCATGTTAAAAATGATAATTAAAAATAGAGGTTTGTACACTAAAAAAATGTTTTATGGCATAGTTAAAAACATATTAGTTGTTTTTTGTTTTTTCTATATAACGAATACCCAAGCTCAAAAAAAGGAATTAAATGTAGATTCATTGTATTATAAAGCGAACGATTTTTATAAGAAAAAAGCATACACAAAAGCTTTACCTATTGTAAATTTAGCTCTTAATCTAGCTCCAAATTATATTGATATCCGTGTTTTACGTATCCGTGTTTTACAAAGATTAAAAAAAATAGAAGTAGCTGAAAATGACATTCAGTATATAGTATCACATGATAAAGCAATAACTTATAAAAATTTGGTGTTAGCACAAATAAACTTGATTAAAACTACAAATGAGCTCAATGATTTTATAACTAAAGTAGAAATTTTTTATGAAGCAGATTTAGATTTTGAACTATCAAAAGCCGAAGCGTATTTGCGATTAGAAGATAAAAAAACAACAGAATTTTTAGTAAATAAAATAAGTAATCATCCTTTAAATAAAGAGCAAAAATATAGATACCGTAAACTTTTAAAGAAAATAAAGAACAGTCAAATAAGTGTATATTACGATATTAATTCTTTCATGAAAGAATATCCAACAACAAAATCGTGGCATACAATACAGCTTGAATATATGAAGTTTTTAGAAAAATATTCATTAGGAGCAAGAGTAACTTACAGTAAACACTTTGTTGATGATGCAGTATTGTATGAGGTAGAGTCATACCCTGTTTTTTCTGACAAAATGTATGGTTTTATTAATATAAGTGCTTCGTCTAAAGCAGATTTTTTTCAAAATTATGGAGTAAAAGCTTCTTTATATTATACAGTAGTAAAATGGATAGAAGTTGAAGGTGGTTTTCGATATTTGAGTTATAATACCGATAATTTTCTTTCGTATGTAATCGGAGCAACTTCGTACCAAAATAAATTTTATTTAAATGCACGTGTTTTTTTAGGGCCTAAAATTAATGGAGATTTTATACAAAATTACCAAGCAAATGTTCGTTATTATTATGATAATACAGAAAATTATGTGTCAGTAAGAGTTGGAACTGGAATTTCACCAGACGAAGCTTCTAGGTTTATACAAGTTACATCAAATCCTAGTTTAAATTCTTATTATGCAACAATTGGAGCCACAAAAAGATTAAACGATAATTATAATATATCAGCAAATATTGGTTTTTTAACAGAAGAACTTACTGGTAATAAAAGAGGAAATCAATTAATTGGTAATATTGGGTTAAAGTATCGTTTTTAGACTTTTTTTATAATTTATTATAGTATAAGCTTTTAATAATACCATCTGATAAACCTATTTTTGGTACAAATATTTTACGGGCACCACTCCATTTCATTGCAGAAAGGTAGATTTTAGTAGCAGGAACAATAACATCAGCTCTATCAGGATTTAAACTAAGTTCAGAAATACGCTCTTTATAACTCATTTTTTTTAAGAATTGGTACTGAGCATTTAAATAAATATAAGAAATTGGCTTACCCATATCTCTTCCTGACATTTTAAATATTTTATTAATATTTCCACCTGAACCAATTAAAGAAATACGTTTATATACTTTCGTGTTTTCCTCAACCCACTCTTGTACTTTTTTAAAAATAAGTTTATTTTCAGATTTTTTATTGTTAATCAATCTTACGGTACCAATTTTAAAAGATTTTGAATTAATGATTCTTCCTTTTGAAAACAAAGTAAATTCAGTACTACCACCACCAACATCAACATAAAGATAGGTAGACTCTGATTCTATTAATTGATTTAAATCTGTTGAAAATATAATAGCAGCTTCTTTTTTACCATCAATAATATCTATTGCTATTTCTGTTTTTTTTAAAATAGTACTGATTACGTCATTACCGTTTTCTGCCTCTCTCATAGCAGAAGTTGCACAGGCTTTATATTTTTCAACACCATGAACTTTCATAAGTAGTTTAAAAGCTTCCATGGCATCAATCATTCGATTGGTATTTTCTTTAGAAATTATACCACCAACAAAAGCATCAGCACCTAGTCGAATAGGAACTCTAACTAATGAAGATTTTTTAAATTGCGGTTCTTTATCTTTTTCTTCAATAACATTTGCTACCAAAAGCCTTACAGCATTCGAACCTATATCTATAGCACCGTATTTTTTTATTTTCAAAATAATATAGATTTATCTATGGTTTTTAGGAAACTCTATTAAGGTAGTGTTTCCTTTTTTTATATCTTTCCAATGTTTGTCTTTAAATTGAATCCCAATTACACCGCACGTAGTTACATGTGCTATTGGTTTATTGCCAAATTTATTTACAAAACTATTTATTCCATGATCATGACTAAATACAATAGCACTGTCAAAACTATCATCTAAAGCTTTAACTGTTTTTACTAAGTAACCATCACTAAAACTGTATAATTGTTTTTTTATTTGCAGGTTAGATAGCGGATATTTAAAGTTTTCACAAAAAATAACGGCAGTATGTAAAGCTCTATTTGCGCTACTTGAAAGAAATACATCTGGTCTTTTAATTTTTTTTGATAGATGTTTAGATAAAAAGTGAGCATCTTTAATACCACGTTCTTTTAGCGGTCTATCAATATCATCTACACCTTCGTATTTCCAAGAAGATTTTGCATGACGAACAATATATAGTGTTTTCATTTATTTTTTTAAAGCTATGTAAATATAAAACTAAGGAGCCAAACGTTCAAGTTTCCAAGAAAAATCTTTTTCTAAAGTATATCGCATTCTATCATGCATTCTATTAGGGCGACCTTGCCAAAATTCAATCGAAATAGGTTTTACTAAAAAACCACCCCAATGTGATGGACGCGTAATTTCTTTTCCTTTAAATTTATCAGTGGTGTTTTTTAATTGTTTGTCAAGTATTTCACGAGACACAACAACTTCACTTTGGTTTGATGCCCAAGCGCCAAGTTTACTTCCGTTAGGTCTAGATTCAAAATAACCGTCTGATAAATTTTCGGCTAATTTTTCAGCTTTTCCTTTTATAATTATTTGTCGTTCTAAACCAGCCCAAAAAAAAGATAAACAAACGTTATTGTTGTTTAAAATAGCCTTTCCTTTTTCAGAATTATAATTTGTGTAAAAAATAAACCCTTCCCAAGTATATTTTTTAAGTAAAACAATTCTGTTTTTAGGAAAACCATCTAATCCAATTGAAGCAATATTCATGGCATTTGCCTCGTCTACCATTTCAGATGCATCTGCAGTAAAAAACCAATCTCTAAAAAGTTCAATTGGGTTTTCTGGGCAGTTTTCTTTTAGTAATTCTTGTTTTTCGTATGACTTTCTGTAATTGCTTAAATCGTGTGACATTGTAATTTTTTATGCTATGTAAAAATACATTTTTATCAAATATTTAAAACTTTTTTGATCTTAAAGTTTAGCAAGATTTGAAAAATGAGTAGCAAGATAGGACAAGTGTAATAATGAGTTGCTAATTAATTTGCGGTAAATAACAGTTGGGTAGTAATTTTATACAGTTGAGAATATATTTTTATGCAAAACTTTAAAAAGAACTGATTTTTGAGCTATCAAATAACAAAACAATGAAACGATTATTATTTATTTTATGCTTATTAATTCAAAGTTATTTAATGGCGCAAACTCCAATTACTGGAATTGTAACCGATAAAAAAGGAACACCAATTGAAGGAGCAAATGTATATTTAGACGGAACCTATGACGGAACATCATCTGATGAAAAAGGAAATTTTTCTTTTACAACATCAGCAAAAGGAACAAAAACATTAATCGTTTCCTTTATTTCTTTTGAAACGTTTTCAAAAACAGCATTAGTTACTGATTTTAATAAATTAATAATAAAATTAAGAGATGATGTAAATACATTAGATGCTGTAACTATTAATGCAGGAACTTTTGAAGCCGGTGATAATGCTAAAGTAACTGCTTTAAAACCGTTAGATGTGGTAACAACAGCAAGTGCGTTGGGAGATTTTGTTGGTGCTTTACAAACCTTACCAGGAACCTCAAAAGTTGATGAAGATGGTCGACTTTTTGTACGTGGAGGTGAAGCAGAGGAAACACAGATTTTTGTAGATGGAATGCGAGTGTTTACACCATACACGCCATCGGCAAATAACATTCCCACTCGCGGACGATTTTCGCCTTTTTTATTTAAAGGGATTACGTTTTCTACAGGAGGATATTCGGCGGAGTATGGGCAAGCTTTATCAAGCGTTTTATTGCTAAATACTACGGATGAAGCGGTTGAAGAAAAAACAGATTTGTCTTTTATGACTGTAGGTTTAGGGGTTGGAAACACGCAAATTTTTGGTGAGAATTCATTAAGTGTAAATGCTTCGTATGTAAACCTAGCACCATATCAAGGAGCATTTCCTGATAATAACCAATGGCATAAACCTATACAAGCGTTAAGTGGAGAAGCGGTGTATCGTTTTAAGTTTAAAAACGAATCAATGTTAAAAGTATATGGAGCTTTTAGTTATACCGATTTTGATTTAACGCAAGATGATATAAATTATGATGAAGGTGTACGTTTTGGGTTGAAAAATAGAAATTTATATTTTAACACATCGTACAAAAATAGTTTTGGAGATGGATGGAAACTAGCAACTGGTATAAGCTTTACAAACGACCATTCTGACACTAAAGTTATCAATGATAAAATTATTGATGAAGAAAACTCTGCTCATGTAAAAGTAGCCTTGAAAAAACGTTTTTCAAATCGCTTTAAGTTAAGTTTTGGAGCAGAATATTTTGTTACCGATTTTAATGAGGATTACAAAAACAGTAGTAGTAATGAGAAATTTAATTACGGTTTTGATAATAATATTTTAGCAAGTTATGTTGAAGCTGATATATTTTTCTCAAAAAAGTTAGCATCAAAAGTTGGTGTTCGTGGTGAGTATTCTGAATTATTAAATCAGTTTACAGTTTCTCCAAGAGCATCAATAGCTTATAAATCGGGTGATAATTCGCAATTTTCGTTTGCTTACGGTCGTTTTTTTCAAAATCCTAAAAACGATTATTTAAAGTTTAACACCAGTTTTAAAGCCGAAAACACTTCTCATTTTATTGCGAACTATCAATATGTAAAAAATAAGCAAATTTTTAGGGTTGAGGCTTATTATAAAAATTATCAAAACTTAGTAAAGTATGATACGAATTTAACTTTACCAACCTCTAATTATTCAAATTTAGGAGCAGGCTATGCACAAGGAATTGATGTTTTTTGGAGAGATAATAAGAGTATTAAAAATACCGATTATTGGGTTTCATATTCGTATTTAGATACCAAAAGAGATTATAAAAATTATCCGATAAAAGCAATGCCAAATTTTGCATCTGCACATAATTTATCGGTTGTAGGTAAGCATTTTATAACCGATTGGAAAAGTCAAGTAGGGGTAAGTTATAATTTTGCTTCTGGTAGAAATTATACAAATCCGAATAAAACAGGTTTTTTAAACAATAAGACTAAAAGTTATAACTCGGTAAGTGTAAACTGGGCGTATTTAATTAGTCAACAAAAAATATTGTATTTCTCAGTAAACAACGTTTTAGGAACTCAAAATATATTCGGGTACAATTATAAAAACACACCTAATATGAATGGTGTTTTTGATAGACAAGCAATTACACCAAATGCAGATAGATTTTTCTTTGTAGGTTTTTTCTGGACAATTAGCGATAATAAAAAAGATAATCAATTAGATAATCTATAACAGTATTATAAGAGTAATTTTTGATAAAAAAAGCCATCTGAATTCAGATGGCTTTTAGAACTAGTTAATAAAAATTGAATTATCTTATTAAAAGCTTTTTTAAAGTGATTCCTTTTTTTGTTTTCATTTTTAAAATGTACATTCCTTTGGTAAGGTGTTGTACAGAAAATTTATTTTTGTTTGTAAACTCTCCTACTTTTTTTCCTTGGATATTAAATAATTGAGCAGAAACATTTTCATTGGTAGTACTTCTTATGGTAATATAATCTGTAGCAGGATTTGGAAATACAGATAGTTGAAGTAATGTAGATGTTAATGAAGCAGTAGGACCTGTTACAGGAAGCGAAATATTTAGTTGATTACTCCATGCACTATTTTCAGTCGAGTTTTTTGCTCTAACTCTAAATGTGTAATTCGTGTCAGAATTTTGTTTCGATACCCAAAGATAATAAGTAGTAGAAGTACCTTCAGTTACCCAACTTCCGTTTTTAAGAAGTTGAACCTCGTAATCTGTAGCTCCAGAAACGGTATTCCAAGAAGCATAAAAACCTGTACTATATACTCCAGAGTCACCAATATTTTCAGGTGTTGGTAATGTAGGTGTAGGTTCGTTTCCACTTCCAGAAAATGAAACGGTATAATCTTCAGCTTCACCATCACCTATAACTGTACACGCATCTGTAGGTGAGCTATAATACTTCATAATTACACGCATTCTTGTAGTGCCAGAAGCAGCGTTATCAACAGTAAAGTTACCAGAAACAACTCCGTTACCAGAAAGACCATCTATAACTCTTTCAGAAGATTCAAATGTGTTATTTTTATTATAGTCAATAAAAATAGCCCAATGTTCAGTATAAGCAGAATCTGAAAAACCAGGTGTTAGACTAACACTAGTTGCATTTCCTGGAGTTAAATCAACTGTTTGAGAGGTGTGGTCTCCGTAACCATTAGCATCCACTCCAGAAGTGTTAGAAAAACTATCAATAGTTACATTTTGTATGTATTCATAAGTATTACTACCTGTAATAGTGCAGTAGTTTCCTCCACCAGTATCAGCATTTGTTGTTGCTGTTGTAGTGTTAGAATAACTTGAATTTGTATTTCCTGAGAAAGCACGAACTCTGTAAGAGTATGCTGTACTAGCAGTTAAACCTGTATTAGTATAAGTAGTCACGTTGGCTGCTGAAGTAGTAATTACAGAAAAACTACCATTAGTATTCATTTTTTCAATAGTGAAGCCATCTTCGTTAGATGAATTATCTGACCAATTTAATACTATTTCAGATGGGGAATTAGAAGTGCTGGTTAAATTAGTTGGAGCGTTAACAGGAGTAGGGTTATTGTCAATTATTGTTTGCCCTGCTCGTATATCACCATTTGGCTTTGTTGAAAAAGCATATTCATATATAGTCATACCACTTCCGTCAGAGGTAACACTTGCCTTCATCCAGCCATGAATAGGCTCGTTATTATGAACAGCAGAAAAACCAATGTAACCAGTTTGTCCATCCCAACTAGTATGGCTTGAAGTTCTTAAATCTAATTGATCAGGGTATGCACCTGGTGCTGTAAAATTGCTACTAGTAGAAATTAGTTGGTTGTTGTTAAGTAAAGTAATGTTTCTGGTAGTAGAAGATGTAACTAATTTTTTACCGTATGTTTCTAACTTTAAATGAGTGCCAGTATATTGCCATGCACCATAAGCTCCGTCTCCATTTATTTTAGTAAGAGAAAACCACTTCCAAGTTGCTCCTGTACTTGCAGATGCGTCAGCAATGTTTTCATAAATTATTTCAAAAGGATCGTAAAATTTAAAATTTAATCCTACAGAGGTGCATGATAAACTTTGGTTTGCACCAATAGCTGAATTGTTAAAAGTTAAATTAGCAACCAGATTGTTTGAAGTTAAATGATTGCTAGCAGTACCTGTAATAGTGATGTTTGCAGTTGTATATGATGTTGTTTGCACAGTTGCTGATAGTCCTTGTGGAAGAGTTAATAAATAATCTGTTCCAGAAACCAAGGTTGCAGATGGTGAAGCAAAGTTTGCTCCAGTAACTGTTATTGTTGCCGATTGGTTAAATGAACCATTATTAGAAATAAGTTCTTTAACAATAGCGTTATCTACACTTAATGTAGCACCAGAGTTGTTAACACCTGTGTCAATTAAGTTTTGTGATTGCCATAATGATTGACGAGCAGGGTGTTGTAAAGCTGCTAACATTCTATTAGTTTGCCCAACTGTAAACATTTTGTAACAACCATAAGCAGCTCCATTATATCCCATATAATTTTCGTAATTAATATAGTTTCCTTCGCAATTTGTACTCGGAGCACAACTTGTTCCTGTTGTAGACGCACCTTCAGGAGGTGTATCATTAACTTCATCATTAGGATAGGTACAACCACCGTCAAATGTATGTATAAGATTTAAAAAGTGCCCAAATTCATGAGTTAAAACAGAAGCAAATTCATCACCCGTATTCCCATGTAAATATTGACCATTATATACAACTCTAGCTGTGTTGCTATTAGACATTGATGTGTTTGGATACCACGCAACACCTGAGTTCGTAGACGAACCATCTGCATATAAATCACCTTGAATATAAACGTTCATGTATTTGTAGTTATCCCAAGCATCATTTGCTATTTGAGAATCGTAACCTCCGCCATTACCGTAACCAGACTTTTCTGGATAATAAACAACGCCCTCTGTACAGTTTCCATAAGGATCTAGTTTTGCTAATTTAAATTCGACGTTAAGTGTACTTTTTCTAGCGTTAAAATAAGAGTCTACAGTATTAAAATCTGGGTTTAAGCCTTGAAAGTCGTCATTTAATTTTTGCAAGGCGACTTTAATTTTATCTGTTGTAACTGTTTTTCCGTGCTGTATATCTCCATAGACATGAAATACAACAGGTATTGTATAGGTAGCAACTGCTGCTTTTTTACTTAGTTTATTTTTTGCTTGTTTTTTTGTGAATAAGTTAAATTTTTGATATTCAACTCTAGATTCTGGATGTTTTTTAAAATAAATTTCATTTTGTTCACTGGCTTTACAAGCATGTTCAGATTGTGAGTAACCTAAAAATGAAGTCAGTGCGAAAAGCATAATTAAATAGTTAATTTTTTTCATAATTGAAGGGTTTTGTTATTTTAATTAGTTAATTAAGTTGTAAAATTATGTTTTTGATATGGTTTTCATAATGCATAATTTACCTAAAATAGATACTATATTGTTGCTAATGTGTTGTTTTTGAGTGTTTTGTTGTGTGTAATGTTATTTGTCTGCGGTTTTTTAGTATCTAATTAAATTAATTAGATGGTTAAAAAGAAGATAGATTTAAAAATTACTTTTTTATTGAAAATTATTTTCAGGTTTGAATAAGAATTCAAAAAAATATTTAATTGAAGAAAGAAAAGAAATGCAAAGAAGTATTTTAATAGTGATATTATTTATAAGCGGAGCTATAATTATTATGGTTTAAGAAAAATATATAATTACCTTATGGGTAGGTAGTTAAATCTAATAAAGGAGGTTTATTTGTAGCCCTTTATAATACAAAAACTATCTTGTAAAAAAAAGCGAGTAAATAGTACCATTGTAAAAGTAGTGGTAATCGTTTTAAAAGACATTTCGGAAGGAGCATAGGCTATTTTTGATTTTTCATGATATTAGCGATAATAAAAAAGACAATCAATTAAATAATCTATAAAAACAACAATTCGGTTATAAAAACTTACAGTTCGGTTTTCTTTTTTATAGAAAACATGACAAAGTGAAGATATTTGAAGTGTCAAAAAAAATAAACTAAAAATCAATTAAACTAAGAAACATGAAAAAAGTAATTACACTGATAGTATTAGCATTTGCTATAAACTTATCAGCACAAAGTGAATATGAAAAAGGAATGACAAAAGCATTTTCACTTTGGAGCACGAATAACAGTACCGAAGCAGGGCAATTATTTGAACGAATTTCTAATGCTGAAAAAGATAAATGGTTACCACCTTTTTATGCCGCAACGGTTCAAATATTAGAATGTTTTCAAATAAAAGATGAAAATACATTAAAATCAAAATTAACAAAAGCGCAAACGTTTATCGATTTAGCAACTAAAAATTCGCCCAATAATCCTGAAATATTAATTACACAAGCACTTTTAAATACGGCGTATATTGTTTTTGATGGTCAAAAGTATGGTATGTCAATGTCTATGAAAAACACTGCTTTGTATGCAAAGGCATTAAAAATAGCGCCGAATAATCCAAGAGTTATTTTTAGTAAAGCAGAATCAGACATAGGAACGGCTCGTTTTTTTGGTCAGTCTACAGCCCCATTTTGTAAAGATGTAAAAAGAGCGATTTCCTTAAGTAAAGAAGAAAAAATAACGATAAAGTTTTATCCTACGTTTTTGTTAAAAAGAGCAGAAGAAGTATTGAGTAAATGTGAAGCAAAATAATCACCTTCTCTAAAGGCAATTGTTTACTTTTGTAACACAACACAAACTAAAAACAATGGCTTTAAAAGCAGTTTTATTCGACATGGATGGTGTAATTGTAGACACTGAACCGTTACACAAACAAGCATATTTTTTAATGTTTGCTAAAGTAGGTATTAACGTTTCTCAAGAACAATATAATGCGTACACAGGGCAATCAACAATTGAAATTTGTAAAGATTTAGTAAATACTTTTAATTTATCAATAGCAGCTACAGAGTTAGTTGCTTATAAAAGAGCTTTTTTTAAAGAGCTCTTTTTTTCTGATGATAATGATTTGCAATTGTTAGACGGAGTTTTAGATCTAATTAAAAATTATTACACAAACGGGGTTACGTTGGTTTTAGCATCATCAGCTTCAATGGTAACTATTAATAACGTTTTTAATAAGTTTGATTTAAATCAATATTTTAAAGGTAAAATTAGCGGTGCCGATTTAAAGGCGTCAAAACCACACCCTGAAATTTTTATAAAAGCAGCTGAAATTGCTGGTTTTGATAAAAAAGAATGTTTGGTAATTGAAGATTCTACCAACGGAATTAGAGCAGCTTATGATGGCGGAATTTATTGTGTAGCTTATAAAAGTGAACACTCTAAAGCACAAGATTATTCGTTAGCTCAAAAGGTAATATCTAATTATTCAGAAATTGAATATGAGTTTGTTAAAGATGTAGTATAGTTTTTAGAAAGCTAATGATTTTCAACTAACTGAATCATTTTTAAGAATGACTTTTTATTAGTTGTCCATTTTTTATAGTCTTTAAATGATAATTGCTGAAGTTTTTTAGTTGGATGTAATTGATGAAATATTGTTAATGCAACTAAAAAACTTCCAGCTTTTGATGGATGAAAATTATCGTAATCATATAAGTTATATAAGGTTTTATCTAAATTGTATTCTTTCCAGATTTCGCCAACAGGAAAAAGTATAGCGTTATTTTTGGCTGCTGCTATTTTATGATTTTCAATAACTTTATTAAAAGTATGATAATAGCGTTTTGATGGCCATACCATAAAGTAGCCTAACTTTATATTATGGTTATTACAAATTTTTTTTATTTTCTCACCATCTTCAATTAACATTCTTTTTCCTTCTGATTGAGATGATGGACCTTGCTGAATTATTAAATAATCGAACTTTTTTTTTGCTAATAATCTTTGAAGTTTTCCTTCATTTATATGATCAATAATAGCGTAATTAGGAAAACATAAACTCTTTGTTTTTATTGATACGCTTTGTTTTTTGCCAATATATTCTAATATTTTAGGCATGTTGTTAGCGTATGTTAAGCTGTTGCCTACAAATAAAACATTTTGAGAATGTAATGAAAGTTGGGTGAGTACCAGTAAAAAGAATAGTTTTTTCAAAATAGTTTAATTTACATTTTTACTATTTACATAAAAGTTTTTGTCTACTTTAATTTTAATTGAATTAACGTTCGTAGTTTGCCATTTTTCAGTTGGATGTAACAGTTGTTTTTTACCATCAATAAAAATAGTTAAAGGCATATTAAAATCATCAACAACATTGTTCCAACGATAAGAAAGTTGGTTGTTTTTTATTTTATATTCAAAAACAGGGATTTTAACGGTACGTAAATATTGATCGAAAACCTTGGTTAAATCTAATCCAGATTGCTGCGAAATATAGTTTTCAACTTGCTTTGTATTTACCGTTTTATGGTAGAAAACTTTGTTTAATCCGCGTAAAATTTGTCGCCATTTTTTATCATTATCAATTAAAGTTCTAATAGTATGTAGCATATTGGCTCCTTTGTAATACATATCGCCAGAACCTTCGCTGTTCACATCATATTGCCCAATAATAGGAATATCATTTTGTATACTTCTACGAGTACCAATTACGTATTCAGCAGCTGCTTTTTTACCGTAATAATAATCTAAAAATAGGTTTTCTGAATATGCTGTAAAACTTTCATGAATCCACATATCGGCAATGTCAATATTTGTAATGTTATTAGCAAACCACTCGTGTCCAGATTCATGAATAATAATAAAATCGAATTTTAAACCCCAGCCAGTTCCTGATAAATCTCTACCTAAGTATCCGTTCATATATTGATTTCCGTAGGTAACAGAACTTTGGTGTTCCATACCTAAATAAGGTGTTTCAACGAGTTTAAAACCATCTTCATAAAAAGGATATTTACCAAACCAATGCTCAAAAGCTTTCATCATTTTAGGAGCATCTTTAAACTGTTTTTTTGCTTTTTCTAAATTATCACGCAATACATAATAATCCATATCAAGTATTCCGTCTTCACCATTATATTTTTCAGAAAAATGCACGTAATCACCAATATTTACATTTACTCCGTAATTATTAATCGGGTTATTTACAAACCAATGATACGTTGTTGTATTATCTTTATGATGTTCGGTTTTACGTAATTTTCCGTTAGAAATATTCATTAAATTTTTAGGTACACGAACACTAATTGCCATACTATCAACTTCATCGTACATATGGTCTTTATTAGGCCACCAAACACTAGCACCTAAGCCTTGGCAAGAGGTAGCAGCAAAATGGTTTCCGTTAGTATCTTTTTTCCATGAAAAACCACCATCCCAAGGGGCACGTACAGCTTCTTTTGGATAGCCTTCGTAATAGATATCTAACGAATTTATGTTACCAATTTTTTGTTTGTCTTTTAAATGAATAAAATGCGCGTTTCCATTGGTAACTACTTTTAATTTTTTTCCGTTCTGAATTACTTTTATAATTTTTAACGGAGCCTGCAAATCAATTTGTAAAACATTATGAGGGTTTAAAACTTTGTACTGCACGGTATTTTTTCCGTTGATGAATTTTTTATCAGGATTTACACTAATGTCTAAATGATAGTAGGTTAAATCCCACCAAATTCTTTCAGGAGTAATAGATCCTCGTAAAGAGTCTTGTTTTGTAAAGGTTTTAGAGTGGTCAAACAAAGATGTTTGTGCTAAAAGGCTAAAACTGATAAAAAAAAATAACGTGCTAAAAATATATTTTTTACTCATAACTATTAAAATCTTGTAATATCTGGCTAAGATAAGTGATTAAACTCTTTTTTTATTGCGACTAACTTTAAGATATTTGCTTAAAAATTATTTAAAATGTCTAAAGTTATTCTAATAACAGGTGCTTCTTCAGGAATAGGAAAAGCAATTGCTACGTATTTACATGCTAAAAATTACACGGTTTACGGTACAAGTAGGAATCCTGATAAACTTAATTTACCCTTTAATATGGTTGCTTTAGATGTTACTGATGCCAAAACAATACAAACTGCAATTGCTAAAATAATACAAAAAGAAGGTAAAATTGATGTGTTAATTAATAATGCTGGTAAAGGAATAACGGGATCGATAGAAGATACTCCGACTGATGAAATGCGTGCTAATTTTGATACCAATTTTTTTGGGGTTATTGATGTTATTAAAACAGTATTGCCGCAAATGCGTAAGCAAAAATCAGGTGTTGTTATAAATGTTACTTCGATAGCGGGTTATATGGGGTTACCTTTTAGAGGAATTTATTCGGCAAGTAAAGGCGCATTAGAGTTGGTAACTGAAGCCTTAAGTATGGAGGTGAAAAGTTTTGGTGTTAAGATGATAAATGTTGCTCCGGGAGATTTTGCAACTAATATTGCTTCGGGTAGGTATCATACTCCAGTATATGAAGATTCGGCATATAAAGAAAAATATACTGAAAATTTAGCTTTAATGGATGGGCATGTAAGTTCTGGAATGGATCCTTTAGTAATGGCAAAAGCGATGCATCAAATTATAGAAAAAAGTAATCCGAAGATTCATTATAAAATAGGCGGATTTATGGAGAAGTTTTCAGTTGTTTTAAAACGTGTTTTACCAGATAAAACTTACGAAAAGTTATTAATGAATCATTATAAATTGTAAATTTGTATAGTATTTTGCGTTAGGGATTGCAGCATTTGTTTGAGCTCTTTTTAATTATTGAACGTAGTGAAATTATTAAAAAAGCGAGTGCGTAAAGCCCGCTCGAACGCCCAAAAATAAATAACACAACTTCAAAATAAATTATAATAGCATGAAATTTTTTATAGATACAGCTAACTTAGATCAAATTAAAGAGGCGCAAGCTTTAGGTATTTTAGATGGAGTAACTACAAATCCGTCATTAATGGCAAAGGAAGGAATTACTGGTGAGGCAAACATTATTAACCATTACAAAGCAATTTGTGAGTTGGTTGATGGTGATGTTTCTGCTGAGGTGATTTCAACAGATTTTGACGGAATGGTAAAAGAAGGTGAGGCATTGGCTGCTTTAAATCCGCAAATTGTGGTAAAATTACCAATGATAAAAGACGGAATAAAAGCGTGTAAATATTTTTCATCAAAAGGAATTAAAACAAACGTAACTTTAGTGTTTTCAGCAGGGCAAGCTTTATTAGCTGCAAAGGCTGGAGCAACCTATGTTTCTCCGTTTATTGGGCGTTTAGACGATATATCAACAGATGGATTAAACTTGATATCAGAAATTCGCCAAATTTATGATAACTATATGTTTGATACTCAAATTTTAGCAGCATCAGTACGTCACACAATGCATATTATTGATTGTGCTAAATTAGGCTCTGACGTAATGACAGGTCCTTTAAGTGCTATTGAAGGTTTGTTAAAACACCCTTTAACCGATATTGGTTTAGCTAAGTTTTTAGCAGATTATAAAAAAGGAAACTAGAAAATATTTTTAGTTATTAGTGTTTAGTTGATAAAATTAACTTATTGCAAAACACTAATAATTTAAATATTAAAAATAATTAGAAGCTATTTCCTGCTTTTCACTATATCTTTTTTATGAAAAATAAAAAAGGATGCCGTTTCAATCAGGGCTAAACTTATTTAGAAACAAATAGCAAAATTAAAAATGGTTTTTAGTGTTTATTTTAGTTTTTGGTGCTTACTAATAACTAACTACTAAACACTAATAACTTTTAAATCTTAAAAAGATTTAAAGAATGTATCCAAAAAAAGAACTTGCACAACTCGTTATTTCAGCCTGTAATCAATTTAATATTGATACAGTTGTAATATCGCCAGGATCAAGAAATGCACCGTTAACTATTGGGTTTTCAAATCATCCTGATATAAAAACGTTGAGTGTTGTTGATGAGCGATGTGCTGCTTTTTTTGCAATGGGAATTGCTCAACAAAAACGCAAACCTGTGGCAATTATTTGCTCGTCAGGTTCGGCATTGCTAAATTATTATCCTGCAATAGCAGAAGCTTTTTATAGTAATATCCCGTTGGTGGTAATTTCAGCAGATAGGCCAAAACATTTAATTGATATTGGCGACGGACAAACCATTCGTCAAGAAAATGTGTTTGAAAATCATATTTTGTTTTCTGCGAACTTGATAGAAGAAAAAAATAAATTAACAAATAACACCGATTTATTAAGGGAAGCTTTACATATAGCAATCACTAAAAAAGGACCGATACATATTAATGTTCCTTTTGATGAACCTTTGTATGAAACGGTTGATGATTTAAAAAAAATTAATTTTTCGAACGTCATTACGAACGAAGTGAAACAATCTGTTAACTATCAAAAACTATCTGAAATTTGGAATTCTTCAACTAAAAAAATGATTTTAGTAGGGAGTAATTTTCCAGATACTGAATTACAAAGCTTACTTGATGCGCTTACAAAAGATGAATCTGTATTGGTTTTAACCGAAACAACTTCTAATTTATACCATCCAAAATTTATTAATTCGATTGATAAGTTAATATTTCCGCTAACGGAAGATGATTTTTCAGAGTTACAGCCCGATGTTTTAATTACCTTGGGAGGGATGGTGATTTCAAAAAAAATAAAACAGTTTTTAAGAAAATACCAACCTAAAAATCATTGGCATATTGATGAATTAAAAGCAATGGATACTTACCATTGTTTATCGGAATTTGTACAAGAAAATCCAGTAGTATTTTTTAAACATTTAAACGATCATAAAGTTGTTGTAAAAAGTGATTATCAAAAAAAATGGTTAAGTAAAAAAACAGATAGAAATAAAAAGCATGAGGAATATTTACGTAATTGTGAATATTCTGATTTAAAAGTTTTTGAAAGTATTTTAAGTTTTACTCCTAATAATTCACAGATTCAAATAAGTAATAGTTCTACCATAAGATACTCTCAGTTATTCGATTTAGATAAAACATTACACGTGTTTTGTAATCGTGGTACCAGCGGAATTGATGGGAGTACTAGTACAGCAATTGGCGCTGCTTATGCTTATAAAAAACAAACTACCTTTGTAACCGGTGATTTGAGTTTTTTTTATGATAGTAACGCGTTATGGAATGCAAATATTCCGAATAACTTTAGAATTATTATTTTAAACAACGCAGGTGGCGGAATTTTTAGATTTATTCCTGGTCCTTTAAAAACAAATGCGACTGATTATTTTGAAACACCACATAGTTTAACTGCTGAACATTTGGCAAAAATGTATGATTTTAAATATGTAGCTGTTTCAAGTATTGAAGAATTAAATGTTGGATTGAACGATTTTTATTCAACATCAAGTCAACCAAAAATAATGGAGATTTTTACTCCAAAAGAAATAAATGATGTAGTTTTAAAGAACTATTTTAAAAACTTATAGAATGGAATTACAAGAAGGAGATCAGATAAACTTAAAAATAATTGAGCAAACACCATTAGGATACACTGTTTTGATTGATGATGAATTTGATGGTTTGTTATTTAACAGTGAAGTTTATCAAGATGTAGAAGAGGGGATGGAAACTTATGGCTATGTTAAAAATATAAGAGAAGACGGTAAAATTGATGTTACTTTACGACCTCAAGGTTTTAGAAATGTAATTGATACTGATACCGATGTGATTTTAAGAAAATTAGATGAAAAAGGTTTTTTGATGCTTACCGATAAAAGCTCGCCAGACGCAATTAAATTTCGTTTACAAATGAGTAAAAAAGCATTTAAAAGAGCTATTGGAAGCTTGTATAAAGATAAAAAAATATTGTTAAAAGAAGATAGAATAGAGTTGGTGAAGTAATTCTTAATAAAGTCAAATAAAAAAACCGCAATCTAATTAGGTTGCGGTTTTTTATTTGATATATAATACTATTGCTTTTCTTCTTCTTGATTATCTTCTTCGGGTAAATCCTCTATAATTTCTTCCTTTGGTTGGCTTTCTTTTAAATCTGTTACTCGTTTAATATTTTCATAAAAAGCGTTTGCATTTGGATTAGAAGGTTCCATTTTTCCATAAGCAGCTTTGTAATAAAACTCAGCTTTTTCGTAATCTTTTCCTTTTTCGTAATATTTACCTACATAAAAATCTCCTATGTGAGAGTTTGGGTATTTAATCATTACAAAATCACCTAAAACTCTAAGATAGTCACCATCTAGTTTGTCAATAACAATTCCTTCAATGGCAAAAATATCATCTAAACGAACATTTAAGTTAGAGCCGTATAAATACTGAATATCTAAATACTTTTTTTCTACATATTTAATAGCTTCTAAAGGATCTAAGTCTTTAATTTTTGAGTCAAATTCACTTTTAGTTATTTTAGCATATAAGTAAAACATTTTTTCAAAAGCTCTAGGAATTGTTTCACCAATAACAGATAAATGATTAGGAGCATTGGTAAATTTATCAAAAGTAAAGTGCATGTTTTCTGCATTAAAAGAAGATAAAAAAGTGCCTAATTGATTAAAGTAATTATTTTGTTTAGTGGTAATGAATTTTTTATTGTTACTCGCGTATAAAAAATAGGAGTTGTCAATAGAGGCAAGTCTGTTTAAAGAGTAAGATTCGATTCTACTTGCGCTAAATTGAGTAAGTTTTGGGGTAATACAAATCAATGAATTAAAAATAGGTTCAGCATCTTCTAAAAAATAGGTAATAAAATCAGCACCTTTCCCTTCTGCCGCAATAGTCATAAAAGGTGAAGTTCGGTAATTTACTTCCATGTGAGGAATTAACTCATTTTTTATAAATTTCTGGAATTTTTTAGCACTTTCAGTTAACGCATTGTTAGATGGGATAATACCAACATCATTGTTGTAAGTCGTTTCCATCTCTATCCCAACAACTATTTGCCTAGGTGCTTTGTCGGTATTGGCATATAATTTAGCATTTCCTACATACATATCAAAAAGATATTGATCACCTAAAACAATCGCTAAAGGATAATTTACCGTTTCGTCCTTGTCATAATTTTTAGGAACATAAATTTTTACAGCTCTACCTTTTGTAAATTCTTTAGAGCTAATGTTTTCAGGAATTATTTTTTGTGAAAAAAGACTTGTAGTTATTAATAAAGTAACTAAAAAATATAGTTGTTTCATAGGATTTGTATTATATCGTTCAAATATAAAAAAGAAAAACAAAGTTATTATGTTATTTTTGCGCTAACTTACTAACGATAATATTTTAAAATTATGATACAACCTCAATGGAAAGTTGCCAAAGAGTACGAAGATATTACTTATAAAAAGTCGCATAATGTAGCGAGAATAGCGTTTAACAGGCCAAATGTGCGTAATGCATTTCGTCCGCACACAACATCTGAATTGTTAGATGCTTTTCAAGATGCTCATGAAGATACAAATATCGGAGTTGTATTATTATCTGCCGAAGGACCATCAACAAAAGATGGAGTTTGGAGTTTTTGCTCTGGAGGAGATCAAAATGCAAGAGGGCATCAAGGTTATGTAGGTAAAGATGGTTATCATCGATTAAATATATTAGAAGTACAACGATTAATCAGATTTATGCCAAAAGCAGTAATTTGTGTGGTTCCAGGTTGGGCAGTTGGTGGCGGACATAGTTTGCATGTAACTTGTGATTTAACTTTGGCAAGTAAAGAGCATGCTATTTTTAAGCAAACCGATGCCGATGTAACATCATTTGATGCAGGGTACGGGTCGGCATATTTAGCAAAAATGGTTGGGCAGAAAAAAGCACGTGAAATTTTCTTTTTAGGAAGAAATTATTCGGCACAAGAAGCTTATGATATGGGAATGGTAAATGCAGTTGTGCCTCACGACGAATTAGAACAAACGGCTTTTGATTGGGCACAAGAAATTTTAGAAAAGTCACCAACATCAATAAAAATGTTAAAGTTTGCCATGAACTTAACAGATGATGGTATGGTGGGGCAGCAAGTATTTGCAGGTGAAGTAACACGTTTAGCTTATATGACTGATGAAGCAAAAGAAGGTCGTGATGCGTTTTTAGAAAAGCGCAAGCCAAACTTTCCAAAAACATGGATTCCATAGAGCGGAGTATTTAGTTTGTCAATTTGATAAAGTATTACGAGGCAGCCTTATAGTTATATTGCTTCATTTTATTTGCAATGACGCTCTAGCTTAAAAAATTAATATTGTTGTTACGAGAAAGTGTGGCAAAGTAATCTTATGGTTGGATTGCTTTATTTTATTCGAATAGATACCTCTATTTTAAATATGAAAATAATTTGTATTGGGCGCAATTACGCAAAGCATATTGAAGAATTAGCAAATGAAAAACCAGAAAACCCTGTTGTTTTTTTAAAACCAGATTCAGCAATTCTTCCTAAAAAAATGCCTTTTTTTATTCCTCCTTTTTCTGATGATATTCATTACGAGGTTGAGGTTTTGGTTAAAATAAATAAGGTAGGAAAACACATATCTCCAAAATTTGCTCCTAAATATTATGATGAAATAGGATTGGGAATTGATTTTACCGCACGCGATGTACAAGCAAAGTGTAAAGAAAAAGGATTGCCTTGGGAAAAAGCAAAAGCTTTTGACGGGAGTGCGGTTATTGGTGAGTTTTACCCGAAGGAAGCATTTAATTTAGAAAACATTTCTTTTCAGTTACATAAAAATGAAGAAATAGTTCAAGATGGAAAAACGGAATCTATGTTGTGGAAAATTGATGAGTTAATAAGTTACGTATCGCAATATTTTACCTTAAAAAAGGGAGATGTTATTTTTACAGGAACTCCAGCCGGAGTAGGAAAAGTGGCAGAAAACGATGTGTTAACAGGAATAATTGAAGGCAAACAGTCTTTTCAGATTAAAGTAAAGTAATTATAATCCCGCTTTTTGCGGGATTTTTTAATAAAAAATATGAAAGCAGAAATAATAACAATTGGAGACGAAATTCTTATTGGTCAAATAGTAGATACAAATTCACAATGGATTGGTCAAGAATTAAATAAAATTGGTGTTTCAGTATATCAAATAACTTCAATTCAAGATGAAAGACAACATATTTTAAATGCGTTAAAAGAAGCTGAAACTAGAGCCGATATTGTAATCTTAACTGGAGGTCTTGGGCCAACAAAAGATGATATTACTAAAAAAACAATTGCCGAATATTTTAATGATGATAAGGTTGTTGAATATCCAGAAGTGATTGAACATATAAAAGGTTTATTCAAAAAAATAAAACATCCGTTCAACGAAGTACAACGCTATCAAGCGGAATTACCCTCGAAAGCAACCCTGTTAATGAATCATTTTGGTACAGCGCCAGGAATGTGGTTTTATGAGAATAACACTATTTTTGTATCATTACCAGGAGTTCCTTATGAAATGAAAGGGTTAATTAGTAATACTGTTTTACCTAAAATTCAAAAAAAGTTTAAGCTGCCATTTATTTTACATAAAACAATTATGACAGTTGGTGTAGGTGAAACTATCATTGCAGAAAGAATTGAAGAATGGGAAAACAATTTGCCAACACATATTAAAATAGCTTATTTACCTTCTTTCGGTAAGGTTCGTTTGCGAGTTTCGGCAAAAGGGAATAATAAAGAATGTTTAGAAAAAGAGGTAGCCGACAAAATTTCATTATTACATGCTTTAATTTCAGATGTAATTGTTGGCTATGATGATGAAGCATCTATTGAAAAAAGCGTAACAACTTTATTAAAAAACAACAACAAAACATTAAGCGTAGCCGAAAGCTTAACAGGCGGTAAAATTGCAGCACAATTAGTGTCGGTACCAGGAGCTTCATCTTACTTTAAAGGTGGTTTTATTACGTATACAGCCGAATTGAAAATGCAATTACTTGGTGTGAAAAAAGAAGTGATTGAAAAATATACGGTTGTAAGTAAGCAGGTTGCTAAAGAAATGGCAGTAGGTTGCTTAGAAAAGTTAAAAACAGATTATGCAATTGCAGTAACAGGAAACGCAGGTCCCACCACCGATCATAACGATAAAAGTATTGGTTTGGTTTATATCGCTATCGCTAGCCAAAGTAATGTTGAAGTACATGAATTTAACTTTGGTCAACCTAGAGAAAAGGTAATAAACAGAACAGTTACAAAAGCATTTGAATTATTAAATGCAAGTCTTTTAAAAGTTAACAAAAGCTTATTGTCAGATTAATGTTGTTACTATGAAAGTGTTTGCACATAAGTTTTTAAAAAATTAATAATATAGGTTATTTTTATTAAAATAATTTGTAAATTTGCAAACTGTTACAATACCGATGGGTTAGATGCTTAACCTCAGTTAGAATAGATCAAAAATAATAAGAATTTAAATGAGTTTTTTTTGCGCAATAAATATAAATGCGTAAATTTGCACCTCGTTTAGAAATAATACTAAAAACTGTCAAGAAGATGTCTAGAGTTTGTGAACTTACAGGAAAAAAAGCAATGGTTGGGAACAATGTTTCTCACGCATTAAATAGAACTAAAAGAAAATTTAACGCTAATTTAATGACTAAGCGTTTTTATATACCTGAAGAGGATAAGTGGATTACCTTAAAAGTATCTGCTTCTGCGTTAAAAAATATTAATAAAAAAGGAATCTCTGCTGTGATTAAAGAAGCTAGAGTTAATGGTTTCTTAACGAAATAATTCCTTACTAGATAAAATTTTACAGAGATGGCAAAAAAAGGAAACAGAGTTCAGGTTATATTAGAATGTACTGAGCACAAAGCAACTGGAAAACCAGGAACTTCACGTTATATCACTACAAAGAACAAAAAAAATACTCCTGATAGAATGGAATTAAAGAAATTTAATCCAATCTTAAAGAAGATGACAGTTCATAAAGAAATTAAATAATTATAAAGTTTTTTAAACTTTAAAAAACCTATAAGACATGGCAAAGAAATCAGTAGCATCGTTACAAACAGGAGCAAAAAGATTAACTAAAGCAATTAAAATGGTAAAATCTCCAAAGACAGGAGCTTACACATTTGTTGAAGCTATTATGGATCCTTCAAAAGTAAACGATTTTATCGCGAAAAATTAATACTTTTTTCATAAAATAAATAAAAGCTACTTTCATAAGAGAGTAGCTTTTTTTTTGTGCTAAAAAACTGTATTTTTGGGCGTTACCCTTTGGGTCAGGCTTTCGGCAGTCGCTCTCTGCGAGGAGCTTCAACAAAAGCCTCAATCCTTAACGCGAGCGCAACAACTTAATGACAATTTGACTAAAATATAGCTTTGGTACAATTTTTAAGCTATTTTAAAAGCGATTATAAAATTTAAAAAATGAGTTTTTTTAAAAAAATATTCTCAACAGAGAAAAAAGAAACATTAGATAAAGGATTAGAAAAAACAAAAACAAGTTTTTTTTCAAAGTTATCTAAAGCCGTTGCAGGAAAAACAAAGGTAGATGATGATGTTTTAGATAATTTAGAAGAAATATTAGTATCATCAGATGTTGGCGTAGCTACTACACTTAAAATTATTGATAGGATTGAAGCAAGAGTAGCTAAAGACAAATATTTAGGAACCGAAGAATTAAATCAAATTCTTAGAGAAGAAATTGCAGGACTTTTATCTGAAACCAATACTGTAGATGCTTCTGATTTTACAATACCAGCAAACACAAAGCCATACGTATTAATGGTTGTGGGTGTAAACGGAGCAGGTAAAACCACTACGATAGGTAAATTAGCAGCACAATTTAAAAAGAAAGGCTTAAAAGTTGTTTTAGGAGCAGCTGATACTTTTAGAGCAGCAGCGATAGATCAATTACAAGTTTGGGCTGATAGGACAGGTGTTCCTATCATACGTCAAGAAATGGGTTCTGATCCAGCTTCTGTAGCGTTTGATACTGTTAAATCAGGTGTAAATCAAGATGCAGATGTTATCATTATTGATACCGCAGGTCGTTTACATAACAAGGTTAACTTAATGAACGAGTTAACGAAGATTAAGCGTGTAATGCAAAAAGTAGTACCAGATGCACCACATGATGTGTTATTAGTTTTAGACGGATCAACAGGACAAAATGCTTTTGAACAAGCAAAACAATTTACCAAAGCAACTGAAGTAACATCACTAGCGGTTACTAAATTAGACGGTACAGCAAAAGGTGGTGTGGTAATTGGTATTTCAGATCAGTTTCAAATACCTGTAAAATATATTGGAGTAGGTGAAGGTGTAGATGATTTGCAAGTATTTAATAAATATGAATTTGTAGATTCATTTTTTAAATAAGAGTTTTTATAAATTATAAACACCTTTCTTAAATGAAAGGTGTTTTTTTTATAATATAGATTACTAAAAGTAATTATTTTACGGAGTTGTTTCATTCCAGTAATAACTATCTGGATAAAAACGTTCACCAAAAATAGCAGTACCAACTCTAACAATTGTAGCACCTTCTTCAATAGCTATCTCTAAATCGCCACTCATTCCCATTGAAAGTTCGTTAATTTTTACATTTAAAATGTTTAGGTTATTAATGTCTAGTTGTAGTTGTT
The DNA here is from genome assembly GCF_001693415.1 of Tenacibaculum soleae. GTDB lineage: Bacteria > Bacteroidota > Bacteroidia > Flavobacteriales > Flavobacteriaceae > Polaribacter > Polaribacter soleae. Next base: position 226,812 of record NZ_MAKX01000002.1, on the reverse strand, counting down.
TTAAAATCTGAAAACATTTTCTTACTTCTGTTGATTTTGAACTTAGTAAACCAATAGTCATTAAGCCTTTAATATGAATGTTTTTGAGTTTAGAAATTTCTTTTACTAGATTAATTGCTTCATCTGGCGCAATACCAAATTTACTTTTTTCTAATGAGGTATTTACTTGTATGTAAATATCTATTTCCTTTTTTTCAAAAATTAATCGTTTTTCGAGTTTTTTTGCAATAGATATATTGTCTATTGATTCAATACAACTAGCCCATTTAATAACATCTTTAATTTTATTACTTTGTAAATGACCAATAAAATGTATTTCGGGCTTTAATTCATTAATGGCATTGTATTTCTGTTTTAACTCTTGTACTTTATTTTCACCCACAAGTATTTCCCCCTGTTGTAAAGCAAACTTGATGTGCTCAGAACTTACGGTTTTAGTAGCAAGTAATAAACGTACTTCTTCAGGTTTTCTATTTGCTTTTTCACAAGCTTGTTTTATTCTATTACGAATGATTTTTAAGTTTTTTATAATACTTTCCATTAGTTATGTAGTATTTGATGTTCATCGCAATCAATTCTTAATTCAATGTTTTTTAATGGTTTTTTCATTAAATTACAATAGTGATTATTCCCGTTTTTATTGTAATAATAACAAGTAAGACACATGCGTTGTGTAGAAATTACATCTTTTTGATTTAATTGATAAATAAATTCCATTAATTGTTTTAAAAAAACACCCTTTTCTATTTCTGTTAAAAAATCTATAGATTGGTTTAACACTGATGAAAAAGAAATCGTTTGTTTAACAATTTCTTTTCCTTTACTTGTTAATTCAACGGTAAAACTTCTTGAATCTTTTGGATTTACAACTTTGTTCAGTAATTCTTTTTTGAGTAAAATTTTAATTGAATCGCTAATAGTAGCCTTTGTTAAATCAAATTCATTTGCTAAAAAACTTACTTTTAAATTTTCTTTTTTATGATTACTGCAAAAAATTAATAGTTGTATTTGAATAGGACTTATTTTATATAATTTACTTTTTTCCCAAAGTAAAACCCGAAAAGCTTTCGAAATTCGTTCTAAACCATTTATTATTTTTTGATTAACATTATTGTTTTTCATATAAATGTTAGTTTATTTCTTTTGCTTCTTCGTTTTCAATTATCTTATTCTTAACAGCTCTAAAAGTTATATCTTTGGCTTCTGCATATGATATAGAGTAACAGCGTTCTAGTTTTCTAAACTCTTCTGGAAATTGAGTTAATAAAGCATCGTAATAATTATCTAATTCCTCATTATTGGGTGCTTCAAATTTTAGTTTTAATTGAAAACGTCTTAGCAATGCACTGTCAATAATACCAGAATGATTGGTTGCGGCTATTAATAAAGTGCTGTTTGGTAATTGATCAATAAGTTGAATAACAGTATTAACTATTCGTTTCATTTCACCAGAATCTTTGTTATCATAGTCGCGTGTTTTTCCTATATAATCAAACTCATCTAAAAATAAAACAGCTTCTTCTCGCGATGCTTTTTTAAAAATTTCGGTAATATTTTTAGCTGTTTCACCAAGGCGTGAAGAAATAATACCACCAAGATTTAACGTAAATATCTTTTTGTTTAATACTTGCGCAATAGCTTTAGCAGTAGTTGTCTTTCCGCAACCTGTATGACCAAATAAAAGGAGTTTATTATCTACGGGTAATTTATATTCATTTAAAATATTTACATACTTAAATTCTTTAAGTAGTTGTTTTAAAATTATCTGATTAGGTGCACTCAAATGAATGTTACTTAATTTAATAGTTGTTTCATTTTTTGAATTTAATATTAGATCATATAAAGCCATAGTGGTAATTGATTTAAAAATTCAAAGTTAGTAATCCTAATTAAAAAAGCCTAATACTTTTTTGACAGACGACTCAATAAATTATATACTTTATTAACAGTTTTCCATTTCAATAATATAATAACCATCTTTCCTAATTTTTTCTTCTATTTCACAAGTTACATTTTCTACATGGCAAAACTTACACTCTTTAGTTGTTAACTGTTTGTCAAATAGTTTTTTTGATGCCAGATATTTTTTTCCATAAGTAATAGCATCATTTGATGTTTTGCTTTTTTCTATTAATATATCGAAATGCATAATGCTGCTACTATTTTTTTTAACGTATGTATCGTAAACTGAAATTTTCATGTCTTTTTATTTAAATAAAGTAGTGAGTAAAATTAACTCACTACTTTATGTTTATTATTAACCTTTTACATCTGTTATAGATGCTCCAAAATTAAGATGTAATACATTTTTACTAGGAGTTAATAATGCCGGAACAGATTTTACTCCGGCTAATTCCGCCTCATTGATTCTTGATTTGTCTTCACCAATGTTAACAATTTCTACGTTATTTTTTCCAATTAATTCGATAATATCATGTTCTGCACTAATACATACACTACAACCTGCGTGATAAAAAATTGATTTACTCATCTGTTTTTTTTTAATGATTATTAAATGATTTATGTTATGAATTCATACTACAAATATAGTTAGTATTCCTAACTAAAAAAATAATTACCATATTTATTTAATTTGTGTTTTATCAAAAAAAGATCAGTTATTAAAATATAATAACAATAATTGTTTGTTTATTAGTAGTTTGATTGGTTGTTGTGTGTGGTGAAGTTTAAAATAAAAACACCATTTAGTATTATTTATTAAGTAATTTAAAAATAATAATATGATAAAAGAGTAAATAAAAGAACAGATAAAATGGTATTTAAATATGTTTTTAGTTAAGTGTAAATTTTATAATAGCGATAAATTTACAAGTAAAAAACAATAGGTAAGGTCTTTAATTAAACTGTATATTTGCAAACTAAATTTTTATAGCACAATGCGCACAAAATCACCAAAGCAGAACAAAATAAATGTAGTTACCTTAGGGTGTTCTAAAAATATTTACGATAGTGAAGTTTTAATGGGCCAGCTTAAAGCTAACGGAAAAGATGTTGTTCATGAAGATAAAAATGATGAAGGTAATATTGTTGTGATTAATACCTGTGGTTTTATAGGTAAAGCTAAAGAAGAAAGTATTGATACTATTTTGCATTATGCACAGCGTAAAGAAGCTGGAGAAATTGATAAAGTATTTGTATCAGGATGTTTGAGTGAACGTTATAAACCAGATTTAGAAGCTGAGATTAAAAATGTAGATCAATATTTTGGTACGCATGATTTACCTGAATTGTTAAAAGTTTTAGAAGCAGATTATAAGCATGAGTTAATTGGTGAGCGTTTAACAACAACACCAAAACATTATGCGTATTTAAAAATTGCTGAAGGCTGTGATCGCCCATGTTCTTTCTGTGCAATTCCTTTAATGAGAGGAAAACATAAATCAACACCAATTGAAGAAATTGTTATTGAAGCTACAAAATTAGCTGAAAAAGGAATTAAAGAATTGATGTTAATTGCACAAGATTTAACCTATTACGGATTAGATATTTATAAAAAACGTGCCTTAGCTGATTTATTAAAAGAATTAGTAAAGGTTGACGGTATTGAGTGGATTCGTTTGCATTATGCATTTCCTTCTGGTTTTCCGATGGATGTGTTAGATGTAATGAGAGATGAGCCTAAGGTTTGTAATTACTTAGATATTCCACTACAACATATCAATACCGAGATTTTAAAATCGATGAAGCGTGGTACCACTCACGAAAAAACAACAAGCTTAATTCATAAGTTTCGCGAGTATGTACCTAATATGGCGATTCGTACCACTTTAATTGTTGGGTATCCTGGTGAAACAGAAGAACAATTTGAAGAATTAAAAGCATGGGTTGAAGAAATGCGTTTTGAACGCTTAGGGGCTTTTGAATATTCACATGAAGAAAATACAGGTGCTTTTACTTTAGAAGATGATGTGCCTGCCGATGTAAAGTTTCGTAGAGTAAATGAAATTATGGAGGTGCAATCTCAAATTTCATGGGAACTAAATCAACAAAAAGTAGGAAAAACGTTCCGTTGTTTATTTGATAGAAAAGATGGAGAATATTTTTATGGTCGAACAGAGTTTGATTCACCAGATGTTGATAACGATGTAATTGTAGACGCAACTAAACACTATATAAAGCTAGGCGAATTTATTGATATAAAAATTAATGAAGCAGGCGATTTTGATTTGTATGGAGAACCGTTAACAAAAACTGAAAAGCCACTTAGTTTACATCAAAAAAGAAATAAATAAATTTAGAATCCTGTTTTTAACAGGATTTTTTTATTGCAAATAAATACCTAATTTTTAGTATTTTTAGAGGTAAAAGGAAAACGTATATTTGAGAAAATAAAAAATATAAAAAATAAACATGAATAATTTTTTTTTAAAAATATGTAGTTTATTATTAATTACAACAACAGTTTTTTCACAAGAAGCAGCGTTTAACACAACATTAAATAATTTATCTTCAAAGATACAAACGGTACAAAATTCAAAACAAACTTTTACACAAGAGGTAATTTCTGAAACTCCTGGTGTTATTAAATTTAATTTAATAGCAACCGACACTAAAGGAAAAGTAAAAGAAAAAGCGTACGAATTTAATTTAGCTGATATAGATATAAATACAATAAAACCAGTAACATCAAAAGATGTTATTCAGGTTCAATTGATTGCTAATAAAAATCAAAAGATAATTAAAGAAGTAATAGATAATCAAAAAATTTCTTATTTAAATAGAATAAATATTTACGCATCTAATATTGACAATGCAAGAGAACTTACAGAGTTGTTAAAAAAAAATGTACCTGTTAGTCATGAAATAGTAAAAAACAGGTTGAGTTTAAATAATTATGACGATCGCTTAGCATGGCTAACTAAAAATATCGTTAATGTAGATTTGATTGAAAAAACCTATGCGCAATCATTGTCATTAAGTCAAACAGAAGTTGGTAATGTAACAATTGTAAGTACGTTATCAAAAAGTAAATCAAGTAAAACAATTCATTATCAGTTTAACTTGTCAAATATAAACCCTAATTCAATTTTCTTTAAAAGTAACGGAAGTGATTTTGTTTTAAAGTTGGAAACAAAAAGAAGGTTAAAAACAATTAAAGTTATTGAAGACGGAGCTCAGAAAAGTTATATTAATAAAATTGAAATTCAATGTAGCAGCGTAGAGAATGCTAGAGATTTGCAAAAAGTTTTACAAGACATTATACCTTTAGCATCAAAAGGCTTTAAAGAAAGTTTACCTAAAATAAACACTGTTAAAGAAGGGGTTAATTTAATTAATAAAAAAGTAAATGTAATAACAACGTTAAAACTAACATCACAACAATCTTTTATACCAAATTGTGTTACAACTTACACAAAAATTGAAGAGACAAGTAAAAAGAAAGATGATTATTTATATGATTTTAATTTAATTGATGTAAATAAAGAAGATATTGAAGTAGCAATAAAAGGAATTTCAGTTTATGTTATCGTTAAAACAACAGCAAAGCAAAAATTTATAAAATTAATTAAAAACGATGTACTGCAAAATTATACAAATAGTTTTGTAATAAGTTGTAGTAGTATCGAAGATGCTCTTTATACTCAATATATTTTAAAAAAAATAGTAAGTTTATGTAGTAAAGCTTACAAAAGTCAACCAAGTTTAACATCAAAAAACGAGGCTTTAACTAAGCTTACAAGTAATATTAAAAGTGTACAATTAGCTAAATTAACGTACGAACAAAAATTAGAACCTATTGAAAAAGACGGCGATAATGCTTTAAGGTTTACAAATATTGAGGTATCAGATAAAAAATCGAAAAATAATGTTCAAGAATTTAATTTATCAGATATAAACTCTAAATCGGTAAAAATTAAAATATCTAGTAAAAAGGTAATGGTTGAGTTTTTTACTAATTATCAAGAAAAAATAATTAAAACTTATGTAGATGGCGAAATTAAAAAGTATACCAATAAAGTAACTATTTATTGTAATACTATTGAAAATGCTAGAGAAACCGCCTCATTATTAAAGTATTTAACAATAAAAAAATAACTATTATATTACTATTCAAATAAATCGAGTAAAAAACCTGCTTTTAGCAGGTTTTTTGTTTATCAAACTATTATTTTTTTTACATTTATCTTTAGTAAAAAACAAGAAGAACCTAAATCGATTATCTTGAAAAGGTTAATTAAATATATAAATAGCTATGTAACTCTTGAAAAAGAAGAGTTGGATATAGTCTTATCTTTTTTTAAAAGTAAAACGTTATTAAAAGATAAATTTATAATGAAAAAGGAGCAAGTGGTAACTGATTACTACTTTATAGCCTCAGGAGGACTTATTATTTATGAAATTAAAGATGAGGTTCAGTATACAAGGTATTTAGCTTTTGAAAATGAATTTATAGGAGATATAACCAAAATTAAAAATAAAAAGCGCTCTAAATCTTATATAAGAGCTATTGAAAATACTGAGTTGTTTAGTATATCTCATCACGATATGGAAATTTTATACAACCGCTTTCCTCTCTGGCAAAAATTTGGAAGATTAGTATGGGAAGATGCATTTGCTAGTGTATTATACGGCATACATAACTTTCAAACTTTAACAGCAAAAGAACGATATTTAGATTTATTAAAACGTTCAGATTTAGTATTTAGAGTTCCACTAAAAGATTTGTCTTTATTTTTAGGAATCACCCCACAATCTCTTAGCAGAATTAGAAAAGAGATTAGTACAGCAAAACGACTACAAACTTCCTAAAAAAAATAAATTAAAAATATGTTAATTACCATTTGGTAATTTTACAAAAGCTATTTCGGGTAATATTTGTATTAAATTTAATTAATACAAATAAAATGATTCGTAAAAAAATAGTAATTGTAGCATTGTTTCTTATCTGTAAAATATATGGACAAGTAACGGGAGATGTTTTTGTTTTAAATGAAGATAGAGATCTATTCTATTTACATTATACCCCCGAAATACAGGACAACTCATCGTATGATTATCAAAGAATAAGTACCAAGTTAGGCATAACTCCAATAACGTTTAATAAACTAGCCTTATATAACACTATTGGGATGGACTATCATTCAATAATTTATAAGGATAATAAATTACCATTTCTTAGAGACAAAGAAAAATATTACAATGTAAATTATAGTTTATTAGCTCAGTATCGAATTTCAAGAAATTGGTCGGTAAACGCTTTATTTATGCCGCATGTCGTTGCAAATTTTAATGAGAAGATGACAACGGATGATTTAAATATTAATGGAATTTTATTTGCTGAAAAAAGGTTTAGTAGCAAAAGAAGTAATAATTATTATGTATTAACTTTTGGTGTTGGCTACTTAACATTGTCTGGTAAAACAACAATAAATCCAGTAGTAAACTTTATGGGTAACATTAATAATAAAATCACTTTTGCCATTGGTTTACCCAATACTTATGTGAAATATAATTTTAATAAAAAACATGCTCTTAAAGTTTTGGGAGATTTAAATGATTTTACTGTGAGTGTAAATAAACCTTTATTAGAAAACCAACCTAGATTAAAAATAGTTGATAGATCTGTTTTTACAACAGTTTCTGTAGGGCTAGAGTATAATTACTGGTTAACAAAAAATATTGGTCTTATGGTTAGAGGATCACATTCTGTTTACGAAAAATATGGTTTTGAAGATGTTGATGAGAATGAAATTTATAAGTACAATACTTCGCTAAGAACTTACCTGTCAGTTGGAATAAAAATTAACCCATTTCGCTAATTATTAAGATATGAAAAATCAACATTTAACAGTTAGTAATTTTACAACAAAGGCATTTTTATTAGCTGCAATTCCTGCTTATTTTTTTCCTTTAGTAATGTCTTGGTTTTCAGGATGGATTTTAAATAATCCGATTTTAATGAAAGCGAGTTACACAAGTATTGCAATACCATCATTAGTGGCAACAATAATTGTACACCTACTTTTACAACAAATGAAGTTTGTGCAAAAATTTCCTAAAAATAAATATGTACGAATAATGGTAATGACAGTATTAATGGTCGTTTTTTCTTTAGTAATAATTAAACTAACCAACTTAGAGGCTTATATGTTAGATATTATTCCTTCATCAATATTAGGAGCAATAATAACCACTTGGAAATTTTCTTTTAAAAATTAAAATACAATGAATTTAAAAACACCAACTATTGTTGTTTTTGGTGCAACAGGTACTGTAGGAACTGAAGTTTTAAAACAACTGAATAAGCAAAACTGTTTTGTAAGAGGAATATTAAGAAATACAACAAGAGAGGTTCCGATTGTTTTAAGTGGAGAGCATAACACGGTTACATACATTGCGGTAAACTTAGAGTCAAAACAGGAAATTAAAAGAGCTTGTATTAATTCTGATGCTATTTTTTTACTAACAGCAACTTCTCCTAATCAAGTAAGTTATGAAACAAATATAATTGAAGTAGCACAGGAGTTAAAAATTAAAAGAATTGTAAAATTATCAGCACCCGTTTTACCAAATAATGTGTACGTTGAGGTAGGTGATTGGCATAGAAAGATAGAGAAAAAGTTAGCAAATAGTGGTATTGATTATTGCCTTTTACAACCACATTCATTTATGCAAAATTGGCAACGAAACACTTTTACAATTAAACATTTTGGTAAAATTTTTGGAGTTATGGAAAATGCTAAAAGAAATTATGTAGATGCTAGAGATGTAGCAGATATAGCGGTACATTATCTATTAAAACCAACAAGTTTAAAAGGCGAAGCTATTCCTATTTCAGGACCAGAGGCAATATCTCATAAAAGTATGGCAAAAAGAATATCACATGTTACTAATGCAAAGGTTGTTTATGAAAACATATCTAGAGATGAATATATGAAGAAGTTAACAAAGCAAGCTAAATTGCCAACTTGGTTGGCACGACATTTAGTTGAAATAGATGTTTTAGCTATAAAATATGCTGAGCCAACAAATACTACCGTTACAGCAATTTTAAAACGTGAGCCTAGAATAATGGATGCTTACTTACAGGAGTCGCGTGATTTATTTATGGCTTCTAAATGGCGATTTTTTATGTAAAAAAGAAAATGTGAATTTAGTTTTAAAAAGTTTTTTTTTACATCTTTACGGTTATGAAAAAAGCATATTTTAATTGGAGTTCAGGAAAAGATTCGGCTTTTGCGTTGTATAAAATATTTACGCAAAAAGAATATCAAATAGAAAAATTGATAACCAATGTAAATAAAGATTATCAACGTGTTTCTATGCATGGTCTTCATAAAAATTTATTAGAAGCTCAAGCTGAAAGCATTGGCATTCCGTTAGAAAAAATTGAGTTTCCGGCAGATGTAACAATGGATTTGTATAATGAAAAAATGAAGAAAAAAACGGATGAATTAAAACAACAAGGGTTTAATTATGGCGTTTTTGGAGATATTTTTTTAGAAGATTTAAGAAAGTATAGAGACTCAAAACTTACTGAAGTAGGTATTACAGGTGTTTATCCGTTGTGGAAAAGAGATACCAAAGAGTTGTTAAGAGAGTTTTTGGCTTTGGGTTTTAAAACAATTACAGTTTGTGTGAATGCTAAAAAATTAGGGGAGGAGTTTGTTGGTAAAATTATTGATGAAGATTTTATAAACGAATTACCAGACGATGTTGATGTTTGCGGTGAAAACGGTGAATTTCATACTTTTTGTTTTGATGGTCCTATTTTTAAAAATCCGATTGAATTTGAAATAGGTGAGAAGCTTTTAAAATCATATACTTTAAAGAAAGATGATTCTCAAAATTGTCATACAAATACTAAAGAAAAGGTTAAAAATTATGATACTAGTTTTTGGTATTGTGATTTAATTTTAAAGGAATAGCAGTTTTTTAAACGTGTATCATAGATTTTTAGCCCTGATTGAAGCATTTGTTTGAGCTCTTTTTTTGATTTTTCTTCAAAAAAAAGCGAGTGCGAAAAGCGGGAAATAGCTTCAAATTATTTTAAAATAGGCTTGTTATTAGTTTTAAAATAGGTTCTGCTGGGGTGTTTAAATAGCATGGTTTACATTGGTTATACATAAATAAACAGTCTATTAAATCGGTTAGCATGTGTAGTAAAAGCCCGATGGCGATAATGTTATAGGGCTTTTTAAAAAAGAGTAAAATTAAGTAACCAAGCATAGCGTAATAGGTGTGTAGAAGGTGAAAACCGAAGCTACACCTGTCTACTTGAAATATTGGATTTGCTAATAAATGATCTAAATCTACCAGCATAGTTGCTACTAGGATTAGATATACTTTTTTCCAACTTTTGTTGTAAAAAAAATAGGCTATTATTAAAGGGAAACCAAAATGTAAAAAGTAGTGTGTAAAGGTTTGCATTGTTAAAATTTTTCAAAAACTCCTAAGCCAAATAAGGCAAAGTCGTATTTAACAGGGTCTTTAACATCAAACTCACGTAAGGTAATGTCTAACTCCGATAATGCTTTCCAGTCGTTTTGTTTTCGGTTTAAAATACCTAGTTTACGAGCAACATTTCCTGAGTGTACATCTAACGGACAGTGTAAATGTGCAGGATTGTGGGTTTTCCAAATGCCTAAATCTACTCCAGTATTATCGTTTCTAACCATCCAGCGAAGAAACATGTTAATTCTTTTTGAAGCTGAGCCTTTTAAAGGATCTGAAACATGTTTTAAGGTTCTTTGTTGATGTTGTATTTCAAAAAATATTTGTTTGAAATTATGAATTGCTAATTTATAATTATCTGTGTCTTTTGTTAATAAAACGGCTTCTAATCCGTTGTGATTTTGATAGATGTTTTTAAGTGATTTTATAAAAAATTTAAAATCATCTGCGTTAAAAGTACGGTGGACAAATCCATCAAAATTAGCCAAATCATCTTCGGAATGATTCATTACAAAATCATAAGGTGAATTACCAAGTAAATCGACCATTTTTAAGGAGTTTCGTATAATCATTTTCCGATTTCCCCAAGCTATGGTAGCGGCTAAAAAACCTGCTATTTCAATATCTTCTTTTAAAGAGAATTGATGCGGAATTTGGATAGGATCACTTTCAATAAAATCTGGATTATTATATTTTAGAACCTTTTCGTCAAGAAATTCTTTAAGTTCAGTTTTATTCATAATTAACTTATCTTGGAATCAAAACTAATAAAAACAAAAAAGACATAGTGGTAATCTTTTTGACTATACTTAAGGATTAATAGCATAAAAACTGAAAATGATAGCTGTTATTTATAATCAGAATTTTAACCTAAAGTGTTTTAATTAATTTGTTAACTTGTTGTTGGTTAAAGGTTACTATTATTCTACTATAATTCCGTCCTTCATTGTTAAAGTACGATCTGCCATGTTTGCCAATTCTTTGTTATGAGTAACCAGCACAAAAGTATGTCCAAATTTATCACGCAATTCGAAAAACAATTTATGTAGGTTTGCTGCCGCTGTTGAATCTAAATTACCTGAAGGTTCATCAGCAAAAATAACATCAGGTTTGTTTATTAAGGCTCTGGCTACTGCAACACGTTGTTGTTCACCTCCCGAAAGCTCATTTGGTTTATGGTTTTCTCTGTGAGATAAACCAAGAAAATGAAGTAGTTCTTTTGCCTTTTTTTCAGTTTCATTTTTTGATTTACCACCAATAAAAGCAGGGATACATACGTTTTCTAACGCTGTAAATTCAGGAAGTAATTGATGAAATTGAAATATAAAACCGATGTGTTTGTTTCTAAAAGAAGAAACTTCTTTATCAATTAAATTGTTTGTAGAAATGTTATTAATAAGTAGTTGGGAGTTTTGTTTTTTTTCAGCCTTATCTAAGGTTCCTAAAATTTGAAGTAAGGTAGTTTTTCCAGCTCCAGATGGCCCAACAATAGCAACAATTTCTCCTTTTTTTATATGAAGATTAACTCCTTTTAAAATTTCAACATCTCCATAGCATTTATGGATATTTTTAGCAACAATCATAGTTTTATATTCTGTGTAACGAATGTATAAAAAAGAAATCAGATACACTTTTAAAGTATATCTGATTTTAAATTTTAAGTGTTTTTTCTTCTTAAAAAATATTTTTTAAATTGTTATAATCAACAAAATAAACAAGACGGACTGAAAATGTATGCTGGTTAGCTTCTTTAAAAAGTTGATCTAAATTGTTAGCAAAATTATGACGCGCTTGGTCATTTGAATTAAAAATAGCGTTTCTATAAAATGCAATTATTTGACTACCTGGAGCAAATTGCCACACGTAGTTTAAATCTACATTCCAACGATTAAAATTTTTATCATGAATTTCTTGATAATTATTAGCTATTAATTCCCCATTATTTTTATCTAGGCTATAAAATTGAGATTCGTACGGAACTTTACTCCAATTATGGCGAAAAGAAAGTGATAATGAAGATTTGGCATTAAAACTATATTTACCTGTTAATGAATTATTGTAAGTAGTCCAATCTCTTTGCCCAAAAACGATTTCGTTTAAATGAGGAGCTAAAGCATTGTTATCATTTACGTCATCAGTATCTATCTTATTAACAAAACCTTGATCATTATTTGTTTTATTAAATCTAAAATCATAAACTAAAGAAAATTGATTGTTGAAACGATATCTTGGAGCTATTTTAAATCCATAGCCTTCTTTAGGGTTGTTTTTAAAAAAATTGTAGTACCAATCATAATCAATGGCGAACTTTTTTCGATAATCAGTAGAGCCCCAGTGGTTGATGTTTATTCTTTGAGGTCTTTTAAAATAAATACCACTTGTACTTCCTTCACGAGCTTCAAAAAAGTCTTTTCTTTCAGAATTAAAATTTATATTTCCACCAAAACCAAAGCGTTTGGTTGTTTGTGCGCTAAAAGATAAGCTAGCATTAGTGCCTGTATACGTACCTGGGTTGTGTAAAAAATTAATGTTATAGGAAGTACTTATTCTGTAATTATTAAAAATTCCTATCGGATTTAGTTGGTGGTATGCAGCAAAACCATAAATAGTTTGTTCGTTATTGCTAAATAAAATACCCATATCATTAGGGTTGTAATCTTTGTTTTCGAAATTATAACCAATTTCTCCACGCCAATTACCAGCATGTTTACCAATACTGGTATCAAATGTATATCCAGTATTAGGGTTGTCTATATCATCAGATATAGCACTCATTTTAAAAGAACCGTCAACATTATAAGTACTTTTTTTATCCTCTACATGCCATAGTAATCCGGTAACATTAGCATCTCTAAACCTGCCATCACGAGTAACGTTTGTGTTAATTAATGTTACAGATGAGTTTTTATTAAACTGTTGGTCTAATACTAATATATTATAGTTAGAAAAAGGATTTACCGTAGTTTTATAAGTACTTGTATTAGTAATAGTATCTAGTCCAATGATTGTTTTTTCAGTTCTTTCTACAGTTGCTTCAGTCTTCTCTGTTATAGCGTTAAAAAAACCAATACCTAAACCACCTTTTGTTCTCCCCGAAATTTTAATGGCATTTAACATTTGCACTTTTTCAGGAGCATCAATAATTTCGTCATTTACTTTTTTGTTATTAATAAAAGCATCGTCGTTTTCGCGTTCGCTTGCAAACTGATCAATAGGGCTGTTTCCAATTCTACGAGAGTAAAACAAGCGTCCTTTTGTAAAAAGCTCTGTTCCTTCTGTAAAAAATTGACGTTGCTCTGAAAACTGTTGTTCAAAAGGCCCTAAATTTAGGGTAACATTATCAAAAGCTACTTGACTAAAATCAGGAATTAAAGTAGCGTCTAAAGTAAAGTTTTCGGTAATACCGTATTTTACATCCATTCCTACACTCCAGTTAAAATCAGTTTTTCCTTCAAAAGTAGTTGTGGTAGCTGATGCATACGGGTAAAAATTTAAACGAGTAGGAGGTGTAATATTTTTTAAATTCTTTACTAATCCATCGTATTGCGTCCAAGTACCTTGTGTGTTGTCAATATGATTCCAAGTATAGCGAGCATTCAAATTACGAATATCTCTATGATAATTAATTCCCCAGTCTTGTACAGACTCGTTTGCGAAACGTAAAGCTCTGTATGGAATTTTCATTTCTACCACCCAGTTTTTCTTGTTAATTTTAACACTACTATCCCAAACAGCACTCCAATTATAATCTTCATTATTACCATTGTTAGATACTTTAGCGTCTAATTGAACTCCTGAGGCGGTAACAATAAACATGGTGGGGTTTTGCCCATCATCATTAGGATTTATCATTAGCATAAAAAAATCAGAATTTCCAAATCGATCTCTATTTGTAAACTCGGCAGGGACTTTACTTCCGTCAGGTGTGTGCATTAAAGCTGCAATATAAATTGCATCATCATCGTAGGTAAATTTAACCTCAGTTTTATGCGTAACAGGTTCTGGTTTTCCATTATTGGGTCGCATCATTACAAAATCTTTTGCAACAGGGGCTTTTTTCCAAACAACTTCATCTATAATACCGTCAATTTTAGGAGGGTACTCTAAACGAGTGGCATTAATTTTTTTTCTTGTCTGATTAATTTCTTGTGCACTAACTCCTTTATAAATAAATAGAATAGCGATTAGTAAATTATTAATTTTATACATAGTTGTTTAGATAGTATAGTAGAGTGCAAAAATATTTATGAAATCAACTTTTAAATCATAAATTAGTGTTAATTACTGTAAAGACATGTTAAAAAAAGCTTTGTTACAGTTAAAATATTAAATTAATAAGAAAATAAAAATTGTAATAATTATGCTAAATAGTAATGTATTATAAATTGAATTTGTATTTTTGTTCGACTTTAAAAATTCATATCTAATGAACTTACACGAATATCAAGGTAAAGAAATATTAAACAGTTTTGGAGTTCGTATTCAACGCGGAATTGTTGCAAATACACCAGAAGAAGCTGTTGAAGCAGCAAAGAAATTAACAGAAGAAACAGGTACAGGTTGGCACGTAATAAAAGCTCAAGTACACGCAGGTGGTCGTGGAAAAGGTGGTGGTGTTAAGTTGGCTAAAAATTTAGATGAGGTAAAAAGTATTTCTAATGATATTTTAGGAATGATGTTAATTACTCCTCAAACATCTGCAGAAGGAAAATTAGTAAATCAGGTTTTAATTGCTGAAGATGTATATTATCCTGGTGACTCTGAACCAAGTGAATTTTATATGTCGGTTTTATTAAACCGTGCAACTGGTAGAAATATGATTATGTATTCTACAGAAGGTGGTATGGATATTGAAACGGTAGCTGAAGAAACACCTCACTTAATTTTTACAGAAGAAATTGATCCAGCTTTAGGATTAATGCCTTTTCAAGCACGTAAAATTGCTTTCAACCTAGGTTTAAGCGGAGGAGCATTAAAAGAAATGGTAAAATTTGCTACGGCATTGTATACTGCTTACATCAAGTCAGATTCAGCAATGTTTGAAATTAACCCAGTGTTAAAAACATCTGATGATAAAATAATGGCTGTTGATGCTAAAGTTACTTTAGATGAAAATGCTTTATACCGTCATAAAGATTATGCCGCAATGCGTGATATTCGTGAAGAAAATCCTATTGAAGTAGAAGCAAAAGCTGCTGGTTTAAACTATGTAGATTTAGATGGTAATGTTGGATGTATGGTAAACGGAGCTGGTTTAGCAATGGGAACTATGGATTTAATTAAGCAGGCAGGTGGTGACCCAGCTAACTTTTTAGATGTTGGTGGTACTGCAGATGCACAACGTGTTGAAACTGCTTTCGGAATCATCTTAAAAGATCCTAACGTAAAAGCAATTTTAGTAAACATTTTTGGAGGAATCGTTCGTTGTGATCGTGTTGCTCAAGGTGTTGTAGATGCGTACAAAAACATGGGAGACAAAATTAATGTGCCTATTATTTGTCGTTTACAAGGAACAAATGCTAAAGAAGCAAAAGAATTAATTGATAATAGCGGAATGGAAATTATTTCTGCTACTGAGTTTCAAGAAGCTGCAGATAAAGTTGCTGAAGTTTTAGGAGCGTAAAAAATTAGTTTTTAGTTAAATATATTTAGAAAAAAACCTCACTTTTAAAGTGAGGTTTTTTTGTTGGTTATTATTTTTAAGATTTGTTATGTGTAGTATGTAATTTAGCAAATAAATCACATATCAAAAGTTCTTAAAAACTTTCCTAAGGTTAGATTAGTAATTAATTTTATAAAGTATTATGGTGTGTTTTTTAAAAAAAGGAATACCCAAATATTACTGAAAATGTATTATAATCAGAACTCCAAGCAATATAATCACTTAAAACTTCCCTACTTGTTTGATATCTCAATTCCAGACTATACTTATCATTATACCTATAACCTATACCAAATGCGAAGTTATTTCTTGTTTTGATTTCTAAATCTGTTCCAATACTATAATCAACAATGGAATTATTACTGAAATCAAAAATGAATGAACCATTAACGAACATTTTTGAGTTCTCATTTAAAAAAAAATAATGCCTTATACCAACGGGTATTTCAATTGATTTATAGTCAGCTTTAACATTACGATTTCTTGTTTCTTTTTCCGACTTATAATATTGATAAGTTGGCTCGATTATTAATGACCATTTATTTTTATTAAAAGGCATAATAAATTCTGCCTCAATACCAAATCGAAACCCGAACTCATTATCAAAATCTGTATCTCTAGAACTATAAATACTATTTTGAACTGAAAGAGAAGAATTATTAAAACCAGGTCGAATACTTAAATTAAATAAGTCTTTTTTCTGTTTTTCTTCATAATTGGTATTTTTTTCACCGTTACATTCGTTATATTCTACAAAAAAATCAACTATGTCATTTTTTTGATAACTTAGATTTTCAACTTTGTTTATTTTCAAATTTGGACATTTTAGGTTATTCCAAAGTTGATTCTTAAACCTATTATTCTTACCAATTTGATTATTCGGAGTTTTGTAGGATTTGAAAATTAATTGTTCAATAGCCGAATTTTCTTTGTTAAAAAAGAATCTTCTCAAATTTCCATCTTCTAATAGATACAAGTTTGCTTTACCTTCAATTAATACTTTTAAAAAAAGTTTCTCTTCTTTAAATATAGGGTTTCTATCATAACTTAATTTTTTGATATCCTCACTGGACCTATCAATATTTACAATGCTCCTGACGTATTTTGAAATATTATTAATACCAAATTCTTTAATTGATTCTATAGTTTTTTTTTTCGATTCGCTATTTTCGGATAGTTTATATTCAAATTGAGTTGGATTATTTTTCCAATCAATATTTTTGATTAAACAATTGGTTTTTTGATTACTGTTATCAATGTAATATCCTTTCTCAAAAGAAATCTGTGAATAACAATTAAAACTTAAAATAGTTATTAAAAGGAATAAGAGTTGTTTTTTCATTTTCATTTTTAATTAGTTAATTTTGTCTAAATGTTAAGATATCCATTATTTCAATGATGGATATCGTTCAATTACGAAGTTACTTGATTTTACTTTAAGAATCAATCCAAATATTTCTACAAACTCTTCCTTAAAACTGCAATTTCATCACGCAATTGTGCGGCAATCATAAAATCTAAACTTTTGGCAGCTTCTTCCATTTGTTTACGTTTGGCACGAATACGTTTTTCTATTTCTTCTTTTGGTAAGTATTCTAAATCTTGTTCAGCAGCTTTTTGTATAGCATTGTCATACTGATAGGTAGCTGTGGTATCTTTAGAAAGTGTATTGTCTAATTTTTTATTTATTTGTGTAGGTGTAATTCCGTTTTTAGTATTGTAGTTAATTTGTTTTTCACGCCTACGGTTGGTTTCGTCCATAGTTTGTTGCATACTATTGGTAACTTTATCGGCATATAAAATGGCAAGTCCGTTTACATTTCTTGCGGCTCTACCAACAGTTTGTGTAATAGATCGATGGCTACGTAAAAAACCTTCTTTATCGGCATCTAAAATAGCTACTAACGATACTTCAGGTAAATCCAATCCTTCACGAAGTAGGTTTACACCAATTAAAACATCAAATATACCTTTACGTAAATCTTGCATTATTTGCACACGCTCTAAAGTATCAACATCCGAATGTATATAACGACAGCGAACCTGTATTCTGGTTAAATATTTAGCCAATTCTTCTGCCATTCGTTTGGTTAAAGTGGTAACCAAAGTACGTTCATCTTTTTCTACACGAATTTGAATTTCTTCTATTAAATCATCAATCTGATTTAAACTTGGTCGCACTTCTATTACAGGATCTAATAATCCGGTAGGGCGAATTACTTGCTCTACAAAAACACCTTCAGTTTTTTGTAGTTCATAATCAGCAGGCGTTGCAGAAACATAAATTACTTGGTTTTGTAACAATTCAAATTCATCAAATTTTAATGGACGATTGTCCATCGCGGCAGGTAAACGGAATCCGTATTCTACTAAATTCTCTTTTCTACTTCTGTCACCACCATACATGGCATGTGTTTGCGGAATGGTAACGTGGCTTTCGTCAATCACCATTAAATAATCTTCTGGGAAATAATCTAACAAACAGAACGGGCGCGTACCAGGATCTCGACCATCTAAATAACGAGAATAGTTTTCGATACCAGAACAATACCCTAATTCACGAATCATTTCTAAATCGAATTCGGTACGTTCTAACAATCGTTTAGCTTCTAGATGTTTACCTATTTCTTTAAAATAATCAACCTGTTTAACCATGTCTTCCTGTATTTTATGAATCGCATTTTGCAATACATCAGGCGAGGTAACAAACAAGTTAGCAGGGTAAATGGTTAGTTCGGTTAATTTTTCAATTATTTGGTTGTTCTCTATATTAAAAGTTTCAATTTCTTCAATTTCATCACCAAAAAAATGCACACGATAACCGCTATCTCCGTATGAAGGATAAATAGTGACCACATCACCTTTTACTCTAAAAGTTCCGCTTTTTATCTCTATTTCAGTCCTAGAATACAAACTGGTAACTAGTTGATGTAAGAATTTTGTGCGCGAAATTTGCTGATCTACTTCAATCGGAATTACATTTTTCTTAAACTCATTCGGATTTCCGATACCGTACAAACAAGAAACTGATGCAATTACAATAATATCTCTACGTCCCGAAAGTAGGGAAGAAGAAGTACTAATTCGTAAGCGTTCTATTTCATCATTTATAGATAAATCTTTCTCAATAAAAGTGCCCGTAACAGGAATATAAGCTTCTGGTTGATAGTAATCATAATAAGAAACAAAATACTCTACAGCATTGTTCGGGAAAAATTGCTTAAACTCAGAATATAATTGAGCAGCTAATGTTTTGTTATGCGCCAATACCAAGGTAGGGCGATTTACTTCGGCAACAACATTGGCAACGGTAAAGGTTTTACCAGAACCAGTAACACCCAATAATGTTTGGTGTTTTTCATTGGAGTCTAGCCCATTTACTAATTGTTTTATTGCTGTAGGCTGATCGCCGGTAGGTTTAAAATCTGAGTGTAATTCAAAGTCCATACAACAAAAATACGGATAGTTTTATTGATATACTATTGATGATTTGTTGAGATTTTACTTATGGTTTAATTGTGATAATTATAAATTTTACGATATTTTATTGGAGTAAATATCATGAATTATTAAAAATTAAAAAGAGTTGTACAATTATTTTTGATAATTTATCATAAAAAAACCTAACGAAAAATATTCATTAGGTTTTGTGTGAGTCATTAAAAATAATGTTGCACTTATTTTCTTAAAAGAGAAAAATGCCCTTGATGTTGGTGAATTTTACCTTTTCGGTCAACTAAATAAATTTTAAACCAGTAATCATTAGATGGTAACAATTTGCCTTTATAGGTTCCATTCCACCCCTGATTGTCAATAGGAATAATAGCTACAATTTTACCATATCGATCAACAATTGTAATGTTGCTTGAAGGATAAAAACTAGAATTAGCTCCTTTAATTTTCCAAGTATCATTTTTTCCATCTCCGTTAGGAGTTAAAAATTTAGGATATTCAATAACTGATATTTCTATAGTGGCATCGGGCTGACATCCATTTTTATCTCTAACAAAAACAGTATAAAAACCTCCTGAAATGTTATCAAATAAAGGTTCGTCTTGAAAACCTGTTATATTGTTATCTTCATCAGTAATAGCAAACTCGTAATCACCAATTCCTAAATTTTGATTTTCAGTAATTATTTTAATTGAATAATTATCTAATCCACTATTATTTGTGTCGTCAACAATAACAATATCATCATTTGTTAAAGTTGGGTTTATAGATTCATTTACTACAATTTCTCTACTTCTTTTACAACTAGTTCCGTCTTGCATAGTTGCGGTAACAACATAGGTTCCGCCTACTGTAACGTCATAAAAAGCATTGGTACTTAAAACAGTAGGGTTGCCTTTTAGTGTCCATTCATAACTATAAGTAGCATTAGGATTTATAGGTTCTAATCTTGTTTGAGGATTATTTAAACATACAATAACAGGACTATATACTATGAAATCTGGCAACGGATTTATGATGATGTTAAAAGTTAAATTGTTATTAACACATGAAGTTTTATCATTTTTAACCCTAACATATATCGTTTGATTGTTTGCAGTATTTTCATATTTGTTTTCATCAAGTGGGTTTGCTCCCGACTCAACATCCGATAAATTTTCATGAAAGGTAACGGTAAAATTACTGTGTTCGCTTGTAGGATAGTTTACAAGTATTTCTGTTGTTTTATTTTTAAGTGTAATATCTCCGTTTATTCCGTTAGCATCATCTAAAAAAGAGTCTGATTTATTATCACAATCTGTATAATTTGTGATATTTAAAGGAATAAGAGGTTCAGGATATATCACTAATTGTAAAGTAGCAATACCATATCTACAATTGGTGTTTTTGTTAAGAATACTAATATAAATTAATTCAGTTGCTGGTGCGTCAGTTGAAAAATCAGCAGGAAAGTTTGTGTGTGCAGGATCGTTAGTGTAATTTGTTTTATTGAGAGGCGACACTCCATCAATAGCATCTTGGTTAGTTCTGTGATATGTAATTTCAAATAAGGCAGGGTCTCTACCATTAAGAACATCGATATCTCTTTCAGATAAATTAATATTTTGCACAATTCTATTTCTAGAATCGCCATCACCTGATGTTATAACATCACAAATTTCTAGGTCAGGAATAGGGTTTGTTATAACTGGTAAAGGATTTATAATGATGTCAAAAGTTAGGTGGTCATTAAAACATCCGGTATCATTATTCTCAACACGAACATAAATGGTTTCTATATCTCTTGTTTGATTTGTATAATTGGTATCATTTGAAATGGGAGCATTTCCAGAATTAGCATCAGTAGGGCTAGTATGAAAAGTAACGGTGTAATCTGATGGTACTTGTGAAGTTCCTAAAATATTATTAACACTATCTCTTAAATTGATATCAATATTTTTACCATCATTATAGGTTCCACTAGCAAAGTCATCACAATACTCAAAATTTGCAACATTATTAGCAACAGGTATTGGCTTTACTTCAATAGTAAAGCTTCCCAAGCCTTCACAATTGTTGTTTGTTTTATCAATTATTTTAACATATAATGATTGTGGGGTGGTTGCAGGTATATTTTTATTACGGTAATTAGAAATATTAGTTATATTGTTAGTTACAGCGTCTCTATCAGCTATGGTTTCAAAAATTAAAACCGTTAAGTTGGCTCTATTAGCAGCAGGGAAAGTAGCTTTGATGTCAGGTTCAACAGAGCTTAAGTCAAAATTGGTAATTCCGTCAGTATCACTATTGCTAGCAGTATTATTTCCATCAGCATCTAAATAATCATCACAATTAGCAAATTCTTTAGGATAAATAACATCGGCTTGATAACCTACCGTAATTTTTATTTCAGATATTTGAGAACAGCCTTTATCAGAAATTGTTCTAACCCAAATAATATCTCCATCAGTAACAGGATGATTTGTTTGGTTGGTTATTTCGGCTGTATCGTTTATAGCGTCATTTTTAGTAGGGTAATATTTAAAAGTTTCATTTATATGATTGGTTGAGATATTTGTCTCTGCTAAAGTTAGGTTAATATTTGTGCTTAAATCAGTATCGGTATCGCATTGATTTAAGGTAATATTGGTTGTTATTGGAAGTGGTAAAAAATTAATAACAACATCGTCAGTAGCTTTATTACCTAAATTATCAGTAATTATACTTTTGTATGTTCCTGAAAGATTGTTGTTAATACTTAAAGTAGCATTGTTTTCTCCAGTAATTGTTGTAAATCCGCTACCAGTATCTACTTGCCATTCATAATTAGTAACGGTTCCAACGGTAGGGGTACCATCTAAAGTAACAGTAGTTCCATCACAAATATCTTGATCAGGACCTAGCTCTCCAGAAACAATTGAGCAATCAGTTGTTCCAGCACCAATTCCAGCATAATTAGTTTGTTCTAGTTTAATTTTACCTGTACCATTATCAAAGTTTGTTATTAATAAAATGTAAAACTCACCTGCTTGCGCATTAGTAATGGTAAAGTTTTCTCTACCAGAACCAGAATAACTACAATCAATAATATTGGTGTTATCTAAATTATTAGTGTAAAAAACAGGAGAGAAAACATTATCAGGACACGGTATTGAATTTCCACTACTATCTAAACATTCTTTAGCTAAGGTTGTACAGTTAGAATCTGAAGTAGAAAAAGGTCCCCAAGCTGCAAAATCAACATCAAGAGCAGATCCTATAGGGTTACCACTTGCATCAAAATCGGTAGATTGAATAATTTCAAACTCTAAATTTCCGGTTGATTCCACTTTAATATAAAACCAAGAAGGGTTAGGGGTTGTATATAAACAAGCAATATTACCAGTACCAGAAGTGTTTGTTGTATTGTTAAATATTTTTACACCATTATTATCCGAACACATAGGCTCAGAAGTGTCACAAGTAGTACCACCGTCTTGAGAGAGAATGATTGAAGGAAATAAAATTAATAATAAAAAAATGATTTTTTTCATAGCGAGAAAAATAAAAGTTTTGAGGAGGTAAATATAAGTCTAGTTTATTTTTTAAGAAGAGAAAAATGACCATTTTTTTCACGAACTAGACCATTGACGTTAATTAGTTTTGCGTTATACCAATAATCATTAGATGGTAGAACTGTACCATTGTATGTCCCGTCCCATCCTGTTGAGTTTTTATCAGTTATTTTTTTAATTAATTTTCCATATCTATTAAAAATTTGAACGTTGACAACTGTATAATAGTTATTATTAATGCCTAAAATATTCCAAGTATCATTATACCCATCGTTATTTGGAGTAAAATGACGTTGAAAATAAATTATAGAAATTTGGTTAGAAGATGTAATTCCACATCCATTTCGATCTCTGATTGATATAGTATTTAAACCAGGAGGGATATTTGTGAAAGTGTGAGATAAGTTTTCTTTTCCTTTTACAAAATCACTAAGATTTGTACTGTTTAAAGCATATTCATAATCACCAATACCATCTATAGTAATTTCAATTTTATTATTGTTAAGTATATCGTTGTCATCAACAGATGTTATTTTTACAACTAAAGCTTGGTTAGATTCTTTTACAAAAAAAGTATTATACCCTATGTAAGGGTTGGTTATATTAGGGTGGTTTCGATAAGCTTCCACTTTATATTCTCCCGCAGAAGTAGCATTATGTATAGCTGATGTTTCACCAGAGATTAAGATATTGTTTAAATACCATTTATAAGTGTCAGTAATAATACCTGTATCAGCGTTTAATAAAACAGTTTGAAGTTGAGGATTTTTTCTAGGGTTATCAATACATAAAATAGTTTCACTTAAATCACCTTGAGGAGTAGGTAGTTTTTCAACAAAAATTTTAAAATTACCTACCGCTTCACAGGAATTAACCCCTTTATTTGAAATTCTTACGTATATATCTGAGTTGTCCGTAAAAAATTCATCTTCGTATGGCGGTAAAATTTGATTTATTTGTAATGAAGCATCTTCAGGAGTACGATAATATTGAAAATCATGAGTTATTTCAGATAATGCTCCTAGAATTGGTTATTATTTGTTGGGTTTTTAATGAAAAATCAAAAATACCATTATTAGAACCAATACTAAATTGTGCATTTAAGGTTAATGCACTTTCATCTAACTCGGGAATATATTCATTGGTATAAGAAGTTAAACCAGTAGGGTTTACCTGTAAGTTGATTGTTGCTGTTTGATAACAATTTGTTATGGTGTTTGTAGCTCTTACTACTATTGAATGATTGATTGAAACACTATTTGTATAATTTGTTTTATTTAAAGGTGACAAGAAATTATTATCTGATGTTTCGAAAAAATCGAATAATATATTTGTAGTATCGTTTACTAAATTATTTTCTAAATGTTGAAGATTAAAAGAGGTAAACCCATCAACAGGGTTGCTGTCAAAATCACATTGAATATAGGTTGGTATATTGTTAATAGTAGGTTTAGGTTCGAAATAAATTTGAACTTTTCCGGTAAATGTTTTTTTACAATCTGAAGTAGATTCTATTTTAACTTCATATAATCCACTACCAAAATTGGTGCTATCAATTGTTAATGATCTGGTTGTTGCAATTTCAGCCCCATCTTTATACCAAGTATAGGTATCGGTAAGATCATTTTTTTCAGGTTCAATCTCGTAAGTTTCTCCAATACAGAATATTTGAGTAGCATTGGTTAAAATTTCGTTTGTTGCTTTGTTAACTATATTTACTGGAGCAAAAAAAGACTGTATAAAAGGAGGCAATCCTTGTGATGATATTGCACCTTCTAAAAAAACAGCATTTGGATTAAATATAATGTTTGCGGCTGCATCTTCTGGATTTTGAATAGCTCCTAAGTGTGTTTTATCAGGTATTGAAGCGTAAATTTTTCCATCCGGTCCTAACTGTAAAGCTCCTCGGTATCCAATACCTGACCAAACAGTTGTTTTGGAACTCGATATATTTGTATTTAATAAATCGTATTGAAGAATATTAAAAGTGCCAGAGTTTTGTTTATATGTAGAGGTGTATAATTTTGTTGAATTTTGTGAAAACTCTACTCCATAAGGGCTTCCGTCTGAATGTCCATTGGTTAGAATTTGACCGTTAGAGGTTATTTTTCCAGTAATATTATTAAAATCATATAAAACAAATCGACCACTTTCGTCATTTGTATAATCAGCTAACGCTATTTTAGTTCCATCAGGAGAAGCTTTTAAATAACCTCTTTTATCGTTTAAAAAATATGATGATAATGAAATAACTGGAGCAGTATTTTTTACACCATCTTTATCAATTTTATAAGCATAAAAAGTGTTTTGTACTATAGAAAGAATCCAAAATTCGGTACAGTTTTTTCCTTGAACTGCTGTTACTTTTTCTGACCAAGTTAAATCTTTTCCATCAGAAAGGTTTATTGGTCCATTAGTGATTTCACCTCCATCTCCTTTTGATATATCAATTGTATAAAAATTAAAACCAGGGTTAGTAGGGTAGGTGCTATTGTTTCCAACATAATCTGTTCCTACTGTAAAAATGTAATAAATGTCTTTATTTTCAGGGTTTGGAACAATTAAACCTGATTGTGTACTTGAAGGATTTCCTTGTAAATTATTAGCAAGTGAACCACTTGAATATTTCATTAATTCATGGTTCTTTGTCCAAACATTTATTCCATCTGAATAAAACAAAAGATTTCCGTTTTCATCAGCAATAGAAGAACAACCTTCATCGGTATTTAATAATCCATTATTTAAAGAAGTAACAATGTTATTATTAAAGTTTATCCCAGCATTCCTTCCAAAAAACCAAAAATTAGCTTCTTTTTGACTGTGTATGGTAAATGAGGTAAATAAGACTAATAATAATAGTGTTTTCTTCATTGTAGAAGTAATTTATGTTATGATAAAACAGCTAAACTACTTAATACCCTCTATAAATCTCTTTTTTTTAACAAAAAATATGAAGCATATATAAAAATAGATATCCAAACAAGAACAATTACAATATTAAGAAAACTAACAGTATAATCTTTCGTGAAATTTTCACCTATTTGATTTGCTACAGATTTAACAGCACCTAACCTTGTAAAGGGTTCTTTAATTAAGTTTGCCATTGCTTCAAGCGGAAAAAATTGCATGATTGAGTTTACAGCTTCTTCAGTGCTTGTTTTTAAATCTTTAAATGTCCAAAATAAATACCCTTTAAAAATGCTTTCTATAATTAACCACACAATCATTGCGGCAACAGCAAAGGCAGATCTTTTAATTAATATGCCTAAAAATAATCCGAAAGAAAAGAAGCCTACTAGTTTAATAAAAAAAGCAACTAAGTAACTTAGATTTGAGAAAATTATTGAAAGTTCATTAAAATCAGAATATAAAGCACCTAATATTAATGAAATAACAAAAACAAAAAGAGTTGATACTAATGCAAAAACGATTACGGTATAAAATTTAGAAAGGATAAATTCTTTTTTACTTAAACCATCAATTAAGTTTTGTTTTAAGGTTTTGTAACTGTATTCATTTGCCATCATAGATACTATTACCAGTAGTAAAAAAAACTTAAAAATGGCTGCCATATAGGTGTTAAAGTGCCAAATGTATGGAAAGTTAAAAATACCTTGGTCTGCTAAATGAAATTTTATAGGGCCGATATCAAATTTGATAGCAGCTATTAATGCAACTGAAGTTAGTAGTGCAAAATAGATGATTGAAAGTATTTTACTAGCTTTATTGTATCTTAATTTATGAAATTCTATATATAAAAGGCGTAACATAATAGTTGAATTAGTTGTTGTTTGTTAAATCTAAAAATTGTTGTTCTAAGCTAAGTTTACGCTTAACTAAATGCGATACAATTACTCCGTTATCATATAAGTATTTGTTTAATTGTGATGCTGAAATTTCGTTTTCTAAACGGGCAGTAACTAAATCTCCTTCAACATCAACAGTGGCAATTTCATAATAGTTTTTTAAAACATTAACTAATTTATCAATATCGTCATCGGTTTTTACTTCTATAACTCCGTTTGAAACAACCATGTTGTCTACACTACCGCTGTATAGTTTTACTCCGTTTCTAATAATAAGAACGTGGGTACAAACTTTTTCTACTTCATCAAGTAGGTGAGATGCTAATAAAATAGTAGTTCCGTTTTTGGCAATATTTTTTATGATTTGACGAATTTCGTGGATTCCTTGCGGATCTAATCCATTGGTAGGTTCGTCTAAAATTAATATTTCAGGATCGTTTAACAAGGCCGATGCAATTGCCAAACGTTGTTTCATCCCTAAAGAATAGGTTTTAAATTGGCTGTTTCTTCTTTCGTAAAGGTTTACTATTTTAAGTTTTTCTTCAATTTTATCAGCTGAAACCCCTTTTATTTTACAAATTAATTGTAGGTTTTGAACTGCTGTCATGTAAGGATAAAAGTTTGGACGCTCAATAATAGCTCCTACTTTTTTTAAAGCTTCATGTGTAGATAACTTTCCATCAAACCAACTAAAATTACCAGATGTTTTGTTTACTACATTTAAAATAATACCTAAGGTGGTTGATTTTCCACTTCCGTTAGGGCCAAGAATACCGTATACATTTCCTTTTTGAATATCAAAAGATAGATTATTTACAGCATGAACTTTACCGTATTTTTTATCGAGGTTTTTTATTGATAAAATGGTTTCCAAATTTTTCGGTTTTGTTGATTATAGATATTAGACGAATGACAAAAATTATTGTTACAATTTATAAAAAAGAAAAGACTTCCAATAAAAAGGAAGTCTTTAGTTAAAAATTACTTATAAGGTGTTATATTTTTTCAATTAATCGAAAGCCTTCACCGTGAATGTTAAGAATTTCAACATTTTCATCAGCCTTTAAATATTTACGAAGCTTAGCTATATATACATCCATACTACGAGAAGTAAAGTAATTATCGTCTCTCCATATTTTTGTTAATGCTAATTCACGTGGCATTAAATCGTTTTTATGAACGGCTAACATTCGTAATAATTTACTTTCTTTTGGTGAAAGTTTTTGAGCTTCTTCACCTTTAAATGATAAATGTCGAAGTTTTGAGTTAAAATCAAATCCACCAATCTTAAATTCAAACTCGTCTGAATCACTAGATTTTTCGTTTTCCTTACGTTGTAAAATTGCTTTTATTTTGTGTAATAAAACTTCAGAGTCAAAAGGTTTGTTTAAGTAATCATCAGCACCTACTTGGTATCCTCTTAAAACATCTTCTTTTAATGTTTTGGCGGTTAAAAAGATAATAGGGACTTCTTTATTACTAACACGAATATCTTGCGCTAAAGAAAAACCATCTTTACGAGGCATCATAACATCTAAAATGCACAAATCATATTCACCATTTTTAAACATAATTAAACCGTCGATACCGTCTTTAGCATGTGTTACATTATAATCATTTAAAGCTAAATAATCTTTAAGGACTGTTCCAAAATTTGGATCATCTTCTACTAATAATATTTTTTTACTTCCCATTTTCTTTATTTTATATTAATGGTAATTTTACTGTAAATAAGCTTCCTTTACCTTTTTCACTTTCAACATGAACGCTACCTTGGTGGCTGTCTATAATTTCTTTTACATAGGCTAAACCTAAACCATGGCCTTTTACATTATGTATGTTTCCTTTATGTTCTCTATAAAATTTATCAAAAACATATTTCTGAGCATTTTTACTCATTCCTATTCCTTCATCTTTTATTTTAAAGATAAAATATTTGTTAGTACTTTCTGTATATACATCAATTTTAGGTGCTTCACTGGAGTATTTTAAAGCATTTTCTAACATGTTTACAATTATATTTGTTAGATGAAATTGATTACCTAATACTTCGGTTGATATTGCTTGAAAATGTGATGTTACACTTCCTTTTTTATCATCTACAAGTAACTGAATATGTTCAATAGCTTCTTCTATTGTGTCGTGCATATCAGTAGCATCCTTACTTATTTCTATTTGATTTTTTTCTAATCTTGAAATTCGTAATACATTTTCAACCTGACCATGCATACGTTTATTTTCCTCACGGATCATTTGTACGTAGCGTTTTACTTTGTCTTGATCTGCAATTATTTTAGGGTTTCTAATAGCATCTAAAGCTAAATTAATAGTAGCAATTGGTGTTTTAAACTCATGTGTCATGTTATTAATAAAATCTGTTTTTATTTCAGATATCTTTTTTTGACGTACTAGTTGATACAATGATGTTGAAAATGCTGCAATAATAATACCAATAAATAATAATGAGAGGCCTAAAATTTTCATCATTCCTGATAATAAATTTTTACGCTCATTAGGAAATTTTATATATAACTTATATTTGCTATTACCATTATCATCTTTAAACAAAGGGTAGCTAGCATCTTTTGGGTGTATATTAAAATATCCAGATTTTAACTGTGTTGCTAAACCATCTTCATAAACGCCATACTTAAAACTTTGCGTTATGTTCATTTTAGCCAATTCTTCTTGTATCGTAAAGTTTAGTTCTTTATTACTGATGCGCTGATTAATTGGGTATAGTCTATTTCGTTGACGCAACATATTTTCAATTAATTGCCTGTTAAATTTTGGGTAATTTTTAAAAGTTGAAAAACTGTTTTCTTCAGTAAAAGAATTAAAATCATTGTTTTCAGCCTTGATTACCTGCGAAAAATAAAAGTCTTCCTTACCAGAATAACGCTTTAAAACTATTGAGTCATTATTTATAAAATCTCCTGGCATTTTTATACTTTCACCTAAAATGGTAGTACCAAAGGTAAATTTTCTTTTATTAGTGGTGTCTATTTGTTGAAAAAGATAAGTGGTTATTTCGGCATCAGAAACAAATTTTTTATCTTTAAGAAACTCCTGATTATTTTGAAGAAATTCAGAGTACTCTCTATCTTTTATCCTTTCAGAAGTTCTAGCCAATGCAATTGTAACGTTGTTGTCAAATTGTTGCTGTTTATTCTTTATAGCATCCTTAATCCAATAAATTTGAACAGAGATGATTCCTATTAAAGAAATACTCATTAAAACAACAATAAGAATAAAGATTTTTTTACCCATTACTCAAAAATAAATCAATAAAATGAAGGGATATTCTCTTTTAACTTAGATTAACAGAGTTTGTGTAAAATTAAGATAATTTTAAGATAAATTATTAAGAAACTGCAACTTATTTATTATTTTTTGTTAAAATATTATGAATACGTAATGTTTCTTGTTGAGATTTAGTAAGTGTAAGGTTTTCAATGATGTAATGAGATTGTAATGTTTTTTTTTCTTGGCCCCATTGATTTTTAATTCTGTTTTTAACGGCTTCTATTGTAGTGTTATCTCTTTTTAAAATACGTTGAACCCTGATGTTTTCAGGCGCGGTTACAGTAATTATCTTATCACAAAAAGTATTGCTCCCATTTTCAAATAAAATCGCATTCTCATATAAAATGTAATCTTTTTTGGAGTTTTCAGAAATGAAATCTTGAAAATGATCATTTACAACAGGGTGTACAATACTATTTAAAATAGTTAGTTTTTGTTTGTTGTTAAAAACAATATTGGCTAAATATGGTCTGTTAAGTTGGTTGTTTTTGTATACTTCTTCTCCGAATATTGAAATTAATTGTATTTTTATCTCTTCAGAAGCGTTCATTAATTTTTTAGCTTCATTATCAGCAGTATATATTGCGATGTTTTTAAATTGTGAAAACATCTTTACAATGGTAGACTTTCCGCTACCAATACCACCTGTTATACCTATGACCATTATTTATGTATTAAAAAATCTATTTTTTTGGGACTTACTCTTATTTGAGTAACAAAATTTGGTGCTTCTACTATTTTGGGGGTTAAAAAAGAGGCCTCATTATTTTTAACTTGGTTGTAATCACATACAACTTTAAAAAGATTTGGGTTTACTTTATTAAAATTTTTTAATCCAACTTTATAGGTTATCTTGACTTTCTTCGGGAAAATATTTATTCCTTTGGGTGCATTTTTTATTAAAATAGGAATTTCAGTTTCTCCTTCAGTAAATTTATCAACGATAATATTTACTTTCACATTGCTAATAGTTGCTTTAATGTTTTTAGGCACATTAATTGTAGTATTTATAGTAGTACTTTCAGAAACATTTTCAAGCTTTATACTTTGTAAATTCAAAAAGTTAATTTCTTTTAATAGCGATTGTTCTCCTGAAATTAACACTGAATCTGGGTTTAAATTTATAGGTTTTGCTAAATCATGACCAAGTTGAAAAGTGATGTCTAAATCGGTTTTTATAGGTACTTTTTTAGAGTGCAAAGTTCCTATTTTTAAAGGTATTGTATCTCTTTTAGTGCTAATTAATTTTATGCCTGATTTTAACTGATCCTGTATTTCTGTTTGTATTTTTTTTGTTAAAAAATAATAGTCAGTAGCTTTTTTTTTGTTTATTTTTTTTAAATCTAACCTCAAAGCATTACTTGTTAAATTTGTAGAAATCAATTTAAAACCACTGCCTTTTACAAGCAGGATTATTTTTTTTATAGGAGTGGCTATAATTGTTTTATCAACAGGTAAATTAGTATATACTGTATCTATTGTTATTTCAGTTGTATATTCTTTTGAAAGGTTTATTAGCAGCCAAAAGAAAACAGAAGCTAGTAAAAAGCCAAAAAAGGTTTTAGGTATGTTTAATTTTTTTTTCAAAATGATCAATATATTGCAATCTACATAAAAAACAAAAAAGAGCGCTAATTAGCGCTCTTTTTTTATGATAAAATACTTAGGTTATTTTTTAACCTCAGTATTGTATTTTTTGCTTAATTCCATAGAAATGGCTGAGCGTTCAAATTTTATTTTACCTGCGCCGGTTTCAATAATAATGGTATTGTCATTTTCATTAATTTCAACAATTTTACCATGAATACCACTACTTGTAACTATTTTGATACCCTTTTTAACAGTTGTTTGAAAGTTTTTTTCATTTTTTTGACGTTTCATTTGTGGGCGAATAATCAAAAAATAAAAAACACCAATCATGGCTACGAACGGAAGCATGTTCATAATGCTTTCTTGTGTGCTTGCTTGTAAAAACATTATACAGCTCTGTTTTTAGGAGTTACCATACCAGAAATTTTTAAAACTTCTCTTCCTTTTTTAGTGTTAGTAGTTAAGGTAATAGACTTTGATTGCCTGTTTGGTTTACCGTTTGTGTTAAAACTAACTTGAATTTCGCCTGTTTTACCAGGTGCAATAGCTTCTCTAGGCCATACAGGTACCGTACAACCACAACTAGCTTTTGCATTTGTAATAACTAAATCAGTTTTACCAGTATTGGTTACTGTAAAAGTCGTTTTTACAACTTCACCTTCGGTAACAGTACCAAAGTTATACTCTTCTTTATCAAAAGAAATAGAAGCTGCTCCTGCATTAATAGATACATCTCTTTTTTCAGCGTTTTCTATATTTTCTTTTTTTACTTTAGATGCTGCATTTCCATTACCACAAGAAACAAATACTCCTGTTGAAAGAATGAATGCAATTGCTACTGCTATTTTCTTCATTTTACTATGTTTTAATTTATTTGTTGTAAAAATAATAATTTTATAATAAACCTCTTCCAATTTTAACCATCTTATCAGAAGCTAAATAGTCTTTTGATAGTTTGTCTAAAACACCGTTAATAAAATAACCACTTTTATTGGTTGAGTAATCTTTGGCTAGTTCAATATATTCGTTAATACTTACTCTACTTGGTATTGATGGGAAATGTAAAAATTCGGTAATTGCCATTTTAATAATAATCATATCAATATCGGCAATTCTATCAGCTTCCCAATTCGGAGTTTTATCAATAATATCTTCTTGATATTTGTGTTGATTTAATACTGTTTTTGTAAATAAATCCCCCACAAATTGTTTGTCTTCACTGTCTTTATATAAGCTTCCTAAAATAAAAGGATTTTGTATTTTTTGTTTGTTTAATGATTTAACAATCCAAGTATTAACAAAAGGGATATCATCTACCCAAGAAATCATTTTATCTTCAAAATAATCTGCTAACTTTTCATTAGGAGCTATAATTTCTTTAAAAAAATCAATAATAAAAGCACGGTCTACATTGTATGAATCTTCTATAGTATCCATATATTTTAAATACAAATCACTTTTTTGTAATTCATCTAAAATGATACGCACGTATTCATTATCAAGTTGCCAAAAGTTTAAGTTGTTTAGTTCAACATATCCTTCAAGGCTAACGCTCTCATTAAGTTTATTAATAAGTTTGTTATTGATAAATTTTTCGTTAGGATTTAATTCTTCTTTTGTTGCAAGTATTTTTTTCTTAGCTAGTAATGCTCTTTTGTTAGCTAATTTTTGAACTTCAACTAATAACTGAAGATTAAGTACGTATAAATCATACATTTTTTGAATACTGTGTTTTAAGAATTTTTCTTCTTTTACAATATCATCACTCTGCGATTGCTGCATTGCATAAACCGACTGCATTACCTTAACTCGAATATGTCTTCTGTTAATCATTTTAAAGAACTTTAAAAAAAAGAGCGATAGAAACTATTTCTAACGCTCTGCAAAAGTAAAACTTTTTTATTTTTTATCTAGCTATTTTGCTCTTTTTTACGAGCATCAATTCTTGCTTGTGCAATATTAAAAGCAGCTTGATGTGTTGTGATGCTTTCTTTTTCTGCTAAGTTAAAAATATCTAAAGTTGTATTATAAATATTTTCGGTTCTTTTTAAGCTTTCAACCTTGTCATAGCCAGCAACTTCAGCATAAACATTTATAATTCCACCAGCATTAATTAAGAAATCAGGTGCATAAGCAATCCCTTTTTCTCTTAACAAAGTACCATGTTTTAATTCGTTAGCCAATTGGTTGTTTGCTGCACCAGCAATAACCTTAGCTTTTAATTGTGAGATACTGTGGTCATTTACCGTAGCACCTAAAGCACATGGAGCATAGATATCAATATCTAATCCGTAAATATCATTACCTAATACTACGTTTGCGCCGTATTTTTTACTTAATTCTTCTAAACGGGCTTCGTTAATATCATTTAATATTACTTGCGCACCTTCATCAGTAATGTGTTTTACTAAAGTTTCTCCAACATGTCCAACACCTTGTACTAATACTTTTTTACCATCTAAATTTTCTGTTCCAAAGCGGTATTTAGCAGCAGCTTTCATTCCCATGTAAACTCCATACGCAGTTACTGGAGATGGATTTCCAGACCCACCAATAGCTTCAGAAACACCTGTTACATGTGGAGTAACTTCACGAATAATATCCATATCACGAGTTTCCATACCAACATCTTCTGCCGTAATATATTTACCGCTCAAAGAATTTACATACTCACCAAATTTACGCATTAACGCGTCGTTTTTTTGAGTTTTTGCATCTCCAATAATTACAGCTTTACCACCTCCAAGATTTAATCCTGTAATGGCAGATTTATAAGTCATTCCACGAGATAAACGTAAAACATCGTTAAGAGCATCCCATTCACTTTTATATTGCCACATTCTAGTACCTCCTAAAGCAGGTCCTAAAGTTGTATTGTGAATACCAATTATTGCTTTTAAACCAGTATCTTCGTCGTTACAAAAAACGATTTGTTCGTGATTGTCAAAAGACAATTGACCGAATACTGGGTCGTTTTTAAGATCTTTAGTATCAATGATTTCTGATGTCATTTGTTTTGTTTTTTTATTTGAGAATGTTTTAATAATCTCAAAAATTAGAGTACAAAAATATGAAATCGTTAAAACATAAGCAAAAAATGATAGCTTAATTATGATGTCTTTAACAAAAGGTCTTTATTTGTATGAAATTTTAACTTAAAAATAATTTTTACATTGAAAGCATTAAAATACCTTAATAAGTACTTTATAAAATATAAATGGCGATTGTTATTGGGGATATTAATTACAGTGTTAGCAAAGGTTTTAACGCTTAAAATTCCAGATTTTGTTGGTGAGTCACTAAATGTAGTTGAAGATTATCAATTAGGAAAACTAACTGATTTATCTGAAGTGAAATCAATTTTGTTTAATAATATATTATTGATAATAGTGGTAACTTTATTAGGTGGTTTTTTCACTTTTTTAATGCGACAAACTATTATAGTAATGTCAAGAATGATAGAGTTTGATTTAAAAAATGAAATTTTTGAACAATATCAGCGTTTATCAATTAATTTTTATAAGAAGAATAGAACGGGCGATTTAATGAATCGTATAAGTGAAGATGTATCTAAAGTACGTATGTATTTTGGGCCTGCAATCATGTATTCTTTAAATATGCTGGTTTCGCTTATAATTGGTTTTAGTCAGATGTATGCAATTTCACCAAAGCTAACTTTGTACACCATGATACCGTTTCCTATTTTATCAGTATCTATTTTTGTGTTAAGTAAACAGATTAATAAAAAAAGTGTTATAGTTCAGCAATACTTATCAAAATTAACCACATTTAATCAAGAGTTTTTTTCAGGAATTAATGTAGTAAAATCATATGCAATTGAAAAAGCTGTTATTTCTTCTTTTGATGAAATAGCTGACCAAAGTAAAGATAAAAATATTGAGCTGCATAAGATTCAAGCCTTATTTTTTCCACTGATGATATTGTTAATAGGTATTAGTAATATTATCGTATTATATATAGGAGGTAAACAATACATCGCAGGTGAAATACAATTAGGTGCTATAGGCGCATTTGTAATGTATGTAAATATACTTACTTGGCCGGTAGCTGTTGTTGGTTGGGTTACATCGATGGTACAACAAGCTGAAGCTTCGCAACAAAGAATTAATGAGTTTTTAAAACAGGTTCCTGAAATTAGTAATACTGAAGATGTTGAGACAAAAGTTGAAGGAAATATTGAATTTAAAAACGTTTCATTAACTTATGATGATACCAATATTACGGCTTTAAATAATGTGAATTTAAAAATAAACAAAGGAGAAACGTTAGCTATTTTAGGAAAAACAGGAAGTGGAAAAACGACTATTATAAATTTAATTTCACGTTTGTACGATGCTAGTGAAGGAGCTGTGTTAATTGATGGCAAAAACATTAAAGATTGTAATTTATATGATGTAAGAAATCAGATTGGTTTTGTACCACAAGATCCTTTTTTATTCTCAGATACGATTCAGAATAATATAAAGTTCGGCAAAGAAAACGCAACAGAACAAGAAATTATTCAAGCTGCTAAAAATGCGGTAATTCACGAAAATATAATAGCCTTTAAAGAAGGATATCAAACCATTTTAGGTGAAAGAGGGGTTACCTTATCAGGAGGCCAAAAGCAACGAACTTCTATCGCAAGAGCGATTATAAAAAATCCTAAAATTTTAATTTTCGATGATTGTTTATCAGCAGTTGATACCGAAACAGAAGAACAAATTCTTTCTAATTTAGAACGTGTATCAAACGAAAAAACAACAATCATTATTAGTCATAGAGTTTCATCAGCAAAAAATGCCGATAAAATTATTGTACTAGATAAAGGTAGGGTTATTCAGCAAGGTGTTCATAATCAATTAATAAAAACAGCAGGTTATTATAAAGAGTTGTATGAACAACAACTTTTAGAAAAAGAAATGTAATGTTTCGTATTGCCAAATCAATTATTTTGTTAGATTTGTTGAGCAATTTTAAGTAAACAATTATTATTTAAGAATAAGATTATGAGTGAAAGGGAGAGAGTAGAACAAGAAGAGATTTTTTCACAAGTTTTAAGAGCAGGTAGAAGAACTTACTTTTTTGATGTAAGGTCTACCAAAGCAGATGATTATTATTTAACAGTAACAGAAAGTAAAAAGTTTACACACGATGATGGATCTTTTCATTATCAAAAGCATAAAATTTACTTATATAAAGAAGATTTTTCAGATTTTAAAGAGATGTTAAATAAAGCTACTGATTTTATTGTAAACGAAAAAGGATCAGAAGTAATAAGTGAGCGTCACCAAAAAGATTATAAAAAAGAAGAGGCAATAGAAGAGGTAGAAAAATCAGCCTCAGCTGAAAGTTTTACAGACGTTTCTTTTGATGATATATAGCAGAGAAAACTGTTAGTAAAATTAAATAAACGATTAGTTTATATTTTACTAAAAAATCAATTCAAATTCAATTTACACAAAGAAAAGCATTAACCTTATTAGGTTGATGCTTTTTAATTGAATAGCACTTTTTTCATCGTTTTTGTTTTAGCGACGGTTTCATTCCATTCATTTTTAGGGTTGCTTTCTTTGGTTATTCCGCCACCTACAAAAATATAAGCAGTGTTATTTTTAACTTCCATGCATCGTAAATTTACAAAAAGTTCAGAAGTGTTTTTATTTTGACTTTTTAAATTTAATTCTCCCAAAAAACCAGTGTAGTATGTTCGGTTGTAGTTTTCATTATTTAAAATAAAATCTTTTGAAGGTTTTAAAGGTAAACCACAAACAGCTGGAGTTGGGTGTAGTTTTTTTATTAAAACAGTGGTTGTAGTTAACAATTCGCCAGAAATTTGTGTTTTTAAATGCAATAAATTACCTGCTTTAATAGTTTCAACAGCACCTTTTGTTATTTTTTTGCAAATAGGTGCTAATTTATCGGTAATATAATCAGTAACAAATTGCTGTTCAGTTATTTCTTTTGGTTGCCAATTAACTTCTTTATTAACTTCATAAACCTGTGTTCCTGCCAACGACATTGTTTTAAAATTGTTGCCCTTAATTTTAACTAAAGTTTCAGGAGTAGCTCCTAACCACATGCCAACTTTAGGATGAAACCATAAATAAGTAAAAGCATTTGGGTAGTTTTTAAGTAATTTTTTTAAAGTTATTATTGGGTTAAAATCAGTTAAATCAATAGCTTCTTTCCTTGATAAAACCACTTTTTTAAATTGCTTATTATCAATAGCGTTAATCCCTTTTTTAATTAATTCAATATGTTTTTCTTCTGATGAATTGTTTGGTTTAATTTGATTCTTTTTAATGTAATCAAGAGTTGTAGTTATGTTTTCTTCAAAAAAAAAGGATTGATTTTTTGGGAGTAAAATAGCATCATATTTATCGTTAAAAGGAGCAAAAATAAAGCCGCTTTCATCATATTTATCCGAAGTAAACAACGTGTCATTTTTTTGAAACCATCCTTTTAAAATTGATGAATTTGGTTTAGAATAAACAACAAACGGAAGTTGATTATCGAGTGCTTTTTTTATGTTTAAAAATATATCCAATCTAATTATTTTTTATCTAAAACAATATTGGTAATCTTACATAGAGAAATTAAATTATTATTTTCATCAACAATTTTAACTTCCCATAAATGCGTTGTTCTTCCTTGGTGAACTGCTTTAGCAGTAGCAAAAACCACTCCTTCTTTTTTACTTTTTAGGTGGTTAATACTTAACTCAATTCCTTTTACAATTTTAGTTGAGTCGTTTAAAAAAAAAGCTGAAGCAGAGCTCCCAACAGTTTCAGCTAAAGCAGCTGTAGCACCTCCATGTAAAATTCCGTAAGGTTGATGTACTTTTGAGTTTACAGGCATTCTTGCAGTTAAAAAATTATCGCCAACCTCAGTAAATTCAATCTGAAGTGTTTCCATCAATGTATTTTTGTTAAAACCGTTAAGTATATCGAGAGATTTTTGTGTATCCATTTAATTAAAAATTATCATTCAAAAATACGTATTTTTGTGGCGACAAAAAATGATAGAATGTATAAAGTACGCGTAATTTTAGATACCAAAGAAGATGTTATTAGAACCTTAGTTTTTGATGAGGTTAAATCGTTAGAAAATTTACATTTTGATATTGCAAAATCATTTGGTTTTAATGGGCAGGAAATGGCTTCTTTTTACCGTACTGATGAAGATTGGAATCAAGGGGAGGAAATTCCATTATTTAACATGGCAGAAGCTGGTGAAGGTGTATCAATGGCAACTTGTATTTTAAATGAAACACTACCAAATATCAATGATAAATTGATTTATGTGTATGATTTTTTACAAATGTGGACGTTTTACGTTGAAATCGTAGAACAATCAGATGAGGTAGTTACCGAATCTAAAATAATTTTAACGGTAGGTGAAATTCCTGATGAAGCTCCTGAAAAAGAGTTTAAAGCAACAGCAACCGATGATTTAGAGGATGACTTTAATGATGATTTTCCAAGTTTTGAAAATATAGATGACTTTGATTTTTAATGAAGAGTTAGTTTAATTTTTGTAATCATTAAAAAAGCTCCTTGTTTTAAATAAAACAAGGAGCTTTTTATTATATGTTTTTGTTATTTAAAATACGTTTTCTTATTCTACTTAAAGCTTCAGGAGTAATACCTAAGTAGGAGGCAATCATATACTGTGGTACTCTTTGTGTAACCTTAGGCCTCTCTTTCACTAAATTCTCATATCTTTCTTTTGGGGTGTTTAAAATAAAAGAAGCTTTAATATCACAAACAATAATGTATAAGTTCTCAGCTAATTTTTTACCAAAAACCGTAAAGTTAGGTATAACTTTATAAGCTTCATCAACCACTTTCTTATTAAATATAATTACAGTACTATCTTCAATAGCTTGTAAATAGCTAAGTGAATTTTTTTGAGTAAGAAAACTACTATAATCTGTACAAAAGTTTTTCTCAAAGAAAAATTGTTTACTGTATTCTTGTCCATCAACACTATAAAAAGACCTAAAAGCACCTTCATTAATAAAAGCAACAAAATCACACACTTTTCCTTGTGTTAGTAAAAAATCATTTTTAGCTATTTTTTTTACGACGGTATTAGTCTTGATAAAGTTCGCAGACTCTTCGCTTATAGGGATAAATTGCTTAAAGAAATCAATAACTTGTTTATGCATGGTAGGTAAACTTTTGTTGTTAAAATTGAAAACGATAGCCAAAGTCTGGAAAAAAACCAGCTTGATTTACTTGTTCTACGGTATTGGTTGTTCTGTTGTACTTTTTTACAAAAATATTCTCTTTATCTGTAATATTTTGCAGATCAACATATAATTTATGAGAACTTTTTCGCTTTTTACTATTAAAAATTACTCCTATTTTTAAATCTAAGCGCATGTAGTTGTCATATTGCTTGCTAAACGCATTGGAGTTATCTAGTATTTGATAACCAGCAACTTTTGAAGCTTCAAGATTTACAGGTGTAAAATATTTACCACCTGCAGTAACAAAACGAGTATCTATTGAGAGTATCGTGTTTTTACTAGCTCCTAATTTAAATTCTTTTCCTGTTAAAAAATTAAAAACATACCCGTTATTAAAAGGAGTGTTTCTTTTTATACCATCACTTCCTTTGTAAGTACTATCGAATATTGAGCTTGTAATTAAAGCATGGTAACCTTTACTAAATGATTTTTCTAAAGTAAGTTCAAGTCCTTGATTAATTCCTGTACCAGCATTAGTTAAATTGGTTTTATCTGAAGAAAAAGTAAAATCGGCTCCTTCAGTTAGTGAAGAATAGCTAGATGGAGTTTTATCAACCGCAGCATTTTTAATTGTTTGATGATATAATTCTAATTTACCTCTCCATTTTGGCGCTATTTTCACATCATACCCAAGTACAAAATGATTACTTTTAATAAAATCAAGGTTTTTATTTGGTTGCGTATTTATACCATCTATTTTCTTATTTAAAAATACTAATGGACTCGGTGTGTTTTGATGATGTAATCCATATCCAAAATTAAGAGCGTGTTTAGGATGCAATTGCCAGTTTATAGATGCACGAGGCTCAATAACAAATTGCTCGTTTAAATCACTATACATTGCATGTAACCCTGTGTTAAGAATCAACTTTTTCGAAAGCCTATATTTACTTTGTATATAAGGTTGAAAAATGGTGTAGTCACCTTTAATTTTTCTAATAGTAACTAAATCAGGATTACCATCATTATCGTTATCAGGCTGTTCCGATCTGTCTTTTCTGTCATAATCTATATTAAAGTTTTCAGCTAAAAACCCTGTTCTTAACGTTAGTCTTTGATTTATTTTGGTGTTATACATTGTTGAAAAAATAAGACGAGTCTCCTTATCTATATTTTCTGTATATTTTAAATTACTTTGTAAAGGTGTGTTTAAATTTAGTATACGTTCTTCTTTGTAATCATTTTTATTAAAAGTACCAGCTATAATTGTCTTTAAATAAGAGTTATTTGTAAGTTGTAATTTATGTTTTAAGCCAACAAGTGCTACATTAGATATAACGAAAGAATTTTCATCTGGAGCAGAGAATAAATCATCTTTATCGTAATCTTTACCTAAGAAATCAATACTAGAGTCTCCAATAAGCCCAAATAAAGAAAACTCACCTAACTTACTTTTACCGAAATCTATATTAAAAGAAACATCCATATAGTTAGGAGTATCACTAGTACCTCCACCATTTATTAAGCCTATTAAAGAATATCTGGCAGCAATTAAAAAAGAACCATTATTTTTTTTGTTAAAAGGCCCTTCGGCACTTAATTCTATTCCTGAAAAAGCACCCATTTGAAAAGAAAATTCGTTGGTATCTTTATTTCCTTTTCTAAAACCTAAATCAAAAACACCACCAATAGCATTTCCGTACTCAGCAGGGAAAGCAGAAGTAATAAAGTCAGAATTTTTAAGCATATTTGGATTTAGAGCAGAAATTGGGCTTCCTGTTGTACCTAGGGTTGAAAAATGATTAGGACTTGGTATTGGAATACCTTCTAAACGCCATAATAATCCAGTAGGTGAGTTTCCTCTAACTACAATATCATTTCTACTGTCGTTAGGAGCAGCAACTCCCGCAAAATTACTAGCAAGTCTAGCAACATCACTTCTTCCACCAGCGTATCTACCAACTTCTTTAATACCAAACTGACGGGCTGATATTGAGGTGAATTTATTTCTAGCTTTAAGTTTACTGGTGTTAGAACTTGTAATAACTATTTCATTAAGTTGATTAAAGTTTTCAGTTAATGCAATTGTAAGAGAAATATCTTTACCCGAATTTACTTCAATATCTGGTATGGTACTATTTTCGTAACCCACGTAGCTAACTCTTATAACTTGTCTTCCTAAAGGAATGTTATTAAGAGTAAAATAACCATCAATATCGGTAGTTGTACCTATAGGTGTTTTTGAATTTAGTAGTTCTATTGTCGCTCCAATAAGAGGAAGTTCAGACTGTTTATCTATAACCAAACCCTTGATAACCCCATTTTGTCCGTATAAAAAACAACTTAATAAAAGTAAAAGAATACTGCTTATTTTTTTCATAATAAAATAAATGTTAATTTCATACAAAGATGTTTTATAACAATTATCTTTTCATTGATGATAATCAATAACGTATTTTTTAACTAAAAATTAGGAGTATTTATTCACAAAAGATTACTTTTATAGTATGGCACAACTTATAAAACTATATAACGACAATCCAAACGCTAAAGAAATAGCAAAAATTGTAAAAATATTACAAAATGGCGGATTAATAATTTACCCAACCGATACTGTATATGGGTTAGGTTGTGACATAACCAATACAAAAGCATTAGAAAAAATAGCCAAAATAAAAGGAGTAAAGTTAGAAAAAGCTAACTTTTCTTTCATTTGTAACGATTTGAGTCATCTTTCAGATTACGTAAAACAGATAGATACAGCTACTTTTAAAATTTTAAAAAGAGCTTTACCAGGACCATACACTTTTATTTTG
Organism: Tenacibaculum soleae; assembly: GCF_001693415.1. Taxonomy (GTDB): domain Bacteria; phylum Bacteroidota; class Bacteroidia; order Flavobacteriales; family Flavobacteriaceae; genus Polaribacter; species Polaribacter soleae. The sequence continues at coordinate 184,033 of NZ_MAKX01000002.1, read as the reverse complement.
CCAGGCAGTAACTCGTTGCCAAAAGTATTTAAAAAACGTAAAACAGTCGGAATTCGTGTACCAGATAATAATATAGCAAGAGAAATTGTAGCGGCTTTAGGCAACCCAATCGTATCAACTTCTATTCACGATGAAGACGAAGTTATTGAGTATACAACTGATCCTGAATTGATTTTCGAAAAATGGCAAAACATGGTTGATCTTGTTATTGATGGTGGTTTTGGTGATAACTATGCATCAACAGTAATAGATTTAACCGATGGTTACCCAGAGGTAATTAGAGAAGGAAAAGGGAGTTTAGATATTTTGTAATTAATTTTTTGAAGCTATTTCCCGCTTTCCGCACTCGCTCTCTGCGAGGAGCTCAAACAAACGCTACAATCGGGGCTAGGCTATTTTTGAGGTTTGTTTTTTAAAATTTATTTTTTCGCTGAAACGATGTTAAAAAAACATCATCATGCTGAATTTATTTCAGAATCATATTCAAAAGGGTAAAAAATTACTTTAAATCCTCAAACTTCTTCCTACCCAAAGCATAATATTGCCAAACAACAGAAGGTGTTTTGTAATAAGAGTTGCTTTTTGTGGTGTTTTTTCTTTTATTTAAAAACTTAAATAAATTAACATAAAAACTAAAATGTGCTTTTATAATAGCAAAAGTATGATTCGGTTTTCCTTCAAGTAAAAATTTAATTCCAGCCAATCCGTCAAAAACTAAACGAAAAAATATAATTATAAAAAGTTTAGAAGTAGGTAAGTTTTTTAATAAGCTTAATAAGCTATTTCTAAAATTTAAATACGTTTTTTTTGGATTTAAAGTTGAAAGTGTAGCTCCACCAACATGATACACGGTAGCGTTACCAACATATTTAATATCAAAATTGTTGTTTTTTGCCCGCCAACACAAATCAATTTCTTCTTGATGTGCGAAAAAATCTTCGTCAAAACCGTTTAGTTGATGAAAAACACTGGAGCGAATAAAAAAACATGCTCCTGAAGCCCAAAAAATTTCAGAAACATCATTAAACTGACCGTTGTCGGCTTCTAAATCGTTAAAAACACGACCTCTACAAAACGGATATCCAAATTTATCAATAAAACCACCACCAGCACCTGCGTATTCAAACTTTGTTTTATCCTTAAAATCTAAAATTTTAGGTTGAATAATAGCGGTATTTTTTTCGTTTTTAAAAACCTCTAAAATAGGTGTTAGCCAATTTTTGGTTACTTCAATATCTGAATTTATAAGGCAATAAATATCAGCTTTAATATGTTGTAAAGCATCATTATAGCCTTTAGCATACCCACCGTTTGTAGTATTTTGTACAATTTTTACAGTAGGATAGTTTTGCTTGATAAATTCAATAGAATCATCAGTTGAAGCATTGTCGGCAACATAAACATCGGCTTCTTGCGAGCTAAAATTTACGATTGATGGTAAAAACTGTTCTAATAACTGTTTACCATTCCAATTTAATATAACGATTGCTGTTTTCAAGAGTGCGAATTTACGTTATTAATATTATTTTTTAAGCGTAAAAAATATGTAGTTTAGGCCAATTGTTTTGCCAAGATTTATTTTTAATTCTTTTACGGTATATTTCTAAATCAAAATGCGGAGTTGGTTTTACAATAAGATTGAATAAATCTTCTAAACCATGTGGAGCAATAATTTGAAATGAGTTATCTATAGTTAGTTTTACAGCAATAGCAGTTGCTGTTTCTGGCCAAAAAGAAATCGCATGGTAACAGTTATTATAGTGAGGCTGCTTATTACGAATATGCATACGCGCTTGGTTTTTTACAGACCAATTTACTGTTGAATTAATGCGAGTCAACTGTTGTTCAAGCAATATATCTATCTTTGGCGAGCAATTGTTGGCATTGAAATAAATAAGATCAATATCATGTAAAGGAGTTCTAGCTTTATGATGCTTATGATCCCAAATTTTATTTCGAATAAAACCGGCCCCAATCCAGCAATCAGGAAGATTCAAATTCCTAACAGTTTTTAAGATGTTGAGCATCCACTCATCATTTTTGATTATTTCAATCAACTCTAAGGTTAAGTTTGGTTTCATGAAATAAATTATTGATAATTAGGAATGTCTTTTAAAAAAATATAGGTTTCATTTTCTTTATCTAACTTGCAAAAATAATGATGTAATCCGTTTGTAACCACTAAGTAGTTGGCGTTTAATTTTAAATTGTAACGTGCAATTTGATCAAAAGTATCTTGTGAAATTTTAATTTTAGGTGCTTTACATTCTACAATTATATCTGGCATTCCATCCGAAGAAAAAATAACAATATCGGTACGTTTTTTTAAGTTATTTATTGTGAGTTGTTTTTCAATAGCAATTAACGAAACAGGGTATTTTTTTTCATCAATTAAATACTGTACAAAATGTTGTCGCACCCACTCTTCAGGAGTTAGTACCAAGTATTTTTTTCGCCATTTATCAAAAATAAGCGTCTTATTTTCGTTACTTTTGAGCTTAAATATATAGTTGGGCAGATTTAGTTTTTGCATGCTTCAAAAGTAAGGAAATGAACGAAATTAAAAATATTATATCTGATATAAAAGGAGGAAACATACAACCTATTTATTTTTTAATGGGTGAGGAATCGTATTATATTGATAAAATTTCAGATTATATTGAAGAAAATGTGCTCGATGAATCTGAAAAAGGTTTTAATCAGGTAGTTATGTATGGTCGTGATGTTACCATTGATGAAATTATTTCATCAGCAAAACGGTATCCAATGATGGCAGATCGTCAGGTAATTATTGTAAAAGAAGCGCAAGATTTAAGTCGCACGATTGATAAAATTGAGGCCTACGCTGCAAATCCGCAACCAACTACGGTGTTGGTTTTTAATTATAAATATAAAAAGTTAGATAAGCGTAAAAAAACCTACAAAGCCATTGCTAAAAACGGATTAATTTATGAGAGTAAAAAATTATATGAAAATCAGGTTGCTGATTGGATTCGTAGAGTTTTAGGTGGAAAAAAATATAATATAGAGCCAAAAGCTTCACAGATGTTGGTTGAGTTTTTAGGAACTGACTTGAGTAAAATAGCAAATGAGTTAGATAAATTAACTTCAGTTTTATCAAAAGATACCATTATTACCGATAAGCATATTGAAGAAAATATTGGAATTTCTAAAGATTTTAATAATTTTGAGCTACGTAAAGCTATTGGGCAAAGAGAGGTGGTAAAGGCTAATAGAATTATTAATTACTTTGGGCAAAACCCGAAAAATAATCCGTTAGTGATGACTATCTCATTATTAAATAGTTTTTTTACACAATTACTGATGTATCACGGATTAAAAGACAAGTCAAAAGCATCAGTAGCTAAAAATTTGGGAGTTAATCCTTATTTTGTTGATGATTATACTTCGGCAGCACGTAATTACCCAATGCGAAAGGTGTCACAAGTAATCGCTTTATTACGTGAAGCAGATGTGAAAAGTAAAGGAGTAGGAGCCAATCAATCTCATGCTGATATCTTAAAGGAATTACTGTTTAAAATTATGCATTAATTTTTAAATTTATAGAGTTTTTAGGTGTTTTGACAAACAGCGTTTTACCATTCACCTGTACTTTGATGTCATTCGTCGATACTTAATTTTTTTTAATCGATGGTTATTCATATTCTTCCTTTTTTAATAGATTTTTACATTTGCTATTTAATTAAAAACATATAAATGCAAGAAAGATTGAAAATTTTATTCATAGAAGATGATGTGGTAGAAACGATGAAGATGAATAGAACAATAAAAAGGTTGAAGGCTCATCATGATATTAGAGAAGCTAAGAATGGTGAAGAAGCTTTACTAGCATTGAAAGATGAAAATGAATTACCAGATATTATTTTATTAGACCTTAATATGCCAAAAATAAACGGAATAGAATTTTTAGGGATCTTAAAAGCAGATGATAAATTAAAATATATACCGACAATAGTTCTTACAACATCAAATAACCGTAAAGATGTTTTAGAATGTTATAAAATAGGTATTGCTGGTTATGTGTTAAAACCTCTAAAATACGAAGACTATGTATCTAAACTAGAAAAGTTATTATCGTATTGGAGTATTAACGAATTAATAAAAGGTTAAATGAAAGGTATTGTATTTACAGAGTTTTTAGAGTTAGTCGAAATTAAATTTGGTTTAGAAGTTGTTGACGAAATAATTGAAAAATCAAACCTTCCTTCGCAAGGAGTTTATACATCTGTGGGTACTTATGATTTTTCAGAAATGTTATCACTTTTAATTAGTTTAAGTGATAAAACTAAAATAAGTATAGACGATTTATTATTGGTTTATGCAGAGCATTTTTTTAGTGTGTTGGTTAGTAGTTATCCAACTTTAATTGAAAAATATAATGACCCTATTGAAATGTTGGCATCTATAGAAAATCATATACATGTTGAGGTTATGAAAATATATCCAGAAGCTGAACTGCCTACTTTCGAAATTGTTGAAAAAACAAATGATTCGTTAATTATGATTTATAAATCTAGTAGAGCTATGTACTATTTTGGTTTAGGTTTAATGAATAAAACTTTTGAACATTTTAATTCTAGTGCAAAAATTGTATTAGAAAAATTAAAAGAAGATGGTACCGAAGTTAAGTTTATTATAACTAGAGATAAATGAGTACTAAAAGAATTGAAATATTAGAAAGAGCATTATTAAGAGAGAAAAAAGCAAGGAAAGCAGCTGAAAAGATATTAGAGCAAAAGGCTTTGGAGCTGTATAAAGTAGCTGGTGAACTTAAAAAAACTAATAATACTTTAGAAAACCTTCTTTCTCAAAAAGATATTGAACTTAAGGGATTTTATAAGAATATTGTTGATGCATATTGTGTTATGGATATGCACGGTAATGTGATAGAAATGAATAATGCTGCAATTCAATTATTGAAAATTGAGGAGGACATGAATACTTTAAACCTCACAGATTTTACTTTAAGAGAAGATAAGGGACTTGTTATAAATGCCTTTAAGTCATTAAAAGAGAAAGGAGAATTTAAAGATTTAATAATTAGAGTTGTAGATGCTAAAAAAGCAATAAAACAAGTACATATTAATGCTAGTTTAATTTTTAATGAGAATGGTAAACCTTTTGCTATTCAGGGAATTGCTAGAGATATAACCGAAGATCAAAAGCTTAAAAAAAGTATATCAGAATCAGAAAGTAGGTTAAAGATTTTAATCGAAAATCTTGATAGTGGAATTTTATTGGAAGATGAAAATAGAAATATTATAGTATCCAATAAAAAATTCTGTGAAATATTTTCAGTACCAGTTGCACCAGAACTATTAATTGGTCAAGATTGCAAAGCTGCATTAGAAAATTTAAAACATTTAATAAAAAATTCAGATGAGTTTGTTACTACTATTAATCAGTTAATAGAAAATAAAAAAGAAGCCCTATCACAAGAAATAAAAATGGCTAATGGTAAAGTTTTATTAAGAAATTATACACCAATTTTTAGCGGTAAAGAGTTAAAAGGACATTTATGGAGTTATAAAGATGTTACTGTTGAAAGGCAGATTCAAGAAAACCTTGTAGAGTCTGAAAATAATTTAAAAACCTTAATTCAGAATCTAGATCATGGGATATATATGGAGGATGAAAATGGTATTGCAATACTTGCCAATAAAAAGCTATGTGAGCAATTTTATATGCCTATGTCTCCTGATTTAATTACAGGTCAAGATTTTTCAAATGGAGCTGAAGAAAGCAAAATATTGTTTACAAACCCAGAAGAATTTTATAATCGTTACCAAGAAACTATAACCAATAAAAAAGTAGTTATTGGAGATGAGTTAGAAATGGTAGATGGTAAAATATTAGAACGAAACTACTTTCCGATATTTAAAAATAATAAGTTTAGTGGTCACCTTTGGAGTTTTAATGATGTTACCTTAAAGAGGTCTTATGATAAAAACATAGAAACACAGAAACAAAAATACAGTAATATTATTGCCAACATGAACTTGGGTTTGGTAGAAATAGATACTGATAATAATATTATAATGATAAATCAAAGTTTTATGGATTTATCAGGCTATACTAAAGAAGAACTAATAGGAAGATCTGCAATAAATTTTTTAATAGCTGATCAAAGTAAAAAGAAGGCAAGTAAAATAGCTAAATCAACTTTTAAAGAAGAGTTAGGTTCTTTTGAACTAGAAATAAAAAATAAAAAAGGAGAATTAAAATCATGGCTAATAAGTACAGCTCCCAATTACGATGAAAAGGAAAACGTAACAGGCTCTATAGGTGTGGTTTTAGATATTTCAGATTTGAAAAACTTACAAAATCAGAAAGAAATTCTTCTAAAAAATTTAGAAAAAAGTAATGAAGAACTAGAGGAGTATGCACATATAGTATCTCATGATTTAAAATCGCCGTTACGAAGTATTTTTGCACTAGTATCTTGGCTTAAAGAAGATAATCAAGATAAATTAGAAAAAGAAAGTTTAGAGAACATAAAGTTAATTGAATCTACTTTAGAAAAAATGGAACAATTAATAACAGATATTTTAAATTACTCTAGTGTAACCTCAAATACCAATACGATTAGCTCTGTAAATTTAAATACTGTAGTTGAGGGTATTAAACAACTATTATTTTTTCCAGATCATATAACCTTAAAAATAAAAAATACATTACCCATTATTCAGGGTGATAAAGTAAGGTTTCAACAACTTTTTCAAAATTTAATAAGTAATGGAATAAGATACATTGATAAAGAAATAGGAGAAATAATTATTGATGTACAAGAATTTAGTACACATTATAAATTTTCAGTTAGTGATAATGGAATAGGAATCGAAAAAGAATATTTTGATAAAATTTTTAAAATTTTCCACTCACTTAATGAAAATAAAGAATCTACGGGAATTGGTTTGTCAATCGTAAAAAAGATAGTTTCATTATACAATGGTGAAGTTTGGTTAGATAGTAAAACAGGAGAAGGCACAACGTTTTACTTTACAATAAAAAAATAAGATGGAAGAAAAACCTAACATAAATTATATAAATGAACTGGCAGGAGATGATATTGCTTTTAAAAAACAATTAATAGCTGTAATAAAGAATGAATTTCCGACTGAGATTAAAACCTATTTTGAAAATTTAGAAAAAGAAGATTACAAAAAACTAGCTTCTGATGTACATAAAATTAAACATAAAATTAGTATTTTAGGACTTGAAAAAAGTTATAATTTTGCTGTAGATCATGAAGATAATCTAAAAGAAGGTAATCCGAGTTTAAAAGACGGGTTTAACACTATCTTGCAAAATATTACAGAATTTTTAAATAAGCTTTAAAATTTTATGACAAGTATTATTATTGATGACGAAGCTACGGCAAGAATTATATTACAACACTTATGTGATAATATTGACGATATTGATGTCATAGATTCTTTTTCAAACGCTATAGATGCTATAAAGTTTTTAAATAAAAATGAAGTAGATCTTATTTTTTTAGATATACATATGCCTGGTTTTACGGGAATGGATTTTGTTCAAACTCTTAAAAATCCTCCCAAAATAATATTAATATCATCAGATAAACAATTTGCCATAGAGGCATTTGAATATAATTTTATTTTAGATTATTTAATTAAACCATTATCATTACCAAGGTTAAAAAAAGCACTTAATAAAGTAGCAGAAAGTAAAAGTGTAAAGCCAAAAGTTACTGAGAACTCGTCAGAATCAAATGTTTCTTCAGGTAAAGAACTATTTATTAATATAGATAGACGCTTGATTAAAATAAACATTTCAAGTATAAAACTTATACAGGCAAAAGGTGATTATATTTTATTAAAAACAGATTCACAAAATTATACAGTACATTCAACTCTAAAGAAAATTGTAGATAAACTTCCTACAAATCAATTTTTAAAAGTACATAGGTCTTATGTTATTAATACTTCAAAAATTATTGATATTGAAGATAATAGTGTGTTAATAGATAGAGATGTAATTCCTGTAAGCCGTTCTAATAGACCAGAACTTATGAGACGTTTAAATTTACTTTAAACATATTTATATACTATTCAACGATATATAAAGTTGCTTCATCGAATAAGTAAATCATAATTTTTACAGATTATTTATTTTTGATATCATTCAAAATAATAAATATGAACTGTATTATAATTGATGATGAAGAAACTTCTAGAAGTATACTAAAAAGACTTATTTCAAAGGTAAAAAAACTTCGTTTTATAGATGAGTTTTCTAATGCAAAAGAAGCATTTGATTACTTAGTTGTAAACAAGATTGATTTAGTTTTTTTAGATGTACATATGCCAGAAATTACCGGTTTTGATTCGTTACATTTATTGACAGCAAAACCTAAAGTAATTATTACTACTTCAGATAAAGAATTAGCTATAAAATCTTTTAATTATAGCTGTATTGTTGATTATTTACAAAAACCTTTTAATTATGCTACGTTTTTAAGAGCGATAGACAAAGTGAATGAATCGCTAATAGAAAAAGATTCTATTTCTGTAGAATACTTTCCTCAAAACAATGATTTACTTATTAAAGTAAATAGAAGAAACATTTATATAAAAATTGATACTATTTCTTTAATAAAAACTAAAGGAGAAGAAATTAAAATATTTACAGATACTTTAAATTATAGTATAAAATACACTTTAGACGAAATTATAAAAAAACTACCCAATGATTTTTTTATGAAAATAAATCAAAATTATGCTATTAACATTAACAAACAAATAAATATTGAAAAGAATAATGTTTTAATAGGCAGCGAAATTATTCCTGTCAATGATGCCAATAAATTTAAACTGATTAAAAAAATTAAACCATAATCATTTTTATGAATTAAAAATATATATAACAATAACTACGCTGTAACATTTATATAATTATTTGTTAACCAGTTGTCTATTCGTATTGATTTTTAATTAATATAGATGGGCAACTTCTTTTTTTGTAAAACAATTAACAGTTTTAAATCGAATTATAAACATATTATTTTTAATAAAGAGGTGGTATGTTTTTTTAAAAGTATTTTAAGGCTATTCGTCTATAGATTAGGTTTACTCATCGAAAAACAGAATTTATTTATTAGGCTCGATTATATATTTGTGTCAATATTAATTAAATCATCTCATCTTATGAAAAAAGTAAATCTATTTATGATCGCATTAGCATTAGCTTTCACAACTCAAAAAACTGTAGCTCAGGACAATAATGATACAAATCAGGCAACTCATCAACTAGACGTAAATGTTCCTGAGTTAGCTCTTATTGATATCTGGGATGCTAACGAAGGTGCAGAGGCAGCAACAATTTTAATGGATATGGCAAATGTTACTTTAGTAGGTACTAATGCAGAAGCAGGTTTATATGCTTTTCAAGATATGGATTATCAAAATTTATATTTAAACTACACAAGTGTAACAGGTGCAGGAGGTTCTGGTTTTGATGTAACAAGACAAATTGATGTGCAATTTGAAGCAGGAAGTACTTTTCCAGGGTCTTTAGATCTTAGAATTACTCCAGAAGCTCCATTAGTAGTAGTAAATGGAGGAACAGTAGATTCTGCCGGTACAGTAACTGCTGGTGGTGTGGCATTAGGCGCAACAACACCAATAGGTACAGATGTGTTACTAGTTAATAGTATTGAAAGTGTATATACAGGTGATGAAACTCAAGGTGTAAAATTAGCTTATACATTAGAGCAAAATGGAAATTTTGCAGGTTATCAAGCTGGCTCTTATTCAGCAGTTATACGTTATACTTTATCAGATAATTAACCCTCTTTAATTTTCCTTCCCCCATCCCCTTAAAATCCCTATTTTTTAAAAGCCCTTTACGGGGCTTTTTTTATGTTTTTTAGGATGAGATGAGGAATTTACAAGATGATTAAAAACATTCATACAATTTAAATTACTGTTCGTCGACACTTAAATGTGAACTATCGAAATACAAGATGAGATTAAGTGATATAGCTGTTAATTTACATTAGATATAATAAAAAACACTTTAAATCAAAAGGTTATGAATAAAAGTAGATTAATTTTTTTCGCTTTTCTTTTTTTTACAATAATCACAAAGGCAAACGTAATTGTTGTTAATGGTCTTACTCATAAATTTTCAGGAGTATCAGGACAAACATTTAAAGGAGAAGTTATATTAATAAACCCTACAAGTATAGATCAACGTGTAATTTTTAGTTTAAATGAAGCTTTATATAATTGTGAAACAGGTAGAACTTTTGTAGAGAAAGCTGCACATATTAATTCTTCTACCACTTGGTTTAATGGATCGGTATTAGAAAAGGTTTTAGCTCCTAAAGAAAAATTTATTTACAAGTTTAGTATTACCATTCCTAATGATGCTCTTTTAAAAGGTTCATATTGGACAACCCTTATGGTTGATGTAGATAAACCTGTTAGAAAAGAAGTGTCAAAAGGTATTGGATTAAGTACCAAAATGAGATATGCTATACGATTATTAACGGATGTTAACTTAATGGATGATGTAGCGTTAGATTTTAAACAAATTGAACTAAAACCTGAAAGTCAAAAAAATAAAAGAAAATTAACAGTTAAAATTTTTAATGAATCTCTTTTTATAGAAAATGTAAAACTATCATTAGAGGTTTATGATTTTAATGGAAATAAAATTTTGATGTCTAAAACTCAACGTTTATCTGTTTTTCCAAATGTTTGTAGAGATTTTAATATAGATGTTTCTAACTTAAAAAAAGGTGATTATAAATGTATTGTTCTTGCTGATTCTAGAGAAGAGTTTACAGGAGTTAATGTAGATTTAAAAATAGATTAATTTTTGTTTATAAGAACAGGTATTAGTCCTAGAATATAAATTTTTAAAGCTTAAAATTATGAACAAATATTTATACATATTTATTGTAGTTCTTTTTTGTTTAGCGTGTGCTAAAGAAGTAAAGGGTGATTATTTGTTTACAACACCAGCTCTTTTAGAAGAAAATATTAAACTAAATAAAAAAGACTCTCTTATAGAATTTAATAAAACAATAGCTATAGATAGTTTTTCTGTTGAAAAAACACATAAAAAATATTTTAATAAAACACAAAATAAAGCAGTACTAGACACATTAATTATAGGGAAGCAAGGTGTAAAATCTAACAAAACCCAAACCGATTTTGTAATTAATAAACCCAAAACTATTCTAAACCCAAAACAAGATTTAGGAATTCAATTTAATACTAAAGAATTGGCAACAGTTCAGGATAAAAATCAAACTATATCTTTTAATGAGTTGAAAAAAAATGATATACATATAAATATAATAAACAAGCAAAATGATTACACTACAAATAGTACTTACACGGTTATTACACAGATTACCAATAACAAAAAAACATTTAAAAATATATCACTTGAAGCCAATTTACCTAAGGAATGGAAAATAATATCAATCAGTAAAATAGGTAGATTACAAAAAGGTGAGAAGAAATTATGTTTCTTAACTTTTTATATACCAACTCAATTTAAGTCTGGTCTTTCAGATGCCGTTTTAACTCTTAAAAAAGATGAATCAATAATTAAAAAACATAATTTTACTTTAAATGTTAACCCTAATTATAGTTTAGAGGTTTTTGCAATGGAATCACCAAAGCAATTACAAGCAGGAGAATCAATTAACTCTAATTTTGTAATTAAGAATAATGGTAATTTGGCACAGAAAATTAGTTTAAAAACCAAAAATATTTTAAAAAGTAAACAAGAGTTTTTTTTACCTAAAGATTCAACTATTATAGTAACAGTATCTCAAAAAACGAACAAAAAGGCTAATAGTTTTAGAAGAATTGGTACCAATTTGGAAGTTTTAAATATTACTGGAAATAAAAAATATTATGTAACAAATAGTGTTGAGGTAATACCAACTTCAATAAAGAAAAAGGATCCTTATTTTCGATACCCTATTGAAGCAAGTTTAAATTTTAACAGTTTATCTACAAAAGATTATCATTTTTCAATGTTATCTGCCGAAGTAAAAGGAAATGGTTTTTTAGATATCAATAAGAACCATCGTTTAGATTTTATAATTAGAGCTCCAGAAAAACAAAACTTAAAATATTTTAGTATTGTAGATCAATACAGTTTTATTTATAAATATAAAAATTCAACAACTATATATTTAGGTGATCATGCTTATGATATAAATAGATTGGGTTATGGTAATCGTTATGGAATGGGATTTAAAATTGACCAAAATATTAAAAAATGGACTTTATCTACTTTTTACAGTAAACCAAGGTTATTTGATTATAATAATAAGCCTATTTACGGTGTAAAAGCTGTATATAATAAGTCTGATTCTCTTCGAATTGGAGTTTCTTTAGTGAAATCAGAAGGAAATAATTATAGTTATAAAAATCAAATAGAACAAGATGGTAAAGGTCAAATAGCAACTTTTGATTATTATTATAGAAATAAAGGTACTTATGTTGAGGCTGAAATGTCTACAAGTTTTAGTGAAAATAATTTAGATTATGCATCAAGACTTAATTTTTCGCAAAAGTTTAAAAATGTTTCATTTAATAGTAACATAACTTATGCTAGTAAAAATTATTTAGGTGCAATTTCTAACAGCTTACAGTTTAGTAACAGTTTTGCATATTACTTGAATGGATTTAATTTTGCACTAGGGCATGCTGTTTCTAAATTAAATAGAAAATTAGACCCGATTTTGTATGAAGTAGAGCCTTATTATGAGAATTTTTATGCAACATTTGGATACAGACACAATAGAAAATATAATATTAGTTTCAGATTTGATAAAAGAATCAGAGAGGATCAGCTTGAACCTGTAAATTACAAATATCAAGAATATGGTTTTGATTATAGGTTTAACTATGTTGGAAATTCTTTTACTGGTAGCTTTGGTGGGCGTTTTGCAAAAACACAGAACTTACTAATAAGTAATCAAGATTATAGAAACACGTATACACATAATTTAAATTTATCTTATAGAATTCTAAGAAATTTGAGTTTAAGAACATCAATAAATCACACTATTACAAATCGTTATGGATATTCGGGGTTAAAACAAAATTATTACAGATATAATTTTGGTGCAAATTACAATGTGTCTAGGTTTTTTAGAATAAATGCAAATTACAATAGTGGTTTTAGCCCTGAGAAAAGTTATAGAAAAAGAGATTATATAAATTTAAATATAAACGCAAAAATTAATAATCATCATCGTTTACAATTAAGAGCTAATTATTTTGAAAACCCATCAGAATTAAACAATAAACAACTACAAACATTTGTAAAATATACTTATTCATTTGGTGTAGGTCTTAAACGAATGTTTGATCAAGGTGGAATAGAAGGTTATGTGTCATGTAAAGATGAGAAGGTAAATGTTAAAGGAATAAAAATATTTACCGCGGGTAAAACCGTTATAACAAACAAGTTTGGTAATTTTGAATTAAATAACCTACAGCTAGGTAAAAACTTTATTTATGTAGATGAATCTTCTTTGCCTAATAATGTAGTTTTAGCTCAAAAAAATCCTATTGAGATTAATGTAGAAAAAGATAAAAGTAATTTTTTAGAAATTGCTTTTTTAAAATCGAGTAGTTTATCTGGTCGTTTAAATTTAACGAATACAGGTAAGGTAATTAACAAAAATCTTAGAAGCTATGTGAAAATTAGCAATAATGACTTTAGTTATTATGCAGAATCAGATGAAAAAGGATTTTTTAAATTCAAAAACATAGTTCCTGGTACCTATGATTTTAAGTTGATACGTTTTAAAAATAATAATTACATTAAAACGGTTAAAAGCACTTCGATTACAATAAAAGATGATGTGAGAAATCAATTAAATATTGATGTAGAAGGAAAAGAAAGAAAAGTTAGGTTTATCAAAAACAATTTAAAAGTATTATATAATGACTAAAATTATAAAAATTACATTGTGTTGTTTAATAATGTTTTCTGTTAGTACTATTAAGTCTCAAGAAACATTAAATGCAAATGATCCTAGTTCTTTTGTTTTAGGAGGAGGTCAAAATGTTAATCCAATTAATATTTCTTTATCAGAGTTTGCTATTGTTGATGTAGAACCAGATCCTGATAATTCGATTTCTTTCGGAGGTATAAACTCTTCTCTCGAAGCAGGTTTGTCAGCTTTAAGTGGCAATGCAAGTATTAATGAAGAGTTGTGGGTTAATTTTTCTATCAGAACAAATACAAACACATCAAATACAACTCTTAGTGTTAGAGCAAATCAAAACTTGCCAAATGGAATGGGAATAACAATTCAAGTAATTAATGTGAATGTTAATAGTTCAGATATACAAAATCCATCACAGATATATGATTTAAGAACCGTTAGTCTTGATGCCAATTTTAAAGATTTAGTAAAAGATATTAAAGGAGGTGGTGTTTCTGGCGATGGCGTTAATAATGGTTTTCAATTACGAATAACTATTAATAATCCGAATATGTTAAGCTTACCAAACGGATTTGCTTTAGAATATGAATTAAATTAAAAACTATGAAAAAACATATAATTACCTTAATTTTTATTTTGAACACATTTTTTATTTTCGGTCAAGTTTTGCCAGGTACATTAAGTGTTGCAGGTCAGCCGTTTATTATAGAATCTACTTTTGAATTGCCCACAGAAGCAGGTGATGGGCAATCAGGTATTGCTTCTGAGAGTGGTATTAACGGTCAAGAAATATCATTTGTGTTAAACCCAACATTATTAGGGCCTATACCTACAACTTCAGAGCAAAATTGTACCGCTAACGTATATTTATATAAAGTTTTTATGCATACTGAAGCTATACCAAATGGAGTTTTAATAGAAGCAAGAGCATCGACAGGAGGAACAGCTGTTCCTGTCTCAAGCCCTTACGATATACTTAACATTCCTTTTGGACCAAGGGCAGTAACTTTAGAAAATGGAGGCGCCTACATTACATTACCAGATGATGGTAGCCAAGCTATTAAGGTTTTTGAATTTGTTGGGTGTAGAGAAAATGTACCAGTTCAATTTAGAGTTAAAGCAAAGAGTAAAGTTTCTACAGATTTAATAAGTAATGTAAATATATTTTATACCATTACTGCAACTATAAATTAAGTTTAGTTAAAATAAGTTATAGTGTTGCTGATTTTAACATTTTTATTAAAATAAGTTTCTTGCAGTTAGGCTTTTTGTCATTTGACAAGTCACATCGAAAAAATCAATAATACTTTTGATATAAAGATTGAAATATGACACCAAACTTACCACTTTACATTTCAATTTCGTTTTTACTAATAACAGTTTATGTAATTTATGCGTTTGCAAAATCGAACAGCTTAAAAAAGATAACTTTAGCTATAATAATGGGGTGGTCTGTACTAATTTGCATACTTGCTTATAACGGTGTTTACCATTATACAGAAGGTGATAAGTACTCAACTTTTCCATTAGTAATGGCGCCGCCAGTATTTTTTATAGTGTATTTAATTAGAAATAAATTTTATAAAAACAGAGATATTCGTTGGAGTACCGCTGTACATATTGTTCGTTTTCCGGTAGAATTATTGTTGTTTGAATTGGCGATAAGAGAATTACTACCAATAGAAATGACTTTTAAAGGTTTGAATTTTGATATTATTCCAGGGATTACCGCTATTTTATTATTACTTTGGATGAAATACGGAAACGTAAACAAAAAACTATTATTAGGATGGAATGTTTTAGGATTAATCTTTATTCTTTTCATTTTAACAAATGGATTTTTATCACAAGAATTATTATATAAAAACTTTGGGTATACGGTTCCAAATACTGCGATTACTTATTTTCCTACCATATTATTAGGTGGTGTAATTGTGCCGATTGTAATTTATACACATATTTCAGATATTATTTTATTAGCAAAAAAACCATAAAAATGAAGAATATTTTTAATAAAGAAATAACGAACGAAGTAATTAACAGAATAAAGCAATTAACACCAGCAAGCCAACCGAGTTGGGGTAAAATGGGTGTTGCTGAAATGTTAGCGCATTGTTGTGTTGCTTATGAAATGATTTATACAAGCAAGCATCCAAGACCAAATGGTTTTGTTAGAATGATGCTTAAAATATTCGTAAAAAAAGCGGTAGTAAACGAAGTGCCTTTTACTAAAAACGGAAGAACTGCTCCACAATTTATAATTACTGATGAACGTGAATTTGAAGTAGAAAAAAAGCGTTTAATAGATTTTATAATAAAAACTCAAGAATTAGGCGAGCAGTATTTCGATGGAAAAGAATCACACTCTTTTGGTAAGTTATCTACAAAAGAATGGAATAATTCTTTTTACAAACATTTAGAACATCACTTAACGCAATTCGGCGTTTAAAAAAAGGTATCTAATTTAAAGGTTAACATAAAATACAACATTCCTATTGTAACCAAAAAATGAAATCCGAAACCAATATAATTGATCACTTTCACAACGGTTTTACTATAAAAACCGCTAATGGAATAAAGGGCTGCTATTAAAATAGAAACTTCTACACTTATTACAGATAATTCTATAAAATCGAAATTATGTTGTTTTGCATTTATGTTGTCAATGATCCAAAAAATTAAGAAACCAATTATAATAACTGCGTTTAAATAAGAAACTATTAAGGTCGTTTTTTGTTTTTTATAACCAATGAGAATAGCTGCTAAGTGGCAACCTAAAATAAGAATCACTGTAATGCTTGCATCTATATCATTCATAATTATTTTGTGGTTGTGTTTTTTAAATCACTTATGTATTTTTTAGTAGTTTTATCTACTCTTGTTCAAAAATAATATTTCTTTCTGTTTTTTTCTTGTACATGTTCTTAGTAATCATCTCTTTGTTAGTTGTTGAGCAATAATTTTTACTATTTGGATTTAGTGCATATTCAAGTTGATGGTCTATCATTTTTTCAAAAGGAAGCAAGAAATTTTTTGTATTACATTTTTCTAAATCAGCCTTCTTAAGTAAGTTTATTACTGTGTAAACAGACTCAATTGTACTAAGACAAAGCGCTGCTGGTTGCTGTTTAATAATAAATTTAGATTTAATCTTATTATCAAAACTGACTCTTTTTAATTGTTGTAGGTTGGTACTTAGTTTAAGCATTTTACGAGCGCAAGGCCAGGTACCATCAAGAATAAAAATGTGTGGACTATCTCCCATAAAAGAATTTATTTCAGCATTTTTTCTTGTAGAGAAGTTAAAATTATCTTTTCCTGGATACAGTAAGAAAGCGTTATTTTCTTTATTAGCAATTATTTCATTTACTCGACTATTATTCGTAAAATCGACACCAACTATAATTTCTGAATTTACAAGTTGAAGTTTCGTAATATGCCCTGTTCCGCTTTTTTCTTTTCGGTATTCCTTCGGGTGCATCAGAATAATAAAACGAGTATTGGTGCGAAAAGGGTTAAGATGTTTACAAATACAGGTGCTTTTTGGTCGCATACATTTGTAACATTTTATTCGTGGATTTTTTATTTCTACTTGCAAGAGGAATATCTGTTTATTTTAATTGGCTATAACTAGTTATATTTTCTTATATCATAATTTTTTCTCCTTGTTCAATTAACTTGTCTGAACTATCATTATTCTCAATAATTTCAAATATTTTAAATTGCACGTGTTTATAAAAGTATTTATTTAAATTTGTTTTAATATGTTCTTTATTTAAATCCATTTGTTTGGTAAGTTCTATTCCAATAACAAAATATGGTTCTTGATATTTTTCTACATTAACAAACAAGGCAACATAAAAATTTTTAACAGGAACAATATTTAAGTCATTTTTCTTTAAAGCTTTAACAATGTTTTTTTTGTCTGAGATATTGACTTTAGAAAAGATGTTGTGAATAATTTGAATATTTACTTCTCTTTTTTTCAAGATGTTCTTGCGTTACATTAATCACAACATCTTTGGTTATATCTATTCCTGTTTGTGGTTTAATATCGATCGGGCAAGGATTTTGTAAAATATTAATTCCTAATGATTCAGGGATATTAACATTTACACTTTTCGCAATTGATTTCCTTTTATTATAGATTTTAACAATTCGTTTACCTTTATCTCGTTTAATTACATTTGCTTCTATTCGACCTTTCTTTTCCTCTGATTTATCCTTTTCTAATTTCTTTATTTGGTAGTCATTAATAAGTTCAGATTGTTTTTTTATTTTTATGTCATGATTGAAATAAGTGAAAATAGCCAATAAAAGGGCAATAATTGATATAATAAGTCCAATTATTTCCATGTTATTTAAATTTAATATTTTTATTTCCTTTGAAGGTTTCTTTTAGTATGTTATTCATTTTTTGTTGTAAATTAATTTGAACTTCTTTTTTAGTTTTCTCAATTTCTTGTGATATATTTTCTTGATTTAATTCTACTAATTCATTATATTCTCCGTTATATTCTTTTTCACATCGATTACATTTAATCCAAGATTTATCATCATTATATTCAAAATCGGAGTCTCCACAAGTTATACATTCAAGTTTTACTGATTTATTGTAATTCTCTTTCATAGTTAATTTAGTTTATTTTTTTACCTTATAGCTAACATTTTTATGTATGATTTCGTTGCGTTGATTAAGCACTAAAGTTAGCAAATAAATCACAGATAGAAAGTCCGTGATGACTTTCGTAAGTAAGCTGTAACTAGCAATGAATTATACACGTTGTTGTGTGTAGTGCTTATTCCAAGATTTTATTTCCTACAATTATTTTCTAGTTTTATTATAAATGCAAAATGAAAATATGTCATTTTATTGTGAGTAAATATGTCAATTATTTATAATTGTGACAAAATTTCATTTTTTAATGTATTAAATTCAGTAAAATAACTATTTATTCGTAATGGTATTTTTTTTGCACAAAGAATATAGAAGTCGAAGCGATTTCAAATTTGAAATAATGTTTAATTTAAAATTTTATAATTATGAACAATTTAGTAACTGTTCCTAAAAATGGAAGTTTAGCGAACAACAATTCAAATCAAAACTTTCCAACTTTGTCAAATTGGTTAGATGACATTTTTAATAGAGACTTACCATCAGTATTTACTTCAAATTTCAATACTGGTATTACTTTACCAAAAGTAAATATTAAGGAAACTGCCGATGCTTTTATGATAGAAATGGCTGTTCCAGGGTTAAAAAAGTCAGATTTTCAGCTTGACCTCGATAATCAATTATTATCGATTTCGACAGAAACGAATGAAGAAAATGAACACAAGGAAGAAAATTATACTCGTAGAGAGTTTGGTTATTCCTCGTTCAAAAGAACCTTTAATTTACCAGAAAGTGTAAACGATGAAAAGATTAATGCAAATTATGAAAATGGTATTTTAAGTATTTTTTTACCAAAAAAAGAAGAGGCAAAACAAAATCCTGCCAGAAGCATTAAGATATCATAATTGTTTCATTAAATTTTAGAGTAAAATGTTAAGAAGGATGCTGATTTTTTTCAGCATCCCCTTAATAATAAGTTTAATTCTTTAAAATTATAATGTTATGCCAAGAAAGTTTAAATCTGGGGAATGGGTAACAGTTAAAGGAAAACTTACCTCCCCAAAAATGCAAGTTATCAAATATGTCCCAAAAAAAGATTCAATATTTGGTTTAGTTAATAATGACAATTATTTGGAATGTGTTTGGTATAAAAATGGTGAAAGAAAATCAAAAGTATTCCACCAAAACAAATTGATTAAAATGATAGAAACTAGTGGTTTGTTAAAAAGAGATACAACAAACCCAGAATTAAGTTTAGCTTAAAATTTAAAGTGATGAAAAAGTATATTTTAATATTTATGGTTAGCTTGTTAAGTATTAGTTGTAACGGACAAGAAAATGAAACTAAAAAGCTTGAAAAAGAAGATAATAAAACTGATATAGTTGAAGAGCCTAAAGGTACTTGGAAAGTTGATAAAGAATTTGATGAAAAAGGAAACTTAATTAGATATGACAGTATTTATTCTTGGTCTTCCAACGATAAGTTCGATAATCTCTCATTGTCAGATAAAGGTAGTTTGATGCAATCTTTTAAATCACGATTTTTCTCAAACTATTCAGGATTTGAAAATCAAGGATTTGATGATGTTTTTTCTCAAAATTCACTTTTCAGCAAACATTTCTTTAATGATGATTTTTTTGGAAGTAATTTTGGTAAAGACTTTATGGACATTGATAAATTAAGGCAACAAATGATTGCAAGACAGAAGAAATTTTTAGAAAAATATCAGTCAGAATTTATCAAACCTGAAGACGAAAACTAAATAGTTTTCGTCTTTTTTTTTCTTGAGTAGGCGAGAACCAGCCATTAATTATATACGGTATTCTACGCTGGCTTTTCATTCAATATTTTCCAGATTTGGTCTAAATCATCACTCCATTCATTTTTCAAATATTTATCTAATAATAGTTTCCTTATTTTGTGATATTTAGATAGATTAATGATTTCATCTGGTGGGTTTTTCCATATATTGAAAAGAGCATCAGAGCTTTTAAAATGAGATAGAATTTTTTTATAAATCGTCTCTGATTTTTCAATAGTTTCGTACATATCGATTAACCGCAAATCGTATTCAATTGTATCTTTATTTTTATCTAAATGAGCATATTGATTATTTCTTAAGGTTTTTATCTTTTCAAGATTATGCTCAATTAAATCATTTATTTGTAACTCAAGTTGGTTCAGTTCAGCTTGAGTCATTTGATTATTCCATTCAATTTTATGAATATTTGATTTTGCAAAATTTATTGTCTTTTTCAAGCTAAAATACTCTTTTGGATTCAGTATTTTATGAATGTTCAAGACTAAAAGTTTTACTGAATTAAAATATGTTCTATAAAGAAATTTTGATTTATCTACAGTAATTTTAAAATATTCTTTTTCCGTATTAGATAAGTGTTGAATGTCGCTTTTTAATATCTCTAATTCCACTAAGAGTTTGTAAGTTTCGCTCATTTTTTCTTTAAATATGGAATTTGGATTTTTCATTTTTCAATTTGCCGACAACGTTTAGTATATGGCAAGTAGGGCATGTTATAAGTACTATTGTTTCGGTTTAAAACTTAGCTAAATATAAATATTTTGTTTTTCGTTTAAATGCTAAATTTTATATTTAGCGGACTTTGTAAAAAAAAACACAGAACTTTGAGGTTAACACCAAAGCCCTATGTTTTTTATATATTGTTACGCACTGGCTTTATTTTATCTTTTTTAAATGTATTTCATATAAGGGTTTCAATATTTTATAGTCTATATAGATTGTTCCAAATGGGGTAAAACAAGCAATTAAAATTTTCCAAGTTGTTTTTTTGAATTTTAGGTTATTTTCTATTGATATATTAATAGCACTTATAACAAATAGCAGAAAAAGTATACCGTGAATAGGACCTAAAATTGAAGTTAATAAAGTCATATTGTAAAGTTGTTTCAAAGGCATAGAAATAAAGAGTAATATAAGTAAAGAACTACCTTCTAGAACTGCTAACAAACGTAGTCTACCTATATTTGAGTTTAAAAATGATTTCATTAAGTTAATTATTAATTAAAGGAATTAGTAAGTGTCTAATATGTTTTTGTTAGCTAGTTTATCAAATCCCATTTTATAAAGAATATTAGCTCTAGTATTTTCTTTGTGATTTAATGTTTCTATTGTTTGTATGATATCTTTTTTAAAGTTAATTCGGGGATAATTTTTGTGAGTATCTGTAATAAATTTATTAGGAAGTTGAAAATGATGACTCCCAACAACATCCATTGTAGCACCTTTTGCTAATAAATAAGGTTCATTACCAAATTTATTTATATCCACATTAGGGTATAAATGCATATCAATGGCTTTTTTTATAATATTAGCTTTATTAATGGGAGCTCCATTTTTAATGACAAATTTTTTAGCATAATCTCCGCCGTAATTAGCAAAACATTGTTTAGAGCAAATATGATTGTGTTTGTCTGTTAAT
The DNA here is from genome assembly GCF_001693415.1 of Tenacibaculum soleae. Classification (GTDB taxonomy): domain Bacteria; phylum Bacteroidota; class Bacteroidia; order Flavobacteriales; family Flavobacteriaceae; genus Polaribacter; species Polaribacter soleae. The sequence goes on along the minus strand of NZ_MAKX01000002.1, from coordinate 161,984 downwards.
CCAGAATCGTGTAAAATAGAAGATATAAATAGGAGTTCATTGTCTGTTTTTATTCCTTCTGAAATGGCGATTCCTGCACTCCAAAAAAAAGTTCGATAACAATGTTTTAGGAGAATAGGGTTATAGATATCATTTGCTTCTTCAATAGCTAAAAGAGCTAATTTTGAATCTGGAATTTTTAAATCATTGAAGTTAAATTTAGAATACGATTTTAAACCTAATTGAACTGATATTTTTTTTATATTTTCACTTAATTTTGATTTTATAAGTAAAAATTTAAAACTTGAAATTTCCTTTTTGTTTAAAACACCTGATTTTGTAAGAGTATTATTATTCATTTTTATTTTTTTAAATTATTATTTCTGCTCAATATTTAAAATCTTAAATAAGGTCTGTTAACCAATGGTGAAAAAGGCCAAGGAATGGCAATAAATATTATGAAAAGTGCAATTGAAAAATAAACAAGCATTGTTTTAAATTTCTCAAAATCTGACTTTTTACGTTTTGCTTTAGCTGAACCTATTGTAATGATTACTATTGCTGAAATCATTAGGACAAAATGAAATAAACCAAAAAAAGTTAATTCCCAATTAGAAATTAAATTTTTAAAATCTGAAAAAAAATGTTTTACGATAGGACTTTTAGTATACATAAACATACCTATTGTAAGTTGAATATGTGCAATAGTTGCTGTCCAATGACGTACTTTATTGTCAAGATGTGTGAAGTTAGATTTTGATTTATAGCCTTTATATGCTCTGAAAATGGCATAAACTAAAGAAAATAGTACGATCCACCTGAAAATAGAATGTATAAAAAGTATTGTTGAGTACATAATATGTCTTAATTTTTACAGGTACAAATATCTATGTTTCTGTAAAAATGATGTAGAACCTATTATGCTATAATTAGGATTTTTCAATCATTTTTCTAAATTCAGTTGGAGAAATTTTTTCAAATTTCTTAAAGAATCTTGTAAAATAAGAAGAGTCTAAATATCCCATTTTATAGGAGATTTCACTTATTGATAATTGAGATTGATATAAGTAATATTTAATTTCAATCAGTTTTACCTCACTAATAATTTCAGAGGCAGACTTAGACGTGATTTTTTTTACGGATTTATTTAAATGATTAGGACTTATATTCATTATTTCTGCAAAATCTGTAACTTTTAGATTTTCGTTTACTTTTTTATAAACTAAAGTTCTAAATTGAGACGTAATTTGATAAGACGCATTTTGATTAACTAAAACGGTTTTCCCTAATAAAGCTTGTAATTCTGTAAGTAATGTATAGATATAAGAATTAATAATATTTTGGTTAGGAATATTTACGTTTTTAAATTCGGTAATTAATCTTTCGAAAATATTCAATAAGGCAGGTTTTGAATCTGCTTTTATATCTATAATAGGGTAGTTTCCTGTATTTAGAAAATCAAATTCTGAGATTAACTCAACGTTTCCAAATTTTCCGATAAGTATATTGGGGTGAAAATGACAAATGAATCCTTTTACATTTTTTAATTTTTCTGTTACAGAAAATACAGTTCCTGCTTGTAATACGACAATTTTATTTGGAGTAATTGTATATTCTTTAAATCCTATTTTTGTTTTATATGAACCTTTTGTTACAAATATAAGTGTATGACTTTCTTCTCGTGAAGGACGTATTGGTTTCAAAATACTACCTGTCAAATCTTCAATTCTCAAACAAAAAAAATCTATTATAGTTTTTTTAAAAAGCTCATTTAATTTAGGGCTATCATTAAAGAATTCTTTTCTAAAACCTTCAGAATTGTATTTTTTTATTTCAGATTTCATTTATGGATAAACTGCTTTTTTTAGCTAGTAGGTAACGGTTTTATGTAAGGAAAGTTGCGATTAAATATGCGTCTACTTTCCAATTTAAAGATAATAATAATTTAATAAACGGAAATAATGAGAAATAATAGAATTAGCAAATTTTTTTACACGGTGTTAGCAACCGTTTTTTCGTTTTATAATCGTTCCGAAAAAATTAGTTATTATCGTTCTTTTGAATATTGGTTTGATAATATTCCATTTGTTGAAAGGAGTTTTCTAAATTTAGTATCTTTTTGGATTTTTCTAATAATTCTTTTTCAATCAATATGTTTTGGTTTTTTAATTCATTCAATCTTGATTCGAATTCTTTAGATTTGTTTTCACTTGTAAAAACAGTAAACATAGTTATTGAACCTAATATAATTGTAAAAATAATAGATGTAATATTGCTATATAAATTAGTGTTTAATGTTTTTCCTTCGTTTATTAATTCAAATGAAGAATACAATTCAATTCCGTCATCTAAAATACAACAATATGGATTCATTAATTCAGTTTCATTCTTTTTAAAATGAAGTAAATTTTTATAAAATAAATAGTCAGAAATCTCATACACATCTTCATACTTTTCATTAATTTTTGATGAAATTTCTTTTAAAGAGAAGGTATATTGTTCAACAGGATTTTTTCCTCCGTTTTTCATTCTCTCTTTTGATAAGAACTTTAGAATTTTATGCTTAACTCTATATGATTTTGGTATTAAGTATTTCATTTTTAAAAAGTGTGATTGGTAATGTTTGCCAACGGTTTTGTATAAGATTAGTGTGGGAGGTAGACAATTCGAGAATTGTCAGCCGAGCCACTAAGCTTATACTTATTTTGTGTTTTTATTTTGTCGACTTAAAAATAATCAAATAAGAAAAGCGACATTGTAAATAAAGACAAAATTTTGGGCTAAAATCAAAAACCCACATTAATTTTATACGTTGTTGGCAACTGGCTTTTATAAAGTATATTTTAATTCTCTCTTTTTAAAAGCTTCAAAACCTCCTTCTAAAATTTCACAAACGTGTTGTTTTATTCCTTGTGAATATAAAATTTCTTCAACACTATCGTCTTTATTTTTAGAACTTTCTAAACTACCTGATACATAATCAAATTTGTATTCACTTGTGTTTTTGGAATCATTACCGTGCTGATTAGATACAACTACTAATTCACTATCTGAACCAACAACAATATTTGGATTGTGTGTTACTATAATAATTTGTCTGTGTCTTTTTTTATTTTTTATATAAGTAACCAATTCATTGTATATGGCTCTATTGTCAAGGTCGTCTTCAGGTTGGTCAATAAAAATTGGACAGTCTTTATTACTAAAATCTAACAAAAGTCTTAAAACAACAAAGGCTTTTTTACCTTCCGACATATGTTTAAAAATATCTTCATAAATAATATCGTAAGAAATTTTAAAAAAATTTGTGCATAATATCTTAAGAGAAAGATTTACATTGTTGTAACTGCCTTTTAATGTTATTTTGTTAAATAATAATAACTCGAAAAGTTCGAAAACAGAAGTGAAAAAATCTTCAAAAGTGTCTATTTTTTGTTTTACAATTTCTTGACCTTGTTGACTCTGTTGGTTTATACTTGAAGTTAATATTTGTCGGTACTTGTTTATATTTAAATTGGCAGTAGCTTTTATTTCAAGTTTATCAGATTTTATACTAAGCTTTTCTTTTATTAAAATAATTTTATTGTGGTATTCTCGAAAATCAGTTTTTACTGATTCTTTAATTTGCTTGTATTGTTCTTTTAATGCTTTCTCTTGTTTTTTTAGTTTTTCTATTTCGAATATTTTATCAGTTTGAATTTTTAATTTACTTTCAATTTCTTTGTATTGTTTATTATTATCAAATACACTACTACCTTTTAAGTATATTGGATCTTTAGTTATTTCTTCATTTGATGATTTTATTGTAATAATTTCATCCTTAAGAGATTTAATTAATTCTTCAATCTTTGAACTCCAAGCTGTTTGAAATTCTGTTTTTAGGTTGTTGAAAACTTCATTAACTGATGATTTTGTTGGTTCTAATAATTTTACAAAATCAAATTCTAAATTTTCGTTGTAAATTTTTTTGTCTTTTATTAAAAAGAGCTTAAGTATTTCACTTTCTGTAGATGTTATTTTATTAGTATTATCATTAAATTTTGAAACTAAGGCTTTATATTTTATAGTATCTTCCTCTGATATTTCTATTTTAGCTTTTAATCCTTCTAAGTTTGCTGTAAGTTTTAATTTTTCTTTATTAATACCTTCTTCATCTCCAAGTTCCTTTTTTTCTTTTAATAATTTACTAAAATCATTTATAGTTAGATAAAGCTTGTTTATTTTTTCATTTATTTTTGAGTGATTACTTTTACTAAAACTATTATATAACTCTATTTCATTTTTTTTATCTTCATTTTGAGTTATTATTTCCTCAATAAGTTTATCTAAATCATTGTTTTTGTTTTTTGCAAGATGATACATATAACTTTGGGGGAAATATTCAATATTTCTGTCATTATTTTTTTCGCCATCTTTCCAAGTTACACTCAGATTAGAAACAATTTGAGAAATATAATTTGAATATTCTTCATTTTCAAATTTAACTTCTTTGTCTGTATTTAATTTTTTTGCAATTGAACCTAATAGTATAGATTTTCCTGTAGACCTACCACCAATGATTGTGTTTAAATTTTGATTTAGATATAAAGAAATTGGAGCAAAATCTGAATGATTAATTGTTATATTGTCAATAGCTTGATAACCTGATTTTTCTTGAGGTTTATTGGCTTGAATTCTAACTCTTTCACTTGGTTCATATATAACTTGTTTAAGTCCTTCAAATGTTTTATCTGCTTTAATCCAGCAATTTTCCTTTAGAACGTATTTTTTAATATTATGATTATCAGAAGCTATAATCATAGGTATATGTTTTTTAATATGTGGAAAGACTATGTCTAAGTACCCTTCTTTGTCTTCAACTTTGCCTAATTCATAAAAATCAACAAGTTTAGCTATATCTGTTTTTTGAGCAATTGAATGAGATAATGAATTAGTAATATTTTCAATTGAATTAGTCTTAGTACCAGCGTGAATTGTTACAATACCTCCTAATTCTTTTATTAATTCAGAGGTATCTTTTAAAACACAATAAACTTCATTGTGTTTTTTACTCTCACTTTTTATTTTAAGTAAATCAGTTTTGTTTTCTAATTGTCCCCAAATGAGTTCTAAATTAGCGCTTTCTGAAAAAATCCCAATATAATGTATAGGTTCTCTATCTCTTAATTCAGCTAAAAATTCAATACCAGGTAGAACGGTTATGTTTTTTTCTTTACCAAGTTTTTGAAGTTCTTTAATTCTTTCTATGTCAATTGTATGATGGTCAGTAATAGCAACAACAGATATGTTTTTCTCATATAAACCATCAATAATTTCTTGATTTGTTACACTTTTGTCTTGATAATCATAAGATGTTGGTGTGTGAAAATGTAAGTCCCATTTTCTCCACTCTGAACCTCTTTGAATTTCTTTCATAGTTTCTTTTTTTGCTTGTTGCCAACTCATTATATGCGTAACTTTATTCTCATTATTCCACTTTTAAAAAGAATAACACAAAGTATCAGCAATTTTTTTCTTGTAAATATAACAAAATCAATAAATAGCATTCCTTAAAGTTTTTAATAAGTTATGCACAGTTTTTGCTAATTTCGCCATTCAAAATATAGATGCATGATTACTGTAGATCAATTAACGGTTGAGTTTAGTGGAAAAACCTTATTTAAAGATGTTTCGTTTGTAATAAACGAGAATGATAAAATTGCTTTAATGGGTAAAAACGGTGCCGGAAAATCAACTATGATGAAAATTATAGCAGGAGTTTCTAAAGCTAGCAAAGGCGGAGTTAGAAGTCCGAAAGATACAGTAGTTGCATACTTGCCACAGCATTTGTTAATGGAAGATAATTGTACGGTTCGTGAAGAAGCATCGAAAGCTTTTGATGCTGTTTTTAAAATGAAAGCCGAAATGGATTCATTAAATAAACAGTTAGAAACGCGTACCGATTACGAATCGGAAGAATACATGAAAATTATTGAGCGTGTTACGGATTTAGGCGAAAGTTATTACGCATTAGAAGAAGTAAATTACGAAGCTGAGGTAGAAAAAGCACTAAAAGGATTAGGATTTAAGCAAGAAGATTTTGATAGGCTAACATCAGAGTTTAGTGGTGGTTGGCGTATGCGAATTGAATTGGCTAAAATTTTATTACAAAAACCCGATTTAATTTTATTAGATGAGCCTACGAATCACGTAGATATAGAATCAGTGATTTGGTTAGAAAACTTTTTATTAAACAAAGCCAAAGCAGTTGTGGTAATTTCGCACGATAAAGCATTTATCGATAATATTACCAACCGAACTATTGAGGTTACCATGGGAACGATTCACGATTATAAAGCGAATTATTCGCATTATTTAGAGCTTAGAAAAGAACGTCGTTCACATCAAATAAAAGCCTACCAGGAACAACAGAAAACAATTGCTGATATTAAAGGATTTATAGAGCGTTTTAAAGGAACGTATTCTAAAACAAATCAAGTTGCATCGCGAGTGCGTATGTTAGAAAAAATTGTTCCTATTGAGATAGATGAGGTAGATACAACGTCGTTAAAATTACGTTTTCCGCCCTCACCACGTTCGGGAGATTATCCTGTAAAAGTAGAAAGTTTAACCAAAAAATACGGCGATTTGACCGTTTTTGAAGAGGCTAGTTTTTCAATTGCTCGTGGCGAAAAAGTGTCGTTTGTTGGGCGTAACGGAGAAGGAAAATCAACCATGATAAAAGCTATTATGGGCGAAATAGATTTTGAAGGCGAATGTGGCTTAGGGCATAATGCAAAGGTTGGATATTTTGCACAGAATCAAGCCTCATTATTAGACCCTGAATTAACCGTTTTTCAAACCGTAGATGAGGTTGCAGAGGGTGATATAAGAACTCAAATAAAAAACATTTTAGGACGTTTTATGTTTGCTGGCGATGATATTGAAAAGAAAGTAAAAGTGCTTTCGGGTGGAGAAAAAACACGTTTAGCAATGGTTAAATTATTGCTAGAACCTGTAAATGTGTTAATTTTAGATGAGCCTACAAATCACTTAGATTTACGATCTAAAGATGTGATAAAAGAAGCTTTAATGCATTTTGACGGAACTTTAATTTTGGTATCTCACGATCGTGATTTCCTACAAGGTTTATCAGAAAAAGTATTCGAATTTAAAGACCAACGTGTTATTGAGCATTTTGAAACTATTGATGCCTTTTTAGAGCGCAATAATATAAAAGCATTAAAAGAAATTGATTTATAAGGTTGATTGTCTTATCTATCTAAAAAATCTTGATAGGCTTTTTGGCTAATTGCTTTTCCTAAAGAATCTAAAGGTTTGTAATTTCCTTTTTTAATTACGGGTTTGTTGCTAACATAATCGTAAACAAATGTTCCGTTTTTAGAAATAGTACCAAATCCTTTGTTAAAAACATAATGAACATACTGATTTTTAGAGTTGTTAAAAATATGTTTTCCGTATTCAAATTGTTTCGAATTTCCGTTTAGTAAATCGGTTAATGTATATGCAAAATCACTTTGGGCACTAAAGTTATCAATTGTAATTCCTGTTTTTGCTAATGCGCCACCTAACCAAACCATTGGTATTTGAAACTTTTTAGGAGCGTTAAAATAACCTTCGTGCTTTGGTAATGGATGTCCGTGATCAGACATAATTACAATTAATGTATTATGCCACCAAGGTTGTTTTTTAGCATCTTCAATAAATTTACCAATTGCTTTATCAGTATAAGCCTGTGCACTTTTGTATAAGTTTTCTTCAGAATCTTTTCCGAACTTGTATTCATCAGGAAACTCATAAGGTTCGTGACTTGTTAAGGTTAGTCCGATTTGAAAAAATGGTTGTTGTAGTGTTGGTTCAGATAAATCTTTCATAAAACGATCTAAAAAAATATGATCGTGCGCACCCCATTTCGAATTCCAATTTTCTTTATCAAATTCGGCCCCGTCTATAATTTTATCAATACTACCGTTGCGTAAATAGGTAATCATATTACCAAAATTACTGTCGCCACCATAATAAAACCCGGTATTATACCCTAAATTTTTCATTTCTTTGGTTAATGTAGGTAGTGATTTTGATTTATGTGGCATTTTCATGATACTGGTTGTAGGTTGTGGATAATAACCACTTAAAATTGCAGGAACACCTTTGTCGGTTCGATCGCCATTTCCGTAAAAATTGGTAAATAAAATACCTTCTTCTGATAATTTATTTAAATTTTCGGTAACATTATGTGTACCTCCTAATACTGCTACAGATTTTGCAGATAAACTTTCCCAAATAAGCAGGATAACGTTAGGTTTTTTGATGTTTAAAATAGTATCAGATCCTATTAAAAGTTGATTTCTTGTTTTGTTTATAATATTTTCAGCAACCTTTTCTTTATAATGTTTGTACGGGTTTTTATCATCTATTTTATGGGTTAATGTGTTGGCAAAATTCCAAATAAAATTTACTGCCGCATGATTAGCAAACATTTTTGTAGAAAAATATACATTACTTTGGTTGATAGGAATATTTGCAAATCCGCCTCGTATAGGAATAATTAAAAAACCAATCATTAAAAGTAAAATAGGTATTTCTAAAAAAGAACCTTTCGTTAAATTATTGGTGATTTTTCGGATTACTTTATTGAAAAAATAAATTATGATAAGAGAAATAAGAATCCATATAAAAACACCACCTATAAGTTGTATTGTAGCAACAGAAGCTAACATTAATTTAGGGTTACTTAAATAACTTACTAATGTAGCATCGATACGAACTCCCCAAGATCTATATAAAATAATATCAATTAACATTAATAAAGTAATACCAAAAATGAGGATAAAGGTGTATGTTTTAATACAATAAGATATAATTTTTTTGGGTATCCAAATAGAAAAAATAATAATTAAAAACGGAATAGCAGTTAAATATGCTGCAAACGAAAAATCTAATTGAATTCCGTATAAGAAGGTTTTTAAAATAGTAATAAAACCTAACTCAATAGTTTTATCAAAATAAAAAGTTAAAAATAAAAAACGAGCAAGTAAAAAATAAGTTACCCATAAAAAGTAATACGTAACATTAAATAAAAATCTGTTTTTAAAACTATTCATAATGATTTTATTTCGAAGAGGTTTTTTTATTCGGTAACTTTTAAACGTGCTTTAGCGGTAACTGAAATATCAGAAAAATCGGCATCTAAATACTTTAAGTAGCCAGCAATAGCAATCATTGCGGCATTATCGGTAGTGTATTCAAATTTAGGAATATAGGTTGTCCATCCCCAATGTTTTTCGGCAAGTGTTAAGCGTTTTCTAATTTCTGAATTTGCCGAAACGCCACCAGCAATGGCAATATGTTTAATACCGGTTTGTTTTACAGTGTTTTTTAATTTCTCCATCAATATTTCAACAATAGTGTATTGAATAGAGGCACAAATATCATGTAAGTTTTCTTTAATAAAATTAGGGTTTTCTTTCACGTTTTTTTGAATGAAACGTAAAATACCTGTTTTTAATCCACTAAAACTAAACTGTAAATCACCAACTTTAGGTTTTGTAAATTGGTAGGCTTTCGGGTTTCCTAACTGAGCATATTTATCAATTAATGGGCCACCCGGATAAGGTAAACCTAATATTTTAGCTGATTTATCAAAGGCTTCACCTACAGCGTCATCAATAGTTTCGCCCAAAATTTCCATATCAAAATAATTGCTAACTTTTACAATCTGTGTATGTCCGCCACTTATGGTTAAACATACAAAAGGAAAAGGTGGGGTTTTACTATCCTCTTCATCAATAAAATGCGCCAAAATATGTGCTTGCATATGGTTCACATCTATTAATGGAATGTTTAATCCTAAGGCAAAAGATTTAGCAAAGGAAGTACCAACCAATAACGAACCCATTAAGCCAGGACCACGAGTAAAGGCGATAGCATTTAAATCGTTTTTAGTAATATTAGCCTGTTCAATAGCTTGCTGTACTACCGGAACAATATTTTGTTGGTGCGCTCTTGAGGCAAGTTCAGGAACTACACCACCATACTTAGCGTGTATTTCTTGATTAGCAACCACGTTACTTATTACTTTTCCGTTGTAAATTACCGAAGCACTTGTATCGTCACAAGAGCTTTCAATACCTAAGATATAGCTGTTTTTTGTACTCAATGTTTTTTGTATTAAAATGCAAAAATATCGATATTGCGTTAGAATTTCGTTAAAATTAATATTTCTTTAAAATAAGGCAGCATTTTTGCAGTTAGCTGATTACATTTGTTGGTCATTTTATGAAAGGTACTATTATTAAAAAATTAGGTAAAATACTATGGAGATTCTTAAAGTACGTGTTGCTTTTTATAATCTTGCTTATTATTTTACTATCATTACCTTATGTACAAAGTAAGTTAGCAAAAGAAGCAACAAATTGGGTTAATAAAGAGTTTAATACTAATATTGTTGTAAAAAGAATTGATTTATCGTGGTTAGGAAGCGTTCAGTTAAAAGAAATTGAAATAAGAGACCATCATAAAGATACCCTTATTTTTGTTCAAAATTTAAGCACTTCACTACTAAATGCCAAAAAAGTATTAGAAAATCGCGTTGATTTAGGCGAAGCTTCTTTAAAAGGCGCTTATTTTAATATGAGAACCTATAAAGGAGAAAAAAATGATAACATGGCTGTTTTTTTAGATAGCTTTGAAGATGGTAAACCACGAGATAGTTTGGCAACTCCTTTTGTTTTAGGAAGCGATAAAATTGCTATTGAAAATTTAACTTTTAAATTACTTGATGAAAACGATAAAAAGCCATTAAAATTTGCAGCTTATAATGCAAGTGGTAATTTATTAAACTTTTCAATTGTAGGACCTAATGTTTCTCTTAAAATGAGAGAAATGAATTTTACTGAAAATAGAGGTATTAAGGTAGTTAATTTTTCTACAGATTTTATGTATACTAAAAAATACATGGATTTTAAAAATACACTATTAGAAACCAACAATGCCTCAAAATTACAAGGAGATATAAAATTAACATACAACCGTAAAGATTTCGTTAATTTTAATGATAAGGTAAACTTTAAAGCACAATTATCAAAAAGTGCTCTTGCAATTAAAGATTTAAATAAATTATATAATGAGTTAAACGGAAATGATATTTTGTATTTTACAGGAGTCATGGAAGGTGTATTAAATAACTTTAGCGCCAATAATGTTAAACTTCATTCTAAAAATGGAATGAAAGTAATTGGAAATATGGGGTTTGTTAATGCTATAAAAACAAGTAGAGGTTTTGTTTTTGACGCTGAATTTGATAATGTAACGGCAAATTATTTTCAATTAAAAAACGTACTTCCTAATTTATTGGGTAAGTCATTACCATCAGAGTTTCAGCGATTAGGAAACTTTTCTCTTAACGGAATTGTTAGGATTACTCCTGAACAAATGAATGCAACACTTTCTGTAAAATCAGAAATTGGTACTATAATATCTGACTTACAATTAACAGAAATAGATAATATTGATGAAGCAGCTTATGTGGGTGAAGTAGAGTTTGATAAATTTGATTTAGGAGTTTTTACTAACGATCCTATACTTGGCCAAATATCGCTAAAAGCTGATGTAAATGGTAGAGGGTTTAATGTAGACAATATAAATACTATTATTATTGGAAAGGTAAGTAGTCTTAGTTTTAATAATTATGAATATAAAAATTTAAACGTTAATGGTCAATTTCAAAATAAAAAATTTGATGGATTATTAGATGCAAGAGACATTAACTTTAAAATGAATTTTGAAGGATTAGCAGATTTTTCATCAGCAATAAATAAATTTGATTTTGTAGCGAATATTGATAAAATTGATTTAAAAAAAACAAACTTATTTACACGTGATAGTATTGCAAAATTAAAAGGGAAAATCAAATTAAATATCTCAGGAAATACTTTTGATGATATTATAGGTAAAGCAATATTTAAAAATGTAGTGTATACAAATCAAAAAACACAATATCCTTTTAAAATTTTTGAAATAAATTCATCCGTAAAAGATAGTATTAAAACCATAGCTGTTAACTCAGAAGATATTGTTAAAGGTGAGCTAAAAGGAAAGTTTTCATTTGAAGAGTTAATGCCAATAACTCAAAATGCTTTAGGAAGTGTTTATACAAATTATGTACCGAACAAAGTAACTCCAAATCAATTTTTAGATTTTGATTTTACAATTTACAATCAAATTATTGATGTGTTTTTACCCAATATATCCATTGGTAAAAATACAAGATTAAAAGGGAAAATTAATTCTGATAAAAATGCTTTAAAACTAACATTTACATCGCCTCAAATAAATGCATACAAAAACGAAATAGAAGACGTAATATTAAGATTAGATAATAAAAATCCATTATACAATACCCATTTAACCGCAGGTAAAATTAATACCAAATATTACAATATAGAAAAGTTAAACTTATTAAATAGAACACAAAATGATACCTTATATTTTAAATCTGTTTTTAAAGGAGGTATAGATTATACAGAAAGTTTTAATGTAGATTTTTATTATACAATTAATGAGTTGCAAAAATCAGTTGTAGGCTTACAAAAATCAACCTTTAACTATAAAGGGTATGATTGGGTTGTTAACAATAAAGAAAACAAAGAACATAAAGTAACTTTTGATTTAAAAGAAAATAATTTTTTAATAAGTCCATTTACACTCGAATCTGGACAGCAAAAAATTCAATTTAAAGGAATTGTTAGAGATACCACTTACAAAGACTTAAAAGCTGATTTTAATAAGGTAAAATTAGGTAGTTTTTTACCTATAATAGATAATTTGAAATTAACAGGAGACCTAAGTGGTAGTGTTGATTTTAAACAAGAAAATAAAAAATTAACGCCCAAAGGAAATCTGCTGATAGAAAATTTTCATATAAATGATTCATCTCAAGGAGACTTGGCATTAAACGTAACAGGTGATAATTCATATGAAAAATATAAAGTAAACCTTTCTTTAATAAGTGAAAAGGCAAAAAATATTTCAGCAATAGGAGGGGTAGATTTATCAAAAGAAAAGCCAACAATTGATTTAAATGTTTCTTTAAAAGAATATGAAATAGCTGCTTTTAGTCCTTTAGGAGAAGAAGTTTTAGATAAACTTAGAGGAAAAGTAACAGGAGATTTTACAGCAAAAGGATATTTAAATAATCCTGATTTTCAAGGGGTTTTAAATTTTGAAGAAGCTGGTTTAACATTTCCGTATTTAAATATTGATTTTGATTTAAAAGGAAACACAAGTATTGTTTTAGAAGAGCAGCAATTTAAATTAGATAACGTTTTATTAGAGGATACAAAGCATCAAACTCAAGGAACTTTATCAGGTTATATTGCACACCAAAACTTTAAAGATTGGTTTTTAAAATTAGATATAGATACTGATAATTTATTAGTATTAGATACAAAAGAGAAAGAAGAAACATCGTACTACGGAACTGGATTTTTAAATGGGAATGCCGAAATTAGAGGACTTACAAATAATTTAGATATTGTTGTAGAAGGAAAAACAAATAAAGGGACAGTGTTTGTAATACCTTTAAACGATGTAAAAACGATAGATAATTATAAATTAATCCGTTTTAAAACAGGTAAACCAAATGAGGAAAAAATAAACAAAAGTATTAAAGATATAAAGGGGCTCGATTTAAAAATTAATTTAGAAGTTACTAAAGATGCTATTGCACAGGTTGTTATAGATAAAGTGTCTGGGAGTGAATTAAAAGGTAGTGGTGAAGGTAATTTAAGAATTGATATAAATACGCTAGGTAAATTTAAAATGTATGGCGATTTTGAAATAGACAAAGGACTATATAATTTTAAATACGCAGGAATATCAAAACCTTTTACCGTTCAAAAAGGAGGAACCATAGCGTGGAATGGTAATCCGTATGAAGCAGAATTAGATTTAACCGCCATTTACCAAACCAAAGCAAATCCAGCACAATTGTTAGATAATATTAATTCTAACCGTAAAATACCGATAGACTTATACACAAAAATAACAGGAGGTCTATTTAATTCTAAACAAGAATTTGATATAAAAATTCCAAACGCAAACTCTACAGTTGCCTCTGAGTTAGAGTTTATATTAAACGGAAACGATTTAAATACGAAAATGCAACATTTTTCTTTTTTATTAGCTTTCGGAACCTTTTATAATGAAGATGCAATAGGTAATAGCGCAGCTTCTGGTTTAACAGGAACTGCCTCAGAAATAGCATCAAGTATTTTAACAGATATGTTAAATAATAAAGATAATAAGTTTCAATTAGGATTAGGTTATACGCAAGGAGATAGAGGTAATGTAAATGATTTAAGATCAGATGATCAGGTTGATGTATCTATTACAACACAATTAAGTGATCGCGTTTTAGTAAATGGTAAAGTAGGTGTTCCTGTTGGAGCAAATACCCAAACAAGTGTAGTTGGCGAAGTAAAAGTAGAGGTGTTATTAAATGAAGAAGGTAGTTTAAGAGGTACTGTTTTTAATAGACAAAACGAAGTGCAATACTCTACAGAAGAAGAAGGTTATACACAAGGTATTGGTCTTTCATATCAGGTTAATTTTAATAACTTATCAGATTTAGGTAAAAAATTAGGATTAAAGAAAAAAAAGAAATCAATAAAAATAGACACATTACAACTTAAAAAAAATAAGTTAATTAAATTTAAACCAGCAAAGAAAAAAGATTAATCAATTTATATGAACAGAACAAGTAAAGATTACCTTGTAATAATATTAAAAGGAATGGCAATGGGAGCTGCAGATGTTGTTCCTGGGGTTTCAGGAGGAACTATTGCTTTTATTTCAGGAATTTATGAAGAGTTACTAAACTCAATTAGTAATATTAATTTAAAACTTTTTAAAACATTAAAAAAAGAAGGAATAAAAGCAGCTTGGCAACAGTTAAATGGTAACTTCTTAGCATCTCTTTTTGTTGGTGTTTTTATCAGTATTATATCTTTAGCAAAAGTAATTTCTTGGATGTTAATAAGCCATCCAATTTTATTATGGTCTTTTTTCTTTGGATTAGTTTTAGCAAGTATAATATATATAGCTAAACAAATTACAAAATGGAATATAATAACGGTTGTGTTAGCTATTTTAGGAGCTGTATTAGCATACTATATTACCACTTTAAATCCTATGATATCTGAAAATTCCTCAACACTTTTTATGTTTTTTGCAGGTGCAATAGCAATTTGTGCGATGATTTTACCAGGTATTTCAGGTTCTTTTATATTAGTGCTTTTAGGGGCTTACAAACCCGTTTTAGAAGCAGTAAATAATCGAAATATTACAACTATAGCAGCTATAGGAGCAGGAGCTATTATTGGATTATTGTCTTTTTCTAGAATTTTAAAGTACTTATTTAAAAACTATAAAAATTACACATTAGCGGTTTTAACAGGTTTTATAATTGGTTCTTTAAATAAAATATGGCCATGGAAAAAAGTACTAACTTTTAGAACAAATTCTCACGGCGAAAAAGTACCCTTTAACGAACTTTCTATTTCTCCTTTTTCTTATGAAGGAGACTCGCAAATAATTTATGCATCTGCACTAATAATTTTAGGATTCGTATTAATTTTAATACTCGAAAAAATTGCAGTAAAGCAGCAATAATATTTTAGTTATCTAATAAATAAAGATGTATATCAAACGTACTTTATCTGAAAAAACTAGTCTTTTTTTTAAAGGATTAATTATGGGAGGAGCAAACAAAGTTCCTGGGGTTTCAGGCGGTATGGTTGCTTTTGTAATGGGGTTTTATAATGAGCTTATTTATTCTTTTCAAAAAATAAATGGTAAAGCCTTTATGCTTTTGCTAAGAGGTAGGTTTAAAAGCTTTGTACAATATACGAACTTGCAATTTTTGGCATTGGTGATGCTTGGGAGTATGTTTAGTTATTTTAGTATTTCTTTAATTTTAGATTACTTTCTAAAAAATTATGAAGGCTATGTTTGGTCATGGTTTTTCGGAATGATAATAGGATCTATTTATTACATTTCAAAAGATTTTAATGACTGGAAACTTAAAAACGTTATTTCATTAATTATCGGTATTTCAATCGGAATATTTATTAGTTTTATGACTCCTGCAAAAGAAAATGACAATCTTTGGTTTGTGTTTATTTGTGGAATTATTGGTGTTTCAGGAATGACTTTACCAGGTTTATCAGGCTCATTTATTTTAATATTATTAGGTAATTATGTATTATTATTAGTTGATAGTGTAAATGTTTTAGGAGGGGTTTTAGTAAATGTTTTATCTGGTAATTTTGAAGTTTTAAAAGATCAAACAAAAATTAAATATCTAAAAATTATAACTGTTTTTACAGCAGGATCAGCTTTTGGATTGGTATCTATGTCTCATATATTAGGATATGTTTTAAAAAAATGGAACCAAATTGTAACAGCAATAATTATCGGATTTATCACCGGCTCTTTAGGTATTGTTTGGCCATGGAAAAAAACAATATTTAAAATAAAAAACAAAAACTTTTTATTAGATCAAAAAGGAAATAAAATAGTTGAAAACTACGAACGTTTTATTCCTGATTTTTCAATAACTCAAACATGGATTTCAATCATGTTTATTCTTTTAGGTATTGCCTTAATTTTAATAATCGATTTTTATGGAAAAAAAAGAAAATAAAAGTATTTACGCTTTAGTTGGTAAAAATATTTCATATTCATTTTCTAAGGGATATTTTACAGAAAAGTTTAAAAAATTGAAATTAGATAATAGTGAATATATAAATTTTGATATTCAATCAATCAATCAACTTCCTGAAAAAATAAAAGAATACAAAGGTACTTTAAAAGGAATGAATGTTACGATTCCGTATAAATTAGAAGTTTTTAATTTTTTAGATAAAATAGATAAAAAAGCACAAAAAATAGGAGCTGTAAACACAGTGAAAATTTCAAAAAAAGGAAAACTAAAAGGGTTTAATACAGATGTATATGGCTTTAAAAAATCATTAAAACCTTTATTAAAAGCACATCATACAAAAGCATTAATTTTAGGAACAGGAGGTGCTTCAAAAGCTATAGCTTATGTGTTAAAAAAACAAAATATAAAATATAAATTTGTATCAAGGAATCCTAAGGGGAAGAAAGAAATTTCTTATCAAGATGTAATTAGTAAAACTATTCAGTCTAATTATTTAATAATTAACTGTACTCCTTTAGGTACACATCCTAATATTAAAGAATTTCCAAGTATTCCTTATGAATTTATAACAAGTAAGCATTTATTATTTGATTTAATATATAATCCAACTGAAACGATGTTTTTAAAAAAAGGAAAAGAAAAAGGAGCAGTAGTAAAGAATGGATTAGAAATGCTAGAGCAACAAGCCGAAAAAGCTTGGAAGATATGGAATAGTGATAACTAGTTTAAAATAAAATTTGGTATTCTATAAGAATCCGTATATTTATAAAATAAATCTAAAAGGAACCCAAACATTGTAGATATGTTAGAAAATAACGAGGAAATAATACAAGAACCAACAGTTCAAAAAAATTCAGTCATTAAAGAACAAACTAATGATGCAGTAAATGAAGTAGAGAACGAAGTAGCAAACGAAGCTGAAAAAGCAGAGGAGAAGCACACAATACCAATGTTAGATTATGCTGCAATGGAGTTAGAGTTGTTGGTTGAAGAATTAAAAAAGTTATTGAATAATTATCAAGTTCAACAATTAAAAACCAATGTTGATGCACTTAAAAATGCTTTTAATACAAAATTTGGTGTCTTATTATCTGAAAAAAAGGAAGCTTTTTTAGCAGAAGGAGGAAACTCTATAGATTTTCAGTTTTCAAGCCCAGTAAAATCAGAATATAATAAATTATTAGGAGAATATAAGGTTAAAAGAGACGCTTATTATTCACAGTTAGAAAAACAGTTAAAGGAAAATCTTGACAAGAGAAATAGCTTAATTGAAGAGTTAAAAGCACTAATTGTTAATGCAGATGCAAAAACAATGTATAATGATTTTCAAGAGATTCAAAAAAAATGGAAAACAATTGGGCCAGTTCCAAAAACAAAATATAACGATACTTGGAAAATATATCATCATCACGTTGAGCGTTTTTATGACCTATTGCATTTAAATAAAGATTTTAGAGAGTTAGATTTTAAACATAATTTAGAAGAAAAACTAAAGTTAATTTCACGAGCAGAAGCTTTGAATGATGTAGTAGATGTAAATGTAGCATTTAAAGATTTACAAGACTTACATAGATTGTGGAAAGAAGAAATAGGCCCAGTAGGTAAAGAACATAGAGAAGATGTTTGGAATAAGTTTAGTGAGGCAACAAAAAAAATACATGATAAACGTCATCAATATTTTAGAGAATTAAAATCTAAATATCAAGAAATGATTGACGCAAAATTAGAGGTAGTAAATCAAATTAATGTATTTGATACTTCTAATAATAAATCACATAGTGATTGGCAAAAGAGTATTGTCGAAATTGAAAAATTAAGAAAAAAATATTTTGATATAGGAAAATTGCCGTACAATAAAAGCGAAGCAGTTTGGCAAAAATTTAAAGAAGCAACAAAAAAGTTTAATAGTGCTAAAAATGTTTTTTATAAAGCAGAGAAAAATATTCAAAATGAAAATTTAAAAAATAAAATAGCATTAATAGAATTAGCTGAAAGTATTAAAGATAGTGAAGATTGGATTGAAGCAACAAATACTATGAAACGCATTCAATCAGACTGGAAAAAAATTGGCCATGTACCAAGAAAATTTTCAGATGATATTTGGAAACGATTCAAAAATGCTTGTAATTATTATTTTGATAGGTTTCATGCTCAAAAAAATGAGCAAAATAAAGAGCAACTAGCCATTGTAGAAGCAAAAAAAGTTTACATAGAAGAAATTAAATCTTCTGAAAACTTAACATTAGATACGATAAAAGAAAATATTTTAAAATGGAGAGATTTAGGTGCTTTGCCAAGAAATGCTCGTCATTTAGATGAAAAATTTAATAAAGCAATAGATGCACATTTAGGTAACTTAGATATGAGTAAAAATGAGATTGAAATGATGAAGTTTAAAAACATCATTGATACTTATTTGTCGCAAGAAGATTTTAAAAAAATAGATAATGAACAATACTTTATCCGTAAAAAGATAGATGAATGTGTAAAAGATATTCAGCAATTAGAAAATAATCTAAGTTTTATTTCAAATGCTAAAGATGATAATCCGTTAGTATTAAATGTTAGAAAGGGAATAGAAGAATTTAAAACTAAATTAACTATTTGGAAAACTAAACTGAGCTATATAAAAAAAATAGACTACTAAACAAAATATAACTACTTAAAAGGAACTGTTTTAGAACCTCAGATTAAATTATAATCTGAGGTTTTTTTATTCATTAATTTTAAATATTACATGGGTCAAAACTAAAATAATTATTAAATGAAGACCTTTTTAAAATAAATTACGAATGTACTTGAGTTAACCTTTTTTTTAGAAAAGCTACATAAACAAGATATTAAAAAGTTATTAGAAAATGAGTTAGATACTCATTTAAATCACGAAAATAACTATAAAAGTAAAGACACTAAACTTGGTAATAATTACAGCAATCGACAATTTAATAGGGTTACTGATACAATAAAACAATTTTACTTAACTTTCACTAAACGAATCAATACTGTATGTTAAATAAGAAACCTTTGTTGTTATGTAGTTTGGATTGGTAAAAGAAGCTTACTATTAACATGTAAAAAATATATATTTGATCAATAAAATAGGTACCCAAATCAGTTTTAAAAGGTTTCAAAGATTAAATGATAGCCAAGTATTCTTACGTCATTAAAAGTTGAAAAACAATTAGGTTGCACTCACCGTGTTTTCATCTTTCTTATTGAAATTAGAATAATCATTTACATTACCAAACTTATAAGAAAACCTAAATAGAAAAATTAAAAAATACATCAAAAATAAACTCTCGTTACTAACGCGCTTGATGTGGTTATGAAATCAGTATTTTATGCCTTAGAGAAAGTGCTAAAAAATTGACCATGTTAATCAGGAATAGGGGAGTTCATATTTTAAAACAGGATTAAACTATAAATAATTTAATCCTGAGATTTTAAAAGTTACAAACTTTTGAGTTAGCGTCTTAAAATTTATCAATCTAAATTAATAATTAACTACCAACTTCTATTTATTTAGATTTGTTGTGTTACAAGTTACTCAACGTATAACTATTTTAATTTTGTACTAATATTTTTACGTAAAAATATATATTTTTTTAATCACAAAAAAGAGTCTTAAATTATATATAATTTAAGACTCTTTTTCTATTGTTTACGTAAAATTTTTTTATTGATTTTGTAATGTAAAGTTAATAGGAATAAAATATTCAACATTAGCAAGTTTTCCATCATGCTTACCAGGAACAAAAGTAGCAAGTTTGGAAACCATTCTTTTTGCTTCTTGCTCTAAAAGTTCTCCGTTTTCAGGTCCTCTCATTCTAATATTACTTACTTTACCTTGTTTACCTATAATGAAACGAACCCAAACTTTACCTTCAATACCTTGTGTAGCGGCAGCTTCTGGGTAGTTAAAATTTCTTTGAATATGACTAATCATTCTGCTGTTAAAACAGTTGATTTTCTCACTGTCTTTAGCTTTTAAACAAGCATTAAATAAAGGAATAGTTTGTACATCATTAAATTTAACGAAGTCAGTAATTAATTTTTCTTTTTTAATAGTTTTCTTAACTCCTTTTTTTATTGTTCTTTTGGTAGTGTTTTTAACCACACTAGCATCAGGATGTTTAAATGTAATTGGAACACCGTATTTAACCTTTACAGCCTTACCATTATGTTTACCAGGAATAAATTTTGGAAGTTTATTTACAATCCTACTAGCTTCAGCTTCTAATGAAGAACCTCCTTTAGGCCCTCTCATTTGAACTGTAGCAACATTACCCTGTTCGTCAATGGTAAACTGTACAAGTACTCTTCCCTGAACACCTGCATCAATAGCATCTTGTGGATATCTAAAGTTTTTTATAATATGTTTGTGCATTTGAGTTTCAAAACACTTAGATTGTTTTATTAATGGAACATTGTTACATTTAGAAAATAAAGGAATTTCCTCAACAAGGTTAAAAGGTATTCTTTCAATAGTTTCAGAATTATCTTCTAACTCAAGTTTACCAACTAATAAAGTATTTTTCTTAATATTCGCCACTTTTTGAGAAGTAGTATTTCCACCAATAGCAGAAACAGCCTCATTCTTTTTACGAACAACACGTCTTCTTGTTGATACTTCAATGGTTAATTGCTTTTTACCTCCACCATCGGTATCTTCAATAGCACATTTTGTAATACTGTTTGGATCTGCTATAGATTCATCAGAAGTAGCACAAACTTCTTGTGCAGCAGCAGTGATAGACATAAGTACGGCTATAACTAATAAGGGAAATTTCTTCATAATCAAACTCTATTTAAGGGGTTAACAAGAGTCGTTAACTTTTATTAATGATGTAAAAATATGAAAAAATATTATATAATCAAACTTATTTTTATTTTAATGTATTGATAACTACGTTTTTATTGTAGTAAGTTTGTTTTTTTAGTTTATAAAGGTGCTGTTTTTATGTTATAATTTATTACCTGTGTTATGTGTAAAATATAGATTTGTTATGATAATAATATTCTTTTTATTGCTTTATTTCTAAAAAAAAACTTGTTTTGTTAATATTTTCTTTATTAATAAAATAACGTAATATTATTTAGTTTAGTGTTAGGTTAAAAGGAAACGAATAAGTAACAATAACCGGAAGCCCTTTTTCTTTACCAGGGGTAAAGTTTGGTAGTTTATAAAGTATTCTGCTTAACTCTCTATGAAGTAATTTATCTTTATTTTTACTTTTAATTTGTGGATTTATTACTTTACCATAAAGATCAATGCTAAATTGTATAAAAATTTTATCCTTAATCATTCTATCACCAAATTTTTCTATATGAAAGTTTTTGGAAAAATGCTTGTTAATCCTTCTTTTAAAGCATTTTTTATTAGAGGATTTTGTTGATTTTTTACAAGATTCAAACATCGGAATTTCTTCAACTAACGTAAATAACACCTTTTTAGATGTGGCTAATTTATTTTGTTTTTTATCAATTTTTCTATTTCTGTGATTCATCCTTTTTCTAGAAACTTTAGTTTTAATAATGTTTCTAGTTGTAGTTTTTTCTTCTTTAATATCACATTTTTTTATAGATATTTCATTTAAATCGATAACATTTTCGGTCGGAGTTTCACAAACAGCTTGACTGTAAATATTCGTGTAGTTAAAACAGAATATGCTAATAATAATCAGGGGGATAAATTTTTTCATTTGTTGTTTTTTTACATTGTAAAGATGAAAAATCAAACCCATTTACAGTTTATGTAATTGTAATATGTGTTTTAATAAAAATGATAATAATTGTTAAGAAAGTTAACTTAGCGTAAACAAAAAACTCCCCATTTTTCAATAGAGAGTTTTATAAATATATTTAATTAAGAACGCAAGTGTTATTTTACATCCATTAATTCAACATCAAAAATTAACGTTGCATTTGGTGGAATTACACCTCCAGCACCTGCTTCACCGTACGCTAAGTTAGATGGAATTACTAAACGGGCTTTATCGCCCACTTTTAGTAACTGAATACCTTCATCCCAACCAGCAATTACTTGACCTACACCAATAGCAAAATCAATTGGTTGCTTGCGTTTATATGACGAATCGAAAACCGTACCGTCTAATAATTGACCTTTGTAGTGTACAGAAACCGTAGCGCCTTTTGTAGCTTGTTTTCCGTCACCATTTTGTAAAACTTTATAACGTAAACCCGATGCAGTTTCATCATAACCAGCAGCAACAGAATCTAATAATTCTTTTTGTTTTGCTAATTCTTCTGCTTCACGTTTTTCACGTGAACCTTCAAAAGTTCTAAAAGCTTCAACAGCGTTAAATTTTTCAGCAGCCTCACCAACACGAATAATTTCAACATCCATCGTATCATCTTGGGCAATAGCATCAACCACATCCTGTCCTTCAATAACACTTCCAAAAACAGTATGTTTACCGTCTAACCATGGTGTAGCAACGTGTGTAATGAAAAACTGAGAACCGTTAGTTCCAGGACCTGCATTTGCCATAGATAATTTACCAGGTGCATCGTGTTTTAAATCTGCATGAATTTCATCATCAAATTTATAACCAGGATTTCCAGTTCCAGTACCTTGAGGGCATCCACCTTGCACCATAAAATCTGCAATTACACGGTGAAACTTTAATCCATTATAATATGGAGTTCCTTGTGGCTTTGCGTCATTTTCTAAATTTCCTTCTGCTAAAGCAACAAAGTTACCTACAGTTCCAGGAGTTTTTTCATGTTCTAAATTCACTAAAACATCACCTTTCGATGTTTTAAACTTTGCGTAAATTCCGTTATTCATTTTACTATTATTTACTAATTAAACTATTATTTTGGGCGCTCGAGCGGGCTTTTCGTTATATCTTTTATTCATTCTTCATAAAAGGATGCCACTTCAATCCCTAGCGCAAATAAACTATGTACTTGTTATTTTATTGATAAGGTTGATAAGTTATAACTTATACCTATATTTATATTGTTTGATTTTACATTGCCAAAAGGCGAATAATATTTACCCACAGAAGCTAAAACAGCAATACTCTTGCTAACATCATAGCTTAAGCCTAATGTTGGGCGAATAATAATTCCTTCATCAGTATCTACACCTGCACCACCACCAGCACCAGCCATCATCTCAGCAAAACCACGCATTTTGTTGTTTAAAAATCGGGGAGAATATATTCCACCACCTACTAAACCATGGGCATAACCACCCGAACGACCATCGTAAGCAAAACTTGCTTCACCAGCAATGTAAAGCCATTTATTAAGGTCGTAATTAACTTTTAAACCAATTAATTGTAAATCAATTTCAGTCGCATTGTAAACGTCATCAGTTTTAGCTACATTAAAATAGGTTTGATTCTGAATTTCAATTCGTAAACCTTGAGTATAAAAATTGGTGTAATTTTTTTCTTCATTGGTTGTTCCTCCGTTTAAGCCAAAGTATTTTAAACCAAACCCAAAAGTATAAGCTTCTAAATCGCCGTCAATAGCACCATAATATCCAGCATGACCACTTAAGGCTAGTTTTTTTGAAATTTTTAAATCTACTCCTGCAGAAGGGTAAATCATCAATCCACCTTCAGGAGCCACACGACCACCTGCAGCACCAATACCTAATTTGGTGAAAATATTAATGTATTTTGATCGATATGGATGATAACCAGCACCAAAAAATAAATCCATAAAACCAGCACGTAAACCTTTGTAAATAGCATCTGTATGAGCAAATAAGAAGGTGTTTTCTGATACGTATTTCTGATATTCAAATCCAATAACATATAAGGTTTCGTTTAAAGCATCACCGTTATCTTTTTTAGAATTTCCTATCGGCTTAAAAAAGTCGAAACGAACTTGTTGTGCGTTTTTTACAATTGGCTTGCTCCAAAAATCATCGGAAGAAAGATTGTCAGCGATAAAATCTTTATGAGCTTTATTGTAATCGGTAAAACGTAAAACACTCGGTATTTCAACAAAAACTGAAACAGAATTACTTTTTATTTTACCTGATAAAAAATTTAAGTGACTGTATTGCACCCCAAACGAATAGTTGTTTTTTTTGTATTGCAATCCAATATTCGGATTTATAAATCCGCCATCGTTTATCAAATTACGGTATCCACCACCACCACCAAAATGGAAGTTGGCATCAAAATAAATGTTTTTATAAAGTTGTTTGTTTACCCCAATTTCTGCACCTAAGGTAAATAAACCTCCTTGGTCACCAGTTACAGCAAAATGAAATCCTGCACCACCATATAACCAGTTGTTAATTGGTATTTGATAATGTAAACCAGCCAATCCCATAGTTGGTTTTAAATTAGGAAACTCATCCGTAGGCATTTGAACAGGAATAAAGTTTAAACGAACTTTATTGTGCAGTTGTTTCCCTTTTAAAGAGGAAAGGTTTTGTTGAGAAAAAGAGAAAAAAGAACATAGAAAAAAGAGCAAAGAAATTAATGTCTTAAAAAAAATTTCTTTATTTCTCGAAATGATAGAATGTTTTTTGTTTTCCATTTTCTAAAAAATATTAAAAGCCAATTATTGGCTATTCAAACTCACTGGTAAAATGTAGTTTTACGGATGGGTATTTACTTTGTGTCATTTGAATGGTAAAAGCAGAATCGGCTAAAAACACTAATTTACCTTCTTTATCTTTAGCTAAATAACGTTGTTTTACACGCTTAAATTCTTTAAACTCTTCGTTTTTTTCATCTTCAGGTTGTACCCAACAAGCTTTATGAACAGCAATGTTTTCGTAACTACATTTTGCTCCATATTCATGCTCTAAACGATATTGAATAACTTCGTATTGTAAGGCACCAACGGTACCTACAATTCTACGACCATTCATATCCATGGTAAATAATTGCGCTACACCTTCGTCCATTAATTGGTCTAAACCTTTGTATAATTGTTTAGATTTCATTGGGTCGGCATTGTTTACATAACGGAAATGCTCTGGAGAAAAACTTGGAATTCCTTTAAAGTTTAATTTTTCACCTTCGGTTAAAGTATCACCAATTTTAAAATTCCCAGTATCGTGTACACCAACAATATCGCCAGGAAAAGATTCGTCTACAATTTCTTTCTTTTCAGCAAAAAAGGCATTTGGGCTCGAAAATTTCATTTTCTTACCATTACGAACATGAAGGTATGGAGAGTTTCGTTTAAAAGTACCTGAAACAATTTTTATAAAAGCAAGTCGGTCTCTGTGTTTAGGATCCATATTTGCATGAATTTTAAACACAAATCCTGATAGTTTTTCTTCTTTCGAATCCACTAAACGTTCCTCAGCTTTTTTAGGTTGTGGTTGTGGTGCAATTTCAATAAAAGCATCTAGCAATTCTTTTACACCAAAATTATTTAAAGCAGAACCAAAAAAGACAGGTTGTAAATCACCAGCTAAATATTCGTCTTGATTAAATTCAGGATATACTTCATAAACTAACTCTGATTCTTCTCGCAAGGTTTCGGCAGCAGTTTCACCAATAATTTCATCTAACTGTGGGTTTGATAAATCGTCAAAAACCACACCTTCAGAAATGGTAGTTTTATTTTCAGCAGAAAAAAGGTTTAGTTTCTTCTCCCAAATATTATAAATACCTTTAAAATCGTACCCCATTCCTATAGGAAAACTCATTGGCGTAACGCGTAAGCCTAATTTTTGCTCAACTTCGTCTAATAAATCAAAAGCGTCTTTACCTTCACGGTCTAATTTATTTATAAATACGAGCATTGGTATTTTTCGCATGCGACAAACTTCGACTAATTTTTCGGTTTGTGGCTCAACACCTTTAGCAACATCAATCACCACAATCACACTATCAACAGCTGTTAAAGTTCTAAAAGTATCTTCAGCAAAATCTTTGTGACCAGGCGTATCTAAAATATTTATTTTTTTGTCTTTATAGATAAAAGCTAATACCGAAGTAGCTACCGAAATTCCACGCTGACGCTCAATTTCCATAAAATCAGAAGTAGCTCCTTTTTTTATTTTGTTGTTTTTTACGGCTCCGGCTTCTTGTATTGCACCACCAAATAAAAGTAACTTTTCAGTTAAAGTAGTTTTACCAGCATCGGGGTGAGATATAATTCCGAATGTTCGTCTTTTCTGTATTTCTTCTAAAAAACTCATCTATAAATTTTAAGGTTGCAAAGATACGTTTTAATGCTAACTGTTCAAAAGGTTTAATTGTTGAACTGCTATCTATTTTGTAAGTTTGTTTTTCGTAAAATTAATCAATGAAAGAACAGGTAATATTAGTAGACGCGCAAGACAATCAAATAGGATTGATGGAGAAAATTGAGGCGCACGAAAAAGCTTTATTGCATAGAGCATTTTCGGTTTTTGTTTTTAATGATAAAAAAGAACTGATGTTGCAACAAAGGGCAGCTGATAAATATCATTCGCCTTTATTATGGACTAACACCTGTTGTTCTCATCAGCGAAATGGAGAAACAAATTTAGCTGCTGGTAAAAGAAGATTACAGGAAGAAATGGGTTTTGTTTGTGATTTAAAAGAAGTGTTTTCGTTTATTTACAAAGCGCCTTTTGATAACGGATTAACCGAGCATGAACTAGATCATGTAATGGTGGGATGTTTTAATGAACAGCCAAATATTAATAAAGAAGAAGTTGAGTCTTATAAATGGATGACTTTAGAGGCGGTAAAAAAAGACATAGAAGATAAACCAGAAATTTATACAGCTTGGTTTAAAATTATTTTTAAAGAATCGTACGAAACATTAAATAATGCCTAGAGTAACTGTACATAGAAAAGCACATTTTAACGCCGCTCACAGGTTGTTTAACCCGAGTTGGTCAGATGAAAAAAATAAAGAGGTTTTTGGTAAATGTAGCAACCCTAATTATCACGGGCATAATTACGAGTTAATTGTTTCCTTAACAGGCGAAATAAACCCAGAAACGGGTTATGTATATGATTTAGGAATACTAAAAAATTTGATTAAGACTGAAATTGAAGATGCTTTTGATCATAAAAACTTAAACCTTGACGTTGTTGATTTTAAAAATTTAATTCCCACAGCAGAAAATATATCTGTTGTAATATTTAACAAATTACGTGTAAGTATTCCTGAATTTTTAGACTTAAAAGTTACCTTGTATGAAACACCAAGAAACTACGTAACTTATAGCGGATAATTTTTATGATAGATCAATTACTACGATTTGAGCCAATTTTGAAACCTAAAATTTGGGGAGGAGAAAAATTAAAAACACTACTTAATAAGCAATCAGATAGAACAGACATTGGTGAAAGTTGGGAGATTTCTGGTATAGATAAAGATATCTCTGTAGTTAGTAATGGTAACCTAAAAGGGAAATGTTTAAATGATCTTATAAAAGAATTTAAACAAGATATTTTAGGTGAAAAAGTGTATCAAATTTTTAAAGATAAATTCCCGCTACTTATTAAATTTATTGATGCTAAGAAAAAATTAAGTTTACAAGTACACCCTAATGATGTTTTGGCACAAAAAAGACACAATTCGTTAGGTAAAACAGAAATGTGGTATGTGGTGAATGCTGATAAAAAAGCAAAAATTATAGTTGGTTTTTCTGAAGAGTCAGATAAAAAAACATTTTTACAAACCATAAATTCAGGCAATGAATTAGAACTATTAAATGTTGATTTTGTGAAAAAAGGAGATACTTTTTTAGTGCCTGCAGGAAGAGTACATGCTATAGGTAAAGGCGTTTTGTTAGCTGAAATACAAGAAACATCAGATGTTACCTATCGTATATCTGATTGGAGTAGAAGAGATAATCAAGGTAAAGAAAGAGATTTGCATGTAGATTTAGCCTTGGATGCTATTGATTATTCAGCAAAATCAAATTATAAGGCAGAATATCTTAAAAAGAAAAACAACCCATCTAATATTGTAGATTGTAAATATTTTACTACTAATTTTTTACATCTAACAAAAGATTATATGCCAAATCATGAAGACAAAGACAGTTTTGTGATTTATATGTGTGTAGAAGGAACTGCGATATTTGAGTATAAAAATCAACAAGAAAAACTACAAATGGGTGAAACAATTTTAATACCTGCTTGTATAAAAAAGATTAATGTTATAACCGAAAATGCAAAACTTTTAGAGGTGTATATAAAGTAAAACAGGCTTAAAATTATTAAGCCTGTAATTCATAAAAATAATTTTAAGCAATTTTTTGTAAGCTATAACCAAATGTAGCTTTACATATAATGTTTTGTTTTTTTTCTTCTTTTTTAGATACGGTTATATAAAGTATAACTTCGGTATCACTTAATTTTTTTATATTATTTTTTATAATAAGCTTATCGTTTAGATAAGCATTTTTAATAATATCAAACTCAATGTTTTTAAAACTTAAGTTTAAAGAGTTTTTATAATATGTTAGTGAAGAGTTTACGCTCGATTCAATTTTGTTGTATAAGATTGAAGTTTTTAGCGTTTTGTTTTTGTTAACCTGTTTTTTGTTAACAATAAAATATGAAGGATTGTTTTTTAGTTCTATGTAAGTATTCATTTTTTTAAGGATTTATAGGTGGAAGTTTGGGTGTTGTAAAAAAGACATTTCGTATTAAAAACATTGTAGTTTGTAAATACATGTTAATTTGCTTGGTAATTTTTAAGATGTTCATAGTTATATAAAATTTAAAATGTTGTTAAATAAAAAAAGGTGCTTTTTATAAAAAGCACCTTTTGTAGTTTGTATTAAATATCGGATTTTAAAACCGCTGTTTAAGTCTTTTTTTTGGAGCACTTTTTATATACACATATTTTTTTTGCATACGGGTGTTACACATTATTAAAATAATAATGTGTAAAGTAGTGGTATATGTACGTAAAAGTGTATTCATAGTGTACCTCAAATGTAACAAAAGTTTTTGTTAAAAAATAAAAAGATAAAAATATTAATATTAAACTTTTAATAAGTGAGTATTTATAAAGTTTTAAAAACTGTTTAAATACGTATCTTTGAAGTGTCTAAATAAACAGATTTTATGAAAATAATAGCAATGATTCCTGCACGTTACAATGCATCTCGTTTTCCTGGAAAATTAATGAAAAATTTAGGAGGAAAACCGGTAATTGTTAGAACTTATGAAGCAGCTGTTACAACAAAATTATTTGATGAAGTATATGTGGTAACTGACTCTGATGTTATTTTTAAAACAATGCAAGAGGCAGGCGGAAAAGTGATAATGAGTAAAAAAGACCACGAGTGTGGTTCGGATAGAATTGCTGAAGCTGTTGAAAATTTACCAGTTGATATTGTGGTAAATGTACAAGGAGATGAACCTTTTATTGATACCATTTCTTTATCAAAATTAATTCAGGCTTTTAAAGAAGATACCAAAGAAGAAATAGATTTAGCGTCTTTAAAAGTAGCAATGACAAATATTGAAGATGTTGAAAATCCGAATAATGTAAAAGTAATTACTGATGTAAATGATTTTGCCATTTACTTTTCGCGAAGCGTTATTCCTTTTCATCGAGATAAAGATTTGAAAGTTACTTACTATAAACATAAAGGTGTATATGCGTTTAGAAAAAAAGCATTAATCGATTTTTATCATACCCCAATGACCCCAATTGAAGCTTCCGAAAAAATAGAGTGTATTCGGTATTTAGAAGTTGGAAAAAAAATAAAAATGATAGAAACGTCGGTTGAAAGTATTGGTATTGATACTCCAGAAGATTTAGAAAAAGCAATAAAACAACTAGAAAATGACTAACATAAAAGTAATTGCTTTTGATGCAGATGATACACTTTGGGTAAATGAAACCTATTTTAGAGATGCCGAAAATGAGTTTGCTAAACTATTATCTGGTTATGAAACTGAAAATAAAATTCATCAAGAGCTTTATAAAAAAGAAATTGATAATCTTAAAATTTACGGTTACGGTGTAAAGGGATTTGTTTTGTCGATGGTTGAATGTGCACTAGAAATATCAAATAATAAAGTAAATCAAAATACAATAAATAAAATTCTTGAAATAGGTAAAGAAATGCTTGAGCAACCTATTGATTTATTAGATGGAGTAGAAGAGGTTTTACAAAAATTACAAGGTAAGTATAAGTTGATTGTTGCAACAAAAGGTGATTTGTTAGATCAAGAACGTAAATTAGAAAAATCAGGAATTTTAAAATATTTTCATCATACAGAAGTGATGAGTGATAAAAAAGACAAAGATTATTTAAAATTAATTAAACATTTAGATATTGATCCGTCAGAATTATTAATGATAGGGAATTCATTAAAATCAGATGTATTACCTTTAGTTAAAATTGGTGCATCAGCAATTCATATACCGTTTCATACTACTTGGGCACATGAAGAAGTTAGTGAAGAGCAAAAATCTGATAATTATAAAACAGTTTCTAAAATTACAGATGTATTAAATTTCTTGTAGATGAAGTATTTAGATATTGAAAAGTGGAATAGAAAACAGCATTTTAATCACTTTAAAAATTTGGCCGACCCAACTTTTGGAATTGTAGCTGATGTTGATGTGTCTAAATGTTATCAATCAGCAAAAGAAAACAAACAATCATTTTTTGTTCGTTACCTACATGCTTGTATGATGGCTATTAACGCAATTGAAAATTTTAAATATAGAATTGAAGATGATAAAATTGCTATTTACGAAACAGTAAATGCTTCAGCAACAATAGCTAGGTTAGATAATACCTTTGGGTTTTCTTATATTGATTTTTCTAATAATTTTGAAGAATTTAGCCTTAATTTTAAAAATGAAAAAGCACGTATTTTAAATTCTACCGATTTATTTCCTCCAAAATACTCCTTAGGCTGCATACATTGTTCTGCTTTACCATGGGTGTCTTTTACAGCACATAAAGAACCATATTCAGGAAATAAAAACGATAGTGTGCCTCAATTGTCTTTTGGTAAAATAAAAGTTGAAAGTGGTAAAAAAATAATGCCCGTCGCAATAAATGTAAACCATGCTTTGGTTGATGGATTTCATATAGGACAATTTTTTGATAAATTTCAAGCTCAATTAGATAAAATCGATTAATTTTGCAAAAAATATAATAATTATGGCAAGCATTAAAAACTTAAAAAAAGATATTGATTACACTTTAGGAGATATTATTGACATCTGTAGATTAACAGCGCAATTAAACCCTAATGTAGATGTAGATAAATCAGAAGCAATTGTTGATGAAGTTTTTGAAACGTTTGATACTTTAATAGTAAAAATAAACGCTAAGAATGTTGAAAATAAAAAAGCTCATTTTAAAGCGATAAGCGTTGAATTAGAAGATAAAGCAAATGCTTTAATAGAAAAGGTAAATAACTTATAATTGTTTGTAAGTTAAATGTTTAAAGCCGATACTTTTTTAAGTGTCGGCTTTTTTTGTAAAATTTTAACATCTGTAAAGGAATAATTTTTTGTAAATTACGTTCTGTAATAATGAAACAATTAACCCCCTTTTAAAAACATGGCAAGAGCAATGTATGAGTACACAAAAACTGTACTTAGAAAAGTAAGTTTTAATACAGATTTATTTTGTAGAGAACTAGAAAAAGCATTAAATAGATTGTTACCTTATGAAGTAAATGAGTTAACAATTTGGTTAAAAGAATATACAGCAAACAAACCTAATTTATATGTTTGTTTAGCCTTGGTAAAAAAATAAGAATAAAAAAAGAAGCTTTTAGCTTCTTTTTTTATTCTTATTAGCACGATACTTTCTCATAAGTTTTCGATTAAACTCATGTTCAGCTATTTTTAAGGTAAGTATTTTTTTAGAAGATAATATTTTTGATAACTTGTACTGAAACAAGGTTTTTACTTCATGCTGTTGTTTATTAATAGATTGAATTGTCTTTAAAATTTGTTGTGAATCTTTTTCTGATAATTCATCAATACCTCCTTTTTTTAATATTTTTTTCTTTATACTAAAACGTTCTTCTTTGTGAAGTTCTATTCTTTTTTTGTCATATTTGTTATAAATAGGCCAAAATTTTTGAGCTTCAATTTCTGTCAGGTTTAATTTTTCAGTTAAAAAAGCGATTTTATATGCGCGAATTTTATCTGAACTACCTTTTTTTGTTTGTGCTTTAGAGGTAAAACTGTTTAAAAATGCAATGTGCATTAAAAAAAGTAAGAGTATATTTTTTTTCATCATTATTCAATTTCGTTTATAAATGTAGCTTCGTCAATATTGTCTATATAATTTTCTAAATTATTATCGTTTATAGATGTTAAAAAGTCATCTTCAAAATCTTCAGATTCTAAAAAAGTTGCCAAGTCAGTATTATTGGTTTCTCCGTATCCATTTTCGTACCATGATGTTATTTCAGTATAAGTTATATCATCAAAGGTGTTTGTATTGTTAGTGTTAAAATAATTTAAACCTATAAATAATAAAACAGCTGCCGCTGCTGATAATGGAACAAATTGTAGTATTCTTTTTTGTAAAGAAATAACTTTTGTTTCTTTTGATGTTGTTATATCTAATTTAGTTAAAATAGTATTTTCAACAGTATTAAAGTAATTAGATGGTGTTGTAAAAACTTCTTTTTTTGAAAGGCTTCTAATAGTTATTTCTGAGGTAAAATTGTCTTCTAGCTCATCAAAGTAATTTTCAGGAATTAAAAACCCTGTATTCTTACCTGTTTTTTGGTTTATAAAATCGGTTATATTTTTTGTCTCTTTATCCATCTCTATAGTAAGACTTTAATTTTATTAAAAGGTTTAATTATAGTTTTTAATAAATTGTTCTATTTTTTTTACGGCAATATGGTAAGATGCTTTTAAGGCACCTACTGAGGTTTCTAGTATCTCAGATATTTGCTGATATTTCATTTCATCAAAATATTTCATATTAAAAACTAATTGTTGCTTTTGAGGTAAGGTTGCAATTGCTTTTTGTAAAATTAATTGAATCTCTTCTCCTGTAAACCAATTGTCATTATCTAAATTAGAAACAAGTTCTTTTTGATAATCTGCAATATCAATGTTTTTTTCTTTGGCTCTTTTATTAATAAAAGTTATTGATTCGTTGGTTGCAATTCGGTACATCCATGAGTAGAGTTTGCTATCTTTTTTAAAGCTATCGATATTTTTAAAAATTTTGATAAAAGTATTTTGTAACACATCATCTGCATCATGATGTGAAATAACAATTTTTCGTATATGCCAATACAACCGTTCTTTATAGAGCGATACTAATTGTTTAAATGCAAGCTCCTTTGTTTTGGGAGATTGCAATTGTATTATAAGTGTAAGTTCGTCTGTCAACTAAAATTGTTTAGCTGTTAGACATTAAAGATAATAAAAGGTTTAAAAAAAGACTAAAAAATTATGATCGTTTTCTTGAACAACCAAACAAACGTTTCTCTTTAATAGTTTCAGAAACACCTTCTGGAAGCATGTTTTCCCATCCTTCTTCGTTGTTTTTAATCATTTTTAAAACTTTTCTTGAAAAAATATGTAAAGATTCTTGATCAAAATTTTTAATATCTATAAGTCTACCATTATTTTTAAAGAACTTATAAAGTTCTTTCATTCGTGGGTGTACTTTTAAATTTTCGCTAGTAATGTACTCTCCCTTTTCTTCATCTTTATAAGGATACATGTATACCTTTAAGTCTTTATAAAAAAGTTTACCAAAAGCTTCTAAGATACCACCACTTAAGTCGCGATAGTATTTTTCATCAAAAATTTGAATTAAATTATTAACACCCATGGCTAAAGCCATTCTTTCTTTGGTAAATTCACTAAAATAATCAACTAATTTAAAGTATTCTTGATAGTTGGTTATCATTACATTTTGCCCCAATGCACATAGTAATTCAGCTCTATCTAAAAAATCACGTTCGTTAATTTCACCTTCAGCACGAAGATTACTTAAGGTAATTTCAAAAATAACTTGTGTTTTTTCTGGATTTACTTTTTTCTCTGCTAAAAATAATTGTTTAGAACGCTCAAACATGTCCATATTTACTTTGGTAACAGGACGATAACTACCACGAAGTGCTAAAATATTCTTTTTATATAATACTTGGGCTGGTAATAAATTATTTCCGTCAGGACCAAACATAACGGCATTCGTCATTCCGTTTTTAACAAGTTGTAAACTCATTAAACGATTATCAACATACATAAAACGAGGTCCAGAGAAATTAATCATGTCAATTTCTAAGCGGTCACTATCAATATTGTCGTAAAAAGACTTTAATAACTCTTTAGGGTTGTCGTTTAAATAATAGGCTCCGTAAACTAAATTTACTCCTAAAACACCTAAGGTTTCTTGCTGCTGACGAGCATCAGTTTCTTTAAAACGAAGGTGTAAAATAATTTCATTATAATCTTCAAGAGGGTCTAATTGAAAACGAATACCTACCCAACCATGACCTTTAAATTTTTTAGAAAAATTAATGGTTGCGACTGTATTAGCGTAACTAAAAAATAATTTTTCAGGATGTTTTTGACGATCAAGACGTTCTTCAATCAAGTCCATCTCATGTCGTAACATTTTTTTTAATCTTTTTTCGGTAACATAACGATTGTCACTTTCAACACCATAAATGGCATCAGAAAAATCTTTATCATAAGCACTCATTGCTTTTGCAATAGTACCTGAAGCACCACCAGCTCTAAAAAAATTACGAACCGTTTCTTGCCCAGCACCAATTTCTGCAAATGTTCCATAAATATGGGCATTCAGGTTGATTTTTAAGGCTTTACTGTTTGTAGTAGGTACAGTACTTATTTTTTGATCTCCTTTAAGCGTAATTGCCATTTTATTAATTTTTGTTACGGACAACAAATGTACTGAAAATAGGAGTTATCAGGCAATATTTGTCGTATTTTTGTGTTAACAATGGAAGAAAAAAAGCAAATAAAAGTAACTTTTTTAGGAACAGGTACTTCAACAGGTGTTCCAATGATTACCAGTAAACACCCCGTAGCACTTTCTAAAGATACAAGAGATAAAAGATTACGTTCATCGGTAGTAATATCATGGGATAATTATAATTATGTGATTGATTGTGGCCCTGATTTTAGACAACAAATGATACGAGAAGAAATCGCATCGATTAACGGGATTTTATTTACTCATGAACATGCTGATCATATTGCGGGTTTAGATGAAATACGACCTTATTGTTTTCAAATGGGAGCGGTACCAATTTATACTTCAAAGAGAGTGCTAAAAGTTTTAGAAAAAAGATATGATTATATTTTTGCCACTGAAAATAGGTACCCAAGTGCACCAAAAGTAGCACCGAACATTATTTCTCATCAGCAAAGTTTTTACTTTAATCATGTAAATGTAATTCCGATTGAGGTAATGCATGGACAATTACCAATTTTAGGCTATCGATTTAATGACGTTGCTTACCTTACAGATATTAAAACAATTACCGAAGAAGAAAAAAAGAAATTATATAATTTAGATACACTTATTGTAACAGGATTAAGAAGAGAGCCACATGCAACGCATTTTAATTTGGAAGAATCTTTGGCTTTTATTAAAGAATTAAAACCTAAAAAAGCATATTTAACGCATATAAGCGAGTTGTTAGGTTTACATGAAGAAGTAGAAAAAGAGCTGCCTGAAAATGTGTTTTTAGCTTATGATGGATTGAAAATTTAGGCAGTATTGAATTTATTAATAGTACTATTAATTTTTAATTCTAAAAATGATTTTAGATTAAAAGAAGGCTTCTTATTTTTACACTAAATATTAGTTGAATGAAAATAATTATATCTCCTGCAAAATCATTAGATTTTGAAACAAAAGCAAACACTAATTTATACACACAACCACGTTTTTTAGAACAATCAGCAAAACTGAATAAAAAACTAAAAACACTTTCTAGAAAAAAGTTAAGTGACTTAATGAAAATTTCTGATGATTTAGCTAATTTAAACTATGAAAGAAATCAAAATTGGCAAACACCATTTGAATTAGAAAACGCAAAACAAGCCATTTTTTCTTTTACGGGTGAGGTTTTTAGAGGGATAGATGTAACTACATTGGCAGAAGATAAATTGCCAGTTTTACAAGAACGACTTCGTATTTTATCAGGATTATATGGATTGTTAAAACCTTTAGATTTAATTCAGCCTTACCGTTTAGAAATGGGAACGAAGTTAAAAGTAGGTCGTACTGAAAATTTGTATAAATTTTGGAACAATGAGTTAGTAGATTCTTTAAATAAAGAACTAGCAGATGATGAGTTGCTGGTAAATTTAGCAAGTACAGAGTATTTTAAAGCGTTGCCTAAAAAAGTACTAAAAGTGCCAATGGTTACTCCTGTTTTTAAAGATTTTAAAAACGGACAATATAAAACAATTATGACCTTTGCTAAAAAAGCACGTGGTTTAATGGTTCGTTATATAATTGAAAACGAAATTGAAACCATAGATGGTTTACAGGGCTTTAACATTGATGGTTATTTGTTTTCAAAAGAAATGTCATCAGAAAACGAATTGGTTTTTACACGTTAATATTTAATTGACGCATTTTTTTATTATGCGTCAATTATTTTAACAAGCGGCCAAACCAACAGTAATAGCTAAGCCACCTTCAGAAGTTTCTTTATAGTTTCGGTGCATATCTTTAGCTGTTTCCCACATGGTATCAATTACCTTATCTAAAGGCACTAAAGAATTTTTAGGATCTGTTTCTAAAGCCATCTCAGCAGCATTAATTGCTTTAATAGCTCCCATTGCATTACGTTCAATACAAGGCACTTGCACTAATCCACCAATAGGGTCACAGGTTAAACCTAAATGATGTTCCATTGCTATCTCGGCAGCAACCAAACATTGTGCTGGTGTACCACCTAAAAGCTCGGTTAGTGCTGCTGCTGCCATTGCAGATGAAACACCTATTTCTGCCTGACAACCTCCCATAGCTGCTGATATTGTCGCATTTTTCTTAAAAATACTTCCTATTTCGCCTGCAACTAATAAGAATTTTTTAATATGTTCAAAATCAGCTTTATGGTTTTCAATTACTAAATAATACATTAAAACAGCGGGGATAACTCCAGCACTTCCATTGGTAGGAGCGGTAACAACCCTACCTAAAGCAGCATTTACTTCATTTACAGATAAAGCCAAACAGCTTACCCATTTTAAAATTTCACGAAACTTTACTTCGGTACTTCTAATGGCAGTAATCCATTCATCTTGATTTGTGTAATTAGCTTTTTTTATGAGTTTTTTATGCGTGTCAAAAGCTCTTCGTTTTACATTTAATCCGCCAGGTAAAACACCTTCGGTATGACAACCGATATACATGCATTCTAACATGGTTTCCCAAACTCGTTTTAATTCGGTGTCTATTTCGGTAGAAGATTTTAAAACAAGTTCGTTTTGATAAACAATGTCAGATATTTTTTGTTGCTCTTTGTCGCAGTATGCTTCTAATTCGGTAGCTCTGTTTATTGGAAAAGGAAAGTTTTGTTTATTAATTTCAGTATCAGAAGGAGTGGTTACTTCTTCTTGAATAACAAAACCACCACCGATAGAGTAGTAGGTTTCGGTAGAAACTTCTTTTCCTTTAGTAAAACCTCGAAAGGTTAATCCGTTAGAATGAAAAGGTAAAAAATCTTTGTTAAAAACAATGTTTTCGGTTGAAAAAACGAGTTGTTTTTCTGCATTAAAATTTAAACGATTCGTTTCTTTTATTTTACTGATAATAGTGTCTATATTTTCAACAGGAATATATTCTGGATCCGTACCACTTAATCCTAATAATACTGATAAATCAGTAGCGTGTCCTTTACCTGTTAGTGATAAAGAGCCATATAAATCTATTCTAATACCATCAATGTTGTTAAAAAGAGTATTTTTTTTTAACTTTTCAATCCATTGTTGGGCGGCTCTCCATGGACCTAAAGTGTGTGAGCTTGAGGGACCAACGCCAATTTTTAGCATGTCAAAAACACTAATAAATTGCGACATAAATATAGTTTGTTTGTTGTGGCTAAAATAAAAAAAGTCCTGTATTAAAATCAATACAAGACTTTTTTTTATGAAAATAGTAAATTTTACATTCCGTAAACAGCTTCTTTATCAAATTTTTTAGCTAACATATAATAAACTACAGCACGATATTTGTTTCTTTCAGATCTTCCAATTCTTTCCATAACTTCATCAATAGCCTTATCTAATTCAGGGCTATCAGCTAAACCTAATTTTTTCATTAAAAAATTTTTCTTTACTGTTTCTAGCTCTTTAGCATCAGTACCAGATACAGTTTCAGCGTCTTTTTTGTAAATAGAAGGACCTAGGCCTTTAGTAACAGCTTTTAATAAATCTGTGTTAGAGCGAATATCTCTATCGTCCATAAATTTTTTATACAACTCTACTTTTTCGTCAAATTTACTCATGATTTTTTTTATTTTTTATTAGATATAAGTTTTTGTAAAACTTTAGTTATTCCAAATATAGAAAAATAATTGGTTCTTTCAAACAAGAAAAATAAAAGAGATCATACGTATATTATTGTTAATTAAATTGTTGAAAACAAAAATTGGTAATAGTGAAAAACTCTTATTCTTGTAGTAAATTTATATATACATGAAACATGTAACTTATGTCGATATTGAAATTTGAGTCTATGTTGAAAACCAACGATGTATATTTTTTTGATGCTGTTGAGTTTGAAACAATTATTGAGCATTATTTAAATATAGCAAAACATTCGTTGGCAAAAAAAGCTGTACAGTTAGGTTTAGAACAGCACCCTACTTCAATTCAATTGAAATTAATGAAGGTAGAGATTTTAATTTTTGAAAATAAACTACAAGAAGCAGTTAAAATGTTAACTGATATTGAAGCAATAGAACCTCATAATGATGAAGTTTTTATTCAAAAAGCATTAATTTTATCTAAAAAAAAGCAACATATAAAAGCGATAAATGTTTTAAAAGAATCATTATCATATGTTGAGGATCCTGCTGATATTTGGTCAATGTTAGGTATGGAGTATTTATATTTAGATGATTTTGAAAATGCCCGATTAAATTTTGAGAAGTGTGTAGCTGAAGATTATGAAGATTACTCGTCTTTATATAATGTTGTGTATTGTTTTGATATGCAAAAAAAACATATTGAGGCAATAAAGTTTTTAAATGAATATGTAGATGTTAATCCTTATTGTGAAGTGGCTTGGCATCAATTAGGAAAACAATATTCTGAATTAGAAATGCATAAAAAGGCACTTAGGGCTTTTGATTTTTCTGTGTTGATAGATGAAAGTTTTATTGGAGGGTATTTAGAAAAAGCAAAAACATTAGAAGAGTTATGTCGTTATGAAGAGGCAATTAGTAACTATTTAATTACCCTTGAATTAGATGATCCTACTGCTTTTGCCTACATAAGGGTAGGTAAGTGTTATGAAAAATTAGATACTATTCATACAGCAATACATTTTTATAAAAAAGCGGTTCACGAAGATCCTTTATTGGATAAAGGTTGGATGCTGTTGGCAAGTGCTTGTTATAAAGATAATGACTATCAAAAAGCATTGTATTATATTAATAAAGCAATACAGATAGATGAAATAAATTCTTTTTACTGGAAAATATATGCTGACATTAATTTGAAGCTAAATTTTTATGAAGAAGCTGTAAAAGCTTTTTATACCGCAGTTAGTATAGAAGAGCAAGAGGTAGAAGTTTACATTACATTGGCAGATGTTTTATTGTTTTTAGGGAATTTTAATGAAGCTTTAAAAGTGGTTGTTAAGGCAAAAAAAATATATAAAGAATTTGCTGAGATAGAATATCGCTTGTGCGGGTTATTCATGATTTTAGAAAAGGAAGATTATGGTTTAACACATTTAAGAAATGCAATAGCGATTAACTACGAATATCATACAATTATTAAAGAATTATTTCCTACCGTTTTTGAAAACGAAAAAGTTCAAATCATATTATCAAGTTATAAAAAAGCCTTAAAATAAATTTATCTTAAGGCTTTTTTTTTGTTTTTAAGAGATGTATTTCCAAATTCTCCTCAAAATATATATACATAGTAAGGTAACTATTGATAGCGTGATAGCTAATAACATTTTACCATAAATAAAGTTACCTGTTGCAAATAGGAAGCTGTAAACACCAATAGTACCTGTAATAAAACCTACTATTTTAGCACCAATATTTTTAAACTTACTTTCTCCGTCAAAAATTAAGTTTTCAAAATTTGCAATAGTTTCAGGGGTACTAGGCTGTGTTAAAAGTGTTACTGTAACCCATCCGATGGTTGTTATGATTACTCCTATAATTAATTGCCAGTATCCTGCGATTTCAACCATTGGTGTTTCCATTTTTCCATTAACAAAAAAGAAAACAGCAATAATAAAAGAAATAGCCATTGCTGCAATTTCACTATACGGATTTATTCTACTCCAAAACCAACGTAAAATAAATAACAATCCAGTTCCGGCTCCAATTTGTAATAATAAATCAAATACATCTTTTGCAGATTGTAAGTAAAAAGAAAATAATGCGGCAAATAACATTAATAAAACCGTTGATACTCTACCTACAACAACTTTTTGTTTTTCAGAAGCATCTTTATTTATAAATCGGCTATAAAAATCGTTTACTAAGTATGAACTACCCCAGTTTAATTGCGTTGAAATAGTACTCATAAAAGCAGCAATTAATGAGGTTAATACAATACCTAACAATCCGGCAGGTAAATAAGTCATCATAGCGGCATATCCAACATCATGTCCTTGCATGTCTGCTGATAAACTTGGAAAAGCTTGGTTCATGCTATCTAAACTCGGAAAAATGATTAATGAAGCTAATCCAACAATAATCCATGGCCAAGGACGTAAAGCGTAGTGTGCAAAGTTAAAAAATAAGGTTGCCCAGGTTGCGTTTTTTTCATCTTTGGCAGCTAACATACGTTGTGCAATATAACCACCTCCACCAGGTTCGGCACCAGGGTACCAAGTACTCCACCATTGCACTGCAAACGGAATTATAAATAATGTAATTAAAGCTTCAGTATTAGAAAAATCAGGAAAAAAAGCTAGTTTATCGCTTACATTTGGATGGCTTAATAAATTAGATAATCCATTTATTTCTGGTAAGTCTAAAATGTAAACAGTTGCCCAAACTGAACCGACCATCGCTATTAAAAACTGCACAAAATCAGTCAATAAAACACCTTTCAATCCTCCTAAAGAAGAGTATATTACAACAATTATCGATGAGTATAAAAGCATTTCACCTTGCGAAATACCTAATAAAATGTTGGCTATTTTAGCTCCCGCTAAACAAACACCCGCCATGGTAATAATATTAAAAATTACCCCTAAATAAATAGCTCTAAAGCCCCTTAAAAAACTTGCCATTTTACCAGAGTAACGCAACTCATAAAATTCTAAATCGGTGCTAATTCCAGATTTTCTCCAAAGTTTAGCATAAAAAAAAACGGTCAGCATTCCTGTTAGTAGCATTGCCCACCAAACCCAGTTACCTGAAACACCATTTTTTCGGACTAGTTCAGTCACTAAACCAGGAGTGTCAGCAGCAAAAGTGGTTGCAACCATTGAGACTCCTAATAACCACCAAGGCATGTTTCTACCAGATAAAAAGAATTCAGCACTGCTTTTTCCTGCAGATTTTGAAGCCCATATACCAATGAGTAATGAGAGAATGAAAAAACCGATGATGATTGAAGAATCGAGCAAGCCTAAGTTGATCATTTATTTTAAATTTTAGATTTTAAATTTAGGGAAGTTGAACACCTTTGTGTTAATAAATTCTACTAACAACGTTATTTTTTTGTTAAACAACATTTAAATAAAGAGATTCATTTTATTCGTCGTTTGTCTTTAAAATAATTTGCTTGGTGATGTTTAAATACTTTCGTCCGATAGGGATTCTTTTATTATTGATGTTTAAAGAGTTTCCTTCAATATAATTAACTTTATCAGAGGCAATAGTGTAAGATCTGTGTATTCTTAAAAAATATTCACTTGGTAATTCTTCAGTTATACTTGTTAGGGATTTGTGTACAACGTAATTGTTTTCTATTGTGGTAACTTTTATATAGTCTTTTAAACTTTCAATATATAAAATGTCGTTATGTTTTATTTTAACGAGTTTTTTATCAACTTTTAAAAATATGTGAGAGTTTTTGGTTATTTCTATATCCGTGTTATTACTTTGTATGCGTTGGGTTAGTTTGTTAATGGTTTTTAAAAATCGAGGAAAAGGAATTGGTTTTACAAGGTAATCTAAAACATCTAAGTCGTATCCTTCAATAGCAAATTCTCGATAAGCAGTAGTAATTATTACGTATGGTTTTATTTTTGTATTTCGTAAAAATTCTAACCCGCTCATTTTAGGCATGTTGATATCTAAAAAGATGAC
This sequence comes from Tenacibaculum soleae, assembly GCF_001693415.1. GTDB lineage: Bacteria > Bacteroidota > Bacteroidia > Flavobacteriales > Flavobacteriaceae > Polaribacter > Polaribacter soleae. The sequence goes on along the minus strand of NZ_MAKX01000002.1, from coordinate 118,862 downwards.
ATCTATTTTATTACTTTCAATAGTATGCATCGCTTCAATAGGATTGTTAAAAGTATCAACAATTACGATGTTTTTAAATTCCTGTAAATGATTTTTAATAACCTTTATAGCTAAAGGTTCGTCGTCTATAATAACACAGTTTATGTTCACTTTTTTATTTTTAAGTTAAAGGAATTTTAAGGTTTACGGTAAATTTTTTTACCTTTTTTTGAATATTTAAACGATAGTTGTTTTTATAAATAAGGTCTAGTCTTCTTTTTGTGTTAGAATTTCCGACACCTCCTTTTAAATTATTATTCATAAATACATTGGTATCATCAATTGAGTTTTCGATGTTTAAAATAAGAAAATCATTTGATTCTTTTTTTACTTTAATACAAATATAAAAATCGCTACTATTTTTGTTACCATGTTTAAAACAGTTTTCAATATAAGATAGAAAAATTAAAGGAGGAATTTTTACGTCATTAATATTTCCTTTTATATGAATATCTATTTTTGAATTTTCATGACAACGTAAAAGCTCTAAATCAACATAATTTTGAATATACTTAATTTCATCTAATAATTTCACCTTACTTTTTTTTATATCATAAATAACATATTGCATAATGTCTGATAATTTTAAAACAACATCAGGAGCAAGGTTAGATTTTTCTAGAGTTAAAGCGTATAAATTGTTAAGAGTGTTAAAAAAAAAATGAGGTTGTATTTGAGATTTTAAAAAGTTTAATTCACTTTTTAAATGCTCTTTTCGTAAGGTTTCTATTCTGTTTTTTTGATTAATCCAATCTATTGTTAGTTTTATGGCAGTAGCTAAAGCAAGAACATAAAGTTCGCCAATAGTAACTGCTGTAATATGATTAAAGGTAAAAGCTTGTTGATATAGTTCTGTTTCAGGCCAAATATTTTTGGTAACCAATATATAATTTAAACCTGTTCTAACCATATAAAGCATACCTAAAGCTAAAAGCAATAAAGCAACATAAGTTTTATACTTTTTGGTAATTAAGTATTTAGGTATAAAAAAATACACGTTTGTATAAACTAATATAATATGTAAGGGAAATTCAACTAAATTTGATTTTAAAGAATACCAATAATCATCAAAATAGCTACCCCATCGTACCACGTTAAAAACAAAATAACTTAACCAAAATATAATATGGTGTTTTCTTGAAATAGTTCTGTTGCTTTTTTTATTTAATATTTTATTGGGCATTTATCTTTTAATGTGTTGAAAAAAGCAGAAAAATAATTTTTTTTTAGTAATAAACAATAAGAAAATTTATAGAATTGTCATTTTTATAAAAAACATGTTGTTTGTTCTTGTTTTTAAGTCGTTCGTATATTTTTTTTTAAAGTCTTTTTTTATTTAACCTAAATTTAACAAAACAAATAATTAACTTTTATTTTATGAAAAAAATTAAAAACCTGTTATTCTTTTGTTTTTCGTTGATGTTAACCTACAACTCGTTAGCACAAGAAAAAACAATTACAGGAACAGTAATGTCAGCCACTGACAAGGAACCTTTACCAGGTGTAAGTGTAGTAATAAGCAATACAACTAAGGGTGCTGAAACAGATTTCGATGGAAAATATAGTGTAAAGGCTGCCAAAGGAGATGTTTTAGTCTTTTCGTTTGTAGGTATGAAAACAGCATCGGTAACAGTAGGAGATGCTAATGTTGTTAATGTGTCATTAGAAAATGATAACGTCTTAGATGAGGTGGTTGTAACTGCTTTAGGTATTAAAAAAGAAAAGAAAGCGCTTACTTATTCTGCACAAGAAGTAAAAGGTGATGAATTAACCAAAGTAAAGCAAACAAATCCTATTAATAGTTTGTCAGGTAAATCTGCTGGGGTTACTATTACAAGAAGTTCTTCTGGTTTAGGAGGGGCTGCTAAAGTTGTTTTAAGAGGTAATTCTTCTACAACAAACAATGATCCTTTATATGTTATTGACGGTGTGCCAATGTTAAATAGTGGTAATGGTTCTAACGGATCAGAGCCAGGAACTGATATTTTTGGTAGTCAAACAGGAAATAGAGATGGTGGAGATGCTATGTCTTTAATTAATCCTGATGATGTTGAGTCTATTACGGTATTAAAAGGTGCGTCAGCATCAGCTTTATATGGTAGTCAAGGAGCAAATGGTGTAATTTTAGTTACCACAAAAAAAGGTAAAGAGGGTAGATTGTCAGTAAACGTATCATCTAGTTTTACGGTTGATAATGTAATGTCTTTGCCTAAGTTGCAATCAGAATATCAATCAGCTTCTGTTGGAGGTGCGATTGCTGAAAATGGTAATGTAGCAGATCCTAAATCATGGGGGGCAAAAACTGCAGGATTATCTAATGATGCTAAAAGTTTTTTTAATACGGGTTATACAGCAATCAATTCAATAGCTTTAACATCGGGTAACGCTAAAGTACAAACATACTTTTCTTATGCTAATACCTTAGCAGAAGGAGTAATACCTCAAAATAAATTAATTAAAAACAATGTAACGTTAAGAGAAACAGCTAAGTTTTTAAATGATAAAATTGATATTTCAGCTAGTATTAACTTGTCGGATCAAAGAATTAATAACAGACCTACCAATGGTTTGTATGCAAATGCATTAACAGGTGTTTATTTGCATCCTGTTGGAATTGATAGAGATATTTACAAAAATAAATTTGAGTATTTTAATCAAGTAACGAATATGATGGATCAATATACGACCTCATTTGATGAGAATATTCAACAAAATCCATATTGGTTAGTTAATAGAAATTTAAGTAAAGATGTTGCGCAAAGAATTTTAGCAAATGTGTCTGCTAAATATCAAATAACAGATGATTTTTCGTTACAATCAAGAGTTAGTTATGATAAATCATTTTTTACTTTTGATAAGAGAGAGTATGCAGGTACAGATCCTGTAAATTCTGGTGATAATGGAAGATATGTGTTAGAAAAAACTGAAAACACACAACAGTATGTTGATTTAATCGCAAATTATTCTAAGGATTTTTCAGAAAATATAAGTTTTACAGGATTGTTAGGTACTAGTTTAACTAAGTATACTATTGGAGATCAAGTTTTATTAGATTCAGGAAGAGACGGAATGGGATTAAATTTCCCTAATGAATTTACAATAGCAAATTTTGCAACAACTAATAATATTAGACAATCAGTAGGAAATAGAGAAGTACAATCTGTATTTGCATCAGCAAACTTTGGGTACAAAAAGAGGCTGTTTTTAGATATAACAGGTCGAACAGATTGGTCTTCTACATTAGTAAACACAGAGTCTACCTCGTTTTTTTATCCATCAGTAGGTTTAACAGGGGTTTTATCAGAAATGTTTGAAATGCCAGAAGCAATTAATTTTGCAAAAGTTAGAGTTTCTTATGCTGAGGTGGGTAAAGATATTCCTGTTTATGCAACGATACCTTTAAATTCAATAAATCAAACAAATACCTCTGTAAGTTCTCCAACTTTTGCTCCAATTGAAGGGGAAACATTAAAACCAGAAAGACAAAAAGCGTTTGAAATTGGTACAGAATGGCGATTTTTAAATAATCGTTTAGGTTTAGAATTAACATATTATAATACTAAAACTGAAAATCAAATATTTTTTATTCAAGCGGCACCTAATCCAAACGGATATTCACAAAATATCGTAAATGCGGGAGAGATATCAAATAAAGGTATCGAATTAGTATTAAATGGTAAGCCTATTCAGAATGATAATTTTACATGGAATTCAGCATTGAATTTTGCACAAAATAAAAATGAAGTAGTAGCAGTACATCCATCACTACAGAACGGAGAAGCTATTATTACAGCAAGAGGTGTTAATGGTTATGAGTTTTCATTAATTGAAGGAGAAGACTTTGGTAGTATTAAAGGACGTTCTTTAGTAAGAGATGCTAATGGAGTGCCAGTAGTTAATGCATCAGGAACTTTAGAATCTACTGATTTTGAAACAATAGCTCATGCGCAACCAGATTTTACTTTAGGTTGGAGTAATACTTTTGATTATAAAAACTTTACGTTTAGTTTTTTAATTGATGGTAAATTCGGAGGAGATGTAGTAAGTGTAACAGAAGCTGTAAATGATAAGTATGGTGTTTCACAAGCAACTGCTGATGCTAGAAATATTAATGGAGGAATGATTAACGTTGTGGATCAAGCAGGTGTTGGATCTCAAATTACTGCACAGAGTTATTATAATACAATAGGTGGTAGAGATGGTATGTTAGGCGAGTATGTGTATGATGCGACTAATGTAAGTTTAAGAGAATTATCTATTGGATATAAACTACCTGTAAAAAATGATTTCTTTAAAAGTGTAAGATTATCACTAATAGCAAATAATTTATTCTTCTTTTACAAAGAGGCTCCATTTGATCCAAATATTTCTGCAAGTACAGGTATAGGTTTGCAAGGGGTTGATATTTATAATCAACCATCAACAAGAAGTATTGGAGTTAATGTTAATATAAACTTTTAAGAAATGAAAAAAACAATTAAATATATACAGCTATTAATAGTTTTAGTTATTGTTAATGCATGTACAGATGATTTTACAGGGATTAATACCGATCCAAACAAAATATCTAACGAAAGTTTAACGCAAAGAAATAACCATATCGGATCTAGGTTTTCACCAATGTTCTCAAATGTAATTCGTGTTGAACCAGCTTGGAATTATCAATTGCAACAAAATTTAAGTGCAGATATTTTTTCTGGTTACATGGCTTCTCCAACTCCGTTTGCAGGAAATATAAACAACCAGACTTATGCTTTAGTTAATGGATGGAATGGTTTTATATGGACGGATGCTTATGACGCGGAGAATGGGAACGGAGTGATGCCTTATGCTAGGGGTATAAAAGAACAGGTTGAGTTAACAAACTCAGCAGGTGGAGAGAAATTTATCTTTTTAGCAAACATTATTAAGGTAATGGCAATGCATAGGGTGTCTGATAATTTCGGGCCAATACGATATTCAAAATATGATGATTATGCAACTACCGGAGAGTACGATTCTCAAGAAAATGCATATAAAGCTTTCTTTGCAGATTTAGATGAAGCTATAGATGGTTTAAAACAGTATGAAGGAGATGTACAATTTATTCCTTTTGACGAATCTAATTTAGGAGGAGATATTGCATTATGGAGAGCTTTTGCAAATTCAGTACGATTGCGATTAGCTATTAGAGTTTCTAAGACAGATCAAGCTTTAGCAAAAACTGAAGGAGAAAAAGCCTTAGCAAGTGATGCTGGTTTTATTACTGAAACAATGACAGTTGATATGGGAGGCTTTACGCATCCAATAGCAACAATTAGTGGGTGGAGAGATATTAGAATGAGTGCGGAAATGGAAGTCATTTTAAAAGGATTTAATGATAATAGAATAAGTGAATATTTTAATATCCCAGTTGATGTGACTTTAAGTGATTATAAAGGGATTCGTCAAGGAATTGATATTACTGCTAAATCTCAGTATGAACATCATTCTGCAATAGGAAATATTGTTACAAATGCTAATAGTAAAGTATGGTTAACAACAGCAGAGGTGTTTTTCTTAAAAGCAGAAGCAGCTTTAAGAGGTTGGGCAGGAGCCGGAGATGCTAAAATGAATTACGAAGCAGGAGTAAGAGCTTCTTTCATGCAGCATGGTTCTTCGGGAGTAGATGCTTATTTAGCAGATAATACAAGTACACCAAACGATTTTGTAGATGCGTTAAATAATGCAAATGATATAGCGTATGCAAGTGATGTAAAAGTAGCTTATAACGATGCTGGTTCTAATGAAGAGCAGTTAGAGCAAATAATTACTCAAAAATGGATTGCAATGTTTCCTGATGGGCAAGAAGCTTGGTCAGAATTCAGAAGAACAGGATATCCAAGAGTTTTCCCTGTTGTTGTAAATAATAGTGGAGGAGATATTGATACCAATATTCAAGTGCGTCGTATTAACTTTGTAGATATTGAAAAGAATACTAATGGAGCAAATGTAACAACCGCTGTTGGGTATTTGAATGGTCCAGATAATGGAGGTACAAGACTTTGGTGGGATACCGGAGCATCAAATTTTTAAGTAGCACACTGTTTTTTTATTTGAATAATACAACCAGAAGTACATCATGTATTTCTGGTTGTTTTTTATGCCTTTTTTTTAGCTTTTAGTCGAAAAAGTTAGCAAAAAAAAGAGATAGCCATTAAATTTACTAAAAACAAATACGATGATTAAAGACGTACAAATATATAATCACCAAAGTATAGTATATCAACCTGCAGGTCAATTTGAGGAGACTCGTTATGAGAAAAATCATAATATAATTTTTAACAATTCTCTTGAAGCTTCAAAGATTGTAGCTAATGAAATAGCTGAGCTGATAAAACAAAAAGAGAGCGAAAATAAAAAATGCGTTTTAGGTTTAGCAACCGGATCTTCACCTATTAAAGTATATGAAGAGTTAGTTCGCTTACATAATGAAGAGGGATTGAGTTTTGCCAATGTAGTTACTTTTAACTTAGATGAGTATTGGCCAATGCAACCAGATGATGTGCAGAGTTATCATTATTTTATGCACGAACATTTATTTAATCATATTGATATATTACCAGAAAACATCAATGTTCCAGACGGTACAATAAAGGCAGAAGAAATTCATCAATATTGTGTAGATTATGAGTTGAAAATAAAAGAATCAGGAGGGTTAGATTTTCAATTGTTAGGTATTGGTAGAACTGGTCATGTAGGTTTTAATGAGCCAGGATCGCATTATAATTCAGGAACAAGAAGTATAACCTTAGATCATATAACACGACAAGATGCAGCACCTAGTTTTTTAGGGATAGATAATGTACCTAGAAAAGCAATAACCATGGGTATTAATACCATTAGAAACGCAAAGAGAGTTGTGTTGCTAGCTTGGGGTATTAACAAAGCTGCAGTTATTAAAGAAACAATTGAAGGAGAAATAACATCGCAAATACCAGCTAGTTATTTACAAAAACATAAAAATGCAACTTTTATTCTTGATGCAGAAGCATCAACAGAGTTAACAAGAATTAAAACACCTTGGTTAGTAACATCATGTGTTTGGACAGAAGAATTAAAGAAAAAAGCAGTGTTTTGGTTAAGTGAAGAAGTTGATAAACCAATTTTAAAACTTACTGATAAAGACTACAACCAGCACGGTATGTCTGGTTTATTATCAGAAGAAGGGGGAAGTGCTTATGATTTTAACATAAAGATATTTAATAAGTTACAACATACAATTACAGGTTGGCCAGGAGGTAAGCCAGATGCAGATGATAGTAATCGCCCTGAAAGAGCAACACCCTCAAAAAAACGAGTACTTATTTTTAGTCCGCACCCAGATGATGACGTTATTTCTATGGGAGGAACATTTGATCGTTTGGTTGAACAAGGTCATGAAGTGCATATCGCTTATCAAACATCAGGTAATATTGCAGTAGCAGACAGCGACGCTTTAAAATTTGCAGAGGTAGCAAAAACATTAACATCAGATCATGAAGGTTTAGATGCGATTATAAAAAGTATTAAAAATAAAACATTAAATCATATTGATTCCCCAGAGGTTAGAATGTTAAAAGGTGGAATTAGAAGAGCAGAATCATTAGCTGCAACAAGATACTTAAGCCTTGAAGATTCGAATGTTCACTTTTTAAACCTTCCTTTTTATGAAACAGGAAAGGTAAAAAAAAATAATCTGTCAAAAGATGATTTAGATATTATGTGTGCTTTGATAGAAGATATTAAGCCGCATCAAATTTATGCCGCAGGTGATTTAGCAGATCCACATGGAACTCATAAAGTGTGTTTAGATGCTTTGTTTGAAGCGATAGAAATACTTAAAACTAAAGAGTATATGAAAGACTGTTGGGTTTGGTTGTATAGAGGAGCTTGGTTTGAATGGGGATCACATGAAATTGAAATGGCAGTACCTATGAGTCCTGATCAGGTAATAAAAAAGCGTCACGCAATTTTTTACCATCAATCTCAAAAAGATGGTGTTATGTTTCAAGGAAACGATGCTAGAGAATTTTGGGTAAGAGCTGAAGATAGAAATAGATTAACAGCAGAAAGATATCATAAATTAGGAATGGCTAATTACGCAGCTATCGAGGCATTTAAAAGATACCACTTTTAAAACAAAAAAAATATAAGATAAGCAGAACAATAGTCGTAAAATTTTCAGAAAAATAATAATAGATGTTAAAAATAATAATAAAAAAGCTTTATATAGTTTTCTTACTTTGTTTCTTAAGTATGACTAGTCAACATAAATTATCAAAAAAATATAATTTAATGCCTTGGCCACAAGAAATAATAGAAAATAAAAATAAGGTAATTGTTGATGAAAATTTTACGATTAGTTTGTCTAAAAAAGAGAGTAGAATTTATGAATATGCAACTAATTTTATTAGAAGAGTAACGAATAGAACGGGTGTTTTTATTAACGAGGGGTTTCCTTTGGTAAAAAAAGAAAAAGCAACGGTTAAAATTACTTTTAAAAATGTAAGTGCTTTAAATTCTGATACAGATGAATCATATATTATTCATGTAAATAAGAGTCAAATTGAGATTGTTGCAAATACTGATATTGGCGCAATAAGAGCTTTAGAAACAATATTGCAATTAGTAAATTTTGATAAAAATTCTTTTTATATAGCTGGGGTTGAAATAAAAGATTCACCTCGTTTTGTTTGGAGAGGTTTAATGATTGATGTTTCAAGACATTTTCAGCCAATAGATGTAATTAAAAGAAATTTAAGAGCCATGGCATCGGTAAAGTTAAATGTTTTTCATTGGCATTTGACAGATGATCAAGGGTTTAGGGTAGAGTCGAAGGTGTATCCAAAATTACAAGAAATTGCAGCCGACGGATTGTATTATACGCAAGAACAAATTAAAGATGTAGTTAATTACGCTACCAAATTAGGAATTAGAGTAGTACCTGAATTTGATGTCCCTGGGCATGCATCAGCAATATTAGCAGCTTATCCACAGTTAGGAAGTAAAGATAATTATGAGTACGGTGTTGAGCGTTTTTCTGGAGTTTTTGATCCAACATTAAATCCGTCTAAAGAAGTTACTTATTTATTTTTAGAAACCATATTTAGAGAAATAGCACCGTTGTTTCCAGATGAATATTTTCATATTGGAGGTGATGAAAATGAAGGGAAACATTGGGATGAAAATATAGAAATTCAAGCATTTAAAAAGAAGCACGATTTAAAAACAAACCATGATTTACAAACTTTTTTTAACATCAGATTAGAAAAAATATTAAAAAAGTTAGATAAAAAGTTAATGGGTTGGGATGAAATATTAACACCATCTTTACCAACTACAGCAGTGATTCATTCTTGGAGAGGAAAACACGAAGGATTAAAACAAAGTACTTTAATAGAAGCTGCTAAAAAAGGATATCAAACCGTACTTTCTAACGGATATTATATTGATAGAATGTTGTCGGTAGAACATCATTATTCAGTAGATCCTATAGGAGATGCGATACTAACTAAAGAAGAGCGAAAAAGAGTTTTAGGAGCTGAGGCAACCATGTGGAGTGAGTTGGTAACTCCGCTTACAATTGATTCTAGAATTTGGCCAAGAACCGCTGCTATTGCAGAACGATTTTGGTCTTCAAAAAAAGTGACAGATGTTGATAATATGCGAAAAAGATTAACTGTTGTTAATGGTCAATTAGAAGAATTAGGAATTACGCATCTTAAAAATAAAGAATTTATTTTAAGAAACATCAGCAAAACAAAAGATGTTACTTCGTTAAAAATATTGACTAATATTTACGAGCCTTTAAAAGTATATTCAAGAAACAAAGGCGGTACAGAGTACAAAACGTTTTCACCATTTACACTTTTTGCAGATGCTTGTTCAACCGATGCTGTAGATGCGATTACTTTTAATAAAGCAACCGAAATATTTTTAAAAGAGGCATCAAATGAAAGTAAAGAAGAGATAATTATTTTACTTCAAAGATGGACTCAAGGGTTTAGTAATTTTTCAACAATACCAAACAATCCGTTATTAAAAAACATAAAAACATCTTATAGTGATTTAAACAACGTCTCCTTATTACTTTTAAAAGTTTTAAAAGAAGGGCAATCTTTTAATAAAAAAGAAAATATGGAACTTCAAAAAACTTTAAAAAAATTAAGTAACCCGCTTGAGGATACAGAGTTAATGGTTTATTCTTCATTAGAAAAATTAGTAAAAAAGTTAACTTGAATGTAACCGATTCATGTTAAGTGAAGGGTAAAGAAATGATATATAATATAAGTTGATAAAGATTTTTTTTGAATCTTTTATCTATAAATCAGCGAAAAATCTTTTTAAAAATGCAACAAAACACAGTAACACTAAAAAATATAGCTTTAGAAACAGGATTTTCGATATCAACAGTCTCAAAAGCTTTGAATGATAGTCATGAAATTAGTACACTAACTAAAGAGAAAATAATAAAAATAGCCTCAGCGTTAAATTATACACCTAATTTTTTTGCACGAAATTTAAAAAAGAAAAAAAACTTCATAATAGGTGTTATTATTCCTGATTTTAGAAACGATTTTTTTTACAATTTAGTAAACGGAATAACAGAAGAAACAAGTGAAAATAGTCATCGGGTTATGATATATCAAACTTGTAATAATCCTAATAAAGAAGTGAATTATATTAAATTATTATCAGAAGATATTATTGACGGGTTAATTGTTTGCACCTCTTTTTTTTCAGAAAAATATTTAGCAGGTAATAAAAGTTATTATAATATTTCAAAAAGTAATACTCCATTTACAATAATAAATAAAAAGAATGTTGTTACAGAAGATACTAAAGAGTTGACAACCAATTATGGTAAAAAAATAGTAAACGATTTAATCGTTAGGATAAGACAAAATAATGTACAATTAAAAGCTTCTTAAGGTGATTTTAATAGCAGATAGTGGTTCTACAAAATGTGATTGGTTTTTGTATGAACTTATAAATAATAAGGTTGTCAAAAGGTTAAGAACGGCAGGTGTAAACCCTTCTGTTTTAAAGAAAAAAAGTATTCATCAAATTCTTACGAATAGTAAAGAGTTGAATGAGTTTAAAAATGAAATAACTGCTGTTTTTTTTTTTGGAGCAGGTTGCAATAATATAAAAGCAGAACGAAAAGTAAAAAAAGTGTTTAATAGCTATTTTAATAATTTATCAAAAATAGTAGTTAAAGAAGATTTAATGTTGGCAGTACTGTCAGCATCACGTAAACCATCGGTGGTAGCTATTTTAGGTACAGGCTCTAATTGCTGTTTTTTTAATGGAAAAACAATTGAGCAGAGAGTAAAAGCAATGGGATATATTTTAATGGATGAAGGTAGTGGTAATCATTTAGGAAAAGAAGTTTTAAGAGCTTATTATTATAAAGAATTACCGGAAGATTTAAAGTTTTCGTTAGAAAAAGAATTTAATTTAAATAACGATAAAGTACTTTCTAAATTATACGGATCAAAAATGCCTAATAAATATTTAGCCAAATACGCTCGTTTTCTATTTGAAAATATTGAGCATCCGTATGCTAAAAGTATAATAACCAGTTGTATATCTGAATTTATTGATAAGCAGTTGCTTAAGTATAGTAATGAGTTAAATAAAGTACCTATATATTTTATTGGATCTATAGGATACCATGCCCGAGAAATAATAAAAGAAGTATTAGAAAAAAGACAAATAAAAGCACCTGAAAACTTTATTAGAAGACCATTAATAGCGTTTATAGAATCAATAAAAGACGATAATTCTTTTTTAAAAAAATTAGCATAAGTAATGCTTTTTGGTAATATTTCTCTGTATTTAAAATAATTTAAAATGAGTAAATTTGATATTCATCTTATGGGAAAAATAAAAAAAATAGCAGTCATGACCTCAGGAGGGGATTCTCCTGGCATGAACGCGGCAATTAGATCGGTGGTAAGAGCATGTGCCTATTACCGTACTGAATGCATGGGAATTTACAGAGGGTATCAAGGTTTAATAGAAGGCGATTTAGTTCCGTTCACGGCTCGTAGCGTTAATAATATTATTCATAAAGGAGGTACTATACTAAAATCAGCAAGATCAAAAGATTTTAGAACTAAAGAAGGAAGGCAAAAAGCTTATGAAAATTTAAAAGAGCATAAAGTCGATGCCCTAGTTGTAATTGGAGGAGACGGTTCTTTTACAGGAGGTGTTGTGTTTAATAAAGAATTTAATTTTCCAATTATAGGAATACCAGGTACAATAGATAATGATATTTCTGGTACCACACACACTATCGGGTATGATACCGCCTTAAATACAGCGGTTGAAGCTATTGATAAAATTAGAGATACAGCATCATCACATAACCGATTGTTTTTTGTGGAGGTGATGGGAAGGGATGCAGGGTTTATAGCTTTAAATGCCGGAGTTGGTGCAGGAGCAGAAGAAATACTAGTGCCTGAAGAAAATTTAGGGCTAGAAAGAATGTTAGAGTCATTAAAAAAGAGTAGACGAACCGGAAAATCATCAAGTATTGTAGTGGTATCAGAAGGAGATAAAACAGGAAAAAATGTTTTTGAATTAGCTGATTACGTAGAAAAAAACCTACCAGAGTATGAAGTTAGAGTTTCGGTTTTAGGACACATGCAAAGAGGAGGGTCTCCAACATGTTTTGATAGAGTTTTAGCAAGTAGATTAGGTGTAAAAGCAGTAGAACTTTTATTAGATAATCAAACAAACTTAATGGTAGGGTTACAAAATAATAAAGTGATTACTACCGATTTAGAAAAAGCAATTAAAGGACAAGATAGTATTGATTTAGAACTGTTACGAGTTTCTGATATCATGACTACATAAAACAGAAAATTAAAATAATAAATATGATTAAAATAGGAATTAACGGATTTGGAAGAATAGGTAGAATTGCTTTTAGAGCTGCAATTAATAGAGATAATGTAGAAGTTATTGCAATTAACGATTTACTAGATGTCGATTATTTAGCATATTTATTAAAGTATGATTCTGTTCATGGGCGTTTTAACGGTGAGGTTACTGTAAAAGACGGACAATTAATTGTAAACGGAAAAAAAATTAGAGTTACTGCTGAAAGAAATCCAGAGAATTTAAAATGGAATGAGGTAGGAGCTGATTATGTAATTGAATCAACAGGTTTCTTTTTAACAACTGAAAAAGCAGGACTACATATTAAAGGAGGGGCAAAAAAAGTATTCATTTCAGCGCCATCAAAAGATGCTAAAATGTTTGTAATGGGTGTTAACCATACCGAAATGAAAAAGGAAGATACAATTGTGTCAAATGCATCATGTACAACAAATTGTTTGGCACCCTTATCTAAAGTATTAAATGAAAAATTCGGAATTGTTGAAGGATTAATGACAACTATACATGCAGCCACTTCAGGACAAGGAGTAGTTGATAGCCCGAATGGAGATAGAAGAAGAGGAAGGTCGGTTTTAAATAATCTAATTCCAGCATCAACCGGAGCTGCAAAAGCAGTAACAAAAGTAATTCCTGAATTAGAGGGTAAATTAACAGGAATGGCAGTTAGGGTTCCTGTAGCTGATGTATCTTTAGTCGATTTAACTTTTAAAACTGAAAAAGCAACCTCTTTAGTAGAAATTAAAGCAGTTTTAAAAGAAGCGTCAGAAGGTAGTTTAAAAGGAGTTTTGGGATATACAGAAGATAAAGTAGTTTCGCAAGATTTTGTGTCTGATACGAGAACATCTATAGTTGATGCCGACGCTTGTTTAGAACTAAATAGTAATTTTTACAAGGTGATATCATGGTATGATAACGAATATGCTTATGCAACTAAAATTGTTGATTTATTAACGTATTCTGCATCATTGTAATCTTTATTTACATAAGTTAAATAGCCTGATAGTTTTGATAATTATCAGGTTTTTTTATTGCGATAATCTTTATATTTGTAATCTTCTTTTTTTTAAGAAAAAAATTAAGTTTTTTTTAATAAAACGACTCATAGTATTCAAAATATAAAGAAAATGATTAAGATAGGAATTAACGGATTTGGAAGGATAGGTAGGCTAGCTTTTCGCTCGGCAATTAATAGAGATAATATAGAAATTGTAGCAATTAATGATTTGTTAGATGTAGATTATTTAGCATATTTATTAAAATATGATTCTGTTCACGGGCGTTTTAAAGGAGATGTAGAAGTAAAAGATGGCAATTTAATTGTAAACGGAAAAGTAATTAGGGTTACAGCTGATAGAAATCCCGAAAACTTAAAATGGAATGAGGTATCGGCTGAATATATTATAGAATCAACAGGTTTTTTTACAGATAAAGATAAAGCAGCATTGCATATAAAAGGAGGGGCGAAGAAAGTAATAATTTCAGCACCTTCTAAAGATGCAAACATGTATGTAATGGGGGTAAATCATACTGATTTAACAGCAAGTGAAAATGTTTTTTCAAATGCATCTTGTACAACAAACTGTTTGGCACCATTGGTAAAGGTTATTAATGATAATTTTGGTATGACAGAAGGATTAATGACAACGGTGCATGCGGCAACATCAACTCAAAATACGGTAGATGGACCTAATAAAAAATGGAGAAGAGGGCGTTCGGTAGTAAATAACATCATTCCAACATCAACAGGAGCAGCCAAAGCAGTAACAAAAGTAATTCCTGAAATGTTAGGTAAGTTAACAGGAATGGCTGTAAGGGTTCCTGTAGCTGATGTTTCACTAGTTGATTTAACTTTTAAAACAGCAAAAGCAACTTCATTAAATGAGATTATGGTTGCTTTTAAAGCAGCCTCTGAAAATGAGTTTAAAGGTATTATAGGCTATACTGAAGATGAGGTAGTTTCTCAAGATTTTGTATCAGAAACAAGAACATCAGTAATTGATGCTGAAGCAAGTTTAGAACTAAATGAAAACTTTTTTAAAGTAATTTCTTGGTACGATAACGAATTTGGTTATGCTACGAAGATTGTTGATTTATTAGAATATTCAGCATCTTTGTAAAAAAAGATGATTTTAATTTAATATTGATTCCCGCTATTAGCGGGAATTTTTAATTAGTTTTATAATTATGGAAATAGCAATTATTGCACATGATGGCATGAAAGCAGAAATGGTACAGTTTTTAAATGAACATAAAACCGTTTTGCATCAAAAAAATATAACACTTATATCAACTGGAACTACAGGAGCTAAAGCAGAAAAAGCAGGCTTTAAGGTAACAAAATTTTTATCAGGACCTTATGGTGGTGATGCTCAAATAGCAAGTAGAGTAGCCGAAGGTTTATGTAATATGGTATTGTTTTTTAGAGATCCGCATGAAAAACATCCACATGAACCAGACATTACCATGTTGTTGCGTTTGTGTGATGTACATGACGTTCCGTTAGCAACTAATCCTGCGACAGCAGAATTATTAATGAAAGCTATTTAAAAATTAGTTAGTTAAATTTAAGGAAGGTTAAAAACGAATAGAACTAATATAGGTCCAAATAATAAAAAGGATTTGTAAGGGTATTCTAAACCATAGATAACTAAGTCCATTACCATCAAATGTACCTTTTTGGTAATTTATTTTGTTTAATGAAGCATATATATTAGCAGGTAGCATTAAAACTAGGAAAATGATGAGTAACCATCCTGAAATTATTTGAAATTTGGGAATTAATAGTCCTACGGCTAAAAGTATTTCAAATATACCTGTTAAATAAATAATATTTATTTTATAAGGTATAAAGCTAGGAATCATCATTGACATTCCTTTTGTGAAAATAAAATGCCCTATAGCTGTAAATAATAACATTGTTGCTATTGCTATTCTGGCTGAAAGAGTAAAGTTGTGTTCTTTTTGTGTAAATTTAATAACAAAAAGAACTACTACGAAAGTTAATAAAAGAACGGTTAATGGTTTCATTTTTTTTGTATTTTATAAATACAAATGTCAGAAAAGAATAAGGAAAATAAATGAATCTAAGTTAACTAATACGTTTTCTTATTCTGCTTAAGGCTTGTGGCGTAACTCCAATATAAGAGGCTATATATTTTAATGGAATTTGCTGTAATAGTATTGGTCTTTCAGTAAATAAATTTAGGTAGCGTTCTTCAGCGCTTTTATTTAATAAGGAGAGTTCTCTTTTAGATTTTAATAGAAACATTTTTTCGGCCATTTTTCTTCCAATAATATTTCCATTACTTGTATTGTTGTATACTTCTTGTAAATCGTTATTTGAAATTTTTAACAGGGTTGTTTCGGTTAGTGTTTCTATTTGATATTTGGATGGTGTTTGTGTTAAAAACGAATCATAAGCGGTAACAAATTCGTTATCAAATAAAAAGCCAAATGTTAAATCGTATTTAACATTTGGAATATAAAGTCTTACTATTCCTTTAGAAATAAATGATAGATGATTTTCTATCTTTCCAGCTTTTAATAGTGTTGTATTATTTTTTAACCTAACTTCTTGTAGTTTTGAAGAGAAAAATTGCCAATCGATATCATTCATTGGCGAAATAGTGTCAATAAATTTTCTAAGATTGTTCATTTTTTATTGTAAAAGATAATAGTAAAAAATTAAGCTTAAATTTAATTACTATTTAACAGCAATCATACTAATTTCTACATTTACAAATTTAGGTAAATTGGCAACTTCAACGGTTTCTCTTGCAGGTGCAGTGGTTTCATCAAAGTATTGAGCATAAACATCATTTATTTTAGAAAAGTTATGCATGTCTGATATAAAAATAGATGATTTTACTACGTTTTCGAAAGTCATTTCAGCAGCGGCTAAAACTTCTTTCATGTTTTCCATTACCTGTTTTGTTTCGTTTTCAATAGAATTTATAACTAGTTCCCCTGTGGTTGGGTGTAGCGCTATTTGACCTGAGGTATATAATGTATTTCCGCTTAAAATAGCTTGATTGTATGGGCCAATTGGAGCAGGAGCTTTGTGAGTCGTTATAATTTTTTTCATTCTTTTTTTATTTTCAAAAGTTGTTTTTATTCATAATATTTTAGAAAAGAACTCTATCAGGTGGTTTATTTTTATCCCACTTTAAATCACTTAGCATAGAAGATTTTACACCGATAAAGAAATTGTAAGAAGAATTTATACCAAAGGGAGTCCAGTTAAAGTTTAAACGCCAGCTATCTAAATCTCTAGAAAAAGAAAGCCTGGTGTAAGTAAATGCGTTATCTTTTATGTCGTAACCAGAAGAAAAACCAACTTTCCATTTTGGAGATAATTCAACATCACCACTAAACATTAAAGAGTTACTACCAACACTACTTTCAAGTCCGTTGTTTGAGTAATTCATAGCGTAGGCTAAATTTAATGTCCAAGGAATTTTTGCTTTGTATAATTCGGTTTCTTTCGTTTTGTTTTCTTCGTTGTTTTGTCGATTATTAGGATTATTTGCAAAACCATTAGTAGGAGACATGTTTTGACCAAATACATCAGGAGTATCTTGGGCTCCGTTACCATTGTTTTTGGTGTCTTCTTTTTTTCCTTCTTCTTTTTTTTCAAAATCTTTACTCGATAACGAATAGTTTGCGGTAACTCCAAAGCGTGTAAGCCTTAAAATACCAGCATTAAATCTATTTATTCTTTGTCCTTTATCGTTAACTTGATAAGGATCAAAACTAGCATTTACATTTAAAGCTAATTTATCTTTAAATAAACGAGTACCAGCATTTGCACTTACAGGACTCCATCGTAAACTATCAGCAGCAATATTGTAACTAGTACTAAAGTTTAAATTGTTTAAAATGGTTATTTTTTTATCTTCTTCATCACTATCTGGGTCTTTTGGGGCCACCTTAGCTTCTAAAACGTTGTTAACCGAAATACCGATAGAGTTAGAAATACCACTACCAGGAGTACCATAGATGCCTCCTTCAAAAGGAGAATAGGTAAGTAAATCGGTAGGATCTGAATTTTGTCGTACTTTTAAATCGTGATCTTGCGCAAAATTAGGTCGATATCCGTAAGAAATAGAAGGTCTTATAGTGTGTCTAATGGCTTTTAATCGTCCTTTTTTAAAATTAAAAGTTCCGTATATATTTGTTGATAACGAGGCACCAAAATTGTATTCATGAAAACGGTTAAAACCACTGATGGTGTCATTTACAGCAGCTCCTAAATTTCCATTAGAATTTACAAAATTAGGGTCGTATCGTTTGTTAATTTTATCAAAATACCAAACTTCTTTATAATTTATACTTGGTGATAACGTAAAGTATTTGAAAGCTTTTATGTTTGTGTTTGTACTTAAATTGTGTTGAATCCCCTTTTTTGCTGTTCTAAACATTTTTTCGGTAAAAAATTCATCATCAGTAGTGTTAATCTGATATTTACCTTGCATGCTATAATTTAATCCCATTTTTTGAATAGGTGTTCTTTTAACACCGTCTTTTCCTGCAAAAGGGTATATACGATCCATGTTTAATTGTAAAGATGGAAGCGTCATTGTTATTTTTTGAGTATTCGTGTTTTGAGAATGGGTAGCAGTAACGTTAATATTAAAAGGTGTACCAACAAACTTTTTATAGTAAGAAATGGATGAGCTTAAAGTATTGGTTAAAAATTGAGAGTTATTAAATTCATTTAACGATTGTCTATAGTATTTACTACTACCTAAATTAACTGAAGCAGAAAAACGAGAGTTTGGACTCGATTTTGCGTCCTGACTATGGCTCCATCGAATATTAAAGTTCGATGATTTACTATAATCACTTAAGCCCCTAAGACCTCTAATAATATTTTCAAAACGTACACTAAAGTTTCCGTTAAATTTATAACGAACATAATAATCTGAGTCAGCTCGTAATCCCCAACTACCATTGGTGTATAAATCTCCTAAAAGGGTTAAGTCAAAATAGTCACTTAGGGCAAAATAATATCCTCCATTTTGTAAAAAGAAGCCTTGAGTGTTGCTATCTCCCCATGAAGGAATGATAAATCCAGAAGTTCTTTTGTTAGTCATAGGAAAATAAGCAAAAGGTAAATATACTGGTGTAGGTACATCTGCTAAAACTAAATTACTACCTCCTACAATTATTTTTTTTCCAGGAACTAACTTTGCTTTATTTGTTTGAATATAATAATCAGGTATTTTCTTTTTTGAAGTAGTAAAACGCAATCGACGCATATAAATAGTTGAGTCATTTACACGTTTTGTTTTTTGAGCATAGGTAATAATTTCACCTTGCACGGTTTTTACTCCATAAATTAAAGCCTTTTTAGTTTTAAAGTTAAATATAATTGAATCTTGTTCTGATTCCTGACCACCTTGTTTAAATACTGGTCGTTGATGATAGCCTAAACTATCTTTTATACCTCTTGCATAAACAGTATTGTTTTTATAATCTAACACAATTATACCAGATTTTAAGTCAATATCAGTATAAGTTACTTGAGCATTATTATATAAAGTTACTGTTTTGTTTTTAGCGTTTTGAATGGTGTAATCTTCAGCATTGTGAGTAATAATACCTTCAATAACTTCTTTGGGTTTAATAGAATCGTTATTGATGGAGTCTTTTTTAATGGGTAAAAGATCTTTTAAATTTATTTTAGGCAAAGAGTCTTTAGGCGTGTCTAAAGAAGGCTTTTTTTTAGTTTTTTGATTAGGTGTTTTAGTGTTACCAAAATCTTGCGCTACACTTAATTGAAAACAAAAAAGGTAGAAAACTAAAAGTATGTAAGTTAGATTTGTTCGCAATGTTATAAATACTATTTTTGTGTTATATTTAAAAGCTTGGCAAGCTCTTTGAATATCAAAATATAAAAAACCAAAAATAGTTAAATTTTATTGATGCAATTCTTAAAATTACGTAAATATAATCACCTAAAAATTTATTTTTTATTTTTAATCTCATTATTCTTTATTTTGGGGTTTTCAGCAAAAATTTCTGCTCAAAAAAAATATACTGTAGTACTTGATGCAGGGCATGGAGGTAAAGATCCTGGTAATGTTGGTAATGGTTATAAAGAAGCAAAAGTTGCATTAAGAGTTGCTTTAGATGTAGGAAAAGAGTTGTTAACAGCTAGAGATATAGAGGTGATTTATACTCGAAAGAAAGACGTTTTTGTTGAGTTACATAACCGAGCAAAAATTGCCAACACAAAAAAAGCCGACTTATTTGTGTCTATTCACTGTGATGCATTTCACAAATCAGAACCTAATGGAGCAAGTACATTTGTGTTAGGGTTAAATGGAAATAAAGAAAATCTCGAAATCTCTAAACGAGAAAATGCCGTGATTTTATTAGAGGATAATTATAAACAAAACTATGATTATGATCCAAATTCACCAGAGTCAGTTATAGGTTTATCAGTACTTCAAGAAGAGAATTTAGATAATAGTTTAGGAATTGCCAGTTTTGTTCAAGGTAATTTTGTGGCTTTAAAAAGAAATAACAGAAAGGTAAAGCAAGCCAACTTTTTAGTGTTAAGAGAAACAGTAATGCCAAGTGTTTTAATTGAGTTGGGTTTTTTGACAAATAAAAAGGAAGGGAAGTTTTTAAATACAAGGTCTGGACAAATAAAAATGGCAAAAGCAATTGCTGATGCAATAAAAAAATACATAAATAGGTTAAAATTAAATACGGTTCAACAAGTAGTTGCAACAAAAGTGGCGCCTAAAAAAGTTTCAAAAAAAATAACACAAAAACCAGCACCAAAAGTAATACCCAAAAAAGTACCAGCTAAAAAAGTAATTGTAAAAGCTAAAACACCAGCTAAAAAAATAGTTGCAGCAATTACATTTAAAGTGCAAATAGCAGCTTCAAAAACCAAATTAAATAATACCAATTTTAATTTTAAAGGTTTAAAAAATGTAGAATCAATGTTTATTGATGGTTATCATAAATATTACCATGGTAATTCTTCAAGTTTTACAGAGATAAAAAAGATTTTATCAAAAGTTAGAAAAACAGGATATAAAGATGCTTGGGTTGTTGCTTTTAAAGGTAAACAGAAAATTTCAATCAAGGAAGCATTGAAAAACCTTTAATTTAGAGGGGTTCTATATTTATAGAACCAAAATTATTACTATTTTCGTGCTATAATTTTTTATAATGTCAAAAGAACTTAAAACAGGAATTGTTGCTGTAATAATTATAGTGTTATTTATTTGGGGATACAATTTTTTAAAAGGACAGGACTTATTTAATGGTAATAATCGTCACTTTTTTGTTGAATATGAAAATATTAATGGGCTTAATACCGCTAGTTTAGTAACTATTAATGGTTTAAAAGTTGGTAAGGTTGATGATATCTCATTTAATCCAACTCCTGAAAAAAAAGGAATTTTATTAGTTAAAATATCATTAGACACTGATTTTAGTTTTTCTAAAAATAGTATTGCTAAAATATATTCAGCTAGTTTAATGGGAGGGCAAAATTTAGCAATTGTTCCTAAATATGATGGTCAAACTGCGGTTTCTGGAGATTATTTAATAGGTAAAGTCGAAGCGGATATTTTTTCATCAGTAGGAGAAAAATTAAATCCTATTCAATCAAAATTAGAAAACGTATTGGTAGGAGCAGATTCTTTATTAAATGGAGTCAATGAAGTGCTCGATAAAAAATCACGTAAAAGTTTAAATAGAAGTATTATTGGTTTAGAAGGCGTAATTTATGATGTTCGCAAAACGCTATCATCAGTAAATACACTATTGGTAACTAATAAAGATAATTTAGATTCGACACTTAACAATGCTAAAAAAATTACCGATAATTTTTCTAAAATATCAACAGATTTAGCAAAAGCTAATTTAGGAGAAACAGTTAAAAAATTAGAAACAACATTAACCAATGTAAACGGTTTATTAGCAAATATGAAAGCTGGTAAAGGAACCTTAGGAAAGTTAATGACCGATGATAAGATGTATACAAATTTAACCAATGCATCTAAAGAAATGGAAGAGTTGTTACGTGAAATGAAATTAAATCCAAAAAGGTTTGTTCATTTTTCATTATTTGGTAAAAAAGCCAAAGCATATAATGAAGAAAATAACACAAAAAATATAAGTAATAAATAAGCTAAGGTTAACCAAAAAAATAATTAACTAACAATGGAGAAATATTTATCAAACATCATTTTCGCATTTATTTTAGTTGCAGGAATTGGATATTTTATATTGAATGTTCGTAAACTTATTAGGAATATTAAATTAGGAAAGGATATTGATAGAACCGATCGCAAACCTGAACGCTGGAAAAATATGGCAAAAATTGCTTTAGGACAATATAAAATGGTACGTCGTCCGGTTTCAGGAATTTTACATGTAGTAGTATATGTAGGTTTTATTTTGATAAACATCGAAATGTTAGAAATCGTTATTGATGGATTATTTGGTACACACCGTGTCTTTCAACCAATTTTAGGTAACAGTATTTACGGTTTTTTAATCGGTAATTTTGAAGTACTAGCAGCCTTAGTGTTTGTAGCAGTAGTAATTTTTTGGTTTCGTAGAAATATCGAAAAAGTAAAACGCTTTTGGAGTAAAGAAATGACAGGTTGGCCAAAAAATGATGGAAACATTATTTTATATTTCGAAATGGTATTAATGTCATTATTTTTAATAATGAACGCAACCGATGTTCCTTTTCAAGAAGCAGGTGTTGGTAATGTTATTTCTCAATTTATAGCACCTTGGTTTAATAGTTTTTCAGTTGAAGAGTTACATACTATTGAAAAAGCAGCATGGTGGGCACACATTGTTGGAATTTTAATTTTCTTAAATTATTTATATTACTCAAAACATTTACACATTTTATTAGCATTTCCAAATACGTTTTTTGCAAATTTAAAACCAAAAGGACAGTTTACAAATGTTGAGGCTGTTACTAAAGAAGTAAAAATGATGATGGATCCAGATGCAGATCCGTATGCAATTCCTGAAGAAGGAGCTGAAGAAGAGGAGCCAGCAAAGTTTGGAGCTTCTGATGTTACCGATTTAAACTGGGTGCAGCTAATGAATGCGTATACATGTACAGAATGTGGGCGTTGTACTTCGTCATGTCCAGCAAATTTAACGGGTAAAGAGCTATCTCCACGTAAAATTATGATGGATACACGTGACCGTTTAGAAGAAGTTGGTAAAAATATTGATGCAAATAACGGTACTTTTAAAGATGATGGAAAACAATTACTAAACGATTATATTTCTCCAGAAGAATTATGGGCGTGTACAAGTTGTAATGCTTGTGTACAAGAATGTCCAATAGGTATCGATCCATTATCAATTATTACAGAAATGCGTCGTTATTTAGTAATGGAAGAATCTGCAGCTCCGCAAGAGTTAAATATGATGATGACAAACATTGAAAACAATGGAGCACCTTGGCAATATAGTCAACAAGATAGATTAAACTGGAAAGACGAATAATAAGTCTAGGCTAATTGTTAATTCGAGTAGTTTTTTTAATAACAAAGAAAAATTGTATCGATAATATTTACAGAAAAAAGCATATCAATAAAAAAAACATAAAATTATGAACGTACCAACAATGGCAGATATGATGGCTCAAGGAAAACAACCAGAAGTGTTGTTTTGGGTAGGAGCAGCAGGAAGTTATGATGATAGAGCAAAAAAAATAACCAAAGCGTTTGTAAAAATTTTAACCAAAGCAGGAGTAGATTTTGCAGTATTAGGTACCGAAGAAAGTTCAACAGGTGATGCAGCTAAACGTGCAGGAAACGAATTTTTGTTTCAAATGCAGGCAATGATGAATATTGAAGTTTTAAACGGGTATGAAGTTAAAACAATTGTTACTTGTGACCCACATTCATTTAACACTTTAAAAAATGAATATCCTGAATTAGGAGGTACATATAAAGTATACCATCATACACAGTTTATTAATAAATTAATTAGTGAAGGACGTTTATCAATAGATGATGCCAATTTAAAAGGTAAACGATTAACTTATCATGATCCATGTTACTTAGGTCGTGCAAATGATGTATATGAAACACCAAGAGAACTAATTAGAAGTTTAGGTGTTAAAATGACCGAAATGAAACGTCATAAATCTACCGCATTATGTTGTGGTGCTGGAGGGGCGCAAATGTTTAAAGAACCTGAAAAAGGAGCAATGGATATTAATGTACTGCGCACTGAAGATGCTTTAAAAACCAATCCACAAATTATAGCAACAGGTTGCCCTTATTGTAATACAATGATGACAGATGGTGTTAAGTTTAAGATGAAAGAAGATCAAATAGTTGTAAAAGATATTGCCGAGTTAATAGCAGAAGCAAACAATTTATAAAAAATAATACAACTAATAATTATCGACTGCGTTTGAACAGGCAAAATATGTCTTATCAAGCGCAGTCGAAAAGTTTTAATCAAAATTTAAAATGCTAAAAAACTATATAAAAGCAGCACGTTTACGAACATTACCATTATCAGTTTCAGGAATCATTGTTGGAAGTAAATTGGGTTTTGATAACGTAATGTATGCTGATAGCACAATAACTTTATTGGAAACTCCAATATTTTGGTTAGCAATTTTAACAACCATCGGTTTTCAAGTACTGTCAAATTTTGCAAATGATTATGGAGACGGAGTTAAGGGAGCTGATGATAATAGAGAAGGTGAAGCACGTATGGTTTCATCAGGAGCCATAAGTCCTAAACAAATGAAAACAGCAATGATAGTAACAGGTATTGTAACGTTGTTTATTGCGTTGTTACTTATATATGTTGCTTTCGGAAAAGAAAATTTTTTATATTCGGTAACTTTCTTTGTGTTAGGAATTGTTTCAATTGTAGCCGCAATTAAATATACCGTTGGTAAATCAGCCTATGGTTATAGCGGGTTTGGAGATGTGTTTGTATTCATTTTCTTTGGGTTATTAGCCGTAGTAGGAACCTACTTTTTATACACAAAACAGCTAAATTTAATTATTTTTTTACCAGCAATAACCATCGGATTGTTAAGCACCGCAGTTTTAAATTTAAATAACATGCGTGATATAAATAACGATGCAAAAGTTGGTAAAAACACTCTGGTTGTAAAAATCGGAAGCCAAAAAGCAAAAATATATCATTATATATTAATTATAGGAGCTTTAATAACTACTTTAGTTTATACTCTTTTGCAATACAAATCTCCAATTCAATTTATATTTTTAATAGCATTTATTCCGTTATTTTTAAACATTGTAACAGTGGCAAAAAACAAAATTCAGTCAGACTTAGATGGTGAACTAAAAAAAGTAGCATTAAGCACTTTTTTATATGCAATTCTTTTTGGTTTAAGTAACGTTTTATAAATAACAATAAGAATTTAAAATATAATTTTATACAAATAATAATGAAAACAGTAAAAATAGTTTTAGGTATTGTAACAGCTCTAGTAGTAGTGTTTTTGTTAACAGGAATAGTAGTTACAGAAGTAAAATATACGGTAGAAATAGAAGTAAATAAACCAATAGAGGAAGTTTTTAAAAAATTTGAAGACACCGATTTAATGAAACAATGGTTGCCCGACGTTAAATCGATCGAAATTCTTGAAGAGAAACCAGGAAAAGTTGGAAGTACTTACACGATGGTTGTTGAAAATAACGGACAAGAAATTAAAATGATCGAAAAAATAACAGCCTATATTCCAAATAAAAAAATCACCCTTCAATTTCACTCCGATCAAATGGTAAAAACCGATGATTATAATTTTATCGCCAACGGAAACACCACCAAAATAGTACAAAATTGCGGAGTTAATAGTAAATCATACATGTCAGCATGCATGTTCCCTTATTTTAAAGGCACCTTTAAAAGTTTAAGCCTAAATTATATGAATCAATTTAAAAAAATAGCAGAAAAATAATTTTTTGGGCGTTCGAGCGGGCTTTACACTACAATCTTTTGCTCGTGCCTCACAAAAGGATTTTCATTGCAATCCCTAACGCAAACCAATAGTAGGCTATAATGATAAAAGCAACCTATAAAAAATATATTTTAAACTTTAAGCAAGCCAGCGGAACATCACGCGGAATATTACGTACCAAAGAAACCTGGTTTATAACATTAAAAAAACAGGATGAAATAGGTTTTGGAGAATGCGGATTGTTTAGAGGTTTAAGTATCGATGACACGCCCGATTATGAGCAAAAACTACAATGGGTTTGTCAAAACATTAATCTAGGGTTAGAAAATTTATTGATAGCAACCATTCATTACCCAAGTATTCAATTTGGATTAGAACAAGCTTTTTTATCATTAAAAGCTAAAAATCCGTTTAAATTATTTCCATCAGATTTTACAGCAGGAAAACAAAATATTGCTATCAACGGATTAATTTGGATGGGCGATAAATCTTTTATGCAACAACAAATAAAAGATAAACTAGCACAAGGGTTTTCAACCATTAAAATGAAAATTGGTGCAATTGATTTTAATACTGAAATCAATTTGTTAAAATCAATACGAAAAGAATTTTCATCAAAAGAAATCACTTTAAGAGTAGATGCAAACGGTGGGTTTACACCAAAAAATGCTTTAGAAAAATTACAACGATTGGCTGCATTAGATATTCATTCAATCGAGCAACCAATCAAGCAAGGGCAATGGCAGGAAATGGCAGCTTTGTGTGAAAAAACACCTTTGCCAATAGCATTAGACGAAGAGTTGATAGGTGTTTTTACATCCGAAGAAAAAGAAAAATGCATTCAAACCATACAACCGCAATACATTATTTTAAAACCAAGTTTAGTGGGTGGATTTAAAGGAAGCAATGAGTGGATTTTAATAGCTAATAAATACCAAGCAGATAACTGGATTACTTCGGCTTTAGAAAGTAATATCGGGTTAAATGCCATAGCGCAATATACCTACACTTTACAAAACCCGTTACCACAAGGTTTAGGAACAGGTAGTTTGTTTACAAATAATTTTAAAAGCCCGTTAACGGTTTTAAATGGTGGATTGGAGTACGATTTGTCTAAAAAGTGGAAATTTAATTTAGATTAACATAACTTTGAATTTGTTTTAAAATAGTAATACGCTTACACATGAATTTTATACAACAAGCATATAAAGGTAGTAACGATTGGCCTTATTATTTAGGGGGTATTTTATTAATAATATTTGGTTGGCAATTTATAGGAATTACACCTTTGGCTATAACGGCTGTTTTATATTCAGAAGATTTTAACGAATTTTCAAGCGCCGCAAATAATAGTTTCATGACTTTAGGTATTAATAAAAACTTGTTTTTATTTTTAATGATATTAATGTTTGCAGTCGGTTTACTTTTTTTGTTTTTAACAATAAAATTTATACATAAGCGCGCAGTAAAAACCTTAATAACAAGTAGAAAATCTATTGATTGGAGTAGGTTTTGGTTTGGTTTTGTTGTTTGGGGAATCGTAGCAGTTAGCATCACATTATTAGGAATTTTTTTAGAGCCAGAATATTATACATGGAATTTTAAACCAATACCGTTTTTTACATTGGTAGCCATATCTTTTTTGTTTTTACCATTACAAACCAGTTTTGAAGAATTGCTTTTTAGAGGTTATTTTATGCAAGGTTTAGGAACGTGGTTTAAAAATAGATGGGTTCCTTTAATTATAACTTCTGTCGCTTTTGGTTTGTTACATGGTGCAAATCCTGAGGTTGAAAAACTAGGCTATATTTCAATGGTATTTTATATAGGTACTGGTTTCTTTTTCGGAATTGTAACCTTGATGGATGAAGGAACAGAGTTAGCCTTGGGCTTACATGCTATAAATAATATTGTAGCAGCATTTTTGGTAACTACCGATTGGATGGTTTTTCAAACAGACGCCTTGTTTATTGATACTTCTGACCCTTCAGTTGGTATAGAAATGTTTTTACCTGTTTTTGTATTATACCCGTTACTGTTATTGTTGTTTTCAAAAAAATATGGTTGGACAAACTGGAAAGATAAGTTGGTGGGTAAAATTGAAAAACCATAAAAGTTGAACAGTTATTATTTTTAATTGATGGTAAATATAATTCGTCAAACTGAACTTGTTTCAGGTTCTCATACTAAGAAATTGTTTTTTGGTTGATGAGATTCCGAAATAAATTCGGAATGACGTGAAAAGTATAATTATGGCAGGGAAATAAATACGAACGTTACTAAGGGGGCTAAGAACGAAGTAATCATTAACTATAGATATGAGAAATCAGTTTCATGAAAATTTTAAATTAAACGGAGTATCTTTTTCATCCGAAGAAGAATTGGTTGCATTTTCTAGAACGATTTCAAATTCAATAGCTAAATTTTTAAGTGATTGGTTTCATCAAAAGGACTTTGTAACTGTGCAAACATCAGGTTCAACAGGTAAACCAAAACCTATTCAGTTAAAAAAAGAGTTTATGAAAAACTCAGCTTTAGCAACGGGTACATTTTTTAATTTAAAAGAAAATACAGTAGCATTGTTATGTTTATCTACTGATTATATAGCAGGTAAAATGATGTTGGTACGAGCTTTAACTTTAGGGTGGCAATTAGATGTTGTAAAACCAGAATCGAACCCGTTAAAAGGCATAGAAAAGCAGTATGATTTTTCGGCTATGGTACCCTTACAGTTAAGAAGTTCGTTGAATGAATTACATAAAATAGATAAACTAATTGTTGGTGGTGGAGTTGTTACTGCTGATTTAATAGCTGCAATTCAAAATATTTCGACAAAAGTATTTGCTACTTACGGAATGACAGAAACGATAACTCATATTGCTGTTAAAAAACTGAATGATTTACCACTTATGGCGGAGTCGAGAAGTGTTTATAAAACGCTTCCAAATATTCTATTAAGCAAAGACGATAGAAATTGTTTAGTAATCGAAGCACCAAAAGTAACAATAGAAAAAATTGTTACAAACGATGTTGTAAATATCGTTTCTAAAACAACATTTGAGTGGCTGGGACGAATAGATAATGTTATAAATTCAGGAGGTGTAAAATTACATCCGGAGAAAATAGAAGAGAAGTTATCAGAAATTATCGAGCAACGTTTTTTTGTATCAGGAATTAAAGATGAAGTTTTAGGAGAAAAGTTAATTCTTGTAATTGAAGGAGTAAAGAAAGAAATTGATTTTTCTGAATTAAATACACTTTCAAAATTCGAAATACCGAAAGCAGTTTATTTTCTACCTCAGTTTATAGAAACAGAAACAAAAAAAATCCAACGAAAAAAAACGCTGGATTTGATTAAGTTTTAAACAACTATCTATTTATATCATAGAATAAGCCCTTGTCAAAAAGTCCTTGAATTTCATTTTTACCTAAACTATAAGGTGCTGTTGTATAATTTTTAGCCTTGTCGATACCAGAAATTCCTTTCTTTTTATCTGTTTCATAATCATTTTGAATTACGAAAATAGAATCATTAGTGACCGATTTAATTTTTAAAGTAGAGTAATACCCTGTTTGAGTAACTCTAAATTCAATTACATCACCAACAGCAGGT
This sequence comes from Tenacibaculum soleae, assembly GCF_001693415.1. Lineage (GTDB taxonomy): Bacteria > Bacteroidota > Bacteroidia > Flavobacteriales > Flavobacteriaceae > Polaribacter > Polaribacter soleae. The sequence goes on along the minus strand of NZ_MAKX01000002.1, from coordinate 89,346 downwards.
TCTTTAATATAATTTACTAAATCTTTTTTATGTTTACCAGCTGAATATGCGCCGAAAGCTATTATAAGAGCAATAATACCCAAGCCAGACCAATACCAAATAGGAGTTTTTACATTTCGCTTTACCTCTATAGCAGCATCTTTAAGTTTTTCGTTCATTTCTTTGTAAGCCTTGGTTGTCTTGCAATTTGAACACTCTGAAAATACTTTTTTAGTCATAGGAAAAACAGGAATCCAGTATAAGTAGGCGTATTTACCATACACGGAAATTGTGTGATTTGTAATTTCATTACAATGATCACATTTTATACCTCCTCTTCTTTCACTTTTTAGGTGTGAACCTTTTGTTCCGTAAAAAATCATATCAATTTTATTTTTTTGCTAAATATATTAAAAATTGACACATTTAGACTAATTAAATAGCTGAGTTTACTTACTTAAAGTAAGTGTTCACTCATTGCCGATTTTTTATCCTTACAAATAACAATAGGTTTATATCAAATTTAAAATCTATAATTATGCTAAAAAAAATAACTTTCATATTTTTAATAACTATTGTGTCATTACTACAAGCACAAGAGAAAAAAATAAAAGGAATTGTTTCTGATAATTCTGGTGTTTTGCCAGGAGTTACTGTTTTAATTAAAGGAACAGAAACAGGTGTTGAAACTGATTTTGATGGCAAATATGCTATAAAAGCAGGTAAAGGAGATGTATTAGTTTTTTCATTTATAGGAATGGAAACGAAAGAAGTTCTGGTAAAAAATAAAACTATAATTAATGTTTTACTAACTGAAAACACTCATGTTTTAGATGAAGTAGTAGTAGTTGCTATGGGAATTAAAAGAGAAAGTAAATCATTAACATATTCATCAAAAAAAATAAAAGAACCATCTTTTGTAAAAATAGATACACCACAATCAGGACAATTAACAGCAGGAGAAATTAATGATTTAGAAAAATGGGATGATTGGAAGTTGTTAATGAAAAACGATATGTTTTTAAAAGTGAAAAATAATTGGAAATTTTCTTTAAAAGAAAAGGTTGATGTATTAGTGAAAGATGTAAATAATATTCCAATTATAAATGCTACGGTTTTGTTTTTAGATGATAAAAACAGGATGATTTTTAAAACAAAGACAGATGTTTTTGGTAAAGCTTTAGTTTTTAAAAATGATAGTAAGCATTATACACTTCAGGTAATTTATAAAAATGAGATAAAAGGAATAAGAATTAATAGAGAAACTACAAAAATTGAATTTTCATATAATTTAAATGAAAAATTAAATGACATTGACATCATGTTTACCATCGATGCAACAGGCTCAATGGGCGATGAGATTAATTACTTAAAATCTGAAATAAAAAATATCATTACCCGTGTAGATTCAAGTGTTCATAAAAAAAGAATTGGTTTAACATTTTATAGAGATCATGGAGATGAATATGTTGTTAGAGATTTTGATTTTACTACCGATATTACTAAAATAAAAGAAAATTTATCTCATCAAACTGCTGGTGGAGGCGGTGATTACGAAGAAGCTGTAGAGGAAGCGTTAAGGGTTTCATTATCTAAATCATGGAATATAAATGCAAAATCTAGGTTGTTGTTTTTATTATTAGATGCACCGCCTCATTTAAATAAAGAAAACATTAATACGATAAAAAACCAAATAAAGAAAGCGCAAGAAAAAGGGATTAAAATTATTCCGATTGTTGCTAGTGGTGCAGATAAAACGGTTGAATATTTAATGCGTTATTTTAGTGTTTCTACAAATGGAACCTATGTTTTTTTAACTGATGATAGCGGAATTGGAAACAAGCACTTAAAACCAACAACAACCGATTTTAAAGTAGAAAAGTTAAATAACTTAATTGTTCGATTGATAAATAAATATGCAGGGATATAAAATAAAACCTCTCTATATTTTTTATAGAGAGGTTTGTTTTTGTTATGTGTAATATAACTATACTATAGCCATACTGTGGTATACGTTTTGAACATCGTCTTCGTCTTCTAGTTTTTCTAAAAGTTTTTCAACATCAGCCTGTTGTTCTTCTGAAAGTTTAGTTGTTGTTGTAGGAATTCTTTCAAAACCTGAAGATAAAATTTCAAGATTATTTTCTTCTAAATATTTTTGAATTGCACCAAATTGCTCAAACGGAGCGTAGATTAAAATTCCGTCTTCATCTTCAAATATTTCTTCTACATCAAATTCGATCATTTCTAATTCAAATTCTTCTAAATCTATCTTTAAGTCTTCAGCTTTTATTCTAAAATTACAAGTGTGATCAAACATAAAAACAACCGAACCAGAAGTTCCTAAATTTCCATCACATTTATTAAAAGCTGCTCTAACATTAGCTACAGTACGGTTATTGTTATCGGTAGCGGTTTCAACAACTAAAGCGATACCATGTGGAGCATAACCTTCAAATAGAGTTTCTTTATAATTGGCAGTGTCTTTGTCAGATGCTTTTTTTATAGCGCGCTCAACGTTATCTTTAGGCATGTTTGCAGCCTTTGCATTTTGTATAACGGCACGTAAACGTGCGTTAGTTTCAGGATTAGGACCTCCTTCTTTAACTGCCATAACAATGTCTTTACCAATTCTGGTAAATGTTTTAGCCATTGCCGACCAACGTTTCATTTTTCTTGCTTTCCTAAATTCAAATGCTCTTCCCATTTCTTAAAAATTATATTTACGCAATGGCAAATGTAACTATTGCGTTATTTATTTACAATTAAAATCTTTTTTTGATAATAAGTTTACCATCCTTTTCACTGTAAGCTTTCCAGGTACCCGATTTTTTTCCGTTTTTATAATTTCCTTTTATTTTTATCTGCCCGTTAGGGTAATAGCTTTTATAGTTACCGTCTAATAAACCATCATCTAGCTCAACTTCAAACTTTAGTTTTCTGTTATTATAATATTCTTTATAAGTGCTTGCGCTTAAATCGGTAGGATGAATTTCTTTAAAATTAAATAAAGAGTTTGTAGCGATTGTGTCTTTTTTTGATACTAACTTTAAAGTGAGTTGATTTTTTAAATCTTGTTCTGCAATAATAGTTTCGTTTACTAACTTAGGGTCGTTGAAAGAAGCGGTAATGCTGCTTTTAAAAATATTTCCATCTGAGGTTAGTTGGATACCTAGTTGTGAAAAACAGGTAAAATAATCTTTATTTTTACTTAATTGAAGTTGTGTTTTTCGGTCAACAAGACTTATTAAATCACTGTAAATATATGGTGTATTTATATAAGTGAAAACAGTAGATTTGTTGTCGAATAAATATGAAAATTCTTCAAAGTTTTTTGAAGAAGCCAAGGTATACTTCATTATATTGTTATTAATAATTTCTTTAAGCGTATTCGGGCTTGCGCTAAAAACTACAAAATCATCAATTATTGTAAAATAAGGTTTTTCCATTTTTTTAAACATATTACCAGCCACTATTTTAAAAAATCCTTTTAAATCTAAAAAGTTAATAGTATGGTTTTTGTAAGGTATTTGTTTAAATTTTAAAGGTGTTTTTTCTTTTATTTTTGAAAGGATAAAGTTTAAATTTTCGGTAGCATCTTCAATATCATTGGTTTTAAAAATCGCCGCAATGTCTTTTTTGTTTTTTGAAAGTGAAGAGTTAAAATGAATCAACGCAACTTCATTTCCTATCCAACTATATACATTTTTTTTAATATTAATGTCTAAAAGGTTTTCAATTTCAGTAATTTGTGTTGTGTAGCTTTTAAACTCTTCAGTTTTTTCTTTTTTCAGAATTTCAAAATTTTCATGAAAAGTTTCAAAACTATCAAAAGCAAAACTCGAATATAGTGCGGTGTTTCTTGGTGCTATATTTGCAATAGATCTTTTACCTTTTCCTGATTTTTGAATGGCAGTTAAATAGGTTTCAGTATCTTCTTTTACATTTGTGTAGCCTTCTGCTTGAATAATGGTTCCTTCAATTAAAGAAACATCAAATCCTGAATAATGAAGCGAATTTTGAATATTTTCAACTACTTCTTTGTTAGTTTTATTGGTAAAACAGGCAAGATATTTGTGTAAATATTTATACTGAAAAAAAACTTTAAAAAAGCCATCTTCTGATGTTTCTTTGGTAATCTCAACAAAGTTAACATCTCTACCAATTATAGGGGTTTGATATTGATTTATAGCGTTTTCAACTAAAAGGTGCGTGTATGAAGCAATTAATTGATTTTTTATAAAGGCAATATGTAATGTTTCCCTTTTCTTTTTATCGTAAAGCTCAGTTATTTCGTGGTCTTTGTATAACCTGTTAGTAATTTTATAATTATTACCAGCTAAGTTTGTAATACTGTTTTTTAAAAAATTAAGTTTTGATAATTTTTCAAGGTCTACAACGTATAAAAAATCATAATTTTTAGGTTTGTATACGTGTGCAGATATTAATACATCACGTTCGCCAATAAAATTAAGAATACTTCTTTGTTCTTTTATAACCTCATCGAGAGTGTTGATGTTTTTATTGATGTCATTAAAATAAGCGTTTTTTTGTAGATGTTTCCAAATATCGCTAGCATTAATTTCATCCCAAGTATCAATGGGTCTTTCAGTATCTAAAATAAAAATAGCATCTTCAGGTATCAGATAAATAGGTTTGATATTATCTTGTTTGGCAAGTGTAAAAACATATGCTTGGTAGGCTATAAACCCTAAAAAAACGAGTAGAATGACCCATAAAATCTTTTTTCTCATAACTGATGATGCGTAAAATTATACTTGAATAACGCCTAAATTAAATTTCTTTTCAATAGGTGCATGATTTGCAGCTTCTATTCCCATTGAAATCCATGTTCTAGTGTCTAACGGGTTTATTACGCCGTCTGTCCAAATTCTTGCAGCAGCATAGTATGGAGAGATTTGCTTGTCGTAACGAGATTTTATTTTGTCAAATAATTCAGCTTCTTTTTCAGGGGTAATTTCTTCTCCTTTTTTCTTTAATGATGCAGTTTCTATTTGTAGTAAAACCTTTGCTGCTGAGTTACCACTCATAACTGCTAATTCGGCACTTGGCCAGGCAGCAATTAACCTAGGATCATAGGCTTTACCACACATAGCGTAGTTACCTGCTCCGTATGAATTACCAATAACGATGGTGAATTTTGGTACAACAGAATTACTTAGCGCATTTACCATTTTTGCGCCATCTTTTATGATACCGCCATGCTCAGATTTAGAACCAACCATAAAACCGGTAACGTCTTGTAAAAATACCAACGGAATTTTTTTCTGATTACAATTTGCAATAAAACGTGTTGCTTTATCGGCAGAATCGTTATAGATAACGCCGCCAAACTGCATTTCTCCTTTTTTAGTTTTTACTAATTTTCGTTGATTGGCAACAATACCAACAGCCCAACCATCAATACGGCCATAACCGGTAATAATTGTTTTACCGTAACCTTCTTTATATTGTTCAAATTCAGAATTATCAACCAAACGATTGATAATTTCTAGCATGTCATATTGTGCATTCCTTTCTTTCGGAAGGATTCCGAAAATGTCTTCTTCGTTTTCTTTTGGAGGAAAAGCTTCTTTACGATTGTATCCAGCTTTATCAGCATCTCCAATTTTATCAACAATAAACTTTATTTTATCTAAAGCATCTTTGTCATCTTTAGCTTTGTAGTCGGTAACGCCTGAAATTTCGCAATGCGTAGTTGCTCCACCAAGTGTTTCGTTATCAATACTTTCACCAATAGCAGCTTTTACTAAATAACTTCCGGCTAAAAAGATACTTGCAGTTTTGTCTACAATTAAAGCTTCATCGCTCATAATTGGCAAATAAGCACCTCCGGCAACACAACTGCCCATAACGGCAGATATTTGTGTAATCCCCATGCTGCTCATTACGGCATTATTTCTAAAAATACGTCCGAAGTGTTCTTTATCAGGAAAAATTTCATCCTGTAAAGGTAAATAAACACCAGCAGAATCTACTAAATAGATAATAGGTAACTTATTTTCTATTGATATTTCTTGCGCTCTTAAATTCTTTTTCCCAGTGATAGGAAACCAAGCGCCTGCTTTTACTGTTGCGTCATTGGCAACAACAATGCATTGCTTACCGCTAACATAACCTATTTTTACTACAACACCACCAGAAGGGCAACCACCGTGTTCTTTATACATTTCTTCGCCAGCAAAAGCGGCTATTTCTATAGATTTAGAATCATTATCTAAAAGGTAATCTATACGCTCTCTTGCGGTTAATTTTCCTTTTTCGTGATGCTTATCGATACGCTTTTGACCACCCCCTAATTTAACTTGGGCAAAACGCCTTCTTAAATCTGATGCTAAAAGTTTATTGTGGTCTTCGTTTTTATTGAAGTTAAGATCCATTTGTAAGTTATTTGTTTGCGATTGCTAAATTAAGAAAAACGGTTTATAATACAAGTCGTTTAAATGTATGATTGTAGTATGTTGTCTATTGTTTTTGCAATTTCATTATTTCTAAATTGTTTATTTAAAACACGAGGTTCGGCTACGCGTTCGGTACAGTTTTTTACGGCACAGGTTTCACAAGTAACACCAACTTGTTTATTTGTAAAAGTATTCTCTTTAAAGAATTTAATTTTTTTCTTTAAATGAGGCGATAGTAATATTCCAATGCTTACGCTACGATTGTTTTTTTCTTTAAAAGGATCAGAAGTGGCGGCAGATAATACTAAGTATTCATTCGTCGAATTTTCATAAGATGATATTTGTATACCATAAGAAGAATTTTTATCAACAGCTTTCTCTAAATCTTGAATTGTTTTTATAGAAACCCATCTTCTGCAATAATGCTCGTTATTTCTATTCGCATGTGGTGCTTGTTGTTGGGTTATGTGTAACTCTTTTGATAGTTTAAAAACAGGTGAGTTTTCTTGATGTGTAAATCGTAAAAAAAACAGATTTTTTATATTAAAATGTTTTGGTAGTATGTTGGTTAATCGCTGATAAAAGGTTTCGTCTGAGCAATTGTAGTTTTTAGTGATTTTATGTAATTGTAACGGTTGCCATTCCTTTAATGAGAAAAAATGTGTTAAGTTTTTGATAAGATTTTCTTTCGGAATTATAAGTGCCCCAGCAAAATAAGAAGCAATAAAGTTATTTAAAACTTGGTCAAAACTTTCGAATTTTATCCAAGGAAAAGTATATAGCCTGTTTTCAATTTTTAGATAGTTGTAGGCTAATTCTTTTGCGTAGATAAACGTTTTTTGAGCTTCACTTATATCGTTATAAATAAGTAATGTTTTGTTTTTGGGAATGTAAATGTTTCTTATTTCTGATAATTTTTGATGTTTAGAAAGTTCCTCGGTATTAATCGTATAACCATATTCTTCGATCAAAATATCTTCTAAATCGCTAGCACTTATAGGTTTGTTTAAGTTTATATGATAAGCTTTGGCAAAGGCAATAACACTACTTTCAATATCTTCAAAATAATTATTATGTGCTTCTTGATAAGAACGCAAAGAAGCTAAAAAGAAATTTTCACGTGTTAAATTATAGTTTTGAGCTATTTTTATGATAGTACTAATAAACGCATTTACTTTGGCGGGTGCGTTGGCAATAATGTCGATTAAGTTGCTTTCTTTAATACCGAATAAATCTAACGGAATTTCTTTTAAAACTTTCGATTGTAATATTTCACCAATTGGTGCTAAGTTTTTATCTAGTTTTAAAGAAACCAAATGATCGTACGTAACTTCTAGTTTTTCAGAAAGAATTACAATTTTATCTGTTTTGGGATATTTTTTTCCTTTTTCAATCTCATTTAAATAAGATTTAGATAAGCCTGTTAATTTAGCTAATCCGAAGAGTGATAATTTTTTATCAGTACGTATTTGTTTTAGTTTTAATCCAAAAACAAGTCTAATGTATTCTTCTTCCAAAGTTTTTTATTAAAAGATTCGTAATTCAAAGGTATTAAAATTAGCGAATTAATAAAAATTTGAATATTTAATTAATTTAGCGAACGTTCGCTAAATTAATTAAATTATTTTTTATACTATTGGTGTATCAATAAATAAAAGTAAGTTATTATGAATCAACATGTTTTAGAAAAAGAAATTGAGTGTGTAGGATTTAATGAGGGTAATTATAAAAATATTTTAACAAATGATGCTAAAATATTTTTAACTCGATTACACGAAAAATTTAATAATAAAAGATTGCAATTATTAGAAGAGCGAGAAATAGATCAAGCGTATTTTAATATGGGAAATTATCCAACTTTTCCATCAGAAACAAAAACTATTAGAGAGGGTGATTGGGTGTGTGCAGAATTACCTGACGACTTATTAGATAGGAGAGTGGAGATTACTGGGCCGGTAGATCGTAAAATGGTGATCAACGCGTTAAACTCGGGTGCAAAAACTTTTATGGCCGATTTTGAAGATAGTAATTCACCTACAATTGCTAATTTATTAGATGGGCAGGTAAACTTAAAGGATGCTGTAAATAAAACTATTTCGTTTTATAATGATAAAAAAAATAAAACTTATCAGTTAAATGAAACCTCAGCTACTTTATTGGTAAGACCAAGGGGTTTGCATTTAAATGAAAAGCATTTTTTAATTGACGGTGTTCAAATGTCAGGTTCGTTGGTCGATTTTGGGTTGTTCTTTTTCAATAACATCAAAGCTTTATTAGAGCAAGGTTCGGCAACCTATTTTTACCTACCAAAATTAGAGCATTACAATGAAGCTCGTTGGTGGAACGATGTTTTTGTATTTGCACAAGAATATTTAAAAGTGCCACAAAAAACAATAAAAGCAACGGTATTGATCGAAACTATTACGGCTAGTTTTCAGTTAGATGAAATTATTTATGAGTTAAAAGATCACATGGCTGGTTTAAATTGTGGGCGTTGGGATTATATTTTTTCTTACATCAAAAAATTTAGAAATCATCGAAATTTTGTAGTTCCAAATAGAGATCAAGTAACTATGAAAACACCTTTTATGAAAGCGTATTCTTTACGTGTAATTCAAACTTGTCATAAACGAAACGTACACGCCATGGGTGGTATGGCTGCTCAAATTCCTGTAAAAAATGATGATGCAGCCAATGAATTAGCGTTTTCTAAAGTTTTAAAAGATAAAGAGCAAGAGGTTAAAAATGGTCATGACGGAACTTGGGTAGCGCATCCAGGATTGGTAAAAGTTGCGATGGATGTTTTTAATAAATCAATGCCAAATGCAAATCAAATAGACAAAAAACTAACAGCTTTAAACATTGCTGAAGCTGAGTTAGTAGCGCTTCCAAAAGGAACAGTTACAGAAAACGGAATTCGTAAAAATATTAATGTAGGAATCTTATATATAGAATCTTGGCTAATAGGGCAAGGTGCTGCGGCTTTGTATAATTTAATGGAAGATGCAGCAACGGCAGAAATTTCTAGAACACAGATTTGGCAATGGTTACATAAAAATATAACACTTGAAGATGGAAGAGTTTTTACAGTAGCAATGTATCAACAATTAAAACAAGAAGAAATTAAAAAAATAAAAGAATATGTTGGTGAAATTCGATATGAGAAAGGAGAGTTTGAAACGGCAATTAAGTTATTTGATGACTTAATTCTAAATGAAGAATTTGTAGAGTTTTTAACGTTACCTGCATACAAATATTTATAAAAAAATGTCTCGTAACTACGGCAATAGATTACGAGACGTAATTATCAAAACCTATAAAATTTCAATAATAAAAAACAAATTTATGAAAAATTTAGCGCAACAAAACTATAGTTCGGTATTAGAAAAAGTAAAATCTCTAAAAGAAAAATATGGAAGCAGTTGGAATGCTATAACTTCTGAAAATGCTGCTAGAATGATTACTCAAAATCGTTTTAAAACCGGTTTAGAAATTGCAAAATATACCGCTACTATTATGAGAAATGATATGGCTGAATATGATGCGGATTCATCAAAATATACACAATCTTTAGGTTGCTGGCACGGATTTGTAGCGCAGCAAAAAATGATTTCAGTAAAAAAACATCATCAAACTACCAGTAAAAAATATTTGTATTTATCTGGTTGGATGGTGGCTGCTCTTCGTTCTGAATTTGGGCCGCTTCCCGATCAATCAATGCATGAAAAAACAGCAGTTTCTTCTTTAATAGCTGAGATTTATGATTTTTTACGTCAAGCAGATGCAATTGAGTTGAATGATTTGTTTAGACGATTAGAAAATGGTGAAGATGTGCAAGAGCAAATTGATAATTTTGAAACACATATTGTGCCTATAATTGCTGATATTGATGCTGGTTTTGGTAATGAGGAAGCAACATATCTTTTAGCTAAAAAAATGATTGAAGCAGGCGCTTGTGCTATCCAAATTGAAAATCAAGTTTCTGATGCAAAACAATGCGGGCATCAAGACGGAAAAGTTACAGTGCCGCACGAAGATTTTATAGCAAAGTTAAATGCAATTCGTTATGCGTTTTTAGAATTAGGTGTTGAAGACGGAGTTATTGTGGCACGTACAGATTCAGAAGGAGCAGGTTTAACACAAAAATTACCAGTAAGTCAAAAACCAGGAGATTTAGCATCCCAATACCTTGCTTTTGTCGAAGCTGAAGAGATTGCTATAAATGAAGCTAAAGAAGATGATGTCTTGCTAAAAAGGCAGGGTAAATTAGTGCGTCCAGTAAGATTATCAAACGGGTTGTACAAGTTTAAAGAAGGTACTAATATTGATAGAGTAGTGTTAGATTGTATTACAAGTTTGCAAAACGGTGCCGATTTATTGTGGATTGAAACTCCAACACCACATGTAGGCCAAATAGCCAATATGGTTAATAGAGTAAGAGAAATTGTACCTAATGCAAAGTTGGTGTATAATAATTCACCCTCTTTTAATTGGACGTTAAATTTCCGTAATCAAGTATATGATGAAATGTTAATGAAAGGAAAAGATATGTCTTTTTATGATAAAAATAATTTAATGGATGCTAAATATGATGGTTCTGAATTGTGTAAGCTTGCTGATGAAAAAATTAGAACTTTTCAGGTAGATAGTGCACAAAAAGCAGGAGTTTTTCATCATTTAATTACGCTACCAACTTATCATACGACAGCACTTCATATGAATGATTTAACTGCTGGTTATTTTGGTGAAGACGGAATGTTAGCATATGTAAAGGATGTGCAAAGGCAAGAAATTAGAAAAGGAGTTGCTTGTGTAAAACATCAAAGAATGGCAGGGTCTAACTTAGGTGATGATCATAAAGTATTTTTTGCAGGAGATAATGCATTAAAAGCAGGGGGAGAAAAAAACACGTCTAATCAATTTGAAACAAATAAAGAAGAAACTAGAAAAATTGAAGCTGCCGTTTAGGTTATTTATATTAAATTATAAATGTATGATTAGTTAGTTATATATTTTATTTTGAAGTGAAAACTCCAGCATTAGCTGGAGTTTTTTTATTAGCTAAAAGGTAATTCCATTTTAATATTACAACGTTCGTATGGGCAATTTTCTTCAACAGGAATTTCTGTAAATCCATATTTTTTATAGATGTAGATAGCGTTTTCTAATTTGGTGTTAGAGTATAAAATTAAGTTTTTTAATTGCAATTCTTGTTTTGCAAAATTTATGCAGTATTCCATTAATTGTTGCCCGATTTTAAAACCCCTATGTTTTGGAGAAACTGCCATTTTTGTTAACTCAAAAGTAGTTTGTTTAGGCATTAAGGCAACAGTACCAACAATTTCATTATTTAATTTAGCAAAAAATATATGTCCGCCCTTATTAATAATATATGTAGTAGGATTGCTTAAAACTTCTTCATCAAAAGGTTCAACATAAAAAAAAGTTTGTAACCATTCTATATTCAGATTGTAAAAATGAGTTGAATATTCAGTTTTAAAATGTTCTATTTCTATTGTATTCATTTTACAAAAATATAAAAATAGTATTGTTTTTATGTTAATAATATTCCATGTAATTAATTTCCGTGGAAATTAATATTTAATTTTGTATCTTTGTATAAAATTTAAAACAGATAAAGATGAGAAAAAATAAAATAATTTATTATGCAGCAAAAGGTTTGTTAACCTTACTGATGTTGTTTTCGGCAGGAATGTATTTGTTTAATTACGAAGCGGTAGCAGGAATGTTTACTAATTTTGGATATCCAACATATATAATTTATCCGTATGCAATAGCAAAAATATTAGGTCTTGTTGCTATTTGGTTTATCAATAATAAAGTAATTAAAGAATGGGCGTATGCAGGTTTTTTCTTCGCTTTTATACTAGCCTTTTTTGCACATGTTATGATTGGTGATGGTGAGCAAACAGGAGCTTTAGTTGCAATGATTTTATTAATAATATCATATGTTTTTGGTAAAAAAATAATATAATAAATGGCTAGTAAAGTATCTTCAAAAACAATATTAACAACAAGTAATTATTTTGCAGAGGCAACTATGCGAAATTACAAGGCTGCAATTGATGTGCCTATAAATAAAGGTGGTAGTAATAAAGGGCCTACACCTGTAGAATATTTTTTAACAGCCATAGGCGGATGTGTTGCAATTACAATAAAAATGTATGCTGAACGTAAAAATTGGGACATTGGAGAAGTTACCGTAAATGTAATCCAGAAAGAAGAATTAACATCTGAAGGAATTAAAAAAACATTAATTGAAGAAATTTCGTTTGAAAATGAAATTACAGAAATGCAACGTGTAAAATTATTAGAAATGGCAGGAAAATGTCCTGTTGCAAAAATGGTAAAAGGAGCAACACCAATTACATCAAAAATAAAATAAAATGAAAAAAATAGTAGCTTTTGCGGGTAGTAATAGTAAAAAATCAATCAATAAAGAATTAGCAGTATATAGTTCAACTTTTATAGATGAGGTTGAAACGGTTGTGTTAGATTTAAATGATTTTCCATTACCTATATATGGAATAGATGAGGAAACCAAAAATGGAATTCCAGAAAATGCACAAAAATTCTTTGATATTATTCAAGGAGCAGACGGAGTTATTTTGTCATTAGCAGAGCATAACGGAAATTTTACAGTAGCATTTAAAAACATTTACGATTGGATGTCTCGTATTAATCAGAAATTATGGAATAATGTTCCGATGCTATTATTGGCAACTTCTCCAGGAGCAAGAGGTGGCGCTTCTGTAATGTCAATTGCTAAAAACGGATTTCCACACATGGGCGGAAATGTAGTTGCTGATTTCTCATTGCCTAGTTTTTATGATAATTTTAATGACGGAAATATTGTTGATAATGTATTAAAAGAACAGTTAAAAGAAGAGATAACAAAATTTAATAACTCATTATAATGTAACTATTATGACAAAAAAAGTAAGAGTAACTTTATATGGTAAAAAGGGACATGCACATACGGTAGCTTTTAAAAATTATTTAAAAATGGGAGATATTCCGTTTATTTATAAAGATATCATGATAGATGAAACAGCTAAAAATCATACAAAAAAATTGTATGGAGGTATGGTGAAATTTCCAACATTATTTGTCGATGATAAGGTGTATTTAGAACCAACAACAGATGAATTTAATAAAATAATGAGAGATTTAATTTAATAAGATGGGAGATATTTCTAAAGACATACAATCTAAGTTTCCAAATAACAAAGTAAAGGCCCTAATTAACCTTAAATATACTACAAATTGGTTATGTAGTAAAGAAAATGATTTTTTTAAGCCTTACGGAATATCGCCACAACAATTTAATATTCTTCGAATTTTAAGAGGCGCAAAAAAAGCAATTAAAGTACAAGTTATTAAAGATAGAATGATTGAGCGAGCACCAAATGCAACTCGTTTAATGGATAAATTGAATGATAAAAAATTAATAGAAAGAATTAGGTGTGAGCACGATAGGAGAGTGGTTTATATTAATATTTCTAAGCAAGGTTTAGAGTTATTGTCTACCATTGATGCTTCTTTAAAATTAGATTTTTTAGAAAATTTAACAGAAAAAGAAGCTATTCAGTTAAGTGATTTATTAGATAAAATTAGGTAACTGTTTAGTGAAATTAAAAATAATATTCAGGAGTATTTTTATTAAAATAAAACACCAATGAAAAATTTAAAAACAATACAACATAAAGTAGATAGTCCGTTAGTAAGTATGGGCCCTATAAGACTACGTCAACCTTTACCTGCACAAGGTATTGAAAATGTAGATCCGTTTTTATTATTACATCATTATGGCCCTTATGCAATTAGTGTATTTAATAATCCGTTTGATTTAGGAGCGCATCCACATCGCGGTTTCGAACCGATTACATTGTTATTTAAAGGGGAACAATTACATAGAGATTCTTTAGGGAATGAAATGTTGGTAAAAGCAGGTGATGTACAGTGGACAACAGCTGGTAGGGGAATCATGCATGCTGAAGGACCATCGAAAGAATTTATCGAAAAAGGAGGCGAGTTAGAGGGGATTCAACTTTGGTTAAATCTTCCAGCATCAAAAAAAATGATGCCAGCAAATTATCAACATTTAAAAAGTGAAGATATCCCAGTGATTGAAAATCAATCTAAAACGATTCGTTTAAAAATTGTTGCTGGTAAGCAAGGCATTGAAAAAGGGTTGATAAAAACACAAACAGCAGTAAATGTTTTTACTTTAAAAGCTAAAGGAGCAGGAACGATGATGGTAGATATTCCTGAAACACATCAGTCACTAGTCTATTTATTAGATGGTGAAGCAATAATAAACGGTGCAGAAATCTTAAAAAAAGGAGCAATTCAAATGCTAACTTTTAATAAAGAAGGAAAAACAATTGATATTGAAACGAAAAAAGAAAGTAATTTATTAGTACTATCAGGTGAACCTATTAATGAAAAAATAGCACAATACGGGCCATACGTAATGAATACACAAACAGAAATTATGGAAGCGATGCGTGATTTTCAGAAAGGAAAAATGGGATATTTATATTAATAATTAAATATAATTTATTAAAAAACTCGAAGTGTATTCTTCGAGTTTTTTGTTTTCTAAAAAATTGTATCTTGCAATTTATTATGCATGCATAATAAATTAAATACGCAAATGATGAAATACAAACATATTTTTGAGCCCTTAGATTTAGGTTTTACAACATTAAAAAACCGAATTTTAATGGGGTCTATGCATACTGGTTTAGAGGAAGAAAAAAACGGAACAGAAAGAATTGCAGCATATTATGCAGAGCGTGCCAAAGGTGGAGTAGGATTGATTGTTACTGGTGGAATTTCGCCAAACATTCAAGGATGGACAGCACCATTTTCTGCTCGAATGAGTACCAAAAAACACGCTAGAGAGCATAAAGTAATTACAGAAGCTGTTCATAAAGAAGGCGGAAAAATATGTATGCAAATATTACATTCTGGTCGTTATGGATACCACCCTATTACAGTTGCTCCATCAAAAATACAAGCGCCAATTAATCCATTTAAACCATTTGCATTAAAACAATCAGGAATTCGTAGAACCGTAAAAGATTTTGTGAATTGTGCTAAGTTGTCAAAAGAAGCAGGTTATGATGGTGTTGAAATTATGGGATCTGAAGGTTATTTAATTAATCAATTTATAGTAAAAAGAACCAATAAAAGAACAGATAACTACGGAGGAAGTTACGAAAATAGAATTCGTTTAGCTGTGGAGTTAGTTCATAAAATTAGAGAAGCAGTTGGTGAAAATTTTATTATTATCTACCGATTATCAATGTTAGATTTGGTTGAGCAAGGAAGTACTTGGCAAGAAGTGGTACAATTAGGTAAAGAAATAGAAAAAGCAGGTGCAACTATAATTAATACCGGTATTGGTTGGCACGAATCAAGAATACCAACAATTGCAACATCAGTACCTAGAGCTGCATTTACTTGGGTAACTCAAAAAATGAAAGAAGAGTTAACCATTCCGTTAATTACTTCTAACCGAATTAATATGCCAGAGACGGCAGAAAAAGTACTAGCTGAAGGTCATGCAGATATGATTTCAATGGCACGTCCGTTTTTAGCAGATCCAGCATGGGTAAACAAAGCAAAAGAAGCAAAAGATGATGAAATAAATACCTGCATCGCATGTAATCAAGCTTGTTTAGATCATGCATTTCAAAAGAAAGTAGCAAGTTGTTTGGTAAACCCTAGAGCCTGCCATGAAACAGAACTAAACTATTTGCCTACTGATAATAAGAAGAAGATAGCAGTTGTAGGAGCAGGACCAGCAGGATTGGTTGCAGCTACAATAGCAGCACAAAGAGGTCATAAAGTAACTTTATTTGATAGCGAAAGTGAAATAGGAGGTCAGTTTAATATTGCTAAACAAATACCAGGTAAAGAAGAGTTTTACGAAACAATTAGGTATTACAATAAGCAAATAGAACTTCATAATGTAAATTTAAAACTAAATACACGAGTTACTGCCGATGATTTAGCAAATGGTAATTTTGATGAGGTAGTGTTAGCTACAGGTATCACACCAAGGACTCCTAAAATTGAAGGTGTAAATCATGAAAAAGTATTAAGTTATATAGATGTTGTTAAACATAAAAAGCCAGTGGGTAAACGTGTAGCTGTTATTGGTGGTGGTGCCATCGGTTTTGATATTTCTGAGTATTTAGCACATGAAGGAGAAAGCACTTCACAAAATATAGATGCCTGGTTAAAAGAATGGGGAATTGATAAAACATTAGAAGCTCGTGCTGGTATAGAAAACATGAAAGCAGATATTCATCCATCACCTAGAGAAATATTTATGTTTAAACGCAGCAAAGGTAAGTTTGGTGCAAAATTAGGAAAAACTACAGGTTGGATTCACCGTTCGGTTTTAAAAAGAAAAAAAGTAAATTTTATAAGCGAAGTTCAATACACTAAAATTGATGATGAAGGAGTACATTATGTTCAAAATGAAGAGCATAAAATATTAGCTGTCGATAACATAGTTTTATGTGCTGGTCAAGTTCCGTTTAAAGAATTACTAGCCCCTTTAGAAGCTAAAGGTATTAAAACTCACGTAATTGGAGGAGCTGATTTTGCAGCAGAGTTAGATGCGAAAAGAGCTATCAGTCAAGGAAGTAGATTGGCTGCTCAAATTTAAAATATGAAACCCTCGAAATATTAAAAGTCCTGCTATATGCAGGATTTTTTTTGTTAAAAAATTAAATAGTATTTTTAGCAAACTAATCAGAAAAATCAAACATGAAATCATTTACAATAAAAGAGATTAATTCATTATTAAACGGGGAATTAATAGGAGATTGTTCCGAAAAAATTACAGCCCCAGCGCAAATTGAAAAAGCGGAAAAAGGTCAAATTACTTTTATTGGAAATAAAAAGTTTGCTCGTTTATGGCAAACTTCAAACGCAAGTGCAGTAATCGTTGATGAAAAAATAATAATAGAACCAGGAGAAAATAAAGCGTTGATTAAGGTAAAAAATGCTGATTTAGCAATGGCTATCATATTAGAAGTTTTTCAACCTGAAGCACCTTATTTTGAAACAGAAATTCATCCAACAGCTGTAATTGATAAAACAGCAAAAATAGGCGAGGGTTGTAAAATTGGAGCAAATTGTTATGTAGGTAAAAACGTAATTTTAGCAAACGAAGTTATTTTATATCCAAATGTTTCCATTTTTGATGACACTACAATAGGAAATAATACAACGGTTTGGTCAGGTACCGTAATAAGAGAACGAAGTGTAATTGGTAGCCACTGTATTTTTCATACAAACGTTAGTATTGGTTCAGACGGATTTGGATACAGACCAAGCGAACAAGGGTTAACTAAAATTCCGCATATTGGTAATGTTGTAATAGGTAATCAGGTTGAGGTAGGCGCAAACTCTTGTATTGATAGAGGTAAATTTAGCGCTACTATTTTAGGTGATGGCTGTAAAATTGATAATTTGGTACAGATTGGACACAATTCGGTATTAGGGAAGTTTTGTATTATGGCAGGAAATAGCGGGTTAGCAGGTTCTGTTACCTTAGGCGACGGTGTTGTTATTGGCGGTAGCGCATCTATAAAAGATCACACAACCATTCATTCAGGAGCAAAAGTAGGAGCAGGATCTGGAGTTATTGCTGATGTGCCAGCAGGAAAAACAGTTGTAGGGTACCCAGCAACTGACTCAAGAGAAATGATGAAACAATGGGTAGCTTTACGTAAGTTGGCAAGAGAGTAAAAAATAAAGACACTTTTTTAAAATCTCACTATAAAAGAGGTTTTTGAGTAAACTTTTTAAACAGAAAAGATAAAATAAATACCGATATTTGCGGTTCACATTTTTATAAAGAATAGATTATGGCAATGAATAAAAATACCGTTTTAGGATGGGCTACTTTAATAATGATTTTAATAGGGCTTTTACTAGTATGTTTAGGCGCTTTTAGGTATGATGAGGTAGCAGGTTACGGATTTGCAGCAGTAGGTTTAGGTTTTTTTGCAAATGCATGGGTTTTTAATGCATTAAAAGGACGCGTTTAATTAATAAAAAAATACAATAAAATGTCAGACGATAAGAAAGTCATTTTTTCAATGAATAAGGTCTCTAAGACCTACCAAAGTACCAACAAACAAGTTTTAAAAGATATTTATTTAAGCTTCTTTTACGGAGCCAAAATTGGTATTTTAGGTTTAAACGGATCGGGTAAATCTACCTTATTAAAAATTATTGCAGGAGTTGAAAAAAACTTCCAGGGTGATGTAACCTTTTCACCAGGTTATAAAGTTGGTTATTTAGAACAAGAACCAAAATTAGACGATTCTAAAACAGTTATTGAAATTGTAAAAGAAGGTGTTGCAGAAACAGTTGCTATTTTAGAAGAGTACAATAAAATTAACGACATGTTTGGATTAGAAGAAGTATATTCTGATGCAGATAAAATGGATAAGTTAATGGCACAACAAGCAGAACTTCAAGATAAAATTGATGCTTCTAATGCTTGGGAGTTAGACACGAAGTTAGAAATTGCCATGGATGCATTACGTACTCCAGATGGTGATACGCCAATTAAAAACTTATCTGGAGGGGAAAGAAGAAGAGTTGCTTTATGTAGATTATTATTACAAGAACCAGAAATTTTATTATTAGATGAGCCTACTAACCACTTAGATGCAGAGTCTGTACACTGGTTAGAGCATCATTTAGCACAATATAAAGGAACGGTAATTGCTGTAACGCACGATAGATATTTCTTAGATAATGTTGCTGGTTGGATTTTAGAATTAGATAGAGGAGAAGGAATTCCTTGGAAAGGAAATTATTCTTCTTGGTTAGATCAAAAGTCAAACAGGTTAGCACAAGAAAGTAAAACAGCTTCTAAACGTCAAAAAACGTTAGAACGTGAGTTAGAATGGGTTCGTCAAGGGGCAAAAGGTCGTCAAACAAAGCAAAAAGCACGTTTGAAGAACTATGAAAAATTGATGAGTCAAGATCAAAAACAAACAGATGAAAAACTTGAAATTTACATTCCTAACGGGCCACGTTTAGGAACTAATGTTATTGAAGCTACTGGAGTATCAAAAGCATTTGGAGATAAATTATTATATGATAATTTAGAGTTTAATCTTCCGCAAGCAGGAATTGTAGGTATTATTGGGCCAAACGGTGCTGGTAAAACCACAATTTTTAAAATGATTATGGGTGAGGAGACTCCAGACGATGGAAATTTTAAAGTAGGTGAAACTGCAAAAATTGCATATGTAGATCAGGCACACTCAAACATTGATCCAGATAAATCTATTTGGGAAAACTTTTCTGAAGGGCAAGATTTGGTAATGATGGGCGGTAAGCAAGTAAATTCTCGTGCGTATTTAAGTCGTTTTAATTTTGGAGGAAGTGAACAGAATAAAAAAGTTTCTACACTTTCTGGAGGTGAACGTAACCGTTTGCATTTAGCAATGACTTTAAAGGAAGAAGGAAACGTTTTATTATTAGATGAGCCAACGAATGATTTAGATGTAAATACATTAAGAGCCTTAGAGGAAGGTTTAGAAAACTTTGCTGGTTGTGCAGTTGTTATTAGTCACGATAGATGGTTTTTAGATCGTATTTGTACACACATTTTGGCTTTTGAAGGTAATAGTGAAGTGTATTTCTTTGAAGGAGGTTTCTCAGATTACGAAGAAAACAAGAAGAAACGTTTAGGTGGAGATTTAATGCCAAAACGAATTAAATACAGAAAGTTAATTAGATAGATTAACTTTTACATTTTTTTATAAAAAAAAACAAAAACTCGAAGCTAGCATACTTCGAGTTTTTTCTTTCCTTTTCATTTAACAATTCTCCCACCAATTAAAACTGTTAAGTAAATAGTTCTTCATAGTTTGTGATTTGTGTTAAAGATTTGTTAAAATCAATAAGTGTGCCGAAAACATAATTTTATATTATTTTTTTTAATTATTAATAGAATACAAGTTAAATTATTGTGCTTATGAGTTTAAACTTATTTAAATTTCACATTATTATCGTAAAAATTAGCTTCTAAATCTAAAATTAGTATTTATGTTTTAGGCTTCCTTAATTTTTATAATTCTTTTTAAGGTAATGTTCCCTTCATAAGGTAACTCTATGATAAAGTCATTTTTACAAAAGACGTTGTTGAATTTTCAACTTTACAACCATATGCAATTTTTAGTTCTATATTTAGCCTATCAAAGCCTTTTAAATCCGTGGTTTTTACAAATACAAAAAAACCTCACCAAAAAGGCAAGGTTTTATAGTATAAGTTTTATGTGTTTTTAGCTATGAAAAGCAGCATTATGCGCTAAATCGCTAGCACAACTTTTACATTTTCCAGCAGCATCAGCACCCCCAGCACATCCATTGTTACAAGTATAATGATATTGTCCCGCAGCATTAGGACCTGAAGCAGGTAACGGAGCTACAGGAGTTGAAACTGGTGAAGATGGTGCTTGTGGTGTGTTATGAAATGCTTGGTTGTGTGCAAGAGGTGTTTTACAAACAGTACAAGCAGTACCTTTAACATTTGAAGTTCCACCTTTACATTTTTTAGGGCAAATATAATGTGCACCACCTATAACATTAACAGAAACATTGCTAACGTTTGGAAGAGTTGGTACAGGTCGTTCGTTAAAAGGAAGATTTAAAGGGTGTGTAGGAGTTGAGGCTTTTTTTTCTGCTGTTTTACAAGAAGAAAAACATACAATTATTAGTACGAATATTGGGATAAATTTTTTCATGTTCAAATATAAAAAAACCTTACTAATCAGTGAAATTCTTAAATATGTAATTTTTTTAACCTAAGAATTGATAAATTTAGAGTTAACACTTAAAAAATATTATTTATGAAAAAAAAACGAAGGAGTTGAATGTTTTATGAAAATTATAATATCAAACATTTTAGTAATATTATATTTATTAAAGCTATTAGTGTATATAGTAGATCCAACTTCTCTATGCTTACGTTTTTTTAAAAACCATTTACTATAATTACTATTTTCATTTTTTATAGTCCTTAAATCTATTAAAAATAAAGGTTCATTTAATTGATTAAGAATGTGTTCGTAACTGTTGGTAGGAGTTTTATCTAATAATATTTTTCTTTTTTTATTATCATATTTAGTGCTTTTTGCTGCTATGCTTCCCTCATATAATAGAAAGCCGATTGAGATATAATTACCTTTAAATTGTTTATTTAAAAAATGACCTTGTGTAAACTTGTCTTTTCTTAGATGAAGATTATGAGCTGAAACTAATATCTTAGATTTTGGATGTTGTTTTTTTATCCATAGAATATTTTCAGCCATAGCTTTATCTCTTGTGTACCTATTTTTATAGTCAATGAACTGAGTTAATAGTTTTAAATTTTGATTTAGCCATTCTTTTTGTTTATCAGAGGTTTCTAGTTTTTCTAATTTGTTTTTTAATAATTTAATATTTTTAAAAAATAGACCTCTATCTTTCTTAGATAAAGAAATAAAATCTTTTGATGCTAACCTTTTCTTAAATGTTGATGTTAAAATTCTATTTATTTCAGAAATTAAATTTAAAGATGTTTTATCTTTTAATTCTTTTTTAATTTCAATAATAGATTGTTGAAAATACTGTATATCAAAACCATAAAAATCAATTTTATTATAGTCTTTCATCCAATTTAGTAAATCAATAAATTCTTGAGATTGATAAATTCCATGTACATTTTGTAAAACCTCTTTGGGAGAACTGTTTGTATTATTATGAATAAAATTATTAATAAGACTACCTTTAGCCATATTAGATTCTAAAGCATAAACGTTAAAAGAGCTGTCTCTTTTAGCTAGAAATTGTACAATTTTATTTTTAATAATAAAATTTTCATGGCTTCCGTGAGATACTTCGCCTAAGCCAATAATATTAATATTTTTAACTGTTTGATAAAACCAATTTAAACCTTGGTCTTTGGAATTATCAATGTTTTTAATTGGATGAATATTCTTTTTTAACCAATTAATTTTTTCAGAGTTTATTTGTTGACTGAATGTTATAAAAGAATATAATAAAAAGAGGGTAGAAGTAATTTTTTTCATTTAAAATTTGGGTAAAAAAAAGCCTCGCAAAATGCGAGGCTTAAATATAATACTATAATTTCTTATAAATGAATTACCTCATCATAAGCATCAGCAACAGCTTCCATAACCGCTTCACTCATTGTTGGGTGCGGGTGAATAGCTTTTAATACTTCATGACCAGTAGTTTCTAACTTACGTCCTAAAACAGCTTCGGCAATCATATCAGTTACACCAGCACCAATCATGTGGCAACCTAACCATTCTCCATATTTAGCATCAAAAATTACTTTTACAAATCCGTCAGGAGTTCCAGCTGCTTTAGCTTTACCAGATGCCGAAAATGGAAATTTACCAACTTTTAATTCGTAACCCGCTTCTTTAGCTTTTTCTTCCGTTAAACCAACAGATGCAATTTCTGGAGTAGCATAAGTACAACCAGGAATATTTCCGTAATCGATAGCTTCTGTATGTACACCAGCCATTTTCTCTACACAAGTAATTCCTTCAGCAGAAGCAACGTGTGCTAATGCAGGTCCAGGAGTAACATCACCAATAGCATAATAACCAGGAATGTTAGTTTGATACCAGTCGTTTACTAAAATTTTATCTCTATCAGTTATAATACCAACATCTTCTAAACCGATGTTTTCAATATTCGTTTTAATTCCAACTGCCGATAATACGATATCAGCCTCTAAAATTTCTTCACCTTTTTTAGTTTTTACGGTAGCTTTAACTCCGTCACCAGAAGTATCAACAGATTCTACAGAAGAATTTGTCATTACTTTAATTCCAGCTTTTTTGAAAGAACGCTCCATTTGCTTAGAAACATCTTTATCTTCAACAGGTACAATATTTGGCATAAATTCTACAACAGTAACCTCAGTTCCCATTGAGTTGTAAAAATGCGCAAATTCAACACCAATAGCACCAGAACCTACAACTATCATAGATTTTGGTTGACTTGGTAAGCTCATTGCTTCACGATATCCAATAACTTTTTTACCATCTTGTGGTAAGTTTGGTAACTCACGCGAACGCGCACCAGTAGCAATAATAATATTGTTTGCAGAATATTCAGTTACAGTACCATCTTCGGCAGTAACATCTACTTTTTTACCAGTTTTAATTTTACCAAAACCGTTAATAATATCAATTTTGTTTTTCTTCATTAAAAACTGAACACCTTTGCTCATTCCTTCAGCAACACCACGACTACGTTTAATAACAGCTTCGAAATCTTTATCGATTGCTTCTGCCTTTAAACCATATTGATCAACATGTTTTAAGTAATCGTAAACTTGAGCAGATTTTAATAATGCTTTTGTAGGAATACATCCCCAGTTTAAGCAAATTCCACCTAAATTTTCTTTTTCAATTACTCCAACCTTAAATCCTAATTGAGATGCTCTAATTGCAGTTACATATCCTCCAGGACCACTTCCTATTATTAATACGTCGTATTTCATGTGTATGTCTTTATTGTTGTTTGTTTATTATTTTTATTTATGTCACTTCACTTTAATTGTTTTCTCAAAATTATATCGAGAATTTTGGCGTTCGAGCGGGCTTTCCGTTATATCTTTTTAAAAATGTCATTACGAAGTTTCCTTTCTTATAAACTAAGGAAATCTCTTAATCTAATGAGATTACTTCGTCGTTTCTCCTCGTAATGACGCGTTTATTGTAATTTTTTAAAAAGGATGCCACTTCAATCCCTAACGCGTGTACTTGTTAATTATCTACATTCTCTCAGGAACCTGAATTCCTAACAATCCAAATGCTGATTTTATAGTATCGGCTACCTTTTTAGATAACTGAACTCTAAATACTTTTTTATCTTGATTCTCTTCTCCTAAAATGTGTACGTTTTGGTAAAAAGAATTAAATTCTTTTACTAAGTCGTAGGTATAATTAGCAATAACAGCTGGTGAATAATTACTCGCTGCTTGCTGAATTATTTCAGGATATAATTCTAATTGTTTTATTAATTCTTTTTCCTTTTCGTGTAATTCAATCGATACTGCATTTGAATAATCAAAATCAGCTTTTCTTAAAATAGATTGAATTCTAGCATACGTATATTGAATAAAAGGTCCTGTGTTTCCTTGAAAATCTACCGATGCTTTTGGGTCGAATAAAATACGCTTTTTAGGATCAACTTTTAAGATAAAATATTTTAAAGCACCTAAACCAATAATTTTATACAATTCTTCTTTTTCTGAATCTGAATACCCTTCTAATTTACCTAATTCTTGCGAAATAGCTTTTGCAGTACCCGTCATTTCATCCATTAAATCATCCGCGTCAACTACGGTTCCTTCACGAGATTTCATTTTTCCAGAAGGTAAATCTACCATTCCGTAACTTAAATGATGCAGTTGCTCTGCCCAAGAATATCCTAATTTTTTTAAGATTAAAAACAATACTTTAAAGTGATAATCTTGTTCGTTACCAACCGTGTATACCATTCCACCAACATCAGGCATATCTTTAGAACGTTGTATAGCAGTACCAATATCTTGTGTCATGTAAACTGCTGTTCCGTCAGAACGTAACACCAATTTTTCATCTAAACCATCATCCGTTAAATCGCACCAAACAGAACCATCTTCTTTCTTATAGAAAACACCACTTTTTAGTCCGTCATCAATAACATCTTTACCTAATAAATAAGTATTACTTTCGTAGTATAATTTATCAAAATCTACCCCAATACTTTTATAAGTAACATCAAAACCTTTATAAACCCAAGAGTTCATTGTTTCCCAAAGAGCAACAACTTGTTCGTCTCCAGCTTCCCATTTACGTAACATTTGTTGTGCTTCAATAAATAAAGGCGCTTGCTTTTTAGCATCGTCTTCAGAAGTACCTGAAGCGACTAATTCAGCAATTTCTTTTTTATATTCTTGATCGAATTTCACATAATAATTACCAACCAGTTTATCACCTTTTAAACCTGTTGATTCTGGAGTTTCTCCTTCACCAAACTTTTGCCAAGCTAACATCGATTTACAAATATGAATACCACGATCGTTAATAATCTGTGTTTTGTATACTTTTTTACCTGAAGCTTTTAAAATTTCAGCAACAGAATATCCTAATAATACATTACGTACATGACCTAAATGTAAAGGTTTGTTTGTATTAGGTGATGAATATTCAACCATACGAGAAGAATCATCCGCAGAAGGGGTAATAAATCCGTAAGAAGAATCTTTGGTAATTTGATTAAAAAAGTTAGTGTAAAAACTATCGTCAATTACTAAGTTTAAGAATCCTTTTACCACGTTGTAGTTGGTGATTTCTGTTACGTTTTCAACTAAAAACTTCCCTAAATCTTCACCAATTTGAACAGGGTTTCCTTTTTTATACCTTAAAAGAGGAAAAACCACCACGGTGATATCTCCTTCAAAATCTTTACGAGTTGCTTGAAATTCTACTGTAGGAATTTCTATATTATATAAGGTTAAAAATCCTTCTTTTACTTTGGCTTCTATTAAGGTTTGTACGCTCATTAGTTGTTGAAAATTGAAGTGCAAAATTACGTAATTTATTTGGATGATATTTAAACTGATTCTAACAATTTATATGGTTAGTTTTGCAGTAAGTTTTGTCTTTAATATTTCAGAATATTATTTCAGATAATTATACGTTAATTAATAGCATCGAAACTCCTTCTTAAAATAAAAATTATGGATAAAGATTTAGATAATTTAGAAAAGTTAGCAGCAGATGTAGAAAAGCAAAATAAAAAATATTTTGCCACCATAAAAAAACGAGTACCTAAAAATTTTGATGTTGTAGTGCATGATATTCATGATAAGGAATTTGAAAAAACAGATTGTTTAGATTGTGGAAATTGTTGTAAAACTACGAGTCCGATTTTTACAGATAAAGATATTGAGCGTATCTCTAAACATTTAAAAATGAAGGTTCGTGATTTTGAAGCGCAATATTTAGAGCGTGATGCTGATAATTTTATGGTGTTAAAAACAGCGCCCTGTTCATTTTTAGATGAAAGCGATAATTCATGTTTTATTTATAATGTACGCCCGAAAGCATGTGCTGAATATCCTCATACAAATCGTAAAAAGTTTATTCAATTAGCTGATTTAACAATAGCTAATACCGTTATTTGCCCTGCAACTTATAGAATTGTTGAAGAATTAAAAAAACGTTTACCAGTTAGATCTAACGAGAAAATAAAAAGATTAGGTTAGTTTTTTTTTCTTATTTTTAGAGAAATATTTTACGTTGGAAACCCTAATTCATTATTTTGAAACCATTCCGTCTAGTCACCGAAGTTTAATTTTAGTTGGTGGAATTACTTTTTTTTGGTTGTTAGAAAGTGCCTTACCATTATTTAATTTTAAATATAATAAATGGAAACATGCCTTACCAAACCTGTTTTTTACAGGAACAACAATTATCATCAATTTTACTTTGGCTTTTGTATTACTAAAAACTGCCGATTGGGTGCAATTAAATAATTTCGGATTGATTAATTGGTTACCAGAAATGCCGTTGTGGTTATATGTAGTTTTAGGAGTGTTATTTCTAGATTTTTTTGGAGCTTATCTTGCACATTTTACTGAGCATAAAATTCCTAAACTTTGGATGGTTCATTTGGTGCATCATACCGATCATGAAGTAGATACAACTACAGCAAATCGTCATCATCCTTTAGAAAGTGTTATTCGTTTTGCGTTTACTTTGTTAGGTGTTCTGTTAGTTGGTACGCCAATTGCAATTGTAATGTTATATCAATCAATGTCGTTAATATTCACGCAGTTAACACACGCAAATATTAAAATGCCAAAAAAACTAGATAAAATATTGAGTTATATAATTGTATCGCCAGATATGCATAAGGTTCATCATCATAATATGCTGCCTTACACGGATTCTAATTACGGGAATATTTTTTCTATATGGGATCGTTTATTCGGTACGTATATGGAGCTCGATAGAGAGAAAGTTGTGTACGGGGTAGATACTTTTCCTGATGAAGAAAAGAATTCAAGTTTAAAAGAATTACTAAAACAACCGTTCGTTGGTTATAGAAAACCTACTAATATGTAATAGATTAAATAAGAAGCGTGAATTAAGATTCACGCTTCTTTTAGTTTAAAGTTAATTAAGTTTTTTAGATAAGTAAACTATAATCTACAGACTTCCTAGAGCAGGAATTGCAATACAAAAATATCCTTGTTTTTGAAGTATATTAGTTGCAGCGTTTGTGCTAGAAAATGTGCATCCGAATACAGTATGACAACACTTTGCGACAAAATTATTTGAAAATCCACCATTAATAACCTTTTGTTCTGTCTTCTCTAAGGTTTTTCCTAAGTTTGCAATCTTTTTTAACATAATTTATAATTTAATTGTTAATATTGATTTAAATATAAGTTTTATCTTAAAAAATAATAGAAGCCACTTTGTGAATGGTTAAATTAGTTTGTGAAAGGTAAGTATTTGATAATTAATTGGTTTATTTCTTAATCAACTCTAAAATATATTTTCCACGAGCTTTACAACCTTTGCTTTCATGAATAATCTTAGTGCTAATTAAATGTTGTAGTTCTGGATGTACCCAATCTTTTTGTAAACCGAACAGGTATAAAAAATTCATAGTATAAGCCCTAACCGCAATTTTTTGATCGCTAATTAACCAATCGAATCCAGTTTCAATAATTGCATCAATATGATTTTTTTTTAAAGTAGTTTTAGTTTTATTGTCTTTTTTTGAAGTAAAAGCATTGGCTAAATGTTCGCAAATTTTAGCGCAAGGACGCACAGCACTATCAAAATGGACGGTTGAAATATTTGTAGCAAAACTATCCAAATAAGGTAAAATATGTTCAATTCCATGATGTGTACAAATCCATTCTAATACCCAAGCAGCCTTAATTGATAATTTATTATTTACATCAAAAGTTAAATCAACTAAATATTTTATCAATTTAGGTTCATTTAATACAATATTTGCTGCTTTATCTCGGTTTACTTTAGCAGGATTCTGCATGTCATCTAAAACAGAAATTAAAAAATCAATACTCATTTTGGTATGGTTTGTGTATTTTTGATATCAGTTAAGTAACAAAATAAAATAATCAATGTTAAATATAAAAAGGATATTTTCAATAGCGCTTCTATTATCTGTTTTTTTTACAATTTCTATTCAAGCTCAAAAATTAAATCAATTTGATAGTAACGGAAAAAGAACTGGAGTTTGGAAAAAGTTTTATGATAATGGAAAAATTCGTTATTCAGGTACTTTTAAAAATGGAAAAGAAATAGGTGTTTTTAAATTTTATAAAATAACATCATCTTCACAACCCACAATTATAAAAGAATACGCTAAAGATACTGCTACTGTCAAGTTTTTTGATGCACAAGGTAGATTAAAAAGTACTGGTAAAATGCTTGCTAAAAACCGTGAGGGAAAATGGATTTATTATTTTACAAACGGAAAACTTTTTTCAGAAGAAAAATATAAGGAAGGAAAATTAGATGGAGTTGTTAAAAATTATTATCCAAACGGAAATATAACACAACAAACAAGTTACAAAAACGGAAAAAAAGAAGGAGTTTCTAAAACATTTACGGATTCTGGTGTTTTAATAGAAGAAGTGTTTTATGCTAACGGAAAATTAGAAGGAGAAGGTAAATACTATGATTTAAAAGGAGGCATAAAAGAAAAAGGAATGTATAAAGCAGGAAAAAGAATTGGGAAGTGGGAGTTTTATATGGATGGAGAAATCGTTACCAAGCGAAAAAAAGAAAAACTATCTGACTTAAAAAATAAATAAATCTATCTATCAATTAAATTGATGTATCTATCAGTTTTATCCATCATAAAAACAGAAACTTATTCGTAAATTTGCAGCTTAGAAAAGTATAGAATGA
Source organism: Tenacibaculum soleae (assembly GCF_001693415.1). GTDB lineage: Bacteria > Bacteroidota > Bacteroidia > Flavobacteriales > Flavobacteriaceae > Polaribacter > Polaribacter soleae. The sequence continues at coordinate 59,909 of NZ_MAKX01000002.1, read as the reverse complement.
GAAGAGTAGTAGTAGGACTTTCGGGAGGTGTAGACAGTAGTGTAACAGCTTATTTATTAAAAGAACAAGGATATGAAGTAATCGGGTTGTTTATGAAAAACTGGCATGACGATTCAGTAACCATATCTGATGAATGCCCTTGGTTAGAGGATAGTAATGATGCAATGATTGTTGCTGATAAACTAGGAATTCCTTTTCAAACAGTAGATTTAAGTGACCAATATAAAGAACGTATTGTAGATTATATGTTTAATGAATACGAAAAAGGTCGTACACCAAATCCGGATGTTTTATGTAACCGAGAAATTAAGTTTGATGTTTTTATGGACATCGCTTTAAGTCTTGGTGCCGATTATGTGGCAACGGGTCATTATTGTAGAAAAGATGAAGAAGTTATTGATGGAAATGCTGTATATAAATTATTAGCAGGAAAAGATAACAATAAAGATCAATCGTATTTTTTATGTCAATTATCGCAAAAACAATTATCTAAAGCAATGTTTCCTATTGGTGAATTAACAAAACCAGAAGTTAGAGAAATTGCAAAAAAAGCAGATTTAATTACTGCGGATAAAAAAGATTCTCAAGGATTATGTTTTATAGGTAAAGTTCGTTTACCTGATTTTTTGCAACAAAAATTACAACCAAAAGAAGGAGTAATTGTACAAATTCCTTCAGATTTTGAACAGTATACAAAAATAGCACCTGATTTTAAAAGTAAGGAAGAAGAACTTGAGTATTATTCAACAAAATTCTCTTACAATAAAGAGGACGGAAAAATAGTAGGTAAACATCAAGGAGCGCACTATTTTACAAAAGGGCAACGAAAAGGTTTAAATGTAGGAGGAACCAAAGAAGCTTTGTATGTTATTGAAACGGATGTAAACGAAAATGTAATTTATACAGGTGAAGGTAAAAATCACCAAGGTTTGTATCGCAATGTATTATTTGTGTCTAATGAAGAATTACATTGGGTTCGTGAAGATTTAGCTTTAAAACAAGGAGGAATCATGGAAGTTGAAGCTAGAATTCGTTACCGTCAGCAATTAGAAAAAGCAACGCTTTATAAAGTCGAAAGCGGATTATATGTTGAGTTTAAAAATAAGCAATCTGCTATTCAAGAAGGGCAGTTTGTAGCTTGGTATATAAACGAAGAGCTTTTAGGTTCGGGAGTTATTTCTTAAAAAAATAAAAGAAAAAGATATGAAAAAAGTATTGCTATTATTAATCTTACTAGTGAGTTTTAATGGTTATTCACAAAAAGATTCTATTGTTAATTATTTAGATAACAATAATGAAATAACTAAAATAAAAAATAGAACTTTATTTATAGAAACCAAGGTTAATAAAGGTGATAAATGGCTGGTTAAAAAATTTAATAGATTAGGGAAGCTTCTTACTGTTGGCTATTATAAAGATGGGGATAAAAAATATGCAATAGGAAATCATAAAACTTTTTTTAGAGGCCAGAAATTAACATCTGATATTAATTACAATTCATTTGGGGATTATCATGGTTTAATACAAACATGGTTTTACAATGGTGCTAAAAACTTTATAGGAACTTATGAAAACGGATATAAAGTAGGTGTTTGGAAGTATTATTATTTAAACGGAAACATAGCATTAAGAGAGTATTACACTAAAGGAAAATTAATAAAAAAAATAGTGTATAATATTGATGGTGTTAAAAATTTACAAAATCCAACTATTCTAAATGAGAAGCTTAGTTATGAGGGAGGTATGAGTATGTTTCATAAAAGAATGTCTAATATACATGATTTTATAAAATTTCAAGTTGTTGGTTATATTTATTTAGATTTTATTGTCGATATTGATGGAACTATTTCAAATGTTGATATTTTATCTAATATTCCCAAAGCTCTTAAAAAAGATATAGAGATTTATCTAAATAATATCAAAGAATTTCGCCCCACTATTTCTAAAGGTAGAAAAATACCAACACATTATATTTATCCATTAAATTTTAGAGTCGTATTCAATGAATAACAAAATCACACAACTTTTTAATATAAAATATCCAATTATTCAGGGAGGAATGATTTGGATTTCTGGATGGAAACTAGCATCTGCTGTATCAAATGCAGGCGGATTAGGTTTAATCGGTGCAGGGTCTATGTATCCAGATATATTGCGTGAGCATATACAAAAATGCAAAAAAGCAACAGATAAACCTTTTGGAGTAAATGTACCAATGTTATACCCTGATATTGAAAAAATCATGGATATTATTATTGAAGAAGACGTTAAAATTGTTTTTACATCCGCAGGAAACCCTAAAACTTGGACTTCTTACCTGAAGGAAAAAGGAATTACCGTTGTGCATGTTGTAAGTTCTGTAAAGTTTGCGTTAAAAGCCGAAGCGGCAGGAGTAGATGCTGTTGTTTGTGAAGGTTTTGAAGCTGGCGGACATAACGGACGTGAAGAAACCACTACACTTACCTTAATACCAATGGTAAAACAAGAGGTTAAAATACCAGTAATTTCTGCAGGAGGAATAGGATCAGGTAGAGGAATGTTAGCAGCGATGGTTTTAGGTGCAGATGGCGTACAAATTGGTAGTCGTTTTGCAGCAACTTTAGAATCTTCTGCACATGATAATTTTAAAAATACAATTGTAGATGTTAAAGACGGTGGAACACAATTAACATTAAAAGAGTTAGCACCAGTTCGTTTGGTAAAAAATAAATTCTATAATGAAGTACAAGAGTTGTATCAGCAAAATCCATCAATTGAAGATATTAAAGAATTATTAGGTCGAGCAAGAGCTAAAAAAGGTATGTTTGAAGGTGATTTAGATAATGGTGAGTTGGAAATAGGTCAAGTAGCAGGAATTATAAATGATATAAAGTCAGCTAAAGAGGTTTTAGAAGATATTCTAAAAGAATATAATGAAGTTAAATTAGCAGTAGTTAATTTGTAACTGGTGATATTTTACAAAACAAAAAAGGAAGCGATATCGCTTCCTTTTTTGTTTTATAAATATATGTTTTAATAATTTACGTAATCTACAATTTCTAATCCGTAACCAATCATACCAACACGTTTGGTTTGTTTGGAATTTGAGACTAAACGAAGTTTATGTAAGTGTAAGTCATGTAGTATTTGTGCTCCGATACCAAAATCTTTATTGTCCATTACAACATTTGGCGCTTTCATTTCTCCGTTAGTTTGGTTGTCTTTTAAGCCTCTTAAACGGTTTAATAAATTTAATGCCTGACTTTGTTGATTAATAAAAACAATCGCTCCTTTACCTTCTTTATTGATAACATTAAACATTTGGTCTAATTTTTTATCAGCATTATTTGTTAAAGTACCTAGAATGTCATTATTTATTAATGTTGAATTTATTCTTGTTAAAACTGGGTCATTTTTTGTCCAAGTACCTTTAGTTAAGGCAATGTGAATTTGATTATTGGTAGTTTGTTTATAGGCTCTTAAGCGAAAATCACCAAAACGGGTTTGAATATTAAAATCTTCTTTCTTTTCAATTAAAGAATCATGTTCCATTCTGTAAGCTACTAAATCTTCAATAGAAACAATTTTAAGGTCAAACTTTTTAGCAACTTTTAATAGTTGAGGTAAGCGAGCCATAGTACCATCTTCATTCATGATTTCAACAATCACTCCCGCAGGTTGTAAACCAGCTAAACGAGCAAAGTCGATTGCAGCTTCTGTGTGGCCAGTTCTTCTTAATACACCTCCGTTTTTAGCCTTTAAAGGAAAAATATGTCCTGGTCGAGCAAGATCAAAAGGTTTTGTTTCGTTATCAACTAAAGCAGCAATTGTTTTAGATCTATCAGCGGCAGAAATACCTGTGGTAACACCTTTACCGCGTAAGTCAACCGAAACTGTAAACGCAGTTTCCATTGGGTCGGTATTGTTGTTAACCATCATGTTTAGTTCTAGTTCTTTACAGCGATCTTCAGTAAGTGGAGTGCAAATTAAGCCCCTACCATGCGTTGCCATGAAATTAACCATTTCAGGTGTTATTTTTTCTGCGGCAGCTAAAAAGTCACCCTCATTTTCACGATCTTCATCATCAACTACAATAATAACTTTTCCGTCTTTAATATCTTGTATCGCTTCTTCAATTGTGTTTAATTGAATTTTACTTGCTGTTTGTGTTGTCATTGTTATGTTGTTTTCTCGTTTTTAGAGAATAAGTTTTTAAAAGTGTTGCTAATTGAATTTATAAAAGTTTTAAAATCAAATAAACCTTTGTCTTTACTAGCTCTAATAGTTAATATGATAGCCAAAGGTAGCATTAAAAATACACTTAGCCAAGAGCCTGTAATAGCTGTTACAGAGCTTTCTTCGGCTAAATTTCGACCAAAAGTATTGGTGAAAAAATAAAGTACATATATGGCTATTGCTAAAATCATTGGTAAACCCATACCACCTTTTCTAATTATAGAGCCTAGCGGTGCACCAATAAAGAAAAGTAATAGGCAAGAAAGAGAAAAAGCTACTCTGTTATAAAATTCAATGTCATATAAATTTAAGTATTTTCTTTTTCGTTTAAAGGATTCTTTATTTGTTTTAATATTATTTAATGTACGTTCAATTTTAGAGTTTGAAACACTTAAAATAGTTTTTATTTCTTTAGGGTTAAAGTTTTCTAGGACGTTAATTGATAGCTCTTTATTTAATAAAGAATCAGGATGGGCATATAATTTATTTATTTTAAGAGCTAAAAATAAGTTTTTAGCTCTACTAGATATGTGCGAATCATAGCTTTCTTTCATCACAGGTATAGTGTCTTTAAGTTGTCCTAAACTTAACATGTTATACTGTGTTTTATACCTTTCTTCCTCTAAGTCATCACCACTTAAAGATGAGATGTCTATGTTGATTGTGTATTGATCAAAATAAGCATGAGAAGCTGGCATTTTTTGTTTTTCTTTAGTAGTGGTTCCGTTTTTTATATGATGTTCAAAATAATAGCCATCTTCTAAAACTAAGGTCATGTACCTGCTACCTTCTTCAGAAATTATTTTCCCTTTTTTAGCTGTTATAATTTTGTTATTTCCTTTTTTTGCAGATAAATCGTAAATCATAACCTCTTTTAAAAGGTTGTTTTCTTCTCCATATTTTTCTTCAAACTTAATTTGAAAATTAGGTAACTCTGTGTTAAAGCTACCGGCAACTAAAGCAATTGAAGGCTGTTTCTTTTTTATATTTATCTTCATGTTTAGCTGTTTTAACATTGCATATGGATATACATTGTTTAAAAACACAAAGTTAATAGCACTTAAAAAAAGTGTTAAAAATACTAAAGGACGTACCATTCTAGGTAATGAAATACCTGCTGATTTTGTGGCTGCAAATTCATAGTTTTCAGATAAACTACCTAAGGTCATTATAGAAGAAAGAAGTACGCCAATGGGTAAGGCCTGAGGTGCCATTAGCAAGGTGGTATACCAAAGAAACTTTAAAATAATAACAAGACTAATTCCTTTTCCAGCAAAATTATCAAAAGCAAGCCATAACGCCTGCATTACTAATACAAATAGTATGATTAAGAATGTTGCAAAAAAAGGCTGTAAGAAGCTTTTTAAAATATATTTGTCTAATGTTTTCACAGAAGCAAAGGTACTAGGTTAGGTTGATAAAAAAACAAAAGTTTTGTTAATAGGTTAAATTATTACTAACAAATCTCTTTTTAGGTTTTAGTCAATATAATAGCCTTGTTTTATGTATTTATCTTTGTTAAAAGAAAATAAATTTTTAGAAATAGGTTGATTACTTTTAAAAGCAGTTATAGTAAAAGTTGTTTCGGCACCGTTAGATCCTATTTGAACTAGTTTATAAATATGTTTTGTTTTAGCATCAATTCCTAACTGCACCTTAATGATATCAGAATTACTATCAATAGGAGTAAGATTTACTAATTGTATTTTACGGCCGTTATTGTTTGTTAATTGCCCCATTGAAAAGTTATAACCTTCTTTGTAAAAGGTTAATAGTTTAGAAGGGTAAATAAAGCCATCTTCTTCTTCTAAATCTCCATTTGATATGTTTACCTCTTTTTCTTCTTGATTGATAACAACTAATTTTGTACCATCAAAAACAAAATTATTTCCTAAATAATCTAAGTTATATTTTTCACCAGCTAATGTAATTTTACCTCTAATTGGTGGGTCGTTGGTTATTCCTGCCTCTTTGTTTATTAAAGTTGAGTTAAAACCAATAATCATATTGTTATATGCTCCCATTTTATTAGATACTTCATCTAGTAAGTTTTTAGCTTGTGTGGCAGTATTTTGCCCTAAGATGTTAAAAGAAATAAATAATCCAATAAATAATAATCCTATTTTTTTCATGATATGTTTGTGCTTCCGATTTACGGAATAATTTATAATTATTTTTTTTCGTTTTCTAATAATTGTTCAAGAGCTATAAAGTCAGGTACTAAAACTTGTCGTGCCTTACTACCTTCAAAAGGGCCTACTATACCAGCGGCTTCTAGTTGATCTATTAATCGCCCAGCTCTATTATAACCTAGTTTTAGCTTACGTTGTAATAATGAGGCCGAACCTTGTTGTGCAGTAACAATTACTTCAGCAGCATTTTTAAACAATTTATCTCTATCTGCAATGTCTATATCAACATTTGTGCCAGCTTCTTCACCTACATATTCAGGTAATAAATAAGCGTCAGGATAGGCACGTTGCGAGCCAATAAAGTCGGTTATTTTTTCAACTTCTGGGGTGTCAACAAAAGCACATTGTATACGTGTTATATCATTTCCTCCAGAGTATAGCATATCTCCACGACCAATTAATTGATCGGCTCCTGGTGCATCTAAAATAGTTCGAGAATCAATTTTAGAAGTTACTCTAAAGGCTATTCTTGCAGGGAAATTTGCTTTAATAATACCTGTAATTACGTTTACTGACGGGCGCTGCGTAGCTACAATTAAATGAATACCAATAGCACGTGCTAATTGTGCTAAACGAGCAATTGGTGTTTCTACTTCTTTACCAGCGGTCATAATTAAATCAGCAAATTCATCAATAACTAAAACGATGTAAGGTAAAAATTGATGTCCGTTTTCAGGATTTAATTTTCGAGCTCTAAATTTTGTATTATATTCTTTAATATTACGAACCATTGCGTTTTTTAACAAGTCATAACGGTTGTCCATTTCAATACAAAGCGAGTTTAGTGTATGTACAACTTTGGTGGTATCGGTAATAATAGCTTCTTCAACATCGGGTAATTTTGCTAAATAATGACGTTCAATTTTGTTAAATAAAGTTAATTCTACTTTTTTCGGATCAACTAAAATAAATTTAACTTCAGCAGGATGTTTTCTATATAATAGTGATGTTAATACAGCATTTAATCCTACCGATTTACCTTGACCAGTAGCACCTGCCATTAATAAGTGAGGCATTTTAGCTAAATCAACCACTAGTGTTTCGTTGGCAATAGTTTTACCTAAGGCGATTGGTAATTCCATTGGACTTTCTTGAAATCTCTTAGAAGAAATAACAGAATGCATAGAAACAATAGTCGATTTTTTATTTGGCACCTCAATACCGATTGTTCCTTTTCCTGGGATTGGAGCAATAATACGAATTCCTAATGCAGAAAGAGATAAAGCAATATCATCTTCTAAGTTTTTTATTTTTGAGATTCGAATCCCTGCTTCTGGAACAATTTCATACAAGGTAATTGTTGGTCCTACGGTTGCTTTTATTTGTGCGATACCAATTTTGTAGTTTTTAAGAGTTTCTACAATTTTATTTTTATTAGCCTCAAGTTCTTCTGGGTCAATAGATATGGTTTCGTTATATTCTTTTAATAAATTAAATGTAGGAAATTTGTAATTCCCTAATTCTAATGTTGGGTCAAATTCTCCAAAATCTTTTACAAGGCTATCGGATAAATTTTCAGCAACACTTTTTTCTTCAGCAACTTTTTCAATAGCTACTTCAACTTCTTTTATTGTTTCTTCAGATACTATTACCGAAGAAGGTTCCTTTTTTACATTTACATCTAAGGTTATTTCATCTTTTTGTATTGGGGTAACAGTTTTTACTTCAGAGTGTTTTGTAATTGTAGGTTGTAAATCTTCAACAGATAATTCAAAATCAGATTTAGATACTGTATTTTGTTCTTCAGGTTTATTAGCTACGGTATTAGAAACTGAAGCTTCTGTTTTTGTAATAGTTTCGTTAGCAAGGGGAGTGTTATTTGTTTTTATTTTTTCATTAATCTTTTCAGGAGTAATGCTATATCTGATGATTAAATAAGCTATAAGAAAGAATAGTAATAAAATAATTAACCCTGTTTTTCCTAAAAAAGTTTGTAAATACTCATTCAATTCAAAACCAATAATACCTGATAAGATTGCGTTTGTTTTTTCAACAAAACCTAAAGCTATAGAAAACCATAGCATAATTAATAATCCCCAATTCCATGAAATTATAATTCTTTTTAAATTTGTTTGTAATAAAATTCTTGCTCCAGTTAAAAGTAATGTAACTGGTATTACAAAGGCGCCTAATCCAAAACCTTTGTAAATAAAAAAGTTGCTCAATTTTGCGCCAATTTTACCTAATAAATTTTTTGTAGGAATGGCTTTGTTTGAATATTGAGACAATGCACTTTGATCATCTTGCCAAGAAAAGAAAAAAGAAATAAAAGCAACAGTTAAAAATATTGAAAAAAGCACCAAAAAAGCACCTAAAATGGTTTGATTATGTTTGTTAGAAAGAAAAGAAGTGATCTTTTTAAACAAATTATTATTAGGTTGTTTCTTTTTGGTGGTTGTCTTTTTTTTTGCCATGTATTTATACTAAAAATAAATTGAACGTTACAATATAGCTATTATTTTAGGAAGATAAATTATGCTCGCAACAATTAGCGAGGTTAGGGCAGCAAAAGCAGGTGCACCCGCTGCAATATCTTTTATGAAACCTATCTTTTTATGAAAATCAGGATGTACAAAATCAGCCACTTTTTCAACAGCTGTATTTAAAGCTTCTGCTACCAATATCATGCCAATTAAAATGCATTGAATCATCCATTCGGTTGCCGAAATATTAAAGTAAAAACCTAATAAAGTAGCAATAAAACCAAAAAATAGTTGTGCTTTAATACTATCTTCTGTGGTAATTAATAGCCACATTCCTTTTAAGGCAAAGGTCATACTTCGTAACCTTCCTTTTATAAAATCATCATTCGGATTTTTCATAAATTGTTATAAAACTTTTAAAGCAGCTTCGTAATTAGGCTCATCAACAATTTCGTTTACTTGCTCAGTATATATAATTTTACCTTCTTCATTAATAATAACAATACAACGAGAATGTAAGTTGGCTAAAGGCCCATTGGTAATTTCTAATCCGTAATCTTTTCCAAATTTACCTGTTGAAAAATCAGATAACATTACTACGTTTTCAATTCCTTCAGCACCACAAAAACGACCTTGAGCAAATGGTAAATCTCTAGAAATACATAAAACTTTGGTATTGTCTAAATTCGCAACTTTTTTATTAAATTCTCTAACAGAAGTAGCGCAAGTACCAGTATCTACACTCGGAAAAATATTTAAGATTAATCGATTTCCAGAAAAATCAGTTAAAGATTTAGTGGATAAGTCAGTTGCGATTAAAGAAAAATCAATTGCTTTTGTGTTGTTTTTTGGTAGGTTACCTATTGTGTTTACAGGTGTTCCTTTTAGTGTGATTGAAGCCATTTTTTAGTGTTTTTTAGAAAAACAAAGGTAATTAAAAAATGAGGAAGAAAAACAAGATGGACTTCTAAAAAAGTTATCTTCGCGCTTTATATACGATACTTTTGAATTTACATCAATACACATCAGAGTTTAAATATAACTGGAAACTTGCAGCACCTGTAATGCTAGGTATGTTAGGGCATACTTTTGTAAGTTTTGTTGATAATATTATGGTAGGGCAGTTAGGTACGGCCGAATTAGCAGCTGTTTCTTTAGGAAATAGCTTTATGTTTATAGCCATGTCGTTAGGAATCGGTTTTTCAACGGCAATAACACCTTTAATCGCTGAAGCTGATTCGTCTAATAATTTTAAACAAGCAAAATCAACATTTAAACATGGTTTGTTTTTGTGTACGGCAATTGGAGTGTTGATGTTTTTAATGGTTTTCTTTTCAAAACCGTTAATGTATTTAATGAAACAACCTGTTGAAGTTGTTGAACTAGCAATTCCGTATTTAGATTTAGTTGCATTTTCATTAATTCCGATGATTATTTTCCAAGCATTTAAACAATTTAGTGATGGATTATCAATGACACGTTACCCAATGTATTCAACTATTGTAGCAAATGTGTTAAATGTAATTTTAAATTACTTATTAATTTTCGGGAAGTTTGGATTTCCAGAAATGGGAATTATTGGTGCGGCATACGGAACTTTAGTATCTAGGTTTGTAATGGTATTACACCTTTGGTGGATACTTACAAAAAAAGAGCGATCAAAAAATTTGGTTACCAATATTAAATTATTTGTACTTGATAAATTGATGCTTCGTAAAATTATTAATCTTGGTGCCCCAAGTGCGATGCAAATGTTTTTTGAAGTAGCTATTTTTACTGCCGCAATTTGGTTAAGTGGATTGTTAGGTAAAAATGCACAAGCGGCCAATCAAATAGCTTTAAATTTATCATCAATGACATTTATGGTAGCCATGGGTTTAAGTGTTGCATCGATGATTAGGGTAGGAAATCAAAAAGGGTTAAAAAGCTATGTAGAGCTTCGAAGAATAGCATTTTCTATCTTTTTATTAGGAATCATTTTAGCTGTTGGGTTTGCAACTATATTTTATCTTTTTCATAAATCACTGCCTAATTTATATGTAGATTTAAATGATGTTAAAAATTATGCAGATAATATGGAGGTAATGAAAATAGCGGCTAATCTATTAATAGCAGCTGCCTTTTTTCAAATATCAGACAGTATTCAAGTAGTTGTTTTAGGAGCCTTACGAGGTTTACAAGATGTTAAAGTACCTACCATTATTACCTTTATATCATATTGGGTAGTTGGTTTTCCAATCAGTTACTTTTTGGGAACCGAAGAAAAATACGGTAGTTTTGGTATTTGGTTGGGGTTGTTAGCAGGTTTAACAACAGCATCTATTTTGTTATTTATTAGATTTAATAAATTAACATTAAAATTGATTGAAACAAACCCAATTGTTGGAGATAAATAAAATATAAATAATACATTTTTTATGAAATTACCTAAGTTTTTATTGGCAGATAATAGTAATCATCCAGAAGATATTTTTGTTTTACATACTGAGTATCCACGTTTTTTAATCAATTTAAAAGATGATGAAGTTGAGTGGTTTGAAGATTTATCTGGCGAAAGAGAAGAGGATATTACTACTGAATTAGCTGATTTAATGGATAAAGCTGGCGAGTTTTATGATAAAGAAATGGAGGGGTTAGCGTAAGTGAAAATGCTTGTTAGTAAAACTTTATTATATTTTTTTAACAAGCATTTTTTAAGTAAATTAATTATTATTGTAAATAAATAGCTTTTATTCACTTAATTTATATTTTCCTATGTAGCTAGATATATCTCCACCAAGGTATAAATAGCCATTATGTTCTTCAATTGATGTTGCTTCTTTAACAATTTTACCAGTTGTATCATAATATGTTTTTATAATCTTACCTTTATTATCTATATGCATTATCATTCCATAGGCTACAGCTTTTGGATGTAAAAAAGAAGGTAGACCATAAATGATTTTTTTAAGTAAAGGTTTTGGGTGAATTTTATCTAATAACTCATCTCTTTTAGTAGAAAAACCAAGCCAAAAACTTCCGTCTTGTCTTCTTGATATTCCGTTTGGAAAACCTGGTAAGTTATCTAAAAAAATATCAGTAGTACCTTTTTTTTCTCCTTTAAGCCAATATCTACGTATTCTGTATTTTGCTAAATCTACCATTAAAACAAAATCATCATTTTGAGAAACGGCAACACCATTTCCAAAATACGTACCATCTATTAATGTTTTTACGCGTTTTGTTGTTGGATTATAACTATAAAGCCCTCCATCTGGTTTAGATTCCATTAATAATTTCCAAATATGTTTGTTGTTAAAATTCAATTTAGATGATGTGTTTGTAAAATATATCATTCCGTTACTAGCTATATCTACATCATTAGGTATAAGAAACTTATTACCCTTTTCATCTTTATTAGCTAAAACAGTTATACCTCCTTTTTTATCAATACTTATTAGACCTCGTTCTAAATCGCAAGCAATAAGGTTTTGATCACGGTCAAAATGCAACCCAGTAACCCAAGATTTAGAATTTGAAAATATTGAAACTTTTCCAGATGTGTCAATTTTTAAAACACGCCCGTCCGTGAAATCATCTTTTGAAACATGAACTCCACAATATAAGTTGCCAAGATTATCAACAGCAATATCCTCAGGGCCATACCAACCGTTTAAATCAATCGGTTTTGTTGCATTTAATAAATTATTTTTAGCCAAAACCCCTTCTTGTTTTGGAACTTTTAGAGGCGACCACGCTATTGGGTTAATTGATTTAGAGTTGTATAAAACACTAATAAAAAGTAAGCTAATTAAAGAGAATACTGTAATTGTTATTTTTTTTAACATTTGCATTATATTTTTTTAAATTTATATAATACAAAGAAACAACAGCGTTTAGTGTTTGTATCTTGATATTTGTTATGAAATAAAAATTTCTTTTCTAATTCGACTTAGAGATTCGGAGGCTATACCAAGAAAGCTAGCTATTTGATATTGTGGAGCTCTACGAATGATTTTTTTATTGTAATTTTTTAAAAAATCTAGGTATCTTATTTTTGCTGATTTTGTTTGCATTGTTAAATTTCTTTCTAAAGCGCAGATATGGTTTTTTTCAGCTAAAATTCTTCCAAATTTTTCAAAATTTGAAGATGTGTTATAAAGGGTAGATAAATTACTAAAAGAAATCTCATAAACAATACTATCCTCAATAGCTTCTAGAGTTTCTAAAGAATTTGTCTGATTTATGAAGCTATTAAAAATAGTTATAAATTGATTGTCGCAAGCAAAGTAAGTAGTGATATTTTTTTCATCTAAATTTTTATATGTTCTAAATAAACCAGATTCAATAAAATACAAGTTGTCAGCTATTTTTCCTTCTTTAATTAATAAAGATTTAGCTTTATATTCTTGTTTTTTTAATTGACTGCAAAAAACTTCACATTCTTTTTTTGTAAACCCAACTAATTCTTCAAGTATTTTATTTAGTTCATTCATTTTTATTGATTTAAAATGTTAAAAAAAAACACTAGATTGATTTTCATTTTAATAAATAACTAGGGGTTTATTAAATTAAAAGAAGAAAACTACTTTTTAGCTCGCTCCACCAGTTCTAATTGCTCTAATTTAGCTTTGGTTGTAAATAAGCCATAATTTATAAAAACGGTTTTCTTTTCTATTTTATCAATAGTGCCTACTGCGTTTCCATCAATTAAACGAACACGGTCGTTTAATTTGTATATATAGGCAGCTTTTTCTATGGCTATTTTTTTAGCCTCCTCTTTCTTTTCTGCTCTAACTTTTACTACTTTTTGTAGTACTTCTTTTTCTACCTTTTGTATTGCTTCTTTTTGTTTTTGTGCAATAACTTTTTCCTGTTTTTTCTCAGTTTTAGTTAGTTTTTTAAGAGGTGCTTTTTTTATGCGTTTTGTTTTTTCGTTAGCTACCCATTTAAAAAAATCGGCAGATAACTCTTTTTTATTATTGGTTTGAAAATACTTATTAAGTAATTCATTTGTCTTTCTTCCCAAGGTAAGCATTCGCTGATTATTATCGTACAGTTCTTGAAAACCTGAAAGTTTGCTTTGTATTTTTTGCTCTTTTTCTTGTAAACTTTCTATGTGTTCTTGCCCTTTAGATTTTTGTTTAACCAAACTATCGGACGTTTTTTGTAATCGGTTACGTTCTTTTTGAAGCTTAGAAATGGTTTTATCTAATCTAATTTTTTCGGTTTCAACCCTTTTCTTAGCACGATTAATTAAGCTATATGGAATTCCGTTTTTTTGAGCAACTTCAAAAGTAAAAGAGCTACCAGCTTGTCCTACATGTAATTTGTACAAAGGTTGTAAAGTACGTTCATCAAACTGCATATTTGCATTGGTAACATTATCTAGCTCATTAGCTAAAACTTTTAAATTAGCGTAATGTGTAGTAATAATACCAAAAGCTTTTCGCTCGTAAAACTCTTCTAAGAAAATTTCAGCTAAGGCTCCACCTAACTCAGGATCAGAACCGGTACCAAATTCATCAATTAAAAATAATGTGCGTTCGTTACATTTTTTTAAAAATGAACGCATGTTTTTTAATCGATAGCTGTAAGTACTTAATTGATTTTCGATAGATTGATTATCGCCAATATCAGTTAAAATAGTATTAAATAACGTAGTTTCACTACGTTCGTGAACAGGTATTAATAAAGCGCTTTGCAACATTAATTGTAGTAAACCGATTGTTTTTAAAGTAATACTTTTTCCCCCAGCATTAGGGCCAGAAATAACAATAATTTGCTGTTTTTCATCTAATCCAATCGTTTGAGGAAAAGTTTCGATATTTTGTTCTTTATTTTTTTTCCATAAAATGGGATGAAATGCGTCTTTAAAAAATATTTTTTTGTCTTTGCTAATTTTTGGAAGCAATCCGTTTATACTTCTAGCGTATTTTGCTTTTGCTCCCACCAAATCCAGATGGGTTAAAAAATCAGTATATTCATTCAGTAAATAGGTGTAAGGATGTATTTTACTAGCTAAAGCTCTTAAAACTTTTACAACTTCTTGTTTTTCTTCATAAATTAAATTTTGCAATTCCCTACTGTAAGCAAGCGTTGCTTGTGGAGCTATGTATACAATATTTCCTGATTTTGAAGATCCTAACAAACTACCTTTTACTTTACGACGATACATTGCTGTAACAGCTAAAACGCGTTGGTTGTCAATAACGGTTTCTTTAATATCATCTAAATAACCACTGGTTATATTTCGGGTTAAAGCATGTGAAAAACTTTCGGCTATTTTTCCACGAACATTATTAATGTCTTTTCTAAGTTGTTTTAAAATAGGTGAAGCATTATCAGCTACTACACCGTACGAAGTAATTATTTCTTTGATGCTATCTGAAATAAAAGTAGTAAACTCTATTTTATCACTTAAATTAAAAAGCGTAGGGTAGTAGGTTGCAAATTTTTTAAGAAACTTTTTTTGTTCGTTAACAGTCTCGGTAACTGAGGCTACTTTTAAAAAAGCTTCGGTTTCTAAAAAACT
The DNA here is from genome assembly GCF_001693415.1 of Tenacibaculum soleae. Lineage (GTDB taxonomy): Bacteria > Bacteroidota > Bacteroidia > Flavobacteriales > Flavobacteriaceae > Polaribacter > Polaribacter soleae. The sequence goes on along the minus strand of NZ_MAKX01000002.1, from coordinate 44,565 downwards.
GTTTTCTATCGATAATCTTTTAGTTTCTTCTGAGATATCTTCAAAAAAATGATTCGGAATCCTATTTTCATTTTCAAATGAGGATAGGTATTCGTTTACTAAGTTTAGTTCGAAAAATAAATTTCTCTTGTTTGAAATTGGCTGAATTTGTAGCGTTTTTTCTTTTCCTAAATTTGTAATACAGTATTCCGCAACTTGTTTTAAAACAGTTGTAAATTCTAAATCTTGAAGTGTCTTTTCTGAAATGTTTTTAGTCAAAATAGTATATTTGAAACCTGAGCAAAAATAACAAACAATGCAATTAAATATTAGTGATAGCTGGAAAAATATTTTACAAACCGAGTTTGATAAACCGTATTTTAAAAACTTAACTGATTTTATTGATAGCCAATATAAAAATCATACTTGTTTTCCGAACAAAGAAGAAATATTTGCAGCGTTTAATTACTGTAGTTTTAATGATTTAAAAGTGGTTATTATTGGGCAAGATCCGTATCATGGAAAAAAGCAAGCAAACGGATTATGTTTTTCGGTTCATGAAGATGTTAAACATCCGCCGTCATTAAAAAATATCTTTAAAGAAATTGAAACTGATTTAGAAACAACATATCCAGTTTCGGGAGATTTGTCTCGTTGGGCAACACAAGGTGTTTTGTTGTTAAACGCAACTTTAACCGTAAGGGAAGGAGAAGCAGGAAGCCATCAACAAAAAGGTTGGGAAACTTTTACTGATACAGTGATTAAAAAAATATCTGAAAAAAAAGAGGATGTGGTATTTTTACTTTGGGGGAAGTTTGCCGAAAAAAAAGGAAGCATTATTGATGTTAAAAAGCATACGATTTTTAAAGCCCCGCACCCATCTCCGTTGGGTGCTTGGCGAGGCTGGTTTGGTAGTAAGCATTTTTCTAAAACAAACACTTTTTTAAAAGATAAAGGTAAGGAGATTATCCAATGGTAATTTCGGCCAAATCTATTTGTTGATTATCATAATATGGTAAAATAATAGCATCTAATATATCTTCTGTAATATCAGGGTAATTGACTTTAATTGATTGTTTAGTGTTTACCCATGAAGATATTTTAGAAACTTGGTTTTTGTTAAATTTCTTTAAAACAGGGATTCCCATTTGTTTTAAAGATAAAGCATTACATTGTTGTTCGTATTGATTTTTCATAGGAACTACCAGTAATTTTTTTTGTAGAAACAATGCTTCAGCAGGTGTTTCAAAACCAGCACCACATATAACTCCTTTACAAGAACTAATGCTTTTAATAAAATTATGACCATTTATAGGTTTTATAATAACATTATTTTTAAAGATATGCTCGGAAGTGTTTTTTGAAAAAACCTCCCATTTTACGTTTGTTATTTGTGAGAGTACTTTGATGATTTTTTTATCACTGTAAGCAGGAAGATAAACAGTATAATGCCCCTTGTTTGTATTATTACTGTATCTTATTTTTTTACGTATTATTGGTGTAAAAATAGCAGAAGAGTAGGTGTTAAAATGAAAACCAAATTTTGTTTTTATAGGGGCATAATATTTTAAAATTAACCGCTCTACTCTATAGGTTCCATATTTTGGCGCATTAGGATCCAAAACAGCATTTTGATGACTTAATGATATAATTTGAGTGTGTTTAAATTTGGCAGCCCAAGCTGTAATAGGTTCAAAATCATTAATAACCAAATCATAGTTTTCAATAGGAACAGATTTAATTTCGTTTATTAAGTTTTTAATTTTAACTTTTTTAATTGTTTCCCAAAAATTAATTCCGCCTTTTTTTCCAAAAATAAAACTCAATCCGTAATATTTGTATTTTACTTTAAAAGGAAGCTTTAATTCAGATTGATAACCACTAATTAATATATCAACCTCCCCTTTTTGCTGTAAATAAGGTATTATTTCTGTAGCTCTGCTTGCGTGTCCGTTTCCTGTACCTTGAAAAGCGTATAAAATTTTCATATTTTTAGTGAATGTTAAATTCTTTTAAAAGTTCTTCAAAAAGTTTGTGATTACTACTTTCAGCATTCATATACTCGGTATCATTAATTGAAGTATTTTTATGAATGTTTTTGGCAACGTTGTCTTTTTCATATTCGTACAAAGACCAAGATTTGTTTGAATATTCTAACGATGTTAAGTTTTCAATCCAATCACCAGAGTTTAAATATGTTGTTGTCCCTTTTTCTATTTCAATTTGTTTTATTTCAGGTTGATGTATATGCCCACAAACCACATAATCATAGTTTTTTGAAATAGCTATTTCTGATACTATTTTTTCAAAATTATTAATAAATTTTACAGCACTTTTAACACTGTTTTTTATTTTTTTAGAAAAAGATAATCTTCCGTACCCTAATTTATTACTAGTCCAGTTTACGGCAGTGTTTATCATAATTAAAGTGTCGTATCCAATACTACCAAGTTTAGCTAACCATTTAGAATGTTGCATGGTAACATCAAAAACATCTCCATGAAAAAACCATCCTTTTTTACCATCAATATCTAGTATTAACTTGTTTACAATTTCAAAACTACCAAGACGAAATCCTTTAAATTTACGTAACATTTCATCATGGTTTCCAGTAATGTAGTATACTTTTGTGCCAGAAGTTATATAAGACATTAGTTGTTTTATAATTTTCATGTGTGGCTTAGGAAAGTATCTTTTTTTAAATTGCCATATGTCAATAATATCACCATTTAAAATTAATATTTTAGGGTTTATTGTTTTTAAGTAATTGTGCAATTCGCTAGCTCTACAGCCATAAGTGCCTAAATGTACATCAGAAATAACAGCAATATCTAATTTTCGTCTTTTCATTTTAAAGTATGCTAAATATATTTTAGTAAATATACTTTTCGAATGTGTTTTTAAACTAAACTAAATGTAAAGTGTTGGTAATTATAGTTTTATTATATAGTAAGGTGTATGTTTTTTTAACGTAAAAAAGCTCGGTATGTACCGAGCTTTTTACGTTTTATAGATAGGATAAAGTTAGTTGTTGTATAACACCCAAGTTCCTTTTTCTAATAAAGGAATGGCTTGTTTGTATTTTACTTCTTTTTCTTCACCAGACATTACATTTTTAATAGTAACTTTTTCGTTACGACCAATTTTTGGTTGCTCACGAACAATAGTTTCAACAATTTGCTGCTCTTGTGTTTGTTGATTACGAGCGTTACTCATTGCTTGTTGTGTTGAATTTTGAACTTCGTCTTTACGAGTGTCTAATTGTTCACGTTTTTGATGTTGCGGAGCTTCTGATACTTGTGATGCATCTTGACTTGGTAATTGTCCTTTAAATAAGAATGACAATACCTCTTTATTAACTTTATCAACCGTTTCTTGAAATAATTCAAAAGCTTCAAATTTGTAAACTAATAAAGGATCCTTTTGCTCGTAAGTAGCGTTTTGAACGGTTTGTTTTAACTCGTCCATTTTACGTAAATGATCTTTCCAGTTTTCATCAATAATTGATAAAGTAATATTCTTTTCAAAATCATTTACTAATGATTTTCCTTCAGATTCATACGCTTCTTTTAAGTTTGTAACAACCTGCAATGTTTTTACGCCATCGGTAAAAGGAACTACAATACGTTCGTAACGATCTCCTTCATTTTCAAAAACATTTTTAATTACCGGAAAAGCACTGTCAGCGTGTCTTTCAGTATCATTTTTATAATGTTCAGAAACAATTACATATAACTTATCGGTTAATTCTTCTTCTGTAAATTTGTTAAACTCTTCTTCAGAAAAAGGAGAAGTCATTGCTGAGAAACGGATTAATTCGAACTCGAAGTTCTTATAATCATTTTTTATTTTATTTTGTTTTACAATTGAGCTACAAGTATCATAAATCATATTTGCAATGTCAATTTGTAAACGTTGCCCATCTAACGCATGACGACGACGTTTGTATATAAACTCACGTTGTGCGTTCATAATATCATCATACTCTAATAAACGTTTACGAACACCAAAGTTATTTTCTTCTACTTTTTTCTGTGCTCTTTCGATAGATTTTGAAATCATAGAATGCTGAATTACTTCGCCTTCTTTTAATCCCATTCTGTCCATCATTTTAGCAATTCTGTCAGAACCAAATAAACGCATTAAATTGTCATCTAAAGCAACATAAAATTGCGAAGAACCAACATCTCCTTGACGACCAGCACGACCACGTAACTGACGATCGACACGACGAGAATCATGACGCTCTGTACCAACAATTGCCAAACCACCAGCGGCTTTTACTTCATCTGATAATTTAATATCTGTACCACGACCAGCCATGTTTGTTGCAATTGTAACAACGCCTGGGTTACCTGCTTCGGCAACTACATCAGCTTCACGTTTGTGTAATTTTGCATTTAATATATTATGAGGAATTTTACGCATTTGTAACATTCTACCTAATAATTCAGAAATTTCAACAGAAGTTGTTCCGATAAGAACTGGGCGACCAGCTTTTGATAACTGCACTACATCTTCAATAACAGCGTTGTATTTTTCACGCGTAGTTTTATAAACTAAATCTTCTTTATCATCTCTTTGAATAGGTCTGTTTGTTGGAATTTCAACAACATCTAATTTGTAGATTTCCCAAAACTCACCAGCTTCAGTAATCGCAGTACCTGTCATACCAGATAATTTACGATACATTCTAAAGTAATTTTGTAAAGTTACGGTTGCAAATGTTTGGGTAGCATCTTCAATTTTTACATCCTCTTTAGCTTCAATTGCCTGATGTAATCCGTCAGAATAACGACGACCGTCCATAATACGACCAGTTTGCTCATCAACAATCATTACTTTATTGTCCATTACTACATATTCAACATCTTTTTCAAAAACAGTGTAGGCTTTTAAAAGTTGATTCATAGTATGAATACGCTCGCTTTTTACACTGAAATCGCGATATAATTCTTCTTTTTGATTTGCTTTTTCTTCAGGAGAATCATTACTGTTATCAATTTGACCAACAATAACACTAATATCAGGTAAAACGAAAAAAGTATCGTTTTGTGTTTTTTCTGATAAGTGACCAATACCTTTATCGGTTAAATCAATTTGATTGTTTTTTTCTTCAACTGTAAACCATAATTCTGCATCAACTTCAGGCATCAGCTTATTGTTGTCTTGCATGTAAAAGTTTTCAGTTTTTTGAAGAATTTGCTTAATTCCTTCTTGTGATAAAAACTTAATTAAGGCTTTGTTTTTTGGTAAACCGCGGTAAACTCTTAATAATAAAAATCCGCCTTCTTTATCGTCTCCTGCTTTTAATAGTGCTTTTGCTTGAGCTAAAACGCCTACCAAGTATTTGTTTTGAATAGCAACTAAATCGGCAACAAGTGGTTTTAGCTCGTTAAATTCATGACGGTCTCCTTGTGGTACTGGTCCGGAAATAATTAATGGCGTACGGGCGTCATCAACTAAAACAGAATCTACTTCATCAATAATGGCATAATTTGGAGCTCTTTGTACTAAATCTTCTTTAGAGCTAGCCATGTTGTCACGTAAATAATCGAAACCAAATTCGTTATTTGTTCCGTAAGTAATATCGGCATTATAGGCTTTTCTACGAGCTTCTGAATTTGGCTGATGAAAGTCGATACAATCGGTACTTAAACCATGAAATTCGAAAATAGGAGCCATCCATGCACGGTCACGTTTTGCTAAGTAATCATTTACAGTTACTACGTGTACTCCGTTACCAGATAAGGCGTTTAAATATACAGGTAAGGTAGAAACTAGTGTTTTACCTTCTCCTGTCATCATTTCGGCAATTTTACCTTGGTGTAATACTGATCCACCAATTAATTGCACATCGTAATGAACCATTTCCCAAGCAACTTCTTTACCAGCAGCATCCCATGAACTTGCCCAATATGCTTTGTCGTTTTCTAAAGTGATATGGTCTCTTGTAGCAGATAATTCTCTGTCAAAAGCAGTTGCTTCAACTTCTAACTCATCGTTTTTAGTAAAGCGTTTAGCGGTTTCTTTAACTAAAGCAAAAGCTTCAGGCATAATGGCTAATAAAACAGCTTCAGAAGCTTCATAAGCTTCGTCTTTTAATTTGTCAACTTCGGTGTATATTTCTTCTTGTCGATCAATATCAGCTGTTAGTGCTTCTTCTTCAAGAGCTGTAATCCTTTCTGTAAAAGATTTTGTAGCGTCCTTAATTTTGGATTTAAATTCGATTGTTTTTGCACGTAAACCATCATTAGATAAACTGCTTAATGAATTTTCAAAAGATTGTACTTTTTCAACAATCGGTTGTAGTGATTTTAGGTCTTTTTGCTGTTTATCTCCAACAAAAAGTTTTAGAATCGAATTTAAAACGCTCATTTGTAAAATATTGTTTTATAGCTCATTATGTTTTTGATAATGAGTTTTGTTATATGTTATGTTTGTATGCTTAAAAGTAAGCAAAAAAAAAGCCTCTTAATATAATATTAGAGACTTTTTTGTGGTTGTATTTTTAGTATTCGTCTTCGTTCCAAAGATAATCTTCTTCTGTCGGATAATCTGGCCAAATTTCAATTATTGAGTCGTATGAATCACCTTCATCTTCAATATCTTGTAAATTTTCAACTACTTCTAAAGGCGCTCCTGTACGAATAGCGTAATCGATTAATTCGTCTTTAGTGGCAGGCCAAGGTGCATCTGCTAAATATGATGCTAATTCAAGTGTCCAATACATTTCTTTATTTGTTTAAATAAGATTGTCGCAAAAATAATTTTTTTTTGCAAAAAGTCAAGTTTTTTTTAAAAAATGTTAAATCAATAAAAAAAGAACTTTAATTACAGTTTTTCAGGAATCCATTTAACTTCCTCTGCGTTTAAGTCTTTTGTCAATTTTCGTGCCAGTACAAAAAGGTAGTCAGAAAGTCGGTTTAAGTACATTAAAACGGCATTGTTAATAGTTTCTTCTTCATTTAAAGCGACAGATAAACGTTCAGCTCTACGACATACGCAGCGAGCTATGTGACAAAATGACACAGTTTCGTGTCCTCCTGGTAAAATAAAATGAGTCATTTGTGGTAAAGATGTATTCATAACATCAATTTGATTTTCTAAAAATTGAATGGAATCATCCGTTATTTTATTAATATTTAGTCTTTCTTTACCATTCTTTAAGGTTTCCTTTTCAGGCGGAGTGGCTAGCATTGCTCCTAAAATAAATAAATCACTTTGTATTTTAGATAGCGAAGTTCTTAGTATTTCATCGGTGTTTTTATCTCTTATTAAACCAATGTACGAGTTTAATTCATCAACAGTACCATAGCTTTCTATTCGTAAATGGTGTTTGGGTACTCGAGTTCCGCCAAAAAGAGCGGTGGTGCCTTTGTCTCCTGTTTTAGTGTATATTTTCATTTAAGTACTAGAATTTTTATTGTTTTTGTAAAGTTAGTTTTTCTAAAACATAATTTGGGCAACGCATTGGTTTTTTTGTTTTCATGTTTATAAAAGCTAATACAGTGTTACCTGTGCAAATTAATTCGTTGTTTTGATTGATGATTTTATAATCAAATTCAATTTTAACTGTTGGTGTTTTTTTTAGAGTAGTTATAATGGTTATCTCATCATCATATAAAGCAGATTTTTTATAATTGATAGACAGTGAAATAACAGGTAACATCACGCCGTTTTTTTCCATGTTGCTATAAGTAATTCCTGTAGTGCGTAATAACTCGGTGCGTCCTATTTCTAGGTATTGTGCATAGTTACCATGGTATACAACTCCCATTTTATCAGTTTCAGCATATCTAACACGAATTGTTGTTTGGTTTTTTTTCAAGGTGTTTTTTAGTTTATGTTACGCTAACGTTACGTAAAAAATAATTAAGAATCAATAGTGAATTGATTTTTTTATACTGAATTTTATTCACACTTTTGTTCACTCTTACAGGTAGCACTGTAATCCCCTTAAATGAATATAAATTAACAACAAAAATAGTTTTTAAGCCAAATGACTAAAACTGCTGACTCAGTTTGGAATGAATGCCTGTCTTTTATAGAAGATAACATTAAGCCACAAGCGTATAAGACTTGGTTTGAGCCAATTAAGCCAATTAAATTGGCAGGGGGAGCTCTTACTGTTCAGGTACCAAGTAAATTTTTTTACGAATGGTTAGAAGAACATTATATTAAATTATTAAGAGTAGCTTTAGTTAGAGAATTAGGAAGTGAGGCAAAGTTAATCTATGATGTTCGTATGGAAAATACGTATAGTAGTAATAGCCCACAAACGGTTAAAATTCCTAGCTCAAATAGAAATCCATTAAAGCCACAAAAAGTAGCAGTTCCTTTAGAATCTAAAAGAGAGTTAAAAAACCCTTTTGTTATTCCAGGATTACAAAAGGTTAAGATAGAGTCCCAATTAAATCCTAACTATAATTTTGTTAATTTTGTTGAAGGAGATTCTAACAGGTTGGCGAGATCAGCAGGTATGGCGGTTGCAAATAAACCTGGAGGAACCTCGTTTAATCCGTTACTAATTTATGGAGGAGTAGGTTTAGGAAAAACACATTTAGCACACGCAATTGGTGTTGAAATAAAAGATAAGTATGCCGATAAAACGGTTTTATATATTTCTTCAGAAAAATTTACGCAACAATTTATTGATTCGGTAAAATCGAATACAAGAAATGACTTTATTCATTTTTATCAAATGGTTGATGTGTTAATTATTGATGATGTTCAGTTTTTATCAGGAAAAACAGGAACACAAGATGTGTTTTTTCATATTTTTAATCATTTACATCAAAATGGAAAACAAGTAATTTTAACTTCTGATAAAGCGCCTGTTGATATGCAAGATATTGAACAGCGTTTGTTATCTCGTTTCAAATGGGGTTTGTCAGCAGAGTTACAGGCTCCAGATTTTGAAACACGAGTTTCTATTTTACAAAATAAATTATATAGAGACGGTGTTGAAATGCCTGAGGAAATTGTTGAGTATATTGCTAAAAATATAAAATCGAATGTACGTGAATTAGAAGGAGTTATCATTTCTATGATTGCACAAGCTTCTTTTAATAGAAAAGAATTTACGGTTGAACTAGCAAAAGAGATAGTTGATAAGTTCGTTAAAAATACTAAGAAAGAAGTTTCTATTGATTATATTCAAAAAGTAGTATCAAAGTATTTTGATATGGATGTTGCTACTTTACAATCAAAAACTCGAAAAAGACATATTGTACAAGCTCGTCAATTAGCTATGTATTTTGCTAAACGTATGACTAAATCATCTTTAGCAAGTATTGGTAGTCAAATAGGTAAAAGAGATCATGCTACGGTGTTACACGCTTGTAAAACTGTTGATAATTTAACCGAAACAGATAAGCAATTTAAAAAGTACGTTGAAGATTTAACTAAGAAACTAACAATGTAATTATGAAAAAAATACTAATGGTTTGTTTGGGGAATATTTGTCGTTCGCCATTGGCTGAAGGTATTTTACAATCAAAATTACCAATTGATTTTTTTAAAGTTAGCTCAGCAGGAACAGCTGGGCATCATGTGGGCGAATTACCTGACGTAAGATCTATTGAAGTAGCTAAGAAATACGGAATAGATATTACAAAACAACGTTCAAGAAAATTTATAAAATCAGATTTTAAAGAGTTTGACTTAATTTTTACAATGGATCAAAGTAATTATAATGATGTTGTTTCGATGACTGATGATTATAAAGATATTAAAAAAGTAAAAATGATTTTAAACGAGTTGTATCCGTCAGAAAATAAAAATGTTCCAGATCCGTACTACGGAGGTAAGCAAGGTTTTGAAAATGTGTATAAGATGTTAGAGGAGTCTTGTGAAATTATTGCATCAAAATTAAATTATTAATGAAAGGTAAATTATACTTAATACCAACAACTTTAGGTGATACAGAGCCTTTAGAGGTAATGCCTATTTCGGTTAAAAAGGTAATAGAGCATCTTGATCATTTCATTGTAGAAAATGAAAAATCAGCAAGAAGATTTATAAAAAGAATTACACCTCAAAAGGCGCAACCTTCTTTAGAGTTATTATTGTTAGATAAATATTCAAACGATATTGAAATTCAAAATTATTTAGATGTATGTGATTCTGGGACTTCAATAGGTTTGTTGTCTGAAGCAGGAGTTCCGGCAGTTGCAGATCCTGGAGCTAGTATTGTAAAATTGGCTCATGAAAGAGGGGTTCAGGTGGTGCCTTTAGTAGGGCCATCATCAATTTTAATGGCAATGATGGGGTCGGGTATGAATGGTCAAAACTTTGCTTTTAACGGTTATTTACCTATTGATAAATCAGATAGAAAAAGAGCTATAAAAGAATTAGAAAAAATTTCTAGAGATAAAAATCAATCTCAAATTTTTATAGAAACTCCGTATCGAAATGAAAAAATGCTAGATGATTTACGTGCTATTTTATCGCCAGATACCCGAGTTTGTGTTGCTTGTGATATAACATTACCATCTGAGTATATAAAAACTTTCACGATAAAAGAATGGAAAAATAAAAAAACAGATTTACATAAACGACCAGCAATCTTTATACTTCATAAAAACTAAAAAAAATAGCACCTATTTAGGTGCTATTTTTTTATTTATAATTTAATTTTTTTAAACGCTCGGTTTTTTATTTGCACTGATATTTGATACATCATAGTTAGCAAATTTTTTCATATATGATTTTATAGAGGTTCCAAAAGCATCATTAAATCTAATAACTCCGTTAGAGCGTAGGTATTTTTTAACATTACCAGCACCACTTAAATGAGCTGCTGCTAAAATACCGGATTCAGTAATTTTTACACCATTAATAGTTTTACCAACACTTCGTTTAATATCTTTTCTTAAAATCCATTTATTTACTTTACAGTAAGCTATAAAAGCTTTTTCTTGTAATTCAGGTGTTTTAAGGAAGTTTTGAGTGTTATAAATTCTAAATCTTTTTAAGGTTTCTCTTCCAAATTGGTATTTCCCTAAATAACCTAGTTTATTTACTATTCTATATTTTCCTTGAGATTCTTTAAAAGCTAACGCTTCTTTAAAACCAACAAAATCTTTTGTTAAAAAAGGAATGTTAAAACTCTCAGCATAGTGTGCTGTTGTAGTTGGATTGAGTGTAGTTTTTTCTTTTTTTATTTTTGAAGTTGTAAAACTAACAAGTAAAACAAAACCTAAACATATAAATACTATATTCTTGATAATTAATTGCTTTCTATTTGGCGGCGCAAAGGTACATTAATTTACTTAAATCCCTAGTGTTCAGTTGTTTGAAATAATTAATAAATAGATATGTTGCTAATTATTCGTTGATTTGTTGCTTAAAAACTAGTAAAAACATAAATATATTATATATTTTATAATATTTTAAGTGTTATGTTGTGAATAAAATTATGTTAAATATTTACCTATTAATTCCTCGTTGGGTAATCCATCGTTGATATTTAGCAGCATTTCTGTTGTGTTGCGCTAATGAATTGGCAAAATCATGAAAGCCAATTTTATCAACACTAGCACACATATAATAATAGTTGTGTTTTTTGTAATTCAAAACAGCATCTATTGATGATACATCGGGCATAGCTATTAACGATGGCGGTAAACCTGTGTTTTGATAGGTATTATAAGGCGATTTAATTTTAAGATCTTTATTTAAAACACGTTTTACTATAAAATCTTGTCCTTTAAGTTGTTTAATGGCATAAATAACTGTTGGGTCAGCTTGTAAAGGCCAACTGTCTCTTAATCTATTTAAATATAAGCCAGCTACAATTGGACGTTCACTTTTTTTAGCAGTTTCTTTTTGAACGATAGAAGCTAGAGTAATTACTTCCTTTTTTGATAGATTTAGTTTTTTAGCTTTTTCTAAACGCGATGAGTTCCAAAAACGGTTGTATTCACGGAGCATTTTTGTACGGAATGTTTCAGCAGAGGTATTCCAGTAAAATTCATAACTGTTCGGAATATACATTCCTAAGGCATTTTTTTGATTAAAACTGTTTTTAGCTAAAAAACCTTCATCCTTCATTACTTTTATTAATGAAATAGAATCTGTTTCAATCTGTTGTGCTATTCTTCCTGCTAGTTTTTCTAAAGAATCTTGATTGTTAAATGATAATTTAATTGGAGTTTGATTTCCACTCCTCAATAAGTTTACCATATCATTTAAACTCATTCCTTTTTTAAGAATGTATTTTCCGCCTTTTGGTTTGGTAAACTTTTTCTTTTTGGCAACCCAAATAAAATCATCAGGAGTATTTAAATAGTTTGCAAGTTGTTTTTTTAAATCATCAAAAGTATCATCAGATTTTATATAAATAGCGCCATTTTTAGTAACCGCTTTGCTAAATATTTTCTGATAAAAATTAAACCCAATAATTCCGCCAATTAAAAATATAATGGCAATAGCTGTGTATATTATTTTCTTATTCATTTATCAATTGAAATAAAATTTCGTCTTTATATATATTGTTGCTTAGAATCCAATCTTTTTTAACACCGATTTTGTTAAAATTGTGTTTTGTAAAAAGATGGATGCTATTTTTATTATCAGCAGTAATATTAGCATACAACTGATGTAATTGTATATGTGTAAAGCAATACTTAATTAATAATTGTAAAGCTTCATAAGCAAATCCGTTTTGCTGATAATCTGGGTGAATTAAAATTCCGATACCAGCTCTTTTGTGCTGTGGATTAAAATCAAAAAGGTCAATCATTCCCACAGTTTTTTTTGCTTTAATATCTTCAATAATTAAGCGTAATTGTTTTGCTTCATAAATATCTAAATGGGCATTTTCTAAATATTGCTTTAAAATAAATTTAGAAAAAGGAGCTTGGGTATGGCTGATTTCCCAAAAAGATTCGTTGTTTTCTATTTCAAAAAGAAATTCTAAATCTTCAGGCTCTATAGCTCTTAAATTTATATGTGTGCCTTTTAAGGTATTCATTACAATTTAATTTCGCCTTTAAATACACAAACGGCAGGACCTTTTAAAAATATATTGGTGTAATTCCCTTTTTTTTCTTCAAAACTTACTTCAAGTAAACCACCTTCAACAGGCAACTTAATTGAATTATGCGTTGTTTTTTTAGTAGCATGCATGGCAATTGCAACAGCAGTAACTCCGGTACCACAAGCTAAGGTTTCATTTTCTACACCTTTTTCGTAGGTTCTAACCCTAAAAGTATTGTTGTTAATTTGTTGTGCGAAATTTACATTAGCTCCAGGAGTATCGTAACTATATCTTATTTTTTTTCCATTTTCAAAAACAGGATAATCATCTAAAGAATTTACTAATTCAACATGATGTTGCGTTCCTGTGTACGCAAAAACCGAATCGTTATTAATTTTGATGTCGTTTACATCAATCATTTGTAAAGAAACAATTCCATTATCAATTTCGGCATAATGCTCGCCGTCAATAGCTGTAAATGTTGTTTTTTGTTTAAATATGTTTAATTGATTCGCAAAAGATACGGCACATCTAGCTCCGTTACCGCACATTGCTTGGCTACCATCGGCATTAAAATAAATCATTTTAAAATCGGTACTAGTATCATTTTCTATCAAAATTAAACCATCGGCTCCTATACCAAAGTTTCTATCACATAATTTAGAAATTAAAGCAATGTCATTTTTAGGAAAAATGGCGGTACGATTATCAATAATAATAAAATCGTTCCCGGTACCTTGATATTTATAAAATGTTAAACTCATAGAAGGCAAATATACATATTTTATCAGCGAAGCATAAGTGTTAAATAGCGGTTAAAATCAGTTAAAACAAAGTTAAACAGATTTATTAAGAATGTTAAAATACTATATTTGATATATTAAATTTTATAATCACATGAAGAAAATACTTAAAACACTAGGAGTCGGAATATTAGGAGGTGTAGTAGCACTTTCTGGATATAAAATGATAGTCGAAAAAACACCAACAATTATAACAGAAGCAGCGGTGCCAACTTTACAAACCGTACAAGCAAATTATACACCAACGGTTGTAAATTCATCTACTGGACCAACAGATTTTACGGTAGCAGCTGATAAAACCGTACATGCTGTAGTGCATGTTAAAAATACAGCAGTTAGAACACAGCAAAACCCGTATGCGCAACTTTTTGGAAGAAATGGAACAAGAAAGTATGAACGTGTAGGAACAGGGAGTGGTGTAATTATTTCACCTGACGGATATATCGTAACAAACAACCATGTAATAGAAGGAGCGAATGAAATTGAGATTACTTTAAATAACCAGAAAAAATTAAAAGCAGTTTTAATTGGAGCTGATAAAAGTAACGATATCGCTTTGTTAAAGGTTGAGACAGATGAAGAATTACCTAATTTACCTTTCGGAAACTCTGATAATGCCAAAATTGGAGAATGGGTATTAGCGGTTGGTAATCCGTATAACTTAACATCAACAGTAACCGCAGGTATTGTAAGTGCAAAAGGACGTGATTTGGACGGGAATAAAAATATTGAAGCTTTTATTCAAACAGATGCAGCTGTAAATCCTGGTAATAGTGGTGGAGCATTGGTAAATACGAGAGGTGAGTTAATTGGAATTAATACGGCTATTTCATCAAAAACAGGTTCTTTTATTGGATACTCTTTTGCTGTACCATCAAATATTGCTAAGAAAATTGTAAACGATTTACTAGAATTCGGATCGGTACAAGAGGCAATTTTAGGAATAGGAATTGATAATGAAACAGAAGGTTTAGAGGGTGTTAAAATAGGTTCGATAGATGAAGATAGTGATGCTTTAAAAGCAGGTTTAGAAGAGGGAGACGTAATTAAAAAAGTAAATAATATTAAAATTTCCAAGTTTTCTGAATTAAAAGGACAGTTAACAGCAAAAAGACCTGGTGAATATGTAAATGTAACAGTTAGTAGAAATGGTGAAGATTTAACGAAAACAGTAAAATTGAGTAAAAAAAGTACATTTATTTCTCAGACTTTTGGTGTACAGTTAAAAGACTTATCAAAAAAAGAGCAAAAAAAATTAGGGATTTCGGGTGGTGCTAAAATTACAGCGACAAACAATAAAGGTTTTCAGTACTATAGAGTAGGAGCTGGTTATGTTTTAACAAAAATTAATGGTAAAAAAATTAATAATGCTTCTGAAGCTGTTGATCTTCTAGATGCTTATACAGGTAATCAACAAATGATTCTAGAACTAATGAGTCCTGAAGGAAAAAAAGAATATTTTAGATTTTAAAATAAGTAATAATAAGGGCAGATGTCGTTGAAAATTGTTTTTTCAACGACATTTTTATATTACAAAATCGATACGAAATCGTTTGAAATTCCTATTTTTGCAGCACATTTTTAAAATTTAGTTAACACACAACTATGTCAACAATAACAAATTACGAAAAAGAAGTAGTAGGTCAGGCGCAAGTAAGACGAGCTACGGTTGAGTTTATTAATATCGTTAATGATTTATGGTACGATAAATCGATAGAATTAGTTTTATTTAGAAATCCATTAGTAGATAAAAGAGCTAGTGAGGTTTTAAATTTAATCGATTATGCTAAAGAATTTGTAGCAAAAGAGATTTCTATTAACGATGCTTTAGAAATAGCAAAAGCAATTCAGAATATTGATTTACCAGCATCTAAATTAGATATTGGTAAATTAGCATATGAGTATCATTTACAAGATGATGCATCAGCAAATAAATTAGATTTTGTAAAAAATCAATTAAAAGATGCAACAAAGGCAGGAGATATTCAGCCAAAAGATGTTGTATTATATGGTTTTGGTCGTATTGGGCGTTTATTAGCACGTGAGTTAATGACAAAAATGGGTAAAGGTTCTCAATTAAGATTAAGAGCAGTTGTTACTCGTGGTGAAATTAACGAGGCAGTATTAGAAAAAAGAGCTTCTTTATTAAGTGTAGATTCTGTTCATGGAGATTTCTTAGGAACTGTTCAGGTTGATGTAGATAACAATGCATTAATTATCAATGGAACTACTGTGTATATGATTTCTGCTGGTAAGCCAGAAGATATTGATTATACTAAATACGGAATCAACGATGCGTTAATTATAGATAACACAGGTGCTTTTAAAGATAAAGAAGCATTGAGTCGTCATTTAGTGCCAAACGGAGCAAGTAAAGTATTATTAACAGCACCAGGAAAAGGAATTCCAAATATTGTACACGGAGTAAATCATTCAGAAAACAATCCAGATAACGTAGATATTTTCTCTGCAGCTTCATGTACAACAAATGCTATTACGCCAGTTTTAAAAGTTTTAGAAGACAACTTCGGAATTAAAAAAGGACATTTAGAAACGATACATGCATATACTAACGATCAAAATTTAGTAGATAATATGCATAGTAAATATCGTAGAGGTAGAGCAGCAGCTTTAAACATGGTGATTACTGAAACAGGAGCAGGAAAAGCAGTAGCAAAAGCATTACCAGCTTTAGAGGGTAAGTTAACTTCAAGTGCTATTAGAGTACCGGTTCCAAATGGTTCATTAGCAATTTTAAATTTACAATTAAACTCAAATACAACGGTTGAAGCAGTAAATGCTATAATGAAACAATACGCTTTAGAGGGTGATTTAGTAGAGCAAATTCAATATTCATTAAATAACGAGTTGGTTTCTTCAGATATTATTGGAACAACAGCGCCTTCAATTTTTGATAGTAAAGCAACTATTGCAGACGGTAACACAATTGTAATCTATATTTGGTATGACAATGAATATGGATACTCTCACCAAGTTATGCGTTTAGCAAAGCATATTGCTAAGGTGCGTCGTTACACATATTATTAACATATTATAATAATTACTTAAAAAAAGCCAAAACATTTTTTTGTTTTGGCTTTTTTTTAGCTATATTTGAAAAACACAACCCCCTAACCCCCTAACCCCCTAATTATGAGAAAAGTATTCTCTCTGTTTTTGTTGTTGCTAAGTGTAACAATATCATCTTTTTCACAACAAGTAAATGAGCTAGATTTTTTAACTTCAGGTAAATGGCAAGTAGAATCAATTCAAATTGGTGAAGAACTTCAAGAATTTTCAGAAAATAATAATTGGATGATTTTTCATGCAGATGGAAAGTATCAAGTTGTTATGAATAATAGTGAAAAAAGAGGTAATTGGAAGCTCGAAGAAGCTAGTAAAGTTATCAAATTTGAAGAAGATGAAAATTTAGCTAATGGCTTAAAAATAGAATTATTAAATAAGAAAGAACTTTTATTTTCGGCAACTGAAGGTGATATAGTCTATACCATGAAGTTGAAAAGATAAAAAAAATAAGTATATGTAAACCGAAGCAAAAGCTTCGGTTTTTTTGTTAAAAGTAAAAGGTGTTTAATAAAGGGTTATTTATACATAAATTTATACCATTTATACATTGGTTTGGTTGTTTATTGTTAATTAAAGTATCTTTGTAGCATAATACACAAGGGAATCATAATTGATGAATTGGGGGATTAATCAATAATGAAGATTTAAAAAGCATCACTTTATAAAGTGATGCTTTTTGTTGTTATATAACCTAGCTTGTTGATAAGTATATTTGTAATTTTGTAACTTAAAATTAAATAAGATTATTAAACATAATAGGTGTAAGTTTTTACCTAAAACTTTTCTTAATTTAGCCTTAAATTTTAAAATATGAAACCATTTTTTTCTTCACTTTTTCTTCTATTAGCGATAGTAACAGTTAATTCACAATCAAAACTACCTTATTATGAGGTGCCACATGCAGCTGTTGAATATACAGCAGGTGCTGTAGTTAGTAGAATGGTAGATGGCCTTGGTTTTCGTTATTATTGGGCAACAGAAGGATTGGTAAAAAAAGACTTAGTATTTAAACCAAATAAAGAATCGAGAACAACATTAGAAACGGTTGATCACATTTTAAGCTTATCACAAGTTATTTTAAATGCAACTTTAAGTAAAAAAAACGGAGAAAAACAACCGAAAATGACATTTGCTGAAAAGCGAAAAAAAACACTAGAAAACTTAAAGCAAGCAAGTGATATTTTAAAAACAAGTAAAGATTTATCACAATATAAAATCATTTTCGGTAAAAAAGAATTTCCATTTTGGAATGCTATTAATGGTCCCATAGCAGATGCTACTTGGCATGTTGGTCAAATAGTTTCTTTTCGTCGTTCATCAGGTAACCCTTTACCCAAAGGAATACAGTTTTTAACAGGAACAGTAAAAAAGTAATAAATTGTTAGCGCTATTATTTTAATGACAATTCAACAAAAAATACAATCGCTTCGCGAAGAGCTAAATCAGCATAATTATAATTATTATGTGTTAGATAATACAACTATTTCAGATTATGATTTTGATATAAAACTGAAAGAATTAGAAAAATTAGAAATAGAAAACCCTCAGTTTTTCAACTCAAATTCACCAACGCAAAGAGTAGGTGGAGAAATTACTAAAAACTTTGAAACTGTTGTCCACAAAAATCGCATGTATTCTTTAGATAACTCTTACTCTAAAGACGATTTGTTAGATTGGGAAAAACGTATTCAGAAAATGTTAGGTTCTGATGATATTGAATATACATGTGAACTTAAATATGACGGAGCTTCTATTAATTTAACTTTCGAAAATGGTCAGTTTGTAAAAGCTGTAACACGTGGTGATGGTTTTCAGGGAGATGATGTAACTACTAATATTCGTACTATAAAATCAATTCCATTAATAATTAATGAGGATTTCGTTTCAGAATTTGAAATGCGAGGGGAAATCATTCTTCCACTTGCAGGGTTTCGTAAAATGAATGAAGAAAGAATCGAGAACAACGAAGAAGAATATAAAAACCCTAGAAATACCGCAAGCGGAAGTTTAAAACTACAAGATAGTGCAGAAGTAGCAAAACGACCGCTAGATTGTTTGTTGTATCAAGTTGTTACATCAGAAAGGAAATATAAAACGCATTTTGAAAGTTTAGAAAATGCACGAAAAGTAGGGTTTAAAGTACCAAAAACAATAGCTTTAGTAAAATCAATTAATGAAGTTTTTGATTTTGTAAATAACTGGGAGGTTAACCGACATGATTTACCTTATGAAACAGACGGAATTGTAATAAAAGTAAACAATTTACAACAACAAGAAGAATTAGGCTATACATCCAAAGCCCCTCGTTGGGCAGTTGCCTATAAATTTAAGGCAGAACAGGTTTCTACGGTTTTGAATGAAATTACGTATCAGGTTGGTAGAACAGGAGCTATAACACCGGTAGCAAATTTAAAACCAGTACAATTAGCAGGTACAACTGTAAAAAGAGCTTCATTACACAATGCAGATCAAATTGAAAAACTTGATATTAGAATAAATGACACTGTTTTTGTAGAAAAAGGTGGAGAAATTATTCCTAAAATTATTGCGGTTGATTTTACAAAACGACCACAAAATTCAGAGCCAACAATTTATATAACGCATTGTCCCGAATGTAATTCTGAATTAGTTAGAACAAAAGGTGATGCAAAACATTATTGCCCAAATGAATTTGGATGTGCACCACAAATAACAGGAAGAATCCAACATTTTATCAGTAGAAAAGCGATGGATATTGATGGATTAGGAGGAGAAACTGTTGATTTGTTACGTAAAGAAGGGTTGATTGAAAACTATGCAGATTTATATGACTTAACAACAGCGCAAGTAATTCCGTTAGAAAGAATGGCAGAAAAATCGGCGCAAAATATGATTGCTGGAATTGAAAAGTCAAAAGAAATTCCGTTCGAAAAAGTATTATTTGCTTTAGGTATCCGCTTTGTTGGAGAAACCGTAGCAAAAAAACTAGCCAAACATTTTAAATCGATAGATAATTTAATGGCTGCTAATTTTGAAACATTGATTTCAGTCGATGAAATAGGAGAAAGAATAGCACAAAGTATTATTGATTTTTCGAATAACTTAGGTAACATTCAATTGATTGATCGATTAAAAAAACATGGAGTTCAATTAGAAGTTTCAGCTGAAAGTTTAGAGGGGCAAACAGATAAGCTTACGGGAAAGGTATTTGTGGTTTCAGGAGTTTTTCATCAAATGAGTAGAAATGAGCTAAAAAAAGCGATTGAAGATAATGGCGGAAAAGTAAGTTCATCAATATCTAAAAAAACAAGTTTTATTGTTGCAGGTGATAATATGGGGCCAAGTAAATTAGCGAAAGCTGAAAGTTTAGGGATACCAATTATTACAGAGCAATATTTTATAGATATGATAAGTTAAATGACTTATAAGTTTTAGATTAATAGTAAATTAAACTCCAAAAGAAATAATGACAAAAAAAACTAAAAAAACCATTGCCTCTATATTGTTTTTACTAGTTGCTATTATAGATGTATACGCTGTAATAGTTCAAGATAAAAGTTTAGAAATTATTTTTAAACCTTTGTTAATGATGGCTTTAGTAGTTGTTTATTTAGTTTCTGTTAAACAAGTCAATTTTTGGTTAATATCTGCTTTGTTTTTTTCATTTTGGGGTGATGTATTTCTGTTAGATAAAACAAATTATTTTGTGTTTGGGTTAGCGTCATTTTTAATAGCGCATATTATGTATATAAAAATGATATCTAGTTTTTTAAAAAAACAATCTTTTATAAAGGTGATAAAAGCCGCAATTATATTTGTTACCTTATTTGCAGGTGTCCTATTTTTAATAAAAGATAATTTAGGAGAAATGTTAGCTCCGGTAATTGTGTATGGAGTTGCAATTTCTACGTTTGGAACTTGTACTTTATTAAATTATCAAGAAAATAAAACAATAGCCAATTTATGGTTGTTATTAGGTGCTATTCTGTTTATAGCATCTGATAGTTTAATAGCGTTGAATAATTTTTATCAACCAACGCACATGTTTGATGTTTTAATCATTATTTTATATGTTGTGTCTCAGTATTTAATAGTAAATTCAATGCTTAAAAATAACAAGAAGTATAAGTAACTTTTTAAATGTTATACCATTTAAAAAGTTGAATTATTTTGTTAAAAAAATAAAAGCTAAAAAATAGTAGTAGTAATTTATATAAAAAACTATATTGCTACATTCTGAAAGAAAAATTAAAAAAGCTAAAAAAGTAACGATTAAAATTATTTTAAATAAAATCATATAAAATAAGTATGACAAAAAAAACTAAAATAGTAGTAGCAACTATATTATTTTTTATTGTTTCGGTAGCTGACATTTTTGCTGTAGTTTTTCAAAATAAAACAATGGAAATTGTTTTTAAACCATTATTAATGATTTCGTTATTAGTAGTGTATTTTTTTTCGAAAAAAAAAGTTAATTGGTGGTTGGTTTTAGGGCTATTTTTTGCTTTTTTAGGTGATGTTCTTTTGTTAGCTGATCAAAGTTATTTTGTTTTTGGAGTAGCTTCTTTTTTAGTAACTCACGTATTATATATAAAAATAATAGTTGGTTTTCTTGAAAAGAAATCATTTACAAGAATGGTTCTTTCTACTGTCCCGTACATGACATATTTTTTAACAATCATGTATGTAGTTTTTGATAACTTAAAAGACATGTTAATTCCTGTAGCTGAATATGGACTAGTGGTGTCGATATATGGGGCAGTTACATTTTTAAATTATCAGCAAGAAAAATCAAAAGGAAATTTGTTATTGTTTTTTAGTGCCATATTTTTTGTCATTGCTGATGGTTTTATTATTTTAAATATATATTATGAGTATAATAAAATACTTGACTTTTTTGTAATTTTATTATATATCACTGCACAATATTTAACCGTAAAAGGATTAATTGTAAGAGAAGAAGTTAATAAAATTTAAAAATGAAAACAGTAAGATTACTAATTATTGCTTTGTGCTTTGTGTCTTGTAAAAAAGAAAAATTACAACTGCATTTTTTAAACGAATATATAGTTAAAGACTCTTTATTAATAGATAACACTGTAATAGGTGGTATTTCAGGTATAGATTATCATGAGAACCAATATTACATGGTTGTTGATGATGCAAAAAAACCGAGAGTTATAATTGGAGGTATTCAAATTGAAGAAGATTCAATAAAATCGATAAATTTTAAAAAAGTAATTAAATTAGATAATACAAATTCTTTTTCTAAACAGAATGCGCTAGATTTAGAGTCTATTTTTATTTCAAATAATAAAATTAACTTAGTAAGTGAAGGGGCTATCAACATAGGTAAAAACCCAACAATTTTCGCTGTTGATATGAAAGGCGAATTTCAAAAAGAATTTAATATTCCAAGTTATTTTAAAGCAAATTCTAAAGCAGAACCAAAACATAACGCAGTTTTTGAAGGTTCTTCAAAAAGTTTTGACAAGAAAGGTTTTTGGGTTGCTATGGAAGGTGTATTAGCTGCCGATGGAGAGGAAGCAACGTTTCATAAAACACAATCACCAATTAGAATTACGTATTTTGATAATCAAACAAAAAAAGCAACAAAACAATTTGCGTACCAATTAGAAAAAATAGACAACCCTGCAAAAGGAAACATAAATTTAAATGGCGTAACAGCTATTTTAGAATACCAAAAGAATCATTTTTTTATTGTTGAAAGAATTTATCAAAGTGGTTACGGTACTTTAGGAAATACCATCAGAATTTTTAAAGCAACAATTAAAGAAGAATCAACAAATACATTAAGTATTAAATCTTTAAAAAACGAAGCGTATATTCCATTAAAAAAAGAATTAGTTTTTGATTTTAAAAATGTACAACATAAATTAACAGATACAATAATTGATAATATTGAAGGGATTACCTTGGGACCTAAATTATCAAACGGTAATAGGTCTTTAATTTTAGTCTCTGATGATAATTTTCAGGTATATGGCAAGCAATTAAATCAGTTTTTATTGTTAGAAATTGATGAGAAGTAAAACGTATTAAGGTTAGTAATTAATAGGAATGATAAATAGACTTAAGCAAAAATCAATTCAAAAAATTTACAATAAAACAATTGTAAAAAAATCAGTTAAAAATAAAGAAGAGAGAAAGATAAAAAAAGTCGCTATTTTATTAGATAACGAATCGTTAGAGAATATTGTTTTAGCTAATTTAAGCAATAAACTATCTTTTGTAAAAGAAAATATAACTGTTTTAATTTATAGAGAATTTTCTAAAAAAGAAGAAGTTTTACCTAAATTTTTCACAAATAAAGATATTGGTATGAAAGCGAGTTTAAAATCAGACAATTTAAAAAACTTCGTTAAAAACGATTATGACTTGCTTATAAGCTATATAAAAACACCAAATTTATATACGAATATGGTAACTTTGCTGTCGCAAGCAAGTTTAAAAACTGGTTTTGCAGGAGTTGATGATAGATTGTATGATCTTGTTATTTCCGATGAAGGATTTAATGAGGCAGTTTTAAATCAAGAATTAAAAAAATACTTAACGATATTAAATAAAATATAATGCAAAAATTTGTTGGTACCGGAGTCGCTTTAGTAACTCCTTTTAACGAAGATTTAAGTGTCGATTATAACGCACTTAGAAAGTTAGTAAATTATAATATTGATAACGGAACAAATTATTTAGTTATTAACGGAACCACGGCCGAAAGTGGAACGATAACAGTAGCAGAAAAAGAAGAAATAATAAAAGTAATAGCGCAAGAGAACAACGGTAGATTACCTTTAGTTTTAGGAGTTGGTGGTAATAATACACAAAAAGTAATTGAGGAGTTAAATTCACTCGATTTGTCAAGTATCGACGGTATTTTATCTGTAGCACCTTATTACAGTAAACCAACACAAGAAGGTTTTTATCAGCATTTTAAAGCAATTTCATTGGTAAGTTATAAGCCAATAATTTTATACAATGTACCTGGTAGAACGGCTAAAAACATGGAGCCATCAACTATTATACGGTTAGCGAATGATTTTGATAATATCATAGGTGTTAAAGAAGCAGGTAATATTCAACAACAATATTTAGAATTGCTAAAAAATAAACCAGAAGATTTTTTAATAATTTCAGGTGATGATGATTTAGCTTTAGGAGTTGTTTTAGCAGGAGCATCTGGAGTAATATCAGTAATAGGACAGGGATTGCCAAAAGAGTTCTCGAAAATGATTCAATTAGGATTGGCGGGAAAAAACAAAGAAGCTTACGAAATACATTATAAATTAATGGATATTGTAAACTATATTTTTGAAGAAAACAATCCGGCAGGAATTAAATCAGTTTTATTAAAAAAAGGAATTTGTTTAGATGAAGTTCGTTTACCTCTAGTAAAAGCTACTGAAGAATTACAAACTAAAATATCAGACTTTATAGATAATTTATAATTTGTCTAAAAAAGAATATGAGTTATAAAAGACTACAATTTTTTAATTGTAGTCTTTTTTTAGCATCTTTGTTAAGAATCTTTATATAAGTTATTATAAAGCTAAAAATTAATAAAAAAAATAAAAATATGTTATCAAAAGCAATAGAAAAAGCTTTAAACGAGCAAATAAAAATAGAAGCAGAATCATCACAAGTATATTTATCAATGGCATGTTGGGCTGAAATTCAAGGTTTTGAAGGTGTAGCACAATTTATGTACGCACACTCAGATGAAGAGCGTATGCACATGTTAAAGTTAGTAAAGTTTGTAAACGAAAGAGGAGGACATGCATTAGTTTCTGATTTAGCAGCACCACCAGCAGAGTTTGGCTCTTTTAAAGATATGTTTCAAACCTTGTTTGATCATGAAGTAATGGTTTCAAAATCAATTAATGATTTAGTACATATTACTTTAGAAGAAAGAGATTATGCAACTCACAATTTTTTACAATGGTATGTATCTGAACAAATTGAAGAAGAAGCATTAGCAAGAAATATTTTAGATAAAATAAACCTAATAGGTGATGACAAAGGAGGTTTGTATTTGTTTGATAATGATGTAAAGCAAATTGTAGCTCAAGGAGCTGCCGATACAGCTTTATAAGATTAACAAACATTTAGGAACTATTACTTATTATTATAACAGATTTATAGTTTATTGCAATACTCTATTAAGAGTAAAAAATCGTTTTAATAATCCATATTTAATCACTAATTTTGCCAAATGCAAAAAATTAAAAATTTAGCGTATTTAATTGTAATGCTTTTAATTGTATCTTCATGTGGAGAATATAATAGAGCATTAAATAAAGGTACAGTACAAGAACAATATAAAATGGCTGTAAAAATGTACGAAGTACAAAAATACAGCAAAGCTTTACGTTTGTTTGAAAAAATAACGCCTTCTTACCGTGGTAAACCACAAATGGAACGTATTCAATATATGGTGTCTCAATCTAATTTTAATGAAAAAAATTATGGATTGGCAGGATATTATTTTAATAGATTTACAAAAAATTATCCTAAAAGTTCTAAAAGAGAAGAGGCTGCATTTTTATCAGCATTGAGTTATTATAAAGCAGCTCCTAGTTTTAGTTTAGATCCAACAGATACTCAAAAAGCGCTAGAATCTTTTCAGTCTTTTATTGATAAATATCCAAATTCAGATAAGCAAGAAGAGGCTAATAAATATTATGCTGAATTGCGTAATAAATTAGAAAAAAAGGCTTTTGAAATAGCAAAAGTATATTATACTACAGCTGGATATGACTCTAGAAATTACAGGGCTGCCATTGTAGCTTTTGATAATTTATTGGAAGATTATTTAGGGACAAAATACAAAGAAGAAGCATTGTACTATCGTTTAAAGGCTACACACGATTTTGTGTTAAAAAGTACACAACGTAGAAAACCTGAAAGAATTAAAGCTGCGATAAAAGCATACGATAAGTTAAAGAGAAGCTTTCCTGAATCTAAATTCATGAAAGAGTCAAATGAAATGTTGGCAACATTAAATAAAGAACAAGAACAATTAGTTAAAAGTTAAAAAATGGATTATAAAGAAACGAAAGCGGCATTAAGTACTATTACTTATAACAAAGAAGCTATCGAAGCTCCAACAGAAAACATCTACGAAGCTATTTCAGTTATCGCTAAAAGAGCAAATCAAATTAATTCTGATTTAAAAAAAGAATTAGTTGATAAGTTAGATGAATTTGCTACGTATAACGATAGTTTAGAGGAAGTTTTTGAAAACAAAGAACAAATTGAAGTTTCTAAGTTTTACGAGCGTTTACCAAAACCTCACGCTATTGCAGTTGAAGAGTGGTTAAACGATAAAGTATATCACAGAACTCCAGACGCAGAATAATATGTCTGTATTAAGCGGTAAAAAAGTATTACTTGGCGTTACCGCAGGTATTGCCGCATACAAAACAGCGAACTTAGTTCGTTTATTTATAAAATCGGGCGCAGCAGTCAAAGTAATAATGACTCCTGCGTCTAAAGATTTTATTACTCCACTTACACTTTCTACTTTATCAAAAAATCCAGTTCATTCAACTTTTTACGAAAAAGAAGATGAAAATGAATTATGGAATAACCACGTTGATTTAGGACTTTGGGCTGATATTATGATAATTGCTCCGGCAACCGCAAATACCTTGTCTAAAATGACAAACGGAACTTGTGATAATTTATTATTAGCAACCTACTTATCAGCAAAATGCCCTGTATATTTTGCACCTGCGATGGATTTAGATATGTATATTCACCCATCAACAAAAGTGAGTTTAAATACATTGCAAAGTTTTGGTAATATTTTAATTCCTGCCGCTTCAGGAGAGCTAGCCAGTGGTTTAGTTGGTGAAGGACGAATGGCTGAACCAGAAGATATTGTTTCTTTTATAGAAAAAGATATCGTATCTAAATTACCACTTCGTGGAAAGAAGGTATTAATAACAGCAGGCCCAACTTATGAAGCGATTGATCCAGTTAGGTTTATTGGAAATCATTCATCAGGAAAAATGGGGTTTGAAATAGCAAAAACAGCAGCTAATTTAGGAGCAGAAGTTTTTTTAATAGCTGGTCCATCACATCAAAAAGTAAAACACTCATTTATTCATCGAGTTAATGTAAAATCAGCTCAAGAAATGTACGATGCCTGCCATAAATATTATGCAGATGTTAATATTGCTATATTATCGGCTGCTGTAGCAGACTATCGTCCAAAAAATGTAGCTACTCAGAAAATAAAAAAGAAAGATTCAGCGTTAGTAATAGAGTTAGAGCCTACGAAAGATATTTTAAAATCTTTAGGTGAAGCAAAAAAACAGCAATTATTAGTTGGTTTTGCGCTAGAAACTAATAATGAAGTTGAAAATGCAAAGCGTAAAATAACCAAAAAGAATTTAGATTTAATTATTTTAAATTCATTACAAGATAAAGGAGCTGGTTTTGCAACTGACACTAATAAAATTACAATTATTGATGCCGATTTTAATCAAAAACCATTTGAATTAAAATCAAAAAGAGCAGTATCTGTTGATATTGTAAATGAAATCATCAATAAAATTAGTTAAAAAAATCGATGCTTTTTAATATAGTTTTGATTTTATGAAACTTAAATTAAAATCAATTTGATAAACAAACTTATAGTAAATGCGTAAAATTATATTCTCTTTTTTTATAATAGTATCAATTTTTACAGTTAATTCACAAGAGTTAAACGCATTAGTTGTTATAAATACCGACAAAGTTCAAAGTAGTAATAAACAAGTTTATGAAACATTACAAAAATCATTAACCGAGTTTATAAATGATAAGCAATGGACTAATAAGAAATATAAACAGCAAGAAAAAATTAACTGCGCATTTACCATTATCGTAAATGAACAAAGTGGCAATAACTTTAAAGCAACTTTGCAGGTACAATCTACACGGCCAGTATATAATTCTAGTTACGCAACACCTGTTTTAAATATTAATGACACCAATTTTAATTTTCGTTATAACGAGTTTGATCCATTAAATTTTAATCCTAATAATTACGATTCTAAGTTAGTTTCATTAATCGCATTTTATGCATATACAATCATAGGTGTAGATGCTGATACCTTTGCTTTAAAAGGCGGTACACAATACTTAAAAGTAGCTGAAAGTGTAATGTTACAAGCACAATCAAATGGAGAATTGGGTTGGCAAAATGAAGTAGGTAAACAAAACCGTTTTGCATTAATTGATAATTTATTATCTTCAAAATTTAGTACACTAAGAACTATTTATTACAACTATCATCGTAAAGGGTTTGATTATTTTTCAGAAGACAAAACCAAAGCGAAAGAAACTATACAAAACAATGTAATAATGTTAGATAAATTATATAATGTTGGTATAGGTAATTACATGATTCGTATTTTTTTAGATGCAAAAGGTGATGAAATCTCAAGTGTTTTTTCTGATGGAAAGCCAGTTAAAAATACACAAAAAATGTTGAGTGTTTTAGATAAAATTGCGCCTACTTATAAAAATAAGTGGAAAACAATTAATTAAAAATGAAGAGAATAGTTTTTGTCATAATTCTTACAATCATAATGTTATATGTGATTTCTAGAGGAATTATTAATGATAAGCTCAATAGTATTGAAAGCTTTTTATTAGCTTTTGTACTTTTATCAATTATAATTGGTAACTTATTATCAAGAAGAAAAAAACAATAAAGATCTCTTATTTTTAAGTATATATATATCCACTAAAATACGTATTTTTATCTTTTAAAAAAGATGAAATTTGCTTACACATTTAACCATACATAATTACGCATTAATCAATCAGTTGTCGATTGATTTTTCAAAAGATTTATCAATCATCACAGGTGAAACTGGAGCAGGAAAGTCAATTTTACTAGGAGCTTTAGGCTTGGTTATGGGAAATCGTGCTGATTTATCATCGTTAAAAAATGCTGAAAAAAAGTGTATTATCGAAGCTAAATTTGCTGTTGAAGGCTATGCTTTACAAAGTTTATTTGAAAAGTTAGATGTTGATTATGAAGCGGAAACAATTATCCGTAGAGAAATTCTTCCCTCAGGAAAATCAAGAGCTTTTGTAAATGATACGCCAGTAAATTTATCGGTTTTAACAGCTTTAAAAACAAAGTTGATCGATGTTCATTCGCAGCATCAAACCATGCAATTATCTGATACAAGTTTTCAGTTTTCGGTAATTGATGCCTTGGCAAAAAATCAAGCAAAAATAGCATCCTACAAAAGAGGAATACGTAAATACTCACAATTACAAAAAGAGTTAAAAACGCTTCAGACTGAAACCGAAAAATCTAACGAACAGTATGAGTATAATTTGCATTTATTTAATGAGTTAGAAGAAGCTAAATTAATTAAAGGTGAGCAACAAGAATTAGAAGAAAAACTAGAGCGTTTAAATAATATTGAAGAAATAAAACTTAGTTTATCAGAAGCTCTGGCTATAACAACAAATGAAGAAATAGGGCTACAAAATTTACTGTATTCATTAGAAAATAACTTGCAAAAAATAAATAGTTATTCAAAAAAGTATGAAGAAATAGCCAGTAGAGTAACGAGTATAAAACTAGAGTTAGACGATGTGGTTACTGAGCTAGAAAATGAAAATGAGAATGTTGATTTTAATCCGAATGAAATTGAAGAATTAAATGATCGATTACAATTAATTTATAATTTACAAAAAAAACATTCGGTAGATTCTATTAAAGAATTAGAAATTATACACCAATCCTTAGCTAAAAAAGTAGCACAGGTTGAAGATGCTGGAACTATAATTGAAGCTAAGAATAAAGAAATAAGTGAGGTTGCTAAAAAATTAGATGATGTAGCAGCGATGATAACTAAATCTAGAAATAAAGCGATTCCAAAACTGAAAAAGCAGTTAGAAGCTTTACTTAAAGAGTTAGGAATGCCTAATGCTCGTTTTTTAATTGAATTAAGTGATTCAGAAGAGTATTTTACTAACGGAAAAGACATATTATCATTTTTGTTTTCAGCAAACAAAGGCGGAAACTTTGGTGAGCTTAAAAAGGTGGCTTCCGGTGGAGAGTTATCTAGAATAATGCTTTCTATCAAAAAAATACTATCAGAAAACATACAGTTGCCAACTATTATTTTTGACGAAATTGATACAGGAGTTTCAGGAGAAGTATCAAATAAAATTGCAAAAATTATGCAAGATATGGGCGTAAATATGCAAGTAATAACCATTACACATTTACCACAAATAGCCGCAAAAGGAGTACAGCATTACAAAGTATTTAAAGGCGAAGAAAAAGGAGTTACAACCTCTAATTTAAAGTTATTATCTTATGATGAGCGAGTGGTTGAAATAGCAGAAATGTTAAGTGGAAAAGACATTTCTGAAAGTGCATTAACACATGCAAAAGAATTATTAAATTAAAACTATATTTGTTTAACAAACGAACAACTATAGATTAAAACACATAAATATGTACAATTTATTAAAAGGAAAAAAAGGAATCATTTTTGGAGCTTTAGATGAAAATTCTATTGCATGGAAAGTTGCAGAACGTGCGCATGAAGAGGGTGCCGAATTTGTTTTAACCAACGCACCGATAGCAATGCGTATGGGGCAAATTAAAGAGTTAGCTGCTAAAACAGGTTCAGAAATTATACCAGCAGATGCTACTTCAATGGATGATTTAACAAACTTAGTTGAAAAATCGATGGAAATTTTAGGAGGTAAAATCGACTTCGTTTTACACTCAATTGGTATGTCGGTTAATGTTCGTAAAGGACGTCATTATACCGATTCTAAATATGACTTTACTACTAAAGGATGGGATGTTTCAGCAGTATCTTTTCATAAAGTAATGAATGTTTTATACAATAAAGAAGCTATGAATGAGTGGGGAAGTATTGTTGCGTTAACTTACATGGCAGCGCAAAGAGTTTTTCCTGATTATAACGATATGGCAGATAATAAAGCTTATTTAGAAAGTATTGCTCGTAGTTTTGGTTACTTTTTTGGACGCGATCAAAAAGTACGTGTAAACACCATTTCTCAATCACCAACACCAACCACGGCTGGGCAAGGAGTTAAAGGTTTTGATGGGTTTATATCATATGCCGAAAAAATGTCTCCACTTGGCAATGCAACCGCTTTAGAGTGTGCAGATTATACAATTTCTTTATTTTCTGATTTAACTAAAAAGGTAACTTTACAAAACCTATTTCATGATGGCGGTTTCTCAAATATGGGAGTTAGTGATGCTGTAATGGAAAAGTTTGAGTAGTTTTTATAAAACTTAGAATATAATAAAAATGCAAATCGTTAGGTTTGCATTTTTATTAAATAAAACTATTAAAATGAATACTATTTTAAGCATCGAAAAGGAGCTAGTCCCTTTAAGAAAACAATTAAAAAACCATGAATTATATACATCATTAAAAAATATAGATGATGTAAAAATATTTATGGAATCACATGTTTTTGCAGTATGGGATTTTATGTCACTATTAAAAGCCTTACAAGAAAAATTAACATGTACTACGTTACCATGGTTTCCTGTTGTAAATTCTAAAACGGCAAGATTTATTAATGAAATAGTTTTAGGAGAGGAAACAGATGTAAATGAATTAGGAGAGCCTAAAAGTCATTTTGAAATGTATATTGATGCAATGAAACAAGCTAAGGCAAGTACAATTGAAATAGCTAGTTTTATAAATAATATTATTGACGGAAATACGATTGAAAAATCATTAAATGAAGGCTCGGTTTTAAACGAGGTTAAAGAATTTGTATTGTTTTCTTTTAATGTTATTGATACACAACAACCACATATTATAGCGGCTAGTTTTACTTTTGGAAGAGAAGATGTTATTCCTGATATGTTTTTAGAAATTATTAAGAATACAGAAGAAAATACAAGTTTAAACTATAGCAAATTAACCTATTATTTAAAAAGACATATAGAGTTAGATGGCGATGAACATGGTCCATTATCTTTACAAATGATTGAAGAATTATGTGGTAATGATGAACAAAAATGGAATGATGTTTTATTTTACGCAAAAGAATCTCTTAAAAAAAGAATTAATCTTTGGAATGGAATATCTACACAAATAAAAAATAACCATGTAGTTTAATGAAGTTGAAATTTTCTTTAATAATACCTGTTTACAATCGTCCGAAAGAGATAGAAGAGTTATTAGAAAGTCTTACGAAACAAGATTTTTTAGATGATTTTGAAGTTATTATAGTAGAAGATGGTTCAGAAAATTCATCACATAAAATTGTAAACAATTATAAAGATAAACTTAATTTAAACTATTTTTATAAAGAAAATAGCGGAGCAGGAGCAAGTAGAAATTATGGAATGCAACAAGCTACCGGAAATTACTTTATCATTTTAGATAGTGATGTTATTGTTCCGTCACAATATTTATCCGAAGTAAAAAAAGCTTTAGAAAATAACTTTACAGATGCTTATGGCGGTCCAGATGCTGCTCATAAAAGTTTTACACCATTACAAAAAGCAATTAATTATTCGATGACGTCGGTTTTAACTACAGGCGGAATTAGAGGTAAAAAGAAAGGTATTGGTAAGTTTCAACCTCGTAGTTTTAATTTAGGATTATCTGAAGTAGCTTTTAGTAAAACAAACGGATTTTCGAAAATGAAAACGGGTGAAGATATCGATTTAACATTTCGTTTATGGGAAAACGATTTAAAAACACAGTTAATAGAAAAAGCCTTTGTGTATCATAAACGCAGAAGTACAATAGGTCAGTTTTTTAAACAAACATATTCATTCGGAACAGCAAGACCAATTTTAAATAAAAAATATCCAGAAACTGCTAAGATTACGTATTGGTTTCCGTCTTTATTTATTATCGGATTTGATATTAGCATTATTCTTGCATTTTTTGGTTATTGGCAGTTTATTGCTTTTTATGGATTTTATTTTACGTTATTATTTATAGATGCATTAATTCAGAATAAAAATATAAAAGTAGCTTTTTTAAGTATTATAACTTCTTTTACGCAATTTATAGGCTATGGTTTAGGTTTTTTAGAATCGAAGTTTATAAAAAAATAAAACTCCCAATTTCTTGGGAGTTTTATATTAAATAATTTCTAAAATATTTTCTGGTGGACGACCTATTACAGCTTTATTACCATTAATAACAATTGGTCGCTCAATAAGTTTAGGGTTGTTAACCATTGCTTTTATTATTTCTGCATCAGATAATTCTTTTCCTTTAAATTCCTCTTTCCAAACTTTTTCATTCTTACGAACTAATTGAATAGGAGTAATATTTAATAAGTTAATAATTTCGTTTAGCTCTTTTTCAGAAGGAACATTGTCTAAGTATTTTACAACCTCAAATTCTTTACCAGAGTTTTCTAAAATTTCTAATCCGCAACGTGATTTACTGCATCTATTATTGTGAAATATTTGTATCATTTTGTTTAATTTTTATCAGTTTGAGTGATTTTAGATTTTAAGAGAAAATTATAGCGAGAACTTTATTATGAATTATCTTTTTGTCCGTTTAACATTAAATAGGATTTTAAAAACGGATTAATATCTCCATTCATAACATTATCTACATTACCAGTCTCATGTCCCGTTCGTACATCTTTTACTAACTTATAAGGATGCATTACATAATTACGAATTTGACTTCCCCATTCGGTTTTTAATTTTCCTGCTTCAATGTTTTCTCTTGTAGCTAAACGTTTTTGTAATTCAATTTCATATAATTGCGATTTTAGCATTTTTAAGGCAGTTGCTCTGTTATCATGTTGTGAACGTGAGTTAGAACACTGAATTTGAATTCCGCTTGGTTTATGTGTTAGTTGCACTTTTGTCTCTACTTTGTTAACATTTTGTCCACCGGCACCACTAGAACGTGCAGTAACAATTTCTATATCAGCAGGATTTATTTCAATTTCAATACTATCATCAGCCACAGGAAAAACATATACAGAGCCGAATGTGGTATGTCGTTTTCCGTTACTATCAAAAGGAGAAATACGCACCAAACGATGCACGCCATTTTCACCTTTTAACCATCCGAAGGCATAATCGCCATCAATCTCAATAGTAACTGTTTTTACACCTGCAACATCACCTGCTTGGTAATTGAGTGTTTTTAATTTAAAACCTTGCTTTTCTGCCCACATGGTATACATGCGCATCAGCATTTCTACCCAATCACAACTTTCGGTACCTCCAGCACCAGCAGTAATTTGAATGGTTGCGCTTAAATTATCTCCTTCATCAGAAAGCATATTTTTAAACTCAATATCTTCTAAAAATGTAGCCGTTTTTTCAAACTGTTCTATAACTTCATTTTCATCAACTTCACCTTCTTTATAAAAGTCATACAGAATTGTAAGATCCTCGTTTAATGTGATTACATTGTTGTAATCTGAAACCCATTTCTTTTTAAGTCGAAGGGATTTCATTAAAACTTCAGCTTCTTTTGGGTTGCTCCAAAAATCAGGATCGGCAGTTTTTTCTTCTTCATTATTTATTTCTATTAACTTCTTGTCAATTTCTAAATAAGCTTTTAACTTGCCAATTCGTTCAGTAATATCTTTTAACTGTTCGTGTGTAATCATACAACAAAAATACATTTTAAAACCGTAGATAAAAATGGAAATAAATTTAATAAGCGATACAGTTACCAAACCAACAACATTAATGATGGAGGCAATGATGAATGCTGAAGTAGGTGATGATGTTTTTGGTGCTGATCCGACGGTAAACGCATTGCAAGAAAAGGTTGCTAAAATGTTTAATATGGAAGCTGCTTTGTTTTTTCCTTCAGGTACGATGGCAAATCAGACAGCTATAAAAATACATACACAACCTGGTGATAGAATGTTTTGTGATAAGTGGGCACATGTATATAATTATGAAGGCGGTGGCGCTGCATTTAACTCAGGAGTAACCTCTCATTTAATAGATGGGCATAGAGGTATGTTTACAGCCGATCAATTAAAACAAGCAGTATCTGGTAGATCAGATATTCATGCACCATACAGTCGTTTAGTTTGTATAGAAAACACCACAAATAAAGGAGGTGGTGCTTGCTGGGATTTTGAAGAGTTAAAAAAGATTCAGAAAATATCAAAAAAAAATAATTTAGCGTTTCATTTAGATGGAGCGCGTTTATTTAATGCTTTGGTTGCTAAAAATGAAACTCCTGCGCAATATGGAGAATTGTTTGATACGATTTCTATTTGTTTGTCTAAAGGATTAGGAGCGCCTGTAGGTTCTATTTTAATAGGAACTAAAAAGGATATGGAAAAAGCGTTACGTGTGCGTAAATTATTTGGAGGAGGAATGCGACAAGCTGGTTTTTTAGCAGCAGCAGCAATTTATGCGTTAGATAATAATGTAAATCGTTTGGCAGAAGATCATCAAAAAGCACAACAGATAGGAACTGTTTTAGAAGGATGTTTATACGTAACAAAAGTCGAGCCTATTGAAACCAATATTATTATTTTTTATGTAGATGATAAGATTGATCCGATGGATTTTATCAATAAAATGGCAACAAAAGGTATTTTATTAATTTCGATGGGGGAAGGGAAAATACGAATTGTTACGCATTTAGATTTTACAGACACAATGTTGACTGTTTTATTAAAAGAGCTTAAAAATTTTTAGAAAAAGATTCTTATAAAAGGAGAAAAAGCATTTGCATAAATGCTTTTATCTTCTTCGTATAGTACATCA
Source organism: Tenacibaculum soleae (assembly GCF_001693415.1). GTDB lineage: Bacteria > Bacteroidota > Bacteroidia > Flavobacteriales > Flavobacteriaceae > Polaribacter > Polaribacter soleae. Next base: position 8,966 of record NZ_MAKX01000002.1, on the reverse strand, counting down.
TACTGAACACCAAAAGTAACTTTACCAGTAATATAAGCGACTCCAATATTTAAAGAAGGATAACTATAGTTGTCTTTAACGGTACCAATTTTTTTACTAACATAGGATTGTAAAAGCTCACCAGAAAATTCTATTTCTGGTATTGGTCTGTATAAAGTAATAACACTAGCAGAATACATATTTGCACTATAGTTACTACTTTTATTGTATAGGTAGCCGATACTACCTCCCAATGAAAACTCTTCATTAAAATCATAAACAGCGCTAGGTGATATAGAAAGAGTAGTTGTATTACTACCAAAACTAAAACCAAAACTACCACCAAAACGTGTGTTGTTCCAAAAACTAGACTCTTGAGAAAAGCTAAAAAGTGAATAAAAGAAAATACTAAACGTAATTAGGGTTTTCATAACAAATTAATTTTTTATAAAAGTAAGTAATTAAAATTGTTATAGTAAATAATTTTTAAACAAAAAAATAATTCTATATGTTATAGTTTATTGATTTTAACTAATTATTTGCAATTATTATCTATTCTAATTAATTCTTTGTAATTCTTATCTAATTTACGTAATAAAATACCATAAAGTAATTGGTAGAAGAGCCAAAAAAGCGCTAAGAAGATTATTAAAAAAACAATTTGAGTAACTAGCATTATTGTAAAAAAGCTTGAATCACTAATATTAATATTGTCATTATTAAAAACTTCTTTTAATTTATTTTGATCGCTAAAAATAATGACGTTAACAATAATAGATAAAATGATAAAAGTAATTAAGTTATAGTAAACATATATTTTTACAGTTTTACGAACGTTAAATATCTTTTTTAGTAACTCTTTTGTACCGTCCATTATAGAAATAGATGAGTGATTTTTATAAAAAATATATAAAAATATAATTATCACTAGATAATGAATATAATAAGTAATATTTAAAAATGTAATTAAGTTTAATTTTTCATAAACTTCCATATAGCTACTGTTAGAAGTAAAAAAATTTAAAATTAACCAAAAAGAAAACTCTAGTATTCCAATAATAAAAATCCATTTTACGATTGATGATGACTTGGAATGTGCCATTTTATAGATATCAACTTTAGAAACCGTATCAGTTTCTTCAGGTTGATTATTCCATGCTTTTTTATATTTATCTAAATCCATTAATTATGGGTTTAATACTTTTTTTAATTTATCTTTTGCTCTATTCATTTTTACACGAGCATTTACTTCACTAATACCTAAGGTTACAGATATCTCTTTATAAGGCTTATCTTCTAAGTATAAAAATATTAGTGCTTTATCAATATCATTTAACTTTCTAATGGCATTGTATAATGCTTTTAGTTGTAACTCTTCTGTTTCGTCATAATCTTCCGCTTTAATTTTAAAAGCATATTCGGTAATATCTCTAGTTTTTACTGTTCTAGTTGATTTTCTGTATAAAGAAATAGCTGTGTTTAAGGCAACCCTGTACATCCAGGTACTAAATTTAGCATCTCCTCTAAATTTACTGTAGTTTTTCCATAGTTGAATTGTTACCTCCTGAAACAAATCATTATGAGCATCTTGGTTTGTCGTATAAATTCTACATACCTTATGCACAATGTTTTGATTGGCTTCAAAATCAGATAAAAATTTATTTTCTAATTCTTTATTCACTAAGTTTAGTATCGTTGATTAGTTACAAGTCGCTCAAAAATACAAATTGTTACAGTTCATCCTTAAAAAAATACGGTTCAGTTTTTTTTAGTTTTAAAAACGATAGATCAGTAGCATATTTGTAGTGTAATTAACCATAAAAATATAAGAAATGAAATTTTTAACATTAGTTTTAATCGGAACACTACTTTTTATATCAAAAAATATAATTGCTCAAAATAACACAATAACAGCAACTGTAGTTAATGCTACATCTAACAAAGGAAAAATAAGTTACGCACTATTTACAAAAGATAATTTTAGAGGTAAACCTTTACAAGCTATCTCATCTAAAATAAAAGAGAACAAAAGTGTAGCTGTTTTTAAAAATGTACCAACTGGTGAATATGCAATTATCTGTTTTCATGATAAGAATAATAATGACAAAATGGATTTTGAACCTAATGGGATGCCAATAGAAGATTATGGGGTTTCTAACAATGCGATGAATCGTTTTGGTCCACCTGAATATGAGCAAGCAAAATTTAAGGTTACTGATAAAAATGTATCTTTAAAAATTAAATTTTAGAAACACAAATACAATGCAAAAATATACATCGAATACATTTATAGACTTAAAAAAAGATTTATTAGTATGTTTAAAACTTACAATTGTTTTTGGGGTTATTTTTACAATAATAAATCAACAGTTTACGCTTAAAGGTGCTGCAATTGTGTTCTTGTTTTCAGCAATGTATTCGTTTATATTAGGCTTAGGTAATGGATTAATTAATAATTATTTAAATACTAGGTGGAACTGGGCTACACAAACTAATGAACGAGTTTGGGCAGGTATAATTGCAACTATTTGTTATACTGTTATAGCGGTTTTGTTAATTCATTATATACAATTTGTATTAATTTTTAAACATAAGTTTTCTGATTTTTTTGATGGAAAATTATTTTGGTCGCATTTATTTGCGATTATAATTTCTTTAGGAATTGCAAGTTTTTTTCATGCACGTAGTTTTATGATTAATTGGAAAGCGTCATTAAAACAAGAAACAACACAACATGAAATAGTTGCGAAAACTGAAACCGCAAAGTTTGAAACTTTAAAAAGTCAGTTAGACCCTCATTTTTTATTTAATAGTTTAAATGTATTAACATCATTAATTGGCGAAAATCCAAAGCAGGCAGAAAAATTTACCACAAAATTATCAAAAGTATATCGGTATGTTTTAGAGCAACGTAATAAAGAGTTAATTCCGTTAGAAGAGGAGTTAAGGTTTGCAAAAACATATATGGAGTTATTACAAATGCGATTTGAAGATGCTGTACAATTTAATATTCCAACCACGGTAAGTAACTTAGATTTAAAAATAGTACCATTATCATTACAATTATTGTTAGAAAACGCAGTAAAACACAATGTAGTTTCATCGGCAAAACCTCTAGAAATTTACATTTTTGAACAAGATGGTTTTTTACAAATTCAAAATACGGTTAATCCTAAAGAAGCAATTGGAAAAAGCACAAAAGTTGGATTAAGAAATATAGCCGATAGGTATGGTTTAATTACTAATAAACGAGTAGAAATTAAAAATAACAATAAAACATTTACAGTGAGTTTACCGCTGTTAATAAAAACAAATAATATGTCGTTAGATTCAAAAAATATAGAAAACAGCAAGTATGTAAGAGCTGTTGAAAGAGTAGAGAAATTAAAGGAGTTTTATCAAAATTTAGCATCTTATTGTATTGTAATTCCTTTTTTAATATTTATAAATTTACGATTTTCACCAGGTTTCCATTGGTTTTGGTTTCCAATTTTTGGATGGGGAGTTGGATTAACCTTCCACTTCTTAGAAGTAAATAATTACAATATCTTTTTAGGAAAAAATTGGGAAGAACGAAAGATTAAAGAAATGATGAAAGATGATAAAAATTATAAATAAAATGGAAGATAGAGAACCACAGCAATATATTCAAGCTCAAAAAAGAGTTAAAAAGATTAAAGGATTTTATACACATTTAACAATTTATTGTATCGTTATACCAATAATTATTTTTGCAAATTTAAAATTTGAACCACATTTTCATTGGTTTTGGTTTTCATTAATTGGTTGGGGAACAGGACTTTTTTGTCATTTTTTAAGTGTTTTTGTATTTAGTAAAACAAGTATAGTAAAAAACTGGGAAGAACGTAAGATTAAAGAAATAATGAATGAAGGTAAAAAAAATAAATAAGATGGAAATAGATTATTCAGAAGAACAAAAATATATTTTAGCAAAAAAAAGAGTTGAAAAAATTAAAGGTTTTTATATTCATTTAGCCGTTTATATAGTTGTCAATATTTTTATATCAGGAATTATTGTGTTTGGTTTAACTAGTGAAGATAAACTTAGTTTTCTAGAAGCAGTTACTCATTTCGGAACCTATTCAACTTGGTTGTTTTGGGGGATAGGATTATTTTTTCATTGGTTAGGAGTTTTTGGGTCTAATTTGTTTTTTGGGAAAGATTGGGAACAAAAAAAGATAAAGGAATACATGAACGATAATGATTTTTAATTATGAAATTAACAAATGACTATATAAAAGCCGAAAAACGAGTAAAAAAAATTAAAAATTTTTACAATCACTTACAAATATTTGTAATTATGATGCTAATATTAGCAGTTTTTTCAAATACAATATTTAATTTTTTTGAAAGCCATATTCATAATAAAGGAACTTTAAAATGGGCGAAATCAAATATTTGGATAAATTGTTTATTATGGGCTTTCGGGGTTTTAGTTCACGGACTATATGCTTTTAAAAATAAAATTACTTTTTTTGAAAATTGGGAAAACAAAAAAGTAAACGAGTTTATGAACGAAAAATAAGTAGTAGTATGGAAAAGATGAAAAATCAATCAGAAAAATACTTGAAAGCACAAAAAAGAGTTGAAGATATTAAAAGTTTTTATAAACATTTAGCTGTATATGTGTTGGTTAATTTATTTTTTATAGGAAGAAGAATTTATAAAGATATTCAATTTGGAGCTTCTGTAAAAGAAGCATTAACAGAGGCAAGTAATTATAAATTGTTTTTTATTTGGGGATTATTTTTAATTTTTCATGCTATTAGTACTTTCGGAATTGTAAATTTACTCGGTAAAAACTGGGAAGAGCGGAAGATTAAAGAATACATGGAAAAAAACTAACTTTATAAGTAATGAATGTAATTATTATTGAAGATGAAAAGCCGGCGGCAAGGCGTTTAAATAGAATGTTATCTGCCTTAAGTATAGAAGTAAAAACCATGTTACACTCTGTTGAAGAGTCTATTAATTGGTTTCAAAATAACAAACATCCTGATTTGATTTTTTTAGATATTCAATTATCAGACGGATTATCATTTGAAATATTTGAAGAAATACAAGTAAAATCGGCTATCATTTTTACCACGGCTTATGATGAATATGCTTTGAAAGCTTTCAAATTAAATTCGATAGATTATTTATTAAAACCCCTTGATGAAGATGAGTTAAAATCTGCTGTTGATAAGTTTAAAGATAATCAAACAAAACAATCAGATGTAAAGGTAAATATTGATGATATTAGAAAATTATTGATAAACCCGGTTGATAGAAAATTTAAAAAACGATTTACAATCAAAGTAGGGCAGCATATAAAAATTATTCATGTTGATGAAATTGAATGTTTTTACTCAGAAAACAAAGCAACCTATATTCATACAAACTCAAACCGAAATTATTTAATCGATGATTCTCTAGAGCATTGGCAAGAGCAATTAAATCCTGAAAATTTTTTTAGAGTAAATCGTACTTTTATTGTACATATAAATGCTATAAAAGATATTGTTTCATATACAAATTCACGATTACAATTAATTTTACAATCGTATGCAGAAGCTGAAATTATCGTAAGTAGAGAACGTGTAAAAGATTTTAAAAATTGGATTGATTAATGTTTTTTAGCTTTTATAAAATCGGTAATTAAATAACTTATAAATTTACCTACTTGATTTGTTGCAGTAGGATCTTGCATAACAGCCGGAGCACCTTCGCAGATATGAATGTAATTTGCATTTTTATTTTTAGCAAAATAATGCACAAATTGTCTTGCTTGTTGTGATGTAAAACCACTAGGTGTCATTGCACTACTTGGAAAATTTTGTATGCAATCTAAATCTATTTCTATGCCAAAAGGTTTTTCTTGAATAAAATTCTGGGCACGTAACAATTCATTTTTAAACGGAATCGATTTGTAAATTTCTAATTCTTCATAGGTGTTGTAATCAATATTTACATTGGTATGTATATAATCAAAAACGTATTGTGGAGTATAGTTTTCATGTAGTCCAAACATAAAATATTTATTTAAATACTTGTGTTCAATTGCATACGAAAACCCGTTACCGCTATGACGTTCTTCTAAACGACGTAAATCAGTATGTGCATCTAAATTAATTACATTTATTGCTTGCTTTTTGCCTTCAGATAGTCCTTTTAAATTACCATAAGCATTGTTATGACCACCACCAATTACTATCGGAATTTTATTAGCTTCAATAATTGTTTTAATTATAGAGGATAATTCTCTATCAATAGCTTTTACCAATAAATCGCCTTTTTCTCTATCAGAACCATCAAAGTTTAAAGTTTCTTTTAAAAAATTTAAATAGCCTAAAACAAGAATTTCTTTACCGTTGATAAATTGATTTTCTTGTGTGTTTAAAAATGATTTTAATGTAGGTGTAAATGCAGTGTGCGCTCCGCCATTACCATAATTCATTTTTACTCCAATATCTTCAGGGGCACCAATAATAACAAATTTGGCAGATGTAAGATGTATGTTTTCAAGATTAGAAATTGTTTGTACAGATTGTCCTAATTTAGTTTCTCCTTCTCGCAGACTTACAAAACTGGTAATATCATTTTTAGAAAATAGCTGAAGCATTTTAAATTTCTTTTCCGTTAATAAATACTGAGTCGATTAAAACCGAACCGAAGTTATACGGAATAGCACCGTAGCTCAAAATATCTTTGGTAACAATAAAATTAGCTTTTTTACCAATAGTAATACTTCCTACTTCGTCAGATAAGTTCATGGCATAAGCACCGTTTATAGTAGCGGCATTTATAGCTTCTTCTGGAGTCATTTTCATTTTTATACAGGCTGTTGCTACAACAAAATTCATATTTCCAGATGGGGTAGAACCAGGATTAAAATCGGTAGCTAAAGCCAAAGGTAAGCCAGCATCTATAATTTTTCTAGCAGGTGTGTACGGAATACTTAAAAAATACGAACAAGAAGGTAGTGCAACAGGCATTGTATCGGTACCTTTTAAAGTTTCGATATCATCAGTGTTCATCACTTCTAAATGATCTACTGATAAGGCATTGTGTTTTACGCTAACTTGAACCCCGCCAATTGTTGTAAATTGATTTACATGAACTTTAGGTGTTAAGCCATATTTTTTACCAGCTTCTAATATTCGGTCAGTATCTGCTACCGAAAAGTAACCAGTTTCACAAAAAGCATCAATAAAATCAGCTAAATTTTCTTCAGCTATTTTAGGTAACATTTCATTAATAATTAAATTAATATAACCTTCTTTGTTGTCTTTAAATTCTTTAGGAAAAGCATGGGCCCCTAAAAAAGTAGCTTTGATCGGTAACTTATAATTTTCACGTAGTCTTTTAATAACACGTAACATTTTTAATTCAGCACCAACTGTTAAACCATAACCTGACTTTATTTCTACAGAACCTGTACCAAGTTTCATAACTTCTTCTAAACGTACAGTAGATTGTTGGTATAAATCTTCTTCAGAAGTGTTTTGTAGTTTTTTAGCCGAATTTAAAATACCACCACCTTTATTTGCTATTTCTTCGTAGGTTAACCCATTAATTCTATCAACAAATTCTTGTTCTCTGTTACCGGCGTAAACAATATGTGTATGAGAGTCACACCAAGTAGGTAAAATCATTTTACTGGCACAATCAATTGTTCTATCAGCAGAAGATGATAAATTATCCATAAGACCAAAATCAAGAATCTTATCATCTTTAATCAGTAAAAAAGCATTCTTAATGGTAGGTAAAATGCTCATTTCTTTACCTGAAGCTTTTTTTATTGAAGCTTCTCTTACTTGAATTAATTCTTTAATGTTAATAAATAAAGTTGTCATGTAAATTACTTAAAATGTATTGTACAAATTTAGGGTAAAAAGATAAAAACAACTTGTTTTCTATAATTGAAATTTAAAAAATATGTTTATTGCTTTAATAAAGAAAACGTATTCATTTCTTAACATTACAATTATAAACACTCTTAAGTTGTTTGCTTTGAATATTAATAATGATTTAAGGGTGCTTCATATGGTTTTTCTATATTTACATAAACTTGTTTTTTATTTTTGTATTGATGATATTTGAATATATATAGTGTTTTGAAAAATGTATAAATGTTAGATTTAACAACTTTCGTTTACCCTCTGCTTTTAATGTATTTATATTGCTCTTCGAGTAAATCATTTTTACTACAATATATGTCAGTTATTTTTATGGCGCGACAATTTTTCGCAAAAATTGTCGGGCTTTCACTCCTCGCTTTTTAGCTTTACCAAGCAAAAAGAGCTCAAACAGATCGTTCAATCCCTCGCGCAAAACTATTTAAAGATGATTATATAAAATAAAAAACAGCTAACTATCTAAAAAACAATACACAGTAAAAAACATCAAAAAAAACATAAAATAAAGCATTGTCATGTTAAAAAAGGGATCTATATTTGCACCCGCTAAGGGAAAAACGCAAGTTTAAGATTAGTAAAAGTTCATAAAACATTGTTAAGATATCATCAAGAAAAGATTAAAAATAAGTTGCAAATAACTTGTTTAAATCAAAAGAAAGAAAGTATCTTTGCAGTCCGTTTAAAACTCGGAAGTTCATTAAAAACATCGCGAAAATAAACTAAAAAAAACTTCAAAAAAGTTTTGTCAGTTTTTAAAAAGTTTATATATTTGCAACCGCTTTAAGAAAGCGAAAACGATCAGAGAAATTTTGGAATGATTTGGTAATAAAATCAGTTAGTTCGAATCTAGCATTTCTACAAGAAGTCTGAGAAGATAATCAAGTTGAAAATACTTGCGAGTGTCGACTCGACACGTTCATTGAAAATATTGAAATTGACAGCGTAAACAAAGAGTAGAATAACCATGTTTAACTTCGTTAAACAAATTCTTTTGAAACTTATTCATTAATATTATTTAAAATATACAATGAAGAGTTTGATCCTGGCTCAGGATGAACGCTAGCG
>NZ_MAKX01000001.1 GCF_001693415.1 Tenacibaculum soleae | reverse complement strand
AACTGTATCTGCTACACTTGAACATCCGTTGTCTGCATCTGTTACTATTAATGARTATGTTCCTGCTGCACTTACTACTGGACTAGCTGTATTTGCTCCACTATCTATTGTTCCATCTGCWGTTGTCCAGGCATAACTTAAAACTCCTTGACCTGTTGATCCTGATCCATCTAAGGTTAATGTAGTTGTTCCACATGTTAACTCTGCAGTTGATCCTGCTTCTGCTGTTGGTGCTAAAACATCTTCTGTTATCACAACTGTATCTGCTACACTTGAACATCCGTTGTCTGCATCTGTTACTATTAATGARTATGTTCCTGCTGCACTTACTACTGGACTAGCTGTATTTGCTCCACTATCTATTGTTCCATCTGCWGTTGTCCAGGCATAACTTAAAACTCCTTGACCTGTTGATCCTGATCCATCTAAGGTTAATGTAGTTGTTCCACATGTTAACTCTGCAGTTGMTCCTGCTTCTGCTGTTGGTGCTAAAACATCTTCTGTTATCACAACTGTATCTGCTACACTTAAACATCCGTTGTCTGCATCTGTTACTATTAATGAGTATGTTCCTGCTGCACTTACTACTGGACTAACTGTATTTGCTCCACTATCTATTGTTCCATCTGCAGTTGTCCAGGCATAACTTAAAACTCCTTGACCTGTTGATCCTGATCCATCTAAGGTTAATGTAGTTGTTCCACATGTTAACTCTGCAGTTGMTCCTGCTTCTGCTGTTGGTGCTGTATTATCTAATGTCGTTGTTACTGATGCTGTATCTGTACATCCATTAGCCGCTGTTACTGTTACCGTAAACGTTCCTGCGGTACTTACTAATAATGTTGAAGCTGTTCCAACTACTGTTGATCCATCTGACCAAGAGTAACTTGTTCCACCACTTGCTGTTAACGTAGTACTTGGTGTTGCACAAGTTAATGCCAATCCATGATCATTAGTAATGCTTGCAGTTGGTGTTTTATTTACTGTTACTAATACATCAGACTCTTCAACACAACCTCCTGCTGACGTAATAGTGTATGTAATTGTTACAGTACCACTACTTATACCTGTTACAACACCTGATGCATCAACAGTAGCACGGGCGATATCTGAAGAGCTCCATACACCTCCTGCATCTCCATTAGAACTTAAATTTAATGTTTTTGTTGTACAAACTGAAGTTCCTCCAGATATTGTACCTGCATTAGGTGCAGGATTAACTACTGTACTAGCACCTACTCCTTGACCTTGATCATCATTTGCTCCATCAGCTGTTCCTGATGTGTTTACTAAATCAGGTACCCCATTTGAGTTAACACCTCCGTTTGCTGCTATATCTATTCTTCCTTGATGGATTCCTGAAGCTACCAAGTGTGATAACTCAACATCTTCATCTCCCTCAATAGCATCATAACACCCATCACCATCAGAATCTACATCTAGATAATCTGGAGTATTATCGTTATCTGTATCACATTTTACTTTTGCAAAAAATGAATACGCAATAAAATCAGCACCTAAATCTTCACTTACTATTTTTATACTTGAAACTAAAGTTGTTCCTCGTCCTTTTATTGTTATATCTTGATTATCAGCTGTTCCATTTAATGATATTACACCACTAGTATCATTATAGCTTAAATCACCTCTAGTTTTAAGAAATAACCCATCAGCAGAACCTCCATTTATCGTAATAGTGTATTTTGCTGTAGCTGGTAATGAAAAACTCGTAGGATCAACATCGTTTATCCATAGTGCAATTTCACTTACTGGCACCGCAGGAGAAAATGTTAATTCGAAATCAACATCGCCAGTATTAGCTATACGCTGCCCAGCTCCATTTTGATTAATGCTATAATTTATTTGCCCATCATTAAAAAAACCTGCATTCGTTTGAGAAACACTTCCTGGTAAGGTCGCTGTTACAGTTGATGTTGTTCCTGCCCAAGCTCCTGAATTATTTTGTGACAAATACCCTACACAACTTTCATCAATATCTAAAATACCATCATTATCATCATCTAAATCACAGGTATCATCTACCCCATCTCCGTCAGTATCTACTCCTGAAGCAAAAGGACAGTTACATGATGCTACTGCTGGATTTTGAAAATCACCTGTAGCATTTATAGCTGCCGCAGTATTTGGTACTCCCGTAGTAGCATTTACATCGTTTGATGGAAATTGGTAATTTGTTGTTTGATTTGTTGTTGTACCTGCTTCTATTGCATCAGAACAACCATCGCCATCAGAATCTAAATCTAATTGATTTGGAATACCGTCACCATCGATATCATTACTAATAGATGGACCACTTCCACAAAACTCTATTAACTGACCTATTATAGCCTCTGCTTCTTCACAATTTCCTGCATTTAAGTTATCTGGCCATATTGAACAAGTAGCTTGTGTTGCATTGTCACCACAAAAAGCTGCGGTTCCTGGATTTAATTTATTAGAGCTACCTGTAGTTCCTGTAGTACTTAAAGCTATCCAATTGATACCTCCGCCTACTGTGTTTGACAATGTTATTGACGGCGCTCCACCTGTGTTGTTAGAAGTAGCTTGTGCTCTTGTAATTAAATATGCTGCTCCGTTTGAATTATCTCCTACTTTATGAAGTACATCTGGCTCTCCAACTGAAAGTGTACCACAAACTTCAATTACAGCTGCTGAATCCATAAATACATCTACAGTTGTGGTATTAGTAGCCCCAAAAGTACCTGCTTGATTTATCAATAAAGATCCTTTTGCTATAAAATAAGCACCTTTACCCATATGTACTTCTGATATTGCAGAACCAGATGCTGCGTTTTGACCAATAGTCATAGAACCTGTTACAATGGCTCCTCCTGTATCAGAAACAAAAAGCTTACCATTAGCATTTAAATTAACTGTTGTTAATTCTGCTCCTGGAAGTATATATAACTCACCTCCTGCGTTTATAGTTAAAGAACTTAAACCCATATCTAAATCACTAGATATTGTGTATTTTTCTCCACTATTAATTACTGTTATTGCAGCATTTAATTCGGTTGTACCTGATGAAGGCGCCATAGATTCTGGTGTTATACACCCTTTTTCATCGGTATCTAAAACCCCATCATTATCATCATCTAAATCATCTCTATCTGCAACTCCATCACCATCTGTATCTACTAATACTGTTACAGTAACAGTTGCAGTATCACAGTTTGTAGATGGCTTACATACTGTATATACTAAATCGTATACACCAGCTGCGGTACCCGGTACAACATTTACCTCACCAGTAGCGGTATTTAAAGTTACTCCTGGGTTTGCTGTACTTATTTGGTTTAACTCTACATCTGCAACATCAGGGTTTAAAGTACCCCCTACGGTATCGTTAGTTAACACATTTGCTACGGCAACACCACCTGTTGTAGCAACCACTTCTCCTGCATCATTTTCAGCTTCTATTATAGGCACCCCTCCAACACTTGATATAAAAACTCCTGAATCTAAAGTCGCATCAACAACATCTGCAATGGCAATTTTCATATGGTATACAATACCTGGTGTTAAATTTATATTTGCTGAAAACTTTTTAGTTATTCCATTAAATTGCACATTTACTGGGTAAGGCCCTATGTTGTCATTACACACTGCAGGGTCACTATTAAGACCTGTATCATCATATAAATAATGCCCGTTATTTATATACCAAGCCGCTTGCCCTACATCTGCTGGCGAACTACCTCCGGAACACCCTATAAAACCTGCATTTACATTGTTAATGGACACTGGGTTTGTGGTACCTGGCACAAAGGCTAAGTTAAGAGCTGGTTGTTCTGCCCCATCATATACACCATTAAGATTAGTATCTCTTCCATCAGGTATGGTAGCATCCGCACCCGAAGGGTCAGAAACAAAAAAACCAAAAACGTCATTATATATAGAACCTACATAATCTGGATACTCTTCAGAACCAAATTGGTATTCTAATAAAACCCCTGTATAATTAGGTAAGGCTTCAAAATCGAACTCAAAAACAACTACATCACTGTATGCGTTAGTATCTATATTTCTTAAATCTATATCACCATAAAGATCAAACCCCCCAAAAGAAGCAGTATTAGCATCATTAGCGCCAAAAACATTAGCAACATTTGAAGTTGTAAAAGCAATACCTTCATCAACCTCTAAACCTGCCCCAGCTATACCGTTAGAAAAGGTAGCTATTTGATCAGAAGTTGTCGTTGCTTGACTTGGATTACTACCGCTTCGTGTAATAACAGGGTTTGTTATTATAACCCCTGAAGACTGCAATTCAGCAGCTATTTGAGCTGCCGTTGGGTTTGCTGTAAAAGTAGCTTGCGCATTTACTAAAAACGAAGTAAACAACAATAAAATTAAACTTATTGTTACTTTATTACAAAACTGTATTTTTTTTGAATAGTAGTTATTTTCCATAAAATTTACTATAATTATTTACTATAATTACTCTTTGTTTTTATTTTGAAGCATAAAAAAACCCCAAAAAATGCATTTAGCCTTTTTAAAGACAAATGTATTGTTTGGGGGTTATTTTTATTAAACGTTGCAAATATAATTAACTTTTACGTATGACACATATATTATTAGACACTTTTTCATTTAATTAGTCACAATAATTTTAAATAAAAATTACTTATACAATAATGAAGTTAAATAAATAACAACTATTGAAACTAACAACTATTCAACTAATATAAGCAATTAAAACAAAAACAACGACAATATGGTATTAAATAATTTTTAACTTCTTTAAAACCTCTTACTGTAAGTATTTATTGTTTTTTAATTTAAAAATACAATAATCCACATCATTTACCGTAGTTAACTTACTAAATGAAAACCTAATTGAAGTTTTATCAGCTTCTTGTTCACTTAAAAAAGCAACTAACACATGCGATCCTTTATTTGCTCCACTTTGACAAGCACTACCTCCGGAAACCGCAACCCCCTGTAAATCTAAATTAAAAAGCATCATTTTATCTTTTATATTAAAACGTACATTTAGTATCGTGTAACTACTTTTATCCAAATTACAAGACATCCCATTAAACTGCACGTTTTTAAAATGCTCCTCTAATTGCGTTATAAAGTACGATTTTATTTTCAAAATATATAATTTATCTTCCTCTAAATTATCATAAGCAATTTTTAAAGCTTTTTCCATCCCTAAAATTGCATGTACATTTTCAGTACTAGAACGCATTCCTTTTTCCTGCTCTCCTCCATGTAAAATCGGTCGCATACTAATACCTTTTTTAATATAAGCAAACCCAACTCCTTTTGGCCCATGAAACTTATGTGCGCTTGCCACTATAAAATCAATAGGTGTTTTTTGTAAATCTATTTGATAATGCCCTATCGCCTGCACAGTATCTGAATGAAAATAAGCGTCGTATTTTTTACATACATCAGCTACCTTATTAATAGAAAGCAGGTTTCCTATTTCATTATTTACATACATTAAACTTACCAGCGTTTTTTGAGTTGACTCTTGTAAGTGTTTTTCTAAATCGCTTAAAACTACCGACCCGTTTTTATCAACCTCAACATATTTAACCGATATATTATACTGCTTTTGCAAATACTGTACAGTACGTAAAACCGCATGATGCTCAATTTTAGAGGTAATTATTTTTTTTACTCCTAAGTTTAATACTGCGTTATATAAAATTAAATTATCTGCCTCGGTACCACCTGCCGTAAAAACAATTTCAGCAGCAGCTACATTAAAGTGTTTAGCTATATTTTTTCGCGCCGTTTCAACCGCTGCTTTTGCTTTTCTACCAAATTGATGAATGGATGACGGGTTTCCAAAATTAACTTGCATTGATTGCTGCATAACCTCAATCACCTCTGGTAACATAGGTGTTGTTGCTGCATTATCTAAATATACAGTTTTCATAATTTAGTTCTTAATTAGTTTGCATTTTGATATACATAAACCTCTGTGGCTCCTTGGCCATACTTTTGATAGGAAGCATCGTAATATTTTACTGGATAATTATTTAATAAATATAGCAATTCTGTTTTTAAAACTCCTTCACCTACTCCATGAATTAACACTAATTTTGAAATACGTTTAGCAATACAATACTCTAATTTATGCTTTGCTGTTTGCAATTGCAATGATAACACATCATAATTATCCATTCCTTTAGTAGATTTTAGTAATTTTTCAGCATGTAAATCTACCTCCATCACCACTTCGTTTTTTGCTTTTACAAATAATGATTTTTTAGTTTTTTTTACCTCATTCATTTTTGATTTTAACAACGAACTACTAACGCGCACTTGCCTGCTTAACTCGTTTTGCTCAACTTTAATTTTTACCAACTCATGTGCAAAAAAGGAAAACTCCATTCCACCTTCATCTTTAACAAAAAACAGATTATTTTCTATTTTAGTTATCAACCCTTTAATATCAGCATCTAAAACTGATACTTTATTACCTATTTCTAAACACATCCTTAACCTTTACTTAATTAATTAAAAGAGTTTTACAGCGTATTTTTGCAGTAATTCTTTCTTACAAAAGAACTGTAAAAAAATGATAAACACTAAAAATATTGACACAAAAGCATTTTTTGAAGATGCAAGAAAAGAAATAATTATTAGCATTGAGCGTAAAAAACTACTAACCGATATCGCGCAATCAATTGTTAATGAATACGAAGATAGAGAAAAGATAAATTTAAATTTTATTTGCACGCACAACTCTCGAAGAAGTCAATTTGCACAAGTTTGGAGTTTTTACGCTATTGAATACTTTAACTTGAGAAATATTTTTGCGTATTCTGGCGGAACCGAAACCACCGCTTTTCATAGAAACACCGTAAAAAGCTTACAAAAAACGGGTTTTAACTTTAATATTGTTGATTTTTCACACCAAAACCCGCGCTATCTAATTACTTTTAAAGGCTCAAAAAAATCTATTTTAGGGTTTTCTAAAATTTACGACCACCCAAACAACAGTTATCCTTACATAGCCATTACAACTTGTAATAATGCTGATGAAAACTGTCCTTTTATTCCTGATGCAATAACCAGGTTTCATTTACCATACTCGGATCCGAAAAATTTTGACAACACTGACTTAGTTTCTGAAAATTATTTAAACACAAGTAAAAACATTGCTTGTGAGGTGTTTTTTATTTTTGAGCTCATAAAAAAAGAAATAGACTCCCTAACATCAGAGCTATTTTAGACAACGGTTCTACTAATTTTAAAGCATCTTTTATTTAATTTCACCTAAACCAACCTAAACTCGTTTAAAACTAAATACTATAAAAAAATCAATTAATTATATTATGATAAAAACTACACTACTGTACTTTTATCATAAGGTATACTTTTTAACACATGATTTATAGCATTAACACGAGCAATTGTTTTTCTATTTGCTTGTATTACTTTCCAAGGTGATATTTCAGTGTTTGTTTTACTAAACATTGCTTTTTTATATTCGGTATAATCATCCCACAACTCTTGTGCTTTTTCATCAACTGGTGTAATTTTCCACTGTTTTAAAGGGTTATTTTTTATATCAAGAAATCGCTTAGCTTGTTCTCTTTTATTAATTGACATGTATATTTTCACCAATCGAATACCAGACTCTAAAATCATTCTTTCAAAATCATTTACTTGATTCATAAACACCTTATACTCTTCTTGGGTACAAAATCCGTTTACCGGCTCTACTACAGCTCTATTATACCAACTACGATCAAAAAAAACCATTTCACCTGCTTTTGGAAACTGCTCAACATATCGCTGAAAATACCATTGGGTTTTCTCATCTTCATTAGGTTTTGGCAATGCAACAATTCGCATATGACGTGGATTTATACGTTCGGTTATTCTTCGTATCGCTCCACCTTTTCCTGCAGCATCTCGTCCTTCAAAAATAATGATTATACGTTCATTTTTATTGATAGCCCACTTTTGCAAGCGTATTAATTCTACTTGTAATTTTTTCAGTTTTCGTTCGTAATCTACATATCGAATAGCTCGCTCTAAATTAAAAGGTTTTGATAAAATTGCTTTTAATCCTTTAGTAGAATTTAATTTATCTACGTCTTTTTGTGTTAACTTACCCATATTAATCTAAATGTTTTGTTGAACGATAGTAACGCATTACTATATTGGGATCTGGATTTGTTATTACTTTTTCTTCCTTTTCTTCCTGATAATCAAATTGAGACAACACATGACGTATACACTCTACTCTTGCTTTTTTCTTGTCATTTGTTTTAACCACAATCCAAGGACTATAAGCAGTGTGTGTTTTACTAAACATTTCGCTTTTATAATAAGTGTATTCACTCCACAGCTCTTGCCCTCTTTTATCAACAGGACTAAACTTCCATCTTTTTAAAGGATCATCATTACGAGCATTAAACCTACGCTCTTGTTCTTCTTTTGATATTGACAACCAAAATTTAATAATCGTTACGCCATCTTCATACAACATATGCTCAAACTCCGGCACTTGCACCAAAAATTTTTTATACTCATCTTTTGTACAAAAACCCATTACAGGCTCAACAACTGCCCTATTATACCAACTGCGGTCAAAAAATACTATTTCACCAGGGTTTGGCAACTCCTTAATATATCTTTGAAAATACCATTGCCCTCGTTCAACTACGGTTGGTTTATTTAAAGCGACTAATCGCATAGATCGTGGATTTAAATGTTCCATAAAGCGACGGATATTACCTCCTTTACCGGCAGCATCCCTTCCTTCAAATATGACTGCCACCCTTTTATTGTTCTTAGCAATCCATTGTTGCAGTTTTACCAACTCGATTTGTAATTTTTTCAATTCTTCTTCATAGGCCATCTTTTCTTTGACCTTTTCTATCGATACTCCTTTTTCATTTATCAAATGCAATAATTCATCATTTGACGATACATTTTCAAAGTCGTTAATTGTAAGTTTTATTTTATTCCCCATTTAAAACAGCATGTTGAATTTTTATTTATTTAACTATAGCTTTGCTAAAATAAGACGATATTAGCAGCTATGAAACAAAAAATATTTTTTTTATTTATCTTTATCACTATAAATATTTTTTCTCAACACAAATACGCTAAAGAATTTAGTTTCCTTAATGATAATGACTTATATATTTCAACCAGTCAAGACCGATACTACACCAATGGAATGTTTTTATCTTACAGGTATTTAAGTAATAAGACATCAAAAAAAATTGAAAAAAAAATAATTGAATTACAACTTGGTCATCACATGTACACACCTTTTAAAGCAACTGTTAACCAACATATGGATCATGATCGCCCTTTTGCTGGCTATTTATTTGGCCGTTACGGAGTACATAATTTTTACAAAAACAACAGTATATTAAAAACATCTTTAGAAATTGGTATAATAGGCACTTCTGCAATGAGTAAAGAATTGCAAGACTTTATTCATGATATTTATGGCTACAAAAAAGCAATCGGATGGAAATATCAAATAGCCAATGCTTTTGGCGTAAATTTAAATATTGATCATATAAAAAATTTAGGTGGCGATAATTATTTCGACATCAACTGGGTTAATAACCTAAAAGCTGGAACAGTTTATACTGATTTTTCATCAGGATTATACGGACGAGTAGGCTTAAAACCTTTGCAAAAAATAATTAATTCCATCGCATTTAACGGTAATCTAAACAATAACAACACAAACTACAATAACAAAAGCGAAGCATTTATATATATAAAACCAATGGTACATTATGTTGTTTATGATGCAACTATTGAAGGCAGTTTTTTAAATACCAACAGCCCTATTACCTACAATATCGAACCATTTAAATTTACAACCGAAATAGGAATACGCTTTACCGCAAATCAATTTAACTTTGGATATATAGTAAACTACCACACTAAAAAACTTAAAAGCCTACGTGTACCTAAAAAAAATTTTTATGGCACAATACTAGTAAACTACCAATTTAACTAACTATTTTTTCTTATTAAAAAAATAATTTTTAAAATCATCAAATTAAGATATATTTGTAACTCTAATAAATAGAAACTATACTAAATGAAATTTATCGTATCTAGCTCTCAGTTATTAAAACAACTACAAGTTTTAGGAGGGGTTATAAACAGCAATAACACATTACCTATTTTAGACAACTTTTTGTTCGAACTAGCTAACAATGAACTTCAAATATCATCTTCTGATCTTGAAACAACGATGACTTCTGTTATAGAGGTAGAAAGTACTGACACAGGATCAATAGCTATTAATGCTCGTTTATTATTAGATACTTTAAAAACTTTTCCGGAACAACCACTTACTTTTAAAGTAGAAAGTGATAGTACTATCGAAATTATTTCTGAGCAAGGTAAATATGATATGGCATATTTTAATGGAGAAGAGTTTCCGAAAGCTGTTGAATTACCATCACCAAGTAGTACTGAAATTCCGTCGCACATTTTAGCTACCGCTATTTCAAAAACAATTTTTGCTGCTGGTAATGATGATTTAAGACCAGTAATGAGTGGTGTATTTTTTCAATTCAACTCAAAAGAATTAACTTTTGTAGCTACTGATGCACATAAATTAGTAAAATATACACGTACTGATGTTACTGCCGATAAATCTGCCGAATTTATAATGCCTAAAAAGCCTTTAAATTTATTAAAAGGAATTTTAGGAGGATCAGAAAACAATGTTACTATTGAATACAACGACACAAACGCCAAATTTACGTTTGACAATGTTGTTTTAGTATGTCGTTTAATTGACGGAAAATACCCGAATTACGAAGCAGTAATTCCTAAAGAAAATCCAAATAAATTAACCGTAGACAGAGCATCTTTTTTAAACTCTGTACGCCGTGTTTCTATTTTTTCTAGTAAAACAACACATCAAATACGTTTAAAAATGGCAGGAACAGAATTAAATATTTCTGCTGAAGATTTAGACTACTCAAACAAAGCCGACGAGCGATTACATTGTGATTATCAAGGTGATGATATGCAAATAGGCTTTAACTCACGTTTTTTAAGCGAAATGTTAAACAACTTAAGTGCCAATGATGTATTAATAGAAATGTCATTACCAAACAGGGCTGGAATTTTAACTCCAATTGATGGAACTGACGAAGGAGAACAAGTTACTATGTTAGTTATGCCAGTAATGTTAAACGGATAAAATATTTAAAACAAAACAATAAAAGCCACATACTTAAAAATATGTGGCTTTTACTTTACTATTTTAGAATAACATTAAATAATTATCTGAATATTTCTTAAATTTAATATTGTAATGTTATTGACACCGTATTAGGATTAGAGCTATACCAGTGTGCCCAATGCTTAGACTCTCCCTCTAAAGGTGTATAAATTTCTGGAGCCCATGGAAAACCAACAGCCCAACTATAAACGACTTGTGCTTGACTACAATTACAATATTTGTGTCCAGATTTAGCTACATTAATTGACGATGGGTAACCAGGATAACCAGGCGTTACTTTTGATCTAAAAGCCATATTATACTCTAACCTATTATCTGTTTTTACTGTTTTCCACCAAGACCACCATAAAAACTTCTTTTTTTCTTGAACCAATGTATTTGCCCCAATAGCACTATAAAAACCCCAAAAACCATTAAATTGTCTAGCTCTCATTCTATGATTACTATCAAAATACTTATGTGCTGTGACTCCTCTTGCCATTGCTTTTTCTTTTACATTAACATCAGTAAAAGTATTAGTATGTGCATAAACATTTAACTCTTTAGAGTAATCAATTCTTTTTCCTTTTTCAAGTTTAATTGCCCCTGAATTATACTTTTCTAAAAACTCATTTATTGTATTACTAAAACCTTTCGTATACGTATACACAAAATCACCATCAATTCTAAAAATTTTTCCTTCGATGGCTATTTCTCCATTTTGATTTAATAAAAACAATAACATATTATCATCAGAACCAACTTTAGCTACCTCTTTTATATTTATCCCTAGGCTTTTTGCCTCACTTGATTCTAAATTATAAATCAATAACAAAGGATTATATCTACCAGAACTACTCATTTCTTTTGCTTCTTCTAATAGGTCAGAATCTGACTCTAGCCGATCATTAATAAAACTCTTAAGCTCTTTAACCGTTTCAAATTGCAGCATTTTAGATGCAATGTTTTTAGATGCAATGCTTCTTTGCGCCTCATTTTCAATAATCCCCTGTTCTTGTTCACTTTGACATGCCATAATAATAATACCCAGCATCAATACTAAAAAATACTTTTTCATAATAACTTGTTTTAACTTTTACCTACTCTTACGCTTTTCGGTTTACGCGATATCATTTAATTAACTCTATATTTATTTAAGTATAGAAATTCTTTTAACTAGTATCACAAAGAATTAAAGCAAAATTAAAGCACAAGTATGATTATAACATGGTTTGAAAAACGCTTATTATGAGGGTTTAACAACCTAAAAATTAACATTCCTTAATAAATAGGAAACTTCATTAATTAAATTATGAGTTTTGTTAACATCTTTCGCTTTTAATAATCATAAATAATTGTAAATTTACCTCTTTCAAACTTTTATAAATCACTATGGGTAAAATAATAGCAATTGCAAATCAAAAAGGTGGCGTAGGTAAAACTACTAGCTCTGTAAACTTAGCTGCATCATTAGGCGTATTAGAAAAAAAAGTCTTATTAATTGATGCTGACCCGCAAGCAAATGCTACTTCTGGTTTAGGTTTAGATGTTGAATCAATAGAATCTGGAACTTATCAAGTTTTAGAACATACTGTAAGCGCTAAAGACACTATTTTAAAAACCGATTCTCCTAATGTAGATTTAATTCCGGCACATATTGATCTTGTTGCTATTGAAATAGAATTGGTAGATAAACAGGAAAGAGAATATATGCTTAAAAAAGCATTAAAAGATATAAAAGACGATTACGATTATATTTTAATTGATTGTGCCCCGTCTTTAGGTTTAATTACATTAAACTCTTTAGTAGCTTCAGATTCTGTGATTATACCTATTCAGTGTGAATATTTTGCCTTAGAAGGATTAGGAAAACTTTTAAATACGATTAAAAGTGTTCAAAAAATTCATAATCCAGATTTAGACATTGAAGGTTTATTATTAACCATGTTTGATTCTCGTTTACGTCTTTCAAATCAAGTTGTAGAAGAAGTGAAAAAACACTTTAGCTCAATGGTATTTGACACCATAGTTCATCGAAATATTCGTTTAAGTGAAGCACCTAGTTATGGTGAAAGTATAATTTCATACGATGCAACCAGTAAAGGTGCCGTAAATTACTTAAATTTGGCAAACGAAATTTTAACAAAAAACGCATAATTACTGTACATGGCAAAAGCAACTAAAAAACGAGCTTTAGGAAGAGGTTTATCAGCCTTATTAACAGAAACTGCAGAAGTAAATTCAGCAGAAGATAAAAATGCTGATAAATTAGTAGGTAACATCATTGAAATTGAATTAAATTCAATAGAAATGAACCCTTATCAACCTAGAACCTATTTTGATGAAGAAGCTTTACGTGAATTAGCAAATTCTATCGAGCAGTTAGGAGTTATACAACCTATTACTGTAAGAAAATTACCAAATAATACATTTCAATTAGTTTCTGGTGAGCGTCGTTTTAGAGCTTCAAAACTAATAGGTAATAAAACAGTACCCGCCTATATACGTTTGGCAAATGATCAAGAAATGCTAGAAATGGCATTGGTTGAAAACATTCAACGTAAAAACCTTGATCCTATTGAGGTAGCACTTTCTTACCAACGTTTAATTGACGAAATTCAATTAACTCAAGAAGAATTAAGTGTTCGTGTGGGTAAAAAACGATCAACAGTAACCAATTATTTGCGTTTATTAAAATTAGACCCAATCATACAAACTGGTATGCGTGATGGTTTTATTTCTATGGGACATGGACGTGCTTTAATTAGTATTTTTAATACCGAAAATCAATTAACGGTTTACGAAAAAATAGTTAAAGATAAATTATCTGTTCGTCAAACAGAAGAATTAGTTAAAAGCTTAAAATCAGGAGCTGTAACTAAAACAACAAAGAAAAAAGCGTTACCTAGCTTTGTTTCTGACAGTGTAAAAGACATAAGTGATTATTTTGGAAACAAAGTAGATGTAAGTGTTAACAATCGTGGAAAAGGAAAAATTTCTATTCCTTTTACTTCTGAAGAAGATTTTAATCGCATTAAAAACTTATTAAAATAATTGAATTTTAAAGGTTTCATATTCGTTTTTTTAAGTCTTTTTTTGAGTAAAAATTTATTTTCTCAAAAAGATTCTACCGCAATTAGAGCAAAACAATTACAAATAGGCAGTAGCAAATACAACCCTTTATCACCGTCAAAAGCAGCTTTTTATTCTGCTATTTTTCCTGGTGGAGGTCAAATTTATAATAAAAAATACTGGAAAGCCCCAATCGTATGGGGAGCCATAGGAGCTAGCGCATACTTTTATTTTGACAACAACAATGAGTATAATCGTTACCGAACCGCTTTTAAATTACGAAAACAAGGTTTAAAAGATGAGTTTACTAATGAAAATGGCACACCTCTAATTTCAACAACCGGTCTTGAAAATGCACAAAAAGTATTTCGGAAAAACCGAGATTTGTCCTTATTAACAGGACTTTTACTATATGTACTTCAAATTGTAGAAGCTAGTGTAAATGCACACCTTTTACAATTTGACACTGACGATAGTCTTTCTATAAACCCTACAATAACTCCCGACCCTTTATTTATTGAAGCTCCAAAAGTTGGGTTAAACTTAAAATATACTTTTTAAAAATGAAAATTGCCTTACTTGGTTATGGAAGAATGGGTAAAGAAATTGAAAAAATTGCTTTACAAAGAGGCCATGAAATAGTCATAAAAACCTCAGGAAAAGAAGAGTACGATATTACAAAAGCTGATATCGCCATTGATTTTAGCATTCCTACATCTGCCTTTACAAATATTAGCAATTGTATCAATAATAACACACCTGTTATTTCAGGAACCACAGGATGGTTAGCTAGCTATAATACTATCGTTGATTTGTGTAACCAAAAAAAAGGTGCTTTTATTTATGCCTCAAACTTTAGTTTAGGAGTTAATGTTTTTTTTGAATTAAATAAACAATTAGCTAAAATGATGCATACTTTAAGTGATTACAATATTGCTATTGAAGAAATTCATCATACAAAAAAATTAGATGCTCCTAGCGGAACTTCAATTACTTTAGCAGAAGGTATTATTGATAACTCAGAAAAAGAAAATTGGGAATTAGATAAAAACACATCAGAAAAAAACATTCCAATTACAGCTATTAGAACGCCTGATGTTCCTGGTACACATACAGTAAGTTACCAATCTACAATTGATACTATTGATATTAAGCACACTGCTCATAATAGGCATGGGTTTGCTTTAGGAGCTGTGGTTGCAGCCGAATGGTTAGTTAATAAAACGGGGGTTTACACAATGAGAGATGTGTTAAATTTAGGTTAATTACGTAACTAATAGATAAAAAATACACTAATAATATAGAATTTATTCCTATCAATTAGGAAAACAAATATATACATTATGACATTTACTGAATGGTTTTTATGTTTCTTAATAATTCAAGTCATCCATTTTTTAGGAACTTGGAAATTATATGTTAAAGCAGGAAAAAAAGTATGGCAAGCTGCCATACCTATTTATAACGCCGTTATTTTAATGCAAATAATCAACCGTCCAAAATGGTGGGTTATTTTGTTATTTATACCTATAGTAAACCTATTAATGTTTCCTATTATTTGGATTGAGACTTGCCGTAGTTTTGGTTTTAATCAAAAAAAAGACACGCTTTTAGCTATTTTTACTTTAGGATTTTATATTTTTTATATCAATTATATTACCAACACTCCTTATATAGAAAATAGAAGTTTACAACCACGGTCTGCATTAGGAGAATGGGTAAGTTCTATTGCTTTTGCAATTATTGCTGCAACTCTAGTACACACTTATTTTATGCAGCCCTACACAATTCCTACTTCATCTTTAGAAAAAACATTATTAGTAGGTGATTATTTATTTGTTAGTAAGTTTCATTACGGTGCGCGTGTACCAAGTACAGCAATAGCTGCACCAATGGCACATGATACAATTCCTGTTTTGGGAACAAAATCATTTATTTCTGATGATAAAAATAAAGACGGAATTTTAAACAAACTATCTTTACCGTACATGCGTATTCCTGGTTTTCAAAAAATTAAACGCAACGATATTGTTGTATTTAGTTGGCCTGCTGATACTTTAGCTACAATGTATCATGACAATTCGGGAAAAGCAACCTACAAACCAATGGATAAAAGAACAAATTACGTAAAAAGAGCCACTGGTATTGCTGGCGACACTTTAGAGGTTCGTGAAGGTTATGTATATATAAACGGAAAAAAAACGATATTACCAGACAGAGCTAAACCACAATGGATGCACCTTGTTGATACTGATAATCAAAAATTTTCGCAAGGAGCAATTAATCGATATAACATTCGTGAAGGAAAATTATTAAATGACGGGCGTTATTACTTAAACCTTACCGATGAGGAAGCTGCTTTAATTGCTAAAAACCCTATTGTAAAAAGCATTGAAAAGCACTTAACTCCTAAAGGTAATTATGATGCTAGTGTTTTTCCTCACGATCCAAAATACGCTTGGTCATCAGATAATTTTGGTCCGATTTACATACCTAAAAAAGGGGTAACTATTGCCTTAAATGAAAATACGATTCCTTTTTACGAGCAAATCATCCGAAGATATGAAAACAATGATTTAACAATTTTTGGAAACGATATTTACATCAACGGAAAAAAGGCTAAAAACTATACTTTTAAACAAGATTATTACTGGATGATGGGTGATAATCGTCAAAACTCATTAGATGCCAGAAATTGGGGATATGTACCGTTTGATCATGTTGTGGGTAAGCCTGTAATGATTTGGTTAAGCTGGGATCCAAACGCACCTAGTTTTGTTGCAAAATTACAATCTATTCGTTGGGATAGAATGTTTACAACTGTTGGTGGTAGCGGTAAACCTACTTCGTATTTATGGTTGGTAATGCTTTTAATCGTTGGTTATACTGTATATAGTTTTAAAAAAGGTAAAAAGAAAGCTTAATGTCACTTTTTATACCTACTTACTTTGCTCCTATTGTACAATACGCAGCAATTAACAAATCTGATTCGGTTGTTTTTGAAATTGATGATAATTATCAAAAACAAACTTACCGAAACAGGTGTTATATTTATGGAGCTAATGGAAAGTTAAGCCTAAATATACCTGTAAAACATTTAACTAAAGAAGGACGAAAAAAAACAAAAAACACTTTAGTTGACAATACTGTTAATTGGCAACAACAACATTTTAAATCATTACAATCTGCTTATCGATCGTCACCTTTCTTTGAATTTTTTGAAGATGATATTCAACAAATATTCACAAAAGATTACATCTATTTACAAGATGTAAATATTGATACACATTTATTTATAACAGATGCCTTACAAATAGATAATACATACGCTAAAACAACAAATTACGAAGTGTTACCTACTATTGTTGATTATAGAAATTTAGCTGTCGCTAAAAAAGGAATTGAAATTCAAACAGAACATTATATTCAAATGTTTGATGATAAGCACGGTTTTTTATCAAACTTATCTATTTTAGATTTACTTTTTATGGAAGGACCAAACGCTATTACTTTCTTGGAAAAAACCCAATTAAAAAACAGGTAAACAATACGCTTATAGAACATTAAAGTAAAAAAAATGTTTTTTTTTTAAATAAAAAAATGTAAATTTGAGTGTAACACTCCAAAAAATTTGCTATGAGTTTTTTTAAAAAATTTGTTTATAATATTCATCGTGTTTCAGAAAACTCATTAACTGAATTTAGTAACCTTACAAAAAGGGTAAGCACAAAAAAAAACGAAATTATTGTTAATATTGGAGATGTTCCTGTTAACTTTTACATTTTAAAAAAAGGAATTATTAGAGCTTACTTTATAGACAACAATGGTAAAGAGCATACTAGAACAATATATACTCCTGTGGGTACCTCTGGTAACCTAAGAGCTTTAATAAAAAAAGAACGCTCTGATTTAATTTACGAATGCCTTACCGATTGTGAAATATTAGAGTGTAATTATGATTCTTTTTATTCTTTATCTAGAAAATATCACGATCTAGCAATTTTTCACTTTAAAGTTATGGAAGCTATTTACACAAGAGAAGAAGCAAAAATTTTAGAACTACTAATGTTAAATGCAACACAAAGGTATCAACAATTAAAAATAAAACTACCCAAAATTGATAATTTAATAAATCAATACCATATTGCTTCTTTTTTAAATATTACTCCTGTGCAGTTAAGTAGGATACGAAAAAAATACTTTCATTTAAAACAATAAAAAACTAATACCTCATTTTTACAGTACTTTTTATTATTTTATAATAATATATTTTTTTCCTCAAAAAAACTATTCCTATGGATTTCTTAAAAAAATTTATTATCAATTTTCACAAACTTTCAGATGACTCTTTTGATGAATTTAAAGCTATTGTAAAAAATAAAACTCTTTATAAAAACCATCAAATAGTTAAAATAAGACAAATTCCTATTAATTTTTATATTCTCAAGAAAGGAATTATAAGAGCATATATTATTGATGAAAAAGGGAAAGAACATACTAAAACCATATTTACACCTATCGTAACTTCAGGTAATTTAGGTGCATTGATAAAAAAAGAACCTTCTAATTTAATTTATGAATGCCTAACTGATTGTGAGGTTATAGAATGCAGCTATAAGGATTTTTATAATTTATCTATTAAACATCATGATATTTGTATTTTTCATTATAAAGTATTGCAATCAGTATATATACGAGAAGAAGCAAAAATATTAGAATTATCAATGTTAACTGCTACTCAACGATACGAACTATTAAAAGAAAAATTTCCTGGTATAGATAATTTAATCAACCAATACCATATAGCATCGTACTTAAATATCACTCCTGTTCAGTTAAGTCGAATTAGAAAAAACTATCTACACTAATTATATTAACATATGTTAATGCTCACTTTTAAAAAACCCTATATATTTGGAGTGTAATTAACAAGTTACATTACTAAAAATTTAAGCCCCCACACAAATTTTTAGTGCAAAATCAAGCTTACAAAATATTAAAAGTAGGTTTGATTTTTCCTGTTTTTATTTTTTTTACTACTCATTTTTACTAAATTTACATTATCTTTTTATAGAGATACAACTTGTTAATTGCCTTTACTTTATGAATAATGATATAGAAAACTACACTTCTCAATTTATAAATTTATCTAAAAATACCTTTACCCTCTTTAAAGACCTACTGACCTATACAGAGTTAGAACCTTTTGATTTTTTTATTAAAGTTAATGAGCGCCCCACTGATTTTTTTATTATTAAAACTGGATTAATAAGATCTTATTTAGAGACAGAAGACGGAAAAGAAATTTCTAGACATTTATTTACTCCTGGAGATTTAAGCAGCAACTTATCTTCAATGGTAAAAGAAATACCTGCTGATGTTAATTATCAAGCTTTAACGAAGGTTACAGGTTATAAAGGTAATTTTTATAAATTTAAAGAACTTGCCTTAAAAAACCACGAATTAAGTCTTTTTTATGTAAAAGCATTAGAACAATCATACTTAAAAGCTGAAAAAATTATTCTAGATATTTCTACATATAATGCAACTGAAAGGTACTTAATGTTAAGAAAAAAAGTTCCAAATGTTGATAATTTAATTGCACAACGCTACATAGCCTCTTACCTAAATGTTTCACCAGTACAGTTAAGTAGAATTAAAAAAAGCTTACTTAATAAATAAACCATTTATTTTACGATATCCTTAAATTGTATTTATAGTAATATCAAAATTCTACTTAAATTTGATATCTATATATAACTAAATTTAAGTATGAATAAACCGAACTCAAAAATAACTTTTTCTAACGGCTTAACTATGAACAATCGTTTTATGTTAGCCCCTTTAACAAACAGACAAAGTCATGAAAGCGGCCAACTCTCTGACGATGAATTTAAATGGCTAACCATGCGCGCAAAAGGAGAATTTGGTATGGTTATGACATGTGCTTCTCACGTTCAAGAAATTGGAAAAGGTTTTAACGGTCAATTAGGGGTTTTTAGTGATGCTTTAAATAACGGTCATAAAAAATTAGCAAAAGCTATAAACTCAGAAGGAAGTTTAGCGGTAATTCAATTGCATCATGCAGGAATGCGAACTCCACATGAATTGATTGACAAAAAACCTGTTTGTCCTTCAAACAACGAAAAGACAAACGCTAGAGCACTTACACTACAAGAAGTGCATCAATTAAGAGATGACTTTATAACTGCTGCTGTCCGTGCCAAAAAATGTGGTTATGATGGTGCTGAAGTACACGGAGCTCACGGTTATATTTTAACACAGTTTTTAAGCGCTGAAATAAATTTTAGAACCGATGAATATGGTGGCTCACTTGAAAATAGAGCGCGTTTAATATTTGAAATTGTTAATGGAATTAGAGAAAGATGCGGAAGAGAGTTTCTTTTAGGTGTTCGCTTATCTCCTGAAAGATTTGGAATGAATATTGATGAAGTTAAATGGGTTTCTCAACAGCTAATTATTCAAGGAAATATTGATTTTTTAGATATCTCATTATGGGATTGCTTTAAAATGCCAAATGAAGAAAAACACCAAGATATGACGTTGTTAGAACATTTTAAAAGTTTAGACTTTAAAAATGTTAAATGGACTGTTGCCGGTAAAATTAGTAACGCTATTGATGTTCAAAAAATACTAGATGCGGGTGTCGATTTTGTTTCGATAGGAACTTCTGGAATTTTACATCATAATTTTCCAAGACTGGTTATCGACAACCCTGAATTTGAACCTATTAACATTCCTGTTTCTGAAGAACATTTAAAAAAAGAAGGTTTAAGTGATACTTTTATTACCTATTTAAAAAGATGGCCAAACTTTATTAAAGAATAACAAATAAAACAGCATCTTAAAAATAAATTTAAGACACTGTTTTTATATTTACTTATATTTTAAAATCGCCAACAAACAATTCGTGTTACTTTGTTTCCTTGATGCATCGGTATTACTTTAAATTCTTTGGCTCCAAGTTTTTTTGATGATTTTTCTAACGATTTTACATTGTCTTTATTTGACACCAAACTTGTAAACCATTTACTTACCTTAGGATATAATGAACTTTCATACAAATAGGTATGCAAAAAAGCTTTTTCGCCACCAACATACCATAATTCATTTGAGTTTCCTGCAAAGTTTCTAACAGTATTATTTCCTAAATTTCTAGATTTTCGTCGGTTTGCTCCTCTTGCTTCCTCTGCCGATTTATAAAATGGCGGATTACACATTGTTACTGTAAAAGCATCATCATCCTCTAAAACATCTTTTAAAATATGCTTTTCATCAAACTGTTGTCGTAAGATAATTTTAGTACTTAAATTATTATCATCAATAATATCTTGCGCATAGTCTAATGAATCTAACTCAATATCAGTCGCAACAAAATCCCAATTATATACTACGCTTCCTAAAAGCGGATAAATACAACTTGCTCCGGTACCAATATCTAATACTTTTACATTTTTTTCAGCAGCAACTAAATCTGCTAAGTGGTGTATATAATCTACTCTACCTGGTATTGGCGGACATAAATTTTCATCAGAAAAATTCCAATCTTTTATATTATAGTGTGCTGCTAATAACGACTTATTAAATTCCTTTACTGCTATTGGATCAGAAAAATCAATAGTTTCTTTGCCAAATTTTGTAATAACAAATTCACTTATTTTAGGATATTGTTCTTTTAAAAACTTAAAATTATATCCGTTTTTGTGTTTGTTATTTTTATGTAATTTACTTTCTTTGCTACTCATTAATTTATGTTTATGAACTCAAATTCAAACGAATACTATAAAAATAAAACCGCTCAATTTGTAAAAAACTGGGAAGTAAAAAGAAGTAACAGACCTTTATTTGCTTTTAAAGAGGCCTTAACATTTTCACTTCCTTTTTCTTTTATATTTATTTTTTTTGAAGTTGGTTTTTCTGAAAAATTCTTTTATAAATTTCCGTTATTTTTCTTTATAAATATGGTAATCTACTTTCTTATTGCTTATTTCATTTCTTATAAATTCAATGAAAATAGTTATCAAAAATATAAAAAACAGGGGTTTTAATCTTACATTTCTATTACCGTAAACTCTAGTTGTAATGGTTGTATACTTTCTTTTAAAACTTTAACTAAAGTAGCTCCATACTCTAAATAATATTCAGAAAAATTACGTTGACGTTCTTCTAAACTTTGATTTGGTAATAATTCATTTTGTAATATTACAATTCTTTCAACCAACTCATTTTGCTTTCGCTTTTCTGCTTGCAACCAACGTTTTTCAAGATTATCTAATCCTTTTAACTGCTTTTTTTCTTGAGCATTTACAGCCCCTAAAAATGAAACATCTGTTTTTTTAGCTAATTCTTTTAAACCAACAAATTGCTGCTGTAAAAATTCTTTTTGACTTGTAAAATCAACTTTTTCATCAGAAGTTTCTAACACCTTATTTTTTAATAAACTGTTTTGGTTTTGAAAAGACTCTTCTAATGAAATATTTAATTTCTTTAATTTTTTTGCTTGCTTTTCTGAAATTATTTGCACCGAATTACGCAATAACAAAATAGGAAATGGGACTTTTACCCCATCAAAATAACTTTTTAATTGCATCCAGTAGGCTAATTCTCCTCCTCCACCAATGTAACATAAGTTTGGTAAAATAACTTCTTGATATAACGGGCGCATAATTACATTAGGCGAAAAACGTTCAGGAAAATCATGAACTTCTTTTTGTAATTCATCAAAACTCAAAGAAATATTGGTGTTGTTTACTTTATAAACTCCTTCTTCAAAAACAATACGTTCGCGAATTTTATCTGTTAAATAAAATAAATTAATTTCTCTAGGGTTTACTTGAATTTTATATTCTTTTCCTAAGTTATTAATCGTTTCGGTTACTTTTTTATGTGATATTTGTTCTTCTAGCTCGCGTTCTATAAACGGAATAAATTCTTGTTTTAAACTACGATTATCGGCATCAATAATTACCAATCCGTATTCGCCAAACAATTTATTTGCTATGTATCTTGTAGCATCTGCTAAATTAGTGTGCTTTATATACGCCTCTTCAAAAAGGTTGATAAGATATTGTGCATTTTTTGAAGTTCCTAAATGGCTTGAAAAAACAGTTAAAACGTCTTGTAAACCCTCTGTTGAAAATCGCCCTACTCCACCTGTTTGAGTAGAATTCCACTGTACTTTTTTCCCTTTAAAATTAAAATAATTTATCTCATCAAAATCATGATCTTCAGTTGCCATCCAATAAATTGGCACAAAGTTTTGCTGCGGATAATTAACTCTTAACTCCTCACATAAATTAATGGTTGATATTATTTTATACAAAAAATACAACGGTCCTGTAAACAAATTTAATTGATGCCCTGTGGTTACCGTAAAAGTATTATCTAACAATAAATTATCAATATTTTGCTGTGTAGCTGCTGTTCTTTTTACTCCTGAATACTGCTCTTTTAAAACGGTAACTAAAGCTGTTCTCGTTGTTTTTGAAAACGTTTTGCTTTCTATTTGATTTTTAAAATTATCTAAAGCAGGAAAGTTATTGTAAAAGGGCTGTATTCTTTCTGATTGCTCTAAATAATCAATCATTGTTTTAGAGAAAAAACCGGTTTTTTTAAAGGGAATATGTGTTACTTTCATCTACTTATTTATTCTTTGAAACAGTGTGTAAATATAAGGTCTTTTTCCGCCATACGGATTTACAAACGTGTAATTAAACGCTTCAATTAATTTAAATTCATCTCCTAAACGTTCTTGCAGCATAACATCATTGTACTTTTGTAATTCTAAACCACAACATTTTTCTGCGCCATCTAAAGCAAAAACTGCTATAATTACGAATCCATTTTTAGCTACAACTTGCTTTAATAAATTAAAATAAGCAATCTTTTCTTCTTCCTTTAAAAAGAAATGTAACACTGCTCTATCGTTCCATAAATCAATATTACTTAGCTTGTTTAATTTTTTTGGATGCATTAAATCATCTGCAATAAAAGTAACTTTTGATGCTTGTTCGCCTAAACGATTTTTTAAAGTAGTTAATGCTTTTTCAGATAAATCGTTTGCTATTATGTTTGTATAATCATCTGCCAATAATTCACCAACTATAACCGATGAACCAACACCAATATTTAAAATCGATGCAGTCTTTTTTAATCCTGATTTAGAAATTAAAGACATTGTTTGTGCTGCCTTTTTTTCAAACCAACCTAACTTTTCGGTTGTATTTTTTGTGTATGCAGTATTCCAATGATTTTGATAATTAATTTCAGTTGGATTTTTACAATCACTTTCGTTTGTAGTCATAGTTCAAAAATAGTGAAATTTGATACGTTGTCGAAAACAAAACAACATTCTAACAGATTTTTAACTACATTCTTTTTTTAACCATCATTTTAGCTATTTTTACAATTAACAAATCATCAACTTAAAATGAATTATGCAATTTAAAAATCCTGAAATTTTATACTTCTTAGGACTCTTAATTATTCCAATAATAGTTCATTTATTTCAACTACAAAGATTTGTAAAAACTCCGTTTACCAATGTTGCTTTTTTAAAAAAAATAGCACTCCAAACCCGTAAAAGTTCGCGCATAAAAAAATGGTTAATCTTAGCTACACGTATGCTATTATTTACCGCTTTAATTATTGCTTTTGCACAACCTTATTTTGGAAATCGTAAAATTAATGAGCAACAACATTTTTTTATATACATAGATAATTCTTTAAGCACAAATGCGAAAGGTGATAAAGGAAATTTATTACAAGTAAGCGCTCAAGAAATTATAGAAAATATTTCAAAAAAAGCTACTTATTCATTGTTAACAAACAATAATTTTTACAAGAACAAAACTGCTGTTGAGTTAAAAGATATCTTACTTCAAATAAAAAACACTGCTAAAAAGAAAAGCTTAGAAAGTGTTTCATTAAAAATTTCGAGTGTTTATAACAGTAATTTTCTTTCTAAAAATATTATTATTTCTGATTTTCAAAACACAAAAAAAGATGAACTTGAAAGTTTTACTAAAAACACTTCGTTTGTAAAACTAAGTCCACAATTAAAGGATAATTTGGCTATTGACAGTGTTTTTGTAAATAATACTGATAACACTAATTTTAATGTTGTTATTCTTGTTAAAAACCAAGGAAAAGCAAAAACCAATATTCCGATTGCTTTATACAATAAAAATAAACTTGTAAATAAACAATTGTTTTCAATTAAGGAAAATAGCACACAAAAAGTTACTTTTTCGATTCTAAAATCACCTATGTTTTTGGGAAAAATAGCATTAAATTATAACGATACTTATAACTTTGATAATTCTTTTTACTTTTCAATAAACCCTAATTTAAAAACTACTGTTTTAAACATTGGTAAACCTGCCGATTTTATTAGTAAAATTTATACTGAAAAAGAGTTTACGTTAACCAACACTACACTTAAAAATTTAGATTATAATTTAATAAGTAAACAAAATTTAATCGTTTTAAATGAGATTGACAACTTACCAAAAAACCTTAGCGCTTATTTAACTGAATATTCTAAAAAAGGCGGAACCATTCTTATTATACCAGCAAAAAAAATTGCAATTTCTTCTTATAATAATTTGTTTAATCAACTTAAAATCGGGCAATTATTATCACAAAAAAATGATAGTTTAAAAATTACAACTATAAATTATAAGCATCCGCTTTTAAACAATGTTTTTGAAAAAAGTGTAAATAATTTTCAATATCCTTTTGTAAAAACATCCTATGTAACTTTATTAAAAAATGCAAGTACCATTGTGTCTTTTGATAATAAACAAGCCTTTATTCAGCAAATAAACACTACAAATTCTTCTATTTACTGGGTTGCTTCGCCTTTAAATAAACAAAATAGTAATTTTACAAATTCACCTTTAATTGTCCCTGTTTTTTACAATATTGGTAAACAAAGTTCACAGCCTTCTGAATTGTATTATTTAGTTAATAAAGAAACAAACATTACTATTAATAAACAATTAGATAAAAATGAAGTTGTAACGGTTTCAAATACTAAAAACTCGTTTATACCATTACAACAAACACTTCAAAACAGTATAAAAATCT
Organism: Tenacibaculum soleae; assembly: GCF_001693415.1. GTDB lineage: Bacteria > Bacteroidota > Bacteroidia > Flavobacteriales > Flavobacteriaceae > Polaribacter > Polaribacter soleae. The sequence continues at coordinate 1,487,686 of NZ_MAKX01000001.1, read as the reverse complement.
CTTTAAAAGAACAACCACTAACCGCTGGTTTTTATCAGATAAAACAACAAGAAACCGTTTTAAAAAACATCGCTTTTAATTATCCTAAAGAAGAAAGTTCACTTTACTTTTTAAATATTTCAAACACAAAACCTAGTTTATTTTCTAACTCAATACAAACTACCTTAAAAAAAAGTAATGATGAAAATAAAATTCAATGGCTTTGGAAATGGTTTTTAGTATTAGCCATTGTATCTTTGCTTATAGAAATTTTGATTTTAAAATTCTTTAAACCATGACAACGTTGCTAAAATCGGCTACCATTATTGATGCCTCTAGCCCATACCACAAACAAACTAAAGATATTTTAATTACAGATGGAATAATTACCAAAATAGATGATTCTATTACTGTAAAAAACAACGATCAGGTTGTTAAACTTGACAACCTTCATGTTTCTACAGGTTGGTTTGATACTAGCGTTTCATTTGGTGAACCTGGGTATGAAGAGCGCGAAACTATTAAAAATGGTTTAACTGTTGCTGCAAAAAGTGGTTTTACCGATGTTGCTGTAAATCCAAACACAAATCCTGTTATTGATAATAAAGCGGCAGTTGAGTTTTTAATTAATAAAGCAAATAATTTTGCCACAAGCCTATACCCTATTGCAAATTTAACACAGCAAAATAAAGGTATAGAAATGGCCGAATTGTACGATATGCAACAAAGTGGCGCAATTGCTTTTGGTGATTATAAAAGACCCGTTACAAACGACAATTTATTAAAAATAGCTTTATTGTATGCTCAAAATTTTAATGGATTAGTATTAAGCTTTCCTAAAAACAATTTAATTGCTGGTGAAGGTGTTGCTAACGAAGGTAAAAACAGTACGCTTTTAGGTTTAAAAGGGATGCCTGCTTTGGCTGAAGAGCTTCAGATTTCTCGTGATTTGTTTTTATTAGAATATACTGGTGGTAAACTTCACATTCCGACAATTTCAACAAAAAAATCGGTTGCTTTAATTAAAGAAGCAAAAAAGAAAGGATTAGATGTTAGTTGTAGTGTTGCTATTCATAATTTATTTTTAACAGATGATGAATTACATGGTTTTGATGGTAACAAAAAGGTAAATCCGCCATTAAGAACTCAAAAAGATACAAAAGCTTTAATAGAAGGATTAAAAGACGGAACAATTGATATAATTACTTCTGATCATAATCCAATTGATATTGAGCATAAAAAAGTAGAATTTTCAACCGCTAAAGATGGTACTATTGGATTAGAAAGTGCTTTTGGAGTTTTAAATTCAATTTTAGATATCGAAACTACAATTAAGTGTTTATCTAACAATCCAAAAGAACGTTTTGGTGTTAAAAAAACAACCATTAAAGAAAATGAAAAAGCAATTTTATCGATTTTTAATCCTGATAAATCTTATACTTTTTCAAAAGAAAATATCTTATCTACTTCAAAAAACAGCCTCTTTTTAAATAAAGAATTAAAAGGGAAAGTATACGGTATTTATAATAACAATCAATTAGTTTTAAATTCATAAAATGAGTTTACATTACATCGTAAGAGAACCTAAAAAAGCAACTACAAATCCGCCTTTATTAATTTTACTACACGGATACGGAAGTAACGAGCAAGATTTATTTTCATTTGCTGAAGAACTACCAGACGATTTGCTTATTGTAAGCGCTCAGGCACCTCATAGTATGAGCTTTGGAGCTTATGCTTGGTATGCTATTAATTTTGATGCCGTTAATGGTAAGTTTTCTGATTTAATACAAGCAAAAGAATCTGTAGATAAAATTGCTGTATTTATTGATGAAATTAAAGCAAAATACAACACCAATCCTGATAAAACATTTTTATTAGGTTTTAGTCAAGGAGCAATTTTAAGTTATGCCTTGAGTTTTAATTATCCTAACAAGGTACAACACGTTGTTGCTTTAAGCGGTTATATTAATGAAGAGTTGCTACCTAAAGAAATACCTAATACTATTACTACTGATTATTATATTTCGCATGGTACGGTTGATCAGGTATTACCTATAGAATGGGCTAGAAAAGCGCCTATTTTATTAAAAGAAACTGGACTTAAAAATGAATACTCTGAATATCCTGTGGGGCATGGAGTTGCTCCGCAAAACTTTTACAGTTTTAAAAATTGGATCGAAAAACGCTTAAAATAAAACAACAAAATATATGGATATTTTTACACACGAAAATGCTTACAAATGGTTTGTGCCTATTTGTGCTTTAGCAATTTTACTTGAAATTTATTTCAGCTATAAAAGAAAAGCTAAAAATTACAATTTTAAAGATGTTTCAACTAATGTCTATTTTGCCATTTGTAATGTTTTTTTAGATGCTTTAATGTACGGAATTTCTTTTATTGTCATGGACTTTTTTTATGAGTATAAAATAATTACTTGGGAAAACACTGGCGTACTATATTGGTTTATTGCTTTTATTGGACAAGATTTTTTATATTACATACACCATTATGTTGATCATCATTCTCGTTTTTTCTGGGCAGTCCATGTAACGCATCACAACTCACAATTTTATAATATTACAACAGGTTTTAGATCGCCAGTACTACAACCTTTTTACCGTTTTGTGTTCTTAATACCGCTTATTTTAATAGGGATTGAGCCATTACATATTATGTTTGCTTATGCAATGAATCAAAATTACGGAACTTTATGTCATACTAATTTTATCAAAAAAAACAACAAAAAAGGAATTGCTGGTTTTTTATTAAATGCATGGGAATATATTTTTGTTACTCCTTCTCACCACAGAGTTCATCATGCTTCAAACACTAAGTATTTAGATAAAAACATGGGAATGTTCTTAATTATTTGGGACAGAATGTTTGGAACTTTTCAGGCTGAAGAAACTGAAATGGAATATGAAAAATTAAAATTCGGTTTAACTAAAGATTTAGAAGATAAAGGGCCTGTTAATGTGATTTTTCATGAATGGAAAGAGATTTTTAGAGACTTTTTTGACAGAAAAAAGCACTTGCCTTTAGGTACCCGATTAAAATATGTTTTTATGCCTCCTGGATGGAGCCATGACGGAAGTTCACTAACAAGTAAAGAGCTTCAAAAAGAATTTGCTACAAAACAATAATAATAAAAAACCGAGCTTTAAGCTCGGTTTTTTTTTTAATTCAAACAAAAAAAAAACAAACTACTACAAACTAACGATTTGTAACTTCACTATTTTATATATATATTGTCTTTATTTATTTTATGAAAAAAATTCTTACAGTTTCACTTCTTTTATTTTTGAATAATGCTTTTTGTCAAATAAAAAAAGACACCATTTTTGTTAATGTCTTTGGTCAAGAACATGGATTATTACAGTTAAATATTAAAGGATTAACACAAGACAAACAAGGCTATATTTGGGCAGGAACAGAAGACGGGCTTCATCGATTTAATGCATATGAATTTGATAATTTTGTTCACAACCCTAAAGATTCTTTAAGTATAAAAGATGATCATATTAGAGATTTAAATGCTGTAAATGACACTCTATTTATAGCCACTAACACAAATGGCATTGTAGGGTATGAGTTTTCAACTAATCATTTTTTTGATATTTATAATTCGACAAAAAATAAAGAGAATCAATTTGGGTATCGAGTAGTTAAAATATCTAATGAGAAAATGATTTTTTCTACAAAAAATCATATCATTTTATATAATCAGAAAAACAAAAAATCAAATTATATACGCCTTCCAAAATCTCAAAAAGAAAATATTGCGTTAGATTTCTTTAAAACAAATAATAGCAATATTTTAATAGCTACCAGTAATTCTGGAATTTTAAACCTAAACTTGAAATCATTAAGATTAACATCTTTATATAGTGATATTAGTAATACCACGGCCGTTTATAAAAATAAAGACGAAATAATTATAGGAACTCCTTTGGGTTTAAAAATATTAGATAACAATAAAAATTTAGAAAAAACAATTATAAAATCTTTTGTTCAATTTTTTTATAAGATAGAAGAAATATTATATGTAGCCACAAAAAAAGGAGTTTATAAATATAATTTATCTAGTAAAAAATTTACTCGCATTATTTTTAAAAGTAATAATAAAATAATACACCCCGTAAATATCATTAAAATAATAAGTGACAAGGAAGGTAATATTTGGTTTGGAAGTGAAGGTGAGGGATTATTTCATTACAGTAAATATCAAAAAAAATTTAAAACCACCAAGATAAAGCTAAAAGAGTTTCCTAATATTGAAAAGATAAGTTCTTATAATTTTTTAAAAAACAAAGACTCTTTATTATGGATTGCTAGTGGACAAGGTATTATTAAATACAACAATAAATCAAATAAATTTAAATTATACAACGAAGCTAAAGGTACTTTAATATATACTATTAAAGAAGATTATTATAAAAATATATGGGCAGGAGGTTTTGGTTCAGGGTTGTTAAAATACAATTACAAAAAAGACACTTTTAAACAGTTTTTACCTAATAATAATTATGGAATTACAGATAACGAGGTCATCGAAATCATCCCAATAAATAAAAATACTTTATGGATAGCTACTTGGACCGCTGGTATTTTTGAATTTGATATTAATGCTGAAAAATTTAAACCTGTTCTTATTAATGGTAAGCAATTAAATAGAGCTCGTATATCACTAGTTGATTCTAAAAAAAACATATGGCTAGGGTCAGATGAAGGGCTATATAAAGTATCTAAAAACAAAACCAAACTTTATAGTTTTGAGCTTCCTGTGACTAGAAAAATATCAAATAATCGAATTTTTGCAATAAAAGAAGATAGTAAAGGTAACTATTGGGTAGGTACTGCTTCTGGTTTAACAAAGATAAATAATGATGAAAAAACCACTCTTTATTACAAGCAGCAAGGTTTACCAAATGATTTTATTTATAGTATTAATATAGATAAAAAAGATAATATTTGGGTAAGTACAAATTATGGTATTTCTGTTTTAAATGTTACTAAAAACACCTTTAAAAATTATACCGATAAAGACGGTTTACAAAATGTTGAGTTTAACGGTAAAGCAGGATATCAAGATCAAAAGGGTAATTTTTATTTTGGTGGCATCAACGGGATTAATATTTTTAACCCAGCAACAATAAACGAAAATCCAAACCAACCAAGGGTTTACATCAAATCTGTTGATTTATTTAACAAGCCTCTTAATAAAAATGAGTCTTTTAAAAACAAATTAGAGTTTAAAAGCTCTGAAAATGTATTAACCTTTAACTACACAGCGTTAAATTATCTTAACCCTGAAAAAGTTTTATATCAATATAAAATGAAAGGTTTTGATAATGATTGGAGACCAGTAACAAAAGACAGAGCAACAACTTACACGAACTTAAATCCTGGTGAATATACCTTTAAGGTTAAAGCTACAAATGATGTTGGTATTTGGAACAAAGAACCAATAGCATTAAAAATTAAAATAACACCACCTTGGTACGCTCAATTATGGTTTAAAATATTAAGTATTTTAAGTATATTTTTTTCGATTATCTTATTTTACTTTTATAAAATAAATAGGTTAAAAAATGATAAAATTAAACTTGAAAAAATTGTTTATGAAAGAACTCATGAGTTAATTGAAAAAAATAAAACCTTAAAAAATACGCACGCATTAACAAAAAAACAAAAAGAAAATATTTCTTTTTTAATGAAAGAAATGAATCATAGGGTAAGAAATAACCTACAAATTATCTCTAGTTTATTAAACATACAAGCTAACTCTATAAAAAATACAGAAACAAAAAACATTTTAACAGTAGCTAAAAATAGAATTTTATCAATAGCCCATATTCAAATGTTGTTAAATACAAACTCTGAAAATGTAGAATTAGGTAAATTTATTGTAGAAATATCTAACAAAATAATTCATACACTTTCTAACGAAAATAATCCTATATTTAAACAAATATATGATGTTGATATTATTAAAAATTACTCAAATAAAAACTTATCTTTAATTGGTTTAATACTTAATGAACTAATAACAAACACCCATAAATATGCTTTTAAAGAAAAAAACGATAGCAATATTTTAAGTATTTCTTGTAAAAAAAATAATGACCATATTGAAATTAAAATAGCCGATAATGGTATGGGATGCTCTTTTACAAAAAATAAAAAATCATCTTTAGGCTTAGAACTTGTTGCTGAAATGACAGCACAGTTAAATGCTAAATTAATTACTGACAACAGTCAAGGTGTTAGTAATAAAATTTTAATACCTCTGTAATTTTATATACCTTTAAAAAAACTGTCTATGAAAAAAATTTTACTTGTAGAAGATGAATTTATTATAGCTAAAGATCTAAAAATTTTGCTCGAAAAAGGAGCTGAATACATTGTAAGTATTGCTAGAAACTATAATCAAGCAGTTGAGAAATTTCAAAAAGAAACTATTGACATTATTATCTGCGACATAAATTTAAATGACCATAAAGACGGTATTGACTTTATAAAAAATACTGTTCCTGTAAATAGTACTCCTGTAATATATTTAACTGCTTATAGCCAACCTAATATTATTGAAAGAGCAAAAAACACCACTCCTTTTTCTTATTTATTAAAACCTTTTAATGAAACCCAATTAAAGGTAACTATTGAGTTAGCTTTGCTAAATTATAAAAAAACAAAATTAAATATAAAAGAAGATATTGAAAACATCGAAAAAACAAACTCCCTAACCAAAAGAGAAAGGGAGGTTTTAATTGTTTTAGCTTCTGGAAAAACAAGTAAAGAAACAGGTTGTCTTTTAAACATTTCTAGCTTAACAGTTGAAAAACATAAAAAAAACATTAAAGAAAAACTAAACCTGCACACCATAGGCGAACTTGTTCATTTTACAATGTCAAGCAACTTATATGAAGTAAGTTAGTCGTAATTTTTACAACTACTTTAAAATTTGATTTGAATGTTCTTTTGTTTTTACTTTAGTAATTACATCTTCTATAATTCCGTTTTCATCAATAACAAAAGTCGTTCTATGAATACCATCATATTCACGTCCCATAAATTTTTTAGGCCCCCAAATACCGTAAGCATTAATCACTTCTTTAGTTTCATCTGCTAATAAAGGGAAAGGTAACTCATGTTTATTTATCCAATTTTGTTGACGCTTAGCAGAATCTGCACTTGCCCCTAAAATCTCATACCCTTTTGATAAAAAAGTTTGATAGTTATCTCTTAAATCACACGCTTCATTTGTACAGCCAGGGGTACTTGCTTTTGGATAAAAAAACAATACCAATTTTTTACCCTTATAATCTGAAAGTTTTACGCTATTTCCTTTCTCATCAACAGATTCAAAGTTTGGAGCCTTATCTCCTATTTTTAATGTTGTCATTTGTTTCAGTTTTTAAAGCTTAAAAGTACAATGTTTATAAAGTTCATTCAAATTTAATTTAAAAAATAATATTTCAAAGGGATTATTTTACCAACAACTTTATAACTTTACATTTTTTATAACGCTATTTTTATGACAAAAGCAGAAAAAGTACAATTTGTAATTGACACACTTCAAGAAAAATATCCTGAAATACCCGTTCCTTTAGATCATAAAGATCCGTATACACTACTTATTGCCGTTTTACTATCTGCACAATGTACAGATGTTCGTGTAAATAAAATTACACCACTTTTATTTGCTAAAGCGGATAATCCTTACGACATGGTAAAAATGACTATTGATGAGATTAAGGAAATTATTAGACCTTGCGGATTATCGCCAATGAAATCGAAAGGAATTTATGGCTTATCAAAAATATTAATAGAAAAGCATAATGGTCAAGTTCCTGAAAGTTTTGAATATTTAGAAGAATTACCTGCCGTTGGACACAAAACTGCCGGTGTAGTAATGAGTCAAGCCTTTGGTGTTCCTGCATTTCCTATTGATACTCATATACATCGGTTAATGTTTCGTTGGAATTTATCGAATGGTAAAAGCGTGAATCAAACCGAAAAAGATGCAAAACGACTATTTCCAAAAGAATTATGGAATGATTTACACTTACAAATAATTTGGTATGGTAGAGATTATTCTCCTGCTCGTGGTTGGAATTTAGATAACGATATTATTACTAAAACTATTGGCAGAAAAACAGTTATACAAGAATATTATAAAAACAATAAACTATAAAAAAAAGCCTCAACATTTGTTGAAGCTTTTTCCTCTCTTAATTCAAATTCAATTCAATGAGATAGTTTGATTTGGTTTTAACTACTTTTAACGATTTAGAAAAATTAATCAAAAATTGAACTGTTTCTTGTTTAGGTTTCATTTTAAAATCCGAAGATTTTTTTGAGTAAATTTGCATCATATATTCCCTTTATATATTTTGTTTTCAAGTATTTAACGATGCTATTTTATAATTATTGTTTAGTTTACTAAAATTATTTTATTTTTTTCAATTATTTTTCTCAAATTAATTAAAGCATATCGCATTCTTCCTAAAGCGGTATTTATACTAACGCCTGTGTTTTCTGATATCTCATTAAAACTCATATCATTATAAATACGCATTTTTAATACTTCTTTTTGCTCTTCAGGTAACTCTTCTACTAATTCTCTTACATCAGCTAATATTTGCTCTTTTATAATTTTATTTTCTGCATTTAAAGAACCATCTGTTAGTACCGAAAATATATCAAAATCTTCTGTGTTATTAAACGTAGGCATTCTGTTATTTTTTCTAAAAAAATCAATAATTAAGTTATGTGAAATCCGCATAACCCAAGGTAAAAATTTACCTTCTTCATTATAATTCCCTTTCTTTAACGTTCTTATTACTTTTATAAAAGTATCCTGAAAAATATCTTCTGTAGTGTCTCTATTTTGTACTTTACTATATATAAAACTGTACAATCTTTGTTGGTGGCGTTTAATCAATAATTCTATCGCCAACTCTCTTCCTCCAATATAGTCTTTAACTAGGGTGCTATCACTTACAACATCTTTATGCATATAATTACTTTTTAAGAGAATTAAAATTCTCTTTTGTTAAGGGGTTTATGTCTTTAAAAAGTAATTATTTAAGCTATAGGCTTTTACTTATTGATTAATAGTTAGTTACAAATATTCATTTTTTTTTTAACAAATACAAATATTCAATATATTTTATCTTAAATATTTTAAAAATTACTAATTTATATAGGTTTTTTACTAACAAAAATGGTATTTTTATCGCTTATTTTTCAACAAAATGAAAACAGATATATCTACCGTTAATCCTAAAGAAAACATAATTATAAAAGGTGCTAAACTGCACAATTTAAAAAATATTGACGTTGTTATTCCTCGAAATAAATTAGTGGTGATAACGGGGCTTTCGGGCTCTGGAAAATCATCATTAGCTTTTGATACTTTATATGCCGAAGGACAACGTCGTTATGTAGAAAGTTTAAGTTCTTATGCTCGTCAGTTTTTAGGAAAATTACATAAACCTAAGGTAGATTATATAAAAGGAATTGCTCCGGCAATTGCTATTGAGCAAAAAGTAAATTCAACAAATCCAAGATCAACGGTAGGTACCTCAACCGAAATCTACGATTATATAAAGCTATTATATGCCCGTATTGGTAAAACAATTTCGCCAATATCTGGTAATGAAGTAAAAAAACATACTGTATCTGATGTAATTAACTTTATTAAAACTTTTGAAGAACGCACCAAACTTTTACTACTTGCACCAATTACAATTAATGAAAATAGAGATTTAAAAACTGTTTTGCAAGTATTAACTCAGCAAGGATATGCGCGTATAAAATACAATGATACTGTTTTAAGAATTGATGAATTTCCTATTGAAGATTATAAAAACGAACCCTTATTTTTAGTGGTTGATAGAATTGTTTTAAAACATGAAGAAGATTTTTATAACCGTTTAGGAGACGCCATTCAAACTGCATTTTTTGAAGGTAAAGGAATTTGTTTTATTGAAAATTTAAACACTAAAACAACTACCGAATTTAGTAATAAGTTCGAATTAGATGGTATTACTTTTTTAGAACCAAACACGCATTTATTTAGCTTTAACAATCCGTATGGCGCCTGCCCTACGTGTGAGGGTTATGGAAGTGTAATTGGTATTGATGAAGATTTAGTGATTCCGAATACAGGATTATCAATCTTTGAAGATGCTATTTTCCCTTTTAAAACTGATGCCTACAAAATATATAAAGAAGAGTTAATTTTAAATGCTGAAGCTTTTGATATTCCAATTCATAAACCTTGGTTTGAATTATCAGAAAAGCAAAAAAAAATTGTTTGGAACGGAACAAATAAGTTTGAGGGAATACATGATTTATTTAAAAAGTTAGAAGAAAAAAGTTATAAAATTCAAAACAGAGTAATGCTTTCTCGCTACCGCGGAAAAACAACCTGTACCGATTGTAACGGAAAACGATTACGAAAAGAAGCAAACTACGTACAGGTGCACAACAAAACCATCTCTGAACTGGTTACGCTTCCATTAGATGAATTATCTGCACTTTTCAACAACATAAAATTAAACAAGTACGAAGAAAACATTGGTAAACGATTACTTACCGAAATTAACAGTCGTTTATTATTTTTAACAAACGTTGGCTTAAATTATTTAACCTTAAATCGTACATCTAACACACTTTCTGGTGGTGAAAGTCAACGTATAAATTTAGCAACTTCATTAGGTAGTTCGCTCGTAGGATCTATGTATATTTTAGATGAACCTAGTATTGGTTTGCATCCTAAAGATACTGAACGATTAATTGATGTACTTAAAGATTTACGCGATTTAGGTAACACAGTTATTGTGGTTGAACATGATGAAGATATTATGAAAGAAGCTGATTATATTATTGATATCGGGCCTGAAGCAGGAACTTACGGTGGACACGTAGTTGCCGAAGGCACTTTTGATGCTATTATGAAATCTGACTCGTTAACTGCCAAATATTTATCCGAAGAATTAAAAATTGATATTCCAACTTCTCGCAGAACATCAAAAAACACCATTAATATTATTGGTGCACGAGAAAACAACTTAAAAAACGTAGATGTTTCTTTTCCTTTAAATAACTTAACGGTAATTACAGGAGTTTCAGGTAGTGGAAAAAGTACATTGGTTAAGAAAATTTTATATCCTGCAATGCAGAAAAAGCTAAACGGATATGGAGATAAAGTTGGTCAATATACTGATATTACTGGTAGTTTTGACACTTTAAAACATATTGAATTTATTGATCAAAATCCAATTGGTCGCTCATCAAGATCAAACCCAGTTACCTATATAAAAGCTTATGATGATATTCGTAAATTATTATCTGAACAAAAATTATCAAAAATAAGAAACTATCAACCTAAACATTTTTCTTTTAATGTAGAAGGTGGTCGTTGCGAGGTTTGTAAGGGTGAAGGCGAAGTTACCATTGAAATGCAATTTATGGCAGATGTGCATTTACAATGTGATACTTGTAACGGAAAACGCTTTAAAAAAGAAGTATTAGAGGTTACTTTTGGAGGAAAATCTATCGATGATATTTTAAATTCAACTATTGATGATGCCGTTGCTTTTTTCGCAAAACATGAGCAAACAAAAATTGCAAAAAAACTAAAACCTTTACAAGATGTTGGTTTGGGTTATGTACAATTAGGACAATCATCATCAACCTTATCTGGTGGAGAAGCGCAACGTATTAAACTAGCCTCGTTTTTAATAAAAGGAAACACTAAGGATAAAGCTTTATTTATTTTTGATGAACCTACAACCGGATTGCATTTTCATGATATTAAAAAATTATTAGCATCTTTTAATGCTTTAATCGAAAAAGGACATTCGATTATTGTGATTGAACATAATATTGAGTTAATTAAATGTGCCGATTATATTATCGATCTTGGTTTAGAAGGTGGTAAAAATGGCGGGAATTTAATTTTTACCGGAACGCCTGAAGAGTTAATTAAAAATAAAGCGTCTTATACCGCTAAGTATTTACAAGAGAAAATAAATTAATATAAGTTCGGTATAAGAAAAGGTGTCAATTCGAGTGAAATTATGGAAAAATTTAATTATAGAAAACAACATTTTTGTTTTTTAAAATTATACTTCTCGATACAATTTTCTGTCAAAAATTACTCGAAGTGATAATTTAAAAATCAAATTTTTTATATCGAACGCATATTAAACCAATAAAAAAGCTGCCTGATTAATAACCAGAACAGCTTTTCATTAACAAAAACTAACAAAATAATTAACAATTACTGAAAATTTTTATCTCCAGAATTAACGCTATACACATAATTAAACGTGTAATATTGTGCGCCTGAATTAGCAGGATCTGCTGAATTTGAGCTATCCATATCTTTATAATAACTTATGATTTCCATTTTTGCATAATGACCATCATTTGTTTTTATAATTAAAACTTTTCCTGTTGCAGGATCTATACTATGATCTGATCTATCATAAGTATACCAAGTACTTTTGGGTAGTGCCAATGCATCTGCGGCATCTTGTTTAAACACTGCTGCTGACGGTACTTTTTTTATTTCAGAAAACTTACCTTCTACTATGGTTAAAGCGGCATTACCTGTTCTATTTGGTTCTTGAGTCTTACCTGTTGGCTCTCCTCCATTTACCAAAATAGTAGTTCCTCTAAAAGCAATATCCCAATTATCATTGGTTACAATTGTACCGCTCTTAAAACTAAACTTAACAAACTCTCCTGATTCAACTGCTGGATGTACTGAACGATCTGTTGTTTGTTTAGCATACAAATTAACTACTTGCTTCGCAGAAACTTCATCTGGTACTATATCGTTATTATCACTACATGATATAGCTACAAAACTTAACATTGCAACGATTAAAACTGATTTTAAAATTCTCATTTTTTATTGATTTATATATTAAAAATTAAATTGTATTCTACCATAATAAATGCTTCCTAAACGCAAAACACTATCGTTATTTTTAAACGTATTTTTATTCTCTACTCCCTTTTCATTAAAAAGGTTATCAACTCCTAACTGAACATTCATCAAATTGAAAAATGTTTTTGATACCGCTATATTAACCTGTGCATTACTTACAACAAAATCATCATACTCATCAATAATTCCTTGACTGTTATTAGTATCAAACAAAGCATATTTACTTCGGTACACTGCTCTTATGTTTGCTGAAAAATCATGCTGATAATTTTCGTAAAATATTTTAAAGTTTGCCATGTGCTTTGATCGATTTGGCAACCCATAATAATTTGAAATTGTCATTTTTTCTGATGAAGATGATGGTGTTCTTCTGTAAAAAACCTTGCCCGACTTTATTAAATCTTCTTGCGATTTATCGCCTGTATCTAAAAATTGATAACCACCTAAAATGTTAAAATTTGAGGATAGTTTATAATTCGCTTCTAGCTCTACTCCTTGTGTGTATACTTTGTTTGTGTTTCTGTACGAAAATGTACGTGTTCCGGCGGGTAAACCTAATATTGAAGCATTTAATTGAGTATCATACGTATCAATCAAGTCTTTAATATCATTTCTAAATAAATTAATATTTAGTTTTAAGCTTGGTAATGGTTTTAATTCAAATCCGAAGTTATAACCAATAGAACTTTCTGGTTTTAATTCTTTTTCAATTGATTGTATTTCTGGTAAATCACCATACAGATCATGTAACGACTGGGTTCCTAAAACCACGTATCCGCTTGCGGAATTTCTAAAATTAAAATATAGTTGCCTAAAATCAGGTGCTTTAAATCCGTAACCTACCGATGCTTTTGCGGTAAGCCAATTATTAATTTTATAGCTTGATGATATTTTGGGTGTAAATGCTGATTTGTATTGATTACTATTTTCAAATCGAGCACCTATAATTACATTTAAATTATGGGTTGGATTAAAATCAAACTGTCCAAATACATAAGGTGTATCGTATTTTTTAATACCATTGAACTCGGTTCTTTCTAAAGCGTCAAAATTAGCTCCTACTCCTGCAATTAAAGTTCCGTAATTAAACTTATTTGTCGATTTAATTTCTGGTCGTAGTAAAGTTTGTTTATACAATGTTTCATCATTATTAAATACACTTTCTGCCTTATATTTTGTGGTATAAAAATTATAATCTAACTGCCATTTGTCGGTTATTTTATGATTAATTGTGGTATTAACATTCCAATCGGTTTGTTTACTTTTATGCTGATTTTGTTGATAAAATCGATTTGTTATACTAACTTTTAGTTGATTAGAAAAATCGTAACTTAACTTTAAATGTCCAGTAAAATTTTGGTGTGCTTCTGTTGTTTTTGGAGTAGTTTCAGGTGATAAATCAAAACCATTACTGGAGTTTAAATTTATTCCCGAAACCAATCCAAAACCCTTCCTTTTCACATAAACGTTTGTATTAATATCTAACTCATTTGCAGCACCGCCTTTTGCATAATAACCAACGGTTCCTTTTAATTTTTCATTTTTAGGTTGTGTTGTAATTATATTTATTACGCCACCAATAGCTTCTGAACCGTATAAGGATGATGATGGTCCTTTAACTATTTCTATTTGTTTTATGTTATTAACTGTTAGTCTGTTTAAATCAATGTTTCCAGAAGTTCTTCCTACAACCGGAACACCATCAATTAAAATTAAAGTATAATCTGCCGAAACTCCTTGCAACTGTACCCCTTCTGAACCTCCAAAGTCAGAAACTAAAGCGATTCCTGTTTGCTCTAACAAAATATCTTTTAAACGTATTGCTCCCGATTTTATAATCTGCTCTTTAGATATTAATGTAACAGGCATTGGTATTGATGATAACTGACGTGCAGTTCTTGTTGCTGTAACAATTACCTCATCTAACTCATTTATTTCTAAACCTTCATCATTTTGCACTGTTTTTTCTTGCGAAAAAGCAGCTAAACTTATAAAAGTAAAAAAACCTATTATTTTTCTATTTAGAAACATTCTTAATAATTTTCTGCAAATATATCTTTTATTTTAAATCAATCTAAATAAAATTTATATTTTTGTCAAAAAAATAATTCAACTAAAAATAAATCATAAAATGAAAAAAGTATTATTAGGAAGCATGCTATTATTAACTGCTTTAACAATAAATGCTCAAAGTAAAAAAACAAAAGACAAAGCAGCTATAAAAAAAATGTGCGGTTGTTTTGAAGTTACTTTCAATTTTGCTGAAACTTTTAACAACAGTAAAGATTCTTTATATAAACCATCAAAAACAAAAATTGCTAAGGGTTTAGAATGGGCACAATTAATTGAAGATGGTAAAAACAACATTTCAATTCAGCATTTATTACAAGTTGGTAATCCTGCAAAACCACATATTGTAAAACATTGGCGACAAGATTGGGCATATCAAAATCAAGATTTTTACATGTTTAATGGTGATAATAATTGGCTTTATCAAAAGAAAACAAAAGCTGATGTAAAAAAACAATGGACACAAAAAGTATATCAAGTTGATGACAGTCCGCGTTACGAAGGTTCAGGATCTTGGGTACATGTAGACGGAAAAAGTTATTGGGAAAATACTACAGACGCGCCTTTACCACGTAGAGAATACACAAAGCGTAGCGACTATAATGTAACCGAAAGAGGAAACCGCCATGAAATTACAAACTACGGATGGGTACACGATCAAGACAACAAAAAAATTATTAGAAAACCAGGTAAAAAAGATATTGTACTAGCTAACGAAAAAGGATACAACACCTACGTTAAAGTTGCTGATAGCAAGTGTAAAGCTGCTCAAAATTGGTGGTTAAAAAACACCAACAAATGGCAATTGGTTAGAAACAAATGGGATGAAGTTTATGGAAGAAACAAAAACCTTTCATTAGAAAAAAAAGTACAAAACAAACCGTTGTACAAGCATTTATTTTCTGATAAAATAACCAAAGAAGAAACTATCAACGAAACAATTGAATCTTTCGTTAAAAAATAATTTTTAAATAACCTCTCAAATAAAAAAAATGAGAATTTTTACAATAGTATTATTAATATGTAGCTGTATTCAAACAGCATTTAGCCAAGCAACCTTAAAAGGAATTGTAAAATCAGAAAACAACAATATAATACCTTATGCTAATGTTTATATAAAAGGGACAACAGCAGGTACTGAAACAAAAGAAGATGGAACTTTTGTTTTAAAAAACATCCCATTTTCAAATTATACAATAACCGCAAGTGCTGTAGGTTTTACCTCTTTATCAAAAAAAATAACTGTAAAAAAAGATGTAAATAATATAGTTTTTATTTTAAAATCTGACACTCAGTTGGAAGAAGTTGAACTTTTTGGAGCACGTAATAAAAGAGCTGAAAAACTAGAAACGCTTACAAGATTACCGTTAGCACCTAATGAACAATTACAAAGTATTTCTGTTTTATCGCATAAACTTATTGATCAACAAAATGCATTAAGTCTTAGTGATGTTACTAAAAACGTAGCTGGTGTATACACCTTTGCTACCTATGGTAACACTAAAGAAAGTATGTCGTTAAGAGGTTATAGAGGTATTCCAATACTAAAAAACGGAGTTCGTATTAATTCTGATTTTAGAGGAACCGGTGTTATTACTGATATGGCTGGTGTAGATAACATACAAGTTTTAAAAGGAATATCAGCCATTAGTCAAGGTTTAGGCGGCGATTTAGGTTCTGCAGGTGGTGTAATTAACGTAGTTACAAAAACCCCTAAATTTTATGAAGGCGGTGAAGTTAGTTTAAGAGCTGGTAGCTACGGTAAACTACGCCCTACTTTTGATTTTTATGGTCCTTTAGATAAGAAAAAAACAGTAGCTTTTAGAGTTGCTGGTGCTTATGATAAAGCAGATAGTTATCGTGTAAACGTAAGCTCTGATCGCTTATACATCAATCCATCTTTAGCGTGGAAACCAAATGATAAAACATCTATTATTTTAGAAATGGATTATATGGATGATAGCCGTACGCCTGACCAAGGAACCATAAACATAGGTAGTTATGATGTTAACAACATTTATAAATTATCAAACGATCGCTTTATGGGGTTTGATTCAGACAGAAGCAGTACCCTTAATACAACTTATGCTATTCGTTTTGACAGAAAAATTAGCGATAAATTAACTCTAAAAGCTGGTTATTTTACATCTAATTTAAATACATATACCGAAACTTCTTACGCTTTTCAAGCAAGTCCTCGAAATGGATTAGATCAATTAACAGATGAACAACGCTATAGAGAGTATTATGCTAGTGGTAGAGACGACAATAATAGTGTGTTTCAATTAGATTTAATAGGCAAAGATGTAGAAACCGGATCATTAAAACATACATTTCAAATAGGAATAGATTATAGAACTAATGAATTTGATAACACAGCATACACAACTAATTACACAACAGCTGATCCTTATGTTGACGTAATAGACCTTACAGGTCCTATTGACAATAAATTACCTTCAGGAATTAGTGTTACCTTAAACCCTGCAAGAGCTTCAGGTTCTAAAACAAAATCATATGGGTTTACCATTCAAGATAAAATTAGTATCAACTCTTGGGCAGATGTATTTTTAGGTTTACGTTACAGCTCTTTAGAAAGAACAAAGGGTAACTTTTTAGGAAGAACATTAGCAGGCTCTAAACGTGATAATGCTTTTAACCCTTTAGTTGGTTTTAATATTAAACCTAATGAAAACATTGTTGTATTTGGTTCGTATGCTAGTAGCTCTAATCCTATGACCTCTTTTTACACAGATATTAACGGTAACGAATTAGGTACCGAACGTTGGGACCAACTAGAAACAGGAATAAAATCTACTTGGTTTAATAATGCTTTACGTTTTAACATAACTACATTTTTTACAAGTAGTAAAAACTTAAATTTAGAAGTATTAGATGCTTCAGGAAATAGCTTAGGATATTTTACTAAAGGTGGTGAAGATACAAGAAACGGTGTAGAGGTCGAATTAATTGGTCGTGTATTACCTAACTTACAAATTATTGGTGGATATTCATATTTAGATGCAAAATACAAAGATCATGTAGATTATTATTACAACTCAAGCCCAATAAACACACCCAAACATACCGCAAATTTTTGGGCAAGATATGCATTCAATAATTCTTTAGATGGATTATCATTAGCAGCCGGAGCATACTTTTTAGGTGAACGCCCACATAATGTATGGTCTAGAAAGTACACACATGTTGGTGTACAGCCAAATACAAAACCCTTTAATTTAAAAGCATACACAACTGTAAATTTACAAGCTTCATATAAATTTAATAAAAAAATAAGTTTAGATATATATGGAAACAATATTTTTAATGAGGTGGGGTATAATGCTTACCGTACTGTATATTTGAACAGAATTCAACCTACTAGCTACGGAGCAACTTTACGTTATAAATTTTAATAAAGAATAAATGAAAAAATTAAATTTAACACTATTACTTGTTTTTATAGCAAGTATAATACAAGCACAAACAAAAAACATCTTTTTTGATCGTGCCTTTTGGAAAACAAAACCAACTGTTACTATTATTAATCAAAAAATAAAAGAAAACAATAACGCAGTCGCATTAAATCCTAGCGGATTTGATGCGGTTACCAATGCTATTTTAGCAGAAGCTTCAAATACAGTTATTAAACACCTTTTAAATATAAAGGGTAATGATGTTAATAAACTAACCCATGATAAAAGAACTTATGTGTTTTGGGCAGCCTATAAAGGTAATTTAGAATTGGTTAAATATTTAATAAAGAACAAAGCAAGGTTAGATTTAAAAGATTCTCATAACTTTTCACCATTAACTTTTGCTGCTGTTGCAGGACAAACCAATACAGATATATATGATTTATTTATCAAAAATGGTATTGATATTAAAACGGATGTTGACGAAAAAGGTGCGAATGCCTTATTATTATTAATTGGTCATTTAAAAGATTTTAAGCTGGTAGATTATTTTATCAATAAAGGGTTAAACCTTAATAGTAAAGATAACCACGGCAATGGGGTTTTTAATTACACGGCATACAAAGGCAACAAAGCAATGCTAGAGTTATTAATAAAAAAAGGAGTCTCTTATAAGAAACTTAGTTCTAATGGAGATAATGCTATATTAGCATCAACCATCGGTTCACGAAGTGGCTATAACCCTTTAAGTTTTATTAAATATTTAGAAAATTTAGGTATCAATCCTAACGTTACCAATAATGATGGTATAACTCCACTTCATAATATTGCTTATGGTAATAAAGATATTAACGTTTATAACTACTTTTTAAACAAAGGAGTTAATGCTAATCAAATTGACAACAGTGGAAATACTCCTTTAATTAATGCTACAAGAAGAAATTCTTTCGAAGTTATACAATTGTTAGCCTCAAAAACTAAAAATATAAATCATACTAACAATGAAGGAAAATCTGCGCTTACCAATAGCTTAAGAAACAATTCAGAGGTCGTTAAATTTTTACTAGAAAAAAGAGCAAACGCAACTATTGTTGACACCAAAGGTAACAACTTAAATTATCATTTATTTAAAACCTTTAACTCTAAAAAAACAAAAGAATTTCAACAAAAACTTACACTTTTAAAAGCTAAAGGAATGCGTGTTAAACAAGCACAAAAAAACGGAAACACGTTATTTCATTTAGCCATTAAAAAACAAAGTATTGCTATGTTAAACTTTATAGCTGATTATAAAATTGATATCAACGCAAAAAACAACAAAGGCTTATCAGCTTTGCAAGAAGCAGTTCTAATTGCTAAAAATGATAAAATCATAAAATTATTACTTAGTAAAGGAGCTGATAAAACTGTAAAAACAGATTTTGATGAAACTTTATATGATTTAGCTAAAGAAAATGAATCGTTAAAAAATACGGATATTAGCTTTTTAAAATAAAACAAATAACATGAAAAAAATATTTCTAATTTTATTTTTAGCATTTGGAGTAACGGCTTTTACTACTTCAAATAGTGCAACTTATAAATGTATGATTCAATTAAAAAATTATACAGGTGAAGGTGCTTATATTACCGTTTCTTTAATAAACCCTAAAGGAGAATATGAGGAAACTTTATACGTGCAAGGTGACGATGAAGATTGGTATTCTGACATAACCGAATGGTGGAAGTTTCAAGGTAAAAAAAGGGCTGATATTGACGCTATAACAGGCGCAACTGTTAGTGGAGGAAACAGAACTATTAGTGTTCTTAAAATACCGAATAACAAAATAAATAACGGTTACAAAATCAGATTCGAATCTGCCGTTGAAGATCAGGAATACTATAAAGATGATGTTGAGTTTGAACTTACTACTGAAAATGTAAAAAGTAAAGTTGAAGGAAAAGGATTTATACGCTACATCCGTATGATTCCTCAATAATTTACAAAAAACATTTAATGAAAATTACAACTTCTGTATGGAGATATAGCCACTTAGCTTTGGCTATATCTTCATCTATTTTTATATTTATTGCTGCTGTAACTGGTATTATTTTAAGTTTCGAACCAATATCAAATCAGTTAAAACCTTATGCTGTACAAACAAATGAGGTTACACTTTCTCAAACAATTTCATCCTTAAAAAAAGAGTACAAAGAAGTAATTACTTTAGAAGTTAATGAACATAATTTTGTGACCGCTGCAGTAATTACCAAAAACGGAAAAAATAAAACTTTTTACATTAATCCTAATACGGGTAAAAAAATAAGTAGAGTCGTTTCTAAAGCATCGATTTTTAAATGGACAACTAATTTACATCGCTCTTTATTTTTAAAATCTACTGGACGATTTTTAGTCGGATTCTTTTCTTTGTTGCTCTTTTTAATTACCCTTACTGGTAGTATTCTTATCATTAAAAGACAAGGTGGAATTACACGGTTTTTTTCTAAAATCATTAAAGATGATTTTAATCAATATTACCATATAATTTTGGGCCGCTTTACCTTAATTCCTATTTTAATTATCACGATAACAGCCGTATATTTATCTTTAGAAAAATTTTCTCTTTTACCAAAAACCAACATCAAACATACTTTTGATTTTTCAGAGATTTCTTCAAATAAAAAAATTGCGATTGACAAATTTCCTATATTCACCAACACATCATTAAGTGAAGTTAAAAGTATTGAATTTCCATTTTCTGATGATCCCGAAGATTATTTTTTCTTAAAACTAAAAAATAAAGAGTTGATTATTCATCAATATTCTGGTGAAATTATAAGCGAAAAAAAGCTTCCTTTAACAAAAATACTATCAAACTTGAGTTTGTTTTTACACACCGGTCGTGGTACTATTATTTGGTCTATAATTTTACTCTTATCTTGTATTGCAATTCTATTTTTTATTTACTCTGGTTTTGCTATGACTATTGCAAAAAAGCGGAAAAGTAAATTACCAAAAAATATTTTTAAGAAAGAAAATGCAGAAATCATAATTCTTGTCGGATCAGAAAGTGGTAACACTTTTAACATGGCTATTTCTTTATTTAAAGCTTTAACTGTTAATAAAAAATCAGTTTTTATTGATCATTTAAACAACTACTCAACCTATAAAAAAGCGACACAATTAATTATTTTAACTGCCACTTATGGTGAAGGAGATCCGCCTGCAAATGCTACTAACTTTTTAAAATTAACTGCAAAAATTAAACAACCAAACCCTATAAAATATGCTGTTATTGGATTTGGTTCATTAGCATACCCTAATTATTGTGAATTTGCAATTACTATTGATGAGCAACTAAAAAAGAAAAATAACTTCTCTCCTATTCTACCTATTTTTAAAATAAATAATCAAAATTTCAGCGATTTTAAAAACTGGGCAAACCAATGGAACGAAATAACTGAAATTAAATTAGCGTTAAAGCAAAAACTTATTAAACCAAAAAAGCAGCAAGCTTTTACAGTAAAATCTATCACAAATTTAAATATCGACAACTCATTTTTAATTCGTTTACAACCTTCTAAAAAATTACATTTTTCTTCTGGAGATTTATTAGCCATTACTCCTAAAAAAGATAACCTGAAACGCTTATATTCTGTCGGAAAAATTAATGATGACATTTTATTAAGTATTAAAAAACACGAATTTGGAGTATGTTCTAATTTACTTTTCAATCTTAAAATAGCAAATACATTGCTTGCTAACATTGAAAAAAACAAGACTTTTCATCTTCCCAAAAAATCAAAAAGCACAATTTTAATAGCAAACGGAACAGGTATTGCGCCTTTTTTAGGAATGTTACAAAACACTTCAAAAACCCATTTATTTTGGGGAGGAAGAACTAAAGAATCTTTAAAAATGTATGCACCGTTTTTAACAAATTTAAATAAAGAAAATATTCACATTGCTTACTCACAAGAGCAAAATAAAGAATACGTTCAAGATCTTATTTTAAAGCAACAAACCTTAATTGCATCCACATTAAAAAATAATGGAACCATTATGATTTGCGGTTCTATTGCTATGATGAATGGTGTTGTGGCTGTTTTAGAAGCTATTAGTTTAAAACAACTAAATACTCCATTAAGTAAATTCAAAAATAACAAGCAGATAAAAACTGATTGTTATTAAACAGAAAATCTATTTTAAATAAATCCCTATAATTTATTCTCACACCTAATCAAAGCATCATGTCTTTTCTTAAGAAAAGACATGATGCTTTTAATAATTCAGGTCTTAATTACTCAATTATAAATAATATTTATAATGCAATAAACTAAAACTTCGATAAGTTCGGATTGTTCCGAACTAATATATTATATTTGCATAGAATTTTACTGTAGGTGAATAATTTCTATTCAAAATACAGTAGTAAAACAAATAGAAATGAAAGAAATTTGCGAAGAAAAAATGCGACTAGTTGAAAAACTTGGAGTTCATTTAGAAAATAGAGAAAACTTAGCTCCTGTTGCTGCTCGTATTTTAGCTTATGTTATTTTAACAGGAAAAAAAGGCGCAACTTTTGAAGAAATGGTAACCATTCTTTGCGCTAGTAAAAGCACAATTTCTACACACCTTAATCATTTACAAGATTTAAACAAGATAGAATACTTTACAAAAACTGGTGATCGTAAAAAATATTTTGTCATCAATAAAGATTCGGTAGTACAACACATAGATAACCTTATAAGTGAATGGCAAGAAGTAAGAGAACTACATTTAGAAATAAAGGAATATAAAAAAAGTATAAACGAACATACAATAGAAAAAAAAGAAGAAAAATTTGATTTGAATTTTCATAATGACTATATCAAATTTATCGACGGAGCAACAGCTTCAATAGAAGAATTAAGAATAAAAATAATAGAAAAAAAATTCGATTTTTAAAAACAACGTAATGATTACAAATAGAATATATAACATATTAATGTTAAGTTTAACCTTAATTATAGTAAGCTGTGGAAAAACAGAACAAAAAAAAGTAGCAGTAAAAGCACCTCTTGCTTCATTTCCTGTTTCACAGATTGAAAGAAAAACCGTAACTGGTTTTACAGATTATCCTGCAACAATAGAAGGAATAGTAAATAGTGATGTAAGAGCAAAAACATCTGGATATATAGAAAAAGTATATGTAGATGAGGGTCAAAAAGTACGTAAAGGACAAATGTTATTTAAGTTAGAAACGCAATCTTTAAGTCAAGATGCTGGAGCAGCAAAAGCTAGGGTTAATGTTGCCCAAGTAGAAGTAAATAAATTAATTCCGCTTGTAGAAAAAAACATTATAAGTGCGGTTCAATTAGAAACTGCAAAAGCAAACTTAGCGCAAGCAAAAGCAAACTTAAGTAGTGTCTCTGCCAATATTGGTTACGCAACTATTAAAAGCCCTATTGATGGTTATGTAGGTGCTATCAATTTTAGAGAAGGAGCTTTAATTAGCCCAAATGATGCTAAAGCATTAACAACAGTTAGTGAAATAGATAAAGTTTATGCTTTTTTTAGTTTTAATGAAGCACAATACATCGATCATTTACAACGATCTGAAGGTCAAAATAAAGCCGAACGGATTAAAAACTCACCAGATTTAAGCTTGATTTTAGCTAATGGAAAAGAATATTCTGAAAAAGGACGTATTCAAACTAGCACGGGTCAAATAAACCAAAATACAGGTACTATTAAGATAAGAGCAATTTTTAACAACCCTAATGAAATTTTAACCAACGGTAACAGTGGTAAAATAAGATTTCCTATAGAATATAAAGATGCAATTGTTGTTCCTCAGTCAGCAACTTTTGAACAACAAGGAAATATTATGATATTTAAACTTGGAGAAGGTAATAAAGTAGCAACTTCCATTTTAAAAGTAAAAGGAACCGTAGATAATTTATATGTGGTAGAATCTGGAATTACTACAAATGATAAAATTATAATTTCTGGAGTTGGAAAACTAAGAAATGGAATGGAAATTTCTCCATTAGAAACTTCTTTTGAAGAAGCTATAAAACCAGTTGCAACTTTATTCAGAAATTAAATAACAACCAAACATATTAGTCATGTTAAAAACATTTATTGAAAGACCCGTTCTTTCGACAGTGATATCTATTATCATCGTTTTACTAGGAGTCATTAGTATAACTAGCTTACCTATAGAAGAATACCCAGATATTGCACCACCAACAATAAAAGTGATTGCAAATTATACAGGAGCAAATGCAGAAACTGTATTAGAGAGTGTAATTGTACCTATTGAAGAGCAAATTAATGGTGTAGAAGGTATGACATACATTACCTCTACAGCCTCTAACAACGGTACCGCAGAAATTACAGTATATTTTGATCAAGAAATTGATGCAGATATTGCTGCAGTAAACGTGCAAAACCGTGTATCTAGAGCAACACCTTTATTACCACAAGAGGTAATACAAACAGGTATTACAACTCAAAAGCAAGAAACGAGTGCCTTAATGTTTATTTCTATGTATTCAGAAAGCGATAATTACGACGCTACTTTTATTCAGAATTACTTAAAAATTAACGTTATACCAGCAATGCAACGTATTAGTGGTGTTGGTGATGTAAGTGTATTTTCTCAGCAAGATTATGCAATGCGTATTTGGTTAAATCCAGAAAAATTAGCATCATACAACTTAATTCCTTCTGATATTTCTAAAGCAATTACTGAACAAAATTTAGAAGCAGCAGCAGGATCTTTAGGTCAGAATAATGGAGAGTCTTTTTCATATACATTGACCTATAGTGGTCGTTTTAAAGATGAAGCACAATACAGCGATATTGTAATTAAAGCCTTAGGAAACGGAGAGTTTTTACGTTTAAAAGATGTGGCAACTATTGAATTAGATGCACAATCTTACGCATCTAACGCCATGAGTAAAGGAAACCCTGCTGTTTTTATGGGGATTTTTCAAACTAAAGGATCTAATGCACAAGAAATTATTGAAAACATAAAAGTAACTTTAAAACAAGTAAAAGCAGATTTACCTGAAGGATTAGATGTTTTTGTTCCTTATGATACAAGTTTATTCTTAAACGCTTCAATTGATAAAGTAATTACCACCTTATTAGAAGCTTTTTTATTAGTTTTCT
Source organism: Tenacibaculum soleae (assembly GCF_001693415.1). GTDB lineage: Bacteria > Bacteroidota > Bacteroidia > Flavobacteriales > Flavobacteriaceae > Polaribacter > Polaribacter soleae. The sequence goes on along the minus strand of NZ_MAKX01000001.1, from coordinate 1,462,106 downwards.
TAGTAGTTTTTATCTTTTTACAAGACTTTAGATCTACATTAATTCCTGCAATTGCAGTGCCTGTTTCAATTATTGGTACCTTCTTTTTCTTGAGTGTTTTTGGATATTCAATTAACTTATTAACGCTTTTCGCTTTAGTATTAGCAATTGGTATTGTGGTAGATGATGCCATTGTAGTTGTAGAAGCTGTACATGCTAAAATGGACGAAGGAGAAAAGAACCCAAAAAAAGCGACACTTACTGCAATGAACGAAATTTCTGGAGCAATTATCTCAATTACTTTGGTAATGGCAGCTGTATTTATTCCAGTAACTTTTGTAACAGGACCAACAGGTGTTTTTTATGAGCAGTTTGGTGTAACGTTAATTATTGCCATTCTAATTTCAGCTGTAAACGCATTAACATTAAGTCCCGCATTATGTGCTTTACTATTAAAAGAACATAAAGAAGACGCGTCGTTAAAAGGAAAAAGTCCACTAAAACGTTTTTATACTTTATTTAACCGCGGGTTTAACGCAACTATAGAACGTTATGGTAAATCATTACAATTTTTATATAAAAGAAAATTTGTTTCTGCTTTGCTATTGTTAATAGCAATTGGTGGAATCTTTTGGGCTTCGTCTACAACTCCAACCGGGTTTGTACCTAATGAAGATAGAGGAATTATTTTTGCTAATATAGAATTACCACCAGGAGCATCTTTAGACAGAACAGATGCTGTGTCTAGAAAATTATATGATAAAATTGAAAGTATCGATGGTATTGTAGCGGTAAACTTTATTAAAGGTAGAAGTTTAATTAGTGGAGCTGGTAGTAACTTTGGTTTTGGAATTATAAAACTAGAAGATTGGGCAAATAGAACAGCCCCATCACTTTCAGCACAAGCTATTACAGGTAAATTATTTGGTGTAGCATCAAGAATTCCAGACGCAAACATCATTTTCTTTTCTCCACCAAGTATTCGTGGTTTTGGAAACTCTTCTGGTTTCGAAATTAACTTATTAGATAAGTTCGGAGGAGAATTTGCAGATTTAGATAAGGCTAATAAAGAGTTTTCTATGGCATTAATGAGTCACCCAGAAATTAAATATGCAACATCTGCATTCAACACAAACTATCCTCAATACGAAATGGAAGTTAATGTGCCTTTAGCAAAAGAAAAAGGAGTTTCTGTAACTAGTATATTTTCAACACTACAAGGATATATAGGTGGAATTTATACTTCAGATTTCTCTAGATTTGGAAAACAATTTAGAGTGTATATTCAAGCGTTACCAGAAGATAGAGCAGATGAAAATGCGTTAAATAGCATGTATGTAAGAACTGAATCTGGAGAAATGACACCAATTACACAGTTTGTAACTTTAAAAAGAGTGTATGGTCCACAATCGGTAACTCGTTTTAACTTATTCAATTCTACAATGATTTCTGGTGCAACTAATGACGGTTATAGTACAGGTGATGCTATTAGAGTTATTGAAGAAGAAGTTGCAAAATTACCAAGTAATTATACCGTTGCTTATTCTGGTTTAACACGTGAGGAAGTTAATGCAGGTAACCAAACAGCATTTATTTTCGCTTTAAGTATTTTGTTCGTGTACTTCTTATTAAGTGCACAATATGAGAGTTACCTACTACCATTTGCAGTTGTTTTATCATTACCATTTGGTGTATTTGGAGCGTATATAAGCACTAAATTTTTAGGGCTAGAAAATAACATTTATTTCCAAATTGCATTGATTATGCTTATTGGACTACTCGCCAAAAATGCCATTCTTATTGTAGAATTTGCGCTAGCTAGGCGAAAAAATGGTGAAAGTATTGTTGATGCTGCAATCCTTGGAGCAAAATCACGTTTACGTCCAATTTTAATGACCTCTTTTGCCTTTATTTTAGGTTTAATGCCATTAGCGTTAGCAAAAGGTGTTGGTTCTGAAGGAAACAACTCAATTGGTTCTGGAGCAGCTGGAGGAATGCTTATTGGTACTATTTTAGGAGTTTTTGTAATTCCTATCTTATTTATATTATTTCAATGGTTACAAGAAAAAATTTCTGGAAAACCAGCAGTACAAACAATAGAAGAATAAAAAAGATGAAATCAATTATAAAGAAAAATAATCTTCAAAAAGGACTTGTTTTAATTACAATGTCCTTTATACTACAAAGCTGTTTTGTAGCAAAAGATTACGTAAGACCAGAATTAAATACTGAAACTGAAGCACTGTACAGAACAGAAAATTTACCTAAAGATAGCGTGTCTATTGCAGATGTATCTTGGAAAAAATTGTTTTCAGACCAATACCTTCAACAATATATTGCAGAAGGTTTACAAAACAATATGGACGTTCGTATTGCTTTACAACAAATAATATCTGCAGAAGCTTATGCTAAACAAGGTAAAGCAGGCTATTTACCTTCTGTAAACATAGGAACAAACTGGACACATCAAATGCAATCTAAAAACACTCAATTTGGAGCTTTTTTAACAGATAGATCTACAGATCAGTTTGATTTAACTGCAAATCTATCTTGGGAAGCAGATATTTGGGGAAAAATAAGAAGCAATAAAAGAGCTTCGCAAGCAGCTTATTTGCAAAGTGTTGCTGGTCATCAATTAGTAAAAACACAATTAATCTCTAGTATTGCAAACACTTATTACAATCTTTTAGCTTTAGATGAACAATTAAAAATAACAAAGCAAACCATAGCAACAAGAGAAAGTGGTGTTACAACTATAAAAGCATTAAAAGATGCTGGTCAAGTAACTCAAGTTGCTGTAGACCAAAATATTGCACAATACAATAGTGCAAAAACTTTACAAGTAGATATAGAAAGTGCTATTTTTAAAACTGAAAACACATTAAGTATTCTATTAGGAAAAACACCTCAAAATTTTAAGAGAGGTACTTTAGATCTTCAGAAAATAGAACAAGAAATTGTTCTTGGTGTACCTTCTAAATTGCTAAGTAATAGACCAGATGTAATGGCTGCAGAATTTGGATTAATTCAGTCATTTGAGTTAAGTAATGTAGCTAAAAGTAACTTATACCCATCATTAACACTTACAGCAGCTGGTGGTTTTCAAAGTTTAGATATAGATGACCTATTTAGCTCAAATTCTCTATTTACAAACATCATTGGAGGTTTAACACAACCTATTTTTAATAAGAGAAAGTTAAAGACACAAAAAGAAGTAGCACTTTCACAACAAGAGCAATCTTTACTTCAATTTAAAAAAACTTTATTAATTGCTGGTAGTGAAGTTTCAAATGCTTTATTCTCTTATGAGTCTGAAGTTAGAAAATTTGAATTTAGAAAAAATGAAGTTGAAGCACTACGTAAAGCAGAAAATAATTCTGAAATTTTACTTAAAAATGGATATGCAAATTATTTAGATCTATTAACAGCAAGGCAAAGCGTATTAAGTGCTGAACTTAATATTATAGACAGTAAACTACAACAATTGATTTCAATTGTAGATTTATACGAAGCTCTTGGTGGAGGTTGGAAATAAATAAATTATTATGATTACTAAAGCAGATTTGTTAAAATTTTCTATCACTAAATTTACCCAATGCGGAAGCAAACAAGTAACGTTAGATGAAATTGCAAATACGCTTGGTATTTCTAAAAAAACAATTTATACTTATTTTAATAATAAAGAAGAACTAGTTACTTCTAGTTTAGATAGTTTATTAAATGAATATAGGCAAGATATAAATAATGTTGTTGAAGAAAACAATAACGACCCTATTTTATGTGTTGTATTAATTTATAAAAGAGGGTTTGAGTATTTAAAATACTTTAACCCCTCTTTTCTTTTTGGTTTAAATAAATACTACCCAAAAGCAAGTGCTTTGTTTGACGTATTTATTGAAGAATTATCTAATAAAACAGTATACAATCTACTAAAAAAAGCACAAATCTCTGGTAATATCAAACCAGAAGTAAACTTAAAATTAATAGTTAAAATTTATTTTTTTAGAATTGACAACCTTGTCTTTAAAGAAAATAACTTATTTGACCTGTATAATAAAGATGAACTTTTTAAACATTTAGTAATTTATAACCTTAAAAGTATCTTAAGCAACAACTACTTTAATGCCTACTTTGAGTAAATTAAAAAGCATAAATTAAGTTATATAGCCACCTTTTCAACGAATTCTAATTTATCTACTACGAATTCTAATTAACTTCAAATTACACCTTACTTCCTCCCTAATTTTGACTGTATAAAACAAGTATTATGTGGTCAGACAACAATTATTCATCAGTATTAAAAATGTATTTAAGTAAATACAACAGCTTAAAATTACAGATAAATAACAACGGATTAATAGCTTCTGTTGAAAAACAAAAAAATGGTCAATGGTTTAGTGACAGGAACTTGCCTAACATTTTAAATAAATTATCTACAAATTTTAATTTAGAGAAAAATGTAACCATCATTTTACAACAATAATAAATAATAACCTCAAAAATAAAACCTATGAAACAACACATTTTAAAAGTAGGCATAGTAATGGGATTACTACTACTAATCGGAACATTTACAAGTTGTGATGAAACAAAAAAAAATACACAAGAGCTGGGAAATATTGCTAAAAAAGAAGAAACCGCAAAAGAAATTAATGTAACCTCTAGAAAACCAATTGTATTTATTGCCGGATACGATAAAAGTGATGGTAAATTTTACGATAGCGCAAGGGCTTATTTTAAAGAAAAAAACTACCGTGTTATCAACGAAGAATATTCGTTGGAAGAAATTATAACCTGGATGAATAAAAATGCTACTGAAAATCCGTATGGTGATATTCATATCGTTAATTACAGTAATCCTTTTAAAGGTATGAATCTTGAAACGGTGATAAATGGTGACAAAATTACAACGGAATCATTACAAAAAAGTATTAATAAAAAATCGCTTCCAAAATTAAACAAAGGAATTAATTCAAATACTAAAATTGTATTTCATTCAAATGGATTGGGAAAAAAAGATGAATTATTAACTAATTTAAAAAGAGTATTTTCTACTGATAAAGTTCCGCAAATAGTTGCCTCTCCTTACTTTAACATTTTTGGAGGTGAGTTTTCTAACCATTATTTAGCGCAACCATATTATATATTTTATCCAACAGCTAATTCGCCAGGCACAGTAGATTTATCGAAAGAAATTGCAAAAAAATATCCAAATGAAAAAGAAATAGATTGGTTTTCGGCCTTAACAAATGAAAGAGAACGTTACATCGGCGAGCCATACACACAACAGTTTAATATCCCTATTAATTTAGAGCTTGATTATTTACATTCAGATAATGAAATACCAACCTTTGTTATGCAAGAAGAAATTATGGATTTTATAGCTAATGATGATGACTTAATGGTAAAAATAAATAAGTTAAATATTCCAGTAGAAAAATACAGATGGACTTACAAAATAAAAGGGAGTAAACTACTTATTAAAGGAAAAACATCAGTTTTATGTGTGTTAAAACCTTTAACAAAACCTTACGGAGACCTAAAACACATAAAACCAGATACCAATAACAAGCGTTTATACGCTATGAAATAAATTAAATAATTGGGGAGAACGTCATTGTAATTAAAAAAGTAATCAATAAAAAAGATTACTCAATTGCAATGACGTTTAATTTAATTAAGTTTGTTAATATGAAGTTTTTAAATTATTTATTTTTTCTTTTTTTTACCACAATTGCAACTCAAACAATTGCTCAATTAAACATTTTTAAAAACTATAATTTAAAGGACGGTTTACCTAGTTTAAATATAATCGACATAACGCAAGATAATGACGGATATCTATGGTTTGCTAGCAACAAAGGTATTACTCGTTTTGATGGAATAGATTTTATCAACTACAAAAACAAATTAGCAGCTAATAATACAACTACAATAGCAGCTACAAAAAACTCTTTGTATATTGGAACAAACAATGGTTTAAGTATTAAAAACAACAATGATTTTTACAATTTTGAAGATAAAAAAATCAACTGTATACTAACAACACCAAAACATACTTTTTTAGGAACCGAAAAAGGAATATTAAGAGTTCGTGAAGATTTTCTTTCAAATATTAGAACTAACTTTCAAATTGATTTAAATACCATAAATGACCTAAAGTTTAATGGCGAATTTTATTGGGTAGCTACCAATAAAGCTTTATGGAAATTAGACAACTTAATTAACCCTACCCTATTAAAAAGAATTGATTTAGATCATTATACCGCTATTCTTTTTGATGAAAATAAAACTATTGCAACAACTTATAACAATGGTGTTAAGTTAATTGTAAATGATACAATTAAAACTACTATTGGCTCTATAAGAAGCACTACAAACATTAAAAATATTAACAATCAATTTTGGGTTATTTCAAAAAATGAAGGAATTGAAATATTTGATAAAAACCTGCTTTTTGTAAAAAACATTAACAAATACAATACTTTAAAAACCAACCGTATACATACGGTTTTTCAAGATCAACAAAAAAATATTTGGATTGCTACAAAAAATCAAGGTGTTTATAAACTAAAAAGTAAAACAACTCTCAAATCAAAACCAGTAATTACTTTTCAAAATATTGAAATTGTTTACAAATCTTTAGATAGCATAAATATTAATAAATACAATAAAACACTACCATTAAAACCTACCGAAAATCACATATCTTTTACCTATAAAACAGTAAACATAAATGCTCCAAAAAACATTTTATATCGCTACAAGCTAAACAATAAATATAGCAACTGGACAAACAAAAATACTGTTGACTTCCCATATTTAAATCCTGGTAATTATACTTTTACCGTACAATCTAAAATAAGTAAAACTATAAGTAAACCTATACAATTTCATTTTTTTATCGATACTCCAATACATCAAAAAAAATGGTTTAAACTTTCTTTAATCGCTTTTGTAGCACTATTTATTAGCACTTTACTTTACACTTACATAAAAAGAATAAGAGCTAAAAATAAAGCTAAAATTGATAAGTTAAAACTAGAAAATCATTTGTTATCGCTCGAACAAAAAGCCTTGCAATTACAAATGAATCCACATTTTATTTTTAATGTTTTAAACGGAATTAAGGCCTTAGGAAATAACGGAAAAATAAAAGAATTAAATACTACAGTAGGAAAATTTGCAACCTTATTAAGAGGAATTTTACACAACTCTAGACAAGAAGAAATTAACTTATCTGAAGAAATAACCATATTAAAAAACTATATAGAATTAGAACAACAAATGAGTTTACACTCTTTTGAATACGAAATTAATACAACTTTAAATTTAAACGCTGAAGAAGTTTTGGTGCCACCAATGCTTATACAGCCTTTTATAGAAAACAGTATTAAACACGGAATTAACACTATTAAAAATGGAAAAATAATCGTTAACTTTTATAGTAAAAAAAGTTTTTTACACTGCTGTATTATTGATAACGGTATAGGTATTCATCAATCAAAAAAGCAACAAAACTCAAAACAACATAACTCTTTAGCTATATCAATTACTAAAGAACGTATTAAAAGTATAGCTAAAAAAAGTACTTTTAATGCTCATGAAATTAAAGAAAAAGATAGCATAATTGGAACCAAAATTGAATTTAAAATTCCTTTAAAAACTGATTTTTAACTATGAAAAGAAGAAAATTTGTAAAAAAATCAATCCTCGGATTACTTGGAACTGGATTTGTTTGCGGATTATATAGCTGGCAAATAGAACCATTTTGGTTAGAATTTGTTCAACAAAAAATGCCTATAAAGAATCTACCCACAAACCTTATCGGTAAAACTTTAATGCAACTTAGCGACATACATGTTGGTAATCGTTTTGATTATAGCTATATTATTGACTCATTTAAAAAAGCACAAAAACAAAATCCTGATTTTGTAGTATATACTGGTGATTTTGTAACCTATGAAAACGAGCAACAATTTGAGCAATTAAAAGAAGTTTTAAAACATGCTGTTAAAGGTAAAATAGCAACAGTAGCCATTTTAGGAAATCATGATTATGGTAAAAACTGGCGTCAAGCCAATGTTGCAAACACGATTTCTTTATTATTAGAAGAAGTTGGTGTTACTGTTTTAAGAAATCAACAAAAAGAATTTAACGGTTTAAACATCATCGGTTTTGATGATTATTGGGGACTAAATTTTAACCCAAAACCTGTTATGTTACAACATGATGCAAAAAAAGCGAACCTTGTACTATGTCACAATCCTGATGTATGTGATTTAGATGTTTGGAATAATTATAAAGGTTGGGTTTTAGCAGGACATACTCATGGAGGACAAGTAAAACCTCCTTTCTTACCGGCTCCAATGCTACCCGTACAAAACAAAAAATACACCGCAGGTAAAATTGTTTTAAATGATGGCAGAACATTATATATAAACAGGGCTTTAGGGCACTTATGGCAGGTTAGATTTAATGTAAGACCAGAAATAACGTCGTTTAAATTAACTGATGTATGAAAAAATTAACCGCAATTTTAGTAGAAGATCAACCTAACGCGTTAGCTATGCTAAAAAATGACATTCTAACATTTCATTCTGAAATAACAATAATTGGCACCGCTAAAAGTGTTGTTGAAGCATCTATTTTATTAAGAAAAAAACAACCTGACATTTTATTTTTAGACATTATGCTTGGTGATGGTACTGGTTTTGATATTCTTGAAATTCACCCAGATTTATCGTCAAAAGTTATTTTTGTAACTGCAAGTGATGAGTTTGCGGTCAAGGCTTTTAAATTTGCTGCCATTGATTATATTTTAAAACCTTATACATCTGAAGATTTATCAAACGCTATTAACAAAGCTAAAAATCAACTAAAACCCGACAAAGAACAATTAACCGTTTTACAACAATCAATAAAACAACCCAATCAACGCCCTCAAAAAATTTCTCTAAGCACTTCTGATAAGATTATTGTTGTAAATCTAGATGATATTATACGTTGTAAGTCCGATAATAACTATACTGAGTTCTTTTTAATTGAAAATCAAAAAATTTTGGTAGGCAAAACACTTAAATATTTTGCCGACATGTTAAAAGAGTTTGATTTTATAAGAGTACACCAAAGTCACTTAGTTAACACACAGTATATCAAAGAGTTTATAAAATCTGATGGCGGTTATTTAGTTTTAAAAAATAAAAAAACAATTCCTGTTTCTGTTCGAAAACGACAAGAAGTTATTTTAAAATTAGAAAAAATATAACCGTTTTTTACTTTTTTAAAACAAATTATAATAAAAATGTTAAAATTTTATTAATTTTTTACTTATTTTAGTCAGATAAAATAATACGTATATGGTTGCTCTTAAACCCGAAAAAGGCAGATTATTAATTGCTGATCCAACTATTTTAAATGATAGTTCATTTAAACGAACCATTATTTTATTAACCGAACATACTTTAAAAAGTGCTGTTGGTTTTATTTTAAACAGACCTTTAAATTATGTTTTAAACGATTTAGTACCTGAAATAGATTGTGATTTTACAATTTATCAAGGTGGCCCAGTTGAACAAGATAATTTGTATTTTATACATAAAGTACCACAACTAATTCCTAACAGTATAGAGGTTGCTAATGGTATTTATTGGGGTGGTAATTTTGAATTATTAAAACAGCTTTTAATCGAAAACAAGTTAAAACCAACAGATATTCGGTTCTTTTTAGGATATTCTGGCTGGGAAACAAATCAGCTTGAAAATGAATTAAATACAGATTCTTGGTTTATTTCAGAAAACGACTACAAAAATATACTAACCACTAATAATGAAGGTCTTTGGAAAGAAAAACTACTACAAAAAGGTGGTAAATATAAAATTTGGGCTAATGCTCCTAGCGATATTCAAATGAATTAACCTGTTATTGTTAATAATTTAAGGCTACTTTTTATTTTATCAGTTATTATTGATGTAAATACTTTTTTTCGATAATTAGTAACAGGTTGAATACCTATAATCGCATTGGTTACAAAAACTTCATCAGCTTTTTGTAATTCAAACGGAGAAATCACAGTTTCTTCGATAGTATAATCAGGATGTTTTTCTAAAATTTCAATTACTTTTTTTCTAACAATTCCTTTAATACAGCCTTCATTTAAAGCAGGCGTTTTTATAACATCATCTTTTATAATAAAAACATTTCCATTGGTTGCTTCAACAACTCCTTTCCGCTCATTTAATAAAATACAGTTATCTAAATCATTTTCATCTGCAAAAATAGCTGACAATGTATTTAACATTCTATTAGATGTTTTTATTGTTGATAACAAGCCAGAGTAGTTATAAAAATCTTTATATAAATCGACTTTATAATTTGATTTTTCAACATAATTAAACTCTGAAGCTTCAATTAAATAATCTATTTCGTTTGATTTTGGGTTATAAAAACCGCCATCTTTTCTATAAACTGTTAATCGAACCCTATATGTACCAACACCTGAAAGCTCTTTTGTTATTCTTAAAATTTCTTCTTGTAAAAACTCTAAGGTAAATTTCATCGGAATTTTCATACGTAGCATTCGCATTGATGCCATCAATCTAAAATAATGATCTTCAATAAAAACAACTTTAGTATTTACTACTTTTATGGTTTCAAAAATAGCATCACCATATTTAAACGCTCTATTATTAGTAGATAACTGTAATGCTTTTTCTGTTATTATATTTCCATTAAAATTTACCATTCCTCAAAAAAATTTGATTGCAAATTTACAGCTTAGCTTATTAGTAGCCATAAAAAAACTCGACAAAATGTCGAGTTTTTATTATCAGTTCTAAAAGATTATGCTCCAATACTATGTTTTAAACTTTCTATTTGGCTTTCCCATAACATTTTTGCTTCATCAACAGCATCTTCATCATCTGCAAAATCGGTTACAATTACCACCACATCTTTTGTTAAAGGGTCTACTTGTATTCTAAACTCAAAATAACTTTCGTCATCTTCACTTTCTTCCCATTTAAATTTTATACGCTCATTGGTCTTTTTTGCTAAAATTTTTGCTTCTTCTTCAGAATCATCCCACATAAATGTGATTAATTTCCCGCGAGAATTTACTCTATCTGCAAACCATTCTTCTAATCCTGAAGGAGTTGCTAAACAGTTATACAACATACTTGGTGATGCATGTATAGGAAACTCTAATTCGAATTTTACTTTACTCATTTGTTTTTTCTTAAGTTGGCAAGATATATCTTTATTTTTTTAAAAAAAAACTTCGTTTTTTATTGCTTAATAGCAAATAAGTTCTATATTTGCACCCGCATTCGGCGAGGTAGCTCAGTTGGTTAGAGCGCAGGATTCATAACCCTGAGGTCGGCAGTTCAAATCTGCTCTTCGCTACAAAACTCAAACTTAACGGTTTGAGTTTTTTTTATTTCTAAATTTCAGTATACATTTTATAATGTGGCCCCACTTTAGCAACTTCAAACTCCTCTCCAACAATAGTAAAATTTAGTTTTTCATAAAACATTACTGCTTCTTCTCGGGCATTACACCATAAAATAAATACTTTTTTTTGTTTTAAAATTACTTTAGCTTCTTTTATTATTTGTTTACCAAATCCTTTTCCTCTTCCTTTTTCTGAAGTTGCCATTCCTCTTAATTGATATTGTGCTTGCTCTAAACCGCTCATTTTATTTTTAATAAAAGTAGCAATCCCCACTAACTCTCCCGAATGATAAGCACCTAAATGAAAAGTGTCTGCATCAAAGTCTCCAATAAATTTAAATGGTAAATCTATTCCGTTACGTAAAATATTTTTTCTTATCAAATATGTTTTTTCAGCTGAAATTTCTTTAATTATCATATTTTATCCTATAAATCTTCAAAATTAGTTTTCTTCTAAAGAATACATAATTTTACTAAAAAACGAAATTCATTCTCAATAATTTAATTTATGTGTAGTAATTTAGCTTTTTATTTCTTTTAAACTATATCTTTAATCAAAAATGAATATTAATTTTAAACCTATTAATAAGAAGAACATACTAATAATTCTTCCTCTTTTAAGAAAGTTAAACACTACTACGCCTGACGATATTTTAAAAGAACGTATTATAGAAATGGCTACTTATAATACTTACGAGTGTGTTGGTATTTTTGACAACGATAAATTAATAGGTATTTGTGGACTTTGGTATTCGACTCGTCATTATATTGGAAAAAGTGTAGAACCTGATCATGTTATCATAGATGATACATATCGTGGTAAAAACTTAGGGAAACAGTTTTTTTCATGGATTTATGAATATACAAAAGCAAAAGGTTGTGAAGTTGCTGAATTAAATACTTATACAGGTAATCGGAAGTCGCACAAATTTTATTGTAATGAAGGATTTGATATCTATGGATTTCATTTTGTGAAAGTTATGCGAGAAGATCAAAAATTTTATTAATTTTATTCAAAATACTATTGTAAATACTAGAAAACATCTTATATTTGCAACCGCTTTACAACATAATTAATTTTATTAGAAAGCAACTGCAAGAAATTGCAAAATTCTTTACCAATGCGAAAGTAGCTCAGTTGGTAGAGCGTCAGCCTTCCAAGCTGAATGTCGCCAGTTCGAACCTGGTCTTTCGCTCTTAGTCTTTAGAAGATAGACTTTAATAATCTTTATTTACCAATGCGAAAGTAGCTCAGTTGGTAGAGCGTCAGCCTTCCAAGCTGAATGTCGCCAGTTCGAACCTGGTCTTTCGCTCTAGTCTTTAGAAGATAGACTTTAACAATCTTTATTTGCCAATGCGAAAGTAGCTCAGTTGGTAGAGCGTCAGCCTTCCAAGCTGAATGTCGCCAGTTCGAACCTGGTCTTTCGCTCAAAAAAAACCGAAACAAATGTTTCGGTTTTTTTATGCTTATTTATTTAGTTTTAATTTATCTCCAAACAAAAACAAACCAACTATAATCGCACCAATCACCCCTATCATTAGGGTATTGTTACCTATTACACTAGGTTTTAAAATTAAAGTTAATATATAGCCCCCTATTGCACCTCCTAAATGTGCTGAATGCCCTATATTACCCACTTGATTTTTCATTCCGTATATAGAATACAATAAATACCCTATTCCAAATACATATCCTGGTAAAGGAATTGGAATTGGCAGCATAATTAATTCCATGTCTGGATACAACATTATTGATGAAAATACCACTCCTGATACTGCTCCTGACGCTCCAACAGCGCTGTAATAAAATTCCTTTTTATGCTGATATAAAGAATACATGCTTCCTGCCAGTAAACTTCCAAAATAAATCAATAAAAAATAAGAAACACCAAAATTACCAACCACTACCTTGCCAAAAAGATATAAAGCATACATATTAAACCCTAAATGCATCCAATCAACATGTAAAAAACCCGAAGTCAACATTCGTAATTTTTCTCCATTTAGTATTTTTTGAATCTGAAACTTATAGCGATCAAAAAAAACAATATCATTAAATCCCTTATACGATACTAAAACATTTGCAACGATTAGTATTAAAATAATTTGACTCATAGTATATATTTATAACCACAAACATAATCAAAAGTTAATAAAGTAAATTGTTCGTGATTTAATACGATATTTGCTGAAATTTTTAATTGAATGAAACTGCTTACATTTTTAATTGTTTATCCTTTAATTTGGATTTTATCAATCCTACCCATGAAACTGCTTTATGTAATTTCTGATTTTTTTCGCTTTATTATCTTTAACATAATTGGCTACAGAAAAAAAGTAGTTATTAATAATTTACGATTAGCTTTTCCTAATAAAAACGAGAAAGAGATTAATACACTTTGTAAAAAATTTTTTAAACATTTTGTTGATTTAATTTTCGAAAGTATCAAATCGTTTACTATTTCTAAGAAAGAGATAAAAAAAAGGTACATCTACAAAAACCCTGAGCTAATAAACGAATTAACCAAACAAGGAAAAAGTATTGCGTTAGTAGGTACTCATCAAGCAAACTGGGAATGGGCTTTCGGAATGCCTTTTGATTTAACTATTAATTGCTTTGGCGCGTATACTAAAATTCAGAATCCTTATTTTGAAAAAGTAATAAAATCTTCACGAACCAAATTTGGTTTTGATGGTGTACCTACCGGAATATTTAACAAAACTATTAACAGTAGGGAAGCTCAAAAAATACAGACCTTATATATTTTATTAAGCGATCAATCTCCACAACTACACAAAACACGTTATTGGGCACAATTTTTAAATCAAAAAGTACCTGTACATACTGGCGCTGAAGTTTTAGCTAAAAAACACGATTTAATAGTCGTTAACATGAATACAACTAAAATAAAAAGAGGTTATTTTGAAACAGAATTTGAGTTAATAACAACAACCCCTAAAGAGTACGCTAATTTTGAAATAACCGATAAATTTTTAAAAATAGCAGAAAAAAACATTAACAAACAACCTGAATACTATTTATGGTCTCATAAACGTTTTAAACACATAAATAAATATGATCAATGGTTAAAAACAAAAAAAACTTCTCAAAAATAATTGAGAAGTTTTTTTTCATTTAAATTAAAAAAGTCTTCTCAAATGAGAAGACTTTTAGGGTGGAAGACGGGATTCGAACCCGCGACCCTCGGTACCACAAACCGATACTCTAACCAACTGAGCTACAACCACCATGTAACTTGCGGGTGCAAATATATAACAGTTTCTGATATCTACAAAACTTTTTTTTAAATTAATTTACTTAAATTTTCAACTGCAACGTAACGCTCTGAGGTAAAACCTTCTGCAAAATCTACTCCAATCAATCTACCTAAATCTTTAGCTCTATAACGTACACTTTCTGTAAAATTTTTACTTGTAATTGGTGTTTCAGGTGCATTGCTTTTCGGATTAAAGAACTGAGATGAATATGCTAAAACCGATGCTTCTTTATGATCCATAAAACCTGTTACATCAACAACAAAATCTGGAGCTACATTTTCCCATTGTATATAATGATACACTTGTTTAGGTCTCCATTTTTCTTGAACTATACCATTAATTTCCGTTTCAACCTTTAACAATCCACTTAAAAAACAAGCATCTGAAACCAATTTACTTCCCTTCGGATGATCAATATGACGATCACTAATCGCATTACACAACACTATATCTGGTTTATATTTACGAATCATTTTTATAACTTGTAACTGATGCTCTTTATCATTTTTAAAAAAACCATCTGCAAAACCTAAATTTTCACGAACAGAAACCCCTAAAATATCAGCTGCTTCTGCTGCTTCTTTATCCCGTAACTCTGCCGATCCTCGTGTACCTAATTCACCTCTAGTTAAATCAACTACACCTACTTTTTTACCTAAATGAATTTCTTTGGCAATAGTGCCTGCACAACCCAATTCTACATCATCTGGATGCGCTCCAAACGCCAATATATCTAATTTCATCTTCTATTTATTTTAATAAGCTAATTTACAAAATCAGCATTAAACCTTCTATTCTTTTATATTTTACCTTTTTAATATTAGTTTAATTACTATAATATAAATTCAATATCTTCGTACCTATGATTAGAATTACCATTATTGGTGGCGGAAATGTGGCAACACACTTAATAAAAGCTTTTAATAAAGCAAAAGAAGTATCGTTGTTACAAGTATATGCCAGAAATATTGCGAAAATTGAACATTTTAAAAACATTGTTTCTATTACCAGTAGTTTAGATCTATTGATGGATGCCGATGTTTATATTATCGCCGTTTCTGATGATGCTATAATTGATGTTTCTTCTAAAATTGATAAAAAAAACGCTTTAATTGTACACACCTCTGGTAGTGCTTCATTAAACTCATTAAAAAACAAGGGTAGAAAAGGTGTTTTTTACTTACTGCAAAGTTTTTCTAAAAATAAAGAAATAAATTTTAATGAAATTCCGTTTTGTTTAGAGGCCGAAAACAAGCAAGATTTTAAAATTTTGCAAAAATTAGCAAAAGCAATAGGTAAAAAAACATATGCTATTAATTCTGAACAACGAAAAAAACTACATGTTGCAGCTGTTTTTGTAAACAATTTTACCAATAATATGTATAAAATTGGTGCAGATATTTGTACTGAACATAGTATACCTTTTGAAATTTTACATCCGCTAATTAAGGAAACAGCACATAAAGTTATTACCTTAAATCCTGCTGAAGCACAAACAGGACCTGCAAAGAGAAATGATAAGGAAACAATTCAAAATCATTTGAATTTATTAAATAAACAACAACAAGAAATTTATCAACTTATTACAAAATCAATCCAAGAAAATGGAAAAAAGCTATAAAGAACTATTACCAAAAATTAATACTTTTATTTTTGATGTTGACGGTGTTTTAACGAACGGAATTGTAACCGTTTTTCCTGACGGACAATTAGTACGCCAAATGAATATTAAAGATGGTTATGCTTTAAAAGCAGCAGTAAAAGCTGGGTTTAGGGTTTGTATTATTTCTGGAGGAAAAAACGAAGGCGTTAGAACTCGTTTAGCTAACTTAGGAATTACAGATATTTATTTAGGTGCTCATGATAAAATTAAACAATTTAACGAATTAGTAAGCAAATACGATTTACAACCCGAAAACATTGCTTACATGGGTGATGATATACCTGATTACCCTGTAATGAAATTAGTCGGCATGCCATGTTGCCCAAATGATGCTGTTCGTGAGATTCAACAAGTGTCAAAATATATTTCTGATAAAAATGGTGGTGAAGGTTGTGCTCGTGATGTTATTGAGCAAGTATTACGTGTTCAAAAAAAATGGGACAGTAATTTTGATGCTCAATATGATTAATTTAAATATTTTTAGATATTAACTTTACTAAATCTTTATAATAATGAAAAAAACACTTTTCAGCTTTTTATGTATCATTAGCTTTTCTATCAATGCTCAAACCATTTTTGGAAAGTGGGAAAATAGAGATGAAGAAACCAATAAAGTAGATTCTGTTATTGAGATTTATGAAAAAAACGGAAAGGCTTTTGCTAAAATCATCGAAATTACAGAAAAAGAAAAACAAAACTCCGTATGTGATAAATGTAAAGGTGAACGTAAAAACAAACCTATTTTAGGAATGAATATTTTAACAGGCTTATCTAAAAATAATGATGAATGGAGCGGTGGTAAAATTTTAGATCCTAAAAATGGAAAAATATATAGTTGTTTTATCCAACTAAAAAACAACAACAAACTAAAAGTTAGAGGCTATGTTGGCGCTGCATTATTTGGCAGAACAGTATACTGGTATCGAAAATAAATTAAAAAAATCTATTTAATGTGGGGTTTTCTTGAAAGTTAAAAAGAAGTAAGACCTCATGTGACCCTGAATTAAATCGACTAAAGTTAGAAATAACATGATTATAACCATACCCAACTCTTAAATTATTAGTTGCTTTTAAATTAACAACTCCGCTCCATGAATTATTAAACCTATGTGAAACACCTAATTCAAATTTGTTTTTCCATAATAGGTTCAAAGACATATCTATAAGTATCGGAGAACTATTATTGTACCTTGTCAATATTGATGGCTTTAATTTAAAATACTTTTTTAAATTAAAAACATAGCCTGTAGTTAAAAAACCATTTGTTTTTTGAGAAGCTCTGACAATAATCCCATTTGACCTTTCAAAATGTAATGATTCTAAGATATTAGGTATTGAAAGACCCAAATAAAATCTTTCTAAATAATAAAGCACCCCTATTCCAAAGTTTGGATACGTTTTGTTTACATTTTGATTAAACTTTGGGTCGTTGGGGTCTGTTTGATTTAATTTTAACAACCCTATTTGTTGAAAAGTAGCTCCTGCTTTTAAACCAAATGATAATTTAGATTTTTTTGATGGTTTTATTGTTACAGAAAAATCCGCATAACTATGCGTTTCTGTTACTGGTCCTATTTTATCATGAATTAAAAACAACCCTAATCCTATATTTTCACCAACTTGGCTATGAATAAAAGCATTTATAGATTTTGGTGCTCCATTTACACCTGCCCATTGTGTTTTTGCTAAAAAACCTAAACTAACCCCTTCATTAATACCTACATAAGCAGGGTTAACAACTGACATATTATACATGTATTGAGTGTATTCAGGGGTTTGCTGTGCTATAACTTTAGTTATTAAAAAAAAGCATGAAAGTAATAATACAATATGTATTTTCATTTAATTTATTTATTTAGGTACAACCAACCCTGATAAGCTTTTGTCTTTGAATCATTATAATCAATAACGTACCAATAGGTAGCTACAGGCATTTCTTTTCCTTCTAACGTTCCATCCCACCAATTAGGACTTAAATTTCCATTATTTCTATAATTAAACAATAATTTACCATATTTATCATAAACTTTCATCTTAAAGTTAGGGTAACTATCAACTAAACCGAGAATTTCAAAAGTATCATTAATTCCATCTCCATTTGGAGAAAAAGAATCCGACATATTTGCAACTCTAGCTACTTCTATATTTGACTTACTTGCTAAAGTGAAAATACCATACTCAGAAACGTTTGAAGTAATTTTATTATTACCAACATCAACTACTCCCCCTTCATTAACCCACTTAAAACCATTCCACCTAACAATAATCATATCTGTAGGGTTTGATCTTATAAAATCAGGAGTAGTTACATTATTCCATGTTAATGTTACAGATACATCAAAGTTACCAATCTCTCTATTGATTTCCCAAAATTCATTCATATCAATTAAACCAATAGAAGGCTCTTTGCTATTGTGAGAAAAATCAACATCAGAGTTACTCCAATTAAAAGTTACTAAAAATTGATTATTGATATTATCTGAAGCACTAATTTCTAACGGCCTAGATATAAATGTGTCTAATTTATAATCTCCCACTGGAAATATAAAAGCTGAGTTCCCTTTTTTTCTCGCTTTATTATTTGCATAACTTTGATTGTTTAAATTTTCGTAATCTGAGTTACTTTGAAAACTCAATACTCCTTGTGTTGTATTATGTATAACACCATTTTGAAACAATAAAGTACCATGTATAATTAATTCTTTCTCTAAAGAAAAAGCAAAAGAACTTGTACTGTTATTAAATTCAATATCAAACACATTAGTTAAACCAGATCCACTAATAATCTGCTGCTCATCCCCTACAAAATAAACTCCGCTTATATTATTATTTGAGGTAAAAGTAATATTTCCATTATTAGCTAAATCTTTAAAAAAATAAAGATCCCCATTATTAACCAATTCGCTACCATCATTATTAATAGTATTATCATAAACACTAACCATTGTATTATTTGCTACATAAAAATCCCCTTTATTAATAACTTGAGCTTGTACACTCTTAATTGCATAAATAACTATCAATATCATATAAATCTTTTTCATAACTATATATTTATACTATAATAAACTTTTATTTACAACATACCAGTAATTAGTACCATCTGGATCTAACCCACATTGATAAGTTACAGAAGTATTTGTTCCTACAACAGAAACATTGAGAGCATTTAAAACTGACCCTTTTATTCTATTTCCACCACTCAAAGTGGTAACATTAATACCTAAACTTACCAAACCTGAGGTTCTGTATACTATTGTTATTTTTCGACCAACGTTGCTTATAACAGGATCAGGTAACAAAACAGGAGATAAACTTAAAGATATGAGCGCTGTATTTTGAATGATAACAGTACCATCTGAATCTAAAATTGTTGTAGATGAGGACGGATCAGTTAAAACTCTTATACTATTTAGCCTATTTAAGTTTTCAATTTTTGTAGTGTTATTTGTTACACTTGTTGCTAACGTAGAGTTACTCAAATCAACCGTTGACAGCGATTTAGTTAAACTAATAATATTACCAGTTAAAGACATATCTTGTTCATCATTGTCTACCAGCTCCCAAGTAATACCATCTTTTGTTTTGTATAACTCACCAGTTACTGTATTTGTATATAATTGTCCTGCTATACCTGTTAAAACTCCATTAGGGTTTACTATTCCTGTCAAAGTTCCATCAACACCAGAAGCTCCCACCAAACTTACACCAACTCCCCATGAACCTGATACTTTTGGTCCATAAAACATATTTGTTGATGTGTTTACATAAAAATCTCCATCAACTCCCTCTGTTGTTGGAATAACATTTCCGTTTAGTATTGTTTTTCCTGAAGCTCCTACCAAACTTACACCAACTCCCCATGAACCTGATACTTTTGGCCCATAAAACATATTTGTTGATGTATTTACATAAAAATCTCCATCAACTCCCTCTGTTGTTGGAATCACGTTTCCATTTAGTATTGTTTTTCCTGAAGCACCTACAGCTCCTACCAAACTTACACCAACTCCCCATGAACCTGATACTTTTGGCCCATAAAACATATTTGTTGATGTATTTACATAAAAATCTCCATCAACTCCCTCTGTTGTTGGAATAACATTTCCGTTTAGTATTGTTTTTCCTGAAGCGCCTACAGCTCCCACCAAACTTACACCAACTCCCCATGAACCTGATACTTTTGGTCCATAAAACATATTTGTTGATGTGTTTACATAAAAATCTCCGTCAACTCCCTCTGTTGTTGGAATAACATTTCCGTTTAGTATTGTTTTTCCTGAAGCACCTACAGCTCCAACCAAACTTACACCAACTCCCCATAAACCTGATACTTTTGGTCCATAAAACATATTTGTTGATGTGTTTACATAAAAATCTCCATCAACTCCCTCTGTTGTTGGAATAACATTTCCGTTTAGTATTGTTTTTCCTGAAGCGCCTACAGCTCCCACCAAACTTACACCAACTCCCCATGAACCTGATACTTTTGGTCCATAAAACATATTTGTTGATGTGTTTACATAAAAATCTCCATCAACTCCCTCTGTTGTTGGAATAACATTTCCGTTTAATATTGTTTTTCCTGAAGCACCTACAGCTCCCACCAAACTTACACCAACTCCCCATGAACCTGATACTTTTGGTCCATAAAACATATTTGTTGATGTATTTACATAAAAATCTCCATCAACTCCCTCTGTTGTTGGAATAACATTTCCGTTTAGTATTGTTTTTCCTGAAGCACCTACAGCTCCTACCAAACTTACACCAACTCCCCATGAACCTGATGCTTTTGGCCCATAAAACATATTTGTTGATGTGTTTACATAAAAATCTCCGTCAACTCCTTCTGTTGTTGGAATAACATTTCCGTTTAATATTGTTTTTCCTGAAGCACCTACAGCTCCCACCAAACTTACACCAACTCCCCATTGACCAGCTCTCTTAGGCCCGAAAATTTCATTTGTAGTGGTATTAATGTAAAAATCATTGTCTTCACCTACTCCTCTTCCTGGGTTACCTATTCCGTTTAAAACTGTTTTTCCTTTTTTTCCTACTGGCCCAACTAAACTTGTTCCTAAACCCCATTGACCAGCTCTTTTAGGTCCGAAAATTTCATTTGTAGTGGTATTGATGTAAAAATCATTATCTCCACCTATTCCTCTTCCAGGGTTACCTATTCCGTTTAAAACTGTTTTTCCTTTTTTTCCTGTTGGCCCAACTAAACTTGTTCCTAAACCCCATTGACCAGCTCTTTTAGGTCCGAAAATTTCATTTGTAGTAGTATTAATGTAAAAATCATTGTCTCCACCTACTCCTCTTCCAGGGTTACCTATTCCGTTTAAAACTGTTTTTCCATCCGCTCCATCTACACCTTTTTCTGTGACACTTATCCATATACTTCCATTCGAACTATATAAATTGCCATTATCAACATCAATATACAAATTACCTGACAAAGGATTAATTGCATTAACTATAGGGCTACCCGCTCCAGTTAACACTTCATTTCTATTCAATAATGAAGACAAATCAACAGTTGCTGTACCTCCATTTTCAATTTCTATTGTTAAAATATTAGAATTATTTAAAAAAAAAGACGTTATCGTTTGATTATCAGAGTGCGTTGCTATAATGTTTAAAACCTTATCTATATCAACTAATCTATTCCATTTATTTTCTGCCCAATAATAAAAACCTTTACCTGAAACTGTATTCGTATTATAAACTAATAAACTTTCTTCAACTACTTGGCTAGTTATAGGTGCTGTGGTATTTAAATCATCAATATTAACCCTGGGTATTAATACACCTTTATTATTTGAAGTAATTTCTAATTGGGATGATTCACTAGGTGTTAAAGTTCCTATTCCTACTTGAGAAAATAAGTTTACACTCATCATAAACATTAATAATATAATTTTCTTTTTCATCTGTTATTTTTTTTGGGGGTTAAATATTTTCATCTTTTTTTATTAATAATATATCTAGTTTTTTAACTTAATATCAAAAAACAGAGCCTGCTATCAAATACACTTACTTTTTCTTTTCTCTATAAATATATAAATTACCAAATCAAAAAACAAACAAAAACACTAATAATCAACCTATTAAGAACAAAATAGATTTTATAAGATTGAAAATACTTTTTTCTAGGAATGATGATTTCTCTCAATTCTAACTCTTTTTTAAAACAATATCTCACTTCTTTCAACCTAACGTTTTAATTTTTACATTCACTGTAAATATCATCCGCATCAAAATATTCTGATAAAAAAATTGAAATAAAAAAACTATTAATCTTCCGACTGATTAGATTTATTTGAATATTTGTGATGCTGTTTTGTGTATTAAACTGGCTGTTTACTATCTACAACTAAAATAGTTTAGATTTACAAAACTATTTTTTTATAAACACTTCAGGTAGAGATTTATTAAACTTATCAAAAAGTAAAAGCAAAAAAAGTATTTTTATTTACTGCAACGTTTTGCTATAAATATAATAGAAGTAAATTTTAATGAAGTTCCGTTTTATTTAGAAGTCGAAAAAAAAATGGATTTTTAAATTTTTCAAAAATTAGCGAAATAAATAGGAAAAAAACATATGCTATTAATTCTGAGTAACGAAAAAAATTAAATGTTGCTACTGTTTTTGCAAATAATTTTATCAATACTATGTATCAAATTAGTACTAGTTTTTATACTTAACATAATATATCTTTTGAAATTTCACATCTGCTAATTAAAGAAACAACATATAAAATTATTATCTGAAACCCTGCATAGGCACAAATAAACCCAGTGAATAGAAGTGATAAAAAACAATTTGAAATCATTTAGATTTATTAAATTGTAAGTTCAAGTAATAAGTGCAACAGATAAATTTATCAACTTATTTTAAAACAAATCTAAGAAAAATGAAAAAAGCTGTAAAGAACCATTTTCATAAGTTAACACTTTTATTTTTAATTTAGACGGTGTTTTAACGAACGGTTTACTAGTAGTATAAATCATTATTTTACATTTCATTGACTATCTTCCTTTAAATAAAGGGTATGACTTCATTAAAACCGATTATTGTATAATAAAAAAGAGAGGCATTAAAACCCCTCTTTAAAATCATCAACCTTTTTTATTTTATTTATATTTTTTAGTTATTACCTAACTTAGCATATTCTTCTTCTGAAATTTTACCTGTATAAATATCATTTAACTCTTCTATTTTAGTTAACATAAATTCATGTAATTTTTCATCTATTTTTTTAGGTTTTTGCTCACCACTAGGTCTTAACTTACCTGGAAGAATATAACTATTATAGTAGTAAAAAAAGTTATAATCAAGGTTTGCGTTTGATAAAGCTCCGTTATTTGCTAATAACCATCCTAACCTTACTGAAGAACGTCTTTGTGCAGCTGTACCATGAGAAGACCCATTAGCCCCTGCTATAGATTGCGCAAAGTTATACGCAGGAATAACGTCAGACCAATTAGTGGTATAACTTCTTCTTAAAAAATATCCTGCAAAACCGTCAGCTTCTAATTCTGTATTAGAAGCACCTGTTACAGAAGGGTATCCTTGTCTAAACTGAATTTGATGTGCTACTTCATGTGCTACAATATATGCTACCGCAGATCTTCCGTAATTTAATGCACCGCTTAACATTTCTTCACCCCAAATAATATAATTGTTTGGAGGCCCATAAGAAAGCGCATTAAATGTACCACTTCCTGCAGCAAAGTAAAGAGGAACATTAGCTATTCCAAAAAGGTTTGACGCTTTATTATTTTGTTGTTTTAAAAAATTTGTTTCACTTGCGTTTACAAGCGTATTTGACCAATAAGAATTAGGTCCAAATTGAGATACCGTTGCACAGTTATGCGTTGTATTATGACTACCTAACTCACTTGGTAAAATACCTGATTCTGGAGCAATAGCATTTAAACTTAAGTCTTTTTCTACTTCTTGTTTATCACAACTTTGTAACGAAACCAAAATGGCTAACGTTATTAATTTAATAAATTGTTTCATTGTTTTCATTATTTGAAGGGTTTGAAGGTTGATTTTGTATTAAACGTCTATAATTATATATTATTGTTTACATCAAAATAAAAAAAACAACAAACCTAATTTATTAACAAAAAAAACAGAAATTTCATAAAAAAAACATCTTTAAACTACACAATAATTAATTATACGTATTTATATAAAACGTTACGCTTTTTGTTCACATTGTTTAATTGTATATTTAAAACAAAAACTATGCTTAAAAGAACCTTATTTTTTACAAATAAATGCTCGTTAACTACCAAAAATGAATAATTACTAATTAAAACACCTATAAAAACGACTACCGTACCTATTGAAGATATTGTTTTTTTGGTAATTGAAAATCAAGAATTGTATATCTCAATTCCAACAATATCAAAACTAAGTAATAACAACGTAAGTGTAATTTTTTGCAACAACAAACACATGCCTCAAAGCATGCTTTTAAATTTAGAAAGTCATCATATACAACATCAACATTTTAAAATCAAATTAATGCTTCTGAGCCTTTAAAAAAACAACTATGGCAACAAATTATAAAAGCTAAAATTAATAATCAGGCTGCGGTTTTAGAAATTTTAAACAAAAACAATAATCCTTTAAAATATTATGCTTCTAAAGTTTTAAGTGGTGATACTGATAATAGAGAAGCTGTTGCGGCAGCTTATTATTGGAAACATATTTTTGATTTTAAAAGAGAACGTAACGGAAACTACCTTAATTTTTTTTTAAACTACGAATGCTTCAAGTAAAGCTATTACATCTTTACAAGAAGCATTTTTTATTCACGATACATCACTTTAAAAACATGATAATTAGAAGTTAACAGCACAACTAATATCGTTTTTTCTAATTTTTAATCTTATCACAATAAGGTTATATGCCGTAGATGAAAATCTTAAGTCCTGCTTCGGTAGGACTTTTTTTTATAAAAATATAATCTTGTAAAACTGCATTAAACTTGTTATTGTTAAATTTTAAAGATTAAAGGGTGTACCTGATGTATAAATAGGGTGCCTAAAAGTGTACCTTAAAAGATGTTATTTGATTAATAAGTTGTTGTAATTAAATAATAAAGAAAGACTATAAAAAGAAGCTACAAGCATTACAAAACATAAGAAAACAAAAAAGCCTCACTAATTAAAGTGAAGCTTTAAGTGAGCCCGATAGGATTCGAACCTATGACCGCCTCCTTAGAAGGAACTTTTAAAACAACAAAAGAAAACCAACAAACAAAAAGGAAAACACCTTTTAAGGTTTTAAAATATCACAAAAATATCACAAATTAAAAAGACCACCAATTATAACCTATACCAACGCCAAAATGAATTTCGGCTTTTGTGTTTATGAAAATTGACGAATTTAAACTCCATTTCTTTGGTTTTGGTAAAAAACTAAAATTATCAAAGCCCGATACTCTTAACGCATCTGTTGAGCTTGTTATTTCTGTTTGCAGTTGGTTATCAAATAAGGCTGTTGGCTTAATACCTGTAAATGATGTTACTGCTGCTTTTGCTCTAAAATCTATTTGTAAGCCATTTTGGTTGGCAATTCCTTTTAAAGCATAGTCTTTTGTAAGTTTTTCGAATGTGCGTTCGAAATTATAAGGTACTGGCTTGTTAAACAATACATCAACACTATCTAATACAAAATCTAGTTTAATATGTAAAGCATTATACTTTTTGCGCCAACCTTTTGCAGCTTCTTTAAACTGATCTGATTCTTTAGTTTTTTCTGATAAGTAAACTTCTAGTTGCTCAGCCGTACCTTTGTAGGTGAGTTTTTCGGCTACTCCTAAACCAATTGCATTAATATAATATTCAATTGTATCTGCTTTCGCTAATTCGTTGTTTTTTAGCGTGGTTTTAAACTGTGCAGTTTCTTCGCACTGATTAAACAGCAATACCGATAATATAATTATAAGCGTTATTTGTATTGTGTTTTTCATATCAAATAAGGTTTAGGATCAACTAATTTGCCGTTTTTCCAAATTTGCACGTGTAAATGATTAATCATTTTTACTAATTTTTTACGCTCCGATTTTTTAAGTAGTTTGTTTTTTTTAGCTCTTTTAGCATTATGATATTTGGCAATATCCATAGCGTAGCCAACTCTTTGTCCAGCGCAAACTGTTTGCCCAACTTTTAAATTAGCATGTTCTAAGTACATTAACCAAACTCGATAAGTATCATTTGTGACTTCCACATATCTAAATTGCAACGCATTTTTGTAAGCATACCCTATTTTTGTCACTACACCATCAATCATAGAAACTACACTTTCGCCAGGAACAGAAATTATATCATGTCCTTTGTGTTTGCGTGTTCCTCTTTTCGCTCCAAAATGCCCAAAACCTGTTGGATCGTTTCCTCTGTCAATTATTTTTTTTAATGGTAGATGCATAGTTAATTTGCTATTTTATTAATTATACTCCTGTAAGTGGTGCTTACTTTAATATCTATTTCTGTCAACTCAATAGAATTAAAGCTAACATCATTATCTGTAGCTATACTCATATACACAACAGCATCATCTTCTTCTGTTAAATGATATCTCTTTACAAATTTTAAATAAGAAAATGTTATTTGCTCTTTAAAATATATGTTTTTCAACAAGCCACTCCTTAGCTTCATTGTTTCAACCAATAAACTACCTTCCTTTTCTAACTCATGAAGCGTATGCAAATATGGCTCATCTATTTCAACTCCTTTAAATTCCTGATCTATTTGCATGCCATCGTCTTTTTCTCCAAATAACGCATATACTTTTTTAGGCTCTACTTTTCCGTTAATAGCTACAAATACTATCACTCTAGTCGCTTTTGTGTTATTAAATAAAACTTTTGTTACAACTTCTAAAGAGCTGTAAAGCTTCATTTTCATTAAGTTAGACAATAAGCCGATATTAAAGCCTGACGCTGTTTTATCTTGCTTTAACGCTGTTATTTCGTCTTTCTGCTTCTTATCTTTTCGATCGGTTGCGTACTTGTAAAAACCAAACAAAACAGGCGCTAAAACCCCTGATAGCTGTAAAATATTCTCAATCATTTAAAAGGAATGGCTTAAATATTATTTTAATTGTTTGTTTTTTAGAACAGGAGTTCTATTTTGATGCAATTTGTACTGAATTACAGTACTTATAATAATCATATAAACCACAAAATCGGTAGTTTCAGGTAAATCAAAATTCATTTTTTGGCGCAAAACCTGAATTAAATAATCTCCTAACCTTAACGCCACCAACGACCAAAACAGTCCTTTAACGACATCAATAAGGTTGTCATTTAACCAAAATTTAAGGTTGAATTTTTCCTTACTTGGTAAATAATACAGTTTTATTGCTATAATTCCTTGCAAGCTCCAAAACATACCTGCTAACCAAACTTCTACTGACTGACTTCCTAATATTTGTTTTAATAATTCCATTTTTTAGGTGTTTTACAATTATTTTATCAAAATATAAGTATCACCATATACACGAATTAACGTCGCGCTTTGACCGATACTATCCTCATCACCAATTGCCAACGAAGTAGATCTACCGTTTGCAATTACATCTATAACAACACCACTACCCGCCACAAAATTAACAGCCTGACTTGTCGTACTAATTAACCACTTTCTATTTGTCACACCTGCAGGAATAGTTAAGGTTGCCGCTGAACCAAAACTTCCATGAAGATAACTCCCTTTAGCATCACTTAAAGTACCAAAAGTACTGCTCATTGTCATGGCTGGCTCAAAATCGGCAGGTGTTTTACCATTCCAAGCACCGATAAAATCATTTGCTGTTGCTGAACCAGTTTGTGTTGAGTTTCCTCCGCTATCAACACCCCATTTAGCTTGTGTAGTACCCGCATAATACCTAAGTAAACCACTTCCGTTTCCAGCGCCATATCCAAAACTGAAATTCCCTGTTCCGTTACCTAAAAAACCTAAAGAAGCGTTTAACCCTGTTACACGAAGTCCTTGATTTTCAAGTATTATATTTTCATTTTGAAAGTTAGTAGCTTTTAAACTCCCAGTCATGGTATCGCCAGACTTTTTAACAAAATTATCATCAACAGCCTTAGTAGTTGGATAACTTATATTATTAGGACTTATAAAATTTGGCGACTTGTTTATAGTTTCTTCTTTTTGAGCCAAACTTATACTAATGTCTTCTGTTAAACCATTTAAAAGCTGAAACTCTTCGTTCGACACCGAACCATCAGCAATTTTACTAGCATTGATATTGCTTGGCAAAGTTGTTAAATACCCATTATTAGCTGTAAAAGCATCTACTTGCGCTTCTGACAACTGCGTGTTAGTATCAACCGTGTGGTCGCCAATTGCGTAGTTTGCTAGTAAACTACTCATTTCGTTTCGGGTGAAATAATCACTTAAATCTACTTCTACCCCTTGTAAAAAAACAGACCTTGGAATTTTACGAACTTCATCATTTGGTGCTATAACCAGTAAACTGTCTGATACTACACCTGTGATAACGTTTTTAAGTTTAACCTTGGTGTTATGCACCGTGGTTTGAGCAAATGTTAAAACTGTAAATAGTAATGCTAAAAATGTTATTTTTTGTTTCATAATTTATTCTTTTTCAAATGTTAAAAATGGTGTTTCGGTTGATGTTGTTGTGTTGTACTTTACAACAACATCTCCTGTTTCTTTAAGCTCGACACAAGCAGTTAAATTTGGATTATCTGCATGTGTAAGCGTAATTTTGTGCGGTTGAATTTGCTTCTCTAACGCCGCAACTCTCTCTGTTAATGTTGACATATATTTGTTTTAAATTAATGGTATACCTTCTATTGGGTTTATCACGTTCCATGCCGCCCTATCATCTGCACTTTTGGTAGCATCTATACACATTGCCATTTGCCAAACTTCTGTTGCGCTCCATTGCACGTTATATACAATATCGTTGTTTTGGCGTATTCCTTTTTTTGATGGATCGGTGTTGTTTGTGTGCTTGTGTAAAACATAATCCCTATCTTTTATTTTCACATAACTACCAAAATCAGGAACACCAACCAGATCACTATATAAGCCACTAAAACGACCACCTACCAACGAATTTAAAGCCGCAACAAACGACCCTTTTTCGGTTGTTAATAAATTTTGTAACAAAGCCTGTATATTTTCATCAACATTGCCATCCCAAATTTGAGCACCAAACAAAACCGTAATTATTTCTTTAAAATTGTCGTTTATTTTAGCACCACCAATACGAATTTTATCTCCGTTATTTGCATTTGCCGCGCTCCCTAAATTTATTTTTTTCATGGTTTTTAAAATTTATCAAACTTTATCTGCTCGCTATCAAATGATTTTTGCTCACTATCAAATCTTATTTCTTGCACCGGCAAAACAACACCTACCTGCTGCCTAACTTTTATAATTAATTGATGCGCTACATTATTCTTCATAATCAGTTACATTTTCATTTATCAACTCTACCAAATCAACTGCGGTTTGACCCTCTGTTAAATTAATATCTATAGTTACTGGCATTAAAACTCGGCTTTCTTTAAAATTAAAATCCACCATATCTAAAGGAAACACTATTTTTTTAGCAGTACCCTGTAACTTTAAATTATAACGATGCAAGCTGTCATGGTATATTTGCCCTAAATTTTTATGATATTTTTGATTATCAGAAAAACCAACACGCGACCACTTATCATACAAATAACTATTATAACTAGCCGCTGCCGTTTTTGCAGGTATTTTTACAAACAATTTATCACCTTCCTGTAAATAATAATCAGAATTAACAATACCACCTTCAAAATAAATTTGCCAAAAAAGCAAAAAACCATCATCCTGAATAATCGCTGAAGATTTAAACGGAATTAACTCACCAACTCCATTCTTTTGAACAAAAAAGGTACCTGGTTTTAAAAATGTTTCTTCAAAATAATCTGCTAAATTTAAATCTGTTAATGCTTGTATCGAAAAATTAGGATATTCGAAGTATGGCACTTTTAAAAAATTTACAATAGTCGCTTCTAACAATCTTTCTGGCTCCGATAAATCTACCTCAAATGACTGTTTAGGATTCACCAAAAAACTACGATTTGTCAACGCCATTTCATCAGATCCATGAAAAACAGCAACATCATTTTGCGTTGTAAAATCGATTGCCCTTTTTAAAACTACTTCTTCATTAGAATTTCCTTTTACAGAAAAATTTATTTTTTGAAAACGAACTGAAAAAGTAATTTGACGCTGAGATACTATAGGAAACAAACGCAAACCAAAATAACCCGATTTATTCACTTTATTTCTTTCTAATTTTAATTTACCTTTTATATATTCCGCAAAATCATCTTCTGAGCTGTAATCTAATTTTAAGTTATAATCTTCATGCATCACTCCAAAACGCGGAATGTTAGACAAATAAACTTCACGATCACCTCCTTTTGCTTTCGTGTAATACAATTCGTAATAAAATAAATTACCTATTTCTTCTTCATTTTCATAAATATTTTTGAACTCATCTTTTGCTACTAAATAATTTTTTGAGCTTATACCAACTTCAATCTCAAAAGTAACTTCACGCCCTTTTTCAACAAAAACTTCTTCTGTTAACTCGATGTAATTTTGCTGTATATCTTCAAAATCATTTACACGCCCTTCTATTCGTAAATAAAAATCAGAAGGCCTTAAATAAAAATTAGGATCAGGCTCTGCCGTTGGCTGCGTGTTATACAAATCAAACTCAAATTGTTCAGGTGTAATATGCCCTAAATTTAAATCCCAACCTTTACGTAAAGTAGCAGACGTATTAAAAGAATCTGCAAAGTGTTTTGTAAAATGATACGGTAACGGATCAGGAAACGCATCAAAATAAAACTCGCTCACCTCTAAAGGAAATAAATTATCACGCTCTTCTTTTTCCCAATCAACCACCATTTGTTGTATTGGTGGATTTAAATCGATATTTAAACCTGCTAAAAATTTTGGCGAAATACTATTTCTGTAGTAATCAGAACTACCAATTAAAACACCATTTTTATTGTAATTTTCTAAAAATAAAACACCATCTGCAAATCTATTAATACCAACAAACCACCACTTTTGCTCATATTGAAACAATTTTAAACCCATTGAAGTTACCAGCGCTTCTAAAATATCGTATGTTGACATCTTTTTACCATCATCTTGATAACAGGCTGTATTGATTTCTATTTCATCGGTTTTTAATTGCTGCAAAAATTCGTTTTTAATCGCTGGCGATATTACAATCGGCAACTCTAAACCTGTTTGCAACAAACAAGCTGCCAATATTGTTGGTATCGGCTTAATTTCTTTATAAAAATCTGCTGATAACTCTTTATTTTTTAAACGCGCAATACCATCTGTAGCCATAAATTCTACAAAGAACGAAGCACCCTTATATGGTTCACTAAACTGCTCTGGCAATAAGAAACCTACCCAAATTACTTCATTACTTTCTGCATCTTCTAAAACAACTTTGTAACGTGTTTCTGAACCTGTAAACAAATGAAAAAAACGACCATCCAATTTATTATCTACCAATAAATTAAACTGCAACTCGCTGGTAAAAAAAACATCAAATCTATCATCCTGACCATTATAAACCAAATGCGGAGCTTCTATCTGTGTATTTTCTATAATTAACGGACGATTGTTTTCGTGCGTATCAATTACCTTTATATTTAATTGCGTTATTGCCATTATTTACGTCGTTGTTTTTTCGTATTATATTTATCTAAAACAAACTGTAATTTACCCGCATCGGCAGTAATTTGGCCACCCAAAACAACTTCTAACATTTGACTTGCTGGCGATATCATGTTGTTTAAATTACGTTGTTGGCTAGTGTTTAAAATCATTTCACCACTATTTACACGCGCAAAAAGTTTATCACCTATTGGCGAGTTACCACCCACAACACCACCATTTGCAAATGCACCAGCATCGTTACCACCACCTGAAAATTGCGAAGCAATACCGGAAATAATAGCACCCACAGCAACCAAAGCAACACCTGCTGCAATTGCAGTAAACGGATTTGAAAAAGCTGCTTTTATAGCAATCATACCAATACCAATTGCAATTGCCGCTTCACCTAATTGCGTTGCTAAATCACCAATTGTTTGCAGTAACAAACCAGCAATATCTCCCATTGAAACAGTACCAGACATTAGGCCACCAATTATTTCGCCAAAATTAGAAGCGAAATTATTTGCAGCACCTGTTAAAATATCTGATGTTTGCCCTGAAAAATCAATTAATTTATCTTGAACACTATTTAAAGAAGTATCTAAAGCTTCGCCTTCTGCCGAAATTCCTTTAGACAACCCTAAATCTAAATTTTGCGTAATTCTACCATCTTTACCACGTTGCCCAGCTAAAGAGTCTGTTGCTTTTTTACGACCTGTCGCACCGCCTAATTTTGTAGGCACAACAACAGGCGAAATATCTTTTATTTTATCAACAACACCACTTACATCAACATTATTTTTACTTAATGTAATTTTACCTCTCTTACCTATATTATCTAAAGCGGTATTTACATTATCAGTAACATCAACCATTAAATTACCCCAATTATCTTTAACATCTTTCGCTAAAGACAACATACCATTAGCAGTATCGTTTTTATACTGCTCGAATATTTTTGGAATTTCTTTAAAATTACCTGTTAACGCTGCTTTCATTACAGCACCGATTAACTTAAATTTTGTAGAAAAATCGGTTGCTAAAGCAGATAAATAATCACCTATTGATGTAAACACAAACTTTGCAGCCGCCCACATATTTTTAAACACCAAAACCACACCTTCTACCGCTACACGAAAAACCGTGCTTTCGTTGTATAAATCGACAAAGTAGTTAGCAATATCAACTAAGGTTTGTTTTATTGGCTCCCAATATTTGTAAATAACCACACCAATACCTGCCAACGCAGCCACGACCAAACCAACTGGCGACAACACCAAACCTAAACCTGTAACAATTGCAGGCAAAACAGTACCTGCCAAAACTAACATTGGCCCTATTGCCGCAGCAACACCGCCAAGTACTACTATAAACTTTTTTGTTGCTGGTGATAACGACTGGAAACCCGATGCAATATTTTTAACACTAGCCACAAAAGGCAATAATGCCTCGCCAATTATTTTACCAAAATCTTCGGTTAAATCGCCAATTGTATTAGACAATTGTTTAAATGGTCCTAAACCTGCTTTTGCAGCAGCTTCTGCAGAACCACCGTATTGTTTTGCCAACTCATCTAAAATAATAGTTTGCGCATCGGCTAAACGATTGGTTTCTACCAACGATTTAATTACCGTTTTCTGTTCTGTAGAAAACTGAATACCTGAACGACTTAACGCTGATAAATTAGCAACAGGATCGTTTAACGCCTTACCTAACTGTATAGAGCTGCTTTTTAAATCGGTACCTAATTTTGCAGACAAATCTAAAGCTGCCAATTGCGTTCTTTTAAACTGCTCGCCTGCTATGTTTGTAAAGGTCAATAATTGCGTTGTTACACCTTGCAAAATATCTTCATCACCAAACAATGAACTGTTTTGCAAATCGGATGCCATTTTTTGCAATTCGGCAGAAACAAAACCAACAGAACCTCCTGTTGTTTTTAAACCATTTTCTACCTGTGCAATTGCTTTTTCTTGTTTGTCCCAATTTTTTAAAGCCACCGCAGAAAATGCAACCAAAGGAGCTGTTAAACCAACAGACAACCCTTTACCAACAGATTGCATGCGCTTACCAACTTTTTGAATAGATCGGTTTGCGTTTTGAATTTTATCAGAAAACTGCTTTAAATCAGCAGTAAATTTTATGTTAACGTTTGCTAAACTCACTTTTTTGGTTTGTTTTTCTGATTATCTATTTCCTGCCAATACGCTTCTAACTCGGCACGTGTTTTTGGTTTTTGATCTTCTTGCTGTATTTCTTTTTCCCACGGAAACGGCAATACATCTGTTACCTTTAATGTTTTTCCTTTTTGCTGATACGGTAATAAAACCGTATGCATTATCATGCGCGTTTGCTCCCAACTTTGCTTTGTAGCTTCTTGTTGTTTTTTATTATATCCGATTGTTAAATTTGCAAATTGGCGCGGTGTTAAACTGTAAAAATAATTTACAGCCAAACCCATTTCACCCAATGCAACCTGCTCTAAATCGTCAAACGTAGGACTAAACGCAGGTTTTTTTAACCCTTCTTCGACTTTCCCGCGTTAACTGGCATTGAATCAGAAAAAGAAACCATTATTTCCTGTAAACAATCAGGGTTTTTTAAAAATATATGATCCGCAATTTCAGAAGATGATACATTAGCTTTTGCATCGGCATTTAAAACACCTGCCATTACTAAATCTACCAACACATCCATCTGCTCTAACGTTGGCTCTTCACCTTCTTTAAAATTTAGTTTTGAAAAGATTTTATCTAAATCTGATAATCTTTTTAACTTGTACTTTTTGGCTAAAATGCGCAATGCACCGTAGCCAAAAAGTAGTTGTATTTTCTGTTTTTTAAGTTGTATAATCATAATTAAGCTACTTCACCAATTACAGGCACCCCAACACCTTTTAAAGAATAATCGAACTTTACATACTCCTTGTTGTTTGATGTAATATTTACACCTTCGATATATGCAGATCCTGAAATAGTTAAATTACCAGACACATCATCTGTTAACTCTATTTGCACCAATTGTTTACCAATTTGCGACGTTAACATTTCTTTAATATCAACCTGCGCATCTCCTGTTGAATTAGACGCGACCGCATTACTACTCATTGACCAAGTAATATCTGAAGCGCTAAACTCCTTACCCTCGATATCTTTTGTTGCAATTTCTTCAAACTCGGTGTTTGATGAAAAACTACATTCCACCTCATGCATTACTGTTTTCGTACCTATTTTGATACGCATGTTTCCTTTATAATCTAAACCTGCTGCCATTTTACTTATTTTAAAATGTTAAATATTAATTCTGTATAAATTTGCCCTTGCTCGTTAAATTGCGGTTCGCCACCAACAAAGCGGTATTTTCTATATTCTAACAAACCAATTATTACTGCATCAGCAATTTGCACCGCTGTATTGTATGTTGTTGCCCAACATGTTACCACAAGCTGCCATTCTTGCGCATAATCTTTTGTAGCCAATCCGTTGTTTTTAACACGATACACCACTAAATTATCACCATCTTCAGCCTCTGCCATTAATGGCCTTACACCATCAACACCTTTTGATAACAAAGCTGTTAAATTGGTTACCGACCTTAAATCTGTATTTACTTGTGTTGAGAATTCTGTAAACATCATTTTGATAGCCTATTAATTTGTTTTTGTATATACCTAGCTACTTTTTTTTCTGCATCAGAAGTAACTAAACCTTTTGTTTGCTGATACGCTTTGTCGATAAAAGGATTTGATTTTATTTTTTTTGTTCCCTTTATTACAAACTGCCTTAAATACCAACCATCGGCACGCTTTACGCTGCGCGGACTTACATAAACTGTTGGGTTTTTAGCACGCCGCATGGTTTTTTTTCCAATACTTTTTCGCCCTGTTCCTGGTGTTACATAAGTACCAAACCTTTGCCCCTTGCGTTTTTGCAAATGCGTTTTCTTACTAACTGGCGCTAATTGCTTTGCCGCCTTTACTGTTGGGTTTGCTACTTTACCTAAAATTTTAAGAACTTCTTTACGCTTATCTTTATCGTTACCCAATTTTTTAAGCTTTGTTTGAAGCTCTTTAAAACCTTGAATTTCTACTAAAGATTTACTCACTACGTATGGCGTTTATTTGTAAATATCTTTTTGGAATTTTAGAAATTACCGATACAATATTGTACTTAAAACCATCGGTATCTTCAATCTGCATTCCGTTTATTTGCCCTTTTATAAAATTTTTGTTGTAACGAACCACAAAACCTACATCGAACAAAAAGCGTATTTTACCATCTTCATCTTCTGATCCTTTAACATCGAACTGGTTAGCATAACAACTTGCAAATATTTGCGCCGTTTTTACCGGTTCACCTGTTGGCGATGATGTTGTTATTTCTTCAATTATTTTGATGCGCGTTTTTAATTCGCCTGGATAAAATTTAGATTTCATTTACTTTATAATATCTATGCTTGTGCAATAAATTATCAACTGCCGTTTGTTTTTCCTGTACAAAATTCATTCGTTTTTCATACATATCTGTAACTAACATTAAAAGAGCTGCTTTTATATCCTTCGGAATTTTACCTGCAGGATAACCAACCAAAACTGTTAATGTTACTGCATTTGGTGTTAACTTTTTTACTGTTGGCAATTCTGATTCGTTTATAAAACAGATTTTATTTTCGTACGCATCAACTTCATCTAACGAATACAAGTCATCTGATAAGATTTGTGTATTTCCCGCTTCATCTACGTACTCAATTTTATCAATTGCTGTAATTTTCTGTTTAGAAAACTGCAACACATCACTAAAAGACTTCCCTGTAACCGCATATTTACGTTCTTGAATAGCACAATAAATTTTGCTCTCGGCAATTGCTACCGATGCATCAATATAATCTTGCAACAAATCATCTTCATCAGTATAATCTGCTTCAATTCTACATTGTTTTTTTGCCTTTGCCAATGTTATTATTGGATCTGGTGTGTGTGCTATTTCTGTAAATCGTGCCATTACTTTACTTCTTTTGCGTATTTACTTTCTATTAATTCATCTGCTAACGCTAAAGGATATGAAACCACATCACCTACATTATCAGATAACAAATACTTACCAGACACCGGTAATAGTATTTTTACTTTTTTTGTTTTAGATTTTGCCATTACTATTTTTTTTAAAAATTTATTATTCCATTAATTATTTAAACAAAGCCTTGCCATAACAACAAGGCTTTTAAAATAAATCAAAAAAACTACGACAATGTCATTACTTTGTTTACCGCAAATGCTTTTTCGTTTGCTACCGCTACATCAGAAAAACCTTCGATAATTAAACGAACATTTCCTTTTGCTGCTTGCGTGTACGGATCGACCATGATAGTTACCGTATTCCAATAACCTACCGTTAATTGTTTCCAATCTCCAAAGATTAATGGATGCTTGTTTGTATCTAAAACAGGCATTAAAGTAGAAGCCAAATAACCGTAACCATTTAACTCTTTACCATCTGTTACAAAAACACCACTACCAGCATCAATCTTTGTAGTTTTTAAAGCAGAACGTAATTTTGTTCCAGACAAATAACCACGGCTTGTACTTGTTGCATTTGCATCATCAATTAAACCTTCTAATGCTACAACAGTTTTATAAGTTCCTGCTCCTGCAGTAGTATCTATATTTGTTGTAATTACATTTAACAATCCGTTTGGCGCAACACCTCCTGGACCGTTAATTGCATTTTTTAAAACTGCATTACCATAGGCAATGTTAATTTGCTCGATAATGTATGCTTCAACATCAAATGATGTTTGTGCTAATAATTTTTTAGAAATATCAACAACACCTGCACAACGTTTTGGCGATAATGTAGGCCCCGCAATATTTACATCTGTACCAGCCACATCGGCATTTTCGGCAACATAATCGAAACTAAACGATCCTGATGTTGGCAATGTTACATTGCCTGTTAAACCAGACATTACATTTACACCTAAAGCTTCAATAGCTAAAGTTGGCTGTAATGGTGTAACTAATTGAGGCGTTGTTGCTACTAAAGCAGCACCTTTTGCACCTGCATCACCATCTACTGTTTGCGCTCTGCTTTGCATTGGCAACGACATTACTAAACCTTCTTTAGCTTCTAAACCTTGGCTACGCATTTGAGTTTGCGTTGCTTCGTGCAATTCTTTTTCGGCACCTGTTAACTGGTTACCTGCTGCCAAAGCTCTTAAACCAACAATTAAACTTGCTTTTTTAGGAGCATTAATTGCTGCAGGAGCTGTTACATTTTCACCACCTACAGACCTTGCTGCCTGCGAGTTTTCGAACTTCTCGGCTCTTGCTATTTGAGCATCTAAAGAATCGATTTCTACTTGTAAAGCATCAAAACGTGTTTCTTCATCTGCCGACCACGCTCTTTTACCTTCATCTCTTGAAGCTGCATCGTCTTTAATTTGTACTTGCGCATCGAATTTTGAAGCGCGTAATTGTTTTAAATCGTTTGATTTTTTCATCTTACTTTCTATTTCCGTTAATAATTAACTGCGCTTCACGCACATTTCTTTTTGGTTTTACTTCATCTGCAATTACTGGTATTTCAGCAACTAAAGATGTTCTTATTTCTTGCAACGTTTCTGCATTTCTTTTATGCGCATCAGGATTTGAACCTACAGGAACAACAGAAAACTCTAACAATTGCCACGCTCTGAAATAAACGATGTTTTTATCTTCACCACGCGACTCATCACCTAATTCTGCTTTTATAACCCTTGCACCAATACTTGCCATAAACGGCGTACCGTTTTCTATTTTCCTGAAAATCTTATCTGCTTTTTCGTTAATCTCTCTAGGCTCGAATGTTACACGACCAATTAACTCAGCACCTTCTTTAAACACCTCGCCACGCCCTAAAATATTATCTTCATCGCCCGAAAATGAGTCATGCATATACAACACAATTCCACCTGCTGCATATCTTGACAAATCGGCACCATCTTGTTTAAAAACCGTGCTATAAGTATCAACCGATTCTGACGATATCACAAACTCTACTTGACGTTTTGCCAACAATTCCGCTGCTGTGCTTCTTGCAAACGCTTCTCTAGTTACTATCTGTTTACTCATTTTCTTGTAATTTTAAAGATTCCATCACCTGCTTCATTGTTTGCATATTTACTGCTGTTAATGGCTCATCTAATCCTGCCAAACTATTTAACCCCATTTTATTACGCACTTCATTACGCGTCATTGAACCCGCATAAATATGCCCGATGTACCACGCTAATTGCGTTTTTTTATCTGATTGCAATAAACTTTCAGTGTTAAAACGTGCTTTTATTCCGTTTTTTCGCTCTGCATCTGTAAAAAGCTTTGCGTTGTATTCTTGATTATTAATGATTGACCACGGCAATACTGAATCTGAAACATGAGAAATACTTTGATTTTCCATGTTTGAGTTATTTTGATTTTCGGTATCTTTTAGTTTGTATGTTGGTATGTTTAACCAACGCGCAACCTCGCCAATTGCATGTTTGTTTGTTTCTAAAAACATGCTTTCTTGCGGTGTTAATTTTATATGCTGAAATGAACCTGCTTCATCTACAACCGCTACTTTAAATGGTTGTTTTGAACTTAACACACCACTTAATGCCGAACCATAACGCTTTTTTGCATCAGGATCCATATCTTTTGTGGTGGTTACAATACCTGTTCCAATACCTTTTGACGCATAGTATTCTTCTGCAAATTCTTGACTAGATAATGCAACGCCTAACGATTTTGCTGCATGCGCTACAATACCAATTCCTGTAATTCCGTTATCTGAATACAGCGACCTGTAATGCAACATATTTTCTGAAGCAACTACACGACCATCGAAATGATACCAAAGTTTATTTTCGAACTTTTTAACGGTTACTGGTGTTATTGACTGATCTATGTATTGCAAAGATTCCACTTTACCAGTGTAGCTATTAACCACCTTTTCGGCATAACCATTTCCTTTTAATATTGCGTTTTTCATTAAAACCGAATCGAACCCAAAAGAGTTCATGTATTGGTTTGGACGCTGATTTATTAAATAATCTACAGGGTGATTTGATAAACGATTTATATCGCCATCGGTTTTTTGTATTACGTGTTTTGGCAATTTCGCATAATCGTTACACAGAATAGTAACGCCATTGTAAAATGCTGATAAGGTTAACGCAGAATTAGAAGTTACTGCAACGCCCGATTTTGAAGTTACACCACCAAACATATTTAAAAACCCGCCACCGCCTGAAACAGTTGCCGATCTGGTTAAATTATTATGTTGTGCTGCTTTAAATATCATTTTACACCGAATGGTTTACGGTGTAAAATTGATATTTATTTTAGTTTAAGCTGTGTATATTAGTTACTCTTGTTTGGTTATCATGTATCTATAAGTTATAAATCCAAAATAAAGCTCTACCAATACCAGCATAATTACTAATACATAACGAATTGGATTTTTAAATATAGTAAATTCTAACAGCAACGATGTTGCAAATGCTATTGCAAAGGTTGCTACTATTACTGTGATTAATTTTAAATTATTACGCATTGCCAATTGTTTTGTTTTTTAAATATTTATTTATAATTACATGCACACGATGTTCTGTAATTTCTAGTTTTGCTGCAATGGCCGAAACACTGTTGTTTATTTCGTTTAAAAAATAATGTATTACCAATGCTTCTATTTTATTTTGATGATCCATTTTTTAAGTATTTATTTTTTACCTGACGAAACGAATTATACCCAGTGTATTTATACTCGTTAAAAAGTAGGTAATAGATTAAATTAACTAACTCGAACGCATCTTTTTGCGTTTTGCATTTCGGCAATATTTTAAAATAATATTGTAAAAATCCGTTGGATGTTGCTATTTGCAAAACTAAATCTGCTAATTGAGATTTTATTTTTAATTGATACAAATTTGCTTTTTGCTGCTGATTCATAGCTAATTATTTATATTTATTTAATCTGCCTTATAGCAGATATTATTAATTATCTGCCGCTATACAGATAACCGAGATAACTGATCTAACACATTACGCAATTCCTCTGAATAATCAGCATCGATTTGTTTCTGAAATTCAATTCTACTTAACGGTATAAACTTACGCCTACTCCATATACCAAAGCTCCTGCAATTACGAACTACTTTTATACTTCGACCAGTCTTTATATTATAAAACTCTGACTTATTTTTATTGGTTACTATTTTATCTGTACCTTTTACCGTTAAATTCAAATCATTTTTATTATAATTCATAGCTTTTTGATTTGGTTTTATTCTCTTTATAAGTAGTTGTAAGTAATGCTATTAAGTTTCACTTTACGCTATTTTAACTTCTTGTATTCCAAACAAATCTGTATTATTGTCTATGTAGTTTTCTGCTTTTTTTCGTGTACTAAACAAACCATAGTTTATTAAGGTTTCTTTGTGTTGTACTAAAAACGCACTACTCACAACACGTTGTATAGCTAATTGCCCAAAGTGCTTATTTGCAACGGCTTCTAAATCTTTTGCAAATGTTTCATTGCAATATATTGGATCACCATCTTCAATTCTTTTTAATAATTTTTTGTATAATTTCATCTTTATTTGGTTTTTAAGTTTTTAATTCGGCAACTAGCCATACAACAATAACGTTGTACACAATGCTAGGTTAAGTCCTTTTCTTCAATCATTATATTTGTACCGTAAAGTATTTCATTGTTACCAAGTATAGGCATCAATTCAAAAACTTGATGTGCTTGTAATTTATACCAAGTCTGGCCATCAATTGTTTTTCTATAATGTTCTCTATCAATACAAGCGTCTATGTATTCTTGGCCAACTGTTTTTTTTAAGTAAACCCAGCCTTTATCAGTTATTTGTATATAGATGTAATGGTTTATATTAAATGTTTTCATTTTTTAAAGTTTTTAAATTTAAGTCGCACAGTGTACAACAATATATAAAATTAATGCATAATGTGGCCCAGTATAAAAGTCAGTGTTTATGCGGTTGGCCAGTGTTTTATTTACTAAAATCAGTGCTTTTTGGCCTGCACTAATCTTATATTTTAACGTTGGTAAAAATAAAATTATTCTTTTCTTAAGTTAATCGTAATTGTTATTTCTCCATTTGTTTGGGTTCTTACAAAACCACCATCACAAGATATGTCTTTAGAACCTCTATTCTCTTCAAAAGAATCCACAATTACTTTTTCATCTTTATACCACTGCAAAAGTTCTGTTAATTTACTCCAGTTATCGTCCTTAATTTTACTTTCACCAACATCAAATAAAGAAAAAGCCTTATCTATTGCTTTTTTATAAATTAACGCATCGTTAAGCGTTTTTATAGTTTTATTCTTAACTAATTTATTGTAATGCTTTTCTATTTTTTTGCACTTTTTATTGTTCATTTTATTTTTTTTTGTAAATATTAAATCGTCACTTTCTTTATTTGCGATACGTTGTAGTTCATTAAAACGAAACTACAACACGCTATATAATTAATGCTCGTTCATTTTTTCATAGTAAAATTTACCGTCAAAAGGTTTGAAAGAAATAATACCATACTTCATTGCGAGTCTTACTATAAATGGTTTTTTAATCCTTTCAGTTATTGTGGCTAATTGCTGTTTAAATTGGTCAAGGCTAAATGTGCTTTTATAAAAATTGCATTGCCTACAACTTGGGTTATAGTTTTCAATATCATCTTTACCACCTAAGTATTTAGCCTCAATGTGGTCTACTTGCATTTTTTTGTATTCTAAATCTTCGCCACAATAGGCGCATTTGCAA
This sequence comes from Tenacibaculum soleae, assembly GCF_001693415.1. Classification (GTDB taxonomy): domain Bacteria; phylum Bacteroidota; class Bacteroidia; order Flavobacteriales; family Flavobacteriaceae; genus Polaribacter; species Polaribacter soleae. The sequence goes on along the minus strand of NZ_MAKX01000001.1, from coordinate 1,419,194 downwards.
TTATATTTCTTCCAAACCTTTTCTCTAAGTTCTTTTTTCATAATTAAATTTCGTGTTTAAATTCCGCACTAATCATATAGCCATACTTGGCTTTAATTACTCAACTAGTACCTTATTTTTGAAAGCGAACAAGGGGTATTGAACAGCTCCTACGCACCAACATCCCTCAATCAGAATAACTTTGTCTGTAATGATATCCCAATCAGACTCATCTAAGTGTTCAGACTCAATAGTGTGAATAACCAAGTCATTCTCGTAAATATCGATTCCTTCCGAATCCTTTAAACCTGTAGGCTGACAAATAGTATCTTTATCTATTACAACTCTATAAAAGGAAGTGATATCTATTATTTTTCTGTTTGGCAGAACCTGCAACATAGGTTTTAAAACTTCCGTACCGTCCCAGTCATACATAAAATAACCATAAACCCATTCACCTGTCTTTAAGCTTTTTGCTTTTATTTTATTCATAATTCAATTTTTTGAGAGAAAACTAAAGCCAACAACAGCTATAATTCATTGCTTTTTTCTGCTGACTTTAGTGTTCTAGTTTATAATTTTATTTTTGTTAATCTTTAATAATTCAGTTTATTTATACGCAACAAACCATAGCCAATGCGTTAGGTGTCATTTGGGTAAAAGTACAGTTCCATCCCAATCACCTCCTACATTTGGAAAGGTCGCACCTGTACACCATTTCCATCCTCTTTTGTTTTTAATCCAATAACCACCGCCAAGTGCTTTTGCTTTAGTCCCTTCTGGTAATTCATTTAAAGGCTTATCAGGTTTTACCCAAACATCACCTAACAATGTATAACCACAAGACTTTGCCTTTAGTGGCCTACTATATTCTTGTTCGTTTATAAATTTTTTTCCTGCCATAATATTTTGTTTTATTTAATCAGTCCAATGGTTATACTCGTCCGTAAACAACACTACGCACTACCATATCTAAAAGAGAAAATTTTACTTTCTTCTGCTTTATAATCATCTTCTTCGTAGTAAACACCTTCTATTTGCACAATAAAACCCAACTCATCAAGTTTTTTTATATCTTCTTTGCTTATTTTTTCTGGCTCAATACCTACTATATTAAGTTCATCGTGTGAGCAATGAGTTGGGTATTTAGGGTTTCCGTATTTAAGTAAAATTTTTAGTGCTTCAATTAAGTCTTTCATTATTTATAAATTTATTTGTTAATATTCCGTACAGTTTACAACAACGTGTATAGCACATTAAAACGATGCCATACACAATGCGTTATTTAACGATAGAATCTAAATAAACATTACCCATAATTTTGTATTGGTAATCATTTAATTCTAACCAAAGTGATACACTACTTGTTTTATCTTGATTAAAACTATTATCTAAACGCCAACCACCTTTTTTTTCATCAAAAAATACTTGCATTTTACTTTGCAAAACTCCTTCATCTGTCTGAGTGTAATCACTTAATATATCGCCTTCGTAAATTTCTTTTCCTATTTTATCGTAAAATCCTGTAAACTGCAATGGCATTATTTCTGGATGATTAAAATCATTTAATAACGGCAGGCGATAGCACATTACTTTTAGCTTTATATCCCAAAAGCGAAACTTTATTTTTCTGTTTTCCATTTTGTTTTTTTATTAAAAAATCTTCTTAAAATATAACTTCTTGCAATGCTAATTAAAGAAAAATATAAAGTGATTATTAAGTTTTTCCTTGTACTACTTTCTATTCCTAAAATTGGAAATATTATAAACAAAGAGAGTAGCGATATTAAATAGCCTATTGCTACATTGGTTAAACTCTCTATAAACGATTGTTTTTTTGTTTGCTTTTTTTTGTTTTTTTTTAAAACTCGCTCACTAAATTAATAGCTCGCGAGTTCACCGCGTTCCTACATGCTAGTTTAATGCTTTTAAAATGTTATTTCTACATCAGGATTATTGTAAATGCTTTTTTCTGATTCTTTTTCGATAGCCATAGTACCTGCCAACGCCATTATTGATGCTATTATACCATCTATTCTTTTTGTGGACCTAGATTTATCTATTCTTATATTTTCGTTGGTATCGGTAATTGCAACGCAACCTGATAGCATCCATTTTAATATCGGATTTTTGCCAACTCTTAACTTACCAGACATTACTAACCGCATAAACTCTTTGGTTGGACTGGTGTAATTCATTAAAGTTTGCGTAAATGGCGACAATTCTATATTTTCGGCCATTAAGTTTTGCACCAAACTTCCTGAAAACTTGCGATCATACTCTACGTGCTTTGTTGTGTTTTTGTAGTATTGATTAATTACTACTTTTTCAACCTCGGAATAATCAACCATATTTCCTTCAGTAGCTATTAAATAGGTATCTTTTTCATCTACTGCATTTTCTCGTTTTAGGTTTGCCCAATATTGATACGGTACGCGATCTTCTTTGCTTCGTTTTTCTATTGTTTCTTTCGGACAAAAACACCAAACTTTTAAATCTCGAACTCCATTTGCATCTGGATTACTAATCATGGCATAGGCTGTAATATCTGTTGTGGTTGATAAATCTAACCCACCACAATTACCTAATTTTGCAAAGTTTTCTTCTTGTATTGGCTGCATACATTCGTTCCAATATTTTGACGGAATCCACTCACTTACGCCATCTACCCACATATTTAAATGCTTTGTTTTAAAGTTGGGTATTTTACTTGGCTGATTCTTGGCTTTCTGAAATTCTTTTTCCATAAAATCTAATGAAACAGTTACGCCCATATTTGGATTGGCTTTTATCCAATTTTTAGAATCTTCCCAATCATCTTCTTTATCTAAATCGTGTATCATAATTAAAAATGTATCATCTTCTGATACGCCTTCTAATATATTTATACAACTATCTTCGAAATTCTTACAAACGCCATGCACGTTTGTTCCGGCTGTTGTTATTGTTTTGGTAATTGGTTGCTTTCGTGCTGCCGATGATGATTCTAAATTTTCTTTTACCGAATCATCACGATGCGCATGGTACTCATCAATAATTGTTTTGTGGCTGTTAATTCCATCCTGCGTTTTACTATCACCACCAAGCGGCTTCATAAAACTATTGGTTGGTAAAAACTTTATTTCTTTCTGGTACACTCTAAAACCCAATTCCTGCAACAACGCGCTTTTGTTTATAAATTCTGATGCCTGGTTAAAACACAGTTTTGCCTGTTCTTCTTTTGTAGCACCAACATAAACCTCTGCACCTTCTTCACCATCAAACGCCATTGAAAATAAACCATCAGCTGCTTCTACTGCTGTTTTTCCGTTTTTCTTAGCTACCTTTTCATAAACATTTCTAATTAATCTTATTGGCTCTCCTGATTCGTTTAAAGTTTGCCAAGCGTATATGTTAAACAATGTGAATTGCTGATGCGGTGATAGTAAAAATGGTTTACCTGCTGATTTTCCTTTCGTATGTTTTAATAATTTTTCGAAAAACCGAATTACAGCAAAGCCTTTTTTATAATCTAACCAATAACCTTTTGCATCAGCATCTTCTATTAATTTATAAAATCTATCAATTGCCTGCTTTATACGTAAACCAGTAACAATTTTGCCCGATTTTACCTCTGCCGCATATTGAAACGGTATTGATTGCTGTATTTCTGTTGGTATCTGCATTTTTATTAAACCTATTTTTTTTACACAAAAACAACACCTATTAAAAAACCGATCGCTAAAAGAAACGCCACAAATGCTATAAAAGCTAATCCACCGCCGAAATCTGAACCTAAACCTGTTACTGGATCACCCTTCATTTCACTGTAATGCATCGGATCATGCTCTTTTAAATACTTCCAATATTCTTTATTCATTGCTTATTGATTTAACATTTCATTAATCTGATCTAATAAATTTAACTGGCCATTACTTCCTGCAGACGGATTATTTATTTTTTGGCGATGTGCAAACGATAAACCAAAATATTGCGAAATATCATCTAACTGCTTTGTAGCCTTATCATACGAACTTTGGTAACCAGTAATGTTATTTGTTCCGTTCTTAAACTCCTGAACCCAACCAGCAACACCATCTTCATCGGCTAAATTCATTTGATTAATTTTTGCAACAATCTTATTTCTCTGATCCATACAAAAAGCAGCATTTTGCAAATGCAACAAATCACCTTTTACTAATTTTTTAGTTGATAAAAACTCTTTACCAAACCAATACCACCATTTCTTCTGATCCTTTGATAAATTAAAATCTTTTGGCGGAGCAGGAACCTTTAACAAAATTTCGTACAACTTTTTCTGCTCTGGATTCAGGTTTTTAACCTTACCAATACCATTATATTTTACCTCTAACTTTTTAGCCTCCATATCGTTACCCCCCTTTACTTTTATTTTTACTACAACTAAAATTCCAACTAACAGGCGATGTACATCGGGTTTAACCTTTGTCGATTTTACCCCATACCCCTGCTTTTATTATTATTTACCGTGCGCTTCGCGCCCAGATTTGCTATTATGATGCTTTTTACAAAGCGGTTGCATGTATTTATCTTGCAAATTATCTAAATCAAAACCATGCGGTGCCACCTCATAAACATCAATGTGATCTGTTACTGCGGATTGCTTTACAATTCCTTCCTGCTCGCAGAACACACACAACGGATTACGCTGTTTATAATCTTTACTAAACTTTCGCCACTTACGACTGTTGTAAAACCAACGCATATCTTTTACCCTGCGATGCTGCACGCGATCTGTTGACCATGGTTTTTTCTTTACTATTGGTACATTAGGCATCTTGTTTTGTTTTTAAAATTAACCTAGCATAAGCGATGTACGTTTTACGCTGTGCTCTAGCAACATCTTTTGATGTTACCAATTCATCATATCTCTTTTTACTTCCGTCGTGCTTCTCTACTTCAATAGCAAACAAACGACCAACAGGAACCGGATATACTTTTACACCCGAACGAATGCAAGTACTCATTGCAGAGTTGATATCAATTTGTTTCTCTATTATTTTTCCCATGGCGCTGTTTCTACATCTAACGATCCATAACCAATTTCAGTTACTTCCGGCAAACCTTTTTCGTTTACACAAAACGCAAACTTCTCAAATCCTTTACCACGACCAAAAACCTCTTCAATATAACTTACTGACGTATCTGTTTCATCGCGTGTAATTCTTATAATAGTTTCAGATTTGTTATTTAACTCAGTACCAATGTGACCACGAGAATTACCATCACCTTTGTTTTGATGTAACACCGTAGCTATATGAATATCATAATCAAACGACCAACGCATTAACAACGTCATCACTTCGGTAGATTCAACAGCATTATTTATATCCATCACCAAATCACGAACACCATCTAAAACCAACACATCAATTTTATGTTGTTCCAACAACAAACCAATCGCTTCAATTCGTTGCTTTGGACTTAACGGACGCAGACCATACATAAACAAAGCATCCTCATCACCAACCAGCGCCTTAACTCGCTTAGTTATTTTTTGCACATCACTTGGCGACTGCTCTGTATCTATATACAACACTTTCGCAGACGCGTTAGCATTGAATTTAGAATACAACTTTAAATTACCAACTAATGCAGATACAAACATTGTTAACGCAAATGTTTTTTTTGATTTCGCCAAACCTATCCAACCACTAATATTTCCTTTCGAAAACTTATTTGTATTATCAATACGCAACAAATACTCGTTTTGCTTTATCTTATCAGTTGACTTAACTCGCTTCGCTAATACATCTTTTAAAAAATCAGCATTATCATTTTCAGGAGCTTCTGCAGCTTTATTTTTATCTAAATCAAACATTAACTAAATCGATTTAAAGCATTAACAATCATTTCATCTAACTTAGCAGTAACATAATCTTTGCTGTAAGTTTCTTTAAATCTTTGCGCATACTTTACAACTTCCAGCTTTTCCTTTCTTGATGAAACTTCTGATATCCTGTTTAACTGATTACCATACAAATCACCGATAAAAGCATCGTAAAACAAATGCAACGGCGTATCTAAAACCTTAGACAACTCTAACTGCACCAACTCTTCAAACACAGTTGTTTCATGGTATCTGATTGCCTGGTTTAATTGATATATATACAATTTTGCAAACAACTGGTTATTACTAACCGCATCACTTGATGCCCTGTTAACCCAAGCTAAAACCGAACGCAACGCCATTTCATCATCTGCATTTGGTTTAAATGGCTTATCTAAACCGAAACGCCACAACAAACGCTCACCGGCACGCTTTACATCCCAAAAGTTTTTTGCATCTGCAATTTTATTTTTATGATATTGTAGTTTAGTTGCCATTTTTAAAGTTTAAATACTTGTTTAAATTATCATCCTTCAATAAATACTCTGGTGTTGCAAATTTGAAATTATGCTGCAAATGAAATTTGTTTGCCACCGAGCTGCTATATAAATTTTTAACCGCTTTAGCCATTTCATCACCCGAAAAACCAACTGCAAATTGTTTTGCAAAACTTTGCGTTAAAGCATCTGTAATTTTAAAATCTCTATTTGATATTTTATTAAACATTTTTAAAAACCAATTCAATTCATCTTCAAGATTTACATCTGTTAATTTTTGTGTACGAATCCAATTCTGAAAATGCTTAAATAATTCTCTATCATTGTTGTAAAATTCACCCACCGAAATCGATTGCTTTACAAATGTTTTTATTTGGTTTTTTACAGTGATTAATTTTAACCTGTTTTGCATTGCTATTATTTCTAATAAACTTAAATTTTCATTCAACTTCTTTTCTAATAATAAGTAACTATATTTTATAACTACTTCCTTATTAATAGAGTTGCCAATTTCGGCAGTCGGACTGTCAATTTCGGCAGTCAAGTAATTGCCAATTTCGGCAGTCACATTTTTAGGTGTTTTTTCAGGTACTTTTTCACTATAATTTTGCGGTAAAATGTTTAAAATTTGCTTCGCTTTTTTTGTTAAAGTATACCACTTTGTTCGGTCGTTTTTTCGCTCGTTAAACTCATCCTTTTTAATAAGCTTTAAAGCAATCATTTTATCAACTAAATGCCTAACCTTACTTTCGCCCCAATACGGAAACTGATGATGTAATTGCGTTAATTTTAGCCGCACCCAATGTTCATTTTTATGCTTATTAATACCATCTGAAACAACTTTTTCGTACCAAAAACAAAAATGCTGCAACATTAAAGCTACATCAACATTATATGCTGCAGCTACATCAACTGAAAAAGAATGCGATTTTGCCATAATTTAATAACCTCTATAACTATTAGACAAAGGCACTGCATTATTATTCTCGTTAGCAAAACCATGTGATATTACCGGACGATAGGACACACGATAACCAAGAATAGGATGCACATTTGTTTTCCAAAACGGTAATTTCTTTTTTTCTTCTACTGCCATTTTTTACATTTTTTACAAGATTCTACCATATCAAACTCTGGCTGCGGATTGCATAATTTGTCACCACACTTTACCGGGTAAGTTTTACCAACTTTACAATTCTGATCTAAATTATCTTCACCTAAATGAAACTTCATTTTATTTTTAATTTTAACAATTGCTAATTTCATACTGCCAATTTTGGGTATCAATTACCGATTGCTCGTTATATTTTTTCTTTGCCGTTTTATAAGCTCCTTTTTTAACTTTTAAAGGCGATTTTTCGTTTTTCTCTGCAAGGGTTAACCAATGCCTAGTAACGCCATATTTTGCAATTACATCACGCTGCGTTAACCATTTTACACGCTTATCAACCTTAGTTTTTAAATTAACTTCTACCATTAAATCCAACAAAGCATCTTTGTTAACCAACAGTAAGTTGTTTTTTTGCAGGTATGTTGTTAATTCTTCACTATTCATTTTTTAAAATAGTTATTACATTTTCAATTTTCAACAACGTTTCAGCATCTGCTTTTTGAATGTTCCAAAATTCAATTAAAGACATTCCTGCAACATCAACCTTTAAAGACTTACATATATAAAAAAACGCGTTTAATCTTTTAAACCCCAAACTAACAAACCTTGCCTTTAACTTATAAGCTCTATTTTTTGTATTACACAACATATCTTTTAACTCTTTTAACCCTATTAGCATTCATCGGTTTACGCATGTCCACATCGGATGCATTTATTACCATAAAAAACTGCAACAACAAAAAGAACATACCAGGTATAAAAGATTTTGGCTGATCTAAAGACAATAAATATCGTGTTGCAATACCTACATTATTTTTTGCGCCAATCTTTTTACGGATATTTTTTGCATGCGTATGTACTGTTAACGGGCTAATACACAATTTATCTGCAATTTCCTTTTCGGCATATTCACGAGCAATTAAACCCGCAACCTGCAATTCCCTACTTGATAAGTCCATTTTTATAGGTTTTTAAAATTAATTTTCTTTTTTTCTCAAAACCACATTCATCATATGCCATTTTAATATCCTTAGCACATTGCATTACCTGCGGATTTTCATTTTTTTTACCACCTAGCATTTCACCAACAGTACTTGCACTTTTATACCCAAAAGCTGCTGTAATCATTTTAATTGTACCATACGGTAAACTCTCTTTAAATTTTTTACTTCCTTTTAAATTCACTGATACCATATTTGTAGTATTTTAAGATGTGAACATCGCTACTAATTATTTATTTTGTAATTTTGATGAAGCGACGTTCTCTACGTTACAAATATAAAGTAAATTACAGGTAATTTACAAGTAATTACATTAATATTTAATGTAATCAAGCATATATAACTGTAAATCAATATGATAAAGGATAAAGATTTAATTAAATTAATACGTGAAATAGCTTCAGATAACGATATTTCATCATATCAAATAGGAGAAAACACACCTGTTAGCAATAAAACAGCTTACAATATTTTAAACGACGACACTATAAAACCACGCCGCAAAACCTTAAATATTATTTTAGATTATTTAGAAGAAACTATAACAGGCACAAAAGGATCTTTAGAAATAAAAGAAGAACACAAACAACCACAAGCCGCCGAACCACCTGCAACCTACCAGCAAGGCGTACCATATTACGATGTAGAATTTGCAGCAGGATTTGAAGATTTTACACAAAGCCAACAATTACAACCTACTAGTTTTATAAAACACCCATTTTTTAACGGCTGTGATTATGTAATTCGCGCTTCTGGACAAAGTATGGCAAAAATAATTAAACACGGCGACGCCATCGGAATTGTTAAGATTGAAAATTGGCAGGAGTTTTTACCATTTGGCGAAATTTATGCAATTGTAACAAAAGACAATTACCGCATGATTAAAATAATTACCGCAGGTAAAAATGAAGATTACTTTACACTAATTAGCAAACCATCAGATAGCAAAAAAAACGAGTTTCCGCCACAACAAATAAAAAAAACATTAATATTAAACCTATTTAAAGTACAAGCATCTAGTTATTTGTTTTAAATTTACCCTATGAAAAATATAATTATAATAGCATTACTAGTAACAACAAATTTATACAGCCAAAAATACGCTGACAGTCTTTACAACTTCAAAACTGAAAATGGAAATATTTTTTGGCAAAAGGTTTTTGAAACAACAAAAGAAGATTCTAAAAAACAATTTAAAGATAAACTACTACTAGAACTTATATCAAAAAATTTAAACGAAACAAAACAAAATATAACTTTTAATGTTGAAAATGAAAGTATTAATTTTAAAAAATATGGCGGTAAATCTTTATTTACAGCATTTTACATACAACAAACAAACAGCCATCTTGTAAAGATAGATTTTAAAAACTACAAATACCGAGTAACCATAACCAAATTAACTTCTGCAACTATGAATACTGGTGTAAGAATGAACTTAGAAGAATACGTTGTAAGAAAAAACAAAATAAAAACAGCCAAAACACATAAAAAAGGCTTAAAAATATACGATCAGCATTTTACAGATAAATTTACCATTAAAGAACTTAAAAAAGAAGATTGGTAATTATTCTATAATTTTTAACTGCGCTTCATCACGAACACTCTGCGGGTATTTATCTTTGTAAATAGTATCAACATCATTTCTTTCATGACCCATTAATTCACGGAGCAAATCAGCTTCAATAAAAAGTTGCTTACCAATAGTTGCAAATGTATGACGCGCCACTTTCACACGAATATTACCACCTAAAGGCAACACCTGTATATCTGTAATTTTTTGAGCTTTATCTAATGATCTACGCAAATTATCTCTAAAACTTTTATAACCTTCAAAATCTTTACGCCACGGAAAAACATAAGTACCAGACACTTTATATTTATTAATAATTTTTTGCGCTTTTGGCGTAATTAACAAATCGAACTCATAACCATTTTCACCTAATTTTCCGCGCCTAAAAAACACCCTGTTTTTATTAATTTGCGAATGCTCCAGATAGTAAATATCTTTTAAATCTTGGCCGCCAAAATAAAACATCAGCAACCATAAATCAACAGCACGCTGGTGCGACATTGCCAATCCATGATCCTTTTCAAGCAATTTAACATCAACTTTTGTAATGTTCCGTTTTTTTGTGCGATTTGCCTTTACAGTAATATTATTAAAAACACCATTAAACGGTTTTAAATTTTCCGTTAAACCCCTACGCACTGCTTCATTATAAACCGCCCTATGTTTTCGCAAATATGTATGCACAGTAGATTTTGAATTACCCGCCGATAATCGCCAAGTTTTAAAACCATTTAGTAAATTATAATCAATCTGGTTAAACAATAATTTTTCGCGGTATATTTTTAGTTGATTAAAAGCATTTTCATAAGATAAAGCAGTTGCCGTTTTACCTGCTTTTTTAAGTTCATCAACATAAACCATGTAAAAATCTAAAAACGACGTTAATTTAACCACCTGTTTATTTAACAACACATCTTTTACCTGATCCAAAGAAATATCTTCTCCAGAAAGAAAATCCAACATAACAGATTCCAATAACAATTTCTTTTTCTTAACCACCACAAAATACCTACTTGAAGTTTTTGGCAATTCCAAATCGAAATTCCAATCTTTTTTCTGTATATTTATTTTTAACGAAAACACAGATCTTTTACCCGCGTGCGTTAAATTAACCAACACAGGAAATGATCCATCTTTACGCTCGTTTGTTTTTCTTACGTCTAAATAAATTTTACCCTTCAAAATATCACAAAAATATCACACTTATTCGTGCAAATATAGATAAAAACAGCTAAAAACAGACAAACACAAAAGAAATCAAAAAAACTTTAAAACAACAAAAAAGCCTCACTATTTCTAGTGAAGCTTTAAGTGAGCCCGATAGGATTCGAACCTATGACCGCCTCCTTAGAAGGGAGGTGCTCTATCCAGCTGAGCTACGAGCCCGTAGTTTTTATGTTTCTACGAAAACAGTGTCGGGGTGGCAGGATTCGAACCTGCGACCTCCTCGTCCCAAACGAGGCGCGATGACCGGGCTACGCTACACCCCGAGTGCAATTTAATTGCGGAGAGACAGGGACTCGAACCCTGGCGACAGTCACCCGTCGACAGATTAGCAATCTGCTCCATTACCACTCTGGCACCTCTCCTTGAATTTTTAAACTACTTAATAAATAAGAGTTTTAAATTGCGAGTGCAAATATACAACGACTTAAGAGTTTTCACAAGTATTTTTTTAAAAAAATTACCCTAATCTGGGTACTCAACTCGTAAGTGATAGATACTCATCAACTTATTCTTAATAATTTTTTTTATTTTTTCTATTTCTCGAAACGTGATATCTGAATTTGTAAACTGATTGTCATTTTTTTGTTTCTCAATAATCTTATCTATTAAATTATCGACTGATTGAGCTGTAGGATTTTTTAAACTTTTAGAAGCTGCCTCTGCCGCATCACACATCATCAAAATAGCTGTTTCTTTTGAAAACGGAATTGGCCCTTGATATTGAAACTTTTTAATATCTACCTCAAGATTACTTTCTAATTCTTTTTTATAAAAATAATACGTAACATTTGTTCCATGGTGTGTTCTTATAAAATCAATAATTCGGTCTGGTAATTTGTGCTTTTTAGCGATTTCAATTCCATTAATTACATGATCTAAAATTATTTTTGCGCTGTCTTTAGGTGATAAATCATTATGTGGATTTACCCCTGTTGATTGGTTTTCTGTAAAGTACATTGGATTTGCCATTTTACCAATATCATGATACAAAGCCCCGGTTCTTACCAGCATTGAATTGGCACCTATTTCATTCGCTGCTGCTTCTGCTAAATTAGCTACTTGCATTGAGTGCTGAAAAGTACCTGGTGCTTTTTCATTTAAATCTCTTAACAACTTTGAATTGGTGTTCGAAAGTTCTAATAAAGTTACGTCAGAAACTAAGCCGAACAATTTTTCATAAAAATAGATAAAGAACACTGCTAAAAAAGACAACAACCCGTTTGCAGCAAATAACCCGAAATACAACCAGTTTATTTTACCTGCATTCCCTTCTTTTAAAATAGAAAATGCAAAATAAGTAATCATATAAATTAAAGTTATCTGGCCTATTGACATAAATAAGCTAGCTCTTTTGTACAACTCAGAAACGGTTAGTATTGTCACAATTCCTGCTATTATATGTAAATAAATAAACTCAAAACTATTTGGCACTATAAAACCCAATAACAATACGGTAAGAACATGCGTAAACAAACCTAACCTAGCATCAAAAAAAGCTTTTAATACAATTGGCAAAATACTTAACGGAACTACATACAAGTACTCGAAATTATATTTAACAACTAATGTTTGGACTAAAATCATTAAAAAAACATTAAAAAAGATAAAGGTTACTTTATTATTGTCGTTAAAAATTTCGAAACGATATTTCTGAAGAAAAAGCAACAACATCAATAAAGCCAAAGCAACTAAAATAGTGTACCCAAAAACAATCCAATAATAATTAGATTTTGTCCAAATTTGAGAACTTGAGGCCGTTTCGTACGATTTTAAAACATTAAATTTTTGCCCCTCAACAATATCACCTTTTAAAATTATTAATTCACCTTTAGATATTTTTCCTTTAGCATGAGAAATGTTTTTTATTGCTGCGTTTAATTCTTTACCACTATATTTTACATCGTAAGTTACATTTGCTCTAACAACTTCAGATAACTTATTTAAAAGTATATTTTGCATGGATACTTCAATATTCTTACTGTTATCTGAAATGTATCTTAATATATCTTTTGATTGTACTAATTTAGAAAAATACATATCATATGTAGAGTTTCCTTTTCGTAAAATCACAAGTTCTTCTTGCCTTGCTTTAGTAACACTTTCATCATCTAAAAAGCCATATTTATATATCCTTTTTATAATCTGCCCCCCTTTCTTTTTTAAAATTTCTTTATCATTAGTTGATAAGGAATCTAAAAGAGTTATTTTTTGTTTATATAAATTTAAAACCTGTTTTTCTGTTTGTTGGTTATAAACAAAATATTTTTTGGCATTTAATCTGATTTCTTCAGTTTCTTCTTCAATTTCTTTAGCTGTTTTTTGAATTGCAAAATCAAACGGTGCATAAAAATTATCATAATGCCATGGTTTTCCTTGTGGATAATCATACTTAAATCTCCCACTTTTTGGAAACAAGTATACAATTGATACAACGGTAATTAAAAACAATAACACCTTGTAAATAATTGCATTATTTTTATATAATTTATTAATAAAATCGTTCATTTTATATATTTAAAAATGTAAATATAACCTTTCTCTATTATTTGAGTACTTGTTATAAAATCGTTATTTTCGCAAAACAAATCTTAACAAAATATACCCAAATATATGAAAGAAGTAGTTATTGTATCAGTAGCAAGAACACCAATTGGTAGTTTTTTAGGAAGTTTAGCAACGATACCTGCACCAAAATTAGGTGCCGTAGCAATAAAAGGAGCTTTAGATAAAATCAATTTAAAACCTGAATTAGTTGAAGAGGTTTTTATGGGTAACGTAGTTTCTGCTGGAGTAGGACAAGCACCTGCTCGTCAAGCTGCTATTTTTGCTGGAATTCCGAATACTGTACCTTGTACTACTGTAAATAAAGTATGCTCTTCAGGTATGAAATCTATTATGTTAGCAGCGCAAACAATTGCTTTAGGTGATGCTGAAATTGTAGTTGCTGGTGGTATGGAAAACATGAGTATGATTCCTCATTATCAACATGCAAGAACAGGGTCTAAATTTGGACCAATAAAGATGGAAGATGGGATGCAAAAAGATGGTTTAGTTGACGCTTATGAGCAAGTAGCAATGGGAGTTTGTGCTGATGAATGCGCCACTGAATATAATTTTTCTAGAGAAGATCAAGATGCTTTTGCAATTGAATCATACAACCGTTCATCAAAAGCATGGAGCGAAGGTAAATTCTCTGATGAGATTGTACCGGTAGAAATACCTCAACGTCGTGGTGAACCTATTATTTTTTCTGAAGATGAAGAATACAAAAACGTAAAAATGGAAAAAATTCCTGCTTTACGTGCTGCATTTACTAAAGAAGGAACAGTAACTGCTGCAAATGCCTCTACAATTAATGATGGTGGAGCTGCCTTAGTTTTAATGTCTGCTGATAAAGCTGCAGAATTAAACTTAACTCCTTTAGCTAAAATTAAAGGGTATGCTGATGCTGCTCACGAACCAAAATGGTTTACAACTGCACCTGCAAAAGCATTACCAAAGGCACTAGCAAAGGCTGGAGTTACAATTGATGATGTAGATTACTTTGAATTAAACGAAGCTTTTTCTGTAGTTGGTTTAGCAAACATGAAAATCTTGGGATTATCTGCTGACCAAGTTAACGTAAATGGAGGAGCGGTATCATTAGGACACCCATTAGGTGTTTCAGGAGCGAGAATAATCATTGCCTTAACATCAATACTAAAACAGAACAACGCTAAAATAGGTGCTGCCGGTATTTGTAACGGTGGTGGTGGTGCTAGCGCCATGGTAATCGAAAGAATTTAATTTAAATATTTAATTAATGTCTTTCGGAATTTGTAATCTTTCTATTGTACCTCTTAGGCTTGAACCTTCTGACCCTTCAGAAATGGTAAATCAAGTGGTTTTTGGAGAACATTTTGAAGTTTTGAAAAAAACTAAAAAATGGAGTAAAATACGTTTAGCTTTCGATAATTACGAAGGCTTTATTGACAATAAACAATACGAGGAAATTACAGAAGAAATTTATATTTCTTTATGCGAAGAAAAAATGAGTTATGCTGGTGAATTGATCGATTTTATTACTGACAACAATCATAATTTAACTACTATTCCAATGGGAGCCAGACTTCCTTTTCTTAAAGACAACAACATTAATATAAATAATACCAGATATACTTACAACGGAAAAGTATGCGGTAACAAATTAGAAAAATCAGCAATTATTGATACTGCTTTTCTTTTTTTAAATGTACCTTATCTATGGGGAGGTAAATCTCCTTTTGGTATCGATTGCTCTGGTTTTACACAAACCGTATATAAATTATGCGGCTACAACTTACTTCGTGATGCTAAAGAACAAGCCACACAAGGCGAAGTTTTAAGTTTTATTGAAGAAAGTGAACCTGGTGATTTAGCTTTTTTTGACAATGATGAAGGTAACATTACACATGTGGGTATTATTATGAATGATTATAATATTATTCATGCACATGGTAAAGTACGCATTGATAAACTAGATCATAGTGGTATTTACAATATAGACACACTTAAACACACTCATAAATTAAGAGTCATAAAGCGTTATATTTAATTTTTAAATCTTTATTTAAATCAAAAAAACCGAAACTATTTAAGTTTCGGTTTTTTGATTTTCAAAATATAGTTTCCTAAATTTATTTCATTGATTTATAGATAGCTCTATACTCGGTAGCTTTAGCTTCCATTTCTAAAACTTCATACAAGTTCATTAATGTTTTAACTGTACTTATGCTTCTTTTTAAAGAGTCTGCTTTTTCTAAAAAAGGCAATGCTTCTTTATAAACCTCTTTTTGTTCTAATGCCAATGCATCATACTTTTTAAAGTTTGATAAATTTTTATTCATTTCTTCAACAATCTTTTTATCTTTATCTAAAACAACAACTGCTATATTCATGTATGCATCACTGTAATTAGGTTTTAGCTCGATTGCCTTTTCATAATATTTTTTAGCATCTTCTACCCTACCCTGATTAAAATTAACAACACCTAAGTTGTAATAAAGTGTTGGGTTTTTAGGGTCTAAAGCAATTGCTTGATTCATTAACTCCCCAAACTTATCCATTTTTTCAAGCTTAATATACATATCAGCTTCATTTAATAATAGATTCAAATCCTTTGGATTAGCCTTTCTTGCTTCTGCTAATGCTGCTATTGCTTCATCAGTTTTACCTTGTTCTTTTAATAATAAAGCTATATTTTTTACAATAACAGCTGTTTTTGACTCAGAGGCTTTATTTTCAGGTTTTATATATTTCTTAGACTTTACTAATAAATCTCTCTCTTTTTTAGAACCTAAATCTTCCGCTTTACCTGTTAACTTATTTGTTGCGTAATATTTAGTTTGAATACCTGTATAACCTACTGATCTTAATTCTTTATAATATTTAATAGCCGTATCATATTCTTTAGCTTGTGTAGCTGCAACAGCCGCATTAAATACAAAAGAAGTATCTGTAGGACTTAATACATAGGTTAAATAAAAATTATCTGCTGCATTTTTATAATCTTTTTTATTATTATATAAATTTATAGCCTTATCTGAAACCTCTTGAATCATTTGATTTAAGATAGGTTTAGCTTGTTCTGAGTACTTACTTTCTTTCATTGCTAGTAACTCATTAAAAGCTACTGCTGAGTTTTTATAATCTTTTTTAGCTGCTAATGCTTTACCTTTTAAAAAATAAAACTTAGATTTATATTTATCTTCTCCATTCATCATTACAGCTCCTTCAACATTATTTAAAGTTGTAATAGCTGTTGTAAAGTCTTGTTTTTTTATTGCTTTTTCAGCTGCTTTTAATTCAGATTTTTGAGCCATTAATCCTAATGACATCAATCCTAAAGAAAAGGTTAGTATTTGTTTTTTCATTTTTGTTACTTTTTAATTTATTATTATTCTTGCTCTTGGTTTGTTATATCTTCATTTTCAATTTCCGTGCCATCTTCATCTGTTTCTTTTTCATGCATAACTTTTGCAACAGCTGCGATACTATCAGACCCTTTTATATTAATTAAACGCACCCCTTGTGTTGCACGCCCCATAACACGTAAATCTTCAACAGCCATACGAATGGTAAGACCTGATTTATTTATAATCATCAAATCATTTGAATCATCTACATTTTTAATTGCAACCAATTCTCCTGTTTTTTCTGATATATTTAATGTCTTTACTCCTTTTCCTCCACGGTTAGTAACACGATAATCTTCTAATTTTGAACGCTTACCATATCCTTTTTCAGAAACTACTAAAATATTACTATCCATATCATTAACAGCAACCATACCTACTACCTCATCTTTATCATGCTGTAAAGTTATACCTCGTACTCCTGAAGCTGTACGTCCCATTGGGCGTGTTTTCGCCTCTTCAAAACGGATAGATTTACCTGATTTTAAAGCTAACATTACTTGACTATCACCTGTGGTTAGTTTGGCTTCTAAAAGCTCATCACCATCTTTAATAGTAATAGCGTTAATACCGTTTGTTCTAGGGCGAGAATACTGCTCTAAAGGCGTTTTTTTAACCTTCCCTTTTTTAGTAGCCATGATTACAAAATGATTTTTGATGTACTCTTCATCTTTTAAATCCTGTGTAACTAAAAATGCTTTTACTTTGTCATCTTGTTCAATATTGATTAAGTTTTGCATTGCTCTTCCTTTAGTATTCTTTCCTCCTTCTGGAATTTCATACACACGCATCCAGAATACTTTTCCTTTCTGGGTAAAGAACATCATATATTGATGATTGGTACCTATAAATAAATGCTCTAAGAAATCTTCATTACGAGTCGTTGCTCCTTTTTGCCCACGCCCTCCTCTATTCTGAACTTTATACTCGTCAAGATTTGTACGTTTTACATAACCTGCATGTGAAATAGTTACCACAACTTTAGAGTTTGGTATCATATCTTCGATACGCATGTCTCCTCCTGCATAATGAATTTCAGAACGACGTTCATCTCCATATTTATCACGAACGTGAATTAGCTCATCTGTAATTATTTGATAACGTCTTGGTTCATTTGCTAAAATATCTTTTAAATCAGCAATAGTTAACATAATTTCATCAAACTCTGCTCGTAATTTATCTTGCTCCAGTCCTGTTAACTGACGCAAACGCATTTCAACAATTGCTTTAGCTTGAATTTCAGTTAACTCAAAACGTTCAATTAACTTTTCGCGTGCTTCATCTCCATTTTTAGATCCACGGATAATTTTTATAACCTCATCAATATTATCTGAAGCGATAATTAACCCTTCTAAAATATGTGCTCTAGCTTCTGCTTTTTTTAATTCAAATTCTGTTCTACGCACAACAACTTCATGTCTATGCTCAACAAAGTGATGAATTAACTGCTTTAAGTTTAATTGTTCTGGTCGCCCATTAACAAGTGCTATATTATTTACACTAAATGATGTTTGTAATTGCGTGTATTTAAATAGCTTATTTAATACAATATTAGGAATTGCATCACGCTTTAAAATATATACAATACGCATTCCGTTTCTATCAGACTCGTCACGTATATTAGATATCCCTTCTAGTTTTTTATCATTTACTAACTCCGCAGTTTTTTTAATCATTTCTGCTTTGTTAACTTGGTAAGGAATTTCGGTAACAATAATACACTCTCTTCCTTTAACCTCTTCAATCGTAGCTTTAGCACGCATTACAATACGTCCACGACCGGTATGAAAAGCATCTTTTACCCCATCATAACCATAAATGGTTCCTCCGGTAGGAAAATCAGGTGCTTTAATATGTTGCATTAATTCATCGATTTCAATATCTCTATTTTCGATGTATGCTATAGTACCATTTACAACCTCCGTTAAGTTATGCGGCGCCATATTTGTTGCCATACCTACGGCTATACCTGAAGCTCCGTTTACTAATAAGTTTGGAATACGCGTTGGTAGCACAGTAGGTTCCTGTAAAGTATCATCAAAATTTAAACGGTGATCTACGGTATCCTTTTCAATATCAGCCAACATATCTTCTGATATCTTTTGCATTCTTACCTCAGTATAACGCATTGCTGCTGGAGAATCTCCATCTACCGAACCAAAGTTACCTTGCCCGTCAACCATCATATAACGTACGCTCCAATTTTGCGCCATACGCACCATAGAATCATATACAGAGGTATCTCCATGCGGGTGATACTTACCTAATACTTCCCCTACTATCCTTGCAGACTTTTTATATGACCCTGTTGCTTTAATTCCTAGCTCATGCATACCAAATAATACTCTTCGGTGAACTGGTTTTAAACCATCTCTTACATCGGGTAATGCTCTTGATACGATAACCGACATAGAATAATCGATATACGCTGATTTCATTTGCTCTTCAATGTTGATAGGAATCAACTTTTCGCCATCTGCCATATATGTTTTTTTAAAATATTAATTCTCATTTTCGTTAAAAAAGTGAATCTTACACTTGATAAAACTCACTTCTAAAATACACTTATATTAGCTGTACTTCTTAAAACATTGCAAGATAATATAATGACTTCTTTTACACAAAAAATAAACTTACTGTTTTAATCATACTTATCAACAATTTTAACATTTTTTAAACATAAATTTTATATCTTCATCTTGCCATTATGTCTACTTAAAACTATTGGCATCTTTTTTGTAATTTTTTATAAAAAAACTTACTAACTTTACATTTATACAAATTAAATTTATGGACGATAATTTTTCACCACAAGTTAGAGATGTAATCACTTTCAGTAAAGAAGAAGCCTTGCGACTAGGGCATGATTTTATTGGAACAGAACATCTATTATTAGGTTTGATAAGAAAAGGAGACGGAAAAGCCATCGAAATATTAACTACGTTTGATGTAGATTTAAATTTGATGCGCAATAAATTGGAAAAATTAAATCCGACTTCACCATCAATAGCAAGCGTCGAAAAAAAGAGCCTGCACCTTACTAGACAAGCTGAAAAAGCGATAAAAACTACTTTTTTAGAAGCTAAATTATATCAAAGTAACGCTATAGACACAGCACATTTATTATTATGTATTTTGCGTAACGAAAACGATCCCAGCACAAAAATGCTTCAAAAATATGATGTAGACTATGAACAAGCAAAAGCATTATACAAACAGTTACATGTAGATGATACTTTTCTTTCTCCATCTGCAGAAACCCCTTCTGACGACGCTTTTAGCGAAGAAAAATCAAATCCTTATGGACAACAAAATCCAAAAGGAAAACAAGCTAAAAAATCCAAAACTCCTGTTTTAGATAATTTTGGGCGCGACTTAACATTACTTGCTACCACCGGAAAGTTAGATCCAGTAGTAGGAAGAATCAAAGAAATTGAACGCGTTTCACAAATTTTAAGTAGAAGAAAAAAAAACAACCCAATGTTAATTGGTGAACCTGGTGTTGGTAAATCTGCCATTGCAGAAGGTTTAGCTTTACGGATTGTTGAAAGAAAAGTATCGCGAATATTATTCGACAAAAGAATTGTTTCGCTAGATTTAGCAAGCTTAGTTGCTGGAACAAAATATAGAGGTCAATTTGAAGAGCGCATGAAAGCCTTAATGAATGAACTAGAAAAGAATGACGACATTATTCTGTTTATTGATGAAATTCACACCATTGTTGGCGCTGGTGGTGCCACAGGGTCTTTAGACGCCTCTAACATGTTAAAACCAGCCCTAGCTCGTGGCGAAATTCAATGTATCGGAGCCACTACTTTAGATGAATTTAGAACCAACATCGAAAAAGACGGCGCTTTAGAACGTCGTTTTCAAAAAGTGATTGTTGAACCTACAACAGTTGAAGAAACTGTTCAAATTTTACATAATATTAAAGGTAAATACGAAGCGCATCATCAGGTATCATTCACCGACGAAGCTATTGACGCTTGTGTAAAATTAACAAATCGTTATATGACAGATCGTTTTTTACCAGACAAAGCTATTGATGCTTTAGATGAAGCTGGATCTAGAATTCATATTACCAATATTGTTGTTCCGCAACAAATTTTAGAATTAGAAGCTAAGCTTGAAGGAATTCGCGAACAAAAAACAAAAGCTGTAAGCGGACAAAAATATGAAGAAGCTGCAAAACTTCGTGATGATGAAAAAAATATTGAAACAGCTTTAGACTCAGCACAAAATCAATGGGAAGAAGACGCTAAATTAAACCGAGAAATTGTTACCGAAGATAACGTAGCCGAGGTAGTTTCTATGATGACAGGAATCCCTGTTAACAGAGTTGCCGAGGCTGAAAGTAATCGTTTGGCAGACTTACCTAGCATGATAAAAGGTAAAGTTATTGGACAAGACGAAGCTGTAACTAAAGTCGTAAAAGCTATTCAACGAAATCGTGTAGGGCTAAAAGACCCAAACAAACCGATTGGTTCTTTTATTTTCTTAGGATCTACCGGAGTTGGAAAGACTCAACTAGCAAAAGTACTGGCTCGTGAATTATTTGACTCTAGCGACTCTTTAATTAGAATCGATATGAGTGAGTATATGGAAAAATTTGCCATTTCTCGTTTAATCGGAGCACCTCCAGGATATGTAGGTTATGAAGAAGGTGGGCAATTAACCGAAAAAGTTAGAAGAAAACCGTACTCTGTAATTCTTTTAGATGAAATTGAAAAAGCACATCCAGATGTTTTTAACATGCTTTTACAAGTTTTAGATGACGGACATATAACTGACAGTCTTGGTAGAAAAATAGACTTTAGAAATACCATTATTATAATGACATCTAACATAGGTGCTCGTAAAGTAAAAGAGTTTGGTGCCGGAGTTGGTTTTGGTACCTCATCGAAAAAAGAACAAGAAGATGCACATGCAAAAAGTATCATTGAAGGCGCATTAAAAAAGTCATTTGCTCCTGAGTTTTTAAATCGTATCGATGACGTTATCATTTTCAACTCATTAGAAAGAGAAGATATTCATAAAATTATAGATATCGAGTTAGAAAAACTTTTAAGTCGCATTGCCGATTTAGGTTATAAATTAATTTTGAGTGAAAAAGCTAAAGACTATATAGCAAACAAAGGTTTTGATAAAAAATACGGAGCAAGGCCTTTAAAAAGAGCTATTCAAAAGTATATTGAAGATGCTTTAGCTGAAGAAATTGTAAATTCAAAGTTAGACGAAGGAGACACAATCTCAATGAATTTAGACGAGAAAAGCAATAAACTCATTATAAAGATAAAAAAAGGGGACAAACCTGAAGAGTCACGTACCGAAATAGAATAATTACAGTTTTTAAAAGTTCCTAAATGCATTTATTTAGGAACTTAACTGTTAATTCATAAAAAAATAAAAGCTAAAATAATTGATATTCTATTAAATATTTTGTCAATTTCTTTGATAAAAAAGCTAAAAAAAGTAACTTCGGCGCCTTAATCCCTTATTTAACTAAACAACAAACCATGAAAAAATTAATATATTTTGCCCTTATAGGACTAACTATTACTTCATGTAAAGAAGAAAAACCTGTAAAAGATTATCTAATTTTATCAGGAAAAATTGAAAATTTTAAAAAGAGAGACGTGACCTTAACTGGTTTTAATTTCGATAAAAAAATAAAATTTGATAAAAAAACAGGGACATTTTCAGACACCATTAGAATTAAAGAAAGAGGATACTATACTTTATCTTTAAATAAAAAACCTATTAGTCTATATCTTTCTGACACTGTCGACACAAAAATAACAGGAGATTATAAAAAATTAAATGAATTTGAGTTCAAAGGAACCAACGCTAACATTAATCGTTATTTCATTCAAAAAAAGGAAAAATTTTCTGAAATTTTAGTAAACGCAAAGAATTTCTTCTCTTTAGAAGAAGAAGCTTTTTTAGATAAAATGGAAGAATATAAAGGCGCCTTAACCGAGTTATCAATCGCTAATAATTTACCTTCTGAATTCTTAAAAAAAGAAGTAAAGAACATTGAATATGAATATTTAAGAAACTTAAGTAATTATCAAGATTATTATAGATATTTAAACGAAGAACAGGATTTTACTGTTTCTGAAGACTTTCCTGACCCTCTTGAAAACTTTAATTATAGCAGCAGTACTGATTATGTAAATTCATATTCTTATCGCAAAATATTAGAAACTCAATTAGATCTTATTGCTAGGGAAAAAGCTAAAGACGGAGGTGATCGTTTTTTATCTTATTTAGAAACTGTTCAAACAAAAGTTAAAGACACCATAGCTAAGAATGATTTATTATACAAAAACGCTAAAGATGGTATAACCCTTACATACAATTTAAAAGAGTTTTATAACAAGTTTATGGAATACTCTACCGATAAAATCCACAAAGAAAAAATATCTAAAACTTATAACATTTTAAAAACAACAGCTAAAGGGCAACCCGCTCCTAAATTTAAAGATTTTGAAAATTATGCTGGCGGAACAACTTCTCTAGATGACCTATTAGGTAAAGGAAAATATCTATACATTGATGTTTGGGCTACTTGGTGTGGTTTCTGTAAAAGAGAAATTCCTCTATTAAAAAAACTAGAAGAAGAGTATCACGGAAAGAACATAGAGTTTGTTAGTATTAGTGTTGATGATAAAAGTCAACATGAAAAGTGGAAGCAAACAATTGTTGACCGTGAAATGACAGGAATACAATTATTTAGTGGTAAAAAACAATCTGAATTAGAATGGGCCAAAAAATTCTTAATAAAAGGATTACCTAAATTCATAATCATCGATCCTGATGGAAACATCGTAAACCCTAATGCACCAGCACCATCTCAAGGTGAAAAATTAATAAACATTTTTGACAAATTAAATATCTAATTTGAAAACAAAAAACCGCCAATAGGCGGTTTTTTGTTTTCATATAACTAACTTAATTTAAAATCGATTATCTCCATCTAAAAGATCACCTAAGCCCCCTAAAACACTTCCCTCTCCTTTATCTCCTCTACCTGTTTGTGGTGCCATTGCTAATACACGTCCTGCTAACCTACTAAATGGTAAAGACTGAATATAAACTGTTCCTGGCCCTTGCAATTTTGCAAAAAACAAGCCCTCTCCTCCAAAAATAGTATTCTTAATTCCACCCACAAATTCAATATCATAATCTACATCTTGCGTAAAACCAACAATACAACCTGTATCAACTTTTAAAACCTCTCCTACTTGCAAAACTTTTTTTGCCATTGTACCGCCAGCATGCACAAAACCGATACCATCACCTTCCATCTTTTGCATTATAAAACCTTCACCACCAAACAAACCTCTTCCTAAACGTTTAGAAAACTCTATTCCTATAGACACACCTTTTGCAGCACACAAAAAGGCATCTTTCTGACAAATAAACTTTCCTCCAAACTCTGATAAATCAATCGGAATTATTTTTCCGGGGTATGGTGAAGCAAATGAAACCTGTTTTTTTCCCTGACCATCATTTGTAAAAACAGTCATAAACAAACTTTCTCCAGTAAGAATTCTTTTTCCTGCCGAGAATATCTTACCTAATAACCCTTTTTCTTGATTAGAACCATCGCCAAAAATAGTATTCATTTTCACCTCAGCATCCATCATCATAAAACTTCCACTTTCTGCAACAACTCCTTCCTGCGGGTCTAATTCAATTTCTACATATTGCATTTCCTCTCCAAAAATGCGGTAATCTATTTCGTGTGCGTTCATAGTTTAATTATTAATATTCAATAATTAGACGTTAAAAACTCTCATTTGTTACGCTTTCACTTTTAAACTCCATTCAAATTCAAATTTAGACACAGAAATTCCGTCTTCATTTACGCCCTCAGAAGTTACCTGAACAGTTTGTCCCTCGCCTGTTACTACCGATTTTTGAATTGCTTCTTTTATCGCTATTCCATCATTACACACAAATACAATTCTACCTGTCGCTTTTTTAGTAAACGTCGCATTCATATTTGTAACCAACATTGATACCTTTTTATTTGATCTATCAATAGCTTGCATTACTAAAATGCCGGTAGTTAATTCTGCTGCCATACCTTGTACTGCCCAAAACATACTCTTAAAAGGGTTTTGATTAATCCATCTATGCTTTACTGTTACCATCGATTTCTCTTCTGTAATCGACTTTACTTTAATTCCGCATATATAAGCAGACGGTAATTTAAATAAGGTAAAAAAATTAATTTTTCGAGGTGTAAACTTCATTTTATCAGTATTTATGGGCAATTTACAGCTTTTTTTATAAAACTTCACAAAAATAAAATATGTTAAAGAAATGTTAATTACAGTACTATGTATTGCATAATACCTTTTAAAAGACATATATTTGCATAGTACAGTATTATATAAAATATTTAACCATGCAACAAAACAAAGAAAACACCAACGCTTTTTTAATACATATATCTGCATTCGCAGGATATTTATTTCCATTAGGTAGTATTATAACTCCTTTAGTTTTATGGCAAACTTTAAAAGATAAAAGCAATTTTTTAGATGAGCATGGAAAAGAAGCTGTAAACTTTAACATCAGTTTTGGATTGTATATTTTTATTTTAAGTGCTTCATTCTTCTCATTCTTTTTCGGAAGTTTTTTAGATATTTTTAACGGAATAGATATTGACTTTGGAGGACATCATTCATACAATGGCCTCTTTGGTTTTATTGGTATTGCTTCTTTAGTAAGTATTGTTTCACTTATTAAAATAGCCTTAATCATTATCGCAGCAATGAAAGCCAATAAAGGAGAAGAATATAAATATCCTTTTACAATTAATTTTATAAAATAACCTCATAAACCGCATTATATGAAGATAGAAAACACCAAAGCACAAATGCGAAAAGGAGTTTTAGAATACTGCATTTTATCAATTTTACAAAATAATGATGCATACACTTCTGAAATACTTTCAACATTAAAAAGTGCAGAAATGATTGTGGTTGAAGGAACTATTTATCCGCTACTAACCCGCTTAAAAAATGCAGGATTACTAAGCTATAGATGGGAAGAATCAACCTCTGGACCTCCAAGAAAATATTACGTTTTAACAGAAAATGGCGGAATGTTTTTAAAAGAATTAAACAAAACCTGGAGTAATTTAGTAAACGCAGTAAACCTAGTAACAAGTACAAAATCAACTAACAATGAATAAGACAATAAATATAAACTTAGGTGGATTCTTCTTTCATATAGATGAAATTGCTTATCAAAAATTAAAACGTTATTTAGAAGCCATTGGGCGTTCTTTAAGTGATGATCCGCAAGGAAAGGATGAAATTATTTCAGATATCGAAGCACGCATTAGCGAACTTTTATCTGAACGTATTACCGATGCTCGTCAAGTAATAAATGAAAACGACATTGAAGAGGTTATCACTATAATGGGTCAACCAGAAGATTATGCTGAAGCTGAAGGCTCATACAATGAAGAAACCTCATATAAAAACCGAAAAAGAAACCAATCTTCAAAAAAATTATTTAGAGATGGAGATGATAAATTTTTAGGTGGTGTTTGTGCTGGTATTGCACATTATTTTAATATTGATGTTATTTGGATTCGCATTGCTTTTATCGTTTTAGTTGCTTCTGGATTTTCTCCTTTAGCTTATGTTATTTTATGGGTGCTATTACCTGAAGCAATAACAACTTCTGAAAAATTACAAATGGAAGGTGAAGCTGTAAATATTGATAACATCGAAAAAAAAATTCGTGACGAGTTTGAATCTTTTTCAACAAAAATAAAAGATGGAGCAACAGGAATTTCAGAGAAAATTTCGAGTGCCGATTATGAAAAAATGCGAGCGCAAACAAAATCGGGTTTTCAAGATTTCATAGATACTATGGGTAAAATATTGCTAACCCTTTTTAAAGTTTTTGGTAAATTTATGGGAATACTATTAATTTTTATTGCTGGTATTACCATTATATCATTGCTTTTAGGTATATTTTCAATAGGTAGTTTAGAGTTTTTAAATGTTGATAGTGATTTCGTGCATTATCCTCCATTTTTTTACGATGCTACTTTACCTAAATGGCTATTATCTACTGCATTATTTGTTTTAATCGGAATTCCGTTTATCGTATTATTTATTTTAGGATTACGAATACTATCACCTAATATTAAAAAATTAAGCACCGCTGCTATTTTAACATTATTAGGAATTTGGTTAGTGTCTTTATTAGCTGTTGCTTTTTCAGGTATCGAATACGCAACAACACACGCGTATAACGGCACAAACGTAAGCAAACATAGTATTAACTATATTAAAGAAGAACCTTTAAAAATTAGAGTTGTTAATGATGATAACATTCATTATAATCATAATTTACGTAACAGAAATAATGCAATATCAGTTTATATTAACAATAAAGAGTTAAAATACTCAAACGATATAAATATTGACGTTCGTAAAAGCGAAACTAACAACGCTTATATAGAAATTAAAAAAACATCAGAAGGCAGAAAGCGAAATAATGCAAATAATAATGCTGAAGCGATTCTGTATAATTTTAAAACTGCTAACAACACCATAGTTTTTGATGCTTTCTTTTTAAGTGAATATAAAAATATTTGGAAAGATGAAGAAGTTAAAGCCACTATTTTTATACCAGAAGGAACAACAATTTATTTTGAAAATTCATCTCGTAGATTTTTAGACGATGTTAAAAATACAAATAATATTTACGACCGCGATATGGCTAACCATTATTTCAAAATGACCTCAAAAGGTTTTGAATGTACTGATTGCTCTATTAATGAAACCGATACTAATAATTGGAATTCGGATAACGATGATGAGATTAGTTTTATGTTTAACAGCACCATAAATGAGGTGAAATCAGAACTTATTATCACAAAAGAAACCACCAGAAACGAATTAAAAAAATTAGCTCGCTGGTTTAAAGACCGCAAAAATATTGATATTGATTTTTCAGAATCAAGCTTTTATGATAACGGAAAGATAAAAACATACTCCTTAAAAGTTGATTGTAATGATGGTTTTAAAGGAAAAACAAAAAAGCTTACAAAAAGTATAATTGTTGGTAATAGAAAACATGGTTTTACAAGAAGTTATAACGAAAATGATTCTATAACCTTTAAAATTTGGTAAATTAAAATTATGGGAACTATTTTTGATTTTTTCTTTAAAGGTAATTTTTTTCTAAAACTCATTACCCTTTTGTATACGTTATTATTTAGTTGGATAACCAACGGACAAGTGCATGAAATTCCTAATTACAAAGCTGTAGACATTGGGTTACACAATGAAATTGTAAAAATGGACAGTATTTATTTTACCGCATACAATACTTGTGACATGAAAACCCAAGCAAATTTTTATGATAAAGATTTAGAATTTTTTCATGACAAGGCAGGTTTATCAACATCTAAAGAAAATCTTTTAAAAGCTTTAGAAAAAAACATTTGTGGTAAAGTAACCCGAACTTTAGTAAAAGGAAGTATTGAAGTTTATCCGATAAAAAATTACGGAGCCATACAAATTGGTTATCATAAATTTTATAACAATCAACAACCAAACGAAAAATCAGTTCCTAGTAAATTTATTGTAATTTGGAAACAAGAAAACAAACAATGGAAAATAACAAAAGTTATTAGCCTACATTAAAATATAGTTAACCCTAAAAAAATTAGGTCATTTGTTATAGCTAACTCCAATGATACTAATACTTGGTTTTATTAAGCCAAAGCTTTATTGCTTTGGCTTTTTTATGCTATTTACAAAAAATACAACTTATTAAAAAACTAATTTATACTTATCCTAAATAAAAAAAGCTATTCTTTTAAAATTATAGTTACATTTGATCCCAATAAGTTCTTTACATACTTCATCAACCGGAAAGGTTTTACTTAGCTGTAGATTAATAGGGAATCGTGTGCAAATCACGAACTGTCGCGCAACTGTAAGTAACACACCAAAGGTTTTATTACTAAAAATCCACTGTTTTTTAATTAAAATGGGAAGGAAAATAAAACTGTTACAAGTCAGGAGACCTGCCTATTCCGAATTGACAATGCTTTCGCGATTTGAAGCTTTTAGTCAGACAGATGCATCTTTTACAAGCCAACTACTTGAATAGGATAGTTATGCCTTGTTTGCTCCTAAATGCATTTTCTTTCTTAATTTTTCTCTCAAAAAAGCATTGCGAAGTGCTTAAAAAAGAGCTTTTAACTAATTTATTAATCATTTAAAGTTAGAAGAAAATGCAAACGCACAATCTTGGCTATCCGCGAATTGGTAGCAACAGAGAACTCAAAAAAGCCTGCGAGCAATATTGGTCAGGCAAAATTTTAGCAGATGAATTGCTAAACGTAGGAAAAAATCTTACCATTAAAAATTGGAAAACTCAACAAAAAGCAGGAATCGATTTAATTCCTTGTAATGATTTTTCTTATTATGATCAAGTTTTAGACATGTCGTTAACCGTTGGTGCTATTCCAAAACGATACAATGAAATAGCTTTAAAAAAATCGACTAATGAACTCGATTTATACTTTGCCATGGCAAGAGGGTATCAAAAAGATGGTATTGATATTACTGCTATGGAGATGACCAAATGGTTTGATACCAACTACCATTACATAGTTCCTGAATTTTATAAAATCAAGAATTTAAACTTTTTTCAAACAAAATCATCAACGAATTTGTAGGAGCAAAACAAGTTGATATAAACGCTAAACCTGTAATTATTGGACTAGTTTCGTATTTACTTTTAGGAAAAGAAAAAGAAGAAAATTTTGACAAACTCGATATAGTTGAAAATCTTTTACCTGTATACATTAACATCTTAAAAGAATTAGCCGCAAAAGGTGCCGAATGGATTCAATTTGATGAGCCTTTTTTAGCATTAGATATTAATGAAAAAACAAAAAAAGCGTATCAACATGTTTACGCAACGTTAAAAAATGAGTTTCCTAAATTAAAAATATTGGTAGCCACTTATTTTGATGGTTTAAAGAACAATGTATCCTTAGCAACCTCATTACCTGTATGTGCTTTACATATTGATCTAGTTCGTAACCCTGAGCAATTAGCCGATGTTTTAAATACATTTCCTGAACAGTTAAGCTTATCTTTAGGTGTTGTTGATGGTAGAAATATATGGAAAAATGATTTCGAAAAATCGCTATCTTTCATCAAAAAAGCGATTGATAAAATTGGAGAAGATCGTGTATTAATTGCTCCATCTTGCTCACTTTTACATACTCCATGTGATTTAGATTTAGAAACTGATGAAAAAACTTTATCATCAGAAATTAAACAATGGATGGCTTTTGCTAAACAAAAAATAAGTGAAGTTGTAGTTTTAAAAACATTAAGCGCTAAAAATGTAAGTAAGGAAGCTAAAATTAAATTAGCAGCTAATAAAGAAGTTATAAAAAACCGCGCCACCTCTAAACTTATCCACAACACAAAAGTAAAAGATAGAGTAAATGCAATAACATTAAAAGACGCTACAAGAAATAATCCTTTTTCTGTTCGTAAAATATCACAGAAAAAAACACTAAACTTACCTTTGTTTCCAACCACAACTATTGGTTCTTTTCCGCAAACAAAAGAAGTTAGAAGTTGGAGGGCTCGATTTAAAAAAGGTGAACTTTCTAATTCAGAATACAATTCTTTACTAAAAGAAGAAACCGAAAAATCTATTCGTTGGCAAGAAGAAATTGATATTGACGTGCTAGTTCATGGAGAGTTTGAACGTAATGATATGGTAGAGTATTTTGGTGAACAATTGGCTGGTTTTGCTTTTACCAAAAAAGGCTGGGTACAAAGTTACGGTAGTAGATGCGTGAAACCTCCAATTATTTACGGAGACGTGCATAGACCTAACCCAATGACTGTTTATTGGACTAACTTTGCCCAATCTTTAACAAAAAAATTGGTCAAAGGAATGCTAACAGGGCCTGTTACCATTTTACAATGGTCTTTTGTTCGTAACGATCAACCTCGCAACGTAACTTGTAACCAAATAGCTTTAGCAATTAGAGATGAAGTGGTTGATTTAGAAAAAGCAGGCATCAATATTATTCAAATTGATGAACCTGCAATTAGAGAAGGTTTGCCTTTGCGAAAAAAAGAATGGCAAAACTATTTACAATGGGCAGTAAATGCTTTTAAAATATCAGCTAGTGGCGTAAAGGATGAGACTCAAATTCACACCCATATGTGCTATTCTGAATTTAATGATATTATTAAAAATATTTCAGACATGGATGCTGACGTAATAACAATTGAATGCTCTCGTTCGCAAATGGAGTTATTAGATGCTTTTGCTGATTTTAAATATCCAAACGAAATTGGTCCAGGTGTTTATGATATTCACTCTCCAAGAATTCCATCAAAAAAAGAAATGGTACTACTTTTAGAAAAAGCAAAAAAAGTTATTCCTGGAGATCAATTATGGGTAAATCCAGATTGCGGTTTAAAAACACGTCATTGGGATGAAACTAAAAAAGCTTTAATTGAAATGGTTGCTGCCGCAAAAGAAGCACAATTAAATTATCACAGTAAATAATCCCTGCCCAAGGTGCAAACCCATCCCCAAAACTAGTGCACCTTGGGTTATTTATATATTAAAATGACTTTTAACGAAAAAATTAAAAAATCAGAAACACGTATTTTTAAAGCTGTTTTTCCTAGCACCACAAATCATTACGATACTCTTTTTGGAGGCACTGCATTACATCTTATGGATGAAGTTGCTTTTATTACCGCAACCCGTTTTAGTCGGCAAAAAATGGTAACGGTTAGTAGTGATAAAATTGATTTTAAAAAACCTATTCCCGCCGGAACGATTATAGAATTAATTGGTACTGTTATTCACGTAGGAAACACCAGCTTAAAAGTAAACGTAGCTATTTATATTGAGCAAATGTATAGTAAGCAAAGAGAAAAAGCTATAGAAGGATCATTTACATTTGTAGCTATTGATACGGATAAAAAACCCATTTCTATAAATTATTAACTTTTCACAAAAAAAACTCACTTT
This sequence comes from Tenacibaculum soleae, assembly GCF_001693415.1. Lineage (GTDB taxonomy): Bacteria > Bacteroidota > Bacteroidia > Flavobacteriales > Flavobacteriaceae > Polaribacter > Polaribacter soleae. The sequence goes on along the minus strand of NZ_MAKX01000001.1, from coordinate 1,386,953 downwards.
ATAAAGTGAGTTTTTTTGTTATTTAAGCGACTCCTAAAATTCTTTGTAACGGAATAATAGTGGCTTGTTTTAAGATTACCGATTTATCAGTTAATCCCCAAATGGTAGTTTCAACCATTTTTAAACCTGTATCATCTACAAAAGTTATTTTTACTTTTTCTTTTTCTAAATTACCAAGTGCCAAAGCTCTTTTTAAATCTAAAATTCGATTAAGTCTTTCTTCTTTTCTTCCTAAAACTTCATTTTTTGAAAAAGTTAAAAATTTAATACACTCTTTTTCAATCACTTTAATATCATTAATTGTATTCATATAATTGGGGGTTTTATAGGTTACATAACTCATTACTTAAAATTATGCTTTTAGCACAAAAACAAATAATATTTTGTGAATATACACGTTTTAACTAAAAAAAACAACACAAATACCTATTTTTAAACCCATAAAAACACAAAATACACAACATCTACTTTTGATAAAACGCGTTATACATTTTAAGTATCTTACCCTTATTCGTTTTCTTTAAATCTATTTTATTATTTTTATCTAATGAAACAGCTTTTTTACTTACTAATACTATCATCATACATTGTAAACGCTCAAAAACTCCCAAAAGGTTTTTCTTATATAAACGATATTGCACCTAGTATTCAGCAAGAACTAAGATACTGTTCAAACAACAATTTTATTGGCACCTCCATAAATGGCTATCAAGAAAGCAAACTTATCATTACTACAGTAGCTGCTAATGCTTTAAAAAAAGTACAAAATGAACTTGTAAAAAAAGGTTTAAGCCTTAAAGTTTTTGATGCTTACCGCCCGCAAACTGCTGTTAATCATTTTGTAAAATGGGCACGTGTTATTAACGACACCTTAAAAAAACAAGAGTACTACCCTACTATAAACAAACGTCATTTATTTAAAAAAGGATATATTTCATCTAGGTCTGGCCATTCTAGAGGAAGTACTGTCGACTTAACTATAGTTAATATAAAAACAAATAAAGAATTAGATATGGGAAGTCCGTTTGATTTTTTTGGTGTATCATCTCATGTTGCTTACCCTAAATTAACCAATCATCAGAAAAAAAACAGACAGTTATTGCAAACAATAATGAATAAAAATAATTTTAGGTCATATAGTAAAGAATGGTGGCATTTTACTTTGCGTCACGAACCTTTTCCTAAAACTTATTTTAGCTTTCCTGTTAAATAAACTATTTATATTTTTTATTTCAACAAACTAATTTTTAACGCTTTGTTTAGAAAAACAAAAAACATCGGCATTATATTTGCTCATATTTATTTTGATATGAAAAAAAGCTTAAATTATTTTTTATTTATATGTGTACTTTGTGTAAACTCTTATGGTTTTGCACAACTAGATAGTGGTTTTGGAAATAAAAAAAGTAATAACACATCCTTTGGTATTGTATCTTCTTCATCAAAAGATGTAAAAAAACCTAAATCATTAGATTTTAAAAATAATAATGGTTTTAAAAACGCTCATAGAGAAGAACAAAAAAAAATTAAAAAAAAACAAGCTGAAAGTAATTTTGAGAACAAAGGTATTTTAACCAAAGCTAAAATAGCTGAACAACAATACTTAAAATCTTTTCAAAAAATAAATGGACTATACAACTACCCTGTTATCGATCAAGATTTAGGTAGTTTTAGCACAAAATCTAAAAATGTAAATATTATTTGTCGTGATTTTCAATATCCAGACGGAGATAAAGTAATGATTCTTGTAAATAATATTCCAGTAGTTAGTAGTGTAACCCTTAAACAAAATTATCAATCCTTTAATATTCCTTTAGATGATGGAATAAATACAATAGATATTATAGCCCTAAACCAAGGTTCGTCTGGACCCAACACTGCGGGTTTTAAGATTTTTAATGATGCCGGAATGGTAATCTCATCTAATCAATGGAATTTAGCTACAGGAGCCAAAGCTTCAATTATTATAGCTAAAGAAAAGAAATAATATTAGAAGTTTTAACTTTATAAAAAGCTAGCAATAATTTTTCAAAAGAACTTTTTTAAAATTACCAAAAACTACTTACTTTTGTAGTTACGTTTTACAACAATAAAAACAAACAAACTTTAAATAAACAACTAATATATAATGAATAAAATAACCAAAGAAACCTATATCAATTGGTATAGAGACATGCTATTTTGGAGAAAGTTTGAAGATAAACTAGCAGCTGTTTACATTCAACAAAAAGTAAGAGGTTTTTTACACTTATATAACGGTCAAGAGGCTGTTTTAGCAGGTTCATTGCATGCAATGGATTTAACTAAAGACAAAATGATTACCGCATATCGTAACCACGTACAACCAATTGGTATGGGTGAAGATCCTAAACGTGTAATGGCAGAATTATATGGTAAAGTTACTGGTACCTCTAAAGGTATGGGTGGGTCTATGCATATTTTTTCTAAAGAACACCGTTTTTATGGAGGTCACGGAATTGTAGGTGGTCAAATTCCATTAGGAGCAGGATTAGCTTTTGGTGACAAATTTAAAGGTAATGATGCAGTAACTTTATGTTATTTTGGTGATGGAGCTGCGCGTCAGGGTTCTTTACATGAAACTTTTAACATGGCAATGAACTGGAAATTACCAGTGATTTTTATTGTTGAAAACAACGGTTACGCAATGGGAACTTCTGTTGAAAGAACTGCAAACCACACAGATATTTGGAAACTTGGTTTAGGATACGAAATGCCTTGTGGTCCAGTTGACGGAATGAACCCTATTAAAGTTGCCGAGGCTGTTGATGAAGCTATCCAAAGAGCTCGTCGTGGCGAAGGACCAACTTTCTTAGAAATGAAAACATACCGTTATAGAGGTCACTCAATGTCTGATGCACAACACTATCGTACAAAAGACGAAGTTGAGGAATACAAAAAAATTGATCCTATTACACAAGTTTTAGACATCATTAAAGAAAATAAATATGCTTCTGAAGATGAAATTGAAGCTATAAAACAAGAAGTAAAAGATTCAGTAAAAGAATGCGAAAAATTTGCTGAAGACTCTCCATATCCAGAATTAAATCAATTACATGATATGGTATACGAACAAGAAGATTATCCATTTATAAAATCTAAGTAAACCATGGCTATAATTATAAACATGCCTCGCTTAAGCGACACGATGGAAGAAGGAGTGGTAGCTTCTTGGTTAAAAAAAGTAGGCGATAAAGTTGAAGAAGGTGATATTTTAGCCGAAATCGAAACTGATAAAGCTACGATGGAATTTGAATCTTTTAACGAAGGTACTTTGCTACATATCGGTGTGCAAGAAGGTGAAACATCTCCGGTAGATACGTTATTAGCCATTATTGGTGAAGAAGGTGAAGATATTTCTGCTCTATTAAGCGGAGCAACTGCAACCGAAACTACAGAAAAACCGAAACCTGAAACAACCAACAACCAAACTACAACACAAAACGATACTGTAACAATGCCAGAAGGAGCAACTGTTATTAACATGCCTCGTTTAAGTGATACTATGGAAGAAGGAACCGTAGCTTCTTGGTTAAAAAAAGTAGGTGATAAAGTTGAAGAAGGTGATATTTTAGCGGAAATTGAAACTGATAAAGCTACGATGGAATTCGAATCTTTTAACGAAGGTGTTTTATTACACATCGGTGTTGAAGAAGGAAAAACCGCACCCGTAGATAGTTTACTTGCCGTTATTGGTAAAGAAGGAACAGATGTAGCTACTGTATTAGCCGCTCAAAGCTCAGGAAGCAACATTGCTGCTAATACATCTAAAGAAGAAGAAGAAAACAAACCAACTCCTAATAAAGAAGAGGTTAAAGCTGAAACTGTAACAACTAATTCTTCAGGAGGAAGAATATTTGCTTCTCCTTTAGCTAAAAAAATAGCAAAAGATAAAGGAATTAATTTAGCAAATATTAACGGCTCTGGTGAAAACGGACGTATTATTAAAAAAGATGTAGAAAACTATACTCCAGCTACAAAAACTGCTACAACGCAAGCTGTTTCTAGCACCACTTCTAATGATGCCTCTACAACCGTAACTAATTTTGCAATTGCTGGAGAAGAAAACACTTCGGAGGTTAAAAACTCTCAAATGCGTAAGGCTATCGCTAAAGCATTAGGAAACTCTAAATTCTCTGCTCCTCATTTCTACTTAAATATTGAAGTAGATATGGATAATGCAATGGCTTCTCGTAAAACAATCAATGCGATTCCTGATATAAAAGTATCATTTAACGATATGGTTGTAAAAGCTTGTGCTATGGCATTAAAAAAGCATCCAAATGTAAATACTAGCTGGACAGATAATAACACGTTATTTCATAGTCACATCCATATTGGTGTTGCTGTAGCTGTTGATGAAGGCTTAGTTGTACCGGTAGTAAAACATACTGATGCTTTAAGCTTAACTCAAATCGGAGCTTCGGTTCGTGATTTAGCAGGCAAAGCAAGACACAAGAAAATTACACCAGCTGAAATGCAAGGAAGTACTTTTACGGTTTCTAACCTAGGAATGTTTGGTATTGAAAGTTTTACATCAATCATTAATCAACCTAATTCAGCAATTTTATCGGTTGGAGCAATTGTGCAAAAACCAGTTGTTAAAAACGGAGAAATTGTAGTTGGTAATACCATGAAGTTAACTTTAGCCTGCGACCACAGAACCGTTGATGGTGCAGTTGGAGCTCAGTTTTTACAAACACTAAAAACTTATATTGAAAACCCTGTTACTATGTTAGCATAGTTTTTAAAATAACACTCTATAAAAAAAGCTCGCAAATTGCGAGCTTTTTTTATTTAAATCAATGCTTTTTTAGCTTGCACTATATGTCGTTCATTATGATGAATAACAAAACGTAAAGTATCACCTAGTTTAAATTTCACTAAAGGCAAAGTAGTTTTTGTTTTTATTTTATCTACGTTTTTATTTTTAGCAACCTCTAATAAGTCAAGTAATTCTTCTTGAAGCGCTATAAAATCAAGCAATACTTTTTCTTTATTTAATTTTGAATTATTAGGGTTTTTACTTTTAAAAGTATTCATTGTTGTCATTCCCTCTTTAGGCAACATATCATTGGCAAATTTATTACCTAAAAAACCGCTTTTAAAAGTCTCAGAAAAAGGTAATGATGATGCGATCATTTTTTTATTGATCTCAATATTATAAAAAAATGCATATCTATTTAAATGCTCTAAACATTCTAAAACACTCCATGATTTAGATGATTGTTTATGCTGTAATTTTTCACCAGAAACTTCTACTAATTTTTTTGCATAATTAATATGCGATGTAGTCATCAATATTAAATCTTTAATTACTTCACTACTATTATAAACCATAATTTTATTTTTTTTCAAAATTAAAATGCATCTTAAATATAAAACTTGATTTAAATCAATACTTTTTGATAATTCTAGACAAGGTTTCTGGCGTCATTCTTAAATAAGAAGCAATATACTTTTGAGGTATTTCCTGAAATAACTGTGGACTCCTCTTAAACACTCTTTCAAATCTTTTTTGAGGAGAATTAATAATTAAATCATTTTCACGCTCTATTTGCTGATACACAAATTCCTGTAAAAGTGTTTGCCATATTTGTTGATTTTCTTTAGATGCGTTTATACACTTTAAATAATTTTCTTTTGAAATCACCTTAAGTTTACATTTTTTTATTGCTTGTATATAAAAAACAGTTGGAATATCTTTTAAAAACGAATCTAATGCTGTTATAAATGAGTTTTTATAACCAAAACGAATAGTATGTTCTTCAACGTCACTTTCAACAAATACTCGTAAACTTCCGTCAACTACAAAATACATATTGGTATTTACATCACCAGGAACAGTAATAAACTCGTTTCTTTTCAGGTCAATTTCTTGCTCCCAAAAAGGTAATAACGCCGCATATAACTGTTCAAGTAAATTCATAAATAAACGTTATATTCTCCTTGTTTTATTCAACAAATAAAAATCAGCTAAAACCAATGCTGTTAAAGCTTCAACAATTGGTACAGCTCTAGGTACCACACATGGATCATGACGACCTTTACCCATAATCTCGGTAAGGTCACCATCTGAATTAATTGTTTGTTGATTTTGCATAATTGTAGCCACTGGCTTAAAAGCTACTCTAAAATACACATCCATTCCGTTTGAAATTCCTCCTTGAATTCCTCCCGACAAATTTGATTGTGTAGTTCCATCTTCATTAAAAACATCATTATGCTCAGACCCTTGCATTTTTGCACCACAAAAACCACTTCCAAACTCAAAACCTTTTACAGCATTTATTGATAACATTGCTTTACCAAGCTCAGCATGTAATTTATTAAAAATAGGCTCACCTAAACCAACTGACATATTTTGAGCTACACAAGTTATGGTACCTCCAATAGTATCACCAGCTTTTTTAATTTCTTTAATTTTAGCGATCATTTTTTCTGCGGATGCATCATCAGGACAACGAACGATATTATCTTCAATTTTAGAAAAATCTACTTCCTGATAAGGTTTCATCATAAAAACATCACCTACTGATGATGTAAATGCGTTTATATTAATATGTTTAATTAATTGTTTTGCTAAAGCACCAGCAACTACCCAATTGGCAGTTTCACGAGCAGATGTTCTACCTCCTCCTCTATGATCTCTTACACCATATTTTTTATCATATGTATAATCGGCATGTGAAGGGCGATATACATTTGTATTATGATTATAATCTTTACTTTTTTGATTGGTGTTTTTAATTTGAAAACCAATAGAAGCTCCTGTTGTTTTACCTTCAAAAATTCCTGATAAAAACTCAACCGTATCTGGTTCCTTACGTTGCGTTACAATTTTAGATTGCCCTGGTTTACGACGATCTAGTTCTTTTTGAATTGCTATTAAGTCAACATCTACTCCTGCAGGAAAACCATCTATAACTCCTCCAATTGCAATTCCGTGCGACTCACCAAAAGTGGTCAATTTTAAAATATTTCCAAACGAATTAAACATACTTTCACTATTTTAAACGAAAGTAATTTATTTACAATAAAAACTATCACTTTTACATGATAATTACATGATTTTAAAACCAACATTTACTTAGAACAATAAGCAAATGTTATTTTATTATAAATAAAAAAAACATGAAAGGAGATTTACAGAAAATAAATTTATTTTTATTTAAAACATAACTACCTGATAAAAAAACAATTACACTACAAACCCTTTATTTACGGTAAATTTTAATAAAAAAAAGTGTCATTTTTTTTTTAGAAGTGAAAAAAGGTTGTATATTTGCACCCGCAATCAGGGATTACTTGATAGCATGCCTGGAGAAATGGCAGAGTGGTCGAATGCGGCGGTCTTGAAAACCGTTGTCTGTAACAGGACCGGGGGTTCGAATCCCTCTTTCTCCGCAAAGCCGAAGCTAACGCTTCGGCTTTTTTTTAGGGGATTATTAAAGAAAAAAAGCTTACAGATGTAAGCTTTTTTCTATTTTATAAATACCTATACTACAAAAATAGCCATTCAACTTATTAAAATTAAATGGCTATATAAATTAAAACTCTAAAACTAATTAAATATCTTTTTTACTAAAAATTGATATAACTTAAATGCTGAACACCCAATTATTGCTCCATTTACAAAACCCACTAATATATCTATAGGAAAATGCACTCCTAAATACAATCTACTATACGCAAATATTAAAGGAAAAAATACCAAAAACTTAACCCATTCAATATGTTTTTTTAAGAGCATAATCAAATACACTGTTACTACTGTAGATGTAGTAGCATGCCCAGAAGCAAAACTATAACTCTGTGGCCTTATTAAAGTTCTTAACAACTCTTTTATCTCTGGATCATTATTTGGTCTTAACCTTTCAAAAACACCTCTTATAACGTTTGTAAGTTGATCTGAAAAAGCAACCAATACAGCTATAAATAACATCGTAAACAGTCCTTTTTTCCATCCTAAATACTTAAACATTAAAAACAGCATTAATAAAAATAATGGTGTCCAACTAAATTGATTGGTTATTACCAACCAAAACCCATCCCATTGCTCGCTTCCTAAATTATTTAAATAAATAAGAAGCTCTTTATCTTTTTGTATAATTCTTTCTATCAAACTATTTTCCTACTTTTAATACTTCTACTTCAAAAACTAAATCTGACTTTCCTAAAATTGGCCCTAAACCTTCTTCTCCATACCCTAAGTAATAAGGAATAAAGAATATTGACTTATCACCTTCTCGCATTGTTTTTACACCTTCTTTCCAACCTGGAATTAAAGGTAATTCAGAATTATTTATTGTAAATACAAAAGGTTCTTTTTTATCAAGACTTGACGCTACTTTTTTTCCACTATCTAAATACAATGTATAATGAACTGTGGTAGATAATGCCGGATTTACTTTTTTGCCATTTCCTTTTTGCAATTGCAATACTTTTAAACCCGAATCTGTTGCAATTGCATTTTTAATCCCTTTATCTTCCTGAAATTTACGTTTTGCTTCCGCTATTACTCTTTCACGCTCTGCTTTTCTTTCTTCTTCTTTTGACAACTCATATTCAAATACAGTGGCTGCTTTAAATTTTTTAGCCTCGCTACCAACTCTAATTATATTAACTTCTTTAATATAATCGTTTTTCTGAATTACATCAACAATGTTTTGACCAATTAAAACTTTTCCAAAAACTGAATGCATACCATCTAACCAAGGAGTTTCTTTATGAGTTATAAAGAACTGACTAGAATTTGTTGCTTTACCTGAGTTTGCCATCGATAAAACCCCTGCACTATCGTGCTTATAAATCAATTCTCCGTTCTCATCCATAGGAAATTCATCTCCAAACCTATACCCAGCATTACCTGCTCCGGTACCTGTTATATCTCCTCCTTGAATCATAAAATCTTTAATTACCCTATGAAACTTCGTACTATTGTAATAAGGTTTCCCTTTTAAAGAATCTGTCATTTTAGGGTTATCACCTTCAGCTAATGACACAAAGTTTGCCACCGTCATCGGCACTTCTTTTTCATGCAACTTTATTAAAACATCTCCTTTATTTGTTTGAATATCTGCATATAAACCGTTTTCTAAATCTGGGTATTTCACCGATTTACATGCTGAAAACAACACAACAATTGCTATTAAAATTTTATAAATTTTCATTCACTTATATTTTTAGATTCTCTTATAAACAATTAGTTAGGTTAACACAATGTGTTAACCTAACTAATTATTTATTATTTATATTTTTATTACTTAACTTCAAGCAATTCTACTTCAAAGACTAAAGCTGAAAAAGGTTTAATTTTTGCACCTCTTTGCTGTGCTCCGTAAGCCAAATCTTGAGGAATAAAAAACTTAAATTTAGCACCTGGCTTCATCAATTGCAACCCTTCTGTCCAACCTTTAATAACTTGGTTTACTCCAAACTCTGTTGGTTCTCCTCTATCAACAGAACTATCAAAAACAGTTCCGTCTGTTAATGTACCATGGTAATGAACTTTAACACGTGAAGTAGCCGTTGGCGCATCTCCCTTTCCTTCTTTTAAAACAATATATTGTAAACCAGAAGCTGTAGTTTTTACACCGTCTTTTACTTTATTATCTGCTAAAAATTTTTCTCCTTCTTTTTTATATTCTCCAAACTCAGCTTCAGCTTTTTTTGCTTGTGCTTCTTGTTGTTCTTTCATTTTTTCTTGTTGTTGCTTTTGAAAAAATGTTCTTAAGATATTATTAATATCTTTAGATTCAACTAAAAGGTTGGTAGAATCCATTCCGTTTTTAAATCCTTGCACAAATAAATCTTGATCTAAATCTTCAAAATTCATTTTAATTTTATTTGCCATATCTAAACCTAAACTATAGCTTACTGAATCTACTTCTGTTGCTAATGAACTTTTTGTTTTAAATTGGCTATTACCACATGATACAATTGATAAGGTTACAACTGCTACTGCTAAAAATTTAGTTAATTTCATTTTTATTTATTTGTTATTTAATTTCGATTAATGTTACGGTACTTTGTATTGGTTGATTTACTTTTATTTGATTTCCATCTCCAGTTACTCCAAAAGCACTATATGACGGAATTACAAATGTAACTGTTTCTCCTTTTTTCATCAACTTTATTCCTTCTTGTAATGCCGGAATAAAATCTTCTTTATCTATTTTATAATTTCTTTCTTGCTTTGGATAAATAATATTTCCTGCAATATCTGAAATATCATAAGAAATTAAAACAATATTATCAGTTTTTGGCTTCTGGCTATTTACAGAGTCTTTAACAATATATCTATACCAAAATCCGTTTTCAGAAACGTTATACTTATTTATAGTATCTTTAGCTATCCAATTTTCTAAACGTTTTTTTTCTAAAGCATTTAATTTTTTATTCTTTTTAATTACTTCATTATAAAAATTAACGGTTCCTTGTTTTTTAGGTCTTCTTGCTTCAGGTTCTTTACACGAAACCAACCCTAAAAACGCTGATAATAAAAAAACAACTTTAAACTTCATAAGACACTTCTAATTCTTTTTGATATTTAGGTAATAACGCTGTAAATGTTGCAATCGTATCTTCCATCGACTCTAAACTTTTACCACCAGCTGCATTATCATGCCCACCACCATTAAAATGATTTCTAGCAAATTGATTTACAGAAAAACTTCCTTTACTACGAAGTGACATTTTAATAATACCTTGCTCTTTATCTTCAATAAAAATAGCAGCAAACACAATTCCTTTTAAAGAAAGGGCATAGTTTACAACCCCCTCTGTGTCTCCTTTTTCGTAATTAAATTTTTTCTTTTCGGCTTCTGATAAAGTTATAAATGCCGTTTTATGTGCTGGTAATAACTTCATATTACTTAATGCTTGCCCTAACAATAACAAACGACTGTATGAATTTGCATCTAACACATTACTATGTATCCTATCATTTTCAGCACCTTTATCAATTAAATCTGCAATAATACGATGCGTGGTACTTGTGGTTGATCTAAAACGAAAAGATCCAGTATCCGTCATAATGCCAGTGTACAAACAAGTAGCTATGTTTTTGTCAATCAAAGCAACATCTCCCATCATTTCAATAAAATTATACACCATTTGACAGGTTGATGACATGGTGGTATCAGAGTACATATATTCAAATTCATCGGGTTGTTGATGATGATCTATCAATGCAAAATCATTTGTATACTGCTCTAATGTGTTTTGCATATCGCTACCAACTCTGTGCAAGGCATTAAAATCTAACAAAAAAACTATTTCTGAGCTTTTTAATGATCGCACACTTTGTTTATTTTGACGATCAAATCGATATACCGTTTCAGAACCTGGTATCCAATGTAAAAAATCAGGATATTCATTAGGCATTACAACCTGAACGGTATGTCCTTTTTTATCTAAATAATGCTTTAACCCTAAGGTTGAACCTACTGCATCTCCATCAGGGTTTCTATGACCTATAACTACAATGTTTTTAGGTTTTGATAAAAATTCTTTAAGTTCTGTAAATTGTTTTAAAATCATAAGTGGCGAATATACAATTAAATTAAAAAAATTATGTAATTTCGCGCCGATTTGTGCGAGGTGCGCACTTACATTTTTTATTTACTTTATTTATAGAAATTTATAGCAATGGCAACAAATAGAACTTTTACAATGATTAAACCAGATGGTGTTGAAAACGGACACACTGGTGCTATTTTAGACAAAATTAATGCTGCTGGTTTTAGAATCGTAGCAATGAAGAAAACTCAAATGACTAAGCGTGATGCTGAAGCTTTTTATGCTGTGCACAACGAACGTCCATTTTTTGGTGAATTAGTTGAGTTTATGACTCGCGGACCAATTATTGCTGCAATTTTAGAAAAAGACAACGCTGTTGAAGATTTTAGAACTTTAATTGGTGCTACAAATCCTGCGGAAGCTGCTGAAGGAACTATTCGTAAAATGTTTGCAACTTCTATTGGTGAAAACGCGGTTCACGGATCTGATTCTGATGAAAACGCTGCTATTGAGGGTGCTTTCCATTTTTCTGGTAGAGAAATGTTCTAAGAACACACTTCTTTAAGATATATAAAAAACTCGTTACATAAAATGTAACGAGTTTTTTGTTTTAAAATTTATCTTGATTCTTGGTTTAAATTCTAATAACTTCGCTAACTCCTGATATAACGAATTCAAACTCGACATATCAATAAAGTTATGCTTAATTCAAAAAAACTTATAATTAATGAAAAAACTTATTATATCCATTTTAATATTTTCTTTTTTTTCTTGTAATTCAGAATCAAAAGTAGAAGTAAAAAAAGAGAATGAAACAGACAAAGTAAGTGTTTTAAATTTTGGTTCGGTTCATTTGAGCGGAAGTTCTGATGCCTATTCTTCTATTTCAGATGTAAGTAATCCAAATGTTAAAGCGGATATAAAAAAAATAGTTGACCGATTAGCGAAATTCAAACCAACTATAATCTGTGTAGAAATACCGCCAGAAAGCACAGATTTTATAAATGAGACCTATCAGAAATATAAAATTGACCAGAGTAAGAGAATTAACTACTCTGAAGAAGTGAATGTAATTGGGCTTGAAGTCGCTCGTTTGAGTGGAACAAAAAAAATATATGGAATTGACAATCCAATAAGCTTTGACTATCCTAGCCTCATTGAAATGGCGAATAAAAATTATTCCGATAGTTTATATGTTCAAAACATTATGGAGAGTTATGCAACCCTAAACAAAAAACCACTACTTGAACAATTCACCGAAATAAATACTACTAAGTACAAAATGGAAACATTTAACTTATATAATTTTCTAGCAACTATGCACAACCCAAATAATTTTGAAGGCTCAGATATTATAGCGGATTTCTACAAAAGGAATTTGAGGATGTACACAAATTTTTCAGATATTCCGTTAACAAAAAACGACCGAGTTTTAATCATTATGGGAGCAACTCATACAGCATATTTTGATATATTCATTGGAAATAACCCGAAATATATTTTGGAAAATTTAGATAAATACACAAACTTTACGGAAAAGAACTAAGCACAACACAATATATAATTTATTGCTAATCTATGGCTAACTTATGAAATCCTTCGGACTTCTTGCCGTTCGTTTTTTATTTAGTAAATTATGTGCTCAAACCACGCAACTAAACTTATACAAACACATTAGCAAAACTATTAAACCAACATCAATTTATTAACCAATATTTCTCCCATCTCTTCATTAATCATTTTTATAATTTTATCTTTACCATAACCTAATTGCTCTCTTAAAGCTGATGATGTTAAACGAACAATTAAAGTTCCGTTTTGTAATTTCACTTCACTTGTGTACGACACAACACCTGGCCCCATCATTTTTGCCCAAGCTTCATCAATATGAATTTTTTGAAACCCTTTATTTAAATTCCCCTCTTTTATATAACTCCCCAATAAATCTTTAATTGAAAAGCTATCGTTTTCTCTCTTTGCCATTTCTTACCCTAACTTAAAAATTTGATATTCTTGGTTACTATTTTTTAATACATTCTCAGTACGATTAAAATGTGTATCAGTAATAAATATTTGCCCAAAAGCATCATTATTTACTAAATCTACTATTTGCGCAACTCTATTTTCGTCCAATTTATCAAAAATATCATCTAATAATAAAATCGGTGTCACGTTTGATTGTTTTTTAATAAACTCAAACTGCGCTAATTTTAAAGCGATAAGATACGATTTTTGTTGTCCTTGAGATCCAAATTTTTTAATAGGATACTCACCTATTTCAAAACTCAAATCATCTTTATGAATTCCTGACGAAGTATATTGCAACATTCTATCTTTTTCTAAACTTTGGGTAAATAAATCAACCAAAGAAGTATCGTGTAACTGGCTTTTATAACGCAAATCCACTGTTTCTTTTGCGCCCGATATAATTTGGTGCTTTTCGTTAAAAATAGGCACAAATTCTTCTAAAAAAACCTTTCTCTTGTTATAAATCACGGTTCCGTATTCAACTAATTGCTCATCATATACTTTTAAATTTAAAGCATCAAAAGTTCTGTTAGCTGCAAAATATTTTAACAAGGCATTTCGCTGACTTATAATTTTATTATACGCAATTAACCCTTGTAAATAGTTTTTATCTTGTTGTGAAATAACACCATCAATAAATTTTCTACGAGTATCGCTTCCTTCTACAATTAAATCTCTATCTGCAGGCGATATTATCACCAATGGTAACTGCCCTATATGTTCAGAAAACTTTTCATAAGCCTTTCCGTTTCTTTTTAGTATTTTTTTTTGCCCTCTTTTTAAAGAACATAAAATTTTTTCATTCCGATCATTTAATAGGTAATCTCCCTCGATCATAAAAAAATCTTGACCGTGGCGAATATTTTGCCCAGCGACCGAATTAAAATAACTTTTTGCGAAAGACAAATAGTAAATAGCATCTAACACATTGGTTTTTCCAATTCCGTTATTACCTACAAAACAATTTATTTTCTTCTGAAAATCAAAAGATTGTGTTTCAATATTTTTAAAATTTACTAATGCTATTTTCTGCAAATACATGAATGAAGATTATTTCAAAAAAGAAAGCGCAAATTATAGTTTTTTTTACGAATAATCGATTTTTAAAATCCAATTTAAAAAGCTATTTTTGTCGCCACTAATTTTTAAGCAATTATGGCTACATACAAAAAAAGAGGTTACAAACCTAAAAAAGAAAAGTTTGCACAAGAAGTTGAAGAAAATTTTGACGAGTCGCAAAGTACTACTGCTGAAGTATTTAACACTTTAGATGATACAGCGAATAAATCAGAGCAATGGATTGAAAATAACAGCAAGCCATTATTTTATGGTTTAGTTACTATTGCTGCTTTAATTTTAGGTTATTTGGCATACACTAGTTTTGTTTTAGAGCCAAATGAAAAAGAAGCTTCAAACGAATTAGCTTACCCAAGAACTTTTTTTGCTAAAGCAAGTACTTCTGCTGGAGTTGCAGCTGATTCTTTATATAATTTAGGATTAACTGGAGGTGATGGAAAATACGGATTTACGGATATTGCTGATGAGTTTAGCGGAACTAAAGCTGGGAATTTAGCCAATTACTATGCAGGTATTTCTTACTTAAAAATGAAAAAATACGAAGAAGCAATTGAATATTTAAGTGCTTTTAATTCTGATGATGAATTACTAGGACCAACTGCTTTAGGTGCCATTGGTGATGCTTTTGCAGACATCAATCAACCAGAAGATGCTTTAACATACTATGAAAAAGCCGCTAATAAAAAAGACAACGAATTTACAGCTCCTTTATTTTTATTCAAAGCAGGTCAAATTGCAATGAATTTAAAAAACTATAGCAAAGCTGAAAAATTATTTTCAACCATTAAAGAAAAATATGCTACTACTGATCAAGGTAGAGATATCGAAAAATATATCAATAGCGCAAAATACGCTCAATAATGGCTACAACAAATTTATCTTATTACGATAAAGCTTCAATCCCAAATGCGAAATCTTTTCGATTTGGGATTGTTGTTTCTGAATGGAATCCTGAAATTACAGGCAACCTACACAAAGGTGCTATTGAAGCTCTTTTAGATTGTGGAACGCAAAAAGAAAACATTGTTTCTTGGGAGGTACCAGGAAGTTTTGAATTAGTATACGGCTGTAAAAAAATGATAGAATCACAAAAAGTTGATGCTATTATTGCCATCGGAAATGTAATTCAAGGAGAAACAAAACATTTTGATTTTGTTTGTGAAGGTGTTACACAAGGAATTGTAGATTTAAATATTAAATACGATGTTCCGGTAATTTTCTGTGTTTTAACAGATAACACCAAGCAGCAATCAATAGACAGATCTGGCGGTAAATTAGGTAACAAAGGTATTGAATGTGCCATAGCCGCTATTAAAATGGCTGCCATTAAAAACACAGATAAACCTTCTGGTTCTTTAGGGTTTTAAAACATTTACAAAACTAATACAATATCAAAGCATCAAAGTGTTATACATTTTGATGCTTTTTTAACTTTAATTTAGTTATAATTTTTGACCACTTATTGATAATTCAGTAACTTTGAATTTCGTCTTATTTTGGTGTGATTTTTGTAGCACTACAGTATTATAAAAGCTATATTTTATGGGATTTATTAAAAGAGAAAATAAAAAATTTAATTACAAACCTACCTACTATAAAGGAGAAGGAAACCCGTATCAAGTAAAACATAAATTCGACGAATTTCGTACAACAGTAGGTAAAACCAAAGGTTTAAAAGGAAAATTTAATGCAGCTTTAGATGAATTTAAAGCTTCAGAAAATGGTGGTTTTAATAAAACAATTGTTATTTTAATTGCTTTTTTCGTGTTTTTATTTTTAGTTTTTATCGACTTTGATCTTTCTATATTTTTACCTAAAAACAACTAATGTCAGATATTATACAATTGCTACCTGATCATGTGGCAAATCAAATAGCCGCAGGCGAAGTAGTACAACGCCCTGCTTCTGTAGTAAAAGAATTGGTTGAAAACTCTATTGATGCCGGAGCAACCTCTATCAAACTCCTATTAAAAGATGCTGGTAAAACCTTAATTCAAGTAATTGATGATGGTAAAGGTATGAGTGGCACCGACGCCCGTTTAAGTTTTGAACGCCACGCTACTTCAAAAATTAAAGATGCTCAAGATCTATTTAACTTAAATACCAAAGGTTTTCGTGGTGAAGCCTTAGCTTCTATTGCAGCTATTGCACATGTTGAGTTAAAAACAAAACAAGAAAATGAAGAACTTGGTACACAAATAAAAATAGAAGGAAGTAAAATTGTTTGTCAGGATGCCATTTCAACATCAAAAGGAACTAGTATTGCTGTTAAAAATTTATTTTATAATATTCCTGCACGACGAAATTTTTTAAAATCAGACACAATTGAAACTCGTCATATTGTTGATGAATTTCAAAGAGTAGCTTTAGCACATCCTAATATTTCGTTTTTACTACATCATAATAACACCGAAGTTTATCATTTAAAAAAAAGTAATTTACGCAAACGTATTGTAGCTATTTTTGGGGCAAAAATGAATGAAAAATTAGTTCCTATTGCTGAACAAACTGATATTATTACGATAAACGGATTTACCGCTAAACCAGAGTTTGCAAAGAAAAAACGTGGCGAACAGTACTTTTTTGTAAACAATCGTTTTATAAAAAGTTCGTACTTAAATCATGCAGTAGTAAATGCTTTTGAAGGATTACTTGAAAACGGATCACATCCTTCTTACTTTTTATACCTTGAAGTTCCGCCAAGTAGTATTGACATAAACATACATCCCACAAAAACGGAGATTAAATTTGATAATGAAAAAGCTTTATATGCAATATTACGGGCAACTGTTAAACATAGTTTAGGGCAGTACAATGTAGCACCTGTATTAGATTTTAATCGTGATGCAACGCTTGACACACCTTATGATTATAGCAAAAAAGAAACTTTATCGTCTCCTTCTGTTCCTCCGATTACTGTAGACCCTACATTTAATCCTTTTAAAACTGAAACAAGTTTCGAATCAAAATCAAATAATGCTGGTAAATCAAGTTCGGTAAGTTATCAATCTAACCTTAAAAAAGATACTGGTAATTGGGAAGCTTTATATACAAATACCGAATCGTTTGAATCTACAAAACAAGAACAACTTTTTGAAAGTCAACAAGAAACTGAAACAGGCAAAACCTTTCAAATTCAACGAAAATATTTATTAAGTTCAATTAAATCAGGAGTTGTGTTAATAAATCAATCGTTAGCACATCAGCGTATTTTGTACGAAGAATTTTTAGAAAACATCACCGTAAAAGAAGCTAGTAGTCAACAACTATTATTTCCGGTAAGCATTTCTTTTTCTAAAGCAGATATTGAAATGATTTACACCATAAAATCAGACTTAGAAAGCGCTGGTTTTATGTTTGATGAATTTACTAAAGAAAGTGTTGTTATTGGTGGAATACCAACTTCAATTATCGAAAGTCAAATTACCTTAATTTTAGAACAACTTTTAGACGACATTAAATTAGAAGTACCAGATACAAGTTTTAGTCATTTTGATGTAATGGCAAAATCTTTTGCAAAATCATTAGCCATAAAAACCGGAACCGTACTTGCCGTTAAAGAACAAGAAAACTTAGTGGATGATTTATTTTCTTGTAAAGAACCAAACACATCACCTTTTGGAAAACCAACATTTAAAACATTGGCATTAAACGAAATTGACGCTATTTTTAATAAATAAAAAATAAAACTATGCCTAAATTAACAAACGCTATAAAACATCTGATAATCATTAACGTGATTATGTACTTTGCGCCGCAGTTATTAAAATTAGACCTTACCAACATTTTTGCATTACATTATCCACAAAACGAACATTTTGGTGTGTGGCAATATGTTACCCATACTTTTATGCATGGAAGCACAATGCATTTAATTTTTAACATGTATGCTTTATGGGCTTTTGGTACACCGTTAGAACAAATGTGGGGCAGAAATAAGTTTTTATTTTTTTATTTTTCGGCAGGTATCGGTGCAGGACTTATTTATACTTTGGTAAATTATTATCAATTTAGCGGAATTTATGAGCAAATAGCTGCACTAGGAATTTCACCTTCAGAAATACAAAACATTTTAAATACAGGGCAATATAACGATACTTTAATAACACTTTCTAACAAAACAATGAGTGAGTTTTACAGTCTGTATCACACGCCTGCTGTTGGAGCTTCAGGGGCTGTTTATGGTATTTTAGTTGCCTTTGGGTTAGCTTTTCCAAATGCAAAATTGGCTTTAATTTTTTTCCCCGTACCTGTTGCTGCAAAATACTTTATCCCTTTAATGATTTTTGGTGATTTATTTTTTGGCGTAACAAAGTACTCTATCGGAAATGTAGCACATTTTGCACATATTGGTGGCGCTATTATCGGTTTTATTATTGCTTGGTATTGGAAAAAAAATCAGTTTAAAACTCTTTAATTTAGTATCTTTAGTTTCTGTTAAGAAAAAGAAAATTTAAATGAACATTTTAGAAAACTTAAAATATCGATTTAAAAACGCTGGTATTGTAGAACAATTAATTTATGTAAACCTTGCTGTTTTTTTACTCGTTTTTATTAGCAACACTTTTGGTTTTTTATTTCAAGCCAACACTAATTTATTTGTTGAATGGTTTTCTTTACCTGCCAGTTTTAATGATTTTTCATCAAAACCGTGGACAATTATTACTTATGGTTTTTTACACACCAGTTTTTTACATATTCTTTTAAATTTAATTGCCTTATTTTATATTGGGCATTTATTTAAACAATATTTTACCGCTAAACAACTCCTTAATTTTTATCTTTTAGGAACGCTTTTTGGAGGAATTATTTTTATTACTAGTTATAATTTTTTTCCTGCATTACAGCGCGTTGCAGACAATAGCGTTTTGTTAGGGGCCTCTGCCGGAATTTCAGCAATTTTTATAGGAATTGCTACTTACATTCCTAATTACGAATTAAAATTTCCACTAATTGGTTATGTAAAACTTTACGTTTTAGCTTGTGTTTGGATTGCCGTTGATATTATTCAAATACCAGCTGGTAATGCTGGTGGTCACCTTGCTCACATTGGCGGTGCACTTTTTGGTTTTTTATATGTGGTTAAGGCTAGTAATAAAGAATTGGAAATTTTAAAACCTTTAAAAAAGTTTTTTGAAAAGAAAGAAAAACCTTTAAAAACAGTATATAAATCAGGAAAAAAAACAAAGAATACCACCTCTAAAAAATCAGAAAATCAACAAGAAATAGATGCTATTTTAGACAAAATAAGTAAATCTGGTTATGATACGTTAACTAAAACCGAAAAAGATTTCTTATTTAAACAAGGTAGATAAATAAATGAAAAAATATTCGATCATACATAAGTTATTATTCTTTATCAATTCAGTTTTCGCAACTGTTTTGTTACTATCTTATATTTTACCGCTTATATCGCCAAAAACAATTCCTGCTGTTGCTGTTTTTAGTTTATTTGTACCACTACTTGTAGTTTTAAATACTATTTTTTTTGTGTATTGGCTACTTAAGCTTCATAAAAATGCCTTACTATCACTACTTGTATTGGCAATTGGATGGTTTAGCACTCCACCACTTATCAAATTTTCAGGTAAAGAAATTATCTTAAATAAAGATTTAAAAATAATGAGCTACAATGTTCGCTTATTTAATCATTATAAACACATAGAAGATATTACTACTGAACAAAAAATATATGAATTTATTAATGATGAAAACCCTGACATTATTGCTATGCAAGAGTTTTATCAGTCGAATTTATTAAACATAAAACTTCCTTACAAGTATATTAAAACTAAAACCAAAGCTAATAAATTCGGGCTCGCCATTTATTCAAAACACCCAATAGTAAATTCAGGTTCATTAAACTTTAAAAACAGTGCTAACAACACCATTTTTGTAGATATTGTTAAAAATAAAGATACCATACGCGTATACAATGTACATTTAGAATCTTTAAAAATAAATCCTGAAAAAGTAAATTTTGGTGAACAAGATTCTGAACGTCTATTTAAACGCTTAGCAAATGGTTTTGAAAAGCAAGTAAGCCAAACTGAACTTATTTTACAACACGAATATTCATGGAAAGGGAAAAAAATTATGTGTGGTGATTTTAATAACACGGCATATTCATGGGTTTATAAAAAACTTTCTAAAAACAAAAAAGATGCTTTTTTACAAGCTGGTACTGGCTCAGGAAAATCTTTTAGGTATATTTACCCAATGCGTATTGATTTTATTTTTAGCGATGCAAAAGCAATTATAAACCAATATAAAACATACGACAATATTAAATTATCAGATCATTATCCTATAATGACACGTTTACATTGGAAGTAATCTGTATATTACAAATTCAAACAATCAACTATGAAACATTTTGATGTGGCAATTATTGGTAGTGGACCATCAGGTGCTTCTACCGCATTTCATTTAGCCAAAAACGGAATATCAACCGTATTAATAGAAAAAGAAACATTACCCAGGTACAAAACCTGTGGAGGCGGATTTGTTTTTAGAGGTAGAAAAGATTTACCTTTTGATATTTCTTCTGTTGTTGAAAGAGAATTTAATACAATAGATATATACTTAGGCGAAAAATTACATTTTCAAACACATAGAGAAGATCCTACTGTTACCATGATTATGAGAGATTCTTTTGATCACCTAATTGTAGATAAAGCAAAAGACCTTGGTGTTACTTTATTAGAAAATCATAAATTAAATAAATTACATTTTTCTGATGATAAAATTAATTTAGAAACATCTCAAGGAAACTTAACTGCAAATTTTGTAATTGCTGCAGATGGTGCTTTAAGTCCTACCGCTAAAATGGCTGGTTGGAAAGAAGACACAAGAAAACTAATTCCTGCTTTAGAGTATGAAGTAGAAGTTTCTGAAGATGATTTTAATCGCTTAAAAAATGAAGTTCGATTTGATATTGATGCCATACCTTATGGCTATGCTTGGAGTTTTCCTAAAAAAAATCATTTATCAATAGGTGTTGCGTCAGCAAGAAGAACAAAGATAAATTTAAAGAAGTTTTACAAAGAGTACATGGAAACACTTAAAATTACTAACGTAATTAGTGAATCGCAACATGGCTTTCAAATACCTGTAGCTCCACGAACTGATGGCTTTGTAAAAAACAATGTTTTTTTAATTGGTGACGCGGCTGGTTTTGCTGATCCTATTACTGCTGAAGGTATTTCAAATGCTATTTATAGTGGTAAACTAGCTGCTGAAGCAATAATTGAAAGCCAATTAAACTCTAAAGATGCTGAAAAATTATATCTTAATAAATTAGATGAAAAACTACTACCAGAACTAAATACTGGCTTGTGGCTTTCTAAATGGTTTTATGAACAAAAAACAATCCGTAATTTATTATTAAAAAAATACGGCCAACGATTTAGTGAAGCAATGGCTGATGTTTTTCACGGTAAACGTTCTTACCCTAAAGACATTAAACAAACCATTAAAAATAAGATAAAATCGTTAGTTTCTTAATCGATAGTAAATAAAAAGACACCATATAAATAGTTTAAATGGTGTCTTTTTTTTATGATTAATTTTAATCTTTTTTAACTCTTTTTAAATTCAATAAATCAATTGGGTTAATCCCTAATCCTTGGATGTTTTTTTGACTAAAACGTATTACTTGATCATAATATAATGGAACAATTGGAGCCTCTTGAATAATGATACTATCCATTTTTTGATACAATTGATGGCGTTTTTCAACATTAATTTCTTTTATAGATTGCTCATATAAATCATCAAACAACTCATTTTTAAAATGTGTATAGTTTGGTCCATTGGGAGTAAAATTTTTACTATAAAATAACGATACATAATTTTCTGCATCAGGGTAATCAGCAATCCAACTCGCTCTAAAAATTGACAATTTCCCACTCGACTTTCCTTGTCTTAAAGTTGATGGTGGAATTACATCTACTTTTGTTTGCAAGCCAACATTTTGTAATTCTCGCTGAATAAATTCACATAAATCTAAATAATTTCCGTTGGTCGTAATCGTAATTTCTGGGTTTTCACCTCCTGTTTCCTTTACATACCTGGCAACTAGCGCTGTTGCTTTTTCTGGTTGATATGAATATCCTTTTTGATTATTAAACGATGGTAACCCTTTTGGTATAAATCCACTTGTTGCTGGTGTACCAATTCCGTTTCTTAAAAATTTAATCATTTTTTTTCGATCAAATCCATAATTTATTGCCTGTCTAATTAATTTTGATTTTGTTGGATACTCATTTTCGTTATCTAAATAAATTCCTAAATATTCAGTATTTAAATACGCTCCGGTTTCCATTTTGATTTTACCAATGTATTTTTCTTTTAAGGTTCCGTTTGTATTTAAAATATCATCTTTATAAGAAGCGTCTAAACTTTTCATAAAATCAATATTTCCTTGAATAAACTGTAAAAACTCACTCTGCTTATCTGGTAAAAAAGTAATGGCAACAGCTTCTAAATATGGCAATGAAATTCCTTTGATATCTTTTTCATAAAACAACGGATTTTTACGCAATACCAACTTCGTGTTTTCTACCCATAATTTAAATTTAAAAGGCCCTGTACCAATTGGGTTTGCTCTAAAATTATTCCCAAAAAATTCAATTGCCTCTTTAGGAACTACCGAACAATATTTCATTGCCAACAGCCCTAAGAAAGGCGGAAATGGTTGTTTCAAATTGATGGTAAAAAGTGAATCACTTTCTGCTTTAAAATTTGCTACATTTTGTAAAACCCAACCACCAGGAGAAGCTACATTTTTAGCTAACAATCTATTAAATGAATATTCAAAATCATTAGCAATAACATTTCTTGTCGAATCTTTTCCAAACAGCGAATGTTTATGAAACTTAACATCTTTTCTTAAAGGAAACTTATATGTTTTTCCATCCTCAGAAATTGTCCAACTTTTAGCTATATCTGGTTGTACATGTAAACTATCATCTAACTGCACTAAACCATTAAACAACTGATTTACCGCCCAAATATTTCGTTGATCTTTTGCAAAAGCAGGGTCTAAAGAGGTTATATTTGAATGCTCATTGTAACGAAAAACTTGCCAGTCGGTAAATTTATTTTTTTTCTTAGTACATGAGTATAAACCGAAGAAAACAACCAATAAAACAAGTATGCTACTTTTTATTCCGCTTATTTTTATAGTATGATTTATTTGCAATGTATATAGTTTTAGAAACCTCGGCATATATAACAGAAGCTTCTTTATTTGTAATATTAATTTCTTTTTGCAAGTCTATTTCTTGCTCGTTTTTTACACGCTCTTTTATTTGTTGAATTTCATTTACTGTGAAAACAAAATCAACATACGATGTTTCTCTTGCAGGTCTTTTAAACTTAATATTGGCACTTTTGTCCCAAACCACATAATCGTTTCCTAAAATATTCATTAATTGAATCATAAAAATAGGATCGGTAGCTGAAAATAAACTTCCACCAAATACAGAGCCTACATAGTTTTTATTTTTATAACTAATAGGAATTTTAACTTTTACGTTAAACAAATCCTCTGATACTTCAATAATTTTACCGGTAGATCTTCGATACATTGGCGAAACATTAAATCCATATTTAAAAATAGTACTTTGCTTAAAAAAACTACTTAAAATCTTTGATATTGCTGCGTACATTTAGTTGTCTTTATTTTTCAAATCCATACTCACGCTCAACTTTACAAATTCGAAGTTGGTATTTTTTATACCATTTTTCGCGTCCTAAGTTCCTTGCTTCAATATGCAATAAATTGTTTTTCCATAGAGTGATAGATTCCAAACTTCTCCAATAAGAGACCGTAATTCCTACATCCGATCGAGCTGATTCAATCCCTAAATACCCTTCTTGTTGTTTTGCTAAAGCTTCCATGCTGTTAGCCATATCAGTATATCCTGATAAATCATCAGTTAAAATAGTGGTAAAAATAACTGCGTAATAAGGTGGTGTTAATCCGTCTTCTATCATAAAAATAATTCGTATTTGGTTTCTGGTAATCCAATATCTTCGCTTATAAACTTTTTTACTTCTGTAAAATTAAATCGTTTTAATATTTTAGCAGAAGCTATATTTTTATCAACCACATAGCCTACAATTTTTTTCATTCCTACGAGTTTACAATAAGAAATTAAGCCTTCACAAATTTCAGTAGCATATCCATTTCCCCAATAATTTTCAATAAATCGGTAGCCTATTTCATCATCAATAGTATCTTTTACTAAAGCTACAGTTCCTATAAAATTTTTATCCAATTTTCGCTCAATTGCATAAATCCAAAAATCATTTTTAGGTTTATCATACTTTTCTATCAACTCTTTAAGTTCTACTTTACATGCAGCCATTGTTTTCACATTTCCTGTTGCATATTGCAAAACCTTCGGGTTGCTTTCTAAATTAAAAAAATCATTTACGTCTGTTAATTTTAGTTTTCTAACAAGTAAATTTTTGGTTTCAAAAATCATGATTATTATCGTATTTTTGCAGTTGATAAATACTGTTTTAACAGATTTATAAAAATATACCATACGAACTTCTAAAAAATTAAAGACTTACACAAGCCTTTTGCTTTTTATTAAGGATATTAAAAGAATGAATGTAGATAAAAAAGTAGCTTTTTACACTTTAGGATGTAAATTAAATTTCTCTGAAACCTCAACCATTGCTCGTAATTTTGTGAATGAAGGTTTTAAACGGGTTGAATTTGATGAAAAAGCAGCTATCTATGTAATTAACACTTGTTCGGTTACTGATAATGCTGATAAACGTTTTAAATCGATTGTAAAATCTGCTTTAAAACAAAATGAGGATGCTTTTATTATTGGCGTAGGTTGTTATGCACAATTAAAGCCTGAAGAATTAGCTAATGTTGATGGAGTTGATTTAGTTTTAGGTGCTACCGAAAAATTTAACGTTACTAGTTATATCAACGATTTAACTAAAAATGATATTGGTGAGGTACATTCGTGCGAAATTGAAGAAGCCGACTCCTATGTTGGTGCTTATTCAATTGGTGATCGTACTCGTGCTTTCTTAAAAGTTCAAGATGGTTGCGATTATAAATGTACCTATTGTACAATTCCGTTAGCACGAGGAATTTCAAGATCTGACACCTTAGATAATGTTTTAAAAAATGCCAAAGAAATATCAGCAAAAGGAATTAAAGAAATCGTTTTAACCGGCGTAAATATTGGTGATTATGGTAAAGGAGAGTTTGGCAATAAAAAACACGAACATACTTTTTTAGAATTAGTTAAAGAACTTGACAAAGTTGATGGAATTCATCGTTTACGAATTTCATCTATCGAACCTAATTTATTAAAAGATGAAACGATTGATTTTGTATCAAAGTCTAACACTTTTGTCCCTCATTTTCATATTCCGTTACAATCTGGTAGCGATGAGTTATTAAAAAAAATGAAGCGTCGTTACCTAACACAAACCTATACAAACAGGGTTACTAAAATAAAAGAAGTAATGCCAAATGCTTGTATTGGGGTTGATGTAATTGTTGGTTTTCCTGGCGAAACAGATGAATTATTTTTAGAAACTTACAACTATTTAAACGAAATGGATATTTCGTATTTACATGTTTTTACTTACTCTGAAAGACCCAATACAGAAGCTGTTGATATGGATGGTGTAGTTGCTAAAAAAGTGCGCGCAAAACGAAGCAAAATGTTACGCGGATTATCTGTTAAAAAACGTAGAGCTTTTTATGAAACGCAAATAGGAAACACTTTAACAGTACTTTTTGAAAGCGAAAATAAAGAAGGTTATATTCACGGATTTACTCAAAACTACGTAAAAGTGAAAACACCGTGGAATCCTGAATTAGTAAATACGTTACATACAGTTACATTAACCGAAATTGATGAAGATGGTATTGTTCGTTTTAACTTTGTTAAAGACCAAGTTATTGCTTAAATTGTGGATATTATTTATTTGTTATTAAAATAAACAACTATGAAATATTTGCTATTCACTTTTTTTGCATTGCTATTAGCTTGTAATGTTCCTAAAAAAGAAATTAAAAAAAAAACGAACACCCCAAAAAAGGAAAAAACAATAATCGTAAAAGAACCTAACTTAATTAAAAACGAATTAATTGTAGTTTTTAAAAATCCTAAAAAAATTGAAGATGCCAAGTCATTACTTAAAAATAGTGGTTTAAATTTTCATAAAATGGCATATGATAAACAAAATTATAAAATCGGAATTGTTAGGATTCCCGAAGGAAAAAGAACTTTTTGGCTAGATAAATTACAAAAAACAAAAGCCTTTAAAGAAGTTGCTATCAATACTAAAAACACACTAAAAAATTTAATAGAAAAAGAAGAAAACACGCTTATTAGCGTTCGTAAAACACCTTGTTTTGGCGACTGTGCTGTATATACTTTAACGATTGATAAAAAAGGAGATGTAATTTATAATGGAATAGATTACGTATTAGAAAAAGGAATTCGTGAATTCACACTTCCTGAAACAGCCTTTAAAAAACTTACTAAAATGCTTGCTGAAAAAGATTTTAACGAGTTTAAAGATGTGTATGACGACCCAAAAATAACCGATTTACCAAGTACATATATTATAAGTAATGGCAAGCAGGTTCAAATTCGATTATGGAATGGAATTCCGGATGAATTAATTGAAGTACACGAGTATTTAGAAGAGATTTTATTAGCCAAAAAATTCATTGACTAATGACAAAAACTCACCTCTATTTTATGCCTGGTTTAGCTGCCAGTTCTAAAATATTTGAGTATCTTTCTTTACCAGAAAAAATTTTTGAACTTCATTTTTTAGAGTGGCTCATCCCAAACTCAATAGATGAAAGTATTGAAACATACGCACAAAGAATGTGTACCAATATACAGCATAAAAACCCAATACTGATTGGGGTTTCTTTTGGCGGAATTTTAGTTCAAGAAATGAGTAAAATTATTCCTTGTAAAAAAGTCATTATTATATCAAGTGTAAAAAGTAATAAAGAGCTTCCTAAACGATTAAAATTAGCTTTAATTACTAAAGTTTATAAACTTTTCCCTTCAAAAATTATCGCAAATATTGAAAAATATGAGCATTACTTTTTTAATGATTATTTAAAAAAGAGAGCAGAATTATACAAAATATATTTATCTGTTAGAGACCCAAATTATTTACAATGGGCAATATATAATGTATTACATTGGCAACAAAATAAAGTATTAGCCAATATTGTACATATTCATGGAAAAAAAGACGAGGTTTTTCCTATAAAACATATCAAAAATAGTATCGAAATAGAAAATGGCACACATGTAATGATTTTAAATAAAGCTAAAAAAATTTCTAAATTATTAGAAAAGGAATGTTTTTTGATTGATTAATTTAAGGATCAATATTTAGAATTTAATTTAGTAATTAAACAATTTATATTACAACAAGATACAGTTAGAGTAACACAAAAATTAAACGAGAAAAAGAATCAATTATAAAAATTAAAAGAAAATGAATAAATCAATACGTTTTTTATCAATCATAACCGTAGTATTTGTAGCGGTATTATTTACCAACACCATTAGCCAATCTAACGAACCGTTAATTAAAAATGTAGCTGAAAGTTATCAAATAAAAGCTGTAAAATTACCAGCTACCTTGAATTTAGCTGGCGAACGAGTTCCGATAGAAAAACACGACATTAAAGAACGTATGGATAGAGAATTACTCGTAAACACTTACTGGCAATCAAACGGGTTATTACTTATAAAACGTGCACATAAATATTTTCCTATTCTTGAACCTTTATTAGTAAAACATGGTTTACCTGACGATTTTAAATTTTTAGCTTTGGCTGAAAGTGGTTTTATTGATGAAACCTCATCTGTAGGAGCTGCAGGTATGTGGCATTTTATGAAAAGAACAGGTTTAGAATATGGTTTAGAAATTAATAAAAATGTAGACGAACGTTATCATATAGAAAAATCTACCAAAGTCGCTGCCGAGTATTTAAAAAAAGCTTACAAACGTTTTAATTCATGGACCCTTGCTGCAGCTGCTTATAATGCAGGAAACCACGGTGTTGGAAAAAGATTAAAAGCACAGGGTGTAACTAGTTATTATGATGCTTTATTACCTGATGAAACCGAACGTTATGTATTTAGAGTTTTAGCTTTAAAAGAAATTATTTCAAACCCTAAAAAATATGGTTTTGAATTTGATGAAGATGATTTATATACTTTACCTTCAACTCATATTGTTAAAGTAGATACTGCCATTACCAACATTGCTTTATTTGCTAAAAAACACGGAACTACTTATAAAGACCTTAAACTTCATAATTCTTGGTTGCGCGAAAATAAATTAAACAATAAAAGTAGAAAGCTTTACGAAATTAAAATACCAAATTAATGAAAAAAGCGATTCCTTATATATACATAACATTTGGTAGTTTTATTTTAATTGGAACTTTTTTTCAATTTTTTCAAAATCAAGAAAGCTATAGGGTCTTATTTAATTTTAAAACAGAAAACAAATATATTTTTCTATTAATAAGACTCTTATTTTCGTATTGGTTTATTGTAGATGGGATAAAAAAACTAAAACAACAAAAAGAAAGTTAATTCCAATTTAATCTTCAATTACTTTTACCCGCCCAACAATACCAGATTCTAATTGTACCTTTATTCCATGTGGATGCATTGCTGATTTTGTTAGCAACCTACTTACAATACCCTCGGTTAACTTACCTGTTCTTTGATGATTTTTTTGAACAACCTTAACCGTTGCTCCTATGGTAACATCTTTTCTATTTGTACCGTTTTTCATTTAGTAATAGTTTTTTAACAAAAATAAAGAAGCCTATCAATAAATTGATAGGCTTCTTATTAAAAAGTTTACTCTGGTAAAATATATATTATAATACTCTTACGTTAACAGCGTTTAATCCTTTTCTTCCATCTTGTAATTCGAATTCAACTTCGTCGTTTTCACGAATCTCGTCGATTAATCCTGAAACATGTACAAAATGCTCTTTGTTTGATCCTTCTTCAGTAATAAATCCGAATCCTTTTGATTCGTTGAAGAATTTTACAGTACCTTTATTCATTGTAAAAAATTATGTGTTACTTGCTTAAGTGCCCGCAACGTTTATTATTATGCAAATGTAATGCCAAAATTATTAATATCAGCTTAAAAAACATTTTTTATTTATTTTTTTTTAAACTTAAGAAAACCCATCCATTTTGTATATTTTTATATTGTTAAACTTATTTATGCATGAATAATTTTTTAATAGGAATTGGTAAGCGTATCAAAATAATCAGAAAAAAACAAAAACTTACTATTAATGAGGTTGCCACAAACGCTGGTGTATCTAACGGTTTAATTTCTAGAATAGAAAATGGTAGAACAATACCTTCCTTACCTGTTTTACTAGAGTTAATAAGTGCTTTAAAAATTGATGCAAGTACTTTTTTTAAAGATATAGAAAATTCTCAATCAAGAAAATATATTCATATTTCTAAAAAACAACAGCAATTAATTGAAAAAGAAGTTGAAGCTGAAGGTTTTACTTATCATCATATTTTTAGTAAAAGTTTATCTGCTATAGGTTTTGAAGCTGTTATTTTAAACATAACACCAAACTCAAAAAGAGAAAAAGTAGTTACTGATGCTTGGGAGTTTAAATACATAATTAGTGGCAGTTGCACTTATTATATTGGAGAAGATAAAATTATTGTAAACAAAGGTGACTCTTTATACTTTAATGGAAAAACACCTCATTTACCTTATAATCATACAGCACAAGATTGCACAATGCTTGTGCTGTATTTTTTTATTGATGCTAGTTAAAATTATTTAAAACAATATCCTTTAAACTAACCAACGATTCAAAAATATATGTTGGTTTTTGTTCCTCCAACTGCTCTTTCGTTTGTGCTCCAGATAAGACACCTACTGTAATACCGCAACCTGCGTTTTTACCTTCCTCTATATCAATAGCTGAATCACCCGCTTTTAAAACCTTTGAAACATCAGTAACATTTAACAGTTCCATTGCTTTAAATATCATATCAGGATGTGGTCGTCCTTTTTTAACATCTGTTGCTGTTACTATAGCATCAAAATGCACTTTTTTATCCCATTTAAGTTTTTCTAATAGCATGGTTGCTGTTTTTCTATCATAGCCTGTATTTAAAACTACTTTTATTCCCTCTGCCCTTAAATCTAACAAAAAATTTTCAACTCCCTTTATAGGCTTAACGTCTAGTGTAGCATAGGCAATACTTAATAATTGTTTAAAATTATTAAATATTAATTCAGATTCATTTATTTTATCAGACTTTAAGTACTTTAAAATATCTTTAATTGCTTGATGCTTTTCCTTTCCTGCACCATATTTTAAAACAGTTTCTAAACTTACCTCAACATTAGCTGCTACAATTGATTTATGTAATGTTTTATATACAACATTTTGCTCATCTACTGTTGTCCCTGCCATATCAAAAACAACCATTTGTAATTCTTTTTTTGTCATTACTTATTAAAAATTTTATTAATGTTAACTTTTGAAAATCCTGCGCTTCCTGTCATTCCCTTACCTCCTATACCAGTTATAACATGTACATTATCGCTTACATTATATTCAAAAATGTCTTTTTCTTTACATTGACTATAAAAACCAGCCCACTTATATTGAATATCATAAGTTGGTAAATCAATTATTTTTTTAGCTTCTGCAATCATGTAATCATCAATTTCTTCATTTAAATCAAACCCTAAATCGTTTATATTTTGAGCTGATGCATACTCATGTGAATCACCTATTATTACAGAGCCATCAGCAGCTTGTTTAAATAAAATATGAATTCCATATTTTTTTGAAAAACTATTAGAATCTTCTTTGGCTTTTATCTGCTTCCAAGAAGCGCACTCCTCAAAAGCTTCATATCTTCGGATCGTTAAACCTGTTAAAATAGAACCATCTAAAGTGTAGTTTTTTTGAGGTTTCGTTTGCATCATTTGCAATTTAGAAACTACTAAATCGCTATTGTTATAAATTGATGGATATAATATTTTAAAATCTGCTCCATTACAAATAATAACTTTAGATGCTTTATAATCAATGCCGTTTGAAGCTGTCACAACAACATGGTTATTTACTTCTTGCGTGTTAATTACGGTAGTATTGTAATTAATTTGAATATTATTTTGTGCTGATAAAAAAGTGTGTAATCTATTTATCATCGTTTTAGGCTCTACTGTAACCTCATCCGGAAAAAATAGTCCAGCTTTACAATAAGCTGATCGCAAACCAGCATACTTATCTAAACATTGCTTTTTATTTAATAATTGCGATGTGTAATTATTATTTTTATTTATTTGATGTAGTTCTTCAATCAACTGTACTTCTTCATCATTTGAAGCTAAATATACAGTTCCATTTTGTCTAATAGTAATATCAAATTGACTTTGAATATCTTTATAAATAGACAAACTTTCTCTTCCGAAATTTTGCCATTTTTGATTCATTCCTGAAGGTACAACTTGTCCAAAATTACGTACTGTAGCTCCTTGAGGTTTACTATCTCTTTCTAAAATTGCCACAGACAATCCTTTTTTTGCTGCATGAAAGGCATGAAAAGTTCCTAAAACTCCTCCGCCAACAACAATTAAATCATATTTACTGTTCATATACTAATTTTTGTATTTCTATTGGTTTTTTATATTTATTTTTAAAAAAGTGATAGCAATAAACTGATACTCCTAAACCTATAATTGCTAATAAATAAAGTGCTTGTGTAAAAAACGATAACCATGAAATATCACGTTTTCCGAAATTTTTATATAATAAAATAAGTATGCTTCCTAAATAACCGAAAGCATCTGCTATGTAAATTAAAAATCCTACATTTCCTTTTATTTTAAAGGTGGCTATCATTCTATCAAAAAAGATTCCATTAAAAGGCACATAACAACTATACAGACCTAAACCAGAAACAACCATCCAAACTAAAGGGGAAATTACCTGCTGCTGGTATAAGTAAGTTGATACTAAAATTGAAAAACATCCTACTATTAATACATAATGATAATATATAAATGCTTTATAGTTTTTAGTTACACTACCTATAACACCTAAAACAACTAGTACTATTATTGCTATTGGTATTTCAGAAATACTGTATATTGTAGCATCTGTATAGCCTAGTGCATCCCATATTTCTCTTGCAAAGTTGTCTCTAAAATCTCTTATTGAAGTAAGTAACATAAAAAAGAAAACAATTAAACTTAAGGGCAAAGCATAGTTTTTAAATAGCTGTTTTCGCTCTTGTTTATTTAATGGTTTTCTTACAGCTCTTAATAGTTTGTCTGTTTTAGTTGGAGCTGGTAACTTTTCTAACATCCAGGCAAAAAACAATAAGGGTAAAATAAAAATAACTCCTGTTACAAATGGCATCCAAAATTCATTAATTTGAAATTTATCAAGTACCAATTTTCCTATTGTTTTAACTGCTCCTGAGGATACAATAAAACTTGATGATAAGATTACCCCTAGTAACTCAGTTGCTTTTCTTCCTTCTAAGTATGAAAAAACGATTCCCCAAATCATACCTAAAGGTAATCCGTTTAAAAACAGAAAAATTATATTATAAGGTGCTGGTACAACCGCAAACCCCAATAAAGAAAGCTCTGCAAAAAGAATGAAACCTATTAAATAGTACATTCTTTTATTTGATTTCATTTCTGAAATTACTTTTATGCCTACAAACTTTGATAATGTATATCCTACAACCTGAGCTATTATTAATAATATTTTATAGTTTATACCTAAAAAAGCTAAGTTTTCAAAAGTTGCAACTGTAAATGGCTTTCTAAAAGCATACATGCAAAAATAAGTACCAAATGCAGCAATAGAAGCTTGTAATAAAAAACGTAAACGCATATATTATTTTTTTATATAGATTTAGCTCTCAATTTCTTGAGAGCTAAATTTTGCACTTAATTCAAATATTAAAGAGAAAACTTAACACCAATACTTCCTTTGACTCCGTAGTATTCTACTTGCTTAGGCCTGTCTTGGCTATTACCATAATGATAAATCAGGGGATTATTTAATATATTATTTACATCTGTATAAATTGTCCATTTGTTTCCTATTTGATAAGATGCTGAAAAATCTAATGTATTATACTTACCATAATACACGTCATCTATATCTCTTTCACCAAAAGCAATTGCATATTTTCCTTTATGATTAAAGGCTAATCTTGTGTTAAAGCCTCCTTTTTCAAAAAACAATTGCGCATTAAATAAGCTTTTTGCTTGGTATGGTGTAGTTACTTTTCTACCACTAGGCTTAATCATTTCTGAATCCATAAACGTTGCGTTTAAGTTTGCTCCAAAATATTGTAAAAACCCTGGTAAAAAGTCAAAACGTCTATTTATACCTAACTCTACTCCACCAATCCAAGCATCAGCTCCGTTTATAGGTGTGCTAAATTCTACTCCTTGTATACCATTATAAGGACCTTGATAAGTATCATTAAATATTGGGTTGGTAATAGATTTATAAAAAACACCTGCATTTATAACTCCTACATTTTGAAAGTAATACTCTCCTAATAAATCAAAATTCCATGAAAAAGTAGGGTCTAAATTAGGATTACCTCCTTTAAATTCGTTGTCAAAAGAAATAAAAGTTCCAGATGGTGAAATGTCTCCAAAATTTGGTCTTGAAAAACTTCTTGTTGCTGCAAAACGAATGTTTAAATCTTTTTTAGGAGAATACTTAACGTGTAACATTGGTAAAACTGCCCAGTATTTTTTTGTTTTTACTGATTTGGTTAAAACATCATTTTCAACTACATATCCATCTACTTTTGTTGTTGTTTTAGTAGCTCTTAAACCTGCTAAAATTGTTAATTTTTCAGTAGCTTTTAAAGTTCCCATTCCATAAAAAGATAAAT
Organism: Tenacibaculum soleae; assembly: GCF_001693415.1. Taxonomy (GTDB): domain Bacteria; phylum Bacteroidota; class Bacteroidia; order Flavobacteriales; family Flavobacteriaceae; genus Polaribacter; species Polaribacter soleae. The sequence goes on along the minus strand of NZ_MAKX01000001.1, from coordinate 1,352,325 downwards.
GAGTTTCGTTAACATTAAAATTACGTCCTAATCCACTATTATATTGTAATGCAGAAGAGTCATCTTCTAAAACAGCTAAATTAGTTTTATTAGTGATCCAAAAATTTTGCATCCCTTGGGTAGACAAAACACTTCCAAATGACGTGTTTATACTTGTATTCATTTCTTTCAAATAATCTGCCGCTCCTGGTTGATTAATTAAGTATTTAGAATAATCTGATAACACAGGTGTATCTCCTGCTCCATTCCAACCATAATATAAATCTTCAAAAGTAGCGGTGCGCTCTTTATCTCTATATTTTGTTCCTACCTTAATTTTAAAAACGTCATTAACAGTATGCTCATAATTTAAAGAAGAAACTATGTTATCTTTTTCTGTTATAGCTATTTTGTATAATTCTAAATCAGAAAAATTCATTTTGGTTGGATCCATTTTAAAGTTATCGTTGCTAAAAAAACCAAATAAAGCATCAGTATCATTATAATCTAACTTTCCACCATCTGCTTTCCAATATGCCCTATGATCTCCTGCCGATGGCCTAACATCTAAATAATTACCATTAATACCAACACCATCTTGTTTAAATTTTACTACAAAATAACTTTTATCTTCAGGAGTTGGAATGTTTCCATACCTAAACTCATTTGCGTAAGAAGCAATACTCCAATCTAATTTTCCATTTTCTAAATTGTGCTTTCCTCCTATTTCACCACCAAACATTTCTGTTATTAATTCATTGTGAATATTTTGTAATTCTACCCTAGCCGTACTAGATGTTTCATCAAATTTATCAAAACGTATTCTGTGTTTATAATGTTCTTCAGTATCAGATAAAGTTCCATAAACTCCTCTAAAATACATTTTATGAGCTGGCGTAAAGTTATATTCCATTGCTCCGTTTAAGCCAGTAGTTACTCTTACTCCGTTGTAATCTCTAAGTTCTATTCTAAAAACACCTTCATCTCCTTTTCTACGCGCTTCAAAGTTATCAGTTCCCCAACTTCTATTCCAATATGAACCGTTAATAATATACCCAAATTTACCATCTTCACTTTTGTTTCCATAAGTTATAGATGCATTGTAAATAGGTGCTCCTGATTTTTCGTTAAATCCACCGCCTATATTTACATTTAAAATTTCTTTTGTTGGTGCTGTTTGTGTTATAAAATTAACACCTCCCGCAATACCATCAGCTTCCATATCTGGAGTGTAAGCTTTAGCTGCTTGTACGTATGATATTAATTCTGAAGGGAAAAAATCAAATGCTGTGGCGCGCGATGTAGTTTCTTCTTCAGCAGTAGGAATTCTATTTCCATTAATTGTTGTAGATGTCCAATATGGCGGTAATCCTCTAATTGATACAAAACGCCCTTCACCTTGATCTCTTTCAATTGACAATCCTTGAATACGCTGTACAGTTTCTGCTGCATTACGATCAGGTAATTTCCCTATACCATCTGCAGCGATAACATTCATAATACTCATTGATTTTTTTTGAATACTTAAAGCCTTTGCTTCTGTATTTCTTCTAGATTTAGCATTTATATGCACAACTCCTAATACTTCTGCTGACGGTAGTAAAGCTATTGTACCCATGTTATTATTTGTAGTACCTGTTACAACAACATCTAATACTTTTGTTTTAAAACCAATGTAAGATATTTCTAACTTTACATCTCCTTTTGGTATTTTACTTAATACAAAGTTTCCATCAAAATCTGTATTTACTCCTTTTGCTGTTCCTTTTACAACAACACTTGCTCCTGGTAAAGGGTAATTACCATCACTTACAATACCCAAAATTGTAGACTCTTGAGAGTAAGTTGTATTATTTATAATAAGAATTAATACCGTACTTATTAAAAATTTTAAATTATTCATTTTTATAGTTTTACAATAGTTAAATTATACACTGCAAATCAAATGTATTTTTTACTATTTGTAAACTTTTGAATATTAAGAAAACTTTTTCATAATGCTATTTTAGTGTAATAAAATTGTTACGTAATAAAAAAACCTTAACTATTTAGTTAAGGTTTTTTGCTCTTTTTTAATAATAAAAAATACTAATCAAATTTAGTATCCATTTTTACGTAATCTAAAAACTCACGTTTAGTGTCTTTATTCTTAAAAGCTCCACCAAATTCAGCTGTTACAGTACTACTTTCAATATCTTTTATTCCACGCGAATTTACACATAGGTGTTTTGCATCTACAATACAAGCAACATCTTCAGTACCTAATGCTTCTTGCATGGCTTGTACAATTTGCATTGTTAAACGCTCTTGTACTTGTGGTCTTTTAGAAAAATACTCTACAATACGATTCATTTTAGAAAGTCCAATAACTTTTCCGTTAGATATATAAGCCACATGTGCTCTTCCTATAATTGGTAATAAGTGATGTTCGCAGGTAGAATATACAACGATATTCTTTTCTACTAACATTTCTCCATAATTATAGTTATTGTCAAATGTAGATGCCTTTGGCATATTTTTAGGGTTTAACCCCATAAATAGTTCATTAACATAAGCCTTAGCAACACGTTTAGGCGTTCCTTGCATGCTATCATCTGTTAAATCCATTCCTAAAGTGATTAAAATATCTTTAACACTTTCTTCAATTCTTGCTATTTTTTCTTCATCAGAAATATCAAAAGCATCTTTACGTATTGGCGATTCTGCCGATGTCGCAATGTGATTCTCTCCTATTTCGTCTATTCTCTCGTCATTCATTTTGTTGTTGTTCACTTCAAACATTTCGTTCAATTATTATGACGCAAATTTACAACTTTGTTGCTAATTTACTGTACTTTACTTATCAATTCGTTTAAAGAGCAAGTAATTTGCTCACCATTTGTCATATTTTTTAAAACAAATGTATTATTATCAACATTAGTTACAACAAATTGTATGTTTCTATTTGTAACATATTTCCATTGTTTTTTTTGTTGTTTATTACTTGTTGCTGTATCAGGATATAATTCTGATTTTATGTTGTTTTCTCTTAATGTTTTTATTGCTTTTATTTTTGATAAATTTTCACCCTCATCAAAATTTAAAAATAATACGCGTGGTTTTGGTAACTCAACCTCTTCAAATAAATTTAATTCTTCCATTACCAAATAAATTCTATCCAATCCAAAAGAAATACCTACACCACTCACATCTTTTAACCCGAAGATACCTGTTAAATCATCATAACGACCTCCACCGCCAATTGATCCCATTTTTACACCTTCAGGAGCGCTGACTTCATAAATAGCTCCGGTATAATAATTTAAACCACGTGCTAAGGTTACATCTAAAGTTAAGGTTGCTGAGGCTAAACCAATCTCTTCAATCATGTTTACAACGGTACGTAATTCTTGCACACCTGCTAAGCCTTCATCCGAAGTTTGTAACATTTCTTGCAAAGAAACTAGCTTATCTTGATTACTTCCTGAAAAATTAAACAACGGAGCTACTTTTACAATAGCTTCTTCAGAAATTCCTTTTTCAAGCATTTCTTTTACTACACCTTCTTTACCAATTTTATCTAACTTATCTAAAGCAACTGTAAAATCGATTAATTTATCCGAAGCTCCAATTACCTCAGCTATTCCAGATAAAATTTTTCTGTTATTTATTTTGATAGTCGTACCAAGTAGTCCTAACTTACTAAACACGGTATCATATAATTGTACAAACTCTACTTCTTGTAATAAGGATTTACTTCCTACTACATCAGCATCACATTGATAAAACTCTCTAAAACGTCCTTTTTGTGGACGATCAGCTCTCCAAACAGGCTGAATTTGATACCTTTTAAAAGGAAAAGTAATATCATTTTGATGCTGTACCACGTAACGCGCAAAAGGCACTGTTAAGTCGTAACGTAAGGCTTTTTCTGATATTTTTGATATAATCTTTTGACTATTTTTTTCTGATAGTAAACCTTCATCAACCTTCTTTAAATAATCTCCAGAGTTTAAAATCTTAAAAATTAAACGATCGCCTTCTTCTCCATATTTGCCCATTAAGGTTGATGAGTTTTCGAAACTTGGAGTTTCGATAGGTTGAAATCCAAAATTTTCAAACGAGTGTTTTATTATATTAAAAATATAATTTCTTTTTGCTACTTCATTTGATGAAAAATCTCTGGTTCCTTTTGGGATTGATGGTTTCATGTAAATAATTATGAATTATAGATTCTAAATTATGAGATTCTTCTCAAAACTTAAAATACTTATTTTTTTAAACGTTTGTATTCTGTTACTTCAAATTAAGTTTTTATAAAAGTAAGATACTTAATTTAACTTAGTTGGCAAATATCTGAATTTATAGGCGAATTACGAAGTTTTATTTATTCGTTTTAATCTATATAATGATGCATTTAACTCAAAGCCTAAAAGAAGTATAATCGAATTTAACCAAACAAACAACATTAGTATTAAAAGTGTACCTATTGAACCGTATAATTGATTATAAGTAGCAAATTTATCTACATAAATACCAAAAAGGTAAAAAGAAAACAACGATAATATTGTTGTTAAAATTGCTCCTGCTGAGAAAAAACGAACATCTTTTCCTTGCTTGGTTCCGAAACGAAATAATAAGGACACAATGGTAAAAATCATCAATAAAAAAAGTAATCCTCTTCCCCAATAAAGTAAGTTTAAATCACTTGTATTTAGCCAGCCTATATCACTTATTCTACCTAAAGCTATTTGATAAAAAATAATAGCGACTACTGTTATGATTAAAAAAAGTGACATTAATAAAGAAACACCTAACGAAATAAAATATGCTAAAAAAACACTTCTTATTTCTGTTACATGGTATGAGTACTCAAATCCCCCAAAAATAGCATTAACACCATTGGTCATTAAAAAAATAGATGCTAAAAAACCAAACGAAAGTAACCCTCCGTATTGATTATTAATAATATCTTTTAAAACTAAATCAACAGCATCAAAAGTTTTAGGAGGTAATAATTCTTGAATTAACCAAAAAAGATTGTCTTGAAAACCTTCAATTGGTATGTATGGAATTAAAGATAGTATAAAAAGCATAAACGGAAAAATTGCCATAAAAAAACTGAATGCAATTCCGCCTGCACGCGTTGTTAAAGCTCCTTTTACAATACCTATTACATACATTTCTATTACATCATATAATGACATACCTTGTAAACCCGGAATTTTTATTTTCTTCCCGAATTTTACCAAGAGGTTTATTACTGGTATTTTTTCTAGGTTATTTTCTATTTCTTTTATCATTCAATAATAATATTATACTCCTGTAATAATCCTATTATATTTTCTTTACTAAACTTTGCTCCTTTTAGTTGATTTATTTCAGGATTGATTGTAAAATTAACAGCTGTTGTAAAATTTGATTTTTCTATAATTGAACGATCAAAAATTGCGCTTTTTAAATCACAATTATCAAAAAGTGCACTCGTAATATTTGTTTCGGTAAAATCTACTTCTTGTAAACTACAGTTTGTAAATTTTGTTTTCGGAATTTTAAGTTGATAAAACGATGAAAAATTTAATTGACAATCTTTAAAACTAAACTGTAATAAAAACGAATCACATTCATTAAATTTTACACCTATCATTTTACAATTGATAAACGATACGTCTTTAAAAGCTGTATTTGCTACAATTGCATTGCTAAAGTTACAGTTGATAAATTCACAGTCGTCAAACTGAATATTAGATGCATGTACGTTCTCGAAATTACAATCGGTGAACGTACAATTATCATATTCTCCTTTTTTGATTTTTGCTACCGAAAAATCAACTTTATTAAATGTTTCACTATCAAAATAATCATTCATTATTTTAATCCTCTAGCTTTTAACATTGGTGCTGCTTTCGGGTCTCTTCCTGCAAAAACATTATACATCTTCGCATAATCCATCGTATTTCCTTTTGATAACACTTCTTTTCTAAACTTATCTCCGTTTGCTCGTGTTAACAATCCGTTGTTTTTAAACCAATCAAAAGCATCGTGACTTAACATTTCTGTCCATAAATATGAGTAATATCCAGCAGCATAACCACCACTAAAAATGTGTGCAAAATAAGTAGAACGATATCTTGGCGGTACTTCAGATACTTTTAATTTCATTTTTTCTAATGCCGCTGCTTCAAACTTGGCAACATCTTCAATTTTTGTATCAACAGAAACTGTATGCCATTTCATATCTAAACTAGAAGAAGCTAAGTTTTCAATCATTGAATATCCTTGATTAAAAGTTCCGGCATCTTTAATTTTTTGTAACAATTCGTCAGGAATCACTTCTCCTGTTTTATAATGTACTGCGTAATTATTTAAAACGGCTGGATGTGTTGACCAGTTTTCATTAAACTGCGACGGAAACTCTACAAAATCTCTCGCCGTACTTGTTCCTGAAATTGATGCATATTGTTGATTACCAAACAAACCGTGTAATGCGTGACCAAACTCGTGAAACATCGTTTCTACCTCATCAAAACTAATTAAAGCAGGTTCTCCTGCTGCTGGTTTTGGTGAATTACAAACATTATAAACCACCGGTTTTTGGTTACGTAATTTTGATTGTTTTACAAAAGCACTCATCCAAGCTCCGCCACGCTTGCTATCTCTTGCAAAGAAATCACCATAAAACAATCCTAATTTACTTCCGTCTTCTTCAAACAACTCATATACCACAACATCTGGATGATAAACAGGAATATCAGTACGTTTTTTAAAAGTGATTCCGTATAATTTTGTCGCTGCAAAAAACACTCCTTTTTCTAAAACATTTGTCAATTCGAAATAAGGTTTTATTGCTGCTTCGTTTAAATTGTATTTAGATTTACGTACTTTTTCGGCATAATGATTCCAATCGTAAGCTGTTAATTTAAAGTCTTTTCCTTCTTTATTAATTTCAGCTTGAATTTCTTTAGTTTCTGAGGAAACTTTAGTTAAAGCACCAGGAATTAAACCATCAAACATTTCAAAAACTTTAGCTGGTGTTGATGCCATAGTGCCTTGTAAGCTCCAACTTGCATAATTTTCAAAACCTAAAATTTGTGCTTTTTGAGCCCTTAAAGCCACCATTTTTTTAACCAATTCGCTTGTATCGTATTCTCCAGCATCGGACCTATGGATTGACTTTTCGAATAACTCTTTACGAACTTCTCTGTTTTCTAATGTTTGTAATGATGGTTGTTGTGTGGTATTTATCAACTGAATTTCAAACTTATTATCTTTTGCAATCGATTTAATTTTTTCTTCAGAAAATCCTTTTAATTTTTCTTTATCAGCAACTACAACACCACCTTTTTTACTGGCATCTAATAGTTTTTTACCAAAATCGTTTGATAAGGTTGCTATTTCAGAATTAATCTTTTTTAGTTGCTCTTTTTTATCTTCTGATAAATTAGCTCCAGCTTTTGTAAAGTTTTTATAATACTCCTTTACTAAATGTTTTGATTCTGCGTCAAGTTCTAATCCTTCTAAATTATCATAAACTACTTTTAACTTAGCAAACAACTGCGTGTTTAATAAAATATCATCGTTATGTTTAGAAAACTTAGGCGCTAACTCTTTTTGAACATCTTTAATAACATCATTGGTGTTTGCTCCAGCTAAAGCATAAAAAACAGCAGTTACATTATCCAAAGTTTTGCTACTTTCTTCTAAAGCTAAAATGGTATTTTCAAAGGTTGGAACATCAACATTTGATACAATTTTATCAATTGCTTCGTTCTGTAATTTCATCCCTTTTAAAATAGCAGGCATAAAATGTTCTTCTTTAATTTTAGTAAAATCTGGCGCACCATAATCTAAGGTGCTTTTTACCAATAACGGATTTTCTATAACCATTTTCGTTTTCGATTCTTTTTTAGTTTCTTTAGTATTACAAGAAATTGCCAATACTAAGGTTGCTACTATAATTATATGTTTTTTCATTTTAATAAAATTAAATTAATCAACTGCTTTTAAACTTAAATCTAAATTATATACAGAGTGTGTTAAGGCTCCTGATGATATAAAATCGACTCCACAGTCGGCATATTTACGTATGGTTTCTTCGTTAATTCCTCCCGAAGATTCAGTTAAACAAGTATCACCAATTAAAGCAACAGCTTTACGAGTATCTTCGTAATTAAAATTATCTATTAAGATTCTATACACGCCTTTGTTTGATAAAATTTCTTTAATTTCTTCTAAACTACGCGCTTCAACAATAATTTTAATATCTAAATTTTTTGCTGCTAAATATTTTTTTGTTTTAGTAATTGCTTGGGTAATTCCGCCTGCAAAATCAATATGATTGTCTTTAATCATTACCATATCGTATAAAGCAAATCGATGATTTTCTCCACCTCCAATTTTTACTGCCCATTTTTCTAATGCGCGAATACCTGGCGTGGTTTTACGAGTATCTAACACTTTGGTTTTTGTACCATCTAATAAATTAGCAAAAAACTTTGTTTTAGTAGCAATGGCACTCATACGTTGCATAGCATTTAACACTAAACGTTCTGCCATTAATATTGATTGTGATTTACCGGTAACATAAAAAACAATATCTCCATATTTTACTTCATCTCCATCATTAAGTAATGTTTCAACTTGTAAATTAGCATCTACATATTTAAAAACCATTTTAGCAAACTCAACTCCAGCAATAACTCCGTCATCTTTAACTAATAATTTTGCTTTACCTGTTGCATCCGAAGGAATACAAGAAAGTGAAGTATGATCGCCATCGCCTATATCTTCACGAATGGCATTTGTAATTATTAAATCTAACTCTTTATTAAATTGTTCTTTTGATATCATATTTTCAATAATTATGACGTAAAAATACTATTTTAATTATGAATTACGAATGATGTATTACCCAATTAATACATTTAATTACTAATTTTGGCGCATGAAAATAAAACTACTTGCCATTGGTAAAACTGATGATAAAAATTTGGTTCAATTGATTCAAAATTATCAGAATAGATTAAAACATTATGTGAAGTTTGAATTAGAAATTATACCAGATATCAAAAATGTTAAAAACCTTAGTGAACCACAGCAAAAAGAAAAAGAAGGTGCTTTAATTTTAACAAAACTTCAAAACACTGATCAACTAATTTTATTGGATGATAAGGGAAAGGATTTCACCTCTGTTGAGTTTTCTAAGTATCTTCAAAAAAAGATGAATTCGGGTATTAAACAGTTAGTTTTAGTGATTGGTGGACCATACGGATTTTCGGATGCTGTTTATAAGAAGGCACAAGGAAAAATTTCATTATCAAAAATGACTTTTTCTCACCAAATGATTCGATTATTTGTTACTGAACAGATTTATCGTGGATTTACAATTTTACGAAATGAGCCATATCATCACGAGTAAATTTATCCTTATTTCTTTTATTAATTTATAAAAAAACTGTAATTTTGTCGCCCGAAAAAAATACTTGAAACACCCCAATAAACAAATCAAAATGAATACATTAAAATTTTTATTACTTACTGTTTTTTTTATAAACATAATTGGAACACAGCAAATAAATGCTCAAAATGATTTTAAAGAGTTAAAAACTCAGATAAAGGTAAAAAAAGACCAAGTTAGCGCTAATGAAGAGATTTTAATGAGCGGAATTAAAGCTTTAAAAAGAGTTACAGCTAATTTAGAAGACTTTAAAAAGAGCAAAAAAGCTACTAAAAATGAGGTTAATAGAAAAGAAAAAATCGTTGCAAACATGCAAGATAGACTAACTAGGTTAAACTCTCAGATTGATAATCAAAAAGAAAATCTAGCTTCACTTGAAAGAAAACTTGCAAGAAAAACAAAGAAGAGCACTCCTAAAAAAACGGCTACTCAAAAAGCTAAAAATAATGTAGAAACTCCTATAAAAGATAACGTAAGTGAATTAGCTATACGTAAGCAAAAGCTTGAAGAAGCTCGCAGAAAAATAGAAGAAAGCCGTAAAGCTAAAGAAATTGCATATTTAAAAGAACAGGAAGCTTTGCGTTTAGAGGTTGAAAAACTAGAGCAATTAGATAATCAAATTAAAGCTGAAGAAAAATCTATTATTAAAGAAAAAGGAACTTTAATTAGCGATTATGAGGATGACATTAGTATTAATGAAGAAATTTTAATTAGTGGTAAAGAAGGTTTAGCTAAAATGAAAGCAAAATTAGAGACTGCTAAAAAAGACCCTACTACTTCTAAAGAAAGTATTGCTCGTAAAGAAGCTATTATTGTTAAAATTCAAGAGCGTTTAAACAAAATTCAAAACGAAATAAACACTAAAAAGGTAGAGTTAGCAAAATTAAAAGCATAATCACTTTTTATTATTTTATAAAAAAAAGCGAAATTTAGGATAATCTAAATTTCGCTTTTTTCATACAACTATTTTTTAGCCAACTTATACAGCACAATTACCTCAATAATAATAGTAGGTATTAATAAAAACAATCCTAAAGTAGCTAAAATAACCGTTGTTAAACAAATACCTGTTACAATTTCTACAATTCCGTTTACTTGAATTAAAGTTCCCAATTGTTGTTTTAATTGCAATAAACTTATTCCGAAAATTATTTGAACAATTCCAAAAACCAATAATTTAACAACAATTGATATAGCAATAATTTCATCTGATAAGTTTACAAGAAACACATCATATATTGCAAAAAGAACATAAGTAACCATAAAAATTAACACAATTATTTTTAATAATTTATGTGAATATAGTTTCGCTATTTTTAAAAACCCTCTGAAAAAAAATACAAACGTTAATGCAGAAACAGCTTTAACACCTGTATATAAAAAATTATTAAAAATAGCAGTACCTTTTGTAAACTGAAATACATCAGCTATAGCCTCTATAAATCCAAAAACAAAATAAACGACCCCAAAAAACCAAGCTAAATTCAACACTTTTTTATCTTGACTATTTATTTCTACATCGTTTAAAAAACTTTCATCAATATTAGTATCCAATGCTTCTAAAATAACCTTAATAGTAAAACTCCTCGGTGTGGTTTCTCCTGCTTCTATTCGCTGAATTGTTCGCACATTAATATTACATTTTTCAACTAACTCTTCTTGTGTTAATCCTTTTTGTTTTCTTAATTCAAAAATCTTTTTTCCTAATGCTGGTTGTTTCATGGTAAGTAAGTTTTTATTTTCCATACAATGTTACTTTTGCTTTTTAATTTGATAAAGTTTTTTAATTGATTTTAACCCGACATTATAACGACAATGTACTATAAACAATACTTACAGCAATTTTTTATTTTTATAAATAATTAAATAACTACTTACAAAGATGATAAAAATTGATACATTTGTTAGTAAAAATTGATTAATGAAACTTGTATTTGCTACAAATAATTTAAATAAACTAGCCGAAGTACAAAAAATGCTTCCTAATACTATTGAGCTACTTTCTTTAAAAGATATTAGTTGTTTTGATGACATTGAAGAAACTGCTAGTACTCTGGAAGGTAATGCTAAAATTAAAGCAGATCATATTACAAAAAACTATGGCTATAATTGTTTTGCTGATGATACTGGTTTAGAAATTGAAAGTTTACAAGGAGCTCCTGGAGTATACTCTGCTCGTTATGCTGGTGAACCTAGTAATTCGGAAAAAAATATGCAAAAAGCATTGACCGAATTAAACAAAAAAGAAAATAGAAACGCACAGTTTAGAACCTCTATTTGTTTAAATTTAAACGGAAAACAATTTCTATTTGATGGCATTTGTAAAGGTGTTATTTTAACTCAAAAACAAGGAGAAAAAGGTTTTGGCTACGATCCAATTTTTCAACCAGACGGATTTAACACCTCGTTTGCTGAAATGACCTCGGATGAAAAAAATAACATTAGCCATCGTGGATTAGCAATTCGTAAATTAGTTGAATTTTTAAAATCAATCAACTAATTGAATACTTCTAACAACAATAATTATTTTATTATTTTATCGGTTTTACTGATATTATTTTTCTTTTTAAACACCAGTCTGGGTTCTGTTTCAATTCCTTTTAAAGATATTTTCAACTCACTAACAGGCGGTGTTGCATCTAAAGATAGTTGGCAAACTATCATTTTAAACTTTCGCTTACCCAAAGCAATTACAGCTATTATGGTAGGTTCAGGCCTGTCTATTTGCGGGTTATTAATGCAAACTTTATTTAGAAACCCTCTTGCTGGCCCATTTGTATTAGGAATATCATCTGGAGCTAGTTTAGGAGTTGCTTTGCTTATTTTAGGAACGAGTTTATTTGGAGGCTTGTTTATTTCAATATCTTTTTCAAATTGGGCAATGGCTATCGCTGCAAGTTTAGGCTCGTTTATTGTTTTAACAGCAGTAATTATAGCTGCTAGTAGAGTTAGAAATACCATGTCTATTTTAATTATAGGGTTAATGTTTGGCTCTTTAACTTCAGCCATAATAAGTGTTTTATCGTACTTTAGTGAAGCCGAACAAATTCAACAATATATGTTTTGGAGCTTTGGTAGCTTAGGCAACTTATCATGGACAGAACTTACTGTTTTCGGGTTTATTTACCTTATTGGCATGTTAAGTACATTTACCATTATAAAACCTTTAAATAGTTTTTTATTAGGTGAAAATTATGCTAAAAGCCTGGGTATAAACATTAAAAAAAGTAGAAATATTATTTTAATAATTACCAGCTTATTAACTGGTGTTATTACAGCCTTTTCAGGACCTATTGCTTTTATTGGTATTGCCATACCACACATTGCTAAAATGATTTTTGTAACTTCTAATCATAAAATATTACTCCCAGCAGCCGCACTTATTGGTGCTATTGCTTTATTAATTTGCGATTCAATTGCTCAGTTACCTACAAGTGAATTTACCTTACCTATAAATGCAATTACATCATTATTTGGTGCACCTGTTGTTATTTGGTTATTAGTGAGAAAAAAGAAAATTTATGTATAAAATTGAATAATCTTAAAAAACATATCGTTCTTAAAGCTGATAATCTTTCAATAGGTTATCAAAATAAAAAGCAACAAACTGTTATTGCTGATAATCTTAATTTTTCGGTTGAAAAAGGAAAATTTGTAGCCTTATTAGGTAAAAACGGAATAGGGAAATCTACCTTATTACGTACACTATCTAAAGTACAAAATCCGTTAAGCGGAATTATTGAAGTTAATCAAAAAAACATTCTTAAATATTCTAATCAAGAATTAGCAATATCATTAAGTTTAGTATTAACCGAACGTTTACCACAAAGCCAACTTACCGTTTTTGAATTAATTGCTTTAGGTAGGCAACCTTATACTAATTGGATTGATAAATTATCAGCAAAAGATCTAAAAAAAGTTCTCTGGGCTATCGAACAGACAAATATCGATCACTTAAAGAATAAACGTTTTTATGAATTAAGTGACGGACAATTACAGCGCGTTCTTATTGCTCGTGCTTTAGCTCAAGATACCGAAATTATTATTTTAGATGAGCCTACCGCACACTTAGACATTCATCATACCTTTAAAGTTTTTTCTTTATTAAAGCAATTAGTTGAAAAAACAGGAAAAACAATCATTATTTCTACACATGAAGTAAACCTTGCTATTCAATTAGCTGATGAATTTATTTTACTTTCTGAACAACAAATTTATAATGGAACTGCAAAAGAGTTAATCAATCAAAATGCTTTTGACCAATTATTCCCTAAAGAGTTGATTAATTTTAACAAAACATTAGAACAATTCGTCATCAAGAAAAATTAAATTTGGCTGATTATAACAATATGTTATTTTTGAACATCAATCAAACCTTAAATTAATGAAAAAATTACTTTTTATAGCAAGTGCAATAGCACTTACCGCTTGTGGAGCAAGTAAAGACACTGCAAATAATGAGCATAAAAATGATACTAATATAGATTACGCTGCTAAATATGCTAAAACAATTACCGCTAAAGATTTAGGTAAACATTTATTTGTATATGCTTCTGATGAGTTTGAAGGACGTGACACAGGTGAACCTGGGCAAAAAAAAGCAGTCAATTATTTAAGAGATTTTTATAAAAATGAAGGTATTATATCTCCTTTAGGTAACAATAATTATTTTCAAAAAGTCCCTTCTGAATACTTAAGTAATAACCGTAGAGGAATGAAATTAAAAGATTCTGAAAATGTTGTTGCTTTTATTGAAGGAACAGAAAAACCAGAAGAAATTTTAGTAATTTCCGCTCATTTAGATCACGAAGGTGTAAAAAATGGAAAAATATACAATGGTGCTGATGATGATGGATCTGGAACTGTTGCCATTTTAGAAATTGCAGAAGCTTTTAAACAAGCTTATAACGAAGGTAAAAAACCAAAACGTTCTATTTTATTTTTACACGTAACTGGTGAAGAAAAAGGACTATTAGGCTCTAAATATTATACAGAAAACCCAATTTTTCCTTTAGCAAATACTGTTACCAATTTAAACATTGATATGATTGGTAGAGTTGATGATCGTCATAAAGGGAATCCTAATTATGTATATTTAATCGGCGCTGATAAATTAAGTACTGAGCTACATAATATTTCTGAAGCTATAAATAAAAAATACACAAATGTTGCTTTAGATTATAAGTATAACGATGAAAACGACCCAAACCGTTACTACTATCGTTCTGATCATTATAACTTTGCAAAAAATAACATTCCTGTTATTTTTTATTTTAACGGTACTCATGATGACTACCATCAACCAACAGACACACCTGATAAAATCAACTACGAGATGTTAGAAAACAGAACTCGTTTAGTTTTTCATACTGCTTGGGAGCTTGCAAATCGTGATAATCGTGTTATTGTTGACAAAGGGGAAAAAGCAAAGTAACAAACATATTTCTTACATAAAAACTCGCCATTTGGTGAGTTTTTTTTTAACCTTTTAATTACATCTAAAGACTAAAAAATCAATATCTTTCACTAAAAAATAACACATGGAAAATTTAACTAACAAAAAAGCTATCATAACTGGAGGTGGTAGAGGTTTAGGAAAAGCTACCGCAATTGCTTTTGCTAAAAAAGGAATAAACGTTGCTATAACTGGTAGAAATGAAGAACGTTTACTTAGCACTGTTAAAGAATTAAAAAAATATAACATACAAGCAACTTACGCTGTTTTTGACGTAAGCAATTACAACGAAGTTCAAAAAGGGATAAAAGACATTATAACTACTTTTGGCACTGTTGATATTTTAGTAAATAATGCAGGTATTGCTGCTTTTGGTTCGCTAAACGAAATGCCCGTTGAAGATTGGACACAAATTATACAAACCAATTTAATGGGAATGTATTATGTTACCAAAGAAGTTTTACCTTATTTAATTGAAAAAAACGAAGGTGATATTATTAATATTGCTTCTACTGCAGGCTTAAACGGAAATGCAACGACCTCAGCATATTCAGCCTCTAAATTTGCTGTAATCGGAATGTCCGAATCATTAATGAAAGAAGTTCGTAAAAATAATATTAGAGTATGCACTCTTACCCCTAGTACAATTGCTTCTGACATGTCTTTAGAATTAGGGATTACCGATGGAAATACAGAAAAAGTATTACAGCCAGATGATTTCGCCGATCTAATTGTAGCTGGTTTAAGTTTACCTAGAAGAGCTATGCTTAAAGGTGCCTCTTTATGGTCAACCAATCCGTAAAAATAATTAGAGGTTTTCTTTACAAGTAAAAGAAAACCTCTAATAATTTAATTCAGTCCATTTTTTAGGTTCAAAAAAACAATATTCTTAAACTGTTCTTCTAAAAAGGTAATTGCTTTTTTACTTCTTATTCCCGATTTACAATACACAACTAAAGGTTTATCAATATGCAACTCTTTAAATCGATTTGATAATTCTCCCAAAGGAATATGCTGTCCGTTTATATGATGTTGTTCACGCTCCCAATTTTCACGCACATCTAATAAATTATATTTCGGTAAATCATTTTGAAGTTCCTCAAAAGTAATTTCATTTTTCACAGCTTTTATTCCACAGAAAAAATCATAATCTTTTTCTAACGCTGTTACAATACTATTACTTGATTTCTCTAATTTTAAAATCATTTGGCGCATAGTCAACGTATCATACATCAATAATTTATTAGCAAGTACTTCTCCTATTTCACAAATAATTTTAATTGCTTCGTTTGCTTGTAAACTTCCTATAATTCCTGGTAAAACACCTACAACACCTATTTGAGAGCAATTTGGAGATTCATCTGGTTTTGGTGGTGTTGGGTATAAACATCTATAAGTTGCACTTTCTTTATAATTAAAAACACTTACTTGGCCTTCAAACTTAAAAATTGCACCATACACTAAAGGCTTATTTGTTATAACCGCTGCATCGTTGGTTAAATAACGGGTCGAAAAATTATCACTTCCATCTACAATAACATCATATTTTTCAAACAATGAAATGGCATTTTTGTTGGTTAATTTTTCTTTATATACTTTAAAGTTTACAAACGGATTTAACCTCGATAATCGCTTTGCAGCTGTTGCTGCTTTCGACAAGCCAATATCATCAATGGTATATAAAATTTGACGCTGCAAATTACTTTGATCAACTACATCATCATCAATAACTCCTATTGTTCCTACTCCTGCTGCTGTTAAGTATTGCAATACAGGACAACCCAATCCGCCAGCACCAATCACTAAAACTTTTGCTCGTTTTAATTTTAGCTGCCCTTTTTCTCCTATTTTATCTAGAATAAGATGGCGATTGTATTGTTTTTGTTCTTCGTTACTTAAATTCATTAGTTTTTTATTGACTCAAAATGTGCCCAATCTTTCCAAACCACTTCTAAACCTCTGTCTTTTAACATTTTCACCACTTGTTCTGTACTTCGTTCATCAGAGATTTCAAATTGCTCTAAAGATTGTGGTTCTACTGAATATCCTCCAGGATTTGTTTTAGATTCGGCACTAATAGACGTAGCTCCTAAATTAACAATATTATTTCTAAAAACTTCACTTTCTCTGGTTGACATTGACAATTCAACATCTTCATCAAACAAGCGAAATGCACAAATTAATTGTACCAAATCAGCATCAGTCATTTCAACTTTTGGTTCTAATCCGCCAGAATGTGGTCGTAACCTCGGAAAAGAGATAGAATACTTTGTTTTCCAATATGTTTTTTGCAAATATTTTAAATGTAATGCTGTAAAAAAACTATCAGCACGCCAATCTTCCAATCCAAATAAAGCACCCAATCCTATTTTATGAATTCCAGCTTTCCCTAATCTATCTGGTGTATCTAAACGGTAATCAAAATTAGATTTTTTCCCCTTCGGATGATGTTTCTTATACTCATCTCTATGATACGTTTCTTGATAAACTAATACAGCGTACAATCCTGCTTCGATTAAAGATTCATATTCATCCTGATCTAAAGGTTGCACTTCAATCGTAATATTTGAAAATTGCGAACGTATTAATTCGATTGCATTTTTAATATAATTAACGCCAACCGTTTTATTTGCTTCACCAGTAACCAACAAAATATGATCGTATCCTTTTTCTTTTAAAAAAGCTACTTCTTTTAAAACTTCAGCGTCGGTTAACGTTCGTCTAGGTATTTTATTAGTCATACTAAAACCACAGTATGTACAAATATTTTGGCATTCGTTACTCAAATACATTGGCGCATACATTTGTATTGTGTTACCAAATCGCTTTTTAGTAAGTAAGCTACTTTTTTGTGCCATTTGCTCGATATACGGGCGTGCAGCAGGAGATATCAATGCTTTAAAATCTTCTAAATCAATTTTTTCTTTCGATAAAGCACGCATTACCTCATCAGTAGTCTTATTAAAAATACTTTTTAAGGTATCATCCCAACTATACGTATCGAAAAGCTCTTTAAATTTACTCATTTTTTAATTTAAAAACGATGTTAACGGGCTACTTGCCTCGGCTTCCGCTCTTATAGGAGCTAACTTTGCTTCGAATGCCATTCTACCCGCTTCTACTGCCATTTTAAATGCTTTTGCCATTACTACTGGGTTTTCTGACACTGCTATTGCGGTGTTTACCAAAACCGCATCGGCACCAATTTCCATGGCTTGTGCTGCATGTGATGGTGCACCAATACCTGCATCAACAATTACCGGAACGTTAGATTGCTCAATAATTATATCTAAAAACTCTACCGTCTTTAACCCTTTATTACTTCCAATCGGCGCACCTAAAGGCATTACACATTGTGTACCCACATCTTCCAATCGTTTACATAAAACAGGATCGGCATGAATATATGGCATTACCACAAATCCTTTTTTAACCAATTCTTCAGCAGCTTTTAAAGTTTCTATAGGATCTGGTAATAAATACCTCGGATCGGGATGTATTTCTAATTTTACCCAATTGGTTTCTAAAGCTTCTCTTGATAATTCTGCCGCAAATACGGCTTCTTTTGCAGTTCTAACTCCAGATGTATTCGGTAATAAATTTATTATCGAATGATTTAAGTGTGTTAAAATATCATCTTCTTTATCTTTAACATCTACTCGTTTTAAAGCAACGGTTACTAATTCACTTTCTGATGCTACTAATGATTCTTTCATTAATTGTGAAGAACTAAACTTTCCTGTTCCAGTAAACAGTCTTGAGTTAAATTCTTTATCTGCTATTTTTAATACTTTGTTCATTATTTTTTTAGGCTACTTATCGTCCATTTTATACACTTGTTCTTGTGTACTTGGCGCGTTTAATATTTTATGAAAAACAGGTATACTTGTAAAATCGTTGGTTATTGCTGCTGATACAGCAACACCGTAAACACCTGTTTGTATAATTTTTGTGGTATCATCTAACATAATTCCGCCTACCGCTATAATTGGAGTTTCAGTTTTTAATTCATCTAACAATACTTGATAACCTACGGTTCCTAAAACAGGACTTAAGTTCTTTTTTGTTTCTGTAAACTGAAAAGGCCCTAAACCTATATAATCTACTTTTTTTTCTAGTAATGTTTTACAATCCTCTAAGGTGTTTGCCGTTCCTCCAATACTGTAAAATTTACCTAAATATGCACGAACTTTTAACGGACAAGCATCTGATTTACCTAAATGAACACCATCAGCATTTACTTCTTTGGCTACTTTATAATGATCATTAATAATTAATCTAGTTTGAAAATGTCCTGTAATTTCTCGTGCTTTTTTTGCGGTTTCTAACAACGTTTTCGGATCAACTTTTTTTAATCGTAATTGCACCCATTCCACACCTGAAGCACAAGCTCTTTGAATATTTTCTAAATGCTGTTCGGGTGTATTTCCTTGTGTTATATAATGTAATTTACTTACCATTTTATTTGTAGTTATGAGTTCCTAACAAGGAATCGTTCGAGTTTAAAAATTGTTCTGTATATCGTTTTGTGTTTTTACAGGCGTCTTCTAAAGAAAGTTCTAACGCTAAGTTAGCCGTTAATGCGGATGATAAAACACAACCACTTCCGTGTTTTTCATATACTTTATTCGCTATTGGAGAAATATTTAATTGTACTATTTTATTATAATACACTTCATCCCATCCTTTTTTATCTTTTCTATGCCCTCCTTTTAAATAAAGGTTTGTTTTACTAGCAATAAATTCAATAGTTTCTTCAATATTTTTATCAGGAAACAATGCTTTTATTTCATTATAATTTGGTGTAACAAAATTACAATTATCTAATACTTTTTCGAGTGTTTTTAAGTTTTTACTTGTATGAAATTCAAATCCTGCACTGGCTTTTAAAATAGGATCTAACACTATTTTTATCTTCGGATTTAATCGTTTTAAAGTTTGTATTACTTCTAACAAAACATCCCAAGATTCAATAATTCCTATTTTTACTACGGATATTGAAAATCGCTCAAACAAAGCTTTAATTTGATTGATGATTACAGTTTTATCAATCCAAACACAATCTTTAAAATCAATATCATTTTGAATAGTAACAGCTGTACAAACTGACAATCCATATAAACCATGCGCCTCAAATGTTTTAATATCTGAAGTAATTCCTGCGCCACTTGATGGATCTAGTCCTGCAATGGTTAATATGTAGTTATTTTTATTCAATATGCTATTTCTTTATTTTGATTCTGATAACAATAGTTAATATAAAAATGTTCTCGTTACTTTTTTATTCCGTTATCACTTCATAAAAAACACTCGAACTGACATATAGTTCTCGACTGCGCTCGAACTGACAAACGAATAAAATTATTGAGTTAAACAATTTTTATATTGATACTTTATCTCTCTAAAACTTTCAATCGGATTTTCAGCATTCCAAACACCACCTAAAACACCAATTCCTTTAAATCCTAAGTCGATTGTTTTTGCAATGGTTTCTTTATTAATTCCGCCCATTCCTACGATTGATTTATCGATATGGTTTACATCAAAACCTCTTCCTTCATATCCTTTTTTAGAAATGGATGAAAAAACTGGACTCAATAAATGATAATCGAATTCAATATCACAAACTTCAATATCTTTAGGTTCGTGAAAAGAACTACTCATTGTTTTTCCTAACATATTTAATCCTATAAAATACCTATTTCCGTTTTCTAAAGCTTCGCGTCTTTTTTGTTCTTGAAAATGGATTCCTTTTAAATTAAATTCATTCGTTAATTCATGAAAATAATGTACGATTATCTTATTATGATATTTTGCATCAATTTTATTTAAATATGAAACGTGCTCTTCTAAATTTTTAAACGGTTTTCTTAAATGATAGTATTCTAAACCTGCTTCAAATAATTGATGTAGTATTTCAATTTCGTTTGCTACATCTTTTTCGGGGGCTATAAGTACTATCATATTCGTTTAATTTAGTCGCTTTTAATTTGGTGTAAAAATAACCTAATTTAATCTTGAAATAGCAGGTTTACCTTATCGTTTACTGCCTGTTATCACAGTTATTATTTTTCGGGTTAGGGATTGCAGTGGCATCCTTTTGCATTTTGTTCGAGTTAATTTATGCAGTAGAACGAAATAAATTAGTATCGAGAACTTGCAAAAGATATAACGGAAAGCCCGCCTACGCCTTAATAAAAAGGCGTAGGAACCTCCTAATTATTTTATAAATATACTTCTGAACCTTTTTCTTTAAATTCTTTCGACTTTTCGTCCATTCCTTTTTGGAAGATTTCGTTATTCTCATCAATTTCATTCTCAGCAGCAAAATCACGTACTTCTTGCGAAATTTTCATAGAACAGAATTTTGGACCACACATAGAACAAAAGTGTGCAATTTTTGCACCTGCAGCTGGTAACGTTTCATCGTGATATTCACGAGCCCGCTCTGGGTCTAATCCTAAATTAAATTGATCTTCCCAACGGAACTCGAAACGCGCCATACTCAACGCATTATCTCTGTGCTGAGAACCTGGATGCCCTTTTGCTAAATCGGCTGCATGGGCTGCTAATTTATAAGTTACAACACCTACACGTACATCCTCTTTATTAGGCAGTCCTAAATGTTCTTTTGGCGTTACGTAACACAACATGGCACAACCATACCAACCAATCATAGCGGCTCCGATACCCGAAGTAATATGATCGTAACCTGGTGCAATATCAGTTGTTAAAGGCCCTAAAGTATAAAAAGGAGCTTCGTCACAAACTTCAATTTGCTTCTCCATATTTTCTTTAATCATGTGCATTGGCACATGTCCTGGCCCTTCAATAAAACACTGAACTTCATGCTTACGAGCAATCTGAGTTAACTCACCCAAGGTCTCTAACTCCGCAAATTGTGCTTCGTCATTTGCATCAGCAACCGAGCCTGGTCGTAATCCGTCACCTAAAGAAAAGGCAACATCATATTGCTTTAATATTTCACAAATATCTTCGAAATGTGTGTATAAAAAACTTTCTTTATGATGTGCTAAACACCATTTTGCCATAATTGAACCTCCACGAGACACAATACCTGTAACACGTTTTGCAGTCATTGGTACGTAACGTAACAAAACTCCGGCATGGATGGTAAAGTAATCTACTCCTTGTTCTGCTTGTTCAATTAACGTATCGCGGAAAATCTCCCACGTTAAATCCTCTGCAACTCCGTTTACTTTTTCTAAAGCTTGATATATTGGCACGGTACCTACTGGAACTGGTGAATTACGGATAATCCACTCACGAGTTTCATGGATATTTTCTCCGGTGGATAGATCCATAATATTATCTGCTCCCCAACGACAAGCCCAAACGGCTTTTTCTACTTCTTCTTCAATTGATGAAGTAACCGCGGAGTTACCAATATTGGCATTAATTTTTACTAAGAAGTTACGCCCTAAAATCATAGGTTCGGCTTCTGGGTGATTAATATTTGATGGAATAATTGCACGTCCTCTTGCTACTTCTGATCGTACAAATTCTGGTGTAATTTTTTCTGGAATAGAAGCACCGAAATGTTCGCCTTTATGTTGCTTTCTTATTTCAGTCATTTCATCTATTCGTTGATTTTCACGAATAGCAATGTATTCCATTTCTGGCGTAATTGTTCCTTTTTTAGCATAATGCAATTGTGTTACATTTTGCCCTTTTTTAGCGCGCATAGGTTTTTTAAGTAACTTAAAACGCATGTGATCTAAACTTTTATCGTTTAAACGTTCGTTACAATATTCTGATGAGTATGAATCAAGTTCTTCAACATCACCACGCTCTTTTATCCAAGATTCACGAATACGCTCTATACCGCTATGAATATCGATTTCTTTATTAGGATCAGTATATGGCCCTGAAGTATCGTAAACAGTAACTGGTTCGTTTGGTGTTTTCTTTTTGGTCATAGAATCTACCGTATCACTTAACGAAATTTCACGCATTGCTACTTTAATTTGCGGGTGAATTTTTCCGTTTACGTAAATTTTTTTCGAATTCGGAAACGGGTTTCTTGTTATTCCGTCTTGTTTTGGAGCTGTGTCTTTGTTCTTCATCTGATACTTAGTGTTTGTTAGTTTTTAAAATAAAAATCATCCTCCTTGGGTTGATTTTATAATTAAAATATCATCATTGTTTTGAAGTAACTTTAAAGACCAATCTGATCGTTTTATAACAGTACTATTTATAGCAATTGCTATTCCGTTTGTTTGAATTTTTAATAATTCAATAAACTCTTGTAGTGTTACGTTTTCTAAAACTTGATGGTCTTCTTGGTTTACTTTTATAGTAATCATATTTATAAAATATTACTGTAAACCAAATGGTAGTAGCTCGACAAAATTATATCGAAGATAACTTTTCCCTCCGTTGGTATTAACCAAATCAGGTTCTAAGGATTTTTCTCAAACTAATTTAATAGCTACTCCTAAAGTTTACGAAAGCAAATGTATGCTTTAAATTAAAAAACACCGCATTTTTAATATGAATTAATTTTTTATTCTTGATTTTTATTCACTTATGCTTAAATTTTATGCGATTATGTCATTTTTTTTAACTCAAGTTAATGTTTCTTATAAATTTGAAACTGTGAAGCAGCGATCACGTTAAAAAACGGTTTTTCTGTAAAACTTGTTACAGAAGGAGGTAACCGAAAAGCCTTATGAGTAGGTAAACTAAACAAATTTATTATGAGTACTGAAACTTTAAAAGCAAAAGAAACTCTTCTTGGAGGATGGACATCTTATGGTTCTTTAACGACAGAAGATCGCAAAGTATTTGATGAAGCACTTAATGGTTTTGTTGGAGTAAATTATGAGCCGACAGCTGTATCTACTCAAGTTGTTGCTGGAACAAACTATCGTTTTAAGTGTAATGCTTCTATACCTCCTGCCGAGGTTATGTGGGAAGCTATTGTTGAAATTTTTCAACCCTTAGGCGATGTTAAACCTCATATTACTGGTATTACAAGGTTATAAAAAAATAAGTCAGTCTTTTTTAAAAGACTGGCTTATTTTAATTAATAACTTTTATAATGCTTCAATTGTTTTTGTTACTTCTTCTAAAACTTTAAAAGCAGTTTCTGCCATTTTATTTCCTTTTAAATCTAATAAAGGATTTACTTCGACAAATTCAACACAAGCTACTTTTTTACTTGCTAATAATCCATTTATAATTTCAACAATTTCTTTATCATCAAAACCTTTTGGCACTGGTGTTCCGGTACCATAAGAAATCATATCACAATCCATAGAATCTACATCAAAAGAAACATAAATAATATCACAATCTGTTAATTTTTCTAAAGCTTCATTTACACAAACTTCTAATCCGCGGTAGCGAACTTCGGCAACCATATAGTTTTTTATACCGTATTTTTCTATTTGTTTATCTTCTGGTTCTTCAGTATCTCGGACTCCAAAAAAAACAATATTTTCTGGTAAAACTTTTTGTTCTGGTATTCCTATATTTTTCATTCGATCCCACAACTCAGCCGTTTCTCTATCTACATCATTTATTTGACAATCTAAATTATCATCAGAAATAGCAGCTCCTAATGGCATACCATGTATGTTTCCTGAAGGTGAGGTGTATGGTGTATGTAAATCTCCATGGGCATCAATCCAAATAACTCCTATTTTTTTAGTTGGGTTTGCTGCTTTAATACCACTTATGGTTCCTAAGGCTGATGAATGGTCTCCTGATAAAACTATTGGGAATTTATCTTCTTGCAAATTTACTTTTACATGATTACTTAATCTTTTACATTGATTAAATACACTATTTATTTGCTTACCAAATGAGTTATTCTTTTTATCATAAATAGATTCATTTTCTGTAATAACATCTTCTGATTCAAAACGATTAAAAAAATCATTATTTTCATTGATGGCTGCAATTTCTATAGCATCAACTCCCATATCAGAACCACGTGTACCTGCACCAATATCTGACCTGTTTTTTATAATTTTTATTTCTTTCATCTTCATTTATTTTAATAAAAAAATGTCATTTAAAATTTAAATGACATTTTTGTTAATTTATCTTTTACTAACTTCTACAAATTCTCTAAGGTTTTCTCCTGTATAAATTTGACGAGGTCTTCCAATAGGTTCTTTGTTTTCTCTCATTTCTTTCCATTGTGCAATCCACCCTGGTAAACGTCCTAAAGCAAACATTACTGTAAACATTTCAACTGGAATTCCCATTGCTCGGTAAATAATACCTGAGTAAAAATCTACATTAGGATATAATTTTCTGTCTACAAAATAAGGATCGTTTAATGCTTCTTGCTCTAATCCTTTTGCTACAGCTAAAATAGGGTCTTCAACTCCTAATTCTTTTAACACTTCATCAGCAGCAACTTTTATAATTTTTGCTCTTGGGTCAAAGTTTTTATAAACACGGTGTCCGAATCCCATTAAACGGAAAGGGTCGTTTTTATCTTTTGCTTTTGCCATATATTTTTTAGTATCGCCACCATCTTCTTTAATAGCTTCTAGCATTTCTAAAACTGCTTGGTTTGCACCACCATGTAATGGTCCCCAAAGTGCAGAAATTCCTGCTGAAAGTGAAGCGAATAATCCTGCATGTGAAGAACCTACAATTCTTACCGTTGATGTTGAACAGTTTTGCTCATGATCTGCATGTAAGATTAATAATTTATCTAATGCATTTACTAAAATTGGATTTTGAACATACTCTTCATTTGGTTGCTCAAACATCATTTTTAAAATATTTTCTACATACCCTAAAGATTTTGTTCCGTAATTTAACGGTAATCCTTGTTTTTTACGCATTGCCCATGCTACTAATACTGGAAATTTTCCTAATATTTTTACAATAGCATTGTACATTTCTTCCTCTGAATCTACATTTACTGAACTTGGATTAAATGCTGTTAGTGCTGATGTTAAAGATGATAATACACCCATTGGATGCGCATTTTTAGGAAAAGCATCTAATATTTTTTTAACATCATCATCAACTACAGATTTAGATCTGATATCTGAATGAAATTTATCTAACTGTTCTTGTGTTGGTAAATTTCCAAAAATAAGCGCATAAGCGACTTCTAAAAAATCAGCTTTTTCTGCCAATTCTTCAATTGAATATCCTCTGTAACGTAAAACTCCTTCTTCACCATTTAAAAATGTAATAGCACTTTGGCAAGAACCTGTATTCTTATATCCTGGATCGATAGTAATAACTCCTTCAGAAGCTCCTCTTAATGTTTTTATATCAATTGCAGTTTCATTTTCTGTTCCTTTAATTAACGGGAACTCATACGTCTTTTCACCAATTTGTAGTTTTGCTATATCTGCCATTTTTATCTCTTAATTTTTTATGATTCAAGTGAATTGCGAAGATACCATTTTTTGTAGTATTTTAAAAGTGAGTTTTAATAGTTTTTTACTATCTAAAAATAGTATTATTTTATATATTTTTTATTATTTACTTAGGCAAAACTTATTTCAAATTCTCATCATGAAATACTCTTTATGATAATAATGTGATTCTGAAATAAATTCAGAATGACGTGTTATGTAAGTTAGGCTATAATTCAAATTAGAAACCGATTTAAAGATTCGCTAGTTTAGTTTTTAATCTGATTTTTATGAATATTTTTCATAATTCGTTTAAAACCTTTTATAATTATACTCCTTGTACTTTTTGTTAAAGCCAAATTATCATAGTTTTCTGGAACAAAAACATTACCTACAACTGATTGAAAATACATTTCTTCTAGTAAATTTAAATCGTAAATAGTTACTGTTACTTCGCCTCTATTTTCTGAAGAAGACATTATATTTCCTTGTCCTAAAATTCCAACTTCATCAGAAATTACAGTAGCGTTAATCTTTATAAAAAAATCATATCCTGTTCCGTTTTTAATATCTTTTAAATCAGCTTTACTAAGATTAGTGGTTATATTAGCTGGTAATAAAATTCCTCTAATAGTATTTACATCAGAAAAACGATTTCCTAACAATGCAGTAAATTTTTCGCTCGCTATATTCGTTAAGCTTTCTTTTATACTTTTAGGAGCTTCAACAGTATGTGACAACCATTTACCTTTTTTAAAATCTAAACGCGAATTTACATTTCCTGAATGTGTGTACTTTGTAGAGTGACAAGCTGTAAAGGTTATAACTATTAGTAAAGCGAATATCTTTTTCATATATTTTAATTATGTTAAAAAGAGACTGTTTACAACAGTCTCTTTTATGTTGTTATAAATCAAACCCTAAATTTAGCTGAATCATTAACGGGAAATAATATCCTTTACCGTTGGTATCAAAATAATAAATAGGTCCCATATCAAACAAAAAATGAAAGTTTTTACCATAAGTACGCTGAATTCCCCAAGTAGGGCCTACTGCAAAATCTAACCCATCAGTTCCGTTAGAGTTACCAAACAACGATTCACTTCTTGTTAAAAACCTTGCTGACACAAAATTACCTGTATTATTAGTCGTTTTTAAACCTTTACTTTTACGTTTATCAAAATTATAAAACCATTTGTGTTGTATATCTACAAAAGGGTTGAAAGAAGTTATTGCTCCAGAACCAGCTCCTACATCTGTATGCGGATAACTACCACTATAGCCAATACCTGCTCCAACAGAAAGTGTTGTATTATTTCCCGTAGGCATTTCGTATTCTACTCCTGGATTTAAAAAATTAACTCGCCATGCTTTTTCAGTATTTTTTTCTTGTGCATTAATCACTGTTATTGTTAACAGTAAAATAATTGATACTAGTTTTTTCATAGTTTTGTTTGTTTAAAGCATTAAATAGTAGCATGTTTTTTAAATAAAAGCCTTACTATTTTTATTTTTTTTTATAGAAGCTATATAAAATCAAAAACCTTGCCGTTTAAATGACAAGGTTTTAAATATTGATTCTTATAAGAATAGTTAAATTACTTTATTTTAAAAGCTTTTTCTTGTGGATAAAAAGCAACACCATCTAATTGCTCTTCAATACGCAATAATTGATTGTATTTTGCCATACGATCTGAACGAGAAGCTGAACCTGTTTTTATTTGGCCACAGTTTAAAGCTACTGCTAAATCGGCAATTGTATAATCTTCTGTTTCACCAGAACGATGACTCATAACTGATGTATAACCTGCATTATGTGCCATATTTACTGCTGCAATAGTTTCAGTTAACGTTCCTATTTGGTTTACTTTAATTAAAATTGAATTTGCAATTCCGTTTTCAATTCCTCTAGATAAACGCTCTACGTTGGTTACAAATAAATCGTCACCAACTAACTGTACTTTATCTCCGCAAATTTCAGTTAAATACTTCCATCCTTCCCAGTCATTTTCATCCATTCCATCTTCAATAGAAATAATAGGATATTTTTCTGCTAATTCAGCTAAGTAATCAGCTTGTTCTTTACTTGAACGTACTTTTCCTTTTGCTCCTTCAAACTTTGTATAATCATATTTTCCATCAACAAAAAATTCGGCAGCAGCACAATCTAAAGCGATCATTACTTCTTCTCCAAATTTATATCCAGCATTTTTAGTTGCCAACGCAATGGTTTCAATTGCGTCTTCTGTACCATCTAAAGTTGGTGCAAAACCTCCTTCATCACCAACGGCTGTTGATAAATTACGATCGTGTAAAACCTTCTTTAAATTATGGAATATTTCAGAACCAACTTGCATTGCTTCTGTAAAGTTTTTAGCTTTTACTGGCATTACCATAAATTCTTGAAATGCAATTGGTGCATCTGAATGTGAACCTCCGTTAATGATATTCATCATCGGTACTGGTAAGGTATTTGCAGATACTCCGCCAACATATCTATATAAAGGCAAACCTAACTCATTTGCTGCGGCTTTTGCTGCGGCTAAAGAAACCCCTAAAATAGCATTTGCACCTAATTTAGATTTATTTGATGTTCCATCTAAATCAATCATCATTTGATCAATCATATTTTGTTCAAAAACAGATACACCTAATAACTCTTGTGCAATTAAAGTATTTACATTGTTTACAGCATTTAATACACCTTTACCCATGTAATCACTTCCTCCGTCACGTAATTCAACCGCTTCATGTTCTCCTGTTGATGCTCCTGATGGAACTGCTGCTCTACCTATTACACCGTTTTCAGTAGTAACATCTACTTCTACAGTTGGGTTACCTCTTGAATCGAAAATTTGACGTGCGTGAATGTTGATTATAATACTCATAATTGTTTATTTTTAATATAGATTCCCGTGAATATGAACTCACGGGAATGCTAATTTTATATACTTGCTAATTTAATAATTGTAATTGATTGTGTAGTGTTTCTTATTTAAGAATTACGAAAACGATTACGCTTCAATTTTTACTTTCTTGATATTTTCGATAAACTCATCAAAAAGGTATTCGGCATCATGTGGTCCTGGGCTAGCTTCTGGATGATATTGCACAGAAAATACATTTTTAGATTTCATTCTAATACCTGCCACTGTATGATCGTTTAAGTGAACATGTGAAATTTCAACATCGTTATGCGCTTCAGTTTCTTCTTTATTAATCGCAAAACCATGATTTTGAGAAGTTATTTCACCTTTTCCTGTTATTAAATTCTTTACAGGATGATTGATTCCTCTGTGACCATTATGCATTTTATAAGTAGAAATTCCGTTAGCTAATGCAATAACTTGGTGTCCTAAACAAATACCAAAAAGAGGTTTATCATTTTTGATAATATCTTTTGCTGTATTAATTGCGTCTGAAAGTGGTTCTGGATCACCAGGTCCGTTAGAAATGAAGTAACCATCTGGATTAAAATCACTCATTTGTTCGAAAGTAGCATTGTATGGGTACACTTTTATATAAGCACCTCTTTTTACTAAATTTCTTAAAATGTTCTTTTTAATACCAATATCTAAAGCCGATACTTTTATTGGTGCGTTTTCATCTCCTACAAAATAAGGCTCTTTTGTTGATACTTTTGAGGCCAGTTCTAAACCTTCCATATTAGGTGTAGCTGCTAACTGTTTTTTTAACCCCTCTACATTATCTACATCTGTAGATATAATAGCATTCATTGCACCATTATCTCTAATATATGATACCAAAGCTCTAGTGTCTACATCAGATATGGCAACTAAATTATGTTCTTTAAACCAGTCAAATAAGTTACCATCAGAATCTACACGTGAATGTGTAAAACTAAAGTTACGACAAATTAATCCTGATATTTTTATTCCTTCTGATTCTACTTCTTCATTATTAACACCATAATTACCTATATGAGCATTGGTAGTTATCATTAATTGTCCAAAATAAGAAGGATCAGTAAATACTTCTTGGTAGCCTGTCATTCCTGTATTAAAACAGATTTCCCCTGTTGAAGTACCTTCGATTCCTATAGACTTTCCATAGAAAATAGTTCCATCTGCTAATAAAACTAGTGCTTTTTTACGTTGCTGATATTTCATTTAGTGTGTGTTGTGTAATTTGATTGCAAAAATATATAAAAAAAGGGACAAACATTAAATGTTTATCCCTTTGATATAATTTATAAAAATTTTCATTTTTATTCTTCTTCGTTTGAAGTTTGAGTTTCAACTGCTGCAGCTGTAGTTTTTGCACCACCACGACGGCTACGACGAGTGTTCCTTTTAGCTTTGTTTCCTTTCGGGTTGTATAATTCGTTGTAATCAACTAATTCAACCATTGCCATAGAAGCGTTATCTCCCTGACGGTTTCCTAATTTGATAATACGAACATATCCTCCTGGACGATCTGCTACTTTTACAGAAACTTCTTTAAATAATTCTGTTACAGCTTCTTTGCTACGTAAATAGCTAAATACTGTACGGCGATTATGAGTAGTATCTGATTTAGACTTAGTAATTATAGGCTCTATAAACATACGTAAAGCTTTCGCTTTTGCTAAAGTTGTGTTTATACGTTTGTGCTCTATTAAAGAACACCCCATATTTGCTAACATCGCCTTTCTGTGCGCTGTTTGTCTTCCTAAATGATTAAATTTCTTTCCGTGTCTCATGACATTTGGTTTTTAGCTCTCATCTTGCTACTACCTTTTAAGGGAGCAAATTATGAAAGGTTAATCTCTATCTAATTTGTATTTGCTTAAGTCCATTCCGAAATTAAGGTTTTTATTAGCCACTAACTCATCTAATTCAGTTAATGATTTTTTACCAAAGTTTCTAAATTTCATTAAATCACTTTTGTTGAACGATACTAAGTCTCCTAAAGTATCAACTTCTGCTGCTTTTAAACAGTTTAAAGCACGAACAGATAAATCCATATCTACTAATTTCGTCTTCAATAACTGACGCATGTGTAATGATTCTTCATCATATGTTTCAGTTTGTGCAATTTCATCTGCCTCTAAAGTGATACGCTCATCTGAGAATAACATAAAGTGGTGGATTAAAATTTTAGCAGCTTCTGTTAAGGCATCCTTAGGGTTGATAGAACCGTCTGTATCGATATCAAAAACTAATTTTTCATAATCGGTCTTTTGTTCTACACGAAAATTTTCAACAGCATATTTTACATTCTTTATAGGAGTGTAAATAGAATCTGTAAAAATTGTTCCTAATGGAGCACCTGCTCTTTTGTTTTCTTCTGCTGGCACAAAACCTCTACCTTTTTCGATAGTGATTTCAGCATTAAAATTCACTGATTTATCCATGTTACAAATTACTAAATCTGGATTTAGTACTTGAAAACCTGAAGTAAATTTTTGTAAATCTCCTGCAGTTAATTGTTCTTGTCCTGATACTGCTATAGATACTGTTTCTCTATCAGTTTCTTCAATTTGTTTCTTAAAACGAACTTGTTTTAAGTTTAAGATGATTTCTGTAACATCTTCTACAACACCTTGAATTGTTGAAAACTCATGATCTACACCATCTACTCTTAATGATGTGATAGCAAATCCTTCTAAAGAAGATAATAAAACTCTTCTTAAAGCATTTCCTATTGTTAATCCAAAACCTGGTTCAAGAGGTCTAAATTCGAATCTTCCTGAAAAGTCAGTAGATTCAATCATTATTACTTTATCAGGCTTCTGAAAATTTAAAATTGCCATATTTTTCTTCGTTTTAATTGTTGTTTAGTTGCGCGGTTTATTAGTTTGAAGAAATACAGATAAACCCTTTGGCTATACAACAATGTAAATAATTTATTATTTAGAATATAATTCTACGATTAATTGTTCCTTGATATTTTCAGGAATTTGTAATCTTTCTGGAGCTTTAATAAAAGTTCCTGACTTTTGATCAGAGTTCCAGCTTAACCATTCATAAACATTACTGTTTGATGCTAAAGAATCTTCAATAGCTACTAATGATTTAGATTTTTCTCTTACTGCCACAACATCTCCTGCTTGTAAGCTGTATGATGGAATGTTAACAATTTCTCCGTTCACAGTAATGTGACGGTGAGATACTAATTGACGTCCACCTCTTCTTGAGTTAGCAATTCCTAAACGGAAAACAACGTTATCTAAACGAGATTCACATAATTGTAATAAAACCTCACCTGTAATACCTTTAGATGCAGATGCTTTTTTAAATAAGTTACTAAACTGACGCTCTAAAATACCATAAGAGTATTTAGCTTTTTGCTTCTCCATTAACTGAGTCGCATATTCAGATTTCTTACCTCTTCTTCTTGCGTTTCCATGTTGTCCTGGAGGGTAATTTCTTTTTTCAAAGTTTTTATCATCTCCAAAAATTGCTTCACCAAACTTACGAGCAATTTTAGTTTTTGGTCCTGTATATCTTGCCATTTCTTATTGTTTTAGTAGGGATTATGAATTAAGGCTTACTCCTTCGATAATCGTATTCCTACTTTAGTTAAAATACTTTTTTTTGCGCGTACAAAAATACGCTAAATAAAAGTATAAGTTGATTTATATCAACTTATACTCTTCTTCTTTTTGGAGGACGACATCCGTTGTGAGGAATTGGCGTAACATCAATAATTTCTGTTACTTCGATTCCTGCATTGTGGATAGATCTGATTGCAGATTCTCTACCGTTACCAGGCCCTTTAACATACACCTTTACTTTACGTAAACCTGCTTCTTTTGCTACGTTAGCACAATCTTCTGCGGCTAATTGAGCTGCATACGGAGTGTTCTTTTTTGAACCTCTGAAACCCATTTTACCTGCAGATGACCAAGATATAACGTCACCTTTTTTGTTTGTTAAAGAAATAATAATATTGTTGAAAGATGCAGTTACGTGAGCTTCACCAACTGATTCTATTACAACTTTACGTTTTTTTGTTACTTTAGACTTTGCCATGATTATTATAGTTTTAGTAATTTAGTTTTCTAACCTTATGGTTATAATAACCACTGTTAGATCTTTATTACTTATCTAACTTATTTTTTCTTGTTAGCTACAGTTTTTCTCTTACCTTTTCTTGTACGAGAGTTATTCTTAGTTCTTTGCCCTCTTAAAGGAAGACCAAGTCTGTGACGAATACCTCTTTGACATCCTATGTCCATTAAACGTTTAATGTTTAATTGAACTTCTGAACGTAATTCACCTTCTATAGTAAAAGTTCCTACTTGCTCACGAATCGCTGCAATTTGATCATCTGTCCAATCTTGAACTTTGATACTTTCGTCTATTTTTGCAGTTGCTAAAATTTCTTTTGCTCTGCTGTCTCCTATACCAAAGATGTAAGTTAAAGCGATAACACCTCTTTTATTCTTTGGAATATCAATACCTGCTATTCTTGCCATTACCCTTGTCTTTGTTTAAATCTAGGATTCTTTTTGTTAATTACATATAATCTGCCTTTTCTACGTACAATCTTGCACTCGGCACTTCTTTTCTTTAATGATGCTCTTACTTTCATCAGTGTGTGTTTTTAATATCTGTAAGTAATTCTTGCCTTTGATAAATCATACGGACTCATTTCTAATTTCACCTTGTCTCCTGGTAATAATTTGATATAATGCATACGCATTTTACCTGAAATGTGTGCCGTTACAATATGTCCGTTTTCTAATTCTACGCGAAACATTGCATTTGATAATGCTTCTGTTATTGTTCCGTCTTGTTGAATTGCTGGTTGCTTAGCCATATTATTTTAATGATTTTCTGTTACTGTTACCTGTTTTCATTAAACCATCGTAACGACTGTTTAATAAATACGAGTTAATTTGCTGTATGGTATCTATTGCAACTCCAACCATAATGATTAAAGAAGTACCACCAAAAAACATTGCCCAGTTTTGAGTAACTCCAAACTTTACAATAATCGCTGGTAATATAGATAAAGCTGCTAAAAATAAAGATCCTGGAAATGTTATTTTCGATAACACCGAATCTAAATAGTTTGCTGTTTCTTCTCCTGGCTTATATCCAGGTACAAAACCATTACTTCTCTTTAAATCATCTGCCATTTTATTTGTTGGGATCGTAATCGCCGTATAAAAATAACTAAAGATAATAATTAAGATAGCAAATATAACGTTATACCATAATCCGAAATTATCAGTTAAACTGTTTAATGCTGGAAATTTTTGCCCCAAAGCTACTGGTAAAAACATAATAGCTTGTGCAAAAATAATTGGCATTACACCCGATGCATTCAATTTTAATGGAATGTACTGGCGTGCACCGTCAACATCTTTAATGTCTGTAACAGCTGTACGACGTGCATACTGAACCGCTACCTTTCTTACTGCTGTAACTAATAATACGGTTAACAAGATTACTACAAACCAAACTATTAATTCGATTAGAATCATCATAATCCCTCCAGCTCCAGCTGTTTGCTTAGAAACTAACTCTTGTA
This sequence comes from Tenacibaculum soleae, assembly GCF_001693415.1. Classification (GTDB taxonomy): domain Bacteria; phylum Bacteroidota; class Bacteroidia; order Flavobacteriales; family Flavobacteriaceae; genus Polaribacter; species Polaribacter soleae. Next base: position 1,317,614 of record NZ_MAKX01000001.1, on the reverse strand, counting down.
TGAAAGCTGCTGGAAAATTAGCAATAATACCTACTGTAATTAATAATGATATACCATTACCAACTCCTTTGTCTGTAATACGCTCACCTAACCACATTGCAAAAATTGTTCCTGCAGATAAAAGGATAATTGATGAAACCCAAAATGTTGCTCCAGTTACTAAAAATGCTTCAGGTCCTAATCCCATTTGGTTTTGAATAATACCAATATAAGTAGGTGCTTGAAACAAAGTAATAGCAATTGTAAGCCATCTTGTTATTTGTGTAATCTTCTTACGTCCACTTTCTCCATCTTTTTGTAATTTTTGTAAATATGGTACCGCAATACCCATTAACTGAACTACAATTGATGCAGAAATATAAGGCATTATACCAAGTGCCATCACTGACGCTCTAGCAAATGCCCCACCTGTAAATGCGTTTAATAAACCTAAAAGTCCACTTGAAGTACTGTCTTGTAATGCTGATAATTGTGTAGGGTCAATTCCAGGTAATGGAACTGCCGCCATAAAACGATATACAGCAATTAAACCTAAAGTTAAAAGTAATTTCTCTTTTAACTCTTCTATCTTCCAAATGTCTTTTAAAGTATTTATAAAATTCATCATTTACAATTCTTATAATGTAACTGCTTCACCTCCTGCTGCTTCAATAGCCGCTTTTGCTGTTGCAGTAAATTTATGTACAGTTATATTTAATTTAGCCTTTAACTCACCACCACCTAATATTTTTACTAAGTCGTTTTTACGAGCTAAACGGTTTTCTACTAAAACCTCTAAAGTTACTGTATCTGAAATTTTTCCATTTTCTACTAATCCTTGTAATTTATCTAAATTAACACCAACATATTCTTTACGGTTTATGTTTGTGAAACCAAATTTAGGTACACGTCTTTGAAGTGGCATTTGACCTCCTTCAAATCCGATTTTACGAGAATAACCAGAACGTGATTTCTGACCATTATGACCTCTTGTAGAGGTACCTCCATGTCCAGAACCTTCTCCACGAGCGATTCTTTTACCGCTCTTAGTAGATCCTGCTGCAGGTTTTAAGTTGTGTAAACTCATCTTATATTGTTTATTTAACTTCTTCTACAGAAACTAAGTGTGAAACTTTATTTACCATACCCATAACTGTAGCTGTAGCATTATGCTCTACAGTTTGGTTTAATTTACGTAAACCTAACGCCTCTAACGTTGCTTTTTGACTTTTAAGGCGACCAATTTTACTTCTTACTTGTGTAACTTTAATTTTACTCATCGTCTTAAATTTTAACCGTTAAAAACTTTCTCTAAAGAAATTCCTCTTTGCTTAGCAATTGTTGCTGCGCTACGTAATTGTAATAAAGCATCAAAAGTTGCCTTAACTACGTTATGAGGATTTGATGATCCTTGAGATTTTGATAATACGTCTTTTATACCAACAGATTCTAATACTGAACGTACAGCTCCACCGGCAATAACCCCCGTACCATGAGAGGCTGGCTTAATGAACACTTTCGCTCCACCAAACTTACCTTTTTGTTCGTGAGGTAAAGTTCCGTCTAAAATAGGAATACGTACTAAACTTTTCTTTGCATCTTCAATTGCTTTTGCAATTGCTGAAGCAACATCTTTAGACTTTCCTAATCCATGACCTACAACTCCGTTACCATCTCCAACTACTACGATTGCAGAGAAACCAAATGCTCTACCCCCTTTAGTTACTTTGGTAACACGCTGTACACCTACTAATTTATCTACAAGCTCTAATCCGCTTGGTTTTACTCTTTCTACGTTTTTATATCCTAACATAATATAATTTCTTAAAATTTTAAACCAGCTTCTCTAGCAGCTTCTGCTAATACTTTAACTCTACCATGGTATAAAAATCCATTTCTATCAAAAGAAACTGTTTCAACACCTTTTCCAGCAGCTTTTTCTGCAATTGCTTTACCTACTGCAGTAGCAGCTTCTGATTTAGAACCAGATGTAATTTCTTTATCTCTTGATGATGCAGATGCCAATGTTACACCAGCAACGTCATCAATTAATTGAGCATAGATTTCTTTATTACTTCTAAATACTGATAACCTAGGTTTAACAGCAGTTCCTGTAACAACTTTTCTAATTCTATACTTAATTCGTTGTCTTCTTTCAAGCTTTGATAATGCCATAATAATTTCTCTTATTTATTATGCAGATTTACCTGCTTTTCTTCTTAATACTTCTCCTACAAACTTAATTCCTTTTCCTTTATAAGGCTCTGGCTTACGGAAACCACGGATTTTAGCTGCTACTTGACCAACTAATTGCTTATCGAATGAAGATAATTTAATGATTGGGTTTTTACCTTTTTCAGATACTGTTTCAACCTTTACTTCTGGAGCTAAGTTTAAAACAATGTTATGAGAAAAACCTAAAGCTAAATCTAATTTTTGCCCTTGGTTTGATGCTCTATAACCTACACCTACTAATTCTAATTCCTTAGTATAACCTTTAGTAACACCTTCAATCATGTTATTGATTAAAGCACGATATAAACCGTGTGCTGCTCTATGATCTTTACTATCTGATGCTCTTTCTACAGTTATAACACCATCTTCAATTTTTGCAGTAATATCAGACTTTAACTCTTGCGTTAACTCACCTAATTTACCTTTTACTGTAACCACGTTTCCGTCTACTTTAACTTCAACACCTTGTGGTAATGCGATTGGATTTTTTCCTATTCTACTCATTGTACAAAGTGATTAATAAACGTAACATAATACTTCTCCACCAACGTTTTCTTGTTTAGCTTTTTTGTTTGTCATTACACCTTTAGATGTAGAAACAATAGCAATACCTAAACCGTTTAATACTCTTGGCATCTCTTTAGAGCCAACGTATTTACGTAAACCTGGTGTTGAAATTCTTTGAATCTTTCTGATTACTGACTCTTTCGTGTCACGGTCGTACTTTAAAGCTATCTTAATAGTTCCTTGAACTTTATCGTCATTGAACTGGTAGCTTAAAACATAACCTTGATCGAACAAAATTTTCGTCATTTCCTTCTTCAATTTTGAAGCAGGAATCTCAACTACTCGGTGATTTGCTGCAATAGCATTTCTAACTCGAGTAAGAAAATCCGCGATTGGATCTGTATACATAATTAATTAAATTTCGGTTTTGGTTTTCACTAAAAGCTATTTACAGTATGAAAATCAGCTAATTAATGAACCTGAAACCAGTTAATATTTGTTTTTTGTTTTTTAGATAAATCTCATAAGCAGTATACCACTTTACTAGTATTTACTTACAAGGCATAATTCACCTTATAAAAACAGAGTGCAAATATACATAAATTTATTAGAAACTCACTGTTTTTACAACTTATCATTTTGAGTTTTAATTTATTGGCTTTATTAAAACATAAACACCAAATTTATTTGACAAAAAAAAAGCATATCACAAAATTGTGATATGCTTTATAAGTTTATAAAAAACAACTGTTACCAGCTCGCTTTCTTTACACCTGGAATTAATCCTTGGTTAGCCATTTCACGGAAAGTAACACGTGAAATACCGAACTGACGCATATATCCTTTAGGACGTCCTGTTAGTTTACAACGATTGTGCATTCTAACTGGTGATGCATTTTTAGGTAACTTTTGTAATGCTTCATAGTCTCCAGCTTCTTTTAAAGCTTTTCTCTTTTCAGCATACTTTGCAACCGTTTTAGCTCTTTTGCGCTCACGCGCTTTCATTGATTCTTTAGCCATGTCTTAGTTCTTTTTAAATGGTAAACCTAATTCTCCTAATAATGATTTAGCTTCTTTATCAGTGTTCGCAGATGTTACAAAAGTAATATCCATACCACTAATTTTTTTTACTTGATCAATATTGATTTCAGGATAGATGATTTGTTCAGTAATTCCTAAGTTGTAATTACCTCTACCATCAAAACCGTTTGCTTTGATTCCGTTAAAATCTCTTACACGTGGTAAAGATGCAGTAACTAATCTATCTAAAAATTCGTACATTTTTTCTCCTCTTAACGTAACTTTTGCTCCAATTGGCATCCCTTTACGTAATTTGAAGTTTGCAACATCTTTTTTAGACATCGTTGAAACTGCTTTTTGACCTGTAATTGTAGTTAACTCATCAATAGCGTATTCTATTAATTTCTTATCTGCTATAGCTGCACCAACACCTTTACTTACAACAATCTTTTGTAATTTAGGCACTTGCATTACATTACTATAACCGAATTCATCAGTAAGAGCTTTGATAACTCTGCTCTTGTACTCTTCTTTTAATCTTGGTACGTAACTCATGGTTATATTGCTTTATCTGATTTTTTTGAAAATCTAACTTTCTTATCTCCTTCTACCTTATATCCAACTTTTACAGCTTCACCGTTTTCGATTAATGCTATGTTAGAGATGTGTAATGGAGCTTCCTTTTTTACAATTCCTCCTTGAGGATTAGCAGCACTTGGCTTGGTATGTTTAGATACCATATTAACACCTTCTACTAAAACTCTATCTTTATCTTTAAGAATTTGTAAAACTTTACCTTCCGATCCTTTGTGATCACCTGCTAATACTTTTACAGTATCTCCTGATTTAATTTTGAACTTCTTCATCTTAATGTCGATTTAAAGCACTTCAGGTGCTAATGATACTATCTTCATAAATTGCTTATCACGTAATTCACGGGCAACAGGACCAAATACACGTGTTCCTCTCATTTCCTCAGTAGGATTTAAAAGTACACAAGCATTATCATCAAATCTGATATATGATCCGTCTTTACGTCTAATTTCTTTTTTAGTACGAACAACTACAGCACGAGATACTTGACCTTTTTTTACACCACCATTTGGAGTTGCAGACTTTACAGTTACTACAATTTTATCTCCAACGCTAGCATAACGCTTTTTTGTTCCTCCTAAAACTCTTATCACTAAAACTTCTTTTGCTCCAGTGTTATCTGCGACTCTTAATCTTGATTCTGTCTGTAACATATTATTTAGCTCTTTCTAGGATTTCTACTAATCTCCAACGTTTAGATTTACTCATAGGACGTGTTTCCATTATCCTAACAGTATCACCTTCGTTGCAATCGTTATTCTCGTCATGTGCAACGTACTTTTTCGTTTTTAATACGAACTTACCATACATTGGGTGCTTGGTTCTTTTTACCTCATTAACAACAATAGATTTCTCCATTTTGCTACTAGATACTACACCGATTCTCTCTTTTCTAAGATTTCTTTTTTCCATCTTTAAAACTGACTAGAATTATTGTAATTCTCTTTTAGTTAACTCTGTAGCAATTCTTGCTACAGTTTTTCTTAAGCTACGTAACTGCAATGGGTTTTCCAATGGAGTTATGGCGTGAGCCATCTTAAGATCCGTATAATTTTTCTTTAACGCCTCTAACTGTCCTTGTAAGTCAGCGATAGATAATTCTTTAATTTCTGATTGTTTCATTGTATATAGAATTAAGCGTTAAAATCAAAATCTCTTGCAATAACAAACTTCGTTTTTACAGGAAGTTTTTGTGCAGCTAAACGTAAAGCTTCTTTTGCAACATCCATTGGTACTCCACCAACTTCAAACAAAATTCTACCTGGTTTGATAACTGACACAAAATGATCAGGAGCACCCTTACCCTTACCCATACGTACCTCTAAAGGTTTCTTGGTAATAGGCTTGTCTGGAAATATTTTAATCCAAAGCTGTCCTTCTCTCTTCATATGACGAGTTGCCGCAATACGAGCTGCCTCTATTTGGCGAGAGGTAAGTAAATTCTGGTCTAATGATTTGATACCAAACATTCCGTTAGAAAGTTGAGTACCTCTACCAGAGTTACCTTTCATATTTCCTTTCGCCTTCTGTACCTTACGGTATTTTACTCTTTTTGGCTGTAACATTTTTAATTTCTAATTTTAAAAATTATTTTCTTCTGCGAGGTTGTTGACGTTTATTTCCACCACCTTTATTAGCACCACCTTTTTGTTTAGATAATCCTACTAATGGAGATAATTCACGTTTTCCATAAACCTCACCTTTCATGATCCATACTTTAATACCTAATCTTCCGTATTGAGTATGTGCCTCAACAAGTGCATAATCGATATCTGCTCTAAAAGTAGAAAGAGGAATTCTTCCTTCTTTATAGTGCTCAGAACGTGCCATTTCAGCTCCATTTAAACGACCAGATAATTGTACCTTAATACCTTCTGAATTCATTCTCATTGCAGCAGTGATAGCCATTTTAGTTGCACGCTTGTAAGAAATTCTATTTTCAATCTGACGTGCAATACTAGCAGCTACTAATTTAGCATCTAACTCTGGACGTTTAATTTCGAAAATATTAATTTGAACTTCTTTTCCAGTAATTTTCTTAAGCTCTTCTTTTAACTTGTCTACCTCTTGACCTCCTTTACCAATAATGATACCTGGACGTGCAGTAGTGATAGTAACGGTTACAAGTTTAAGCGTACGCTCAATAATTACTCTCGATACACTTGCTTTAAATAATCTAGCATTAATATACTTTCTTATTTTATCATCTTCAGCTAATTTATCTCCGTAGTCATTTCCACCATACCAGTTAGATTCCCATCCTCTGATAATTCCTAAACGATTTCCTATTGGATTTGTTTTTTGTCCCATTTCTACTTTGATTAATTACTTTTATTTTTAGCTCCTAACTCTAAAGTTACGTGATTAGAACGCTTACGAATTCTATGTGCACGCCCTTGTGGAGCTGGTCTTAACCTTTTTAACATACCTGCGCTATCTACATAAATAGATTTTACAAATAATCCAGCATCTTCGATACTAGCATCTTCGTTCTTAGCTTGCCAGTTTGCAATTGCAGACATTAACAATTTCTCTAAGTTTCTTGATGCTTCTTTTGGACTAAATTTTAAGATTTGTAAAGCTTTTTCAACTTCAACTCCTCTTACTAAATCTGCTACCAAGCGCATTTTTCTTGGTGATGTAGGACAATTAGTTATTTTAGCGAAAGCTCTAGACTTTCTAGCTTCTTTTAACTGTGTTGCCATGTTATGTTTACGACTTCCCATAATTTCCTACTATTTTTTACCTTTATTTTTTGCACCAGCGTGCCCTCTAAAAGAACGTGTTGGTGAAAATTCGCCTAATTTATGACCTACCATGTTTTCAGTAACGTAAACTGGTACAAATTGCTTTCCGTTGTGAACTGCAATTGTTTGCCCTACGAAATCTGGAGTAATCATACTTGCTCTTGACCAAGTTTTGATAACTGATTTACTCTCAGTTTCAACGTTAGCTAACACTTTTTTCTCTAATTTATAGTGAACGAAAGGTCCTTTTTTTAATGATCTTGCCATGGTTTATTTCTTTCTACGTTCTATAATATACTTATTACTAGCTTTAGTCTTAGATCTAGTCTTAAACCCTTTCGCTGGAATACCGTTTCTTGATCTTGGATGCCCTCCTGAAGAACGTCCTTCACCACCACCCATTGGGTGATCAACTGGATTCATACGTACTGCATTAGTTCTTGGTCTTCTACCTAACCATCTAGATCTACCTGCTTTACCTGAAACTAATAATTGGTGATCTGAGTTAGATACAACTCCAATTGTAGCCATACAAGTTAACAAGATCATTCTAGTTTCACCAGAAGGTAACTTAACTGTAGCGTATTTACCATCTCTTGCCATTAATTGGGCAAAAGATCCTGCCGAACGAGCCATAACAGCTCCTTGACCTGGGTGCAACTCAATACAAGAAATTGTTGTTCCTAAAGGAATTTCGCTTAAGTACATAGCATTACCAACTTCTGGAACTAATCCTTTACCTGAAGTAATTACTTGACCTACTTTTAAACCGTTTTGTGCAATTACATAACGTTTTTCACCATCAGCATAACTAAGTAAAGCAATAAATGCTGTACGATTTGGATCGTACTCTATAGTTTTTACTGTTGCAGGGATACCTTGCTTATCTCTTTTAAAATCGATAATACGGTATTTTTGTTTATGACCTCCACCGATGTTGCGTGTAGTCATTCTACCCTGATTGTTTCGACCTCCAGATCGTTTTTTCGGAGCTAATAAAGATTTCTCCGGCTTATCAGTTGTTATGGTGTCGAACCCATTTACAACTCTAAAACGCTGACCTGGTGTTATTGGTTTTAATTTTCTAACTGACATTCTGTCTTTTCTTAAAGATTGTTATAAAAATCAATAGTTTCTCCTTCAGCTAACTGAACGATTGCCTTTTTGTATCCACTTTTTATCCCTGTTACTAAACCTTTTTTAGTGTATTTAGTATTTCTTTGAATAGGATAATTCATAGTTTTAACAGACTTAATCGCTACACCATAAGCAGCTTCAACAGCTCCTTTGATTTCTAATTTGTTAGCTTTACTGTTTACAACAAATGCATAACGGTTAAATACCTCGCTATCGTTTGTTGCTTTTTCCGTAATAATAGGTTTAATTAAAATACTCATTCTTTCCCTATTTACTTAAGTTAGTTTCAATTCCTTCTAAAGAGCTTTCAGAAATAATCACCTTATTTGCATTTAAAACGCTGTAAGTATTAACTCCTGTTGCATTTACTACTTTAGATCCTTTTAAATTACGAGATGATAAGTACACATTTGTACTTTCATCACCTAATACGAATAAAGACTTTTTTGTGTCTAATTCTAAAGCTTTTAAAACATTGATAAATTCTTTTGTTTTTGGAGTTTCAAAATTGAAATCTTCAACAACAACTAAATTACTTTCTTTTGCCTGAATACTTAAAGCTGACTTACGTGCTAAACGCTTTAAATTTTTATTCAATTTAAAAGAGTAGTTTCTTGGTCTTGGTCCAAACATACGCCCACCTCCTCTGAAAACTCCAGATTTGATAGAACCTGCACGTGCTGTACCAGTTCCTTTTTGCTTTTTAATCTTTCTTGTACTACCAGCGATTTCAGCTCTCTCTTTAGCCTTATGCGTTCCTTGTCTTTGATTCGCCAAGTACTGCTTTACGTCTAAATAAATTGCATGATCGTTTGGTTCAATACCAAATACCTCGTTAGAAAGTTCAACTTGTCTACCGGTATCTTTTCCTGTAATATCTAAAACTGCTACTTTCATTATTTTTCGATAGTTACAAAAGTATTTTTGTGACCAGGAATAGCTCCTTTTACTACGATAAGATTCTTATCAGCAACCACTTTTAATACTTTTAAATTTTGAACTTTTACTTTGTCTCCACCCATACGACCTGCCATACGCATTCCTTTGAATACTCTTGCAGGGTAAGATGCAGCACCAATCGAACCAGGAGCTCTTAAACGGTTATGCTGACCGTGCGTTGCTTGACCAACACCGGCAAAACCATGACGTTTAACAACACCTTGAAAACCTTTACCTTTAGAAACTCCAGAAACATCTACGAATTCTCCTTCAATAAAGTGCTCAACAGTAATTGAATCACCTAATTTGTACTCTCCATCAAAACCTTGAAATTCTACGACTTTTTTCTTAGCAGATGTGCCAGCTTTTTTAAAGTGACCATCTAAAGCTTTATTAGAGCTTTTTGCTTTTTTGTCATCGAAACCAAGTTGTAACGCGTTATACCCGTCAACTTCTTCGGTTCTGACTTGGGTAACCACGCATGGCCCTGCTTCGATTACAGTACAAGGAATATTTTTCCCGTTCTCATCGAATAAGCTGGTCATACCTACTTTTTTACCTATTAACCCAGACATGTTTGTTAATTTTAAGACGATAGATCTATTTTATCCAGCGCGTCTATTAATATAAATTTATTTGAAACAAAAGTTTCATTTTTCCTTTGGATATTACACATAAAAAAAGAGCGAAAAACATCTTCACTCTGAATTTGTTTTTACCATTTTTCCCTTGCGAAACCCTCAGGACATGTTAATTTCTAGCATACACTAGAAACTTTACACCACAGAATATAAATTCTGGTGTGCAAAAGTATAAAAAACTTTCGGTTTAAAAAAATTAAACCGAAAGTTAGTCATTACTTATACTTTTATCTCAACTTCAACACCGCTTGGTAACTCAAGTTTCATTAAAGCATCAATAGTTTTTGAAGAAGAACTATAAATGTCTAATAATCTTTTGTAAGCAGATAATTGAAATTGCTCTCTAGATTTTTTATTTACGTGTGGTGAACGTAATACTGTAAAAATCTTTTTATTTGTTGGTAAAGGAATTGGCCCGTTTACTACAGCTCCAGTTGACTTTACTGTCTTTACGATTTTTTCAGCAGATTTATCTACTAAATTATAATCGTAAGATTTTAATTTAATTCTAATTTTTTGGCTCATCTTAATATCTTATTAACCTTTAGCTTTTGCGATTACTTCTTCAGAAACACTTGAAGGAGTTTCTGCGTAATGAGAAAATTCCATTGTAGAAGTTGCTCTACCTGAAGACATTGTTCTTAAAGCAGTAACATAACCGAACATTTCAGATAATGGCACTAATGCTTTTACAACTTTAGATCCGTTACGATCACTCATATCGTTAACCTGACCTCTTCTTCTATTTAAATCCCCTACGATGTCTCCCATGTTTTCTTCTGGAGTTAACACCTCTAATTTCATCAATGGCTCCATGATTTTAGCTTTTGCAGCTTTTGCAGCAGCTTTATAACCCATTTTTGCAGCTAACTCAAAAGACAATTGATCAGAATCCACAGGGTGGAAAGATCCATCTCTTAAAGTTACTTTCATTGAATCCATTTCGTATCCTGCTAAAGGACCATTCTTCATAGCTTCTTTGAAACCTTTTTCAATAGACGGTACAAATTCCTTAGGAACGTTACCACCCTTGATTACAGATTCGAAAACTAATCCTTGAACACCTTCTTCTGCCGGCTCCATAGTAAATACAATATCAGCAAACTTACCACGTCCTCCAGATTGTTTCTTATAAACTTCTCTGTGCTCTGCAGCAGCTGTAATAGCTTCTTTGTACTCTACTTGAGGTTGACCTTCGTTCACCTCTACCTTGAACTCACGCTTTAAACGATCAACAATAATATCTAAGTGCAACTCACCCATTCCAGAAATAATAGTCTGTCCTGAAGCTTCATCAGTTCTTACTGTAAATGTTGGATCTTCTTCTGCTAATTTAGCTAAAGACAACCCTAACTTATCGACATCTGCTTTCGTTTTAGGCTCTACCGCTATACCAATTACTGGATCAGGAAAGTCCATAGATTCCAAAATAATTGGATTCTTTTCATCAGATAAAGTATCTCCTGTTTTAATAGATTTAAAACCTACTGCAGCTCCAATATCTCCTGCTTCGATATAATCGATAGCATTTTGTTTGTTAGAGTGCATTTGGTAGATACGTGAAATACGTTCTTTTTTACCTGAACGATTATTTAACACATAAGAACCTGCATCTAAACGCCCTGAATATGCACGGAAAAATGCTAAACGACCTACGAAAGGATCTGTAGCAATTTTAAACGCTAATGCAGAGAAAGGCTCTTTTGCATCTGGCTTACGAGAAATCTCATCACCAGTATTAGGATCTGTTCCTACAATTGCATCCTTATCTACCGGCGAAGGTAAGTAACGACACACAGCATCTAATAAGAACTGAACTCCTTTATTTTTAAAGGCTGATCCACAAATCATAGGAATGATAGACATATCCATTACAGCAGCACGAAGAGCAGCATGCACTTCATCTTCAGTAATAGAATCTTCATCTTCCATAAATTTTTCTAAAAGATTTTCATCATAAGCAGCAACTTCTTCAATAAGTTTTCCTCTTAATTCAGCAGCTTCTTCTTTTAAATCTTCAGGAATATCAACGATATCAAAAGTAGCACCTTGAGTATGATCATGCCAAATAATAGCACGGTTCTTAACTAAATCGACAATACCTTTAAACTCGTCTTCATCACCAATATTCATTACAATTGGCACAGCATTAGACTTCAACATATCTTTAACTTGCTGACATACTGCCATAAAGTTAGATCCTTGGCGGTCCATTTTGTTAACAAAACCAATACGTGGTACTTTATAGTTATCTGCCAATCTCCAGTTAGTTTCAGACTGAGGCTCAACACCATCAACTGCACTAAATAAGAAAACTAAACCATCTAGTACACGTAACGAACGATTTACCTCTACAGTAAAATCAACGTGACCAGGAGTATCAATGATATTAAAGTGATATCCTTTAGTTTCATTTGTTGGCTGACCATTTTCTACAGGGAACTTCCACTCACAAGTAGTAGCTGCAGAAGTAATTGTAATACCTCTTTCTTGCTCTTGCTCCATCCAGTCCATAGTTGCAGCACCATCATGTACCTCACCAATCTTATGACTTACACCTGTATAATACAATACACGCTCAGTAGTAGTAGTTTTACCAGCATCAATATGCGCAGCAATACCAATATTTCTTGTAAATTTTAAATTTCTAGCCATATCTTAGAATCTAAAGTGTGAGAATGCTTTATTAGCTTCTGCCATTTTGTGAGTATCAACTCTTTTCTTAACAGCGGCACCTTCTTCTTTAGCAGCAGCTAAAATTTCAGCAGCTAAACGCTGAGCCATTGTTTTTTCATTACGCTTACGCGTGTAAGTGATCATCCACTTAATCGCCATAGACACCTTACGGTCTGGACGAATTTGCATTGGAATCTGGAATGTTGCTCCACCTACTCTACGAGAACGTACTTCTACGTGAGGCATAACATTTGACAAACCATCTTTCCAAATTTCTAAAGCTGACTTCTCTTCGTCAGTTTTCTTTTCATCTACGATTGCAATTGCATCGTAAAATACTTTAAAAGCTACAGATTTTTTACCGTCCCACATTAAGTTATTTACAAAACGTGTTACTAATTGATCATTAAATTTTGGATCCGGTAAAAGAACTCTTTTTTTCGCTTTTCTTTTTCTCATGTCTTTACATTAAAAAAGTTAATTGATTAATTTTACTTCTTAGGGCGTTTTGCACCATACTTAGACCTACGCTGGGTTCTACCCTCAACTCCTGCAGTATCTAACGCACCACGAACAACGTGATACTTAACTCCTGGCAAATCTTTTACCCTTCCACCTCTAACTAATACTATCGAGTGCTCTTGCAAGTTATGTCCTTCACCTGGAATATACGCGTTAATTTCGTTACCATTTGTTAACCTTACCCTTGCTACCTTTCTCATTGCTGAGTTAGGTTTCTTAGGTGTAGTGGTATACACACGCGTACAAACTCCACGTCTTTGAGGACAAGCTTGTAATGCAGCCGATTTACTCTTCTTAGTTATTTTGGTTCTTCCTTTACGAACTAATTGTTGAATAGTTGGCATACTAAATTATTACTTGTTTTTAATTTGTACTTAATTCACTCTATTTATAAGAGTGTGCAAATGTACAATTTATTTCTAAACATTCAAATACCAGTTAGTTATTTTTAAATAATAACAATATTTAAAACTTTTTCACATAAATCACACTCTAGAAACAACTACAAATATTATAATAATTTAGCATCTATAATTAGATTACACGATATGAAACAAATCATTCTGCACAAGCTGAGTCATAGTTATGATAAAAACAAAAAAACATTTAAAATAATAGTACAGCAATAAAACAAACGAATTACTGATTAAACAATAATTATTTTCTATTTTTTTTGTTAAAAAGTTGTTGCTTTAAGATTATTTTAAGAATTTAGCACCTAATTAATTCAAATAATTACACAATGAAAACAAAGTTTAATGGAATTTTAACGCTGTTACTAGCGTTGATTGTGCAAGTATCATTTGCACAAGACAAAACAATTTCAGGTAAAGTTTCTGATAGTTCAGGGCCATTACCAGGAGTTACAGTATTAAAAAAAGGGACTTCACAAGGAACGGAAACTGACTTTGATGGTAAATACTCTATCAAAGCAAAAACTGGAGATGTTTTAGTTTTTAGTTTTGTAGGTATGACAACCTCAGAAAAAAGTGTTGGAGCTGTTAACACAATTAACGTTACTTTAACTGAAGACTCAAATGTTCTTGATGAAGTAGTTGTTACTGCTTTAGGTATGTCAAGAAGTGAGAGATCTTTAGCTTTTGCTGCTCCAAAAGTAAAGGCTGAAGAATTAAATTCAGCTCAAAACTCTAATGCTATTAGTGCTTTATCAGGTAAAGTTGCTGGTTTAAAAGTTAACTCTCCTTCAGGAAACTTAGGAGGTTCTCAAAGAATTTTAATTAGAGGTACAAACTCTGTAACAGGTAACAACCAACCTTTATTTGTTATTGATGGTATCCCTATGGATAACTCAAACTTCAATACAGATGATGCTCAAAGAGGAGCTGGTGGAGTAGATTTTGGTAGTACTATAAATGATATAGACCCAAATAACATTGAAAGTGTAACTGTATTAAAAGGTGCAGCAGCAGCTTTATATGGTTCTAGAGCATCAAATGGTGTAATTTTAATAAACACTAAAAAAGGAAACAATTCTAAAAAATTAGGAATCTCTTTAAATTCATCAATCTCTGTTACTGAAGTAGCTATTTTACCAAGATTACAAAGATTATATGGTGGAGGTAGCATTGTTTCTGACGCTAATGGTGGTAAAAATGGTTTTAGTACTGCTACAATTAATGGAACTGAACAAATGCTTGTTGGTTATGCAGTAGATGAAAGCTGGGGACCTAAATTTGACCCAAATTTAAAAGTTTTACATTGGGATGCTTTTGATCAAGCTAGTTTTCCTGAAGATTATTTAAAGCCTCGTGCTTGGGTTGCTTCTGAAAATGATGTGGATAGCTTCTTTAAAAATGGTATATCAACTAATAATGTTCTTACAATAACATCATCAACTGATAAAGGAAACTTTTTAATGTCTATCGGTGATGATAAAACTACTGGTACAGTACCAAATACAAGTATTAACAAGCATTTTGCTAAATTAAGTTTATCTCAAAAGTTATCTGATAACTTATCTGCTAACAGTAGCATTAACTATGTACAAACTAGTGGTACAAGGGCTGTTGTTGGTTATGATGGTAATAGTGTAACTCAAAAGTTTTTTCAATGGGGACAAAGACAATTAGATTATAAGCGTTTAGCTAATTATAAAAACCTTGATGGTTCTCAAAGAACATGGAACAGATCTGGATGGAATAACGCAAAACCTAAATATTCTGACAATCCTTATTGGACAATTTACGAAAATACTCCTAAAGATAAAAGGACTAGAATCTATGGTACTGTTGGTTTAAATTACCAAGTTACTGATGACTTAAGTGTTAAAGCTAATATTTTTGCTGATACATATAATTTTAGAAATTCTGAAAGAATTGCTGTAGGATCTCAAAGTCAATCACAATACTTAGAAAGAGTTTATGACTTTAAAGAATATAATTATGAATTTACTGCTAATTATAAAAAAGACTTAAGTGATAAGATTTCTGTTAATGCTTTAGCGGGAATGAATAGTAGAGATTTTTCTACTGAATACAGAGCAGTTCAAACTACGGGAGGACTTTCAATTGCTAATATTTACAACATAAATAACGGTAAAGGACAATTAAATAAAGGTACTGACTCTAGTTTTAAAAAGGTTAATAGTATTTTTGGTAGTTTAAATTTTGCTTTTGACAATCAATTATTTATTGATTTAACAGCCAGAAATGACTGGTCTTCTACTTTACCAGATGATAATAATTCTTATTTTTACCCATCTGCATCTCTTGCGTGGATATTTTCACAATCTGTCTTAAAAAGCAACGATTGGTTTAGTTTTGGTAAATTAAGATTAGGTTGGGCAGAAGTTGGTAATGATGCTAACCCATACAGTGTAATAAGCACTTTAGCGTTAGAACAACCATTTAATGGAGAAGGTACTGCATCAGTTCCTGGTAGATTATTAAACGCTAACTTAAAAAATGAAACTACTAGAACTTGGGAAGTTGGTGCTGAATTATCATTCTTAAACAGAAGAGTTAATTTAGATGCTACTTACTATAACAATAGTACTATTGATCAAATTATTCCTGTTAACCTATCTACAAGTACTGGTTATAACGAACAATATGTTAATGCGGGAGAAATGACAAATAAAGGTGTGGAAATAAACTTAGGTTTAAGACCTATTATTAAAGACAACTTTTCTTGGGATGTAGATTTTAATTTCTCTAAAAACGAAAATGAGCTTGTATCTTTAAAAGAGGATTTAGAAACATTAACATTAACAAATGCTTCTTTCCAAGTTTCATTAGCTGCTACTGTAGGTGAAGCTTATGGTACTATAATGGGTAGAGATTTTGTATATGATGATCAGGGTAATAAGGTTATAGCTTCTAATGGTAGGTATGCTGCGACTAGAGATATTGTTTCTTTAGGATCAACTTTACCTGATTACACTGCTGGTATGACTAACTCTTTTAAATATAAAAACTGGGACTTAGGATTTTTAATTGAAATGAGTAAAGGTGGTAAATACTTTTCTACTTCTCACATGTGGGGTATGTACTCTGGTATGTTAGAAGAAACAGCTGCTAATAATATAAGAGAAGACGGTATTATTTTAGGAGGTGTTACAGGAACTGTTACTTACGATGAAAACGGTAAATATACTGTTACTAACACTGCTGAAAATACAACAAGAATATCAGGTCAAGCTTACGGACAGATGCACTATGGTGGATTTGGTACTCCTGACGCTCAAAATGTTTTTGATGCCGACTATTTTAAGCTAAGAGAACTTTCATTAGGGTATACTTTTGATAGTAAAACATTACCAATTTTTGATTCTGCAAGAATAAGTGTATTTGGAAGAAACTTATACACATGGGGTCTTGACTATGATGGTATCGATCCTGAAACAGTTTCTACTGGTTCTGGTAACGTACAAGGTTTAGAAGGTGGTTTACAACCTTCAAACAGATCTTATGGTATGAATGTAAAATTATCTTTTTAAAAAAAAAAATCATGATAAAAATTAAAAAAACTTTAATATTCACAATGCTAGTTGGATCGCTATTCACAGCCTGTGATACAGATTATATAAATGACCCTGACAGACCCACAATTGTACCTACAAGTCAATTATTTAATAATGCTGCATATGATGTAGCTTATAATTTAAATGACCAATGGGTTGCCGGTAGAGGAACATTAAGTATTGCTCAATATTGGGGAGGTACTGAATATACTGAAGAAAACAGATATGCTTTAAGAACTAATATGGTTAACTCTATGTGGAACCAACCATATTTCATCTTAACAGAACTTCAAAAGGTTATTGAATTAAATGAAAATGCTGATTCTAGGGATTTAATGTCTGCTTATGGTGACAATAATAACCAAATACAAGTTGCAAGAATTTTAATGTCTTACACTTTTGTTAAATTAGTAGATACTTTTGGTGATGTACCTTATTGGAGTTATGGTCAAAAAGACAATCCTGATTTTCAAGGATTAAAGTTACCTGAAGGTATCAGTACACCTAAATATACTGACGCTAAAACAATATATATAGATTTATTAGCTGAATTAAAAGATGCTGCCGATAAATTAAATTTAAGCGCTTCTGGTTTTAAATCTGGAGATAATATTTATGATGGAGATGTTTCTAAATGGAGAAAACTTGCACATTCACTTAGATTACGTTTAGCGTCACATATATTAAAATCTGATGCTGCAATAGCTAATCAAGCATTTAACGAATCTGATGCTTTGGCTTTTAGTAGTAATGCAGATAATGCAGATTTTATTTTCGGAACTGATGACCTTACAGGAGGTCCTTGGCACCAAGCTGTTACAGTAGGGGCTAGAAGAGATTTTGCTCCTAGTACTTCTTTTGTTGAGTTATTATATAACAGAAAAGGACCTTTTCAAGCAGTTGGTTCTGAAGACCCAAGAGTAGAGAAGTTCTTTGAAAAAAGAGAATCTTCTGCTGAAGTAATTGGTGTACCATCAGTATATGGTAAAGACATTACATTAGCTATCTTAAATGAATCAACAATGAGCCCTGAAATTATAAAAGCTGATTTCGCTCAACCATTATTTCAATATGCAGAAGTTGAATTTATTAGATCTGAATTTAACTCATGGAGTCAAGCAAACTATGAAAATGGTGTAAAGGCTTCAATGGAGTACTGGGGTGTTCCTAGCGCTGATATAACTTCATATGTAGCTGCATTACCTGCAGCTTCTGAAGAAACTGTTTTAACGCAAAAATATATTGGTTTATTTATGGACGGTTTAGAAGGATGGACAGAATACAGAAGATCAGGATACCCTAATACTTTAGATGTACCTGGAGATGTATATAATGGTGTTACTTTTACAACTTTAATAACTGATTTAAACACAATTCCTAACAGAGTAAATTATCCTGCAAATGAGCAACTATTAAATAAAGAAAATAGAGATGCTGCAAGAGACCTTTTATCTGACGGAGATACAATGATTTCTAAAATATTCTGGGATGTTAACTAATTAATATTTTTGATATTTTTATTAAACCACCTCTAACGAGGTGGTTTTTTTATACAATAAATTCTAGTACATTTGCTGCATGGAAGAAAACACTACTATTTTTGGTATTAGAGCAATAATTGAAGCAATTGAAAGTGATGCTTCAATCAATAAAGTATATTTACAAAAAGGTCTTAGAGGAGATTTATTTTTTGAGTTAGACAAATTATTGAAAAAAAATAAAGTATCAACAAGTGTAGTTCCTACTGAAAAACTAGACAGGTTATCTAAACATAATAATCATCAAGGAGCAGTCGCAAAAATATCTCCAGTAGCTTTTCATGACTTAGAAAACTTAATTGAAACTACTTTAGAATCTGATAAAACACCTTTATTTTTACTATTAGATCAAGTATCTGATGTACGAAACTTTGGTGCTATTATTAGAACTGCTGAATGTACTGGTGTCAACGGAATTATCATTCAAAAAAGCGGGAGTGCTCCTGTAAATGCTGAAACGATAAAAACTTCTGCTGGTGCTGCTTTTAAAATACCTATTTGTAAAGTTGACCATATTAAAGATGCTATGTTTCAATTACAAGCTTCTGATATAAAAATGGTTGCTGCTACTGAAAAAACTGAAGACTCTGTGTTCGATGTTGATTTTAACCAACCAATAGCAATCATAATGGGCTCGGAACACAAAGGTGTAAGTAACTCAGTATTAAAAATGGTGGATTATAAGGCTAAATTACCATTACTTGGTGAAATAGAATCGTTAAACGTTTCTGTTGCTTGTGGAGTATTTTTGTATGAAACCATAAGGCAACGTCAATAATAAAATTTAAAATCCTGTTTGTAGCAGGATTTTTTTATTCTTCTTCGTTATAAATATATCGATAATTTAATGTTGGTAAGATATCTTCTTCATCGATTTGTGGCGGAACATAATTGCCTTCTTCATCAAACATATCATCAAATTCAGTTTTAGAAAACTCATATTTTTCTTTAATAATTCCTTTTTTTCTATAAATCATTGACAAAATAAATCCAATTATCAACCCTGATAAATGCCCTTCCCAAGACATGCCTTCCTTAATTGGCAGTACATACCAAATCATACTTCCATATAAAAATATAATGATAAATGATAAAGCCACCAGTCGGTAATGTTTTCTTATTATTCCACTAAAAAAAACAAAACTGAATAATAAGTATACAATACCACTTGCCCCAATATGAAATGATTTTCGAGCGATAAGCCATGTTAATATTCCTGTTAAAATTAATCCATAAGTAAATATTTTACCAGCTACATCCTTATAAAAATAAAAAACGCTTGCAGATAACACAAATAAAGGAACAGAATTGTTAAAAAGGTGGTTAGTATCGCTATGTATAAAAGGGCTAAAAAAAACCCCCTTTAAACCCGATAGAGTTCTTGGAAAAATGCCAAATTTGTTAAAATTAAATCCGAATTTGATTTCTATCCAATAAATAAACCATATTGAGAAAACAAACACAAACGGGATTGCCAATACGCTATTAGAAAATTTTAATTGTTTAGACTCTTTCATCGAGTAAAGAATAGCAAAAATAAATCCAAATGATAATTTCGGAACATCTGTCATAAATCTTTTATACTTTTACAAGATGAATCAACCTTTGGCAGAAAGAATTCGACCTCAAAATTTGTCTGACTATATTAGTCAACAACATTTAGTAGGCGACAACGGTATTTTAACGAATCATATAAAACAAGGAATCATTCCTTCTTTAATATTATGGGGGCCTCCTGGAATTGGAAAAACAACTTTAGCTAATATTATTGCCAACGAATCTGGCAGACCATTTTATACCTTAAGTGCTATCAGTTCAGGTGTAAAAGATGTGCGTGAAGTTATTGAAAAAGCCAAGAAAAGTGGTGGGCTGTTTACACAAAAAAATCCCATTTTATTTATTGATGAAATTCATCGCTTTAGCAAATCGCAACAAGATTCGTTATTAGGTGCTGTAGAAAAAGGATGGGTAACTTTGGTTGGTGCTACAACAGAAAATCCAAGTTTTGAGGTAATCCCTGCCCTACTCTCTCGTTGTCAAGTGTATATTTTAAATTCTTTTGATAAAAATGATTTAATTGCTTTGATACATAGAGCAATGGAAAAGGATGAATTTATATCTCAAAAAAAAATCCATTTAAAAGAAACCGAAGCTTTATTGCAGGTATCTGGTGGTGATGCTCGAAAGTTATTAAATATTTTTGAATTATTAGTTGCTGCAGATGATCATATAGATATAACCAATGAGTTAGTTTTGTCTAAAATTCAAAAAAATACTGTTCGGTACGATAAAACTGGTGAACAACATTATGACATTGTTTCGGCTTTTATAAAATCTATCCGCGGTAGCGACCCTAATGCTGCTGTATATTGGCTGGCAAGAATGATTGAAGGTGGTGAAGATGTAAAATTTATTGCTCGTAGAATGTTAATTGCTGCATCTGAAGATATTGGAAATGCAAATCCGACTGCTTTTATTATGGCAAACAATACTTTTCAAGCTGTATCAGTAATCGGTTATCCTGAATCTAGAATTATTTTGAGTCAATGTGCTGTTTATTTGGCTAATTCTGCAAAAAGTAACGCTTCTTACATGGCTATTGGTGAAGCTCAAAATTTAGTAAAAACCACTGGAGATTTATCGGTACCTTTACATTTACGCAATGCGCCTACAAAGTTAATGAAAGACTTAGATTATGGTAAAGAGTATCAATATTCACATAATTATACAGGGAATTTTGTTAATCAAGAATTTTTACCTGATGAAATTAAAAACACAAAATTATATGAACCTGGAAATAACACACGTGAAAATCAGTTTAGAGAACTCTTAAAAAAACGTTGGAAGGGTAAATATAATTATTAAAAAAAGGAGCGATATCGCTCCTTTTTTTAATTGTTTGTTTATCAATTTAAAACTTAATTTGATATTCTTCTGTAACCTTAACACCATCTTGATAATATTCTGCAATCCAATTAGCATTATTTTTATAAAGTATTCCGTTCTTATTTTTTAGAATAAAAACATCTGCTACATTGGTTTTTAGTATTTGAAAAACAACTGATGGTTTTGTGTTTACTAATTGAAATCCATTAGCTATAGCCTGGGCATACAAATTTACAATTGTATTATTTTGTTTATTTAAAACCTCTTTATTTTTTATAATTTTAGGCACTGTTACTATTAGGGTTTTATTAACTAAATTATTTGATTCTTCATTTTTAACAGAAACATATTTATAGTTTAAAGCTTCAATTGATTTAAATGCATTTCTGATTGCTTCGTGGTATGCCTTTTTGTAGTCTTTAGTTTTACTTTTCCCAAGTATAGATGTATATATTACATTGTTGGAGCAATCCTTTAACTCTACTTTACTCTTTGTTACAAACATCGTAGAAACATCTTTAATTGTTCCTGTAAGCGCTAAGCATCTATTTACAGAGAGATCTTTTGGTAATTTATCATCACTCAAAAAAACAGTAAAACCAGCTCTATTAAACAAAAATTTTGTTAGTGAACTTGTTTGATACTGATCAACTGTATTTACAAAATCAAATTTATTTGGCACAATAATATATTTATAATTATTTACTTTTTTTTGTGCAAAAATTGACGTTGTTAGCATCAATAATATTAAAAATATTTTTTTCATCTTTTTTAATTTATTTCTTTTTTTGATTGATGTAGCAATATCGTTAATTAATAAAAGGGCTACAAATAATTTTTTAACTTCATTAATTTATCGATACATAAAACACCAGATTCTTGTTTTATATTATTTGTAAAATGAATTGCTAACATATTAGATTTTAATGCTCCTAATACATCAGCTTCATAACTATCTCCAATCATTACGGAATTATGAGCCACAGTATTTACTTTTTTTAATGCGTGCTCAAAAATTTTCGGGTTAGGCTTCTTCACTCCTATACTTTCGGAAGTAATTATTTCTTTAAAATATTTAATAATACCTGATTTTTGAAGTTTTAAATTCTGTACCTCTTCAAAACCATTGGTAATAATATGTAGTTTATATTTTTTGT
The DNA here is from genome assembly GCF_001693415.1 of Tenacibaculum soleae. Taxonomy (GTDB): domain Bacteria; phylum Bacteroidota; class Bacteroidia; order Flavobacteriales; family Flavobacteriaceae; genus Polaribacter; species Polaribacter soleae. Next base: position 1,295,054 of record NZ_MAKX01000001.1, on the reverse strand, counting down.
GTAAGTACTCTAAAATTTCAATAGTTCCTTCAAATAAATGGTTGTGATTTGGTAAATAGGTAATATAATCTTTAGAAATTATATTTATTAAATCATCTGAAATATTATAATTTACAGCTGTAAAACTATCTTTTAATCGGTTAAATCGTAAATATTCTTTTGATATTTTATCTTCTCGATACAATCGCCAATAATCTAAATTTATAGGCATATATACCTCTAAAAAATCTGCTACTTTTAATTGAATATTTTGTTCTTTAAATATTTGTTGAAAAGTAAGTTGTGAATTTTTATCAAAATCCCAAAGGGTATGATCTAAATCAAAAAAAATGTGTTCTATGTTCATCTATTTATTATAATTAGCTTCTAACAATTTTTAGCATGGAGCTATACACTCTTTTCCACCCTTTCCAACGTTGATAATTACTTATACTTTCGTTATGAAAAACAGTGATAAAAGTTCCATTTACCGCCTTAACTTCATTTTTTAAATCTCTTATTTTACCCAAAGATTGTTTTGGGGTTAGCTTCATATAATCATTTAAAGTAGTATCAATTAATGCAAAAGGAAATATTTTTAAAGGTGTTTGAATTTCAAACTCTAAATCGTAAAAATAAAACGGTGTACAGGTACTTGCTCTAAACCCTGTGTGACTGGCATACCCCATTGAGTAATCTTCTTCTATTTCTAAATCTATTAAATTTTGATATGTTTTTGGTAATGACAAGCGTAAATAATGCTGACGAGAACGTTTAATAGGCATGTTGGTTATATTCTCTAATCGTTCCTTTTCTTTTTTTAATAAAGTATTATTTTTACTCGTGTAATACGAAGGATGCAACCCAACACGTGCATAATCAACCATGTCTTTTATTAGCAACTTAAACTTTCTTTTTGATGTAGAAACATTAGTGTCAAACGTTGTATAATCACCTATTAAAAAGAAAAAAATAGTTCTAATTTCATATATTTTTTTTAGCTCAATGATTGATTTAAAAGTATTAAAAGGATCTCTTTTAATATTAAATAATACCGCAAAACGATCCCAAATTGTAATTATTTTAAATTGCGATGCATCTTTTAAAAACCCACCAATACTTCTTACAAAGCTTTTATATTTATACGCAAAAGCATTATCAACATCAATGGTAGATATGTATTGATATTTTCTAGTTGAATGCTGATAATCGGGAAACTTATTTTTTAATATTTCTAAAAATTTATAAGCCCAAATATCTATAATTGGTTTTTCTAAAAAACCTGATTTAAATGCAATACTCTCTGTTGCTATAAAACGCCCATGTACATCCTTAACTTGTGGTAAATATTCTTCATACCTAGTGATTAAATAAAAGCTAGCCGCAAAAACATCAAACGGAATTTCTGACTGCTCATTTGTTGAAAAAAAACTAGGAATGTTATCCCAATCTTTCACATTTATCTCATGGTTTTTAATCCCTTGTTGAAATAATAATTCGCTACTTTTAATAAAAAACTCTTTTCCTAAAGCTACATTTGTGTATGAAAATTTAGGGCCATTATAAGCAACAAACTCTTCTACTTTGTTTGTAAAGTTTATTGGAATTAATAAAATACGTGTAAAAATATGTTTAAAAATATACCGAACACGAGGTGTTATTTTGTGAGTGTAAATAAGTATCATAGTCAATTATAAAAGAGAATAAAATATACTACTTATAAAATTCCCTCATCTGCAAAGCTAAAGTACGCTTTTTCAGTAATTATTAAATGGTCTAACAATTTTATATCTAAAGTTACACCAGCTTCTTTAATTTTATTGGTTAGTTGAATATCTGAAGTACTTGGCTTTAATTTACCAGATGGGTGATTATGAGCTACAATAATACCAACTGCCGATAGTTTTAATGCTTTTTTAAACAATAATCTTATATCTACCAAAGTAGCAGTAAAACCCCCTTTACTAATTTGTGTTTTTGCTAATACAGTATTGGAATTATTTAAATACAACACCCAAAATTCTTCATGCTCTAAATCACCTAACAAAGGCTGTAAAATTGTAGCTGCATTTAACGAACTTTTTATTTGCTCTATTATTTCTTTTGTTTCAAACTGTCTTCTTTTACCTAATTCTAAAGCGGTTATAATCGAAATTGCTTTCGCTTCTCCTATTCCTTTAAACTTCATTAGCTCTTCTATTGATAATTTAGCCAACGCATTTAAATCATTATCAATAGATAATAATATTTTTTGAGACAGCGCAACTGCACTTTCACTTCTATTACCCGATCCTATTAAAATAGCTATTAATTCGGCATTTGATAATATTGTTTTTCCTTTTAACATTAATTTTTCACGAGGTCTATCATCTAGCGCCCATGATTTAATAGATATCTTTTTCATCGCTTATTATATCAAAATAACACATAAATATAATTCATTTTTTGCACAACCCAAAGATGCACAGTATCTTTGCTTCCTATCATTTTTTAATTTCAACCATGAAAATTATTATAGCCGGGGCTGGAGATGTAGGTTTTCATTTGGCTAAACTCCTTTCTTACGAATCACAAGATACTTATGTGATTGATTTTGATGGCGAAAAGCTAAATTATATCAACAATCATTTAGATGTTATTACTAAAAAAGGTGATGCAACCTCTATTAAATTATTAAAAGAAATTGGTATCGGTTCTGCTGACTTATTACTAGCTGTTACCGAAAGTCAAAACACTAATTTTACAATAGCCGTTGTAGGAAAAGCACTTGGAGTTAAAAAAACAATCGCCAGAATTAACAACCCTGAATTTGTTAAAAACGATAGTATTAATTTTAAAAATTATGGTGTTGATTTTATGATTTCTCCTGAAGCTTTAGCTGCCGAAGAAATTAAATTATTACTAAATCAATCTTCTTTTAATGATACTGTTGCTTTTGAAAACGGTGTTTTTAATATCATGGGAACAACCCTTGGTTACAAATCACCTATATTAGATTTAACCGTTAAAGAAGCTAAAGAAAAGTTTAGCTTGGTTGATTTTATTACCATCGCGATAAAACGTGAAGGAATTGCGCAAACTATCATCCCCCGTGGGGATACTACCTATAAAATGAACGATCAAGTTTATTTTTCAGTACCCAATTATAGCATCTCTAAATTATATCCAATTGTTGGTAAAGAGCAAATAGATATTAAAAATGTGATGATTTTGGGCGGAAGTAGTATTGGACGAAAAACTGCCCGAAGCCTTTGCAAAGATAATTTTAATGTAAAACTAATTGAGCGCAAAAAAGAAAAAGCGTTAAACCTTGCTGAAGACCTGATGGACACCTTGTTAATTCATGGTGATGGCCGTAATATAGAACTCTTAGAAGAAGAAAGTATTAGAGAAATGGATGCCTTTATTGCTGTAACTGGCGATTCTGAAACAAACATTATGTCTTGTTTGGTAGCAAAATCCAAAGGAGTAAAAAAAACAGTTGCCTTGGTTGAAAACATGGATTACATCAACATTTCACAAACCATAGGTATTGATACGCTTATCAATAAAAAACTAATTGCTGCTAGTAATATTTTTCGCCACATACGTAAAGGAGAAATTTTGGCGCTAGCTAATTTACATAATATTGACGCTGAAGTTTTTGAATTCGAGGTGCAAGAAAATGCTAAAGTAACTCACAAACCAATTAAAGAATTACGTTTTCCTAGAGAAGCCGTTTTCGGTGGTGTTATTAGAGATGGGAAACCACACATGTCTTTCGGAAATTTTCAATTACAAAGTGGTGATAAAGCAATCGTGTTTTGTTTACCAGAAGCAATATCAGTTGTAGAAGATTTATTTAACTAATGGAAAACCTAAATCTAAAGTTAATTTATCGTTTTTTAGGAATAACAGCCATTCTTAACGGATTATTTATGTGGCTTTCACTTCCTTTTAGTTTTTATTATAACGAAAATTCTAAATGGGGAATTTTAAACGCTGGTATTATCACTATTGCTATAGGTTTAATTCTTTACTTTTTTAACAAACCTGACACTAAAAAAATTCAAAAAAAAGAAGGGTATCTTATTGTTACCTTCGGATGGTTGATTTTAACCTTAACAGGAATGCTTCCTTATGTATTATCAGGTAGTATTCCGTCAATTACCAACGCTTTTTTTGAAACTATTTCAGGATATTCTACAACCGGATCTTCAATCTTAACAGACATCGAAGCAATGCCAAAAGGGATTCTTTTTTGGCGTAGTGCAACCCATTGGATTGGAGGAATGGGGATAATTGTACTTACCATTGCAATATTGCCACTATTAGGTATTGGAGGCATGCAGTTGTTTATGGCCGAAGCGCCCGGGCCATCTGCAGATAAATTACACCCACGTATTACTGATACCGCAAAACGACTTTGGCAAATATATGTATTACTTACCGCTGTTGAATTGTTATTATTAAAAGTAGCCGGTATGAACTGGTTTGATGCCCTTAATCATGCCATGGCAACGGTAAGCACAGGTGGCTTTTCAACTAAAAATGCAAGTGTAGCACATTGGAACGGAACACCAATGATACAATACATTATTATATTTTTTATGTTTATAGCGGGTACTAACTTTGTTCTTACTTATTTTGCATTAAAAGGAAAAGTTAGAAAAGTAATTCAGAGTGAGGAATTTAAATATTATTTATTCGGAACCTTAACTATATCATTCTTTATAGCAGTTATGATTATTTTTTATCAAGATCCTGCATTACAAACTACCATTGAACACCCAATGGTTTTTGGAAAAGTTGAAAGTGCCATACGACATTCACTTTTTTCAGTAATTTCAGTAGTTACAACAACCGGATTTGTAAGTGCCGACTTTACAATGTGGAGTTTTTTGGTTACCGCCATGTTTTTTTCTTTATTTTTCTTAGGCGGTTCTGCCGGTTCTACCTCTGGAGGTGTGAAAATTGTAAGGCATATTATAATGCTTAAAAGTAGTTTTTTAGAATTTAAAAAATCATTGCATCCAAATGCAATAATACCAGTTCGTTATGACGGAAAAGCGGTAAAACAAACTATTGTTTTTAACATACTTTCGTTCTTTGTTTTGTATATGGGTATTTTTATTACAGGTACTATTATTTTATCTTTCTTCGGGTTAGATTTTTATTCTGCCTTAGGTGCGTGTGCTTCTTCTTTAGGAAATATTGGCCCTGCAATTGGTAGCGTTAGCCCTGTTAGTAATTTTAATCATTTATCTATCGCAGCCAAATGGTTTTGCTCATTTTTAATGCTGATAGGAAGATTAGAGCTTTTTACTGTATTAATTTTATTTACTCCGTTCTTTTGGCGTAAAAATTAATGTTTTACAAAGAACAGCACTCCTATACCTTTTTTAACCTCTTTTATACTTTTAATTTATACGCTTAAGGTTTTTTACAATTATCTCATATTATCTATAGTTAAATTTGGTTACTATAAACTAACTAAACTTTACTAAAGATGAAACTAAAAATCAAATTAACAGTATTACTTTTCATTTGTTTATTATCAATATCAAATATCTCTGCACAACAAGAAGGCTTTATTGGAGAAGTTAAAATGTTTGCAGGAAATTTTGCTCCAAGAGGTTGGGCCTATTGCGATGGTCAATTACTTTCTATTGCACAAAATCAAGCTTTATTTTCAGTTATAGGAACTATTTATGGTGGAGATGGTAGAACAACTTTTGCTTTACCTGACTTAAGAGGCAGGGTAGCAATGGGACCTAGAACAGGCCCTGGTTTAACTACAAGAGTTTTAGGGCAAAGGTTTGGAGTACAAACGATGTCTCTAAACCTTTTAAATCTACCTTCTCATACACATACTGCAATTTTATCTTCTTTTTTAGGTGCTGTTGACATACCTGTAAATACTGAATCTGGAGGAGAAGATGATAGTAATCCTGGCTCTGGTGTTTTAGCTAATAATGGGAAAGATCGATTTTCTAGTGAAACAACAACAAATGCTAAATATGGTGGTCAAAGTGTCCCTGTAAGTGGAACAGGTAATGTTCAAATAGGACCTACCGGAAATAATGCTCCTTTCAATATTATCCAGCCAGTTCAAGTAATTAACTATATTATATGTTTACAAGGTCAATATCCTTCTAGAAGTTAAAATTAAAAATTTATTATCATTCACCTTTCAAATACGAAAGGTGAATTTTATTTATAAATCACTATCTTTATGCTAATTACAAAAAAATAACTACAATTATGGAAAAAAAAATTACCTTAAATACCAAAATTTTTAGTTTTCTATTTATTTTTTTAGGAATTCTAAATACCATTAGTCAAAATGATAATGGTCAAATTGATGCCCCAGGTGACATTGCCTTTGTAGCCTATCATGATGATGATGATGGTTTTTCTTTTATTTTATTAGATGACTGTCCTAATAACACCTCAATACGCTTTACAGACGAAGAATGGAATGGAACCGCTTTCGTTAGTCCAACTGGTGAAGGAGAAGTTTTATGGACAAATAACACTGGTAATACAATTACAAAAGGAAACATTATAAATATTACAGATGCTGATGATAATAGCGGAGGAATAACTGCTAGTTCAGGAACAGCTTCTGAATCTGACACTGGTTTTACGACTTCAAATATAGATGAGCTTTTTGCATTTACAGGAACTAGAGCCGCTCCTGGAACTTTTCTTGCTTTTATTGGTGACATAAACGGTAATTCATTAGCCAACACAGGGCTAACAGATGGAGTTACTGCCAACATAATTACTCAAGAAGGATATTATAATGGATCAACTATTTGTAATGGAAGCTTAGCGGATTGTGCTGCTCTAATTAATACTTCATCTTCAAATTGGTCTTTTGGAGGGTATTCTTTTCCCTCAACTGTTCCTAGTTCGTTCACTGGCTCTACCTTTAACGGTAGTACACCAATTATAAGTAATGTTAACTCTTCTAGTGCAAACGGAACATATAAAGCAGGTGATGTTATCGCCATTACTGTTACATTTAGCGAAAATGTTACAGTAACGGGTACTCCACAAATTACTTTAGAAACTGGTGTTACAGACCGTACCATTAACTATACTTCTGGTAGTGGTACAGACGTACTAACATTTAATTATACAGTACAAGTTGGTGATATAAGTGCTGATTTAGACTATATATCTACAGGTGCTATATTATTAAACGGAGGAACAATTCAAAACGGTTCTGGTACTAATGCTGATATAACATTGGCTACACCTGGTGCTGCAAATTCTTTAGGGGCAAATAAAGCTATTGTTGTTGATGGTAAAGCACCAACAATAACTTCTGTATCTATTCCTAATACTTCTACTAAAGTTGGTGATGCAATTACAGTAACTATTACTGCTAGTGAAACTGGACTTTTATTAAATGCTGGATTTATTAACGGAGTAACTGTATCTGGCCTTACTGATAATGGAGGTGGTAATTATACCACTACTTATACAATAGTAGAAGGAAATACTGATAGAGCTGCTGGAGACGATATTCCAGTAAGCTTTACTTTAACAGACGCTGCTGGTAATAACTCTGATGCTTTCACTACAGCTATTAGTCAAAACGCAGATGCTATTGATGCGAATAGCCCAACAATAACTTCTGTATCTATTCCTAATACTTCTACTAAAGTTGGTGATGCAATTACAGTAACTATTACTGCTAGTGAAACTGGACTTTTATTAAATGCTGGATTTATTAACGGAGTAACTGTATCTGGACTTACTGATAATGGAGGTGGTAATTATACCACTACTTATACGATAGTAGAAGGAAATACTGATAGAGCTGCTGGAGACGATATTCCAGTAAGCTTTACTTTAACAGACGTTGCTGGTAATAACTCTGATGTTTTCACTACAGCTATTAGTCAAAACGCAGATGCTATTGATGCGAATAGCCCAACAATAACTTCTGTATCTATTCCTAATACTTCTACTAAAGTTGGTGATGCAATTACAGTAACTATTACTGCTAGTGAAACTGGACTTTTATTAAATGCTGGATTTATTAACGGAGTAACTGTATCTGGTCTTACTGATAATGGAGGTGGTAATTATACCACTACTTATACAATAGTAGAAGGAAATACTGATAGAGCTGCTGGAGACGATATTCCAGTAAGCTTTACTTTAACAGACGCTGCTGGTAATAACTCTGATGCTTTCACTACAGCTATTAGTCAAAACGCAGATGCTATTGATGCGAATAGCCCAACTGTCGTTAATGTTAACGTACCTGTAAATGCAACTTATACTGTGGGACAAAATTTAGATTTCACTGTTAATTTTAATGAAAATATAATAGTAAACACTGTAAGTGGAACTCCAGAAATAGCTATTAATATTGGTAGTACCTTGCGTCAAGCTGCATATATTAGCGGTTCAGGAACTAGCTCTTTATTATTTAGATACACTGTTATAATTAGTGATTTAGACACTGATGGTATCGCCATAGGCTCTTTAGCTAATAATATGGGAACATTAAAAGATACCTCTGCAAATGATGCTAATTTAACCTTAAATAGTGTCGGTAGTACTACAGGTGTTTTAGTAGGTAACCCTACAATTACCTGGACAGGTACTATAAATAACAACTGGACAACAGCAGGGAATTGGAACACGAACACTATTCCTACTAATTCAGCTAATGTAATTATTCCTTCTGGGGTAACTAATTACCCTACTGTATCTTCTGCCGTTACTGTAAACTCAATAAATATTGTATCTGGAGCATCTTTAATTGCCAACGCAACGGTAACTGCTCCTGTAACATATAACAGAAATTTACCAACTACAAATTGGTATTTAGTAGCTCCTCCTGTTAATAATGAAACTACACAAGATATAATTGCAAATCATACTTTTGCAACAGGTAGTGGTGCTAATATTGGTATTGGTGCTTATAATAATGATCACGCTACCAATACTTGGAATTATTTAAACATAAGTAGCACTGGACCTGTAATATCAGGAACAGGAGCATCAATGAAACTAGACGCTCCTGGCGATGTTTCTATTACTGGAAATATCAATGTCACAAATGTAGCCATCCCTGTTTCTATGGGAAGTAGAGATAATTTCAATCTAATAGGAAACCCATTTACATCTTATATAAACTCAGCAGTTTTAGCCGGAGATAATTCTGTTATTGAAAATGGTACTTTTTGGTTATGGGATGGTTCTCAATATCAAACATATAATAACGCCTCTCCTATTAATATTGCTCCTGCACAAGGCTTTTTTGTTGAAGCTAACACTAATACTAATGTTATTTTTTCTACCGCTAATCAAAGTCATCAAAGTTCAGATACTTTTTTGAGACAAGCTCCTAACCCATCTTTTGAATTATTTTTAGAAAATGATGGAAGTAAAAAGTCAACTAAAGTATTTTATGTAGCTAACAAAACTGCCGGTTTTGATAAGGGATATGATTCAAAAATGTTTAGTGGTGTAACGCATGATTTTGCTGTATTTACTGAATTATTAGAAAATAATGAAGGAAAAAAATTAGCAATTCAAACATTACCTAACTCAGATTATCAAAAAATGGTAATTCCAGTAGGTATAATTGGTAAAGCAGGTGAACAAATCACATTCTCTATAAATAGTAAAAATATACCTTCTGGTATTCAGTTGTATTTAGAAGATAGAGAAAACAATGTGTTTACAAATTTATCTAATAAAAATTATACTGTTTCTTTAAAGTCAAATACAAATAATTCTGGGCAATTTTACATTCACACAAGTGCAAAAAAACCAAATAACACTGATATTAAAGAAGATATTCAAAATGTTAATATTTATAAATCAATTAATAATAACATAACAATATCAGGTTTACAAACTGATAAATATTCAGTTAACATATATTCAATTCTAGGAAAAAAAATAATGACATCTGAATTTAAAGCAACAGGTACTCATGTTGTTGAATTACCTAAAATAGCTTCAGGAATATATGTTGTAGAACTAAGTTCTAGCTTAGGAAAAGTTAATAAAAAAATTATTTTAGAATAACACTTGACATCATGAAAAAACAAATAAAAAACAACACCGAAAATATATCAAGAAAAGAGGCGCTAAAAAAAATAGGTGGTTATAGTAAGTATGCTGCTTTAACAGCCATTGGAACTTATATGATTTTAAACCCTCAAAAAGCACAAGCGCAAAGTCCAGGCCCAGGAACTCCTGGCGGAAATTTTTAATTATTTATAATAAATAAACCCTCGAAATTTTCGAGGGTTTATTATTTAACTAAATTAAATAGGAGTATAAAAAATTCTTCCTTTTTTATATATTTACTAATATGATTATTAAAAAAATAGAAAATAAAAATATTATTTGGTTTAAAGATTCAAACGAATATATTGTTGTTGAACCTTTAGTTGCTGAAACACTTTCTTTACTATATAAAAATATTGATAAACAAACCATTATAACTAAAATTAGCAATAAAATAAATATACCTCTCCAAGAAATAGAAAACTTAATCGCAGACATAAACAGTTTACTAAATTCCCAAAACTCAACTAAACGTGATTTACCTCCTATTTTAAAACCAAAAAAATTCGAATACGAAAAGTTTTATCAAGTAAATGATATTACTTTCAAAGTACATTACTTATCTGAATATGAATACTCATTAGTACACCCAAAATTTGCATACTTAGAAGGTAATATAAATAAAAAAATAACACATCATTTTGAAGTGTATAGTGATAAAAAGCACATTTGCTTTGCTATAAACAACAATGTTATCGGAACATGGACTTTAAATAATGTCCATTATTTTCAAGGGAAATTCTCAATGAAAATCACAGAACTAATCCATCACAAACCAGAAAATCAATGGTTAGGTGTTTTTCATGCTTCAGCTATTAGTAATGGTAAAAATTCTATGCTTTTTTTAGGAGATTCTGGTAATGGAAAAAGTACTTCTTTAGCTTTATTACAAGCAAATAGGTTTACTTGTTTAGCAGATGATTTTGTTCCTGTTGATGCTAAAAAACAAGAAGTTTATAGTTTTCCTTCTGCTATTTCAATTAAAAAAAATAGCTTAACTACTTTACTTCCTATTTATCCTGAACTACAAAATTCTGCTGAATACCACTTTAAAAGATTAAATAAAATTGTTAGATATTTACCTACAAACAACACAAACTATAAACAAAAGGAAAAATGCAAAGCACTCGTTTTTATTAAATACAAAAAAGATAGTGACCTGATTATTAATAAAATACCTAATACCAAAGCCTTTGAACAGTTAGTACCTGACTCTTGGTTATCACCAATACAAGAAAATGTTGAAGTTTTCTTAAACTGGTTTTCAAACCTACCTTGTTATCAACTTACGTATTCTAATAATTCGAAAATGATAACAACTGTTTCAAAAATTTTTAACGATGAATTATAAAGACACCTTATTATTTATTGGTAAATGCTTAACAATTACTCATGAAAAACATAACCGAGAGTTGATTGAAAAAGAATTAAAACTAAATAATATTGATTGGGATCCTGTTGTTAAAGTTAGCACGTCACATTATGTTTTTCCTGCTTTATACTGTAATTTAAAACGTGTCGGATTTTTACATTATTTACCAAAGGATTTAGTTGAGTACATGCAGCATATTACGGATTTAAATCGCGAAAGAAATCAGCAAATTATAACCGAAGCCAAAGAAATAAATGAAATACTCTTAAAAAATAACATCACGCCTATTTTTTTAAAAGGAACTGGAAATTTATTAGATGGTTTGTATGATGATATAGCTGAACGTATGGTGGGCGATATTGATTTTTTAATTGATGAAAAAGATATTAAATTAACTTTATCAATTTTAAAAGAAGAAAAATACATAAGTAAACCAAGCATTGACAGAACTATTTTTAATAGACATTATCCAAGATTAGTGAAAAAGGATAAAACAGGAGCTATTGAAGTGCATTACAAAATGACAAATAACAATATTTTTAATTACAACTATGTTAAGAGTACTTTAAAAAAAGTAAAAAACATTACAGTACTTTCAAATAAAAACCAAGTATTGATGACCTGTTTTAACAAACAAATTAATGATAAAGGCCAATGGAATAAAAATATTTCTTTTAGAAATTCATATGACCTATACTTACAATCAGAAAATACATCTTCTAAAGATGTTATATCTAATTTTAAATATTCAAAAAAATATTACTTTGATAACTTTATCGCAAGTACAAATTATTTCTTTAATTCGCCAACTTCTTTAAATTATCAAAAAACTAATAAAACTAAAAAATTCTTAAAAAAACAATTGTTTTTTATTGATAATCCAAAAAAACATTCAAAATATATGAAATCATTGGAATATTACTTTTTATATATCCATCGTATCTCTTTGTTTTCAAAATCTTTTTATATAAGAGAATATAGAATATACTTATTGAAACGTTTATTTAATTAATAAACTTCTTTACCTCATCAAAATCCAAACCTCCATAGTTACCAGAACTCATTAATAACAAAGCGGTATTTTCTAAATTCTGATTGAATAAAAACTCTTTAAACTCAGTTGGATTCGTATAGATAATCAAATCATCACGTTTAAAAGCATTGGCTATTTGCTGCGCTGTAACCTCTTCTAATTGTTTAATTTTTACTGCGTGTGGTGAATAAAAAACTACTGCTTTGTCCGCCTCATCTAAAGCACCCTTATATTCTGCTAAAAACTCAGCGTTCAAACTAGAATAGGTATGTAACTCTAAACAAGCTAAAACGGTTCTTTCTGAATATTGTTTTTTTACAGCTGTAGTTGTTGCCGCTACTTTACTCGGACTGTGTGCAAAATCTTTAAAAACTACCGATGTTTTATTTTCTGCAATTTTTTCTAATCGCTTACTAGCTCCTTTAAAACTAGCGATTGCTTCGTAAAATTCATCTTCATCAATTCCCATGTGTTGGCAAATCCACTTTGCTCCTGCTAAATTCTGAAGATTATGATCACCAAAAATTTCTAAAGGTAAATCTCCATCAGGAGTATCGATATACGTAATTCCGTTATCTATAAAATAATTTGGTGTTTTGTATGGATATTTTTTTATTGGATGATTTGAATTTTCAACAACCTCTTTTAAAACTGTATCCTCTTCATTATACACCATAATTCCGCCATTAGTAAGCGAATCGTTAAATATTTGAAACTGTTCTACATAATTATCAAACGTAGGAAACACGTTAATATGATCCCATGCTATTCCGCTTAACAACGCAATATTTGGCTTGTATAAATGAAATTTCGGACGCATGTCTATTGGAGAACTTAAATACTCATCACCTTCTAAAACAATAAATTCATTTTTTTCAGTTAAATGCACCATCGTATCAAAACCATCTAACTGTGCTCCGACCATATAATCAACCTCTCTTTCATGATAATTCAACACATGCAAAATCATAGAGGTAATAGTAGTTTTACCGTGAGAACCACCAATAACAACACGTGTTTTGTCTTTAGATTGCTCGTATAAAAACTCTGGATATGAATAAATTTTCACTCCTAACTCCTGTGCTTTTAACAATTCAGCATTGTCTTTTTTTGCATGCATTCCTAAAACAATCGCATCTAAATCAGTATTGATTTTTTCTGGAAACCAACCAAATTCCTCAGGCAACAATCCATGTTTTGATAAACGAGATTTTGAAGGATCGTGAATTGTATCATCACTTCCTGTAATTTGGTATCCTTTTTGGTGTAAAGCAATTGCTAAATTGTGCATTGCACTACCACCGATGGCTATAAAATGAATTTTCATATTTTAGGTATCTCTAGTATAAAGCAAAAATACAAAACCAAGTTATAATTTAAGTATCTTTAAATCGAAACTCATTGAAAAGTTATATTCACGCATTCAAATACTAATTTTACAAATTTTTGGTTGTCTTATTTATAATTATTTAAGTCCTTTGAAGGTATAAAACGAATACTGCTATGAAAAAAATCACTCCTTTTTTGTTACTAATTTTATTTTCATCCCTTGTAAATGCACAAGAAAATTATAAAAATCTTTGGAATGAAGTTCAGGAATTTGAAAAAGATAACTTACCTAAATCTGCCCTAAAAGTTGTAAATAATATTTACGCTAAAGCGGAAGCAACTAAGAATTCTCCACAAATTATTAAAGCATTATTTTATAAAAGTAAGTTTTCGTTAGCTTTAGAAGAAGGCGCTCAATTAAAAATCATCAATCAATTTAAAGAACAGATTGATAAAAGTAGTTTCCCTACAAAAAACTTGTTAGAAAATGTTTTAGCCAATTTGTATTGGCAATATTTTAATCAAAATAGATGGAAGTTTTATCAACGTACCAAAACATCCGAAAAAATTGATGAAAACGATTTTAGAACTTGGGATTTAGATACTTTATTTGCCGAAATTCACAGCTATTATCAAAAATCATTAGCCAACGGATTACTTTTACAACAAGCTGACATCTATGAATTTAGTGATATTTTACATACAGCAAAAAACTCTAAAGAATACCGTCCTACCCTATTTGATTTCTTAGCACATAATGCGCTAAAATTTTATAAAACATCTGAGACAAATATTACAAAACCAGCCTATCAATTTAAAATTGACAATCCTAAATTGATAAGTGATGCAGGTAGTTTTTCTACTATCAACTTAACTTCAAAAGATGCTATTTCACTTCAACTAAATGCGTTGAAAATTTATCAAGAACTACTAAGTTTTCATTTAAAAGACAACAATTTAAAAGCTTTGGCTACGGTAGATTTAGAACGATTAAATTTTGTGAATCAACATACTACTCTTAATGATAAAGAGCAGTTGCTTTTACAAACATTAAAATCAGCTGAAAACAACTATAAAAAACAAGAAATTGCTGGATTGTATAGTTATAAGATTGCTGAAATTTACAAACAACAAGCAAGCAGCTACAATTCAAACAAAAATGAAACTTTTCGTTTTAAAAACAAAGAAGTACTTACCATTTGTAATCGTGTAATTACGCAGTTTCCTAAAAGTATTGGCGCTAAAAAATGTGAAGCTTTAAAGCAGCAAATCACCACAAAAAAACTTACTGTTTTAACAGAAAAATTTAGCCCTATAAATACTGCTTCTCGTTTATTACTTACTTACAATAATATTGATACGCTATATTTTACAACTTATAAAATTAGTAGAGATCAGGTTGAAGAATTAAATACTATTTATAAAGAAGAAGAGCGCGTCAACTTTATAAAAAAGCTAACAATAGCAACATCTTGGAATACCAAATTAAGAAATGAATTAGATTATTTATCACACACAACCGAGGTTATCGTTCCAAAACTTGCACAAGGAAATTATTTAATTATTGCCCATGAAAACGAAACTTTAAATACGACTGATTTATTGGCTACCGCAAATATTCAGGTAAGTAATTTGGTTTTAATTGAAAGTACAGATAACAATATAAAAACCTACCAAGTAGTTGATAGAAATACAGGTAAACCGATTAAAAACGCGCAACTTTTACTTAAAAACAAAGAATACAGAAATAGAAAAAGCATCAATCAGAAATTAATTACTGATAAAAATGGGTTTGCTACTTATAAAAGTAATCAAACTTTTTATAATGTATTTATAACTGTTACAACTAAAAATGACAAGGCTATTTTTGGTGATTATTATTTATATAAATATCAAAAACCAACTATAGATACGCAAAATGAAAGTATCAAAATAAAACCATTTATTTTTACTGACAGAAGTATTTATCGCCCAGGACAAACGGTTTATTTTAAAACTATTTTCATTCAAAAAAAGGACGATAAATCTACTCCTTTCACTAATAAATATGTTGAAATTACCTTAAATGATGTAAACGGACAAGAAGTTAAAAAGTTAGATTTAAAATTAAATGAATTCGGATCTGCATCCGGTGAAATAGTATTACCTAATAATGGTTTAACTGGCGAATATTCTTTTAATATTGATGAAAGTAACAAAGAAGAAAGTACTTTTTATAACACAGTCGATTTCGATTTTGAAAGAGATGATTACATTACTACTATTTCGGTAGAAGAATACAAACGACCGAAATTTGAAACCGATTTTAAACCAGTTACCGAAACTTTTAAACTGAATGATAGTATTACTGTAAACGGATTTGCAAAAGCTTTTTCTGGAGCAAATATAACCGATGCTAAAGTGGTATATCGAGTGCATAGAAAAGTACAATATCCTAATTGGTGGTATTGGCGCAGACCAAATTCATCGTCTGAAGCACAAGAAATTACCCACGGAGAAAGCATTACCGATGCAGCAGGTAATTTTGCTATCAAATTTAAAGCACTTCCTGATGAGAGTGTTTCCAAAGAAGGTTTACCCATTTTTAATTATGAAATTACGGCTGATGTTACCGATATTAATGGCGAAACACGAAGTGCTACCACCATTGTAAAAGTAGGTTATCATGCTTTAACGGCTTCTTTACAAATAAATTCGATTATTGATAAAGACGAGAAACAGCACAAAATAAAAATCAACACCGAAAACTTAAATAACGAGTTTGTGGCTGCTAGCGGAACTGTAAAAATCTACAAATTAAAAGCTCCTAAAAATCCGTTACGAAAAAGACCTTGGAATACTCCCGATTATCAAGATATCCCTGAAGATGAGTTTAGAAAATTATTTCCGCATGATGCTTATACTAAAGAAGAACAAGGTGAAGCTTTTTGGAAGAAAGGAAAATTGGTTTTTGAGAAAGAATTTGACACTAAAAAATCAAAAGAGCATGTTTTTAAAACCACTAAAAGTTGGAGTTCAGGTAAATATATTGCCGTTTTAACTACGCGAGATAAATTTAAACAACAAGTAACCGACAAAGCCAATTTTACCGTTACTAGTGCTCGTGAGAAAAAGATTGCTGATAGTAAATTATTGTTTATCACAAAAAATAAAACTAATTATTCGATTGGTGATATGGTTTCTTTAGAACTTGCTTCTGCATCAAAAGATATTACCGTGGTTGTTCAAATTGAAAAAAATCATAAAATTGTAAATACTCAATTAGTTCATTTAAACAATAACAAAAAATCTATTGAAATCCCTGTAACAAAAGAAGATATTGGCAGTTTTTCTGTTAAATACTACTTTGTAAACTATAATTCTTTTAGTAGTGGTGCACTTAATATTTCGGTTCCTAAAAAAGATGAACTTATTACGATTGAAACTACTACTTTTAGAGATAAAATACAACCAGGCGTACAAGAAAAATGGAGTTTCACCATTAAAAATGATAAAAGAAACAAAGTAACTGCCGAAGTTTTGGCAAGTATGTATGATGCTTCTTTAGATGAGTTTAAACCGCATAACTGGCAATTCAATCCTATAACAACATCTAATTATTATTCATACGGAAATACCGCAAACGCACACCAAAGTTTTGGTAATAATAGTTTTAGAGTTTATAACCGTAGTTATTCGAATAACCGTTATCAACCTCAACAATACGATCAATTTAACTGGTTTGGATTTAGTTTAAATAATCATAGTTGGACAAATGAAAGATACCTGAAAAAATTAAAACTAAGAGATAAAATTAAAACTTCTGGAAAATACTCAGGAACAATAAAAGGTATTGTTTCTGATGAATCGGGTCCTTTACCTGGCGTAACTATTACAATAAAAGGAAATACAGAAGGTACTGAAACAGATTTTGATGGCGATTTTACAATCAAAGCTAAAAAAGGAGATATTTTGGTTTTAAGTTTTGTTGGTATGCAAACTATTGAAAAAGTTATTGGGGATTTTTCAAACCTTAATATTTTGATGATTAATAATAGTAATACTTTAGATGAAGTTGTTGTTATGGGATATGGAACTAGTCCGAAAAAAGCATTTACAGGCACAGCCCGTAAGGCTATTTCTGGAAAAGTATCTGGATTAAATATTGAAAATAATGAAGCTGATGAATCTGAAGAAAAATCACCTAAAAACGTTCAAGAAAAACAAGAAAAAACTTCCTTAAAAGGAATTCAAATTCGTAAAAACTTACAAGAAACTGCTTTCTTCTTCCCACATTTAACTACGGATAAAAAAGGAAATATTACGTTTAGTTTTACAACTCCCGAAGCGTTAACCAAATGGAAATTACAATTATTAGCACACACTAAAAAAGCACAATCTGTTGTAAAAACGTTAACAACGGTAACTCAAAAAGAGTTAATGATTACACCAAATGCTCCACGATTTTTAAGAGAAGGTGATAAAATAACATTGAGTGCCAAAATTTCGAATCTGTCAGATAAAAATCTGCGAGGGATATCTCAATTAATTTTAACGGATGCTATTACAGGTAAAGAAATTCATCTGTTAGAAAACACAACAAAAAATCAATCTTTTAAAGTTGATACAAACGGAAATACAAATGTTTCTTGGAATTTAACCATTCCAGAAACTGTACAAGCAGTTCAATATAAAATTATAGCCAAGGCTGGCGATTTTTCTGATGGAGAACAAAATGTTTTACCTGTTTTATCTAACCGAATGTTGGTTACTGAAACGCTGCCAATGTGGGTACGCTCTAATCAAACAAAAACATTTACGTTAGATAAACTAAAAAACAATACCTCAACAAGTTTAAAACATCACAAATTAACATTAGAAGTTACATCAAACCCGGCTTGGTATGCTGTGCAAGCGTTACCGTATTTAATGGAATATCCATATGAATGTAGCGAGCAAACTTTTACACGTTATTATGCAAATACATTGGCGAGTCATATAGCAAATTCAAATCCAAGGATTCAAGAAGTTTTTAAACAATGGAAATCTTCGGATGCTTTAGTAAGTAACTTAGAAAAAAATCAGGAATTAAAATCATTGATTATTCAAGAAACTCCTTGGTTGCGTGATGCACAATCTGAAACCGAACAAAAAAAGCGTATTGCCCTGTTATTTGATTTAAACAAAATGAAGAACGAGCAACAAAAAAGCGTCCATAAACTAAGAAACATGCAATTGAATACTGGTGGTTTTCCTTGGTTTAAAGGAAGTGATTATGCCAATACATATATTACGCAACACATTGTTAGTGGATTTGGTCATTTAAAAAAATTAGGTATTAAAAATTTTGATGCTTCAACAAATGAAATGCTTCAAAAAGCAATTCGATTTTTAGATCAAGAAATTGTAGTACAATACAGTGATTTATTAAAACAAGCTGCAAAAATAAAAGCCACAAAAGGCGTTGTTAAATATGAAGAATATCTAAAGAAAAATCATTTAAATTATTTTACGATTCAGTATTTATACATGCGTAGTTTTCACCCTGAAATTACATTTTCAAACGCGACTAAAAGCGCAATTAAATATTATAAAAATCAAACTGCTATTTATTGGAATGCTTATAATTTATACGCTAAAGGGCAAATAGCTTTAATTCAATTTAGAGCTGATAATCAATCTATTTCAACAAAAATTATCAAATCTTTAAAAGAAAATAGTATTACTTCTGATGAATTAGGTATGTACTGGAAAGCAAACGTTGCAGGATATTATAATTACGAAGCCCCTATTGAAACACAAGCATTATTAATAGAAGCATTTTCTGAAATTGAAAACAACACCAAAACTATTGATAATTTAAAAATTTGGCTGCTTAAAAATAAACAAACCAATCGTTGGCAAACAACCAAAGCAACCACCGAGGCTGTATATGCATTATTATTACAAGGAAACGATTGGCTTTCTATTACAGATATGGTTGATCTTAAAATCGGAAATCAAAAAATTGCTCCCACAAAGTTAAAAAATGTAAAAGTAGAAGCAGGAACTGGTTATTTTAAAACTTCATGGAATAAAGAAGAAATTAAATCCGACATGGCAGAAGTAACGATTTCTAAAAAAGGAAAAGGTATTGCTTGGGGAGGATTGTATTGGCAATATTTTGAAGATTTAGATAAAATTACAACCGCTGAGACTCCGCTAAAAATAAAGAAAAAACTGTTTAAAAAAGTAAATTCGGATACAGGTAAAGAACTTGTTGAAGTTACTACTAAAACAAATTTAAAAGTTGGCGATTTAATTACGGTAAGAATTGAACTTCGCTCTGACAGAGATATGGAATTTATTCACATGAAAGACATGAGAGCGTCTGGTGTAGAACCAATAAATGTACTTTCGCAATACAAATGGCAAGATGGCTTAGGTTATTATCAAGCAACCAAAGATGCGGCAACAAATTTCTTTTTTGATCGTTTACCTAAAGGAGTTTATGTTTTTGAATATGATGTACGCGCAAATAATAAAGGAAATTTTAGCAATGGCATTACAACCATTCAAAATATGTATGCTCCTGAATTTAACAGTCATTCAAATGGAAAATCATTAATAATTAAGTAAGTTTGTAGCTTACTTAAAAAATATCTTTTTTAAATAATTTAATTAACATTTATGAAAAAACTAATTTTATTTATTGGCTTTATAACCATTTCAATTTTATCAACAAACGCACAAGAAGTTTCTAAAAATGCAATTGGTATTCGTTTTGGAGACAATAGTGGTTTTGGTGGAGAAATTTCATACCAAAGAAAATTAAGCAATGTGAATCGTTTAGAAATCGATTTAGGTTTTAGAAAAGGTAGCGCGTTTAAAGCTACTGGACTTTACCAATGGGTTTATAAATTAGACAACCAATTTAACTGGTTTGCTGGTGCAGGTGGAGGATTAATTTCTGCTAGTGGTAACAGCGCGATTTTTGCTGCAGGGACTGTAGGTATCGAATACAACTTTGATATTCCTTTAATGATTTCTTTAGACTTTAGACCAGAAATTGGTTTTAGCGATTATTATGATGGCTTTAACTCTGATTTTGGTTTAGGGATTCGTTACCAGTTTTAAAAACGAAAATATTAGCATAAAAAAACCTCCATTAAATGGAGGTTTTTTTATGCTTTTAAATTTACTTTTTAGGTGGATAGTTTATCAATATTTTTTCAATTACTTTTTTATAATGTAGTTTCTTTTCTTGAGGCGAACTTCTTTCTTTCATTTCACCGTTTAATACTCCTTGCCATAATAATTCATCATTTTTACTCGCAACAAAATCAACAATTAGCTCTTCATTTATTTTTTTGCTTTCAATAGGAATTCCTCCTGAAATACCAAAACCAACATTTCTACCTCCTGAGCCTAATCCAATTCCTATTCGATTTCTTTTAGTTGACGTATTTTTATTTGATATAATATTAACGTATATATCAGGATTTTCAGACAAAATCATTCCTTTTTGTTGTAGTCCTTTTGTTATTTCATTTGTAATTCTTTTTACATCTAACTCATTTAAACCTTTACCAGCATCTCCAAAAAAATTAAATGTTTTATAGGCTGTAAAATTTGTTTGACTATCGTAATCATAGGCTACTTTAGCAGATGAACAACCCAAAAGAACAATTAACAATAAGTACTTTATTTGTTTCATAATAAAATTTTATACATTTATATCAATAATCATACCTCAGTAAAGATACAAAAATTACTTTTTAAGAGTTACTCTACTAGGCGTATCTTTACCATTAATAATACTCTCAGTACCTTTTGCTACTGCTTTTATAGTTTCAGTAATTACTGTCATATTTAACGTTTCTGCTTCGTCAGATACTTTATGATAATCTTTATCTACATCAATTGGCGTTGTAGAAAATGTATGAGAAGGTACCCCTAAACGTGCCAAAGAAGCATTATCTGATCTAAAAAATAAATTAAACTTTTTATACGGATCTGGAAATAATTGATATCCTGTTCCTACTAAGTTTTTTTGAATAATTTTACCAAAATCAGAACGTTCGAAACCAGTTAACCAAGCCGTGTTTGGGCCAAAACTTGGGGTTTTTCCAATCATTTCTAAATTAATTCCGGCAATAAATTTACTCGCGTCAATTCCTTTTCCAAAATGTGTAGATCCTACCAAGCCCATTTCTTCGGCTGTAAAAGCTACAAAAACAATAGTTCGTTCATTTTGTCCTTTATTTTTAAAGTATTTAGCCAATGCTAAAACTCCCGTTACTCCTGAAGCATCATCATTTGCTCCATTAAAAATCAAATCGCCAGTACCCTCTTTTTTAGTTCCTAAATGATCGTAATGCGCCGAAATAACAACATATTCATCTTTTTTGCTTTTCCCTTCTAAAACACCTATTACATTAAACATTTTAATGCTCTTGTATTCAAAATTTTGACGATACGTTGGTAACGAATTGTACTTTTTTAAGCCTATTTTTTCAAATTCATTCTCAATATACTTCGCTGCTTTTTCAATACCTGCTGTACCTGGTTTTCTACCGCCCATTTCATCAGAAGCCAAGGTATATAAATGCTTTTTAACAAGTGTAGAATCAATATTCACATCACTCACTATTACATTTTTTGCTATACTATTGGTTGTTACAGCTATTTTTTGCTCCTCATTTTTTACCGCTTTACATGACAACATCAATGTTGTTACAATTGCTGATGTATATAGTATTTTTTTCATTTGATCCTATTTATAGTATTAATTTGTATTTAATTTAAAAGGCTAAATATAGCCAATTTAATTTCTTAATTTTGTTGAAAATTTACAATGATGGACTTACAACTTATTCCGAATATAAAACACACTAAAGCTAACAACTTTTTTCTTTTAGCTGGCCCTTGCGCAATTGAAAGCGAAGACATGGCAATGCGTATTGCTGAAAAAGTTATTTCTATTACTGATAAATTAGAAATTCCTTATATTTTTAAAGGAAGTTTTAAAAAAGCAAACCGTAGTAGAATTGATAGTTTTACAGGAATTGGTGATGAAAAAGCACTAAAAATATTACGTAAAGTTTCTGAAACTTTTAATGTACCAACCGTAACCGATATTCATGAAGTTTCGGATGCAATTAAAGCTGCTGAATATGTTGATGTATTACAAATACCTGCTTTTTTAGTACGTCAAACCGATTTAGTAGTTGCTGCCGCTAAAACAGGTAAAGTTATAAATTTAAAAAAAGGGCAATTTATGAGTCCAGAGGCAATGCAACATGCCGTTAAAAAAGTACATGATGCTGGCAATGAAAAAGCATGGATAACCGATCGTGGAACCATGTTTGGCTACCAGGATATGATTGTTGATTTTAGAGGAATTCCTACCATGCGCCAATACGCACCTACCGTTTTAGATGTAACACACTCATTACAGCAACCAAATCAATCTAGCGGAGTTACAGGTGGTAGACCAGATATGATTGAAACCATAGCAAGAGCTGGTGTGGTAAATAATGTAGATGGTTTATTTATTGAAACTCATTTTGATCCTGCCAATGCAAAATCTGACGGGGCAAATATGTTGCATCTTGATTATTTAGAAAACCTACTAACAAATTTAGTTACCATTCGTAAAACAATAAATAACTTATAGGCACAATATTTGATAAATAAAGTTGTTTTAAATCCTTACTATGAAACAACTTTATTTCTTTTTTTTACTCCTAAGTTTTGCATCAGTAACGGCACAAAACTTTACTCTTGTTGACTCCAAAATAAAAACCTATCCTAAAAAAATTACGGCAGAAAAATTAGCACATAAAATTGCGATAGATTTTAATTCTGATCAAGATAAAGTTCGAGCGATATTTTCTTGGCTTTCCTTTAATATTCGTTATGATTTAAACGAATTTTACAATCCAAAACAAAAAAGAATTCGGTTTTCTTACAAAAACGAAGCTGACAAACAAGCTAAAATTAGCGCTATTAAAAATAATATTGCTACTGAAACCATGTTAAAAAGAAAAGGTGTTTGTGAAGGTTACGCTCAAGCTTTTGCCAAAATATGCTCGTTGTTAAAAATACAAAACCAAGTTATAAAAGGTTATGTTCGTAATTCATCAAATGACATTGGCAAAATAAAAACACAAACAAATCATGCTTGGAATGCTGTAAAATTAAACAATAAATGGCTTTATATTGATGCTACATGGGCTGCCGGATTTGTTATAAATGGAAAATGGGAACGCAACTTTAACGATTACTTTTTTAACATCCCTAAACAAAAATATCTATTAACACACTATCCTGAAAACGCATCTTGGCAACCTGATATCAAAAAAATATCTTTAACTACCTTTTTTAAACAACCAATATACGCCACTAATTTTTTAAAAAAAGGCTACAAACTACTCAAACCAACTAACGGAATATTACAAGTAAAAAAAGGCACTCCTATTAACATTACCTTAAAAAATTTAAACGCAAATCAACCTATTTATTGCGGCTTTTCAAACTCTAACTATGCTAAAAAACCTAAAATTACAATCACTAAAAATAGTACCACAATAAGTATCATCCCTCCAAAAATAAGCAAAAAATTACATCTAATTATTAACCAACAAGTAATGTTAGATTTTTTAATCAAACAATATTAAAAAATACACTTTTATAAGAGCATTATCTTTTTTACGAAGCTATTTCCCGCTTTTCGCACTCGCTCTCTGCGAGGAGCTCAAACAAATGCTACAATCGGGGCTAAGCCTTACTTTAAGTTTTGTTTGTTTTACAATGTACTTTTCCCTTGCCTAATTTTATACGCTTCTAACAAAACAGCTCTTAATACTTCTTCATTTATCTCTTCTAAATTAGAAAAGCGTAACGATTTAACAGCCTTTCTTTTTTCAGTTACCAGAAATTCATTGTAGTTGTTTAAAGTAGTTTTAGAATAAAAACCAACATCAACATAACCTTTTTTAGTGGCGTTAAAATAACATAGCGGCTTGCCTTTTAAATAATAAAAAGGAAGTTTCCATTTATATAATAGCTCAACACCTAAAAAATTTACTTCAATCAAAACTTGAAGATGTAATAAAATTGACCGTAACGGCTCTGCTTGTTTTAATATATATTGTTCAGCTGGTTTCATCCTATAAAAATAAATTAAATATTTTACTTGCCAGTAAAATATAAAACCATTTACTTTGTATTTCAAAGTTCTTTAAAAATGAGTTCAGAAAATTATTTAAAAGACATATCAGAAATTAAAAACTTAATGAATAAATCCTCTCGATTTATTTCTTTAAGCGGATTATCAGGTATTATGGCCGGTATTTATGCACTTATTGGTGCTGGCTATGCATATTGGCTGGTAAACAATCACTCGCAAGGAAAATTATTGTTAGATGGTTGGGTTTTTAAACTTGCCTTAACAGACTTATTATTGGTATTAACCGCAAGTATTGGTACGGCTGTTTTTTTAACCACAAAAAAAGCTACAAAAAATAACGTTAAAATTTGGGATGCCACAACTAAACGGTTATTAACCAGTTTTCTTATTCCTCTAATTGCAGGCGGTATTTATATTATTATCATATTAAGCCAAGGGCGTTACGGGCAAACCGGAGGATTAATGCTATTATTTTACGGATTATCATTAATAAATGCCTCAAAACATACCTATGGAGATATTAAATATTTAGGTTATATCGAAATAATTTTAGGATTACTAGCCTCGTATTTTATAGGTTATGGCTTTTGGTTTTGGGTTTTAGGCTTTGGTGTTATGCATATTGTTTACGGAACTTTAATGTATTTTAAATACGATAAAAAATAATTTTGAAAAATATTATTTTACATATCAATAAAGCATTTGATCATAGAATACGGCTAGGAATTATGTCGGTTCTTATGGTAAATGAATATGCCGAATTTACAACCTTAAAAGAGTTATTAGGTGCTACAGATGGTAATTTAGCCAGCCACACCAAAGCTTTAGAAAAAGTTGAATTTATTAGAATAGAAAAACAATTTATAGGTAAAAAACCAAACACAAGATACTATGCAACAGATCTAGGTAAACAAGAATTTAAAAAACACATCGAAGCTTTAGAAAAGCTAATTAAAAACAAATGATATTTTTTTACACAACAACTTTGAAATTCAAAGTTCTTTTAATAAATAAACTATGGAAGTAACAAACAAACAAAACGGAAAATTTGGAAAATGGGTTAAAACATCAATAACTGCTAGAATGTTAATGGTTGGTTTTTTAATATTGATACTATTAATTCCATTATCGTTTATTAAAAACATCATTAATGAACGCATGAATAGGCAACAAGAAGTTGTACAAGAAATTAATAAAAAATGGGGAAAAGAAGTATTGCTTTATGGGCCAATTATGAAGGTTCCTTATAAAACGTATCATAAAAAATCAATCGTAAATCAAAAAACAAAAGAAATACAAACCGAAATGGTTGAAGAAATAAAGTATGGGTACTTTTTTCCTAAAAAATTAGCGATAAAATCAACTATAAATCCAGAAGAAAAAAAACGCGGCATTTATAAAACAGCTGTTTATAAAAGTAATATTAATATTTCAGGAAGTTTTACGCAGCCTGATTTTGGTGAAATTGATATACAAAAAGAGGCTATTATTTGGGACAAAGTAAGGCTTATTATTGAAACCTCTAACCTAAAAGGTGTTAATAGTTTAGTTGAAATAGCTTTAAATAAAAGTACCTATTCTTTTACATCAAAATATAAAAACAATAACACGAATAACATTTATAATAACTCACTTAATTTACATAAATTAGAGAGCAATGTTATAATTAAAAATGATATTCCTTTAGAAAAAGATGTTGATTTTGAGTTAAATATAAATATTAATGGTAGTAAACAAATCCGTTTTATACCCATTGGAAAAGAAACAAATGTAACAATCAATTCTAATTGGAAAACAGCAAACTTTTTAGGTGAATATTTACCTTATAATTCTAATAAAATTTCTGAAAATGGTTTTTCTGCAAAGTGGAAAGTTTTAGATATTAACCGACCTTTCCCACAACAATCTTTTAACGGAATTCCTAATTTAAAAAACTATGCTTTTGGAGTAAACTTTATGATTCCTGTTGATGAATATCAAAAAAGTGAACGCTCAACCAAATATGGCTTTTTAGTAATTGGCTTAACTTTTTTAGTATTCTTTTTAATTCAAACCATGAGTAAAATTGCCATTCATCCTTTTCAATACTTAATGATCGGTGTTGCTTTAACTATGTTTTACACTTTATTAATTTCAATATCAGAACATTCTAGTTATTTAAAAGCCTATATAATTTCAGGAATAGCGGTTATTATGTTAATTTCTTTGTACTCAAAATCTATCTTAAAAAACATAAAGTTTCCAGTTTTTATAGCACTTTCACTAACTGCCTTATATGCTTTTATTTTTATAATAATTCAATTAGAAAACTACGCTTTATTAGTTGGAAGCATTGGTTTGTTTACCATTTTAGCAACTGTAATGTATACTTCAAGAAAAATAGATTGGCAAAACGATTAATTAATTTTATTTATTAAACAGCGTAAAACTTCTTATAAACAAGGAGTTTTGCGCCTTAAATTAAGGCTTATGAAATTTAATTTAACCAGTTTTATAATTTTTATACTATTATTTATAACAGAAATTTTAATTGCACAAACATCAGGTTTTATACGACATACCTTTGGTGATTTTTTAGTAGTAATACTTCTTTATTATTTAATAAAATCTTTTTTTAATATTTCATCTAAAAAATTAGCAATCTCAATTTTAATTTTTTCTTTTAGTATTGAAATATTACAAAATTATAACTTAGTTAAAATACTTGGTCTAGAAAATTATAGAATAGCAAATATTATAATTGGTAACACCTTTAGCTATTACGATTTAATTGCCTATACTCTAGGTATTACTGTGGTGTTAACGATAGAGTTGATTACTAAAAAATAAACAAAGATTGTTTATGTAATTTTTGGTTTTTATTACGACTGACATTAAAATCAAATTAATAGAACAATGAAAGTAAAAAAATTAATTGCATTATCTGTCTTTGCAATAACAACTGTATATTCTACCGTAAATGCACAAGGGTTATTAGATGGATTTACATCTAAAAAAGGTGATTTATCTTTAACAACTTCTTTTTCTACTAGCAAGTACGATTCTTTTTATGTAGCTAATGTAAAAAAAGATGAAGTTCCTGTTCATGGAGAAATCAACCAAAACATAATTTCTCTTTATGCTAAATATGGTATTACTGACCGTTTATCAGTTGTAATAAACGTACCTTTTATTTCTTCTGACAATACAACAGGAGCTGTAGACCCTGTAAATGGAAAAAACTCTATCTCTGAGTTACAAGACATTTCAATAGCTTTAAAGTTAAATGCTCATAAAATTAATTTTGAAAAAGCAAACTTAAATATTATAACAGGATTTACCGCTGTTATTCCTACAGGGTATGAACCAAACGGTATTTTATCTTTAGGTAGTGGTGCATTCGGATTTGATGTAACTGCTGGTTTACATTTAAACACCGATAGTGGCTTCTTTTCTACTCTTTTTGCTTCTTATAATCTTAGAGGTGATGCTAACAATAATTTAACTCCTGGTAAAGATTTTGGGGTGCCAAATGCTTTTGTAACCACAGGTAAAATTGGATACGCAAGTAGTTTTATTTATGTTGAAGCTTGGGCTGATATTTTTAATTCTGAAGAAGGTGTTGATATTGGAAGTTCAGATTTTGCAGGTAATTTTCCTGAAACGAATGTAGATTATAAAAGAGTTGGAATTACTGTATATAAAAACATTATTCCAAAGCTGGGTGTTAGTTTAGGTTTTGGTAAAGTAATTGATGGTAGAAACATAGGTGAAGCTACTACTTTTTCAGCGGGTTTAACTTACAATGTGTCTTTAAAGTAATTATACATTTTTTAATAAACAAAAAAAGAGTCTTTTTAAGACTCTTTTTTTGTTTATTAACTTTATGTAAAGAATTACTTTAAAAGTGTAATTTAATTTTTCGAAGTACATCGTCTAAACCATTTAGTTGTAATTCATAAACCAACCCCATCATTTTACCCAATTTACCTTCTGGAAACCCTTTGTTTTTATACCATACTAAATAATACTCAGGTATATCAACTAAATAGGTTCCTTTATATTTACCAAAAGGCATTCGCATTTTTGCAGTATCTATTAAAAATTGTTGATCTGGTAGCATAAATTATGTTTATAAGAAATCCCGCATAAGCGGGATTTTTTTATTCTTTTCCGTCTACATATTCTTGCAAATATGAATATCGCTTAGTTAACTCACCATTATCAGTAGTCATCTTCGCTCTTGATAAAACTCCATCTTTATCATTGTTGTAAAAGGCAGGGATCACATGTTTTAAAAACATTTCACCAAAACCTTCACTTGCATCTTTTGGCAATTCACAAGGCAAATTATCTACAGCCATTACTGTAATTGCTTGTTCAGATTTATAATCAACTTCTTTTGCTGTTTTAGGATCATATCCATAAATAGGATCAGCGATGGTAGATGCTTTTATTGTTGATGCCACAGGTCCATCTACATCACAAGAAATATCTGCCACATACCTTATATTAAACGCTGATGATTTAGCATCTTCTCTTGTAAATAAATAAGGAGCACCATTACCGTAAAAATGCCCCGCAATAAAAAAATCTGTTTCCTTCGCGTATGGCATAAAATTACTTTCGTAACCTGTAGGGTCTTTATAAAAAGCAAACTTATCGCCTACTTTACCATCTTTACGCTTAGCATACTCCATTACATCAGCCATACAATATACTGGTTCTGTAAATTTTGATGTTAAATACAATGCATCAGAAATTTGTTTGATCCCTAAATGATCTAAAATTTCCTTAGCTCCGTAGGCAACTTTACCTGTTCCTGTTAAAAGAATTTTTAAATTCGGAAGTTTAATTTTATCTAACTCAGCTTTTACAGCATCTAAATCTACTAAAGTTTCTACTTTAGGTAGTTTGAAACTATTTTCTTTTAAACCAATTGCTCTAAATCCGTTATAAGCCCCTACCAAACCTGCATAACGCCCAAATCCGATTAATCGTGCACCGTTTTCTTTAACAATTGTTTCGTGGTCGTACATTTCAATATTTTTAGCCAACATTGTTTGTAACAGCTTACGATTGTAAGGCTGTTTTTTAATCGTATGACTAAAGTAGAAATATTTTTTATTTGGAATTAAATCATCTAAAGGAACTTCTTTTACGCCTAATAAAACATCACAATCAGTAACGTCATTTACAACTTTAAAACCTGCTTTTTTATATGCTTCATCTGAAAAAATTCTAATATCAGAACTTTCTACAACTATTTCAGCTTCTGGAAATTGTTGTTTAAACTCTTGTAATTTTTCTGGTGAAAACACAACACGTCTATCTGGTGGGTTTTTACGTTCTTTTATAATTCCGAATTTCATTCTTCTTTTTTTTATAAAAATTAAACAAATTAACTATTATTGTTGTAAATTAAAACAGCGTAGGCGAAAATACTTGATTTAAAAGTATTGTACAAATAGTATTTTCATATATTTGCAGCCCATATTTTTTTATAAAAAGTAATTAGTTTTTATTTTTTTACCAGAAAATATTGAAATCTTTAACATATTGGGGACGACTGGTTTTGACAGCAAGGTCAGTGATAATGTAAGCATACCGAGGAGTGAAGAGATTACTCGTTAAACTTTTTTCAACTTTTTAAACGGCGAAGATAACTACGCTTTAGCTGCTTAATCCGAATTATAGTAGGATTGGCCTAGGCACACAAGGTGTGCAAGCTTTATGTCCACGAACAGCCTTGGTTTACGGCGTTTCACTTTTGGGCATCGTAAAAGTAAACATAGAAAACTTGAAACTTTGGCTAGTTTTCGAAACTAAAGAAGATAAGCTTTTAACAGATTGTTCTTAATCAGTTATAAGTCGAAAATTAAGAAAGAACTAAGTATGTAGAAAGCCTTTGAGCTGCTTGTTTGGACCCGAGTTCGATTCTCGGCGTCTCCACTTTTAACCCTTATAAACCCAGTGTTTATGAGGGTTTTTATTTTGAGTTGATAATCGCGTTGATAATCTTAACTTATTAAATGTCAAAACTCTAATTTGTCACTTCTCTTCAAAATTAATAGTTTTATCCTAATTAAACTTAATTAAATATAAAATTATGACAAATTATTACGTTCCTCTTTTTTTGTTATTCATTGGAATTTACTTAATTCAAATAGGCGTATTTTCAAGACAATACACTAAGAAGCTAGCTCCCTATCTCTGGAATGGTAAAATTAATTGGAATCCAAATGTAGATAGATTAAAATTATTATTTTCTCTTACCCTTTTAATTGCTCCAGGTACTTTAATGAAATCTTTAATAAGACTTAATTCTAGCAATGCAACTATTAATTATTTAGGGTTTGGATTAATTATAGGGCTTTTAATATTTTTTATTTGGTTTCAGTTAAAAAAAATACCTATGCTGATTCCTTTTACTAAGGAGACAAATAATCAAGTAAAAATTAAAGCTGGAAGAAAAAAAATCTCACAATATAAGTTAGTAGCCTTAAAATATTTACTAGAAGAAAAATTTTACAGAAAAGATAGTTTCTTACAAAGTGATAAAGACAGAATAACTATTTGTAAAATGATAGTAAAAAAAGAAAAAAAAATAACGAATAGCGGAACATTAAAAAATGCTTTCAATAAATTAACAAAAGAAAATTTAGAAAGTTTATTCAAAAAAGATGAGTACAAGGTATACGTTCCTATACTTCTTGAAAATGATTTTATTAAAGAAAGAATAAAAATTAAATCATTTTTAGAAAAATTTCAATAATAACATATAAAAGAATTAATTCGAATTAATTCTCTTATATCTTACCTCTCATATTTGTGCTAGATAAACAAAAAAACACATGATTATGGCACAAACATATGTAGATCCATTTGGACAAATTTTTAATCAATTAAATGAATTAAAAAAAATAGTTCTTGAAATAAAAGAAAAACCTGAGGACTATACTCTTAATTATTACACAAGAGCTGAGGCTGCTCAAATCTTAAAATTGTCAAAACAATCGATTGACAATTACATTAATGATGGACGCATAGAGGTTCAAAAAGTTGGACCTAAAAGAAAACTAATCCACCATTACCAAATTTTCAATAAAGATCAAACATTGAAAAACTTCAAGTATAAAAGAAAAGCGTGATTGCTTCTACCAATCACGCTTTAAATTTTTTCCAAAACACAGTATTAACTACCGTGTAATACAAATATACGGTTTATTCTCTAATTAATTATGGAACAAATACCATACTTAAGAATTGGTACGTCTTATTTTAAAATAGTTCAAGTCCCAACAATTCATAATCAATTTAATGAAACTCTTATAAAATGGGATAGAAATACCATTATACAAGATCATAACAGAAACTATTTAACTAAAATCCCAAAATACGATGGAAGCATATGTTTCCCTAATCACATTAATTTTTCTAAAACCATTCATAGTTTCTATAACACTTACTCCCCTCTTTCTCATAAACCTAAAAATGGAGAAATACAAAATACCTTAAACTTCTTCAAACACATTTTCGGTAGTCAACTAGAGTATGGATTAGATTACTTTAAACTATTGTATGAAAAACCAACACATTCATTACCTGTTTTATGTTTAGTCAGTAAGGAAAGAGCAACAGGTAAAAGTTCATTTCTAAAATATCTTAAAGAAGTCTTTGGACACAATATGAGTTACTTAGATAGCCACTCCATTAACAGTAATTTTAATCTAGACTGGGGGAATAAGTTAATATCAGGAATGGACGAAGCCTTTGTGCAAAAAGAAGAAATAACTGAAAAAATAAAATACTTATCAACTGCTAATAAAAACAAAATAGAAGCTAAAGGAAAAGAACGTTTTGAAGTGGACTTTTTCGGCAAGTTTATTATGTGCAGCAACAAAGAAGATTCTTTTATTAAAATTGATGCTGATGAAATTCGATTTTGGGTTATTAAGATTCCAAAACTACAGTTTGAAGATGTTAATTTTCTGAGCAAATTAACATCTGAAATTCCTGCATTCTTAAACTTTACATTAAAACGAGAATTTGCTAGTGAAAGAAAAACTAGAATGTGGTTTACCCCACAACAAATTCACACTACAGCTTTAACCAAACTTGTAAATAACAACCGAAATAGAGTTGAAAAAGAAATTGCCCATTTACTAATTAGTGTTATGGAAAAATTCGATTTAGAAGAAATCAATTTCAGTATAATGGATTTGCTAAACGCTTTAAATAAAACTCGTATTAAAACCGATTTAACACAACTTAGAAAACTACTTAAAAACAACTGGAAATTACCTCAAAAAAACAACTGTTTTAAGTATCAAAAATTCTCTATTCTTAGCGATGGTGAAATTGTGTTATTAAACACAAAAGGAAGGTTTTTTACACTTAAAAAAACATTTTTACTCAAAAACTTTGATGATTTGATGACAGAGTAAACTTTTTAGTTAATAAACCTAGTAAATACAATAGGTTAAGCCGTCATCAAAATCGTCATCAAAGCGTCATCAAGATTTAAAGTTGATGACATCAATAGAAAAAAACTGATGACTTGATGACATTTTGATGACGCAACAAAGTCTTACAAATAAAGAAACACAGACGTTTCGTCATCAAATCATCAACTTTTACACATTTTTTTATACACCACGAATTATGAAAATAAACTGTTCTAAAGCTAAAAAAATAGACTTTGTTTCTTACTTAAAAAAACAAGGATTTACTCCTGTAAAAAACACTCCAAATTCTGTTTGGTTTTGCTCTCCTTTTAGGAATGAAAAAACACCTTCATTCAAAGTCGATATTACTAAAAATATTTGGTACGATTTCGGAGAAGGTGTTGGAGGCACAATTATCGATTTTATTCAAAAAATCAATAACTGTTCTATTAAACAAGTATTGGATACTTTAAACACAAATAGTTTTTCTTTTCATCAGCAACCTCAAAAAAAACAACCTCCAGCTAATACGTATTCCATTAAGAAGATAACCGAACTAACCAATCCGCTGTTATTAAATTATCTATCTACTAGAAAGATAAATATAGAATTTGCTAAGCGTTTTTTATTTCAAGTTCACTACTCTTTCAATGCTAAAAAAGAGTATTTCGGAGTTGGATTTATGAATGATTTAGGTGGGCTAGAAATTAGAAATAAATACTTTAAAGGCTGTTTAGGCAAAAAAGCTATTACAACAATTAACAATAATTCTGGTATAATTTCTTTATTCGAATCTTGGTCTGACTTTCTTTCTTATTTGACTTTAAAAAAAATAATTCCAAATGAAAATTTTATCATTTTGAATTCTACTTCTCTTACGCAAAAGATTCCTGAACTAATTAAAGGTTATTCAAAAACCAAATGCTTTTTTGATAATGATGAAGCTGGAAACAAAGCTTTAAAACACCTTCAAAAAAAAGTATCTAAAGAGTTAATTGACTGTAGAATTCATTATAAAAACTATAATGATCTAAACGATTATCTAATGTCAAAATGTACCTGATTTAAGGTAGCAAGTTGAACAGGGGCAAAACCCCTATTATTCAACTTGCTCTGCGAGGCTTAACTACTGTAAATGTGATTATTACATTCATCAACTATTTATAAAACTTTATAACCAAACTATAACCAAGAACTTAACCCACTGAATAACAGTGCTAAAAATTATAACATGAAGAAAAAAAGTATAATTATTGACGAATTCCATCATAAAGAGTTAGTAAAAATTTCCAATGTATTCGGTGCTAAATATGGAGACTTTACCGAGTCCATGATCCTTTATTTTAAAAAGACAGGTATCAACCCCTTAGAAACTACAAATGATAATCCTGCTACAATGATTAAGGTGTTAGATAAACGAATTGTTTCTTTCTTAAAAGTTCAAGAAAGAGATATTCTAAAACCTTTAAGAAATGAAATTTTTGAATACTCTGCTGAGCAAAAAAAGCAATATGAAAATTTATCAAAATGGATTCAAGATGCAATAATAAAAGTAAACAAATTTGATTCAGAAAGAACACAAACTACAAATCAAAAACTTAAAATTATTTCTCAAAAAATAGAAGATATTGAGAAAAACATGAAAAAAGAACAAGAAGCTATTTACACTATATGTGAATTAATAGATCAAAAAAACAAATCTGGACTTAAAGGTAAATTAAACTCAATTTTCAACAATGCCAATTAGCAAACCTCACAGTACATTAGGAGCTGCTAATACTGGTAGCTGTTCTAATCTCGCATTATATTTAGAAAAGGAAAATCATGATTTAGATAAATTGTTACTAGTTCAAAAATCTTCTGAAGCTAAAAGGAACATTGAAGGAAGAAAACAATTCTTTTTTTCACATAATGAACAAAATATTAGCACCAATGAAGTTATCAATTCCATAGACACTAACATAAAGAAGTTAGGTAAAAATGATGCTAAATATTTTGCTCCAACTATTAGCTTTAGCCAAGAAGAACTAAAACATATTCTTAGTATAATTTCTAAAAATGATGAAATTAAAGATATATGGCAATTAAATACAACTCAATACAGAGAGTATAACCGTATCATAATAGAATATGCTAGAAAAGTAATGACCAACTATGCTGCAAATTTTAACAGACAGGAAAAAGGTCTAATTTCTGGTGATGACTTGGTTTATTTCGGGAAAGTTGAACATTTCC
This sequence comes from Tenacibaculum soleae, assembly GCF_001693415.1. GTDB lineage: Bacteria > Bacteroidota > Bacteroidia > Flavobacteriales > Flavobacteriaceae > Polaribacter > Polaribacter soleae. The sequence goes on along the minus strand of NZ_MAKX01000001.1, from coordinate 1,259,439 downwards.
GACGATTTAAAGGAACTAACGAAGAAGTTATAAAAGGAGGCTACAAAGCAGGTGACCTGAAACCTGGCATTAACACTCATATACACATTATTGTTAGTAGAAAATGTAAAAATCAACGGTTAAAACTTACTCCTACTACAAAAGAAAGAAAAACTGACAGGTCTATTGGAGGAAATAAATATCGTGTAGGTTTTGATAGAATGCAATGGATTAACACAAACGAAACAACTTTCGACGCTTTCTTTAACTATAAAAGAAAAGAACTCGAAAAATTTCAAAATCAATACATACTTAAAAATGGCTCTCCTAAAGAAATAAAAAAACTGAAAAACAAGATCAAGTTAAAAGAAACTTTAATTACAAAAGAAAACATCCATGAGCAAAAAAATACTTATCACACATCAAAAAGGAGGTACAGGTAAATCAACACTTACTTTTAACCTAGCACAAAACATTTCGAAAAACGCTTCGGTTGCTATTCTTGATTTAGACTTACAAGGAAGTCTTTCATCTGTTAAAGATTTGGTTACAGACTTTGAAATTATTCCGTACAAGGGAAGAATTAAAGAAATTCAAAATTTAGACTATGATTTCATTTTCATTGACACTCCGCCTTACCTATCTCAACAATTACCTGAATTAATACAGGTAGCCGATTTAATCATTATACCAACCAAAGCAGGTGTACTAGATTTATTAGCCATTAACAGTACTATCGAATTAATTGAAAACGAAAACAAACAAGAAAAATCTATGCTGGTTTTTAATATGATTAAACCCAATACTACACTGACTCTAGATATTTTAATAAGCTTAGAAGAATACAACATTCCTATTGCCAAGACTCGTATATCTGACTTGGTTGCTTTTACTCGTTCGGTTTTAGTAGGTGGAGTTAATAATAAAAATGCTCAAAAGCAATTAGACAACCTAACAAAAGAAGTACTAACAAAACTCATATAATTCTATAAATACATATTTATATAAAACTACAATTCTAGCATTATGGAAAAACAAAATTTTAATGATTTAATCAATAAAGCTAAAGCCAATAACCAAGTTAAAACGATTCAAAAGGTAGTTCCTATCCCAGTTAAAGAAACTGAAGAAGTTCAATTTTCTTTTTACCTAGATAAAAACCTGCTTAAAAAGATTAAACAACGAGCTTTAAACGAAGATAAAAGTATCAAATACATCATTAATAAAGCTTTAGAAAACTATATTAAAACAACCTAACATTTAAAATATCTGTAGTATCTTGCAATAGATTTACAGATGTAAAAATAAGACATATTAATTTATAAAGCGTTTAGCTTTTGATTTGGGGTCAGAAAATCGCCAATTTTAAATCCACCAATATCGAAGTTAAGACGCCCACGTACAGCGTGGGCTCTTTCTTGTGGTGGATGGGTGTTTGGCGATACCTCTGATTCCCAAGATTAGAGTTCCACGCTTTACTTTTTTATAAAAAAATTATGGCCGACATTGACAAACTAATTAATGAATTTTCATTACCAGAACTATTCGCTGAACATAAAATACTTGACAAAGAAATAGAAGAATATAGAGATGTGTTATCAAATTCCTATAAATATAAAGCTGTTTCATTTGAGTTTATAGCTTTAAAGCACCAAAATTTAGAAATCAATAAAGATATTATATTTAATACTTTAAAATTTTACCAACGTCTTACTAACTTATAACTTCTAAATCATACACAAGAATGAATTTAAAAGAATTATTACACTACAATATAACTTCTTTTTTAGAAAAAGGATTAATTGATAATGAATTAGATTTTCAAAGAGGGAAAATTGCAAGTAGAAAATTACGCCTGTTATCTAAAGAAAATGAAAAAGTTAACAAAACTCGTAAAGCTTTAAATAAATTACTGTACAATTACGAGCAAAAACATTGGGCAGATTTTGAATCGGTAACAGACGAACAAATAAAAGAAAGTGAAATAGCTAAACAAACAGCATCAAAAGAAATAATCATTTTTTAAACAAAAAATTAGAACACCTAATAACAAAATTATTATTCTCTTTTTATAGAAAACTACTTTTATATAATTATGGAATTCCATAAGTATATAATGGTCTTTTTTAGTATTTTTAGGATTCTAAAAAAGAAAAAAAATTGAAATTCAACGAAGATTCGAGAGTTAAGATACCTAGTATACTGCATTTAATGAAGTTAGGGTATACTTACCTATCACTAAAAACTGCTAAATGGGATGTAGAAACAAATATATTTATCGATATATTTAAGGAGCAACTTCAAAAAATAAATCCTAAGCTATCTACAAACGATATTCAAAAAGTATATGATGAAGTTTCATTATCGCTAGAAAATGAAGATTTAGGTCGTGCTTTTTACAATAAGCTAATTGATCAATCAGAGATTAAACTAATCGACTTTGAGAATTTTGATAATAACTCATTTCACGTTGTAACAGAACTTCCATATCAAAAAGATGATGAAACATTCCGACCAGATATTATTTTGTTAATAAACGGAATGCCTTTGGTGTTTATAGAAGTTAAAAAACCGAATAACAGAGATGGTGTTTTAGCAGAGCATAAACGTATGCAAACACGTTTTAGGAATAAAAAATTCCGTAAGTTCATTAACTTTACACAATTAATGGTATTTTCTAACAACATGAATTATAGCGATGACGATTCACTCATGTTGGAAGGTGCTTTTTATAGTACAACAAACTACTACAAACCGATATTCAATTATTTTAGAGAAGAAGAAACATTCGATTTAGAGAAATTATTACAACCTCTTTCTGACGATGAAGAAAATTTTGTTTTAAAAGACACTAATTTATTAAGTATTAAAAACGCTAAAGAGTTTGCTACTAATAAATCTCCTAATAAACCTACAAATAGTATATCTACTTCTTTATTCCAAAGAGATCGTTTGAAATTCATTTTACAATATGCCTTTGCATATGTAGAAGAAGAAAACGGTTTGGAAAAGCATATCATGCGTTACCCGCAGTTGTTTGCAACAAAAGCTATAGAGAATAAGTTAGAGAATGGTTTAAGAAAAGGGATTATATGGCATACACAGGGCTCTGGTAAAACAGCCTTAACCTATTTTAATGTAAAACACTTAACCGACTATTATCAGAAAAAAGATATCATCCCTAAATTCTATTTTATTGTAGATAGGTTAGACTTATTAATTCAAGCTGCTAAAGAATTTACAGCACGAGGTTTAATAGTACATAAAATTAACAGTAGGGACGAGTTTACAAAAGATATAAAGTCTACCAAGGTAATTCATAACGATTCTGGTAAAGCAGAGATTACCGTAGTAAACATTCAGAAGTTTAAAGACGATCCCGATGTTATTAAAAACAACGATTACAATTTAAGTGTACAACGTGTATTTTTCTTAGATGAAGTACACCGTAGTTATAATCCTAAAGGAAGTTTTTTAGCCAATTTAGAATTAGCAGATAAGCATTCAATAAAAATAGGATTGACAGGTACACCTTTATTAGGTAAAGAATACAACTCTAAAACCTTATTTGGAGAATACATTCACAAATATTATTACAACTTATCTATTAAAGATGGCTATACTTTGCGTTTAATACGTGAGGAAATAGAAACCAATTATAAGTTGGCTTTAAAAGAAGTTTTAGAAGAACTTCAAATTTTACAGGGTAACTCCGATAAAAAAGTAATCTATTCCCATAAAAGGTTTGTAGCACCTATGTTAGATTATGTGGTAAAAGACTTAGAGCAAGGTAGAATAGCCATGAGCGACAATACTATAGGTGGTATGGTCGTTTGCGATTCTTCTGATCAGGCAAAAATGATGCATGAGTTGTTTTTAGAAAAGTATGCTGTAAAACCAGAAGCTCAATTGGGTATGGCAGCAGAAACAGAGTTAACCTACGCTATTAAAAAAACAACTTCAGACGTTAAAACTGCGCAAGTAATCTTACATGACATAGGTACTAAGCAAGATAGAAGAGATTGGGTAGCCGATTATAAAGCAGGTAATATAGATTTCTTGTTCGTTTACAACATGCTGTTGACTGGTTTTGATGCCAAACGCTTGAAGAAGTTGTACATCGGACGAAAAATTAAGAGTCATAACTTATTACAAACACTAACTAGAGTAAATAGAACTTACAAAAATCATAAATACGGTTTTGTAGTAGATTTTGCTGATATTCAGAGAGAGTTTGATAAAACTAATCAGGATTATTTTAACGAGTTACAGTCTGAGTTAGGTGATGAAATGGAGCATTACTCCAATTTATTTAAATCAGCCGAAGAAATTAAGGAAGAGATTGAAGAAATAAAAGATATCTTGTTTAAATACGATACCGAAAATGCAGCTATTTTTAGCGATCAAATTTCGGAGATTAACGAACGTACTGAAATTAGACAACTAGCTAAGGCATTAAACAATGCTAAGGAATTGTATAATTTAATTCGTTTATCGGGTAATTTTGAATTATTAGAAAAACTAGATTTCAGAAAACTATCGGTATTATCTCGTTTAACAAACGATCGTTTAGCATTAATCAATACCAAAGAAGCATTAGAGCATAATGTGGAAACCGCTAATATATTAAACACCGCTTTAGAAGATGTTATTTTTGCATTTGTAAAAGTTAAGGAAGAGGAAATGGTATTGGCAGATGAGCTTAAAAATACCTTAGGAAAAACACGTGAAATGTTAGGAGGAAACTTCGACCAGAAAGATCCTGTTTTTGTGTCACTACGTGAGGAATTGGAACGCTTATTTAAAAAGAAGAATTTAAGTGAAGTTTCTAAAGAAGAAATGGAAGCTAACATTAAAGCCTTAAATGTTATTTATGATAAAGCCAAAAAGTTAGAGCGAGAAAACCAATTGCTTAGAGCGAAGTATGATTACGATGCTAAGTACGCTCGCATACACAAACGACTATTAGAAAAGAATCCGTTAACGGATAGTGAACGTAAATTGTTTGAAGCTTTAAAAGGATTAAAAACAGCGGTAGATAAAGAAATATTACAGAATGCTAAGATTCTAGAAAACGAAAGTTATGTAGAAAAAATGGTTATGCGTTTGGTAGTGAACCAATTTAAAAAGGAACAAAATATTCCTATTACTACTACCGATGTAAGGCGTATTAATAGTATTATAGTTAAAGAATATATGAACGAATACAACGGATACGTTGCTTAATATAAATAAATGACAAGTACAGTACAATTTGAAACCCAAACCAAAGCACTAATTGATGATTTAAAAAGTGTATGTGCCAATTACGGTTTAGGGAATGACGGAAACGAGTTTAAAGTAATTACTCAAGTGTTTTTATATAAATTTTTGAACGATAAATATGTTTACGAATTAAAGCAATTGGAACCCGATTTAGCGAATGCTGAAAATTTTGACGAAGCCTTAAAAAATTATTCCGATGATGATTTAGAAATGTTAAGCATGCAAATTAGCGAGAATACAGCACGTATTGCTCCTAAAAACTTATTGTCGCGTTTGTTTGAACAACAAAATAAAGACAAATTTGCAGAGGTTTTTGATCAAACCTTATTGGATGTTGCTAAAGCCAACAATGACATTTTCTCGGTAAAAACTAAGGGAGGCGAAAAAATAGTCTTGTTTGAAAACATTAGCAAATATGTTACGGATAGTAGAGATGCTTTTTGTAAGGCTTTAGTAAACAAACTAATTACGTTTAGCTTTGAGCATATATTTACCCAAAAGTTTGACTTTTTTGCGACTATATTTGAGTATTTAATAAAAGATTACAATACCAATAGTGGTGGTAAATATGCAGAGTATTTTACACCTCATGCTGTAGCTAAAATTATGGCAGCTTGTTTGGTGACAGATGATACTGTAAACAATGTTACCTGTTATGATCCTAGTGCGGGTTCAGGTACTTTGTTAATGAATATTGCGCATGCTATTGGAGAAGATAAATGTACCATTTACTCTCAAGATATTTCACAAAAATCCTCTGCTTTATTGCGTTTAAATTTAATTTTAAACAACCTGATACATTCCATACAAAACATTATACAAGGGAATACCATTCAGCATCCGTACCATAAACAAGAAAACGGACAGCTAGAACAGTTTGATTACATTGTATCTAATCCACCTTTTAAATTAGATTTTTCTGATTATAGTGCCGATTTAGATTCTAAAGCCAATAAAGAACGCTTTTTTGCGGGCATCCCAAAAGTACCTGCCAAAAAGAAAGAATCAATGGCGATATACTTGTTGTTTATACAACATATTATGCACAGCTTATCTGCTAAAGGTAAAGCGGCTATTGTAGTACCCACAGGTTTTATAACTGCGCAAAGTGGTATTGATAAAAAGATTAGACAAAAATTAGTGGAAAGTAAAATGCTAGCCGGTGTAGTTTCTATGCCATCTAATATTTTTGCTACTACAGGAACCAATGTAAGTATTTTGTTTTTGGATAAAATGAATACTGAGGATGTGGTATTAATTGATGCCTCTAACATAGGAACCAAAGTAAAAGACGGTAAAACTCAGAAAACGGTTTTAAGCGAAGCTGAAGAACAACAAATTATTGATGTTTTTAACAGTAAAGAAGCTAAAGAAGACTTTTCTGTAGTTGTTTCTTATGATGATATAAAAGCTAAAAATTACAGTTTAAGTGCAGGACAATATTTTGAAGTAAAAATTGATTATGTAGATATTTCTGCGGATGAGTTTACTAGTAAAATGAAAAATTTTGAAAGTAATTTAGAAGGTTTGTTTTCTGAATCTAAAAATTTAGAAAAAGAGATTCATAAGAATTTAAAGAGTTTGAACTATGACTGAATATAAACTCGAAGAATTACTTAAAATTAAAAACGGTAGAGATTACAAACATCTCAACCAAGGTAATATTCCAGTTTATGGAAGTGGTGGTTTAATGAGGTATGTTGATGAATCTCTTTATGAAGGTAAAAGTATTTTATTACCAAGAAAAGGAACATTAAGTAATATACAATATGTAAATGAACTATTTTGGACAGTAGATACTATTTATTATTCTATTGTTGATGAAAGTAAAGCTGACCCTTATTATTTGTATAATTATATAAAGCTATTAGATTTAAGTCATCTTAATACAGGAACGGGAGTTCCAAGTATGACCTTCGGCGCTTATTACGATGTACCTATTAAATTACCAAGTCTTAATATTCAAAAACAAATAGCCAAAGTTCTTTCAGATTTAGATGCCAAAATAGAAATCAACAATAAAATAAACCAAGAATTAGAAGCGATGGCAAAAACGCTCTATGATTATTGGTTTGTACAATTCGATTTTCCCGATAAAAACGGAAAATCTTATAAGTCTTCTGGTGGTAAAATGGTTTTTAATGAAGAATTGAAGCGGGAGATTCCTGAAGGTTGGGAAGTGAAAACTATTGATAAAATGGCAAATAGAGTTTGTGTTGGTTTCGTAGGTAAATGCCAACCATATTTCTGTTCCCAAACGGAAGGTATTCCGTTAATAAGAACGGGTAACTTAAGCTTAGCTGGGCTTGATATGAATAATTTAGTTTATGTGAATAATGAATTTCATAATAAGAATTTAAAATCTCAGTTGAGATCTGGTGATATTCTAGTTGCAAGACATGGAGACAGTGGACTTTCATCAATTTATTATAAAAAGGAGCCAGCAAACTGTCTCAACGTTGTTGTTGTTAAACCAGAGGATAATACAGTTTATTCAAGTGAATTTTTATATCAGACACTGAATACAAAACATATAGTAAAACAAATAAAATCGACTTCAGGTGGGTCTGTACAAGGCGTGGTCAATACTAAATCAATTGCAGATGTAAAATTGGCTGTACCATTGAACAAAAACATTCAAAGAGCTTTAGATAAAAGTATTATTCCAATATATAAAAGAATTCATAACAATAAAGATGAAAACCAAAAACTATCAGAATTAAGAGATTGGTTATTGCCTATGTTAATGAATGGGCAGGTAACAATGCAAGAATAAATAAATTACTATGAAAAAAGAAAAAGACAACAACATATTACTAATAATAACTATAGTAATTGTTATTTTAATTTTCATCGGTTCTTTTGGCCAAGTAAATATTGCTATAGAAAAAGAAGAAAAACCAAGTAATACTAATGAAAGTTATTTAAACTCACTTCAAAAAGAATATCAAAAACTAAAAGCATTAATAAAGCAAAAAGAAGCCTTAAATATTCGGCTAAACAAAAAGTTTAAACGCATTTATTTTGGTGTTCGCTTAGGCTTAACACTTGTATATCTTGGCTATAATGCTTTGCTATTTTTTATTTTTAAAATTACCGCGCTAGGAGATCTTTTAAATTGGAATCAACTTGCAATCATTATCATTTCTATTTTTTCTTTCATAGCATTTGGTACGTTTGCTAATGTTAAAGAATACATTCATAATTTAAAAATGAAACTAGAATCTAGCGTTTATAAAAAATATGTAACTCTTAATGACGAATTAATAGTTCATAAACAAAAAGCTATAGAACTCACAACTACCATAAATGAGGTACAATTAAAATTGTCAACTCAAAATAATTACGAAAACGCTCTTTTAGAAGAAAAAATGCTAGAAAGGAAATAAAATTAAGATTGAAAAGAAAAGAAGAAAATGAATAAAAAAATTGGAATATTTGAATTTAGTGATAGTTTTTTAGTTTTTGTATGTCAAGAACTACCATGGTATTTATTAATTGCTTGGTTAATCTATGCGCTATTAGCTGTTACAATACCAAACAAAATTAAAAAATATACAAACTACTATTTAATTGAAAGCATACCTGCAACATTTGTTACCATAGGATTATTAGGTACATTTTTGGGGATTGCTTATGGTTTAATTAACTTTAATACAGACCCAAGTGCAATTAAAGATAGTATTTCTGGTTTATTAGAAGGTTTAAAAACAGCTTTTTATACTTCAATATTTGGTATCGTATTTTCTTTAGTATTTAAAATAATTATCAATTTTAAATTAAATTCTGGTGTAATTACAAACCCAGAAGATGATAAAGAATTAGACTTTTACCGTTGTATCAATAATAATTTAATAGACATAAACAAACAGACAAGAAATTCTTATGACGTACTTCATGATATTAGAGAAAATAAGTTAAAAAACATTTCAGATGGTACCAAAGGACTACAGAAAAAGTTAGATAAGTTTTTTAAAAGTATGGCATCACAGAGTGCAGATGCAATTCAAGAAGCTTTAATGACAGTAATGGTAGATTTTAATGAAACATTTAAGGAGCTAATAAGTCAATTAGTTTCTAAAAATTTTGAAAACCTAACAGCATCTATAGATCAACTTATTATTTGGCAAAAAGACTACAAAGGTGACATTACTTTAATTAAGGATTCTTATGAAAAGTTAGCAAAAAATCATGAAGACTTTGTTAAAAATACAGATAATTGGGTTTCTAAATTAGATTTAATTGCTGGTAGTAGTAGTCAACTACAAACAATTATTGATGATTTTCAAGCTGCTTTCGATGATAAATCAAGGTTTAGTGAAGTAATCTCTAACATTAGCTTCTCGGTAGAAAACTTAAAAAACACAAGTATTGCTGTAAATGAACATACAAATCAATTACAAAATACTACAGAAGCATTAAATTTAACTAAAAATGAAATTACCGATTGGCTACATAAAGAAACTAGTGTACAATCTATGGTATCTGCTCTATCTGAAAGCTTAATAGAATTAAAATCATTTGAAGTAACACAAATAGAAGATTTAAACCAAGAATTTTTAAATCGCCTTAATAATACTTTTAAAGGCTTAGATGAAATAATGAAAGCTCAATTACAGTTGCTTATTAATAAAACAAAATAAGTATGTCTAGAAGAAAAAGTCAAGATTCTTATTGGATTTCGTTTTCAGACATTATGACTGGGCTTATGATTATTTTTATGTTTATAGCTATAAATTATATCATACAAGTAATTGAATACAAATTTGTTGAGCAAGATATTTATAATGCATTACAAGTAAATTTAAAAGAAGAATTAAATCAAGAAACAATAGAATTATCTCCAGATGGAACTGTACGTTTTAATTTCAAAAAAAAGAATCAAGAATTATTTACATCTGGGAGATCAAAAATGACCAAAGAATTTAAAAAGAGGTTAAATATTTTTACACCTAAATATTTAAAAATTATAACAGCAAATAATTATATTAATAATATTTCTGAAATTAGAATAGAAGGTCATACTGATACAGATCCGCCAAAAGACAAGAGAAGAGATAATTATGATTATAATTTAGAGTTGTCTTCAAATAGAGCAAGATCAGTTTTAAACTATATTAGAAATCACAAATCTTACAAAGAATACCCAGACAGTATAAAAAAAAGATTAGATTTTCTTTTTACATCAAACGGGCTATCCTTTTCTAGAGCTTTAAATAAAAATAAAGATATTATCTATTTATCTTCTGATAAAAAAGTTAACAATGAACTATCTCGTAGAGTAGAATTTAAAATAGTTACATCAAATAAAGATTTGGTTGAAGAGATTGTTAAAACAAAAGAAAAATGATATATGATTTTCACAAAGGCGATTTAGCTGAATATATTAAAAAACTCTCATTGACAGAAATAAAAAAAAATAGTAATTATTTTTTTGAACCTATAGAAAACATAAACTACTCTCAAGTAGAACGAGAAGGAAATAGATTTTTTTACAAAAAAGGAGAAGACGCTTTTATGATGTTTTCATATAAGTACAAAACATTTATTTTAAAAAACAAAAAACTACCAAGTTTTCATGTTTGTAATTGCAGAACAATTAAAGAATATAGTGGTTTTGTTTTTTCCAGTAAAATGCCTGTAAAAGTATATTGCAATGATAGAAAACTGGAACTAAATGAATTACAAAAACTACCTTTATGTGGAAATTGTGTTTCAGAAAGTCAAAGGAGTTTTTATAAGTTTTTAGCAAAAGGTAAACCTTGGTTTGACTATGTTATAGAATACGCAAATTCTAATGCTGATATAGCTAAAAAAACAAAGAAAGATGGTTATGTAATTATGTGGAAACAAATTTCAGAAGCTATCCGAGAAAAAGCAGCTTATTGTTGCAGTAATTGTAATATTAATTTGGAAAATGAAAAATATTTTTTAGAAGTACATCATATAGATTCTGATAAAAAAAACAATAATTACAATAATTTAAAACCTCTTTGTGTATTGTGTCATGCTACAGTAAATACTAATCATTTATTAAACTTTAAATCTGAACCTTTTAAAGTAATTAATTTTATAGAAAAGAATAATGGTTATATAAAAGCTAATAATTTAAAAAGTTTGCAAAAGTGGGAAAAAAAAAATAATACAGACACAAATAAAAATTACTTGACAATAAAAAACAGCTATGAATAAATACGGCTTAATTGCTATAAAAAGCACACAAAATTTTAAAGAAAACTATTCTATAACAGAAATATACTCAAGAACTGCTCAAGTAATATTTGATTCCAAAAGCTCTCAAGAAAAAAGCTGCCCTAAAGCTACTTATCTAGGTTTATGTGAAGAAGGGTTGGTTAAAGGAATACCCGAAGGGAAATATACTAGGTCTATTGACAATAAAGCGTATGCTGTAAAAGCTATTAAAATATTAAAACAAACTAGTCAAACTCTATTTTCACCAAAAGAATTATGGGAACAACTAGAGCTAGGAAATAAAAGTCATAATTCTCAAATGGATGTTGTGTTGGCACTTTGGGAGAATGGTTTGATTGTGAATTAAAAAAATATTGAAAAAGAAGATAAATGAATACAATTGAAATAATAAAAGAAAATGCCATACTCCTTAATAAACTAAGTACTAATGAAAATGAGTTATTCGAATATATAAACAAAAGACAAGAAAATTTAGAAGAAGTTATAAGTAATTACAAACCTGAACGAGACTTTAAACCCGTAAATACTCTCCGCTTTTTAATAGCCAACGAACTTAAAAAAGGGAATATTTTGGATCCAAATATTTTAGAGCAGTTAAAAGCGGCAATAGAAAAAAGAGATGTTTCAAGATATTACGATCTAAATGATTCTGTGAAACAAAGTTTGATAAATTACAAGAATAGTAAAGTAGGTATGTTTCCTAATTGGAAACATGCTTTTAAAATTTTGTTTCCATTCATTCATAATTCTGCGAAAAATGAGGAAATAAAAAACCTATTAAATAAGTTGGCAAATAATATCATAGAGGATAACGGATTAGAGAATGTTACTAAACATATTGTAAGTTTTCAAGGTTCACAAAATTATGGCTCAGATAGAGTTTGGGTTGCTATAATTCCTAAAACGGCTCCTAGTGTCCAGTATGCATATCAATTATTCTTTACAATTGATTTAAATGGTTTAACTGGAGGTATCCATAAAGGTCATAATTTAACAAAACAGAAATTTCAAAATCAAGATTTAAGATTTAATGTTTGGGATGATTATCTAAACCACACTATAAATAATAAAGATGAATGGTCTCAACTAAACTCTAAGGTGGATTTTATTTTTATAAAAGATCAAAAGGAATTTGAAAAAACTGTAAAAAAAGGAAATATCAATGCTCTATCAAACTATTTTAATATACTAGATAGCCTAAAAGAAGACTTAGATATCCAAGACGAAGAAAGGTTTGTATTTAGTATAGCCAAAAATCGTTTGAGTTTTCAGGTAGGGAAACGCTATTGTTTGAATGTCAAAAAAGAAACTTTTGATTACATTTCAAATAAAGACTCAGAACCTGATAATAGTAAAAGAGAAGTGTTTTCTGGTGAAGAAAGCACCTATCTTTATAATGACAGAAAATTTGAAGAAGTTTTAGATAACTATAAGGAAATAAAATTTGCTGTAGAAAATGAAATAGAAAGGGACAATCACGCTCTGGCCAAATCTTATGATAATTCTGCCTTTAGAAAAGCTTTATTTGATAAAGAGTATAGAGAAAATATTTTAAACCAAAACGGTACGAAAAATAAATATTACTTAGTTGGCGCATATTGGGATGACAGAACACCTATGAATCAAACTGAAAGATTTGTCAATGAGGGTATTTGGGAAAATGGATATGAAGATAAGTTTCTTAAAAATGTTAATGAAGTTGCTGTTGGAAGTTTTATAGCCATAAAATCTGCTTTTACAAGAGAAAAAACAAAGTCTGTAATGTCAATTAAAGCTAGAGGAATTGTAACTCAAAATTTAAAAGACGGAAGGAATTTAAAAATAAATTGGGAAAAGAATTTTAATCCGTTTGAAGTTAATTTCGGAGGGTACCTAACCACAATAAAAGAGGTGAAAAAAGCAATACATATTAATGCTATTTGGTCAAAAAATAAAAATATGGAAAACGTTAAACAAGAATTTATTGACTGGTTAACTAATAAACCAAAATCCAATTACTTTAATAACGATGAGGAAGTATTAAATCGATATCTAGATAGTTATAATACATATTTTGATGCCAATATATTTGAAGTCTCAAAATCAAATTATAAAACTATAATAGAAACTATAGATAAAGTAGCATATCAAGATGAAAATAGTGTTTTTTTTAAATATAGTGATGGAGAGAGTAATCATAGACCAAGAGCAATTTTAGGTAAAACTAATTATTATCAATTTTTAGAACAGAAATTTAGTACATCACAAATGATTAGTGTAAAACCTAACTCGAACAAAACACCTGTAAATCAAATACTTTATGGACCTCCAGGAACAGGAAAAACGTATGCTACTATTTCTAAAGCTGTTGCCATTGCAAATCCTGGTTTTAACTTACATCAAGCTCGTTCTATAATTAAAGATGAATATCAAAGGCTAGTAGATTTAAATCAAATTGTATTTACAACTTTTCATCAATCAATGAGTTATGAAGAATTTGTAGAAGGTATTAAACCACAAACCAAAGATGGATTAGTAACATACGAAATTAAAGATGGAATCTTTAAAAAAATATGTAATGATGCCGAATTATATAGCTCAGATAAAGTAGTTTCTGTATCTAAAAAAGTAGATTTAGATAAAAGACTCAAAAAGTTAAGAGACGAATTAGAACAGTCTGAAGATTCTAAAGTTGAAATTGCAATGACAAAAAAAACTTATCATATAACATCAATAACAGACAAGCATATAAAGTTTAGAAAAGCATCTGGAGGAACTGGTCATGATTTAGTAATAGACACTTTAAAAGGCATTGCACTTGGCGAAAGAGATATTATTGGAGGTTTAAGGTCTTACTACGATTATTTATTACAGTTTTTGAATGCATATAATATTACTGAAGAAAACATTGAAGAAAACAAACCTTTTGTATTAATAATAGATGAAATAAATAGAGGAAACGTATCTCAAATATTTGGAGAGCTTATTACTTTAATAGAAAAAGACAAGCGTTTAGGAGAAGATGAAGCTTTGAAAGTGCAATTACCATACAGTAAAACTAAATTTGGAGTACCTCCAAATCTTTTTATAGTTGGAACAATGAATACAGCTGATAGATCTGTAGAAGCTTTAGACACCGCTTTACGCCGTCGATTTGAGTTTAAGGAAATAATGCCTAAGCCAAGTTTGTTAGAGTTAGAAATTGGTGGTATAAGTTTAAAAGAACTTTTAGAAACTATAAATAAACGTATAGAAATTTTATTAGATAGAGATCATACCATTGGGCATTCTTATTTTATTAAGTTAAAAGAAAATGATACTGTGGGCTTAAAAAACGCTTTTAAAAATAATATTATTCCATTGTTGCAAGAATACTTTTATGGCGATTATGAAAAAATAGGTTTGGTTTTAGGGAAAGGTTTTTTCAATGAAGAAACGTTAAGGTTTGATAAAGAGATTTTCGCTTCTTTTGACACTCAAAACTATCCTGAAAAGGGAAAAATATTCCATTTAAAAACTATAGATGAGAATTTCGATATCATAAAAGCAATCAATATTCTTTTAAAGAAAACTATAGTAAATGAATAGAATTCAAGTTTTTGAACATGAGTTTTTACCTATTGAAGGGGTATTTAAAGAAAATCATTTTGTAGCATTATCAAAATTAAATGAATTGCATAATGATAAGTATTTTAAATTACGTCATAATGGAATAAAGTTTAAAGAATATGTTGGTGTTATTCAAGTAGAAGGCTTAACTATTGAAATATTACCAAAAATTGATAGTGATACAAATAGCAAAGCTGTTTGGCAAAATGCTTTGATAGAAATGCTTAGAGTTACCAAAAAGCTTAAAGTGCAAAAAGTAGGTGAAGCAAATGTACAAAAGCAACAAATCCATTTACTAGATATTTATTTTGAATGGTTTCTTACAGAAATTAATTTACTAATGCATCAAGGGTTAATAAAGCAATATTATAAAGAGACTAAAAACGTAAAAGCTTTAAAAGGAAAATTAGAATTTTCTGGTCATATATCTAAAAATATCATACATAAAGAACGTTTTTATACTACGCATCAAATTTATGATAAAGACCATTTAGTACATCAAATCTTACATCAAGCTTTAGATATTGTTTCTAACTTAAGTAAGGGAAACTATTTGTATCATCAATGCAAAAAAACATTTTTACATTTTCCTGATGTTAAAAAAATAAAAGCATCCGAAAATACTTTTTCAAAAGTTCCTCAAAATAGAAAAACAGCTCCTTATAAAACGGCTTTAGCTATAGCAAGGCTTATTATATTAAATTATGCGCCAAATGTTTCTATAGGATCAGAAAAGATGTTAGCATTACTTTTTAATATGAATTCACTTTGGGAAGAATATATTTTAGCAAGACTAAAAGAGGAAGAAACCAAAAACTTAAAGGTATTTGGACAAAATGATAAATATTTTTGGAATGGTATAACCATTCGACCCGACATTATTATTGAGAAAAAACAAGGAGAATCAAAAGAAACTTTTGTTATTGATACCAAATGGAAAAAAATAGACAACGCAAAGCCGTCTACCAATGATTTAAGGCAAATGTATGTTTATAATGATTATTGGAATGCTCAAAAAGCAATATTATTATACCCTTCCACAAAAACGGATTTTGGTGAATTTATACACTTTGATAAAATAGATAGTAAAGAAAAACACCATCAATGTAAATTGTCAAAAACAACTATTTTTAATGAAAATAATATTTTAGATGAGAATATAGCTAGAAGAATTTTAATCGATTTGAAGCTTTTAAAAACATCGTAAATACAAATATTACTTTAAACAAAACTTACCTCGTTCAAGCTTCCCAAAACCATCACTAAGTCACATTCGTTCCTTATCTCAAGTCTTTGCTTGTTTCATTTCGTTAAGTTTGTTAAGGTACTTTACCTAAGTCCTTTAGATCTTGTAAATAATCCTCTATTGCCAATTTAAATTCCTTTTTCAACCCCTCTTCTGTTTCAGATTCATAGGTTACTAAATCAGATATACCTATTAATTTCCCGAAATAAACCTTGTCTAAACTATTATACTCATTACTCCCTCTGTACCCATTATATTCTAAAATTTCTTTCATAATTTTTACAATTTAAACTCTCATAAAAGCATCAGCTTTAATTTCTTGCTCTAATCTCGAAATTTTATATTTATTAGCGTAATCCCTCCAACTAGAAACTATTTTTATAATATCGTTAATTATAATATTAGCTTCATCTTTAGTTACTCTAAAATAAGGAGCTACTTGAGTAGCTAGATTAAGATCAAGCGAATTGTCGTCTTCAGAAATATTTAATTTTAGTCCAACTCCTGTTTCTACAGGATTTATATCATAAGCTGGAGACAATTCCCAACCTTTTTCTGTTAATAAAAAACCATGATTTCTTAAATGATCATCTGTATTTGATACACAAATGCTAAAAACAATTCTTCTCCATAATTGTTTTAAATCACTTTCTGGGTTTGCTCCGTTTTTTGTAATAAAATCTACCAACTCTAAATAACTAACTCCAGAAGAAGCATCTACACCATCCGTATACCCTAATAATGTCATAGCGGATGCAAAGTGAATTCTTTTTCCTTCTACTGTTCTATCAAAACGTTTCGTTAAAAATGTATGTTGGTTACTGCTAAATTTTTGAGCTTTTGAAACTGCCATATCAATACCAGATTGAATTGCCAATTCATACGTTACCATTTCCCATGCTCCGATATCATCTCCATCATTTTTACTAGGAAATTTGGCTATCCATAAATTGCCTTCGTTATCTAAAACACTTGCTTTAGGTCTTGCACCTCCTAAAGAAGAACCTGGAGAAACCAACATTTGTAACCATTTTAAATAATCTGGATCATCTAAGCTATCATCTTCTTCTAAACGTAAACTTATTTGTTCCAATTGTCTTATCGATGTCCATGGTGGACTTGCTAATTTTTCATCATCATTTAAAAAAGAGCCTTCTTTATCCAATTTAAAACGTAAAGCCCCCATTCTATGACCGTCAAAAACACCCAATAAAAAATCAGTTTCAAATAATTTATTTGCCTTTCTTTCTTCTTTCCTAGCGAGCGCAGCCTCTCTTCTTTTCATTAGCACTCTACCCCAACGATCTGGAGAAGAATCTAAAAATAAACCAAAATTAGATTTATCGTCATTCAAATATTGTATGCCTTCAAACAAACCCAAATCTGGATCTAATTGATAGGCATAATCAGATTGTAACCATACATTATTATATGCAAAAGAGAATATCTCCTTTCCCCTTAATAACTCCGAATATAATTCTCCAATTAATACTGGCTCACTTAAAGTTAACCAATCAGCATATATATAAATAGTTCTTTTCATTTTTATTTTCTTTTCGGAGCACGTTCTTTAGTTCTTAAACCAATATCTTGGAGTTTTCTACCCAACACATCATCTTTACCTACCTGTAAAATATCTTTTTCTAAACCTAACACATTTAGTACTTTGATATAAATACCTATACTTACAGAACTTTTTCCTTTTTCTACTGAATAAAGAGTTTTTCTACTAACTCCAGATCTTTCTGATACTTGTTCAGTACTTAACTTTCTTCTTAAACGAGCTAATTTTATTTGCTCTCCCATTTCTTCTAATAAACGTTCTAATTTCGGTAATATGATCGATATCTTCTTAGTCATAACATGTAATTTAATACACAAATATAGTTATTTCGAGTAATTTATTACCCGTTAAGTATTTAAAATTTTTCAAACACAGATTTAACAGCATCAATTTTAGCACTATTATCTACTTGATGATACATATTAAAACTTTTAATATCTTTATGTCCAGTAATACTCATTATCGTTTTATCAGGAATTCCTTTATTCCTCATTATAGTTACAAAAGTTCTTCTAGCAGTATGAGTAGAAATACGTTCATAAAACTTTTTAACAAATAATTTCTGTTCTACTCCTTTAGTTCTAGTATATTCTACTTCATGAGTGAAACCAGCTTCTTTTAAAATAACTTTTATATAATCATTTTCTTTCTGATTAGTCCTAAGAGGAAGGATATAATCATACTTTTCTAATATTGCTTTAGAAATAGACATCAAAGGTATCTCTCTAGTAGGTTTTCCACTATCTTTTTCCTCTTTTAACAAAATACAATCATTATTATTAATTATTCTTTTATTTACCCTTTTCAACTCTCCATACCTCATTCCTGTTAAACATTGAAAAATAAAAGTATCTCTAATCTCAACTAAATGTTTTTCTATAAAATTAAAATTATATAACTCTTTAATATTCTCTAAGCTTAAAACTTCTTCTCTTGTTAAAACTCGGTTGGGTTTATTAAAATCAGTAAACTTTCTATTGTATGTATATTCCTTTTTCAAACACCAAAATAAAAATGTTTTAATTAAGCCGATGTTTCTATTAAAAGTGTTTGTATAATGATCTTTGTATTCATAGCAAAAATCTGTTAGTTCAGTATAGAATGTATTATTGATTTTACTAAATGTTAGTTTATATTTTTTTACTTTTTCAAACTCTAATAGTAAGTTCTTAATGTTATTATATCTTTTAATTGTTGACTTTTTCCATTCTTTACGTTTTATCTTCTCTTCCATAAATTTATCATAGACTTCAAAAAAAGATGTTTTACTTGTCGTTACATTTCCAAAAACTTTATTAAAATGGTTCTTTAAAAGCTCGCTAGTAAATTCTAACTCGCTTAATTCGCATTTTGCGTTATAGCTATTAAACTCAGCAGAATATTTATTGATAATACTCGAAATACGTTTTTGGTCAATAGCAATGTTTTTTCCTTTATTTTTTGGTTTTGTATTTTCAAAATCCCAATGATCTGGAAGTATAGATTCTCTTACTGAGTATTTGAATTGCTTTTTCTCATTTTTAAAGTAGCAAGAAAATATAATTAATGTCTCTTTTACATCTTTTGGTTTTCTTAAACAAAATGTGTGTTTCATAATTTTTATTTTAAAATAATACGCGTTGATAGAAACGTTGATAATTTTGTTATATCTTATTAGTATAAAAGTTATTAACAAGACATGAAAAAAGCCATCAAACCCCTATATATGAACAACATATAAAGATTTACTGACAAATAAAAATTAAGCTAAAGTATATTCGGCGTCTCCACAAAAAAAAAAGCAACCTATTCTGGTTGCTTTTTTTATATCTATTTTTAAACAAAAAAATAAATTTAAATAGTCTCTCCTAATTCTTTTAGCTTAGAAGTATTTTCTGCTAACATTAATTCATCAATAATTTTTTGAATATCACCATTTACAATGTTAGATAAATCGTATAATGTTAAACCAATTCTATGATCTGTTACACGACCTTGCGGATAGTTATAGGTTCTAATTTTTGCAGAACGATCTCCTGAAGTTACCATAGTACCTCTTCTTGCTGCATCTTCGGCTTGCTTTTTTGCTAATTCCAAATCGTATAAACGAGAACGTAATACTTTAAAGGCTTTTTCTTTATTTTTATGCTGTGATTTTTGATCTTGACATTGCGCTACTAATCCTGTTGGAATATGTGTTAAACGCACCGCAGAATAAGTAGTATTTACTGACTGACCTCCTGGACCTGAAGAACAGAAAAAATCAATACGCACATCTTTAGGGTTTATTTCTACATCAAATTCTTCTGCTTCTGGAAAAACCATACAAGTTGCTGCCGATGTGTGCACACGACCTTGTGTTTCGGTTTGTGGTACACGCTGTACACGGTGTACGCCTGCTTCAAATTTTAGGGTTCCATACACATCATCACCCGAAACTTCAAATTGGATCTCTTTGAATCCACCATTGGTTCCTTCAGAATAATCTACTGTAGAAACTTTCCACCCTCTACCTTCACAATATTTTGTGTACATTCTAAATAAATCTCCTGCAAATAAACTAGCTTCATCTCCTCCAGTACCTGCACGTAGCTCAACTACTGCATTTTTTCCATCTTCTGGATCTTTCGGAATCAACAAAAACTTAATTTCTTCTTCCAATATAGGAATACGAACTTTAGCTTCGTCCATTTCCATTTTTGCCATTTCTACCATTTCGGCATCACTTCCATCAGCTAAAATTTCTTTAGCCTCTTCAATAGCATCTGTTAGACTTTTGTATTCATCTCCTCTCTTTACAACCTTACCTAAATCTTTGTATTCTTTACTTAATTTAACGTAACGTTTTTGATCCATTATAACGTCTGGTTGGATTATTAAATCCGATACCTCATCATAACGTTGTTTTATAATTCTTAATTTGTCTAACATCTTCTTGCTTTTCTAGTTTGCGAATTTACGTTTTTTATCTAAAATATTTTTAAAATTTGTTTAAGTAAATTTGTTTTTATTCTATTTAACTACAATGAAAACTAAAATTTTATTTCCTCTAATATTAATTCTTTTTGTTGTGTTAAAATATAAAATGAAGATTCTTGTATCAACATTGTTAATAATTACCATTTTGATAGCTTGTTTTACTATCATTTTGTCGATAATTAAACATCCTTTAAACAAAAATACTTTATTGTTTAGTTATTATTAAAACTATGATTTCTTATTTATATTCGGAAAAATACACTTAATAGAAGTATCATCATCATTAAAAATCCTACCTCACAGCATCAAAAAACAAAACATTTTTTTCTTTATAAAATCACACCTAAAATTATATAATTTCACGGCATTCTCCACTGTAAAAACCTATTAATCAACTAGATTAAAAATTAACACTGTTCAAGCAAGCTATTTAAACGCAACTGAGTTGCATTAGCTTAAATAGTTTCATACTTTTGACAAAAAATACTTAAAAATCATAATTATTTTTTAATGAAGAGTAATCGTCTAAAAAATAGCATTACCTGTTTACTTCTCGTTATTTTCATTTCTATGAAAATGGCAGGACTTCACACGCTATCTCATATCGATGACACCTCTCCTTCATTAGGTTGTACGACTTGTGATTATATCATTTCACACAACCTAACTCCCACACTTTTACTTAACATTATAGATTACACATTTGAAGCAATTAAATATAGTCTTCAAATAAAGAAATCAGGAAACTATAATTTTCTTATCTCAAATACTATTGCCGCTAATCAATTATTTTCTCGTCCTCCTCCTTTTGTAATAATAAGAGTTTCTTGCTAACACCTAACTTCATTGTAAAATTTATACAGTTTTATTAAAAGACAAATAACACTAAATACAGTTAAGAGAGAATTTCGCTTATCTATTTTTGTACACACACAAAATAAAAATTGTTATGAAAAGGAAAACCTTTTTACTTTATAATGAAGAACGTGAAATGCTTAATTTAACAGAAGAAACAAGTAATTTTTTAATCAGAAATCAAGAAATATTATCTATAAGTAAAAAATGGATCGGCTTGTTTACTAAAAAAAGATGATGATGAAGCTTTTTGGCTTTTACCTGAAGCTAAATACTTATGGGATAAGTCTGATAGATTACTAAATAAATATACTCTACCTGAAAAAAAAATGGCGTATTAAAAGAAATGCAAGAACAAGGAGTCATTAAAAAAATAAAATTATAACAACAGAAGTTCTAAATATTAAAAACTTAATGAAGGTTGTAAAACTAATACTATTCTGTCTAGTAAATAATTACGTGTATTCTCAAAATAAGAGTATTACAGGAATAGTTACAGATGACAAAGAAATCCCTCTTACCGGAGCTCATATACAAATACTAAAATTAAACAAAGGAACCATCACCAATAAAAATGGTGCTTTCTATTTTAATAAATTATCCGAAACAAATTACACACTAGAAATTTCTTTTATAGGTTTTGAAACTAGCTATATAAAAGTGAATACCTCTAAAGAAAACAAGATTAAGATTGGATTAATACCTGAGAAAAACCAACTTAACGAAATAGCCATTACAAGTAAATCAAAAACTCAACAAAAAAGAGAAAGTACTGCTAATGTATCAATAGTAAAGATGAAAAAATTTCGCGAAAGGAATACAAATACTAGTGATATTGTTAAACAAATTCCTGGAGTAAATATTAGGCAAACAGGTGGTTTTGGTAGTAATGCAAAAATTTATGTGAACGGAATGACTGGTAAATCTATACCCTTTTTTATAGATGGAATTCCACTATCTTATTTCGGATCAGGTTTAGGATTAAATGCATTACCAGCAAGTTTAATAGACCAAATAGAAGTTTATAAAGGCGTTGTTCCTGTTAACTTAGGAGCTGATGCTCTTGGTGGTGGTGTAAGTATTATTACTCGAAAATCATATTCCGATTACCTCGATGCCTCTTACTCAGCTGGCTCATTTAATAGTCATAAAGTAAATCTAAATGGTCAATTCGTAAACACCAACAAAAATTGGATATTTGGAGTGCATTCATTTTACAATCATTCTGACAATGATTATAAAGTAAATGTTGAAATTCCTGATGAATTTGGAAATCCAAAACCTGCAACTGTTAAACGTTTTCATGATAATTTTTCTAATTATTTACTAAACTTTTACACTGGTGTTTATGATAAAAATTATGCTGACCGCCTCATTTTTAACATCCGTTATTCGGGACTAAAAGATGATATTCAACATAATGCAATTATGGCGCAGCCTTACGGAGAAGTTACTTATGACGAAGCTACTATAGGTACATCTTTAGAATATGAAAAAAAAGAAATTCTAAATAATACTGATATCAAATGGTATACTGCTTATAACAATACTAAAAGTAATTTTATAGATACTTCTTTAAATATCTATACTTGGGATGGTAAAGTTTTTGGTCAACGAACAGATGGAGGTGAAATTTCTACTTCGCGAAATAATTTAAAGTTCACATCGCAAAACTTCCTAAACAGAATTAATATAAAATACAGTCCATGGCTAAAAGGTAATTTTACCTTAAATATATTTTCAGCTTGGTCTAAAAGAATAGGAAAAGACCCTATTGCTGCCGAGTTTTATGGAGAAGACTTTTTTGCAAACCCTACCCGTCTTTTAAAAAATGCTACTGGTTTGGCATATGAGCATAATTTTTCAAGAAATTTCACAACCTACACAGGTGTAAAGCATTTTTGGATGAATGCTAATGGCTATGCAATTCAGAATCTAAAATATATTCCGAACGAACAAAAAGCTACAAATTTCGGATTTCTGCAATCTCTTAGATACCGATTCTCTAAGAAATTTCTGGTAAAATCTTCTTACGAATATGCTACTAGGCTTCCTGATGAAATAGAACTTTTTGGTAATTTCACATTAGTAAAACCGAACCCTTTTTTAAAACCAGAGCAAAGCCATAATTTAAATGTAGGTTTTCAGTTAAACTCAAAAAAAATTAATTGGGATACCAATCTTTTTTACCGAAATACAAATAACGTTATTTGGCTACGTACTTCTAAGTTTTATGCACAATATAAAAATTTACTAAAATCACGTACTCTAGGTATAGATACAGAAATACGCTATCGCCCATTCAAAACTCTTGATATAAAAGCAAACGCGACTTACCAAGATTTAAGAAATCGTTCTTCTAAAAGTACTACAGGAGCAGTAAACAATCGTTATTTCAACGCAAGGCTTCCTAATACTCCATATTTATTTGGAAATGGAGAGATTCGATATCATAGAAAGAAATTTCTAAGTACAAAAAATAATATTTCATTTTGGTGGTCTGCTAACTACGTTAATGAATTTTACCTTTATTGGGCAGTAGACGGAAATAAAGATTTTAAAAATATAATTCCTTCTCAATTTACTCAAAACTTAGGGGTAACTATTTCACACCCTTCTAATCATTGGGCGGTTACCTCAGAAATCACTAATATTTTCGACAAAAAAGTATTCGACAATTTTAGTGCACAACGTCCAGGAAGGGCATTTAGCATAACACTCAGAACCTTTATTAAATAAATTACCCCTTAAACTCGAAAAAAACGAGAGATTAAACACAGTAGAAAAAATGAAAAAACAATTTTTTAAGAAAATCACAGCACTATTATTTTACATCGCTTTAACTATAACATTAATAGGATGTAGTGATGATACTCCTACTAAAAAAGGTGACCCGAATCCTATTACTTTAAACTTTGGTATTACTACCGTAAGTGGTGCATGGCCTAATCAAACCTCATATATACAAGGTGTTGAAGATTTAAATTTTTCGACCATAGGAAATGAGAAGGCTTTAGAATTAAATGGAAATTCAGGTACTGTTTCTTACAACAAAGCATTATACGCTTCACCTTTTGGGGCTCCTGCAGCTTTAGTTAAATATTCATTTAACGAAAATTGAGATACTATTGAAGAAGAACGAATTGTAGTTCCTGGTGCTAATACTTTTTCTACAGTTTATTTTGAAAGTGAAAGTGTTGCTTACGCATCTGTTGCTGGTGGTATTTCAAAACTTATTATTTTTAACCCTACCACAATGCGTATTACAGGAGAAGTTCCTTTAACTTCAATTACCAAAAGATTTCCTGAAGCTACTCGTACTTACTATTTAGATATGATGGCACGAGACAGTAAATTATTTATGGGCTTGCATTACGAAAACAATTTTGCTCCTTTAAACGACTCTGCTTATGTTGCTGTAATTGATTTAAACCAAAAAGTAGTAGAAAAAATTATAGCAGATAAGAGAACAGGGATGGTTTTTGGTGGACAAGCAGCTAATACTGGAATGATTAAAGCTAGTAATGGCGATATTTACGTACAAGGTTTAGGAACTAAACTAAGTGGAGGTAACAGCCCTAGTGGTCTCTTAAAAATAAGTAACGGACAAACTTCTTTTGACCCAAACTATTTTATGGATATGCAAAATGCTACAGGAAATGTTTGCTACGGAATTTATCAAACACCTAATGGTAGAAGCTTTACCGCAAAGGTTGAAGACGAAACTGATTTTTATGAATTTAAAACTGGTGAGCCACAGTTTAAATATTTTGAGTTAGACCTAGAAAATAAATCAAGTTTAGGTGCTGTACCAGGGCTTCCAACAACTTACGGTTCTCGTAGAATGATAATTCTTCCTTACAAGGATAATAAATTACTATTTACAACAGCTACCAATGATGAAAATGCTGTATTTAGTTTTGATACTACCTCGAATACTTCTAGTAAATTATTTACTTCTACTGGAGGTTATATCTCAGGTATAGAAGATTTAAAAAAATAACCATTTAACCACATGCTAGAAGCTAAAAATCTCACAAAAAGATACGGTGATTTCACCGCACTAGACTCATTAAATTTAAAAATAGAAGCAGGCGAAATTTTTTGCCTGCTTGGGGCAAATGGTGCTGGAAAATCAACAACTATAAACTTATTTTTAAATTTTATTGACCCTTCTTCTGGAAATGCTTTTGTTAATGGTTTTGATGTTGAAAAGCACCCACAAAAAACAAAACAATGGCTATCTTATATCCCAGAAAATCTTCAATTGTATCAAGATATGACAGGACTTGAAAATCTTCACTTTTTTTGTGGTCTTCAAGGTGGAAATCAAAAGAAAGATGAATTAGCTTTTTTACTTTCACAATCAGGGCTGCAAGAAGATTTCATCTTAAAAAGAGTAAGTAGCTACTCTAAAGGAATGCGACAAAAGGTAGGTATTGCTTTAGCAAGAGCAAAAGGAGCTAAAATTTTACTTTTAGATGAACCTACATCTGGATTAGATCCTAAGGCAAGTAATGAATTTTCACAACTTTTACTAGAGATGAAAGAACAAAAAGTCGCCATTTTAATGGCGACTCACGATCTTTTTCGCGCCAAAGATACAGGTACTCACATAGGAATCATGAAAGAAGGTCTCTTAGTTGATTTAATGAAATCTGATCAAGTCTCTTTTCAAGATTTAGAGAAAAAATACTTAAAACATATGCACACTTAATATAAAGTGGTAATAAAAAAACATTAAGACCAAACCAGGCTGTGTATTTAACAGATATCTATAAAAATTTAAATAGATGAAAAATCAAATCTTTTTAATTGCTAAAAAGGAGCTTACGAGTGTAATTAGGCAAAATTCCTTAAAAATTTTATTTACCATAATTATAGTTCTTTTGGGTTTTGCTGTATATGGAGGCCACATTGCTTATAAACATCAAACTGCAATGGTAGAAACCGCCCAAAAAGAAAGAAGAACTGAATGGCTAGATCAAGGACACAAACATCCCCACATTGCTGCACACTACGGTACTTTTGTTTTTAAACAAAAAACACCTCTTAGCCTTTTTGATTTTGGTTTAGACACCTATACTGGAACTTCTGTTTATTTAGAAGCGCACTATCCTCATGAGTTTATGTTTAGACCTGCACAAGGTTACGGGAATATGATTCGTTTTGGTGAACTAAGTGCAGCCTTGGTGCTTCAATTATTATTACCACTTCTTATTATATTTATAACATTTCAAACTTTTACTAAAGAAAGAAAAACAGGAACCTTTAAACTCTTAATTAGTCAAGGCACTTCAATAAGGTCTATTTATATAGGTAAAGTCTTAGCTTACTTTGTAATTATTTTAGTAATAATGGTTCCTTTTTTCATAGGCTTATATACCGTAGGTTTATATGAAACAAATAGTTCAGTAATGGATGATATCGGGTTTCGTACCCTACTTCTTTTTCTTCTTTACATTGGTTATTTATGGATTTTTACAAATTTTTCGGTATGGATTTCTCTTAAAGCTTCTAGCTCTAGAAGTGCCCTTTTAACTCTTTTAATATTTTGGGTCGTAACAGGAATTATTATCCCAAAAACCTCAGCAAATTTGGGAGAAACGCTACACCCTTTACCTTCTATGAAAATATACAAAGAAGGCATACAACATGATATTGCAAATGGAATGGCAATAAATGAATCTAAAGAAGAAAGGTTAGCCAGACTAAAAGAAAATTATTTACAAGAATATAATGTTGATTCCATTCATAAACTCCCCTTAAATTTTAGTGGAATAGAAATGCAAGAGGGTGAAGAATATGCTAATAAAGTATACGATTTTCATGAAAAAAAACTTCATGAAAAGTTTGAACTTCAAAATAAAACAGAAAGTTTAATGAGTTTTATAGCTCCTTATATAGCAATTAGAAACCTTTCGATGGCCATCTCTGCAACTGACTGGCATAGTTTTAATGATTTTCAAAGAAAAACAAAAAATTACCGCCGACATTTAATACGAACAATGAATTATGATACGGCAAAAAACTCACGCTATGCTGAGTTTTATGAATACAAAGCTGGAAGAAACTTGTGGGAAACAATCTCAGATTTCAAATACCAAGCACTTATTGTAACTGAAACATTAAAGTATTACAAGATAGAACTAGCTTCATTAGCTCTTTGGTTTTTAGCAATACTCTTTCTAACACCTTCTACTTTTAAAAGCAAAATGATATGAAGTTAATTTTACTATTATGGCAACGTGAAGGTATTTCTATTATTAGAAACATCTTTCAAATGATTCTATTAATCTCGATTGTTCTTTTAGGTATCTACGCCATATATTATGGGAACTCTATAATAACAAAGCAGCAAGAAACAATCGAAAACGTTCAAAGTATTCAAAAAAATGAATTTGAAAACTATAAAAAAAGTTTTACTAACGAACACACATCCATTAAAGAAAAACAACTATTTAATATAGCTTCCGACCCTGCTTATGCATGGTATAGACATGAATATCATGCTGTTTTAAATCCTCATAATTTAGCGCACATGTCGTTAGGGCAAAGAGATATAGAGCCTTATTACCGTAAACTAACAGCTGCGAGCCTGTATTATCAATTATTTGAAAATGAATTAGCCAATCCTCTTAAACTATACATAGGAAATTTTGACCTTTCTTTTGTACTTATCTACTTATTCCCCTTGCTTATAATCGTTTTTACTTACGGATTGTATGCTGAAGAAAAAGAAAACGGAATGCTTCCCTTACTAAAATTACAAACCGTAGGATTAAGAAAAATATTATTAATTAGAATTTCTTTTTACTACGTATTAATTGCAGGCATAGCATTTCTCTTATCTTCTATTGGTTTTTTAATAGCTACGAATGTAAAAATCTTAACCATTGCTCTATGGATAACCGCTATTTTATGCTACTTCAGTTTTTGGTTTACCTTAATGTTCTTTTTAGTTAGTCTTAAAAAAAACTCTTCTCTAACGGCTATTTCTGCTGCTGGGTTATGGCTTTTATTTCTAATTGTTTTACCTGCTGTAATAAATGTATATGCCAATATCGCGTACCCAATAGATAATATGTCACTTGCAGATATTACCCGAAGAAAAAGTCTTGAAAACGAAGAAGACATAAACGAAGCCAAGTCTGTAATTCGTGAATACCTACACTATCGTGATGATTTAAAGGGAGCCAAAGCTTTAATTGATACAAATACAATGTCTAAAGCTTATGCAGCTTTTACCGCCCTAAACGACAACCATCACAAAAAGAAAGTTGTTGATTATTTTAACCAAATTCAGTTACGTCAAAAATGGATTTCATTATTTCAATGGGCAAATCCTGCAGTAAATACTCAAAACATTTTAAATAAAATTACAGAAACGGATGCTGCAATTTTTCAAGACTTTCATCTGTCAATTACGAATTTCCATAAAGAGATTACTCACTTTTATTTTGACAGACTCTTTTTAAATAAACAAATAACAAATAACGATTATAAAAATCTCCCTAAATTTAATCTGAACACAAACAACTCATCTAAAATTAAAAACATTAGAAGCAGTTTAATAGAAATTATAAGTATCTCTTTTTTTCTTTTTGGTTTATCATTCATTTTTTTCAATAAAACTATTTTCATTAAGGCCTTTAAAAAATAGACTCCTAAAATATTTTTCAATGAAATTTACAATGCTAAAACCTAAAAAAAAGCCAGACTTTCTGAGTAAAAACCTTTGAAAACTTATGCTAAAACTTTCTACTCCTAGTATTTTAGGAATGATGGTTACTTTTATTGACAAGCTTGATAATAGGAATTTTCAATATTATTTTTTTATTTCTTTTTTGTCGTCTATTATTATATTTATGAATCACATAAATTTTAAAATTAACCAATAAAAAACCTAAACAATAAAGATATTGCTTAGGTTTAAGTAATTTAATACTATTAAAATATACGTTTAGGTACTTTTTTTAATACTCAAAAGTTCCGAATTCACTATTTATAGTTAATTTCTTAGTTTCAGAAGCTGCTACTCTACCCACAATTTGAGCATTTACATTATAGCTTTTAGAAATTGCTATAATATCTTCAGCTACTTCTGGAGACACATAAAGCTCCATTCTATGCCCACAGTTAAATACTTGATACATTTCTTTCCAATCTGTTTTAGACTGCTCTTGTATCAACTTAAATAAAGGAGGTATTGGAAACATATTATCTTTTACAATATGTAATTCATCAACAAAATGCAAAATTTTAGTTTGTGCTCCACCTGAACAATGAATCATTCCATGTACATCATCTGAAGAAAATTTCGATAAAATTTCTTTAATAATTGGAGCGTAGGTTCTTGTAGGAGATAATACTAATTTACCAGCATCAATTGGAGAATTTTCAACTTCGTCAGTCAATTTTGTATTTCCTGAATACACTAAATCCGCAGGAACGGCAGCATCAAAACTTTCTGGATATTTAGAAGCTAAATAATTATCAAAAACATCATGACGTGCAGATGTTAATCCGTTAGATCCCATTCCTCCATTATACTCTGTTTCATATGTTGCTTGTCCAAAAGATTCTAAACCAACAATTACGTCGCCTGCTTTTATATTAGCGTTATCAATTACATCGCTACGTTTCATACGAGCAGTTACAGTAGAATCTACAATAATTGTACGCACTAAATCTCCAACATCAGCAGTTTCACCTCCTGTTGAATGAATTGTTACTCCAAAACCTTTAAGATCTTCAATTAACTCTTCTGTACCGTTAATTATTGCTGATAAAACTTCACCCGGAATTTTACTTTTATTACGCCCAATGGTAGACGATAGCATAATATTATCAGTTGCTCCTACACATAATAAATCATCAATATTCATTATTAATGCATCTTGTGCAATGCCTTTCCAAACAGAAATATCTCCTGTTTCTTTCCAATACATATAGGCTAATGATGATTTTGTTCCCGCACCATCTGCATGCATAATTAAACAATAATCATTATCATTGGTTAAATAATCTGGAACAATTTTACAAAAAGCTTTAGGAAACAAGCCCTTGTCAATATTTTTAATTGCATTGTGTACATCTTCTTTAGATGCTGATACTCCGCGTTGTGCGTAGCGCTTAGATACTTCGTTACTCATGTGTTGTGTTGTTGTTAGTGCAAATTTAGTTTATCTAAGTTTTAAATCAATAAAAAAGCGAACGTTTTTTATCGTTCGCTTTTTTAACTGTTTTATAATCTTTGTCACTCTTTATCTAACGTTGTTGCTTTTAAAAATAAATTTATTTGACCTACACCTCCTGACAAAGTAGTTTTTAGAATGTTTTTTTTGAAAAATATTATCGTTTAACCTTATTAATCTACAAATTTCAGCTCAATATCCATCACCAAAAACGAATGCTAATTATCTTGTAAACAATAATTCTCTATATTTTGTTAATGGCCACAGGTTATCATCAACCAGTAATTCTAGCTTATCACAATGGTAACGGATTTCATTAAAATAAGGAATTACCTTATTGCAATAAATATCAGCATTTTCTTGCCCGCTTAACTTATTTGCTTTTTTTCTCTCCTCAGTCATTGCTTTAGTTTTAGAGTTTATCCCTGCAATATGATTCGATATTTTTTTTATCAAATCAATTTGTTCTTCTGCATATTGCTCAAAACCTTTTCCAAATATTTCTTTTATGCCTTTAACATTCTCAATCAATGTATTTTGATACTGAATAGCTGTAGGAATTATATGGTTTCTAGCAATATCTGCCAAAACCCTTCCTTCAATCTGAATTCTCTTAGAATATTCTTCTAACTCAATTTCATGACGCGCTTCTACCTCTACCTTGTTCATTACATTCATTTCTTCAAAAAGTGTAATTGCTTTTTTAGAGATTTTAGCTTTTAAGGCTTCCGGAGTAGTCTTATAGTTACTTAATTTTCGTTTAGTAGCTTCTTTTTCCCAAGCGTCACCATACCCATCACCTTCAAATCTAATTTTTTTAGATGCTTTTATATACTCTCTTAACACATTAAAAACTGCTTCGTCTTTTTTTAAGTTTTTAACATCAATTAATTCATCTACTTCATTTTTAAACTCTTTTAACTGCTTTGCTATAACTGTATTTAAAACCGTCATTGGCCCAGCACAATTAGACCAAGAACCTACAGCACGTAACTCAAATTTATTTCCTGTAAATGCGAAGGGCGATGTTCGATTTCTATCAGTATTATCTAATAGTATTTCAGGAATTTTACCTACTATATTTAACTTTAAATCTGTTTTTTCCTTTGGAGATAACTTTCCCTTGGTTACATTTTCTAACTCATCTAAAACAGCTGACAATTGCGACCCTATAAAAACCGATATAATTGCTGGCGGTGCTTCATTAGCTCCTAAACGATGATCGTTACTAGCACTAGCCATTGATGCTCTTATCAATTCTTCATAATCATGTACTGCTTTAATTGTGTTTACAAAAAATGTTAAGAATTGTAAATTCTTCATTGGTGTTTTTCCTGGGCTTAATAAATTTACTCCCGTATTAGTTACTAAAGACCAATTATTATGTTTACCTGAACCGTTAATTCCTGCAAATGGTTTTTCATGAAACAATACTTTAAATTGATGACGTTGTGATACTTTTTCCATCACATCCATTAACAAAGAGTTATGATCTACCGCTAAATTAGCTTCTTCAAAAACAGGTGCTAATTCAAACTGATTTGGAGCTACTTCATTATGACGTGTTTTTACAGGAACCCCCAACAACATACATTCCTGCTCTAAATCACGCATAAAACTCATCACTCTATCTGGTATCGATCCAAAATAATGATCATCTAACTGTTGTCCTTTTGCTGGTGAATGCCCTAATAAAGTTCTACCTGTCATCATTAAATCTGGTCTTGCAGCTGCCAAAGCTGTATCTATTAAAAAGTATTCCTGTTCCCAACCTAAGGTTGCATTTACTTTAGAAACATTTTTATCAAAATATTTACAAACAGCAGTTGCAGTAGTATCCACAGCTTGTAATGCTCTTAACAATGGCGCTTTATTATCTAAAGACTCCCCTGTATATGCAACAAAAACCGTTGGTATACATAAAGTAGTACCATATATAAATGCTGGCGATGTTGGATCCCAAGCTGTATAACCACGAGCCTCAAAGGTATTTCTAATTCCTCCATGCGGAAAACTAGAGGCATCTGGTTCTTGTTGTACTAATTGACTACCATCAAAACGTTCCATTGCTCCTCCACCTTCAATTGTTTCAAAAAAAGCGTCGTGTTTTTCAGCTGTTGCTCCTGTTAATGGTTGAAACCAATGTGTATAATGAGTGGCTTCTTTTGATAAAGCCCAATCTTTCATGCTTACAGCAATTTGATCTGCTATTTTTCTATCAATCTTATTCCCAAACTCAATTGCATCCATCACACTTTGATAAGCATCTTTTGTCATATACTGACGCATAGCTTGTTGGTTAAAAACATTTTTTCCAAACAACTCAGATCTACGTCCTTTTTCTTCTATAAGAACAGGTTTTCTATCTAAAGTTTGTTTTAAAGCGCTAAATCTTAAAGTAGTCATTACATTAAAGGTATAAAATTCACCTCAAAAATACATAAAAAACAAAATACCCCTAAAAAAACAGGGGTTAAATTAAATAAAACTTAATTTTTAAATTTTAAACCCCTAAAATTTTAATATTAAATATAAAATACTCACTTTTGTAGTGGATTTAACAAAACACAAATTACCACAGTATCATGGCTAAAATTAAATTAGAGTACATTTGGTTAGACGGTTACCAACCGACACAAAACCTAAGAAGTAAAACAAAAGTTGAAGAACATGAAAATTTTCAAGGAACTTTAGCTGAACTTAAAAACTGGTCTTTCGACGGATCTTCAACAAAACAAGCTTCAGGAGGCTCTTCTGACTGCATATTAAAGCCTGTTGCAATTCACCCAGATCCTACTCGTATTAATGGATACTTAGTAATGACTGAGGTTATGAATTCTGACGGAACTCCGCATGAATCTAACGCACGTGCTACTATTAACGATAATGACAATGATTTCTGGTTTGGTTTTGAACAAGAGTATTTTATCATGGATAAAAAGACACAACTTCCTTTAGGATTTCCTGTTGGTGGTTACCCAGGACCACAAGGAATGTACTACTGCTCAGTAGGTGGAAGAAATACACATGGTAGAGATTTTGTTGAAAAACATGCTGACCTATGTATTGATGCTGGCTTAAACTTTGAGGGAATTAACCAAGAAGTTGCTTCTGGACAATGGGAATTTCAATTATTTGCCAAGGGCGCAAAAAAAGCTGGAGATGAAATTTGGATTGCTAGATATTTATTAGATAGATTAACTGAGCAATACGGTTATTATATTGAGTACCACCCTAAACCTGTAAAAGGTGACTGGAATGGCTCAGGAATGCATGCTAATTTTTCTAACACTACTTTAAGAACTTGTGGATCTAAAGAAACTTACATGAAAATTTGTGAAGCTTTTAGACCTGTTACAAAAGAACATATCGATATTTACGGAGCACATAACGACCAACGTTTAACTGGTTTACACGAAACCGCTTCTATTACTGATTTTAGCTACGGTATATCTGATAGAGGAGCCTCTATTCGTATCCCTATTTTAACTGTAGAAAGCGGATGGAAAGGTTATTTAGAAGACAGAAGACCAGCTTCAAACGGAGATCCATATAAAATTGCTTCAAGAATTATACAAACCGTAAAACCAGTTTGCGAAAATTTATAATATTTCCAAAACAACACACACTAACACAACAACAAAAAAGCCTTTAAATTAATTTAAAGGCTTTTTTATTTTTAAACTTAGTATTTATTTTAATGTTAAAAACACAAAAACAAAATAAGAAGTCAATAATATAATTCCGTCCTTCCAATTTAAACGCAACTTCTTCGGGAAAAACACTAACGGTAATACTGCAAATGAAATTGCCAACATCCAATAAATATCGTTAGTGACCAAACTTAATGCATCAGCATTTAACTTTACTGGTGTAATAATTGCTGTAACTCCTAAAACTGCTAAAATATTAAACACATTCGAACCTATCAGATTCCCTAAAGAAATTGCTTTTTCTTTTTTCATTACCGCAATTATAGAAGCCGCCAACTCTGGCACGCTTGTTCCCACCGAAACAACCGTAACCCCAATAATAGCATCACTTACCCCCATTTTTTTTGCCAAATTTACCGAACCGTTTATTAACAATTCTGACCCCGCCCATAAACCAAAACCACCAATAACGAAAAACATCGCAATTTTATACAAAGGCAACTCCTCATCATCCTCAGGCATTTCATCTACGACAGCTTGTTTTTGAAAACGCAGTAAATAAATTAAAAACACCACCAATAAAGTAAACATTATACCCCCTTCATACTGCTGAATCGTATTATCAAAAGCTATAAAAAAATACAACAACAGAGAAGCAATCATCATTACTGGCCAATCAGTTTTATAAAAACTTTTCTCCACTTCTATTGTTGACAGGATTACAGTAATACCTAGTACCAAACCTATATTTGCAATGTTGGACCCTATTACATTACCTACCGCCAAACCAGTAGCATTATTTAAGGCAGACTTTATACTCACAATTAATTCAGGTGCAGAGGTTGCAAAAGAAACCACCGTCATACCTATTACAATTTTAGGAATATTTAATTTTAAAGACAAACCTACCGCCGCCTTTAACAACCAATTACCACCCAGAACTAGCAATAACAACCCTACTACAATATATATTATATTCATTTATTTATTTTTTTACGAAGATAAAACTTTGACATGAAAATACACCAATCATAAAAACATCAAAAAGCACCTTTTGAAAACTATTATCATTTCAAAAAAAAATTAAAAAAATAATCAAATAACCAAAAATCATCTTAAAAAAAACCTTTTCCACTTTAATAAAACAAAACAACTAAAAAAACTCCTTTATTTAATTACAAATTAAAACATAAAAACCATTTTCAAACTACATAAAATAACAATAACTAAGAAACATATGTTACAATATAAAACACAAAAGACTTTTTTAACTTAAAACTTAAACATAAATAGAATAATTCATATTCATTTTTTTGGAAACAAGATCACCTTTAGTATATATTGATAAAACAATTCCGGAATCAACTAATATTAACTATTAAAAACCAAAAAAAACGAATGATTGCTATCATATTAAAATTAATTATTATTGCCATAAAAATTGCAACTATAATTACATCACTATATTAATCAATTTTTAAAATCACACTATATTATGCTAACATTTATCGGAGTATTACTAATTATTACAGGGTTAATTACCATTGTATTAAACTCAATTATTAAAAACAGTAAAATCTTAAACTGGTTTACCCTACAAAGGAGTATTCAATTTACAGTTCTTGGAGCCATTATGAGTATTATAACAGGAATGTTTTTTTATGCTGATGCAGGTACAGCTTACGCAGTACAATACGTTTCTGGTGGCGACAAAATGATTACTACACAAGGTTTAAAACTTAAGTGGTGGGGGCGAATTATTCCCCTATCTTATGAAACATCTATAAAAGACATTATTGTTGACGACGAAAGCCAATTACCAAAAAGCGACAGAGGAATCTACAATAGAAAAGCGCAAAAATGGGAATTTAGCGATGCTATTAAAGCAGAAATAAGCACCTCAGTAATTGTTGGAGTAAATATTAACGACGAGGAAGTATTTTTAAATATGGCCGACAGAAATAGAAGCGAATCTAAGTTAATTTACGGAAGAGTTTTACCTAACATTGATGCAGCTATAAAAAACACTTGTAAATTGATGGATGCTCAAGATTATATTTCAGGACAGGCATCAGACTTTGACAGATATTTTAGAGATCAATTAGAAAATGGGATGTATCAGGTAGAACAATATTATGAATCTGAAAACATCAATGAAATTGTAGGAGACACTACTACTATTAGAAAAATAAAAGTTGGTAAATCTAGTAAACAAAAAAAGTTTAGAATAAAAAGAGACACCAACGGAAACATTATTAGAGATAATTCAAACACTTTAAAACAATATGGATTAAAAATTTACCAAGCACAAGTAACAGGTATTGACTGGGAAGCTTCTTTTGACGAACGTTTAGATTTACAAAAAAATGAAGTTGCACAAACTCAGTTAGAAAAACAACAAGCTGAACGCGAATACTACAGAGCAAAGAAAGAAGTTGCTAAAGGAGAATCTGAAAAAGCAAAAGAAAGAGCTCGATTAG
The DNA here is from genome assembly GCF_001693415.1 of Tenacibaculum soleae. GTDB lineage: Bacteria > Bacteroidota > Bacteroidia > Flavobacteriales > Flavobacteriaceae > Polaribacter > Polaribacter soleae. The sequence continues at coordinate 1,222,441 of NZ_MAKX01000001.1, read as the reverse complement.
AGAAAATTCAAATTCAACAAACAATAGAAGCAGAAACCGAAGCCAAAGTAGCTGGGTTCAACTTAATAAAAGAGAAAAAACAATTTGAAGTAGAACAGTTTAAAGCAAAAAGTAAAAAAGTTGCTGCAGATGCTCAGTATTACGAAAATGCTAAATTAGTAAGCGCTGGTTTAACTCCTCAAGAAAAAGCCGAATGGGAATATAAAACAGCCGTTGGTGTTGCAGGGCAAATAAAAGATTTACAGCTACCATCTACTTATATTGAAGGCGGTAAAAGCGGAAACGACGGAAACCTATTACAATCATTAATTGGTGCCGACCTTGCTAAAAAAATGATGGAGAATAAAAAGTAACCTTATAATACTACAATAAGCGGAGTGGCAATTTTACCCTCCGCTTTATATGGCAAATTATTTTTCAGTATTTTTGATATAACAGATTCATCTTATAATGAAAAAACAACTATTTAAAATACTCGCTAAACTAAACAAAGCACTACTACCTTCTTTCACAAAAAAGGAGTTAGATATATCTAAAGCTTCAAAACTTCAATTAGCAATTATTGGATGGCGCGCTTTTGTTACTACAAATTCATTGGATTAAAACCTTATAATTATGAAAGAACACATAAAAATATATACAGGAACTACCATCTTAACAAACAGACTTGCTTTTTTACTTGACCAAGCTAAAATAGCCACTTTAATAAAAGATAGTAAAGAATCTGGAAGATTAGCAGGATTCGGCACAACAGAAGCTTCTTGCGAATTATTCATCTATAAGTCTGATTTTGAAGACGCTCAAAAAATTGTCACTAACTTTAAACAAGAGGTTGGTGAATAATTAAAAAATAAAATTAAAAAAAGTGTTTATTTATTTTATTTAATTAAAAAACATTCCTATATTTGCACCCGCAAAACGGCCTCGTGGCGCAACTGAATAGCGCACTTGATTACGGCTCAAGAGGTTACAGGTTTGAATCCTGTCGAGGTCACAAAAACCACATATTTATTTATGTGGTTTTTCTTTTTTTAAAATACATCATATAAAAAAACCTCGAAGTAATAACTACTTCGAGGTTTTTTTATCAAACGATAAAATCTATAAAACCTTAATTACTTGTTTTAACATTAACTCCCCCTTCAACAATATAAAAATATGAACGCCTGTTTTCTTGATGTTCCTCTTCAGTACATTTATCCTGATTTGTATCATTACACTTGTTTAACAACTGACTTTCCCCATACCCTAAAGCACTTTTTATACGAGTTGAAGAGATACCTCTAGATATTATATAATTCCTTGTAGAAACAGCTCTACTTGTAGACAATCTTCTGTTATAACCTTTTGTTCCTCTACTATCTGTATGCGATTCAATTTTAATGATCATACTTGGATTATTCTTCATCACAGATACAATATGCTCTAATTCATATTCTGAATCTTCTCTAATATTTGACAGACCAAAATCAAAATAAATAGGTTTAATAACTATCTGATCTTCAAAAACCAAAGGCTCTAGCTGTAAATCAACATTAACTATTGCTTTATCAACATCTAAAGTTTGTGTTTCTTTAAGCACTCTTCTGTAATCATCTTTAGATGCTGTTACCGTAAACTTTCTTTCACAATCTATTGTTTTAAACAAGTAACTTCCATTTTCTTTCGTTATTTGTTCAGACACAAGATTACCTTCATCATCTACCAAAACCACCTTTACGTTTGACATTGGCTGACCTGTAATAGAATTTTTTATAACTCCTTCAATATTTTGCTTACAATCATAAATCAAAAAACTATAAATATCATCATCCCCTTTCCCTTTTTTTCTATTAGATGAGAAAAAGCCCTTACTTTTTTCTTTATTAACTACAAAAGAAAAATCGTCTTTTGGACCATTTATTGGAGTACCTAAATTTACAGGATTTGTGAATTCATTATCTTTAATTTTTGATTCAAAAACATCTAATGCCCCTAAACCAATATGGCCATCTGAAGCAAAGTAAAATGTATTATCTGCCCCAACAAAAGGGAACATCTCTCTACTTTCTGTATTTATTTTCCAGCCTAAATTTACTGGAGAACCATAATTATTACTTTCTAGTATTGCTACTTTATAAATATCTGTTTCACCAAAACCCCCAGGCATGTCAGACACGAAATAAAGCGTTTTTTCATCAAGACTCAGTGCTGGATGACCACAAGAATAATCATCTGTATTAAATGGCAATTCTTTTACATCTATCCATTTATCATTATCTCTTGTTGCTTTGTATATCTTTAAATGAACGGCACTATCCTCACCTTTCTTTACTTTTTTTCCATCAAAATTATCTCTGGTAAAATATATTGTATTACCATCATTTGTAATTACAATATTAGACTCATGATAAGGTGTATTTAACTCTATTAATTTTTCCGTAACTGAAAGATCAACCACTCCATCACTATTTAACTCTTTTAAACCTGAACGATAAATATTCAAAAACGGCTGCTTATTCCATGCGTATATTTTATTATCCCTTTTTATTTTTGTTGGCCTTGTCGATGCAAAATATAATTCATCTTTATACAAAAAGCCTCCAAAATCTGAATACTTTGTATTTGTTGAAACATTATAAATATTTATATAGGTTTCTTTTTTATTTGTATACTTAGCAAAATAATCTTCATTTTTTTCTAAAGCAACAGCTCTACTATCTGTTTCTTTTAAAGTTTTTAATTTCTGAAGCCACCTATCAGATTCAGCTACTTTCCCATTACTTTTAAGTACTTGTGCATATCTAAAAAAATGTTGAGGAGTTTCTTCTTTTTCAAAAATTCGTAATAATTTCTCATACCAACTTTCTGCTTTTTTAAACTCAGCGTTATAATAGTATGAATCTGCCAATTTACTCAACACTATTTGTGAAGAATCTCCTTTATTATATATAGACTCAAACAATTCTGCCGACTTTTTATAAGAAAACTCTTCAAAAAATTTATTTGCAGCTGATATACGCTGACCGTAAGCAACAACATTTGATAATATTAATAAAAATAGTATTATTTTTTTCATAAGTTTTTTTTTTAGAATCTAACTTTTTTATTTAAAAATACACAACATTAATTAACCACTTTTTATTTTCTAAAAAGACTTTAACATGAATGCAAAAATATAATTTATAAATTTTATACCCTTCTTAATTAACTTAAAAGTCTAAATCTCTTTTGAGTTTTAATAAAAATACAAAACAAAACACGGAAATACAAGAACTTAAAAAAAAAAGCTTTAAATTTATAATAAAAAGGCCTTAAACATATGCTCAAGGCCCTTTAACCAAACTTAGTATAAAAACTAACTACTACTATTTTTTGCCATTTTTATTATAAACTTCTCTTTTCAAAATATTATCCTATACCTAGGAATACAAAAGGGGGCATTCTACTTAGAAAAAGTTATTATAAGGTAACAACTGAGGGGAACTTATATGACATTTTAAATATTACTACCTTATTCACATTTATTTAGACACTCTCTTTTTTAAATAGTCACATTAAAAAACAAAAAAAACTCAAAAAAAGTTTTTTGAGTTTTTAATATAAATATTTTCTTAGCACTATTCTATGATCTGGTATTGATTTATCATAATCTTTTATTAACATTTCCAATATCTCTGGAGCTTTTACTCCTATTTCTATTTCCGCCTTATATTTTGAAACATATAAGTTATAAGTGTCCTTATTTTTTTCAAAAATTAAAAAATGTTGCTCGTTTAATACTGAAAAACATATTTCATTTTCTGAAAAAGTTGCTGATTTATCTTTTATAAAATCAGAAAACTCGTAATATCTAAAAATATTTTCCATATTAAACAACCTCTGCAGATAAACCTAACTGTAACAATTTTGAGCATCTTGCTTCTAGATCTTTATACTCACCTGTTTTAACTGTACACTTACCTTTATAATGTACTAAAACAGAACATTGTTCAGCTTGCTCTAATGTATGATCACAAACACTAACCAAACTATCAATTACAAAATCGAATGTATTTACATCATCATTGTGTAAAATAATTTCGTGCTTTTTTGTTTCTTGAATCAAAACATCTAGCTCTTCTTGTATTTTCTCTATTGTACTCATTTATGCTATTTTTGATACTGCAAAGCTACCCAATTATTTCTTTTTATTGTCTTATTTAATGTTAAACCATATTTTGAGACTTCTAAGTCTATCACAGGAATGTCTTCTTTATAAAATCCACTTAACAACAAAACACCTTCTTCATTTAAACACTTAGTGAATTTTTTCATGTCATTCAATAAAATATTACGATTAATATTAGCGATAATAACATCGTATTTTTTATTATCTAACAAAGCAGCATCTCCTTCATAAACCGAAATACTTTTACAGTTATTTCGCTCAACATTTTCTATTGAATTTTCATAACACCAAGCATCAATATCTATCGCATCTATTGGCTGCGCTCCTTTCATTTCTGCAAAAATTGCTAAAATTCCAGTACCACACCCCATATCTAACACTTTTTTATCGGCTAAATCTAAATTAAGTAAATGCTGCACCATCATATGGGTTGTTTCGTGATGCCCTGTTCCAAAACTCATTTTTGGTTCTATTACGATATCGTATTTTAAATTAGGGTTTGTATGAAATGGTGCTCGTATACTTACTAAATCATCTACCTGAATTGGATTAAAATTCTTTTCCCATTCAGCATTCCAATTTGTTTGTGCTATTTCATTGTATTTAAAATCAATTGAAAAGGCTTCTGATTTTAAAATAAAAACATCTTCTAATATATTTTCTTTCCAATCATTTTTTTGGATATACGCTGTTACTCCATACTCACTTTCAACGAAACTTTCAAAACCAATTTCTCCTAATTCTGCTATTAAAATTTCGGTTGCTGGTTCTTTCGGTGATACCTCAAAAACATACTCAATATATATATTATCCATTAAATAGATTTAATAATCGCTACAAAATCATCTGCTTTTAAGGCAGCTCCTCCTATTAACCCTCCATCAACATCTGCTTTAGAAAAAATTTCTTTTGCATTTGCTGGCTTCACACTTCCTCCATATAATATAGAGATACTTTTTGCTACTTCATCACCATATTCTTTTGCTATAACTTCTCTAATAAAAGCATGCATTTCTTGCGCTTGTTCTGGAGATGCTGTTTCTCCTGTGCCAATTGCCCAAACAGGCTCATACGCTAGTGTTATATTAAAAAAATCTTTTCCTTCTAAATGAAACAATCCTTCTTTTAGCTGACTTTCAACTATTTTAAAATGATTTTCAGATTTACGATCTTCTAAAACTTCTCCAAAACAAAAAATTATTTCTAACTTATTATCTAAAGCTGCTGAAACTTTTTCGGCTAACACCTTATTAGTTTCTCCAAAATACTCTCTACGTTCAGAATGCCCTAAAATAACTAAATCTAACCCTAAAGATGTCAACATTTCGGCTGAAACTTCACCTGTAAAAGCACCACTTTTTGATTGATGCATGTTTTGAGCAGCTACTTCTATTTTAGATTTCTTAGCTCTTTTTATTGCTGTGTTTAAATTTACAAAACTTGGTGCTACAATTACTCTAGTATCTTTATCTACCTTTTTCTTTACTCCTTTTTTAATTTGCTTGATTAACTTTTTAGTTTCATCAATATTTTTATTCATTTTCCAGTTACCTGCAACTATCTTTTTTCTCAAAACTGTAATCTAATTTATGTTTATTTATATTTTATTTTAATGCCGCTTCTATTCTTGGGTCATCAGATTCTGCTACATTTGCCAAAGCGGTAATCCCTAACTCATTTACCACCATATAACTTGGTATATCTTTTATATCAAAACCTTTTGCATACCCTCCTTTTAGCGCTGCTGGCATAAAATAATGCTCTCCTTCTATATTAAAAAAACGTTCAATCCCTTTTTTCCACTGTGGTATTGTTTTATCTATCGATAAAAAAACAAAAACAACATCTGGATACTTTGCTTTTAATTTTTTAATTTTTGGTATTCCCGAAATACATTCAACACACCAAGATGCACAAAGTTCAAACATTATTTTTTTCCCTTTATGTTTAGCTAAAACCTCCTTAAATGTTATTGACTCTTCATTTAGGGTTAAAAGTTTTTCATTTAAAACCTCTTCAGGAAAAGCTGATGGTTTTTCTCCATTACAAGATACAAGTAATATAAAAGCGAAGATGTAAATTATTTTTTTCATGTATAGGTTTTTAATTTGATTAATAGTTAAAAGTACATTATTTTTTTAATACTTTAATTAAACTTTTGCGAAACCTTGGTTTCGTTAAAATTATTAAAGTTTAATCTTAGTTTAACTTTGATACACTTGATGACTTAAATAGTTTAATTTCTCCTTTTTTATTTAAAATCATAAATCTCGGAATTGTTTTTAACTTTAAAAACGTTCCTAATTTACCTTTTCCTTTTTTAGGAATGTAATAATGTTCCCCTTTTACAGGAATATCTTTTAATGCTCTTTTCCAATCAAAATAAGAGTGATCAACTGATAAAAAAACATAATTAAATGAAGGATTCTTTTTTTGAAAAAGAAGAACATCATCAAAACTATCTTGACTTACCGGACAATAAGTTGCAAAAATTTGTATAAACTGTTGGGCTCCTTTATTGTTTGCTAAAATTGTTCTTAATGAAATTGAGTCTCTATCAATCGTTACAAGTTTTTCATCTAAAGCATCTTTTGTAAAAGATTTTGGCTGAAAAACAGCACAACTTTGCAATGTTAAAAACAATACTAAAAGTAAAAATAATCGCATAATTAACTTAATTTAATTCGTGGATCTAACCAACTATATATAACATCAACCAATATATTTATCAATATAAATAATGTTGCCACCACTAATACACTTCCCATTATCACAGGTAAATCTAACGTATTTAAAGAGTTTACTATTTCTTTCCCTAATCCGTTCCAATTAAAAATGTACTCTACAAAAACAGCACCCGCTAACATCGATGCAAACCAACCCGAAATTGCAGTTATCACAGGGTTTAATGAATTTTTTAACGCATGTTTACGAATTACCTGATACATAGTTAACCCTTTTGCTTTGGCTGTTCTTATATAATCTTGACTCATAGTTTCTAACAACGAGTTTCGCATCAATTGTATAACCACAGCTAAAGGACGTATACCTAACACTGTTGCTGGCAATAACAAGTTTTGCCACTGAATATAACTTCCTTCCCCAAAATCATCAACCTCATATAAACTCCCTGTCATTTTTAATCCGGTAAACTCATGCAACACAAACCCGAAAAACCAAGCAAATAAAATTGCCGAGAAAAAAGACGGCACACTCATTCCTAAGGTACTTATTACTGCTACAATTCTATCAAAAAAAGAATCTTTAAATAAGGCCGATAAAATTCCTAAAACAACACCCAATAATAATGCTATTACAATTGCTAAAACTGCTAAAATTGCTGTATTAGGTATGGTTTCTGCAATTACTTCAGATACATTTTTTCCGTTTTTTTGAAATGATTGTCGTAAATACGGATATTTAAAAACTATAATTACACTTCCTATTGATAATAATTTTTGAGCGGTGTATTTATTTTCAGATAAAAAAGTATAATCTTCAACATTTTTACTATGTAATGACAACGGTGAAACATCATTTAAATAATATAAATATTGTGTAAATATTGGCTTATCAAAACCATATTTTTTTCTAATATTTTCAAGCTGTTCCGTATCTTCTCGTTGATCTAACATCATTCTTGCAGGATCACCTGGTAACACGTTAAACAAAAAGAAAATTACGGTAACTACTCCAAATAAGGTTAAAAATCCGTAGAAAATTTTATTAATTATATATTGAAACATATACAACAAAGATAAAAGAAAGTGTTAAAAATGTGTACTTTTGCATAACTTTTACAACAACACATGACTACACAACAATTAGTTAACGAAATTAGAAGAAAAAAATCGTTTTTATGCATCGGTTTAGATGTCGATTTAACTAAAATACCACAACATTTATTACAAGAAGAAGATCCTATTTTTGCCTTTAATAAAGCAATTATTGATGCTACTCATCACTTATGTGTTGCCTACAAACCAAATACTGCTTTTTACGAAGCTTACGGAATTAAAGGTTGGAAATCTTTAGAAAAAACCATCAAGTACCTTAACGAAAAACATCCTGAAATTTTCACCATTGCTGATGCCAAACGTGGTGATATAGGAAATACCTCAACCATGTATGCAAAAGCTTTTTTTGAAGATTTAGCTTTTGATTCGGTTACCGTTGCGCCTTATATGGGTAAAGATTCTGTAGAGCCTTTTTTGGCTTTTGATGATAAACATACCATTATGTTAGCCTTAACATCAAACCAAGGTGCGTTTGATTTTCAAACTAGATCTATTGATGGAAAAGAAGTGTATAAACAGGTTTTAGAAACTTCTAAAAGTTGGCAAAATTCTGAAAATCTAATGTATGTTGTTGGTGCCACAAAAGCTGAATATTTTAAAGAAATTAGAAAAATTATTCCTAATTCTTTTTTATTAGTTCCTGGTGTTGGTGCCCAAGGCGGAAACTTACAAGATGTTTGCAAATACGGAATGAGCGAAAATATAGGACTGTTAATTAACTCATCTCGTGGAATTATTTATGCTTCAAACGATACTGATTTTACAGAAGCTGCTGTCGCAAAAGCAACAGAATTACAATTGCAAATGAGTGCTATTTTAAACTAAACACATGGAGTTCAAAGACCAAATGAATAGAGTTTTTGAAATTCCAGAAACTCCAAAAAGAATAATTTCTTTAGTTCCTAGTCAAACTGAATTATTAGTTGATTTGGGATTAGAAGACAGTATTGTTGGTGTTACTAAATTCTGTATTCACCCTAGTGATTTAAGAAAGAAAAAGACAATTGTTGGCGGCACAAAAAACATCAAAATTGATAAAATTAAAGCCCTAAAGCCTGATATTATTCTTTGTAATAAAGAAGAAAACACCAAAGAAATTGTTGAAGCATGCAAACAAATTGCTACAACTCATGTTTCTGATATTTTTACACTTGATGATTCTAAAGAACTCATCATTCAGTATGGGGAAATTCTTTCTTGTAAAACAGCAGCTGAAAATATTGTTAAAAAGCTAGATATTGAAATCAGTAATTTTCAACAATTTATTAAAAACACTAAAGAAAAAAAGGTAGCTTATTTTATTTGGAGAAATCCGTGGATGGTTGCAGGTAATAATACATTTATCAATCATTTATTAGAACTAAACAATTTTAAAAATATATACAGCAACAAACAACGTTATCCTGAAATTAACTTAGACAAAATAAATAAAAACGATACGCTGGATTTCATCTTACTTTCTTCTGAGCCTTATCCTTTTAAAGAAAAACATATTAGCGAAATATCTAACTACTACAAAAACTCACAAACTATTTTAGTTGATGGCGAAATGTTTTCGTGGTATGGAAGCAGGTTATTAAAAGCCTTTGATTATTTTATACAATTACATCGTAGTATTTGAAAAATCTTTATCTAAGTACCTTACTTTATTTAATTTTTCTAGTATACGCATTGCTTTAAAAGCCGAACGATCGCTTTTGCACTCATCTTCATACTTGTAATCATTAGCTCTTTCAACCAATTTACGATACCTCTCTTCAAGATGTTCTCTATAACGCTGTAATTGATTAATTCTTGACATTATTACTTTAGTTTAACGGAACCTAAATATACATAATTATCTGAATTACAACAAAATAAAAACAATACAATTATAAAAAACAGGTTTTCACCTATTCATCGAACAATTTTAAAACAAAAACCTGAACAATCTTTTTAAAATTGTTCAGGTTTCGTTAATTATTTACTATTAAAATTATCTTACTTTATATCTTGTAATAAAACCTCAACAGCTTTCAGTAATTGCGCATCCTCTCCTCTTTCTTTCCAACCTGGAGCATTTTTCACTAAATAATCTGGAACAGCTGGTGCTTCATTTTCCATATTCTTTCCTGATTTTTTAACAAACCAAGCTCTAAACGGCATACGGATAGACCCATTTTGTAATCTTGCTGAACCAGTAGAAACTACGGCTCCAAATGTAGGTTGCCCTACTAATTTACCTAAACCCAAGTTTTTAAATGCATGAGAAAAAATCTCAGCATTCGAATAACTATTTTCGTTACACAAAGCAACAACTGGCTTTGTATTTACTGATAAAATTGCACGTTCGTTAAACGGATAATTTTTAGTAAATTTTTTATTATTCTTTAAACTTTTAGCGGCTCCTCTTGGTACTGTATAGGCATGCTGATCTACATTTAAAACAGCCATTAATCGATCGGTAGTCCATCCACCGCCATTATAACGCACATCAATTACAATTCCTTTTTTTCCGTATCCACTAGCTTTTAATTCACGCTCAAAACGCTCAAAACTTGGCATATTCATTCCTTGTATATGAATATATCCTAATTGCCCGTTTGAGTATTCATCAACTAGTTTTTTACGAGAAGTTATCCAAGCTTCATACTGTTGACTCCTAATAGATCGTTGTGGTCTTAACACCACATCTTTACCGTTTTTTAAACTTAATAACACTTCGTTACCTTGTGTATTTTTTAATAGTTGATAAAAGTTAGTATTTTTAGCTATTTTATTTCCATTTACAGCTGTAATAACATCTCCTACTTTTAAAGTACTTTTCGATTTATCTGCAACCGTATTTTGTAAAATATAATTCACTTTTACGCCACCTTTCGTGTTTACAACATCTAAACCTAGTAAACCAACTTTATCATTAATATTTCTTGGCGCAGCACCTCTATATCCCATATGACTCGCGTTTAACTGTCCTAATAATAAATTATACATATAAGTATAATCTTGATGAGTTGTAGCTGATAAAACCCATGGCCTATACTTTTTCACCAAACTATTCCAATCATAACCGTGAAATTCTGGATCGTAAAAACCTGCAGTTAAAACACGTATCCCTTCTTCAAAAACTTGCTCGTATTCTTTTTTAGTATTTTTTGTATACGTAGCCGAATGTGGTAATTTTGTTACTTTATCTGATTTTGTATCTAGTTGATTTAAACGACCTTTTGAAGTAAAATAAACTTTTCCTTTATTTTCTGATATCCCTCTTGCTCCGCTTACACTTTTTATAGCTTTTGGCTTACTTCCGTCCCATTTCACTTTGTAAGTACTTCTTTTTTTGTTAGCTGGATTTGTTGCTGAAAAGTAAATAAATTTACTATCAGCACTAAACATTGGGCTATACTCATTATCTTGTAAAGAAGTTACTTGTACCAAACGATCATAAATTTTATCCTGATCTATCTTAACAAGAACTGTTTTTTTCTTCTTATTCTTTTTATCAGATTTACTAGTCTTTTTTTCTTTTTTCTCAGGATAGTAAGTTCCTTCTTCGTGATCAATTTTCGATTTTTCCCAATCGGTTTTATCTAACCAAACCATCCAAACATCATAGTTCATTCCGCTTCTGTTCGATAAAAATGCTAATTTTTTACCATCTGCACTCCAAACCGGATTCGCATCACTACGTGGATGCATAGAAACATTCATTTTTGTAGATTTATCAGCAATCGATTGGATAAATATTTCACTATCAAAATTTAAATCTTCTTGAGAATATGCTATATATTTACTGTCTGGACTCCAAGAAACACCTTCTGCTGCCGCCCAAGAATTAGAATATTCTTTAGCATTTACAATTTTTCCACCTTTAATATCAGCAATCATTAAAATTCCTCGACCAACTTGATAAGCTATTTTTTTTCCGTCAGGTGAAACTAACGACCCCATTACATCTTCTTTATGGCTTGTTAATTTCGTCACCCTTGTTTTTAAACTACGATGTAAACCAACTAATGTATCTGTAGAAACTACACTATACAACTGATAAACTCCGTTCCTATCTGAAGAAAAAACAACTGTTTTATCATTTATCCATTGCGGATTACGATCTCTAAACAAATGCTTACTTACATTATTAGAGCGCTTCTTTTCTTTATTGTTTTCTTTTACAAAAATTTCACCGTTAATTTCAAGTGCGATACTTTTTCCGTTAGGAGAAACCGCGTAACTGCTAATTCCGTTTGAAACTGTTTTTGTTATTTCTTCTTCAAATCGATTATCCGAAGAAAGATTTAAGCTTATTTTTTGTTTCGAACCATTTTCAACTTTAAACAAATTTACACCGCTTAAATAAATAAACGTTCCGTTATTACTTACTGAAAACTCTCTAACTCCATCTTTTTTCTCTGATGTTAACTGTGTTGCGTTTCCATTAGCTGTTCCGTTTGATGAGATTGCTTGTTTATATACGTTATAACGTCCACTTTTTGCGCCGATATAATATAAATTACCAGCAGCATCCCATTTAGGCGAATGATCGTTTTTATTACTTGTAGTAATTTGATTATACTTTTTTGTATCTGTGTTGTAAATCCAAATATCTCTTTGTGCAGAACCTGAATAATCTTCACGAGCAATACGACAAGCTCCTTTAGTAAACGCAATTAATTTACCGTTAGGAGAAACCGAAGCTAACTCACCATAAGCTGTTAATAATCGTTGTGGCGTACCTCCTTTTTCATTTACCGTATACATTTGCTTATCCCATTCTGGGCCACGATAAACTCTTCCTGTGGTAAATACAACAGTACCTTTTGATGTCCAATCGGTAGGAATATTTGCTGTTGGATAATACGTTAGTTGTTTTGGCACTCCTCCATTAAGAGTCGTTGTAAACACATTATCATTTCCTTTTCTGTTTGATGAAAATGCGATTTCGGTATCGTTAATATTCCACACCGGATTGCTTTCGTACCCTTTATGAATTGTTAATCTTTTTGCCTGTTTATTCCTAAAATTATATGACCAAATATCGCCATGATAACTGAAAGCCATTTGTGAACCATCATTACTTATAGCTGGTTTTCGAATTAAAGAATTTTGCGAAATTGCAATACCAAAACTAAATAGCATTGCGAATAGGAATAGAATTTTTTTAGACATCTGTTTGATTTTATACAAACGAAATTAAAGCATTCACATTTTTTTTTATAAAAATTATGAATACTTTAACTTTTAAAACATTAAAATTTATTGTTCAAACTCAAGTTTACTTAAATTATTATTAAATTTAATATCTGACCAATCAACTAATATCCATGGTTTTTTTGTTACCTCTGCATTCCAATTAGAACTTTTATACCTACGTTTTGTTGGTATTAATAACCCTTCAATATTTTCATATTTCAATTCCATTAAAAAAGGTTCTGTTTTCCCAAAGTCCATAACGGTAAATAAAAATTGATCAACTAACTTTGTTTGCTGATTTATATAAAGTTGATAAATATCTTTTGCCTCATTGTTTTCAGACTCAAATGTAATCTTAACAACATCGTATTTTATTTTACCGATAAACTCTTCTTTAATAAATTTATACCTCACACCTGGATCTAATAACTTTTGCATCATGGTAAACCAATAATAATTGGTAGGCCTATTAAAAGCAACTCTTTTTAATGCGACAGAATCTTTTACTATTTTTCCATTATTCTTTAACCAAAACTTACTTCCGTCATAACCTTGCTCTATTTGACCTTCTAGATTAGGCAACGTTCTTTCATGTTTTTTATATCTACCGTATGACAATTCCCCCTCGAAAATATACTTCTCAGTAGATACATCTATCTCACCTTTAGGTGTTTTATAAGTATATGTATATGCAACATCTTTTTTATTATAAAGCACATCATAGTCTCCTACTTTTTTTATCATTTGATAAACTAGTTTATGTCCTTTATTTTTAAACTCTACCTGATTTTGATTAGGTGCCTGTTTATTTATTTTATTTTCTTGATTTTTACACGAAACTAAAACAAAGGCTAAAACAATATTAAGTACTAAGCTAATTTTCATTTTTTTATATTTTTATTTTAATCAAAATTAACAAAAACATTAAATCATTACTTTATTTATCTACATACTTTACAATCACCCTTGTCCTGAACCTCTCCAACAAGCTTGCCCTCTTCATTTAATACAAAGCCGCAACAATCCATAAATCCTTTTGCCATCAATCTACGAGCGCGTTGAATTTGTGATTTTGTTGTTGATAAACTTTGTTTTAAAATATCGGCAACCTCTTGTTGCTTCAAGCCTTTAATATCAGATAAAAACAAAGGATCTCGATATATTTTAGGTAAGTTTTGTAAGATGCCTTGTAAGCAATCTTTTTCAGTATGTTCTTGTTCTTCTATTTTTGTTTCAGTTTCGAAACCAGCCAATTCAAAAGTTTTATTTGTAGTTTTAAAATAATCCATCATAGTATTTCTGGCAATGGTAAAAATCCACGATTTCAACTTCGTAACATGCAATTTGGTATGTATTTTTATAAAAGTGTCTTGCAAAATATCATCTGCTATCGCAACATCTTTTACCTTACTTAAAATAAAGTATTTAACATCATCTGCATATTGTGTCCAAACTTGATTTGTTGTCATTTTATATTGAAATAAAAACAGAAATTATTCCTTATAAATTTAAGAATAATTTCTGTTATAGTTAACAAACTTGTTGTTTAACAGTTGCAATTGTTACATGAACAGCTTTCGCAAGTACAATTTGAACAATTTCCCGTTTTACAACCATCACAATTGCACGTACATTGATTTTTATATTTCATGATATTTATATTTTAAATTCATATAGTAGACTTTTTAACATAAAAAAAGATGCATTTTTATGTATAAAAAAACACGTTAAACAATAATTATTTAACGTGTTTAAAAAAGTTACTACTTTTTAATTTACCTCTAACAAGTTAATATCAAAAATTAAAACCGATCCACCAGGTATTCCAGACCTTCCATTACTTCCGTATCCTAATTTTGATGGAACCAATAAAACACCCTTACCTCCTTCTTTAAAATATGTAATTCCTTCTGTCCACCCTTTAATAACTTCTTGTAAGTTAAATTCAACTCCTGCTGTATTTTGATCAAAAATATCTCCATTTAAAAAATAACCTTTATAAGCTACTTTCACATTTGATGTTACTGTTGGTCTTGTTCCATTACCTTCGCTACTTATAATATAATACAACCCTGAATTGCTTTTAGTTGCTGATAAATTATTATCAGCAATATATTTAACAATATCTGCTTCATTTTTGGCGTCATAATTAATATCATCGTCACTACTACATGACATAAATAATGCTACTAATACTATATAAAAATACATTTTCATAAAAGGGGTTCGTTTTATAATTTGATTAATTTACTTTTTCGCCACTTACATACGTTGCTAAAACTTTTGTATTCGGAATTTTGTTACCTGCAACAGTTACAATATCATTTTCTAAGGTGATAAAATCGGCAAGTTTACCAACTTCGATGCTTCCTTTTTCAGCTTCTTCAAAATTAGCAAAAGCATTCCAAATAGTCATCCCTTTTAAAGCATTTTCTCTTGATAAAGCATTATTCATTTGATATCCTTTTTCAGGATACCCTTTTAAATCTTTTCTTATAGTTGCTGCATAATAGGTATATAACGGACTTACGTTTTCAATAGGGAAATCAGTTCCTAAAGCAACTTTACCGTATTGTTTCAATAAATCATTATAAGCATAAGCACCTTTAATTCTTGCTGCTCCTACACGATCTTCAGCCCAATACATATCACTGGTAGCATGTGTTGGTTGAATTGATGGCAAAATGTTTTTAAAATGATGAAAATCTTTTAAAGCTACAATTTGAGCATGTTCAATTCTCCAACGGCGATTTTCTTTATTTTTCAACACTTTATTGTACGTATTAAGCATTACATAATTTGCTGAATCTCCTATGGCGTGCGTATTCATTTGATACTCTGAAGTAGCAATTCTTTTTGCTAAACGCTGAAGATCATCATACGAGTTTACCAAAGCACCAAAATGTCCTTTTTTATCAGCATATGCATCCTTTAAAGCAGCTCCTCGCGAACCTAAAGCTCCATCTGCATACACTTTAACCGAACGAACATGTAACCTATCTGTTTTAATAATACCTTTATTCAGGTAGTAATCTAAGTTTTCTTTATTGTTAGAAATCATTGCGTAAATACGCATTTTTAAATCGCCTGTTTGCTGCAAACTATCTATCAATTCAATAACTTGTTTATCTAGTCCTGCATCATCAACAGTTGTTAAACCTAAATCAAAACAAATTTTCTCAGCATCTTTTAGAGCTTGGATTTGTTCTTGTTTATTCGGTTTTGGAACTTTAATAAAATTCATTGCATTATCTATTAAAACACCTGTAAGTTGTCCTTCTTTTTTGACAAATTCACCTCCATCAATTTTAGTATTAATAGTGATTCCTGCTAAATTAATAGCTGTTTGATTTACCAACATTGCATGTCCGTCAATTCTACGAATTGCCACGGGAGTTTCAGGAAATAAAGCGTCTAATTTTTCTTTGGTTGGAAATTCTTTTACTTCCCAATCATTTTGATCCCAACCACGACCTGTAATAAAATTCGTACTTTTTTCTTTCTGAAATGCAACTAACTTCTGTAATACTTCATCGTAACTTTTTGTTCCTACTAAGTTCACTTTTTGCTGCTGTAAACCTAATCCGTAAAAATGACAATGTCCATCTATAAAACCAGGATATACCGCTTTATTTTTGGCATCAATTGTTTTTAATGCAGCATATTTTTCTTGAATTTCTTTGTTTGTTCCAACAGCTATAAACTTACCCTCTTTTACAGCAAAACTTTCTGCTTTATCAAAATTTGAATTTACTGTATACACATTTGCATTTGCAACTATTAAATCTACTTTTTCTTGTTGTTTACAAGAAACAACAGCTATTGAAATTACAAAAAGTAATAATAATTTTTTCATGAGTTTGAATATATTAAATATGCGATATATAAAAGTAAGAATTGTATAGGCAAGCGTATAATTGCGATTTTCTTAGAACCAATTGCGGGTTTTTCTCTGAACAAATCCCATATGTGTAATGGTAAGAAAATAATCATCAATATAAAAAAACCGATGGCTGCATTTTTTACTGTTGCATTAAATAAAAGACCTATTCCGATTGTAAACTCTACAAAACCAGCTATATAATTTACTGTTAACTTAGGTAATGGTTTTGGTATAAATCCGTTAAAAAAACGAGGCTTTACAAAATGCATGATTCCTACGTATGCTAAAAATACTCCAAAAATTATTCGGAGTATTAAAACTAAAACATCCATAAATTATGGTTTAATGGTTTCGTTATTATATAAATATTTATCCATCAAATACACAATACTTGCCATTGATGCGCTTCCTAATTCTAGTTCGCGTTTATTAACTTTATCGAAAGTATCAGTAGCTGCATGATGATAATCAAAGTAACGTTGCGAATCTGGGCGATACCCTACCAAAGTAACATGGTCATCTTTTAACGGACCGATATCTGCACCGCTTCCGCCTGCGGTAATATCGTGCAATCCATAAGGGGCTAATAATTTTTTCCAGCTTTGTAATAACTTTCTGTTTTTATCATTTGCATCAATAGAAAACCCTCTAGGTGTATGTCCTCCTGCATCTGATTCTAAAGCTCCGATATGATGCTCGTTATTTAATTTTGCCAAACGTGCATATTCCGTTGCGCCACGCAAACCGTTTTCTTCATTCATAAAAAACACGATTCGGATGGTGTTTTTAGGTTTGACATTATTCTTTTTTAATAAATAAGCAACCTCTAATGATTGCACAATTCCTGTTCCGTCATCATGAGCACCATCACCCAAATCCCAAGAATCTAAATGCCCCCCGATTACCATAATATTATCTGGGTTTTCACTTCCCTTAATCTCTCCAACTACATTGTGTGAAGGAGCATCTGGTAAAATTTCACAACTTTGTTTTAAATAAAATTTAAGTGTAGGATTCTCTTTTAAATGCTTACTTAAATTTTCGGCAGCTCTTGAACTAATTGCTGCTGAAGGAATATATTCTGATTTAGGAATATCTCCATATCCCATTGACCCTGTATGCGGATAATCATCAATTCCGTTAGTCATTGAACGTACTATTACCGCTTTTGCACCAAATTTACCTACAGCTGCTGCACCACCAAATCGCTGCCCTACACATCCGCCGTAGGCTTTAAATGTTTGAATTAATGTATTATCAAAAGCACCATTAAAAAAAACTATTTTCCCTTGTGCTTTAGTACCTAAACTTTCAGCTTCTTTTAAACTTTTTACTTCAATAACTTCGGCTGTAATTCCGTTAATTGGTGTTGCAATAGATCCTCCGATAGCACAAACAGGCACATTAATTTCTTTGCCGTTAAAGTTATAATTAGCCACCTCTTTTTCTCCACGAACCCAATGCGGAACCATAACTGGTTGCAACCAAACAGAATCTAATCCTACTTCTTTCATTAATTTCTCACTCCAAACAACCGACTTTGCTGCTCCCTCTGAACCTGATAATCGACTACCAACATTAGTGGTTAAATCTCTCAACCATTCGTACGACTTCCCTTTGGTTAAAGCTGTATTAAATAGGTGCTTTATTTGTGTAGAATCTATTTTTTCTTCCGAAGAAAAATCTTTAGATGTTAAGGTTGTTTCTTTTTTTGCTGTTTTACAAGAAACTACAAATAGTCCTGTGATTAATAAGATGGATAGTTTTTTCATTTATAACACTGTTTTAATGTGCCCTAAATGTAAGTTTTATATTTTAATCGTAAAAAAACCAATAAAACTATAATTTATACCAATTATTACAATACTAGTGTAATTACACTTTGCAAATAGTTTTATACACCAATATTAGCTTGTTTTTTTTTAGAAAATAGTATCAAATTTCCAAGTTAAACCTCCCATTGCCTGAAAACCTTGCACGTTAAAATTATTGAACCTTTGGTAGCTATTATTCAATATGTTATTAAGATTTAAAAAAACCGAAAATGAATCATTAAAATGGTACCCTCCATTAAAATTAATATCAAAATAGGCATCCATCGTAATAGTTGAAAAGTTTTTAGCTGGTAAAACTTCATATAATTTTCCTTTTCGTTCGCCTACGAAAAATAGATTTGCTCCTGCAAACCATTTATCAGTTTTGTAAGTTCCAAAAAGTTCTCCATTAATTTTTGGAGTGTTCCAAGGTTCTAATTCCTTTGTTAAGGTAAAATTATTAAACTGCCCATTTAAACCAATACTAAGATTTTTAACTCCTTCAAAAGCAACTTCTCCAAAAAAAGAAGTTTTTTTAATATCGTCATATATTGTATTAAATGAGTTTCCATAATCATATCCGTAGAAAGAAAAAGCATCTACTCCTGCAATATTATCTCCGTTAGATTTTGATTGATTTACGGCAAAAAACGGGTTGTTTTCTATATCTGTATAACTTGCTTTAAAGTTATAACTAAACTGCCCATCTAACTTCCCTCTAACTCCTACAAAGGCATTGTATTTAGTATTTGTTTGTAATAATTTTTGCGTTGGTGAAATGTAAGGGTTTTTGCTTGATAAACTTTTATAAGTATTGGTTTCTAAATCTCCTGAAGCACCCACAAAAACATTTGCAAAATCTTTTACTATTGGATATGAAATTTCTACATCTGGGTATATAAAAAAGTTGTTATTTCTATTTTCTAAATCTAACGAAAAATACGCTTTTGCTCCTATTTTAATTGCCAAGTCTTGCACTCTAAAATTGTACGTTGGGTGTACCCCTAAATTAAAAAAGCTATGTTTTAACTCACCTCTTGTAGCATATTCGTTTTCAAATTTAGTACCTAAATAGCTTAGCGTCGTATTTATATAAAGATCGTTTAATTGACGATGAAAATTATCTAACGGTAATCTAAACTTTGCGTTTCCATCTATTAAAAACTCACTACTACTTATTCCGTCTGTTAAAAATGAAACAGCAGCATTACCTTCTTCTAAATAAGAATCGTCAAATTTTATAGTTCCAAAAACTTTAAAAGAGGTGTATGATTGCTCTTCTTCAATAGCACTTATAGTTGCGTCTGTAAAATTTATATTAGTTGGTAAACCATACCAATTGTGTTTATTTCGTGCTGCTTCAATACCTGCTCTCCAATTTAAGTAACGCTCTTGTTGAGCATAAAATAAATTTAAACTAAGATCGTAAAAAGTACTGCTTAATCGTGTTTTTTCTACTGGATCTGCTGATAATAAAAATTTTAAATGCCCCCCCAACTCACTGTTATAACTTTCGTTTTGTCGTATATAAGCTTCTAAAAAAGGGGTGATCTTATTTCCTAAACCTAAAGAAAAATAATTATCATATAGCGTTTCTCTTTTTCCTAAATCTACCTTTTTCATTACACCACTTTTAGGAATAAATGTAGAAGCAACAGGCACTGAAAAAATTGTGTATTCTAACGCTTTTTTTTGGGTTTCTTTAGTATGCTTTATTATTGGTTTTTGTTTTATTTTAAAAGCATCAGTAATTTTAGGTACATAAGAGGTTACCACCTTTACTACCTCGGTTTTTATAATGGAATCTTTTGCTTTTTCGGATGCTTTTTTTTCTTGCGCATTTGCAATTGTTATTACAAATAAAACAAGTAAACCTAAATACTTTCTCATTGATTTAATCATTGAACTCTTTTTTGTTAGTAACAAATTTTAGTTTTGGTTAGTTACTGATTCGTTGGTTTTAGCTTCTTTATTTTTAATTGAACGAAGTTCATTAGTAGCTTCTTCAATTACATCTTTAAATTGTGTAAAGTTTTTAATAATGTTTTCTAAGATGTAGGTTGCCTGATAAGCATCTTTTAAAGCATAATAATTTTTAGCCATAATAATATAACTTTTTACTCCCCAATATTTGTATGATGAATAATTAGCTATTAAATTTTGTACCGCTTTGTTAGATGCTTCGTAATCTTTATAATCATTTAAAAAGAAAGCATTGTAATATAATGTTTCAGCTTTTAACTCACCTGTAGCGTTTTTACCTACTTCATTAAAAAACTCTTCTGCCGTTAAATAATCATTGGTTTTAAAAGCACATCGTGCCATTATTACTTTAGCATCTTCAATGATATTTGTGGCTACTTTTCCTTTTCCTAAAACTTTTTCGGCATAACTTATTGCATTTGTATATTCCTTTTTATTGTAATATCCTTTCATTAAGTTACTTTGTGCAAAGGTGATATTTTGCGGATAATTGGCTTGTTTTTCTAGCTGTGCTAAAATTTTCATTCCGTTATCCCAATCTTCTTTTTCTAAATAAATTTTAGCTAATTTAGTTAGTGATTCTTCTGTAAATTCACTTTTATTTTGAGTAATCACATAAGTATAATGCGGAACAGCGCTTTTAAACTGATGTGTATTATTATAAGATTGCGCTAAATAAAAATGTGCTTTTAATGCATTAATTCCGCCAGGAAATGCTTGAAGATACTTATGAAAACCTGTGATTGCTTTTGTATTATTATTTTCTAAAAATTTATTTTCAGCAGCTTGATAGGTTGCATTATCAAGCTCAGCATCCGTAACGTTTACAAATTTCACGTTTTTAACCCATGTCGCATATTCATCAACCTTACCGATATCTATATATACATTTTTAACATTAGTAACTGCTTGTTTTGCTTCTTTTGAATTTGGATGTTTTGCTACTACTTCCTTATATTTTTGTAATGCTTTTGTGTTTTTATTATTATTGTAGTATAACAATCCTTGACGTAACAAAACAGTAGGTACGTAATTACTAGTTGCGTGTTTTGACAATAAACTATTATATGTTTTTTGCGCTTGGCTCGAGTTGTTTATCGTTGTATACGTTGTTGCTATTTGAAATAAAGCATCGTCTTGTAATTGAGAATCTGTATGGTTGGTCACCAATTTTTTCAAACTTGTAATTTTAGCATCATTTTCCCCTTTAAAACCATAACTCATTGCTGTTTGATACTGTGCATAATCTGCTCCAACACCACCTTCGTCAATTACTTTTTTATACGATTCTATTGCTTTTGAATAATTTTTAGAAGCATAATAAGAATCTCCTAATCGATTTGAAGCATCATCATTTATATCATTATCATCTAACTTAAGTGCCAAAAATTGTTGAAAATGTTTTGCTGATTTTTCATATTCTTTTTGTTTAAAATAAGCGTATGCTATGTGGTACTCTAATCTTTTAGTGTCTTCTAAACTTGTGTCAGTTATTAATAAAAAATTAGTTAGAGCATTTTTATAATTACCTAATAAATATTCAGTTTCTGCTAACCAAAAGGTTGCTTTATTATTCACTAAACTATTTTGTGATGCAGTTGCTGTCTTAAAAAATGATTTTGCTTCTAATAATTTATCTTCATTGAATAATTGAATCCCTCTATATAATGACACTTCTTTCGCTATATTTTCGTTAGCAATAGATTTTGTGGTGCTCAAATAATCTAAAGCTCCTTGATAATCTTGCTGGTGTAAATAAGAAGTAATTAACAAGTCATTTATTTCAGATGCATTGGATGAATTAGGATATTTTGCTAAAAAATCTTTTAATACATCTGGTACACTTTTATACGGATTTCCCTGCTCGTAACTTAACTTTGCGTAGCTTAACGAAGCACTTTCTGTTATTTTTAAATCAAAATCCATCTCGCTAGCATTTTTAAATGCATTTAACGCTGCTGGTTTTTTTTGTAATTCTAAATAACACTCCCCTAAATGATAGTAAGCATTTTGAGCTACTTTGTTATTACCATCTATAATTTTATTAAAGTTACCAATTGCTTCTTCATAGTTTTTTTGCTGATAATAGGCGTATCCTAAATAATAATAATCAGTATTATTCCATTTTCCGTTTTTTCCTTTATAAGCTGTTAAATACGGAATTGCCTCAGCGTATTTTTTTAGGTTAAAATAACTTTCTCCAACTATTTTAGATATTTGAGAAATCTCTTTTTCGTCTTTTGACTTTTCTAAAAGCTGTGTTCCTATTTTAACCGACTTATCAAAACGTCCTGCTTTAAAACTAATATCTAAAATATAATAATTAGCTTTTGCCTGATACGTTGCGTCATTTGCTAGTTGGCTTAAATTATTTTCTGCTTCTCCAAAATTCTCTTGTTTGTATGCAATATATCCAAAGTAATAGCGGGCATCGTTACCATAAATTGGGTTTCCTAACAAGGTTTGAAATCTAGATTTTGCATCTTTTAAATAATTAGAAACCAATAAAGCATATCCCATTTTATAGTTTAACTCATCTCTTTCTGGCTGGCTTAATAGTTTTTCATTTACTTTTTGATACCATTTTAATGCATGTGCCGCTTTTCTGTTAGCAAAATAATAGTTACCCACATTTAAAAAAGCTTTTTCTTTTTTATTACTATACGGGTAATTTTCTACAAATGCTAACACCTTATCATTGGCATCGTCTTGTATTAACTTTATAGCACACATTGCATCATAATAATCAGCTTCTGATTTCTTGTTTTCATGAATATTCGCATTCTTTGAAACCTCAATAAACAAACTCTGCGCAGCGGCGTAAGCTTTGTTATTGTATAGTTTTACTGCCTTATGATAATTGGCTGTTATTGCTGAATTAATGGCTGATTCTTGGGCTACTATCGTTGTTGAAAAAGCGATTATAAATAATAAATAATAGCTTTTTTTGTAACAAATAAATCTCATATTTTTTAGTTATCTAAGAGGTATAACGTTCCTTTTTTGTTTTTGTTGGAAAACAACGCATCAAAAGTAAGAAATGTTATAGAATTACATAATAAAATTTTAGATTTGTAAAAACCAATCGATTTATGGAAAAACCTGTTTTACATCTTGAAAATGCTGATATTTATCAGCAAGACAATTTAGTGTTATCAAAAATCAACTTCAAATTAAATAGAGGTGATTTTTATTATTTGATAGGAAAAACAGGAAGCGGTAAAAGTAGCTTACTAAAAACGCTTTATGGCGATTTACGCTTGCAACGTGGTTTGGGCGAAATTGTAGGTTTTGATTTAAAACAGATGAAAGAAAATGACATTCCTTTTTTAAGAAGAAAATTAGGGATCGTTTTTCAGGATTTTAAATTACTAAACGATCGAAACGTTTTTGAAAATCTAGAATTTGTTTTAAAAGCCACTGGATGGAAAAACAAAACTGAAATGAAAGATAAGATTTATGAGGTTTTAGACAAAGTAGGTATGAAAGAAAAATACTACAAAAAAACATTTGAACTTTCTGGAGGTGAGCAACAACGGGTAGCTATTGCTAGAGCATTATTAAACGATCCTGAGTTAATTTTAGCTGATGAGCCTACGGGAAATTTAGACCCTAAAACATCTTTAGAAGTAATGCAGCTATTAAATGAAATTCACAAAAGCGGAAAAACTATTTTAATGGCTACACATGACTATCAGTTAATTGTAAAATTTAAGCAAAAAACAATTAAATGTGAAGGCGGAGAGTTGTTTGAAGTAGTACAACAAACAGTGTAGTTTTTAAGTAAAAAATAACCCACTTCACGAATGAAGTGGGAAAATTGCTATGAAAAACTATGAAAAAGAAACACTATGTATGCTTCTCTTTTACATAAGACGCTATTTCTTACAAAGCCTTACAAAAAATTATTTTTTTTTTAAATAAAAAACCTGTATAGTTAAAACTACACAGGTTTTTTTATGTTACTACAACAAAAACTATCTATAAATTTAAAGCAGCATTGTTATTTTTAACAGCTTCAGCTGATGCCGTTAAGTGTTCTTTTTCTGCATCAGATAAATTAATTGTTACAATACTTTCAATTCCATCTTTACCTAAAACAACAGGAACTCCAATACATAAATCTGATAATCCGTATTCACCATCTAATAAAGTTGAACATGGAAATATTTTCTTAGTATCACAAGCAATCGCTTGTACCATCCCTGAAACCGCTGCTCCTGGTGCATACCACGCAGAAGTACCTAATAAACCTGTTAAAGTTGCTCCACCAACTTTAGTATCTTGTTTTACTTGTTCTAACCTTTCCTCTGATAAAAATTCAGAAACTGGTACAGAGTTACGAGTAGCTAAACGCGTTAAAGGAACCATTCCTTTATCTGAATGCCCTCCAATAACCATTCCATCTACATCAGAAATAGGCGCTCCTAAAGCTTCTGCTAAACGATATTTAAAACGAGCAGAATCTAAAGCTCCACCCATACCAATAATTCTATTTTTAGGTAATCCAGTTGCTTTATGTACTAAATAAGTCATAGTATCCATTGGATTAGAAACCACAATGATAATTGTATTAGGTGATTCTGCTACTAAACTAGAAGCTACCGTTTTTACAATACCTGCATTGATTCCCAACAACTCGTCACGAGACATACCTGGTTTACGAGCAATACCTGAAGTAATTACACAAACATCCGAACCTGCAGTTTTACTATAATCACCAGTAGTACCTGTAATTTTAGTATCAAAACCATTTAAAGAAGCTGTTTGCATTAAATCCATTGCTTTACCTTCAGCAAAACCTTCCTTAATATCTACTAATACAACTTCTGATGCGAAATTTTTAATTGCAATGTACTCTGCACAACTTGCACCTACAGCACCTGCTCCTACAACTGTTACTTTCATTTTTTTTATCTATTTAATTGTGATGATTAATTTAAGTTGCACAAAAATAACGATTTGACTATGGATATAAAAACAAAACCTCATTGAAATTTCAACGAGGTTTTATCTATCTTATTTTTAGTGTTGCTTATCTAAAGCTAAAAGCAATACCTGCATTTACAGAATTATATTCTTGCATTGTATAACTTCCAAATATTTTAAAGAAACCTAAACTTAACCGTGTACCTATAGTTGCGTTAAATCTGCCAGTATTAGAATCTAAATTTAAAGGGTCATTAAGAACTCTTTGATTTAAAGAGGCATTGTATGATAATGTATATTTACCTAACATGTCTACACTTGATGAACCTCCTGTATACCCAACACCTCCATAAACATTAATGATTGGAAAGTTTAACGAAGCAATTGCTTGAACTGTATAAGAATTTAAATCAAAATCTATTTTTCCATTTTCGATAGCAATATTATCGCTTGTATTTTCATCTTTTATATCATAATCAACCCCCATTGTTGTGTATGCTGCTAATATAGATACGTGAAGTGGTAATTTATCTAAAGGACCAAACCAACTAGTTATCTCTTTTTTAAGCCCAATACCAAACAAGCTCCCTTTTACATCATCTTCTCCAACCTTAGGTACAAAACGTAAAATCACTTCCGATTTAAAAGGCAATCCTAAACTTGCCTGTATTGCTGGTGCAGGAACAAAGTCTAATGGTAAACTTTCTTTAACTCCTCCAGGCATTTCAAAAGTTCCTGTATAAGTTATTCCATTTTCTTGAAATGTTACTGTTGCATTACTACCGTCATTCTCAGAACCTACTACTGTAGCTGAAGTTATCCCTCCGCCTGTAGCTTGATTTATAGATTTTAAGTTAGATAAAGAAAACATTTCTTCTTTTGAAGGTGCAGTAGCTCCACTAACACCTATGGTAATGTCGAATCCAAATTTTTTGTGAACTTTAGCCGTATGATACCAACCATTACTCATTCCATAAACCAGCCCCTTCATTGCTGGGTTCATGTATGCGTTTATTAAACGATTAGTGTCTTCTGAGTCTGCAAATAACATTCCTTCTGGTCCGTCTTGAGCACTTACATTAAACATCAAACCAAAAACTGCCAATAGTGATAAAGTAATTTTTTTCATGTTATTACATTTTTATTTTTAACAAATGTATAAAAAAAGCTCAATCTTTTAAGATTGAGCTTTTTAATTTTATTATTAAGATATTGTTAGGCATCAATATTTGCATATTTTGCATTACGTTCGATAAAATCTCTACGTGGTGGCACCTCATCTCCCATTAGCATTGAAAATACTCTATCAGCTTCTGTCATACTATCAATTGTCACTTGACGTAATGTTCTGAACTCGGGATTCATTGTAGTATCCCATAACTGCTCAGCATTCATCTCTCCAAGACCTTTATAACGCTGAATACTTACACTTCCTCCTAATTTTTGAGCAATTAAATCACGTTGATTATCATCCCAGGCATATTCTCTTTTTTGTCCTTTCTTTACTAAATATAAAGGTGGTGTTGCAATATAAATATACCCTTGCTCTACCATCTCTCTCATGTATCTAAAGAAAAAAGTAAGAATTAACGTAGCAATATGCGAACCATCTACATCGGCATCACACATAATAACTACTTTATGATAACGTATTTTAGATAAGTTTAAAGCTCTTGGATCTTCTTCTGTTCCGATAGATACACCTAAAGCTGTGAACATGTTTTTGATTTCTTCATTTTCAAAAACTTTATGCTGCATCGCTTTTTCAACATTCAATATTTTTCCACGTAGCGGAAGAATTGCCTGAAAGTTACGATCTCTACCTTGTTTTGCCGTTCCACCTGCCGAATCTCCCTCAACTAAGAAAATTTCACATTGTGCTGGATCCGTTTCTGAACAATCAGATAATTTACCAGGTAAACCACCAATACTCATTACCGTTTTACGCTGTACCATTTCACGTGCTTTACGCGCGGCATGACGTGCTTGTGCGGCTAAGATTACCTTCTGAACTATTGTTTTAGCATCATTAGGATTCTCTTCTAAATAATCAGTTAACATTTCTGCTACAGCTTGTGATACAGCAGAGGTTACTTCTCTATTCCCTAATTTTGTTTTTGTTTGTCCTTCAAATTGTGGTTCTGCTACTTTTACAGAAACGATTGCTGTTAATCCTTCACGAAAATCATCTCCTGCAATTTCAAACTTTACATTTTTAAGCAATCCTGATTCGTCTGCATATTTTTTTAAGGTATGCGTTAATCCACGTCTAAAACCAGATAAATGAGTTCCTCCTTCGTGTGTATTAATATTATTTACATACGAATGTAAGTTTTCAGAATATGATGTATTATACACCATGGCTACCTCAACCGGAATTCCATTTTTTTCACCTTCCATTGAAATAACATTCGCTGTTAATTGCTCTCGTGTGCTATCTAAATATGTAATAAACTCAGGTAATCCTTCTGTACTTTTAAAAGTTTCAGTGATATAATTACCTTCATCATCTGTATTTCGCTTATCTGTTAAAGTTATTGTGATTCCTTTATTTAAGTAAGCTAATTCTCTTAAACGAGCTGATAGTGTATCATAATTATACTCGGTAGTTTGCGCAAATATTGATTTGTCTGGTAAAAAAGTTACAATGGTACCTGTAAAATCAGTTTCTCCTATTGTTTTAACAGGATATAAGGCTTTTCCTTTTTCATATTCTTGTTGCCAAACTTTACCTTCTTTATGAACGGTCGCTGTTAAATGATCTGATAATGCGTTTACACAACTTACACCTACTCCGTGCAACCCTCCAGAAACTTTATATGAATCTTTATCAAATTTACCTCCAGCTCCAATTTTTGTCATTACAACCTGTAATGCAGAAACACCTTCTTTTTTGTGAATTCCAACAGGAATACCACGACCGTTATCTTTGGTTGTTATAGAATTATCTTCATTAATAGTAACATCTATGGCGTCACAATGACCTCCCATTGCTTCATCAATAGAGTTATCTACAACTTCATATACTAAATGATGTAAACCTCTAACACCAACATCTCCAATATACATCGACGGACGCATTCTTACATGCTCCATTCCTTCTAATGCCTGAATACTATCGGCTGAATAATTATGTTTTTTTTCTTCGCTCATTATGAAAAGTGCGTTTTTAGTTTTTATTTTAAAAAAACCTATAATAAGGTATTTTTAACCTAACAAACTTACAATTTTAAGACCTTAAATAAAAGCTTTTGCTTTAATATAATTTTTATATTTATTTTTTCACCCTAAAAAACAAAACCGCCTTAAACACGTTAAAAAGCACCTTGTTTTACAAATTGACAAGATTTACCTTAAAAAAAAATGACAAAAACAAAAAAAACCTTACTAACGCAAGGTTTTTATATCAGAAACAAAAACTTTTACGTTAGTTTTAACACTAAATCTTCTGAATTTACCATAATCCCTGCTTTTAAAATAAGCTCTTGAACTACTCCTTCTTCATTTGCCGTAATTGTAGTTTCCATTTTCATCGCTTCAATAATAAATAAAGGCTGATTTTTACTTACTTTTTCTCCTTTTTTAACCAATATTGTTGACAACATTCCTTGCAACGGTGCTCCAATTTCTTTTGGTTCACTTTTATTAGCTTTAACGTGTGCTACTTTATCAATCTTTATTGACTCATCTTTTATTAAAACTGTTCTACCTTGTCCATTTACTTTAAAGTAAACTTTCACCATTCCGTCTTCATTTGGTCTTCCTACAGAATCTAACGTAATTAACAAGGTTTTACCTTTATCTAATTCGACAATGATTTCTTCACCTCTTTCCATTCCATAGAAAAAATTCTTAGTTGGAAGGTTTAGTAAACTATCGTATTTTAAATGCTTATTGTAAGCCTCTGTAAATACTTTTGGATATAATTTATAGGATAAAAAATCCGTAAAATCTATAGGACGACTTAAATCGTTTTCAAATATTTTCTTGAAATCTTCATATTCAGCTTCAATATCTAAAGGTGCTATATGAGCGTTTGGCCTGTCTGTGTAAGGTGTGTCATCTTTTAAAATTAACTTCTGAAGGTCTTTTGGAAAACCACCAACTGGCTGTCCTAAATCTCCCTTAAAAAAACTAACTACTGATTGCGGAAACGAAATAGTATCACCTCGTTCTAAAACATCTTGTACCGTTAAATTATTACTTACTAAATACTGTGCCATATCTCCAACTACTTTAGAACTTGGAGTAACCTTAACAATATCACCAAAGAGTAAATTTACATCGCCATACATTTTAGTGATTTCGTGGAATCTATCTTCTAAACCTAATGCTTGCGCTTGTGGCTTTAAGTTAGAATATTGTCCACCAGGAATTTCGTGTTTAAAAACCTCTCCTGATCCTGCTTTTAAACCAGATTCGAACGGGTAATAATATTCTCTAACCGCTCCCCAATAATTAGAATATTCATTTAAAGAATCGATGTTTAAATCATTTTCGCGCTCATTAAACTTCATCATTTCAGCAACTGAATTAAAGTTGGGTTGCGAAGTTAACCCAGACAATCCACCTAAAGCCACATCAACCACATCAACCCCAGCCTCAATAGCCTTTAAATAGGTTGCTGATTGAATTGACGAAGTATCATGCGTATGTAAATGAATTGGAATATTTATTTCTTCTTTTAATGCCGAGACTAATTCATATGCGGCATAGGGCTTTAACAAACCTGCCATATCTTTAATTGCTAAAATATGCGCTCCTGCATTTTCAATATCTTTAGCTAAAGAAGTGTAATATTTAAGATTGTATTTTGTATTCTTCGGATTTAATATATCGCCTGTATAACAAATTGAAGCTTCTGCTAATCCTTGTGTTTTATTTCTTACATGTTCTATACACGGAGCTATAGATTTCATCCAATTTAAAGAATCGAAAATTCTAAAAATATCTACTCCATTTTCCCATGATTGCTGCACAAAACTTTCAATCAAATTATCAGAATAAGCCTTATACCCTACTCCATTTGAACCTCTAAGTAACATTTGCAACAATACATTTGGCATTGCCTTACGCAGTAACTGTAAACGTTCCCACGGATTTTCTTGTAAAAAACGCATACAAACATCAAAAGTAGCACCACCCCAAACTTCCATACTAAAGATATTCGGATTGTTTTTTGCGTAACCTTCTGCTACTTTTAGCATATCATACGTACGCATTCTAGTTGCTAATAAACTTTGATGTGCATCTCGCATGGTGGTATCTGTAAAATGAACTTTCTTTTCATTTTTTAACCATTGCGAAAATTTATCAGGCCCTAACTCTGTTAACAAATCTTTAGTTCCTTTCGGATAAGCTGCATTTGCATCAAATTTTGGAACGATTGGTTTTACAAACGTTTTTGTTGTATCTATTTTTTTAACATCCGAATTTCCGTTTACAATCACATCACCTAAATAGGTAACTAATTTTGTTGCTCTATTTCTAGGCGCTTTAAAATTGAATAAATCAGGATTTTGCTTAATAAAATTTACTGTTACCGCTCCTTTTCTAAAAGTATCGTGTTTTAAGATATTATCTAGAAACGGCATGTTGGTTTTTACACCTCTAATTCTAAATTCAGCTAAGGCTCTACGAACTTTTCTGCAAGCTCCATCTAAAGTTCTACTATTTGCTGTAACCTTAACTAACATAGAATCAAAAAATGGCGAAATAATTGCTCCTTGATACACACTACCTGCATCTAAACGGATTCCGAATCCAGAGGCACTTCTGTAGGTAGTAATTTCTCCATAATCTGGTTTAAAATCGTTTTGAGGATCTTCAGTTGTTATTCTACACTGCAAAGCATAACCATTAACTTTTACAGCTTCTTGATTTGGTATTTTTATTTGCTGATCAGCTAATTTATATCCACCTGCTATAAACAATTGTGTTTTTATCAAATCGATATTTGTCACAACCTCGGTAACTGTGTGTTCAACTTGAACCCTTGGATTTACCTCAATAAAATAAATTGAGCCATCATCATCAACCAAAAATTCAACGGTACCAATATTGTTATAATTTACCGCTTTACAAATGTTGATTGCATATTTATAAAGTGCGTCTTTTGTATCTTGATTTAAATCGAATGATGGTGCAAATTCAATTACTTTTTGGTAACGACGTTGCACAGAACAATCGCGTTCAAAAAGATGCACTGTATTTCCGAAATTATCGGCTACAATTTGAATCTCTATGTGTTTTGGATTTTCTACATACTTTTCAAGAAAAACAGTATCATCTCCAAAAGCATTTAAAGCTTCTCGCTTACTCTCAACAAATGCTTTTTTTAGTTCATCATCATTTCTTATAACACGCATTCCTCTTCCACCACCTCCAGAAGCGGCTTTTAACATAATTGGGTACCCAATTTTTTCGGCCTCACTCAATGCTGTTTCAATATCAACCAAAGGGTTTTCATTACTTCTAATAATAGGAATATTATTAGCTACAGCCACTTTTTTTGCCGTTATCTTATCTCCTAAAGATTTTAAAACAGAAACTTTTGGCCCTATAAAAACAATACCATTATCTTCACATTTTTGAGCAAGATTTGCATTTTCAGACAAGAAACCGTATCCAGGATGTATAGCATCTACGCCACTCTCTAATGCAACTCTAATTAGCTCATCAATATTTAAATACGGTTTTAAAGGCTCGTTATTTTCTCCTATTTGATAAGATTCATCAGCCTTATAGCGATGCAATGAATAACGATCTTCAAAGGTATAAACTCCAACTGTTTTAACGTTAATTTCGGTACAGGCTCTAAATATTCTAATAGCTATTTCTCCCCTATTGGCAACAAGTACTTTTTTAATTTTCATTTTTACTAGTGTGTGTGTTTATAATATTTCAGCGAACATTCGCTGTAAAGATAACAAACGCGAATTAAACAATCAATTTATTTTCTAAACAAGAATGACATACCTCATTAATAATCAAGATTAATGCAGCGTCTAATAAGCATCAGCATGCACATTCATAATTGCTCTACCCGATGGTTCGTTCATATTTTTAAATGCCTCATCCCACTCTAAAGCTGTAGCTGTACTACAAGCAACACTTGCTTCTTGCGGTACACTTAATGCTGCTGTATCACTTGGAAAATGCTCTTCGAAAATAGATCGATAATAAAATTCTTCTTTATTTGTTGGTGTTTGAATTGGAAACCTAAACTTAGCATTTGCCAATTGCTCGTCTGTCACCTCCTTTTCTACTACTTCTTTTAAAGTATCAATCCAACTATAACCAACACCATCTGAAAATTGTTCTTTTTGTCGCCAAGCAACACTTTCTGGTAACATATCTTCAAAAGCTTTACGAATCACCCACTTTTCCATGCGCTCTCCGTTAATCATTTTGTCTTGCGGGTTTATACGCATAGCAACATCCATAAATTCTTTATCTAAAAATGGCACACGCCCTTCAATTCCCCAAGCCATTAAACTTTTGTTTGCTCGTAAACAATCATACATGTGTAATTTGTCTAATTTACGAACAGTTTCTTCATGAAACTCCTCTGCACTTGGAGCTTTATGAAAGTATAAATAACCTCCAAAAATTTCATCCGCTCCTTCACCAGATAACACCATTTTAATTCCCATTGATTTAATAACACGTGCCATTAAATACATTGGTGTTGATGAACGAATTGTAGTAATATCATAGGTTTCAATATTATAAATCACATCTTTTATAGCATCTAAACCCTCTTGAATGGTAAACTTTATTTCGTGATGAATTGTACCTATATGATCGGCAACTTTTTGTGCCGCTGCCAAATCTGGAGAGCCTTCTAACCCAACTGAAAAAGAGTGTAACTGCGGGTACCAAGCATCTGACTTATCATCAGATTCTATTCTTTTTTGAGCATATTTTTTTGCAATAGCAGATGTTACTGATGAATCTAACCCGCCTGAAAGTAAAACGCCATAAGGAACATCAGACATTAATTGCCTATGAACTGCTGCTTCTAGCGCTTCTTTAACCTCAGCAATACTCGTTTCATTTTCTTTTACCGCCTCATACTCACTCCAATCTCTTTTATACCATTGTATAAACTTTCCGTCTTTGCTTGACATATAATGCCCTGGGGGAAATAATTCTATTTTTGTACAAACTCCCTCCAAAGCTTTTAATTCAGAAGCCACATAAAAAGTTCCGTTTTGATCCCAACCAATATATAATGGAATGATCCCCATATGATCACGTGCAATAAAATATTCATCTTTTTCTACATCATACAACGCAAAACCAAAAATTCCGTTCATATCATCAATAAAATCAACACCTTTTTCTTTATACAACGCTAAAATCACCTCACAATCAGAAGCTGTTTGAAATTGATAAGAACCATCTAATTGTGTTCGCAATTCTCTATGATTGTAAATTTCTCCGTTGGCTGCAAGAATCAATTTTTTATCAGCACTAAATAATGGTTGTTGCCCTGAAGCAGGATCAACAATTGCCAAACGCTCATGCGTCATGATTACTTTATCATCACTATAAACACCACTCCAATCCGGACCTCGATGTCTAATTTTTTTTGACATTTCTAATAACTGAGGTCTTAAAACTTTTGAAGATTCTTTTAAATCAAACGCACATACAATTCCACACATAACTTTTATATTTTTTATTTTCTTTTCAATTTTAAATAGAAAAGAAGTTTGTTTTTTATTTATAATTATGATACAAATAACCGAATGAAGTTTCATTATAAAAACAAATATTTTATTTTTAGTTTTAAATATAAATTTAAATATAAATTTATATATAAAAATGTAACTTTTACAATCATTTTTAATTAAATAAGCTTACTTTTTATATGAATGACATGAATATACACTTGCAAAATTTTATTAATTAATAAAACTGAAATATATTTGCGGCGGTTTTTCTTTATGTTTATAAAGTAAATTAAAAGGGAATTAGGTGAAATACCTAAACTGTACCCGCAACTGTAAACTTTAAGCCTAATTTATTGGCTACTTGTTATGTTCTTACGCCACTGTTTTTACGGGAAGGCTATAACAAGATGTAAGTCAGGAGACCTGCCAAAAATATTCATTAGTTTTTACTTTCGGGATTAAAAGTAATTGCAAACAATCTTATACATTTAACTATATAACAATAAATTAGGTATTGATGTTTATAGATGTATAATTACGTTTTTAAAATTTAAAATTAATTATAGAATGACACGTATTTATAACGTACTATTACTGTGCCTTACTATGGCATTTTTTTCATGTTCTGAAGATTCAAAAGAACCTGAACCTATTTATGACAACTCTTTTATTTTAACTTTTGAAAGTGATAAAACCACAATAGGCCACCTAAATGAAAAACAAGAATTTACCGCAAAAGTATATGAATCTTTAAATGAAAATACAATTTCTTTTTCAGAGTTCGATAAGCAATTATTTTTAGTAAGTCAAAATGGCCCTGCTTATGTAGCTAAACTAAATTTAGAGAATTTAAATTCAGAAATGGAAATTACAAACTCCAAGGTAACAAGTCCCTCTTATTTAACTATGTTTTCTGAAACTGAAGGATTAATGATATCAACCGGAGGAAGAGGAAGAAGAAGAACTTACAATTTATCTTATTTTGACGTTACCAATGGAATAGGAGAAAAAATAGATGAAATATCAACTAAAGTTTTATACGCTAAATCAGCACTTTTAGTAGACAACAAAAATGTTTTAATAGCAGATGATAAAGAACTAAAAATATTAGATATAGATAATAAATCTATTAAAGTTCAATTAACTTTTGAAGACGCTATTTGCGGAATTTTTAAAGACAAAG
Organism: Tenacibaculum soleae; assembly: GCF_001693415.1. GTDB lineage: Bacteria > Bacteroidota > Bacteroidia > Flavobacteriales > Flavobacteriaceae > Polaribacter > Polaribacter soleae. The sequence continues at coordinate 1,186,852 of NZ_MAKX01000001.1, read as the reverse complement.
ACAATATAATTTGGTTAGTCACAGAAAAAAGAACTGGAGATGCCAAAATCATTAGTTTGAATACAGATTATTCGATAAAAGAAACAGTAACCGTAAACGACCCTACTCTTAATTTATTTAAAACAAGCATGTTTTCTATGAATAAGACAAGTAACCACATATATTGGTCAGAAGTAGCCACAGGATTAGTGTATCGTTTTAACACAGAAACTAAAACTATTGAAGAGTTTGCAAACCCATCAACAAACAACATTTTATTAACTTCTGTAATAAGAGAACACCCAATTACTAAGCAAGTATATGTATTAGGTTTTGAAGATTTTTTTGATACAGAAAAAAGTGTATTAATAATATATAATCAAGATAAAACTGTTTTTAAAACAATCAAAAACGTAGGAAACTCTCCCATAGACATTTATTTTTCAAATGTTAAATATGAATAACATTTTGTAACAAAATGCATTTTTAATAAAATAAATTTTGCAAACACAAAAACACTTTATACATTTGCCATATAATGACGAAACAAAACAACATATGGTGGTGGAACTCTCTTAAAAATTAAGTGAGAAGAAACCTATATGTATATATTATAAAGAAAAGGCTTATCTCACGATAAGCCTTTTTTTGTTTTTTAAGCATAAAAAAATGAGTAAAACAACATTTAAAACAATTAGCAAAAAGCGTATTTCAGACACCATTACTCCAGTAGGTTTGTACTTACGGTTTAGAGATAAATATGCCAACACACTACTATTAGAAAGCTCTGACTATCACAGTAAAGAAGAAAGTTTTTCGTTTATAGCTATTGATCCTATAGTAACTATGAAAGTTGAAAACGATGCTTTTGTAGTTTCAAAACAAGGAAAAATTGTAACCAAAAACACCATCAACAAAAACTTTTACAGCTTGTTTGATGATTTTTCAAAATCAATCACCTTAGATTGTCCTGACGAATTAAAATCATTCAACGGATTATACGGATATTCAACTTACGATAGCGTTCAGTATTTCGAAAACATACAACTAAACGTAAAAGATGCGCCGTCAAAAATACCTGTAATGCAGTACAGTTTTTATCGATTTATTATCGCCATTAATCATTTTAACGATGAAATGACGTTGATAGAAAATATTGAAGCAGGAACAGCATCGAGAATTTCAGAAATTGAAACCATCATTAAAGCACAAACATTTAACACCCAAAAGTTTGAAATTGATGGAACAGAAACTTCAAATTGCACTAACGACGATTTTAAAGAATATGTAGTAAAAGCAAAAGCACATTGTAAACGTGGCGATGTTTTTCAATTAGTATTATCACGCCAATTTCAACAAAAATTTAAAGGAGACGAATTTAATGTGTATCGAGCATTACGCTCTATAAATCCTTCACCTTATTTGTTTTATTTCGATTATGGCTCTTTCAAATTAATGGGTTCTTCACCTGAGGCACAAATTAAAATAAATGCAGGAAAAGCAATCATCAATCCAATTGCTGGAACCTTTAGAAGAACTGGCGACATGGCTGAGGATATTAAGTTAGGCAAAAAGTTATCAGAAGACAAAAAAGAAACAGCCGAGCATGTAATGTTAGTTGATTTAGCCAGAAACGACCTAAGTAAACACGCCGAAAACGTAAAAGTTGAAGTTTTTAAAGAAGTACAATATTTTAGTCACGTAATTCACTTAGTATCTACCGTGCAAGGTAAAATTAAAGGAAACCCTATTGAAATAGTGGGTGACACCTTTCCTGCCGGAACCTTAAGCGGCGCGCCAAAATACAAAGCCATGCAGTTAATTGACACTTACGAAAATCAATCGCGCGGATTTTATGGTGGGGCAGTCGGAATCATCGGTTTAGATGGTTCGGTAAATTTAGCCATCGCCATTCGCTCTTTTGTTAGCAAAAACAACGTTTTGTATTACCAAGCAGGTGCCGGAATCGTAATTCATTCCGACGAAGAAAAAGAATTACAAGAAGTAAACAATAAATTAGCAGCCTTAAAAAAAGCATTGACTTTAGCCGAAAATATTTAGGGCGTTCGAGCGGGCTTTACACTATATCTTTTTATTAAAAAAAATAAAAAGGATGCCGTTTCAATCCCTAACGCAAAAACAAACAAAAAATGAAAATATTAGTACTAGACAATTACGATTCATTTACCTACAACTTGGTACACATGGTAGAAGATATTACAGGTAATTTGCCTGATGTATATAGAAATAACGAAATTTCGATTGAAGAAATCGAAAGATACGATGCTATTATCTTATCACCAGGTCCTGGAATTCCAGACGAAGCAGGCATCTTAAAAGATGTTATAAAATACTACGCTGGTAAAAAACCTATTTTTGGCGTTTGCTTAGGTCTACAAGCAATAACAGAAGTTTTTGGAGGTAACATTGTAAACATGGGCGAAGTATTTCATGGTGTAGCTACAGAAATGGAAATCACAAAAAAAGACGCTATTATCTTTAAAGATATTCCTACAAAATTTGAAGCCGCAAGATATCATTCTTGGATTGCTACTCATAAAAATTTCCCTTCACAAATCAGCATCACAGCGGTAGATGAAGATGGTGGAATACAAGCCATAGAGCACAATACATTTAACATATCCGCAGTACAATTTCACCCTGAATCAATATTAACAACAGTAGGCGAGCAAATTGTTAGAAACTTTATTAACAACGCAAAAAAGTAATCGTTACACAAAAAACATTTTTGCCAACAAAGTAATAAACAACAAATGAAAGATATTTTAAACAACTTATACCAGCACAAAAAGTTATCAAAAACCGAAGCCAAACAAGTATTAATTGATATTACTTCAGGTAAATTTAACGAAGCACATTTAGCCTCATTCATGACTGTTTTTATGATGCGACCAATAACTGTTGATGAACTTTCAGGTTTTAGAAACGCTTTAGTAGAGCTGGCTATAAAAGTAGATTTTTCTGATTACAACACCATTGATATTGTTGGTACTGGTGGTGATGGTAAAGACACCTTTAACATATCAACCCTGACTTCTTTTATTGTTGCCGGAACCGGACAAAAAGTAGCAAAACATGGTAATTATTCAGTTTCATCACAATCTGGGTCATCTGATATGTTAGAAAGTTTTGGATATCAGTTTACCAACGATGAAACCGTTTTAAAATCACATTTAGAGCAAGCAAATATTTGTTTTTTACACGCTCCTAAATTTCATCCAGCAATGAAAGCCGTAAGTGCTACCAGAAAAGCCTTAGCGTTAAAAACATTTTTTAACATGTTAGGTCCTTTAGTAAATCCTAGTTCACCTAAAAACCAACTATTAGGAACCTTTAATTTAGAAGTAGCTCGTTTGTATAATTATATTTTACAAGAGGAAAATACAAATTATGGTATTGTTCATACCTTAGATGGCTATGATGAAATATCTTTAACAAGTGGATTTAAATTGTTTACCAAAAAAGGAGAACAATTAATAAACCCTGAAGATTTAAATCAAAAAAGAATTGAACAATCTGCTATCTTTGGAGGAAAGTCTGTTGCTGATGCCGCAAAAATATTTAAAAATATTATTAACGGAAATGGTACCGAAGCTCAAAATAGTGTAGTATTAACAAACGCAGCATTCGCTTTGAAAATTGTTAATGACAAGAAAAGTTTTCAAGATGCTTACGAAGAAGCAAAAGATTCTTTGTTAGGATTAAAAGCAAAACAAACATTAGAAAAATTAATAAATTTATAAATAAAAAAGTTCTCGATACTATTTTCTCATAAAATCGAAAATCACTCGAAGTGACAAAGAATAGCAATATGACAATACTAGATAAAATAATCGCGTTTAAAAAAACAGAAGTCGCTAAAATAAAAGCTGAAATTCCTGTTAAAAAATTAGTTGAAAGCCCTAATTTTAAAAACGAATCTTTCTCATTAAAAAAATCGTTACTTACACCAAATTCAACAGGAATTATTGCCGAGTTTAAACGTCAATCTCCTTCTAAAGGAATTATTAATGATAAAGCTACCATTGCCGATGTAACCAACGGATATTTAGATGCTAACGTTGCAGCGCAATCTATTTTAACGGACACTTCTTTTTTTGGCGGTACCATGGCAGATTTAATGGAAGCTAGAGTTATTAATCAACAAACACCTATTCTTAGAAAAGATTTTATTGTAGACGGATTTCAAATTGTTGAAGCCAAAGCAATTGGTGCTGATGTTATTTTATTAATTGCCGCTTGTTTAACAGCCCAAGAACTAAAAAATTACGGACAACTAGCTAACGACCTAGGTTTAGAGGTTTTATACGAAGTGCATACACAAGAAGATTTAGATAAAATTAACGATTTAAACAATAAAATTATTGGTATCAATAACCGTAATTTAAAAACTTTCGAGGTAGATTTAGAGCACTCAATAAAATTAGCGAACCAAATTCCAGACACTTGTATTAAAGTTTCTGAAAGTGGTATTTCAGACCCAAGAATTATAACAGGTTTAAAAGAACATGGTTTTCAAGGTTTTTTAATTGGTGAAAACTTTATGAAAACTAATAATCCAGGCGAAGCTTGTAAAGATTTTATTAATCAAATACGATAATTACAAACTTTATACTGAACTTACCTCAGTATCTCATTATAGAAAAGCATGAAACTAAAAGTCTGCGGAATGAAATACATAGAAAATATCCAACAAGTTGCCATGTTGCAACCTGATTATTTGGGATTTATTTTCTATGAAAAATCTAAAAGAAATTTTGAAGGAATTATTCCTGAGCTACCTAAGGAAATTAAAAAAGCGGGGGTTTTTGTAAATGAAATCCCTGAAATTGTGGTTTCGTTAGTTGAAGAATATGGTTTAAACATGGTGCAATTACATGGTGATGAAACCGCAGAATACATTCAACAATTAAAAATTATTTTTAAAGAAAGTATTTCTGAAAAACATCAAAAAGCAAAATACAAAACACCTGAAATTGTAAAAGTATTCGGTATTAAAAACGAATTTAATTTCGAGATTTTAAAACCTTATGAACAAATTGTTGATTATTTTTTATTTGACACCAAAGGAAAAGAAAGAGGTGGCAATGGAATCACATTTAATTGGAAGGTTTTAGAAAAATATCCTTTTACAAAACCTTTTTTTTTAAGCGGAGGAATTGGGCTTAATGAAACAAAGGAGGTAAATAAATTACAATCAAAAAAACTACCTATTTATGCCTTAGATGTAAATAGTAAATTTGAAACAACTGTTGGTTTAAAATCAGTTGAAAAAATAAAAAAGTTCAAACAAGAGTTAAAACTATAATAAAAACCAGTCAAGCTAAACTTGTTGTAACTTCTCATTACGAGATTCCTGTTTACACAAGAATGACAGAAAGATATATCAAATGAAATTTCAACCTAACAAAGACGGTTATTACGGACAATTTGGAGGTGCATTTATACCTGAATTGCTATACCCAAACGTAAAAGAATTAGAAGATAATTATTTGAAAATTTTAGAATCTGAAGCATTTCAAAATGAATATAAAGACTTATTGCAACATTATGTTGGCCGACCAAGTCCGCTATACTTAGCAAAACGTTTATCTGAAAAATATGGAGCAACCATTTATTTAAAACGAGAAGATTTAAATCACACAGGAGCACATAAAGTAAACAACACTATAGGTCAGATTTTAGTTGCAAAACATTTAGGGAAAACTAAAATCATTGCTGAAACTGGTGCTGGTCAACACGGAGTTGCAACCGCTACAGTTTGTGCTTTAATGGGTTTAGAATGTACTGTTTTTATGGGTGAAATTGATATTGAACGTCAAGCTCCAAACGTAGCTCGTATGAAAATGCTTGGCGCTAAAGTTGTTGCTGCCACAAGCGGAAGTAAAACCCTAAAAGATGCTACCAATGAAGCAATTCGCTATTGGATTCAAAACCCTGATACTTATTATCTAATAGGCTCGGTTGTAGGCCCGCATCCTTATCCTGATATGGTAGCGCGTTTGCAAGCTGTTATTTCAGAAGAAATGAAAATTCAATTAAAAGAACAAACTGGTAAAGAAAACCCTGATACAATTATTGCCTGTGTTGGAGGTGGCTCTAATGCTGCAGGTGCTTTTTATCATTATTTAGAGGATAAAGATGTAGAATTAATTGCTGTAGAAGCAGCTGGCCTAGGAGTTGATTCTGGCGAAAGTGCTGCCACTTCACAACTAGGAGAAGTTGGTGTAATTCATGGTAGTAAAACTATTTTAATGCAAGATGAATACGGACAAATAATTGAACCATATTCTATTTCTGCAGGACTAGATTACCCAGGTGTTGGCCCTTTACATGCTTTTTTGTTTGATGAAAAAAGAGCTACATTTATGAATGCTACTGATAAAGAGGCACTAGAAGCTGCTTATGAATTAACAAAAATAGAAGGAATTATCCCTGCGCTAGAAACCGCACACGCTTTAGCCGTTTTACCTAAGATGGATTTAAAAGGGAATCAAGTAATTGTTATTAATTTATCAGGAAGAGGCGACAAAGATTTAGAAACGTATATTAAACATTTAAAATAGCTGTCGCATCGAGTGAATTTGTGAAAAATGAACAAATTAGTATCGAGATGTAATTAGTTTTCGATATATTTTCTTTCAGGAAATACTCGAACTGACATAAAAATTAAATAATGAACTCAATTCAACAAATATTTCAGCAAAAAAATAAAAATTTATTATCAATTTACTTTACTTCTGGTTTTCCTAAATTAAACGACACAACAAAAGTTATTTCTGAACTTTCAAAAAACGATGTTGACTTTATTGAAGTAGGTTTACCCTATTCTGATCCATTAGCAGATGGCCCAACAATTCAGGATAGTAGCCAAATTGCATTGCAAAACGGAATTAATTTAGATGTGATTTTCGACCAACTTTTATCAATAAAAAACACCAACAAAACACCTTTAGTTTTGATGGGCTACTTAAATCAGATGCTAAAGTATGGTGAAGAAAAATTCTGTCAAAAAGTAAACGAATGCGGAATTGACACAGTTATTATTCCTGATTTACCAATGATTGAATTTGAAAATCATTATCAACAATTATTTGATAAATACGGAATCAATAACGTGTTTTTAATAACACCACACACCTCTGAAGAGCGAATTAAAAAAATAGATTCTTATACTAAATCATTTATCTACGTAGTTGCTAATGCAAGTATTACAGGTGCAAAAGGTGAAATTTCACAACAACAAATCGATTATTTTAACCGCATAAACGCAATGCAATTACAAAGTAATTTAATTGTAGGTTTTGGTATTTCTGATAAAAAAACTTTTTCAACTGCTTGTAATTATATGAACGGAGCCATAATTGGTTCTGCTTTTATCAAAAATTTAGGTAAAGAAGGTGTTGAAGGAATTGCTCCTTTTATAAAATCAATTCGATAAATTTTAATCATATTATCATTGAAAAACAAACGCTTTGAAATTAAAGAAATTTCTATTGTTGAGACTTTACATATTCGACACAAAGTTATGTGGCCAAACAAACCATTAACCTATGTTGAGTTACCAGACGATAAGAACGGAAAACATTTGGGTTTGTATGTAAACGACACGCTAACATCAATAGTTTCATTATTTACTGTTAATAATGAGGTACAGTTTCGAAAATTTGCAACACTAGTTGAATTTCAAGGATTGGGATACGGAACAGTTTTATTACAAAAAGTAATCGTATCAGCAAAAAAAGAAGGAACCCGTAAATTATGGTGCAATGCTCGAGTAGAAAAATCAACCTTCTATGAAAAATTCGATTTAAAACCAACCAATAAAAAATTTGAAAAAGGTGGGATTCAGTATATCGTAATGGAACGCTTATTTACATCAAGTTAAGAAAACAAAAAACTCAGTATATTTAGATAATACTGAGTTTTTTTATGTTAAAAGCTTTTACCTTCTCTTCTTACTATAATTTCCTTTCGATTTTCTTCTTGAATTTCGAGATTTCGGATTAAACTTTTCTACCGTATCATCAAACGTATTTTTTGCTTTACCTGCTTTATTTTTCTTCCACGAAGTATCTTCAGGCAATAACTTTTTTAATAAATCGTTACGTCCAACTTTAGTTAACGTATCTTTAATCCACTTTCTATTCTCCTTTTTATACCAAAAAAAGAATTTATGTTGATCTTCTTTTTCTTTAGCTGTTTTAGGCGTTTTTGTTGGTTTCAGAGTGTATGGATGGTAACCACTATAATAAATTACCGTAGCAACTGTCATAGGTGTTGGCGTAAACCCTTGTACTTGCTCTAACTGAAAACCCATATCTTTAGTTTCGGCAGCTAAATTTGCCATATCTTCTTTTTCACAAGCTGGATGACTTGAAATAAAGTAAGGAATCAACTGAAGTTTTAATTTCTTTTTTATGTTGATACGATCAAATCGTTCTTTAAATAAATGAAAATATTTAAACGATGGCTTACGCATCAATTTTAAAACAGGATCAGAAGTATGTTCTGGCGCTACTTTTAAACGACCAGAAACGTGCTTTGTCATCACCTCTTCGGTATACGCATCTAACTCTTTCGGATCCGCATTTTTATTAAACTCAGGCACTAACATATCGTGCCTGATTCCACTTCCTATAAATGATTTTTTTATCTTCGGATGTGCATCTACAGCTTGATATAATTTTGTTAGCGGCTTATGAGAAGTATCTAAATTACTACATATTACTGGCGATATACAAGAAGGTGCCACACATTTATCACAGATAGATTGTATTTTACCTTTCATCTTATACATATTGGCAGAAGGTCCGCCAATATCAGATAAATAACCTTTAAAATCGTCCATTTGCGCAACGGCATCCACTTCTTTTAAAACAGATTCTTGACTACGACTGGCAATAAATTTTCCTTGATGCGCAGAAATTGTACAAAAACTACAACCTCCAAAACATCCACGGTGAATATTTATTGAAAATTTAATCATTTCAAACGCAGGTATTGGCCCACGCTTATTATATTTTGGATGCGGCAAACGTGTAAAAGGCAAATCGAAAGAAGCATCAATTTCTTTTTCAGTCATGGTAGGATATGGCGGATTTATCATCAGCTTCTTATCACCTACTTCTTGAAAAATACGACGCGCATATAATTTATTCGACTCCTGCTCTATTACTTTAAAGTTTGATGCGTATGCTTTTTTATCTTTTAAACACAATTCATGCGAATTGATATCAACATCTTTCCAATTTTTATTCTTCGGAATTTTCTCTCCTTCTTCAACAAAAACAGCTGTTTGTTTTATGGTTTTTAAGCTCGAAAACGGAACACCTTTTTGCAGTAACTCAACAATTTCACGCAACGGTTGTTCTCCCATTCCGTATACCAACATATCCGCTTTAGAAGTTTCTAAAATTGTTGGCAATAACTTATCTGACCAGTAATCGTAATGAGTTACACGACGTAATGAAGCTTCAATACCTCCAATTAATACCGGAACGTCTGGAAATTTTTCTTTTAAAATTTTTGAATAAACCGAAGTAGCGTAATCTGGTCTAAAACCTTTATCACCATTTGGAGTATAAGCATCCTTATCTCTACGACGTTTACTTGCGGTGTAATTACTTACCATCGGATCCATACATCCACCAGTAATGGCAAAAAATAAACGCGGGGTTCCTAACTTTTCAAAATCCTGTAAGTTATCGTTTACACTAGGTTGTGGTACAATGGCTACTTTTAGCCCGTAACTTTCTAGTATACGCCCAATTACTGCAGGACCAAATGATGGATGATCTACATATGCATCTCCACTAAAAAGAATTACATCTAATTCTTCCCATCCTCTTAACTTAACCTCCTTATTTGTAGTCGGTAACCAATCTGAAACTCGTCTTATTCTCATGCCGTTGCAAAGGTACAACGTTTTAGTTGAAATTACCTATCATAAAAAGGTGTTAAATAAATGAATAATAATGTAACATTTCTATAGAAATTAATACTTATGCAGTAGATAAAATACGAATCATGAAAAAAATTATACTAGGAACTGCTTTTATAGCCTTACTAGCAAGCTGTTCTACTTACAAAACAGTTCAAAACAACACGCAAACCGTGGCTGTTGCAATCGACTTAAATACTGTTGTTGATGATAAAATAATGGTTGAGATAAATCCGCAGAAAATTAAAGAAAAAACTCTTATTTATAACATTCCTGCAATTGTACCCGGAACCTATGCAATGAGTAACTACGGTAAATTTGTTGCAGACTTTAAAGCTTTTGACTACGACGGAAAAGAATTAGTTACTACAAAATTAAGCGAAAATTCTTGGCAAATAAACAATGCGAAGAACATGGATAAAATTTCTTACTGGGTTGAGGATACTTTCGATTCTGAAAAAGAGCACAAAATTTATGTAATGGCAGGTACTAATATTGAAGAGGGTAAAAACTTTTTATTAAACCTACCTGGGTTTATTGGTTACTTTAATAATAAAAAAGAATTGCCTTATGAAATTACCGTAACGCACCCAACAAACCTATACGAAACCTCATCTTTAATCAATAAAAACACGACTAAAACAGATAATAGTAAAGATGTGTTTTTAGCACCTAGGTATGATGAAATTTCTGACAATCCGATTATGTACGCGCCGTTAAACAACGTTAATTTTACAGTAAACGGAATTGATGTTAATTTAGCAGTATACTCTCCTAACAACAAGCATAAAGCGACAGATTTAGAAGAAGCTTTAAAAACAATGATGACTGCCCAAACAAACTTTTTAAAAGGCTTTGAAACTACAAATGAATACAATGTTTTAGTATATTTATTTGACCCTGAAGTTTATAAATTTCAAGGATATGGAGCTTTAGAACACCGTTCATCAACTACAGTTGTTTATCCAGAAACAATGGGCAAAAAACAATTTGCTAGTAATATGATTAACGGAACGGTATCTCATGAATTTTTTCATATCGTTTCGCCATTATCTGTGCATTCTGAAGAAATTCACACATTCGATTTTAACAAAGCCAACATGTCTGAGCATTTATGGATGTATGAAGGGATGACGGAATATTTTGCCAATCTTTTTCAAGTAAATCAAGGTTTAATTTCTGAAGAAGAATTTATTAATGAAATGAACGTAAAAATAGGTTCTTCAATGCGTTATAACGATGCTATGTCTTTTACCAAAATGAGTAAAAACATCTTAGAACCTGAATATGCTAAAAACTACGGAAATGTATATCAAAAAGGTGCTTTAATTGGAATGGTTTTAGATATTATTTTAAGAGAAGAAAGCAACGGTACATACGGTGTAAGAAACATGATGTTAGATTTATCTAAAAAGTACGGAAAAAACAATGCTTTTAAAGATGAAAAAATTATTGATGAAATTGTAAAGATGACTTACCCTTCCGTTGGCGAGTTCTTTAAGAACCATGTACAAGGAGCAACACCTATAAATTACGAAACATACTTTAAAAAAGTAGGTGTTAAAAAAGAAACAAAAACCGAAAACGCTACTTATTTTATCGACTCAAAAGGACAACCTTTTATTTCTGTTAACGAGGCTCAAAAAGTTTTTTTTACTAAGAGAACAAATTCTGCTTTAGTTACCTTTGGAATTGAAGCTAATGATGTGTTAGAAGCTGTAAATGGCGAAAAAATATCTTTAGCAAATATTCGTCCTGTCATAGGAAAAACTATGCTGTGGAAAGCTGGAGATATAATAACCATGGAAGTTACTAGAAACGGAAAATTAATTACACTAAAAGGAAATTATGTACAACCAACCAGTGAAAGTACTGGCTTGTTAATTGAAAATCTTCCTGCCAATAACGCTAAAGTAATTTTAAGGAAAGCTTGGTTAAAAAACTAAGTATTCATTTTATAAAACTAAAAGGCAACCAAATTGGTTGCCTTTTTTTATATTTACTTTCCAAACATTTAAAATATATGAAATCACTTTTTAAACCACTACTAATCATTATATTAATAATTAGCAGTTGTACCCAAAAAACAACAGACAAAAATGCCGATGTAAAGAAAAAAGACACCTACGTAAAAGATAATTTCACTAAAAAAGAAGTGACAATTACCATGCGTGATGGCGTAAAATTACATACCACAATTTACGCACCAAAAGACACTTCAAAAACATATCCTATTTTAATGCAACGTACTCCTTATAGTTCTAGACCTTATGGAGATGGTAAATTTAAAACCAAAATTGGTCCGAATAGCATTTTAATGAAAGAAGGAAATATTGTGGTGTATCAAGATGTTCGTGGTCGTTGGATGAGCGAAGGTGTATACGACAATATGCGTGCTTACATCCCTAACAAAACAGCAAAGCAAGCCGATGAAACAACCGATACATATGATACCATTGATTGGTTAATAAAAAATGTTGCCAACAATAATGGAAAAGTTGGTACATGGGGAATTTCATACCCTGGGCATTATGCAACTGTTTCTACAATTGATGCGCATCCTGCTTTAAAAGCAGCCTCACCACAAGCTTGTATTGGTGATTTTTTCTTTGATGATTTTCACCATAACGGTGCATTTTTATTAAGTTATTTCAGAGCAATTTCGTTATTCGGAACCTATAAAGATCAACCTACAGATTCTGCTTGGTATTCGTTTCCTAAAATGGATACGCAAGATCAATATCAATTTTTCTTAGACAAAGGACCATTAAAAAACCTCAACGAATATTTTCAATATGATAAATTAGATGTTGCATCAACTAAAAAGAAAGATCAAATTGATGATTTTTTCTGGAAAGAAATTGTTGAGCATCCAAATTATGATGAAACTTGGCAAAGTAAAGGAATTATTCAACATTTAGATAAAGTTCCATCTACCGTAGCAACGATGATTGTTGGTGGTTTGTTTGATGCTGAAGATTTATATGGTCCTTTAGAAACTTATAAAAATATAGAAAAAAATCAGCCTAATAATTACAATACATTAGTATTTGGCCCCTGGGATCATGGAGGATGGGCAAGAAATAAAGTAGCCAACAAAGTGGGTAACTATTATTTTGGAGATTCAATCTCATTAAAATTTCAAAAAGAAATTGAAACTAAATTTTTTAATCATTTCTTAAAAGGTGACGGGTCTAAAAATAGTGGATTACCAGAAGCGTACGTTTTTGATAGCGGTAAAAAAGAATGGAAATCATACGATGTATGGCCACCAAAAAATGCAGAAAAACAATCATTTTATTTATCAGAAAATCAAGAATTAACAACTACAAAGAAAGATAATTCTAAAGTTGATTTCATCAGTGATATTAAACGTCCTGTTCCGTATTCTGAAGACATTAAAACCGTATTCACGCCAAGAAAATACATGACCGATGATCAGCGTTTTGCTGCTCGTAGACCTGATGTATTGGTTTACGAAACTGATGTTTTAACAGATAATTTTACGTTAGCTGGTGATATTTTAGCTAAATTAAAAGTAGCAACAACTGGTTCTGCTGCCGATTGGATTGTAAAAGTTATTGATGTGCATCCTTCTGATTTAAAAAATGATAATAAAGAAATGCAATCGCATTTAAAACTAAGTAACTATCATTTAATGGTTCGTAGCGAAGTTTTACGTGGCCGTTTTAGAAATAGTTTTTCGAATCCAGAACCGTTTACACCTAACAAAAAAACAGACGTAAATATTAAACTACAAGATGTATTTCACACATTTAAAAAAGGGCATAAATTACAAATTCAAGTGCAAAGTACCTGGTTTCCTTTAATTGATTTAAACCCGCAGACTTACGTAGATAACATTTATAAAGCTGACGAAAAAGATTTTAAAACACAAACACATTCGGTTTTTACAGATTCTAGTATAGAATTCACAGTGTTAAAAAACTAAGTATGAATCAAAATTATACCGATGTAATAATTGTTGGCGCTGGATTATCTGGAATTGGCGCAGCTTGTCATTTATCAAGAAAAAATGCAAATAAAAGTTATCGTATTTTAGAAATGCGTGGAGAATTAGGCGGAACATGGTCGTTATTTAAATATCCTGGAATTCGTTCAGACTCTGATATGTATACCTTCGGATATTCTTTTAAAACATGGGATGCTTCTAAATCTTTTGCAGATGCTCCTTCTATTTTAGCATATCTAAACGAAGCTGTTGATGAATATAAAGTCCGCGATAAAATAAGCTATAACGAAAAAGTTACATCGGTTAATTTTGATACAAAATCTGCTCTTTGGACAGTTACCTCTGAGCATCAAAAAACAAAAGAAACACATCAATATACTTCAAGATTTTTGTTTTCTTGTAGCGGATATTACAATTACAAACAAGGATATACACCAAAATTTGATGGAGTTACTAATTTTAAAGGCACTGTAATTCATCCGCAAAAATGGCCTGAAAATTTAGACTATACTGGTAAAAAAGTTATCGTTATTGGTAGTGGCGCAACAGCAGTTACATTATTGCCAGCCATGGCAGATAAAACCGAACATATTACGATGGTACAGCGTTCGCCAACCTATATTGGTGCACTACCAAACAAAGATAAAGTTGCCAACGGAATTAAAAAAATACTACCTAAAAAGATAGCGCATAAAGTAGTTCGACTTAAAAACATTTTATTTTCAATTCTATTTTATAACGTTTCGCAAAGGTTTCCGAATTTTATGAGAAACTTTATTATTAAAGGAGCAAAAAAACAACTGAATGGCTTTCCGGTTGAACCGCATTTTACACCAAGTTACAATCCTTGGGATCAACGTTTTTGTGTAGCGCCTGATGGCGATTTATTTAAAGTTATCAGAAACAAAAAAGCAACTATTGTAACCGATCATATTGATTGTTTTACCGAAAACGGATTGCGTTTAAAATCAGGAAAAGAACTTGAAGCTGATATTATTGTTACCGCAACTGGATTAGAATTGGTTGCTTTTGGTGATGCTAAAGTAAGTATTAACAACACCGCTTTTAATCCTGCTGAAAAGTTAACTTACAAAGGTTTGATGTTAAACGATCTTCCTAATTTCATTTTTTTTGTAGGATATACCAATGCTTCTTGGACATTAAAAAGTGATTTAACTAGCGAATATGCAAGTAGAGTTATTTCGTACATGGATAAAAAAGGATTCAACACCATTGTTCCGAAAGTAGAAAATGAAAATATAGAAACTGTTCCGTTAATTAATTTAAACTCAGGATATATCCATCGTTCTACCGCAAACTTACCAAAACAAGGAAATAAGTTTCCGTGGAAATTATATCAAAACTGGATTTACGATTATTTTACATTACGTGTAAAATCGATTAAAGATGATACTTTAAAGTTCAATTAATAGCTATTTTAAAATTGGCTTAAATATTTTTTTCTATACCTCGTAATTAAAATTGCGAGGTTTTTGATTACTAAGTCAGTTTTATTTACGCTTTAAAATTATTAACTTCGTTAACTAATTATATCTCTTAAAAAAAGGGTATTTAAATTACGTATTCCAACATTGAAATTATGTCAAAATGCAAATTATGCTTAATAAAAATTGCTGACAAAAAAAACTCTCATATTATCCCCAAATTTATGGGTAAAAGATTGTTCGAATCTACAAGCCCCAGACATGGTGTTAAAATAGATGGTAATGGTAACTTGAAAAAAATACAAGACTCGCCCAAAGAAGATTACATTTTTTGCTCAAGCTGTGAAGAAAGATTTGCTAAACTTGAACATTATTTTTCGTTAAAACTGAAGAGTATACATAATTATCTTAATGAAAAAGATAAATTTAAAATTCATACAATTCAAAACAATATTATTCTAGAATGTTATAAAATTCCATTTAATGCAATAAAATTATTTAATTATTCTTTAGTATGGAGGGCTAGTATTTCTAATATGCATGAATTTTCAAGCTTTAAACTTAATGAATTTAATGAGGAAATTTTAAGAACTTTCTTAAATTCTAACTTAACACTATCATATAATCAGTTAACTGAAACATTAAAAAATATTCAGAATAAAACGAGTTTTGACTCATATTTCTTCAAATGTACTGTAAAGAATAAATATTCAAGAGGTATTTTTGCAGCTTATGAATTTTCGAAGTACTCCTTTGGTCTCTTTCTAGTAGATATAATAATCTTTTTTTACACTGATAAATCAAAAATTCCAAATGAATTTAAAATAATTTCAAACATCCAAACAGAGAATGCATTAATAGCTATGACTGATATTCCTAATTGGAAAAAATTAAACGCAGAACCATTGAAAAGCATAAATAATAATCATAATTAATCCTATATAATGTCCTATAACATCTTTAAAAAATCATTTCTATCAATTTCACGAGCACCTAAACTTTCTAGGTGTTCATTATGTACTTGGCAATCTATGAGTTTGTAATCGCATTTTTTGGCTAAATGTATAAAAGCAACTTTACTCATATTACTAGCTTTGCTAAACATACTTTCGCCGCAAAAAATACCATTTCCAACATCAACTCCATACAAACCAGCAACGAGTTTGTCATCAATCCAAACCTCAATAGATTTTGCGATTCCTTTATCGTGCAAATTAATATAAGCATCTTCCATATCGTCCGTAATCCAAGTTCCTAGTTGGTCGAATCTATCAATATGGCGGCAATTAAAAATAACATCTTTAAATGCTTTGTTTTCGGTAATTTTAAAACCTCCTTTTCGTAAAACCTGACGCATTGACTTTGAAATTTTTACTTCCTGCGGAAATAAAACCATACGTTCTGGTGGCGAATACCAAACAATTGGTTCACCTTCATTAAACCATGGGAAAATTCCGTTTTTATACGCATGTATTAACCGCTTAGCAGATAAATCTCCACCAAATGCCAAAACACCATCTTCATTTGCGAATTCGTAGGGCGGAAATACTATTTCTTCAGGTAACCAAATCATATAAAAACTATAATAAATGCTACAAATATACTGCAGTTTTTATCATAACTAATGATAAAAAAACTTCGTTCATTTCATTTTTTTATAATTCTTATTGAAATAAAAACGAATCCATACAAATTTCCATAATTTTGCAGTATGGTAAAAGAACTGCAACTTCGCGTTAATTTAATAGAAGAAAAAAAAGAGGATATCTTAAAAAAGAAAGCTTCTAGAAAATTAAACATCAATGTTTCTGAAATAAACAGTGTAAAAATATTACGTAAATCTATCGATGCGCGTAAAAAAGAAGTTATTTTCAACTACAAAGTTGCAGTCTATGTAAACGAACCTCAACCAACTACACCTGATTATATTTTTGATTATAAAGATGTATCAAAAGCAAAAGAAATCCATATTATTGGTTTTGGGCCTGCGGGAATGTATGCCGCATTGCGTTGTATTGAACTTGGTTACAAACCGATTGTTTTAGAACGTGGTAAAAATGTTCAAGATCGTCGTAGAGATTTACGAGCTATTAATCAAGAGCATTTTGTTAATGAAGATTCTAATTACTGTTTTGGTGAAGGTGGTGCCGGAACGTATTCTGACGGAAAGCTATACACTCGTAGTTTAAAACGTGGTGATGTTCGCCGTATTTTCGAAAACCTAGTTTATCATGGTGCAACTGAAGAAATTTTAATTGATGCACATCCACATATCGGAACTAATAAATTGCCGAAAATTATTAAAAATATTCGTGAGAATATTATAAAATATGGTGGTGAAGTTCATTTTGACACACGTGTTACCGATTTTGTTATAAAAAACAACAAGCTACAAGCGATTCTGTTACAAAACGGGAATGAAATGGTTGTAAACTCGGTAATTTTAGCAACAGGGCATTCAGCACGAGATATTTACGAATTACTACACAAGAAAGATGTTTTATTAAAAGCAAAATCGTTTGCAATGGGAGTTCGTGTAGAGCATCCTCAAGAAATTATTGACCAAATTCAGTACAGCTGTACAGGACAAAGAGATGAATTATTACCTGCCGCTGCATATAGTTTGGTACATCAAGTAAATAACCGTGGCGTATATTCTTTTTGTATGTGTCCTGGCGGATTTATAGTACCTGCTGCCACAGCAAATGGCGAAGTTGTAGTGAACGGAATGTCGCCTTCTCGTAGAAATAATAAGTTTGCGAACTCGGGTATTGTTGTTGAATTAAATATTGATAAAGATTTTAAGAAATACGAACATTTTGGACCTTTAAAAGGGTTAGAATTTCAGAAAGATTTAGAAAAATTAGCTTTTAATGCAGGCGGTAAAAGTCAAGTTGCCCCTGCGCAACGTTTAACTGATTTTGTTGAAGGGAGGTTATCTTCTACATTAAATGAAACTTCGTATCAACCAGGGTTAAAATCTTCTCCGCTACATTCATTACTTCCAAAAATAATTGGAGGTAGGCTACGTAAAGGTTTTGACGCTTTTGGTAAAAAAATGCATGGTTATTATACTGCTGAAGCGAATATTATAGGGGTAGAATCTCGTACCTCATCACCAGTAAATATTCCTAGAAAAGACAACCTAGAACACCCACAAATTGAAGGTTTATTTCCTTGCGGAGAAGGTGGTGGTTATGCTGGCGGAATTATTTCAGCAGCTATGGACGGTGAACGTTGTGCCGAAGCTGCAATTACGAATTTATAATTAACAATTTTTTGTTAGAATATTTTCTAATTACCTCGTATTTTTGCTACCTCTAAAATATGCTTAGAGTAACAAGGAAATGAAAGTTAAAAAAAGAAGAAATAAAAAGAATGTAAAACCGCACGTTAAACGTTTACATAACTACTACCAACGTACTGGTTTTTACATGTTTATTTGGGAAAGTTTAAAAAAAGCTTTTTGGCCAATAGTGGGAGCTATTGTAGGTTTATTTATTTTTAATAAATACGTTTATAATATTAACGATGGCTTACAGGCAATGACCGAAACTTTTTCTAGACTAGGTGTGTTGACTGTTTTCTTTATTTCTGAAACCATATTAGGGTTAATACCGCCTGAAATTTTTATAGCTTGGTCTAAAAAAACTGCCAACCCTGTTTTAAATTTATCAATTTTAGCTACTTTATCGTATTTAGGTGGCTTAACTGCTTATTTTATTGGTAGAGCTTCTTTAAAAATTGACTCTGTTAAAAATTATTTAGAAGTAAAAATGGCTAAAAACCTTAAAAACACCAGTAAATGGGGTGGTTTTTTAATTTTAGTTGGTGCTTTATTGCCATTACCCTTTGCTATTAGCTGTTTAACAGCTGGTATGATAAAATACCCTTTTAAAAATGTAGTATTGGTTGGTTCTTTTCGTTTTATACGTTTTGCAATTTATGCTTGGGCTATCTTTTCGGTAGTAAACTAAAACATTAATATTAAAAAAATTATGGGATTAAACAATAACGATATTTTTAAAAAATTAAGGGTAGCACACAAATTAAGAGATACTGATATTATTGACATTTGTGCTTTGGTTGATTTTAAAGTTTCAAAAAGCGAATTAGGAGCTATTTTTAGAAAAGAAGATCATCCTAAATACATGGAGTGTGGTGATCAGTTTTTACGTAATTTTTTAAATGGATTAATTATTCATTTACGAGGACCAATGCCTCCTAAAAAATAATCTTTACTATTAAGAGTTTTACCTATACTTTATAAATATGTTTAGCCCAGATTGAAGTATTTGTTTGAGCTCTTTTTTGAGGAACGAAAAAAAAGCGAGTACTGAAAGCTGGAAATAGCTTCAAAAAACAAAAAAAAAAGAACTAAATAATTTTAGTTCTCTTTTTTTATTTTTATTCTAAAAACTTTGTTTTATTAGAATGGTAAATCATCTGGTTCGTTTGCAGATAAATCTGGAGCTGGTTGAAATTGATCAACTGGCGGAGTGTTTTGAGCTGCTTGTGATAAGTTTTCAATTCTCCATCCTTGAACAGAGTTAAAATATTTTGCAACACCTTCTGGGTTAATCCACTCTCTACCTCTTAAATTAATAGACACTTTTACATCCTGACCAACTGCATAGTTATTTAAAACATCACATTTATCTTGCACAAATTCGATCATAATCATTTGTGGATATTGCTCATCGGTAGTTACAACCATTTCACGTTTTCTAAATCCGCTAGCACCAAATGTTTGTGTTTCGTTTATTAATTTAATCTTCCCTATTACTTCCATATTCTTAACTATTTAATTAAAAGCACTTTCCAAGCACTTTCGACATCATTACTCTTTAAGTATTCTTGTGCAAATGTATGTTTTTTTTCAGTTGAAAGCGAAACATATTTTGGGTGTTCTTTTGCAAAGTTATTAACAGCGTCTTCACTTGGCAGCTGCTCTACATTACCTAACATTCCTAAATTATTACCTGTTAAAACAGGGCTATTTCTAATTTCAGTCGGAATTTGATCTACTCCAATACCTAAAGTTGAAATTGGTTTTGGTATCTCAAAAAAACCATCTCTTGCTCTTGAATAATAACTTCCACCTGCCCTAGCTACTAAATCTATTTTGTGCTGATCAATACTGCCATCTTCTGCCAAAACATTTTCGTTAATATGTAATTTTACTACTTCGCAAACTATTAAGTTTCCTGCACCTCCTTCGGTTCCTGTATAAATAATATCAGTTACTTTACATTCAAATTGCACAGGTGATTCTGCTACTCTAAAAGGCGCTACTTTATCAGAAGCTAACATTGTAAAACCTGCTTTTTCAAACTCATTAACTCCTTTCGGGTACATGGTACTGCTTAACGACATTTGTTGTACAATGTCATAATTTACTACATTAATAACCACTTCTTTAGTTTCTTCTGCATTATCTAACGTATGTTTTGTTTTATTACCACGTACACTTCGTGCAGGTGAGAAGATTAACATGGGCGGATTGGCTCCAAAAACATTAAAAAAACTAAATGGCGATAAATTCGGATTTCCATCCTTATCAATAGTACTTGCAAAAGCAATGGGTCTTGGCGCTATGGCACCTAATAAATAACCGTGTAATTTTGGTACTGGTAATTCTTTAGGATCTAGTGATAACATATTTTATTTTTTATGGTAAAGATACTACGCTTTTACAAATTAAGTTATTGTATGGAATAGTTTATATTTGACTAATGACTTTTTTTAAAAATACTTATTGGATAAAGCGAATTACCGTTTTTGTTTCACTATTAATTGTTCCTTTTATTTTATGGAATACTTATGTTTTTTTTCAAAAATTTAAAGAAGAAGAAAGAGGTAAAATTAAAATTTTTGCGGCTGCTTTTAAAGAACTCGCCTCTAATCCAGATTTAAATGAAAACACCAACTTAATTAATAAGGTGTATGAAACTATTGAAAACATTCCTACAATTCTTGTAAATGAAGATGAAACTATTAATTTACATAGAAATTTAGACAGTATTAAGTCTAAAAACCCTAAATACCTTCAAGAACAATTAGCTATAATGAAAGGGCAAAATGAGCCTATTATTATTGAATATTTTGGAATCACCCAACATCTTTATTACCGAAACTCTGATTTATTATACAAGCTTAAATATTATCCACTCGCTTTATTACTAATTTTAGGGCTCTTTGTTACCATTGTATATATGGTGTATAAATCGAGTAAAGTTGCGGAACAGAACAAACTTTGGACAGGTATGGCCAAAGAAACTGCACATCAAATAGGTACGCCGTTATCATCTTTATTAGGTTGGATTGCTATTTTAAGAACCGAAAATGTAAATGAAGATTATATTGTTGAAATTGAAAAGGATGTTGATCGATTAAGTACCATTGCAAATCGGTTTTCTAAAATTGGCTCGTTACCAAAATTAAAAAGCTACAATATTGTTACTGAAACAGAAACCGCCTTTAATTATTTAAAAACTAGAAGCTCTAAACAAATATTTTTTTCTTTTTCTTCGGATAAAAAAGCTATTACAACCTTATTAAATATTGAATTGTATGGTTGGGTTATTGAAAACTTAATTAAAAATGCCATTGATGCTATGCAAGGGAAAGGGAGCATTTCATTGGTTATTAAAGAAACCACTAGGTTTGTTAAAATTATAGTTACTGATTCTGGTAAAGGAATGGCTAAATCGCAGTTTAAACAAATATTTAAACCTGGATACACAACTAAAAAACGTGGTTGGGGTTTAGGTTTATCACTTTCTAAACGTATTATTGAAGATTATCATAACGGAAAAATACACGTTTTAAAATCTGAAATAAACAAAGGAACTACTTTCGAAATCCTCTTAAAAAAAGTTTAAAGTAACTCCGTCTAACAACGATGTGATTCTGAAATAGATTCAGAATGACACGCTGATGTTTCGTTTATTTTTCTTTGTGATTATGCCTCATTGACCAACCAAAAGCAAAACTTGCTATTGTCCAAATTACTAAACTTATCAATGTTTTTTTTAACGTAATTTCTTCTCCATCAAAATAAGGCCAAACAAAAGTCATTATAACAAACATAAACATCCCCCAACTTAATCCAGCTTTTTGCCACTTTTTTAGCTTCATAATTTTATTTAAAATTAGAAGCTATGTTTTTAGCCAAATCTACAAATTCATCATTGGTTAATTTTACTTTTTCAATAAACTGAATATCTGCCATTGTGTTTAACGGAATTAAATGCACATGCACATGCGGTACTTCTAAACCAATTACACTCATACCTATGCGTTTACAAGGAATTGTTTTTTCAATCGCTTTTGCTACGCGATATGAAAAAGACATTAATCCGTTATACTCTTCTTTTGATAAATCGAAAAGCTTATTTTCTTCTCTTTTAGGCACTACTAAAGTATGTCCTTTTGTATTCGGATTTACATCTAAAAAGGCTATAAAATTTTCATCTTCTGCTACTTTGTATGATGGAATTTCTCCTACTATTATTTTGGTAAAAATACTTGCCATAATTTTTTATTCTTTTAGTAAAACTATAAATATCTATTTTAATTCGAAACTCAATATCAGTACGCCATTCTACATTCATTTGTCAATCTTATATAACAAACAGCAAATCATGATGAGAATCTGAAACGAGTTCAGGTTGATGTATCAAACAATTAAGACTTATCAATCAAAAATAAAAAAAGCGCTGCAAATGCAACGCTTTTATCTATAAATATTTTAAACAAAAATTATCTTGAAATTTCCATAATTTCAAATTTCATAATTCCGTTAGGCACTTTAATTTCTGCTATTTCACCAACCTTTTTTCCTAATAATCCTTTTCCGATAGGCGAATTAACTGATAATTTACCATTTCTAACGTCGGTTTCAGAATCAGCAACTAAAGTATAGGTAAACTCCATACCATTGGTTGTATTTTTTAACTTTACGATAGAATGAATTAACACTTTAGAGGTATCTAACTGACTTTCATCAATAATACGTGCGTTTGCAACTACGTTTTTAAGTTTTGCAATTTTAGTTTCTAATAACGATTGTTCCTCTTTTGCTGCATGATACTCTGCATTTTCACTTAAATCCCCTTTATCTATAGCATCACCAATTTCTTGAGAAACCCTTGGTCTTTCAGTATGCTCTAAGTGTGATAACTCGTCTTTTAATTTTTTTAATCCTTCGGCACTATAATATGATACTTTACTCATAACTTTTAAACTTTAAAAAATCTCACACCGATAGGAATGAGATTGTGTAACAAATGTACAAAATATTTGTAAATTCGTAGCGTTAGTTTAATAACCCTATTTTAAAATAATGAAAAAACTTATAGCTATATTTTGCTTTATAACCACTTTAAGTTGTAGTGATAATACAAATATTAACAACTGCTTTAGAGGGGTTAATATAACTACTATTATTGACTCATCTTTGTCTGAACATAATATTAGCCCTTATAATTTATTAGTCCCTGGTGGGTATTCAATTAGTTTTATTGAAGGTAGAAAAATTTTAATTTCAAATCTTGGAAATAATAATTATCGTGCTTTTGATTTACAGTGTCCATCAAAAGATTGTACATCTCCAATGGATTTTAATGGATTAAAATTAATATGTTCTTGTGGTGGAGAGCAGTATAGCTCTTTATCTGGATGCCTCATTAATGATAAAGGAGAATGCGTTGGTAGTAGTTCTTGTTCAGCTTTAATGTACTTTGTAACTTATCTTGGTAATTCTAAATTAAGAATCTCAATTTAATTGTATAATACTATTATTTAGATTCTTATTTTTGCGATAACAACAACACACTAAAATATTTATCTTGAAAAATTATTTTTCTTCTGATTTTAAATTGGGCGTTCTCGGTGGCGGACAATTAGGTAGAATGTTACTTACCGAAACACAAAAACTAGACATTTACACGGTTATTTTAGATAACAATCCGCAAGCTCCTTGCGCACAAGTTTGCAACGAATTTCATCAAGGAGATTTGTTTGATTTTGATACTGTTTACAATTTTGGTAAAAAAGTAGATGTATTAACTATTGAAATTGAAAATGTAAATATTGATGCTTTAGATAAACTAGAAGCCGAAGGGTTAACAATTTACCCAAAGCCAGCCAATTTACGAGTAATTCAAAACAAGGCACGTCAAAAATTATTTTATAGAGACCAGCAAATTCCTACTGCCGATTTTTCTCATTATGCTTTTTTAGAAGAATTAAAACATTCATACGAAAACAACATTATTGAATTCCCTTTTGTATGGAAAGCTGCGCAATTTGGCTATGATGGTAATGGCGTAAAAGTGGTTCGTAATTATGATGATTTACAATCCTTACCAGAAGGAGAATGTATTGCAGAAAAATTAGTTCCGTTTAAAAATGAATTAGCAGTAATTGTTGCTAGAAATTCTGATGGAGCAATAAAAACCTATCCTGTTGTTGAAATGGAATTTCATCCAGAGGCAAATCAGGTTGAATATGTAATTTGTCCTGCAAGAATTGATACTACTGTAGCAAAAAAAGCTAGAGAAGTTGCTTTAGATGTTGCCAGTAAATTAGATTTTGTTGGATTATTAGCTGTTGAAATGTTTCAAACAGAAGATGATGCTATTTTAGTAAACGAAGTAGCGCCAAGAACACATAACTCTGGACATTATTCAATCGAAGCAAGTTATACTAGTCAGTTTGAACAACATGTTCGTAGTATTTTAAATCTTCCGTTAGGAAATACCGAAAGTAAAGTTGCCGGAATTATGGTAAACCTTGTAGGTGAAGAAGGTTATACAGGCGATGTTGTTTATGAAAACATGCACAAAATTTTAAAAATTGATGGAGTAACACCACATATTTACGGAAAAAAAACAACCAAACCTTTCCGAAAAATGGGGCACGTTACTATTGTTAATACAGACGTAAATGTAGCTCGAAAAATAGCGCAACAAGTAAAAGAAACAATTAGAGTAATAGCTAAATAATTACTCGTCAAGCTGAATTTATTTCAGCTTCTCACCCAAACTCATGAGGTTCTGAAAAAAGTTTAGAACCTCATTTTAAAAACATAAATTATGGTAGGAATTATAATGGGAAGCGATTCAGATCTTCCAATCATGCAAGAAGCAATTGATATTTTAGAAAGTTTTGATATTCAAATAGAAGTTGATATTGTATCTGCGCACAGAACACCAGAAAAACTAGTAGATTATTCTAAAAACGCACACACACGCGGTATAAAAGTTATTATTGCTGGTGCTGGTGGCGCTGCTCATTTGCCAGGAATGGTAGCAAGTATGAGTCCGTTACCAATAATTGGAGTTCCTGTAAAAAGTAGAAACTCTATTGATGGATGGGATTCTGTTTTATCAATTTTACAAATGCCTGGTGGCGTTCCTGTTGCAACTGTTGCGTTAGATGGTGCAAAAAATGCAGGGATTTTAGCAGCTCAAATTATTGGTGCTTCTGATAAATGTGTTTTAGACAAAATTATTGCCTACAAAGAAGGTTTAAAACTTAAAGTTGAAAAAGCTTCGGAACGCGTAAAAAAATAGATTATTATAAATAAACCTCACAGGTTTTAAAAACCTGTGAGGTTTGAAAAAAGAATAAATGAATCCACTTTTACAAGATTTTAATACACCTCCTTTTTCTAAAATTACAAATGCAGACTATAAACCTGCTATTGAAGAAGCAATAAAAATAGCAAAAACAGAAATTGCTGCCATTGTAAATAATAATGATGCTGCTACTTTTGATAATACCACAGTAGCTTTAGATTTTACAGGTGAAAAGCTGAATAAAATAACTTCTATTTTTTTCAATCTAAATTCTGCCGAAACCAATGATGAAATTCAGAAAATAGCACAAGAGGTTTCTCCTTGGCTAAGTGAATTTAGAAATGATATTACGTTAAATGAAGCTTTATTTAAAAGAGTTAAAACTGTTTTTGATGCTAAAGATAATTTAGATTTATCTCCTGAGCAAGAAATGTTGCTAGACAAACAATACAAAAGTTTTGCTAGAAACGGCGCTAATTTAAATGAAACTGACAAAGCAGAATTACGCACAATTGATGCTGAATTATCTAAGCTATCATTAAAATTTGGAGAAAATGTATTGGCTGAAACCAATGCTTTTGAAATGCATTTAACTGATGAAAATGATTTATCAGGTTTACCTGAAAGTGTAAAAGAGGCTGCTAAAGAGGTTGCA
Source organism: Tenacibaculum soleae (assembly GCF_001693415.1). Classification (GTDB taxonomy): domain Bacteria; phylum Bacteroidota; class Bacteroidia; order Flavobacteriales; family Flavobacteriaceae; genus Polaribacter; species Polaribacter soleae. The sequence goes on along the minus strand of NZ_MAKX01000001.1, from coordinate 1,160,250 downwards.
AAATCAAAAGAAAAAGAAGGTTGGGTTTTCACTTTAGACTATCCAAGTTACATTCCTTTTATGACCTATGCTGACAATAGAGAATTGCGCAAAAAAATAGCCATTGCAGCTGGTAAAAAAGCATTTCAAGATAATGACTTTAACAACGAAGATGTTGTTTTAAATATTGTAAAACTTCGTCATAAAAGAGCCAATTTACTAGGTTATAAAACACATGCACATTTTGTTTTAGAAGAACGAATGGCAGAAACACCTGAAAAAGTTTTATCTTTTTCAAACGATTTATTAGCCAAAGCAAAACCTGCCGCAAAACGTGAATTTGATAATTTAGCTGCTTACGCTAAAAAATTAGATGGTATAACGCAACTTGAAAAATGGGACGGCGCTTATTATTCAGAAAAATTAAAAAAAGAATTATTTTCTTTAGACCAAGAGTTACTGAAGCCTTATTTTAAATTAGAAAACGTAATTGATGGTGTTTTTGAAATTGCAAATAGATTATTCGACTTACAGTTTGAAGAAATAAACTCGATAGATAAATACCACGAAGATGTAAAAACATACAATGTAACTGATGCAAACGGAAATTTTGTATCACATTTTTATGCTGATTTTCATCCAAGGCCAGGAAAAAGAAATGGTGCATGGATGACGAGTTATAAATCGCAACAAATTAAAAATGGTGTTAATGAGCGCCCGCAAGTATCTATTGTTTGTAACTTTACTAAGCCTACCGAAACAAAACCATCATTATTAACCTTTAACGAGGTTACAACGCTATTTCATGAATTTGGTCACGCATTACACGGAATGCTTGCAAACACAACGTATAATAGTTTATCTGGAACATCTGTTTCTTGGGATTTTGTAGAACTTCCTAGTCAGGTTTTAGAAAACTGGTGTTACGAAAAGGAAGCTTTAGAGTTGTTTGCAAAACATTATGAAACTGGAGAAACGATTCCGATGGAATATGTTGAAAAAATAAAAGAGTCAGCTAGTTTTCATGAAGGTATGCAAACGCTTCGTCAGTTAAGCTTTGGATTATTAGATATGAGTTGGCACTCCCAAAACCCTTCAGAAATAAAATCTGTTAAAGATTTTGAAACCGCTGCGTTTTCTGAAACAAAACTATATCCTGATGTTGCTGAAAATTGTATGAGTACGGCTTTCTCTCATATTTTTCAAGGAGGATATTCTGCCGGATATTATTCTTATAAATGGGCGGAAGTTTTAGATGCTGATGCTTTTGAGTATTTTTTAGAAGAAGGAATCTTTAATAAACAAGTTGCCGATAAATTTAAAAACAATGTTTTATCTAAAGGAGGTACTGAAAAACCGATGGAATTATACAAACGATTCCGCGGAAAAGAACCTAAACCAGATGCACTTTTAAAACGTGCTGGGTTACTATAAAAGCTACAAAAACCTTTCGAAATTTCGAAAGGTTTTTTCTTTAAAAAACACTAAAATAATATTCTTATCATTTTTTTAAACTTTTAACACAATAACCTATTTATAATGATTATTAATAATTTATATTTGCATTTCTTTTCTATAAAAAAAGATAAATGACCATAAAAAACAATAGCATAGCAAGTAGAATCACCGCCATATTTTTGGTGTTGCTTATTATGCTTCCTGCTATTGTTAAAGCTACTCATGAGCATAAAGATGAAAGTCATCATCATTGTAAAGAAAAATTAACACACTTACATGAATCTGTAAATGATCATTGTGATATTTGTTATTTTTCTTTTGCTGCTTTTAACTTAGCTTCAAAAAAGTTTGCACAAACTAAAACTTTTAAAATTAATAAGAACGTAATTGAAAGTTACAATTTAATTGCTACTGTTTCTTACTTTTCATCACTTAAAAGACTAAGAGCTCCTCCTGTGAACTCTTAATTATTTTTATTCTCTTTTTATTTAATACCAACAGCTATTTATTACCTACAAATTAGTGTATAGATGGTTTTGTATTATCTATTTAATTGAATTTAAGTAACTCACTAATTTAATCTGTATTATCCTCAAATATTATAATTATTTGACCATAATACTACATCCACTTATTTTTTACTATAATGACAAAACTAAGCTTAAGTGCTTTATTTTGTGTATTGTTTCATGCTTTTATCTTTAGCCAAAACACTAATAGTGTAACGGTAAAAGTAATTGATGAGGCAACACAAATAGAGCTGCCCAATGCCCATGTAAGTATTGGCTTAAAACACGCGTACACCAATTTAAAAGGAAACAGTTACTTTCAAGGAATTAACTCTAAAAAACAACTACTAAGTGTTACGCACGTAGGATATATTACCCATAAAAAACTGGTAACATTCCCTCTTAAAAACTCGGTAATATCAATAGCTCTTAAACAAGATATTTCGTTGCTTAACGAAGTTACGATTGCACATAGTACAAAAAAAGTATTTCATAAAAGCTCAAGCAATAAGCAAAAAATTGACAAACTGTTTTTAGAACAAAATAGAGACAATAGCTTAATGCAAACGTTAAAAGATATACCAGGTGTAAGTACAATTGCCATTGGGTCTGGGCAATCTAAACCTACAATAAGAGGGCTCGGTTTTAACAGAGTGGTGGTTGTTGAAAACGGAATTAAACACGAGGCGCAACAATGGGGAGCAGATCATGGTTTAGAAATTGATCAATACAACGTTGAAAACATTGAAGTAACAAAAGGAGCTGCTTCTTTAATGCATGGCTCTGATGCAATTGCAGGTGTTATTAGTTTAAAAAATAATTTACTCCCAGATGTTAATTCTTTTTCTGGAGAACTAAACCTAACTAACAGGAGTAATAATGATTTATACGGAATATCATTAGGAGTAAAACAACGTTATAAACATTGGTATTATAAAGCAAGAATTACGCATGAAGAATATGGTGATTATAAGGTGCCTACTCGTACAATAACGTATGATAATTACATTTTTAACCTACATAAAAACTATTTACGAAATACCGCAGGACGTAATCATAATATTAGTGTTTCTTTAGGTTACACTTCTGATAAAATAAATACAATCACTACTTTTAGTAATGTAAATGCTAAAAATGGTTTTTTTGCAAACGCACATGGATTAGAGGTAAGAACTTCGAAAATTAATTACGATGCAAACAATAGAGATATTGATTTACCACTACATAAAGTTAATCACTTTAAAATAACAAATAACACCAGTTTTCTTTTTGCTAACAATACTTTAGATATTGAACTTGGTTATCAAATAAATGACAGAGAAGAACATTCAGAGCCTGTGCCACATGGTTATATGCCAAAACCAGATTCAACCAAAGAACGTTTATTTAACAAAAACACTTACAGTTTTAATATAAAAAATAATCATTATGGTTTTAAAAACCATAAAATTACAACAGGACTTAATTTCGAATATCAAGACAATGACATTGATGGCTGGGGATTTCTGATTCCTGAATACACAAGACTAACTGTTGGCGCCTTTTTATATGATCAAATAAAAATTAATACTAATTTATACCTAGATACTGGAATACGTTATGATTATGGGGTTGTAAAAACACAACCATATTATGAATGGTTTACATCTCCTGTTACTGATAATAACGGAAACATTACACAACAACAATTACAGCGATCAGAAAAAAGGAATTTAAATTTTAAAAACTTTAGTGCTTCTGCTGGATTAAGTTATTCGGTAAAAAATACTTCTTACAAAATAAACTTTGGTAAAAGTTTTAGAATTCCTTTAGCTAATGAGCTTGCTTCAAACGGAGTTAATTATCACATGTATCGCTATGAAGAAGGTAACACCAATTTACAACCTGAAAGCTCTTATCAAGTTGATGGAGAATTTAGTTTAAACTTTAAGAATAGTTTTATCCAAATTACTCCCTTTGCTAATTACTTTGACAATTATATTTACTTAAGCCCTACATCTGAATATTACGAAACACTTCAAAAATATCAATATACACAGAGCGAGGTTTTTAGATATGGAGGCGAAATTAGCCTAGAATACACACCGATTAAAACCTTCACTTTTAAAGGATCTTTAGAGTATGTTAAGGCAACACAATTAAGCGGTAAAAAGAAAAACTTTACCCTACCGTTTTCACCACCTTTAACCGGAATACTATCACTTAAATACAATTTAAATCGTTTCTTCTTTTTAAAAGACACCTCGTTTTTCTCGAAAGTAAGAATTGTTTCGGATCAAGACAATATAGTTCCACCAGAAAAACCAACCAAAGGCTACACGCTTGTAGATATAGGTTTACACACAAATACATTTCCTTTTTCAAAAAAACATCCTTTAAAAATTCAAGGAAAAATAAATAACATTTTTAATACTAAAGCTTTTAATCACACAAGTTTTTACCGGTTGATTGAGGTCCCTGAACCTGGTAGAAATTTTTCAATAACCATTATACAAACATTTTAAACAATCATTTTTTTTTAATCATGAAACACACAATTAAAACAGCAATTCTATTTTTAGCAACCACTTTTATGGTTTCTTGTAGCGATGACGATTCAATCGTTAAAACCTTTGAAGAAAACAAAAATGCTGAAAGATTTACAAATATCGAGTTAGGAAACTCTGATTTTATTTTACCACAATCAAATGTAGATGTGCATATCGAATTTGACTATACTGGAACCAGCAAAGTATCTAAAATATATTTTGATGTTGAAGCACACAGTACAAATGCAGTTAACGACGGAGAATTAATATGGGACTTAAGAGATCATTTAGTACCTGTTGAAAGATACCAAGGGCAATTAAATCCTCATATTCATTACCATGTTTATTTTGATGAAGATAGCAAATATGAACCTTCGTTTAAAGCTGCTGAAGGAGTATACAACTTTAAAATTACTGTTGAACATGAAGATGGTACTAAAAGTATTGTTACAAAGAAGTTAAATATTGTTCAAAAATTTAAACATTTAGAAGTTGGTGAAAACAATAGAGTTACTTACGGAAAAGATGAACTACATACCGAATTTGAATATGTATCTACTCCTAATAAAGTAACTGAAATTAAATATGAATTATGGTTTGAAGAATGGCGAACTGGCCAAGATGTAGCCGTTGGTGAATGGGATAGTGTAGTAACAATATTACCAAAAGAATTATATGAAAATGTAATAAACCCAGATATCCATTATCATTTCGACTTAATTCCTGAATCTCCAAAAGGAGGATACTGGTTAAACATTTATGTACAAGAAGATGGTGAAAAAGAAAAAGTAAAACTATCTATTCCTTTCGAAATAAATTAATAATAAAAAATCAAGGCTGCCCAAACCTCTTTGGGTAGCCTTTTATATCTAAAAAAATGAAATTTATAAAAAAAACAACACTCCTTCTACTTTTAAGCTTACCACTAGTAAACTGTAGTAGTGATTCTGAAAATATCGACGAAGAAAAACCAACAATATCAGTTAATTACAACCAAGGTTTTCCTAAATCATGTACCGTATTAGAAAAAGGTAAACAATACACTATTAAAGTAAAAGTTTCTGACAATGTTGCTTTAGCCAAATACGCTATCGACATTCACCATAATTTTGACCACCATACGCATGATGATCAAGGAAGCCAATGTGAACTGAACCCTATCAAAACACCTCTTTCTCCTTTAATTTTTATGCAAAACTATACTATTGATAACGAACCTAAAGAATATGAAATTTCGCAAGTCATAACAATACCTAATGATATTGATACAGGAGATTATCATTGTCAAATTTCTGTAATTGATATAACTGGTTGGCAAAGCAGAACATCAATAGATATTAAAATTGAATAAACTTGTTACACAAAGAATTCTAAAAAACGATTTCACAAAATGATAAAAACTAAAAACTTAACTAAAAAATATGGCGATTTTATTGCGTTAAACAATTTAAATATAGAAATAAAAGAAGGAGAGATATTTTGTTTACTTGGCGCAAATGGTGCTGGAAAATCAACCACGATAAACCTATTATTAAATTTTATCACCCCTACTTCTGGCAATGCTTTTATTAATGAGTTAGATGTTGCTAATAACACTAAAAAAACAAAATCATTCTTAACTTATATTCCAGAAAATTTAATGTTGTACCCTAGTTTAACTGCGGTAGAAAATCTAGATTATTTTTTAGGAATTGGTGGCTACAAGTTTTCTAAAATAGAGTTAGAATTCTTTTTAGATGAAGCTGGCTTGCAAAAAGAAGCTTACCATAAACGTACGCAGTATTTTTCAAAAGGAATGCGACAAAAAATAGGAGTTGCTTTGGCCATTGCTAAAAATGCAAAAGTGTTATTATTAGATGAACCTACATCGGGGTTAGATCCAAAATCCAGTAATGAATTTGGACAGCTTTTAAAAAAAATGAAAGCAGACAATGTAGCTACATTAATGGCTACACATGATATTTTTAGAGCTAAAAAAATAGGTACACATATTGGTATTATGAAACAAGGGGAATTAAAACATTGCTTTTTAAGTGATGATATTTCATTGCTTGATTTAGAAAAATTATACTTAGAAACGATGAACTTAAAAGATGAACCTGTATGATTTACTACGTAATAAAAAAAGAGCTTCAAGAAATTTTTAGAGACGGTCGTTTTAAAATTTCAATAAGTATCGTATTTGTGTTATTAATTGTAGCTCTTTTAGCAACAAATAAACAATACAAGACTACTAATTATCAATATAATGAAGCTAAAAATAACGAACGAACAATATGGGAGTCTCAAGGGGAAAAAACCCCTCATTCGGCAGCACATTATGGTAATTATATTTTTAAACCTAAATCTCCATTATCACTTATAGATCAAGGGATTGATAAATACACTGGTGTTTCTATTTTTTTAGAAGCACATAGTAGAAACCAAGCACAATTTAGCAATGCTTCTGATCAAACTGCCTTATCTCGTTCTGGAGAACTATCGGTTGATTTTATTTTATTATACATACTTCCTTTAATTATAATTTTAATTGGATATAATAGTTTTACTAAAGAAATTGAAGGTAAAACTATTTACATTTTAAAAAGTCAAGGTGTTACTGGTTGGAAACTGCTTTTAGGAAAATGGGTAGCCACATTAATACCACCTTTTACAATTCTTACATTTCATTTTGCTATAGGAGCCATTATACTTTCTAGCATCGAAAACTATGGGGTTTTTAACTGGAAGCCTTTTGGTACTTTATACCTGATATATCTTTTATATTATTTTGTTTTTATAAATATCACCTTAATAATTTCTTCTCTTGTAAAAAAATCAGGAATTTCTTTAGTTATTAATTTATCTTTTTGGGTTTTAGCTTGTTTTATAACTCCTAAAGTTGCCAGTAATCTCGCTGATGCCAAATATCCATATCCTACGCATCAAGAGTTTTCTAAACGAATTTCAGAGGAAAACAAAAAAGGCTTAGATGGTCATAACCCTTGGAGCAAGGAAGCTAAAAAATTAGAACAAGAAGTTCTTACTAAATATAAAGTTGATAGTGTTCATAAACTTCCATTTAATTTTAGTGCCTACCGCATGCAAAAAGGAGAAGAGTATCAAGCTAAAGTGTATCAAAAACATTACGCTTTCTTAAAAGAACAAGCTAAAAATCAAGATAAAATTTATAAATCATTAGCTATTATTTCTCCTTTTCTTCCTACTCGTTTTTTATCAATGGCAGTCGCAAAAACTGATTATGAAAATCATTGGAATTTTACCGAATCGGCCGAAATATATAGGGTTGAAACACAAGGTTTTTTAAACGGTACTACCCAAAAAAATTCAAAATACGGAGAACGTTATGTGGCACCTGCAAGTACCTGGAGTAAACTACCAGAATTTAAATATGAAACTTCTTCATTCGAAAAGATCTTACAACAAAATTCCTTTCTATTTTTAATGCTTTTTGTGTGGTTTATAATTACATCACTGGTACTAACATTTACTAATAAAACTTATTAAAATGATTACACATAATTTTAAATACGAATTAAAAATATTGTTACGTAATAAGTGGCTTCTTTTACTTTTTTTTACAATACTTACTATTATTCTTTTTGCGGGTTACAACGGAAAAGTTAAGGTAAACAAACGCATTGCTGATATTGAAGCAATTAATAATAGCGTAAAAAAGAAGGATCAAAAAATGCTACAAGTATTAGATTCTATTGAAAAAGGGCATAAAACAAGTAACAATTCATGGGCTGCACCAACAAGACCCATGCACATAGGTTATTCTTTTCCAAGAGTAGTAGCAATGCCCCCACAATCATTGGCTTTTATAGCGACAGGACAAAGTGATTTATTTACCCATTATGTGCAACCAAAAGCTTATGGAGATAGTTTTTTATTTAATTATGCTGAATTAACGAACCCTATTCAATTACTTTTTGGAAGTTTTGACCTTTCTTTTGTTATCATTTACATACTTCCGCTAATTATTATTGCTTTTAGTTATAATATTTTTTCGTCAGAAAAAGAAGCTGGTTCTTTAAAACTATTAGCTTCACAACCTTTATCTATATTTACTTGGATAGTACAAAAAATTGGTATACGTTTCATTTGGTTAACTATAAGTACACTTTTAATTTTAACCATAACTTTTGCAATCAATAAGTTTGATTTTTATTCCTATTTTACAGTTTATATAAATACATTATTGTTAATAACAGCCTATATTCTTTTTTGGTTTGCTATGGTGTTTTTAATAAATATATTGATTAATAACTCTGCAAAAAATGCCGTTAGTTTACTTGCTATTTGGGTATTTATAATTTTAATAATTCCTGCGGTAATTGGTCAACTTGGTAATACTTTTTATCCGATTCCGTCAAGAACAAAATTAATCAGTGAGATAAGAGAGGTTAAAGAAGAAATTTCAAAAAAACAAGATGAAATTTTAGATAGTTATTTAAGAGATCATCCAGAATATGCTAGTAATAATACTAGTACAAATTATTCTTTTTGGCATAAATATATGGCTTCACAAAATTTAGTTGAAGAAGAGTTAAAACCTTTAATTGACACTTATGATATTCAATTAGAAAACCAACAAAATTGGGTACAAAATTGGCAATATACTTCGCCTGCTATAATTTTGCAACAAGCTTTAAATGATATTACCGGAACCTCTAGTTTACATTATCAAAATTTTAGAGAGCAAGCTGGTGCTTTTTCTAAGCAATGGCGAAACTTTTTTGTTCCCTTGTTATATAAAAACAAAAAATTTAGCACAAAACTGTATTATAAACTTCCAACTTTTAAATACAAAGTTTCTGACTCTTCTTCCTTATTAATAAAATTAATTTCACTAATAGTTTTTTCTTTATTTTTTGTGAGTATCGCTTGGTGGCTTTTTAAACGAAAATTAAAAAAAGGAACACTTATTAATTATTAAAAGAGGTTAGTCGGTATTTTTTGCTTCAATCCATTTGCTCATATATTTTGTAGCTTGTAAGGTTTGATGCTGTAATAAACTTCCAAGAAAATTTTGTTGACGATGTTCAATTAAGTTTTCTTGGATTTTTTTTAGTTGATTTATAAAAATTGGTTCAATATTATTTTTATCATAAATAGCATTGATAATTTCTATTCCATTTAACTGTGATTTTTTCCACAGTTTTTCATCAGTAAACAATTCAATTGTTTTGCTTGAAAAAACCTCAAAATCATTTTCTACAAAACCATTCCAACCAAAACCATCATGCATTCCCTCTGCTCCTATTAATGTTGTTACAGATGGAGTTCCGCAAACCATCGCTTCGGTTAATTTACCTTTAATTCCGGCACCAAAACGTATCGGAGCTAATACAACTTTTGCGTTTTGCACAACTTTTATAGCATCTTCTGCAAAACCTTTAACCAAAAAACCTTCTTTTTTATTATGCAACTGATTTATTTGTTGTGTTGCGTAGGCTCCGTATATATGAATTTCTGCTTTTGGTAGCTGTTTACGAATTGATTTCCAAATTTGTTTTAATTGTAAAACGGCATCAATATTTGGTGCATGAAAAAAATTACCTATGAATACAAAATGTTGACGCTCTTTAAAATTTTTCCACTTTTCTATAACCTTTTCATCAATTTTATCCAATAAGAAAGGCAAATGATATAATAAACGCTTATCAAGTTTAAAAACCTCTTTCAGTAATTTCATTTCATAAGAAGAAATTATTAAACTCAAATCACAGCGCAATATTGCTGCGATTTCTCGTTTTGCATCTGTAGAATTTAATAAAGCATCCGTAGAAAAAACTTCGCCTTTTTTTAATTGCTGATGACGGGTTTTGCGTAAAAAATGTAAATCTTCAGTATCTAAAATCCGTAAGGCATTCGGGCAATTTTCAGCAACACGCCAACCAAATTGTTCTTCCATCATAAAACGATCAAACAAAACAATATCCGGATTTAATTCAGAGATAAAATCATCAAACGACGTATTATTTAACTCAATCGCTACTTCTTCTACTCCCAATTCAGATAATTCAATAGCTTTCTCGTTTTTCTGAGCTGGTGAAGCAAACGTTATTTTATAACCGTTTTTGGTAAACAATTCAATCAATTGTAACATTCTACTTCCTGCCGCAGATGATTTTGGTTCAACCCAAACATACCCAATAATTAATAGCTGTTTCATAAGGTTTCAAAGTTAAAATAATTAATGTCTTTTTTTGATAAAAAGTAATCGAAAACATACTTCAAAAAATCAACTTTTATGTGTAATTTTGCAGTTATTATTCTGAAAAACAAAATATAAACTGGTAAAAGTTAAATTTTTACCAGATATACATAAATAATAAAAAACGAATTATGAAATACGATTTAATCGTTATCGGTTCTGGTCCTGGTGGATATATTGCTGCCATTAGAGCCGCTCAATTAGGATCTAAAGTAGCTATTATCGAAAAATATTCAACTTTAGGAGGTACTTGTTTAAATGTAGGATGTATTCCTTCAAAAGCATTATTAGATTCTTCTCACCACTATTACGATGCTGTAAACCACTTTGAAGAACATGGAATTACGGTTGAAAAACCAACGTTTGATTTCGAAAAAATGGTAGCTCGTAAAGCCAATGTTGTTGAAACTACTACTGGAGGAATTAAATATTTAATGGACAAGAATGATATTACTGTTCATGAAGGTTTAGGTTCTTTTGAAGATGCTACGCATGTAAAGGTTACTAAAAACGACGGAACTTCAGAAATAATTGAAGGAACAAATATTATTATAGCAACAGGTTCTAAACCATCTACATTGCCTTTTATATCTTTAGATAAAGAGCGTGTTATAACATCTACCGAAGCTTTAAAACTTAAAGAAGTTCCAAAACACTTATTAGTAATTGGTGGTGGAGTTATCGGACTAGAATTAGGTTCTGTTTACAAACGTTTAGGCGCTGATGTAACTGTTATCGAATACGCTCCAAAAATTACTCCTACTATGGATGCTGATATTTCTAAAGAACTTCAAAAAGTTTTAAAGAAACAAGGTATGAAGTTTAACACTAGTCATGGTGTAACTTCTGTAGAAAGAAACGGAGACGAAGTAATCGTAAAAGCAACCAACAAAAAAGGTGTTGAAGTTGAATTTAAAGGGGATTACTGTTTAGTTTCTGTTGGTCGTAAGGCATTTACAAAAGGATTAAATTTAGAAAAGGCTGGTGTAAAGCTTACCGATAGAGGTATGGTTGATGTAAACGATCATTTACAAACCAATGTTGCTAATATTTATGCAATTGGTGATGTTGTTCGTGGAGCAATGTTAGCTCATAAAGCTGAAGAAGAAGGTGTTGTTGTTGCTGAATTTTTAGCAGGACAAAAACCTCATATTGATTATAACTTAATTCCTGGTATTGTTTACACATGGCCAGAAGTTGCCGCTGTTGGTAAAACAGAACAAGAGTTAAAAGATGCTGGAGTTGAATATAAGGCTGGTAAATTTTCAATGCGTGCTTTAGGTCGTTCTAGAGCAAGTGGAGATACTGACGGATTTGTAAAAGTATTAGCTGATAAAAATACTGATGAGGTATTAGGTGTACATATGGTTGGTGCACGTGTTGCCGATTTAATTATGGAAGCTGCTGTAGCTATGGAATTTAGAGCTTCTGCGGAAGATTTAGCTAGAATTTGTCATGGGCACCCAACCTATTCAGAAGCGGTTAAAGAAGCTGCAAAAGCTGCTTGGGACGGAAAACCTTTAAATGCTTAATACAAAGCTTTAAAATATATTTTAAAAAGCAATCTCAAATGAGATTGCTTTTTGGTTTATTATTATGATTATGATTAAATAAATTGTTATAAACTATAAAACTAAAGTTATGAAAACTAAAAAAAATAATTACTGGTATGTTTTAATCGCTTTTATAGCTATTATGTTAATGACTGGCTATGTTTTTGACCTTGGTGAAACTTTGGGTAAAGCGATGGCTAATTAAAGAATAAAAAATCTAAAAAATAAATTAGCGATACCTTTATAACAAAGCACAAAAAAATCCGAACTCAATGAGTTCGGATTTTTTATATTTTAACTTTTTATGATTACTGAATTCCGTAAAAAGAACTCATATTATCTTCAATATTAGAAGCTTTTTTAATTGCTTCATACATTTGAAAAGTTTTATTTTTTCTTTGATTTACAATACGGTTTCTGTATGAATCATAATTTGGCAATGCTGTTGGTAATGTTTTAGAAGTTACTTCAAAAGCAAATAAACCTTTATCACCTGCAACGTTTTTAACAACAGTATTTTCTTTAGAATTTAGCATCGCTCCTACTACTTTAGGTTCAAAACCAACACCTGAAATTGTAGGTGATTGTAAATTAACATCAGTAGCTTTTTTAACAGTTTGTGCAACCGATTTAGCAATTTCAGCTAAGGTAGCGCCATTAATTTTAGCTTCAATTAATTTGGCTTTTCTTTCTTTTGTTAAAATAGGACGTACTTGAGCTATTGCTTTTTCAACTGGCATTAAACCTTTTTCTGTTTTACCTGTTAAAGTAACTACCACATATCCTCCATCTACATCAAAACGCTTAGCATCTCCAATATTAACTTCGGTATCAAATGACCAAGTTATAATTTCTCTTTCGCTACCAATACCTGGCACTACTTCATCTAATGATTTTAACCCTATTGCTGGTAAAACCGTTAAATTACTTTCTTTTGCTACCTCTGTAAATTTTTTGCCGTTTGCTAATGCTAAAGCAAATGTTTCTGCATTTTGAAAAATTGTATTTTCTGTTGCTTCTGATGCTTCTATTTTACGACCAAATGTTGCTAACTTAACAACTGGTTGAAAGTTTTTTTGATCATCAATTTTTATTACATGAAATCCGAATTGAGATTTTACAACTCCCATATCACCTTTTTTTCCTTCAAAAACAAAGTCTCTAAACGCTGGCACCATTCTGTTGTAACCAAACCAATCATAAAAACCTTCTTTTTCAACCGAACCTTTATCCGAAGAAAATTGTTTTACTAATTCTCCAAATTTAGATTTGTTTGCTTTTAATACTACTAACAAACTATCGGCAGTGCTTTTAGCCTCTTCTTCTGTTTGAGTTACACTTGCATCAGCACTAGCTGTACCTACAAACGGAATTAAAATATGACTTGCTTGTGCAGAATCTGGTAATTGAACCACCTTTGTAATTTTTGACAATTTAAATTGACCTGCATCTTTATATGGTCCAAAAACATCGCCTTCTTTTCCATTAAAAATATCGTCTGCAATTACTTGTGGTACTTGTACTTTAAACTTGTAATTATTATCTAAAGTTAAATCTGAGTCATTTTCTGATAAAAATTCAGCATAATCTGTAGTATTTTTTAACCCTTTAACTGAGATATTTGCACTTGTAACAGAATCGTCAATTAATTTTGCTACGGCTTCTTTAATCGCAGTTTCATCTTCAGGTGTTGCTTTTATATCAAACTTTACAAAGTTAATATCTCTTGAAGCATCAACCTGAAATTGTTGTTTATGCTCATTAATATAGTTTTTAACATCACTTTGTTTTAAAGTAACTAAACTATCGGCAATTGTTGTATAAGGAACGTATACATAATTACCTGTCACTTTTGTGTTCTCTGTTAAATATTGTGCTTCACCTTCTTTTAAAGATGCTCCTAATCCTGCTGCAACTAAATTATCGTATGCAGATTTCTCAAGACTATTTTTTAATGAAAACATGTAGTTTTGCCAATTTTTCCAATCAGCTCCATTTTCTTCTTTAATTGTTGCTAAGAATTCTTTAAATTTATTCTTATCAAAAATGTTAGATGTTTGAAATCTTGGATCATTTAAAATGAACTCTGTTTCATACAACTTATTCATTATATCAGCATCACCAACAGTAATACCTGCTTCTTCTAACTGATTTTTGTATATTTTTTGTCTGATTAAGTTACCCCAAACAGCTTTAGCAGCTTGCATTTCAGAAACACTATTTCCTGTTTGCGCTTTATATGCATCTAAAGCTTCAGCAAATTCTTGGCGCGAAATAGCTTCTCCATTTACTTCACCTATTTCATTTACTTTGCTTGCATTAAAAAAATCTGATATTGTAGAAGGGTCTAATACAAAAGCGAAAAGTGCTAAACCAATTACAAGAATTAAGAACATTGAGCGCTCTCTAATTTTCGATAAAATTGCCATACGTTATTTATTTTATTAACAGTGAGCGAAAATACAATTTCATAATAAACAATGCAATCTTTTTTTTAGCTGTTTTTAATGGCTATCTACATTATATGAAATAAGTTGTTCTTACTCTGCTTTATCGATAACTTTTAAGTAAAGAGCGTCAATTTTTGTTGCGCTTACTTTTAATATTTTAATATGAAATCTATCGATTTCTAAAACCTCCTCTTGTTCGGGTATTGTTTCGGTATGATTAATTATAAACCCTCCTAGAGTTTCGTACGCTTCTTCTTTAGGGATATTTAAACTGTATTCTTCATTTAAGTAATCTACCTCTAAGCGAGCGGAAAGCTTAAATTCAGATTCGTTAATTTTTTCTTCCAATAACTCTTGACTATCATGTTCATCTTCAATTTCACCAAACAACTCCTCTACAACATCTTCAACGGTTATTATACCTGAAGTACCTCCGTATTCATCAACAACCACGGCAATACTTTTTCGTTTTTTCATTAAATTATTTAAAACATCATTAATAATCATCGATTCTGGCACAAACTCAACTGGCAATAATATCGATTTGATAGAACGTGGGTTCTTAAACAATTCAAACGCATTGACATAACCTAAAATGTCATCTAAAGAATTTTTATACACTAAAATTTTAGACAAACCTGTGTTTATAAATACTTTTTTGAGTTCTGCAACAGATTGATGGATATCAATAGCCATTATTTCAGTTCGAGGCACCATGATTTCTCTTGATTTCACTTTATGAAACTCTAGCGCATTTTGAAAAATTTGAATTTCTGAGTCAATTTTATCTTCATCACTTCCTCCATCTAGCTGTTCTGAAATATAATTCCCTAATTCTTCTTTACTAAATTCTGTTTTAGTTTCATTTTCTTTTATTCTAAAAAAAGTATAGAGAAAAAAATCTGATATTTTTGTAATTACCCATGTAACACCATAAAAAAGTATATAAAAAACATAAGCTGGTATTACAAAAATTTTTAGTGTTTCATTCGCATAGATTCTAAAAATTGTTTTAGGTAAAAACTCTGCCGTTACTAAAATTAATAATGTAGATATTATAGTTTGCGTTAATAAATTTAAATCGTTTAGTAAGTAATTTACAAAAACAATATTTGTTGGCAACATGAGTTGAAACCAATCCATTAATAATTGTCCCATAAAGTAACTGTAAATTACTAAGGCAACATTATTACCCACCAACATTGTGGTTATGAACTTGGATGATTTTTCTGTAAGCTTTGCTAATATTTTAGGGAGTAGGCCTTCTCTTTTTTTTTCTAACTCTATGTGTAACTTATTCGCGGAAACAAAAGCTATTTCCATTCCTGAAAAAAAAGCTGAAAATAGTATTGAAGTAAAAATTATAATAATTTCAAGTTCCATTAAAGTTGTTGGTTTCTCTTATCAATTTTCCTTCTAAAATGACGCTTAAAAAAGAAAATTAAGGTAATAAAGATACCAAAACCAAACATAATAAGCGCATCTTTTTTATCTGTACTCCATCTTAAAACTCCTTCTATAAAAAAAAGTGCTCCAATAACTAAATATCCATACTGTAAGTATTTCCAAAATGTATTCATAATATTTATTGTTGAGTAGTTATAACATCACCTGTAATGTCTTTTGCTATCCATTTTTTTAAATTTTCTTTCGATTCAAAACCATACCCATTAATTGTATCCTTAAAGGTAGTTAACCTAAATCCATCTTCAGTAAAAAAATAATGTTCTTTTTGGTCCCAAAACAATTGATTGGTTTCTAATTTAGAGTTTTCTGTATGATTTAGAATCACCACATTCCCATTTATTTCAGAAACCCCAGTTTTACTATAGGTTAACGCATAATTCCCTGTAATTGTTGTAGAATCTTTTCCTTTTTTATCAATAGTAACAATTTTTACTCCTTTAGGAAATTCATTATACGGGTGCTCTTTTCGGTTCGAAAAATCATAAAACAAAGGTGCTTTTGTTTTAGATGTTATTTTACCTGAGTCTTTTTTTATATGATAAATATTTACAGCTGTTCCAACTGGCATATTTTTATCAGCCAAAAAATCTCTCACTTCTTTTTTAGAATTTGTGCAAGAAAAAAGCATTGTTATCAAAAAAATGATAACAATGCTTTGATATATATGTCGTAAATATATTTTCATTTAATATGTTATGGTATACGAACAGTTTCACCAATCCAACAACCGATTTTATGAGTACTTCCTGACGCTACACCTTTTTGAAAAACTAATTTTTTTGATGGCATATTCTTTCTATAACTAGAAATATATCTGTTAGCTCCACATCCTGGATCTACTTTTTTAGCTTTTAATGCTTTGTTTAATGCTGCTACATATACCATTCTTTTTTCAAACTCATCACTACCACAAGAGTTGGCGCTTTTTTGATATAAACTAGCGATAAATAAATATGCTTTACCCATATTAGGATTATACTTTAATGCCTGGTAAGCTAAAGCTCTTGCTCTTGCCCCTCTAGCACTTTGTGCTTCTCTTAACTTATATTTTGCTTTTTTAAATGGATCTGTTTCTAAATCAAATGCTTTCTTTCTCATTTGTGCAGCTCCATTTCTATCTCCATTTTTAGCTAAAACACCTGCTAAAAAATTGTATGCATCTGCAGACTGTGTAGTTTCAGCATAAGCATTAGCTAATTTTTCAAATAATGGATCGGTTTGACAACCTTTATTATACATTCTAGAAACTGCTCTTCTTAACCAGACCCCATCAGTTTTCTTAGCTTCAAAATCTCTTGTATAAATTGGTATTAACCGTTCACAAGTTGCTATTTTAGAGATCATTGCATCTAAACCTCCTTCAACTTGACCTAAAGCACTTGAATTTATAGTATAAGCTTTTAAGTTTCTCTTTTCTCTAGCACCTATAGTACCTATAGAATCTTTTAATTGCAGCTTAGCTACTTTTTTATTATAGTCTTCTAATTTAACTTCTACAGATTCCATTACATCATCATAAGTATCAAATACTTTTTGAGGATTCGTATCTTTATTTTCTTCTGCAATAGCTTTAAAATATCTAAAGATATTTTTCACTCCCATATCTTTAGGCGAAACATCATAAGCTTTCTTTAAGATAGCAAAAACCTCAGCGTCTGTAGCTAATTTATTTTTTATTAAATACGTAGCATAATCACTATGAGCCTTAGCAACTCCTTTTGATGGAAAATTAACTAATCGAGCTTCGTAAACTTTTTTAGCCAACCCATGGTCTTTTGTTTTTTTAGCTACTTTAGCTCCATATTTATAAATATTAACCGATAATTTCGGGCACTCAGTTAACAAGTACTCTAAATTAGTTTTCGCAGCTTCATACTTGCCTGTATTTGTATCTCCTTTAAAAAGGTTATACTTTATATTACACTCTTGGCTTGCTTGTGCCTTTACACCATTTACGGCTACAAACAAAAATAATCCTGTTAGTAAATACGTAATTTTTTTCATCCTATTATTAGTTTTTTATTAGTCTATTTTTCTTTTCTGAAACCATTTAACGCTATTTAAAGATAAACTTAATCTAACATTAAAATAGTTTTCTTTTACAAGGTTATTGCTCGTTGTCCCTTTTTGCCCATACTCAAACCCAATATTCACATTCGATAATTGCCTTGGCAATGGTAAACCTAAACCAACATTTATGCCAAAGTCATTAACGTCTGTATAATTACTACCTGTTTTAACTGACAAGCCTGTATTCTCGAAACGTAAACCAGCTCTATAGGTAACTCGATCCCAATAGCTTGATATTGAATTTACTTTTGGAATGTAATATCCTCCTATAGAAAACTTACTCGAATCATCATATTTATAATTTCCTGTATTTGAAAAAAGGCTATTAGTACTACTTATTGCGCTCTGAAACTGTTGATTAACACCAACGTACCATTTGTTTGTTTTTCCTAAACCAAACCCAAAAACAGTTTTCATAGGAATAGTAACCTCACCATTTAATGGTTTATCAAATAATACTTTTCTAGGTGCTTCTTGACCAGCTCCCACATAAGATAATGAATACATTTTTTCATTTCCTTTAGCAGATAAGTTACTATTTAATGTAATTGAAGCACCTGAATATAAGTTTAATTTATTCTTCAATTCTTTTTCAAACTTTGCTCCTAACTTAAATTGCCCTCCTCTAATGTTTACATTTTCTTCATACTTTGTAACTAATGACACATTTGTTCTTTCATTTAGTATACTATTTTCTAAACTTCCAAATATATATCCTGCCTCTAATCCCAAAGAAAGCCCTTTAAAAACTGAAGTACCAAAACCTATGTAAATTTTATTTGTTCCACCTTCACCTCTATATAAAGTAGCTTCAGTGTCACTTTGATTATCATATGACGAATACCCTACTGATGAGAAAGGTTGTAATCCGACAGATAAACCAGCCTTTTTTCCAATAGGAAATCCAAATGATATATATCTTAAATTTGTAGAATTTCCTGATTGCGATGAATTTTCTTCTTTAAGTGTTAAAAAACTTAAACTACCTCCTAAGGCATATGTAGCAACTCTTAAATCTGCATTTGCAGCTGGATTTGTAAAATTTAAGTGATATGTATCTTTTAAAGCTACACCTATACCTCCCATAGAAGCTTGCTCTACAGTAACCGCCTCAAAGTTTTCTCCAATTCCAAAATAAGAATATGGTGATGCACTGTTTCTTTGTGCTGATATTGTTATTGCGCTAAGCACTAATAATCCTAATATAAATCTCTTAATCATTCGTTAAATTATATGTCAAAACAGTATGTAATCCTTCCAAAACAAAATTTGGATGGGCAAATATGCCACTTTTTAATTGTTTAGCCAAGAAAATTGTATCTCCTCCTGTTAAAACAACTGTTAAATCTGTATACTTTTTTTGATATTGACTAATTACCCCATCTATTTCGTTACATATACCGTTTACAACGCCCGAATGTATTGAACTGCTAGTGTTAGCTCCTATAAAATTAGAAATTTCCTCTTTTTTTAATAATGGAAGTTTTGACGTGTAGTCGTGTAATGCTTTATACCTCATAACTACTCCTAATGATATGGCTCCTCCTAAATATTCTTTTTCACTATTTATGAAATCAAAAGTAATACAGGTTCCTGCATCAATAACTAAAACATTTTTGTTAGGATATTTATCAGTAGCTGCTGCTGCCAAAGCTATTCTGTCTACACCAAGTGTTGCTGGAGTTTGGTATTTATTTAAAAACGGAACTTTTATTTTTGAATTTAAATATATTGGATTTAACAAATAAGTAATTTCAGCTATTGTTTTTACTGATAAATTAGCTACTGAAGACACTATGGCTCCTGAAATAGAAAAAATTTTAATAATTTTTTCTATTTCTAATACAATTTCTTCCTCCTTAAAAACAAAAACTTTCTTAAGCGTATTCAACTCAAAAACAGCTGCTTTAACTCTAGTATTACCAACATCAACTATTAAATTCATCTTTATATTTATTGAATTTCAAAGTTACAATACATTTTTTTAAAAAAAATACTTTGTATAATTAAAAAACGGTTGTATATTTGCATCCGCTTAACGAAAGTAGCAAACTGGTGCCTTAGCTCAGTTGGTAGAGCAAAGGACTGAAAATCCTTGTGTCCCTGGTTCGATTCCTGGAGGCACCACTATAATTTTCTCAATGCAATTGTGAATTTTATTTTTGTTACTTTAATAAAGCAATTAACGGTGCCTTAGCTCAGTTGGTAGAGCAAAGGACTGAAAATCCTTGTGTCCCTGGTTCGATTCCTGGAGGCACCACCGAAAAAACCCGAACATTTGTTCGGGTTTTTTGTTTAATAAAATATAAAAATTCACTATTAAATAATGAACTTTTATATTTTACTTTAACTTAAATTGCATTTCAACAGGCAAATGATCGGACGCTTGCTCAAAATCATTAAGTACTTTACCATTTACATATTCAATAGTGTTTTCTGTATAAAAAATGTAATCTATTCGTTCAAACGGATTTTTCGTATCAAATGTATTTGAAGGGTTTAAAGTGTTAAAAGCAGCGTTTCCTACTCCGTTCATTTTAAATATTTTTTGAACCGCAGCCTCTTTATCTCTTGCCTTTGAATTAAAATCTCCCAATAATATTGTTGGATAATTATCCTTATACTGCTTAAACAACTCTAAAACATATTCGAACTGACACACTCGTGTTGGTTTATCAAAAGCCTCTAAGTGGATATTTATAATCACCACTTCTTTTCCTTCTAGAACAACTTTTACCACTTGTGCTAATCTTTCTAAATACAATGCATCTCTATAAAAAGGATTATCTGGCACACGCTCTAAAACAATGCGCTCATAGTCTTTTAATTTATATTTACTGATGATTGATTGCCCTGAAATTACTTTTCCGAAATGCATGCTTGGCGGCCAATATGGAAAAGGCACATATCGTTCATCCCAATTTACACCTCTTGCAGCATAATTAAAACCTAATTTCATAAACTCCTTTTCTTGATCTACCTCATAAGATCTCGATGCCTTATAATCAATTTCTTGAAAAGCAACAATATCTGGATTTACTTTCTTAAGTTCCGCTTCTACCTTTTTCTGATTATCTTCAAAAAGTTTCCTTGGTTTTGCTACTGGTAAATTGTTTGTCATACCACTTAAATAACCCACATTATATGTTACAATACTGTATACTGAATCATTTATTACGGCTACTGGATTTTCATTCTCTATCAACTCGGCATATTCTTTTTCATCTATTGTTGGTGATGATGCCCAGAAAAAAAAGATTACAAATGCAATAATTACCAAAACAAGCAGCCTTACTACAGGCTTTATTATATTTTTCATAAAAATCTAAAAAAATGTTAAAATTACCTTCAAATTTAAACTTTTTTAAAGAAGCGTAGTCATAGATATATAAATAAACCCTTAAAATTATACAATAATGAAAAAAATAATAGCAGTATTAGTTGTAGCCCTTAGTTTTATTTTAACTACTCAGGCTCAAAAAGGAAAGAAAAATAAATTAGAAAGATTAAGTGTTGCACAACAAACAGAGTTAGCTCTTAAAAAAATGACCTTAAAGTTAGATTTAACAACGTCTCAACAAAACCAAATAAAACCATTATTAGCTGAAAAGATTGCAAAGCGTAAAACAATGCATGAGCAAAGAAAAGCTATAAGAGAAAGTGGTAAAAAAAGAGTAAAATTATCTGCTGATGAGCGCTTTGAAAGAAAAAACAAAGCATTGGATAGCCGAATTGCTTTTAAAACCGAAATGAAACGCATCTTAGACAAACAACAATTTGAAAGGTTTGAGAAAATAAGCAAAAAAAGAGCTCAAAAAGGTAAAAAGAAAATGAAAAACAGAAAACGCAAAAAAGCGCACGAAAAAAAATAATATTGATTGATAGTAGATTAGTTTTGTGATTAAAAGCCCTTTTTTGGAAACAAAATTGGGCTTTTTTATGCATTGTTACTTTTTGCGTTAGGGATTGAAGTGGCATCCTTTTTTGAGGCACGAAAAAAAGATACAACGTAAAGCCCGACCTTTAGGTAACGCCCAAATATTACTCCTTAAACCAACTTGAATATTTTACGTAATTATTAGCAATTCGGTCAATTTCACCTGAAATTAATTCTTTAGAAACATCTTTAATTTTTTTGGCTGGCACACCGGCATAAACGCTTCCGCTTTTTACAATTGTATTTTTAGAAACCACTGCTCCGGCTGCTATTATCGAGTTTGATTCTATAATACAATCGTCCATAATTATGCTTCCCATGCCTATTAAAACATTGTCCTGAATGGTACAACCATGTACAATTGCATTGTGCCCAACTGAAACATTATTACCAATTGTAGTAGGTGATTTTTGATAAGTTGCATGAATTACAGCACCATCTTGAATATTTACTTTATTACCCATTTTTATATAGTGTACATCGCCTCTTATTACGGCGTTAAACCAAATACTACACTCTTTTCCCATTTGCACATCGCCTACAATTGTGGCGTTTTCTGCTACGTAACAATCTTCAGGTATTTGAGGAGATTTACCGTTTACTGCTTTTATAATTTTCATTCGTTTTTATTTAAAATATGATAATAAATTTGCTTTTTTTGATGCGGATACCATTATTTCTTTTCCGTTGGATAAAAGTACGCTTCCACCCTTACCTTTTTTATATTTTACAATTTCGTTTACGTTTACCAAATACGATTTGTGCACGCGTGCAAAACCACTTTCTTTTAAAAGATCGTCAAAGTGTTTTAAGGTTTTACTAACTACTTTTTTGGTGTTTTCGAAGTAGATTTCGGTATAATTATCATCTGCCTTACAAAACAGAATGTCTTTTACCGATACCACTTCAAATCCGTCTTGTTGTGGAATGGTAATTTTATTTAAATTTGTAATACTCTTGGTTGTTAAAACCGTGTTTTCTAACGTTTGTTCTTTGGTTTTAATTTCTTCAACCAAATTTACTGCTTTAATTAATTCATCTATCGAAATAGGTTTTAATAAATAATATGTTGCTTGATTGTTTAAAGCTTCTATCGCATAATGATCGTAGGCGGTTACAAAAATGGTTTCGAAGGTTTGATTTTCTATTTTTTCTAACAAATCAAATCCATTTCCATAAGGCATTTCTACATCTAAAAACACCAAATCTAACTCGTGTTCTTCAATCAATTTTTGTCCGTCTTTTATATTATCTGCTTCTCCTAATAATTGAACATTAGGACAATATTTTGTTATATAATTTCGCAAAATATCTCTACCAATGGCTTCATCTTCAATAATGATTGCTTTTAACTTCATCTTTAATTTTTCTTTAAAATCAGTTCGACTTTTGTTCCGCTACCATCTTCAAAAACTTCAGAAACTGTAACTTTAATTTTATCTTTATACATACTGTTTAAAATAGCAATTCTGTTTTCAATGGTACTTATTCCTTTTGATTTTTGCTGTAATTGATGTTTTGTTTTTATTTCCATCGATTTCTTTCTACCAACTCCGTCATCTTGCACCGTTATTAAAATCGTATTCGCTGTTTGCTGACGCATAGAAATCTCTAAATTCCCTTTTTCTTTTTTATAACGGAGTCCGTGCCAAATAGCGTTTTCTATATAAGGTTGTAGTAACATTGGCGGAATAGAAAAGTTTTCTCTTTTGATTTTTTCATCAATAAACATTACATAATCAAACTTGTCTTTAAAGCGATTATGTTCTAATTTCACATACAATTCTAACAGTTCTATTTCTTTTGCTAACGGAATAAAATCTTCATCAGAATTTTCTAAAACTGACCGCATTAATACTGAAAATTCCGATAAATAACGATTCGCACTTCGTTCGTCATTTACTGCTATAAAATTATTTACCGAGTTTAAAGCATTAAATATAAAATGCGGATTCATTTGCGATCGCATTGATTTTAATGCCAATAAATTGTTTGCTAATTTTTGTTGTTTATTAGTGCGAAACATAAAATATGCCAACAAACTCATTAAAAAGAAACCTCCGATTAATGAATAAATAATCAGTTTTTGCTGTTTATTACTTTCCTGTATTAATTGTTGATCTTTATATGCCAAGCTTATTTTACTATCGCTTAATTGCTTGTCTTTTTCTAAACTTCGGATTCGATTTTGGTTGTTTGCTATTTTTTTTCCAAACCTTTTAACTTGTTGAATTTCTTGTTCTTTTTTTGAATACAACGTATCTACCAACTTTACGTAATCTTGATAACTCTCTAACGCTTTTGTATAATCTCCAACAGTTGCATATACTTCAGAAAGCCTACGTGTTGCATCTTTCTGTATGATTAAATCTTCTTTTTCGCCCGCTTCTTTTATACTTTTTTTAAAGAAAGGAATTGCTTCGTTATAAGACTCTTTTTGAATGTAAGCATTTCCTATTTTGTAGTTAATTTTTTGCGGTGTAATCGAATCGACTAATGATTCTTTATCTACTGCTTCAATATTAATTTCATCAGCCTCTACTAAACTTTGCTTTCGCAATTGAATTTCATCATCATATCTGCGAGATGAATTGTAAAAATCGGCTACTTTTTCTTGCTCTTTTAAGGCTCTTTTTTGATTTTCTTTAGATGCTAATTTTAACGAGTTTTGAAAATACCCATCAGCCTTTTGTGTTTTTCCTTGTGCCGCAAAAACTTCTGCTAACTTCGAATTCAAATCCGTTATTTTTGGTGTTACGTAATTATCTTTAGCAATCTTTAAAGCTTCTTTATAATTGCTAGATGCCTTACTATATTGTTTCGTTTCCTTAAAAACATCGCCTAAACCTTCATAAATCTTTAGTTGCTGATAAGCACTTATTTTAAAACGTAAACTTGCTTTGTAACTACTTTCACTTTCTTTATATTTTTTTAATAAAAATTGTGTTTTTGCTAATAAAAAAAGAACTTTTGAATTATTTAGCTCCTTTAAAGAAACAGTATAGTTTTCTTCAGCTAAATCATATTGTTTCCAATAAAAATAAATATCAGCCAACTCTTTGTAAGCAATAGCTCTTTGTTTTTTTGTTGAAGAATTTAGTAACATTTTTTCGATAGCAGCGATGCTCTTATCAATATTTTTTTTCTTATAAAATTTTACTGAATCTAAATACTTCGTATACAAATCTATCTTTTTATAACTTGAATATTTTAACTTCGACTTTCTTTCTCGTGTAAAATCTTCAACCAGTACTTTTATATCCTCGTCATCTTTAATTGTATAATAAATAGTTTCAAAGCCTGTATGAGAAACTACTAATTGACTTCCCTTTTGAGCCGTTACAATATATCGCCCTTTTATGTTTGAAAAATTAAAAATACGTCCATTAACGGTTACCGTTGCATCTTTTATTGGTTGTTGCGTATTATCGTTAATTACCTGAACCTTTACAGTAAACTCTTTTTTTTGTTCTTCAAAAACCTGAGCATACCCTGAAAAAAAGTTTAGTAAACACAATGCAAATATTATTTTAAAAAATCTTTTCATCTTTTATTTATTACTGTAAACATACACACAAAAGTTGAGTACAAAAAATGAACTTCCTTAAATAACAGTACCAAGAAACATTAAAAAATTACTTTCACTCATTTTTTTAACCACTTTACTCACTTAGATTACTCGTTACCTCATTCTTAATTTTTTAAAAAGAAAGTTGCTTGTAGTTTTACAGTATTGTAAGTCGGCAAAATTTGATTCAATAATAATTTAAAACAAAAAAACATGAAAAATTATATCTTAAAAACAGTCTTCATTTTTACTTTCTTAACTTCAATTACTAGTTATGCTACAAATCCAATAAATAAAGCAAAAAAACAAACTACTAAAGTTGCATTATTACTTGATACTAGTAGCAGTATGGACGGGCTTATAAATCAGGCAAAAGCACAATTATGGGAAATCATTAATGAATTATCACATGCTAAATGTGAAGGAAAAACTCCAAAATTAGAAATTGCTTTATACGAATATGGTAATAGTCGTCTTTCTTCTAAAGAAGGCTACATCCGTCAGGTTTTACAATTTACAAGTGACTTAGACGCTATTTCTGAACAGTTATTTTCTTTAACTACCAACGGCGGTAGTGAGTTTTGCGGACAGGTAATTCAAACCTCTTTAAATGAGCTAGAATGGGGCGATAATAAACGTGATTTAAAAATGATTTTTATTGCAGGAAACGAACCTTTTACACAAGGAAAATTAAATTATAAAGATGCTATTACCAACGCTAAAGAAAATGACATTACAGTTAACACTATTTTTTGTGGTAATTACGACCAAGGTGTTTCTGGAATGTGGCAAGACGGAGCTGCTTATGGTGGCGGAGATTATATGACAATTAATCACAACAAAAACATTGTACATATTGTAACACCGTATGATAATGACATTATTATTTTAAATAAACAACTAAATAAAACCTATATTCATTATGGAAGTGTTGGACATTCAAAATACACTAATCAAGCAAAACAAGATGCCAATGCTGAAGTTTTAGATGAAGTTGTTGTTGTAAAACGTGCTATTAGTAAAAGTTCTAAATTATATAACAATGCTGAATGGGATTTGGTTGATGCTTCTAAAGAAAAAGAAATAGATTATAAAAAACTAAAAAAATCTCAACTTCCTAAAAAACTACAAGGAAAGTCATCCGAAGAAATAAAAAAATATGTTGCTACTAAACGAAAAGAAAGAGCTAAAATTCAAGAAAAAATTCAACATTTAAATAAAAAAAGAAAACAATATGTTGCTAAAAAACAACATGAAAAAAACTCTAAAAATGAGTTAGAAAACGTAATGATTAAAGCAATAAAAAAACAAGCTAAAAAGAAAAAATATTCTTGGTAAAATAAAAAACAGTCGTTATTAAAATAACGGCTGTTTTTTATTACGTAGAAGTTGTTTTAATTTAACAACAACTTTTCTCCAATACTGATTGTATTATCGGTAAGTCCGTTTACTTGTTTTAGTCTACTAACAGATATTTGATATTTTCTTGCGATAGAATACAGTGTATCTCCTTTTTCTACTTTATGATAATTATTAGTTATGCCTATATTCTGGGTTGCTTTATTTTTAAATTTAACTCTATCGTACTTTGCTAATCCATATTTATTAATAATTGAGATTAACTTTTGTGGATAGCGTTTATCAGTAGCATAACCAGCTTTTCTTAAGCCATACGCCCAGCCTTTATAGTTGGTATGCCCTAACCTAAACAAACTAGCATAACGACTTCTTGTAAGTAAAAACTGCGAATGATCTTCATAAGAAGTTTCTGGGTATTTATACTTTCTAAAACACTCTCCTTTTTCATCATCATCATGTGTTACACTTTTTCCTTGCCATCCTTTATGACATTTTATTCCGAAATGATTGTTCGAACGAACTGCCAAGGCGCTTCTTCCACTACCAGACTCTAACACTCCTTGTGCTAAAGTTATACTAGCAGGAATTTTATGCTCGTGCATTTTTTTTACGGCAATCGGTGCAAATTTATGAATATAAGTAAGTGTATGATTTCCGTTTGTTTTTATCGGTTTTGGTATTTGCTCTAATTGTGGAAGCTCTGGATACACTTCTTCTTGCTCTAAAACAACAACTTTTTTACGGTTTTTTGTAACCGCATTTTTATTAGAACCACAACTCACTAAAAAAGTGGCACTCAAAACTATATAAGTAACTAATTTTAAATTCATTAATTTTTTATTAACGCTTTATTTTTCTTTTTTAACTTTTGATTAACCCCAGCAATCCCTTGTAATCCACCTGTATGAATTGCTATGATTTTACTGTTTTCAGGAAACAGGTTTTCTTTAACCATATCAATAATTCCGAATAACATTTTACCTGTGTAAATAGGATCTAATGGAATTTTTACTTGCTCTTTAAATTCGTTTATAAAACGAATTAAATTTTCATCATATTTTCCGTAACCCCCAAAATGATAGTCAGTTTGCAAGCTCCAATTACTTTTATTATTTGCAAAACGTTCAACTTCTTGCTGAAAAAAATCACCTTTTAATGCAGGAAAACCTATTACTTTTTGATGCTTTTTTGCTGCATTTATCAATCCAGCAATAGTTCCACCAGTACCAATTGCGCAACAAATATAATCGAAATTCTCGTCTTCTTCGTTTAAGATTTCTTTACAACCTTTAATTGCTTGTTCGTTTGTTCCTCCTTCGGGGATTAAATAAAAGTCGCCAAACTCATATTTTAAATCATTTATAAATTCTTCGGATGTTTTATTTCTGTAAACACTTCTTGAAACAAACTTAAATTCCATTCCGTTTTTATGTGCCTCTTGCAAAGTTGAATTTCCTGCCAATGTTTTTTCAAGATTATTTCCCAATTCATCACCACGAATTACTCCGATGGTTTTAAAACCAGATAAACTCCCCGCAACTGCTGTTGCTACTATATGATTAGAAAAAGCGCCTCCAAAGGTTAATAATATTTTTTTTTGTTGATTTTTAGCTTCTGCAATGTTATATTTTAGTTTTCTAAACTTATTTCCTGAAACAAATGGATGAATTTCATCCTCTCGTTTTATAAACAACTCCACTTTTTTTTCTTCTAATATCGGAAGAAATACCTGTTGATTTTCACTTTTAAAAACTTGATTAAAAAAAAAGTTATGTATACTATTCAATGCAAAAAATATTTATGTAAAAATAATAGAAATCTCAATTAATTTATAGCTATTTTTCACTTGATTTTATAATAAAAAAACGATTTTAGCTTATTAAACTTACGTCATTATATAAAAACAATGGATTTAAATTTTGAGGAAATAATTAAAGAAACTTTTTTTAAAGTTAAAAATATGGATGACAGTGGAAAAACTGCTTCTTATATTCCTGAATTAGCACTTATAGATTCCGAAAATTTTGGGGTTCATATAACTACCATCAATCAAGATAACTTTGGTATAGGTGATTGTTATAAAAAGTTTTCAATACAAAGTATAGCCAAAGTGTTAGCACTTAGTTTAGCCTATAAACTTTTAGGGGATAAAATATGGAATCGGGTTGGGGTTGAACCATCGGGTACCGCATTTAATTCTTTAGTGCAGCTTGAGGCTGATAATGGTATACCAAGAAATCCTTTTTTAAACGGCGGTGCGCTTGTTATTTCTGATATTTTATTAAGTCATTTAAAAAATCCTAAAGAAGATTTTTTAAATTTTGTTCGTCAAATTTCTAACAATACTACAATTGATTATTCTAGTAAAATTGCAGAGTCAGAAAAAGCGGTTGGCTATCGAAATGTTGCCTTATGTAATTTTATTAAATCCTTCGGATGTATTGATAATAACCCATCAGATGTTCTTGATTTTTACTTTAACCTTTGTTCGTTAGAAATGAGTTGCAAAGAATTATCTGAAATGTTTTTATTTTTAGCTAACAATGGTATTGGAGCACCTTCTAATCAAAATATTTTGAGTGAAAGTGAATCTAAAAGAATAAATGCTTTGATGCAAACTTGTGGATTTTATGATGAATCTGGTGAGTTTGCTTTTAAAGTAGGCCTTCCAGGAAAAAGTGGTGTTGGTGGTGGTATTATAGCAATACATCCAGATCAATATGCAATTGCTGTTTGGAGTCCGAAACTTAATAAAAAAGGAAACTCTTATAAAGGAATGAAGTTTTTAGAGGAGTTTACCTCAAAAACTGAGCTTTCTATATTTTAAAAAATCAGCAATCATCGTATTTATGATTGCTGATTTAAATGAGTTAATGCGCTATTACACTCTAAAAACCAGTAACCTGTTCTTCTACATTTTCCCAATCGTGCATTAAATTTTCTAAGCTTGTCTTTTTAGCTTTATATTTTTCAAAGAAATTAGGACGAGATGAAACTTCGTCATAATTATTTGCTAATTCTAAATCTATCTTTTCAATTTCTTTTTCTAAATCAGCAATTTGAGTTTCAATTTTATTCAGTTTATTTTTAAGTTTTTTCAACTCTTTTTCTTGCTCTCTAGATAATTGATGTGCTTCTTTTTTAGTGGTATCTTTTTCTTCTTTAACAACGGTTCTCTTTTCAGCTTCCCTAAGATTTTCCATCTTATGCTGCTCTAAGAAATAATCAATATCTCCTAAATACTCTTTAATTACCTTATCTTTAAATCCGTAAACGGTTGATGTTAATCCTTGTAAAAAATCTCTATCGTGAGAAACTACGATTAAAGTTCCGTCAAAATTTTGTAATGCAGTTTTTAATACATTTTTAGAAGCAATATCTAAGTGGTTTGTTGGCTCGTCCATTATTAACACGTTAAATGGTGATAATAATAATTTACATAAAGCTAATCGATTTCTTTCTCCTCCTGATAATACTTTTGCTTTTTTATCTACTGCATCACCTCCAAATAAAAACGACCCCAACATATCTCTAACACGCATTCTGTTGGTGTCTGAAGCAGCATCTTCCATAATTTCTAACACTGTTTTCTCTGGTGGTAGCTCTTCTGATTGATTTTGAGCAAAATACCCTATTTGTACATTATGTCCTAATTTAAGGTTTCCTGTAAACGGAATTTCACCAACCATCATCTTTGCTAAGGTAGATTTTCCTTGTCCGTTTTGACCAACAAAAGCTATTTTACTATTGCGCTCAATTAATAAATCAACATCTTCCAAAACATGTTTATCTCCATAACTTTTACTTAAACCATCAGCTTCAACAATAATTTTTCCCGGTTCTTTTGATATTGCAAAACGAACATTCATTGCTGCATTATCATCTTGATCAACCTCAATTAATTCAACTTTATCAAGTTGCTTCATTAACGATTGTGCCATCGAAGCTTTACTTGCTTTTGCTTTAAATTTATTGATTAAATGTTGCTTTTGTTTTATCTCTTTTTCTTGATTTTTTTGCGCTTGTAACTGTTTTTCTTTAATTTCTCCTCGCAATTTTAAAAACTCTGAATACGGTTTTTTATAGTCGTAAATTTGCCCTAAAGAAATTTCGATTGTACGATTGGTAACATTATCTAAAAACATTTTATCATGCGAAACAAGTACAATTGCGCCTGAATAATTTTTTAAAAAGCTTTCTAACCAAATAATCGATTCTATATCTAAGTGATTGGTAGGTTCATCTAACAATAAAATATCATTGTCTTGCAATAACAACTTTGCTAATTCGATACGCATTCTCCATCCACCAGAAAAAGTGTTGGTTAATTTATCAAAATCTTCTCGTTGAAATCCTAAACCTTGTAAAATTTTCTCAGTATCACCTTGATAATTATATCCTCCTAAAAGTTCGTATCGTTCAGTTAAATCGGTTAAATCGTGAATTAATTGTCCGTATGCTTCACTTTCATAATCGGTTCTTGTAGCTAGTTGATTGTTTATATCATCTAACTTTAACTCGATTTCTTTTATTTCTTCAAATGCTTGATATGCTTCTTCTAAAATTGTTCTTCCTTCAACAAAATCGATATCTTGTCGTAAAAATCCCATTCGAATATCTTTATCAAAAGCCATCGTACCGCCACTAGTTTCAATATCTTTAGAAAGTACTTTTAAAAGTGTCGATTTTCCTGCTCCATTTTTTCCTATCAACCCGATTCTATCCCCTTTATTTAATTTAAAAGTGATTCCTGAAAACAAATCCGACCCCATGAAAGAAACCGATAAATTGTGTACGTTTAGCATAATTGTAATAATTGTTACTTATAAAAAGTTATAAAAAATTTACCTTTGCAAAAGTATATAAATTTATATTCGATTATGTTTAGAAAAGGAACAAAGTTATACAGTGTTTTAAAAGGTAAATGCCCACGTTGTCATGAAGGAGAATTCTTTAAACACGGTGCAACAATTAATCCTAAAAAAATAACTCAATTACATGATAATTGCCCTAATTGTAATTTAAAATACATGATGGAACCTTCTTTTTTCTTTGGAGCCATGTACGTAAACTACGGATTAGCTGTTGCTTTATTTGTTGCTATTTTTATTATTTCAAAAGTGTTTTTTGGTTTAACAATTTTACAAAGTTTTATTACAATTGTAATCGTTTCTTTATTACTAACTCCTTTTACTTTGCGTTTATCTAGAATTATTTGGATAAACATTTTTGTTAGTTACGATAAAGGAAATAAAAAAATCTCTGATTAATTTTTATTCTGAAATTTTAAAATTAATCAGTTAATAAAAAACTGTTTTATTTGATATAATAATAAATAGCTAAATGAGTATAAAATTAGTTTATTAGAAATAAACTAATTTTCAAACCTTTTTATATTTATTTCGGGATCTAACTCTGCTCCTTTTTCAAGGTGGTTAAATAGGTTTTTAGCAACTGTTGGGCCAATCATAACCCCACGTGTACCTAGTCCGTTTAAAACGACTAATTGTTTATATTCTTGATGTACACCAACCAAAGGCCTTCGATCGTTTACTGTTGGTCTAATACCTGCTGTATGATCTGTTATGGTGTAAGGTACAGTGATTACCTTACTAAGCTTTTCTTCTAATTCTTTTCTAGCCTCATTTGTAGGATTACATGTCTTATCTGTCCAATTAAAAGTAGCTCCTACTTTATAGTAATCATTACCTAATGGCATTACAAATGCTGCTGATTTTAATAAAAAATCAATTTTTAAATCTGGCGCATGTATTGTTACAGTTTCACCTTTTGCTTCATTTAATGGTAAATGTTTAAAAAATGGGTTTTCAGTAATTCCATATCCTTCGCAAAAAACAACTTTGTTTGCTGTAATATTTTTATACTTCACTGCTTTATCAACAATACTTAATTTTGAATGCTCAAATGATTCATTAATTAAATTGTTTAATCTTTTAATATAAGCTCTATATGATTTTACTAGCAAGGCTGTGTCTATTCTCCCTGTTCCTGTTAATTCTCCAAAACCTAAATCACCAATAACTCCTTTAATTTTCTGTTTACTAATTTTAGGATTCATATAATTTGATAATGTTGGTTTATCTAAGGCTAAAAACCAATTATTTTCATCACCAATACTTCCAAAAGCTTTTTTAATAGAGAACTTATAATCTAATTTTATATTTAATTTTTCTTCTAGTTTTTTATACAAAGGCTGAGAATCAACAATTTGTTGATGACCATTCCAAACCGCATTAAATCGTTTTAATATTACTGGATTATATACACCACCTGCAACAATAGATGATGTTTGTGAATTGTTTTCAAAAACAACAAACGTTTTGTTTGCATTTAATAACTCTTCAACAAAAGCAATTCCTGCTAAACCCAGGCCTACAATAATATAATCTACTTTCATCTTTTTATGAATAAATAAGGTTGCCACTCAATAGACAACCTTATTCAATAACTATAATTTTCTGAAACTATACTTATTTATCATTAATAAACTAGTTACCTAATATATTTAAAGGTACGAAAGAATCAGTATCATCTTCATAAAAATCTTCTGTCTGTTGTTTACCTATAATTCCGTCCTCTACAGGCATTGATAAATCTCCATTAGTAATTGGCCCTATAGGTCCTGTTCCAAAATAATATTTGTAAACGTGTTTCCCATCACAACTTTCCATTCTTGACCATAATAAACTTCTCACGCCATCTACTGTGTGATATCGGCCATGCGTTATAGTACAATTAACACCAAATTTCTTATTTTCATTGTCTTTACTTGTAAAACTCATTAATACAACACCTAATATAATAAGTGCAGATTTCATAAACATTTTTCTCATCTTTTTCTATTTAAATTTCCTTTAAAAATCTAGGAAGTTATTTTTGTGATTTTTATTTTTTCAATTAACAATATACTTGATAGTGAAAGTTATTAATAATTCCACATATCCATTTCTCGATTACGAATATTTTCTTTAACGCGATCAGCTTCTAATAATTGAAATAATGAATTACCTCGAACATAGTCTTTAATAGCTCTATCTCCGTAAATATTTTCTTCTTTTAGTATCGTAGAAGTAAATCTTCGAGCATTTAACAAGTTATCGTAAGATAACGGATGCGCTGTATTTTTAGGATTAAATACTTTAGATGCATGTAAGGTGTTTCTTGCATCTGGAAAAAATACCCAAAACAACTCATAAACATTATCTTTGTCATCAATTTCTTCAACTCCTAATGTTTGAACGTCAGGTCCCATAGGTGCTAAAGCCAACATACGGTATTTTAACTCTCCTCCTCTTTTATCAAAATACCAAAGCCCTTTTATTAAATATCCTTTAATATCTAAAGATTGAACTGCGTAAGGATCCATATTACCATAACCATCATCACGCTCATTGTAGGTCATTTGTTTAATTTCTTCCATTCCTATTTTGGTTGTAAAATAAGAATCACTATAAACTTCTTTGATTTCACCGTTTTTGATTCCTTTTAATAAGGTATCAAACAGCGAACGTCTTGTTAAACCTGCGTTAGTTGTATCAATTGGATAATAATAAGGTAAATTGATTTTTTGATTTAAATCAACATATTCCCACACTACTTTAGACCATAATACATCTCTATCGCTAATATAACCATAAGGAAGAGGTTTATCGTCTTCTGAAGCTATTTGGGCTTCAGATTTAAATCCAATCTCTTCAACCTTTTTAGAGTTTAAAAGGTTAGCTTGTGCACTTGCATAACTTGTGGTTGCAAGGGCAAATAAAACCATATAAAAACGCTTCCAATTCATACTTTAATTTTTTACTTATTAATTCGTAATTTCAATACTTACAGGTAATACCTTCTTGATCTTATAATTAGATCCTGAAACAGATGCTTTGATGTCATAAATAGTGATTACATCATTTCTTCTTGCTTTACCTAATGCTTGTTTTGCTCTAGCTGATAAACTTCTTCCATTTACAGGAATTGTTACCTGACCTGGAACTTTAATTTTAAAACTAGATACATTTAATTTTAAATCAAATAAGAAATCTGGTAAACCTGCAGCAACGCTAATTCTAGCAACACTTGCTTTAGGCATTTTTACTGTACCATATTGACCTCTTACCATACCAACTGCTGGTGGTATATCTTTAATTCTGTATTTTTTAGGCGTACTAATTTTTCCACCTCCTGGTAATGTTGCCGATACTCTAATAGTAACTTCGCTTCCCTTACCTGGGTTCATTACATACTTATCACCTTTAACTCTTCTTAATCCTGGTGCTGATGCTGTAACTTTATTTCCTGAAACTCCTGGTACAGAAATTGTTAATGGATTTGATAACCCACGGTATACAACATTCATTTTATCTGCAGATACAACAGCTTCGTTAGGTTTAGGAATTACTGAGTAACCTCCTAAAATAGGAATTGTTACTAAAGAATCATTTTCCATAAACTGGAATTCTCCTTTTAATTCCTTATCTCCTACTGATCCTGCAGGACCATCTAAAATAACTTGACCAGCTTGAATTTTATCAGCAGGCATTTCTTTACCGTTAACGATAACTTTTTCGGCTGTTAAATTAGGATCATTCTTACCTAACACAATTTTACCAGATAATTTTTCACCCGGATAGTATGCGTTTTTATCAAAAATAACCATGGCATCATAGTTTGTCATTGACACCGCACTTTCTAACTCTCCTTGTAATAAAGCTGTTAACGCATCAGATTCAGTCGTTTTAATATCAGCCTGAATTTGTGTTAACTTAGTTAATGATGCTATTAAAGGGAAACCTTCATAGTTATAGTTTAACCAATTTTTAGTAACTCCATCCTGACCTTTAACGTCTGCAGTACTAAAACGCGCTTTTACAACCGTAGATAATTCAGACTCACCTAAAACTGCTAAAGATTGCTCTCTAAACTGGTTTACTTTGTCAACAAATTCTTTTCCTTTAGGTGTAATCTTTCCGCTTGCGAAAAAATATTGATCTAAAAACCCTGATTTATCCATAGATTCATAGGCTTTTTTATCTTCTAAATCACTTGTCATTTGAGTTTTTAACGCTCCAATGTAGGCGAAGAATTCATCTGCCATTACTCTAAGCTTGTCTGTTTTTCCTTTAGCTTCACCATATTGCTTTGCTTGCTCTTGTGCTTTTAATGCTAAAGTTTCATACGAAGCTTTATTTTTTTCGGTAGCTCTAATATTAGACTCCGATAATTTCTCATTCATTAATCCAAAGGCTGATAGAACTTCTTTACTCATATTCATTGCCAACATTGCAATAAATACAAGATACATTAAGTTTACCATCCTTTGCCTTGGTGACTGTTTTCCTCCTGCCATCTTTAATTAGTTTGTTTAGTTAATATTAAAATTAGATAAACTAATTAATTATTTAGTTGACATTGCAGTTAACATTCCTCCATATACTCCGTTTAAAGAAGATAAATTAGTTGCTAATGATTGCATTTGCTCTTGTAATCGTTGAGAATTTTCAACTAAAGCTGAATTTAAATCTGCTTGTTTTCCAGCGTTTTCAACTTGCGTAGTATATAATCCGTTTAACGACTCTAATTTAGCAGCTGCCATAGACATTTGCTCGTTGTATTGATTAGTTGAAGATACCGTTTTAGAAGTTGCTGTTAATCCTTCAGCAGCACCTTGAAAATTTTT
This sequence comes from Tenacibaculum soleae, assembly GCF_001693415.1. Taxonomy (GTDB): domain Bacteria; phylum Bacteroidota; class Bacteroidia; order Flavobacteriales; family Flavobacteriaceae; genus Polaribacter; species Polaribacter soleae. The sequence goes on along the minus strand of NZ_MAKX01000001.1, from coordinate 1,123,458 downwards.
AATACTATCTCCTAAACTAGAAATTAAATTTGCATCTAGCTTTGCTTCTTTTAAAATACTATCTAATTTTTGAGATAACATACTTTGTGCATCTTGTGGAGCAGCTTCTTTTCCTTTTTTCCCTAAAGATTGTCCGTCTGCTAACTCTGGATACACCTTAGTCCAATCTAATTCGTCTTCAATAGGTTCAAATGCTGAAATAGCAAAAATAATTGCTTCTACAACTAAACCTAGCGTTAGCATTACACCACCTGTTAACGGTCCTATTTTAAAGTGCATGATTTTAAATAAAGCTCCAAGTATTACTACTGAGGCTCCTAAACCATAAGCCATGTTAAAAATTTTCTTAGTTGATTTTGACTGTGCCATAATTTTTCTTTTGATTTTTGGGGATTATTATATTTATTATTGTTTGATTACTTACTTTTATTTGTACCTAAATAATCTTGTACAGTTCTAAAACCAATGTAACTTCTTGCAGTATCTGCATATTCCCAGTCACGAGAACTTACTTCTAAAAAGTATGCTACATCTTTCCAAGAACCACCACGGATAATTTTCCTACGGTTTTCTTTAATCTCTACATTAGGATTCATTGTTGACCCCATATAGTAAGACATTTGATTATATGCTGTATTTGTCCATTCTGAAACATTACCTGCCATATTATATAACCCATATTCATTTGGATTAAAAGAAACAGCTTCAACAGTATATAAAGCTCCATCAGCAGCATAATCACCACGTACTGGTTTAAAGTTTGCTAAAAAACAACCTCTATCACTTGTTGTACTCGGTCCACCCCAAGGGTATTTACCATAGTTTAAACCTCCACGAGCAGCATATTCCCATTCTGCTTCGGTTGGTAATCTAAAAGAAGGAACTAATCCTAATTTTTTTCTAGAACGCTGAAAATTATTTTTTGTTTGTGTTCTCCAATGACAAAATGCTTTTGCTTGATTCCATGTTACTCCAACTACAGGATAATTTTCATAAGCTTTGTGCGCAAAGTACTCTTGGTGCATTGGGTCATTATATGAATAATTAAAATCTTTAATCCAAACTGTTGTATCAGGGTATACGTTTATCACTTCACTTTTCATGAAATTTTTTCTATTCTTACCTGTTTTAGCAGCCTGCTCATTATCAAACCAATAATATCTGTAATTAAGTAATTTTGTATTAAATGTTCTTATTCCGTTTAAAGATTCATCTTTCTTTAAATATAATGAATCCATTACTTCAACATAATCTACATCAGGGTATTCTTGTTGTTCCCAAACTAATTCTTCTTGCCAATTTAATGGTTTTAAAGAATCCATACCTTCTCCTAATTCGTAATAATTCTCACGCATGTACTTTGCGTATGGAGATTCGTTTACAGTATCTGCTGATGCAAATGCATATAACTGAATACCTTCGGCGTTTTTACCTGCATTTTCAGAATCTACGTCACCTCCTGAAGCAAACTCTGCTTGGTATGCTAATTTTGTTCTCGTAATAGAATCTCTTACCCAAAACACAAATTGCTTGTATTCACTATTTGTAATTTCAGATTCATCCATATAAAACGGCTGAACAGTAACTGTTTTGGTTGGTGCATTCATTGCTCCTAAAGGATCTTCATCTTGCTTACCCATTGTAAAAGAACCTCCAGGTATTTTCGCCATTCCAAAAGGTTTTTCTGCAAACCATTTTCTTTTTGACTTTTCACCTACCAATTCTCCTCTATCACCACTTGATCCACAAGCGTATATTAGAGATACTAACAATGCAAATATTACTACTTTCTTCATATTATTTCTTTCTTATAAAAGAGGTCGTAAACCTATTATTTTTTTTATTAAAAAACAATTACGTGTTATAATTTTTTCAAAAACAAAAAACATACTGCTTTAAACAAGCTTTTGGTGAGCTTTAAACCACCTGCTTGGCGTTTTTCGTTCTAGTGCTTGCTCGTAATCTTTATAGTTACAAGGTATTAACGCGTGTCTTTTGTGTTTATTATTCGTTATTAAATTTATTTCCATCCACCAACGTCCTGTTTTATCACTCTTATAAAAGTTTATTGGATCATCATCACTTAAAAGTACGGTAAACTTTTGGTAATTTTCTTTTGTTACAAATGGATAGTCTTTTGCTCTTGCATTTACTCCTTCTATAAAATACCAAATCATTTGTGCAATTAAACTTGCGGTTTGATTATTGGAATCTAAACTACTATTATACTCATAAATACCAAAAGAAGTTACTTTATCACTTATTCCGGCATATCTTGCTATGGCACAAATATCTTCTCCATAAAACCCATTTGGAGAGGCATTATTATTAGCTGGTGCTTCACTTTGTCTTACACTTCCAATATCAATACTAACCACATCCGCATCTCTCAGTATTGGTTCCACTAAAGTTACATCTTTTACTTCACCTAACCTAAAAGCATCAAAATATAATTTATCCAACAACCCTATTTCCTCTTGCGAATTAAAAAAAGTTTGATACCCTATATTACTGTAATTAAACAAATTACAAGGCTGCTCCATAATCACTTTACTTAAAAATGATTTAGAAGAAATATTCTCTTCAAGAGTTCCAATATCAAAACGACTGTCAACAGATACTAAGTTTACTGTTTGCTCTAAAGTATCGTAACCTCTATAATTAGCGTATGTTATATCTTGCCCACCTCCTATTATTACAGGCAATATTTTTTTCTTTAATAAATATTCTACGGATGATTTTACAGCAAAGTGAGTATCTTTAAGCGTATGCCCTTTTTCAAGATTACCTAAATCAGCTATTTTTGTATGCCAATTTCCTGGATATAATTCATATATTTTTTTACGAATATATTGTAAATCCTCACCACAACCTTCGTTATCTATAGCTCCTCTACCGTCTTTTACGCCTATTATAGCAATAGCAACTTCTGATAAATCAGGAAAACCATCACCTTCTGTATGTATTGCAATATTTTGCCCAAATGAAGTTATTGGTTGCGACATTAAATGTGCAACAACAGTATTTTTTATTGGGGTAAAAAAACTAAAATTCATCTATTTCGGGGACTAAAGAATTGGCAATATACTATTTTTTATGAAATCATTTTTTTTATTTCTTCTTAACAGGCTTCTTTTTAACAGCTTTTTTCTTAGTTGCTTTCTTTTTAGGGGTTTTAGCTTCAATTATTTTCACTGCTTCTTCTTTTGTCATTTTTTCAATGTCCGTAGTTTTAGGTAATTCTACCTTAATCTTACCTTTAATAACATTAAAGCGCCCCCAACGTGCTTTCTCTACTCGAATACCAACATCTTCCCAATTATGAAGTACTTTATCTATTTCTTTTTGTTTTTTTGCTTCAATTAACTCAATAATATCATCTGTTGAAAGATTATCAAAATCGTATTTTTTATTTACGTTGATAAACATTGAGTTCCATTTTAAATAAGGTCCAAAACGTCCAACTCCTTTTTGCACAGGTAACTCTTCGTGATGATAAATTGGCGCATCAGCTTTTTGTTTTGCAACAATTAACTCCTCAGCTCTTGGCAAATCAACCTCCATAGGATTTTCTCCTTTATCAAGAGAAACATACATTGCTCCAAATTTTATATAAGGTCCAAAACGCCCGTTAGATACAATCACTTCTTCATCTTGAAAAGTTCCTAAAGTTTTTGGAAGCAAGAACAACTCTAATGCTTCCTCCATCGTAATTGTTCCTAAATGCTGGTCTTTATTTAAACTTGCAAATTGCTTTTCTTCATCTTCAGGAGCACCGATTTGAGCTATTGGTCCAAATTTACCCAAACGCACTAAAACTGTTTTACCTGAAACTGGGTGTTTTCCTAAAATACGTTCGCCACTTTCTCTGTTGGCGTTTTCTTTTACATCTTCTACAATTTCATGAAAGGTATTGTAAAACCCCTTAATCATTTCTGTCCAATTTTCATTTCCTTCTGAAATATCATCAAAAGAATTTTCAACTTTTGCAGTAAACCCAAAATCTAAAACATTTGAAAAATTGGCAACTAAAAAATCGTTTACAATATTCCCTATATCGGTAGGAATTAACTTATTTTTATCCGAACCAGTTTTTTCTGTCAACATTTGACTTTCAACTTTTCCATCTGATAAAATCATTTGCTCGTAACCTCTTTCTACTCCCTCATTTTGTCCTTTTTCAACATAACCTCTTCGTTGTACTGTAGAAATTGTTGGCGCATAGGTTGATGGTCGACCGATGCCTAACTCCTCTAACTTCTTAACTAAAGATGCTTCCGTAAATCGGTAAGGTGGACTCGTAAATCGTTGTGTTGCGTTGATAAAAACATAACCTAAATTATCACCTTTTGTTAAATTAGGTAACATTCCTGCTTGTTCTTCCTCTTCGTTATCAGTCCCTTCTAAATACACTTTTAAGAAACCATCAAACTTTATCATTTCACCGTTTGCAGTGAAAATTTTATCGTTTTCTGAATTTTCAATTTTCACATTAGTACGCTCTAATTGCGCATCACTCATTTGAGAAGCCAATGTTCTTTTCCATATCAAATCATACAATCTGTTTTGATCGTATTCAGTATCTATAGAATGTGCTTTCATATTAGTTGGTCTAATCGCTTCGTGGGCTTCTTGCGCTCCTTTTGCTTTCGATTTAAAAACACGTTGTTTACTATATTCTTTACCGTAATAATTACTAATTTCTTCTTCGGCAGCGTTCCTTGCATCTTCTGATAAATTTACACTATCAGTTCTCATATAGGTAATTAAACCGGCTTCATATAAACGTTGTGCAACTTGCATGGTTTTACCTACCGGGAAACCTAATTTACGTGATGCCTCTTGTTGTAAAGTTGATGTTGTAAATGGTGGTGCAGGTGATTTCTTAGCTGGCTTCTTTGTTAAATCTGCAATTGAAAAACTAGCATTTGCACATGAATTTAAAAACTCTTCAGCTGCTTTTTTAGAATCGAAATTTTTCGGAATTGTTGCTTTAAACGATTTTCCTTCGTTATTAGAAAACTGAGCAACTACCTTATAATGCGTTTCTGCTTTAAAATCGATAATACTACGTTCTTTTTCAACAATCAAACGTACCGCTACCGACTGTACTCTACCTGCCGACAATCCTCCCTTAACCTTACGCCATAAAACTGGCGATAATTCATACCCAACAAGTCTATCTAAAACTCTACGTGCTTGTTGTGCATTTACCATATTATAGTCAATATCTCTTGGGTTATCAACTGCTTTTAAAATGGCGTTTTTTGTAATTTCATGAAAAACAATACGTTTTGTATTTTCATCTTTTAGTTTTAATTGCTCTTTTAAGTGCCATGCAATTGCCTCTCCCTCACGATCCTCATCACTCGCTAACCAAACAGTATCTGCTTTTTTTGCTAAGGTTTTTAACTTTCTAACAACGGGTTTCTTATCATCTGAAACAATGTATTTCGGACTAAAATCTCCATCAACATCTATCCCTAACTCTTTAGAGGGCAAATCTGCAATATGACCATAACTAGATTCTACTTGAAAATCTTTTCCTAAAAATTTTTCAATCGTCTTTGCTTTTGCAGGTGACTCAACTATAACTAAATTCTTTGCCATAACACTCTTCGATTATCTCTTTTTGTATCATATATATAATGACACTTTCAATTTGCAAAAGTAGAATCTTTTTTTTAAAAAAAAATTATTTGTTTTAACTTCCCTAAAAAACAGTTATAATTTCAATAGTAATTTTCTGCCAATTTGTCATAATTTTTAGATTTTGGTTGTATCTTTGCAATCATTTTTATTATGAATATGGAGCACACTGAAAAGGTTATAGATGAAAAAGTGCAAGGGCAAGCTCTTGTTACCGAAAACAAAAAAGAAAATACTAAAAACTTATTTATAGAAAGTTACGGTTGTCAAATGAACATGAACGACAGTGAAATTGTAGCTTCTATTTTAGCAGAGCAAGGTTTTAATACCACTCAAAATTTAGAAAATGCTGATTTGGTTTTGGTAAACACTTGTTCTATTAGAGAAAAAGCCGAAACCACCATTCGTAAGCGTTTACAAAAATACAATGCTGTTAAAAAAGTAAATCCAACAATGAAAGTTGGTGTTTTAGGTTGTATGGCTGAGCGTTTAAAAGAGAAATTTTTAGAAGAAGAAAAAATTGTAGATTTGGTTGTTGGACCAGATGCTTACAGAGATTTACCTAATTTATTAGAAGAAATTGATGCTGGTAGAGATGCAATAAATGTAATTTTATCTAAAGAAGAAACCTATGGTGATGTAGCGCCAGTTCGTTTAAACTCAAACGGAGTTTCAGCATTTGTGTCAATTACTCGTGGATGCGATAATATGTGTACTTTTTGTGTAGTTCCGTTTACTCGTGGACGCGAAAGAAGTAGAGATCCGAAAAGTGTTTTAGAGGAAATTAGATCTATGGCCGATCAAAATTTTAAAGAAATTACTTTATTAGGTCAAAACGTAGATAGTTATTTATGGTATGGTGGTGGACTTAAAAAAGACTTTAACAAAGCTTCTGAAATAGCACAAGCTAGTGCCGTAGATTTTGCCCAATTATTAGATATGGCTGCTACTGAATTCCCTAAAATGAGATTCCGTTTTGCAACTTCTAATCCGCAAGATATGAGCTTAGATGTAATTCACACCATGGCAAAACACCGCAATATTTGCAAATACATTCATTTACCTGTACAAAGTGGAAGTAACAATATGCTAAAAGCCATGAACCGCCAACATACACGTGAAGAATACATGGAGTTGGTTGATAATATTTTTAGAATTATCCCTGAGATGTCTTTATCGCAAGACATGATTGCTGGTTTTTGCGGAGAAACAGAACAAGATCATCAAGACACATTAGATTTAATGCGTCATGTAAAATATGATTTTGGATTTATGTTTGCATACTCTGAACGACCAGGAACTTTGGCAGCTAAAAAAATGCCAGACGATGTTCCGCACGCTATCAAAAAACGTCGTTTACAAGAAATCATAGACCTACAACAAGAACATAGTTTATACAGAACACAACAACATTTAGGTAAAATTGAAGAAGTTTTAATTGAAGGAACTTCTAAAAAGAACCCAAATGAATGGAAAGGTAGAAATACACAAAATACTGTAATTGTTTTTGCTAAAGGCGATTATAAATTAGGAGATTTTGTAAATGTAAAAGTAGAAGATTGTACTTCGGCAACCTTAAGAGGAACCGCAGTTGGATATTCTAATAATAATTAAAAAACAAGAACACTTCCTCTTTAAAAGAGAATAAAACTATGGAAAACCTACAAGCTATAAAACAACGATTCGGAATTATTGGTAATGATATGCAATTGAATCGCGCTATTGAAAAATCAATTCGCGTTGCTCCTACCGATATTTCAGTTTTAGTTGTTGGTGAAAGTGGTGTAGGTAAGGAAAGTATTCCTAAAATAATTCACCAATTATCACATAGAAAACACGCTAAATATATTGCGGTAAACTGCGGAGCTATTCCTGAAGGAACCATAGATAGTGAACTATTCGGACATGAAAAAGGCGCTTTTACAGGAGCTACATCCTCACGTAAAGGATATTTTGAGGTTGCCGATGGAGGAACCATTTTTTTAGATGAAGTTGGTGAGCTACCATTAACAACGCAAGTACGTTTACTGCGTGTTTTAGAGAATGGTGAGTTTATTAAAGTTGGATCATCACAAGTACAAAAAACTAACGTTCGTATTGTAGCTGCTACCAATGTAAACATGCAACAAGCAATCTCTAAAGAAAAATTTCGTGAAGATTTATATTATCGTTTAAGTACTATCGAAATTGGCCTACCAGCTTTACGCGACAGAAATGAAGATATTCATTTATTATTTAGAAAATTTGCTGCTGATTTTGCTCAAAAATACCGAATGCCAACCATTAGGCTAGAAGATAACGCTGTAAGAGTGCTATTAAACTACAATTTCCCGGGTAACATACGTCAATTAAGAAATTTAGCAGAACAAATATCTGTTGTAGAAGAAAGTCGTTTAATTACTGCTGAAAAACTAGTACAATATCTCCCGAATAACAAAAGTGGCTTACCCGCTGTAATTGGAAAGCAATCTAGTAATTCAGATTTTGCTAACGAACGAGATATTATGTATAAAATCTTGTTTGATATGCGTAATGACATCAATGACTTAAAAAAATTGACGCTAGATTTAATGAAAAATGGAGATACTGAGCAAGTAAAAGAAGCTAACCATAGTTTAATAGAACGTATTTATCAAGAACAAGAACCGCCTGAAAACCAAAATATAGAAGTAGTTCAAATTCCTCAAAATTCATCTGTTCAGAACAATTATGAATATGCTGAAACTATTGAAGAAGATGAAAACTTATCATTACAAGAAAAAGAGATTGAAATGATCCGAAAATCGCTAGAAAAAAATAGTAACAAGCGTAAATTAGCGGCAAAAGAACTAGGGATTTCTGAACGAACATTATACCGAAAAATTAAGCAATACGATTTATAAAACAACTTAGCTAAGTGTTAAATTATTTATTTTTGATTTTATGAAAAAACTCTTATACAATATCACCTTTATAATCGTTGCGTCTATTTTAATAGGTTGTGGTGCTTATTCTTTTACTGGAGGTAACACAGGTAAAGCAAAAACGATTCAAGTTGATTTTTTTCCAAATCAAGCTCCATTAATTGAACCTAAATTAAGTCAAGAATTTACTCAAACTTTACAAGATTTATTTACTCGTCAAACTAATTTAACACTTGTAAATACTAATGGCGATTTGCATTTTTCAGGTGAAATAACAGATTATCGAATTACACCGATGAGTGCTACTGCAGAACAAACTGCTGCGCAAAACCGACTAACTATTACTGTAAATGTAATTTTTGAAAACAAACTCGAAGAAAAAGATAACTTTGAAAAACGTTTTTCTTTTTACTACGATTATGGTGCCACACAACAACTTTCTGGCGGAGTTTTAGACAGTGCTTTAAAAGATATTTTGGAAAGAATTACACAAGATATTTTTAATGCTTCTGTAGCCAAATGGTAACATATTTAACCAAACTTGGTACGCTAGTTGATAAATCAAAAATTACTGAACAAGCTACTTAAACTAGATTTATTTTATATTTTTTTCTTCATCAACTTAAAGCTAATCAGATAAGTAAATAGAGTAAAAAATTAATAAAAACTAAAAAAAGTATTAAATCAAACCAATGTTATAAGCACGTTTTTTTTTGTCAGTAATAAATTTTACTTTTGTTAAAAACTCACCTTTATTGTGAATAACTGTTTCGACATAGCTAAGAAGTTCATAGAATTATCCAATAAAGATTCAATTCCAATGAGTCCTATGAAGTTATTAAAGTTAACTTATATAGCTCATGGTTACTATCTTGCTTTTACAGATAAACCTTTATTTGAAAACAAAATTGAAGCCTGGAAGTACGGACCAGTTATACCAGACTTATACCATATTATTAAAAGAGTTGATTTTTCAAACAATGATTTTAAGTTTATAGAAATGTACTCTCAAAATAATTTAAGTAAAGAAGATAGTAAGTTTATAGAAACTGTTTGGGGAGCCTACAACCGTTTCGACGGAAGTCAGTTATCTTCAAAAACTCATGAAAAAGGTACCCCTTGGTATAAGACCTATAATGGTCAATCTTTTACTCAGATAAACAATGAGTTAATCAAAGAGTATTATAAAAACAAGGTTAATGGATAGTCTAGAAGAAAAAGCTAAAAATTATTTTTCTAAACCCCTTGATGATATTGATTCAAGTGCAGATTCAAAATCAAGTAAAGAAGATGTTTTTCTGTTTGAATTTACGGGTAAGTATGAAAGTTTTCAAGAATACATACAACACGAAGAATTTGTTATCAATAAGCTTGATAGACAATCAGAAAGAATTTTAAGAGAAAAGAATGCTAAATTAGCATTTAGGTTTTCATCAGCTTGGGCAATTTTTATAGCTTTAACTATTTTACTGAAAGGATTTGAGCTTTGGAGTTACAATTTATCGCAAACTGAATTCCTCTTCATTATTGGTTCTTTAACAACTTCAATTTTCACATTCTACTTACTTGTTCTTAAATATCTATTTGATAAAAAGTAATTTTTTTATAATATTTCACAACTAATTGGATAAAAAAAGCTACATAAAAATTCTAGAAAAACCAACATTAATTTCAACTGAAAATAATGTTGATTTAAGAGATATCACTCAAAAATACCCTTATTTTCAATCAGCAAGAGCTTTACATTTAAAACTTTTAAAAAATCAAGACAGTTTTAAGTATAATAATGAATTAAAAATTACAGCAGCCTACACGAGCGACCGTAGTGTTTTATTTGACTTTGTAACTTCCAGATCTTTTAAAGAAAACACCCTAAAAAAAGAAGAAAAACAAAGTTTAAAAGAAATTTTGCTTCCAAAGAAAAAAACAAAAGAAGTTTCGTTAATCAAGGAAAAACTAGCTATAGGAAAGCCTATTGCTTTTACTAAAAACGAATCTTTTTCTTTTAATCAATGGATGCAGCTTTCATCAAAAAAAATAATTCATCGAGAAGCTCCTGTTGTTTTAAAAGAAATAGAATCAACTAAAAACTCTGTAAAAAACGATATTATTAATCGTTTTATCGAAACAGCCCCTAAAATATCTCGTCCAAGTAAAACGAATCCTTCTGAGGTTAAAATTATTGAAAGCAAACAAAACTCTCCCCTAGCTACCGAGACCTTAGCTAAAGTTTATCTTGAACAAAAAAAATATAACAGTGCTATACAAGCTTATAAAATATTAAGTTTGAAATATCCAGAAAAAAGTGGTTTCTTTGCAGACCAAATTAAGAGAATACAAATTTTACAAAAAAATAAATAATGACAACGTATACTTTACTTTTAGTGCTAATATTGATTGTTGCGATAGCTTTAATCTTAATTGTTATGGTACAAAACCCTAAAGGTGGCGGATTATCTTCTTCTTTTGGAGGTGGTGGTGCTCAAAACATTGGTGGTGTACAGAACACTAACAGTTTTTTAGACAGAACTACTTGGACTTTAGCAATTACAATGTTTGCTTTAATTTTATTAGCTAACTTTGCGATACCTAGAGGTAACTCAGCTGATGCACCTCAGCTAGACAGTGCTTTAGAAAATGTAGAAGCTACAGCACCTACTGCACCAGTAACAAATGACACAACAAAAGATAGTGTAAACTAATCTTTTTAACATAAAAATAAAAATGCCAACGTAATGACACGTTGGCATTTTTTTATGCATAACATTAAGTGATTTAGAAAAAGTGGCATGTTTTTTTTAATGGCATAATTTCTGACTAATTCTAAACTTTAAATAACAACTACTTAATCATAACTTATACAAATGGGATTAAATATTAAACCTTTAGCAGATAGAGTTCTTATAGAACCAGCTGCTGCAGAAACCAAGACAGCCTCAGGACTTATTATTCCTGATAACGCCAAGGAAAAACCTCAAAAAGGAACTGTTGTTGCTATTGGTAATGGTACCAAAGATGAACCTTTAACGGTTAAAGTTGGAGACACTGTTTTATATGGAAAATACGCTGGTACTGAATTAAAACATGAAGGAAGTGATTATTTAATTATGAGGGAAAGCGACATTTTCGCTATCATATAATTTATTTATCCACTTAATAATTAACACAAAAAAAGATCATAAAATGGCAAAAGATATAAAATTTGATGTAGATGCTCGTGACGGTTTAAAGCGCGGTGTAGATGCATTAGCAAATGCAGTAAAAGTAACTTTAGGTCCTAAAGGACGTAATGTAATTATTTCTAAATCTTTCGGTGCGCCACACGTAACTAAAGATGGTGTTACTGTAGCAAAAGAAATTGAGTTAGAAGATTCTTTAGAGAATATGGGAGCTCAAATGGTGAAAGAAGTTGCTTCTAAAACCAACGATTTAGCTGGTGACGGAACTACAACTGCAACCGTATTAGCACAAGCAATCGTAAAAGAAGGTTTAAAAAATGTTGCCGCAGGTGCAAATCCAATGGATTTAAAACGTGGTATTGATAAAGCTGTTACTGTTATTACTGAAGATTTAGCAAAACAATCTCAAGAAGTTGGTAACTCTTCTGAAAAAATACAACAAGTAGCTTCAATCTCTGCAAATAACGATAAGGTTATTGGTGATTTAATTGCTACTGCTTTTGGTAAAGTTGGAAAAGAAGGAGTGATTACTGTTGAAGAGGCTAAAGGAATGGATACGTATGTTGATGTTGTGGAAGGAATGCAGTTTGATCGTGGATATTTATCTCCATACTTCGTAACTGATGCTGATAAAATGGTAGCTACCTTAGAAAATCCTTATATTTTATTATTCGATAAAAAGATTTCTAACTTACAAGAAATTTTACCAATATTAGAACCTGTTTCTCAATCTGGTAGACCTTTATTAATTATTGCTGAAGATGTAGACGGACAAGCATTAGCTACTTTAGTAGTTAATAAATTACGAGGTGGTTTAAAAATTGCTGCTGTAAAAGCTCCTGGATTTGGTGATCGTAGAAAAGCAATGTTAGAAGACATTTCTATCTTAACTGGTGGAACTGTAATTTCTGAAGAAAGAGGTTTTTCTTTAGAAAATGCAACTTTAGATTTATTAGGAACTGCTGAAACTGTAACTATTGATAAAGACAATACAACTATTGTTAATGGCGCTGGTAACGAAGAGCAAATTAAAGGTCGTGTAAACCAAATTAAAGCACAAATTGAAACGACTACTTCTGATTACGATCGTGAAAAATTACAAGAGCGTTTAGCAAAATTAGCTGGCGGAGTTGCTGTTTTATACGTTGGTGCTGCTTCTGAAGTAGAAATGAAAGAAAAGAAAGATCGTGTTGATGATGCTTTACATGCAACTCGTGCTGCTGTAGAAGAGGGTATTGTTGCCGGTGGTGGTGTTGCCTTAGTGCGCGCTAAAAAAGTATTAGAAGCTTTAGCTACTGAAAACTTAGACGAAACAACAGGAGTACAAATCGTTAACAAAGCTATTGAAGCACCTTTAAGAACTATTGTTGAAAATGCTGGTGGTGAAGGATCTGTTGTTATAAATAAAGTATTAGAAGGTAAAAAAGATTTTGGTTATGATGCTAAAGCTGAAGTATATGTTGATATGCTAGAAGCTGGAATTATCGACCCTAAAAAAGTAACACGTGTAGCGCTAGAAAATGCCGCTTCTGTAGCGGGTATGATTTTAACTACCGAATGTGCTTTAATTGATATTAAAGAAGACGCTCCTGCAGCTATGCCTCCAATGGGTGGTGGTATGCCAGGAATGATGTAGTCGAGAAGCTCGACATCTAAACATAAAACCTCGATAATTAATATTATCGAGGTTTTTATTTTTTAAAGACTTGAAAAATCAGGTTATATTTTACGCTCTACAACATAATCTATCATTTGTTGTAATGAGTTTTTATATGCTGATTCTGGGAAGTTATTTAATATGGCTAATGCTTTATTTTTATAACTATGCATTTTAACTGTGGCATATTCTAAACCTCCATTGGTATTTACAAAAGCGATAACTTCTTTTACTCGTTTTTTATTCGTGTTGTGTTTTTTAACCGAGTTGATTAACCAAGATTTTTCTTTTTTAGAGCAATTATTCAACGTATAAATTAACGGCAATGTCATTTTCTGCTCCTTAATATCTATTCCCGTAGGCTTTCCTATTTCATCTTCAGTATAATCAAATAAATCATCTTTAATTTGAAAAGCAATTCCGATATATTCTCCAAATTTTCGCATTTGTTGCACAACATCATTACTAGCACCTACAGACGCAGCTCCAATACCGCAACAAGCAGCGATTAACGTTGCTGTTTTTTGACGAATAATTTCAAAATAAATTTCTTCGGTTATATCTAATTTCCTTGCTTTTTCTATCTGTAATAGCTCCCCTTCACTCATTTCACGAACAGCGATAGAAATCAATTTTAACAAATCAAAATCTTCGTTATCAATAGAAAGTAGCAATCCTTTTGACAATAAAAAATCACCTACTAAAACAGCTATTTTATTTTTCCAGAGCGCATTGATTGAAAAAAATCCACGACGTCGATTACTATCATCTACCACATCATCATGCACTAAAGTAGCAGTATGAATTAACTCAACTACTGAAGCTCCACGATAAGTACGCTCATCAAAGCCTCCATCAGAAACCATTTTAGCTACTAAAAACACAAACATTGGTCGCATTTGTTTTCCTTTTCTACGAACGATATAATAGGTTACTCTATTTAATAATGGGACCTTTGATAACATGGAATCTTTAAACTTGGTTTCAAAGAGTTCCATTTCATTGGCAATCGGAAGTTTTATTTGTTCTACTGGCTTCATTTCAATATCAAAAATAGTGAAAATTTTAGTTTTCAATAGCTCTAATTCTCTTTAATCTGCCCCACGTTAACTTATGTCTTCTCTTATAAAAAGACATGGTTCCTCTATCTAAACCAAAATAAAACAAACATATTCCAGAAGGTGGGTTTCCGCTTGGCAAAAACTCGAATTTATTAAAAGCTATCTCTGGCCATTTCCAACATTCAAATCCCGTACCTATAAGCTCTATAACAGCAATCACACAATACATTGTTAAATAAAACAAACGCTCTTTAGGATGTTTTCTTAAAAAGAAAAAAACAAACAATGTACAAACAAAACCGAAAACATCTTTTTTAAATAGTAAAAAAAATAATGAGAAAATTAGTATCAATATAGTATTAAACATCTCTATGTTTTTTCTATTTGCTTTTACTGATGGCTTTCTACTAAAATAATACACAAATATAAATACAATAGCATGACCAACAGGTATATAATGAGGTATATTACCTAAACGATATGAGTACATACCAAAGATCAAGGAAAACAAATATTCACCAATTATTGCTATTAAAATTGCATAAATAAGCTGTTCTTTAACTCTTGCAGTTGCCTTTAGGAACAAGTAAATAAAAACAATAATCACTGCTATGTTATTAATCCACTGAGCTTCTTTAAAAATATTTTCTGCTACAAATTTACTATCTATAAAAAGACCTAAAAAATTAATAAGCAACAACAAGCCTAAGGTTTGTAATATTTGTTTGAAAAAAACTCTAAAAGAGGATAAATTCATTACGTTTTGTTTGCTAATTGACCACAAGCTGCATCAATATCTTTTCCACGTGAACGTCTTACATTTACCGTAATATCATGCATCTCTAAATTAGATATATAATTGTTTATTGCTTCTGGGCTTGCTTGTTGAAATTCGCCATCATCAATAGGATTATATTCTATTAAATTGACTTTACAAGGCACATGCTTACAAAAATCTATCAACGCTTTAATATCTTCTCTTTTATCATTAATTCCGCCCCAAACAACATACTCATAAGTAATCATACGTTCGGTTTTTTCGTACCAATATTCTAATGCTTCTCGTAAATCTTTTAAAGGAAAAGTTGCATTAAAAGGCATGATTGATGTACGAACTTCATCAATTGCAGAATGTAATGAGACAGCTAGGTTAAATTTAACCTCATCATCTGCCATTTTTTTGATGATTTTTGGCACACCAGAAGTAGAAACTGTGATGCGTTTTGGCGACATTCCTAAACCTTCGGGAGAGGTGATTTTATCAATCGATTTAATTACGTTATTGTAATTCATCAACGGTTCTCCCATCCCCATAAAAACAATATTCGATAATTTTCTGTTGTAGTACAATAAACTTTCTTGATTAATTGCCGATACTTGATCGTAAATTTCATCAGGATTTAGGTTTCGCATTCTTTTTAAACGTGAAGTTGCACAGAACCTGCAATCTAAACTACAACCAACTTGACTAGATACACAAGCTGTAGTTCTGGTTTTTGTTGGTATTAAAACCGACTCAACCACCAAACCATCGTGTAAACGAACAGCATTTTTTACCGTACCGTCTTTACTACGCTGCATATTATCAACCTTTATATGATTGATTACAAAATTTTCGTCTAACATTAAACGTGTTGCTTTCGACAAGCTTGTCATATCTTCAAAAGTATGTGCTGTTTTATGCCACAGCCATTCATACACTTGATTACCTCTAAATGCTTTATCTCCATTTTCAACAAAAAAATCACGTAATTGTTCTTTTGTTAATGCGCGTATGTCTTTTTTCTTCACTTTCATTGGTGCAAAAATACACAAAACCTCACAAGTAGCCTTGTGAGGTTTTATAATTCGTTTTAATGTATTGTTTTATAAAATTAACATCGCATCTCCGTACGAGTGAAATTTATATTTTTCTTTGATTGCTTCTTGATACGCTTCCATCATAAAATCATGACCTGCAAAAGCAGATACCATCATCATTAATGTTGATTTTGGAGTATGAAAGTTAGTAATCATAGCATTAGCAACGCTAAAATCGAAAGGAGGAAAGATAAATTTATTAGTCCAACCATCAAATTCTTTTAACTTATGCTTTGATGTAATTGCAGATTCGGCTGTTCTCATTACAGTAGTACCAACCGCACAAACGCGCTTTTTATTAGTAAGTGCATTATTTACCATATCAGCACTTGATAATGGAACATTAATTTTTTCAGAATCCATTTTATGCTTCGATAAATCTTCTACCTCAACTGGATTAAATGTTCCCAGACCTACATGTAATGTCATTTCAGCAAAATCAACTCCTTTTATCTCTAAACGCTTCATTAGATGTTTAGAAAAGTGTAATCCTGCTGCTGGTGCTGCTACAGCTCCTTCGTGCTTTGCATAAATGGTTTGGTAACGTTCTTCGTCTGTTTCTTCAACTTCACGTTTAATATATTTAGGTAACGGTGTTTCTCCTAACTTTACTAACTTTTCTCTAAACTCTTCATAAGGTCCATCAAACAGAAAACGTAAAGTTCGACCTCGTGAGGTGGTGTTATCAATAACTTCAGCTACTAAACTTTCATCATCACCAAAAAACAACTTATTTCCTATTCTAATTTTTCTTGCCGGATCAACTAACACATCCCACAAACGGTTTTCAGCATTTAACTCACGTAATAAAAAAACTTCGATACGTGCTCCAGTTTTTTCTTTATTCCCGTACATACGAGCAGGAAAAACCTTCGTATTATTTAACATCATTACATCTCCTTCATCAAAATAATCGATTAAATCTTTAAACATTTTATGTTCGATCTTTTGAGTATCTCTATGCAACACCATTAAACGTGCTTCATCTCTATGCTCAGAAGGGTATTCTGCTAATAATTCTTCTGGTAATTCAAAATTAAAATTTGATAACTTCATGTGTCTTTTTTTCGTATGCGCAAATATACAATCTCGACATAGGCCTTGTCAAGCAATTCGGCTTTTATTTTACTTTAATCGTTTCTATACCTACCTGTTGCATGTCATTCCAAAAATTTCGATACGATTTTGTAACTACCCCTGCATCTAAAATTTCAATACTTGTTTTTAATGCTAACGGCGCAAATGCCATTGCCATTCTATGATCGTTATAGGTGGCTATTTTTACATCCTTATTAATTACTTCGGATGGTTTTAAATGCAAACTTTCGTTGCTTACAGATATACTAGCACCTAACTTTGTTAATTCTTCTTTTAAGGCTTCTAATCGATCAGTTTCTTTAATTTTTAAGGTATGTAAGCCTGATAAATCACAAGCAACACCTAATCCAAAACAGGTTACTGCAATAGTTTGTGCAATGTCTGGTGCGTTTTTTAAATCTTCAATTAAAACTGATGAACTGTGTAGATTTTCCTTTGTTAAAACAATCGAGTTCTCTTTAAAAACGGTTGTTACACCAAAGTGTTTATATATTTTTGTTAAACAACTATCGCCTTGTAAACTATCTTTTTTATAGGCTGATAATTTTACTGACGATCCTATTTTACTCAATGCAATTAAGGAATAAAAATAAGAAGCAGAACTCCAGTCAGATTCTACTACAAATGTTTTATCATGAACCGTTGGTTTAGGTAAAATTTTAATTTTTTGCCCTGAAAAACTTGCTTTAACATCTAGTTGATGTAATAAACTTAATGTCATGTTTATATACGGTATCGATGTTATTTTACCAATCAGTTCAATTTCTAAACCGTTTGATAAACTTGGTGCTATTAACATTAAAGCTGAAATATATTGACTACTTACATTTCCGTTAATAGTAACGGTTTCTTTCAATAATTTTTTTCCTGTAATTTTTAATGGCGGATACCCTTCTTTTTCTAAATATGCAATATCGGCTCCTAAATCACGCAGCGCATCAACCAAAATTTTAATCGGTCGATTATGCATTCTTTCTGACCCTTGTAAAACTTTTACAACACCTTCTTTACCTGCAAAAAAAGCAGTTAAAAAGCGCATAGCTGTACCTGCATGACCAATATCTGCAATTTTATTTTTTGATGATAATGCTTCTTTTAAATGGTGCGTATCATCAGAATCTGATAAATTTTGAATTGTAATATTCGGATATAATTGTTGTAAAATTAACAATCGATTCGATTCACTTTTAGATCCTGAAATTACAATATCGGTATTAATTTCTACATCTTTTTTTACTGTTAGTTGTAAGTTCATTTACTATTTATTTGTTTGCTTTTACAATCGCTTTTTATTATTATTTTTTCCAACCATCATTCCATAATTTTCTAACTCCATGAAAAACTCTAAAGAAAATTGAAAAAAATACGGCTTGAATTAAAATTCTTCTCCAATCAAAAACAACACTCTCAAACACTAAGCTTCCTATAAAATTGGTAGCTGCAAACATTGAAAATAATAACGGAACGTACACTAAAATATATTTTAATAATGATATTTTGTTTACAAACTCCGTTTCTTCTTCAATATTTTTATTCAGCTGATCGGTTGTTTTTTTGAGGTTCATTTTTATTTTGTTTTTTTATTTACAACATAAATTGCATATAAAATACTAACAGTTACTTTGGTTAACCAAAATCGTTGCCACTTATTTTCTGAAAAATTAATAGCATTTACTGTTTCAAAATCTCCAGAAAACAATGCGCTTCCGCTATTTACCAATAACGAAAATAGTGTTACAAAAACTAAAAAAGGAACACTTACTTTAACTACGTTAACCCAAAAACTTCCTTTTTGTATTTTTTTTAAAAGACTCATTTATTTTAATTTTTCGTTATTATGATGGCGATCATGATCGCGTTTTGTTTTAATATCTAATTTTTTATCAAAAGCTTCTTGAAGATTTATTCCTGTTTGATTTGCCAAACACAAAACAACAAACATAACATCTGCCAATTCCTCTCCTAAATCTTTATTTTTATCGCTCTCCTTCTCGCTTTGTTCTCCATAACGGCGCGCAATAATTCTTGCAACCTCTCCTACTTCTTCTGTTAATTGTGCCATATTGGTTAATTCGTTAAAATAACGAACTCCGTGGTTTTTAATCCAATTATCAACTTCTTTTTGAGCGTTTTGTATATTCATTTTACTTTTTATAATTTAAAAATCAAATATAAATATTTCTTTTGGGCTAGTTAATTCGCCAAGGCGGATTTTTTCTATTCTTACCTGCTTTAAACAAAATGATTTTATTCTTGTCAGGATCTAACAAATGAGCTTCTCTCCATAACCAGTTTTCATCTTTTGGCAACTGTGTAAAAACAATTCCTTTTTTTTTGGAGATTTTTAACTAAAACATCTAAGTTTTCATCTTCAAAATAAACATCTATTCCATTTCCTTTTGGTAGTTCTGTTACTTTATGAATAGAAAATGTAGCGTCACCTTCGGGTGCTTGAAAACGAACATAATTAGGTCTTGCATCTACAATAAGATGCAAGCCTAATTTTATATAAAACAATGTTGCTACCTCAACATTTAAAGAAGGGACAGTAACTTGATTTAAATCCATCTTTTTATTTTTCTTTTTTAACAACATTACTTAAAATGAGCAAGAAAAATAGTCCTATTACTGACATAATGGTAATAATCCACCAAGTTTTATCAAACCCTAAATTATCTACTAATTGCATTCCTGAATTATGTCCAAAAATATGAGCTAAAGAAAATGCAATACTATAATATGCCATATATTCTCCTTGGTTCCCTTTTTTTGCTCTCTCCATTACAAAGGCATTCGAAAACGGAAAAGCAATCATTTCTCCAACAGTCATAAACAACATTCCTATTACTAAAACACCAACCCAGCCTGTTAGGTTTAACACTAAAAAACTAATAGCTGTTAGCAATAACCCAACGAACATTAAACGTTCTTTTGAGTACTTACTTTCTTCTAACCATTTAATTAAAGGCATTTCTAATAAAAATATTAAAAAACCATTCATTCCCATTAATAAACCAATATCAAATTCTGATAAATTATGAATGTTTTCATAATACAATGGCATTGTTGAAAAGTATTGCAAAAACACAAATCCGAAGATAAACATAGCCACAAAAAACACCCAAAATGCTTTATCTGAAAATACAGAAATAGGATTTTCAGTCTTTATCTCATCTAAAACTTTTGCTTTTTTAGGATTTAACACTTTCATTAACAAAAAGGTTGCTAAAATACAAGTAACACCATCAACCCAAAACAAACCACTGTAACTTAACGATGTAATAATAATTCCGCCAACTGCAGGCCCTGCCGAAAAACCTAAGTTTATTGCTAAACGAATAAGAGTTACCGAACGTGTTTTATTTTCGGGCTTACTATAAGCACTTAAGGCTACAAACATAGCAGGCCTAAAAGTGTCAGCAACTAACATTACTAAAAAAATACCGATACAAAAGCCGTAAAATGTTGTTACATACTGTAATCCTAAAAAGAATAAACCTGTTAAAAACAAACTCGTTTTCATTACTTTATAATACCCTATTTTATCAGTTAACTTACCTCCCAACCATGACCCTAATACAGATCCTAATCCAAAACAACTCATAATCCATCCTACATCTTTTAAAGAAAAATCTAAACTTTTTGTTAGATACAATGATAAAAACGGAATTACCATGGTACCCGCTCTATTGATTAAAGTAATTAAAGCAAGCCACCAAACCTCAGTAGAAAGTCCTTTAAAGGTATTTAAATAATTAAAATATAATTTTTTCATAGTTGGTTAGTTTTGATTTATTATAAAAATAAAAAGTCCGACTGCTAAGTCGGACTTTTAGTTATAGTTATATTTTTTTTGAATATAATTAGAATACATAAATAGCCCGACATCTATCGTTTCTCACGACTGATTTACATTGCTTATATGTATAAAAATTTGTCATTCTACTTTTCTAATTGAGTTGTAAAACTATAAAAAAAAGAAATAGGTTTTACAAAATGTATTTTAAAAATCTCATTTCATATTGATTCTAAATAAATCAACTTAGAGAACTTTGTATAAAATAGGCTTACTTGGTGTTGCGTCATTTTCAAAAGGCGCAATCATTAAATTTAAAAAATAAGTTCCGTCTTCAATATTATTTGGCACATAAATAAACTCTGTAATGGTTGCATCAAAACGGATTTCGTTTTTAGTATTCCAAAAAGCATTATGTGCTAATAATTTCCCTTCATCTTTTTCTTTATCTACCGAAGGTAAATCAATTAACAAATGTTTTATTCCTATTTCTTTTAAATAAACCGCAGCTTCTTCTAATAAATATGGCGGATTTGTGTTTGAATAACGAGCGTTTGTTTTTTTATCAGAATTTGGCAAAGTTCTAATTACAACGGCTACTATTTTTTTATGGTTTAAAACTTTTTGTAATTGATGTTTTGTAATTACAAAATCTCCATTATCTAACTGTTCAGGATAAATAGTTACCACCTCAGCTAAAAAGAAAAATCTGTTTAAATTTTTATTAACAGAATACACTTCTTTGGTAATATGACCAACACACTCCGTATGTGTTATATGTGCATGTGGATTGAATGATACATTATTAAAATTCACATCAGCACCTTCTGCGACACTACCTACCCAATCTCCTGACGTAACAGGGGAAATTACAGGGTCATCAAGATACCAAGCGTTAATATTTTCTTTCAAAACATCTATTGAGATAGAAATATCTAAAGGTTTCGATAAATCTATTTGATATTTTTTTGATTTGTGTTGTATCTCTGCAATCATATTTTATTATTTAACTATAAATAATTCTGAAGCTAAACCATCTGCTAAAAACTTTCCTTTTTCAGTCGTTTTTAATACGCTATCTTCATTACATCTCGATAAAGAAGATACCGATTGCTTCGTTTCTCTCGCAATGACGAGTAAACCTTCATCTATAAACTTCTTTGAAGAAATTACTAATTGTTCTCTAAATTCTTCAGCTACTTTATTTAATGAAACACCCCAAATAGTTCGCAAACCAGTCATTAAATATTCATTAAACTGATCTTCTTTTGATAGTTTTTCAACCTCATTCGGTAAATTACTTTCTTGAAGTTCTTTTATATATTTTGCGTTGTTGGCTATATTCCAGCTACGATGCGTTTTACTAAACGAATGTGCCGACGGGCCAATACCTATATACTTTTTACCCAACCAATAACTTGTATTATGTTTTGAAAAGTAATCAGGTTTTCCAAAATTTGATATCTCGTAATGTACAAATCCGTTTTTAGCGGTTTCTGCTACCAAAATATCAAAATGCTCTTTTGCTTCGGTTTCGTCTGGTGCGGGATATTTTCCATTTTTCACAAAACTATCTAGTACCGTTTTAGGCTCAACAGTTAAGGCATAGCTTGAAATATGATTCACCCCAAAATCGAATGCTATCTGTAAGTTCTCTTTCCAGCGTTCATTACTCATATTCGGAACACCATAAATTAAATCTACAGTAATATTATCAAAATGGCGAGTCGCCATAGTCAAACATTCTTTTGCTTCTTTTGAATTATGCGCGCGATTCATGCTTTTTAAATCTTCTTCAAAAAAAGATTGCACGCCAATACTTAATCGATTAATAGGCGAATTAGCTAGTTCTGAAATTTTAGTTTCAGACAAATCATCCGGATTGGCTTCTAAAGTAATTTCTGGATTTTGAATTACCTTATAATTTTGATGAATAGCATTTAATAAAGTTTCTATTTCTTCTTTTGATAATAAAGAAGGGGTTCCGCCTCCGAAATAAATAGTCTCTATCATTTCATTTGCTAATTCTTCTTTACGTAACCCTAACTCTTTTACCATGCATGAAACCAATTCGTCTTTCTTTTGTAAAGAAGTAGAAAAATGAAAATCGCAATAAAAGCATGCTTGCTTACAAAACGGTATATGTATATAAATTCCTGCCAAATTAAATTACTTCTTAACTCTTTTTTCATTCTGCTTTACAAACGCTGCCCAACCTGTATAATTTTTACCGCCAATAACTTTTCCTGAATTATAATGATGACAAACCGCAGCGGCTAAACCATCGGTTGCATCTAAATTTTTAGGCAAGGTTTTTAAATTTAATAAAGACTTTAGCATTAACGCGACTTGCTCTTTACTCGATTTTCCGTTTCCTGTAATTGCCATTTTTATTTTAAGTGGTGCATATTCTGTTACAGGTATTTCACGCGACAATGCAGCAGCCATAGCAACTCCTTGCGCACGCCCAAGCTTTAACATCGATTGTACATTTTTACCAAAAAAAGGAGCTTCTAAAGCAACTTCATCAGGTTTATAAGTATCTATCAATTCAATTGTACGTTCAAAAATTAACTTTAGTTTTAAATAATGATCGTCGTATTTTTTTAAAATCAATTCATTCATTTGAACGAATTCCATTTTTTTTCCTACCACTTTTATAATTCCGAATCCCATGATAGAGGTTCCTGGATCAATTCCTAAAATAATTTTCTCTGTCTTCAAATTTTAATTTCTATAAGGCTAAACTAATCAATTAAATAGTATTTTACTGAATCTCTAATGAAGTAAACTTAAAGTTATTTCCGTCAAACAGACCTTTATCAGATAATTTTAACGCTGGTATTACCAACAGCGCCATAAACGATAAACTCATATATGGTGCGCGTAATTTACTCCCCATTTGTTTAGCCATCTTATCTAATTCAGCATACGATTTACCTATTTCATCAGCCGATTTATCACTCATAATCCCTGCCACTGGCAATGAAACTATTTTTTCTTTGGATTCGGTAACAGCACAAACTCCGCCTCTATTCTCAATTAACAAATTTACAGCCTTACAAATTGCTTCATCAGAAACACCAACGGCTATTATATTATGAGAATCATGTCCTACAGAACTTGCTATTGCCCCTTCTTTTAATCCAAAATTCTTAATAAAAGCGATTGAAGGTTCAGCATTTTTATAACGATTTACAACCGTCATTTTTAATACGTCATTTGCTATATTAGAAACTAAATTCCCTTCTTTTATTAGAGAGTTTGCTTCAATTTCATTGGTTACCAATTCTCCGTCTAAAGCCTCAATAACTCTAATTTTTTCTGCGGATGATTTAAATTCAAAATCAGTAACCTTCTTTTTATCTGTATCAAAATTATTCAATACTTCAAAATCTACTGATTTTACAAATGATTTTCCATTTTCACTAACTAATTCACCGTTTATATACGTTTGTAAAACATTAAATTTTTCTAAACTATCAACAACAATAAAATCAGCATCATCTCCTTTCTCTAATAAACCAACATCTAAATTGTAATGTTTTACTGGGTTAACACAGGCAGCTTGTAATACTTTAAAAACATTAACACCTTTCGATACTGCGCGCTCACATAACTGGTTAATATGCCCAACTAATAAATCATCTGGATGCTTGTCATCTGAACAAAACATCATATTTTCAAAATGATCAGGCAATAAATCAATTAAAGCCTCAAAGTTTTTGGCAGCACTACCTTCACGAATAATTACTTTCATTCCTTTTTGAAGTTTCTCTAAAGCTTCTTCGTAGATAAAACATTCGTGATCGGTTGTTATACCTGCCGATATGTATTTAGTTACATCATCACCTCTTAAACCTGGCGCATGCCCATCTATAGGTTTGTTATTATTCTTAGCGTGTTGAATCTTTTTTAAAACCTCTTCATCGTCAAACAAAACACCCGGATAATTCATCATTTCAGCTAGGTATTTAATATTCGGATTTTCTAGCATCAATTTTATGTCATCAGAATCAATAATAGCTCCTGCACTTTCAAAAGAGGTAGCTGGCACACATGATGGTGCTCCGAAATTAAATTTTAACGGAACTTTCTTTCCGTTTTCAATCATAAAATCAACACCTTTTACTCCTAATACATTTGCTATTTCATGCGGATCAGAAACAGTAGCGACTGTTCCGTGCGTTACAGCTATTTTTGCAAATTCTGACGGCACTAACATCGAACTTTCAATATGAATATGCGCATCAACAAAACCAGGAATAATATAGTTTTCTATTAAATGATCAGCTTTTCTAATTGCTCTTATCTTACCTTCTTCAACCTCAACTTCTCCTTTAAAGATTCGTTTATTTTGTATATCAACTATATTTCCTTGTACAATCATACCTTTATTTTTAACACCACAAAAATAGCTAGTATTTATGCATAAAAAAAGCATCCTTTAAAAGGATGCTTTTTTTACAATATGATTAAAAGTTAAGCCGCTGGCCCTCCTTTTAAAATTTCTTCATTTGCATATTCTTCAAACTTTTTAAAGTTTTCTTTAAATGAATCTGCCAATTTATGTGCTGTTTTATAATACTCTTCATCATTATTCCAAGCTGTTCTTTGGCTTAATAACTCAGAAGGTACTCCTGGACATTCTCTTGGTTGTGCTAAACCAAATACCGAATGTATATGATAGTTTTCTTTAGTAATTTCACTTGGTAAACCACCTGTTAAAGCAGCGTTAATCATAGCTCTTGTATACTTTAACTTCATTCTATTTCCTACTCCGTAAGGACCTGCAAACCAACCTGTATTAACCAACCAAACATTAACGTTAGTTTCTTTCATTTTTTCGCTTAACATTTCTGCATAACGAGTTGGATGTAATGGCATAAATGGCGCTCCGAAACAAGCCGAAAAACTTGGTAATGGCTCTGTAACACCAGCCTCTGTTCCTGCTACTTTAGCAGTATAACCTGAAATAAAGTGGTAGGCTGCCTGCCCTGGTGTTAACCTCGAAATTGGAGGCAATACCCCAAAAGCATCTGCCGTTAAGAAAAATATATTCTTAGGGTTTTTACCTGTCGATGGTGTTTGAATATTTTCAATATGATGAATTGGATAACTTACACGTGTATTTTGTGTAATTGAAGTATCGTTAAAATCAACCTCTTTTTTATCGTTCATCACAATATTTTCCAGAATTGCTCCTTTCTTAATAGCTGCGTATATTTCTGGCTCTTTATCTTTAGATAAGTCGATTACTTTTGCGTAACAACCTCCTTCAAAATTAAACACCGTGTTTTCTGAAGTCCAACCGTGCTCATCATCACCAATCAAACTACGGTTAGGGTCAGTAGATAAAGTTGTTTTTCCTGTACCTGATAATCCGAAGAAAATAGCAGTATCACCTTCTTTACCAATATTTGCTGAACAGTGCATTGGTAATGTGTTTTTAAACACAGGTAAAATAAAGTTTAATGCAGAAAAAATTCCTTTTTTAATTTCACCAGTATAACCAGTTCCACCAATTAAAGCAATCTTTTTCTCAAAATTTAAAATAGCAAAGTTATGCTGACGTGTCCCATCTACTTCAGGATTTGCCATAAAACCAGGTGCGTTAACAACTGTCCATTCTGGAGAAAAATCTTTTAATTCTTCAGCAGTTGGTCGTAAAAACATATTGTAAGCAAACATGTTACTCCAAGGGTACTCGTTTACAACTCTAATATTTAACTTGTAATCTTCATCTGCACATGCATAACTATCACGTACAAAAACCTCTTTATTAGATAAGTAATGTGTTACTTTATCGTATAATTTGTCAAATTTTTCTGAATCAAAAGGTATGTTTATATCTCCCCACCAAATTTCATCTTTTGTTATATCGTCTTTAACGATAAAACGATCCATTGGCGAACGTCCAGTAAACTCACCTGTTTTAACTGCTAATGCGCCAAAACTAGTTTCTACTCCTTGTTCTTTTTCTATAGTAATATTGTGTAACTCCTCTGAAGTTAATTGATAACGAACCGTAGCATCTTTTATACCTAAGTTGTTTAACGATATCGTTTTCGTATCAAGATTTGTCATCTTAAAATAATTTAGTTGTGTTAAATTTCATACAAAAGTAGGGCTTTTTGATTAAACTCATTAATCATTGAAAAAAATTATCAACTATTCTTTTTTAATAACTTTTTTTAAAAAATAAAAAAAACAGTAAAGACCAGCCTATAATTAGCATAAGTCCACCTAATGGAGTTACAAACCAAATTGATTTGGCAGGTACTTTTAATAAATGTATTGCATAAATTGATCCTGAAAATAAAATGATACCGCCAATTACAAATAAACTAATTGCATTTTTTTGCTTAGAAGTAAATTCATTAAAAATGTTTACAAACAACAATAATAAAACATGCATAAATTGATATCGTACCGCTGTTTGAAAACTTTGCATAGCCTCTGCACTTAATTTTGTCTTTAAAGCATGCGCTCCAAAAGCACCTAAAATTACTGCTATAATTCCCAAAAAAGATGATATTGTTAAATTCTTGTACATTTTTATTGTTTTTGTTTAAATTTAAACTTTTTTAGCGATATTGTGCCTTTAAAAATTAGAGTATACAAAAATACATTATATAATGAGAAAAATATTAATTATTGGTGCTGGTAGATCTAGTGCATCACTTATAAAATATTTATTAGATAAATCCATATCAGAAAAATTGCATTTAACCATAGGTGACGTTTTTATTAACAATGCAAAAAAATTAGTTAATAATCATAAAAACGCAACAGCTATTACTTTAGATGTTTTTAACGATAAAGAACGTATTAATGCTATTAAAAATGCCGACATCGTTATATCAATGCTTCCTGCCCGTTTTCATATACAAGTAGCTAAAGATTGTATTACTTATGATAAACATATGGTAACTGCTTCTTACATTTCTGATGAAATGAAAGCTTTAGATACACAAGCTAAAGCTAAAGGACTGGTTTTTATGAATGAAATTGGCTTAGACCCAGGGATTGATCATATGAGTGCCATGAAAATCATTAATGAAATTCATGACAAGAAAGCTAAAATGTTACTTTTTGAATCTTTTACAGGTGGCTTAGTGGCTCCTGAAAGTGATACTAATTTATGGAACTATAAATTTACTTGGAACCCTAGAAATGTGGTTTTAGCCGGACAAGGTGGCGCCGCAATGTTTATTCAAGAAAACACATACAAATACATACCATATCATAAATTATTTAGAAGAACAGAATTTTTAGATATTGAAGGATATGGTAAGTTTGAAGGGTATGCGAATCGTGATTCTTTAAAATATAGAAGTCTTTATAATCTTGAAAACATACCTACAATGTACAGAGGTACCATTAGAAAAGTAGGTTTTTCGAGAGCTTGGAATGTTTTTGTTCAATTAGGAATGACCGATGATTCTTATGCCATTGAAGATTCTGAAAACATGAGTTATCGTGATTTTACGAATTTATTTTTAGCTTACTCTCCTACAGATTCTGTAGAATTAAAATTTCGTTCTTACTTAAAAATAGACCAGGATGATGTTATGTGGGATAAGTTTTTGGAACTTGACATTTTTAACCCAACTAAAAAAACTGGACTTAAGAACGCTACTCCTGCTCAAATTTTACAAAAAATACTTTCTGATAAATGGACGCTTGAAGCCGATGATAAAGATATGATTGTAATGCATCATAAATTTGGATATGAACTTAACAACAAAAAACATCAAATAGAAAGTAGCATGGTTATCAAAGGTGATGACCAAACCTATACTGCCATGGCAAAAACAGTTGGTTTACCAGTAGCTATGGCTACTTTACGTATTTTAAATGGTGAAATTACAACTCCAGGTGTTCAATTACCAATAACAAAAGAAGTGTATGAACCTATTTTAAAGGAGTTAGAAGAATACGGAATTACTTTTATTGAGAAAGAAGTACCATATTTAGGCTATAATCCTGAAAGTATCTAATAGAATATGAATAACTATTTCTATTCACATTTTTAAATAAATAGAAGTTATGCTTTAAAAAACTCATTTTTTATTAATTACCATAAATAATTTAAAAAGGCATTATTACTGATGTCTTTTTTCTTATACAAAAGTTTTAACCTTAAAACAAAACACTTGATTTCTAAACAATTTAAAGTTAGTTTTGCATCCCCGATTTTTTATTAATTAAAACATTACCAAACCCTTAACAACATTAATTAAATTTTTAAAAATCAATCAATGAAAAAAACAATCTTTCTTTTAACCGCCTTCTTTTTATTAAGCTTACAACTTAGTAAAACTAACGCTCAAAATAATTTTAATACTCCTTACGGAAACAATAAAACCGTTGGTAAATATATTAAAGTAAACGGCGCTAAAATTTATTACGAAGAATACGGAAAAGGAGAACCTTTATTAATCATACATAGCTGTGGGACAGACATTAAAGCCATGGAATATCAAATTGATTATTTTAAAGATAAATATAGGGTAATTGCTGCGGATAGTAGAGGGCAAGGAAAATCAGAATTAAAAACAAAATCTTTAACCTACCTACAAATGGCAAAAGATTTAGAGCAATTGGTAACAAAACTAAATTTAACAGCTGTAAATATTCTTGGTTGGAGCGATGGCGGTATTATTGGCTTAAAAATGGGAATTAGAAACAAAGTAACTATTAAAAAAATAGTTACAATGGGACCTAATTTAAGGTTTGACAACACTGCTGTTAATGATTGGGCAATGCAACAAGTTAAAGAAATGCATGCCGAAACTTTAAAAATGATAAAAAAAGGTGACACTTCAAGAAACTGGAAAAAAGAATTACAATTAGACAAATTACTTTTAAATTCTCCAGATATAAGTCATGCTGAATTACAAAAAATAAACGCACCAGTATTAATTACAATTGGAGATAGAGATATTATTAAAAACCAACATGCTGTTGAAATTTTTGATAATATTAAAAAATCTCAATTATGTATTGTTCCTGGAGCTAACCATGGAATTCCTCGTAACAGTGCTAAAAACTTCAATGAAATAGCTGATAAATTTTTAGCTAACGATTTTGATTACAGTATTAAAAAATAAGTATAAAACTTACATTTTTAAATAAAAGTCTTTTGTTAGATTTATATAGGCATCAGTATACTGGTGCCTTTCTTTTTCAATAACCAAAAGTTCTTTTTCAATTTCTTTTTCTTCAAAAGACAAGGTTAACAAGCTTCTTTTTATAACAGAATTTTCATTTCCTTTTACATGACAAACCTTATTTAAAAATAGATTGTATTCAAGTGCTATCTTTAAAAATTCAACTTCTTCTTTATAAGGTATTATTACTGAAAACATACCTTTTTGAGCCAAAATTTTAGCTACTCCAACTATCAATTCTTTAAAAGATAAAGACGATGTAAAACGTGCTTTGTTACGAGAAACATCATTTGTTTCAAAATTATCGGTATAAAATGGCGGATTCGATACAATAATATCATACTGCTCTTCCTCTTCTATCATTTCGGTTACAAAATCATTAAAAGATGCATTGTAACAAAATAATCGATCTCCCCAGTCAGATTGCTCAAAATTAGCTACCGTTTGCTCATAAGCAGCCGCATCAACCTCTACCGCATCTATTGTCATAGCATCTGTTCGTTGCGCTATCATTAACGAAATAAGACCTGTACCTGAACCAATATCTAAAACACTGTCTGGAAACTCAGGCAAAGCACACCAAGCACCTAATAAAACCCCATCAGTACCAATTTTCATAGCTGTTTTATCTTGTGCTACTGTAAATTTTTTAAATTGAAATGGTTTCATTTAAAAATATTTTCCAATTATAGCATCAGCATTAAAAAACAAATACAAAACAACAATAAGCATTATAATTAAGTACAACCCTTTTTTAGGATTTGTTTTTTTTCGATTACCAAAACGTCTTTGAAACTTCATTTTTTACTTTTATAATTTATTATTTTAACTATATTTTATTGCTCGAAGCATTTCTCTTTTTCCTGGTGGCCCAGGCAAACGTTCTACATTAAAACCTACTGATTGCATTGCTCTACGCACACTTCCTTTAGCTGAATAAGTTACTAAAATTCCGTTTTTATTTAAAGCATTAAACATCAATTTAAAAATATCTTCTGTCCACAATTCTGGTTGATGTTCAGCACCAAAGGCATCAAAGTAAATTAAATCAAATGCTTCTTTGTCATCAATATCTTTAAAAAATTGTTGACGCTTTGTTAGGCTAAAATTTGATGTAACCTCATGCTTTTCTTCCCAAGAAATCGCATGCATTTTATTAAAAATAGGCTGTTGCTCTACTACATTTAATTCGGTAACATAATTTAACCTAACAAGCTCAGTATTGCTTACAGGATATGCTTCTACTCCTACATAATTTATTGTTTTATTACTTTCTAAAAAAGTAATAAAACAATTTAACCCAGTACCAAATCCTATTTCTAAAATAGAAAGTTTTGGTTTATTAACCTGTTCTAATCCGCTTTTTATAAATACGTGATATGCTTCTTGTATTGCTCCGTGTTTGGAGTGATACTGTTCATTCCAATCAGGTAAATGTATTGTAGTAGAACCATCTGACGTTATAATTATTTCTCTTTTAATAACAACAATTATTTCATTAATACTCCGTGTGCTAAAAACGAAAACTCTTTTTTAGGTTCCGTTATTTTTGCGATTTCTTCTTCTGATTTCCCTGCATCTTCAGCATAATGACGTAATTCATCAACTGGCGTTTCTTTTACAAACGCTTTTCCTGCAACTATCACTTCATTTCCCTTACTATCTAACGGCATAAAAAAACCATAATCCTTAAATTTTACCATTGTTTTTTTATCCGCCGCAGGCAACACCATCCAACATCCTTTTTTAGTACAAACCTCATCAATTTTAGATGTAAATTTCACGTTTATTGTATCACCAATCTTTAAGGCATCAAATTTTTTAGACATTTCTTTTTCAGAAAGTGCATTTACACTTTCTATTTTTTCCCCAAACGAAGCATATGCTATTTTAGAAGCTTCATTTTCTTTTACTTCTTCTTTCTTTTTTACTTTACAAGCTAAAAACAAGAAACTTAAAACCAAGGTAAATACTAGTATTCTTTTCATTATCAAAAAGTTAAAATTAACACTTAGCAAATATAATTATAATTACTGAAGTGATTACTTATTACAAATCTTTATATAGCTAGTTTTTGTACCTTTGACACACTGAAAAAAAAAGCATTTTTATGAACATAGATATTCAATTAGTAGCACAATCAAAAATTGATTCAGTTGATTTTAGCAACCTTGCTTTTGGTCGTACTTTTACAGACCACATGTTTGTTTGTGATTTTTCTGAAGGAGAATGGAAAAACCCAACAATAATGCCTTACGGACCAATGCTTTTTGATCCTTCGGCGAGAGTATTTCATTACGGACAAGCTGTTTTTGAAGGCATGAAAGCTTTTAAGGACGATAATGATGACGTATTTTTATTCAGACCTGAAGACAACTTTAACAGATTAAACGTATCTGCCGAACGTTTAGCAATGCCTGCTGTTGCTAAAGAGGTGTTTTTTGAGGGGTTAGAAAAACTTTTAAAAATAGACAACGATTGGATAAAAAAAGGGGCTGGTAATGCTCTTTACATTCGTCCTTTTATCATTGCTACTGAAGGTGCTATCGCAGCTTCACCTGCCGAAGCTTATAAATTTATTATTATTTGCTCACCTGCACAATCATACTATGCTGGTGAAGTTAGGGTTTTATTTGCTGAAAAATATAGTCGTTCTGCCGATGGTGGTGTAGGTTATGCTAAAGCCGCAGGTAATTATGCCGCTCAGTTTTATCCTACGCGATTAGCAAATGAACAAGGTTTTCAACAAATAATTTGGACCGATGCTAATAGCCATGAATATTTAGAAGAAGCTGGTACCATGAATATCTTTTTTAGAATAGGAGATAAATTAATAACAACACCAACAAACGATCGTATTTTAGATGGTATTACTCGAAAATCAATAATTCAACTTGCGGAGGATAATAACATTAACGTTGACGTTAGAAGGGTAACTGTTGCCGAAATTAAAGAAGCTGCAAAACTTGGTGAATTAAAAGAAATTTTCGGTTCAGGTACTGCTGCTGTAATTAACCCTATCAAAGGTTTTAAGCATCAAGATGACGTTTTTGAATTACCTGAAAATAACGATTCATATGCAACATTTTTTAAAGAAAAGCTTGTTAACATACAATCTAACAAAACTGAAGACAAACACGGCTGGAGAGTTAAAATTTAGATTTCGTTAAAAAAAACTATCTTAGTAATTCATAATAAGATATTTATAAAATTACAAAAGGGGGAAATGAGAAATATTATACTTGCTTTATTATCAATAATTATAGGGTTTGGTTTATCGCTATTTACTTTAAACACCTACATAAAAGGTACTAGTAAAAATGATAATACTGAATCAGCAGCAAAAGAAATTATAATTAGTAAAAAAGCCGCTTCAGAAACTAAAGAAATTGAAAAGCCAGCAGAAGTTGAAAAACCAGTGGAAATTGAAGCAACTGTAGTCGCCAACAATACTGAGGAGAAAAAACCTATAAACACCGATGATATTCAAGAAAATTACGACAACTGGAACGCTTACAATAAACAAAATATTGATTTAATGTCAACCTTTATTCCTCTTGATAACAAGGGAGCAATAATGGATAAAGGGATTTTTTTAGTTTCATTACGTACAGGAGCCTACATTGCTGTTAAATCTAAAAATAAAAAAGACGAAATTCAATATCAGTTAACTAATATTAAAAATACTAGTAACGAAAAAATAAAAAAAGCAATTGTAAGTAAAGCTACTATTGCTTATCAATATTTTAAAATGGAAGGCAAAAAAATTCCTCGTTATGATTTTGTTGATTTAAAAGGAAAATCTCATAATAAAGCAGATACAGAAGGTAAAATAGTCGTTTTAAAGTGCTGGTTTATTACTTGTAAAGTTTGTGTTGAAGAGTTTCCTCAATTAAATGCTTTGGTTGATAAATATAAAGAAGATGATATTGAATTTGTTAGTTTAGCTTTTGATGAAAAAGATAAACTAATCGAGTTTTTAAAAACAAAACCTTTTAAATATGTCACGGTTCCTAATCAAAAAAAGTACATGTCTAAAAAATTAAAGGTAAAACAATACCCTACACATCTTATTGTTGATGCCAACGGTGTTATTTTAAAAATGGTTAATAACGTTAAAACATTAACCTCAGAACTAGAACGTATTGTAGGTAAATAAGCAACTAATAAATAAAAAGAGCCTCATTAATGAGGCTCTTTTTATTGATTCAAAATTGTTTCTATATTCGGTTTAAAATAATTAGGTCCTTTTAAAACCTTACCATCTTCACGATATATTGGTTTACCATCTTCACCTAATTTACTCATATTACTTCGTTGAATTTCGTTAAAAACGGCTTCTATTTTATCTTGCATTCCGTGCTCAATAATAGTACCACATAAAATATATAACATATCACCTAAAGCATCAGCTACCTCAACCAAATCATTATTTTTAGCCGCTTCTAAATACTCTTCATTTTCTTCTTTCATTAATTCAAAACGCAATTTTTTTCGATCTTCAGCTATTTTAACTGTTGGCTCGTTTTGAATATTTAACTTAAATGCTGAATGAAATTCATGTACTGCTTTTAATTTATTTTTCATTTTATAAAATTTCTTATTGGTTTACTTTTTAAATGTATCAAAAAAAACTACTTCCTTAAATTTTTCTTCATAATAAAATCATTCTTTAACTTTGCTGAAAATACAATTTTATGTTTACTCTTATCGCTGCAAAAATGTTTACTCCAGGTAGAATAGTTTTTGCTAGTTTATTTGTTATCGCTTTTATAGTGTTAATGTTTTATAGCTACAAAAAAGATGCAAAAAACAATAAAAAACATTATAAGAATGGTGCTATTTATGTAACTATAGGAATTATAAGTGTTATTGCGTTTTTATTTATTTCTAAATTTTTAATTAAAGGTTAATTCATTTTTTCTACTTTACTCAACTTATCGTGATTT
Organism: Tenacibaculum soleae; assembly: GCF_001693415.1. GTDB lineage: Bacteria > Bacteroidota > Bacteroidia > Flavobacteriales > Flavobacteriaceae > Polaribacter > Polaribacter soleae. The sequence goes on along the minus strand of NZ_MAKX01000001.1, from coordinate 1,088,130 downwards.
AAGATAGTGAATCCTTCTTCATTAAAATGAGATGAAGCTGTATATTTCATATCCATCTGTAAGTTAGAAAAATTATAAGAAGTTGCTTGGTAAACATTTTGCCCAAAAGACTCCTCGTAATACTTGAGTAAAATATACACATGAGCATCCATATTTTTTATTTCTTCTTTGGTATATTTATATAACGGACTCTCTTTATCTACCTCATGTACCACTGTCCAGATTGTTGGCAAATACATTATTTTATTTCGTTCTAATTTTAATTGATAAAATTGACGCTTATAATTTCCTTTTTCACTCTCTTCATTTAAAACCAATGTAACTTTTATTTCAGGCTCAATCATTACGGTTTTTCGGTTATTCATTAATCGAAACATTAATGCTTTGTGCTCCTTAAAATCTCTTAACACCAAATTATCACTAAAACGAATGGCTGCTTTTGGCTTAGAAAACCGACCATATAATAACCCTGTAATAAATGAAAAAGATAATAAACCAAGCATTGCCTCAAAAGAAGCAATGACGTTAGATGTTATTCCATGCGGAGCAATCCCTCCATACCCTACTGTAGTTAATGTTTGCGCGCTAAAAAAGAATCCATTTAAAAAATCATACAAAAAATAATCATTTGGCTGAGTAATTTCTTCAATACCAATTAAGGTATATATAAGTCCAAAAATCACATTTAAAAAAGTGTATCCTAAAAAAACTAGAAGAAAAAATTTAGCCCAAGACATTTCAACAAAATACGTATACAAGTCATCTATATTCACGTTTTTATTAACATGAATCACGTTAGAGCTCCCGTCTTTATTAATAAGCCCCCTACTATTTTCTTGTGAATTATAACCTAATCCAGGGTCTTTAATTTTTCTTGCCATTACATTATTTTACTTTGTAAAAATACAAAAACCGACTCTTTATGAAAGAGTCGGTTTTTTATAAATAAATTAAACCTCTTATTAGTTTTTAATAGGTAAAAAGCTATAATTTTTAGCATAAAACTTCATTTGCTCTTCAAAAGTTTCGGGTTGTGTAACTTTTACATCAGTAATATTTCCTTTGGCATCTAATTCTGGTACTAAAACTGGGTTTACAAATCCGCTATAAGGAGCAGATGTAAATTGTTTATTACGCTCTAAAACCTCTTTATGAAGTTCTTGATCTACTTTAACACCATAACCTTCTACTAAAGCTTTGGCTGCATCAAAATCTCCTTCTGATTTAATTCGTTGCGTTTCTTTTAATAAACGACCAAAAATTTCACGAAGCTTCATATAGTCATTTACCACAAAATATGTTTTACCTTCTTTGGTAATTTTTTCAATTACATTTTCTTTTTTTCCTTGTTCAAAAGACCAAGCAGAAACCCATTGGCGATTTACCATATGATCTTCTTCAATATCATCTCCTAATTTAATACGTATTAATTGAGACATCAATCCATTTCTAATATAACCATCATAAGCAGCTTTTCCTACTTTTTGCCAATCACTAACCAAACCTAATTCTTGTAATTTAGGATCCATTAAATAATACAATCCAACTAAATCTGCTCTACCCTCTTCCATCGTAGATGCATAATTTTTTAAGGTTTCTTTTGGCTGTCCTATTCCTTCATTTATCTGCCCTGAAGCATGCCCGATTACTTCATGCAAAGCAGTATGTAATTTATCTGCTAATTTTCCATATTCTAGCTCTAACGCTATTTCTTCTTCATCATAGGCAAACTCTTTTAATCTACCAGAGCCTCCAGCATTATTGTACGCCCCTATAATATTACCTAATGAAACCGATTTAGATCCATGTTGCTGACGAATCCAATTATTATTTGGTAAATTCACTCCTATTGGGGTACTTGGTGATGCATCTCCTGCTTCTCCGGCAACATTTACCGTTTTATATGAAACACCCACTACATTTTGTTTTTTATGCGCTGGTGATAATGGCGCATTATCTTCAAACCATTGAGCATTGTCTGATAAAACTTTCATCTTTTTAGACATATCAAAGTCTTTAATTTGCACTACAGTTTCATAAGAACCTCTATATCCTTTTGGATCATTGTAAACCTCAATAAAACCATTTATCCAATCGATATTTCCTTCAACAGATGTAGCCCAAGCAATACAATATTTATCCCAAACATCTAAACTTCCAGTCTTATAATACTCGATTAATAACCCTAAAGCGGCTCCTTGTTTTTCATTTTCAGCTACATCTTGTGCTTTTTCTAACCAAAAAATAATGGTATCAATAGCATTACCATACATACCACATGATTTCCATACTTTTTCAACTAACTTTCCGTTTTCACGTACTAATTTAGAGTTCAATCCAGCTTCTATCGGTTGCCCTTCAGGTCCTTTATATGCTGATTCATAAAAAGTTTCAACATCTTTACTTGTAACATCTGGTCCATAAAAATTAATTGCTGATGCTAACACATTATCAACGCCAGCTTTTTTATTTACTTTTTTAGCATCTTTTTCATTAAAAATCACATCTAATGCTTCTGCAGATAAAATTGCTTTCGTGTCTTTTAATAAACCAACTAAATACTCTTTAGAAAAAGTAGGTTTAATTTTATCATTTGAATAATGATGATGAATTCCGTTTGAAAACCAAACACGTTTTAAATAAGTAGTAAAACTTTTAAAATCTTCACTATTTCTATCTCCTTTATAATCGTTATTTATTTGCTCTAAAGCGGCTCTTATCTCTAAGTTATGACGGTAATTTTGATCCCACATAATATCACGCCCAGCCAATCCTGCTTGTGTTAAATAATACACTAACTTTTTTTCTTTTAGTGTTAATTCTTCAAACCCCGGAATTTGATACCTTAAAACTTTTATATCTGCAAATTGCTCAACCTCATGATTAAACTTTGCTTCCTTCTTTGTTTCTACTTTTTTCTCTTTAGTTTCTTTTTTATTTTCCACTCCACAAGAAACCAATAAGCTAACTGCTGCCGCAGCACAAAGCATTTGTTTTAATTTCATTTTTATAATTTTAAATTGATTTTTTCAGTTGATAAATGTACGAATTTTAAATTTCGTTATATCTGAAACAATCGGTTGTATGATCGTTAACCATACCTGTAGCCTGCATATAAGCATATATAACTGTAGAACCCACAAACTTAAAACCTCGTTTTTTTAAATCTTTTGATATTTTATCTGACAACACTGTAGTGGCAGGAACATCTTCTCGCTTATCAAAACTATTTTTAATTGACTTACCATCAACAAAAGCCCAAATATATTTCGAAAAAGACCCAAACTCTTCTTGAACATGTATAAAAAGTTTTGCATTTGCTATAGCGCTTCGTATTTTTAATTTATTTCTTATAATTCCAGCATCCATAAGCAACTCTTCATATTTATCCTCTTTGTAATTTGCTACTTTATTATAATCGAAATTATCAAATGCTTTTCTAAAGTTTTCTCTTTTCTTTAAAATTGTTATCCAACTTAAACCTGCCTGAAAAGTTTCTAAAATTAAAAACTCAAACAAAGTTTTATCGTCATAAACAGGAACACCCCATTCTTTGTCGTGATATGCTACATACAAAGGATCATCATTTACCCAAAAACATCTTTTCTTCATTTTCTTGACTTTAAAAGTGAAAATTACTGTTAAACAGATTAAAAATCAATGAAAATTAAAATATTTTTTGCAACTTTATAGACATCGAATTTATAGATTATGAAAACCTTAAAGTATTTATCGGCTATAACCATTTTAATCATCATCTTTTACGCTTGCGGATCTTCATCTCTAAAAAATAAAACTACCGTAAAAGAAGAACCTGTTGTGATTAAAAACGATAGTTTAGAATATGAAATTATCATTTTTGATGTTGGTTTTAACAATTATTTAAACACCATTGCAAAACCGCCAGGATTTCATTCTCAATTTTATTTAGAAAACAAAAATCGTATATATGTTGTTGAATGGAACACTAGAGTTGACAATCCTATTAATTTTGACAGTAATATTTACGAAAATAGAATTGATTACGACCTAAACATTAATTATGGTTATGATGTAAACTACAAGCTTTTTAATTATTTTGAATTTGCACAACGCAAATATCGAATGACCTTACGTTAAAATAGTAAGCTACATGTAAAAATGTATCTTTGCTAAAAAATTTAACAACAACACATGAAGTTTTTACGAAACCTATTAGCCTCGATACTTGGCTTTTTTATAGCCACTTTTTTAATCTTTTTATTTTTTATAGCCATCGCCTCTATCATTGGAGCTGAAGAAGAAATTACGGTAAAACCAAATTCTGTTTTAGAATTAGATTTATCAGCAACTATAAAAGATTACGCTCCAAAAGATGACAATCCGTTAGCAGAAATTTTAGAGTTAACCGACGAGAAACTAGCTTTAAACAAAATAATAAACGCTATCGAAAATGCTAAAACAGATAGCAATATTAAAGGAGTCAGTATTAAAACAACATTAGTAAACGCTGGTATAGCACAAACGCAAGCTATTAGAAATAAAATTGAAGAATTTAAAGAAAGCGGCAAATTTGTATATGCCTATAATGATGTCTATTCTCAAAAAAACTATTATTTAAGTTCAGTTGCCGATAGTTTATTCTTAAATCCTGTTGGCGCAATTGATTTTAAAGGTTTAGCTACCGAAATATTATATTATAAAGATTTTGAAGATAAATACGGAGTTAAAATGGAAGTAATTCGTCACGGAAAATACAAAAGTGCCGTTGAACCATATTTAACAAATAAAATGAGTGATGCCAATAGAGAACAAACCACATCACTTTTAAAATCTATCTGGTCAGAAATTACAGATGACATTAGTAAGAGTAGAAATATAACTACCGAACAATTAAATTTAATTGCTGATAATGCTAATGGTAGAAATGCAGTAATGGCTAAAAACCATAAATTAATTGATGCGATTATTTATGAAGATGAATATGACGAAAAACTAGCTTTAAATGCTGATAAAAAAACAAACACTATTTCTTTAGCTGATTACATCAACTCTGGAAAAGGAAGAATTTCTGCTACTGCAAAAAACAAAATTGCTGTAATTTATGCACAAGGTGAAATAATGTATGCTGAAGGAAATGAAGATATTATTGGTCAAGGAATTATAAATAAAGCATTACGCAAAGCTAGAAAAGACAAAAATGTAAAAGCAATTGTTTTACGTGTTAATTCACCAGGAGGTAGTGCTTTAGCCTCTGAATTAATTTGGCGTGAATTAGAATTAACGAAAAAAGAAAAACCTTTAGTTGTTTCTATGGGTAACGTAGCCGCTTCTGGTGGTTATTATATTGCTTGTAATGCTGACAAAATACTTGCTGAACCTACTACAATCACTGGTTCTATTGGTGTTTTTGGAGCTATACCAAACTTTAACAAACTCGCGGATAACATAGGTATCAATGCTGAACAAGTATCAACAAACAACAACCCTAACTATAGTGTTTTTGAACCTATGGATAAAAAATTCTATGACGTAACTAAAGAAGGTGTTGAACAAATTTACACGACTTTTGTAAACCGTGTTGCCGTTGGTCGTAATATGACTTTTGAACAAGTAAATGAAATTGCACAAGGTAGAGTTTGGACAGGTAAAGAAGCTCTTAAAAATGGATTGGTAGACAAATTAGGAAACTTAAATGATGCAATTACAGTTGCTGCTGAACTAGCACAAATTGAAGCTTACAAAGTGCGTAACTACCCTAACTATAAAAAAGATTTAAAAGAAGCTTTTAGTTTTTCTCCTTTTACTAAAGCATCTAAAGAGGATATTTTAAAAGAGGCTTTAGGTAACGAAAATTACCAAATGTATAATAACATTAACCAAATGAAAAAACTAAAAGGAATTCAAGCAAGAATGCCATATATCCTTCAAATAAAATAGACTTAATAAAAAAGCCTTGACATTGTCAAGGCTTTTTTATTATCATAAGTTTTGGGTTATTTACAATCCAAAACTTTCTTTTATCTTATCAACATAATCTAACTTTTCCCAAGTAAATGTTTCTACTTCTTGAGAAACAGTTTCTCCCATTGGATTAGAAAAAGTAACTGTTTTCTTTTCAGATTTTCTTCCCATATGCCCATAAGCAGCAGTTTCAGAATAAATTGGCGTTCTTAACTTTAAACGTTGCTCAATAAAATATGGACGCATATCAAAAATAGTTTCTACTATTTTACTAATCTCTCCATCGGTCATATCAACATTCGATGTTCCGTAAGTTTCTACATTTATACTTGTTGGTTTTGCAACACCAATTGCGTATGAAACCTGTACTAAAACTTCTTTACACAAACCTGCTGCTACTAAGTTTTTAGCAATATGACGAGTTGCATAGGCTCCAGAACGATCTACTTTAGAAGGATCTTTTCCTGAAAATGCTCCACCTCCATGAGCTCCTTTTCCTCCATAAGTATCTACAATAATCTTACGCCCTGTTAAACCAGTATCTCCGTGAGGCCCTCCGATTACAAAAACTCCAGTTGGGTTAATATGATACGTAATACTATCAGTAAATAATTTTTGAATATGTACTGGTAATTTAGCAACTACTCTCGGAATTAATATTTCTACAATATCCTTTTTTATCTTAGCTAGCATCACATCATCAGACTCATCAAAATCATCATGCTGTGTAGAGATTACAATTGCATCAATTCTTTGCGGCACATTATCATCAGAATATTCAATAGTTACTTGCGATTTAGCATCTGGTCGTAAATAAGTAATATCCTTATTTTCTCTACGTAGTGCTGCTAATTCAATTAACAATCGATGTGATAACTCTAATGCTAATGGCATGTAGTTTTCAGTTTCATCGGTTGCGTAACCGAACATCATTCCTTGATCTCCCGCTCCTTGATCTTCAGGATTTGCTCTTACAACTCCTTGATTAATATCAGGTGATTGTTCATGAATTGCCGAAAAAACACCACAAGAACTACCATCAAACATGTACTCACTTTTGGTATATCCTATTTTGTTAATTACATCTCTTGCAATTTTTTGAACATCTAAATATGTTTTAGACTTCACTTCTCCTGCCAACACAACCTGTCCTGTTGTTACTAATGTTTCACAAGCAACTTTAGATTCTTTATCAAAGGCTAAAAAATTATCAATTAAAGCATCTGAAATTTGATCAGCTATTTTATCTGGATGTCCTTCAGAAACACTTTCTGAAGTAAATAAATATGACATAAAATTTTATTTAAAAATTAATTAAAAGAAAAACTTGAATTGCTTGGTCGCGTAAAGAAGTAGATTATTACTGCTTTAGCATTTTATTTATGAACTCAATGTTCAAAGAGGTTGCAATCAGTCAAATTTTTCCTCAAAATATTATGCTGCAAAGTTATCAATAATTTTACACACAGAAAAACAAACTAGCAAAGAAATAGAAAGTATTGATACTCTGATAATAAAAAGTAATTTTACTAAAATTGTATTGGTAAAATATTTGATTACTTTTGTAGTGTACAAATAAGATAGTAACCTAATTTAAAATATAACAAAATGGCATTAGAAATTACAGATGCAAACTTCGAGGAAGTAGTATTAAAATCAGACAAACCAGTATTAGTTGATTTTTGGGCAGCTTGGTGTGGACCTTGTAGAATGGTTGGACCAATTGTTGATGAAATTCACACTGAATATGAAGGGAAAGCTGTTGTTGGTAAAGTAGATGTAGACAACAATCAAGAATTTGCGGCTAAATACGGTGTAAGAAACATACCTACTGTTTTAGTGTTTAAAAACGGAGAAGTTGTAGACAAGCAAGTTGGTGCTGCTCCTAAAAAAGCATATACTGATAAAATTGACGCTGCTTTATAAGCTATTTAATTACAATATATCATTAAAAAGGTTTGGCTATCGCTAAACCTTTTTTTATTTTCGAGCATATGATTGATTTAAACAATACTTCTTCAGAAATTAAAAACCTCGAGTTACTAGCTAAACAAGTGGTTGAAGGGTTTATTACAGGAATGCATAAAAGCCCATTTCATGGTTTTTCTGTCGAATTTTCAGAGCACAAACTCTATAATAAAGGAGAAAGCACACGTCATATAGATTGGAAGTTATTTGCTAAAACAGAAAAACTATACACTAAAAAATATGAAGAGGAAACAAATCTACGTTGTCATTTAATTATTGACAACTCAGCCTCAATGCATTACCCTATTATTAAAAATCAATCAATACATCGTTTAAATAAAATTGGCTTCTCTGCGGTAGCTGCAGCTTCTTTAATAGAAATTCTAAAAAAACAGCGCGATGCGGTAGGTTTAAGTATCTATTCTGACACTTATGAATATTACGCTCCTGAAAAAGGAAGCGAGCGTCACCGTAAGATGTTATTAAATCAATTAGAAAACTTACTTACATCAAATTCTAAAGCAACAACAGAAACACATCAATACCTACATGAAATAGCAGAAAAAATTCACCGCCGTTCATTAATTTTTTTATTTACAGACATGTTTCAAACAACAAAAAACGAAGAAGAACTGTTTGATGCCCTCAAACATTTAAAATTTAACAAACATGAGGTAATTTTATTTCATACTTATGATAAAAAAACAGAATTTTCATTTGATTTTGATAATAGCCCTAAAAAATTTGTAGATATTGAAACTGGTGAAAAAATAAATTTACATCCAGAAAACATCCAAGAAAAATATACCGAATTAAGCCAGTCATTTTTCAACAACTTAAAAAACAAATGCTTACAATACAAGATAGACTACATACCTGTTAATATTACTGAAGGTTATGAGAAAATACTTACCGCTTACCTTATTCAAAGACAAAAAAAAATCTAATTAATTCTTTTTTATTTAAAAAAAGGTTCTATATTTGCACCCGCTTAGAGCAACGGTCTGGTAGTTCAGCTGGTTAGAATACCTGCCTGTCACGCAGGGGGTCGCGGGTTCGAGTCCCGTCCAGACCGCAAATTTATCTAAGTAAATATATTATTGCTACAAGCAACGGTCTGGTAGTTCAGCTGGTTAGAATACCTGCCTGTCACGCAGGGGGTCGCGGGTTCGAGTCCCGTCCAGACCGCAAAAAGCTTCTCTTTTCAAGAGGAGCTTTTTTAGTTTACAGTAATTACAAGGGATTCACTACTACTCTACTCTTTCAAAACCTTATAAAAACAACTACAAAGGAGTACTTTTAGGTGTACATAGCTAAAAAAGCTAGGTGTATCAAAAGTGTACCATTGGGTGTACCACTCTTATTTTCAGGTGTACCATTACTAATTACACACAACACAATGAATAACAATAGATTAATTATTCTATTCTTCTTACAAAAGAATAGAACTAACAAACAAAATAAGTGTCCAATTAGATGCAGAATAACTTACTATAAAAAACGAAAAGAATTCTCAACTGGTTTTTTTATAAATCCAGAATATTGGAATAGTAAAGAACAATTAGCTAAACCACCTGATAAAGACAATACTTTTATAAACACCCAACTAAGTCTGATTAAACAACAAATTAATCAGGCTTTCTTGTTTTTACAGGTAAATGAAAAAGAGTTTGATGTTGAAGATATTTATTTACAATACAGGGGTAAAAGCATAAAATCTGAAAAAACATTTCTTGAGGTATTTGACTATCACAATTCAAAAATTAAAAAGATGATTAGTATTAGCTATGTAGAATCAACTTACAAGAAATTTGAAGAATGTAAAAAGCTAATAAAAAGATTTATTAAACATAAATACAAGAAAAATGATTTAGTACTCAAAAATATAAAACTCATATTTTTAGAAGATTTAGATTATTATTTAAAAACCGAAAGAAAACAAAGTCAAAGTACAATAAACAAACACATACAGAGAACCCGCAAGATTATCAAATTAGCCTTTCTAGAGGGATATATTGACAAAGACCCATTTGTGTTTTACAAAGCCAAGAAAACCTATAAAAAGCTAATTTTCTTAACTGATAAAGAATTAAAATTATTAGAAACTCATCAGTTAAAACAAAAGAAACTATCAGTTGTAAAAGACTTATTCATTTTTTGTTGTTATACAGGATTAGCTTATGTAGATATGTCAAAATTAAATATTAAACACATTCAAATTGGATTTGATGGCAATGAATGGATTGAGATGGAGAGAAAAAAAACAAAATCTAAAGTTTCAGTTCCATTATTACCCAAAGCAAAAGAAATCTTATTAAAATACAATAATGATTTACCTGATATATCTAATCAAAGATTTAATTCTTATTTAAAAGAAATCGCAGATATAGTAGGACTAAATAAAAACCTTACTCATCATATAGCTAGAAAAACATTTGCTTCTACTGTATTGCTTTATAATGGTGTTCCTATGGAAATTGTATCTGAATTACTAGGGCATTCTAAAATCACAGTAACACAAGAGCACTACGCTAAAGTAGTTAAGAAAAAGATTAGTGATGAAGTTTTTATGCTTCAGGCTAAACTAAAAGATAATTCTTAATAGTAAATTAAATAATTAGAATATTCAAGAAGATGAACTTAGGTTCATCTTTTTGTTTTTTAGAAAAGTGTTATTTTAGGGTTTATAAATAAAATTAGCTATGAATACTGAATTTAAGGACTACCCTATTGAGTATAAAGAAGTAAACCCTGATGACTTTATTTGTGAAACTGATATAGTTGGTTCTAGGACTAATAATAGTACACTTAAGATTGAACCTAATGGACAGAAAATAATTATACCACCTGATGAAAATGGTTATATAAATAATTCTCTTCAAGCTCAAATAACCATAGATTACAAAAATACAGTAATTGTAAATGCAGCTGTAGGTCAAGGTAAATCTTATGGAATTATAAAAACTATAAAAAGATACTACGAAGATACATCTAGACAAAAATATTTAATAATTGTAGCATCACCTTTTGTTAGCTTAGTTAAGCAGTATGTAAATGATATTCATGTAGATGGTGGAATACCTAAAGAGAAAATATTTGATTATAATAACCTGGGAAGAACATCAAATATAGATTATTTAAATAAGTTCGTGCATGTAGTTACAGCAAATACATTATTAGGTAACCCAGGAGAAGATGGCTTTAAGAACTCCGAAATTAAAAGAGAATACTTAAGTTTATTATCTAAGTATTGTGAAAAAAACAGCATAAAGGTTGTTTTTATATATGATGAAATACATGATTCACATCATAACTTTAGGCAAGAATATATTTTTAATCTATGGAAATGGCAAAAGGTTATCCACAAGAATTTCATAATAAGTGCCACCTTTAATGAAGCTTCAAAAGTTGTAGTTGAATATTTAGCAGAACTCACTGACAGAAAAATTAAAATAATAGAATCTAAAAGAACAAGGTTTTCAAGAAAACAAAGTGCTCTTTACCTACATTATAGTGATGATTATAATTTTACTACTGAGACAAAAGAAATAAAGAATACAATTTTTAGGCTATTAGAGAGAAAGAAAGATATTGATGTACTGTGTTATTCAAAATCACTTTCAAAGGATATAATAAACCCAAGAGAAGATATAGGTAAGGAATTACGTAAGATGTATGGAAATGATGGGATTAAAGATTGCACCTCTCAATTAGCTTCAAATAGTAGAGAGGAAAATATAGAGCAACAAAATCAATTTGATAACTCAATGTGTAATGTTGGTACTAATTTCAAGACAGGAGTAAGTATAAAGAAACACAATCATGCGTTGGTGATTATTATGCCATCTAGAAGTACAAGGCTACATTTTAAAAATCAATACGGAATATTTTCTGGTGGAATTAATTCAGTGATACAAGCCTTAGCAAGACAGAGATATATGAAGCCTGAAGAAGAAACACAAGAGAAAAACCAAATTCATATTATTTTATCTAGACCCAACCAATTTGATTATACTTCACTTCAGTATACTTTGATGAATCAAGCACAAAAGCTTCAATTTTCAAAACTCTATTCAAGAGTACATGATGTAAATGAACAAGAAGAATGTGTAAAATATTTTAAGTTTGGTATACAAAATAGGTTATTATATCAATTTTATTCAGTTGAATTACAAGGCTACTTATCTAATGAAATTGATATAGTTGGTACTAGGAACAGAAGAGGATTACCAGCTTTAAATTTTCCAGAATTCAAAACTTTTGTATTAGAAAAAGGAGAAGATTATTTAGCAAATACTTATCCAATCTTCGGGAGAGATATTAGTGGCTATATAACCTATGCTGCTATTACAAATCAATTTATAAATTGTAAACTAGAAAAGGTATTTGCAAGTAAAATGCTATGGTTTAGTGAAACTAACATAGAAGAAGAACTTACTAGATTTTACAGCAATCATGCTATTGAATATAAACTTAGACTTCATTTAGACTACGGAAATTTTAGCGCATACTATTACGAGCTAAGAGATTATGTATTTAATGTGTGCAAAGTATCCTATAAAAGAAAAAGGTTAAATCAAGAACAGGAAACTTATCAAAGGAGTAAAGAAGCACTTAAAGCATTTGAAATACAACTCATTTCTAGAGCTAAGAAATGGTTCTTTGGAGCTGAGCACACAGAAGATTATTCAAGAGCAGATTATCTCTTAGATAATATAAAAACAGCTTCTGAGATAGAGACTCCTACTGCTGAAGATGAAGTACAACAAAAAAGAATAACCCTATTTAAAGCTATAGGACATTTTAGGAATAAACTACTTGTAAATATTAAGAAGTATGATAGTAAGGGGAAACAATACTACTACTTAAGAACTGATAATAAGTTCGGATTAGATTCAATAGATTTAGATGTATTAACTCAATTAGAAGGATTATTAACATATGATGATTTTTTAAACAATGATATTTTTATATTTAGAAGAAGCTTAGAGAATAAAACTCCAAGACAAAAGATAAACTCCCTGTATAAGCTTTTGAAAAAGGACTTTGTAGTGTTAGGAAAAAGAAAAGAGCATTATGTAAGTGGTGAAAGGGTGCTTGTTAAAGAAGTAATTTCTATTAAAATAATGAATCACAATTCCATCAACTTTCTAAACCCTAGTATCAATTGGGAGCAAATAAAGCAGGAGAGAATAGATTACTTAGGTCAAGAAGAATATGATAGATTATATTCAGAATTAGCTCTTGATGATATAGATACTTCTGGTTTTTAAACAATCCACACTTTTATGTATTTGTATAGTATATAAAAAACAATAAAGTGGAGTTTTACTGTTTGAATAAAGTAAGACTCCTTTTTAATCCTAGTACCCACCAATTAAATCAAAACTTTATAGATTTAAAAGAGGAATTAGTTGTGAGGTATAAAAGTTACCTCCCCTCTCTTAAAAACACACCCCACCTCAAAATACTTTAGTATTTCAAGATTTTCTCTCCTAGAAATCTTGTTAGGCAAAGGTAGTGAAAAAAATTTAGAATTAGGTCTTTCAAATGTTAAAAAAACACTAATTAAGTGATTTATTTTCAAGTAATTAGATGCGTTTTTAAATTTAAGATTATACACATAGATATTAACTAATTTAAACAATAAAATTATGCAATTAAAACAAAGTAAAAGAACAAATGTAAAACTCAGATTAGGAATATCTGGAGCAAGTGGATTTGGTAAAACTCACTCTGCTTTACTATTAGCTTATGGTATGACAAAAGATTGGAATAAGATAGCTGTAATTGATACAGAAAACTCATCAGCTAGTTTGTATTCAGATTTAGGAAGTTTTAATGTAGTAGACTTACAAGCTCCTTATTCACCAGAAAGATATATTGAAGCTATAGAATTATGTGAAAAGTCCAATATGTCAGTAGTTATCATTGATTCTATGAGTCATGAATGGAATGGTACGGGAGGATGCTTGCAGATACACGAAAAATTAGGTGGCAGGTGGCAGGATTGGGCAGTTGTAACACCTAGACATCAGAACTTTATAAACAAAATATTACAATCATCTTGCCATATTATAACTACTACTAGAAGAAAAGTAGATTACTCTTTAGATTCAGTAGGTAATGGTAAAACTAAAGTTGTAAAACATGGAACTAAAGAAATTACAAGAGAAGGTTTTGAATATGAATTGACTGTAAATTTTGAATTAGTTAATGATAGGCATTTAGTTAAAGCAAGTAAGGATAGAACAGGTTTGTTTATGAATAAACCAGAGTTTGTAATTACAGATAAAATAGGTGAGAGATTATTGAAATGGTGTAATACCATGCCTCTTACAGTTAAAGAAATGATGCATAAAATTAATAACTCTTTATCAGTATCAGAATTAACTGAACTTTATAATGATAATCCAAAATACCAACAGTCTTTACAATCTCAGTTTAAGAGTAAAAAAGAACAATTAGAAAAATTAAGTAACCAACAAAACTTTAGTACAAATGGAATTACAACTCATACCAACTAGAAAAAATACAGATATTCAAAAAACTACTAACATAATAGAGTATAATGATATTGTAAGTAGTGAAAATAATTCTCCTTTTATAGAGGCTAACACAAAGAGTGTTAGTCTTTCTCATTTAAAGGAGAAATGTATTATTCCTGTATTCTCAAAAGACAATGAAAGAACTATTAGCCATCATGAGTTTATTGAAGTAGTGCAAGATGCTGTAAGAAAAGTTTTTCCTCATCATATTATTTCAAAAGCTGAAATCAGAGTTTCTCATCAAATAAAAGGAAGAGTACCTTCTGCAATAAATAAATCTGTTAATGAGCTCTTAGAACATGAGAAAACAACCTATTATGAAAGAATGGCTTTTATAATAAGGATACCAAGTATTACTGATACTATTAATGGTAATAAAATATCTTTAACATTAGGAGGAGTTAGAGCCTATAACCAAGAGAATTTATATAGTAAAAAGACTATTGAGAAATTCAAATTTTTTGTGGGCTTTCAAAATTTAGTCTGTTGTAATTTGTGTGTAAGTTCAGATGGTTTTATAGATGAAATGCGGGTGGGTTCTTATACTGAACTAGGAAATAAGGTAACTACAGTTTTACAGCAATATCAAGCTGAACAGCACTTACAAGAAATGAAAAATCTTACTCAGTATCAATTAACAGAACATCAATTTGCTCAACTTATTGGTAGGATGAGGTTATATCAGTACTTACCTAAAGAACAAAAGGCTATCATACCTGATTTCTTATTAAATGATGGGCAAATTTCTACCATTGCAAAAGATTTCTACCAAGATGAAAGGTTTTGTAAAAGCAATGATAGTACAATTAATTTATGGAATGTATATAACTTATTTACTTCTGCTAATAAGAGTAGTTATATAGATACTTTCTTAAATAGAAACTCAAATGTTTTTGAATTTACTCAAGGTTTAGCTAAAGCACTCAATGGTAATGGAGATTATCATTGGTTTTTGAGTTGATAGAAGCCCAACCTATTTAGTTAGGGAGGGCTTTATCTTAAGTAAATTATAACTATTTATTTTTTTTATTTCAAGATGCTCTAATAACTTCTTTCTTATTAAGTTTTCAAGTTTCTTTTTTCTATTCTCTTTATCTAGCTTGAAATTAATAGATACTTGAAGTTCAGAGTCTTCATTTTTATTTCTCATATAATCTGGAAAAGAAAGTATTATTATAGCTTCTCCTTTTACATCATCAGAATAATTAAGTTTATACTTTAATTTAACAGATGAGAAAATAAGATTCGGATGATACTCTTCTTTAGATAATAGAATATGGTTTTCCAAACCTTTACCATTTAATTTTAAATTTACAATCTCATCAAGAAATTTTTTAATATCAATATGACTTTTTTTATCAGAATCCCTATATAAATCTATATCAGTTATTGATTTGAAATCTAAAAATAAAGAGAGATTTTCCATGAAAGAATTAAAAAACTTAATCCTTGACTCATTATCAAAGTCTTTAAATTTTATAGAAATAAAATCATCTTGAGGATTAATAATTGAATTATAATTCAACAATCTCTTTGTTTCATTAATTATAATATTATTTACCTCAAAGGTTTCCCTAGATGTAGAGTTCTGTTGAACTGAAATTTGAACATTACCATCAGAGGTTTTTCTTAGCATTACAGAACCATTATGGTATGTTTTGTTATCTGTCCAATCATTTAGAACATTTTCTCTTTCAATTCTATACTCTACCATAACAGTATTTTTATCTGGAATGGTAAAATTAGGTGCTCCTATTACTTTATAACCTGGGTTGTAAGTGTGTATTTTACTTATCTTAGAGTTTAAATCTAGTTCAGATGAAAAAACTTCGGATAAATCAAAATCCTTACTACACTTTATAGAAGATGTTCGATATTTTAAACTCTCTTCTTTGCTTTTTTGCGCACTATACAATTCCTCAAAATCATCTGGACTAATTATACTCTTCATTAGCATTGGGATTGAGTCATTTTTTTTGCTTCTCCCTATAAAAACCCCCTTCTCTCTTAATAAATTATTAATCTTTGAACTTGATATTTCTGATTTGATAAGTAATTGCCTTACTTTATCTCCTTGTGGTAAAAAATCTTTTTTCATTTTTAATTTCTAAAGTCTGATGGGAATTTTTCTACAAATAGATTTTCATTGAATTTGTAATTTTCAAATTTTGAAAGCTTTTCTTTCACTAAGTTCCCATCAATTGATGAATTATAGTTTTTAAATTTAAAAATGGTTTCATCTACAGCATTTAATAAGTCAAAAGACTTTGTAAAGTTTAACACTTGAGCAAAACTTTTTTCATCAAAGTCATCATTAATAAATACTTTTAATATGATTTGATTATTATCTTTTATTCTCAATGGGATTATATCAGAGTATAAATAATCTAAAGGGAAAGTTTTCCCATAAGATTTCTCTTGAATTAACTCTGTATTTATACCAGAATTATGGTAAACAAAATCTACATTCTCATGCTTATATTTGTCTTTTGTCTTAAAAATGCTTTCATAAAAAAAATTTATCTTTTGATTATCAACTAATATGATTTTATCAAAATTTAAGTCACTATCTATTATAGCATTTTTCAAAAAAGGAGATAAATCATAATTTAAAGGACTTGCATCAGACAACCAGACTAAAACACCAGTTATAGTGGTTTTACTAACATTGATATACTCCTTATCTATTTTACTTTTTTTTTCACTAAAACGGAAACACTCAATACCATAAGCTAAATCTTTGATATACTTTTTAAACTCTGTCTTTAATGTTGATTTACTACTAGGGTATTCTTTACCTGTATATTTTGAAGAAATGAGACCTATATCTAGTAAATAATCTTCAACAGGGCTTTTATAATTTATTAGACCATCCAATCCATGAGTGGTTCTTTCTTTTTTAGCTTCTACTCTTTTATGTTTTTTACCTTTTACACAGTTGATTGATGTATTCTCTTCTAATGAATTAAAATTTAAAATATCTTCAAATAAGAATTTAGAAATTTTTTCTCCTTTCTCACCTATTGATTTAGACCATTCTCCCATTTCTTTTTCTTTTTCTTTTTCGGGGTTAAGGCATTAAATATAGAATATAAAATTTTATATAAAAAATTTAAAGTAAACTTTTCTCACATGTAAGTCTCTCTATCCAAACTACCCCCACTTATTCTAGATTTTGAAATGCCCCTTGGTGTTTCTGTATAGAAAATATTCTTACTTCCTAGATTAAAAAACAAGATGATAGCTGTTTTTAAAGGAGAAGATATTTTCTAGAATCAACTTATTTATCAACTCAAAAAAATAAATTATGGTACAAATTGTAGGTTACAGAGGGTGTAACAAAGATGATGGTTCTGAATTCTACTTGTTAGAGTTACAGGGAGGTATAGAAATGGTAATTAGTAAAACAACAGGACAGTTCTATGCTACAGCTAAAAAAGCTGTAATAACATCAACTTTTGATGAGGTTACTTGTAAGGCTCTTATTGGAACTCAAATGAAAGGAAGTATTGTTAAGCAGGAAGTAGCTCCTTATGAATATGTAATTAAAGAAACAGGAGAAGAAATTATTTTAACTCATAGATGGGTTTATACACCAGATGAAGCTCCTAATGTAGAGAAGTTATTTCAAACTAATGTTGATGCTTTTTCTCCTAATGGAGTAAATCAATAATTAAGCAGAAGCTGTATAACTTAATTCTGTCCAAGTTTTGTGTTTATTATAATAAGTGATTACGAAAGTTGGACAGAATTTAATTTTTAAAGAAATGAATGTAGCAGAAATAAAAGTTTCTTATTCAACTAATGATAGAAGAAAAGTTAAAATTACAGATAGTAAAGATGCTTATAAGTTAGTTCTAGATAACTGGAATCAAGACCTTATAGAATTACAGGAAGAAGTGAAAGTCATTTTGCTAAACAGAGCTAATGTGGTACTAGGTATATATAATCTATCTAAGGGAGGTACAACAAGCTGTATAGTGGATATAAAGTTAATTATAAGTGTAGCATTGAAATGCGTTGCTCACAGTATTATTTTATGTCATAATCACCCAAGTGGAAACTTAAAACCAAGTACATCAGATAAGAGTATTACTATTAAATTAAAGTCAGCATGTATGTATATGGATTTGAACTTATTAGACCATCTAATTATAACTAAGACAGACTACTTTAGCTTTGCAGATGAAGGAATTTTATAATTATACTACTTGTAGTGTCTGCAATTTGTATACTATTGGTATTATTTTTTAGTCTAGTACCAACAAGGATGAGTGTATAAACAAGTTATAAAGGCACATGAGCTACAGGAATAAAAAAACCTAGATAATTAATTATAGCTTTTTTATAATAGAAAGAGCATTACAAGAGGTAGTTTTAGTGTATTACATTAGATAATAGCTTTTATCCTATAGTTCTATTGTGATTTGGATATAATAGCTAAAACTTATTCTTCCTCTTCAAATGACACATTTACTAAATCAGATAATGGAACTTCTAAAGCTTCACTAATTCTATATAAAGTAAAAAGAGTGGGGTTAGTTCTTCCAGATTCAATCCTAGAAATATTTGTAGTGTCAAATCTACCAAGCATTTTACTAGCTAAATCAACTTGTGATAAACCTTTAGACTCTCTAATGGTTTGTACACTCTTACCCACTTCTTTTTGAATTGAAATCTGTAATTGTTTTAAATCTTGAATCATTTGTTACTTGTCTTATTTGACAAGTCAATAAAAGATTTATATTTGTTTAACATAATGCCATTTATGGCAACATCTAATATTTATGAGTGTATTAAATTTTTTCATACTAAGAGTATTAGTAGCTATTGTAGTTTATACTATACTAATCTCTTACATTGGTAAAAAAGAAGAAAAAGAAAAAGCATTAAAAAAAGAACTAGGAGGGTTGTTTTCCGAAACAGAAAACAAAGAAGTTTCTTGGGGATTTAGAATTTTCCAAGAGTTAATAGGGTTTGTATTTGTTTTAATGATAGTTTCAATGTTTATGTATGTACTAACTTTTTTGTGGAGGTTAATATTTTAGAATATGATAACAAATTATATCAAGTATAAACTGATGAGTTCTTTTGATGTAAGCAGTATTGAATTAACTTACTTAACTACTTTTAGTAACGGAATTAAATACTGTAAAAGCAATAGGCTTCATGAGTTATATCTCCCCAATAAGATTATCTCTGTAGAAACTTATTTAAGTTTTTATAAAGATGAGTTATTAGCAATAGTATTTAATGCTAGTGAGCAAAATCTTAATTACCTAGTTGAGTTTATAAACTCTTTTGCTAATAATGAAGATGAATTTTTATTTGAAGATGTATTAGGAGGTAATTCAGATTTGTTTTGTATTCAAGATGATGTAGCTATTTCTATTAATAATAGAGAAAATGATACAATAGATTTTAAAATAGCAGTGCCTATAAGTAAAAGAAAAAACAATGTGTTTGTATGAAGTTAAAAGAACTACCCTTTAAAATAGGTATGCAATATGAAAATTGGGAGTTTGATTTAGAATTAGTAAGCACAAAAAAAAGTTATGAAGTTTATAAATACATTAAAGAAGATATAGAAGAAATAAATGAGGAACTAATAGAGCAGATTCATTTGTATTTTGAATTAGACATCTTATTTAAAGTGGAAATCAAAACTCACTATAATCTATTTACTCTATTATGAGAGTAAATTTAAAACAGTAACAATTAAAAATAGATAATATGAAGAAAACAATTTTACTTTTAATGAGTATTTTATTATTATACTCTTGTGGAGAAAATAATGATGATATACAGTCAGGCATCATTGGAAAATGGAATAAAACAAAAGAGACTAAAGAGTATCAAGATGGAAGTATTGATGAAATAAGTTTATCAGCTTGTGACTCCAAAGAAACATTAGAGTTAAAATCTAATAGTCAAGTAATACTGACTAAATATTCAGGTACTAACTGTGATGATTTAAAAATCTTGGAGGGAAACTATTCTTATGATGAATCAAACAATGAATTAACCCTACCAGGAAATAACAAACAAATTGTAGAGGTTAATGGAAATAATATGAACTTTAAATTCACTGTAACAGGTATTGAAAGTTATATTAAGACTGTATATTTTGTTCGTGTAAATTAAGAAAAGGCACACATTTAGGCATACATCAAAAATGTAATCCTTTGTAAGCCTCAATAGCATTAACAAAAGTAAAAAAGTGGAGAGTCCCGTCCAGACCGCAAAAAGCTTCTCTTTTCAAGAGGAGCTTTTTTAGTTTTATATAATTCTACTGACGTTGTTCATAGACTTTAAAAATACGTTTATCGAAAGTTTTTTATATTTAAGTAAATTAAATTTGTTTTTGACAATTTAATTTCTAGATTTGTCGAGTACAATACAACAATTACAATGACATTACAAAACATTTGGCAAGGTTTCTATTTTTACTTTTATTTTTTTAATAAGAGCTGAGACTTTGTACCATATTGTTAAACAACAAATATAAATTATAAAGTCTCGATATATCGAGACTTTTTTTTTGGACTAAAATGAAACAAACTATTGCAATTCAAGGAGCAGAAGGATCTAATCACCACAAAGTGGCCCGTGATTTTTACGGATCTACAATTCAATTAAAAGAATGTATGTCTTTTGATTTTTTGGTAGACAGCTTACTTAACAAAACAGCTAACGTTGGTATTATGGCCTTAGAAAACACAATTGCCGGCTCTATAATTCCAAACTATGCGTTAATCGACAATAATAACTTACATATTGTAGGTGAAGAATATTTAAACATTCATCATCATTTAATGGCGCTTCCAAATCAAACAATTAAAGACATTAATGAAGTTTGTTCGCACCCAATGGCATTATTACAATGTAAAGAATTTTTAAAAAAACATCCACATATAAAATTAGTAGAGGATGTTGACACCGCAGAAGTAGCTAAAAGAATTGCCAAAAACAACTTAAAAGGCGTAGCTGCTATTGCTCCAAAAATTGCTGCAGATATTTTTGGTTTAAATGTTATTGAAGATGATATTCAAACCATGAAAGATAATGCTACGCGTTTTGTAATTATACAAACTAACCAACCTAATAATGGTATTAATCAAATAAACAAAGCCTCATTAAAATTTCAATTAGACCATAAAAGAGGAAGTTTAGCTACGATACTTAATGTTTTAAGCGACTGCAAAATGAACTTAACAAAAATACAATCGCTACCCGTTATTGAAGCTCCATGGAAATATTCATTTTTTGTAGATGTAACTTTTGATAATTACTCCGACTATGAAAAAGCAGTTACAATTATAAAAATAATGGCCTTAGAGTTAAAGATATTAGGAACCTACAAAAACGGAAGAAGATGATTCAACCAGCTAAAAGATTAAAAACCGTACAAGAATACTACTTCTCTAAAAAATTAAGAGAAGTAAGGGAATTAGCTGCTGCCGGTAAACCGATAATAAATATCGGAATTGGAAGCCCTGATTTACAACCTCCAACAAAAGTATTAACTGCCATTCAACAAAGTTTTAACGATGCTGTTGCTCACAAATATCAAAGCTATCAAGGATTACCTGAATTAAGGAATGCTATTGCAGAATTTTATAAACACAAATTTAAAGTTACTGCAAAACCTGAGGATGAAATACTTCCGTTAATGGGTAGTAAAGAAGGTGTAATGCATATTTCAATGGCTTTTTTAAATGAAGGTGATAAAGTTTTAATTCCAAATCCTGGCTACCCAACATACACTTCTGTAACAAAATTAGTAGGAGCTGAACCTGTTTTTTATAATTTAAGCGATACTAATAATTGGCAGCCAGATTTTGAGGAATTAGAAAAATTAGACTTAACCGATGTAAAAATCATGTGGGTAAATTATCCTCACATGCCAACAGGAACAAACGCAACGTTAAAAACGTTTGAAAAACTAATTGCATTCGGAAAAAAGCATCATATTTTAATTGTAAACGATAATCCGTATAGTTTTATTTTAAATAACAAACCTATTAGCATTTTACAAATAAATGGCGCTAAAGAAACAGCTTTAGAATTAAACTCCTTAAGTAAAACCTTTAACATGGCTGGCTGGAGAGTTGGAATGGTATTAGGAAGAGCTAATTTTATTGAGTCAATTTTAAAAGTAAAAAGCAATATGGATTCTGGAATGTTTTATGGCATTCAAAAAGGAGCTATCGAAGCCTTACATCTATCAGATGATTGGTTTTTAAATCAAAATAAAGTTTACGAAGAACGTAGAAATTTAGTATTTCAACTTGCTGATAAATTAAACTGCACTTACAATAAAAACTCAACAGGATTATTTGTTTGGGCAAAAATCCCCAGAGGAAAAACAGCTGAACAATTTGCTGATAAAATTTTATATCAGAAAGATATTTTTATTACTCCCGGTACTGTTTTTGGCTCTCAAGGAGAAGGCTATATTCGATTTTCATTATGTGTATCAGCAGAAACAATTAAAGCTGCTATTAATAGAATTTAAAACAGTATTCTGAATCTATTTTCAGAAACAACTCTAAAAAAACAAAAAAATGAACGTATTTGTAATCGGTGTTGGGTTAATTGGCGGAAGCATGGTTTTAGATATTCAAAGAGAATACCCTGAGGCTATCGTTTACGGAATTGACACTAACGAAGAGCATTTAAAAAAAGCGTTAGAAATTGGTGTAATTCAACAAAAAGCAACATTTAGTGATTTAAAAAAAGCAACTATTGTCATCATTTCTGTTCCTGTTGATATTCAGCTAGAAATACTTCCTAAAATATTAAACCTTGTTACTGAAGATTGTTTGGTTTTAGATGTTGGCTCTACAAAAGCTCAAGTCTGTGAAATTATTAAAAATCACCCAAAGCGAAGAAATTTTTTAGCTACACACCCTATTGCCGGAACCGAATTTTCAGGCCCAACAGCCGCGCATCAAAACCTGTTTCAACAAAAAACAAATATTATTTGCGAAGTAGAAAAAACAGCGTTTAAATTACAGGAAAAAGCCTTAGCAATATTTTCAAAATTAGGAATGCGTATTCGTTATATGGATGCAAAATCGCACGATAAGCACATTGCTTATGTATCACATTTATCACACATAAGTTCATTTATGTTAGGCAAAACAGTCATCAATAAAGAAAAAAACGAACGCGATATTTTTGATATGGCAGGCTCAGGGTTTGCCTCTACCGTTCGTTTAGCAAAAAGTTCGCCCGCCATGTGGACACCCATTTTTAAACAAAATAAAGAAAACGTAATTGAAACATTAGATGAATATATACACAACCTACAGCAATTTAAAAAATTGATGCTACAAGACGATTTCACTAAAATTTATGATGAAATGGAAAGTACAAATCACATAAAAAAAATATTAAACGGAATAAAATAAAACTAAAATAGCTGTAATTTTGAGTACTTTTTAAAACTGTAATTTTATTACTATCAAAAACTTAAAGAGCAACTTGCTAAGAAAACGGCACAAATAATTAAAAGATGGAAAACAAAAAAGAATTAAGAACATGGTTAAACGACATGAAACTAGCACATCCATTAGTAATTGCTGGGCCATGTAGTGCCGAAACCGAAGAACAAGTTTTAAAAATTGCACACGAATTAAAAGACACTGACACCAATTATTTTCGTGCCGGAATTTGGAAGCCAAGAACAAGACCAGGAAACTTTGAAGGTGTTGGTGCCTTAGGTTTAAAATGGTTACAAAAAGTTAAGGCAGAAACAGGTATGAAAACCTGTACCGAAGTTGCCAATGCTGCTCACGTAAAGTTAGCTTTAGAGCACGATATCGATTTATTATGGATTGGTGCCCGATCTACAGTATCGCCATTTATCATGCAAGAAATTGCTGATGCCTTACAAGGAACAGATAAAATTGTATTGGTAAAAAACCCTGTAAATCCCGATTTAGCCTTATGGTTAGGCGGAATTGAAAGATTATACACTGCCGGAATCAAAAACTTGGGTGCAATTCATAGAGGATTTTCTACTTACGAGAAATCAAAATACAGAAATATTCCTGAATGGCAATTAGCTATTGAGTTTCAAAATAAATTTCCCGACTTACCTTTAATCTGCGACCCATCACACATTACTGGTAATAGAGACATGATTTTTGATGTTTCACAAACCGCTTTAGATTTAAATTTTGATGGTTTAATGATTGAAACACATTTCGACCCTGATAACGCTTGGTCGGATGCTGCCCAACAAGTAACACCAAATACCTTGAAAAAAATTACCGAAGATCTTAAAATCAGAAAAGAAACCGAAACCGACTCTTCTTACAGAGAATCTTTAGATAATTTAAGAGCGCAAATAAATGTTGTCGATGATCAGCTTATCGACATGATGAGTAAAAGAATGAAAGTTGCTGACAAAATCGGACTTCTAAAAAAAGAGAAAAATGTAGCCGTTTTACAATCTAGGCGTTGGAATGAAATTTTAGGAAAAATGATTTTAGAAGGTGAAACAAGAGGTTTAAGTGAAGAGTTTGTACTAAAAATGTTTAAAGCAATTCACCAAGAATCTATCAATCATCAAGAAAAAATCATCAAAGGATAGTTTTAGGGCGTTACCACAAGGGTCAGGCTTTCGTTACTCGCTTTTTTTGTTTTTCAACAAACAAAAAAGAGCTCAAACAAACCACTCAATCCTTAACGCGTAACCCTTTTTACAAAGTGAATTTTTAACCAAATAAAGATCCTTTAGGTATAAAAAAACCAAAAGGATCTTTTTTATTTTATCGTTACATCGTTTTTTATAAACATTCGTTTGGATTCATAATCTAATATTAATGCGTCATTCTGAATTTATTTCAGAATCACATCCATATAATAAAACAATAAATTATAATGAGAACCTGAAACAAGATTAAAACATCGTAAAGTGAGTTATTATAAATTACGGAATCATTTTTTTTATAAAATTGAAAATCAATAGAAGTGACACTCATATTTTTTAAAAATTTCTCATCTTTGCAACATGACAGGAACGGTTTATAAATCTACAGGAAGTTGGTATTGGGTTAAGCATGAAGATGTTTTATACAAATGCCGAATTAAAGGAAAATTCCGTTTAAAAGGAATAAAAAGTACCAATCCAATTGCTGTTGGCGACAAGGTTGACTTTGATCTTGAAACCAAAAACAATGAAGAAACTGGTGTAATTACTGAAATTCATGAACGCGAAAATTTTATTGTTCGTAAATCTGTTAACTTATCGAAGCAAACACATATTATTGCTTCTAACATCGATCAGGTATTTTTGTTAATCACTATTAACAACCCACCTACTTTTACCACATTTATCGATCGTTTTTTAGTATCAACAAGAGCTTATCGAATTGATACTATTTTAGTATTTAATAAAATAGATGCATACGAATTAGAACAACGTGCCGAAATATTATATTTAAAAGACATTTATCAAGCTATTGGCTACACATGTATTGAAGTTTCTGCCAAAAAAAACACCAATATTGATGCCATTAAAAAAATGATGCTTAACAAAACATCTATGTTTGTAGGGCATTCTGGTGTTGGTAAAACCACGTTAGTGAATGCTATTGATGCCGATTTAAACTTAAAAACCAAAGAAATTTCCGATCAACACAATCAAGGAAAACACACCACTACATTTGCCGAAATGTTTGATTTAAATCTCGAAACCCCTAAAGATGCTCGAATTATAGACACACCAGGTATTAAAGGTTTTGGAGTGGTTGATATTGACAAAGAAGAATTAGGTGATTATTTTCCTGAGTTTTTTGCCCTAAAACAAGATTGTAAATTTAACAATTGTATTCACGTTAACGAACCAAAATGTGCTGTTAAAGATGCTTTAGAAGAAGATTTAGTTTCATGGTCGCGTTATAAAAGTTATTTGCAAATTTTAGAAGGAGAAGAAGAACATTACCGAACCGATGTTTGGGAAAAAGAATAAAAATAAATGAAGGCAGTTGTTCAAAGAGTCTCGGAAGCCAGTGTAACTATTGAGGGTAATAAAGTTGCAAACATAAACAACGGTTTATTAATTTTGGTTGGCATTACAAATGACGACACAAAAGAGGATATTGATTGGTTATCAAAAAAAATAAATAATCTTCGTATTTTTAATGATGGTGATAATGTGATGAATAATTCATTAATTGATAGCAAAGGTGATGCAATTATTGTAAGTCAATTTACACTACAAGCTACCACAAAAAAAGGCAATCGACCTAGTTATATAAAAGCTGCTAAACCTGATATTGCTATTCCGTTATACGAAGAATTTATTCATCAATTTGAAAAATATTTAGGCAAAAAAGTGCAAACAGGCGAGTTTGGCGCTGATATGAAAGTAGCTCTTTTAAACGACGGCCCAGTAACTATTATAATCGACACTAAAAATAAGGTGTAATTTTTTGATGGATTTTATCGATATTCATACACATCAAAATTCAAATAAAAATTCGGTTACAACAGTTGTAAATTGTTATCCTAACTCGGCCGATTTTAGCAATTTATTTTCTATCGGAATTCATCCTTGGTATATTGAAGAGAAAAATATTGCTACTGAAATTCACTTTGTAGAACAGCAATTACAACTTAAAAATTGTTTTGCTATCGGCGAGTGCGGTTTAGATAAATTATCTGAAACTAATTATAATCTTCAGTTATCTGTATTCAAAAAGCACATTTTTTTATCAGAAAGATATCAAAAACCATTAATTATACATTGTGTAAAATCATTTCAAGAAATTTTACATTTAAAAAAAATAATAAAACCTCAACAACCATGGATTATTCATGGTTTTAATAAAAATAGCCAAGTAGCTGCATCACTTTTAAAAAAAGGCTGTTATTTATCATTCGGAAAAGCTTTAATAACTTCAACCAAATTGCAAGAAGTATTTTTAAACATTTCATTAAACACTATTTTTTTAGAAACAGACGATGATGCTACAATTACCATAAAAGAGGTTTACAAAAAAGCAGCCACTACAAAAGGCATAGAAATAGAAAAACTACAAGAAAACATACATCGAAATTTTAATAAGTTATACACAAAATGAGTTGGTTAGAAAGAACAGAATTATTGGTTCAGAAAGAAGGAATTGAAAAACTTAAAAAAGCAAATATTTTAATTGTTGGGTTAGGTGGTGTTGGGTCGTTTGCTGCCGAATTTATAGCAAGATCAGGAGTTGGAAAAATGACAATTGTTGATGGTGATGCTTTTGATGAAACCAATAAAAACAGGCAATTACCAGCCTTAAATAGCACTATTGGAAAAGCAAAAACAGCCGTAATTGCCGATAGAATTAAAGATATTAACCCTGAAATTGAATTAACGGTTTTAACAGAGTTTTTATCGCCTGAAAGGGCTTTTGAAATTGTTAACAAAGAATACGATTACGTTATGGATTGTATTGATAGTATTACACCAAAAATAAATTTAATTGTGGCTGCTAAACGAAAAAAGGTGAAATTAATAAGCTCAATGGGGGCTGGCGGAAAGTTAGATGCAAGCAAAGTTGTTGTTAAAGATATTAGTAAAACCAAAAACTGTAAAATGGCACGTGCTTTAAAAAAACGATTAAAAGAGCGCAAGGTTAATAAAGGAATTACCGCAGTGTATTCAGAAGAAGTGCAAATTTCCGAAAGTTTACAACTTACAAACGGAGCAAATTTTAAAAAATCTTTTTACGGTACTATTAGTTATATGCCCGCAGCTTTTGGTTTACAAGCTAGCTCTTATGTTATTAACAAAATCTTAGCACAATAATAATCTCCAAGGAAACTATTTTTTAATTACATTTGTTCAAAATAAACTCAATTATTAAAATCAATCAAAATGAAAAAATCAATTTTAGCCATTGCTCTTATTGCAATTACTGCTGTTTCATGTAAAACAGAAAAAAATAAAGTTACTGCTAACGAAGAAGTTAAAGAGGTGAAAAAAGTAGAAAATATAATTAATTCTTATAAAGCAAATGTAGCTGAGTCTACCGTTACTTGGAAAGGAAACAAACCAACTGGTTCTCACAACGGAGTTGTAAGTATTACAACTGGTGTTTTTGACATTGAAAACGGTATTGTAAAAGCAGGAGAATTTGTTATTGACATGAACTCTATTTCTTGTACTGATCTAGAAGCTGGTAAAGGAAAAGAAGATTTAGAAGGACATTTAAAAAATGAAGACTTTTTTGATGTAACTAAATTCCCAACAGCGAAGTTTGTTGTTACAAGTTCTGAAATAAAAGAAGGTAAATTAAGTGTAACAGGTAACTTAACTCTTAGAGATACTACAAAAAGCATTACAATCCCTGCTACAGTTACAGAAAATGAAGGTGTAGCTACTTTTAAAAGTGATACTTTTAGTATTGATAGAACAGATTTTGGTGTAACTTATAAATCTAAGAAAATTGATGCTGCTTTAAAAGATAAATTCATTAACGATTTAATGGAAATTTCTTTTGATATTAAAGCTCAAAAATAATTTTTAACTTTTTATAAAAAAAGGGTTGACGATGTCAACCCTTTTTTTATGCTTTTATATATTTTTCTACTTCAAAGAGATCTTTAAAATGTTTTAGTATTTTTTGTTTTATTTCTTCTTCTGAAACCTTTTTACCTAATTCAACTTCCATTGAGGTTACTGCTTTACCTCTAATACCACACGGAATAATATTGTCAAAATACCCTAAATTCACATTAACATTTAAAGCAAAACCATGCATAGTAACCCATCTACTAGCACGAATACCCATTGCGCAAATTTTTCTAGCAAAAGGAGTACCAACATCTAACCAAACCCCTGTTTCACCATCACTACGCTCACCTTTTAATCCATATTCAGCAATTGTTAAAATAATAGCTTCTTCTAACAATCGTAAGTATTTATGAATGTCCGTAAAAAAATTTTCTAAATCTAAAATAGGGTAACCAACAATTTGTCCAGGTCCGTGGTACGTAATATCTCCCCCTCTATTTATCTTATAAAAAGTAGCTTTTTTTTCCTTTAATTTTTCTTCATTTAACAATAAGTTACTCATATCACCTGATTTACCAAGAGTATACACATGAGGATGTTCTACAAATAAAAAGTGGTTTGGTGTTACAATTTCTTGAGTCGAATTCCGTTTTTCTCTTTTTAAAGAAACTATTGTATCTAGCAATTGAGTTTGATAATCCCATGTTTCTTTATAATCTTTTTGACCTAAATCACTGACTGTTATTTTTTTATTCATAAATTTACATTCTAAAATAAGTCCCCCAAAGGTAGGAAAAATAGCTCTAAACTGTTATTTTTCACTACTATTAAATCTACAATTATGATTAAAAAAAATGTTCTTTTAGTAGTATTATTCTTCATATTTATCACAAATAGTTCATTCTCTCAGAGCTATTGGAATAAAAGATCTAAGAAAGATATTTCTATCAATAAGAAAGAAATTCTTAGCCGAAAAAACATTCCTCAAAAATACGCTTTAGCAGTATTAAATTTAAATAAGTTAAAAAACCACTTAACTAGTTTTCAATCAAAAAACAATAAAAAAACAATTACGCTACCTAATTCAAAAGGTGAATTAATACAATTTTATGTTCAAGAAACATCTTATTTAGCGCCTAAATTAGCAGCTAAATTTCCGATGATAAAATCATATTCGGCACAAGAAATTGACAACCCAACCACTACTGCTAAAATTAGCTTAGGAGTTAACGGCTTTCATGCTTTGATAAATTACGGTAGTAAAGGTACATTATACATAGACCCGTATACTAAAAATAAGGAGCAATATATTATATATAAAAAAAAGGATTTAATTGCTAGTAATAATAATTTTACCTGTAAAATAGAAGAAACTGCAAAAAGTAATATAGTTAGCCCTAAGCAACAGAGAAATGCAAATGATAGTCAGTTAAGAACCTTTAGAACAGCAATTGCCTGTACTGGAGAATATTCGCAGTTTCATATCAATAGAGCTAATACAACTCCAACCACTGACACAGAAAAAAAAGCAATTGTTTTGTCAGCAATAAATACCACAATGGCTCGTGTAAACGAAGTTTATGAAAGAGATTTAGGAGTTAGAATGATACTGGTAAGTAATAACGACGATTTAATTTTTTTAGATGCAACTACTGATGGTTTAACAAATGATGATTCAGATGATTTAATTGATGAAAGTCAACAAAAATGTGATGCTATTATTGGTGATGCTAACTACGATATTGGTCACACCTTTAGTACCGGTGGTGGTGGTTTAGCTAGTGTACGTTCTGTTTGTGTTACTAATCATAAAGCCAGTGGTATCACTGGTAGAAACCAACCTATTAATGACCCTTATGACATTGACTATGTAGCACATGAAATAGGACATCAATTTGGTGCTATGCATACACAAAATAATGATTGTAACAGAAACAACGCCACAGCTGTAGAGCCTGGAAGCGGCTCTACAATTATGGGCTACGCAGGTATTTGTGATCCTGATGTTCAAGGAAACAGTCATGCTAATTTTCATGCGATAAGCATTGCCCAAATGTGGACACACATACAAAACAGTGGTAATTGTGCTACATTATCTAACACAAATAATGATGCTCCAGTTGCAAATGCTGGTGCCAACTATAGCATTCCAAAATCTACTCCTTTTATTTTAAAAGGAACTGCTACCGATGCGCAAGGAACAAGCGGTTTGACTTATAATTGGGAACAAACGGATAATGAAATTGCAACCATGCCGCCTGTTTCAACCAATACAGCTGGACCTACTTTTAGAGCTTTACCTTCTAGTACTTCTCCAAATAGATATTTACCAACATTAGCAAACGTTGTTAACGGAACTTCAAATCAATGGGAAGTTCTACCTAGTGTTGAAAGAGAGTTAAATTTTGCTTTTACCGTAAGAGATAATCATATTGGTGGAGGAAATTCGGATAGAGATGATGTTGCAATTACCGTTACCAATGCGGTTCCTTTTACCGTTACAGCTCCAAACACTAATGTAATATGGAACGCAGGTGATACTCAAACCATAACATGGAATAAAGGAACCACTGACATTGCTCCAATAAACTGTAGTAAGGTAACTATTAAACTCTCTATAGATGGTGGAGTTACTTTTCCAATTGTTTTAAAGTCAAATACTGATAATGACGGTACCGAAAGCATTACCGTTCCTAATAATGCTACAACACAAGCTCGTATACTTGTTGAAGCTGCTGATAATATTTTTTACAATGTAAATACTTCAAAATTTACCATTAACGCCAATCTTCCTACATTTTTTGTAAATAACAACACCTCAAAGCAAACTGTTTGTAACAATGGTAATAATACTACCAAGTACACCTTAAATTTTGATTTTGTAAACGGATTTAATGAAACAGTAAATTTATCAGCTACAGGTTTACCTAACGGAGCAACAGTTAACTTTACTCCAAGTACAATTAACACTGATGGTGATGTTATCATGACCGTTGCTAATTTAAACGGCACTACTCAGCAAGAATATACAATTGTTGTACAAGCACAAACAAACACTTTTACTAAAACCACCGAAGCCCTTTTAAAGGTTAATTCTAATAATTTCTCTACCCAAAATTTAACATCACCTGCAAACGCTAATATAAATACGAGTATTACCCCTACTTTTGAATGGGAAACAAATTTAAATGCGACTTCTTATAAAATTGAAATTGCAACTAATGCTAACTTCAGTTCTATTATAGTTAACGAAACAACAACCGTCAATTCATACACTCCGTCTTCTTTTCTATCTCATAGTACAAATTATTACTGGCGTGTAAAACCTATAAGCGCTTGTGGAGAAGGTGATTTTTCTAATAATTTTACTTTTACAACAGAAGATCCGTCTTATTGCGATTCAACTTTTACAGATGAGACTGGAGGTACGGAACATATAACCAATGTTACCCTTAATACAATTAACAACACTTCAGGCAACAACACTGTAAATGGATATGAAGATTTTACTACCATAACCACAAACCTTGAAAGAAAGCAAGCATATGAAATAAGTATAACACTTAACACAGGTGGATTCCAAGATCATTGCTATGTTTTTATTGATTGGAACCAAGATTATCAATTTAACAACTCTACCGAAAGATATGATTTAGGAAATCAAACTACAGATATAGCCACAGCTACCTTAAATATAACAGTACCAGAAAATGCTGTTTTAGGAAAAACGAGAATGAGAGTTGTTATTGAATATTTTGAATTAGAAACCTCATCAAACGGTGATGGCGCTTGTGATTCTGATCATAAAAGTGAATGGGGAGAAACTGAAGATTATACTATTAATATTGAAGAAAGTTTTGCTACCGATAATAATTTATTCACCGATTTAAAAATAGGTAGTATACCTTTACTTTCTAATCAAAAACTAAACATCGAATTCAAGGTTAAGTCAAGAGATTTAATTATTATCCGACTATTCGATTTAGCAGGTAATTTAGTACACACTCAAAACTTTTCTACCATTTCAAATATATTCAAAGAAGGGATTCAATTCCCAAAAATGAGTAGCGGTATTTATTTACTTCAAGTAGAAAATAGTGGAAAAACAAAAACGCGAAAAATTATTATTGAATAAAAATTTCACTAACTAGATCAAAAAACCTTTTTTAATAGAAGGTTTTTTGATTTTTACTCATTACTTAAAATTATCATTAAAGACAAAACAATAAACGTATTAATATGTAGAGACATGATTAGTTATTTTATTAAAAATAATATAGAATAATGATATATTTTTAACACTTATCATATGTATTTATTTCTAAACTACGCAAAAAAATTAAAACACAACAAAAACATTCAAATTGTAAATATGTAAGGCTATGGTTATAAATTGATTTGTTAAACATTGTTACAAATCTCTTTTTTTATGTAATTTTACCATCTTGAAATATCTAAAAATATGCATGTAGCAATTGCCGGAAATATTGGCGCAGGTAAAACCACTTTAACTAAATTATTAGCTAAACATTACAATTGGGATCCTCATTTTGAATCGGTAGATGAGAATCCTTATTTAGATGACTTTTATGCTGAAATGGAACGTTGGTCTTTTAACCTACAAGTTTTCTTTTTAAACAGCCGTTTTCGTCAAGTATTAGAATTAAGGCAATCTGGCAAAAAAATAATTCAGGATAGAACTATTTACGAAGATGCACATATTTTTGCACCTAACTTACACGCAATGGGCTTGATGACGAATCGTGATTATAGTAATTATTCTTCGTTATTCGAATTAATGGAAAATTTAGTAACCCCTCCAGATTTATTAATTTATTTACGTGCAGATATTTCTACTTTAGTTGGTCAAATTCACAAGCGAGGCAGAGAGTATGAAAACTCTATTAGTATCGATTATTTAAGCAGGTTAAATGAACGTTACGAAGCGTGGATTAGCCAATACACCAAAGGAAACCTACTAGTTATTGATGTTGATAATTTAGACTTTGTTAAAAATCAAGAAGATTTAGGGTCTATTATTGATAAAATTGACGCACAAATAAACGGTTTATTTTAACTTCTTCTAAATTCACTTAATAAAATAGCAGTTGCTGTTGCAACATTTAAACTTTCTGTTTGTTGAATTTCACCAAACCTAGGAATTGTTAACTTGCGGTTTACAATTGCCGATATTTCTGCTGAAATTCCGTTTGCTTCATTTCCCATTACTAAAACAGCTTTTTCGGGTAATGAGGTTTTATATACATTGTCACCATCCATATCAGCTGTAAAAACAGGAAAATCACTGTTTGATAAAAATGTATATAAATCAACATACGAAATATTTACTCTGGTTAAAGACCCCATAGTTGATTGTACTACTTTTTGGTTGTAACAATCTACCGTGCTTTTAGAACAAATCAACTCCGTAACACCAAACCAATCACACAAACGAATAATGGTTCCTAAATTACCTGGATCATTTATTTCATCTAAAGCAACTATAAAACAGTTTTCTGATATTTCTTTTTCATCAGGAATCTGAAATAATCCTAAAACTTTATTCGGATTTTTTAACGTACTAATTTTTTTTAACTCATTTTCTGTTATAACTGTATGAGCTACATTTTTAGGTAACTCAACAACATCTTCTGTCATAAAAATATGCGATGCTTCTACCGACGACTTTAACAACTCATTTACAACCTTTATTCCTTCAGCAACAAATAATTTATGCTTTTGTCTATACTTTTTTTGTTGTAAACTTGTTATTAACTTCAGATTGTTTTTTGATAAACTCATTAAATATTTTTTAACACATTATAACCACTAAAAAATAGTATTTTTGTCATTTAAAATACGAGGCGTAAAGTTAATGAAAAAACTTTCTTTCTTCTTTTTATTAGTCATCTTATTCAGTTCGTGTAATACGATAAAATATGTAAATAAAAATGAGTTACTATTAGCAAAAAACACTGTTTATATTGATAGTATAAAAAACTCTAGTGAAAACATTACTGAATTATTGCTGCAACGTCCTAATGCAAAAGCCTTAGGCATACCTTTATCTTTATATTTTTATAATTTAGGAAACCCGAAAGCTCCTAAAAAACCTAGCGAATGGGGTAAAAAACACCCTAATACTTATTCTTTTTTCAAAAAAAACTTTTCTGAAAAACAGAGTATCTCTATAGCTAAAAATTTTATCGGAATTAATAACTGGTTTTTAAATAGTGGGGAAGCTCCTATTATTATAGATGATATAAAAACAAAAAAAACGGTTATAAATTTAAAAACCTATTTTCAAACAGAAGGTTATTTTAGATCAAAAGTATCCTTTAAAAAAGACACTATTTCTAATCGAAAAGGGGCTATAACCTACTCTATACAAAAAGGTAATCCTTCTTTTTTAGATTCTATTTACACCAAAATTTCATCTCCTACTCTAGATGTTATCTATAAAGAATCAAAAGGTAAAAGTTTTCTTAAATCTGGAGACCAATATAAAGATGGTAATTTTATTAAAGAAGCAAATCGGCTAGTTACCTTATTTAGAAATAAAGGAATATATCATTTTAATGAAAATTATATTTCTTTTGATAATGACACACTTAAAGATTACCAGAAAACAAGTGTAGATATTAATATTTCTGACCGAGTAATTCCTTTTAAAATTCAAACAATAAAAAAAATAAACGTTTTTACTGATTATACCTACAATAAAAGAGACTCTCTTCATAAAGATACTTTATTGTATAAAGGAATTAATTTTTATGCTCATAAAAAATTAAAGTATAATCCAAAATTTTTATCACAATCATTGTTTGTTAAGCCCAACTCGGTTTATAACGATATATCAAGAAATTTAACTAGAACCCATTTAAGAGGTTTAAAAAATTTTAAATCTACCTCTATTCGTTACAATGAATTAAGCGACCATGAATTAGAAGCAAATATATTTTTAACCCCTATTGAAAAATATACTCTTGGTTTAGACACTGAGTTATCTCGCTCTAACATCCGTAACTTCGATGTTTCATTAAAGTTTTCTTTAACAAATAGAAACACCTTTAAAGGTGCTGAAATTTTTAAATTTTCAACTTTTGGTTCTTATTTTAATTCTAACAATGGACCTGGATGGGAAATTGGAGCCGATCTTTCATTAGAAGTGCCTCGTTTTATGGCTCCCTTTGGTTTACAGTCACTTGTACCAAAAAGGATGTTTCCAAAAACCAAATTTTTCATTGGTGGAGGAATTCAGAAAAACATTGGTCTTGATAACCAAAATATATCTGTAGGAATTGATTATAAATGGAATTATAATAAACGGAAATCTATCCAATTAGAATTTTTCAACACACAATATATTCGTAATTTTAATGTAGATAATTATTTTAATATCTACTCATCTGAATATTCAAAACTTAAAGATGTAGATACTGCTAATAATAATTATACTTTACCTCAAAATATACCAAGTAATTCTGATAATATACTTCAATTTATTCAAGATGTTAGAGGAGACACTTCTTTTGCCAGCACAAATCCATCAGAATATCAAAGCAACCTTAATATATTAAATAGATACAATATCATTACCTCTGATTTCTTAATTCCAGAAATAGCTTTTAATTATATCTATAACAACCAAGAAAACACGAAAGACACCAATTTTTCTTTTTTTAAATTTCGAATTGCAAATTCTGGGAACATTATGGGTTTGCTATCCAAGCAAACAAATGCTAATGGACGAAAAACTGTATTTAAAATACCTATTGCACAATATTTTAAAACAGATATCGAATATAAAAAATACTGGAATTTAGGAAGCAACACCGTTTTAGCGCACAGAACATTTTTGGGAGCAATCGCAACTTACAACAACTCTAGCATTCCTTTTTCTCGTAGTTATTTTGCAGGAGGATCAAACGACATTAGAGCATGGAGAACCTACGACTTAGGTCCAGGAACCAGACGCCCTGGGTTAGAATATAACATTGGTAGCTTAAAATTTTTAACAAGTTTTGAATATCGTTTTGATATGATAGGTTCATTAAAAGGTGCTTTATTTGTTGATGCAGGAAATATTTGGGATATCACAAATTCTCAATTTATTGACGAAAACGCAAAATTCAAAAACCTAAAATCACTAAATGATATGGCAGTAGGCTCAGGATTTGGGCTCCGATACGACTTTAAATTTTTAGTAGCCCGATTGGACTTAGGATTTAAAATGCGTGAACCTTACTTAACTAATAATCGATGGTTTAAAAACTTCAATTTTAAAAGCTCTGTTATAAATATCGGAATTAACTACCCTTTTTAACTAAAACGTTATCGGTAAAAATGACAATAACTTAGTCAAAAATGTGTAAATTTGGCATTCACAACAACTGTAAACTAAAAAACTAAAAAATGATAAAAGCTGGCGTTGCTACTGGAAAAGAAGTACAAGAAATATTTCAATTAGCAAAAGATAAAAAATTTGCTTTACCTGCTGTAAACGTGGTAGGATCTAATACAGTAAACACTGTTTTAGAAACTGCAAAAGAATTAAACTCACCCGTTATAATTCAATTCTCTAACGGAGGAGCACAATTTAACGCCGGTAAAGGCTTATCTAACGAAAATGAAAAAGCAGCTATCGCAGGGGCAGTTGCCGGAGCAAAACACGTTCATTTATTAGCTGATGCTTATGGTATTCCTGTAATTTTACATACCGACCACGCCGCTAAAAAGTTATTACCTTGGATTGATGGTTTACTTGACGCAAGTGAACAACATTATAAAGAAACAGGAAAATCTTTATACAGCTCTCACATGATTGATTTATCTGAAGAGCCAATTAAAGAAAATATTGAAATTTGTAAAGAGTATTTAGCTCGAATGAGTAAAATAGGAATGACTTTAGAAATTGAATTAGGTATTACAGGAGGAGAAGAAGACGGTGTTGATAATTCAGATGTTGATATTTCTAAATTATACACACAACCCGAAGAGGTTGCTTTTGCTTACGAAGAATTAATGAAAGTAAGTGATCAATTTACCATTGCTGCTGCCTTTGGAAATGTACATGGTGTATACAAACCAGGAAACGTAAAATTAACCCCTTCTATATTAAAAGACTCACAAGAATATATTTCAAAAAAATATAATGTACCTCATAACACGATCGATTTTGTTTTTCACGGAGGATCAGGTTCTACTTTAGATGAAATTAGAGAAGCAATTGGCTACGGAGTTATAAAAATGAATATTGACACTGACCTACAATATGCTTTTACCGAAGGTGTTAGAGATTATGTTTTAGCGAAAAAAGAATATTTAGCAAGCCAAATTGGTAATCCTGATGGAGCCGACCAACCAAATAAAAAACATTATGACCCTCGTAAATGGTTACGAGAAGGTGAAATTACATTTAAAACACGTCTTAAAAAAGCTTTTGAAGACTTAAACAATGTAAATACATTATAAAAATTACTTATAAAAAAAGCGCTTAGAAATATTCTAAGCGCTTTTTTTGTTTCAAAAAACCAAAGTTCATAAAAATAATTTACATTTGTAGCCTACTCTTTTTTACAAAATAAGAGTCATATACTAACAAACAACAAAAAATAAACTAAACTATGGCTTGGTTTAAACGTACAGATAAAGGGATTCAAACCCCTACAGAACAAAAAAAAGATACACCTAAAGGCTTGTG
This sequence comes from Tenacibaculum soleae, assembly GCF_001693415.1. Taxonomy (GTDB): domain Bacteria; phylum Bacteroidota; class Bacteroidia; order Flavobacteriales; family Flavobacteriaceae; genus Polaribacter; species Polaribacter soleae. Next base: position 1,049,453 of record NZ_MAKX01000001.1, on the reverse strand, counting down.
GTATAAAACACCAAGCGGAAAGGTAATTGACACTGATGAATTAAAGAAAAACTTATATGTAAGCCCTGAAGATGGTTATCATGTTCGTATCGGAAGTCATGAATATTTTGATATATTCTTTGACGATAATGATTTTAAAGAGTTAAACTCAAATCTTACTGCCAAAGACCCTTTAAAATTTGAAGACACTAAAAAATATCCAGATCGTTTAAAAGCAGCGCAAAAGAAAACAGGCTTAAAAGATGCCGTTCGTACAGCTGTAGGAAAATCTAACGGAAAAGATATCGTTATCGCTTCTATGGATTTTGCATTTATAGGAGGATCAATGGGAAGTGTTGTTGGAGAAAAAATAGCAAGAGCTATTGATTATTCAATAAAAAACAAGCTTCCTTTTTTAATGATTTCAAAATCAGGAGGTGCCCGTATGATGGAAGCTTCACTATCATTAATGCAATTGGTAAAAACATCTGCGAAATTAGCGCAATTAGCAGATGCTAAAATTCCGTATATATCATTATGTACAGATCCTACTACTGGAGGCACAACAGCTTCTTTTGCAATGTTAGGAGACATTAATATAGCAGAACCAAATGCTTTAATTGCTTTCGCAGGACCACGTGTTGTAAAAGATACAACAGGTAAAGAATTACCTGAAGGCTTTCAACGTTCAGAGTTTGTATTAGAACACGGATTTTTAGATGGTATTTACGAGCGTAAGAACTTAAAAAAACAAGTAAACTTATACATTGATTTAATTCAAAATCAACCCATAAGAGCCTAATAAAAAAGCTAGCAAATGCTAGCTTTTTTATTTTTACATCATTAATATGATTTTAAAAAATAGTTGTACATTTGCTGATTCAATGCAAAAGCATTGTGTACATTAAAATCATTTAAACAATATTGGTATGTATTTAACTAAAGAAGTAAAAGAAAACATCTTCACAAAACACGGTAAAGGAGCAAACGATACTGGTTCTGCAGAAGGTCAAATTGCATTATTCACACACAGAATTAACCACTTAACTGAGCACTTAAAGCAAAATCGTAAAGATTTTAACACAGAGCGTTCATTAGTAAGAATGGTTGGTAAGCGTAGAAGCTTGTTAGATTACTTGAAGAAAAAAGAAATCAACAGATATCGTGCAATTATTAAAGAATTAGGAATTAGAAAATAATTTCTTTCAAAAAGAGGCTCTATAAACGTGCCTCTTTTTTATTTTACAAAAATTCATTTCTGACTAACAAACAGAAATTTATATAAAAAACTCAAAATTTTTAACAACAATTTTGAATTTCCATTGCAACAACAAACAATAACAACACAACAACAAACAATTTAAAAATTTAGAATTAAAATTTATGATTCCAAAAGTATTTAGAGAGGTCATCGACCTTGGAGATGGAAGAACCATCTCATTAGAAACGGGTAAGTTAGCAAAACAAGCCCACGGGTCAGTTGTTGTTCAAATGGGAAAAGCAATGTTGTTATGTACAGTTGTATCTAACTACAAGCAATCTGATGTAGATTTTTTACCTTTAACGGTAGATTATAGAGAAAAATTTGCTGCCGCAGGACGTTATCCTGGAGGATTCTTTAAAAGAGAAGCAAGACCAAGTGATGGAGAAGTATTAACAATGCGTTTAGTAGACCGTGTTTTACGTCCATTATTTCCAAAAGATTACCATGCGGAAACACAAGTTATGATTCAATTAATGTCTCATGACGAAGATGTTATGCCAGACGCTTTAGCAGGTTTAGCAGCATCAACAGTAATACAATTGTCTGATATTCCTTTCGAAACACCAATTTCTGAAGTACGTGTTGCACGTGTAAATGGGGAATTTGTTATCAATCCAAACAGAACTCAATTAGCAGATGCTGATTTAGATATGATGATTGGAGCTTCTGCAGATTCTGTAATGATGGTAGAAGGAGAAATGGATGAAGTTTCTGAAGAAGAAATGGCCGATGCAATTAAATTTGCACACGAAGCTATTAAAGTACAATGTGCTGCTCAGGTGCGTTTAGCTGAAGCTTTTGGTAAAAAAGAAACTCGCGAATACGAACCAGAAAGAGAAGATGAAGAGTTAGCTAAAAAGATTAATGATTTAGCTTACGATAAATGTTATGCTATTGCAAAACAAGGAACTTCAAAAGCTGAACGTTCTGCTGCATTTGCAGAAGTTAAAGAAGAAGTTGTTGCAACTTTTTCTGAAGAAGAAATAGCTGATTTTGGTGGATTAATTGGAAAATATTTCAATAAAGCTCAAAAAAATGCTGTTCGTGAATTAACATTAGCTGAAGGTTTACGTTTAGATGGTCGTAAAACAACAGACATCAGACCAATTTGGTGTGAAGTAGATTACTTACCATCAACACACGGTTCTTCAATCTTTACACGTGGTGAAACTCAAGCATTAGCCACAGTAACTTTAGGAACATCAAGAGAAGCAAATAAAATAGACATGCCTACTTACGAAGGTGAGGAAACTTTCTATTTACACTATAACTTCCCTCCTTTCTGTACAGGTGAAGCACGTCCTTTAAGAGGAACTTCACGTAGAGAAGTTGGTCATGGTAACTTAGCACAAAGAGCATTAAAAGGAATGGTTCCTGATGATTGCCCTTACACGGTAAGAGTTGTATCTGAAGTATTAGAATCTAACGGTTCTTCATCTATGGCAACAGTATGTGCTGGTACAATGGCAATGATGGACGCTGGTGTACAAATGAAAAAACCAGTTTCAGGTATTGCTATGGGATTAATTTCTGATGGTGATCGTTACGCAGTTTTATCTGATATTTTAGGAGACGAAGATCATTTAGGTGATATGGATTTTAAAGTAACTGGTACTGCTGATGGTATTACTGCTTGTCAGATGGATATTAAAGTAAAAGGATTATCATATGAGATTTTAGTAAATGCGCTAAAACAAGCTCGTGATGGTCGTTTACATATTTTATCTAAATTAACCGATACTATTCAAACTCCAAACGAAGATGTTAAAGCACATGCGCCTAAAATGATAACTAGACGTATCCCTAATGATATGATTGGTGCATTTATTGGCCCAGGAGGTAAACATATTCAAGAGTTACAAAAAGATACTGAAACTACAATTGTAGTAACAGAAGATCCTGTAACAGAAGAAGGAATCATTGAAATTTTAGGTACTAAACCTGAAGGAATTGATGCGGTTACTTCACGTATCGAATCAATGTTATTTAAGCCACAAGTTGGTAGTGCTTATGAAGTAAAAGTAATTAAAATGTTAGATTTCGGTGCCGTTGTAGAATATATGGAGGCTCCAGGAAACGAAGTTTTATTACACGTAAGTGAATTAGCTTGGGAACGTACAGAAAATGTTTCTGATGTTGTAAATATGGGAGATGTTTTTGATGTAAAATATTTTGGAACTGACCCTAGAACACGTAAAGAAAAAGTTTCTCGTAAAGCTTTGTTACCAAAACCAGAAGGTTATGTAGCAAGACCACCAAGAGATGATAAAAGAAGTGGTGGCCGTGATAATAGAGGAAGAGATAATCGTGGACGTGACAATCGTCGTGATGATAGAAAACCAAGAGAAGATAAAAAAGAAGCATAGAAAACCTTCTTTCTTAAAACAAAAAAACAACCTTATGGTTGTTTTTTTGTTTTAGATAAACACGTAAAAACAATCTTACTTTACTTTTTTTTTTAAAATTAAACTGTTTTTTTTATCCATCTTATTTTAGTTTTATTTTACTTTGCAATCTGCTCATGAAAATACAACGAACTACATATTTATCTATAGGGACAAACCAAGGTGATAAATTCAAAAACATTCAAAATGCAATAAATTTAATTGCTAATAAAGTTGGTGCAATTCAAAAAATTGCTTCAATATATAAAACTCCTTCTTTAGGTTTTGATGGCGCAGAATTTTATAATACCTGCATCAAAGTATCAACCTATTTACCTCCTGAAAGCTTAATAAAAACATTACTTATTATTGAAAAAGAATTAGGGAGATCTCCAAAAACAACTAAAGGTTACACAGATAGAATTATTGATATAGACATTGTCTTATTTGAAGATGAGATTATATTTTCTAAAAACCTTATTGTACCACATCCACGAATGTTAGAACGAAAGTTTGTATTAGTTCCGTTGGTTGAAATTGCTCGAAATACCCTTCACCCAATAGAAAAAAAACATTTATACATTTGTTTAAAAAACTGTATCGATAGCTCAAAAATAACACCTATCAAAAAACAATTAGAAAGACCTATTCCTATAACCGAAAAATACAATTACATAGCTATAGAAGGTAATATTGGCGCAGGAAAAACATCATTAGCAAATATGATGTCAGATGAGTTTAATGCCAAGATTGTATTAGAACGTTTTGCCGACAATCCGTTTTTACCAAAATTCTATGAAGATAATGAACGTTATGCTTTTTCTTTAGAAATGAGTTTTTTAGCAGACAGGTACCAACAGTTATCTGATGATTTAGCACAATTTGATTTATTTAAAAACTTTATCGTTTCTGATTACTACATCTTTAAATCATTAATTTTTGCACAAGTTACTTTACAAAAAGATGAATATAAATTGTATCGTAAAATGTTCGATTTAATGTATAAAGAAATTACAAAACCTGACTTGTATGTATATTTATACCAAAATACAGATCGATTACTAGAAAATATTAAAAATAGAGGTCGTGAATATGAGCAAAATATTGAAGCTGAATATTTACAAAAAATTCACGATGGTTATAGTAACTTTATAAAAACACAACAAGATTTAAACATACTGATTATTGATGTTTCTGATTTAGATTTTGTAAACAACTTTGATGATTACCATTTTATAATTAATAAAATAAAAAATCATTCATAACAATCTCCTAAAACCAACAGCTATTGCTAAGCTTTATTTATTTCAATATTAATAATAGTCCCTCTTCCTTTTTTAGAATCCACCATTAACTTTCCATTAATCTTCTTTAATCTATTTTTTATATTTAGATACCCTAAGCCTTTTTTTGTTTCGTAAAAATTAAATCCAACACCATTATCTTCAAACATAATATTTAGGCGTTTTTTATCTGATAAATTTACATTTAACTCCATAAAAGATGCCTTTGCATGCTTAAGTGTGTTGGTTATTAATTCTTGAATAATTTTAAAAACTTCAGTTTTTATCTCTTGTGGTAAATCATCTATTTTTTTCTTAGGATGCGCTGTAAATGAAGCTATGATATTACTTGAGTCACCAATATTATTTAAGTACATTTCAATTTCATCACAAAAAACATCTCCTTTTTTTTGATCTGAAACTAATGAATGTGATATGTTTCTTACTTGAGTATAAGTATCATTTACTTGAATACTTACTTTTTTTATATAAGTTGGATTTGAAATTTTAGAACTGGCTAATTGCAATTTTATTGCAGCTAAATTCCCCCCAATACTATCGTGCAATTCTTGTGCTATTCTTTCACGTTCTAAATCTCTTCCGGTAATATTTGCTTTTATTAATTCTAGTTCTTTTTCTTTATATAACGTTGTTACTTTTTGTAAATTAATCTCTTTTTCTTTTTTATTTAATTCACTTTGAGCCTGTAAGCGCAAATAATAATTAATAAGCAAACCTATAACAAGAACAAGAAGAATTAAAAAAGAAATTAACATGAATTTTTTATTTTCTTTTTCTTTTTTCAAATTAAACTCCTGTAATTCTTGATCTTTTTTTAATAAGTCAATTTCTTTTTCCTTTTTTATAGTTTCATATCTAACTTCTAACTCATTAATTTTTTCTACTTTCTGTAACTGATTAATAGAATCTCGTATTTTAAAATACTTTGAGTTATGATAAAAAGCATCTTTATAATTTTTCCTTTTTATTGCCAGTACTTTTAACTTTTCATAAATTTTTAATTGTTTTGCTAATAAACCCAATTCTAATGCTCCAATAAGTGCGATACCATATGACAATTGGGCATTTTTATAATCTTTTAAAAAAAAATATACATTACCTAAACCTATTCTTGCCTCTATTTTTGTTTGATGAAACCCTTGTTTTTTACTAATTTTTATTGTCTCTGTATAAAACTCTTTTGCCTTACTTACTTGTTTTTGTTCTTGAGCATTGTTTCCTAAATTTAAAAGAATTGCCACCATTGCATTAGTGTTATTATCAATCAAACTCATATTATACGCTTTCTTAAAATAATTATCTGAAGCTTTATAATTTTTAAGTTCACCATAAATCATCCCCATATTTATATAACTTCCATAAGTAATTTCTTTATCTTCTTTATAACTTAAACATTCTTTAAAAAAACTAAGTGCTTTTTCTAACTCTCTTTCGTTATAATATACTAATGCCAATCCATGTGTATTAGCATAATATGAGTATTTTTCGTTATACTTTTGAGCCTCTTCGATTCCTTGTAAATACCATTTTTTACTTTCTTTATAAAGCCCTTTAACATTATAGTTTTTACCTAAAAGATTACAAACAGTTGCTTTTCTTCTTGCTTTTATTGAATCACTACCTTGTGTATTAAATTTAAGCGATTTTTTTGCATAAATTATTGATGAGTCTATTGCGACTTTTCTATTAAAGTAATAGGCTAAAATTATATTCTTATTCATTAAAGCATAACGAGACTTAAAAATTTCTTCTGAATCTTTAGCTATTAAATATGCTTTATCTTCTTCATTATTATTTAATAAATAAAAAGCTTTTTGAATTTGTTTTACTTCGTTTTCACTTTTAACTCCCCTTAAACTATTGTTTTGGCTATTAACAGTAATCGTAATTAAAATTAAAAATAAGGTTAGGTATTTAATCATAATCAAAAATAATTATCCTTTAACAAAAAAAGCAGCTTAAAAGCTGCTTTTTTTATTTTTTAAGTTCAAGTTTCTCAGCAAAATAATCACAAAAATCTCGCATAGTCGCACTCATTTTTTCGTCATTTGTTGCTCTTTCAAATGAACCTGCCATAGATACTAATGTTTGATGATAAAATTGTTTCATTTCATCAACAGGCATATCTTTTGTCCATAAATCCATACGCAAAGTATCTTTTTTCTTATGATCCCATACAGATAGCATTATCGCTTTTGAAGGCTCATTACTAATTCCACCATCCTCTGCATTCCATGAAATTTCTTCCGGAATTTTATTTTCGTCTAATCCTACCTTAAAAGTTATTTTAGAAGTGTGTTCTATCGCCATTATTTCCTTGGTTTGTATTTTGATTTTTTGAAGATTTCAACTTCATTTTTTTGTACTAACTCTTGCAAAGATACATCATTCTTTTGCATATAAGATCGTACTATTTGCCAACCGATAAACTCAGCTATTCGACCAGGAGATTGCCTATCTTGCTCCATATAGAATTTAGAAAAAGGCGCAATATCTAAAAATCGTTTATCTAATTCCTTACTAGTACTATACAACATATCTTTTTCAACAAAATGCTTCCAAATTTGCTCTTCGTTACTCTTAGCCCAGTCAAGTTTTGTTTTAGAAAAACCTATTTTTTGTGCATCTAACACATTTGGTAAATAAGCGTCTAACAGATACATTTTTTTACCTTTATAAATCATTTTGTTTATAAAATCACGTTGCTTTCTATGTAATATTTGAGCATTTATAATGGACTTTGCTACATCAACTACAATATGTTCTTTTTCATTATTTTGTTTAACGTAAACTGGATAATCATTATAAAATCGATGTTTTTTACCTAAATAAGCATCCAACGAAATTAGCAACAAACTATCTGCATATACAATTCGGTTATCATAATCAATATTAGTTAACATTGTAATTACTCTTGGGCTTTTAAACTTAGAGTTGTAATACTTTACATGTTTAAAAAGTGACGTTAATTCCTCCGTTAATTTACCAACGCTACCATATACTTTTTGCGTTTCAGTAAACAACTCTCTTTCATCCTTATCATGCATCTTATTTACCCAAACACTATCTGGTTGTTTAGGAAACAATAAAGGATATTTTGTTTTTAATTTCTTTAATTGATTAGGTTTTGCTGTGTAAAAATCAACATCAAACCTATCAATATTTACATTTGTTTTTATTGTAGAAACATCTATATTTAATTTAAAATTTGTTTCTTTTTGACAAGAAATTAAACTTGAAACTAAAACACAAAGTGCTAAAATTTTTCTCATGAACTTTAGTATATTTACATTTAACATTACAACGTCGAAATTACTAAAATAGTTTATATCAATTTTATATAAACGCTTATAAAATCTGTTTAATTATGAATGCATCAAAAGTATCAGAACATATTGTACAATGGTTAAAAAACTACGCTACTAATTCAGGAGTAAACGGGTTTGTTGTTGGTATTTCAGGTGGTATTGATAGTGCGGTTACCTCAACTTTGTGTGCATTAACCGGTTTACCTACTTTATGTGTTGAATTGCCAATTCATCAAGCTGCAAGTCAAGTAAACAGAGCTAATGAGCATATTAAACTATTAAAAGATCGTTTTAATAACGTTACTGAAGCTGAAGTAAACCTGACTAGTACTTTTGAAGATTTTAAAACAGTAGTTCCTAAAGCCGAAGTTTCTGCTAAAACCGACTTAGCATTAGCAAACACAAGAGCTCGTTTACGCATGACAACGCTGTATTACTTTGCTGGTTTACACGGTTTATTAGTTGCCGGAACGGGTAATAAAGTAGAGGATTTTGGTGTCGGTTTTTACACTAAATATGGTGATGGAGGTGTTGATTTAAGTCCTATTGCCGATTTAGTAAAATCTGAAGTATATGCTTTAGCGTCACATTTAAACGTACCAAATTCAATTCAAAAAGCACAACCTACCGATGGTTTATTTGGTGATAGCAGAACTGATGAAGATCAAATAGGTGCTTCGTACGACGAATTAGAATGGGCTATGCACATGCAAGATTTAGGTAAAAACAATACTGACTTTACTGGCAGAGAATTAGAAGTTTTTAAAATATATACCCGTCTAAACAGTATTAATCAGCATAAAATGATTCCAATTCCTATTTGCGAAATACCAAAAAGCTTAAAGTAAATTCAAAAACATCATTTGACGTTTAATTTTTTGATATGTCTGTTTTTTATATCCGTTAGAAATTTTTACTGGCAATAATATCAAGAGCCTTAAAAGCTCTAAGAAATGTAATATATTTTTCATGATTTTTCTTTTTCATTGTAAACTTACAAAAAAGAAATTATAAAAATCAATTAACAACAAAAGTTAAACTACACGGTTTAACTTTTCAAAAAGACGCTTTTTAAGATCTGTATAATTAGAAATTTCCTCTAAATCAAGTACTGCATTTTGCGTTTGTACTTCGTGCATCATTTCTTTAATTTTTTCTTCTATTAAAATCCTTCGTAAATTTAAGGTTGCATCTGAAACCAATTTTGGAAGAATTTTAATTGTTTCGGTTACAAAAATTTCTTTTCGTTCCCAATCACTTAACGAATATTTTTCTTCATCCATTAAAATATTAGTTACTAAACTTGATATTTCTTGGTTTTCGTGCATTATTAATTGATCAATAGAAATTTTTTCATCTTGATTTAATTGGTGTACCAATTGATAATATGTTAGTTTAAAAATTTCATTTGCAAACTCAATTTCATCTTCTTGCAAATTTAAATACAACTCGTTTGATACGGTATTTTGATACTCTTCTTTTTCTAAAACAGGTCGTCCTTTTTCATCAACACCATCTACCCAGTTTACAAAATCAACAACTTCGTTACCGTATAACAATAAAATTCTAATAATTTCTTTTTCAAGAATATTTAGTTGATCTATTTTCTGAGTTCCCTTTTTTCCGCCTTTTAAAGCCCTCATTCCACCTTGTTCTTGCTCGTACAAGTATTCAGCTGGTGGTTGACTTGAATTATTATTGGCTTGACTTCCTTTATTTGATTTAGCCAAACCTTTAGTTAACAATTGTGCTAACTCACTAAATAAAACACGCTCAGAAATATCCATAATACGCGCACATTCTTGCACATATACTTCTCGCTGTATTCCATCAGGAATTTTAGAAATACTCGTAACAATATCACGAATTAATCCCGCTTTTTTAACAGGGTCGTTTGCTGCTTCTTTCATCAACAAAGACACTTTAAACTCGATAAAATCTTGTGATTTATCGGCTAAATATTCTTTTAATTCAGCTGTTGAATGTGCTTTTGCAAAACTATCTGGATCTTCTCCTTCAGGAAAAGAAACCACTTTTACATTCATTCCCTGCTCTAAAATTAAGTCGATACCTCTAATAGAAGCTCTAATTCCGGCAGCATCACCGTCAAATAAAACGGTAATGTTTTTTGTTAATCTATTTACCAACCTAATTTGATCGGCTGTTAATGCAGTTCCTGATGAAGCAACCACATTTTCTACACCTGATTGGTAAAAAGAAATTACATCAGTATACCCTTCTACCAAATAACAATTATCTTGTTTTGCGATTTCTTTTTTGGCATGATAAATTCCGTATAAAATTTTACTTTTATGGTAAATATCACTTTCGGGTGAATTTAAATATTTTGCAGCTTTTTTATCATTAGTTAATATTCTACCACCAAATCCTAAAATACGCCCCGACATACTGTGTATAGGAAACATTACACGTCCTTTAAAACGGTCGAATTTTTTTATTTGCGGACCACCCTCTTTTACGATTGTTAATCCGGTTGATTTTAAATATTTTAAATCATACCCTTTGGCTAATGCTGCATTGGTAAAATTATCCCACTCATCTTTACAATACCCTAAATCGAATTTTTCGATAATATCTTCTCTAAATCCTCTTTCTTTAAAGTACGACAATCCAATTGCGCGTCCTTTTTGAGTATTCATTAACACATCATGAAAATAATCTTTGGCAAATTTAGAAGCCAAAAACATGCTTTCCCTTTCGTTAAGTTGTTTTTTTTGCTCGTCGGATTGTTCGGTTTCTTCTATTTCAATATTATATTTCTTAGCAAGCCATTTTATAGCTTCAGGATAAGTATAATGTTCGTGTTCCATTAAAAAAGAAACAGCATTCCCTCCTTTTCCTGTACTAAAATCTTTCCATATTTGTTTTACTGGCGATACCATAAACGATGGGGTTCGCTCATCGGTAAACGGGCTGAGCCCTTTAAAACTACTTCCTGATTTTTTTAACTGCACAAACTCTCCTATCACCTCTTCTACTTGGGCTGCTTCAAAAACTCTTTCTATGGTTTGTTGGGTTATCATATGGTATAAAATATAGCGAACAAATATACTCGTTTTATATATTTTGATGATTAAAAAGAAATCTCTTATCTATTTTATTTGCTAAAAACTTATAAATATATAGTTTTGCCACAAATTATCAATCATGAAAACATATATATCATTCATATTTACAGTATTATTAACTATAAATGTAGCTTCGCAAGAAACTATTACTATTCCTGATATTGGTTTGGAGGAATGTTTAATCGACTTAGGAATTGACTCTAACGGATTAAACGGAAGTATTTTAGTTAGTGATGCTAGATATGTTGTTAACCTAAACATTAACGACCCTATAACCAACAAGTTATTACCAAACGTACACTCTAAAGTTAAAGATTTAACAGGACTTGAAAGCTTTCCTAATTTAAAACGTATTGATTGTTTTGGAAATAATATTACAAAAATTGATTTATCTAAAAGCACTTCTATTACTTTTTTAAATTGTAGCGATAATAAAATTGAGCGCCTTGACCTTCGAAACAATACCGAATTAATTTATGTAAGTTGTGATAACAATGAGTTAACGGAGCTTATTCTTGGAGACAACAAAAACCTTGAAAGTTTATACTGTAGTTTTAATCGCATTTCTAAATTAGATGTTAAAGGTTGTACTAAGTTAGAAAGTTTAGATGCTACTAGTAATGAAATTGACGCCATTGTTGTAAACAACGTACAGCGTAATAATATTCCTCAAGCATGGTATAAAGACGACACAGCTTACTACACTACAAATGCTACTGTAAGTACCCCTACTTCAACTATAATTAAAAAAGAAAAAGCAATTGTACAACAACCTAGTGTTGTAAAAAAACAACCGACACAGAATAACACTTCAAAAGAAAGTGCCTCTAATTATTATGAAAAATTTCAACTTTCTGTAGTTACCGAATATGATAAACTTGTTTTAACAGCTGCACATTTACAAAGTAAAAAAGAGGAATTGCAACGAAAATACAGCTTAAACCCAGCACAACTTACCCAATGGCTTGCTAAATATGCTAGTTTATTAACTACAGAAAGTGTAACAAAAACAACTGATGTTGGACTTCCTGCTAAATTTACGCCTGCTTATTATGCTAAATTTAAAAAATCTGCTGTAGAAGAGTATGAAAAAGCCATTCTTACACCGGCTTACCTACAAAGTAAAAAAGAGGAAATTCAGAAAAAATATAATTTAAACGCAAATCAATTTACCGAGTGGATTAATTTACTTGGTAACGCTGATCTTAAAGTAAAAACGACACCTGTTTCAGAAAACTCTGAAAGCTATTATACAAAGTTTAAAAAGTCGGTAGCTAAAGAATATGAATATTTAGTTTTAAACACTGCCTACTTGCAAAGCAAAAAAAACATTGTGCAAAAAAAATATAATTTAACCAATGCACAGCTTACTGAATGGATTCAAAAACACAGTAAAATAAGAACTCGTTAAATATTTTTTAAGCAAATAAAAAAAGCACCTTATAAAAATAAGGTGCTTTTTTTTTGTAACTATTTATTGTACGTCTATTACGAAGCAGCTCTTAATTTCTTTAAAGCCGATTTTGTTATTTTAGCTTCAGCATACTCTTTTGTTATTATTAATTCTTTTTCATCAGAACTAGGCATATCAAACATCGCATCTGTTAAAATAGCTTCACATAACGAACGCAATCCACGAGCACCTAATTTATATGCTACCGCTTTATCTACAATATATTGTAAAGCTTCTTCGGTTAAACTAAATACAACATCATCCATTAAAAATAATTTTGTATACTGTTTAATAATCGAGTTTTTAGGTTCCGTTAAAATAGCCCTTAACGTTTCTGCATCTAACGGATTCATGTGACTTAATACTGGCAAACGACCAATGATTTCTGGAATCAATCCAAAAGATTTTAAATCTGATGGAATAATATATTGTAATAAATTATCCTCATCTATTTTATCTTCATCTATTGATGCGCTGTACCCTACCGCTTGCATATTTAAACGCTTGCTAATAACTCTGTCTATTCCAGAAAAAGCACCGCCTGCAATAAATAAAATATCTTTAGTATCTACCTCAATAAATTTTTGATCAGGATGCTTTCTTCCTCCTTTAGGAGCTACATTTACCACTGACCCTTCTAATAATTTTAATAATGCTTGTTGCACTCCTTCACCAGAAACATCTCTAGTTATTGATGGATTATCGCCTTTACGCGCAATTTTATCAATTTCATCGATAAAAACGATTCCTCTCTGGGCTTTTTCTACATCATAATCTGCAGCTTGTAGTAAACGACTTAAAATACTTTCAACATCTTCACCTACATAACCTGCTTGCGTTAAAACTGTAGCATCAACAATAGAGAATGGTACATTTAACATTTTAGCAATAGTACGGGCTACTAATGTTTTACCAGTACCTGTTTCACCAACTAAAACAATGTTTGATTTTTCTATCTCAACCTCATCAGCATCATCTTTTGCTTGCAATAATCTTTTATAATGATTGTAAACAGCTACTGCCATTGCTTTTTTAGTAGCATCTTGCCCAATAATATATTCATCTAAAAAACCTTTTATTTCTAATGGTTTTTTTAATGTTAAATCTTTAGACAATCCATCAGTTTTAGCTTCAGTTATTTCTTCCTCTACAATTCCGTGTGCTTGCTCTATACATTTGTCACAAATATGCGCATCCATACCTGCGATTAACAAATCGGTTTCTGGTTTTTTACGCCCACAAAAGGAACATTGTAAGTTTTCTTCTTTCGACATCTTATTTGCTTTTGGCTTTAGGCCTTTGGCTAAAAAGCACACTCTTAATTAACAGCGTGTGTTTTTAACGTAAGCTTAAGGCAAGTATTTTATTTTCTTGTTAAAATTTCATCAACCATTCCGTACTCTTTTGCTTCGTCGGCTTTCATCCAATAATCACGATCAGAATCGGCATGTACTTTATCAAAAGGTTGCCCTGAATGATTTGCTATAATATTGTATAATTCGGTTTTTAATTTTCCGATTTCTTTTACAGTAATTTCCATATCAGATGCTTGTCCTTGTGCGCCTCCTAATGGTTGGTGAATCATGATACGTGAATGTGGTAAAGCAGATCGTTTTCCTTTTTCGCCAGCACACATTAATACAGCTCCCATTGATGCTGCCATACCTGTACAAATTGTTGCTACATCTGGCTTAATAAATTGCATGGTATCATAAATACCTAAACCAGCATATACTCCACCTCCTGGTGAATTGATGTAAATTGAAATATCTTTATTAGCGTCTACACTTTCTAAAAATAATAATTGTGCTTGAATTACATTAGCTACTTGATCGTTAATACCAGTACCTAAAAAGATAATTCTATCCATCATTAAACGAGAAAAAACATCCATTTGTGTAATATTCATTTGACGTTCTTCCATTATATATGGCGTTAAACTACTGGTTACTTTACCTAAATATGTACTGTTTATTCCGTGGTGCTTTGTTGCGTATTTTTCAAATTCTTTTCCGTAATCCATTCTAAAAATGTTTTTGGGGTTATAAAGTTGTAAATATAAGAACTATTTAGTTAGTATTTTACTACTGTTTATGGCTAAAAAAACCTGAATTTACATTCAGGTTTCTTATGTTTTTTTGTCTTTACGAAGGGCTAATTAAAACAATTTAGTTTTTAATAAACAGGTTGTTTTACTCTTCGCAATGACATTTATTTATATACTTCTTTGATGAAATCTTCGTACGAAAGCTCTTTCGAATCGAAACTCATGTTTTCTTTATAAAAAGCTAATAATTTTTGGCTAATTAATTGCGATTGTAATTTTTGAGCTTCTTCTTGATTTTGTAACACTCTACCAGCAATATCGTCTAATTCTTTTTCTTCTGGGTTCATGTTACCAAATTGTGCCATTTGCGAACGGATAAATCCTTTTGCATAGTCTACCAATTCTTTATAATCTAATTTGATATCGTTATCCTTCATAACCTTTCCTTCGATTAATTGGTAACGTAGTCCTTTTTCAGATTTGTTATACTCTTCAACAGCTTCTTCAGCAGTTAACTGTTTTTCACCAGCAGTTTGTAACCACTTTTGTAAAAACTCAACAGGTAAATCAAACTTTGTATTTTCTACTAAGCTTTCAGTAATTGCGTTTAACAATTGCTGATCTGCTTGTTGTTGAAATTGCTTTTCAGCATCTTCTTTAATTTTATCTTTTAAATCAGAAACTGTGCTTACACTTCCGTCAGCAAATAACTTATCAAATAATTCTTTATCTAATTCTGCTGCTTCTGTTTCAGTAATTTCTTCAATAGTAAAAGTTACAGGAACATCTAATTCGTGAACATCATCATGAGAAACTCCTAAAGCTCCTTGTAATTTATGTTCGTCTTCAAATAAGTTTTTAGTTTTTAATTCTAAAACATCACCAACTTTGGCACCAACAAACTTTTTTAAGTTTGTTTTTCCTTTAATATCTTTTACAGAAACAGTTGATTTCTTATTGATTTCTTTCTCTTCGTTTATAAATGTACCTGTTACGTTTGCTGTTTCAGTAGCTTCTTCTTTAGCTATCATTTTACCGTAACGAGTTTGAATATTCTCAACCTCTTTGTCTAATAACTCATCAGTAGCAACGATGTTATATTGGGTAACTTTATTTTTAGGCTTTAAGTTTACATCAAACTCAGGGGCTAATCCTAATTCGAATTCAAAAGAAAACTTTTCAGCATCCCAATTAAAATCGTCTTGAACTCTTGGTAACGGGTTTCCTAAAATATCTAATTTTTCTTCTGTTAAATATTTATTTAATGATTCTTGTAAAAGCTTATTTACTTCATCAATCATTATTGATTTTCCGTATTGCTTTTTTACCATTCCCATTGGCACTTGACCTTTTCTAAATCCTGGAATGTTTGCTGTTTTACGGTAATCGTTTAATTGCTTTGTTACTTTAGCTTGATAATCTTCAGCAACTATATCAACTTTTACAACTGCATTTAACGCATCTACGTTTTCTTTTGTAATATTCATCTTAAAATAAGTTTCTTTAAAATCGGGTGCAAAATTACTATTTTATTTTTTTAGAAACAAGCTATTTGCTACTAAGAACAAACACTGTTTTTAATCTTTTATATACTGATAATCAAATTATTATTTACGCTTGCTTTTAACTGAATTTTTACGCTTTTCTTTCTTCATCTAACAACGAAAATAAGAACGACCTAAATACTGACAATAATATACTAAACAAGAGCGCTGTAAAAAATCCATTTACAGCAAAACCTCCTACTAAGTTACTAGCAAACAAAATAATTACGGCGTTTATCACAAATAAAAACAACCCTAATGTTACAATGGTAGCCGGTAATGTAAAAAATACCAATAACGGACGCACAAACATATTTAATAACGAAATTACCACCGCTACAAGCATAGCTGTTACATAATTTGTTACTGTTACACCTGGCAAAATGCTTGCTAATATAATAACTGCTAGTGCTGTTAATAATAATTTTAAAAATAGTTTCATTACTTTTATTTTTTATAATCAAGTGCGATAATCATACCAAAATTAATAAACTGTAATTTTGGCAGTTATACTAAAATAAACTCAGCAATTAAATATTATTAAAGTAATCTCTTTTCCTATAACTAAAAACACTTGTTCTCTTATATTTACAAGCCTACTTTATTTTATTAGTTTAAAAAACTAATAACTTCATTATAAAAGCCCTTAGGATTTTCAGCATGCAGCCAATGCCCTGCGTTGGCTATTTTTTTTATGGTTGAATTCGGGAAATGAGCTTCAATAATTGGCGCTTCATTTGATGAAATATATCCTGAATTTTCACCTTTTAAAAACAAAGTCTCTCCTTCAAAAATGGTAAAAGATGGCAATGCAACGCCTACTTCATTATTATTTTCTGTTAAGGATGATAAATTAAATCGGAAAGCCAATTCAGTTTTTGTTTTTCTGTATACACTTTTCATCAAAAACTGACGTACACCAATTTCAGGGATCAAGGTTGCTAATTTTTCATCAATTAGTTTACGAGAGTTTTGAATCGTAAAATCAATCGAATTCAACGCATCTAAAATATCATGATGATGTGGTGGATACATTTTTGGTGAAATATCTGCAACCACTAACTTATCAACTAACTTAGGATATTCCGTAGCAAATAACATTACTGTTTTTCCTCCCATTGAATGCCCTAGTAAATTTACCTTTTCTAAATTATGATTCGTTATATAATTATACAAATCATCTACCATTAATTCATAATTAAATTCATCAGAATGAAAACTACGTCCATGATTACGTTGATCTATTAAATGCACTTCAAACCCGTCTTTAGCAAGTTGATTGGCATGAGTTTTCCAATTATCACCCATTCCAAAATACCCGTGCAAAATCAATAATGGATTTCCTGCTCCTAAAATTTTTGAATGTAAAATTTGCATCTTATTGTAATCTATGTAAATACATATTCACTACATTTTCTAACCCTAAATATAAAGCTTCAGAAATAAGTGCATGCCCTATTGAAACCTCAGCTAAATTTGGAATATTATGTTTGAAAAATTTAATATTTTCTAAACTTAAATCATGCCCTGCATTGACTCCTAATCCTAAATCGTGCGCTAAAACTGCAGCATCGACATATTGTTTTATTGCATTTTTATTTCCTAAATCATATTGCGTTGCAAAAGCTTCGGTATATAATTCAATACGGTCTGCTCCTGTTTTTGCTGCCGCTTCAATCAAGTTTAAATCCGTGTCAATAAAAATTGACGTTCTTATTCCTGCGTTTTTAAACTCAGCAATTACCTCTTGTAAATAAGATTGGTTTTTTATCGTATCCCAACCTGCGTTTGAAGTAAGTTGCGATACACTATCGGGCACTAAAGTTACTTGTGTTGGCTTAATTTCTAAAACCATTTTAGTAAATTTATCAATCGGGTTCCCTTCAATATTATATTCGGTAGTTACTAATGATTTTAAATCATACGCGTCTTGATAACGAATATGACGCTCATCTGGTCGTGGATGAATTGTTATTCCCTCTGCACCAAACTCTTGAATATCTTTAGCTACTTTTAATAAATTAGGTGTATCTCCACCTCTAGAATTACGTAATGTTGCAATTTTATTAATATTTACACTTAACTTTGTCATGTCATTAAAATTAAACCACAAAGGTAAATCATTAAAACATTTTAAACTATATTCGTAATAATGAATATCAACGACTTTATATTAGACGAAATAAAAGCACTTACTTCAAAAAACACTGTAAAATGTGCTCAGAAAATATGTAAAAATCTGCCGATAACCCATATTCCGATTATTGATGATGGAAAACTAATTGGCTGTCTACCAGAAAGTGATATTCAAACCATTGAAAACAAAGATCAAGAACTTAGTGAATATTCTTATTTATTTGATCATTTTCACACCAATGAAGAAGCTACTTTATTAGATTTAATTGTGCTTTTTGCAGACAATGATTGTAATTTAATTCCTGTTTTAAACAAAGAAATGAATTACGTAGGTTATTATGAGTTAAGTGATATTTTGGATGCTTTTGCCGACAGTCCTTTTTTACACAACGAAAGTGAAACTTTAATCGTTAATAAAAACAAAAACGATTATTCAATGAGTCAGATTGCACAAATAGTTGAAACAACTAATGGCAAGCTACTTGGTTTTTATATTTCATCTGAAAATCAAGACAATATTCAAATCACTTTAAAAATAATTACTGATGAAATAAATGAAATTATTCAAACTTTTAGAAGATATGACTATAATGTAATTACGCAACATAAAGATGATTTTTACCTAGAAGAATTAAAGGACAGAGCCTCTTATTTGAAAAAATATTTAGACATGTAAGTTTTACATATCTTTTAACAAAACATTATTACAAGTGAAAAAAGTAGCTATTTACGGTCAAACTTATACAATATCAGCAGAAAAAGAAATTAAAATCTTACTCGCTGTTTTAGAAAAAAACAATATTGTTGTTTTTTTTGAAAAAGATTTCTACGACCTACTTACTAACAACAACATTATAACCAAAAAACACCCTACTTACACTCACTTTAAAGAGCTTTCTAATTCATTTGACGCCATGTTTTCAATGGGTGGTGATGGTACAATTTTAAGAGCTGTTACCTATATTAGAGATTTAAATATTCCTGTTTTAGGAATCAATACAGGAAGATTAGGTTTTTTAGCAACCGTTCAAAAAGACCAAATAGAAGAATCGGTTGACTTATTACTGGCAAACAAGTATTCTATTCAAGAAAGGTCTTTATTACAAATAACAACAACACCACAAGCTAAAGAGTTTGCAGAATTAGACTTTGCTTTAAATGAAATAACAATTGCTCGTAGAAATACGACTTCGATGATTGGAGTAAAAACATATTTAAATAAAGAATACTTAACAAACTACTGGGCAGATGGACTTATTGTATCCACCCCAACAGGTTCTACCGGATATTCGCTAAGTTGTAACGGACCAGTGATTTTACCAGATTCTAAAAGCCTTGTAATTACTCCTATTGCGCCACACAACTTAAACGCAAGACCCATGGTAATTCCTGACAACACTTTAATTCAATTAGAAGTTAGCGCCCGCGAAAAAGATTTTTTAATATCATTAGACTCTCGTATTACAACAGTTTCAGAAGGAACAAAAATTAAAATACAAAAAGCTAATTTTTCTATAAAAAGCATCTTATTACAAAATCAATCCCATTTAAAAACATTGCGCGAAAAGTTATTATGGGGAGAAGATACTCGTAATGAGTCTTCATAATTATAACTATTCACAATAAAATCAATAAAAAAAAGTTAATCAAAAAGACAGATTATTAACTTTTTAAAGCAAATTCATTTCCCTATATTTGCACGCTATTTTTCAACATGAAGAAATATTTTTTATTCATACTACTTGCTATTACAGCAATTACATTACAATCACAAACTCACGAAGTAGGTGTATTTCTAGGCGGATCTAATTACGTAGGTGATATAGGTAGAACAAACTACATATACCCCAATAAAGTAGGTGCAGGATTAATTTATAAATATAATTTAAACCCTAGAATAGCTTTACGAGGTACTTACACATATATTCCTGTTTCAGGAAACGATAAAGATGCAGAAAACTTATTTCGTAAAAATAGAGGAATACAATTCTCTAACAATATACATGAATTTGCCGCTGGTATAGAATTTAACTTTTTTGATTATAATATCAGTAATTACAACACCACTTTTACACCTTATTTATTAGCAGAAATTGCGGTATTTAACTACAGTAGCCCTATTGAAAGAACATCACCAACGACAATTCGTTTAAAAAATAAATTTTCATATTCATTACCCGTAGGTATTGGAATTAAAGGAAGATTAGACGATCATTTTGCTATTGCTTTAGAAACTGGAGTTCGATTTACTTTAGTAGATGATATTGATTTTACAACAAAGAAAATAAATAGTTTAAATTTTGGAGGTACAGGAAACGACTGGTATATGTTTACAGGAGTTTCTATTGTTTATTCCTTCGGAAGACCACCTTGTTACAAAGGATTAGCAGAATAATATGACGGAACAACAACATCGTATTAATTTACAAAAAGTACCAAATCACATTGCTGTTATTATGGATGGTAATGGCAGATGGGCTAAAGGAAAAGGAATGCAACGTGTTTTTGGGCACCGAAACGCTTTAACTGCTATTCGCGAAACTGCTGACGCGGCCTCTGAAATAGGTGTTAAAAACCTTACACTTTATGCTTTTTCAACAGAAAACTGGAACAGACCAAAATTAGAAGTAGATGCTTTAATGACCCTATTGGTTAACACTTTAAAAAAAGAATTACCAGATTTTCAACGTAAAAACGTAAAAGTAAATGCTATTGGTAATATCAATAGCCTACCTAGTAATGCTCAAAAAATACTAACAAAAGTAATTACAGAAACTAAAAACAATACAAAAATTACTTTAACCTTTGCTTTAAGCTATGGTTCAAGAGAAGAAATTGTTAATACAATCAAAAACATATCTAAAAAAGTTGTTAATAACGAACTAGATATTGAAAAAATAGATGAAAAAATTATAAATAACCATTTATATACGTTTAATTTGCCCGACGTTGATTTAATGATACGTACAAGTGGGGAACAAAGAATTAGTAATTTTTTACTTTGGCAAATTGCATATGCCGAACTATATTTTACCGAAACCCTATGGCCCGACTTTAGAAAGGAACACCTTTTTGAGGCTGTAATAGATTATCAAAATAGAGAGAGAAGATTTGGAAAAACAAGTGAACAGATTGAGACCAATGATGAATAAATATTCTTATATAGTAGTATTTTTAATCGCTTTTTTATCAGCGAAAACACAAGCACAAAACACAATAGTTAAAGATAGTACTGCTAACAGCAATATTATTTCCTACAAAAAAGGGGAGCAATATATTCTAGGAGGTATTACTGTTACAGGTTTACAAAAATTCAGTGAACAAACCATAAGAGTTTATACTGGCTTGATTGATGGACAGCCTATAAAACTTCCAGGAGATAAACTTACTAGTGCTATAAAAAAGCTTTATGAAAGTAAACAATTTAGTGATGTAGATGTTTATTTATCAAAAAAAGATGGAGAAACTGTTTATCTTTTATTTGATGTTACAGAATTACCTCAGTTAACCGATATATCAATTTCAGGTGTTAGCAAATCTAAAGCAAGAGATTTAAAAAAAGAAACTGAGCTAAAAAAAGGTGTTATGGTTACCGATAACCTAATTATAACTACCAGAAACTTTATTAAGAAAAAATACACCGACAAAGGTTTTTTAAAAACAAAAGTATCTTTAACAACTAAAAAAGATACTACTGACATTAACACCGTTAGTATGAATATTTTTATTGATAAAGGGAGACGTATAAAAATTAAAGAAATTAACTTTATTGGCAACCAAGCAATGTCTAACAGTGCTTTACGTGGGTTAATGAAAAACACTAAACGTAAAGTTTTAGGTCGTTTTTGGAAATCATCAAAATATGTGTTAGATGACTACAAGGCAGACTTAGAAAGTATACTTGAAAAATACAGTGAAACAGGATATAGAGACGCACGTATTATATCTGACAATTTAACATGGAATGATGATAACACCATTAATCTAGAAATAGCATTAGAGGAAGGTCGCCAATACCGTTTCAAAGAAATTAAATTCATAGGTAACAAAGAATATTCTAATGAATTTTTACACAGCTTGTTACGTATTGAAAAAGGTGATATCTATAACGGTAAAGTTTTAAAAGAACGTATTTCAGGTGATGGAACTCCTGATTCTCAAGATATTCAAACCTTATACCATAACAATGGATACTTATTTTCTCAAATAAACGCAATTGAAACAAAAGTTAGTAATGATTCTATTACTGTTGAGGTTCGTATACGTGAAGATGAGCAAGCTACCATAAAGAAGGTAAGCGTAGCAGGTAACGATAAAACAAATGACCATGTTATTTATAGAGAATTACGTGTAAAACCAGGAGATTTATTTAGCCGTCAAAACATCATTCGTTCTATACGTGAAATTGGGCAATTAGGTTTTTTTGATGCAAATGTAACCCCTGATGTAAAGCCAAATTATCAAAATAAAACAGCTGACATTGAATTCTCTGTTGCTGAAAAAGGTGGTAGTCAAATAGAACTACAAGGTGGTTATGGTGGTGGATCTTTTATAGGTACACTAGGGTTATCTTTTAATAATTTTTCTATTAGAAATATCTTTAACAAAGAAGCTTATAAACCATTACCTATGGGAGATGGACAAAAGTTATCACTTCGTTTACAAACTAGTAGAACTTACAATACCTATAGCTTTTCTTTTACAGAACCATGGTTAGGGGGTAAAAAACCACAATCATTATCTTTTTCTGTATACTTATCAAATCAATATAGATACGACTACAATACAAACTCTGTTGATAAAAATCAAAGCTTAAGTATTATTGGAGCATCTGTAGGCTTAGGTAAACGTTTAACTTGGCCAGATGATTACTTTTCATTGTCACAAACTATAAGTTATCAAAGAATAGACTTACAAAACTATGGCTACAGAGTAGGCTCATCTAATGATGTTATTAGTGATGGTAACTTAAATAATCTAGCCTATACAGTTGCTTTCGGGCGAAATTCTGCGGGACCTACTTTAATTTTCCCAACCTATGGTTCAGACTTTTCACTAAGTGCTAAAGCTACATTTCCATACTCTTTGGTTAATGGAAAAGATTATACAGAACCTGATTTCCCTACAGATGATGAAAGACAAGCTTATTTGTCTGATAAATATAAATGGCTAGAATACTACAAAATTACTGCGAAAGGTAAATGGTATACATCATTAGCTAATAAATTAGTGTTAATGTCTAATTTTGAAATGGGGTATTTAGGTTCTTACAATGACAAACTAGGCTTAACTCCTGTAGAAAGATATTTTGTAGGAGGTGATGGTATAGCACAAGGACAACTAGATGGTCGTGAAACAATCGGTTTAAGAGGATATGAAAACAATAGAATATCATCTATTGACGGAGGTTCTATTTACAATAAATTTCAAATGGAATTACGTTATTCTATAACTGATAAACCTTCTGCATCAATATATACTTTAGGATTTTTAGAAGCAGGAAACTCTTATGACAATTTTAGTGATTTTAATCCGTTTAAATTAAAACGTTCGGCTGGTATGGGTATTCGTATTTTTATGCCTGCCTTTGGTTTATTAGGTATTGATTTTGCTCATGGGTTTGATCCACTACCTGGATCAACTGAAAAGTCTGGTTGGCAAACACATTTTATTATTGGAAGACAGTTCTAAAACCTTACATTTGTAACGCTTGTAGTTTTTTGGCACGGTTTTTTCTAAATACATTTTATCAAGATGAAAAAAAACATTTTAGCACTCGTTCTTTTACTTATTACCAGTATCACTCTAGCACAAAAAGGGCAACGTATAGCATATATTGATATGGAGTACATTCTTCAAAATATTCCAGAATATTTGGAAGCACAAAACTCATTAGATGCAAAAGTTGAAAAATGGAGAACAAAATTAGACAAAGAAGCTAGGGCTATAGAAGTTTTAAAAACTGACTTAACAAATGAAAAGGCTATTTTAACAAAAGATTTAATTGATGAACGCGAAGAAGACATCACAATTAAACATGAATCTTTACGCAGATTAGAATCATTATATTTTGGTCCTAAAGGGGATATGTATAATTTAAGAAAACAATTAATTAAACCTATTCAAGATCAAGTTTTTAACGCCGTACAAACAATTGCCGCTAGAAAAAAATATGATTTCGTATTTGACAAGTCAGGTGAATTAGTTATGCTATATTCAAACAAAAAACACGATATTAGCGACCTTATTGTTAAAATGATTAATATTGATCAGAAAAAACAAGAAAAGAAAGATAAAATAGCAGCTAAAAAAGAGTTACTTAAAAATGAAAGTTTAACTGATGAGCAAAAAGATAAAATAGCTAAAAAGAAAGCACTTAGATCTAAAAAAGAAGCAGACCGGTTAGCTAAAATAAAACTCATCGAAGAAAAAAGACAAGCTAAATTAAAACTGAGAGCTGATAAGAGAAGGTTGCTGAAACAGAAAAAGGATGCATTAAAAAAAGCACAAGAAGAGGTTAAAAAGAAAGCAACAACAGAAGAGAATAAATAAATCAAGAATAAAGAACATAAATTAAATTAAAACAAAGATGAAACATTTAAAAACGTTAGTATTAGTTGCAATTTTCACAATTGGATTAGGTGGTGTGGCAAATGCACAAAAAACTGCACATATAAATACAGATAAATTATTATCTGAAATGCCTGCAACTAAAGCAATGAAAGCTGAGTTAGAAAAATTAAACAAAACTTATCGTGATGATATTGAAGCGATGGTAAAGAAAGTACAGGCTAAAATTAAAAAATATGAAGCAGAAGCTAAAAGCCAAACACAAGAAGTAAACCAAAAAAGAGCTGTTGAAATTCAACAAGACAGACAAAGAATTGGTCAGGCTGAGCAATCTGCTAGTCAAGAAATGCAAAAGAAATACCAAGAAAAAACAATTCCTATTTTAAAGAAAGCTGAACAAGCAATTAAAGATGTTGCTGCTGCTAAAGGAATTATCTATGTATTTGATGCTGCACCTGGTAAAGGATTAATCGTTTATGATAAAGGTGAAGATATTTACGATGCTGTAAAAGCAAAATTAGGCTTCTAAGAAACATTTAAAATATTTTATAAAAATCCTGCTGAATTCAGCAGGATTTTTATTTTTGTTATATCTATGATTACACAAAAGCAACAACCTATTGGCATTTTCGACTCTGGTATTGGAGGCACTTCTATTTGGAAAGAAATCCATGCTTTATTGCCAAATGAAAGCACCATATATTTATCAGATAGTAAAAATGCTCCTTACGGCCAAAAATCAAAACAGCAAATCCTTGATTTATCAATTAAAAACACAGAGTTTTTAATAAAAAAAGGTTGTAAACTAATTGTTGTTGCTTGTAATACTGCAACGACAAATGCTATTGATTATTTAAGAAAGAAATATTCTGTTCCAATTATTGGCATTGAGCCTGCAATTAAATCGGCATCCATACAAACAAAAACTGCTACTATAGGAATATTAGCTACTAAAGGCACACTTAATAGCGCTTTATTTGAAAAAACCTCTGCTTCTATTAACAATAAAATTACGATTGTTGAACAGGTTGGAAATGGCTTAGTTGAGTTGATTGAAAATGGAAAAATACACTCTTCTGAAATGACCACTTTATTAAATAAATATTTAAAGACTATGCTTTCATCAAAATGTGATTGTATTGTTTTAGGATGTACCCATTATCCGTATTTAATACCTCAAATAAAGAAAATTGTGGGAAATAATATAAAAATTATTGATTCAGGAGAAGCTGTAGCAAGACAAACTAAAAACGTTTTAAAGCAAAATAATCTTCTTGCCGCTGCCAATAAAAATGAATTTAACGTTTTTTACATTAACAAAAACAAAGATGTATTGCAGCATTTATTAAAAGACTATGATAAGGTTACCGTTGCTACTTTAGACTTTTAAAAACTTCCATTTATATTTGGACAAGCTGAAGCTCTACGTTTTCTACACAAAACATCAATACCAAATGATACTTGATGAAAACCTCCATTAGAAAAAACAACATCACCACTTTGTTGAGTGTAAGTATAAGCAAACATTAAATTTTTATAATTAACACCCACAATTGGTGTTATGTAATGTGCATCACCAAAAACACTACTATCTAAACTTCTTCTGTATGATAAAGCAGCCCATAATTGAGTGGTTTCAAATTGCTTGTATACTTTAAAATTTAAATCTGCAATTTTTTCGCCAGTTTGATCTTTATATTGTAACATAACTGATGGTTCGAACTGTAGTTTATCTGCATCACCAAAAAAGTATCCTCCTCCAACAATATAGTTTCTTAAATTATACGACTCAAAATCAGGGTTTAAATCATTTTTTGCAGAAAGCATGATATTTTTTATTGTAAAGTAAGATGAAAAACCTTTATAATGGTATGCCATACCAAAATCAGCATTAAAATAAAAATCGCTATTTATAATCTGACTAACAGTAGGATCATTGACGAAATTTCGTTGATCAACCTCATTTTGCACTATTGACATTGACAAACCAAATGATAATTGTTTAAATAAATTTTCATTCCCCATATCTATATGATAAGCATAAGTTCCTTGCAATCCTTTTTGAGAATGATATCCGTTTTTATCATTAAAAAGAACAAAACCGTAACCTGCATTAGAATTTTCATTAAACTTAGCATGAAAACTAGCCGTTTGTAGTGATGGTGCGTCCTTGACTCCAATCCATTGTTGACGGGCAGTTAAACGTAATTTCCCACAATCACCAATTCCTGCAGCAGTTGGATGTAACAAATAAACATTATCAGATAAATAATCTGCATAGATAGGTAATGTTTCTTGTGCATTAACTTTTGATATAAAAACGATAAAAAACAAGATAATAACTCTTTTCATATATTTTTTGATAAATAGCTGTCAAATATAACTAAGAGTAAATAAAAAAATACTTATTTATAAAAAAAATGCTCTTATTATTAATTTTTAATGTTTTAATAATTCAACCGATAATTAGATGGAGTTTTCCTTTTTAATTCTTTAAACTTTCTATTAAAATTAGAAATATTTTTAAATCCAGATTTCTCAGAAACTTCAATAATTGAATATTCTTTATTTTGCAGTAATTTACATGCCGTTTCAATTCTAAGTTCATTTAAAAAAGCAAAAAATGTTTTATTTGTTCTTTGTTTAAAATATCTACAAAAAGCATTAGAAGTCATATTTGCAATTTGTGCTATTTCATTCAATTCAATTTTTTTATTAAAATTAGCAAGAGTAAAGTCCATTATATCTCTCATTCTCTTTCCTTCATTGTCTGTATATTTTTTTTTGTAAACAAATGAAGAGAGATATTCAATTTCAGAATTTGAAATAACAGCTATCATCTTAATAAAAATAATAAACTTCACTAAATCCCTACTTTTTTGTAGTTCTAAAAAAAAATCTATTAATACTTTCTTATTATTTTTTACTCTAAAACTATTTTTACTATTGTCAAAAAAAGAAGTAAGCTCTTTAAAATCATCCAATTCAAAAAAGGTATCACCAAATGATTTCCTTGTAAAAAAAAGTGATATCATAAATGACTCTTGTACATTAGTTATATCACTTTTAAAAACATGTGGTTGATTACCTCCTATTACCAAAATATCACCTGTATTATATTCATTAACTGTATCGCCAACAATTAAAGTTCCTTCACCTTTTACAATATAACAAAGTTGAATTTCTTCATGCTGATGTAACTTATCATAAAAAAATCGTCCTTTATCTTCTTGATAAATTAATCCTAGATTTTTTACTTTTGGTATTTTAAATGGTAAAACTTTCATTAATATACTGTTAAATTAAAAACTCAAAACTATTCAAATAATACAATAATATTTTTCAACAAAAAAAGATAAGGTAGTATCACAAAAAGAAAGTTTTAATTAGAAAAATAATATAACTTTTTGTCATTAATCTATTCTCAATCTGCTCTCTTTTTATGATACTAAGCATTTGACCATAATAAAACTCAATAAAAAAAGAGTTTTTTTGACTACTTAAAAGAATTAACCTATATTAAGTCTAGAACCTCAAGTCTCTCTTTAGCTTGAATATATCTTACCTGAACATCATTAATTTGTTGCTGTGTTAACTTCGTACCTAATGTGTGAAGTCCTCCATCAGCATCATTATGATGAATTCCAAAAGCATATTTAAGATATTCCATAAGTAACGGCTGTGCATCAAGATATGAAATAGAATTCATTGCCTGAGAGATTTGATTTGCCTTAGCCCATTCTCCATTTACGATATATTCTTGCATAGTAACACTAGCCTTTGGGAAGATACAACCTACACCTGTAATTCCACCACATGCTCCAGCAAGTCCTGCATGTATAGTTACTGTATCGACTCCTGCTAAAACTTTTAATTCTTTATTCTTTAACATCAATGTTTCAATAATAGAAACATCTATAGTTGATATTTTAAGTGCAGTTACATTAGGGAGAACAGAAATTCGTAAAAGAAGATCCACTGAAAGCGCATGATATCCAGCTGCATCAGGATTGTTATAAGGCATAATGGTTATGCCTGCACCTCTTGCAGTTGCTTCAGCAAGTGCATAGTACTCATACATTTCTTCATCAGAAGGAACTGCTTTAGTTTTTGGAGGCATTACCATAACAGTATCCACTCCTACAGTAGCAAGACCTTCAACTATTTTAGCAAGTTCTTCTTTAGTTTCTGCTGCAGCTCCACTAATTAATGGCACATTGTATTCTTTAGCAACCTCAGAAAGAGCTTTTAGTAAAGAAAGTCGCTGTTCTGAGCTCAAATAGCTGTTCTCACCTAAAGTACCAGAACCTACAAGTCCCCCCATTCTGCTTCCACCTTTTCCTTGAACCTTTAAAATGTCTGCTGCATATTTTTTTGTAGCATCCAAGTCTATTTCAAAATCGCCAGATTTTGACTCTTTCAACCATGTAAACACGGCCGGCATAACGCTATATCTCCAATCTGAATTATTTACTTTTATCATGTTTCTTATTGTCTAAAATTATATTAGTAAGTTTTTTGTAAAACTATATAAAATAACAACAAACACATACACTACTCACGCATAACGCGAATAAAATCATATAAATGGATAAAATAGTATCATAACAAGATAGAAAATAAACAAAAAAAATATTAAATCAATACTATTTTTGTATTCAAAAAGGTTAATTAATAACTTACTGATATAATAAACAAATTAATATCTTTATCAAAATTAGGCTTTTATGTATTTAAAATTGATGTTCTTTTTAAAGAAATAAGATCAATGTTACAAACCCGATTGGTATAGAATATAAATAAAGAATCACAATGATTACAGGAAAAAATTATATAGGAAATAGATTGTCTGGAAACGGAACGAAAACGCACAAAACAATAAATCCAAAGTTAAACATACAAAATCCTACCGCTTTTCACCAAGCTACTTTAGAAGAAGTAAATGAAGCTGTAATGTTAGCAGACAGTGCCTTTAAAACATATCGTAAAATACCAGGAAAGCAAAGAGCTGTTTTTTTAAATGCAATAGCTGATGAAATATTAGCTTTAGACTCAGAACTAACCGATATGTATATGTTAGAGTCTGGTTTACCTGAAGGAAGAGCACAAGGAGAAAGAGGTAGAACCATAGGTCAATTGAGAGCCTTTGCTGAATTAATTTTAAAAGATGAATGGAGAAGCATTACCATTGATG
The DNA here is from genome assembly GCF_001693415.1 of Tenacibaculum soleae. Lineage (GTDB taxonomy): Bacteria > Bacteroidota > Bacteroidia > Flavobacteriales > Flavobacteriaceae > Polaribacter > Polaribacter soleae. The sequence goes on along the minus strand of NZ_MAKX01000001.1, from coordinate 1,019,181 downwards.
AAGCAATCCCTACAAGACAGCCATTACCTAAGTCAGATATTAGAAAAACGTCAATTCCTTTAGGCCCTGTTGTGGTGTTTGCAGCAAGTAACTTCCCTTTAGCTTTTTCAACTGCAGGAGGAGATACAGCAAGTGCATTAGCATCAGGTTGTCCTGTAATTGTAAAATCACACGCAATGCACTCAGGGACAGGAGAATTAGTAGCTTCAGCAATTATAAAAGCAGCAGAAAAAACAGGAATGCCAAATGGTGTATTTTCAAACATTACTGGAAGCGGAAGAATTGTTGGTAGTGCATTAGTAAAACACCCAAAAATAAAAGCTGTAGGGTTTACAGGAAGTATTGCTGGTGGTAGAGCACTATACAATTTAGGAGCTGAAAGATCTGAACCAATTCCGGTATTTGCTGAGATGGGAAGTATCAACCCTGTTGTAATAATGCCAAATGTAATTAAAAATAAATCTGCAGAAACAGCAGCTACTTATGCAGATTCAATAACTGTGGGAACAGGGCAATTTTGTACAAACCCAGGATTATTGTTAACTATAGCAGGGGAAAAAACAGATGCTTTTATTAAAGATTTAGCAGAAAAAACTATAGCAATTGCATCGCAATGTATGTTACATCCAAATATTAAAGATGCCTTTGTGTCAAACGGAGAAGTTGTCACTTCACAACCAGGTATAAAAATCGTTGAAAAAATTCAAGGAGATATTAATTCTAATTTTGCTGCTTCAACAATATGTGCAGTATCAGGAGCTGACTTTTTAGAAAACCCTAAAATGCAAACTGAAGTTTTTGGTCCTTTTTCTATAGTAGTAAAAGCAAAAGACCAATCAGAATTAATACAAATTATTAATCATTTAGAAGGGCAATTAACAGGTACTATTTTAGCAGAAAAAGAAGATTTTGCTAAACTTCCTGCCATAACTGATGCTTTACAAACTAAAGTTGGAAGAATTATTTTTAATGGAGTACCAACAGGTGTTGAAGTTTGTGAATCTATGACGCATGGTGGTCCTTATCCAGCATCATCAGATTCTAGATTTACAGCAGTTGGAACCGAATCAATTAAACGTTGGATTAGACCTTTTAGTTATCAAGATTGGCCAAACGAATTATTACCGGATGAACTAAAGAATGAAAATCCGTTAAATATTTCACGTAGGGTTAATAATGAACGTACAAAACAACAAATACTTTAACAAAAATTAACATTTTCTTTAGGTATTCAAAAAAACTAAATACTACTTTTGAATACGCTAAAGAGATTGAAAACAAAGCCAGCTTCGTTTTTCTTAATTAGAGAGATTTTGAAGGGTTTTTTCTAAGAAAGAATACAAGCTGGCGCTTCAATTTAGCATGAAAAAAACTTTCTTTTGCGTTGATGCGCATACCTGCGGAAACCCTGTAAGACTTGTTACTGGTGGTAGTCCCAATTTAATTGGAACTAATATGAGCCAAAAACGACAACATTTTTTAAACGAATATGATTGGATTCGTAAAGGATTAATGTTTGAACCTCGTGGACATGATATGATGAGTGGAGCAATGCTATTTCCTCCGCATAACTCTGATAATGATTTTGCTATTTTATTTATTGAAACTTCGGGATGTTTACCTATGTGCGGACACGGAACTATTGGTGCCGTTACTATTGCTATTGAAGAAGGCTTAATTACACCAAAAACTCCAGGAAAAATTAAAATGGAAGCCCCTGCTGGATTGGTTGAAATCGAATATCAACAAACAAATGAAAAAGTAGATTGGGTAAAACTTACAAACGTAAAAAGCTATTTAGCTGCTGAAAATTTAACTGTTAACTGCCCTGAATTAGGAGACATTACTTTTGATGTTGCCTATGGCGGTAATTATTATGCCATTATAGATCCTCAAAAAAACTTTAGTGGAGTTCATAATTTTTCAGCTTCAAAGATTATTCAATTTTCACAAGTTATTAGAAAAAATATCAATGAAAAATATCCTGATATGTTTATTCACCCTGAAAACGAAACTATTAGAGATGTAACACATCTGTTATGGACAGGAAATCCAATTGACGTAACATCATCTGGAAGAAATGCTGTTTTTTACGGTGATAAAGCTATTGACAGGAGTCCTTGTGGTACAGGTACCTCAGCTCGTTTAGCTCAATTATACGCAAAAGGAAAATTAAAGTTAGATGAACCTTTTATTCACGAAAGTTTTATTGGCAGCAAATTTATTGGTAAGGTAACAAAAGAAACTACTTTAAACGGAAAACCAGCAATTATACCAAGCATACAAGGCTGGGCAAAAGTATTTGGATATAATAACATAATTATTAATGATGAAGATGACCCGTATGCACATGGTTTTCAGGTAATTTAAAAATATTCCTATGTCTAAAAAAATATTAATTATTGGTGGCGGAATTATTGGTTTGTGTAGTGCTTATTATCTTCAAAAAAAAGGGCATAAAGTTACTGTAATCGAAAAAAATGATTTTTCATCTGGTGCTTCACACGTAAATGCGGGTATAATAACGCCTAGTCATATTATTTCTTTAGCAGCTCCAGGGATGATTAATAAGGGAATTAAATGGATGCTTAGTACCACAAGTCCGTTTTCAATAAAACCACGTCTAGATATCGACTTTTTAAAATGGTCGTTATTATTTAAAAAAGCATCAACTACTAAAAAAGTAACCTCATCTATTCCTGTTATAAAGAATATTAATCTATTTAGTAAAGCTTTATATGAAGAAATGAAGAATTCGAATGATTTTGATTTTTTTTACCAAAACAATGGTTTGCTGATGTATTACAAGACAGATAAAGCAGGAGAAGAAGAATGGAATACGGGAAAAGTTGCAATTGAAGAAGGCTTAAAGGTTGAACTTTTAACAAAACAAGAAGTTCAAAAATTAGAACCTAATGTGAATTTAAATATTAAGGGCGCAGTCTATTATCATTCTGATGCTCATATGACGCCAAATGATTTTATGCCTCAAATAAAAAAATATTTAATAAACAATGAAGTTACTTTTTTACAAAACGAAGAAGTACTCGATTTTAATACAGTTAAAAATAATGTAACTTCTATTAAAACAACCAAACAAGAGTTATTTGCTGATGAAATTATTATTGCTTCTGGCTCATGGTCACAAAAACTATTAAAAAAACTAAACACAACAATACCTATACAGGCTGGTAAAGGTTATAGAATTGATGTTAAAAAAGACACTGGTATTAAAATTCCAGCTATTTTAACTGAAGCAAAAGTTGCTGTTACACCAATGGATGGTTTTACTCGTTTTGCAGGAACTATGGAAATAGGCGGATTAAACAACCAAATAAATGCCACTCGCGTAAAAACTATTACAAAAGCAGGGGAAAACTATTATAAAGGTCTAGATATAAATCAACTCGAAATTGATAACGCTGATAGCGGATTGCGACCATGTTCTCCTGATGGATTACCCTATATTGGTCGTTTATCTAAAGTTAAAAATATTACTATTGCAACCGGGCATGCGATGATGGGCTGGAGCTTAGGACCTGCAACCGGAAAACTAGTTTCTGAAATTATATCTGAAGAAAAAACTAGTTTAGATATTAGCCCTTTTAATCCGAATAGATATGATTAAATTTTCAAGAGAGATTATACTTCTCTCTTGAAAATAAATCGCAAAATCTTATAAGTATATTTTATCAATAAACTTAGAGCTTAACAACCTGGCGACTCCCATATAATTAAGTTTAAATTTAACCTTATCTCCTACTTTATATTTTATATTTCCTAAAGTATCTTTATTTGTACCAACATCAATAACCAACATGTCGGATGTTATTCCTACAAAAGAAATATCAGAATCATCTGTTTCTACATCCTCTTTGTTAACATCTAATAAACCAAAATCTAGTATCGCTTTGTAAGATGTTTCTTTTAGTTTTTTTTGATCATAATCTGTTGTATGCCCAATATTAGCTTCACTTATAATACCGTCTGGAACAATTTTTTTTTCTTCTAATTCAATAATATTTGCATAAAACTCAAAGGTTTCTGTAAATAAATTTTGAAACTGTTTATTTTCAAGAGGACTAATACCAAAAAAAGCAGCTTCTCCTATTCTAAAATGATTAATCTCTTTAGGAATCATTTTATTTTCAATTAGTGGTAATGTTATAGAGGTTCCTCCAGAAACATATTTTAATTCTTTATCAAACTTTGCGGAAATTAATTCTTTATATAATGATAATTGCAATAATTTGTCATACGTTGGCTCTACTCCATACATACAGCCTAAATTTGAACCTATACCGATAACTTCTATATTTGAAAGTTTAAAAACCTGTTCATAAAACCCTAAAATATCATCTCGCTTAACACCTTCACGAAGCTCCCCTAACTCAACCATAACAATTACTTTATGAGTTTTTTGCTTCTTTTTTGCAGCTTCGTTTAATTTTTTAATTGTTGATAAAGATGTATTTAAGGATATATCTGCATATTCGACAACATCATCGACATAAATATCTGCAGGTGGCTTAATATAAATAGTTTTTGCTTTAGAGTTTACTGTTCGTATGTTTCTTAGACTTGTTAATCTAGAATCTCCTACTGAATTTATTTTCTCAGTCACATCTGGGGTTAAAACTCTTTTTAAAAAAGTTTTATCTCCTGAAAACACTTTTGTAACCAAACTCCATTCTATATTATTTTTTTCAAAAAAGCTACTTAAACTTTTTATATTATGTTTTATCCTTTCTGAATGAATTATTAATTCTGCCATATTATTTAAAGGTTATATTGAGTGTTTTTACTTATCGTTTTAACCTCATTTCTAAATAAGGGGTTGTAAACCCTAATTTTTCATATAGAAATTTTGCAGGATTATCTTTTTCAACATGTAATGCTATATCTCCTTTGCAGTTATCTATAGCATATTTCATAATCTTTTTACCGATTCCTTTACCTCTATGCTCATTGTGAGTTGCTATGTAAACTAAAATGTTTTCAGGTATATACTCATCCATACCCGTTTTATTAACAACAACTGCTCCTACAATTATATTATCATTTTCAATAGTAAATACATAACCACCTAAACCTGTTCTCTCTTTGGCTGCGTAATCTATTGCTTTTTTTATTGCTGTTTTACTATCTCCATAATTTTCAAGGTGTTCGAATAAAAAATTGGTTACTTTTTCGATTTTTAAAGGTGTAATGCGATTAAACGCATCGTATGTTTTTAATATCATGTCTTTTATTTTAAGGTTGTATAATGAAACATACTATTTTAATTCATAAATGAAATAAAATAGAATGCATAATGGTTTGCATAAGGCATCAATCATACTGCTTTATAATTATAAAACAATATAAATTAAAAAATTACTTCTGGGTGATAGAGTATTTCTGTTAAAAAGAAGAAATGGGTGGTTTGTTTTCTTAAAAAAGAAAACAATTAAATATTATTATATCCCAGGCGGAATAAATTTATTTGATTGGTTACGAAAAACAAGGTAATTAAAAGTAAAAACTCTTTGATTTTTTTTCTCGTGTGTAGTATCTAACATATTGTGCAAAGGTATATTATTTTTAGAAAACTATATAATAAAGCACAAATAATAAAAAAGCCTCTCGTTATAGAGAAGCTTTTTTATTATTGTTTTTTAAAATTTGCAATTCCTTTTTCTAACCAATTGTAATATTCTGATGCATCTGGAGTGTAGGCAACGGGGTCAATTAAATTAGATTCATCATGTGCCATTAACACATAAAATGGTTGTGAATTTGCTTTATATTTTATAGTCTGCATTTCACTCCATTTTTGTCCTATATATTTTAATTTCTTTCCTGGGTTTAATTTTGATTCAACAACTTCACCTTCTTTTAAAGCCCTTTTATCGTCAACATATAATGATATAAGTACTACTTTGTTTTTTAACACCTCTAAAACCTTAGGTTTAACCCAAACATTTTGCTCCATTTTTCGGCAATTTACACAAGCATGCCCTGTAAAATCTATCATTACTGGTTTCCCTACTTTTTTAGCATATGCTAATCCCTTGTCATAATCATGAAAAGAAATAATATCATGCGGAGGCATTAAATGTGCACCTTCAGGTAAACTATTATGTGTATTTGTATCGTTATTTGAAACTGTTACAGTGTTTTGTTTTGTAAAGCCTACCCCATAAGGAGATTCGCTATAATGTTGTGGTGGCGGAAAAGCCGAGATTAAATTTAAAGGTGCTCCCCACATACCAGGTAACATATAAATAGTAAATGATGCTACTATTAATCCTAAGCTTAATCTACCTACTGAAATATGGTTTTGCTGGCTATCATGTGGCAATTGAATTTTACCAAATAAGTATAATGCTAAAGCCCCGAAAATAGCTATCCAAATTGCAATAAATACTTCTCTTTCTAGTAGATGTAATTGCAATACTAAATCGGCATTCGATAAGAATTTAAAAGCTAAAGCTAATTCTAAAAATCCTAGTACAACTTTTACCGTGTTTAACCACCCTCCTGATTTTGGCAGTGAATTTAACCAACCCGGAAAAGCTGCAAACAATGCAAATGGTATTGCGATAGCTGAAGAGAAACCTAACATACCTACAATAGGCGCGATTCCCCCTTTTGAGGCTGCCTCTACTAACAATGTCCCTACAATTGGTCCAGTACAAGAAAATGATACAATTGCTAAGGCTAATGCCATAAAAAAGATTCCTAATAATCCACCTCTATCTGCTTGTGAATCTACTTTTGTAGCCCAAGAACTTGGCAATGTTATTTCGAAAGCTCCTAAAAAGGAAACTGCAAAAATTATTAAAATTAAAAAGAAGATAATGTTAAACCAAACATTTGTTGATAACGCATTTAAAACATCTGCACCAAAAATACCGGTAACTACGGTACCTAATAATACATATATTCCGATAATTGAAATCCCGTAAATAATTGCATTTTTTATTCCTTTAGCTTTACTTTTACTTTGTTTTGTAAAAAAGCTTACCGTCATCGGAATCATCGGAAAAACACACGGGGTTAATAAGGCGGCAAAACCTGATAAAAAAGCAATAAAAAAGATACTTAATAAACCTTTTTTATCATCCTTACCGTTTATTGTTGTCTTTATTTTAGTTGCATTTTTGTTTTTAATACTTGCTTTATTTAAAGCAAAAGTGAGTTCTATTTCTTTTGGAGGCAAGCACTGCTCTTCAGTACATGCAATAAACTCTACAAAAGCATCGACTTTTTGAATACTAGCATCTACCAAAGTTATTTCTTGTTCAAAAATCGCTTTATGAGCAAAAGATTTAATGTTCATTCCTGTTTCACTAAACAGTTTGGTAAACTTAATTTTTCCCTTAGGTTCTTTCGTATTTCCGACTATTGTAATTTTACCTCCAACATCATCATAAGTAAAAGTTGTTGGTATTGGTCCTCCTTTTGGTACTTGTTGAGAATATAAGCTCCAACCATTTTCAATAGTTGCTATTGTTATTAGTTTAAACTTAGAATCTGTTACTTTTTCAACTTTAGTTGTCCATTTAATTGGATTAAATATTTGACTTGTTGCTGATAAGCTTATCAATAAACAAAATAATAATATTCCTGTTTTTTTCATTTACTATTTCTTAAAACTTTAATTAATTGAAAAAGATAAATCTTCTTCTTTTGGAGGTAAGCAATTTTCACCAGAACAAACCATATATTCAACAGTACCTTTTATGATAAACTTTTCGTTTGTTTTTAATCGAATACGTTGTTTAAAAACTGCTTTTTTATCAAAATATTTAATACGCATATCAAATACATCATCATCTACAACGTGCCCTTCTTCTTCTTTTGTATTTCCTTTTTTTAAGTAACGTTGATCTCCTGTAAATGAAAACACCGTAGGTAATGGCCCTCCTTTAGGTATTTCTTGAGAATAAATGTACCATTCCTCATCTAATGTAGCTACGGCAATTAATTCACTTTCTTTATCAGATATTTTTTTTACTGTGGTTGTCCATTTTACAGGACTGTGCATTTGCCCGTATGACACAGAACTTATTGTAAAGATTAAGATCGCTATTAATTTCCTCATTTTTATACAATTAAAAAAGTTATTCTATTTTTTGTAAAAATAACATCTTTCTTTTGTAAAACAAGAACAATAAAAAAGTTTAACTTTTTAAACAAAAAAAGAGTAATCATTGCTGATTACTCTTTACTAGTAGCGGGAACTGGACTCGAACCAGTGACCTTCGGGTTATGAGCCCGACGAGCTACCTACTGCTCTATCCCGCGATTTGGACTGCAAATATACTATGTTTTTATTAAACTACAATACTATTTTTTGTTTTTTAGTTTTTATTTTATACTCAAAATATAAACAACCCTCAATTTAAAGGCTATCCTTTATTTATTTAAGAAAATTCAATAGCATCAAAATACCTAGAATTAGGTATTTTTTAACACACATAAAACATATATTTTTAAAGTACAACTTAATTTAAATACAGATGAAAAACATTCTTAAAAGAAAACCAATACGGAAATGCACGTTTATTAGTTTCTCCTTTGTCCTATGACATGCATGCTAAAAAACCTACGGCAACCACAAAAGTATATGCGCTACTGGTTTGTTATAATTACAAAGAACAACAAAAGGCATTGTATCAATGATTTAACGTATGATTTTGCAAAGAAGGGAGAAAAAGAACTTTTTTTAGATATGAGTGCTAAAAAATCAAATATTAGCATTGGTAAAACAGTATTTTATCGCCGTGATTTAACACCTGCTAACCAAAAACCAAAAAAATCAGATTGCTTTAAATAAAGTAACTCATTACCAAACTTTACTTTTAAACAAAAAAGTCTTTCAAATATAATGAAAGACTTTTTCTTAGTAGCGGAAACTGGACTCGAACCAGTGACCTTCGGGTTATGATCCCGACGAGCTACCTACTACTCTATCTCGCGATTTCGAGTGCAAATAAAATTCGTTTTTATGTAATATTTTTTTCAACACGATGTTTTTTTTTAAATGTATTTAATATATTTATAAAAAATTCCTTTTTTCGTTAAAATGATTGAAAATTCTAGTTCGTCTTTAGAAAGAAAGAAAAGAAAAATATTGAAAAGAATGTTTGACATTTGTATTGTTTTCTTTTTTTTACCGATATCACTACCTTTAATTATAATTGCTTTATTACTAACTAAAATAACCCTAAAAGAATCTGCTATATATTCACAAACAAGAGTAGGAAAAGATAATAAACTATTTTTAATATACAAGATAAGAACAATTTCTAATGTTCAAAATGACCACATAGAAAAATCTAATTTTAAAATTTTCTCTTTAGGTAAAATCTTAAGACTTTCTAAAATTGACGAACTTCCTCAACTATTTAATGTTTTAAAAGGCGACATGAGTTTTATAGGTCCTAGACCTGAACAACCTCATTATGTTAATGAATATTTAAAAGAGAATTCTTCTTTTAAGTTAAGACATGCCATAAAGCCAGGTATTACTGGCTGGGCTCAAGTTAATTTACCTAAAGCAAAACCTAAGGACAACCTAAAAAAATTAAAGTTTGATTTATACTATATAGAAAAATACCCTTGGAAATTAGACTTCATTATTTTGGTTAAAACTATTAAAATAGTTTTAACCTTAAATAGTAACTAACAAACTCATCCTAAATTACGGGGTTTAATAAATTTTCACCTAATTATAACTTTTTATTCTTAATAATTTGAAAAATAAAATTTCTCTCCTTAAACACTTTCTTTTCTAAAATAATTTTCATTTCAAAGTGGTGATTTAAAGCAATATCTTTAATCTTAGCTAAATTACAATCTTCTGAAAGAATCATATATACAGTTTCAGTTTTTTTTCTTTTAGATAATTCATGAAACAATTGTTTAAAATACTCAAAATCTACCCCACAAAACCAAGCTTGTTCTTTTTGATTTTGTGGATCTTTAGGATAATAAGGAGGATTTATGACTATCAAATCGAAATATGAATCTTTCAATTCAGAAAACAAATCTGAATATATCACAGTAATCGATAAGTTATTTTTTAAAGCCGATTTTTTTAAATACTCGATAGCCTTTACGTTTATATCTACTGCTGTAACGTTTGCTTTTTTTGACGCCGCATATAAAGAAATGATTCCTGAACCGCAACCTAGCTCTAAAAAGTCTTTTTTTGAAATACTTAAAGTGCTAATAAAATCTAATAAAATTTTAGTACTTATTGTATAATGCGGAGGAAACACTTCTGGATGTACTGTTACACTTACTTTTTTATAAGAATACTTCCTTGGCTTAGAAAACCAAAGTTTAGTTATAACTCTAAAGAAAGGGTGAATTACTTTTTTTATAAAACCTCTCATAATTCTATTCTGAGTAAAAACCCTCTACTTCTGGTTGACGGTATTTCCAAACTTTATGTAATACTTTTATTTCATAAGGGTAATTGTAAAAACCTGTTTTGTAACGCCAATTAGAAACCAAACGTAATATGTTTTTCTTATATCCACGAATTCTAAAATCAGATACTGTTGGATATTTTCCGTTCAATACCGTTTCAAAATCTTTAATGGTATCAATCATGTATGGTTTTAACCAAGGAGTTAATGGGTTTTTACGTAAATCAAAATTTTCCCAACTTGGCAAAACCCACTCCTCTAAAGTCTCTGGAAAAGAAAAACCTGCATCTAAAATTTGCTTATATAATTCTGATCCTTTTGTTGGGGTTGGGCTATATAAATAAATAATAATTTCTGTATCTGGGTTTATTTCTTTAATTTCTTTAATAAAATTGATATCCCAAAGAATCTGTTTATACACTTGTTCTTCAGTATCTGCGGGCATTCCTAAAACAAATGACATTTCAGGAATAATTTCCGCTTTCCCCATACGTAAAGCAAAGTCTTTAATCATTTTCCCAGATTGTGTACCTCCTTTATTCATTTGCTTTAACACTTCATCATTTCCTGTTTCTGCGCCTAAAAAAATCATTTCACAACCTGCCTTTTTCATCAACTTTAGCTCTTCATCAGAATATTTATTAAGTGTATCAATTCTTCCTTCTCCCCAGTATTTAATATTATCCTCTAAAATTAAATTAGAAAATTCTAAAACTCGTTTTTTTGAGGTAAAAAAATTATTGTCATGAAATTCAATTGCATCAACATTGTATTTCTCTTTAAAATACTTTACATCTTGATACATTCCTTCAGCTGATTTACCTTTCCATCTACCACTAAAAATCGGTACAATTCCACAAAATGAACATGTAAATGGACACCCCATACTCGAATGATAAGCTAAAGTTCTTTTCCCCATAAAAGTTTTTCCTAAATAACTTTCAAGTGGGTAAAAAGTATCTAAATAAGTATAAGGTAAATTGGGTAATGCATCCTGATCTAACAATTTTTCTTTTTTAGTCTTAACGATTTTTCCATCACCATTTCTAAAAATCAAATTATCTATATTACTCAACGTTTTTTCAAAGACTACTTTACCTAATTTTTCTCCTTCTAAGACACTTAATAAAGAAGGAAAAGTTACATCTCCAGGCCCATTTACAATATAATCTACTAAATGAGAATCCATACAAACCTCGTATTGGTTAGAGGCAAAATAACCTCCCCAAATTACAGTAACATTAGGAAACGTTTCTTTTATTTTTTTGGTAAAAGGAATTGCTTGTCTAAGTTGTGGTCCCGGCATAACAGTTGAACAAAAATACTTATACTCACCTGTTTCTAAATATTTAAAAATTTCTTGAAGTGGATCTTTTTCTAAATTCCCATCTACCAAAACATATTCAAACTCTTCATGAATAGATGCTCCAACCTGCAAAATAGAGTTCGGTATTCTATGTTTTGCATTTCCACTTTTAGGATTAAATATTATTACTTTATTTTTCATAATTAAAAAGCACTACAGCATCTACTACAGGCTGGGAACAACCCTCCTGATTTATTTAAGTCATTACGTAATTTTTTCAATACTTTAGAGTTCCAAACCTCTTTCAAAGATTCCTTATACATATTTCCTAACTCTAAATTATAACATCTTCCATGAGCCGGAATTACACTACCATCAGATTTTATCATTATGTTTCCAAAAACATCATTACATCCTTTTCCTATAATTTCTTGGGGTGCATGATAAAAAACATTTAACCCTTCTTTTGTAGATATATCTGGTGAAAAACTTACATTAAAATTTAATTTGGTAGTTTTTATCTTTTTTATTTCTTTTAAAAGAGTATCAAGATTAAAATTATCTATATTTATTTCATCCATATTTGACGAAGTAGCTAAATAGTATTGACTCCATTTTTCATTATGGGACCGAGCAACATATTCTGGGGTAAAATTAGTATGCATAAAACCAACTTCTTTTAAAGGCAAATGTTTAATTTCATTAATAAATTGAGTTAAATAACCAATATTCCATTCTGTAATTACGCAAAAAACAGATACAGATTGTTTAGGATTAATTTTAATAAGCTCCTCAATACCTTCTAATGCTTTTTGAAAAGATTTTTTATGACCTCTAATCTCATTGTGAATGTCTTTTGGACCATCTAAAGATATATAAATTTCATTAACTCCTGAATCTACTAGTTGTTGCGCTTTATATTTTAAGGTTAAAGCGTTTGTTGTTATGGTTGTATACAACTCCATCTTATTTGCGTATGCTAAAGACTCAATCAAGTGAGGATATACTAAAGGTTCTGTAAAAGCATAACCTAATTTAGTCTTAGGGAAATTTTCTTTTACTTGATCAATAATATTTTTAATTAATTCTATTGGCATGTTTATAGGATGAGTCCCCACTAAATTTTGAGCAAAATTACTCTCTAAATTTTTGGTTCCTACATCACACATTTTACAATGTAAATTACAAACATTATTTACCCCTAAAACAATCCACTCTGGTGCGAATAAATATTTGTTTGGAAAATAATTTTTATTGATTGTTTTTAATACTTTGTACATATTTAATGTGTTCTCTTGAACTATAAATTTAATTTAAAATAAATAAGAAAAATATAAGTTTTAAGCTTTAAAACCTAATTATTTTTTATTAATATTATAAAAAATAATCCCCAATTAAAAAATGAAGAGTAAACATGTATTATTTTTAAATTACCATTCTTTACCTAAAATCCTAGACCCAAATGAAAAACTTATAAAATTTCACTTTGTATATGACGTTCTTTTAGAACTTAAAAAAAAACATAAAATTAGTGTCATAGAATTTATTGGTGTAAAAAACTTTTTTATTAAAAATAATATTTTTTATTATTTCCAAAGAAAAACAAATAACAAGAAGTTTTTAATTGATTTAAAAACTCATTTTTTAATTAAAAAAATTTCTCCTGATGTTATTTACATTCATGGTTTTAGTAAGATATATCATGTTATTTTCTTTAAATTTTATTTAAAAAAAAACACCAAAATCATTATTCAACATCATGCTGAAAGGCCTCCTCATAACTGGCTTAAGAAAAATATTTTAAGTAAGTTAGATAAATTTATTGATGCTTATATTTTCACATCTATTGATATGGCTGATAATTGGATCTCAAAAGATTTAATATCTTCTAGAGTTAAAATTTTTACCCAACCTGAATTATCTACTCACTTTTCTTATAATAGCACTATCAAAAAGGATGCTAATTTATTTATTTGGGTTGGTAGACTAAATAAAAACAAAGACCCTATAACTATAATAGAAGCATTTATATCTTATATCAAAATCAATTCAAAAGCCAAATTAGTCTTATTTTATTCAGAGAAAGAACTAGAGAAAAAAATTATTGACATTCTAAATTTAAGTGGAATAACAAATGAAATCAAACTAATGGGAGTTATTGATAATTCAGAATTAGAAGAATGGTATCAAAAAAGCACTTATTTTTTATTAGGATCATACTATGAGGGTGGATCAACAGCTCTTATAGAATCGATGGCTTGTGGATGTATCCCTATAATAACTAATATTGCTTCAAATAGAGCAATAACTGAGAATGGTAAATATGCAAAACTATTTAAACCAGGAGATAAAGAAGATCTTCTAGAAAAATTAAAATCGTTAAAGAATTTTAATTCTAAATCACTATCATTAAAAATTAAAAACCATTTTAATAATAAACTTTCTTTTAAGGCTTTATCATCTGGCTTAGAAAAATTAATTGAAACTTTATTTAATCATCACTAATTTTCTATCTTTTAGAACATAATATTTATCGCTAATTTTTTTCATTTTTGGGTTGTGTGAAATCATTATAATTGTTTTTCCTTCTTTTTTTAATTCAACAAGATAATTAAGTATTCTTTCTTCTAACTTTTCATCTAATTGATTTGTCGCTTCATCTAATATTAAAATATCAAAATTATGATAAAGTGAACGTAATAATGCAATTCGTTGCTTTTGACCTCCAGATATTTTTAAAGAATTAATATCTAAATATAGTTTTTCTTCAGATTTTATAATACTATCTAATTCTAGGATCTCTGAAAGCTTATGAATTTTTTTAAAATCAATATTCTTTTCACCCTCACCTAAAGTGATATTATCAATAATAGATCCTTCAAATATAAAAGAATTTTGAGGTAAATAATTAATTATACCAAATAAATTATGCTCATTACAAATTTTAAAATCATCAATAAAAACAGCTCCTTTCTGAGGTTTTTGAAGATTCATAATAATATTTACGAAGGTTGTTTTACCTGTTCCAGAATCTCCAGATATCCCAATAACCTCCCCCTTAAGAATAGTTAAATTTACATTATCAATAATACGTTTCTTGGAACTGTACTGAAATGAAACATCCTTTAAAATAAAATTCTTTTTTAAAGGGGTATTAATTATAGTCGTGTTTTTATTTAAGTTAACAACTTCACTTAAAATATCTATCGTATACTTGAATGATTGAAAATTAGTATAAGACACAATTATTTTATTTATTGACGGTAGCAATTTTAAAGCAGAACCTGCAATAAATGAAATTACAAAAACATTTGAAATTGTTGAATTTTGTGCTTGAATTAGAAAAAGAACAACAAAAGTCAATCCAACCACCATTAAAATTTCTAAATACTTGTTATTAGATTTCTTGTAAATTTCCAACTTCGCATATTGATTATTAAAATGATGAACGCTTTTATTAAACTTCTTATAAAAATGTAATTCTTTATTTAAGCTTTTTAACTCCAAAAAACCTTGAATTATATTTATTAATTGTGATGTAACCTCATGATAACTGCTTTTTAAGGAATCATTTATGGCGATAATTTTTTTTTTCCTTTGAAATATTAAAAAAATAAAAGCTAATGAAAAAATTCCTAAAACGATTAGTGTTAGCTTTAGATAAAAGTAAATACCTATTCCTAATATAATAAAAACAACAATACCTTCTGTAAGAAATGTATTAATTGACAACAAAATATGGTTTGAAAAATCTAATCCAACTATTTTAATATTCTGGATACTTTTTGCTGTATTTTTTTTTTGAAAATCAAGATAGTTTTTTGTCAAAAAATTATTTAAAAATTTTGATGATAATTTCGTTGCAATATTAAAAATAAAATGAGATTGGTAGGTATTAATCCTTATCTGTATTAAATTTTTTACGATAAAACTGACAATAAATAAAACAACAATCAAAGGAATATTAGACTCACTAATTTGTATAAATTCCGAAGCTTTTTCTAAAACCATCTTATAATCTATTAACAACAAAAAAACAGGTATTAAATAAGCTATTGAAATTAGATCTAATAAAAGATTTAAAAAAGATAGAGATACAAAAAAGGGTAGTTTTTTCCTAAATTTTTCAGGAATAATGGATAAGATAATTTTTAGTTGATTTATCATTTTATTCTGTTAACTGATATAAATTCAAATAAGATTTGATTGTATTTTCTATTGAATATAAATGTATTCTTTTTTTATTAACAGTAGTAAACAAGAGAAAATCATCACAATAACTTGCTAAATCCTTTACATTACCTCCAACTTTCCAAAACATTGATTCAGAAGCACAACCAACATTAGTAGAAACTATTCTCATACCTGAGTAAAGAGCTTCTGGAAAAACAAAACCAAAAGATTCATACCTACTTGTATGTAAAAGAATATTAGATTTAGACATTTTTAATAAAACTTCACTTCTTGGTAATAACCCCGTTAATTTTATATTTTTATTAAGATTTAATTTTTTTATCTCTTCTTTTAAAGAGGTATATTTTTTTCCTTCACCAATAATTTCAACTTTAATATTAGGGTGTTTCTTCACTAAAAAAGCTATCACTTTAATAAAAAAAGAATAGTTTTTTACATCATTTAAAAAACCAACACCTAAAATATCAATTGAATTCAACTCTAAATCAGGAAAACTTGAAGAGGATATTCCCCAAGGAATTATTTGAGAGCTAATGTTTAATTTATTTTTTAAATCTTCAGAATGATTTTTAGAAAGAGATACAATTTTTGACTTTTTCTCATTAATAAATTTCACAAATCTATTTCTAACGACACTCTCTTGCCCCATAACTGTAACAACATGGTTTATATTGTTCTTAATCGAAAACCTTTGTCCTATAAAAGAACAATCACCAATCCAAAAACTATGAACACAACTAATTGGCTGTTTTTCATTCAATTGATTAAGCTTCATTTTTGCTTTATAAAATATAAAAGGTTTTTTTATTCTTTTATTAGATCCATTTAAAGGTATTACAGTAATATCAAACCATTTATATTGTTCAATAAATTTAGGGTATTGAAATGCAATAACAGTTAAACGAGCTTTTGGAATAGTTTTTTTTAATTCCTTTAAATAAATAGCTAATGCTGGTATTACAGTTGAATCTTCTTCAGAAGAAGCAAAACCTGGTGTTAAAAAAACAATATGTGACTCTTTATCTTTCATACTAAAAAGTGTCTAAATCTCCAAAAGTAAACTTAAGTTGTTCTAGAGGAAAATCAGAAGAGAAATTCTTATATCCAACAGTCCAAGATTCAAAGGTTTTCTTCGAGTGTTTTCTCATCAATTTTGAAATTTGTGTATTTGGTGAAGCTTGAATATTAATTTCTCCAATTCCATTAAATGTTGCAATCTTTTTTATTTTTTTAAATGCTATATGAAACAATTCTTCTGATGGGGTTTCTATATCACCTATTAACAATCCATTTTTAATTTTTATCCAAAAAAGGACTCCTTCAATAGAAATGGTAAAATTATTTGTAAACGTTTTGTATTTATAAAACTCATGGTTTCTAACTGTTGAAACAATATTTTTTTCTTGAAAAACACTTCCCTTTATAATTGCATCTGTTTTATATTTTTTTAAAATATTAAAAACTCTTTTTTTGTATAAGCGATTAATTACACCTAATTTCCTTGTAATTTTTTCAATTGGAATTAAGGCCGTTTTCACACTAAATCTCTGCATACGTTCTTTGTATTGCCAATTTAATTTATTCATATACACGTATTCTGAATTTTGATTTGGAAAACACCAAACAAATTTAACATTAGCCTCTTTTAATGCCTCATCTGTAAGTTTCAGTAATTTCGTAAAAACACCTTTTCTAGCATAGGCTGGTAGTGTCATAGAATCTGTATATTGAGCAGCAAGTTCAGTTTTTTCATTATATTTCATTAAGACAGGAACTACTCCCTGAAAGGCAATAGGTTTGCCCTTATCGTAAGCTAAATACCCCAAATAACCGGTACCTAGATAAGAAGTATCAAACTTAGCTAAAAGCTCATCTAAAGTTACAATTTTCCCAAAAACATGTTTATAGAGGTAAATTAAATCTTTTATATTTTCTGAAGTAAGTGGGACAAACTTATATAACATCATTTTAAAAATAAGAGCCTTTTAATAAACAAATTAATTGAAGTTCAAACGAAATATAAGGATTCATTACAAAACGATTTTTAAAAACTTCATTTTTATTAGCCTCATTTTTATTATAATCAACTAGTAAAACTCTTTTATACCCAATCTCTAAACAATAATTAGCAAGCTCATCTGAATAATAACCAAAAGGAAACGCGAATTCTTCAATAGGAATCCCTAATATGTTTTCTAATTTATTTTTACTTTCAATAATTTCACCTTTTGCTTCTTCAATTGAAATCGCTAATAAATTAGCATGTGTTTGGGCATGAGAACCAATAGTAAACAATGAATTTTCCGAAATACTTTTAATCTGTCTGAAATTCATTAATTGCCAATATTCTTTTAATGAACTCGATTTTATAACATTCCAATCCTCATTAAAAAGTTTATAAACTGATTTAATTTTTTCATAAGAAATTGTTTTCATTTTTTTTTTCAAAGACATTCCTTTGTTAACAAACTCAGACTTTTTATTTTTCTCATATGTATTTCCTTCAAAAAAAATTTGCTTTACTTTTGTTTTTAATGAAACCAAATCTAAAAAATCTGTCCATAAAAATGAAGCTTGCTCATGAATTGTTGTAATATAAAAGCTTGCCGGTACTTTATACTTCTTCAAAATTGGAATTACATATTCATAATTATTTAAATATCCATCATCAAAAGTTATTGCTATATTCAACGTATTCTCTTTAAAATTTTTAGCATAATAATCACCTACAGAAACTATATTATAGTGTAACGCAATATATTCTATAAATCGCTCAAAATATTCTTCAGAAAAAAACCTACTGCTTAAACTAGTGTTCCCTACTTTATCAACCCCATGAAATAACAAAATACGTTCACCATACCTATTTTTAAGCAATGCTTTTTTCAATCCTATTTTTAATAAATAATTCCTATAAAACAATAAGAAACGACATTTAACTTTCATCCAAATCATAAGTTAATTTTTTTATTTTTTTAAAAAAAAGAGACAAAAACATAACCTTACAAATATTTGACTATGTTTCCTATAAACTTCTTAAATCATAGGTGCATAACAGAAATTGTTTTAGAATGAATTTCTGATATTGTCCTTAGGGTGTTAAAAAATCAGAATATTCTTTTACCCTATTCTTCTTGTCTTGTTGACTATCGAAACTAAATCTTTTTTTTACAATATACAAACGACAACCATATGGCAACTTGTTTTCTATTTCTAATTGATAGATCTTCATAAAATAATACTACATTATTACCATTTCATTGTTTATTTAAAAAAAAATTAGATGAAACAAAACTAAATCAGTAATAGACAAGTTGTAATATCTTTACCACCTAAGATTCTTATATTCAAATACCAATCTTCTTCCACCTAAAATCACATCAATATCAAAACTACATAAACTCTTACCCTGATATTATTTTAACTCTTTAATCATTTTTTCAAAACAGTTCTTTTTCAATTATTTTTTCACAAAACGTAACCACGGAAACGGAGAATCATTTCTTTTTAATATTCTATGAAAAATACTTCTATTAGGCATGTAAAGAATTTCAAAATCTTTCACCTTTGTAATTTCATGATGAAAATAGTTTAATGTCATTTGTGGAAAACCTAAATTTTTATAATATTTTTCAGTTCTAAATTTTGCTTTCGACAGTTCTTCTTTCTTGTAAAACGGACTATCTATAATATGTATTTCACCTTTTGATTTTAAATATAATTTCAAAATAGAAAATAATTTTTGAAAGTCTAAAAAATATTGAACAGAAGCATTTAAAGTAATGATATCAAATTGCTCTTCAAAACTCTTTAACTTGAAGATATCTCCATACAGGTAACTAATTTTACCTTTCCCAAACAAACGTACAGCCTGTTCTAATTCTTCACTATTTACATCTAACCCTATAACTTTATTTTCTTTAAAAACACTTGATAATTGATTCGTAAACCAACCATTTCCACAACCTATATCTAAAATAGATAAACCTCTGTTTTTATTTCCTAAATATTTTAAAAATCTTTTCGTTGATTTCCCTCGTAATTCCCACTCTTTTTTATTGGGGTTTTCTGCAAATGTTTTTGGTAGTATGGAAACTTCCTTATCTATCAATATTCTATTTTCTTTCTCACGAGCTCTAATATAGTCTGATTCAAATTTTTCTTTTTCTTCAGTTAAATAACCGACACCATTCCGTGTATAAAGAGGATTTATAATCATAGATTCTTATAATATTTCATTGCCCAATATGCTAAAATTGATTTCGCTTTTATTTTCATAAAATAAAGGAAACTTTTTCTATCTCCTTTTAAAATCTCTTTATTAGAATTTACTTCATTTACAATATACTTAACTGCATAATCGTAATATTTTCGAGAATATGTTCTTTTAAAATCTATATCTCTATCGGTCGTAGTTTTCCAATCAGGCTGTATCGTAATATTTTGTTCTATTTCATTATATAATGAAGTTCCTTTTATAGGATAAGCAACAGTAATTGTAAAATGTGTTGGATTTGCTGCTTTTAAATATTTAACCGTTTCGTAGATGTCTTTTTCATCCTCTCCAGGATAACCAACCATAATAAAAGTACCTGTTTCTAACCCTAAGGCGTTTGTTTTTTGAATTGCTGATTTTACTACGTTAATATCTACACGTCTATCCATAGCGTCAACAATTTTTTGCGAACCACTTTCTGCTCCAATCCAAATTCTAGAACACCCCGCTTCTTTTAAAAGTTGTAAAACCTCATCGGTTAATCTCTCTGCACGCGTAATACATTCAAAAGGAATAATAGCATCTTGTTTTATAACTTCTTCATGAAAACTTTTAATCCATTTATGGCTTACTGTAAAAACATCGTCAACAAACCAAATAGAATCCGGCTGATACTTATTTTTTAATAATTTTAATTCCTGAGCAACTAAGTTTGCAGACCTTCTACGATAACTTTGCCCATAAACGGCAGTACTACACCATTTACATGTATATGGGCAACCACGCTGTGTACTTACAGTCATAGAGCTTTGTCCATGGTGTTTTTTCCAAGTTTCTAAATACTTATAAACAGGTATTGCTTCTCTATTAGGCAATGGTAAATCAGTTAAATCTTTTATTTTTACTCTCGGGGCTGTTTTAATAACTTTTTCATCAAGTAAAAAAGCGATTCCTTGAATCGTGTTATAACTTTCATTATTAAAAATTGCTGAACATAAATCTAAAGTAGTTTGTTCTCCTTCTCCTATAACCAAAAAATCAGCACCTGCCTTTAGGTAACTCTCACAATTATAGGTTACATCTGGCCCTCCAAGTATAATTTTAACTCCTCTTAGTTTAACATTTGTTTTAAGTTTTTTCATCAACTTAATAACATTAACTTTTGTCATTAAATTAGTATAAATAGCTATCGCCTTAGGTTTTTTCTCCTCAATAAACTCTAACTGCTCTTTAAATGAATAAAAAGTACTATCATATACATCGTTTTCAATTTTATTTTTATTGAGATAACTCGAT
Source organism: Tenacibaculum soleae (assembly GCF_001693415.1). Taxonomy (GTDB): domain Bacteria; phylum Bacteroidota; class Bacteroidia; order Flavobacteriales; family Flavobacteriaceae; genus Polaribacter; species Polaribacter soleae. Next base: position 997,745 of record NZ_MAKX01000001.1, on the reverse strand, counting down.
ATATATAATAGTCCTAAAGGAGCATAAGGCCGCATAATTTTTTGCTCCTTATCATCTTCATATAAATAATATGCATGGGTTAAAACTACATTCATTTTTTTATCAATTCAATTATAAAATGATCTGCATATTTCGCTAAAAAACGATTTGACAATCTTTTTTCGATTGTTTTTAAAATATTCCAAATAGGCTTTTTAGTTAAAAACGACTTTTCTAAATAAGAAGGTGGAATTACGATTCCTACAGGAGAATAGTTAATTAATGTATAATTTACCTTAGACATTTCAATTATTCCTTTTGGGTTAAAATACCAAGTTGGCACTTGTACATCATCAACATTCACCAATAAAGCTTCATTTGTATTTCTTCTTTGAGCCTTTTTAAAACTTCCTTTAACTAAAAAATAAAGTTGTTCCCAAACACAGTTTTTAGGCATCAGTACCATTACTAATTTTCCTTTAGATACTAATAATTCTGAAGCCATTTTTAAAAACTCTCTCAACTCTTCATGAGAGAAGCAATTCAATCCTCCAAAATTTGAAAAAACAACATCAAATTCTTTTTTAAAAGAATCTTTTGAAAGTTTTTTACAATCTAAAACTTCAAAATTTAAATTATTATAGCTATTCTTTTTATTTGCTACTTTAATCATTTCTTCTGAAATATCTGTGGCTATTATATTATGTCCTTTTTTTGCAAGAGCAATTGCATCTACACCTGTCCCACAATTTAATTCTAAAACATTTACTTTTTTTTCTGATGAAAATATATGTTCAATATTTTTATAAACTTTTTTACGCTGTTCCCTACCTATTTTAGTGTTCGTAAAGGTATCATCGTATGTTTTTGCTGCAATATCAAAAAAACTAGTCATTAATATTCTCTAATTTATTTAGTTGCAATTTATTTATCATTGAGGTAGTTATATAATATGGTAATAAAAAAACTAAACGCCACTCATACATTTTTAAACTAAAAGGGTTTCTAATCATTTTTTTAAAATTAAAAACTCCTTGAGCTTTCCTAAAAACCTTGTGAACATATCGCTGCAGTTTTTTATAAAATTTAGAATTAAATGATCCTTGAAACATCATTGCTAAATCATCAGAATCTGTCCAATTAGCTTTTAGCTTTAAATCATCTTTTACTTTTTCGTAAAATTCTGTCTCAGGTAATGGATAAGATACCGAAACACCTATATTATCAGGCAACAATTTTTGTATCATTTTAATTGTTAAATCGATATCTTCTTTAGTTTCGTTTAAATATCCAAACTGAATAAAAAAAGCAACTTTTATATTTTTTTCTTTTAGTAAATAAGTAGCCTTTTCTATTTGATCTATGGTAGTTCCTTTATCCATAGCGTCAAGAATTTTTTGAGACCCACTTTCAGCACCAATCCAAACTTCAGATAATCCACTTTCGGCTAATGCTTCTATATTTTCTTCTTTTAATAATAAATCTGCTCTACTTTGTATATAATAACTAATATTTAAGTTTTCTTTCTTCAATAAAGTATTAAACTCTTGTACCCATTGTGATTTTAAACCAAAAATATCATCACACATCCAAAACTTTTTAACTCCAAAAGTTTTCTGTAAATAACTAATATGTGCAACAATATATTCTGGAGAATGTGAATTGTATCTATTTCCATAAATTGGTTTAGCACACCAATTACATTTAAACGGGCATCCTCTAGTAGTAACCATATTTAAACTAAACTCTTTCCCTCCTTCTTCCCAAATTTTTTTGTAATCATTAATATTTATTAAATCCCAAGCAGGCATTGGAAAACTATCAAGGTCTTTATAAACAGGTCTTTTTGGATTTTTAATAATTTCCCCTTTATCATTAACATAAACAACTCCATCAATTACTGTGGCATCTTCTTTATTCTGAAACTTACCTACTAACTCTTTTAATGTTACTTCTCCCTCTCCTTGAATTATAAAATCTGCTCCAGCATCCAAATATTTTTCATAATGATCAGTAGCGTCAGAACTACAAACTACTATTTTACAATTATTCCCTCTTGCTTTTAAAATCATTTCAAATGCTGCTTCTCTCATATTGGTTAAGCACATCTTAGTGAGGTAATTAAAACCATCATCATAAATTACAAAAATATCAGGCTTATTAATTTCTAAAAACGAATGTAATGGGTCAATATTTTTAAGCAAACATGTATCAAATAGACTAACAACATACCCTTTTTCTCTTAAAAAAGATGCAGCATACATAGTTCCAAGCGGTGGAAAAGGGGTTTTATTTTTCCACTGTTTTTCGTCAAACGGATAAAAATAAGAATGTGAAAAAGCAATGTTAAGCATGTTCTGACGCAAGTTTTATATTATGTATTTCTTCGATTTCTTCGTATTTTTCATTTAATAAAGACAGTACCTTTTTTTGAAAATTACTCGGGTGATGTTTTGATACATTCTCTGAAGACTTAAAAGCTATTTCAAAATCTTCTTTAGGTAAATGATTAAATTTATCTCTCCATTTTTTTATAGTTATTTTCATAAAAATCTTTTCTATATAATCTCCTGCTTTATAATTCAATAGTTTTTCAACCGTTTTAGTAAAAGCACTTTTAGAGATTGTTTTAATATTTTTTTCTTTTCTAATTAAATTTGGAAAAAAACCATACACCCATTTATTTTCTTTAAGAAATTCTTTAAATGTAATTTCTCCGTATAAAGGAATTAGCGTAGCGACTTCTGTAGCAGTAAATCTATTTTTTTCATCTACACTTAAATAACCGCTGCTCATAAAGTAATTTACACAAAAATATTTTTTAGAATTTAGCAAGAATATTTTCTTATATAGTATCAGTAAAGTTCTGGCAATCCAAATTCTATTTTTTCTGGTAATAATAAAAAAATCAATATCACTCTTCTCATCAAAATATCCTTTTGATAATGATCCAGAAATACAAACACTATCTATGTATGGAAAATTGGATATAAACTTAGCTATCTTCCAAGCTTTAGGCATTATATTTTCAGCATTTTTATTTCCTTCTAGCCTTCTATCTAAAATGTTTTTATCATTAAGTATAGAATAGTACCCATTGTTATTATAGATAATCCCTCGTTGCTCTAAACTTAATATCTGTTTAACTACCTCCTCTTTTTTTTTAGAATCTGAGAAACGAAAAACCTCCTCTAGTGTTAAAGGATAATTAAAAATAGAAAAATATAATATGCTTTTTAAAATATTCATTTTTTAATATCTATTTGAAGAAGTGTTCTTTTATTTATTTCCTCTCTTTTTTCATCAAAAAACCATCCCCATTTATTAAAATATTTAATTGACGATACTAAATGATGTAAAAAAACTTTGTTTTTCTTATATGATTCTTTATTATAAACGTGATAAATAAATGCTTCGGAAAAAAAAACTGTTCTACATAGTTCATTTACTCTCCTCGTTAAATCTAGATCTTCAAAATAAAGAAAAAAACGCTCATCGAATCCATTCACTTTTTTTAATATACTTGTTCTAAAAAACATAAAACAACCCGATACATATGGTATATCTATATTACTATTGTAATTGAAGTTTCTTAATTCATACTTTTCATCCCTCTTTTTAACAATCTTTTTAACCCGTAAAAAGCGTCTAATAATTAAATCTTTTGGAGTAGGTATTAACTTACACAAAAATTGTAATTTACCTGATGGATATAATACTTTAGGAGCACTTAAACCAATTTCCTTATTCCTATCCATAAAAAGAATTAGCTGGGACACCAGGTTCTTACCTAATCTTATGTCTGGATTAACAACTGCATGATATTTAGAATTTAATTCAATTGCTTTTCTTATAGCTATATTATGTGCTTTTCCATACCCTAAATTTTCATTATTATAAATATATTCTAGGCTTTTATATTCTTTAAAAAAGTTATAATTGTTTTCATGCGAATTATCTATAATAAAAACATATAAATTAATAGTTGATGAAAAAAAATCAGAAAGTAATTTCTTAACTTCATTAATTTCATTATTAAATAAGACTATTGAAACCGTTAAAATCATTAAACCTTTTTTTGCTAAGTTATTCAATTATATTAAATAACTAAATCTTATTTTAATCATAGAACTTTTAAAACAAAAAAAGTCTTTCAAATAAATGAAAGACTTTTTTCTTAGTAGCGGGAACTGGACTCGAACCAGTGACCTTCGGGTTATGAGCCCGACGAGCTACCTACTGCTCTATCCCGCGATTTCGAGTGCAAATATACGCTCTTTTATTTCTTATAACCAAATAAAACATCTTTTAAAAACACTATTTTTTATAACTACATCAATAACAACCTAATAAAAAAAAATATTTTTAATTCAAACAGCTTATCTTTGCAGCATGACACATAAAGCAGGATTTGTAAACATCATCGGAAACCCAAATGTTGGGAAATCAACCTTAATGAATGCATTGGTTGGTGAAAAATTATCAATTATTACTTCAAAAGCTCAAACGACAAGACATCGTATTTTAGGGATTGTTAACGATGATAATTATCAAGTTGTTTTTTCTGATACACCCGGAATTATAAAACCCGCTTATGAATTACAATCTTCTATGATGGATTTTGTAAAATCGGCTTTTGATGATGCTGATGTATTAATATATATGGTTGAAGTTGGTGAAAAGGAGTTAAAAAACGAAGCTTTTTTTAATAAAATAATTCACAGTAAAATTCCAATTATTTTATTATTAAATAAGATAGATAAATCTACACAAGTAGAAGTTGAAGAAAAAGTTACTTACTGGACTAATAAAGTACCCAACGCATTTGTACATGTAATTTCAGCTTTAGAAAAATTTAACGTACAAGTAGTTTTTAATAAAATTGTAGAGTTATTGCCTGAAGGACCTGCTTTTTACCCAAAAGATCAATTAACCGATAAACCTGAACGTTTTTTTGTAAACGAAAAAATTCGTGAAAAAATTCTACAACACTACAAAAAAGAAATTCCGTATGCTGTTGAGGTAGAAACCGAAGAGTTTATTGAGGAAGAGGATATTATAAAAATTCGAGCTATTATTATGGTAGAACGTGACACCCAAAAAGGAATTATTATTGGGCATAAAGGAAGCGCTCTTAAACGTGTAGGTACCGAAGCTCGTAAGGACTTACAGCAGTTTTTTGATAAAAAGGTTTTTTTAGATTTATATGTAAAAGTAAATAAAAATTGGAGATCTAATGAACGTCAATTAAAACGTTTTGGTTACAAAGATTAATTTATTTTTTGTAAAAATGATTTTGTAAAATCTTTTAATTCATCCATTTGTTTTTGACCAGTAGATTTACCTATTGTTCCTACAAAATATAACGATACCCATACAATTGGTAAAACAACAAGCATTACAACTGGCAAAATTGACACTTTTTTTAAAGACCAATTACTATATGCTATAACTCCAAAAATTAAAAAGGCGGTGGCAACCACAAAATGCAAAAACATAAAAAAAGTCCAAACTTGTGGTTTAGGACCAAATAACCCTTTAATTTTAGATTTATTTGCTGATATTTTTTCTATCTCAATAGCTAGTTGAGGTGACCAAAAATGAGTTTCATTAACAGGCACATCAATAACAACATGATTATCAATAACTTTCATTTTATATACTGATGTATCCAATAAATGTGCTTTAACTTCATTTAATAAAACCTCAGCATCCATTTCAAAATCAATTTGAAATCTTGGTTTTAAAAAAATCTGATTATATAATTGATCCTCCATATTTTAAACTAATTATCCCACAATGTAGTAAAAATAGTATACTCTTTAAAATTCGGCTTAAAATCATAACGTAAGTTGTATCTTTGCACAAATTTTTACAAAATGAGTAGTATTGTAGCCATTGTAGGAAGACCTAATGTAGGTAAATCCACTTTATTTAACCGTTTAGTACAACGTCGTGAAGCTATTGTAGATTCTGTAAGTGGAGTTACAAGAGATAGACACTACGGAAAATCTGAGTGGAACGGGAAAGAGTTTTCTGTAATTGATACTGGTGGATATGTTGTCGGGTCGGATGATATTTTTGAAGGAGAAATACGTAAACAAGTTCAATTAGCTATTGATGAAGCTGATATTATTGTTTTTGTAGTTGATGTAGAGCAAGGAATTACCCCAATGGATAATGAGGTTGCTAAAATATTACGTCAAGTTAAAAAGCCACTTATCATGGCTGTAAATAAGGTAGATAACGCAATGCGTGATGCTGATGCGGTTGAATTTTACAACCTTGGCTTAGGTGAATACCATACTATTTCTTCAATAAATGGTAGTGGTACAGGTGAATTACTAGATGCAGTTGCAAAAGAAATACCTGAAGAAGATGAAGTTGAAGAAAATGAATTGCCTCGTTTTGCGATTGTTGGTCGCCCTAATGCCGGTAAATCATCATTTATCAATGCTTTAATTGGTGAAGACAGAAATATTGTTACCAATATTGCGGGTACTACTCGTGACTCTATCGACACAAAATACAATCGTTTTGGCTTTGAGTTTAACTTAGTAGACACTGCTGGAATTCGAAAAAAATCTAAAGTAAAAGAAGATTTAGAGTTCTATTCAGTAATGCGAGCTGTTCGTGCTATTGAACATTGTGATGTTGCTGTTTTAGTTATTGATGCAACTCGTGATTTTGAAGGTCAGGATGAAAAAATATTTTGGCTAGCTGAAAAAAACAAAAAAGGAGTCGTTATTCTTGTTAACAAATGGGATTTGATTGAAAAAGAAACCAATACTATGCGTGATTTTGAAGCGCAAATAAGAAGAAAAATAGCTCCATTTACAGATGTACCAATTATATTTACTTCTGTTTTAACAAAACAACGTATTTTTAAAGCTATTGAAACCGCTGTTGAAGTTTTTGAAAACAGAAAACGTCGTATTCAAACAAGTAAATTAAATGAAACGATGTTAGAGATTTTAGAACAAAATCCGCCTCCTGCAACCAAAGGGAAATACATCAAAATTAAATACTGTATGCAATTACCAACGCATACACCTCAATTTGCATTTTTTGCTAATTTACCTCAATATATTCGTGATCCGTACAGGCGTTATTTAGAAAATCAATTACGCCAGCATTATAATTTTAATGGAGTGCCAATTATTATTTACTTTAGACAAAAATAAATATAGCTTTAACATAAATTAACTCTTTTAAAGTAGTTTTTTCATTTTCTTTATGCGTTTATTAAACAACTCATAAAAAAGCAATGAAAAAACTACTTTTTGTTTTTACGTTATTACTTACTACAAGTACATTTGCTCAATCTTACCCATTTAAGATTACTGGTAAAATTAATAGCGGTAAAGAAAAAACACCCATTGAAGCTGCAACCATTCATTTAGAAAAAATAAAAGACAGCACAGTTGTTTCCTATACAATATCTGACAATAAAGGAAACTTCTCTTTAGAGGGTAAATCTTTTCACAAAAACTTAAAACTATTCATCTCTTACATAGGAATGGATAACTACACTAAAACAATTACTTTAGGAAAAAAAAGTAATTTTAACTTAAGTACTATTTCTTTAAAAGAAGAAAGTAATTTACTTAATGAAGTTGTTATAAAATCAAGAGCACCTATCACTATTAAAAAAGACACTTTAGAGTTCAATGTAAAATCCTTTAAAACAAAAAAAGATGCTAACGTTGAAGATCTACTAAAAAAATTACCAGGTGTAGAAGTAGACGAAGAAGGGAAAATTACCGTAAACGGTAAAGAAGTGAATAAAATACTAGTAAACGGAAAACCTTTTTTTGGTAACGACCCAAGTATTACAACCAAAAACTTAACAAAAGAAATTATTGAAAAAGTTCAAATTACCGATACCAAATCAAAATCAGAGGCGTTTTCAGGCGAAAAAGGAGACGCCAACAATAAAACAATTAACCTTACCATAAAAAAAGAAAACAATAAAGGTTGGTTTGGTAGAGTATCTGCTGGCGCAGGAACAGACAAACGTTTTGAAGGAGCTACAATGGTTAATCGTTTTGACAACGACCAACGATTTAGTATTCTGGCAAGCACCAACAACATAAACTCTCCTGGTTTTAGCTTTGGTGAAATTCAAAAAATGTTTGGCGGCGGTAACAATTGGGTTAGCAGCAATGGTAGTTTTAGCATTAATGGTAGACGTTTTGGCGGAGGAAGTGGAATTGTAAAATCTAAAACAGCTGGCGCAACTTATGCCGATCAATACGGCAAGGGTGTTGATGTAAATGCAAATTACTTTTATTCTGGCAGCAACTCTAATGATGAATCTAAAAGCAACAAAGAATACACGCTTCCAGACAGAAAATACTTCTCAAACTCTATTTCTAAATCTGATAATGAAAACCATAACCATAGCATTGGTGTTGAATTTGATATAAAAATTGACTCAACTTTTTTAATTAATATAAAACCTTCTTTTGTTTTTAATAAAAGAGACGGTAGTAACAGCAGACAAGAAGAATCTTTAGACGAAAACGGCACTTTAACAAACAATTACACCAGTAATTCTTATGTTAAATCTAAAGCTAATAATTTTCAAAACACTATTGATTTAACCAAAAAACTAGGTAATAAAGGGTCATTTATTAAAACATCTATTACAAATCAAATAGACAAAGCTGATACAGACGAATTAAATAAATCGACCATTGAAGTATTCGGCCCAAATGCTAGTACTGAAAATAGGGATCAAGAAAGCGCAATTTCAAATAATTTAAATAGCTTTAACACAAAGGTTACTTACCGTTTTCCTTTAATTGCTAAAAAATTATTTTTAGATGCAAAATACACGTATCAAAACGATGAAAGAGAAAACAAAGAAGACACGTATGATTTTAACAACACGACTCAACAATACAGTGATTTTAATCAAAGTTTAAGTTCAGATTTTACCTATAACGATATTGCTAAAACACCTGCGCTGGAGTTAATTTATAAAACGAAAAAATGGCGTTTTAATTTTGAGACTGGTTTTGTAAACAGAACATTAGAAAACAACGATAAACTACGTCCAAATTTAAGTTTAGAAAAAGAATTTAATAATTTAGCGCTAGATGCTGGTTTTAGATATAGATTCGATTCAAAAGCTTCAATTTATTTTGATTATCGTTTAACAAATCAAGTTCCTAACATTAATCAAATTCAACCATTTGCAAATGTTAGCAACCCATCTAACATTATTACAGGTAACCCAGAATTAAAACCTACACAAAACCACAGAGCTTACATTAACTTTAACAAATATAATTGGCAAGCTGGTACAGGTCTCTATTTATATATGAGTGGTAGTATTTTCAAAAATCAAATTATTTCAAATACTACGATCTCTGATGAGTTTATCAGAAATTCAACCTACGAAAACACTGATGAAGGCTACGATTTTTGGGGAGGTGGTAGTTATAGTAAAAAACTTAAGTTAGACTCTATTACCAATTTAAAACTTAGAGCAGGTTCTAATGTAAGTATCTACAAAAATTTTAACATAGTAAACACAGTAAAAGAAGGAGCTCAAACAACTTCTTTTAGACCAAACTTAGGAATAACTTTAGAGTGGAATAAGCTTATTTCAATTGAAACTCGCTACGATGTTTCATTCTCTAAAACTAAATACGACATTAACACGAATCAAAATCAAAACTTTACGAGTCAAACCTTACGTTTTAGAACAAAAACTAATTTTCCAAAAAAATTAGAATGGAGAAATGATATAAGGTACAACTACAATGCAAATGTAATTGGCTTTAACAAATCTTCTTGGTTCTGGAACGCAACTTTAGCTTATTCTGTATTAAAAGATCAAGGTACAATTAGTTTAAAAGCCTATGACTTATTAAACCAAAACACCAATGCACAACGTAGAGCAACTTCTAATTATATTGAAGACTCACAAAGTACAGTATTACAACAATACTTTATGTTAGGTTTTAGTTGGAAATTTAATAGCTTAGGAAAAAAAGGAAAAGTAAGAGATTATAAAATGTTTTTTTAACATAAAAATTATCAAAAAAAGTCATTAATTAAATTAATGTCTTTTTTTTTACGCTTTAGCCTATGAAAGCTTTATTAAGCAACAACGACTATATGCCTACAAATTTTGTAAATTTGTAATTAGGTTAAGAAAATATTTTATGAAGGTTAGAAAATTAAAAAAATTTCAAAACACAGAGTTACCACTACAACTAAATGTAAGTTTTAAGAAAATCTATAATATGCTTAAAGAGTATAAAAATAGTAACTCTAAAAACCATCCTTTCGATGCTTCAGTTAACATATTAATTAAAGAAATTGAAAACCACCCAGAACTTATCGAAGGATTTTCCGACCTTTCTCTACTAAAAAAACACGAAGAAACTATCGATGTTTTATTAGAAGCCTTATTCCCAGAAATATTAACCTTAAACGAAATAAAAGCAGCTACAATTCCTTTCTCTTTCGCTTCATTTAAATTTACTAAACGACTTGAAAACATTCTTAAAAATGCTGGAGAAGGATTTGAATTTAAAGTAAGAGATTTTGAAGAAGATAAAATGTACATCATGGCATGTACCTTTATTTTAAACATGTATTATAACCATCCTATCGACTTAAAACGTCCTTTTTTCTTTGACATTCCTGATAAGGAAAACAATATCATGAAACATTATCGTGTGGCATTTAATGGTGATTTTATGGAAGTAGCACCTTCTAGTAGTGCACCAAAAATTACTGAGGAAGATATTAAAATTCTTTTAGACAACTATGATAACATTGAAGTGTGGAAAGAAAAATTCCCTCCGAACAGCTATATTTTCAAAGGCTTCGGTTTAATGACGCTATTTGATGTTACTGCTGACGAAAACATCTCATCAATAAGAACAAGTTTACTACAAAAAGACGATGGGAATATTATTGAAAAACTGCGTAAAAACTTAAGCGAATTTTATAATATTAAAGACTTAAAAGTAGGTTTTTCTGTATTTGACACTACCGATTTGTCGTTACAATCCACTCGGATTAAAAAATCTGAAAGCATTATTTTATTAACAGAAGAAAAAGAAATAGCTTGTAATACTTTTTTTTGTGATCATGTTATCACTAAGCTTTTTAACAAACAAGAAACCGTTATTATTTCAAACACTGACAACTACGGAAAAAACACTAAAGGTAATCAGTTTTTTAACCGATTAAAAGATAAAAATATTGGAAGTATTTTATTAATTCCATTTAAAGCTAGTGAAAATAATGATTTGGCGCTGTTAGAAATAGCTTCTCCTAGACCTTATGAATTAAACTCGGTAAATCATCAAAAATTAACAGACATTGTTCCTGTTTTTAAAGCAGCTATTGACCGTTTTTCGGAGGAATATATAAACATTTTAGAAGCTACAATACAAGAACACTACACCTCTTTACACCCAACAGTAAAATGGAAATTTTACGAAGCAGCTGAGCAATATCAAACGGATGTTTTTACTAAAAAAGAAAATGTAAAAATCGAACAAATTGTTTTTAAAAATGTATACCCTTTATATGGTCAAACAGATATAAAAGGATCTTCTTTAGCAAGAAACGAAGCTATTAAAGAGGATTTAATTACACAACTTACCTTAGCTATATCTGTATTGAAACAAGCATGTAAATCTGAAAAACTACCTATTTACCAAGAGTTAACCTTTCGTGTAAACGAGTATCTAAATGCTGTTATTAACGGATTAAAAGCAGGTGATGAAGTTGGTATTTTAGATTTTTTAAGCAGAGAAATTTACCCAGTATTTAAACATATTAAATCGCTAAACAATAATTTAACTAGCGTTGTAAATACTTATATGAAGCGTTTAGACAGCAACCTACATGTAGTTTATGAAAAACGAAAAGCTTATGAACAAAGCGTTACGTTATTAAATGACAAACTCGCTAAATTTATTGACAAGAAACAAGGAAATGCACAAGTAATGTTTCCACATTACTTTGAACGTTATAAAACCGACGGTATAGAATACAACATGTATATCGGGCAATCTTTAACCAAGCAAAAAAAGTTTGATCAACTATATCTTTATAACTTACGCTTGTGGCAACTACAAACAATGTGTGAAATGGAAAACGTTGCTAATACTGCACGTAAAGCTATGGATCATGACTTACAAGTTGCTTCTTTAATATTAGTACACAGTAATCCTTTATCTATAAAATTTAGAATGGATGAAAAACAATTTGATGTTGATGGAGCTTATAATATTAGGTATGAAATTATAAAAAAACGAATAGATAAAGCCCATATTAAAAATACGCAAGAGCGCTTAACCGTTCCTGGAAAAATAGCCATTGTTTATTCGCAAGATAAAGATGCTAATGAGTATCTAAAATACATTAGTTATTTACAGTCAAAAAACTTGTTAGGTGATATCGAAAAACTAGAATTAGAAGACTTACAAGGGGTTTCTGGCCTAAAAGCGCTACGTATCGAAGTCATTTATCAAGAAGGTTTTGATAGTAAAAAAACTATTTCTATTGACGAATTAATAGAAGAATTTAAACACTAAAAAAGAAAATCCTTCGTGAATTACAAAGGATTTTCTTTTTACTAAACTAGGTTTGTTACTTCTTGCATTTGAAACGCTATGGCAAAAACAATTACACTTATAATTATACCTATCATAAAAACGGTATAAGTGGTTCTTAATAATTTATATTTCCTATTTAAAACCAATCCTAAAAAATATAAGTCTTTTGTAAGTGAACCATACAAATAATCACGATCTTTCATCATTTCATGCATTGCCCATTCAAAATCAGGCATACTCATTTGATGAAAATTCCCAAAAAATAATAAATTTACCTTTTTATTTGCAACATCTTCTTTGGTAAACTTGCCTTCTGTTACATTAGGACGTGTTGCCATTATTGATAAGATAATAGAAGCTACCGTAAATAAAATAAAAACTATTGACGGAATAATTAAATAATGATTTGATGGGTTGTCTAACTTTGGGATTAGTGTAGACAGCGTCATCGAAATAATAATTGCGTTTACCGATAATAAAATATTTGCCTTTGTATCAGCAATATCACTTAATGTTATATGGTTTCTCAATGCAACACGAAACATTGTTTCAATTCCGCGTTCAGGTAATTCTACTTTATTCTTTTTAAAAGCCAATTCCTCCCTTTTTTGCTTTAACTTTCTATTTTCTTGAGCTGTTTTTTTTTGAATCTTTAATAACTGCGCTAAGTTTTTACTTTTAGGTTTTTCCCAATTTTTAACAGCAAAACTAGTATAAAACCTATAATTTGTTAAAAAATTTATATTCTCTTCAATCCATTCAAAATCAGAAACAACATGATTTTTAGCCAATTCCCACTCTTTTCTTAATAAAGAATTATACTCGCTAAAATTTTTACTTCCTAAATGAGAACAATCTGCATCACAAATTATTTTTTCTAATTCAGTAACTGGTGTTGCATCCATTTTTGTTACTAAAATTAACTCCGAAACTTCTTTAATTATAGTTTCTGAAACATTTCTTTCTCTAAAAAACAACGCTGCTATTTTAACGCTTTCTTCCTCATGACCATCAATCTGTTTAATATAACCTGTATCATGAAACCAAGCCGCTAACAATAATTTATTTGCAGATGCCTCATCAATTTGCATCCCTTCAACCAACTCTTTTGCTTTTTCGACAACTCGTTGCGTATGAAATACATTGTGATAAACAAACGAAGATGTTAATTTTTCATTTAAAAGATGAATAACAAAATTTTCAGCTTCAATTAATAAATTTTTCATTAAAAAGGTTTTTGCTAAATTAAAAATAATATTTAACTATTAATTAGATGTAAGTTTGTCGGATTAAACACGACAAACTAACGTACAAAAAGTACCTAATTATTGTCATTTAAAATTAGTATATTTTTAATCCTAATTATTAAAACCAAAATTTGTATGCTAACTTGGGAAAAAATTATTCATTTTGCTGTAAAAGGAAACCCAACTCCCACAAAAAGAGTTGAAAAAACTGAAAATGAATGGAAAAAACTACTAACACCTGAACAGTTTAGAATTACACGTTTAAAAGGAACTGAGCGTCCTTTTTCAGGTGAATTATGTACTAGTTATGATGAAGGGAAATATAATTGTGTTTGTTGCAATACTCCTTTATTTGATTCAACTATAAAATTCAATTCAAGTTCAGGATGGCCAAGTTTTACACAACCAATTACAGAAAATGCAATTCAATATCATAGAGACATAACTTTTGGTATGGTGCGCGTGGAGGTATTATGTAATACTTGCGATGCACATTTAGGACATGTTTTTCCTGATGGACCAGAACCAAGTGGGTTAAGATATTGTATCAATTCAGAAGCAATGCAATTAGATAAAGAATAATTATGACTAAAAATTTACAAATAGCCACTTTAGGTGGCGGGTGTTTTTGGTGTACCGAAGCTGTTTTTCAAAAAGTAAAAGGAGTTGAAAAAGTTGTTTCAGGTTATGCTGGAGGTACAGTTCCTGGGCATCCAACGTATCGCGAAGTATGTTCTGGATTAACTGGTCATGCAGAGGTTATTCAGATAACTTTTGACGCTGCTGTTATTTCTTATCAAGAAATTTTAATTATTTTTATGACAACTCATGATCCTACAACTTTAAATCAACAAGGTGCTGATCGTGGAACAGCATATCGTTCTGTAATTTTTTATCATTCTGATATACAAAAAAAAATAGCACAGCATGTTTTAAAAGAAATTACACCTTACTATGAAGATGCAATAGTAACCGAAGTAACCAAATACGTTATTTTTTATAAAGCAACAGAAGAACACCAAAATTATTATCGAGAAAATACGCAACAAGGATATTGTAGTTTTGTAATTGAACCAAAACTAGCCAAATTGCGAAAATTACATGCCGACAAATTAAAATAGCACTATTTTTAAAAAGACGATGAAACTTAACATTCAAGATACTTTTAATAAAGAATTACCTGCCGATAAAATTACAGGAAACACTCGCAGGCAAGTTTTAGATGCTTGTTTTTCGTTTGTTGAACCTACAAAAACTGCAAACCCGAAATTATTACATGTTTCTACAGAAATGTTAAACGAAATCGGACTATCAACTGAAGATGCAAATTCAGAAGCGTTTTTAAAGGTTTTTACTGGAAATAAAATCATACAAAACACCCATCCTTTTGCCATGTGTTATGGTGGACATCAGTTTGGTAATTGGGCAGGACAATTGGGTGATGGTCGTGCTATAAACTTAACCGAAGTTGTTCACAACAACAAACGTTGGGCAATACAATTAAAAGGATCTGGCGAAACTCCATACTCAAGAACTGCCGATGGTTTAGCCGTTTTACGTTCATCCATCAGAGAATATTTGTGTAGCGAAGCCATGTTTCATTTAGGTGTTCCAACCACGCGCGCTTTGTCGTTAAGTTTATCAGGTGATAAAGTTTTAAGAGACATGCTTTACAACGGTAATTCGGCCTACGAAAAAGGAGCTATCGTTACTCGTTTAGCGGCAAGTTTTATCCGTTTTGGGAATTTCGAAATTTTATCAGCAAGAAAAAATACACCTGCTCTAAAAGTCTTAGCAGATTATACCATCAAATATTTTTATCCGGAAATCACATCCGAAGGAAAACAAAAATATCTCGATTTTTTATCAGAAATAAGAAATAAAACCATCGATATGATTGTGCATTGGCAACGCGTTGGTTTTGTACATGGCGTAATGAACACCGATAACATGTCTATTTTAGGATTAACAATAGATTATGGCCCTTATGGTTGGTTAGAAGGCTATGATTTTGGTTGGACACCAAATACAACCGACAATCAACATAAAAGGTACCGATACGGAAACCAATCGCAAATTGGTTTATGGAATTTGTTTCAACTCGCAAACGCATTGTACCCTCTTATTGAAGAAGTAGCACCAATACAAGCAATTTTAGACGAATATTCTGACATTTATAATGAAAAGAAACATCATATAATGAAAGCTAAAATCGGTTTATTTTC
Organism: Tenacibaculum soleae; assembly: GCF_001693415.1. Classification (GTDB taxonomy): domain Bacteria; phylum Bacteroidota; class Bacteroidia; order Flavobacteriales; family Flavobacteriaceae; genus Polaribacter; species Polaribacter soleae. Next base: position 981,701 of record NZ_MAKX01000001.1, on the reverse strand, counting down.
TGATGATGAAAACGACAAAGAGCTTATTGGTAGATTAGAAGAAACCTTACATTTAACAGAAACCGACATGACTATTTTCTTTAGAAATTTAGCAAATATTAGTTCGGAAGATACTTTTGAAGGTGCTTTTAAAAAAATTACAAATGCTTTTTATACTATTGATGAAGTAAAAGACGAAATAAAAACGCATTGGAAAGATTGGTTGCAACGTTATTTAAAAAGATTACAACAAGAAACTTTTTCAGATACCGAGAAAAAAGAAAAAATGGATTTAGTAAACCCTAAATATGTGCTGCGAAATTATATGGCACAATTGGCTATTGATGCTGCCAACGAAGGCGATTATTTATTAATTGAAGAATTATACCAATTGCTTAAAAAACCATATGCTGAGCAACCAAATTACGAAAAATGGTTTGCTAAACGACCTGAATGGGCTAGACATAAAGTAGGCTGCTCTGTATTGAGTTGTAGTTCATAAAAAATTGTATTTTTAAAAACAGAAACTTACATTATTAGATGACGCACGAATTTAAAGAAATTGTTCAGCAAATTATTTTAAATCAGCAAAAAGGCATACAAAATGTATTGGCAACCGTTGTTGATTTAGAAGGTTCTTCTTACAGAAAACCTGGTGTTAGAATGTTACTTTCTTCAGATAAAAAAATTACAGGAGCTGTAAGCGGTGGCTGTGTAGAAAAAGAAGTGCAACGCAGAGCGCAATCAGTTTTTAATGATGGAAAACCGAAAGTTATTACCTATGACGGTCGGTATCGCTTAGGCTGTGAAGGAGTGCTGTATATTTTATTGGAATCGGTTTATTTATCATCAGAATTTATAACTACTTTTTCTAACCATTTATCTGCTAGAAAACCTTTTATTATTACTTCTTATTACAAAAGAGAGGATGAAGTTTATGATAATTTTGGTTCGGTTATTCAATTTAATAACAATGTAACATTGCCTTTTTCTAAACCTTTTAATCCATCAGAAAAAAACAACAATTTGTTTTTTGAACAAAAACTACAACCTTTGTTTCGTTTATTAATTGTTGGTGGAGAGCATGATGCTGTTAAATTATCTAATCAAGCAACTTTATTGGGTTGGGAAGTTGATGTAATTACTTCCATTAAAGACCCAAAACAATTGGCTGACTTTCCTACTGCAAAATCAGTTATAGCTCAAACTCCAGAAGTTATTCAATTAACAAATATCAATGAAAACACCGCCGTTGTAATTATGAATCATAATTTCACCTATGATTTACGTTGGATTATTAAATTGCAAGAGCAAAACCCCGTGTATATAGGAATTTTAGGTGCAGCAAAACGACGCGAAAAACTACTAAACGAATTGTTTGACTTGGCTCCTGATGTTACTGATGATTTCTTAGAAAAAATTCACACTCCTGCTGGATTAAATATTGGTGCAGAAACTCCCGAAGAAATTGCACTTTCTATTCTTGCCGAAATACTGTCGGTAGTTCGTAAAAAAGAAGTGTTTTCTTTAAAAAAAATAACAGGTAAAATTCATACCTAAAAAGATGAAAAAAACAGCAATTTTAATTCTCGCTGCAGGAAAATCATCCCGAATGGGAAGCACAAAACAACTGCTTTCTTACAAAAAAACTACGTTATTAGGTTGGGCTATTGAACAAGCAAAACAATCAAAAGCAAATACTGTGTTTTGTGTGCTAGGAGCTAATTCAGAAATTATTGAAAAATCAATTGAAAATTATTTAGTTGAAACTATTTATAATGTAGATTACAACAACGGACTAAGCACTAGTATTATTGCTGGAATTAATCACTTAAAAGATAAAAATTTCGATTCTGTTTTAATAATGTTAGCAGATCAACCCAATGTAACTACTGACTATTTAAACCAATTGATAATTACATCCGAAGAGAATAACAGTAAAATTGTTGTTTCTAATTATGGAAATAAAATGGGGGTTCCTGTCCTATTCCCAAGGCAATATTTTAATAAATTAATAAATTTAAAAGGAGATAATGGGGCAAAGGATTTTTTAAAAATGCATTTATCAGAAATCATAAAAATGTCCACTTTTAATTTAATTGATATTGACACGAGAGAAGATTATAAAAACCTTGTTAAGTAATTATATAAGCCCTATTAAAGAACATCCTTTTAAGGAATATAAATTACTTTTGCATTCAAATTAATTTGTTTTATGAATTTTAGAGCTTTTATTTATTTTATTGCTGTTATAATTTTAACAGGCTGTGCTTCTTACCAAGCAAAATACATTGATGAAAATTTATCAAAAAAAATTAATACTGATAAAGAACTCGTACACTCATTTTATTTAATTGGTGATGCTGGTAATGCCGAAGAAGGAAAAACGATTCCGTCGTTAGTCTATTTTGAAAAAGAATTACAACAAGCATCTAAAAATTCGACTGCCTTATTTTTAGGTGATAATGTATACCCTTATGGTATTCCTCCTGAAAAAAATGAGGCTTATACTTTAGCCAAACATCGAATACAAACACAAATTAATGCTGTTAAAGATCAAAAAGGGAGAAGTATTTTTATTCCAGGAAATCACGATTGGTACAATGGTGTTGATGGATTAAAGCGACAGGAAAAATTAGTTGAAAAAGCGTTAGGTAAAGGTTCATTTTTACCAGAAAATGGTTGCGGATTAAAAAAAGTTGATATCTCAGATGATATTACTTTAATCATTATTGATAGCCGTTGGTTTATTATGAACTGGGATAAAGAACCTAAAATTAATGATAATTGCACCATTAAAACTCGCGAACGTTTTATTGATGAAGTATCTAGTTTATTTAAAAAAAATAGGTATAAAAATGTAGTGGTAGCAATGCACCATCCTTTATACAGTAATGGCCCTCATGGAGGGAGTTTTTCTGTAAAAGATCACTTAAGCCCAGTTCCAGTATTAGGAACCCTTAAAAATGTAATTCGGTCGCATGTAGGTATTCAAACCGATAATTTCAATGAAAACTACAATAATTTTATAACCCAAATACAAAGTATTTCTGCTGATTTCAACCAAAATGTTGTTTTTGTTTCTGGGCATGAACATAATTTACAGTACATTGAAAAACATGGTTTTAAACAAGTAATCAGCGGATCTGGATCCAAACAATCTGCCGCCTTAGTTGGACACGGAGCTCAGTTTACGTATGGTAATCATGGGTACGCTAAATTAAATTATTATAAAGATGGTTCTGCTATAATTGAATATTATGCAGCCAATACAACTGATCAAAATAAGTTATTATTTAGCAAACAAATAGTACAACCAAAAAAACAAGAAAATCACATTCATTTTTCTGAATTTGACAAACACCAAAAATTTATAGAAACATCTATTTATAATCCAAAAACAACTGAAGTTAGTGATTTTCATAAATTTATTTGGGGAGATTTACATCGTAAAAAATACGGCACTAAAATTAAAGTTCCTGTTCTTAATCTCGACAGTGTTTTTGGAGGTATAAAACCTATTAGACGAGGTGGTGGTAATCAAACAAACTCGTTACGATTACAAAATACCAATGGTAAACAATACGTTTTACGATCTATGGTAAAAGACGGTAGTCGTATTATGGGTGGTGTTTTAAAAGGTACTTTTGTGGTTGATGTTTTACATGATATTTTTACCATGTCGCACCCTTTTGGTGCATTTGTAATTCCTGATATGGCAAGTGCTGTAAATATTTATCACACAAACCCTAAATTGTATTACATGCCTAAACAACCTGCTTTAGGAACTTATAATGATATTTTTGGTGGCGAATTATATTTGCTAGAAGAACGCCCTGCTAAAGACAGAAGTGACCTCGATAATTTTGGTAACTCTAAAGATATTATTAGCACTTTTGATGTGTTAGAAAAAATTAGAAAAAACGGTAAACATAGTGTAGACCAAGAATGGGCTGTTCGTTCTAGACTGTTTGATATGGTGATTGGCGATTGGGATAGGCATGAAGATCAATGGCGTTGGGCTTCATTTAAAACCGATGAAGGTAAAACATTTTATCGCCCAATACCAAGAGATAGAGACCAACCATTTTCTAAATTTGATGGTATTATGATTCCTATTTTTAAACAATTTGCACCCCTAGTAAAAAATATGCAAACGTTTGATCATGACATCAAAAACATGAAATGGTACAACAATTATCCTCGGTTTTTTGACGCTGAATTTTTAAACGAACTGACAATAGAAGACTGGTACAAACAAGCCGATTATATTCAAAAACATCTAACAGATGCTGTAATCGAAAAAGCGATTAAACAACTACCCGAAGCTGTTTACAAATTAGATAGTGAAGAAACTATTGCTAAACTAAAATCACGTAGAAACAAGCTAAAAGAAATTGCTAAACGTTACTACAACAAATATGCTAACATAGTATACATTATCGGTACAGATAAAGACGATGTTTTTACCATAAAACGTATTAACGACAACGAAACAAATGTTACAGTTTTAAGGGGTAAAAATGAAATTTACAATCGCACTTTAAAAACCAAAGAAACCAAAGAAATTCAAATCTATGGATTAAATGGTGATGATGAATTTTTAATTTCTGGTGATGTTAATGACGGAATTTTAATTCGATTAATAGGCGGTCAAAATCATGATGTATATACCGATAAATCAACTGTTGCTGGCTGGAGTAAAAAAACAAAAATTTACGACTTTAAAGCCAAGAAAAACACCATAAATAAAAGTAGTGAAACGGCTGATTTACGCTCAAACAGTTATTTTAAAAACACTTATAACCACAGAGACATTAACAACAATACTACCGTTGTTACTCCTAGTTTAGGGAGCAACCCTGATGATGGTTTTTTCTTCGGAGCCTCTGTTAATTTTACCAACTACGGGTTTAAAAAACTTCCTTTTGCAAATCAACAAATAATTACTGCAAATTACTATTCTGCCACCAATGGTTATGATTTAGAATATAAAGGTGAATTTACCGAGTTTATTGGTAATTGGAACTTAGAATTACGTGCAAAAGTAACCAGTAACAATTATTCCTTTAATTTCTTCGGATGGGGGAATGAATCTGTTTACAATCAAACTTATGATTTAGATCATTATCGAGTAAAAAAAGAAGAAATTAGCTTTTCTCCTTCACTATTAAAACGATTGCGAGGAGGAAGTAAATTTAGACTTACAGGAATTTTTGAAGCTATTGAGATTGAAGATATTCCTACAAGAAACATTACTAATTTTAATGCACAACCAACATCAATATTCGATACCAATTATTTTTGGGGAGGAGAATTAAATTTTAACCATAATAGGGTTGACAACGTTAGTTTTCCTACCAAAGGAATGAATTTTGATCTTACTTTGGGGGCCAAAGCAAATTTTGATGATTTTAATAGACGTTTTGGGTATTTTAAAACTTCAATGGCTATTTATCAAAACTTAGTTCCTAACCGATCGATGGTTTATGCTTCTGAAGTTGGCACACATTTAAATATTGGAAATCGTTTTGAAATATATCAAGCTGCCACTTTAGGTGGTGATCGTAATTTAAGAGGATTTAATAGAGAGCGCTTTACAGGGACACAAAGTTTTTACCATAGTAACGATATTCGTTTACGCTTTGGACGTATAAAAAACAATATTATCCCTTTAAAACTTGGAATTACGGGTGGATTTGATTACGGTAAAATATGGTCACCTTATTCACCTGATTCTAAAAAATGGCATACTAGTTATGGTGGTTCTCTTTGGATTAGTGGAATTGACTTATTTACTGCAAATGTTTCTTATTTTAGAGGAGATTCATCAGAAGACAGAGTTGCTTTTAGCATCGGATTTAATTTTTAAATATGTTTTTCAATAAATAATAAATTATGATGAAAATCAAATCTAAAAACTATTATAAAACACATTTAAATTAATCATATATATTATAATGACACAACAAATTGTTTTAATTTCAGGAGCTGTTTTCGGCTTATTAGCAGTAATATTTGGTGCTTTTGGCGCGCACGCTTTAAAGAAAATTTTATCTGAAGATCAACTAAAATCGTTTGAAACAGGTGTAAAATACCAAATGTATCACGCAATTGTTTTATTATTTGTAGGAAGCTATTTTAAAGGCTCTAATCAATTAATGAACTACTCTTTTATTTTTGGCATCATTCTTTTTTCTTTTAGTATTTACGGATTGGTCTTATCTGACGCAAAAGGCAAAAAAATGAAATTCCTTGGTCCAATAACACCATTAGGAGGTTTATTATTAGTTACTGGATGGGCTACATTAATATACCAAATAAGTCAAACTGTAAACTTTTAACAGTTTACAGTTTAACAGCAAAATAAGCCTCATGGGGATAAGGGTATTTTTAATCTACATTTTGAGCATCACTAATCACTCTATCTATAAACTCTGTTTTTATATATAGTTGTTTTGCTAAATTATGCAGTACATTTACTTCTTCTGCATCTATTTGACCATCTGCATACGAGATTATAGATAAATCTCTAAGCATATTTAATTTTTGCATTACAGATAGTACAACATCTAATTCTTTTGCTAAATCAATTATCTCTGTAATAATATCATCTTCTGTTAATCCTTTAACTGTTAACATACATTCTGCAAAAATTGCAGGAGAAACAATACTACTTAAGGCTTGTATTTCAGAATCGTCTACGGTTCCATCAGCTTTAGAAATCATATACCCACCTAAAAACATAAAACGTTGTATTTTATCAGAATGCTCAGTTTCGTTTTCTAAATCTTCTGGTTCCATTAGAGATAAAATTCGTTTAATTTCTAACTCCATAGCTTCTTCTGTAATCTCTCCTTTTATAGATGGATTAAATAAACCATAGGTTTCACTTTTATTAAACAATTCTAGGGCTTTAATTCTAAGTGGACTAAACGGATGACTACTATACCAATCTGATGGGTCGTGTGTATCGTCTTTTAAAACTGCTTCTAAATCTGAAAACTGCTCTATGTATGCGTTTAGTTTAAAATCTAATGAATCTGTAGTTACTCCTGATGATAGTTTAAAAAATGTACGTCCTGCTGCTTCAAAGCTTTGACAACATAACAATCCTGCCCTATCTGCACTAATTTCGGCATTTCTATTCCATGCATATAATTTCATTGCATAGATTGGCGCTAATTCGTTTTCTCCTTCATCTAAAATGTGCTTAACTGGGTAGTTAAAATGCTCAAAAAGCACATGCCCAATTTCATGACCTACCACAAAGGCCAATTCATCCTTTTTAAAACGCTCTAAAAGACCAGAAGATAAAATAATGTATAATTTGTCTTCATCTGGCGGATAACAAGCTGCATTAAAAGTATCACTTTGATACACAAAAAATTCTATATCAGATTTCAACTTTAAAACCTCTTTACAATGCAAACCTATTTCATGTAAAACAGGTGCCAAGGTTTTTGTTAATCGTAAACTTGATTTTAATAAATGACGACGTGATTTAAAAACAGGGTTGTTATCTTTTATTTTGGTTAATATTTTTTGAATTAACTCATCTTCTTGAAAAGTTAAAACATAATCTCTATCACCATCATAAACCAACGCATTTAAATCAATATCTGCTCTAGAATTATCATAAACCTCAACGATATTTTCAGTAATATTCTTTAAGTTTAAGGCATTTATTGTTTCAATACCCTTTGTATATTGCTCTATTAATTGTTGTGCTGTATCCTGAAAAGCAGTGCTTACAGCTTGTAATTTTTCTGTATCACCATTTGCTTGTGCTTCAGCTAAATCTTCTAGCATCTTATTCTGAGCAATAGTAAGTGCTTCTTGATGCTCTTTTTCTAATTCAGTTAAACTTTTAGATTTATATTCGTTCATTTTTTTTATTTAAAATATTAGACTTACCTATTTACACGTAACCTTACTATACGTTTGTTGCTATTTTAGAATTAGATGCTTTTAATAAGCGATTTTTCAAGTCGAAAATCCCTAGAATCTGGTCGTTCCCTTTAGTAGCCAAAATATTATTACCAGACAATTCTACTTTATACCCTTTTTGATTTAAATAAGAGAACAAAGCATGTTTATGACTAAATTTCATTCTGGTGGTAACCTTTGCAAAATGTGAACAAATAAGAGCAGGTTCTGTAATTTCTTTCGCGTCTACTAACTCAGATGTTAGCAATACATAAACTTTTATTCCTTTAAAATTTAAAGGAGCATAACAACTCGATACAACGACACCATTAGCTACAAAAGAAAAATAATGCCCTGGATCATTTTCTGTTTCAATCTTTGGCATTGTTAAATCTTCAATACCATATTTTTCGCCTATTTTTTTTAAAGCTAAAGAAGCTTCTAAAAATTGCTCTGGAATTCCGCTTTGTTTATTTGCCCATGCCCAAAGCCATGATTGTTCTTTTTCAGAATATGTTCCTAGCACCTGCATTCTAAAAACATGCTCACCATATGTTACCGTTCCTTCTAACATATCACAAGACCAACCTAAATCTTCAACAACTTCTTGAAAATGGTCTTGACGTTCAAAAGTTAATGCTACCGACTGGTTATGTAATTGTGATAAATTTACTTTGGGTTGTTCATTTTTAGCCCCCTCTTTTATTTGTTCTTCTTCCCTTTTATTAACTAAATCTGTACCTGGATATTCAAATGAAATATTATTAATTTCAGATCGAAAAAAAATGTTTTCAATCCTTTCTTTGAATATTATTGGCATTGATACTTTCTCTAATCTATTACTTTCAGAAAATGCTTGTGGTCCAATAGAATCTACACTTTCTGGAATACTCAAAAATGCTAAGTTATTCCCTGTAAAAGCAGATTCTCCTATTTTTTTAAGGTTTAATGGTAATTTTACTTCTGTAATACCACTATTAGAAAAACAGTAGTTTGGTATTTCTATCATACTTTCCGAAAGAGTCAATGTCGAAATAGTATTTCTAGAAAAGGCACCGTCTCCAATTACAACAAGACTATCAGGTAAAGTAAGCGTTTGTAGTTCGTTTCCATAAAAAGCATCTTCACCAACTTCAATTAAACCTTCTGGTAAATTAATATGAGTAAGTTTATTACCATCTAATGCTTGCTTTCCTATACTTAACAATGTTTTAGGAAGTACTACTTTCTCTAAATTCATTTCTTGAAATGAATACGGAGCTAATTTTGTTACCTTCTTATTATTAATCAGTTCAGGAATTACAATTGTTGTTTGTCCATCATTGTACTTAGTAATTGTTATTGCCCCATTAACTTCTTCAAATGAAAAAGCATTTTTATTTTTATTAAAATCAACAGAGATGTCATTTAGGTTTTCATCTGCTTCTGAAAAACGCTCTAAATTATCCTCTAATAATGTAATAATGCGTTTAGTTCTACTTTCTATCGCATCAGCATTAATAACCGGGCTATGATCTATTTTTAAAACCCCTTCTTCGAAACTAATCGCATTCTCTGGGTTACTTTCATTTTTACTGTTTTCAATAACAATTTTTCTTAATCCTTTTCTTAATAATTCTCCCCCTAGTTCGTCTATATTAATAGCTTTTAGCCCGTCTATTAATGGCTGAAAGTAAACTTTAACAAAAGTATCGTTGTATAAATGTGAAAAACGATCTTCTTGTAAAGTATTCCATGCGATAGAAATTAGTACATCAAAATTTGCTGCTTTAAAAATCTGCTCTTCAATTTTTGGGTATAACTCATTTTGAAATGCTTTAATAATTCTTTTTTCTCTTAGTCCCATAGTAATATTATGTATGTTTTCTTATAATTTTCTTAATCCTTATTCAAATATAAAGTCTAATGATTAGCTCCCTTTTATTGCTTTTATATACGCGGTAATTCATTTTATAAGCGTATCTCACAAAACTGATTCAATTTTCTCTACTAGAATATTTTCTAATTTTTCTGGTAATGCTTTTTTAGTGTCAATAGAAATCTCTAAAACATTATCTACCTTCTTTACTTTAAAATTTGCTGCTTGAACAATAGTTATACTTGTTATAGTTTTCCATATATCTAATGCCATTGAGTCATTACACACCAATGTTACTGCTTGTAAAAGAGAGTTTACTATATCTTTACAATTCAACCGAACGTTTAACTCTTGTAATGCAACTTTATCTATACTTAGATTAATTGGTACATTTAATATTTCTTGTTGTTTATTAACCCATCTTTTTAACTCTAAACCACTTATTGTTTCATTAGAATTAATGGGTCTGCTCACACTACCGTCAGACAATGCTACAGCTATTTGTTTCGGATATTTAATACCTAATAAACAAACCTCTTGAACATTAAAAAAGAAAACTTCATTGTTTTGAGTTCTTAAACATACCGCTATTTGATATTCTTCTTTTAATACATCAACAATAAAACCCTCTAAATATGTTCCGTTTTTAAGCGTTAAAGTAATTGCTACTTCTTCTTTCTCTTTAAAAATAAGATCTATTATTGCAGCAGGTGACTTTGCCTTAAACTTATTTATATATGATGTATCCATTCTTTTTTATTTAATTATTGAGCGTAAATAAAACTTGACTAGTTTTATAATTTTAAAGAGACAGGTATTGCTCTTATTTAGAAAAAAACAAGGTGGAAGAAAGTGTTAAAATGAAATAGCCATAAAACGATTAATTAACAAACCTCTTTAATATTTTTTGAAGTTAAATAAGCTCTAGAATTTCCTTCTTTATAATAAGGCCTATGTAATTTTTTCAATTTAGGATCCCATTCAAATACTATTGAAACTGTTTTTATTTCTACCAATCTTAACGCTACTAGAAACAGGTTGAAATTTACATTCGTTGTATTAAAATTACGTTTGAACACAACAATTTCGTATTTTCCTTTATGATGTAACTCTAAATACTCCACTAAACTTTTTTTAGCAACTTTAGTTGCTATACCACATGAATAAAACGTACTGATAACTAGTAAAAATACTCCTAGGTATAGCCCTTTTAACATATCTTATTTTTTTTTTAAATCCTCCTTTTTTAAATTAAAAAAGGAGGATTTATTTTTATAAATTATTTTCTAATAAGCTAGTAAGTACCTTAGTTCTTGAACTTACATCATCCGCATTTAAAATCGGACTATGGTTTATTTGTAAAACTCCTTCTGAAAAAGTATATGCGTTTGTTGGGTTGTGATGATTGTCATTATTAACAATTACTACTTTTTTTAAGCTTTCTTTCAAAGCTTCTTTACCCATATCATCTGCCGTTATAGCTGAAAAGCTTTCAATTAATGGCTGAAAGTAAATTTTAGGATAGCTATCGCTATATAAATGTAAAAAACGATCTTCAAATAAAGTTTCCCACGCTGTTTCTAAAGTTATATCAAAACCAGCTGCTACATTAATTTGCTCTTTTAAAGCTGGGTATTGCTCTTCTTGAAACGTTTTTGTAAATCTCTTTTCTTTAAGTCCCATTTTAATTGTTTTAAGGTTATTTTTTATTTATACCTCAAAACTATATCGAAAAAATAGCTTTTAAAAAACGGTTTTATAATCGTTACTTCTTGTTTTGTATTTGCTGAAATTGACTTAGAAACTGCTTTAAATAACTCTTTTTTCTAGATGCCAATGGTATCTTCTCTCCTCCTGTTAACACAACTGTATTTGTTGTTACCGAAGCTATGTATTTTATATTTATTAAATGAGATTGATGTATTCTAACAAAAGTATGTTCGCTTAAAATATTTTCGTAATATTTTAAATTTCTTGCACTCATTATTTTTTTTCTTTTAGTGTGAAAGGTAGTATAGCTCCCATCTGATTGACAGCGTATAATTTCATCTACTTGCAAAAAATGTTGTTCATCCGTTGTTTTTATTAGCAGTGTTTTTTGCGCTTCTTTTTTATCTAATTCAACAACCTTGTCTACAATCTTTAAATAATGTTGTTCTTTTTCATAACCAACTCTAAAACGTTCTATGCATTTACTTAACTCATCTGAATCTATTGGTTTTAATAAATAATCAACAGTATCAAACTTTATAGCTTTTATAGCAAACTCATCAAAAGCAGTTGTAAATATTATTTTAAAATTAATAGTTTCTAGGGCTTCTAATATTTGAAAAGCAGAACCTCCTATTAATTCTATATCCATAAAAACCAAATCTGGTGTATTGTTTTTTAAGAATACAATAGCATCATTTACATTATCTATTGTTGCTATAACTTCAATATCTTTTTGGGTATATTGAATTAGTTTGGTTAACGTGTTTAAGGCATTAAACTCATCTTCTATTAATACTGTCTTTATCATTTATACGGTAAGTTTAAAAAACACTTTTGTTCCTATTGATTTTTTTTCATCATTATATAAATCTTCAATCTTAAAAGACTTTTCCTCTCCTTTGCCTCTTGTTTTTAATCGTTCTATAAAAACAGCTGTTGCATGCAATTTTTCTGATACTTTAACATCTTTTTGTTTTATAGTTCTTCCAACTCCATTATCCAGAATTTCAAAATATAAACCCTCTTTTTCTTTATCAATTTTTAAAGCTAAAACACCGTCTGTTTTTTTGCCTTTAAGACCATACTCAATCGCATTTTCTACAAAAGGTTGCAAAAGCATTGGAGGCATTTTAAGTTCTTTCATATTACAATTCTCTGATATATCTATTGTATACTTAAATGCATTATTAAAACGTAGTTGTTGTGTTTCAATATAATTAGAAATCATTTTTATTTCTTCTTCTAATGATATTTCTTCTTTTCTGACATAATCGAAATTCTGACGAATTAATTTAGAGAATTTAGCTATATAATTCGAAGATTTTAAAAAATCCCCTTCTAAAATGATGTTTTGAATTGCTGCCAGAGTATTAAATATAAAGTGAGGGTTCATTTGTACTCTTAACAAACGTTGCTCTAATTTCGATGCTTTATTTAAAGCTCTTAGTTTATTATTGTAATTAAAAAAAACAGCTATAATAAGTAGTAATACTAACGAAACAATAACACTTACACCTAAAAGCATGTTTTGCTTACTTGTTTCTTTTTGATGTTTTAAAGCGATCTCCTTTTCTTTTACTTTATAATTTACATTCGCAAAATGAAGTAGTTTTTCTTTCTCACTTTTATTCAATTGAATTTTAACACTATCACGTATCGTTTGATGAAATAAAGCTTCTTCAAAGTTTTTTTCTAAAAGAGCAACAGCAATTAATTTATCTCTAATATCTGTTTCTTCTTCTATGTTACCTTTATCTTTATAAATATTTAACGCCTTCTTATAATTTACTTTAGCAGAATCTAACCTATTCGTTACTAAAAACAAAGCTCCTAAACCTTTATAAGGTGCTGCATTTATAGCTTTAATATTTTTATTTAAAGTAATAGCTCCTCTTAAAAATTTTTCTGATTGTTTAAACTCCCTCGCTTCTAAATAAGTAAATCCTATATTATTTAAAACCCGTACAATAGTTTTAGGATCCTTAATTTTCTCACTTAATTTTAAAGCTTCTGAAAATTTTTGCAATGCTTTATTATATTCTTTTAACTGTAAGTGTATCGTTGCTATGTTTCCTTTTACAGCAATAATAGATGTAATGTCTTCAGAATTTAAAAATAGTTTTTCTGATTGATTTATATATGCTAATGCCTTTTTGTAATCTTTTAGTCTAAAATGTAATTGAAATAATTGATTGTTTGCTTTTGCCTGTAGTCTATTATTATTTATAAGTTCACCAATATGCAAAGCCTCGATAGCGTATTTTTGTGCTTTTTCAAATTCTCTTAATTTAATACAGGTATTACTTAACGTTATTAAACTTCTTCCTTTATTATAGTTGTCGTTAAATTTAGAAAATAGCGTGTATGTTTTTAAATGAATATTTTTTGCTTTTATAAACTCATCATTCAAATAATACACTTCCCCTTTTTCAAATAAAAGTAGCGCTTCTTCCGCAGTATTTAAGTCAGTAACATTTAACAGTAAACTATCAATTTTTCTTATTGTTTTTTCAGGTTGCTTTTGAGAGTATTCTTGTAATGATAACAATTGCTTTTCTAATACTGGTCTAATACTATTAGACCTAGAACATCTTATTACAAACACACAAAAAACAAACACAAAAACAACTTGTAAAAAACGCCTAAAAGTGGAATACATAAAAGGTTATTCTATTTTTTTATAACAGCTAAAATAACCATAATAATGGCAGATTTTAAAAAATACCACTTACTTTTATTCAAATATAAAATAGGCAATAGCACTTATAAAATCATTCTCTTAGTAAGAGAAAAACGCTATAATTTCATACTATGAAGTAAAAAAAATAACACTTTATTAGCATCAGAAGTACAAATAGAAAACATATCTTATTAACAATGGATAAAGAACACTTAATAAAACAGCAAGAAAAACGTTACAACAACTTAAATTTTGCAGTAGCTATAAAAAAAGATAACAACGGCATCATTCAAAATTTTATTGATAGCGAAGAAGAAGCTCGTTTACATGATTTTCAGGGACAATTTTACCCTTCGTTTCATTATGAAATTAACAGAGTAATGAAAACGAAGATGACAAAAATATCTCAAAAAAATATTTACCTCGCCTATTATTATAGAATAAAATTAGGTATTTGGGATGTACCTAGCAAACTAAATTTCCCTTTATTTTTGGCTGCTGTAGAAAAAAACATATTAGACAATGACATGGATAAAACCTATGTTAGCGCTTCTAAAATGTTTTTACTTTTCGACTTTAAAAACAATAGTGATTTACCTAAAATAGCAACTCTCTCTTATAAGGATTATATAGCATCAATTAAATTCTTAAATTTAAGTAATAGTTATTCATGCTACCCGAATCTACGTAAAAAAAGAATTCGTTTTACTCCTTTTTTATCAAACAAACTGCTTTTAACTCGTATTAAAAATGGTTTAGATTTTTATTTAGATAGTAATTTTGAAACTGCGGCTTCACTTGTTCTTTTGTTATTAGACGCTGATGAAACTTCTAAAAAAGCATTACTAAATTTACATAAAAAAGAACTAAAAAACACACAAGTTTGGTTATTAGGGAGTTTTTATAAAGATTTTCAATCTGAGGAGATAAATAAACCCGTTTTAATTGATTTGTATAACAAGTTTCCGAAAGAGTGGATAGATGAGTATCAAAAAACGAATTACGATTAATTTAAAGAAAACTCGTATAATTTTCCGCCTAACGATTTTGTTTTTTCATCGGCAATATAAAGTGTTGTATCGTCTATAAAACTAATACTTTCTTTCTGAGAAACATGCCCTAAAGGAAATTCTTTTACATCACCAGATAAAAAATCATCATCAACAAAATTGGTAAATATAAATACAGATTGATGATTTAACAAAGCTACTTTTTTTTCGTTAGGAGAAATTGATGCTCCTGTTATCGAACATTTTAAATCAGTGCAATTTTCGAAAGTTGAAATGCGTTTTGCTTCATAACTTCCTTTTACTGCTGGAATTTTATACAAAATCGTTTTACCGTATTTACCTTTAACCCTACTCTTTGTAAAAATATATAAAAAACCGCTTTTATACACCAAGCTTTCGGCATCAAAAAAACGATCTTTCTTTTTCGGCGGAAATTTAATTTGATTCGGATATGAAAACTTAATTTTTTCAACCTCAACTTTATCTTTTATTAATAAATCTTGGTGCTTAATTTTAAGTATTCTTAAATTTTTTCGCTTATTATTATTGTTTCCAAAATCGGCTATATATAAGTTTCCTTCTTCATCTGATGTAATATCTTCCCAATCATTATTTTTAGCTTTTACAATAATCTCTCTAATTATTTTACCTTGGTTATCTACTCCATAAATAATTGGCTTATTACCACTATCATTCAACATCCAAAGCAAATCAGCGTTTTTTACTTTTTCAATTCCAGAAACTTCATGTAAAGAATTTGGCAAATTGGCTAGCACTTTTAATTGCCCAAAATTTTGACAACTAACAAAGCATAATAAAGAAAGATAAATGAGACTTTTTTTTACCATCTATATTTAATTTTACCAACTACCACCGGCACCACCACCGCTAAATCCGCCGCCGCCAAATCCACCACCGAATCCGCCGCCAAATCCTCCAGACGAGCCACCGAAACCACCACCGCTTCCAAATCCGCCACGACCTGAATTGCTTAAAATTATGGTTTCTAAAATATCTCTTGATGTTGAACGCTTGTAATTTCGTTTTCCTCCTCCTCTATTTCCTTTGTTTCCTCTGGAAATAACGATAAAAAAGATGATGACAATAATTATAAAAAAGATAAAACTTGGGTCAAAACCTTTCGTCTTTTTTTTACGTTCACCTTTATACTCACCATTTAAAACTTTAAAAATAGCATTCGAACCTGCGTCTAATCCAGCGTAGAAATCACCTCTTTTAAATTGCGGAATAATATAATTTCTGGTGATTTCACCTACAATTCCAGCTGTTAATTTATGTTCTACTCCGTATCCAGGAGAAATCCATATTTTTCGATCGTTCTTTGCTAAAAGTATAAAAACACCGTTATCTTCCTTTGCCTGACCAATTCCCCATTTATGTGCCCATCTGGGAGTTAAAATTCCGATACTTTCTCCGTTGGTTGTATCGATAATTCCTACCACAATTTGCGTAGAAGTAGTATCAGAATATTTAATTAATTTATTTTCTAAACTTGCTTTTTGGGTATCAGAAAGTAAACCAACGTAATCATAAACACTAGTTTGTTTTTTTGGTTTTTCAGGAATTTTATATCCTTGAGAAAATGTTGTTTGAATAAATAATAATCCAATTACAAAAAATAAAATGTGTGCTGATTTTTTCAAGATTATTTATCCTTTAGATATTTCGTTAGACAATTCATCTACATCATTAGTTTGCCAAGGAAAATGAGTTTTTAATTCTTCTCCTGCTTTTAAAATTCCTCCAACAATACCTTTTTTAAAAGCGCCTTTTTTAAAATGATTTTGCATTACATCTTTTGTAGTATCCCAAAAATTAGTTGGTACAACTTTATTAATACCTTCATCTCCGTAAATTACAAACTGATGATCTTCAACAGCAACATATATTAAAACAGCGTTCTTTTGTTTGGTTTCAAACATTTTTAGAGAATGAAATACCTCTAAAGTACGATTAAAAGCATCCTCATTATTTGAGGATGCTTCTATATGTACTCGTATTTCGCCAGAAGTATTTAACTCAGCTGTTCTAATAGCTGCAACAATTTCTTGCTCTTCTTTTTGGGTAAGAAAATCTTCTACTTTAGACATTGTTATTTTTTAGTACCAAAATCAAAGTTAACATCTGGTGCTTTTTCGGCTCCTGCTTCTGCTTCAAAATAAGGTTTTCCTTCAAAACCAAACCATCCTGCTAAGATTGAGTTCGGAAATACTTTTACGTGATTATTATAAGGTTTTATAGCCTCGTTATAACGAGTTCTAACTGTAAGAATCTGATTTTCTGTACTTGCTAATTCGTCTTGTAATTTTAAGAAATTCTGATTCGTTTTTAAATCAGGATAACGCTCTACTGTTACCAGTAAACTTTTTAAAGCACCACTTAAACCTCCTTGAACTTTATTAAATTCGGCTAATTGTTGTGGTGTTATTTTTGAAGGGTCAATATTCATTGAGGTTGCTTTGGCTCTTGCATTAATAACTTCAGTAAGTGTTGATTTTTCAAAATCAGCAGCTCCTTGTACGGTTTTTACTAAGTTACCTATTAAATCACTTCTTCGTTGGTAAGCTGTTTCTACATTACCCCAAGCTTCTGCAATATTTTCATTTAATCTTACTGCTGTATTATTAAATCCAACTACCCATTTAAAGATTGCAAATACAATGATTCCAACAATAACTAAAGGCACTAACCATTTTTTCATAATTTCTGTTTTTTTATAATTGATTTTTGATTTTTTGTAATTCGGCTTTTACTTTTTCTAATCTACTAATAACTTCATGTTTATTAATAACATCTTCAGGATTTCTTTTTAATTTTTGTTTTGCCCCTTCTAAAGTAAACCCTCTTTCTTTTACTAAGTTAAAAATTAATTTAAAATTATCAACATCTTCTTTAGTAAATAAACGATTTCCTTTGGCATTTTTTTTTGGTTTAATTACCTCAAACTCTTGTTCCCAAAAACGAATTAAAGATACATTTACGCCAAATGCTTTAGATACTTCACCTATTTTATAATATCTCTTTTCAGGTAATTCTACATACATCTTAACAAATTCAAATTAATCGTATGATTGTCCTTTTTGTTGTGACGCTTTTTGCATCGCTATAAACTCTTCTGGAGTTAAATCGCCGTAATAATAATAAATAGGATTTACAGGCCTTCCGTTTTTATGCACTTCATAATGTAAATGCGCAGCTGCTGAACGTCCAGTATTACCTACGTAACCAATAATATCACCACGTTTAACTTTTTGCCCTTTTGTTACTGCCATTTTACTCATGTGTGCGTAAATAGTTTGATACCCGTAACCATGCTCTATGTATACTACTTTTCCAAAAGTTGCGCTTCGATGTGCTTTTTTTATGACGCCATTTCCTGAAGCAAAAATCGGAGTTCCTTTTGGTGCGGTAAAATCCATTCCGTTATGCATTTTCCACGATTTTAAAATCGGATGTAATCGCATACCATAACCAGAAGCCATTCTTTTTAAATCTTCATTTTTAACAGGCTGAATTGCAGGTATTGAAGCCAACATTTTTTCCTTTTCTTTTGCTAAAGAAACAATTTCATCTAATGATTTTGATTGCACCACCATTTGTTTTGATAAAATTTCAATATCTCTGGTTACCTTAGTAATCATTGCGCTATTCTTAAATCCCTCTAAATGCTTATACCTATTTACTCCTCCAAAACCTGCTTTACGTTGCTCGTCAGGTATTGGGCTTGCCTCAAAATAAGTTCTATATATATTGTCGTCTCTTTCTTGTAATTCAGCTAACCTTTCAGATAACACGCCTAATTCTTTAGACATTAACTCTGTATGCAACTTAAAGTTTTCTAATTCTCTTTTTTGCGCTCGCTCATTCGGCGACATTAAAAATTGGCTAAACCCAATAAATCCAAAAAAGGCTATTAACAAAGTTCCAGCAATTCCTAAGAAAGACTTTTTAAATGTTTCGCTTTTTTTTGACTCTATTTTTCGATACGACAACGTCTCGGGATCGTAATAATATTTTACTTTCGCCATAATGCTAAATGTACTATTTTTGTGCTCGTTAAACAAGCAACTTTATTTAAGGGGTTATGTTTGGAAACACACAAATTTACAAAATGTTTTAAAACTACTTTTCTTTAGTTGTTTTTTAATGATTATTTAACAAAATTTCGAGCTCAAATCGTATGAAATCTCAAGAAATAAGATCAAAATTTTTAGAATTTTATAAATCTAAAAACCATAATATAGTTCCGTCTGCACCAATGGTATTAAAAAATGACCCTACTTTAATGTTTGTTAATGCAGGGATGGTACCTTTTAAAGAATATTTTTTAGGACAAAAAAAAGTTGTAAGTAGTAGGGTTGCCGATTCTCAAAAATGCTTGCGTGTTTCTGGAAAACATAATGATTTAGAAGAGGTTGGTAAAGATACGTATCATCATACATTATTTGAAATGCTTGGAAATTGGTCTTTTGGTGATTATTTTAAAAAAGAAGCCATTGCTTGGGCTTGGGAGTTACTTACTGAAGTATATAAAATAGATAAAGACATTTTATATGTTACTATTTTTGAAGGCGACGAAAAAGAAGGATTAAAAAAAGATACTGAAGCTTATGATATTTGGAAACAATACATCGCTGAAGATCGTATCTTATTAGGTAATAAAAAAGATAATTTCTGGGAGATGGGAGCGCAAGGACCTTGTGGACCTTGTTCAGAAATTCATATAGATATCCGCTCTGCGGAAGAAAAAGCAAAAGTATCGGGTGCATCACTGGTTAATTTAGATCACCCACATGTTGTTGAAGTATGGAACTTAGTTTTTATGCAGTACAACCGTAAAGCAAACGGAAGTTTAGAAAACTTACCATCAACACATATTGATACCGGTATGGGATTTGAACGTTTATGTATGGCATTGCAAGGTGTGCAATCTAATTACGATACGGATGTATTTACACCGATTATTAGAGAAATCGAAACCATTACAGGTGTAAAATATGAAGATACTACCGTTTCTGGAGACGAAACTGACATTGCAATTCGTGTTATTGCCGATCATGTTCGTGCTGTAGCATTTTCTATTGCCGATGGTCAGTTACCAAGTAATACTGGGGCTGGTTATGTTATTAGAAGAATATTAAGAAGAGCTATTCGTTATGGTTTTACTTTTTTAAACCAAAAAGAGCCTTTTATCTACAAATTAGTAGAAACGTTAAGTGCACAAATGGGAGATGCTTTCCCTGAAATAAAAGCACAGGAACAGTTAGCGCATAATGTTATTAAAGAAGAAGAGCATTCTTTCTTAAAAACATTAGAACAAGGTTTGCTTTTATTAGATACGATAACTGCTAATGCTGCTGATAAATTAATTTCTGGAAAAAAGGTATTTGAACTAAAAGATACTTATGGTTTTCCTGAAGATTTAACGGCTTTAGTTTTATCTGAAAAAGGATTTAGCTACAATGAAGAAGAATATAAAACAGCTTTAAAAGAGCAACAAGATAGAGGAAGAGCTGCAACTGCGATTGAAACTGACGATTGGAATGTTTTAATAGAAGATGATGAGGAAGAGTTTATAGGTTACGACACTTTAACTGCCGATGTTAAGTTAACACGTTACAGAAAAGTAACTACAAAAAAAGATGGCGAGCAATACCAATTGGTATTTAATATGACACCTTTTTATCCTGAAGGTGGAGGGCAAGTTGGTGATGTAGGTTACATAGAAACAGCTAACGGTGATGTTATATATGTAGTTAACACTAAAAAGGAAAACAACCTTATTATTCACTACACTAAAAACTTACCTAGTAATTTATCTGAAAAATTTAAAGCTGTTGTAAACAAAGAAGCTAGAAATTTATCTGCTAGTAATCATACTGCAACGCATTTATTACATCAAGCATTACGTACTATTTTAGGAACACATGTTGAACAAAAAGGATCATTAGTAAGTCCAAAACACTTACGTTTTGATTTTTCTCATTTTTCTAAAGTAGATGCTAATCAATTACAAGAAATAGAAAACTTTGTAAATGCTCGTATTCGTGAAAATCTTTCTTTAGTTGAAAGAAGAAACATACCAATGCAACAAGCTATTGACGAAGGTGCTATTGCTTTATTTGGAGAAAAATACGGAGATTCTGTAAGAGCTATTAAGTTTGGGCAATCTATGGAGTTATGTGGAGGTACTCACGTAGCACAAACTGGTGATATTTGGTATTTTAAAATTAAATCTGAAGGAGCTGTTGCTTCTGGAATCAGAAGAATTGAAGCGATTACAAATGTTGCTGTTGGAAATTATTTTGAGGATGTTGAACGTAACTTTTCTGCGGTAAAACAATTATTAAAAAATCCTAAAGATGTTGCCAAATCTGTAAATAGTTTACAAGATGAAAATGCAGCTTTAAAAAAGCAAGTAGAGCAATTATTAAAAGAAAAAGCTCAAAACTTATCTGGTGAATTAAGAAATCAATTACAAGAAGTAAATGGAGTACAGTTTTTAGCAACTAAAGTAGATTTAGATGCTAACGGAATTAAAAACTTAGCTTTTGCTTTAGGTAAAGAGTTTCAAAACTTATTTTTATTCTTTGCTTCATCAGAAAAAGCTGACAAAGCAATGTTAACATGTTATATTTCTAAAGAATTAGCTGCAGAACGTGGTTATGATGCTGGAAAAGTAGTTAGAGAACTAGGAAAACTGATTCACGGTGGTGGTGGTGGACAAAATTTCTTTGCTACTGCTGGTGGTAAAAACCCAGGCGGAATTCCGAAAGCTTTAGAAAAAGCGAAAGACTATATTGTTTAATCATAATACAAACAATACTTTATAGCAGCTAAAAAATTATAAATAAGTTTAGCCCCGATTGAAGCGTTTGTTTGAGCTCTTTTTTGATTTTTCTTCAAAAAAAGCGAGTGCGTAAAGCGGGAAATTGCTTCAAATAAAAATAATATTAAAAAGGTTCAAAGATTTAATTCTTTGAACCTTTTTATTTTCCACTTAAGCCTGTTTAAATTTGATTTAAAAAATGTTTTGTAGCTAAAAAAAAGAATCGTCAAACTGAATTTATTTCTGTTTCACCCCCTAATTTGCTTTAGTTATTATCTTTATGCGATGCTGAATTAAATTCAGCATGACGAGAACTTAGTCTATATTTAATATTAAATAGGCTCTTAATTTAATGCTTTTTTATAAGTTGCAATCGCTCTTTCTCTTGCTAGTTTATGTTCAACCATTGGTTGTGGGTATGTTAGTTCATCAAAATCTTCAACCCATTTTCTAATATATTGTAAATCTTTATCAAACTTTTTTAACTGTGCTTCTGGATTAAAAACTCTAAAATACGGTGCCGCATCGCAGCCTGTACCTGCTGCCCACTGCCAATTTCCATTATTTGCAGATAGCTCATAGTCTAATAACTTCTCAGCAAAATATGCTTCTCCCCAACGCCAATCAATTAACAAATGTTTACACAAAAAACCTGCTGTAATCATTCGTACACGATTGTGCATATAGCCTGTTTTATTTAGTTGTCGCATACCTGCATCAACCATTGGATATCCTGTTTCTCCTTTGCACCATTTCTTAAACTCTTCTTCATTATTTCTCCAAGGAACAGCATCATATTTTTGACGAAAATTATTAGTTACCACTTTTGGAAAATGAAATAGAATTTGCATGAAGAACTCTCTCCAAATCAACTCACTTAAAAAAGTAGCATTAGTGTTTAAAGCAAAACGCACCATTTTACGTACACTTACCAAACCAAAACGAAAATACGGTGATAAGTAAGATGTTTTATCTTGCGATGGAAAATCTCTTACAGTATCATACTCATCTAAATTTGATAAATTATATGGTTTTACTTTGATAGAACTTTCTTGAAAACCGATTGTTTCTAAACTTGGAAAATCGGCATTGAATTGATGAAAATTATGAAACTCAATTTTATATTCTTCTGTGTCTTTTTCTTCTGAAAAATGCTGCAACCATTTGTTTTTATAAGGAGTAAAAACAGTGTAAGGCAAACCATCATTTTTTACAATTTCAGTTTCTTCAAAAATTACTTGGTCTTTAAAAGTTTTAAACTGAATATTTTTAGACGCTAAAACCTCATCAACTTTCGCATCTCTTTTTATAGCATAAGGTTCGTAATCTTTATTTGTATAAACAGCTTCAATTTGGTAAACATTAGATAACTTTTTCCAAACCTCAATAGGACTTCCTTTTTCAATTAATAACGAAGATTTTTGTAATTTTAATTTTTCATCAATCGTATTTAAAGCTCTGTAAATAAATGAGATTCGTGCATCATCTTTAGGCAGTTTATCTAAAATTTCTTCATCAAAAATAAATACAGGAATTACTTTACTTCCAGCTTTTAAAGCTTCTGATAAACCTTTGTTGTCTTCTAATCGTAAATCTCTACGAAACCAAAAAAAAGATATTTTACTTTCCATTAAATAGTTTTTCTAAAGTTACAAAACGATGCTCAAAAATCCCTTTTAATTGTTTTTTTATAAATATTGCTTGCGCTATATGTCCTAAAAAACCAAACGGAATTTTATATGAAATTTTATCTTCCATTAAGGTTTTTCCGTTTGGCAATTCTTTAAACCAATGTTCATGATGCCACATTTTGTATGGTCCAAAACGTTGCTCATCTATAAAAAATTCTTTGTCTTTTACTTGAGTGATTTCTGTTACCCAACTCAATTTAATTCCTGGTAAAATTCCAACTTTATAAGTGATTATTTGGCCAGCATATGCTTTTTTATCAACTTTGGTTGTTATTTTAAACCCCATGTGAGGTGGCGTTATTTTTTCTAAATTTTCTGGCGAACTAAAAAAGCCCCATGCCTTTTCTAAAGAAACATCTATAGTTTGTTTGGCTGTTAGTGTATAAATACCAGAGTGTTTTTTAAAATGAATCATTTTATTGTTTTTTCATCCAGATTTGATCTGAGTTTAATTGAAAGCTTCCTACGAAATTAAAATTACATTCTTCAGGAGCTAATATCGAAAGAAAGAACTCTTGATTTTTCCTTTTGTACAAATGATATAGCTCTCCAACAATTGGTTGAAAATTAAACTTAGCATTATAAATAATCTCGTTGTATTGATGCTGCTTTTGTAAAGCGTTATACTGCTCTTTTATTTCATTAAAAATCGTATAAAATTGAGAATTTGCTTTTTTAATTTGTTGATTTTTCCAGTTTACAGCATTTCCTGCTTTTATTGCCGGAGCTGTAAAACTAGTTGCATACGGTTTTAAAAACGCATCATAAGTATTAGTATCACTGTTAAAAACTACATTGTCTGGTTTTTTTTCCATTTATAATAGTTTTGTAATTTTTGAACTCATAGGCTTTGTGGTTGAATAGAAAACATCAATAAATCTTCCCTCTTCATCTACTAAATACTTTTGAAAATTCCATTTTACTGAAGAATTCATTTTACCGTTCTTACTTTTTTGTGTTAACCATTGGTATAATGAATGTTGCTTATCTCCTTTAACATCAATTTTTTCGGTCAGAGGAAAATCTACGCCGTAATTTAAACGACAAAATGATTGTATCTCTGATTCTTTACCCGGTTCTTGACCACCAAATTGGTTACATGGCAAACCTATAACTACTAATTTATCTTTGTGCTTAGCGTACAACTCTTGTAAACCATCATATTGCTTTGTAAATCCGCATTTAGAAGCTACATTAACGAATAATATTTTTTTTCCTTTGTATTGGTTAAGATCTAATTGTTTCCCATCAATTCCTTCAATCTTTATATCATACAAAGACTCTTTAGATGCTACAGTTTGTGCGTTTCCTAAAAAACTAAATAATGCCATAAGTATAGTTATTTTTAATGTTTTCATTTATTTAAGTGCTATTTTTTCTATTGATAGTTTAAAATTTTCATTCTTTTTATTCCCTATCAGAATAGCTATTTCGGTTATTGTAGTTGCCGAAAAATTGTCAACATTTAATTTATAACCTCTAAAAGAAGCATAAAATTTATTTAATGGTAATTCTATTTCTTCTGTACTTTTTGATGTTTGAAAAGATTGGATGTACCAAAATCGCTGATTATTTTTAGCTTTAATTCTAAACTGATATTTTTTACCGTCTCCTTTTAGCTTGAGAACAACTTTAGTTTTTTTCGTATTAAAATTAATATTCACGGGCAATCGAGTCATTGCAAATCCGCCATTATTATCTAAAGAAACATTACCAGAAAAAATCATCTTTTTTTCTTCATCAAGCTTCATTGAAGAGTTAGATACTCCTCCCATAACGTCATCATTAGTTATGTACCAATTTTGGTTACTACTATTTTTATCAAAAATTATAATTTCATCATTCATACATAAAAAAACACTAAGTATTACCAACCATTTCATTTGCTATTATTTTACATTTTAACACTTACAATTCCTGCATCTAAAGGAATAATTTGACCTGTAATTGAACCCGCATCGTCTGACAATAAGTAACAGGCTAAACTTGCTACTTCTTCTGGTTTTAAATACTTTTTTAACGGATGCCTATCTTGCATACTTTCTTGCTGTTTTTCATTTCTTAATAAACGAGCTGCTAACGGTGTGTCTGTTACTGTTGGCGCAATTGCGTTAAAGCGGATTTTTGTTGCATATTCTGCAGCTAATGATTTTGTTAACCCTTCTACCGCTGATTTACTTGTAGCGACACTTGCATGAAATGGCATTCCTAAAGATGTTGCTACAGTACTAAACAACACCACACTACCATTATTTTTCGATAAATTACTTTCGTATGCTTTTAACGTTTTAATAGCTCCAATAACATTAATTTCAAAATCTTGTTTAAAATCAGCTTCTTTAAGTCGAGTAAATGATTTTAAATTAATACTCCCAGGACAATACACAAGGCCATGAACCTCGTCTACAGCAGGTAATTCATCTTCCAAAACATCACATGAGTAATGTTTTACATTTACGTGTTCTTCAGGTACGGTTCTACTAATATTTATAATTTTATGAGTCTCTTTTAATTTGCTCACAACTGCTTTTCCTACACCTGAACTACCTCCTACTACAACTATAGTCTTCATAATCTCCCTTTTAATCTTTTCTCAACTTTCTGTTTAATTAATGTAATACGTTTCATTATATCCATTAATTTTTTGTCGCTACTATTCTTGTAAATTTCATTTATCGCTAAAACTATTTCTTTAGCTTTTCTTGAGGCTAATATTTTTTCATTTCTTGTTCTAAAAGATTTGTAATTTTTTTCAAAATCTAATGCTTGTTCTACTAAATTTACTGTACTCATTTTAAATAATTTTGAAGTTCTACAATTTTCTCTGAAGTATTAAAAACACCTCCATAATAACAGGTTAGCGTAGATGATGCATTATCTTCTACCCCTCTGGATGAGACACATAAATGTTTCGCATCTATTATTACTGCAACATTTTCAGTATTTAATATTTCTTTTAATTCTTTTGCAATTTGATTTGTTAAACGCTCTTGTACTTGTGGACGTTTTGCAAAATATTGTACTATTCTATTCAGTTTAGAAAGTCCTATTACTTTACCCGATGAAATATAAGCTATATGCGCTTTTCCTATTATTGGAACGAAATGATGTTCACAATTAGAGTAAAAAGTAATGTCTTTTTCTACCAACATTTGATTATATTGATACTTGTTGTCAAACAATGCTATTTTAGGCTTATTTTTAGGATTTAATCCTGAAAAAATCTCATCTATATACATTTTTGCAAATCGATTTGGTGTGCCTTTTAAAGAATCATCATCTAGGTCTAAACCCATTGTTTTCATAATTTCTTTAAAATGCATTGCTATTTTTTGCTTCTTTTCTTCATCTGAAACTAAAAATGCATCTGGTGTCATTGGAGTATCTATACCAACAGATAAGTGATTGTCTCCTATCTCATCTGCAGACAAACCTTTATAACCATTTTTAGCAGGGATATTCAACAAAGTTTCTAGGTGTTTCATAAAGTTTAATTTTTATTTCTAAATGGTTACTAATTACTTTTCTTAACTTATTATAAATTACTACTGCTATATTTTCTACAGTTGGATTTAAATATTCAAACTCCTTGGTATCAAGATTTAAATTTCTATGATCAAAAGGCTCTAGTATCTCTCTTTTAATATGATTTGAAAGTATTTTGGTATCAATTACATAACCTGTTTCTGGATTAATTGCACCTATAATACTTACTTCTAAATCATAATTATGGCCATGGTAATTTTCGTTATTACATTTACCAAATACTTCTTTATTTTTCTCTATTGACCAGTTAGAATTATGAAGTCTATGGGCTGAGTTAAAATGCTCTCTTCTTGTAATAGCTATTTTTTTCATTTATTTTATCGCTTGGAAATCTTGTTATTACTTATATTTGTTTGTCTACTACACTTAAATCTACCTTTATTAAATATTCTTTTAGCTTGATGTTTTGTAGCCCTACCTTGTACTCTTTTTCTCCAAAGCTTAAAGCTTGAAAGCTTCAGTTCTTTTCTCATTAAAGCAATTACTTCTTGCTCTTTTAATCCGAATTGAAACTTAATAGCATCAAAAGTAGTTCTGTCTTCCCAAGCCATTTCAATAATTCTATCTATCTCTATTACTGTCATAAAAATGATTTTGAGTTGTTTTACATTTTAAATTCACACATACACTATCAATAACTATTATTTCAGAATCTTCTACTCCTAATTTTAAAAATCTAGAAAGTACTAATAAAAATTATCTAGGCATACTTAATTAAATGACGCTATTGCCTTACAATATGTTTTTTTAAGATTCTATAACTTTCATTTATAACATCTGGATCAGTTCTCATACCATAAATTAAATCAGATGCTTTTTTTCTCGAAATTTTCATATCAACAATAGGATTTGGATACTTATCACCTAATTCGAAATCATATAATTTTTGTTCTAAGAAAGTCATTTTAAAAGGCTCATGTTTAAAAGCTAATGGTAATTTTTTTAACTCAGGTACCCATTTTGTTATAAACAAAGCGTCTGAATCATGAGTTAAACCATTTTTTATAGGACTATATATTCTTATTGCATTAATACCCGTTTCACCCGCTTGCATTTGTAATTGAGGAAAATGAATACCTGGTTCAAAATCTAAAAACAATCTAGATAAATGTTTAGATGCTTCTTGCCAAGGTTGCCATAAATTATGCGTAAGAAAAGAAACTAACATTGCGCGCATTCTAAAATTTAAATATCCAGTAGCTACTAAACACCTCATGCATGCATCTATAAAAGGAATACCTGTATTACCTTCTTCCCAGGCTTTTATATAACTATCTGAAATATTTTTTTTGAGTTTCTTATAACCTTTATTTAAACTTTCGGTTTCCATAACACATTCCATTTCAAATTTTTGAATAAAATGAGCTTGCCAGCGTAACCTTGATATAAACCCGTCTATAGCACGTTTGTTTGTAGCCGTAGCTTTTACTTGTTTTGCTTTCTGATAAATTTCTCTAATTGAAACATTACCCCAAGCAATATAAGGAGACAACCTACTACAACTTTCTCTTGCTTCGGTTGGTTTAGAAATATATTTAGCATAGTTTTTATATCTAGTATTAAAAAAACTATTTGCATATTTTAGCGCAAAATTTCTACCTCCTTTTTGAAAAAGAGTCTTATTATCGGTTAATAAACTTACCGTTGTTAACTCTTTAAAGAGCTCATCTATTTCTTGTGAACTTATAAAAACTGATGGTTCTGGATTAAAATCAAATTGCTTAGAATTCATATAAGTCTCCCAATCTTCTTGCCAATTATCTCGATTTTCTCTTCCTCTAAAAACACCATTATGTACATTCTCTACCCAATTGATAGTGTTATTTCGGCAAAACCTTTTTACTACTTTATCTCTCTCGTAAGTTTTTAAAATACCTGTTTCTATGTGTGAAAAAATTTCTGTGATATTTAATTTTAACAACGCATACCTAAAGAAAGATAAAACCTCAGATTGAACGGTTAAAACTTTTGTGTTGTACTGCTTTAAGTTAGTATTAAGATCTACTAAAGACTGTTTTATAAAGTTCCAATGTCGCTCAGAATAATGTAAATCTTCTTGTAAACTATCTTCAAAAAGATAAACAAACAAAACTCTATTTTTTGAGCTTATGGCATTAAAAATAGCTTCATTATCGTTTAAACGAAGATCTCTTTTTAACCATACTACAGATATTTGCTCTTTATTTTTCAATTCAATATTTTAAGTTGAATCAAATATACGAAATTTTGTTTAATGTTTTGTTTAAAAAAATAAACAAAATTTAATAATCACTGATATTCAACTTAATAGCAGCTGCTTTTTCTAAAATCTTAGTAAAATCTTGAGTTTTTAATTGCATCTTGTTAAGCAAGCTATACATCATGCGCATTCTATGATTTTTTTCTAATAACGGTTTATTAGCATCTAAAAAGTTCCAATACAAAGTATTAAACGGGCAAGAATCGTTATCTGTTTTTGTTTTATAATTGTAACTGCATGATTTACAGTAATTACTCATTTTATTAATATAACTAGCACTAGAAACGTAAGGTTTTGTTGCAATAGATCCACCATCAGCAAACTGACTCATTCCCCTTGTATTTGGTAACTGAACCCATTCAATAGCATCGACATAAACACCTAAAAACCAAAAATCAACCTCATCGGGATGCACACCTAGCAGTAACGCAAAATTACCCAAAATCATTAAACGCTGAATGTGATGTGCATATGAGTTTTCTAAGGAATTTTTTAAAGATTGCTTTAAGCAATTCATTTTAGTATCTCCTGTCCAATAAAACTCTGGTAATTTTGCTGTATTGCTAAAAAAATTTTGTTTCTTAAAATCTTCTCCCAGCTGCCAGTACATACCTCGCATATATTCTCTCCATCCTAAAATTTGCCTTATAAAACCTTCGGCCTGTGATATATGAATATCCTTACTTTTATAAAAGGTATCCTCTACAGCTTTGACCACTTCTCTAGGGCTAATTAATTTTATATTTAATGCAAATGATAATTTTGAATGATATAAAAAATCTTGAGAAGTATGCATTGCATCTTGATAATCTCCAAAAAAAGGCAACAAATAAACACAAAAATAATTTAATTGCATTAATGCTTGCGCTCTTGAAATAGGATAATTAAACTCAGCACCAACTTTACCAAAAGTCTTAATATTAGCGTCGGTTATCTCCTTTATAATATCTACACAATTATTATTAGGTTCATAAGGCAACGGAATTAATTCATCTTCGTTCCATTTTTTTCTATTTAAAGCATCATAATTCCACTTACCTCCAATTGGTTTTTGATTTTCTACTAAAACATGGTGTTTTTTACGCATGTATCGGTAAAAATCTTCCATTACCGTTTTTTTTCTACCTTCTGAAAAACTAACTAATTCTTCTCTTGATGTGTAAAAATGCTCTGTATCAAAAACCTCAATTGATATAGACAATTTTGCGAACTCTTTTTTTAAATAACTATCCAAACGATGCTCATCGGGCAACTGATACTGCACCTTAGTAATTTGATGTTTATTAATTAAAAAGATAATATTATCAATGAAATTTTGTGAATTATGAGTATCCGATATTTTAAAATACTCAACATTAAACCCTTTAGAGGTTAGCTGATTTGCAAAATTTCTCATTGCTAACAAAAAGCCAACCAACTTTTGGATATGATGTTTAACATAGTTCGCTTCTTGTTTTAATTCAAACATTGCATATACAACATGCTCTTCACGCTCTTTAAACCAACTATGATTTTCATTTAATTGATCTCCTAAAATAATTCGTAATACTTTATTCATCTAAAATTTATCCATTTATTCGTAAACTCTCTGTTAACATCATATGTATTTGCTTGCCAAACCACATCAAACTTTTTTTGTTGAGCACTATTTCCTACACCAGCGATATACATCCAATTTCCATAATTACTATGAGGGTCATAATCAAGTAATATAGATTCAAAATAAGCTGCTCCAACTCGCCAGTCTTGATTTAATTCATGTATAAAATAAGACGCTGTATTTTGCCTTCCTCTATTACTCATAAAACCTGTATATTTTAGCTCAATCATATTGGCATTTACAAAATCACTAGCTGTTTTTCCATCAATCCAACTCTGAATTAATAAAGCATCTTTTGTAGAATTTAAAATTTCTTTATCCTGAATTCCGCCGAGAGTAAATATTTTAATCCCTTGATAACGTGCCGTGTGCTTAAAAAAATCTCTCCAAAGCAGTTCTAAATAAACCCAATAAGTTGAATCATTTTTACCTACACTTTCTTCAAACCCCTTCAACTCCCAATAAATAGTCTTAGCACTTACAGAGCCATTAGCTAACCAGCTTGATAATTTGGTACTATAATTTGCACCTAATAATTGATTTCTGGTTTGCTTATAATTTAAAACCGCTTCTGTTTTAAAAAAATAAGATTTTACACGTTTTATGGCTTCATTTTCTCCGCCTTTAAAAGGAAATGCAGAAAAAGATGGCGTTTTAAAATGTGTGGTTTTTGGGAATTTTAAATTCGACACACATAGTCTTTTTTGCTCTGGAATCTGGTATACCACATTTTTTTCAACCTTTAATTTCTTTTCAACTATTTTTCTAAAAGAGGAAAATGATTTTGGAATTCCGTTTTTAAAAACAGCATCAATTTGTGATGGATTATACAAATACTGGTTTGAAACTTTTAATACTTGTGTTTCTTCAGAAAATTCTTTTAAAACTTTTTTTTCAGTTTTTCGCTCATCAAAAGTAGAATCTTCTTGAAGTACTATATTCTTAACCAAAAACCTACTTTTTAGTTTTTTTAACTCACAAATTATTGATTTAAAAAAAACTAATAACGGAATATTATAAATTGCTAAGTTTTCTTCAAGCTCAATTAATGTTTCTATTAAAAAAGAAGTTCTAAACTTTCCAGTTCTAACAAAGGAATATTGCTTTTCAAAAAGCACATCATCAAAAATATAAATAGCTATAATATTTTTTTGAGTAGCAATTGCTTTTTTAAGTAGTTCATTATTATTTATCCGTAAATCATTACGAAACCAAACTAAAGTACATTCTTGCTTTTCCTGCATCTCTTACTACAATACTTAACATATTCCCAATTTTTTTCCCATTTTTTTCTCCAAAAAAAAGGTAACTCACATACTTTACATATTTTAGATGGCAAATGTTGTTTTTTCAAAAAAAATTATTTGGATAAAAAACGTATAAGTTCTTTAAAAATTAAACCATGAAAAGGAAGTACAGCATACCAATACACTCTACCAAGTATACCTTTAGGTCTAAACACTGCTTTCTGGTATAAAATATCATTTTCAATTTTAAACTCTAACCAAGCCTCACCTGGAAGTTTCATTTCTGCAAAAAGAAGCAACCTTTTACTTTTTTTATCAGCTAACAATACTCTCCAAAAGTCTAAAGCATCTCCTGGTTCTAATTCTGTTGGATGCCTACGCCCTCTTCGTAAACCTACACCTCCAAATATCTTATCTATATACCCTCTTATTTTCCACAAGCCATTAAAGCTATACCATCCATTTTTACCTCCGATAGACCAAATTTTGCTTATTGTAAGGTCTTCGTCTGTGATTTTTACAGAACGAATGTCTTTAAAACAACCATACTGTGGCATTTGAATATGATCAGACAATTGGTCTTTAAAAATACCGCTACTAATTGCATCTTTCCAACTTGATACAACAGCGTTTTGTTCTATTCTTTGAAATGCTAATTTTACTGCTTCTTTATAACAAATAGGCTTTATATCTAAAAGTTGATTAATATTACTCGCTTTAGCAATTACTTCAACCTTCATACTATCCACTAATGCTTGTGCCAAATTAAATGATGTTGATGTAACGAAATACAACCAATACGATGATAATTTTGGAGTTAACAACGGTAATGTAAAAATGTATCTTTTAAAACCTCTTACTTCTGCAAACTGCAAAAGCATTTGCTTATAAGTAAGTATTTCTGTGCCACATATATCAAAAGACTTATTGTATAATTCTTTATTTCCAACCGCACGTTCTAAAAAAGCTAACACATCTCTAATTGCAATTGGCTGTGATTTAGTATTTAACCATTTTGGAGTAACCATTAATGGTAATTTCTCTACAATATCTCTAATAATTTCAAAAGATGCACTACCACTACCTACAATAATACCAGCTCTAAATGTTGTAAGTGCGTATTTTTTTGATTGCAAGTTCTCCTCAACCTGAAAACGAGAAGCTAAGTGTTTAGATAAAGAACTATCATTAACAATACCACTTAAATATACAACTTGCTTACAGTTCGTTTTTTCAACTAAGTTTTTAAAATTTTTAGCGCAACGTTGTTCTAAATCCTCAAAATTAATAGCATCAGTTGCCATTGAATGTATTAAATAATAGGCAACATCTATATCTGAAGGAAAAACAACATCCTCGGTGTTTAAAAAATCTACTTTTATAAACTCAATGTTTTTTTTATATTCTATTTCATCAGGAACTCGATTTAAATCACGCACACAACACACCAATTGATGTCCTGCTTCTTGCAATTTTAACACCAATCTTTTAGCTATATAACCTGTGGTTCCTGTGATTAGAATTTTCATTTATTTTGGTCTTTGATATGATAATCGTTTATATTTCTCTGCAACCATATAGGTATCTAAACCATTTACTGCTGCAATTTTCTCTTTTGATAGATTTAAAAAACCATCTTCTGAAAGCATTGAATCTTTAAAATACAAATCGGTTACTTCTCCTAAAACCAAAATAGTTCCGTTTGCTTTTATATGATATTCTTCTAGAAATTTCATTCCTATTTGCAAAGGTGACTCTGTTACGTATGGAGCGTGAAAATTATCTTTATATTCTGGTGATAAATCAGTTTTATCAAATTCTGATATTCCTGATTCATATTTCGCTGATGTATGGTGCGCATCTTCAATTATACTTTCACAAATTGCATTTATAGTGTAAAAACCTGTTTTTTTTATATTGTCGTATGTGTTACGAACTACTGTGGTAGGACGTAATACAAATCCTAAAATTGCAGGACTAGAACCATAATGAACCACTGAACTAAAAACTGCCAAATTTGTTACTCCATCTTCAGATTTCGTAGCAATAAGGTTTGCTGGTTTATAACCAGAAATACTGTTCATTAAATTAATTTTGTATAGATGCCCCATCTCATCTATTGCCGCTCTAGATAAATGCATTATATATTTTTATAATTATTAATTTTAATATTTGTAGCTTTTAAATCGTGCATTAAATTATACAGCCCAAAGAATGTTCTGTTAATGTAAATAAAATGCTTTGAGCCTCTATTTCCATTCATTTTTTTCAACTCTGTACTTTTAGAATATTTCTCGCCTAACGCTGCTATTTTACCGAAGAAATTTTCATCAGAAAAATCAAATTCTTCTTGTTGAAACGGCTGCGTAAATAAAGATAGCATCTCATAAAACAATTCTTTAAAAAAGATTATTTCTTCCTCAGTATCATCCTTTCTTAAAATTTCTAATTCATATAACTTGCTTTCAAAAAAAGCTGGATTATCGATATTATCTCGCACTGCTAATTCGAAATATGGTACATAAAAACTTTGAGGAACCTCTTTCATACACCCAAAATCAATAACAATTAGATCGTTTTCTGGTGAAACCAAAAAATTACCAGGATGAGGGTCGGCATGTACTTTTTTTAAGACATGTAATTGGTACATGTAAAAATCCCATAATGCTTGTCCTAACTTGTTTGACGTTTCTTGATTCAATCCTTTTTGGGTAAACTCAGAAAGGTGAACGCCATCCATCCAATCCATCGTTAAAATTCGATCAGAAGAGAATTCTTCGTAATACTTCGGAAATTTTAAGTTTGGTATCTTATTACATGCATTTGCTATCTCATTACTTTGAGCTAATTCTAGTATATAATTAGTTTCTTCTAATAATTTATTTTCAACCTCTTTAAAATACTCATCAGAACCTTCACCCTTTATATTAAACATTTTCATTGCAATTGGTTTTACCATTGCTAAATCGGTAGAGATACTATTCGCAACACCTGGGTATTGAATTTTAACTGCCAATGTTTTATTGTTTACTGTAGCTCTATGCACTTGACCGATACTTGCCGCATTTACAGATGCTACTGTAAACGTATCAAAAACCTCTTCAGGTGTTTTCTTAAAATATTTTTGAAATGTTTTTACAACTAAAGGACCAGAAAGAGGCGGAACTGAAAATTGCGATAATGAAAACTTTTCTACATAAGCGTTTGGCAACAAGCTTTTTTCCATGCTTAGCATTTGCGCTACTTTTAATGCCGATCCTTTCAATTCTTTTAAACCGTCGTAAATATCAGTTGCATTGTCTTCATTTAATTGATTTCGTGCTTCTTCTTCACTTTTTGTTATTTTATTTCCATAGTATTTAGCATAGTTTACTCCTACTTTAATTCCTGTAGTAACTAATTTGGTTGCTCTTTCTATTTTAGATGTGGGTATTTTGTCTA
Organism: Tenacibaculum soleae; assembly: GCF_001693415.1. Taxonomy (GTDB): domain Bacteria; phylum Bacteroidota; class Bacteroidia; order Flavobacteriales; family Flavobacteriaceae; genus Polaribacter; species Polaribacter soleae. The sequence goes on along the minus strand of NZ_MAKX01000001.1, from coordinate 945,918 downwards.
GCCTTTTCATACAGATGCTCCTTTTTCTTTCCACAAAAACTTTGCTAAATCTATTACACTCTTTACAGGTGCAATTTGCTGAATATCAAAACTCGCTTTAACCGATTTCTCTATAAATACATCCGTTTTTTCAAAGTTTGATGACTCATCATCAATCCAAAATTTCAGCACCATTAATAACTGAATCCAATAACCTTCTGAGATTGTTTTATCTTGAATTTCGTTTACTTTATCATTCTTAAAATCTATTTTCTCTAAACTAATACCACTTACAAAATGTACAAACTCTGTTCGTAATTTTTTTAACATTGATAATTTTGAAAAGTTTGATTTCACATCTTTAAACTGAAACAAAACGTAAGATCTGTTTGCTGTTAACAATTCAAAGAAAGTATAATAGAAGCTTAGTAATTTATCTTTTGATGAATACTCTTTGTAAGCTTCGGTTTTATGCAATAAATGAATTGTTTCTTTTGCAAAAATTGCGAAAATTGATTTTTCTAAACTTTCAAAACTTGAATAGTGCTTGTAAAACTCTGACTCTTCAAAATTATTATCTTCTGCAAATGAATAAATAGAAGATGGTTTTCCTGATATTAAAACTGAGTTCATATACCATTCTACTATTTTCTCTTGGGTAATATTCTTTTTTTTTGCCATAATCTTAATTATTAAATACGATATACGCGTTTAAACTTGTTGCAATAGTCATCCATATTAAGTACGGAAGTATTAGTAATGTGAATAATTTTAATCTTTTTAAGTGTTCAAACGTAAAATAGCCGATTAACAACCATAATAAAGTGATTGAAATTAGGGCAACAATTGTTAATTGCTGGTTGAAAAAAAAGTAATTCCAACTTACATTTAGAATCCACTGAGTTGTATATAGTAGAAGTAATTTTTTATCTAAAATTTTATACTCGAAACTTAATTTGGTCATATAAAATGAAAACAATAACATTATTGTTGTCCAAGCCGCTCCGAAAACCCAACCTTCGGGTGTCCATGGTGCTTTATTTAAAGAAAGATACCAATCTTTTTGAGGGCCATTTTCCATTAACAAAGTTCCTATACCTAATGCTAAAAAATTAACTACTAGAAATAATAAAAACCGTATATATTTATTTTGTTCAAACTTTTTAATTTTTAAATAATTGAATATCAATTGTGCTGAAAACAACATGCTAAATGCGTAAAAAACATCTTCAAATGGAATTGTAAACAATCTAAAATTTAAATTCTCAGCATTGTTATACCAAACAACTGGTTCATCTATAAAGCTCCCTGTTAAAATTCCGTTTACGATTAAAAATGGAATTAGGATGACTAAAAAACTAGGAAAATACTCTTGTAATGTTGTTAAATGATATCTTAATCCGTAAAAAATTAATACTAAAAAGAGTATAAAGTTTATCGTTGTATATAGTTTTCCGAAATTAAAAATCAATAAAACTAATGCTGTAAGAATCAATAAAAAACTGATAATTATTGCCGCCCCTTTAGATAATTTGAATTTGGGTACTAAATATTTTAATACTTCATGAGTAAACAAACAAGCGTAGGGAATACAAAAGAAAAACAACCATTCTTCAATAGGCATTTTAAAAATTTCTATTGATAAATGATAATTTGAATTAAACCCCCAAACTCCGTATTTTGTAAACAATCCGTCCCAAATTAAAAAAGGAATTGCAACCAATAATATACTTATAAAAGCTTGTTTAAAGTATTGAATAAAATGGAATTTTTTTTCAATTATACTATACAATAACGGAATACTTAAACTACCTAATGTTAATATGAGATATAAATATTGACTCATTGTCTTTTTTTAAAATATTTAAAAGGTACAAATAACATTCCGAAACATTCACCATCTGGTTTACCTAAATGTTTATGGTGAATTTTGTGTGCTTTTCTTAATCCTTTTAAGTATTGATTATTGGTGTTTTTAAACCATTTAAATCGTCTATGAATTAAAACATCATGTACTAAAAAATAGGCTAATCCATATAATAAGATACCCAACCCTATGAAAAACATGTAATTTAGTTCCGGTCTAATTCCAAAATAAAAAAGCATAATACTGGGCGTTGCAAATACAACAAAAAAGGCATCATTTTTTTCAAAAACATGTGGATATCCTGGCTGATGATGATCTTCGTGTAAAAACCAGCCGAAGCCATGCATTATGTATTTATGGGTACACCAAGTAACCCCTTCCATTATTATAAACACAGCTAGTGTAATTAACATGTAGTAAAACAAAATCATAGTGAAGTATTTTTAATGATAAATTTATCTAAATAATCAGAGCTATCTTTCTTTTTAAGCATTATTTTCAAGAATGATTTATCTTCTTGTATTTTTTTATTATATCCTAAAATTTTAGGAGTTTTTTCTTGTATAACTAATCTAACATATCTTAAATGGATATTGTTAGGATGAGTTTTAATCAACTCATCTAACCTCTTCTTTTCTTTGTTAAAAATACTTAATTTACTCCAAGGAAAAGTTTTATACTTTGCTTGTTTCATTTGTAGTGAAATTACATATGCATGTATATTTATGTCTTTATTTTCTTGATATGTTTCAATATACCTCAACTCATCTTTTTTAGATAAGACACTATGATATTTAACAACATAATCTGGGGTGACATCTTGATAATTAACTAAAAAAAAACATAACAGTAATAAAAAATTTAAATTCATTAAATTAAATTTAGTTTATACTTTACATAACTTCTGGCTAGTAAATTTAGCTTCATTGAATTTGAAATACGCACTCTTGTTTCCATAATTTCGGTATGGTGTACAGCTTTTAACTTTTTCAACAATCTATTATAATATCGGTAAGCCATATATACACCAAACTTTGCTTCAACAGGTAATTTTAAAATTCCATTTTTAAAGGCATATTCAAAATCTGCTTCAATATCTTTTATAATTTCTTCTTTTGATTGCTGGTTAAAATCACCAAAATTCACATTTGGAAAATATGAACGATTTAACTCTTCAAAATCATCTTTTAAATCACGTAAAAAATTCACTTTTTGAAACGCAGATCCTAACCGCTGTGCTGCATCTTTAAGTTCGTCATATTTTTGTTGATTCCCATTAACAAAAACTTTTAAACACATTAAACCAACAACATCTGCCGAACCATAAATATAGTCCTTATACTCATCTTCTGTTTGATATTCTGTCTTATACAAATCTGCCTTCATGCTTTTTAAGAAAGCCTCAACCATACTATTTGGTATATTATATTTATTAACGGTATGGATAAAAGAGTTTACAATAGGGTTTAAACTAATACCACTTTTTTTAGCTGAGTAGTAATCGTTTTCAAACGCTAATAATAGCGTCTCTTTATCAAATTCATGAAAAGAGTCTACAATTTCATCAGCAAACCGAACAAAGCCATAAATATTATAAATAGCTCCTCTAATACTTGGTGCTAGCATTCTTGTAGCCAACGAAAAAGATGTACTATAACTTTTTGTTACTAGCTTACTACTTGCATAAGAAACTTCATCAAACAGTTGTTTTTTCATAATTAATGGTGGTTTTTAATAATTAAATCTGAAGCAATTTTTCCTGAAATTAATGACGGAGGCACTCCTGGTCCTGGCACTGTTAACTGCCCTGTAAAAAATAAATTATCTACTTTTTTACTCTTAATTTTTGGTCGTAAAAAGGCTGTTTGTGTCAAGATATTTGCCAACCCATAAGCGTTACCTTTGTATGAATTATAATCTTTTACAAAATCATTTACACAAAAACTTTCTTTGAAAATTAAGTGTTCTTTTACAGATTGACCCGTTAACTTTTCTAACCTTTCGATAATTAAATTAAAATATTTTTCTCTAATCTGAGGTGTATCTTCTATTCCTGGTGCAAGTGGAATTAAAAATGTTGCAGCTTCTTTACCGCTTGGCGCGAAAAAATCATCTGTAATTGATGGGAAACTAGCATAAAACAATGGTTTTTTTGGCCAACTCGGATTATCATAAATTGTTCTTGCATGCTCATCGAAATCTGTATCAAAAAACAACGTATGATGGCATACGTTTTCTAGTTTTTTATCAAAACCAACATAAAACAACAATGAAGAAGGTGCAAATATTTTTTTATCCCAATACGATTCAGAATACTGCCTAAATTCTTTTGGCAATAATGTTTCAGTGTGATGATAATCTGCACCACTTAAAACTATATCTGAGTCTACAAATTCATTATTTACAATTAAACCAATTGACTCGCCTATTTCATTTACTACAATTTCCTGAACGTTTGCGTTAGTTTTAAATACTACACCTAAACTTTTTGCTAAAGTTTCCATAGCATCAATAACCTCATACATACCTCCTTTGGGATGCCAAGTACCTAATCCAAAATCAGCCCAATTCATAAAATTATAAAAAGCTGGTGTATTACTCGGTTTTGCACCTAAAAATAAAACCGGAAATTCTAAAATTTGAATTAATCTTTTACTTTTAATTTTTTTTCTGACTTGCGTTCTTATACTTGAAAAAAACTGTGTTATTTTACCAATAGTTACAGGAGTTACTAATTCTAAAGGTGAAACTCCTGGTTTATAAACTAAATCATTTATTGAAACATCATAATTATACTTTGCTGATTTTAAAAAAGATTTTAAATGCTTTGAACTACCTTTTTCTTCAGTTTCGAATATTTGATAAATTTCTTCTAAGGTACTAGGGACTGTTACTGAATCTTGTTTATCAAAATATACTTGATAAGCAGGTGTTAATCTTTCTAATTTATAATAATCTGAAGGCTTTTTTCCAAAATCAGCAAAAAATTTCTCAAAAACATCTGGCATCCAATACCAAGTAGGCCCAATATCAAAAGTAAAACCTTCTTTTTTTAACTGTCTAGCTCGACCTCCAATTGTATTATTTTTTTCTAATACAACTACATCAAACCCTGCTTTTGCAAGATAACATGAAGCTGATAAAGAAGAAAAACCCGAACCTATTATATATACTTTTTTTTTCAATTTTGAAGTTTTTTAAATATAGTAAAAAAACACAAGCAATATTACACTTGTGTTTTTTTTTATTTTTTATGGTAGTAAAACAGTATCTACTGCATGGATAACCCCGTTAGTTCCTTGTACATCTACTACAGAAATCATTACCGATTGCCCTGACGCAGTATCTAACTTAGCACCACTAGAAAGATCTACTGTTAGCATGTTTCCATCAAACATAGTTATCTCTTGGTCATCCGTTAATTGTGATGATTGCACATTACCACCAGCGAAAACATGATACCTTAACACTGCATCTAAAGTTGCTATAGGAATATCTCCCAAACCATTCCAAGTATCATTTGAATCTAACAAAGCTTGAAAAGCATCATTTGTTGGTGCAAATACTGTGTATGGACCATCGGCGCGTAATAAAGCAACAAAATCTGTTGTATGTCTGTCATCTGTTAAAGCTGCAACTAAAGTTGAAAAACCTGCATTATTTAACGCAACAGTTACAATATCAGCTGGTAGCATTACTTTATCAATCACATGAACAACACCATTTGTTGCCATTATATCTATTGCTACAGGCTTAGCGTCTCCGTTAAACTCAACCCCTCCAGTTACCTCTACTTGAAGTGATAAGTTTTTAGTATCTGGTCCGGTTGCCAACGTATTTACATAAGTATCTGATAAATCACTAGACATTACTTTACTCCCTAAAACATGATATAACAATACTGATTTCAAAGTTTCAACAGGAATATCATCTAATGAATTCCAAGAGCTATTCGAATCTAATAAAGCTTGAAAAGCATCATTTGTTGGCGCAAATACTGTAAAAGGCCCATCTGCTTGTAAAGCCGATACTAAATCTGCTTTTTGTAAAGCAGCTACAAGTGTTGACAAATTTGAATTTGTAATTGCTAACTCTGTAATATCTTGAATTACCATTGGTAACATAACAGCATCTACAACATGAACAACTCCATTTATTGCTTGTAAATCTGCAGTTGTAACAGCTACTGACTGGCCTGCTTCTGTAATTAATTCTACTCCGTTTGATAAATCAATAGTTACATTAACATCTGCTAAAGTTGATATTTCTTGTCCATCTGACAAATCACTTGAAAAAGCTTCAGCTCCTACCACATGATACAATAAAACTGACTTTAATGTTTCTACAGGAATATCGTCTAATGAGTTCCATTCTGGTTTAGAATCTAACAATGCTTGAAAAGCATCATTTGTTGGTGCAAATACTGTAAAAGGCCCATCTGCTTGTAAAGCTGATACTAAATCTGCTTTTTGCAAAGCCGCAACTAATGTAGTAAAGTTATCATTTCCTGATGCTATTTCCACAATACTATCAAATAAAGGTGACATTAACATCACATCATCAATTATATGTATAACACCATTAGAAGCTTGAATATCTGCTGTTGTAACAGCTACTGATTGCCCTGCTCCTGTAGTTAATTTTACTCCGTTGCTTAAATCAACAGTTACAGTACTTGTTTCTACTGTTGTTATTTCCTGTCCATCTGATAAATCACCAGAAAAAGCTTGAGCTCCTACTACATGATATAATAATACTGATTTTAAAGTTTCTACTGGAATATCTTCTAATGAATTCCAAGAGTTATTAGAATCTAAAAGCTTCTGAAAAGCATCATTCGTTGGTGCAAAAACAGTAAATGGACCATCACCTTGCAATGTTGAAACTAAATCTGCTCTTTGCAAAGCCGCAACTAATGTTGAAAAGCTATTGTTAGCAGATGCTATCTCTACAATACTCATGAATAATTGATTTGGTAACATTACTTCATCAACTACATGTACAACACCGTTATCTGCTAACACATCAGCTTGAACTACTGATACTGACTGACCTGAACCAGTATTAATCATAACACCTGAAGATAAATCTATTGTAATATTAGCCCCATTTAAAGTTGTTATTTCTTGATTGTTTGATAAGTCAGTTGAAAGTGCTTGCGCTGAAACCACATGGTATAAAAGCACTGCTTTTAATGTAGCATCTGGAATATCTTCTAACGAATTCCATGAATTATTTGAATCTAATAACCCTTGAAATGCCTCATTTGTCGGTGCAAAAACGGTAAAAGGACCATCGGTATCTATTGCTGAAACTAGATCTGCTTTTTGCAGAGCTGCTACTAAAATACTTAAATCTGTATTTTTTGACGCTATCTCAACAATACTCTCTCTTTTTGGTATAGAATCATTATCGTCATCACACGATGTAAACATTGTTAAACCTACAAAAAGGCTTAGAAACAAGACTGATAAACTTTTGAATTTCATAATTTTAAAATTAAATTAATGCTTACTCTTTAGTTTTTTATAGTTTGCTTTTCAGCTACCGCAAACATTTTTTGTTTATTGTTTTATCTAAAAAGATAAACAGTTTGATGTTTGATCAAAAAAAATGATTGTTAGAAAATAAATTCAAAAACAATCAAGAAATTAACTTTGTATCCATTAACACCAAACCGTGTACAAATATAACAATTTTTGTTTAACAAAAACAAATAAAAGTTAAACATTTTTTTTTAAAAAACAAAAAAAATTACATCACTTTAAGCAAATCAATCACTGATTCATAAGTTTTTATATCTGAGACAAATGAATCATTTTCAACCTCTAAAACCTTTTTACCAATGGCAATTAATTCATGTTGAGTACCCTTTAATGCTTCATCCAATTTTTTAAAATAATCGGACACTTTATCTGCCTGAGGCATAACAGTTAAAGATGTTACAAAACATATTTTAGCGTCGCTTTCAAAAAAATAATTTAAATTATTAATTGGCAAACTTTGCCCTAAATACACCGTATTAAACCCCCTTAAAACTAACTCATAATTTAAATACAATAATCCTAATTCATGAATTTCATTTTCAGGTAAAAACAACACGTAAGTTTTGGCTGAATCTGTTATAGTATATGCCAAGTTTTCAATATTTATTTGGATTTTCTGAGAAATCAAATTAGATATAAAATGCTCATGAGCAGGCATTAAAGTACTTGTTTGCCATAAAAGACCTATGTGATTCAAAAAAGGCATAAAAATATTTTTAAAAATTTCTCGAAATGTTTTTTGATGTAATAGTTTATTATATGTTTTATTAAACAAGACTTTATCAAACTGAAACATTGCTAATTTAAAAGCATTTATCGCCTCATCATTAACTGCTTTTTTAAAAGCTATTTCTCTCGCATTAACAATAATTTGTTCATCAGACATTAACGCTATTTTAGAAATCTTTATATTATTAGTATTTAGCAACACTATATTTAACAATTTTTGCAAACTAGATGAAGAGTAGTACCTAATATTAGTATCTGTCCTTTGTGGTTGTAATAAATTATAGCGTTTTTCCCAAATACGAATAGTATGAGCTTTTATACCTGAAATATTTTCGAGATCCTTTATCGTAAATACACTTTTTATATTGTTCAATTTTTTTATTTTTTTATTCAACAAATATATAAACTTTAATAAAAATTATCTAATTAATAGAATCTAATTATTTTTGAAAAAACTTTATTTTACTTTTAGTATGATTTTTCAAACACAAATTCCTTTAAAAAAACAGCAACATGACCAAATTGATTATAACTCAAAGCTACTATTACTAGGATCTTGTTTTTCTGAAAATATCGGCAATAAATTAGCGTATTATAAATTTCAATCGAATCAAAATCCTTTCGGAATTTTATTTCATCCAAAAGCCATTGAAAAACTAATTACAAATGCTATAAATCAAAAAAAATATAGTGAGGAAGATATCTTTTTTCATAACGAACGTTGGCATTGTTTTGATGCACATTCTAGTTTAAGTTCTTCTAATAAAAACGAATTATTAAGTAATTTAAACAATGCGATACAACAAACATATCAGCAATTAAACGAAGCGTCGCATATTATTATTACACTAGGTACTTCTTGGGTTTATAGAGGAATTTCATCAGATAACATTGTAGCTAATTGTCATAAAATATCGCAGAAACAATTTTTAAAAGAAATTTTACCCGTTGATAAAGTTTATGAAAGTTTAGAAGCGATAACAACCTTAGTTAAATCAATCAATAATAATGCTATAATTACTTTTACTGTTTCTCCAGTTCGCCACATAAAAGATGGTTTTATCGAAAATAAGCGTAGTAAATCTCATTTATTATCTGCAATTCATGAAATTACCTCCTTTACACAAAGCAACAAAATCACATACTTTCCTGCTTATGAAATTATGATGGATGAATTGCGCGATTATCGTTTTTACGCAGAAGATATGATTCATCCAAACCAAACTGCTATTAATTATATTTGGAAAAAATATACCGAGGTTTGGTTTTCTCAAGAAACTCAACAAACTATGGAAAAAGTAAATACTATTCAAAAGGGAATTACGCATCGTTCTTTTAACCCTACTTCTGAAGCACATTTAAAATTCTTAAAAAATATTGAACAAAAAAAGGAAACACTTGTTAAAGCATTTCCTTTTATGAAATTTTAAATTTTATTATTTTGTAAGGTACTGATCTACGTTTTGCCAAGGACCACCGTTAATTACATCAATTCCATGCCCCTGTAAAAACTGCATTGCTTGTCCGCTTCTACCACCGCTTCTACAAACAGCAATTACTGGTTTATTCCACGATTTAATTTCTTCTACATTTAAAGGCACAACTGTTAAAACAATATGTTTTGCTCCTTCACTATGTCCTTCATTCCATTCTGCTAAAGTACGTACATCTAACACTACTGCATCTTTAGCTAAATATTCTTGTATTTCGTTTGTCATTTTTTTCTTTCTAAATAAATTAAATAACCCCATTTGTTTTATGCTTATTAAGACAACAAATGTAATCCGTTTTCAATTAAATTTTTGTAACTCTTGTTACTCTTTAAGTTTTCTAAATGTTCTTTAAGTACTGTTTGTATTGTAAAATTATTTTTTAAAGCTAATTCATACAATTCTAAAGACAACAACCAATCTTCATTAAAATTATTCTTTAATTTTTTAAAAATATCATCAAGTTTATTTTCAGAAACCTCATCAATATCTCTCATCTTTCTAACCTCTTCATATAAACTATACAGTTCTTTTTGCGAAGGAGTATATTCGATTTTATGTGTTTTTGTTTCAGATACTTTTCCTAAATCTTGAAAAGACTCAACATCTGCTGGCCCAGAGTAAGCCGATACTAATTCTTTCCCTATTGCCATATCATAAATTCCCCATTCAGGCTGAAACAACACTTGCTCTTTATAAGTTACGGTACAGTTTTTAAAGGAAATAATTAAAATTTTACCTCTTAAATCACGAGTTCCTGTAATTACTTTTCCTTTAACCACAACTCCGCTTTCAAACTCTAATGTTAATTCTTCACCTTCATAAATACCATAAGCTTTTAAGTCACGCGGGCTCATATCTTCAATAGGCAAATTAATTCCTTTTAGCCTTCCTACCGGACTACCAAAACCTTCAGCATGATACCTTATTCCATGACCTATCAATTCTTTGTCTCTATTTGCTAAAGCTGTTGGCCCTGTAGTTTGTATGTATGCTACTTTTCCTTTAGCATCTTCAATTACATTTGTAAATATTCCTGAAACTTGAACTCCAGTACTTAATTCGACAGTTCCTAAATTTTTAGAATCGATTAATTTTTCAACACCTTTTAAGCCTCCTGTTCTAAGCGCCATGGTGTTTGCAAACTCATTTAAGACCAGGCTTAAATATGCAAAATCTGGCGTTACAAACAACTGTGGCTGTGGCTTAGTAATATCAAAACTTACATTTGCAGCTTCAATAGAATATGGCACTTTTTTAACTTCATTTTGCATACACCATTTACTTTCACCAATAGATGACAATAAACCAGCGCCGTATATTTTAGGATCATCAAGTGTTCCTATTAATCCATATTCAACCGTCCACCAATGTAAATTTCTTATTTGCGCCATTTCAGATAATTCACCCATATTATCTTGCAACCACTCTACCTTTTTTTGCGCTTCATTTATTTCTTTTTCAGTTGAATTTGGATTTTCTTTTAAGATAGATAATAATCGAATAGCCTCGTACATTTCGTAATCTTTTGATGACGAAATTGCTTTTGATCCTATTTCACCAAAACGACGTAAATATTCAGAATATTCAGGATTAGCAATAATTGGTGCATGTCCTGCAGCTTCATGAATAATATCGGGTGCAGGTGTATATTCGATATGATTTATGGTTCGCATATCAGAAGCAATTACCAATACATTATAAGCTTGAAACTCCATAAATGCATTTGGCGGAATAAAGCCATCAACTGAAACTGCTGCCCAACCAATTTCTTTTAAAATACGATTCATCCCTTCCATGTAAGGAATCGTTTCAACCGAAACTCCTGTTTTTTCTAAGCCTTTTAAATACGAAGCGTGTGCAACTTTACTTAAATAATCAACATTCATACGCATTACATAACGCCATACTGCTTGATTTTGCGCCGTGTATTCATGGTACGGTTGTTTCACTACAAATTTATGTAAGTGTTTTGGTAATTTCTTTGTGATTTCATTTAGTTCAAAATGAGATTCCATATTGTTGTTTATTTTGCTTGGTAAATTTAAGTTTTTTATAGTTCACAAAAAATCGATATTCGTTAAATTATATATTTTGTACATTTACTTTATCGTCAAAATTAAAAACTATGAGAAATCGCGGAAATTTAAAAGTTAGACTTTTAATTGGTGCTGCCATTGCACTGTTTGCTTTATTTAAATACTGTGCTAGTTCTGAAACGAATCCGTATACTGGTAAAACACAACATATTTCTATATCGCCAAAGCAAGAAATTGCGATTGGTTTAAGTAGTGCGCCGCAAATGACACAACAACATGGTGGCTTATATCCGAGTCAAAAATACCAAGACTTGGTAGATCGGGTTGGCGAAAAATTACTTAGAAACAGCATTGCCAAAAACTCTGGATATCCTTTTGACTTTCATTTATTAAAAGATGAACGAACCATTAATGCTTTTGCCCTACCTGGCGGACAAGTATTTATCACTTTTGCATTGTTTTCTAAATTAAAAAACGAAGATCAACTAGCTGGTGTTTTAGGGCATGAAATTGGGCATGTTATTGGTAGACATTCGGCAGCTCGTATGGCTAAGCAAGATTTAACGCAAGGAATACTCTCAGGCGCTGCTGTTGGTTTTGATCCTAACACAGCACAAGGTATGGCATCTATTGCAAATGTAATTAACATGAAGTATGGGAGAAGTGACGAATTGGAAAGTGATGATTTAGGCGTGAAATTAATGATTGATGCAGGCTACAACCCTGAAAGTTTAATTGGCGTAATGGAAATTTTAAAACAAGCCGCTGGACCTGATAGAACCCCTGAATTTAAAAGTACACACCCCGATCCTGAAAATAGAATTGAAAAAATAAAAGAGGCTATTCGTAAATATAAAGGGTAGTTGCTGTAAATAATATAATGAAAATTTAGACCTCACAGGTTTTAAAAACCTGTGAGGTCTTTTTGATAAATTAAAAACACAAAATTCCTTAATTTAAAACTACAACCAACAAATAAGCCTAGCCCCGATTGAAGCATTTGTTTGAGCTCTTTTTTATTTTTCTTAAAAAAAGCGAGTGCGGAAAGCGGGAAACAGCTTCACATCATTTACAACAAACAATCGATTTCGTTATTTTTTAAAAATCAAGAAAAAATCTTTCTTACTTTTGTTTTTTAACACACAACAAATGAACAAGAAAGTAATTTTAATGATATTAGATGGTTGGGGAATTACCCAAGACCCTAAAGTATCTGCCATATACAACGCCAAAACTCCTTTTATAAATTCGTTATACGATAAATTTCCGCATGCCGAGTTGCGAACCGACGGTGAACACGTTGGTTTACCTGAAGGACAAATGGGAAATTCGGAAGTTGGACACATGAATTTAGGTGCGGGTAGAATTGTATATCAAAATTTGGCTAAAATTAACAAAGCTGTTAAAAATGGCACCTTAGCACAAGAAACTGAATTATTAAACGCTTTTGAATACGCTAAAAAAAACAACAAAAACGTTCATTTTTTAGGATTGGTTTCTAATGGTGGTATTCACTCACACATCAATCATTTAAAAGGATTACTTAGCGCTGCTGATGATTTTGGTTTGTCGAATGTTTTTTTACATGCCTTTACTGATGGTAGAGATTGTGATCCGAAATCAGGAAAATATTTTATTAATAATATTCAGGAACACATGCAAAAAACGACTGGGGAATTGGCTTCAATTACAGGTCGTTATTATGCTATGGATCGTGATAATCGTTGGGAACGTGTGCAATTAGCCTACGATGCTTTGATAAATGGTAAAGGAACTTTTTCAACAGATGCTATAAAAAGTATTCAAGAAAACTATGATGCAACTGTTACCGATGAGTTTATTAAACCTATTATTATGGTTGATGAAAATGAGCACCCAAAAACAACAATTAAGGAAGATGATGTGGTTATTTTTTTTAATTTTAGAACCGATAGAGGCCGTGAATTAACAGAAGCTTTAAGTCAAAAAGACTTCCCTGAATTTAATATGAAAAAGGTTCCATTATATTTTGTTACCATGACAAATTATGATGAAACTTTTAAAAACATCAACGTAATTTACAACAGTAATAATATTGAAAATACCTTAGGCGAAGTTTTAGAAACAGCTGGAAAAACTCAAATTAGAATTGCCGAAACTGAAAAATATCCACATGTAACATTTTTCTTTTCTGGCGGAAGAGAACAAGAATTTAATGGTGAAAAAAGATTACTTTGTCCATCTCCAAAAGTTGCTACTTACGATTTAAAACCCGAAATGAGCGCTTATGAAATTCGCGATGCCATAGTTCCTGAATTAAAAGAAGGAGCGGTTGATTTTGTTTGCTTAAACTTTGCTAATGGCGATATGGTTGGTCATACTGGTGTTTTTGAAGCTGCCGTTAAAGCATGTGAAACTGTTGATAATTGTGTTAAAGATGTTGTAACAACCGCTTTAGAAAATGACTACACCACTATTTTGATTGCCGATCATGGTAATTGTGAAACAATGATGAATCCTGACGGAACACCACATACCGCGCATACTACAAATCCGGTTCCTATGATTTTAATTGACAAAGAATTAAAATCGATAAAAAATGGTGTTTTAGGTGATATTGCTCCAACTATTTTACGACTAATGAATGTAGGGCAACCTAAAGAAATGACTCAAAACTCACTTATTTAAAAACAAATGATGAAAAAAATCACTTATATTTTAATTGCCATATTGATTACTTCTTGTGCAAAAATCCAACAAAAAAAGCCAGCAGTAAAAGACAAAGACGGTAATTTAGTTGGTATTGCTACAAAAAAAGATTTTCAGCAAGAACCTTATGCTTCTGAATGGTTTAATGATTTTTACAGCTATTATGAAACAGATAAAAATACTATTACTCAATTAAAATCCTATTTAAAAGAGGTAACTATTAAAGGTTTTATGGGAACTTGGTGTGGCGATAGCCAAAGAGAAATTCCTAATTTTTATAAATTATTAGATCAATCAAATTTTAATTACCGAAACCTTGAGTTGGTAACAGTTAATCGTAAAAAAAAGGCTAACGGGTTAGAAAAAGGATTTAATGTAGTTAGAGTTCCAACTTTTATCTTTTATAAAGACGGAAAAGAAATTGGTCGTTTTGTAGAACACCCTGTTGATGGAAGCTCAATTGAAGAAGATATTTTAAAAATAGTTTCTGGTAAACCATATACACATCCGTATCAAAAATAACCGTAAATTTGCGCCTCAATATTTTTAAGATGATCAAAGCAAAAACTAGAGAAGAAATAGAAATCATGCGCGAAAGTGCCTTAGTAGTATCAAAAACCTTAGGTATGCTTGCTAAAGAGGTAAAACCTGGAGTTAGTACTTTACAACTTGACAAGTTAGCTGAAGATTTTATTCGTGAACAAGGAGCTATTCCTGGTTTTTTAGGATTGTATGATTTTCCGAACACACTTTGTATGAGCCCGAACTCACAAGTAGTACACGGAATTCCTAACAAAACCCCTTTACAAGAAGGTGATATTATTTCTATTGATTGTGGTGCTATTAAAAATGATTTTTATGGCGATCATGCGTATACTTTTGCAGTAGGTGAAATTGCTACTGAAACACAGAAGTTACTAGACGTTACTAAACAAAGTTTATACGAAGGAATTCGTGAGCTTAAAGTTGGTAATCGCGTTGGTGATGTTGGTTTTGCTATTCAAAATTTCACCGAAAAACATGGTTACGGAGTTGTTCGTGAATTGGTTGGTCATGGTTTAGGACGCGTAATGCACGAAGATCCTGAAATGCCAAATTATGGACGCAGAGGTCGTGGTAAAAAGTTTATTGAAGGGATGGTTGTTGCCATTGAACCTATGACAAACCTAGGAACTCACAAAATATTACAACATAATGATGGTTGGACAATTACTACTTTAGACGGTAAACCTTCTGCCCATTTTGAGCACGATGTTGCTATTGTTAACGGTAAACCTGAATTATTATCTACCTTTAAATATATTTATGATGCTTTAGGTATTGAAAGCAATGAAGAGGATGAGTTTAGACGCGAATTACTCTAATTAGCACAAATTAAACTATGAATAATAACCTTTTATACAAAGATGAAGCCTATAAGATTATTGGTTGTTGTATGGAAGTTCACAAAGTGTTAGGAAAAGGATTTAATGAGGTAGTATATGGAGATGCTTTAGAAATAGAGTTTACATCCCAAAATATTCCTTACAAAAGAGAGGTTAAGTTTAATATTACATATAAAGACAAAATAATTCCTCATTTTTATTTTGCTGATTTTGTAATATATGATAAAATCATCTTAGAGGTTAAAGCTATAAAAGAATTAAATTCTAGTCATATAAAACAAACATTAAATTATTTAGCTACCTCTAAATTAAACTTAGGGCTACTTATAAATTTTGGCGAAGATAGCCTTAAATATAAAAGGGTAATTTTAAATAAGTTAGTGTAAATTCGAGAAATCTGTGTCTTTTTTTAAATCCATATTAAACACCATTCCAAGACCTTTATTAATTAAAGCTAGCTATTGGGTTAGCCCAATAATTGCGTGGTGGTTAAAAGGCGATAAATTTACCGATCCTATTGATGGTAAATCATTTCGTAAATTTTTACCTTATGGTTATGGTATACAACGAGAAAATGCACTTTCTCCTTCTACACTATCATTAGAAAGACATCGTTTACTTTGGTTGTACTTGCAAAATGAAACCGATTTTTTTTCTTCGGATAAAAAATTAAAAGTATTACATATTGCACCTGAACAATGTTTTTTAGACATTTTTAGAAAACAAAAAAACCTAGATTATATTACTTCAGATTTAGAATCGCCAATTGCAGATGTGAAAGCAGATATTTGTGATTTACCTTTTAAAGACAATGAGTTTGATGTTGTTTTTTGCAATCATGTTTTAGAGCATATTACGAATGACACCAAAGCAATGCAAGAATTATATCGCGTATTAAAACCTGGAGGATTCGGAATTTTTCAGATTCCACAAGACTTAAATAGAGAAATGACTTTTGAAGATGATTCTATTACCGATCGTAAAGAACGTGCTAAAATATTTGGCCAATACGATCATGTACGCGTGTATGGCCGTGATTATTTTGATAAACTTCGCTCTATAGGTTTTAAAGTTGATGAAGTAGATTTTACAAAAAAAATCGCTCCAGAAAAACTAGAACGATTTGCTTTAATGAAAGGCGAAATTTTGCCCGTGTGTTTTAAGGGTTAATTCACAAACTCCATTAATTCATTATTTTTATCATTATACAACAACACTACTTTTAACTCAGGATGTGTTACCAAAAATTCTTTTGTACGCTCTAATCCCATTGCTAAAAAAGCAGTTGCGTAGGCATCTACATCAGCACAATCTCCTTTTAACTTAACTGATACACTTAGTAAATTACTTTCTTCGGCCAACCCTGTTTTTGCATTTACAGTGTGTACTATTTTTTTTCCCTCGTCACTTACCTTATACTTTCTATAATTTCCTGAAGTTGCCATAGATTGATTATCTAATTCAATTATTTTTTGAACCGATCTTGTTCCGTCAGTATTTGGTTCTTCAATAGCTACCTTCCACAACTTTCCTTGTTTTTTACCTCTTGCTCTAATTTCTCCACCGATCTCAACAAGATAATTTGAAATGTTTTTACTTTCTAAAAACCGCCCAATAACATCAACTCCATATCCTTTAGCAAAAGCATTGACATTAAATTCAATATTCGGATTATCTCTATAAACCCTTCTATCTTCCAATCTCACCTTATCAAAACCAACATCTTTCATTAATGAGTCAATTTCATCTTTAGACAGCTCTTTTTTTGATTTTCCGGAACCAAATCCATAAGCATCAATTAACCTACCAATCGTAGGATCAAAATATCCATCCGTTTCTTCATAAATTCTTTTTGCCTTGCTAAAAACTTCTATAAACATATCATCAACAACAATCGTCGAATCCCCTTTGTTTATTTTAGAAATATCAGAAGTAGGCATATAAGTTGAGAGCGATTTATTTACCAAAGTAAACAAACTATCTATTGATTGTTGATAATCAACTTTATCTACATAAGTAATGTGATAGGTAGTTCCGAAAACAAAACCTTCTAATTTAGTTTCTGAAATTCTTGACTCATTTTTGCAAGAAAGAGACACAATTAAAACCGCAAAATAAAATATCTTTTTAATCATCTTTAAAAATTTATTGGCAAAAATAATTTATTATCACATCATAAAAGATTGTTAATTATCTTTTTTGTAGCTTCATTTTTATAACTTTGTTTTACAATTACATTAATAACATTGTAAAAAACAATATAAGATGAAAAAAATTTTCTTATTCCTTACAGCTTCTATCCTATTAGCATCTTGTGCTTCTACGAAAGAGTTAGATGCTTTAAAAACAAAACATGAAAAAACAAAAGAAGAATTATTAACTGTAAAAGCAAATTTAACTAAGTGCTTGGTTGAAAAAGAAAGTTGTGAAGATAAAGTTTCTACGCTACAAGCCTCGGTAGGTGATTTGAAAGCTGATAAAAAAAATACGCTACAACAGGTTGAAAACTTAACAGTTTTAACAAAAGGAGCCAATGACAACATTAAAGAAACACTAACTCAGTTAAGCAAAAAAGACAAATACATTAATAAAATTAGAGCTGCTGCATCTAAAAAAGATTCTTTAAACTTAGTAGTTGCTTTTCACTTAAAGAAAGAGTTACAAGATGGAATTAACGATGAAGATATCACTGTAAATGTTGAAAAAACAGTAGTTTTTATCTCTATTTCTGATAAATTATTATTTAAAAGTGGTAGTTATAATATCTCTGACAAAGCCTCTAAAGTGTTAGCTAAAGTTGCTACTGTTGTAAACGGACAGCCAGAAATGGATGTTATGATTGAAGGACATACAGACAACACTCCTGTTTCCAAAGGATCTGCCTTGAAAGACAATTGGGGATTAAGTGTTTTACGAGCAACATCAATCGTTCGCGAACTACAAAACAAACACAAAGTAGCGCCTAGTAGGTTAATTGCAGCTGGTAGAGGTAGTTTTGTACCTTTGGTTGCCAATGATACTCCTGCTAATAAAGCAAAAAACAGAAGAACTAAAATTATTATTCTTCCTCGTTTAAATCAATTTTTTGAATTGTTAGAGCAAAAAGCAGAGTAACATCATTCTTAAAAACATTAAAAAAGACTACTTGTTTAAGTAGTCTTTTTTTTTTCAAAAAAAGGAACGTTCTTTGTTGTTTATAATCAAACATACTATGCAAAGTATTCTTTTACCTAAAAGGTTTCAACTCTTAAAAACATTTAGTTTAACCGTATTGCTTTTTGCTTTTATCATACGATGTATTTTATACATTTTAGCAGTTAACTATTTTGATTTTTCGATAATCAATTTTTTTAAAATTTTTTTAGTTGGTTTATTTTTTGACCTCAATACTTTATTATATCTATTAAGCATTTATGCCATTTATTTATTAATAATCCCTGCAAGATTTCACGGAAGTATTATTGATAAAATTGTTACCAAATTTTCTTACGGACTCTTTTTATTCGTTTTTATTTTTTCATTTTTAGCCGAAATTCCTTTTTGGCAAGAATACCAAAGACGTTATAATTTTATTGCGGTTGATTATCTTTTATATACCTACGAAGTTGTTGAAAACATTCATCAATCTTTCCCATTACCTTTATTAATTGGTATTATTGTTTTTATACTTATTCTTAGTATTCGATACGCATCAAAAAAGAACGCTTACAAAGATACTTTTAACAATTCTGACTCTTTTAAAGCTAAATTAACACCTTGTTTACTTATTATAAGTAGTTTTTTATTATGCCACAACTACAACACTAATAACAAAGCTGAAATTTTTTCAAATATTAATGAAAATGAGTTAGCCAAATCAGGTCTGTATTCATTTTTTGCAGCTTATAAAAGTAATGAATTAAACTATAACGATTTTTATGCTACACTTCCTAAAGAAAAAACATACAAACTACTGGCTAAAAACATAAAAGCAATTAACGATAGTTTGTTATCAAAAAATAATATTTATCGACATACAAAAAATGATAGCACCGAATTAAAACCTAATGTAATTTTTATAGGTTTAGAAAGCGTTAATGCACGTTTTATGAAAAGCTTTACAAGTAAAAAAAACTGGACTCCAACATTAGATTCGCTTGCTAAAGCATCTATTTTTTTCACAAACTTATATGCAACTGGAACCAGAACTATTCGTGGAATTGAAGCCATCAGTTTAGCCATTCCACCAACACCAGGAAGAAGTATCGTAAAAAGAGAAAACAACGATAACCTAGCTACTATTGGCGAAATTTTTAAACAAAAAGGATATAGTAGAACTTTTTTTTATGGAGGTGACGGTCATTTTGACAATATGACAAACTACTTTAGTTACAACGGATTTGATATTGTTGATAGAAGAAAAAAACATCGATTACAAGAAGATTTACCTACAAAAAGAACACGTATTGAAGATGATGAAATGACTTTTGAAAATGCTTGGGCAGTTTGTGATCAAGATTTATTTAACAAAGTATTAAAGATTACTGATGAAAAAGCAGAAAAAAAACAACCTTTTTTTAGTTTTGTTATGACAAGTTCTAACCACAAACCTTACACCTACCCAGACAATGTTGTTGACACCCCTTCAGGCACAAGTGTAGTAGGATCTATCAAATACCTAGACAAAAGCTTACGTGAATTTTTAGAAAAAGCAAAAACAAAATCATGGTATAAGAACACCGTATTTGTAATCATGTCTGACCATTGCGGCTTTAGTGCTGGTAGAACCGAAATAAATGTAGAAAACCACCATATACCTGCTTTCATTTTAAATTTGCAAAATCAAGAACCTAAAAAAATAACCAAATTAAGTTCGCAAATAGACATTTTTCCAACACTTTTTGGATACTTAAATTGGTCATACAAAACAGCACTTTATGGTAAAGACATCAACAAAATGCAAATAAATGATGAACGTGCTTTTATAGGAAATCATAGAAAAGTAGGCTTATTAAAAAAAGGGAAACTACTCTTATTAGAAACCAACAAACAACATAAATCTTACCATTGGGATAAAGAGGAAAACGAAATAACAATAACCGAAACAGATTCGCTATTTTTAAACGAAACAATATCTTACTATCAATCTGCCTTTGATCTCTTTAAAAACGGAAAATTAAAAGCTACAAATTAAACTTATTAGCTATTTGTATACCAAATAATTAGTTGTACATTTGCAGACCTTTTTTAAGGATAAAATTTTTTATTAATAAACAAAAACTAATCGTGTAATTATGAACACATTAAGTTACAAAACGGTATCAGCAAACAAAAACACTGTTAACAAAGAGTGGGTTTTAGTTGATGCGGACGGGCAAACGTTGGGTCGTCTAGCTTCTAAAATAGCAATGCTAATTAGAGGTAAATACAAACCAAATTACACTCCTCACGTAGATTGTGGAGATAACGTGGTTGTGATCAACGCAGACAAAATTAACTTAACTGGTAAAAAGTGGACTGACAAGTCTTACATCCGTCACACAGGATATCCAGGAGGTCAAAGATCATTAACTGCTACAGAAATGTTCGAAAAAGATCCTACAAGATTAATCGAAAAAGCAGTAAAAGGAATGTTACCTAAAAATAAATTAGGTAGTGTATTATACAAAAACTTGTATGCATACGCAGGTACTGAGCACCAACAAACTGCTCAAAACCCTAAACTTATTAACCTTAACGATCTTAAATAATGGAAACTGTACACAAAATAGGTAGAAGAAAAACAGCTGTTGCACGTGTTTACGTTTCTCAAGGAAGTGGAAATATCACTGTTAACAAAAAAGATTTAAACAACTATTTAACAACACCTACTTTACAATATAAAGTAAAGCAACCTTTAATGTTAACTGAGAACTTAGAGTCTTATGACATTAAAGTAAATGTTTTTGGTGGTGGTGTTACTGGTCAAGCAGAAGCTATTCGTTTAGCAATTACTAGAGCATTAGTAGCTATTAACGAAGAATACAAAGCAGTATTAAAACCAGAAGGTTTATTAACTCGTGATCCTAGAATGGTTGAACGTAAGAAATTCGGTCAGAAGAAAGCACGTAAGAAATTTCAGTTCTCTAAGCGTTAATATTTATCACTGCTTTACAAAAAGCTTTGGTTGTGTATTTTCAAAAAGAGACTGTTACAAATTAATTTTTAACAGTTTAGTATCTAAATATTTCAGACTTAATATAACTACTGAAATATTGTGAAAACAGAACGTAAACACATTTTATTAAAATGGCAAACATTCAAGAATTATTAGAAAGTGGAGTGCACTTCGGTCACTTAACTAGAAAATGGAACCCTAACATGGCTCCATACATTTATACTGAGCGTAATGGTGTTCACATCATCGATTTGTATAAAACATCAGCTAAAATTGATGAAGCAGCTTTAGCTTTACAAAAAATAGCAAACTCTGGACGTAAAATCTTATTCGTTGCAACTAAAAAGCAAGCTAAAGATATCGTTGCTGAAAGAGCTGAAAATGTAAACATGCCATACATTACTGAGCGTTGGCCAGGAGGTATGTTAACAAATTTCGTTACTATTCGTAAGGCTGTTAAAAAAATGGCTCACATTGATAGAATGAAGCAAGATGGTTCTTTTGATGCATTATCAAAAAGAGAAAAATTACAAATTAACCGTCAGAGAGCAAAATTAGAAAAGAATTTAGGTTCTATTTCTGATATGACTCGTTTACCTGCCGCTTTATTTGTAATTGATGTAAAAAAAGAGCATATTGCTATTGCAGAAGCTCAAAAATTAAACATTCCAATTTTTGCAATGGTTGATACGAACTCTGATCCTAGACCAGTAGATTACGTAATCCCTGCAAATGATGATGCTTCAAAATCTATCGATAAAGTATTATCATACATCACAGATGCAATCAATGAAGGCTTAACTGAAAGAAAAGCTGACAAAGAAAAAGCAAAAGTTGAAAAAGCTCCTGCTAAATCAGAAGCAGCTACTACTGAAGCACCAGCTAAAGAAGAAGCAAAATAATTTACCTTTAAAGGCTTCAATATAACTTGAAGCCTTTAAATTTTATTAAAAAAAATATTTACAACTTAAAATAACGATAGAAATGTCAGTAAAAATTAGCGCTGCAGACGTAAAAAAATTAAGAGAAAGTACCGGAGCTGGTATGATGGATTGTAAAAATGCATTAGTAGAAGCAGAAGGAAATTTTGATAAAGCTGTTGAAGTTTTACGTAAAAAAGGACAGAAAATCGCTGCTAAAAGAGCAGATAGAGAATCTACTGAAGGTGTAGCTATTACTAAAATTAGTGATGACAACACTTACGGTGTTGCTATTGTATTAGCATGTGAAACAGATTTCGTATCTAAAAACGATTCTTTTAAAGAATTAGCTGCTCAATTTGTTGCTATTGCTTTTAATACTAAAACTAAAGAAGAATTTTTAGCTGCCGATTTTGGTGGTGTTACTGTTGCTGAAAAACTAATCGAACAAACAGGAGTTATCGGTGAAAAAATCGATATTACTTCTTTCGAAAGACTTGAAGCTCCTTACGTAGGTTCTTATACACACGTTGGTAAAATTGCTGCTATGGTTGGTTTATCTGCTTCAATAGATAAAGCTGCTGAATTAACAAAAGATTTAGCTATGCAAGCTGCCTCTATGGGTGCAACTTCTTTATCTTACAAAGGTTTTGATCCTGCTTATGTAGCATCTGAAACTGAAGCAAGAATTGCTGCAATCGTAAAAGATAATGAAGAATTAGTTCGTTTAGGTAAAACGTTAAAAAACGTTCCTCAATACGTATCTAGATTACAATTAACTGACGATGCTTTAGCTAAAGCTGAAGAAGCTGCTAAAGAGCAATTAAAAGCAGAAGGAAAACCAGAGCAAATTTGGGATAAAATCTTACCAGGAAAAATGGAAAGATTTATTTCTGATAACACAACTTTAGATCAAGAACAATGTTTATTAGATCAAAAGTTTATTAAAGACGAAAAGAAAACTGTTGAAGAATATGTTTCTTCATTTGGTGATGTAGAAGTTAAAAACTTCGTAAGAGTTACTTTAGGATAATTCAAAACAGTCTTATATATTTAAAACCATCCATATTTTGGATGGTTTTTTATTTTATCAAAATTCAAACTCAAAAAAAATACGTAGTTTTGCATAACTTTCAAAAAAATTATGCAATACAAGAGAATCCTTTTAAAATTAAGTGGAGAAGCGTTAATGGGAAATCGCCAATATGGTATCGATCCTAAAAGACTTAAAGAATACGCACAAGAAATTAAACAAGTAATTGACAAAGGTATTCAAGTTGCCATTGTTATTGGTGGTGGTAATATTTTTAGAGGTGTTGCTGGTGCTAGTAATGGTATGGATCGTGTACAGGGAGACCATATGGGAATGTTAGCAACCTGTATCAATGGTTTAGCTTTACAAAGCGCTTTGGAAGATGAAGGAATTCATACTCGCTTACAAACTGCTATCGAAATTAAAGAAATTGCAGAACCATATATTAAACGTCGTGCAAATCGTCATTTAGAAAAAGGACGTGTTGTTATTTTTGGTGGAGGAACAGGAAACCCTTATTTTACAACAGATACTGCTGCTGTACTAAGAGCCATTGAAGTAAATGCAGATGCAATCTTAAAAGGAACTAGAGTCGATGGTATTTACAATGTAGATCCTGAAAAAGATGAAAACGCTATAAAATACGAAACAATTACTTTTAAAGATGTTATTGATAAAGGTTTAAAAGTAATGGACATGACTGCTTTTACTTTAAGTGAAGAAAACAAACTTCCTATTATCGTTTTTGACATGAACAAAGGAGGTAACCTACTAAAGTTGGTTTCTGGAGAACAAATAGGTACCATAGTTGATAAATAACAAAAAATAACTTCTACCATTATTAGAAGTAATAAATACGAACAAAATGAACGAAGAAATTGATTTTATTTTAGATTCGGCCAAAGAGGCAATGAATAACGCAATAGAGCATTTAATAAAAGAATTACGTGCAATTAGAGCTGGTAAGGCATCACCAGCAATGTTAGCGAATGTACAAGTAGATTATTATGGAGCTGCAACTCCATTAGGTCAGGTTGCTAACGTAAGTACTGCTGATGCTCGAACAATAACAGTTCAGCCATGGGAAAAAAACATGTTGCAAGAAATTGAAAAAGCTATTATGCTTGCTAATTTAGGCTTTAACCCAATGAATAATGGTGATAATATTATTATTAATGTACCTGCTTTAACTGAAGAGCGTCGTAAAGAATTAGCAAAACAAGCAAAAGGTGAAGCTGAACATGCTAAAGTAGGTATTCGTAACGCTCGTAAAGATGCTAATAACGAAATAAAAAAAACAGATCTTTCTGATGATTTGAAAAAAAATGCTGAAGCTGATGTTCAAAAATTAACTGATACATTTATTAAAAACATTGACGAAAAACTTTCTGTAAAAGAAAAAGAAATAATGACTGTTTAAGTATATTTCAAAAACATAAAAAAGAGTGTTTTACGACACTCTTTTTTTTCGTTTAATTGTTTCATTTACCATAACTTTACAAAAAATATTTGAATGACTTTTTGGACTAAAATCGCAGGATTTATATTAAGAAATAGATATTTAGTTTTAATAGCTATAGCTGTTATTACAGGACTTTTAGTTACTCAAATGAAGTATATGCGTTTTTCATATACTGAAGCCAATTTACTGCCCAAAGACCATGAAGCTAACATACAATATGATAAGTTTTTAGAAATTTTTGGAGAAGAAGGCAATCTAGTAATTCTAGGAGTT
Organism: Tenacibaculum soleae; assembly: GCF_001693415.1. Lineage (GTDB taxonomy): Bacteria > Bacteroidota > Bacteroidia > Flavobacteriales > Flavobacteriaceae > Polaribacter > Polaribacter soleae. Next base: position 920,371 of record NZ_MAKX01000001.1, on the reverse strand, counting down.
AAAGACTCAACAATTTTCACTCCATCAAAATTTAATGCTTGGAACAAACTTGTAAAAAAAATTGATAGTGTAAAACAAGTAGATTTCACCTTATCAATTGCAGATGTTAAACAATTAAAAGCTGATAGAAAGGAACGTAAATTTGTGCTTGAACCTTTATTTAATAAAGCACCTGTTACAAATGAAGAAGTAACAAAAATCAAAAAACAATTATTTGAAAAATTACCTTTTTACGACAATTTGCTTTATAATGGAGAAGGAACCATACAAACAGCAATATATATAGATAAAGATATTGTAAACACCCCTGAACGAAGAGATTTTGTTGCAGATGTGCTACTTCCTAATGTAGAAGAGTTTGAAAAAGAATATCAAATTGATGTTCGCATTTCTGGAATGCCTTATATACGAACTATAAATTCTCAAAACATTATTGATGAAATGAGTCTTTTCGTATTTGGTGCCTTAGGAATTACTGCCATTATCTTCTTTTTCTTTTTCCGTTCATTCCGAGCAACCTTTATTACATTATTAGTTGTTGGTATTGGAGTTATTTGGGCTTTTGGTTTTATTGGTCTATTTAGATATGAAATTACTGTTTTATCTGCTTTAATTCCGCCTTTAATTATCGTTATTGGAGTACCTAATGCCGTGTTTTTAATTAATAAATATCAACAAGAGATAAAAAAACATGGTAATCAAGCAAAATCTTTACAACGTGTAATTTCAAAAATTGGTAACGCCACTTTGATGACAAATATTACCACTGCATCTGGTTTTGCAACCTTTGTTTTTGTTAAAAGTCAATTACTTAGAGAGTTTGGTGTTTTAGCATCCGTAAACATTGTAAGCATATTTATTTTAGCCTTATTAATAATTCCGATTATTTATAGTTTCATGCCATTACCTGAAAAAAAGCATCTAAATCACTTAGAAAAAAAGTGGATGGGAAATGTAGTTTCATGGATGGAGCGCATGGTAAAAAACCAACGAATTTCAGTTTATATTACTACCGTAGTTGTAATTATATTAAGTATGATTGGTCTTTTTCAAATTCGAGTATCTGGTAGCTTAATAGAAGATATGCCTAAGGGAATGCAGTTTTATAAAGATATTAAGTTTTTTGAAACTGAATTTGGTGGAATAATGCCTCTAGAAATATTGATTGACACCAAAAAAGAGAAAGGTGTTATGAAACTTTCTACTTTAAAAAAGATGGAAAAACTTAATGAAACAATTGAAACTTTTCCTGAATTATCAAAGCCTATTTCTATTACAAACTTAGTTAAATATTCTAAACAGGCTTATTACAAAGGCAACCCTAAATATTACCAATTACCTACAAGTCAAGAAAAAGCACACATTTTTGCATACACTAAAAACTCGGACAGTAACTCTGGTATGTTAAAAAACTTTGTTGACAACACGGGCCGTTATGCACGTATTACCACTTTTATGAAAGATGTGGGTACAGATAAAATGGATATTATTCAGGATCGGTTAAATGCAGTTATTAAAAAACAATTTCCTGAAGAAAAATTTAAGGTTTCCATGACAGGGAAAGCTTTAGTCTTTTTAAAAGGAACCAATTATCTTATTAAAAATTTAGTTATTTCATTATCACTTGCTATATTATTAATTTCAATTTTTATGGCATGGATGTTCCGTTCTTACAAAATGATTTTTATATCATTAATACCTAATATGCTTCCTTTATTGATAACAGCCGGGTTAATGGGCTTTTTCAGTATTCCAATAAAACCATCTACCATTTTAGTATTTAGTATTGCTTTTGGTATTTCTGTTGATGATACTATACATTTTTTAGCAAAATACAGACAAGAATTACTTGCCAATAATTGGAAAGTTAAACCAGCTGTTTATTCAGCTCTTCAAGAAACTGGTGTAAGCATGTTTTATACTTCAATTGTATTATTTTTTGGCTTTTTAGTATTTACTCTTTCTAGCTTTGGAGGTACAATTGCTTTAGGAGGCTTAGTATCTGTAACCTTGTTATTAGCAATGGTATCTAATCTATTATTATTACCATCGCTTTTACTATCTTTTGAAAAGAAAATAGCAAATAAAAAAGTATTAAAAGAAACAAATTTTAAAATACTACCCCCAAAAGAAGAAGAATATTAAAGCTTATAAAAATATTCTTTAATTGATAAAATACAAAAAAGGGTTAGCAGTTGCTAACCCTTTTTACATTCTTTTTCATATACTTTAATATAGTTTTTCATAACTAATTTTTTATTTTCTAAAAATATACCTACTATTGTTGCATATTTTTACTTTTTAATCCCTTAAAGTACACTACAAATGTACATTCAATTTAATATTTAGACAACTGTGTTTTTACGCAGTTTATGTAATTTTATGAGTACAACACAAAATAATATTGGAAAATACACCAAGGAAAGAGTTTCTGATATTCCATTAGATATAACCACTGAAACTTATAATTTTTATAAAGCAACTATTCCTAAATTTGTTGGTGAAGCATTATATATTTATTCTTTTAAAGAAAACAAAATGTTATATGCGCATGGATGGGAGGAACTGTTAGGGTATAAAGATGAAGAAATAACTATGCTTAAAATAGTAAGTTGTACTTCACCAAGACACTTTCAATTTTCTAATGAACTTAACGACAAGGCACTTCAATTTTTGAAAACAAAAAACGAAGAATTAGAAAAATATAGCTTTACACTTGAACTTGAAAAAATAAATCAGAATGGAGAAATTATTCCTTTATTTTCAAGAGTTGGTGTTTTTAAATCGGCAAATGGTAACGTTGAAGAAATTATCGGAGTTTCTCAAGTTATAAAATCGCTCAAACATAGTAATGTTATGCAATATGCCGCTTATGGCCCCGACACTTCTGATTTTGAAGAAACATTAAATAAAGAATTATTTAATCATTTTGCTATTTCAAGAAAAGAAAAAGAGGCTCTTAGTTTAGCTGCTGAAGGATTGGCTTTTAAGGAAATTGCTTATAAATTAAACGTAAGTCAATCTGCAATTGAAAAACGAATTATTCCTTTATACAAACGATTTAAAGTAAAAAGTTTACCCCATTTAATAAGTTTTGCATACACAAATCATATTTTATAATAATTTAATGAACTAAATTTATTTTTTTAATCTTAAGAGCATCAACCCCTATTTTAACTAACATTTGTGTCCATTCATCGTCTTGATTCAAGTTATAGTCATTACCTAAAATCCAAATAACATTTTTATTTGCTATTATTTTACAGTACTCCTCATTCATTTTACCAGATGCTGTAGGATCTAAAAACTGCAATATTTTTTTAGGATTTACCAACTCTTCATCAATAGGTTTACCTGGGTTTACATCATCTATGACAAGATAATTACTTTCTTTCCACGACCATATTCTATGGATATCTAATTTTGTGTTTTCTTCAATAAAAAAAAGGCTAAATAATTTCATTGCACTGGTATACAAACATATTTTATGTTTAATCGATAATTCATTTAAAACACCAACCCCTAAACTTGTTTTTCCACAAAACTGTGAACCAAAAATTAACAAATGATTTCCTGAATCATTAGCTTCTATAAAATTAAAAACCTCTTTTTTTCCTTCATCATTTATAGTAAAATTCCATTGACTCAATCGAAATTGAAATGGATAATTTGCATAATGTTGATACATTTTAGTTAAATACCAATAACTAGAAGCTCTTAACAAGTATAAAAAAAGCAAAATTATTGCAACTATTGTAATTTTATCTTGTAATCCATTTATGTAAAAACTGTACAAAAAGGCTCCAAAACTAAAAAAAGCAACATCGGTAATTGTATCATAAGCTATATTTAACCATTTCGGATTAAAAACATACCTCTTGTTATTTGGAATAAAAAAATGATTATTTAATGATTTTTTTTTAGTTAATAATGGCCCTAAAAAATTATACAACTCAAATAAAAACCAAAAAAAAGTTACTATTGCACTAGCAACAACAGGATTTTGATAAGTTTTTATATGATTAATATTATCATGTAAAATAAAAGAAGGAACAAAACCCAGTGCAATATGCCCAAATTGATTTGCTAACCACGAATAAGTTAAGGTAACTCCTCTATGAGAATCTTTCCCTATTAAATCTTTTTTAAACTGATTAAAAATAGTTTTCTTATTAATTTTACGCATCATTATAAAGTATAACTGTAAAAATACATCACTTTTAAAAAAAACTTATTAAAAATCAATTATAATCTACATTGATTGTTTTAGTTCAAAAAAGTATCTTTGCTTCTCAATTTTTAAAAGATGAAAAGAAGTAGCGTTAAAGAATTATTACATTCTAATAAATTTTTACAAGAAGTACATGTTAAAGGATGGGTTAGAACTTTTAGAAGCAATCGTTTTATTGCCTTAAATGACGGTTCAACCATTAATAATATTCAATGTGTTGTAGATTTTGAAAACACCAATGAAGAACTTTTAAAAAGAATAACTACAAGTGCTGCTGTAAGCATTACCGGTACTTTAATTGAAAGTGAAGGTAAAGGACAAACTGTAGAGATTAAAGTTACAAAATTAGAAATATTAGGAGATTCTAATCCAGATGAATACCCTATTCAGCCTAAAAAACACAGTTTAGAATTTTTAAGAGAAAATGCACATTTACGTATTAGAACCAATACTTTTAGTGCGGTAATGAGAGTACGTTCTGCTTTATCTTTTGCAGTACATAAATACTTTCAAGAAAACGGATTTAACTACGTTAACACACCTATCATTACAGGTTCTGATGCTGAAGGAGCTGGAGAAATGTTTCATGTAACTAATTTTGATGCAAACAAAGCACCAGTAAACGAAGAAGGTAATATAGATTATACCCAAGATTTTTTTGGTAAAGAGACTAACTTAACTGTTTCTGGTCAATTAGAAGCCGAAACTTATGCAATGGCACTTGGTAAAGTATATACTTTTGGCCCTACTTTTAGAGCCGAAAACTCAAACACAACACGTCATTTAGCTGAATTTTGGATGATTGAACCTGAGGTTGCATTTAATGATTTAGATGCAAATATGGATTTATCCGAAGATTTTATCAAGTCTGTTTTAGGTTATGTTTTAGAAAACTGTAAAGACGATTTAGCATTTTTAGACAATCGTTTAACACAAGAAGAAAAATCAAAACCACAAGCGCAGCGTAGTGACATGAGTTTACTAGAAAAATTAAACTTTGTAGTAAACAATAATTTTAAACGTGTTTCATATACCGAGGCCATTGATATTTTACGTAATTCAAAACCTAACAAAAAGAAAAAATTCCAATTTCCAGTAAACGAATGGGGAGTAGATTTACAATCTGAACATGAACGTTATTTAGTAGAAAAGCACTTTAAATGTCCTGTTATTTTATTCGATTACCCAGCAACTATCAAGGCATTTTACATGCGTTTAAACGACGATGGTAAAACAGTACGCGCAATGGATGTTTTATTTCCAGGAATCGGTGAAATGGTTGGAGGAAGCCAAAGAGAAGAACGTTTAGATGTTTTAAAAACTAAAATGGCCGAACTTAATATTGAAGAAGAAGAATTATGGTGGTATTTAGATACCCGTAAATTTGGTACAGCAGTGCATTCTGGTTTCGGTTTAGGTTTTGAACGTTTGGTTTTATTTACGACAGGAATGGGAAATATACGTGATGTAATTCCGTTTCCAAGAACACCTCAAAACGCAGAGTTTTAAAAAAATCATAAAATTATATACTACAATCGTCATTCCTCACAGAATGGCGATTTCTTTTTAACCTATTTCATATATTTGTAAGTATGCTAAAACAAGGTTTACATTATAAATTACTTCAAAAATTATCTCCACAGCAAATTCAGCTGATGAAGTTAATTCAACTACCAACACAAGCTTTTGAAGAACGCTTAAAACAAGAAATTGAAGAAAATCCTGCGCTAGACACAGGCAAAGAAGAACCTGAAAACTTTGAAGATACCTTAACCAATGCTGACGATTATGATGAAGGAAATGAGAAAATAGACACTGAGGATATTAATATTGATGAGTATTTAAGTGACGACGAATATCCTAGTTATAAAACACAAGCAAATAATTACTCAGCTGATGATGAAGAAAAACAAGTTCCGTATGCAGCGGGTACTACTTTTCATCAATCCTTAAAAAATCAATTAAATACCTTTCGTATTGATGAAGAAGAGCGAGCAATTGCTGAGTTTTTAGTTGGTAGTATTGATGATAGCGGGTATATTCGTAGAGAAGTTATTGATCTTGTAGATGATTTAGCATTTACTCAAAACGTATTTACAACCGAAGAAAAGGTAGAAAATGTTTTGCTTAATGTTGTTCAAAAACTAGACCCTATAGGAGTTGGCGCTCGTAATTTAAAGGAATGCCTAATTATTCAGTTAAAATCCAAACCTGAAAAAGAAACAAGAGTTTTAGCTATAGATATTTTAGAAAATGCTTTTGATCATTTCGTAAAAAAACACTACAAAAAACTTCTTGAAAAGTTTAATATTAATGAAGAACTTTTAAAAGAAACTATTACAGAAATCGGTAGGTTAAACCCCAAACCAGGAAGCTCTTATGCAGGTAATAATAAAATAGCTGAGCAAATTGTTCCTGATTTTTCAATTCAAATTATTGATGGTGTTTTAGAACTTACCTTAAACTCTAGAAATGCTCCTGAATTACATGTATCAAGAGAATATAACAACATGTTAAAAGGATATAGTGACGCTAAAAATAAGAGTAAGAGTCAAAAAGACGCAGTAATGTTCATCAAACAAAAATTAGATGCAGCAAAATGGTTTATAGATGCTATAAAACAGCGTCAACAAACATTATTGGTTACGATGAACGCAATTATGCATCGTCAAGAAGCTTATTTTTTAACTGGTGATGAACGTAAGTTAAAACCAATGATTTTAAAAGATATTGCTGACGAAATTCAGATGGATGTTTCTACGGTATCTAGGGTTGCCAACAGTAAATATGTAGCTACGCCTTACGGAACAAAATTAATAAAAGTCTTTTTCTCTGAATCAATGAAAAATGATCAAGGAGAAGATGTTTCTACTCGTGAAATTAAAAAAATTCTTGAAACCGTAATTCAAGAAGAAGATAAAAGGAAGCCTTTGACTGATGAAAAATTATCTAAAATACTAAAAGAAAAAGGCTATCCTATTGCCAGAAGAACCGTTGCAAAATATCGTGAACAGTTAGATATTTCAGTGGCACGTTTACGAAAAGAAATATAATGCGCTGGCATAAATTCATATCAACCGCTTTACACCCAATTGTAATACCAACAATTGGTATATTACTATACTTTATTTTAACGCCAGTTAATTTAAGTCGACACCAACAATATACAATTTTGAGCGTTGTATTTATTAGCACTTATATTATCCCGTTACTTTTATTAATTTTATTAAAATCTATTGGTTACATAAGCTCATATCAAGTAAAGAGAATTAGCGAACGTAAGATTCCTATATTTTTTATGATGGCGCTATTTTTTATGCTCGGAAAGTTTTTTTACGAAACTACGATTATTAAAGATCTTAGCTATCTCTTTTTTGGAGTTGTATTAGGTCTTGGTTTAATTTATATATTATTTGTATTTAAAATTAAAACAAGCTTACATTTACTATCTATTGGGGCTGCTCTAGGTTATTTTTTATTGTTTCAACAACTACACAGCTTAGCTATTACTCCAATAACAATAATTTTCTTATTATTATCTGGTCTACTAGCAAGCTCAAGATTACATTTAAAAGCTCATACTAGCACGGAAGTATATCTTGGTTTTTTTATTGGCCTAGTCGCTCCTTTTTTTACTTTTTACATCTTATAATAAATAAAAACTCAGACCAAATCGAATAATATTAGTATCAACTGTATTATCATTAAGTGTTGCTCTCTTAAAAATAGGGTTCAAGCCATAATATATATGAAAATTAAAGGTTCCATAACCAGCTGAAACAATAAATCCTGTTTGAAACTTACGATACTCATCTAAATTAGAAATACTAATACTTGTACCTGAATCACTATATGTAAAGTGATTACTTATATTATAACTTAACTTAACACCAGTATAAAATCGCCAAAAAGAATAAGTATTTGCTGTTGATGATCTCCAACGAAATTGAATAGGCATTTCAATATTATGTACTTTAAATTTATTTTGAGTGATATTATTGTCTATCTGAAAACTATTCGGGCTTCCTTTAACAATCTTTAAATTATGATTAAAAGAATCAAAGCCATAACCTAAACCAATACCTAGTCCTAATTTACCACTTTTAACAAAAGGAATATCTTTTATATACCCACCAGAGATACCAAAAGAAAAACCACTTTTACTTACCCTTACAGGCTGGTTATTTAAAGTATTATACGATATATTTATATATAATTGATCATCCCAATAACGATCACCTATTTGTAAAGAATCTTTTTGTCCATAAACTATAGCTGAGATGAAAAATAAAATTATCGTTTTTTTCATAATTAAAATAATATATAAATCTAACTAATTTTAGATATAAAAAAAGAGCAATCGTGTGATTGCTCTTTTATGTGAATATAGTAAGTAATTATTTTGTAATATCACTTGCTTTATGAGTAGATAAGCTCAATTTAAGAGCATTAACATCTCTTAATTTCTCACGAATATCAGCTAATGTACCAACACTTGACTCTTTATCTGCTTTTATAGAAGTTGTCATAAATGGAACTTCAGCTTCAGATACATTCCCTCTTTCTAAAAAAATGAAAGAAGGTACGTCATCAGGCGTTGCAATCTTATCATTTAATTGAATTCTATTATAGCCTGTACCATATTTAGCGTCTTTGGCTTTTCCTACATAAATAGTACTAACTAAACTTTTACGTTCAAGTTTCTTAACTTCACTTGCACTTGGCAGACGAGGAGCTTCGATAGACAAATCGTTTTCTCTCATTACCGTAGTTACCATGAAAAAGAATAATAACATAAAAACAATATCAGGAAGTGAAGAAGTATTCACTGCAGGCATCTCTTTTTTCTTCTTTTTAAATTTAGACATACTTAAATTGTTTTAATACTATTGAACATTAGTTTGCTCGCTGTCTGATATAATTTGAGGATAACTCGATTTAATATCTTCAACTTTTCTTCTAAGTGCATCATCTTTTCTTGCACTTGCCTTAAAAGCTTTGTCTAATTCAGTAAAACTCATACCATATTTCTCTTGGCAAAGGTTATTACGTAATTCGGCATAAGCTTTTAATAACTCATTTTGAACAGAAACATAGGTTCCAAATTCAGTACCTCTATCACTTTCAACAGATATAATAGCTTTGTTTGGGTGGTCTGATGATTCTGGATCTTTTGCTCCTTTACAATAATTACAAGACGCTCCTGCATCTTTTCCTGGCATTGGGTTACCAACACCACCACCGTTATCTATAAATTTTATAGCAGCATCTTTTAAGTCTTTTAACTCCATAATTTCATCCTCTACGAATAATTCATTATTACGGTTAATACTAACTTGAAAAATATTTTTCTCTTTTACTATTGGTGGTTCAACATCTGTTTTTTCAGCTAACTTTTTAGGAATACCTGAATCAACATCCATTGTTGTTGTTACAAGGAAAAAGATAAGTAGCAAGAATGCAATATCTGCCATCGAACCTGCATTAATTTCTGGGTTTTCTCTTCTTGCCATAATAACTTACGATTTAACTATTCCTTTTAATAAATCTACTACAAAAAACACGCTTGCAACAGCACCTAAAGTCATGCTAAAGCTAATCCCTGTTCCTACCCATTTAGAAATACTTCCTTCTCCTACTAATTCTGCACCGTCTGCTCCAATTACATTTCCGTTAGAAGACAACATATAGCATACAGCAAAGATAACACCTAAAGCAGCAACACCTAATACTGTCTTTTTTAAGGCAGCTGGGTTTTTAAACATACTTAGTAATGAAATTACCACTGCAACAATTACTATTCCTATTAATAAATAATATGAATAAGTAACTAATGGAGAAACAGCATCAGAAACCGCCTCTACGTTTTCCTTATCTATTCTTACAACGTTTACAAACAATGCTGCACCAATAAGTGATATTGCAGCTGTAAGTAATGTTAATATTTTATTATTCATATGATTTATTATTTTTTATACTTAGCTAATAAGTCGATTAAAGAGATTGAAGCATCTTCCATATTATTTACAATACTATCGATTTTAGAAACGATGTAATTATAAAAAATTTGTAAAATAATTGCTACAACAAGACCAAATACAGTTGTTAAAAGTGCTATTTTAATACCTCCTGCTACTACTGCTGGTGAAATATCATTTGCTACTGCAATTTTATCAAAAGCTTCAATCATACCAATTACGGTTCCCATGAACCCTAACATTGGTGCTAAAGCAATAAATAAAGACAACCAAGAAACATTTTTCTCTAATAATCCCATTTGTACACCACCATAACCTACTACGGCTTTTTCAGCAGCTTCTAAACCTTCATCTGCTCTTTCTAAACCTTGGTAAAAGATAGAAGCAACAGGCCCTTTTGTATTTCTACAAACTTCTTTAGCAGCCTCAACACCACCTGAACTTAAAGCATCATCAACACTTGCTACTAATTTTTTAGTATTTGTTGTTGCCATGTTTAAATAAATGATTCTTTCAATTGCAATTGCTAAACCTAAAATTAAAGCTACCAATACAATCCCCATAAATTTAGGATCTCCTTCAATAAAACGTTGTTTTAACTCTTGGTGAAAAGTTTTTTCAGCTTCTTGAGCATAAGTTGACTGAATAGCCCCTAAAAACATAAATCCTGCAACAGTTAGGAAATTTACTACTTTCTTCATTTTGTTATAATTAATTTTAAATAGTTAACGGGTTAAAAATACAAATTTTGTTAAGAAAAACTGTTTTTTTTATTAAAAAGTAATTCTTTGCTTGTACTTATTAAACTTTTAATTTTGAAAGTGGCAAGTAACAAAAAAATCTTGGTACATTAAAAAAAACTATGTTATTTGTTCTTTTTTTCTTCTTTCTCTTACTAATTCAAGCAGTTACAGTGATAAAAATAAATAGAAAAAACACGTTCTAACTGATTTCTCCCCTTAATGAAGTTTCAAAATAGTACTTAAATTGTTCTTTTGACAACTTTTCTCCTAACAAATACATCATTTTTGCAATGGCGCTTTCGGTTGTAATATCTTTTCCGTCTACAATTCCTATCCGTTTTAAATCTGAACTTGTTTCATAATGACCTAAAATAACACTCCCACCTTTACATTGCGTTACATTAACTATATAAATCCCTTTAGCTACCGCCTTTTCTAACAAATCTAAAAACCATTTTTCAGTTGGGGCATTTCCAGAGCCATACGTCTCTAAAACTACTCCTTTTAGGTTTGGTATGTTCATAAAACTTTTTACAACAGATGCTGTTATTCCTGGAAACAACTTTAAAATTGCAACATTATTGTCCAGTTTTTTCCTAAAAACAAGTTTTTCTTCCTGTTTGTCTGATTTTAATAACATTGACAGATTAAAATTTAAATGTACACCGCTTTCTGCTAAAGCAGGGTAATTCATCGAAGCAAAAGCTTCAAACTGCTCTGCATTTATTTTTGTTGTTCTATTAGCTCTGTATAATTTGTACTCAAAATACAACCCAACTTCTTGTATTACAGGTTTTCCGTTTTCATATGTTGATGCAACTTCTATTGATGTTATTAAATTTTCTTTGGCATCAGTACGTAAATCACCTATTGGCAATTGAGATCCTGTAAAAATCACAGGTTTTTGTAAGTTTTCAAACATAAAACTTATTGCTGATGATGTGTACGACATCGTATCAGACCCTGTCAAAACAACAAAACCATCATAATTATTGTAATTATCAGAAATAATTTGAGCTATTTCAATATAATAATCCACATTCATATTTGAAGAATCTATCGGATTACTAAATGAAATGGTTGTGATTTCACAATTTAAATGTTGTAATTCAGGAATTTTACTTGATATCTGACTAAAATCAAAAGCTTTTAAAGCTCCTGTATTATAATCTTTCACCATACCAATGGTTCCTCCTGTATAAACTATTAAAATTTTAGGTTTATTTGACATTATGACACTTTTGTTATAAGTAATTTAATTATGGAATAATTTATGTTGTAAATTTATCCAACAAAAATGACACAAATTTTTAAAACGAAATAAATTATGATAGGATTTTATATTTTAATTGGTATTATCTCTTTATTTAGCTGGTTAGTAAGTAACACACTAAAAAGAAAATTTGATAAATATTCAAAAGTTCATTTAAGAAACGGCATGAGTGGTGCTGAGATTGCTCAAAAAATGCTAAGCGACCACGGTATTAATGACGTACAAGTTATTTCGACCCCTGGTAGATTGACAGATCATTATAACCCACAAAATAAAACGGTAAATTTGAGTGAAGCTGTTTACAATCAGCGAAATGCTGCCTCTGCTGCTGTTGCTGCCCATGAAGTTGGACATGCTGTACAACATGCAAGAGCATATCAATATTTACAAATGCGATCTAAGTTAGTGCCTATGGTAAATATTTCTTCACGTTTTTCGCAATGGATGGTAATTGGAGGTATTGCTTTTGGTGCTGCTTCTGGAAATACAGGAATTGGTTTTTATATTGCCATTGCAGGATTAGCTTTTATGGCTATAGGTACCTTATTTAGCTTTATTACTTTACCTGTTGAGTATGATGCAAGTAATAGAGCTTTAGCTTGGTTAGAAAACAAACAGATTGTTACCCGTGAAGAATTAGCAGGATCTAAAGATGCTTTAAAATGGGCTGCTAGAACTTATTTAGTTGCTGCTTTAGGTTCTTTAGCAATGCTTTTATATTGGGGATTACAAATTTTAGGAAATAGAGATTAATCACTTTTCTCATTATATAACACCTACAAAAACTCTTAATAAAATTTAAGAGTTTTTTTTATTCTAATAACTACATTTTTTTGATAGCTAAGCAATAGCTGTTCATCGGAAAATTAGCCCAATTCATCAGATTTTAATTTCAAAAATTAGATTAACAACGCACTTTTGAGGTATTAAACTAAAAAAACATGAAATTTACAATCACTACTTTACTACTATTTTTTACAGTTACCTCTGTATTTTCTCAATACAATATTTCAGGAAAAATTACTGATTCTAACAAAAAAGCTTTGCCCTATACAAATATCATACTTTATAAAACTGGAGACGAAGCAAATCCTAAAGGAACAATTTCTAACGACGACGGAAGTTATTCGTTAAAAAATATCGCTCATGGTAACTATAAAATCACTGTATCTACATTAGGCTTCAAAACAACAAAAAGTAAAGAATTTAAATTATCAACAAATAAAACTTTAAACTTTACTTTAAATGAAGATAATTTAACCCTAAATGAGGTTGTTATAAACTCTAAAAGACCTGTTATTAAACAAACTGCCGAAAAGTTGGTTGTTGATTTAGAAAAATCTGAAATGTTAAATTCTAACCTACAAGACGTAATGCGAAAAGTTCCTGGTGTATTAGTTACAAATAACGGAATTTCAATTGCCGGAAAAAGAGGTGTCAGGATTCTAATTAATGGCAAAACTACTGAATATATGGATGTAGAAACACTTTTAAGAGATTTCCCTGCAGATAATATTGCTAAAATTGAAGTTATAGAACAACCCGGTGCTGAATATGACGCCACTGGATCTGGAGCAATTATTAATATTATTTTGAAGAAAAATGTACGTTTAGGTACTCACGGAAGCGTTACTGGTTGGATTGGTGAAGATGAAGGCTTTGAATACGGAACCAAAGTTGCCATAGCTAGCTACAGGAACAAACTAAATTGGCAAACTAGTTTAGGACACTCTAAACCAACTTGGAGAGATGACTTATTTTTAGTTAGAACCGTTGATAATCAAACTTATGATCAAACCACAAAATCACCATACAATCCAAATCGTTTTAACATAAACGGAAACGTAGATTATTATATTAATGATTATAACTCTATAGGTATTGGAGCACGTTTGAATACCAAAAAATCAGATAGAATTACAAATAGTAAAACCATAATTTATGACACAAATTTAACAAATACTTTGTTTTCTGAAAACAGCTATGATAAGCATCGTGTTGACTTTAACATAAACCCTTATTACGAGTACAAATCTGATACCGATAAACTGATCTTTGATTTTAATTATATAAATTATAAAAATGACAACATTAATACTTTATATGATGTTGCAGGGAGCACACTTCCTTTTACAGATAGAAGATATAAGCAAGATGGAAAATATACTATAAAAACATCTAAAATAGACTATACTAAAACTTTTTCAGATAATTTAAAAGTAAGTATCGGTGGTAAATATGCAATTGTAAATACTAATAATGATTTGCAATCATTTCTTGAAAACAACTCAAACGAATTCGAATTAGACCAAGAGAGTAGTAGTCAATTTTTAGTTGACGAAACTATTTTTGCAATATATTCTAAAATCAATGCAACCTCTGGTAAATGGTCTTTTTCTGGTGGGTTACGTTATGAAGATAGTAAAACCAATGGAACCTCAAAATTTATAAAAAACGGAATCCCATCAACTGAAATTAAAAAAAGACCTATTCAAAAACTATTTCCAAGTGCATCTATTGGAAAAAAAATAACAGAAAAATTAGGCACAAGTTTATCTTATAGTTATAGAATAAGAAGACCTTCTTATGGTAGTTTAAATTCATTTGAAGAATATTTAGATCCGTTTTCTGCCGAACAAGGAAATCCTAATTTAAAACCAGCTTTCACTAACAATTATCAATTTAATTTAACATACGACGGACAACCTTTTTTTACGGTAGGCTATAGCGAAACGGATAATGTAATTTTTGATTTAATAAAACAAAATAACATCACAAAACAAATAAGACAACAAGCTGTTAATGTAAAAAATTACACTAACTGGAATTTTAGATTATTCGCTCCATTAAGTTTTATAAAAGGAGTTGAAGGTTACACTGGTTTTATCGTAAACAACAACAGTTACAACTCAGCAACTTATAATGTAGCTTTATCTAAATGGAATTTATTCTGGTTTATGCAAGCAAGCTATAAATTACCTTGGGATGTTAATTTTGAGATGAGTGGAAATTACGGAACAGGTGCATTAGAAGACCAAATACAAGTAAATTGGTTGGCTGGTTTAGATTTTTCTTTTGGAAAAAAATTTATGAACGATAAACTAAAAGTAAACCTTGGTTTTAATAAAATGTTAAACAGAGGATTTAACGGTAAAATTGATTATGGAAATGGATCTGCTAAAGTAGAAAGCAATGGTTCGCGTCAAAACATCCAACTACGCTTAGTGTATAGTTTTGGATCAAAATTTGGAAAGAAAAAATCAAAACGCAATGCTTCTCATGAGGAAGAAAATAGAATTCAAGATAATAATTAACTTTGTTTTTACTAAAAAACAATCTCTAAAATATTTTTCTTTGAACTTAGTTTAAATGAAATATAACTTAACAAAACTATGAATACCAAACTTAACCAATCAGATTATTTTTTACTACTTGTGTACTACGGTATTTCTATGTTATTGGAAATAGATGATTATACTGAAAGAAATAATGCTTTAATTGAGTATTTAATAGACATTCCAATTTTTATAATAATGTCAATTATTTTGGTATTAACATTTAGCCTATGGTTAATCCCTAAATATATTGTAAACCATAAAAAATATTTTCACTTTGCTTTTTTTGGGCTTTTAACTATAATAATTTGCGGAGGGCTTGAATACACTGCAGGATTTTGGAGCGGAAGTAATCCTTGGAAGGAGTTTCCTAATTGGTGGGACTTCATCAAAAAAAGTATTAATTATGCATCAAATGCTATAAGCTTTCCTTTAGGTTTATTGCTGACTAAAAAGTTTTATGAAAGTCAAAGAGATTTATTAAAAATAGAGAAACAACAAAAAGAAAATGAGCTTAAATTATTACGTTCACAAATAGACCCTCATTTTTTATTTAACAATCTAAACACTTTAGACTCTTTAATTGATTTTAATCCAATGAAGGCTAAGGAATATATAAATCGACTATCATTAATTTATCGTTATTTAATTCAAACAAAAGATGCTGAAGTTATGGAGTTATCAGAAGAGTTAAAGTTTGCTGAAAACTATATTTTTTTAATAAAAACTCGCTTTGGTAATGACTACAACTTTACTATTAATGTAAAAACTTCAATAAAAGATAAATTTGTTCCAACAGGCGCTATCCAAGCCCTATTAGAGAATGTTGTAAAACATAATAAATCAGAAAACAACATTGCTATAAACACCGATATTTGTATTAAAAAGAACACGCTAAAGGTAGTTAATCAAAAATCAAAATATGTATCTAAAAGCGACTCTCTTAACACTGGTTTAAACAACTTAAAAACTCGTTACAAACTACTTTCTGACAAAGAAGTTATTATTATTAATACCGATAAAGAATTTAGCGTATCTATTCCTACTATTAATTTAAGTGAAGAAAATTAAGCTTATGAAAATTTTAATTCTAGAAGACGAAATACCAGCTTACCAAAAGTTAGTTAATTATTTAAATCAATTTTTTGGTAAAGAAATACCGCACGATTTAGCACGCTCTAATAAAGATGGAAAAGAATTTCTTTCTAAAAATAAATATAATTTTATTTTATCTGACATTCAGTTATTAGACGGAATTTCTTTTGATTTGTTTGATGAAGTTACAATTGATTGCCCTATTATTTTTTGTTCAGCACACAACGAATATTTATTTAAAGCATTTAATACAAACGGAATTGCTTACATTTTAAAACCTTATTCAAAATCTGACTTTAACAAGGCTATTAAAAAATACCAATCTTTGTTTAACCAAGGTAGTTATAACGACTTAAACTCTGAAACATTATCTAATTTAAAATCAGCATTAAAAGAAGAAAACACATCGTATAAAAAACGATTTGTTATAAAAAAAACAAAAGGAATTAAATTATTAAGTGTTGTAGAAATTAGTTTGATTGAAGCGTCTGGAGATTTTTGCATTGCTACTGACAACTTTGGAAAACGACACAATATTTCTCAAACTTTAGGAAACATTTTTCAGCAATTAAACCCTTCTAAATTTTTTAAAATTAATAGAAGTCAAATTATTTGCATCGATTTTATTGATAATATAGAAAGTCATTTTAAAAACCGGTTGCTAATTACCATGAAAGGTGTAAAGGAAAAATCAATGACAAGCTCGGCTGTTACTTCTGATTTTAGAAAATGGCTTGAAAACTAAACAAAAGCCAACATTTACAATTAGTTACTCTTAAAATAGCCATATATTGTTAAACTAGTATAGCCCTGATTGAAATGACATCCTTTTTTGTTTTTTTCAAAAAAGATATAATGAAAAGCAGGAAATAGCTACAAAAAAACCTTCTTGATTTCTCAAAAAGGTTTTTTTCTACTCTTAATTTTTATCTTCGTGGGTTACTGCCTTCACTGGGGAACAAACATATTAGTTATCGTTTTGTTCTTTTCTTGGAAAAGTTCCTAAAATAAACAGAAGACCAATTATAAATAAGACCCCTACAATAAATGAAAACCAAAAACCTTGGTAATTAGTATTCTTTAAAAAAGAAGTAAGTATGATAATTATAAATATACCAATAATTTGATAATGTGATTTTTTCATTAATTCTCGTTTTGGCTTTTAATTCCTAAAAAAACTTAATCATTTAGTTTTAAAACTGCCATAAATGCTTCTTGCGGAATTTCTACATTACCAACCTGACGCATTCTCTTTTTACCTTTTTTCTGCTTTTCTAATAACTTACGTTTACGCGAAATATCACCACCGTAACATTTTGCTGTTACATCTTTACGCAATGCTTTGGTAGTTTCACGCGCAATAATTTTTGCTCCAATCGCAGCTTGAATAGGAATATCAAACTGTTGTCTTGGTATTAACGTTTTTAATTTTTCTACTATTTTTTTACCTATCGTGTAGGCGTTATCTGCATGTAATAATGCCGAAAGTGCATCTACAGGTTGCCCATTTAATAAAATATCTACACGTACTAATTTTGAGGTACGCATTCCTATGGGAGCATAATCAAATGACGCGTATCCTTTAGATACTGTTTTTAATCGATCATAAAAATCGAAAACAATTTCTGCCAACGGCATATCAAATGTTAATTCAACTCTTTCGGTTGTTAAATACGTTTGATTTACGATTTCTCCTCTTTTTTCAATACAAAGTGACATTACTTGCCCTACAAAATCTGACTTTGTAATGATAGATGCTTTAATAAAAGGCTCTTCTACTCGATCTAACCTTGATGGATCTGGTAAATCTGTTGGATTGTTTAATAAAACAATTTCCTCTGGATTTTTCTTTGTATAAGCATGATATGATACGTTAGGAACCGTAGTAATTACGGTCATATTAAACTCACGCTCTAAACGTTCTTGAATAATTTCCATGTGTAACATTCCTAAAAACCCACATCGAAATCCAAAACCTAAAGCTGCTGAACTTTCTGGTTGAAACACTAAAGAAGCATCATTTAATTGTAATTTTTCCATTGAGTTACGAAGCTCTTCGTAATCTTCTGTATCAACAGGGTAAATACCCGCAAATACCATTGGTTTTACATCCTCAAAACCATCAATTGTATCGGTTGTAGGGTTTTCAAAATCGGTAATTGTATCTCCTACTTTTACTTCTTTTGCGGCTTTAATACCTGTAATTAAATACCCTACATCTCCTGTTTTTACTTCTTTTTTTACTTCTTGTTCTAACTTTAAAGTACCAACCTCATCAGCTCCATACTCTTTACCTGTTGCCATGAATTTAATTCGTTGATTCTTTTTGATAGAACCATCAATTACTCTAAAATAAGTTTCAATTCCACGGTAAGAGTTATATACCGAATCAAAAATTAAGGCTTTTAACGGCGCATCAGGATTACCTTGAGGCGCAGGAACTTTATTTATAATTGCTGCTAAAATATTATCTACTCCGAAACCAGTTTTTCCACTTGCGTGAATTACATCTTCGGCGTCACATCCTAATAAATCAACAATATCATCGGTAACTTCTTCTGGATTTGCACTTGGTAAATCCACTTTATTTAATACCGGAATAATTTCTAAATCATTATCTAACGCTAAATATAAATTAGAAATTGTTTGTGCCTGTATACTTTGTGCTGCATCAACAATTAACAAAGCACCTTCACAAGCAGCAATTGAACGAGAAACTTCATACGAGAAATCTACGTGTCCTGGAGTATCAATTAAATTTAGTACATATTCTTCTCCTTCATACGTATATTCCATTTGAATTGCGTGTGACTTAATGGTAATACCACGCTCACGCTCTAAATCCATATTATCTAAAAGCTGACTTTGTTTTTCACGCTCGGTAACCGAACCTGTATAGTCTAATAATCTATCAGCAAGTGTGCTTTTACCGTGATCAATATGCGCAATAATGCAAAAGTTTCTTATTTTTTTCATGCTTCGTGTTCTAACTTCTTATGACCGACAAAGATACTTTTTTGAAAAACGTTGTACAATTAAAAATTTACTCAATAAAAAAATAAAAAGTAACTTTGCAACATGGTAAAAATTGGCAATATTGAACTTCCTGATTTTCCGCTATTATTAGCGCCGATGGAAGATGTGAGTGACCCACCGTTTAGAGCTTTATGCAAAGAAAATGGTGCTGACGTGGTATATACTGAATTTATTTCATCAGAAGGACTGATTCGTGATGCTGCAAAAAGCGTTATGAAATTAGATATTTACGAAAAAGAACGTCCTGTTGGGATTCAGATTTTTGGTGCAAATTTAGATTCGATGCTAAAAACGGTAGAAATTGTTGAAAAATCAAACCCAGATATTATTGACATTAACTTTGGATGCCCTGTTAAAAAAGTGGTTTCTAAAGGTGCTGGTGCTGGTATTTTAAAAGATATTGATTTGATGGTTTCTTTAACTGAAGCCATGGTAAAACACACTAATTTACCTGTTACCGTAAAAACACGTTTAGGCTGGGATCATGATTCGATAAGAATTGTTGAAGTTGCCGAGCGCTTGCAGGATGTTGGTTGCGCTGCCATTGCTATTCACGGACGTACACGTGCACAAATGTACAAAGGTGATGCAGATTGGGCGCCAATTGCACAAGTAAAGAACAATCAACGAATGCACATTCCTGTATTTGGTAATGGTGATGTTACTTCGCCAGAAAAAGCAATGGAAATGCGTGATAAATATGGTTTAGATGGCTGTATGATTGGTAGAGCCGCAATTGGGTATCCTTGGTTTTTTAACGAAGTAAAACATTATTTTAAAACAGGTAAATATTTAGCTAAACCTACGATTGCACAACGTGTAGAAATGGCACGTAGGCATTTACAAATGGCTATTGATTGGAAAGGGCCTGTGTTAGGTGTTTTTGAAACTAGAAGACATTACACCAATTATTTTAAGGGAATTCCTCATTTTAAAGAATACCGTATGAAAATGGTTACTTCAGATGATGCAAAAGATGTTTTTGCTGCTTTTGATGAAGTAGAAGCTACCTTTGGTAATATGATTATTCCTGAAATAGGGTAATCTTATTTTTCAATAAATTTAACAGATATTCTTGAACTTGCAACTTTAGCTGCAATAAAACCTAATGTGGCAATTGTTAACAGTACAACCAATAAGTTTAACCATCTAAATTCAACTGGATAAGCTAATGTTTCTGTTATCATAAATAGTTCATATCGTTGCTGAATTAACACTAAAACAACCCCAAAAACAACTCCTGCAAACATCCCTACAAGGGTTAATAAAAATCCTTGTAGGATAAATATTTTTTTTATTTCATCAACACTTGCTCCTAAATTGTATAAGGTTTTAAGGTTTTTACGTTTATCAATAATCATCATAATTATAGATCCAATTACATTAAACAAAGCAATGGCTATTATCAAAGTAAATATTAAATAAGAAATAAAATTTTCAGTATTAATTACTTTGTAATACAAACTATTTAACTGAGCTCTTGTTTTAACCTTAAAATCTTCACCTAATTTTTGTTGTAGTTTTTGTTGAAAATCATCTAAATCAACTGCTTTATTTAATTTTAGCTCAACCCCCGATATTTGATTTTTACGATACTTCAAAAGCTCTTGCGCTAAAGACAGTTCGGTAAAAACATACTTATTTTGAAACTCTTCGGTTCCTTCATAAGCACCCACTATTTGTGTTGAAACCGAATAAAAAGCATTGTTTACGTTTACAAACCCTTTGCCTGGTTTTGGTACCAAAATTTGTAATGGCTCTCCAAAATTCAAGATACCTAATGATAAATTATATGAAATTCCGTAACCAATTACGGCTGTATTTTTAAACTCAGGATCAATCCACGTTCCAACAGTTAATAAAGAATCTACTGGGATAATGGTATTGTAATGTTCATCAACCCCTTTTATAAAAGCAACTTGATTTTTATCTTTATATTTTAGATAAACTCGCTCTTCAATAGTTTTAGAAACTGCTTTTATTTCTTTTTGACCAATTAATTTTTGATGTATTTCATCGGTATATTCAAAAGTTTTTCCAACTGATGTTGTTATTTTTATATCAGGATCAGAATCACTTAATAACGATTCACTAAAAGTTCTTAACCCTGAAAAACCAGATAAAATAACAAACAATGCTAAAGTTCCGATAACAACACCAAAAACGGCAATAAATGTAATTATATTTATTGCGTTTGTGCTTGTTTTTGAAAACAGGTATCTTTTAGCGATGTATAGTGAAAATTTCAATTAGCTATAAATTTTATATTAGCATTCTAAATAAAATTCATTAACGCTTTTGACGACGAGGTAAAACATCTGGATTTTTTATAGGATCTACATCTTCTCCTTTTAAAGATTTATCAATATCTTCAATATAATCTAAACTATCATCACCAAAAAACAACAATTCAGGCATTCTTCTTAACTGATGTCTTGTTCTTTTCGCCATTTCATGACGAATTAAAGGTGTATTAGATATTACTCCCTCAACAATTTCATCTCTTTTATCAGAAGGAAAAACGCTTAAATACACTTTTGCAACTCCTAAATCGGCAGTAACCGACACTTTTGAAACAGATATTATAATCCCTTTCATTCCATCTTGCGCAGCTCGCTGTAGAACATCTACTAAATCTTCTTGTAATACTCCTGCAATTTTTCGTTGTCTGTTCGTTTCTTCCATCTTGCAAAAATAAGGATAAAATTACGGAGTGTAAATTTTATTTTTCACGGCATATATTACCAACCCTACCCTATTTCTAATATTCAATTTAGTAAACAAACTATCGCGATAACCATCAATCGTTTTGGGGCTTAAAAACATTTTTTCTGCTATTTCTTTATAAGTTAGTTCAGAGCAGGCTAGCTTCATGAACTTCATTTCATTATCTTTAAAAGACACATTATGCTTTCCATTTTTGCTTGATACTGAATCTAACAATAAGTTTGTCACATTTTTGCTATGATAAAAACCATTATCCATCATTTCTAACAAGGCTTTTTCTAAAACTTCTTTCTTTGTATCTTTCAACAAGTAACCTACAGCTCCTGCTTTTAGCATTTTTAATATAGTATTATCTGCATCCTCTACCGATAATGCCATTACATTTACGCTTGGATGGTTATTAACTATCCATTCAGTTGTTTCAATACCATTCATTATTGGCATATTAACATCTAACAATACAATATCTGGTATATTTTTAGGCGAAGCAGAAAACTTTGCGGTTAGTTCTTTTCCATTTTTACTGGTATATAATACTTTAAATTTTTCAAAAGTATTTACCATCCCCTCAATAGCTTGTGACAATAATGTATGATCATCTACAACTACAACTGAATATTTCATAATTACGTAGGTTTGGTTACTATTATCTTATAAGGGGGATTATACTATGCCTTTAAATATAGCAATTTATTATTAAACTTGTTACTTTTCGGGGTGCTTATCTAAAAAATACAATTTTATATTATTTGATCAATTCCTTTCTCCTCTTTATTTTTTGTAAAATCTCCTTTCACAATTTAAGATGCAACGCACTATAATTAAAGCCCCAAGTATAATAAGGTTAAAAAACCACCAATCTATAAAAACCAAAATAAACATCTTATATAAATCAATGATTAAACTAATTATTTCTCATAGCAAACACTTTGGTTTTTACTATTCTTAGTTACCGATAGAATTTATTATTTTTACCAAATGAATAATATAGAACATATTGGTATTGCTGTAAAAAATTTAGAAAAATCTAATGAGCTGTTTGCTTCACTTTTTGGCAAACCTCATTATAAAATTGAAGAAGTTGCTAGTGAAGGTGTAAAAACTTCTTTTTTTAAATCTGGTGTAAACAAAGTCGAACTATTAGAGGCTACAAAACCCGATAGTCCAATAGCTAAGTTTATTGATAAAAAAGGAGAAGGAATTCATCACATAGCTTTTGCTGTTAACGATATTAATGCCGAAATGAAACGTTTACAAAATGAAGGTTTTACGGTATTAAATGAAACCCCTAAAAAAGGTGCTGACAATAAATTAGTTGCTTTTTTACATCCAAAAACCACTAATGGTGTTTTAATTGAATTATGCCAAGAAATCGAATAATTGATTCGCTAAAAAATTATTAAATATTTGTATCTTGCAAAGTCTAAACTCATATTAAACAATGACAAACTCTTTTGATTCTTTTCAAAAAAGACGCCTACAATCCTCTTATGTTTCTGTAGTAGTTAGTATTGCTTTGGTACTTTTTATGATGGGAGTTTTAGGCTTGGTATTATTAAAATCAACTAAAGTTGCTAACCATTTCAAAGAAAAAGTTGTAATGACCCTCTTTTTAAAAGATGCCGTGACTGACATCCAGTTAAAAAAATTCAAGGAAATTCTTCAGAAGAAAACATACACCAAAAAGGTTGTTTATATTAGTAAAAATGAAGCTGCAAAAACTTACAAAAGAGATTTAGGTGAAGATTTTATAAAATTTTTAGGAGACAATCCGCTTAAAAACGGAATTGACATCTACTTAAAAGCGGATTTTGTTACTCCTAAAAAGATGAACGAAATAAAAAAAGGTTTTATCAAAAATGATTTTGTTGCTGAGATAAACTATGATAAACCTTTAGTGGAATTACTAACTAAAAACATTCAAAAAATTAGCTTTTGGTTATTAGTTTTAAGTGGTTTTTTTGGTTTAGTTGCCATTATTTTAATAAACAGTTCTATTAGATTATCTATTTATTCTAAAAGATTTAACATTAAAACCATGCAAATGGTGGGCGCTACCAAAAGTTTTATTCGTAAACCTTTTATTTGGCAAAGTATTAAGCTAGGAGTTTTAGGAGCCGTTATTTCTTTAATTGGTTTAGCTATTGTAATTTATTATCTTAACAAATACATTCCTACACTCGAATTATTAACCGACTACGTATCATTAGCATACGTAACAGGCGGGGTTTTATTTACTGCTTTTTTTATTACTTGGATAAGCACCTTTTTTGCCACACAACGTTTTTTAAACCTACAAACTAACGATTTGTATTATTAAGATTTTTATGAAAAAAGACAATCAACCAAAACAAGAATTCTTGTTCGGTAAACGAAATTATATAATCATGCTAATTGGCTTAACCGTAATTGGTTTAGGCTTTATTTTAATGGCCGGCGGCGGAAGTGAAAACCCTAATATTTTTAATGAAGAAATTTATAGCTGGCGTAGAATTCGTTTAGCACCAACCTTAGTAATTATTGGGCTAGGTATTGAAATTTATGCTATTTTTGCCAATCCTAAAAAATAGGCATGGATTTACTAGAAGCTATTATTCTTGGAGTTATTCAAGGACTTACCGAATTTTTACCTGTATCATCAAGTGGGCATCTTGAATTAGCCAAAGCTATTTTAGGAGACACTTCTATTCCAGAAGAAAGTTTAACTTTTACTGTAGTACTACACTTTGCAACCGCATTAAGCACACTGGTTGTTTTTAGAAAAGAAATTGCCGAGATTTTTAAAGGCCTATTCCAATTTAAATGGAATGAAGAGACAAAGTTTTCTTTAAAAATTATCATTTCTATGATTCCAGCAGTAATTATTGGCTTATTGTTTGAAGAACAATTAGAGTCATTTTTTGGAGGAAAAATATTATTAGTTGGTGCAATGCTTTTAATTACCTCGGTATTATTATTATTAGCAGACAAAGCTAAAAATACCAACAAAAAAGTTTCTTTTAGTAACTCTGTAATTATCGGTATTTCGCAAGCAATTGCTATGCTACCTGGTATTTCAAGATCTGGAGCAACCATATCAACGTCTGTTTTATTAGGTATAGATCGTAGTAAAGCAGCTCGTTTTTCTTTTTTAATGGTGGTACCTCTTATCTTCGGAAAAATAGCAAAAGATCTTTTGAGTGGAGATATTAATTTTGAATCTTCTGAGATTGCACCTATATCTGCTGGATTTATTGCTGCTTTCTTAGCAGGATTAGTTGCCTGTAACTGGATGATTGCCTTGGTTAAAAAAAGCAAATTATCTTACTTTTCAATTTACTGTGCCATTGTAGGACTTATTGCAATAGCATACGCATTATTTAACTAATTATGAAAACCGAAGAAGATTACAAAAACGGACAAGTTTTATTGATTGATAAACCACTTGAATGGACATCGTTTCAAGTAGTAAATAAACTCCGTTGGCATATTCGTAAACGTTTTGACATTAAAAAGATTAAAGTAGGACATGCAGGTACTTTAGACCCGCTAGCAACTGGTTTGTTGGTTATATGTACAGGAAAAAAAACCAAAACTATTAACGAATATCAAGGACAAGTAAAGGAATATACAGGTACCATAACAATTGGAGCAACTACACCTAGTTACGATTTAGAAACCGAAATAAATGAAACCTTTGCCACAAATCATATTACCGACCAATTAATTCATGAAACAACAAAACAGTTTACAGGAATAATTCAACAAAAACCACCTATTTTTTCGGCTATAAAGAAGGAAGGAAAACGACTGTATGAATTAGCCAGAAAAGGAGAAACCACCGAAATAAAATCAAGAGAAATTACAATTTCTACCTTTGAAATTACTAGTATTAATGACAATAAACTGAACTTTAGAGTAGTTTGTAGTAAAGGAACTTATATTCGTTCTTTAGCCTATGATTTTGGAGTTGCCTTAAAATCAGGCGCTCATTTATCAGCCTTAAGAAGAACAAAAATTGGTAATTTTCACGTTGATAATGCAGTAAGTATAGAAAACTTTATAAATTCTTTAGAAGTGGAATAATTTTTGAATTAATGTGCTAAAATTATTTTACTACTATGAAAAAACTATTACTATTAATTGCAGTAATATTATTAGTTAATTTATCACTAAACGCTCAAGAAAAACGCCCATTTTTTACAGGTAGCTTAAATTTTACTTTTGCTCTCAATAAAAATTATGTTTTATTTGAACCAGACGACGACAACGAACTTATAGAGTTTTCTGCATTAATGACTCGTTTTGGTGTAGGGTATCAGTTTGATAAAAAATGGGCCGGCATTATTAATATAGGATACGACTATCATACTAGATTCGGTATAAACACAATACCTATGTTTGGTACATTACGCTATAATATTTCTGAAGATGGTTATGATAGCTTTTTTACACAAGTTAGTTATGGTAATTTATGGCGACCTTCTAATAAATATGAAAACGGAAAATACTATGCTTTTGGTATAGGAACACAGATTGGAGGCTCAAAAAGATGGCATGCTGTTGTTCATCTAGATTTTCACAGAAAAAAAATCAGTAATTTTAAAAATGGTAATCTAGATAGTGTGTCGTTAGGTATTGGATTTAGTTTTTTTTAAAAACCGATGATACCAACTTTCTGAAATTGGCACTTCCCAGTAATTATCTAACTCATGTTTTGTTTCAATTAAATTATCAAAAACTATTGTTTTTTCTGTTACTGCTTTATTTTTAATTAACTTCTTAAAATCTTTTAAATCTTTGTATTGAGTATACTCTCCTTGTTTAAAACAAACGTTCATCCTATCTAACAATTCAACTTCATATTGTTGTTGTAATTGTAAAATAAACCCTACTTGAGCATCAACATCTATATTTGATAAAATTGAATTTTCTTCAGCTAAAAAAATAATAAATCGATTATGCCTTAGCTCAAAAGAAGCTTTAAAGTTTTCGTCTTCTGTTTTCCAACCTTCAATAAATGTTTTTAGTTGTTCTTTTACACCTTCAATTTCTTGTGGATAAAATTTCCTACTGCAAGGATAAATCCAAACTTTTGCCGCTTCAGACAACGTATTAAAATCTACTAACATAATTATTTTTTCTTATTGGCAAATATACAGAAAACAAAATCTCCTTTTTGCTATTCAAAAAGGAGATTTATTTTATATAAAAACTATTTTTATTTTAATAACGCAATAAGGTTTTCTTGAACATTTAGTCCTTTATTTTTGTTATACCAAACTTGTAAATCTTTTTTAAAATCAGCATCTAAAGCGCCTTTTTCGGCTTTATAATCTGTCACCATTTTTGTAGCAATATCTGGTCTTGGCCCCCAAGTATTAATTACTTCGTTATTTTTATCTAATGCAATTAATTTAGGTATTGCCCTACCTCCGTTTGTTAAAAAATTATCCATTAACTCAAGGTTTTCATCTCTTAAAACCACCTGTAACTTAATATTATTATTTTCTTCAGCTATTTTATTAATTACTGGTAAATTTTGAGCAGCATCACCACACCACCCTTCTGATATAACTAACCATGTTTGCGGCTCGCTTATATCTTTTAGTTTTGCTATTGTTTCTTCTGAAATTTTTATAGTTTTATCTAAACGTTGCATGCGTTTATCATTTAATAAACTATAATTTAATAAATCGTCAGATTGATTTGAGCCTGTTGATTTTCCTTTAACTAATAAATCTTTTACAAGATTTCTATACGCTGAATATGAAATTGCTTTCTGCAAACTATTTTCTATAACTTTTTTCATCTTAATCACTTTATGATACAAATATATTTCTCTCCTTTTAAACACTCAGCAACTAAAGTTACAGTATTTAAAAGAGTTATTATAGACGTAGTTTTAATTAAAAACTTACACTTAGGTTAATTGCTCTTTTTTTAAAGTTTTTAAATTGGTTATAATATCATTTGTCATGGATGCTAAATCAAACTTATGTTGCCATCCCCAATCATTTCGAGCATGAGAATCGTCAATAATTTGCGGCCAACTATCTGCAATTGCTTGCCTAAAATCTGGTTTATAAGTGATTGTAAATTCTGGGATGTATTTTTTAATCTCGGATGCAATTTCTTTAGGTGTAAAGCTAATTGCTGCTAAATTATACGAAGTTCTTGTTTTAATCTTATCTGCGTCAGCTTGCATTATTTGGATTGTAGCGTTGATAGCGTCATCCATATACATCATTGGCAAACGTGTATTTTCAGACAAAAAACACTCAAAAGTTCCTTTTTTCAAAGCGTCAAAATAAATATCAACCGCATAATCTGTAGTACCACCTCCTGGTAATGTTTTCCAACTAATTATACCTGGATAACGAACACTACGTACATCTACTCCATATTTTTCATGATAATAATTACACCAATGTTCTCCAGCAACTTTACTAATTCCGTAAACTGTTGACGGTTCCATTATAGTTTGTTGAGGTGTGTTTATTTTTGGTGAAGTCGGCCCAAAAGAAGCCATTGAACTTGGCCAATAAACTTTTTTAATATGTTTTTCTTTTGCTATTTCTAAAACGGCTAATAAAGAAGTCATGTTTAAATCCCAACCTTTTAATGGATATTTTTCTGCTGTTGCAGATAACATGGCTGCCATTAAATACACCTGCGTAACTTTATATTTTTGAATTACCTCTAAAATTCGCTCTTTACTTGTAGCGTCAATAATTTCAAAAGGGCCTGAGTTCATCATTTCTGTTCCACCCTCTCTAATATCAGAAGCTATAACTTGTTCATTTCCGTATAAGGAACGTAGTTTTTGAGTTAGTTCTATTCCAATTTGCCCACAAGCACCTAAAATTAATATAGTATCATTCATTCTTAAAAGTTCAAAAATATAGGATTGCAAAGTTATTAAATTTCATAATTCGTAAAAAGTATTTCTACTTTTTTAATTATCAACAAAATAGCACTGTAAACAACTGATTACAAACTTATAATTTTCGTACCCCTTAAAAACCAAGTAAAATATGTACTTTTATCTCTTTAATATCATTGATTAATGAGACCTTATTTTTTTATTTTCTTTTCTGTTTTTTTGATAAATTTTTCTTGTCAAAAAGAAACCTCTAAAAAAAACATTCCTGTTCAAAAAACTGGTATGAACACTGTTGTTGAACATGCTAATTACACTAAAATAGATGCTGCTGCTAGCAAAGAAATTAAACAATGGAAAGAGTATTTTACTGTTGAAGATTTTATGCAACAATTAAGAAAAACCAGCCCTACTGAAGCACTAAACAATGCTTTAGAATTAAAAACATTAACCAAACAACTAAAAGACAGCTTAACAATTAAAGCTCTTAAAACACCTGCTTTTAAGGCCCGTGAAAATGTGTTTGAAAACGAGGTTTTGCGGTTAGCTGATATGACTTACATACCGTCAATTACATCAAAAGAGGTTAACAATCAAGTAGATAAAATATTTTCTCTTTTTAGCAGCATGAATCATAAAATAAATGCTGTTTATGCTAAAAAAAGTTTTGACAAGGCAAATAAAATAGATAGCTTATTTAGTGGTTTTAAATAGTATTAATTGCTTCGTACACCAGGCTACTTTCAAAACCTTTGTATAATAAATAATCTGCTATTTTCTTTTTTCTCTTAAATTGATTTGTTTCTATTGTTAGTTTATTCTTTTTTTCTAATAAACTATACAAAGTACTAATATACTCTTCTTCATCAATTTCTTTTAGCGCTATTGTTATATTGTATTTTGAAATATTACGAAATTTCAATTCTCTAACTATTCGTTGTTTTCCCCATTTTTTAATTCGGAATTTACCTCTTGCAAAACTTTTAGAAAATCGCTCTTCATTTAAAAAGTTATCTTGTAATAAACTTAAAAGAATTAGCTCTCTAGCTTCAGGAATTAAATTATAATCCTTTATTTTTTGTTCTATTTCTTTATGACAACGATCTTGATACACGCAATACTGCTCTAATTTTCTCTTAACCTCATCAACCGTAAAAACCTTCTTATTCATAAGTCAAAAATAAAAAAAGAGTTGAAAACTTTTATGTTTCCAACTCTTTTTCACTAACAAAAATTAAGAAATATATTATACATTCCTTTTTAACCACATTTTAAACTTTGTAATTAAGAAAAATAAAATTGGCACTGCAATTAGTGTTAAAAAAGTAGCTATTAATAACCCGTAAATCACGGTCCAAGCTAATGGCCCCCAAAACACTACGTTATCACCTCCCATGTATATTTTAGGATCAAAATCAGCAAATAATGTAAAGAAATTAATATTAAATCCGGTTGCTAACGGAATTAATCCAAGAATGGTTGTAATTGCTGTTAACAATACCGGTCGTAAACGTGCTTTACCAGCTCTTACAATTGCTTCAAATAAATCATTTGTCTCTAAATAAGCTGATTCTTTTAAACCTAAATCATGCTTTTTTCTGTCTATTAATAACTGTGCATAATCTAACAAAACTACTCCGTTATTTACCACAATACCTGCTAAAGAAATAATTCCCATCATTGTCATCATAATTACAAACGATGAACCTGTTATTACCATTCCACCAAACACACCAATAAGACTCAATAATATCGAAATCATTATAATAGTTGGTTTTGAAATAGAATTAAATTGAAAAATTAAAATGAAAAAGATAAGTCCTAAACCAGTTAACAGTGCTCCCATTAAAAATGCCATTTGCTTATTTTGTTCTTCAATTTGCCCTGTATAATCTATCTTTATGTTTTTAGGCATATCTTTAAACGATGCCATTTCACTTTGCACTTGATTTACAATTGCTCCTGCATCTGTAAAACCAGGTGATAATTGCGAATAAACAGTAACTACCCGCTTAACATCTTTATGCTTAATAGCACTAAAACCTGAATTATTAGTATGTTCGGCTACTGCTGAAATAGGAATTTCTTTTAAACTACCTGTATTATCTCTAAAAGTTATTTTTTGATTAAAAATTGCACTTGAATTATACCTGTTTTTTTTATTAAAACGCACATAAATATCATAATCTTCACCATCTTCTTTATAAATACCTGCTTTTGCTCCAAAAATAGAATTCCGAATTTGTTGCCCTACTTGTGATGCATTAACACCTAACTCTCCTGCTTTTTTACGATCAACCAATACTTGCATTCCTGGTTTATCTTTATTTACATCGATTTTAATTTCATCTACTCCTGGAATATTCTTAGAGTTAATAAAATCACGCATTCTTTCGGCAGTTACAATTAGTTCATTATAATCACTACCTTCTATTTCAATATTAATCGGCGCTCCTGCAGGTGGTCCATTAGCATCTTTTTCAACAGATATTAAAACTCCAGGATAAATACCCACTAAAGCTTTTTGTACCTTTTGCCTTAACAATTCACTATCTTCTCCACGACGATATTTATACTCACGCATTGAGGCGGTAATTTTACCTTTATGTGGCAGTTCTCCTCCTGAGCCAGCATCAGCAGTTGGGTTACCAGCTCCTTCACCTACTTGTGAAACCGCACTTTCTACCAAAAAGTTATAATCTCCATCTGTATATTGAGTACCATTTAATACTGTAAACACTCTTTTTTCAATCTCTTTGGTAATTACATTTGTTTTTTCGATATCTGTTCCTTGCGGATACTCGATGTAAACAATAATTTGATTTGGTTTATTATCTGGAAAAAATTCAATTTTTGTACGTTGGCTAGCTACAGATGCTCCAAAAGCAATAAAAGAAATAATAAGCAAGGCAAATGTACCTCCAATTAACCAATAAGGTGCTGATTTTGATAACGCTCTACGTAGTTGACGCTCATACCAATTTTCTAAACGTGGTAACACTTTAGTTTGAAAACTATTAGCCCATTTACGTAAAAATAATCTATACACCCATAGCATTATCGCGGTAAACATCATCAGGCTTCCTAAAGATCTATATACTCCTCCTGTAAAATATACTAACAATCCTATTACGGCCATAATTACAGTCATAATAATGATACGCTTTATTGGCATATTTTTATCTTCAGTACTCATAAAGTTAGATACTAAAACTGAATTAAAAAAGATAGCTACCACTAATGATGAACTTAATACAATAGCTAAAGTAATAGGTAAAAGTTTCATAAACTCTCCCATAACCCCTGGCCATAAACCTAACGGAATAAATGCAGCTACTGTTGTTGCTGTTGAAATAATAATTGGAAAGGCTATTTCTCCAATTCCTTTTTTAGCAGCATCTACTTTATTCATTCCCTCTTCATCCATTAAACGGTATACGTTTTCTACCACTACAATACCGTTATCTACCAACATTCCTAGCCCCATAATTAATCCAAAAAGGATCATGGTATTTAAAGTATATCCTAACATGTTTAAAATCATAAGCGACATAAACATCGACATAGGAATAGCAAAACCTACAAATATTGCATTTTTAAAACCTAAGAAAAACATTAAAACAGTTACTACTAAAATAACTCCAAAAATAATGTTGTTTACCAAATCATCAACTGCTGATATTGTAACTGATGATTGGTCATTTGCAACAGTAACCTTTAAATCTGCAGGAAAAACAGTTGTTTTGGCATTTTTAACTATTTCTCTAATCTGATTGGCAGCTGCTACCATGTTAGATCCTGCTCTTTTCTTAACATCTAACATAACTACTTGTGCTCCCTCTTCTCTAGCATAAGAAGTTATATCTTTTTCTTTAAAAAATACTTTGGCAACATCTTTTAAATAAATAGAGTTTCCTTTTTCAGATTTTACAACAAAGTTTTCTAACTCTGAAGGCTTTTTAATTTCACCTAAAATACGAATCGTACGACGCTGACCACTAGCAATTAAATTACCAGCAGACATGGTTGAATTACCACCATTAATAGCATTTATAATATCACCAAAGCTAACTTTTGCTGCTTGCATCTTATAAATATCTACAGCAACCTCAACCTCTTTATCTTGTACCCCGCGAATATCTACTTGTTTAATTTCTTGTAATCCCTCTATTTCATCTTGAAGATATTCACCAAACTCTTTTAACTTTCCTACGGTATAATCACCCGAAATATTAATATTAAGTATTGGCATTTCTTCACTCATACTTAATGCAAAAACATTAGGCTCTACTTTTGCACCATTAAAAGTTGGCCAATCTTCACCTGATGTTTCTGATTCAATTTCGTCTTTTACTTTTTGTTTTGCATCTTTTACTTCAATATTTTCATCAAACTCTACAATTACCATCGAGTAATCCTCTTGTGATGTTGAAGTAATTTCTACAACATTACTTACCGTTTTTAGCTTTTCTTCTAACGGATCGGTAATTAGCTTCTCAATATCTTCGGCTGTGTTTCCAAAAAACGGTGTACTTATATAAATTTTGGTTTCTTTAATTTCTGGAAAACTCTCACGAGGCATTTCAAAAAAAGCTGAAACACCTAAATAAAAGATCAACAACATTACCACATACATGGTAGTTTTGTTGTTAATTGCCCATGTTGACAAGCCAAATTCTTTATCTACCTGTTTATTTTTTTCAGACATATTTAATGATTTTTAACTTATCGATTAATTTAAAATTTGCACTTGTTGTCCGTTTTGAACACTACGCGCACCCTCCATAATTACCTGACTTCCTATAACGATACCTTCTAAAACCTCTACAACATCCCCTTGAGTTTTACCGGTAGTTATAATTTTTTGTTTTGCAATACCTTTTTTATTTTTCACATCTGTAACCACATATACATACTGCTCTCCTTTTGCGTTTTCAGAAATAATACTTAACGGAATTAACAACGCTTCTTTATTGGTATAATCGTTAATTTTTAACTTTGCTGTTAAATTTGGCTTAATACTTTTATCTTTATTATTTACAGCTATTTCTACCTTAAAAGTACGATTTGCTGGATTGATAAAATTTCCGGCTTGACGAATTTCAGAATCAATAGTTTGCCCTAAAACTGGAAATTCAACTTTTACGCTTTTTCCTTTTTTTATTGATGTAATATACCCTTCTGGTACAGAAGTTTCAATATACATGTTTTGTAAGTTTACGATTCTAAAAACTTCTGATCCTGGCCCAGGAGCAACTACTGTTCCTTGATCTTTTATTACATCATCAATAACACCCGAAAATGGTGCTGTTATTACTGATTTTGATAATTGTCTTTTTAATTGACTTACGGCACTTTTTTGTGATTCATATGTTGTTTTTGCTTGTAAAAACTGTATTTCAGAACCAATTTTTTGCTCCCATAAACGCTTTTGACGTTCAAAAGTAGTTGATGCTAACGCTGCTTGTGCTTCAATTTGAGCTAATTGACTAGACAATCCTCCATCATCTATTCTTGCTAAAATTTGACCTTTTTTTACATACTGACCCTCTTTTACATAAATTTTGTACAATTGCCCAGCCATTTCAGGATACACCAAAACATTTTGTTTTGTTTTTACGTCTCCTTGCAATTCTAAATAATGATTAAACACTGTTTGTTTTGCGTCTATAACCGTTATTAAAGGTATTCTTTTAGTAGTATCTAACTCCGATATTTTATCATTTAATATCTTAATATCTCCTGATAAAGCTTGTACTTGCGCATCTAAAGCTGCCTTTTTTGTTCTAATTTTTGTTAAATCATTAGAAGCTAACACTTCTTCAACTGATTGCTTTTTACTTCCTCCACAGGAAGTTAATAACAGTGCGATTGCTATTACTGAATATATTTTTCTCATTATAGTTATTTTATTTTAGTGGTATGTTTAATGCGTTTTCTAGTTGTGCTTTTTTAG
Source organism: Tenacibaculum soleae (assembly GCF_001693415.1). Taxonomy (GTDB): domain Bacteria; phylum Bacteroidota; class Bacteroidia; order Flavobacteriales; family Flavobacteriaceae; genus Polaribacter; species Polaribacter soleae. The sequence goes on along the minus strand of NZ_MAKX01000001.1, from coordinate 885,135 downwards.
CAATTACGTTTAACATTGATTGTACGTAACTATTTTGCTGGCTATATAGTTGATTTTGTGCTTGTAACAAATCAAAACTTGATGAAATCCCTTCAAAAAATTTTATCTGTTGTTTTTTCTCAATTCTTTCAGATAGCTCTAAATTTTTCTTAGCTATTTGATAACTTTCAATACTTAATTGATATTCACTTTTTGCTGACGCTGCTTTTAACAATAATTGTTGTTTAACGTTTTCTCTTTGAATTTCAGCATTTTCAAACTCAATTTTTGCTATTGCTGTTCTTGAACTTCTTCCGAAACTACTAAAAATAGGCACATTTAAAGTAACACCCAATAAAGAGCTTGAAAACCATTTTTGCGAACCGTTTAAAAACGTAAAATCATTTGAATTTGCTGACGCTCCATAATTTACAAAGGCTGATAATCTAGGTAATGCTTTGCTTTGCTCTAAGCGCATTAACAATCTTTTACTTTCTTTATCATTCTCAACCATTCGGTAATCAATATGATTGTTTACATCAAAAACCTTTGTTAATAAACTAAAATCAGTATTAGAAAGTACTAAGTTATCTAGCGTATCAGTTAATCTAATTTTCTTATCTATTGAGTTTCCTAGAGAAATATTTAACATTTTGTAAGCAATTACTTTCATTCTAACAGTATTGCTTAAATTGTTTTCAATATTACCAAGTGTTATTTGTAATTGCTCAACATTTTCTAATTCTGTTAACCCATTTTTATATATTTTTTGGGTTTCGACTAAGTTTTTCTGAACAACCTCTTTATTTTTTTCTAAAATAGCAATTGTTTTTTCGGTAACTAAAACATTTCCATAAGCATTAATAACAGCTTCTCTTGTTGCTAGTGCTGTTTTTTCTTTTGATTGTTCAGATATTTTTAAATACGTTTTTGCCGATTGTAGCCCAACTATATAAGAGCCATCAAAAATTAATTGTCGTAAAGTAACTGTCGCATTCATGGTTTGTTTTGTTCCAAACTTTACGGGCACAAACGTACCAGGTGCAGCCCCAGCTATTTCTCCCGGCAATAAAGACACTTGCTGTCTTAACCAGTTTTGATAATCTATCGTACCATCAATTTGCGGCAAACCGATGGTTGTTGTTTCCCACTTTTTTTTATGAGCAGCTGCGATATTGTTAACCGCTATTTTATTATCATAATTATTTTTTATTGCATATTCAATTGCATCTTGCATTGATAAATTAAGTTCTTCTTGTGCAAACAAAATGCTCGTACAAAAGAATATAAATACACTATATATGTATTTTTTCATTGTTATAAATTTTTATTTATCGTTTTTAATTGTTTTTCTAATTCTTTTATTCCTTTAGGAGTCGCAATTGCTCTTATGTGGTATTCTAAAATTTCATATTCAATTTTTATTAATTCTTGCATTTCATTACCGTACATTTCGCTTTCAAAAACTCCGAAAATCAATGTAAAATAAAACTTTACAGCTAACTCAATTTTTAAATTTTTTCTATAAAATCCTTGTTCAATACCTCGTATTAAATTATCAATATTACAATCTCTAAACAAGCACTCTTCACGCTCCATTAGCTTTGTGTACGTTTCTGGATAATATTTTTTTAACTGATACATTGGTGAAGTTTTTGCATTTTTAAACATTTCTTTAAAAACTGCTTTTACTGCAAACTCTTCTTCAATTGCATTGTAATTTTGTGCTTTAATATTATTTATTGCTTCATTTATAGTATTATGAACAGCATCAGTACTAGCATCAACCAACTCTGTCTTTTTTGAAAAATATTTATACAGTGTTTTTTTTGATATTGCTAGTTCTTTTGCTATATCATCCATTGTTATACTTTTAAATCCTAAATTTAAAAATAACACTCCAGCTTTGTCTATAATTTTGTCTCTCATAATTCGGGTGCAAATGTACGCCAGGAAACTTTAAAAACAAAAAAAGTTTCCATAGTTTTAATCTTTTTTTAACATTACGTTTAGTCTACAATTTTTGTTTAGCTTATTTTTACAAAAAAATTAAGATTTGGACATATTAGCATATCAATCAGACTTTTTATCATATTTAGATTCTAACAAAATAAATAGAGAACCTAAAAACCTATACCAACCTATTGAGTATATTCTTCAACTTGGAGGTAAAAGAATCAGACCGGTTCTTACTCTTATCGCGGCAGATATTTTTTCAGGAGATTACAAAAAAGCCCTGCCTGCTGCTTTAGCTGTTGAAGTATTTCATAATTTCACCCTTGTTCATGATGATATTATGGATGATGCTCCGCTAAGAAGAGGACACGAAACCGTTCATGAAAAATGGGATATTAACACCGGTATCCTATCAGGAGATGCCATGCTAATTTTAGCTTATCAACATTTTGAAAACTACGAACCTGAAGTTTTTCAAAAATTAGCACAATTATTTAGTAAAACTGCGCTTGAGGTTTGTGGCGGACAACAATTAGATGTTGATTTTGAAACCAGAAATGATGTTACTATTGATGAGTACATTAAAATGATCACCTTAAAAACATCCGTTTTAGTAGCAGCCGCTTTAAAAATGGGAGCAATAGTTGCTAAAGCTGATGAAAAGGAAGCACAACACCTATACAATTACGGGTTGAATTTAGGAATTGCTTTTCAATTACAGGATGACTACTTAGACACCTATGGAGACCCTGAAACTTTTGGCAAACAAGTAGGTGGTGACATTATTGAAAACAAAAAAACATATCTTTATTTAAAAGCTTTAGAAGTAGCAAATAACGCTGATAGAGAAAATTTAATGGCTCTTTATAACGAAAAGCAAAAAAATATTACAGAAAAAATCAGCACTGTTTCTGCCATTTTTTCTAAAAACAACATACCTAATTACACACACGAACTTATTGAGTACTACACAAATAAGTCATTTGAAAGCTTAACCCTTTTAAACATTAACGATACTGCTAAAAAAGGGTTACGACTGTTCGGTGAAAATTTAATGAGCAGAAAAGTGTAAAAAACCTTTTTTTATTTAAAAAAGTTACTATTTTTGCATCCGCATTTATGCTGGTCCTATAGCTCAGTTGGTTAGAGCACCTGACTCATAATCAGGTGGTCCCAGGTTCGAGTCCTGGTGGGACCACATTTAAACCTCATAATCTTTTGATTATGAGGTTTTATTTTTTTAAGAAAATTCATTAAAAAGTATAACACTTTAAAATAGCAACTTAAAAACTCTTTAAGCCAAAAAGTATTATTGAACACAGCAATTCAAATTAAGGTTTAGAAAACGCTTTTAAATTAGTTATAATTTATGTGTTTTTTACTGTATTTGCTTTAACCAGCATTTACATTTATTTGGTCTATTATAGAAACAATCTTTGTAATTTTACTAGTATCATTCTCAAATATTCCTAGTATTCCATTATCGTGTGATTTGTTAAATGGCGCTTTTACTAATAAACCTTTATCAATAGTACCGTTTTTTGTTAAAAAATCGATAAGAATAGTAATAAAAGTAATTTGCGAACTGTTTAGGTTTTTGCTATTAACAAAATTGGCAAATTCTTCATTAGCTACTGTTGCGTCTAAACCTATAATATTTCGGATAAATTTACCTAATGAAACCCCTCCAAATTCATTAGTATATTGATCTTTTGTACTATTGGTTTCTTCGTATATAAAAGATTCTAACAAGGCTAATTCCGCAACGGTAATAGGAATGTTTTTATGTAATTTATCAATTACTAAATGCGATTTGTTTTTTCTAATAAACGTAGTAATTCTATCTTTATACGGTTGTAATTTTGTGTAATTTTCTAAAATATCTACTTCTTCTACATTAGCGCTGTCTAACACATCTTCAAAATCGGTATAAACAATTTTAGCTTTATCTTTATCTAAAAATTTTATAAGTTCCTTAAGTTCTTCTTTAATAGATTCGAGTGTAGCAACATCTACTGTTTTCCAATAATCTACATCAGTAATATTATTAATAGTAGTTATTTTAGCTGCTATTGTTGGGATGTTTCTTTTTCTGTATAGCTGATTACCAATGTCTAAAATTTTACCAATATATTTTTCTTGTGCTTTTGTTTGTTGTAATAAAGCCAATTGAAAACGAAGCATTAACAACTCAAAACGAAGTTCTATTTCATTCGTATTAATGTTGTTAGTAAGTGCTGATAAATCTGTAATAATTTCGGAAATATCACCTACCGATAAATTATCCCAAGCATTTTTATGTTGATATTTAGTTACGGTAGCTTGTACTTTTCTTACTTCAAACCTTTCAGGATTTAAATTAACAACAGAAGTATGTAGCTCGTTAGTGTATTGCTTGGCTAATACATCATCCTCTTTACTGGCATCATGGTAATTTCTAATAGCCATTATTAGGTTAAGTTTGGCTTCAAAAACTTGAGAGGTAATAGATTTTTGGGCGCTACTTTTATAACCTTCAGGATTGGCTTCAAAAAATTCAATGTTTTTGCAAATGTCAAAAATTAAGAAAAACTCTTTGTCTTTTCCTGGAGCAAAAATATTAGGACGCAAACGTGTACCACGACCTACCATTTGCCAATATTTTGCGTATGATTTTACTTCTTTAAAAAACACTAAGTTTAAAACAGAGGGCGCATCTACACCTGTATCCATCATATCTACCGAAACGGCAATTTGTGGTAACAAGGTTTCTTTATCATCACAAAATTTTTCTAACAAATCTTGTGCTTTACTTTCGTAATTATCAATTACTCGTAAAAAGTGACTGCTATATTGTGGATAGTTTTTGTAAAAACGCTTTTCTATAAAAACAGCATGTTGGTGGTTTTTAGCAAAAATAATAGTTTTACCTATGGTATTTCCTCCGTTTACTTTTAAACCATGGGTCATTAAATAATCTAAAACAACATCAACTGTTTTGGTGTTAAAATAAAATTTGTTAATGCTGCTTTTATCAATCGTAACATCTAATTCAGAATCTGATTGAATACCAAATTTTTCTTCAAACTTAGCCTTGTCTTTTTCTGACAAATCGCTGTATTTAATACCTTCTCTTACAAATTTTACGGGTACTTTATAAGATTTTGGCGGATTTAAAAAGCCTTGTTTTACGGCATCATTTAATTCATAAGCAAAGGTTGGATTATCATCTTCAATATTAAATAATCCGTAGGTATTATAATCTAGTTCTTTTTTAGGTGTAGCGGTTAATCCTATTAAAATAGCATCAAAATAATCAAATATAGCTTGGTATTTTTGATATACAGAGCGGTGGGCTTCATCAATAATAATAACATCAAAATGACCTACTCCGTAAAAACGACCATCTTCATTTTTTAAAGCATCAATTTTATTCATAATGGTTGGATAGGTAGAAAATACCAATCGTGTACCATTATCTTCTTTTTCTTGGGTTAAATCGATACCACTTAAATGTGGTAAATGTTCTTTAAACGCATTTTTTGCTTGTTTAACTAAAGCGTTTCTATCGGCTAAAAACAATACGCGTTTTGCCCATTTATTTTTAGTTAGCATATCTATAATGGCGCAAGCGGTTCTTGTTTTTCCGCTACCTGTTGCCATTACTAATAAGGCTTCTCTATTTTTTCCTGTTAAATTGCCATTGGTATTAGTAGTTACTAATGCTTCGGCAACTCTTTGTACGGCTTCTAGCTGATATACTCTACCATTACCACCAGCTATGGCGGTATCTACTTTAAAGTTTCGAATATCTTCTCTGTTAGCGCGTTGAAAAATTAAATATGCTAATTCTTCTTTGGTGTAAAATCCGTCTATTTCTCTTGGATGATAAAAAGTATCATCCCAAATAAAGGTTTCGTATCCGTTGGTGTAAAAAATTATAGGACGTTGCCCGTGCATTTGCTCTAAACAATCGGCATATAGTTTTGCTTGATGCTTACCTTTACTTACTTCTTGCAAGGTGCTTTTTGCTTCTATTACTGCCAAAGGCAAACCGTTGTTACCCCACAACACATAATCGGCATAACCTTTGCCCGATTTATTGGTACTAATTGGCATACCTGTTACGGCGTATTCAATATCTTTACCATTTTGTAAATTTTTCCAACCTGCTTCTTCTAAAAGCACATCAATATATAACTTTCTGGTTTCGGCCTCTGGGGTAAGCTGTGGTATATCTTCTGTTAGATTAACCGTAGTTATACGTGCTGTTTTTCTTTCTTGTAAGGCAGCTTCTAAACGTTGTAATTGTTGTTGTAACAATTCGTTTTTTTTAGCTAACTCTTTTTGTTTTTCGTGTTCTTCTTGGTATTTTTTTGTTATTGCTGCCGCTTCATTAACCTTTTGCTCAAACTCTTTGGTGGTAATTTTAGCAGTTTGGTTAGTAGGTAACGGAATAATAGCTTCTTCAAAAACACTAATTTTCGGGTCGTTTTTGCTGTAAAACTTACTAATATATACGCAAAACGAAAAAATTGCTTTTAAAGTAGCCAACGACTGCCTGTTAGCTACTTTTTTACCATGAGCGGCATTGTTACCTATTTTACGCACCAAGTTAAGCTCTGTAAACATGCTTGGACGAACGGAGTTTTTAAAACTATGATGGTGCATTAAGCTACTTAAATTAGTATCATAAGGCATGGTAAACTCGGTATCGTTATTGTACAACCATTTAACCCCAAGCTCTAACACAGTTCTGCATTGTAATGCGCCAAATTTTGGTTCTTTAAAGGTGTATTGTTCTGCTTTTACAGCTTCTTGATATAGCTGCGGAAACTCCTCTTTTAAGAAATTAAAATTTGTCATAGTAGCAATGTATATTTTTGTATAAATATATAATTATAGTTTTAAAAAATTATAATAAATGTGTGGTATTGTTTATAAAACTTAGCACTTGTGTTGTAACCGTTTTATAGTACACTTTTAAACCTAAACGTTATTCCTAATTTATTTCGGAATCTCCTCCATTCATTACTTAATAAACCAATTATTTATTATGAGAACCTGAAACAAGTTCAGGTTGACGAATATTTTTTTGTAATTGGTTACCGATATTCATATACTTTTACAACCCTCCTTTAAAAGCCTTTTGCAATAAAGCGTTAAACAAATTGTCACTTTTTTGCAAGGCTTCTTGGGCTTGTTGTTTTTGTTGCTCAATTAACTGTACGCGTGCTGCAAATTGGGTTTGGAGTTGGATTGGAGGATTTATACATTTATATTTTTCAACTTCTTTAGGGCTAATTCTTGGTAAATTTGCTCCAGAACTTCTTTCATTTGCAAAATCAACAAAACCTTTATTTTTCATAATTTTAGATATGAAATATCTATTTGTTTTCTCTTCTAAAGGTTGTATAGGAATAATATCTGTACTACAGATTCCTTCTTGAAGAGGAAGTGCTACTTTATTTAAATAAGGTCGTAATTTTCCATATAAAATATGCTTATTGTTAAAGTAAAATTTATTACTTTTTACATCTTTCTTAGAAACCATCTCATAATCTATGATATTTCCTGTTTCTTTTTGAATAGCATCTAAAGGAATGTATTTTGTATTCGGTTTTATATTTTCTGGTTTTATTGAAGTTTTAGAAAAATCACATAGTTTATTCATCTCTACCTTCTCCCAACCTTTCGGATTGGTCACAGGGTCTCCAAACATCTCTAAAAACAAGCTTTGGCTTAGTTGCTCGTATTTGGTAATGAGTTGTTTGTTGAGTTGGCGGAGTTGGTCTGCCTCGTCTAAAATACCCGCAATACGTTGTTGCTCTGCTAAGGGTGGGAGTGGGATTTTATTATTTAAAATTTCTTTTTTACCTACATTAATTTGTAGACCTCCTCCAGCAAATTTTTTATAATAGTTTTTATTTTCAGGTCTATTTAAAGCATATTGTAAATACGGAGTAAATATTTTCTCTTTATTTTTTATTATTAATTTCCCAACTCTTTGATTTTGAAGCAAGTTATTACCTTCGGTATTAACTATTGTTGGCACACCTAGTATTTTTGGATCTCCTGCTAAATCTGTCATAGCTATAACAATATCTCCATCATTTAATAAATAATCAGAATAAGTTAAAGCAAAGCTATCTGGTAAATATTTTTTATTGTGATGTAAATCAAAACTACCACCAGGTCTAATACTACTCATTCTACAACTTAAAGTATTAGATGTTTCTATATAATCTTTAGACTTGAAAGCAAAACCATTTTTTAAATCACAAATTTTCCCTAACTTAACTAACTCCATTACTCCATCATTTTTTCAAGATTCAACATAGTTTTGTTGCGTTGGGCATCCAACTCTTTTATTTGTTGTAGTAGCTCGTTGGGTGCTTCGTAGGCAATTTCTTCGTACACAATTTCTTTGTAACGGTTTATAGATAAATCCCAATCGTTATCAATAATTTCTTGTTTAGGCACTAAAAAGCTTTGTTGGGTGCGGTTTTGGTAGTTATTCTCGATACTATTTTGTTCATCCTTCTCAAAATCACTCGAATTGACATTTAATAGTTGTTTTGCATCTAGTAAAATTTGTGGTATGTCGCATTTGTCTTTTACTTTAGCAGCCATGTTTTTTGGTTGGGTAAAGCATTGTTCAAAAGCATCTTCATCAATCAACAAGCTACGTTTATCGTCTAAACTAAGTCCGTCTGCTTTCATATCGTAAAACCAAACATTTTCTGTTCCGCCAGAGTTGGTTTTGGTAAATATTAAAATAGCGGTGCTTACCCCAGCATAGGGTTTAAACACGCCACTAGGCATAGAAATAACGGCTTGCAGTTGTTGGTTTTCTACCAACTCTTTACGTATGCTTTTATGAGCGTTAGAGCTACCAAATAGTACGCCATCGGGCACAATAACTGCGGCACGTCCACCTGTTTTTAACATGCGTAACATGAGGGCTAAAAATAAGAGTTCGGTTTTTTTGGTTTTGGTAACTTTTAACAAGCTGCTTTCTACCTCATCATAATCTAAGCTTCCTTTAAATGGTGGATTTGCTAAGATTAGTGAAAATTGTTCGTTAATATCGCCGTTACTTTCGCTAAGTGCATCTTTACCAATAAGGTTAGGATTGTCTAAACCGTGTAATTGCATATTCATAGCACCAATACGTAACATGGTAGGGTCAAACTCTACACCGTTAAACATTTGGTTGTGAAAATGTTTACGAAATTGATCGTTTAAAAACCAATCTTGGTGTTGATCGTAAATATACTGTCCTGCCGCAACTAAAAAGCCTGCGGTACCACTAGAGGGATCGCAAATTGTGTCTTCTTGTTGGGGTTGCATTATATGCACCATCATACGAATAATATGACGCGGCGTACGAAATTGTCCGTTTTTACCAGATTCGGCAATTTTAGAGAGCATGTATTCGTATAAATCGCCTTTGGTATCGCGGTTATCTAAATCTATAGTATCAATTTGCTGTACTACTTTGTCTAATAGTTTTGGCGATTGAATCATAAAGATAGCGCCTTTCATGTATTGCGAAAATACACCGCCTTTTTTTCCGATGTTTTTCATAAAATCAAAAGCGGTTAAATCGTTTAAATCTTTATTAGGTCTGGTAAAGATGTTAAACATTTCTTGGGCTTCTAATTGCTTAAAGTGGCTCCAACGAAAGGTGTTGTATTTTGGGGCGTAAATTTCGTTTTCTAACGGAATACCCAATAAGTTGGCAGATTGTTCTGCCTTGGTTTGTCTTGCATCTAACTGACGTAAAAATATAAGATAAGTAAATTGTTCTATAACGGTTAGCGGGTTTGAGATTCCGCCTGTCCAGAAATCGTTCCAAATTTTATCTATTTTGCTTTTTAATTCTCCTGTAATCATGGTATTATTTTAAGTTGTTAAACTTTTGTTTCATAGTTGGGTTGTTGTGGGTTAGCTTTTTAATAGTTAAACCAACAGCTTTGTCATTAGCTAAGCTTAATTGACGAGAAGATGCGTTAAGAGCTTCTTTTATTTTATTTAGATGAGATATACTTTTATCAATTTCTTTTACTGCGGTACTAAAGTGATTACTTGCAATACGATAGTTGTTACCAAATTTCTCTTTAAAATCGTCTATTTTATCTTCAAAATTAGCGATATCAATATGCTGATTTCTTGCTATGTTTAATTCGTTTTTATAAACTAAAGATTTTAAAGAGGCGTTTCTTAAAAGGGTAATTATAGGAATAAAAAATTGAGGGCGAATTACATACATTTTTTCGTATTTGTAAGAAACATCTACAATACCTGTATTGTAAAAGTCGTTATCGGCCTCTAAAACAGATACTAAAACGGCATATTCGCAACCTTTAGCTTTACGGTCTTTATCTAATTTAGCAAAAAAATCTTCGTTTTTCTTTTTGGTAGCTGTGGCATCATTTTCGTTTTTCATTTCAAACATAATAGAAACAATTTCATTATTGTTTTCGTCTTGTTCTTTAAAAATATAGTCTCCTTTAGTACCACCAGAGGCATCGTTATCTTTTTCGAAATATGCTTTAGGAAAAGCAGTGGTTCTTATTTTATTAAATTCAATTTCGCAATGTTGCTCTAAAGATTCTCCCATCATTTTGGTAGATTGCTTTTGCTTAAAGTTTTTAATGCGTTCAATTTCTTCTTCTTTAAGTTTTAAGGCTTCTTCTTTAATAGCTAGTTTATTGGCAAATTGCTCGTTTAAAGATTTTTCTAAAAGTTCTTTTTCTGTGTCTTTACTTTTTAAATCTCCTATAAGTTGATCTCTTTCTTTTTCTATTTTGTTTATAGCGTTAGCAACTTCTAGCTTTTTTTGTATTTCAGTGCTATCAATTTTAGATTGTAACTCTCTTATTAGTTCGTCTTTTTTAGAAACTCCTTCAATTAAATCGGCTTTATTTTTTAGCTTCAACGCATCTATTTCTTGTTGTTTTTTAGCTACTTCTTGCGTTAATTTTGCTTGATTTGTAATTTTAAGTGTATCAATTTCATTTTCTTTTTGAGCTAATTGTTTTTCTAAAGTGCTTTTTATTTGTGTTTCTGCAAGTTTTACAGCCGAATCTTTTTCTTTTTCAGCGGTAGCTAATCGGGTTTTTATTTCGTTTTCAAACTCGTTATCTCTTACTTGTTTTATAATATCTGTATATACAGATTCATCAATTTTAAAAATTTCTTTACAGTTAGGGCAAGTAACATTATTGTTCTTATTCATCTTTATTTTTTTAATATTGATACAAATGTAAAATTAAACTATGCAGTAGTTATGCATTGGTAATTAGACCGCCTCCTTAGAGGGGAGACGGTCATTGTAGGTTATCTTTTAATTTTAGGTGTAATTTGCTAATTGTTTTTGTATGCGTTGTTTTAGCTTTTCTTTTAGAGGTGCAGGATTTATAATTTTAAGATCTTCACCAAAAGAAAGCAATAGTTTTTCTAGCTCGTAATTAGGTATTATTTCAATAGAAAATAAGTATCCGTTTTCATTATCTTCTATTTTTTTTTGACTTCCGTGTAATGGTTTTGTTTTTATGTACGGAGCAAGTTTTGGGCTTGCTAATAATTCAATTTTAATAAGGCTTGCATCAGTAGGTTTGGTTACTCCAATACAATCTTCAAAATAATCATCAAAGTTTGTGTGTAAACTAGCGTTGTAACTTGCTGTACTTTGTGTTATGGTATTAATTCTGTCTAAAGCTAAATTGGTAATACTATCAAAATCTTCTTGCTTACCAAATAAAAACCAACGGTTGTTGTATTGTTTTAAATGATAGGGAGAAAATGTTACAACGATAGCTTTGTTTGTTTGAAAAGAGGTATATGTTATTTGTAAAGTTTGCTTGTTTTTAATAGCGCTAAATAAAGGAGAAATAAACTCTTTTCCTTTTAAATACTCATTCGTATCAAAACTAATAATATAATCTTCTTGTGCTTTTAAATGAAAGGTTTTATTTAGTTTAGGTATTAATTCGTTTATCCATTCAAATTGTGGCAAACCTTTAAAACGACTTAATACTAACATTGCCGATTTTAGTTGTTCGGCTTCTAATTCATTAATAGGTTGCTGGTTTATAGCGTAGTTTTTATCAGCATAACGATAGTAAGAACGCCTACCGTCTTTAATTTTTTCTAAATTGATATTCCATCCTTGGCTAGATTCCATAAAACGAATATCATCATATAATTGACGCTTTTTAATACCTTCTGACAAAGGGTTCATTTCCATTAATGCATCATTACAAGCAGCAAGTAAATCTTCAATATAAAAGCGTTTTCCAAAGTTTTGAAAACACCTATCTAAAGTTTGGTAACGAATAATTGCATTTTTATTGGTAGACATGGCTTATTAATAATGAACGTAAACTTAAAAAAATATGTGCACAACTATTGCATAGTTAAGATTTAATATTGCAAGAAATTTAAAACAGATTGATTATGAGTGATTTAAAAAGAGTGTGTTTTGAGCGTTTTACAATAGCTGGATTTAGTTATTATGAGGGCTGTATTGTATTTGATAAATTAACCATAGGTAAAAAACTACATTTAAAAACTGAACCACATAATACTTATGATAAAAATGCTGTAGCTATTTATTATAAAAAGCATAAATTAGGCTTTATACCTAGAGATAAAAATACTGCCATAGCAAAATTATTAGCATGTGGTATACATGTATTTGAAGCAAGAATACAACGTATTGATGCAAGCGAGCATACAGAGAATCAAATAGGAGTAATAGTTTATGTAATTAAAGAAAGTTAATATCGTATTTGTTTTACAAACAATATCAACCTAGTTTTATATAAAAATACAAAGCACTTAGTTAAGTATAACTAAGTGCTTTTATTTCAACTATCTGTTTAACAATTTTGTCTTTATTTATTTTAATTGGTTTAATCTGGCAACATATTTACCAATTACATCAAATTCTAAGTTAATTTTACTACCAACTACAAAATTTTTAAAAGTGGTGTGCTGTAATGTATACGGAATAATAGCAACACTAAACTCATCTTTTTTAGCATTTACTACTGTTAAACTAACTCCGTTTACCGTAATTGAACCTTTTTCAATAGTTACATTGTTTCCATCAAAATTGTACGAAAAAGTAAACACCGTACTTCCGTTTTCATCTTTTATGTTTTTACAAACACCAGTTTTATCAACATGTCCTTGTACGATATGCCCATCTAAACGCGCGCCTAATTTCATAGCACGTTCTAAATTTACTGCATCACCCTCTTTTAAATCGCCTATATTGGTTTTATCAAGCGTTTCTTTAATTGCCGTAACGGTATACTCATCATCTGCTATTGCAACAACTGTTAAACACACACCATTATGTGCCACACTTTGATCTATTTTTAACTCATTAGTAATATCACTTTTAACGGCAATATGTAAGTTTTCTTTATCTTTAACTACACTTTTTACAATTCCAAGAGTTTCAATTATTCCAGTAAACATTCTGTATTTTTTTAGTTACTTTTGTTTACATCAAAAATACAACTTTTACCTACGAAAGTAACTATGGATAGTACAGATAAAATTATTGTTGGAATTTCAGTTGGTGATACCAACGGAATTGGAGTAGAAATTATTTTAAAAACTTTTGAAGATAAACGCATGCTGGAGTTTTGTACGCCTGTATTATTTGCTTCGACAAAATTGATATCTTACCACAAAAAAAATCTAAAATTACATACTAACATTCATGGTATTACCTCGCTTGATAAAATAGCGCACGGTAAAATAAATTTAATTAATTCGTGGAAAGAAGAGGTAAAAATAGAATTAGGTAAGACTACCGAAATAGGTGGTAAATTTGCTTACAAATCATTAGAAGCTGCTACCAAAGCTTTACAAAATAATCAAATTGACACTTTACTAACTGCACCGATTAGTAAAGAAAACATACAATCAGAAGCATTTAATTTTCCGGGACATACCGAATATTTACAAGCTAATTTAAACGGTAAAAGCTTAATGATTTTAATGACCGATGAAATGCGTATAGGTTTAATTACCGGTCATATTCCTATCACAAAAGTAGCAACAACGATTACTCCTGAATTAATTAAGGAAAAAGTTGAAACGATGCACACCTCTTTAAAACAAGATTTTGGCATAACCAAACCTAAAATTGCTATATTAGGTTTAAATCCACATTGTGGTGATAACGGAATTATTGGTAATGAAGATGATGAAATGATACGTCCAACAATTGCAGAAATAAAAGAATCGGGCAAATTAGTTTTTGGACCTTATGCTGCCGATGGATTTTTTGGCTCTAAAACCTACAAACAATTTGATGGTGTTTTAGCCATGTATCACGATCAAGGATTAGCGCCTTTTAAAGCATTATCTTTTGGCAATGGTGTAAACTTTACTGCTGGTTTAAACAAAATAAGAACCTCACCCGACCACGGAACAGGTTTTGACATTGCTGGTAAAAATAAAGCAAATTCAACCTCGTTTAAAGAAGCTTTATTTACCTCATTACAAATATTTAAGAACCGAAAACAATATGCAGAACTCACAAAAAAACCGTTAAAAGTTAAATAGCATTTTTTTTTAGAGAAAATATAAAAATATAAACATTTTTTATATCTTTGCCCGCTCAAATTGATCTTAAGATGAAAGACATAAAAGAATTCAATATACCTTTTGTAGGTTTAAAAGAAGGCAGTCATTTATTTGAATATCAAATTGACAACAAGTTCTTTGAAGCATTTCAGTTTGATGAATACAACAACACAAACGTAAAAGCTAGTTTAAATTTTGTAAAAAAAAGTACGTTATTCGAACTTTACTTTACAATAAAAGGTACTGTTAATTTACCTTGTGACACGACTGGCGAGTTATTTGACCTAGAAATTGATGGTGATTTAAATTTAGTTGTTAAATTTGGTACTGAATATAATGACGAACATGATGAAATTTTGATACTTCCACATGAAGCTTATCAAATGAATGTGGCTCAATTTATATATGAGTTAACAATATTATCAGTTCCGAGTAAAAGAATTCATCCAGACGTTTTAAACGGCACTATGAAATCTGACGCTTTACAAAGATTAGAAGAATTAAGAATACATGAAGAAAAACCTGTTGAAGAAACATCAGCAGACCCAAGATGGGATAAATTAAAGGATTTACTAACAGATAAATAAAACATAAAATGGCACATCCAAAGAGAAAAATATCGAAAACTAGAAGAGATAAAAGAAGAACTCACTATAAAGCTTCTGTACCTCAAATAGCTGTTGATCCTACAACTGGAGAAGCACATTTATACCATAGAGCTCACTGGCACGAAGGTAAATTATACTACAGAGGACAAGTAGTATTAGAAAGTGCAGTTGCTGAAGCTTAAAAATTAGTTTTTACAACATTAAAAAACCCTCTATATAGAGGGTTTTTTTACGTTTTATCATTAAAAATTTACTTTTTAGATAATTTTTCTTTAAAAAAGTGAAATATTTTTCACTACTTTTGAAAACTGGTTTTACCACAAAACAAACAATTATGACTAAAATAACTGCAGCGATTTCCGCAGTAGGAAAATTTGTTCCTGAACATGTTTTAACAAATAAGGAACTAGAAACAATGGTAGATACTAATGATGAATGGATCACTAGTAGAACTGGAATTAAAGAAAGAAGAATCTTAAAAGGTGAAGGTAAAGGAACCTCATATATGGCTATAAAAGCCGCAGAGGATTTACTTCAAAAATCAAATATCGACCCTAAAGAGATAGACATGGTTATCGTTGCTACTGCAACACCAGATATGCTTGTTGCCTCTACCGCTGCATATACAGCCTCTAAAATAGGTGCCGTAAATGCTTTTTCATACGATTTACAAGCCGCTTGTTCAAGCTTTTTATACGGTATGTCTACCGCAGCTAAATACATAGAAAGTGGTCGCTACAAAAAAGTATTATTAATTGGAGCTGATAAAATGTCTTCAATTATTGATTATACTGATAGAGCTACTTGTATTATTTTTGGTGATGGTGCCGGTGCGGTATTATTTGAACCAAATACCGACGGTTTAGGTTTACAAGACGAATATTTAAGAAGTGATGGTATTGGTAGAGAATTTTTAAAAATTGAAGCTGGTGGGTCACTTTTACCAACCTCAGAAGAAACCCTTAAAAACGGACAACATTTTGTACATCAAGAAGGGAAAACGGTATTTAAATACGCCGTTTCTAACATGGCAGATGTTTCTGAAAAAATGCTTACAAGAAATAATCTTTCTAAAGAAGATGTAGACTGGCTTGTACCACACCAAGCTAACAACCGAATTATTGAAGCTACTGCAAATAGAGTTGGTTTAGCGTCTGAAAAAGTAATGGTAAATATCCATAAATATGGTAATACCACTTCAGCAACCTTACCACTACTAATTGCCGACTATGAAAAAGAATTAAAAAAAGGAAATAATTTAATTTTTGCCGCATTTGGTGGAGGTTTCACATGGGGAGCCATCTATTTAAAATGGGCATACAATTCATAAAGAACCAAACAATTAAAATTTAGGAAAATGGATATTAAAGAAATTCAAAGTCTTATAAAATTTGTAGCAAAATCAGGCGCAAGTGAAGTAAAGTTAGAAATGGAAGATATTAAAATCACCATTAAAACTGGAAGTGAAACACCTGAGACTACAATTATACAGGCAGCTGCACCAATGGGTGTTGCCCCTCAAATGGTAGCACAAGCCCCTGTTGCACAACCTGTAGCACAAGCAGCAACACCAGCTAGTGATGCTTCAAATGCTGAAGACGACTCTAAATACATTACTATAAAATCGCCGATTATTGGAACTTTTTACAGAAAACCTTCTCCAGACAAACCAAATTTTGCTGAAGTAGGTACAGAAGTAAAAGTAGGTGATACCGTTTGTATTATTGAAGCAATGAAATTATTTAACGAAATTGAATCTGAAGTTTCAGGTAAAATCGTTAAAGTATTAGTAGATGATTCTTCTCCTGTAGAATTTGATCAACCATTATTTTTAGTAGATCCATCTTAAGTAACATATAACTCCAAACAACAAGTATATCTTAGTTGTTTGGAGTTTTAAAATTTTTAGAACGTATGTTTAAAAAGATATTAATTGCCAATAGAGGTGAAATTGCGTTACGCGTAATTAGAACCTGTAAAGAAATGGGAATAAAAACTGTAGCTGTATATTCAAAAGCAGATGCTGAAAGTTTACATGTACGATTTGCTGATGAAGCAGTTTGTATAGGTCCAGCCCCAAGTAGTGAATCTTACTTAAAAATGGATCGTATTATTGCTGCGGCTGAAATTACAAATGCTGATGCAATTCACCCAGGGTATGGGTTTTTATCAGAAAACGCTAAATTTTCTAAATTATGTGATGAGCATGACATTAAATTTATTGGTGCTTCTGCCGAAATGATAGACCGTATGGGAGATAAAGCAAACGCAAAATCAACCATGATTGCTGCCGGAGTACCATGTGTACCAGGTAGTGAAGGTGTTATTGAAGATTTTGACGCTTGTATAAAAACTGCCGAAGAAACCGGTTACCCAGTAATGTTAAAAGCATCTGCTGGTGGTGGTGGAAAAGGAATGCGCGCTGTATGGAAAGCGGAAGATTTAAAAGATGCGTGGGATTCAGCTCGTCAAGAATCAAAAGCTGCCTTTGGTAATAATGATATGTATATGGAAAAGCTAATTGAAGAGCCTCGCCATATTGAAATACAAATTATTGGAGATTCTTACGGTAAAGCATGTCATTTATCAGAAAGAGATTGTTCAGTACAACGTCGTCATCAAAAATTAACAGAAGAAACTCCTTCTCCATTTATGACCGATGAGTTACGTAATCGAATGGGAGAAGCTGCTGTAAAAGCTGCTGAGTTTATTAAGTATGAAGGTGCTGGTACCGTTGAATTTTTAGTAGATAAACATCGTAATTTCTACTTTATGGAAATGAATACTCGTATTCAGGTAGAACACCCTATTACCGAAGAAGTAGTGGATTACGATTTAATTCGTGAGCAAATTTTAGTAGCTAGCGGCGTGCCTATTTCTGGTAAAAACTATTTTCCACAAATGCACTCAATTGAATGTAGAATTAATGCGGAAGACCCTCATAACGGTTTTAGACCATCGCCTGGTAAAATTACCTCTTACCACGCTCCAGGAGGTCACGGAGTTCGTATAGATACACATGTATATGCTGGTTATATGATTCCACCAAATTACGATTCAATGATTTCTAAACTAATTGTTACAGCGCAAACGCGTGAAGAAGCAATCAACAAAATGAAACGTGCATTAGATGAGTATATCATTGAAGGTATTAAAACTACGATTCCTTTTCACAGACAATTAATGGATCATCCTGATTATATTGCGGGTAATTACACCACAAAATTCATGGAAGATTTTGAAATGAAATCATAATATTTTCAACATAAATAAAAAAATCAGTGATTAATCTCACTGATTTTTTTTATTCCTTAAATTCGCAATATGAATTTATTATACAATCTACTACTTTTAAAAGCAAGCATTTTACTACCAATAATAGCCTTATTTAACAAAAAAATAAAATTATTCGTTAATGGAAGAAAAGAAACTTTTGCTAAACTAAATAGTATTCATAAAGCCGATAAAGTTATATGGTTTCATGCAGCTTCTTTAGGCGAATTTGAACAAGGAAGACCTATTATTGAAAAATTAAAACAACAATACAAACAGCATAAAATTGTAGTTACTTTTTTTTCTCCTTCGGGATATGAAGTCCGAAAAAATTATTCGCTAGCAGATGTTATTTGCTACTTACCTCTAGACACCAAATCAAACGTAAAAAAATTCATTAATCAAATACATCCAGAAATTGCCATTATTATTAAATATGAATTTTGGCCAAACTTATTATCTGAATTAAAAAAACAACAAATAAAAACTATTTTAATCTCTGGTATTTTTAGAAAAAAACAATCTTTCTTTAAATGGTATGGTAATTTTATGCGTAACAAACTACACGCTTTTGATTACTTTTTTGTGCAAAATAAAAACTCAAAAAAACTACTCTCAAGCATAAAAATAAACAACGTTTCCATTGCTGGCGACACTCGGTTTGACAGAGTTTATGATATTTTACAACAAAACAATGAATTAGATTTTATAGCAGCATTTAAAAACAATACCTACACAGTTGTTGCCGGAAGCACTTGGAAAGAAGATGAAGACTTTTTAGTAAACTATATTAATAACCACGCTCCAGCTAATGAAAAATTTATCATAGCTCCACATAACATCAACACAAAGCAAATACATCAATTACAACAATCTATTACCAAAAAAACAATATTATATTCTGATAAAGATGGTGCTGATTTATCTAAAAATCAAGTTTTTATTATTGATACCATCGGTTTACTTACTAAAATATATTCATATGCCGATGCTGCTTATGTTGGCGGTGGATTAAAAACAGGCTTACATAACATACTAGAACCTGCAACTTTTGGCGTACCTATTGTTATTGGGGGCAATAAATACAAAAAATTTAAAGAAGCTACTGATTTACTTGCTTTAGGCGGTGTTACAATTGTTACAAAGAATGATGAATTTTCTAGTATTTTTACAGCTTTAAAAACCAATGATGATTTAAGAGTTAAGCAAGGAAATATCAATCAACAATATATTACTGATAACCTTGGCGCAACAAAAAAAATAATGGATTACCTTAAAAAAACACTATAATGGATTTTATTTTACAACCTTGGCCTTGGTATATAGCTGGTCCCCTAATTGCCTTAGTGCTTTTCCTATTTTTTTACTTCGGAAAAAGCTTTGGCGTTTCTACCAATTTAGAAACTATGTGTACCATGGCTGGTGCGGGTAAAGTATCTGATTATTTTAAAAAAGATTGGAAAGAACGCGATTGGGCACTAACTTTTTTACTTGGTCTTATTATTGGTGGTTTTATAACCATTAATTATTTATCAGCAACAAATACTATTGATTTAAACCCCAAAACCGTAAAAGAACTAGCTGAGTTAGGTTTTGCCAATGCAGGAAATACTTTTGTACCAAGTGAAATTTTTAGCGTTGATAATATGCTTACTCTAAAAGGCTTTACTATTTTACTAATTGCTGGTGTTTTAATTGGTTTTGGTACTAGATATGCCGGCGGTTGTACATCTGGGCATGCAATTACAGGTTTAAGCAGTTTACAATTACCATCGTTAATTGCTGTAATTGGTTTTTTTATAGGTGGTTTACTAATGACATGGGTATTATTCCCTTTAATTTTCGGGTAAGATGAAAAATATAAAATTTTTACTACTAGGTATTTTCTTCGGAGTTATCATGACAAAATCTGAAGCTATTTCATGGTACAGAATCTATGAAATGTTTAAATTTCAATCCTTTCACATGTATGGAATTATAGGATCAGCTGTCGCAGTTTCTATGCTATTCATCTATTTTTTCAAAACCGGAAAAATCAAAGACTATTTAGGCAATCAAATAAACATTAAAGAAAAGAAAAAAGGCTTTATAAGAACCTTAGTTGGTGGTACCATCTTCGGGTTAGGTTGGGCATTGGCAGGTGCCTGTCCTGCACCTATTTTTGTGTTGATTGGTCACGGAATATTACCAATAATCATTGTTTTATTAGGTGCAATGCTAGGTGCTTTTATTTACGGAATGTTAAGTAAAAAATTACCTAACTAACTTTTAAAAATTACAATTATTAGTAGCTATTTCCCGCTTTTCGCACTCGCTCTCTGCGAGGAGCTCAAACAATTGCTACAATCGGGGCTAAGCCTATTTACTATAAATTTTGCTTACTCTTTTAGCAAAATAGTATCTAGCAAGTTTATGTAACATCATTTCGAATCTATTTAAGAATCTCATCTTAATAAATAATCAATTGATATATGAATCTGAAATAAATTCAATTTAACGTAGTTGACTCGTAATTATGATAAGTTAAGATTACAAATAATCAATTTACTCTTTTAACAAAACAGTATCAAACAAGTTATTACCTGTATTATTTACAACCTTCCAATTGTAAATTTTAGAGAGTTGATATATTTTAGATAATTCTTCAAATAAGCGTAATTTAGCTTCCTTTTCTAATTTTGATACAGTAATAGTCGTTTGTATTTTTTCAATTGCCTTTCTGTTCAATTTATTCAATTCTTCTTTATTAAAAGTATTAAACTGGCTTTGTTGTAAATCGAAATACTTAATATCTGGAGAAATAACTATTTCTTCTTTCGGAATTTTATTAATAATTATTTGCTTACCAATACTATCTACTTGAATTTCTAATTTAGACAAGTCGTAACCAACCTCAACCTTAGCATTAACCGCAATTATGGCTTTTTTTTCGAAAGAAAGGTAATCGTAAAAATATTTTTTAGTATCAGAAAAGCTGTACATTTCAGAAAAGTTACCTTCACTAACCACTAACTTACTAAGATTTTGCACACCGTTTAAAACCACTTGAATCTCTTCCTTTTCGTGATTTTCTTCTTTTTTATCATACCAAAGCTTGGCTATTAAAAAACCTAGTAAAAAAATAGCTATATATTTAAGAAAACGTATCATTTTGTTTTTCTATAAATATAAAAAAGTAAGTTAACAGAAACAATAAATTTATAGTTTATGCCTCTTTTTCTTCTTTCGGAAATGCCTGTTTGTTAAATAAAAACAACAACACAACACCAATTGTTATCCAAGAATCTGCTCCGTTAAAAATGGCATTAAAAAAAGTAAAACTCTCTCCTTCATACATCGGAAAATATAACATATCAACTACTTTACCATGAAATAATTCTCCATAAGGATTGTCAGAAAATAATGTAGCTACATTGTGATATGAACTATCGAAAATTACACCGTAAAAAACAGAATCGATAATATTACCCACTGCACCTGCTAAAATTAATGCAATTGCCACTACAACAGCCGTATGCGTATTTCTTTTTATTGTTTGCCACAACCAATACACAATACCTGAAACTGCTACAACTCTAAACAATGTTAAAAATAACTTTCCGGCTCTACCTCCAAACTCAAACCCCCAAGCCATACCATTGTTTTCAGTAAAATGAATTTTAAACCAATCACTAAAAACAACTATTTCCTCTCCTAATTGAAAGTGTGTTTTAACATATATTTTACTTATTTGATCAATTAAAATTGCCAAAACTACAGTAAGAATTGCGATATTTTTTTTAGACATTTTCATAATTTAATATCCGCTAAAATAAGAAAAGTATTGGGTTTATTTTGTTATTAAGTTAACATTAGCATTCATAGACTTTACGGTAAAATTGCAGCTTGTTTTTTTAGCCGTGTTGATAGATGATTTTTCTTTAAATATTGTATCATTTACAACTATTTCTCCTTTATTGGTTTTAATATTTATAGCACATTTGTTTTTTAATTTTGCTGATACATTACCTAAAAATAAGGCTACAGTTGCGCTTCTTTGAACTTCGTGTAATTTAACATTTCCCTTATCAATAAAAACCTTAATATCTCCATCATAATTTTTAGAAACAACGCCTATTGTTTTTCCGTAAACGGTTACCTCTTTATTTTTTGGAATTTTAACAATAGCGGTAGCTCTCTGCAATCTTTTAGTAATATATTTTCTAAAAACGGGTTCTTCATAGACGTCAAACTCAAGTTTAAAACCCACTTTTAGAGTATTATTTTCTTCTTCAATAAAAACATGATGTGTATTAGGATTTTCGTCTAATAAAATTACCTCTATTTTATTACCTTCAATATTTTCAATAACAATATCATCCAATTCATCTGCAATAATTGTTATTTCTTTTGCAAATACTTGGCTCTTTTTTAATAATTTTTCTTGAGAAAAAATAGAGGTACTCATCAACAAAAAAATAAAAAACACTTGTATTGTAAAACAAAAAAAGCCTCTTTGTAGAGGCTTTTTACTATTATTATACGTAGTCAAAACGTTATTGTTTACGTTTTGCTTCAATACTTAAAGTAGCATGAGGTACTAATTTTAAGCGTTCTTTTTGAATTAATTTACCGGTAACTCTACAAACTCCGTATGTTTTATTTTCAATACGAATTAAAGCGTTTTTTAAGTCACGAATAAATTTTTCTTGACGAATGGCTAATTGCATATTTGCTTCTTTTGCCATAGTATCCGACCCTTCTTCAAACGATTTAAACGTTGGCGAAGTATCTTCAGTACCATTATCAGCACCGTTTTTGTATGAAGATTGTATTAATTTTAAATCTTCTTCAGAGTGCGCTATTTTCTTTAAAATAATTTCTTTGAACTCCTGTAAATCACTATCAGAGTATCTTATTGTAACATCATCCATAATGCTATGCTTTTTCTATTAACATTCTACTTTTTATGGCATCAAACTCAATTTCTGTACCATTTTCTAATTCAGCAACAAAAACCAACTCATTTGTTAAGGTTTCTGCTTTTATATAGTTTTCATTTGCAAGTACCGACTCTTCTAAATCAGCAGCTTTTAAGATGGTTAATTTTATTTTATCTGTTACTTCTAAACCAGTGTCTTTACGTGCATTTTGAATTCTATTAATCAATTCTCTTGCCACACCTTCTTTACGTAATTCTTCATTTATTGTAACATCTAAAGCAACGGTTAAACCTTCTGCGTTTGCTACCAACCAACCTTCAATATCTTTCGATGAAATTTCTACATCTGCGGTTTCTAAATTAATCATTTTATCATTAACCTGAACAGAAATAACACCTTCTTTTTCTATCTTGATGATATCCTCTTGCGTAAATTGCTGTATCTTACTAGCAATCAATTTCATATCTTTCCCAAACTTTGGCCCTAAAGCTTTAAAATTTGGTTTTATTTGTTTTACCAAAATACCTGAAGCATCATCTAACAACTCAATTTCTTTAACGTTTACTTCCGATTTTATTAAATCTGCAACTGCTAAAATTTCTTCTTTTTGAGTTGCATCTAAAACCGGAATCATTATTTTTTGTAATGGTTGACGTACTTTTATCTTTTCTTTAGCTCTTAACGATAAAACTAATGAAGATATTGTTTGTGCGTTTTCCATTTTACGTTCTAATGATTTATCAACTAAATCAGTATTGTATTTTGGAAATTCTGCCAAGTGCACACTATCAAAACTTTCAATATTTGTTGTACTAACTAAATCTTTATATAATTTATCCATAAAGAAAGGTGCTACTGGCGATGCCAATTTAGCAACTGTTAGCATACAAGTATATAAGGTTTGATACGCAGATATTTTATCTTGTGCATATTCGCCTTTCCAAAAACGTCTTCTACACAAACGCACATACCAGTTACTTAAATGATCTTGTACAAAATCAGAAATTGCTCTGGTTGCTTTCGTTGGTTCATAAGCGGCATAAAAAGCATCTACTTTTTCAACTAAAGTATTTAATTCTGATAAAATCCAACGATCAATTTCTGGTCTTTCATTTAAAGGAACCTCAGTTTCGCTGTAATTGAAATTATCTAAGTTTGCGTATAAGCTAAAGAATGAATATGTGTTGTAAAGTGTTCCAAAAAACTTTCTACTAACCTCGGTAATTCCGTCTAAATCGAATTTTAAATTGTCCCAAGGATTTGCGTTTGATATCATGTACCAACGCGTGGCATCAGGCCCGTATTTATCTAACGTTGTAAACGGATCTACTCCATTACCTAAACGCTTCGACATTTTTTGTCCGTTTTTATCTAACACCAATCCGTTAGACACTACATTTTTGTAGGCTTTATCATCAAAAACCATGGTTGCAATGGCGTGTAAGGTATAAAACCATCCACGAGTTTGATCTACTCCTTCAGCAATAAAATCGGCTGTTTTCCAACCTTTTTCTACCAATTCTTTATTTTCAAACGGGTAATGCCATTGTGCATACGGCATAGAGCCAGAATCAAACCAAACATCAATTAAGTCTGATTCACGTTGCATTGGTTGTCCTGAATCAGAAATTAACGTGATTTTATCAACTACATTTTTATGTAAATCAACGGTATCGTAATTTTCATCTGACATGTTTCCGATTTCAAAATCGGCAAAAATATCTTCTGTCATTACACCAGCAGCAACTGCCTTTTGCATTTCTTCTTTTAACTCAGCTACAGAACCCATTATTTTAGCTTCCTTACCATCTTCTGTTCTCCAAACTGGTAATGGAATTCCCCAAAAACGAGAACGTGATAAGTTCCAATCATTGGCATTTTTTAACCAATTACCAAAACGTCCTGTTCCTGTTGCTTCTGGTTTCCAATTAATTTCTTCGTTTAAAGAGTGCATGCGTTCTTTAACATCGGTTACTTTTATAAACCAAGAATCTAACGGATAATATAAAATAGGTTTATCAGTTCTCCAACAATGTGGATAACTGTGCACATATTTTTCTACCTTAAAGGCTTTATTTTCTTCTTTTAACTTAATAGCTATTTGAACATCTACTGATTTTTCTGGTGCTTCACCATCAGCATAATATTCGTTTTTAACATACATACCTGCAAACTCACCAACATCTTTGGTAAACTTACCTTGTAAATCAACTAAAGGTACTAAATTATCATTTGCATCTTTAACTAACATTGGTGGCACGCCTGCGTCTTTACAAACGATAGCATCATCAGCTCCAAAAGTTGGTGCTGTATGTACAATACCCGTACCGTCTTCAGTAGTAACAAAATCTCCTGGAATTACTCTAAAAGCTTCTTCTGGATTTTCATGTGGTAAAACATAAGGTAACAATTGTTCGTATTTTGTACCTACTAAATCAGCCCCTTTAAATTCTTCTGAAATGAAATATGTAATCTGCTTATCTTCAGCTTTATAAGATGCTAAATCTGCTTCATTTTCAACCACTTTAAATTTCTTACCTCCAAACTGTTTTCCTACTAAAGGTTTTCCTAAAATTACCTGCGTAGGTTCAAAAGTATATTGATTGAATGTTTTTACTAAAACATAATCAATTTTTGGCCCAACTGTTAAAGCGGTATTACTTGGTAATGTCCACGGAGTGGTTGTCCATGCTAAAATATGAACATCGCTTCCGTTTTGTAAAATACTTGGTAACGTTTCTGTTACTGCTTTAAACTGTGCTACCACAGTTGTATCTGTAACATCTTGATAAGCTCCTGGTTGATTTACCTCGTGAGAGCTTAAACCGGTACCTGCTTTTGGTGAATAAGGCTGAATAGTATAGCCTTTGTACATCAAATCTTTATTATAGATTTGTTTTAACAACCACCAAACGGTTTCCATATATTTTGGTTTATAGGTAACATATGGATCTTCCATGTCTACCCAATACCCCATTTTTTCGGTAAGTGAATTCCAAATATCAGTATATTTCATTACTGCTTTTTTACAAGCAATATTATATTCTTCTATCGTAATTTTTGTTCCGATATCTTCTTTGGTAATTCCTAATTCTTTTTCAACACCAAGTTCCACCGGTAAACCATGAGTGTCCCAACCAGCTTTACGCTTTACTTGAAAACCTTTTAAAGTTTTATAACGGCAAAAAATATCTTTAATGGTACGTCCCATTGCATGATGAATACCTGGTAAACCATTTGCCGAAGGAGGTCCTTCGAAAAAGATAAACGGTTTATTTTCATCACGCGTAGTTATACTTTTTTCAAAAATGTTGTTTTCTTTCCAATAGTTTAGGATTTCATCTGCAACATTTGGCAAGTTAAGCCCTTTGTATTCAGTAAACTTCGTACTCATTTTGTAATTGTATTAATTGAATTGGCGAAATTACGTATTTTCTTGTAATTGTAAGGTTTACCACATAAAAAAACACCTCATTAATGAAGTGTTTTATCTATTTTTGATATATAGAATAAAAAGTAACTTTAATTTTTACTTTTTTTAGGAAAAACTTTTAAAGCGTTATCGTATTTAGGCTCAAATAAAAAGTCTAATACCTTTTCAGACATTTTTCTTTTCTTCTTACCCTTAGATTTTTTATCGACAACTATATCTTCAACAGGTACCCCAATTATCTTTTTATACTCTTCTTGAGCGAATTCTAAAATAGGCTTCAGTTTCGCGTCAATTACATAACCTCCTAAATTAACAGGTTTATATGGCATCGTTTAATTGAGCTTTATATTTATTCAATAACGTTTTCGTAATTGCTATATTTGCTTTACTAGAGTCAATAGCTAAATAAATAAAGTATCCACCACTTGGCGCTATATTTATAATATGTATTTGACTAGTTAGGGTAATGGTGATGTCTTTAATTTCTTCATCTATTCCTAAAACCTCAATTGCACTTAATTTTGCTTTTACAACTTCTAAATTATAAGCAGAAGCTAAATTAACATCAAAACTACTGTCCGAACTGTCCGCTACTAATGTTTGTCCTGTCTCAATTTCAGTAACACTTAAAGCAACATAACCAGGAACATTTTTACTTATATTCTTTACTAGTTCGTTTAAAATTTCTGTCATTTTAATTGGTTTTTATTATTTATTTTATAAAATTTATCTTTTTTAAAGAAAGACTTATTAAACTTGTATTAATTGCACTATCAGATAAGACACACAAAACATGATCAGCGTCACATTTTGTTATATAAAAATGATGTTTTTCTGTTTTAATAATCATTTCTGTAAGTGGTTTTATTAACAACACTTCTGTGAAAAAATTATCTAACATATTAGACACCACCATTGTAACAGCAGAAAAATCTTCAGCCTTCTCATAATTAACATCGCTATAAGACTTAACAATCTCTCCATTTTTATCAATTAAAATTATAGCTTTAGATTTTGTCTTTTTATACAACTCTTCTAAGTTCATACTTTATATTAAATTTTATTGATTGGATAAAGTTAATTTTAAAGCGCAAATTTAAACAATACAACTTAAATAAAGCTTAAATAAAACTTAAATAAAACTCATCAAAAAAAATAGACAAGACGCCCCAACACAAAGCCTCAATTGATTGTTATAAATAATTAATAACATCTAAAAATTAAGCAAGTCCACGTTCTTTTTTTATTTGTTCGTAGGCTGCTTGAATGTTTTGAAATTTTTCTTTAGCGCCCTCTTTATGTTCCTCTCCTAAACCTTCTAATTTATCAGGGTGGTATTTTTTAGCCATTTTTCTGTAAGCCTTTTTTAACTCATCATTGGTAGCTGATTTTGTTATTTCTAACATCTTATAAGCACCATCAACTTCGTTATAAAACATAGCTTTTATTGATGAATAATCATACTCGTTGATATATAAATAGCTCGAAATTTTTCTAATTTCTTCTTCTTCAGACGCTGTTACTTGTCCGTCCGCCTTAGCTATTCCGAATAAAAAGTGTAACAGCTGCAAACGTGAAGAATGCGACATGTGTTGACGGATTTGCAAACACACCTGACGTGTAGAGATTTGCTTCTTAATAATTCCGTTAAATAATTTAAACGCATGATTAGCACGTTCTTTCCCATACATTTTTACAAAATGCATGCGCACATAATCTAACTCTCGCTGATCTATTTTTCCGTCAGCTTTTATTACTACAGAAGCTAAAATCAATAAGGTTATTTCAAAATCGCCAGAGGTAGCTCTTCCTCTTCGTTGTGGTTCTGACCGCCTTTGATATTCTTGCTGTTCTTTTGTAAAATCTTCTATCGAAACTCCATCTATAAAACTACCAACTGCAAACCCTATAATAGCACCTATTGGGCCACCCATTGTAAATCCTGCCCCGGCACCAAGCCATTTTGCAAATTTTCCCATTCTTAAATTTTAAAGCTGTAAATATACTATTAAGTCTTTACAAAAAGTAGCATTTGTTTTCGCTTGATTGTTGGTTTTAAATAAAGTATCTTTGCTTTAAATTATTTAATTAGAAATTATGTACCCAGAAGAATTAGTAAAACCAATGCGCGATCAGTTAATTGACGCAGGTTTTGACGCTTTATATACTGCTGAAGATGTTGACAATGCTTTAGCTAAAAAAGGAACAACATTAGTAATGGTAAACTCTGTTTGTGGTTGTGCAGCTGGTACTGCAAGACCAGGAGCAATCGCTTCTTTAGGAGCTGATAAAACGCCAACAAATTTAACAACTGTTTTTGCAGGTGTTGAAAAAGAATCTACTGCTAGAGCGAGAGAACACATGATTCCTTTTCCTCCATCGTCACCTGCTATTGCTTTATTTAAAGATGGTAATTTAGTACACATGTTAGAGCGTCATCATATTGAAGGACACTCTGCACAAGCTATTGCTCAAAATTTAGCAGGAGCTTACGATGAGTTTTGTGAATAATAATTCGCACTAAAAACAATAAAAAAATCCAGCAAATTTGCTGGTTTTTTTTTATACTTTTTTTATTACACTGGTAACAATCCCCCAGATAACAAAATTATTTTCTTCGGTAATTTTTATGATTGGATAGTCTGGATTTTCAGGCTGTAACCAAACTTCATCTTTTGTTACTCTTAAACGTTTTACCGTAAACTCTCCATCTAAAAAGCAAACAGCTATTTTGTTATTTTCTGGCGCTATACTTCTATCAATTACCAGTAAGTCATTATCATCTAAACCAGCACCAATCATAGATTGCCCACTAACTTTGGCAAAAAAGGTAGCTTCTTTATTACGAATTAACTCTTCATCTAACGAAATACGTGTTTCTCTAAAATCATCCGCAGGCGAAGGAAATCCGGCAGAAATACCTATATCTTTAAAAATTGTTCCCTCAACTTTTCCCATTTCTTTGGGCGAAAAAAAAGTTAATGTTTCTGATGTGTTCATAAATTTATTTTACCGTAATAATATCGTTAATATTAGTAGTGTACTTTGGCGACAATCGTTCTTGACGCATTTTCCAAGTTCGTTGTAAATCTTGATTTGCTAATTTAACCTTATCTGACTTAAAAGTCCGATTTATTTTATCAATAGCTTGCATTAACGGTTTATGCTTCGGATTTTCAGCAGCAAACATATTTATTTGATAATTATCCGACGGAACCAACCCTGTTACAATAACTCCTGCTCTTTTATATTTTACCCCTTTTTTAAAAATAGTTTTAACCGCTTCTACTGCACTTTTGCTAATAGTTAACGTTGAATTTGTTGGATATGAAAAAACTACCGTTCTGCTTGCCCTATGTTGCTCACTATTTTTTTTATGACGATCGCTATGTAAAGTTACCATAACCATATGGCAACTTGAGTTTTGCTTACGTAATTTTTCGGCACAACTTGATGCAAACGTAGAAATTCGCTCTTTTATATTATCGATATCTGAAAAAGTATATTCGAAACTTCGGGTCGTTGCAATTGCTTTTTTGGTTACCGGCTCGTCTAACAAAATTTTAGAATTTCCTTCTAAGTCTTTTTTCAATTTCCAAACCGTAATTGATAAATTTTTACGCACCCAATTATCATCTAACTGTGTAAAATCGTAGGCTTTTACACAACCTTTTGTTTTTAGTTTTTTTGCTAAACGGTTTCCTATTCCCCAAACATTTTCTATAGCTGTCCATTTTAACGCTTTTATTCTTTTATCTTCAGAATCGATGACATACACTCCTTTTGTTTCCTTCGGGTATTTACGCGCAATTTTGTTAGCTATTTTGGTTAATGCTTTGGTTGGTGCAACACCTACGCAAGTCGGAATTCCCGTCCATTGTAAAACTCTACTTCGTATTTGCGTTCCGTGTTCTTCTAAATTATAATTTTCAAAACCTTTAAATTGCAGGAAAGCTTCATCAATAGAATACACTTCAATATCTGGCGAAAACTCTTCCAATATTTTCATAACACGTGCACTCATATCGCCATATAACGGATAGTTAGAAGATAATACGGTTATATTATTATTCTTACAAAACTGATTCCATTTAAAAATTGGTGCACCAAACGGAAGTTGTAATTTTTTAGCTTCGTCGCTCATCGAAATTACACAACCATCGTTATTACTTAAAATAGCGACGGGTTTGTGTTGCAAATTCGGATTAAAAACCCGTTCGCAAGAGGCATAAAAATTATTACAATCTACCAATGCATACATAGTTGTAAAGGTAATACATATGTGGTTTTAGTTTTCTAAAAATTCTAAAATATCTGCAGGTTGACAATCCAATGCTTTACAAATTGCTTCTAAGGTTGAAAACCGAATCGCCTTGGCTTTTCCTGATTTTAAGATAGATAAATTTGCCGTAGTTATACCTACAATCTCTGCCAAGTCTTTGCTTTTCATCTTGCGTTTAGCAAGCATTACATCTAAATTTACAATTATTGGCATAGTTATATTGTTAAATCGTTTTCTTGTTTTATTTGATTTCCTTGTTTTAACACCTTACTAAATATCATTAAAAACAAACCAAAAACCACCATTAATAATGATAAGTATTTAGAATTTCCGCTGTAATAAATTAAATATTCAGTATTAATAAAAAATGCCGTGAAGTTTAAAAAGAAAGTTACGACGTTAGAGATAATTAGAAACTTCCCCGCTTTAAAAAGAAAAAGCGAAACTTTATTATTAAAATAATCCATTACATCTTTTAATAACATAACTCTAATCAAAAACGAAGAGCCGTAAATAAACAAGCCTGATGCTATAATTTTTATCAAAATCACTATTTTCAAAAAACTTGAAGGTGAATCTCCATCAAAATGCCCTAAATGCAAAACATCTTTTTCAAATAATAAAGCAAGTATTACTAAAAAATTATCCAGTATAAACCACAATAGAATTATCACAAATAACGATACTGCTATACTTTTAAGTGCTTTTATCTTTCTCATAATTTATATTGTTAAGTCGTTTTCTGATTGAATTTCAATCCCTCGTTTTACAATTTGTGCAAAAATGAAAATAACGATGGATAAGAAAACAAAATCACTTGAAAATAAATACATTTCAAATCCGTGTTTTTTTCCAATCAATTGCATATGTGTATTATGTACAATTGCTAAAATCCATAAATAAAAAATACCATAACTTATTTGTTGCATCAACTTTTGAACATCGTTATTAAATGGAAGCTTTATATTTAACTTTTTAAGCAATTTAATTACTAAAAATGCAATATAAGCCTCGGCTGCATAAAGCAATATTTTATAACCAATGATAAATGAATATTGTACGAAACTATACTCTCTATATTCAAAAAGATTCATGCCTTCATAAATATTTTTCGAAAATTCTGAATCATTAATACTTAACAAATAAGTTACTAAAATTGTTCCTGTTTTAATCATCAATCCGATAAATGCAAACCATGAAAAGAACTTCATAATTTTTAATATTCTTGCTGTTTTCATTTTATATTTTTTGTTTCTATATGTATGTTTAATAATTTAGGTTACATCAACCAGAACTTGTTTCAGGTTTTCATCACAACTATGATTTACTAAAAGAATGTGATTCTGAAATCATTTACACTACAAATATAATTAAATTATCGAAAAACAATAATTTTTTATTTTTATTTGATAATTAAAGATTTCTTATTTTTGCTGTATGACTAAAAAATTAAAGATTGACGGGATTGATAAAATCATTATCAAACGATTGGTTAATGATGCACGTACGCCTATTTTAAGTATTGCACGTGAGGTAGGAATTTCAGGCGCTGCCATACACCAACGTTTACGAAAATTAGATGCTTCTAATTTAATTGATGGTTACAAGATGGTATTAAACCCCAAAGCTTTAGGGTACAACACCACTGCCTTTGTTGGGGTGTTTTTAGATTCTTCTAGCATGTATTCATCAGCAATAAAACGCTTAAAAGAAATTCCAGAAATTGTTGAAAGCCATTATACCACTGGTAACTACGCTATTTTCATTAAGATACTGTGTAAAAACAACGAAGATTTAATGCATTTGTTAAATAAAGATATTCAAAACATAAAAGGAGTATCAAGAACCGAAACTTTTATATCTTTAGACCAACAAATAGATCGACAAATTAAAATTTAAAAACCCCGAATGAACGAATTTATTTTCTACTTTAAAATGGGCTTATTTCATGTGTTAGACATCAAAGCCTACGACCACATTTTATTTTTAATCGTATTAGCCGTTGTTTACCAATTTAAACAATGGACTAAAGTACTTTGGTTAATTACCTTATTTACTATTGGGCATTCTATAACCTTGGCTTTATCAGCTTACGGAATATTAAATATAAATGCCAATTTAATAGAATTTTTAATTCCGCTAACTATTTTTATTACTGGTTTAATGAATGTGTTGACCGCTAAAAAAGCATCTGTTGGTAAAGAAAATCAAAACTTATTTTTCGCGCTTTTCTTCGGATTAATTCACGGACTTGGATTTTCTAATTATTTTAAAATGATGATTGGTAAAAGTTCTGATAAGTTAATTCCGCTTTTAGAATTTGCCATTGGTGTAGAAGCTGCTCAAATTATTATCGTTTTATTAATCTTATTAGTAGGTACCTTAGTACAATCAATATTTGGTGTAAACCGTCGCGACTGGATTTTAATTATCTCATCAATCGTAATTGGGTTTGCCTTTCAGATGATGATGAACCGCGTTTTTTGGTAAAAAATTAACGCCTCAAGTTTTTAAAACTAATTATCTTAGCAACTCACATAATTTTTAATTTTGAACAAAAAACAATTAAAGTACGACAAGGCTTATTTAAAAATGGCGCAAGAATGGGGTAAACTATCACATTGCAAACGCAAACAAGTAGGCGCAATAATTGTTAAAGACCGTATGATTATTTCTGACGGATATAATGGTACGCCGTCTGGTTTTGAAAATTATTGTGAAGATGAAGAAGGTTATACAAAATGGTATGTTTTACATGCCGAAGCAAATGCTATCTTAAAAGTTGCCGCATCAACACAATCATGTGCCGGAGCTACTTTATACATTACTCTTTCACCTTGCCAACAATGCAGTAAACTAATACACCAATCAGGCATAAAACGGGTAGTTTATGCAGAAGCCTACAAAGATTCTTCTGGTATTGATTTTTTAGAAAAAGCAGGTGTTGAACTTACTTATTTACCTTATGAACAAGAATAATTTACCTATATATTTTTCAATTGCAGTTGTTTTTGGTATTCTTATCGGAACTTTTTTCAGTAACGGAAATACCGCTAATTTGATTAGCAAAAATTCATCTAACGAAAAAAAAATAAAACGACTCATTGATTATATTCAAAGTGATTATGTTGATAATGTAAATACTGATGATTTATTAGACGGAGCTATTAAAGAAATGTTAGACAAACTAGATCCGCACTCAGTATACATTCCTAAAGAAAACCTACAATTAGTTACCGAAAACATGCAAGGTAATTTTGTAGGTATTGGAGTTCAATTCCGCATGATTGGCGATACCATTACCGTTATTTCACCTATAAAAGGTGGCCCAAGTATTAAAGCAGGCATTAAAGCTGGTGATCGTATTTTACTTGCCGACAACGACACTTTATACAACAAAAAGCTACAAACTTCACAAATAATGAAAGCCTTAAAAGGCAAACCAAATACAAAGGTTGATGTACAAATTTATAGAAAAACAACTGATAGTATTTTTAATGTAACCATAAACAGAGGCAAAGTAAATATTAAAAGTGTTGATGTTGCTTATATGTTAAACGATAGTATTGGATACATAAAATTAAATCGTTTCGCTCGTAACTCTTATATTGAATTTAAAGCTTCTTTAGACGCTCTTAAAGAAACAGGAATGACCGATTTAGTACTTGATCTTCGTGGTAATGGTGGTGGCTTTATTGATATAGCCAATAGCATTGTTGATGAGTTTTTAGAAGATGATAAATTAATTGTATTCACTAAAAATAATAAAGGAGATGTTAATGAATCATTTGCTACCGAAAAAGGAGATTTTGAAAAAGGAGGCTTGTATGTTTTAATTGATGAAAACTCTGCTTCTGCCTCAGAGATTGTTGCGGGTGCTTTACAAGATAATGATAAAGGAATAATCATCGGTCGTCGTTCTTTTGGTAAAGGGTTAGTGCAACAAGAAATGGATTTAGGTGATGGCTCTGCCGTTCGCTTAACAACAGCTCGTTACTACACACCAACTGGTCGCTCTATTCAAAAACCATACGTAAAAGAAGATCCCTCTTCTATTTATGCAAGCGATATTAGAAATCGTTTTTCTAATGGAGAATTATTTAATAGAGATAGTATAAAAACCATTGATAGCTTAAAATTTACAACACCTAAAGGTAAAATTGTATATGGCGGTGGAGGTATTATTCCTGATTATTTTGTAGCCGTTGATACGGCAACCTACATACCAACCATATTTTTTAGACCTTTAAACGATTTTGCTTTTAATTACGTTGATACAAATCGTAAGAAACTTGCAAACACCTCAGTAGAAAACTTTATTAAAGAGTTTGATTTAAATAATGAAGTATTAACTAGTTTTTTAAAAAAATTAAAAAGCTACAAACTTTCATCAAAAACCAAAACACAGCTTAAAAAGAATTTAAAAACAATAATTGCTCGCGAACTTTTTAGCGATGAAGGTTTATACAAAGTAAATCAAATTGATGATAAAATGCTTCAAAAAGTATTTGAGCTAGAAAACACTTTATAAATACTCATTTTTGGGTATTTTTTTGATAGAAATACAATCATATATTTACGGTACTTTAAATAACCTAAAACTTTAAATATGATGAATTTGAAAAAATTACTTACGCTACTTGTAGTTTCTTTTTTTGTAGTTTCTTGTTCTAGCGACGATGATATTGCAGGAGATTTAGCAGGTGTACCAAAAGGAGAAATTGTTGAATTAGCCTTAAGAAACATAACCTTAACAGGGTCTGATGATTTAAACGCACCTAGAAATACAGATACCTCATCTCAAAAATGGTGGACGCATGTTATTTCATCTGCAACCATAAATCGTGAAGAATGTGGTGACGATAGCGAAATAAAAAATAGTGGCTATTTTGCTTTTTATCCTAACGGAGATTATTATGCTAAAACATCTAAAGGCGGAACAGCGATAAGACAGGGTTCTTGGAGCTGGACATCAAGTAGCAAAGATAAAATAACAGTTTCTACACAACTAGGTACAGCAAACTTTAGTGTAACATATTTAAATGACAATAATGTTGTTTATGCTTCTGTTCAATCTGAAGGAGGCTGTTCAGCAACAACGTATGAACAATTTAACGATCCTTTTTTCGAATAAAACTTTTTGTAAAGAACCTCGAAATTATATTTTAAAAGCTGAACAACATTAATGTTGTTCAGCTTTTTCATTTCAATTGTAAAACATTATTACGCTTATAAACTATGTTTTTTTTCTACTCTTTTTAATTTATAAACCTCAGTAATCGTTGGGTTTTCAGGACAAGATTTTATCAACTTAAACTCATCTCCTTTTTTTACAAAACCTGTTTGTATTATTTTAAAATATGTTCCTGGTAAATTTTGCTTCCAAAACTGCTTTACAATTTTCATATTATTAAAACGAATCCCCAGTTTTAAACAAGGCAATCGTGGTTTTGTAACTTCAACTATTGCCTCTCCTACTTTATAAGTATCTCCTACATGAATTTTTGACTCATCTAAATCATCAATTGTTAAGTTTTCACCAAACATACCAAGTTGCCAATCTAAATTTGGATACAACGTTTTCCAGTATTCGTAATGCTTTAAAGAATATGCATACACTGCTTGGTCAATTCCACCATGATTTTCTCTATCACACACAACATCTCCAACAACATCTTCTATCTCTAAAAAAACAGGTGTTTGTACTGAGTACTTAAAAATCCCAGTAACAATAATTTCACCTTTCCAATTAACATCTTTTCGACTACCAATATTCGTAGATACAATTTTCATTTATCTTTTTTTTACTTAAAAACTATAAAACAAGCACTTAAACTTATCTCAAGTACGCTTTTTACTTATTTTCACACACTCAAGAAATACTTTTTAATAAAAGAATAAACATAAGTTATATTTACAATAGTTAAAATAAAGTAGGGGGTTATTTTAACTAATTTTTATTAATAATGAACATACTATGGGGTAGTACTCATTATTAAAACGTTCAAAAAGAGGGAGCTATTAAAATATAATTCATTGAGGGGTGATTGTATTTTATATCTCCTTTTTTATGCCAAACAGAAAACGCTTATACTGTTTTTTCTTACACTTATACTTAAATTCACTTCACTTAAAGCTTCATTGCATTATATAATAAGATAGAACTTTACTTTTGAAAAAGTTAAATTTAAAACAATATTTTAAATTGTTTTTTTTACTAAAAGGTAGTAATTAACATCGCTAGCTTCGGGGGGGGATAGTATGTTTTTTACTGCTTTTTTATCTAAAAATAGGATTGTTTTTTATAAACTGATTTTTAAATCGTTCGCTAAACGGAACTTTATATTTCTTTTCTAATATTAATAAATTATCTTCAAAATAAATTTCTTTAATTTTCGTTAAGTTTACTAAATAATTCCTGTGAGTTTGTGTAAAACCTGTACTCCCTAATAATTCTTTTATTTTTGTTAGCGATAATTTTATTAAATAATCCCCTTCATCACAAATTAAACTACAATACTTTTCTTTAACTTCTACATAAATAATAGCTGCTGTATCTACTTTCATAATGCTTCGTTTCTTTTTTACAAACAAAAAAGACGGACTTACAATTGCATTTTTAGCACTTAAACTGATACTACTTGATTGTTCATGAAATTTTTCTAAAGCTAACTCTAACGAATACAATAATTCTAACTTATTAAATGGCTTTAATAAATATGTATAGGGTTTTGTAAGCTTAGCTTCATCAAAAATAACTTTGCTTTGCATGCTTGTTAAAAACAAAAAAGGGGCTTCTATATTTTGTTTATTTAAACGATGTGCTAACGAAATACCTTCTGGTTTTCCGTCAATCATAATATCAAGTAAAATGATATCGAAGAAACGATTTTTGATTTCTTTTTCAGCTTCAGCAGAGTTTTTAACTCGAATAACTTCATAACTATTATCTTCTAAAAGCTCAATAACTTCTATGGCCTCTTCGTCTAAATCCTCTAAAAGAAGTACTCGTAAATTATTCATTTTTTTATTTTTAAACTTTAACTAGCTTATAAGCTAATATTATTTACGCTAAAGGTAATAAAATAATGGCTGTTGTACTTACACCTTCTTGGCTTTCAAAAAATAAAGCTCCGTTGTTTTTTTTAATTAGTGTTTGACATAAAAGCAAACCTAATCCGATTCCTTTAGATCGGTTTATTTTATCGATAGATAAGTCTTTTAAAGCATTAATTTTTTGAAGTTTTTCTTCAGGTATTCCAATACCTGAATCTTTAATTTTAATACGTGCTTGAGTTTCTGAATGTTTTTCTGTTTTTACAGAGATACTTCCAGAACCATCCATATATTTTATCGAATTATCAATTAAATTCCGAATTACGATTTTCAACGATTCTTTGTCTACAAGCACAACTATATCACTTTCTAGATTAGTAGAAATCGAAATATTTTTTGCCTCCGCTAAATTCTCATAATCGAACAACACTTGCTCTATAACTGGTTGTAAGGCGTGTTTTTCTTCTGAAAAACTTAACATATTACTTTGTTCTAACGACCAATGTAATACATTATTTAGTAAATGACTCGTGCTTTCGGTAACTGCAATAGCCGATTTTGTAGCTTCTTTAATTGCTGGTAAATCGTTATTAGCAATATGCTTTGCTAATTTTTGATGCTGCCTTTTTATACTATTTATAGGCGAACGTAAATCGTGAGATACTACAGAAAATAAATAATCTTTTGTTTTATTAGCTGTATTTAAAGCCTCTTTTTGCTCGTTAATAAGTTTATTTTTACTTTTTAATTTTCTATAAAAAAAAGTCAATCCGCCTAAAAAAACTAACAAACCAGAAGCACCTAAAATTAACCCTTTTTGAACTACTCTTTGGCGTTTTATTTGCTCATCTTGTACTGCTATTTCTTGTTGTTTTTGTGCAACCGCTATTTTTTTATCTTTTTCAGTCAATTGCCAAATACGGTCTCTACTCCAAATAGAATCTTTCCATTTACCATATTCAATATAATAATCGACACTCTCTTTAAATTGTTTTCTATTTTTCTCTACTACAGCCATATTTTTAGCTGTATTTTGTTTTAACTCTAAATCTGAAAACACCTTTGATAAATCATAAGCTTCTTTAAATAATGGAATTGCTTTATCATCCAAATATTGATTGTAATAAACATTTGCAATATCTGTCTTAAATTTAATCACAGAACTTGTGTCGCTTGAATTTAGAAGTTTAAACTTTTCATCAAAAAAATATTTCGCTTTTTTATAATTTTTTTTATGGAGATAACATGATGCTAAATTATGTAGCATTGCTTTTTTATAAAGTGGACTAGCTAGAGTATCTAATATTATCCATTTTTCTATATTAGTTATCGCGTTATCATATTCTTTTAGCCTAAAATGAACCAAACCTAAAAGATATTCTTTTTGGGCATTTAATTTTTTATTATTTAATCTATTTACAGTTTGTAATGCATTTTTATATAAGCCTTTTTTATATGCACTAAAACTTCTTAAAAAAAGAAAAAAATCTTTACTTTCTTTATCTTTTACTACAGACAATGACTTCTCACTAAACACATAACATGAATCATATTCTTTATTTTCATAAAAAACATAAGTTTTACATGGAATCATACCTGTATACTTTTCACAAACCTGCTTTCCTTTTTCATCTAAAAAGGATTGCTTTTTAAATGTTTGTGAGAATAAACTATATGAAAAAAGAAATAGCAAATTAAAGAATATAAAAAATTTCATGCTTTTATTCTTTAGCTTTTCATTGTTGGAGCTGGGTCTTCAGGCATAGTAACAGTCCCCCTATCTGTCTCAGGGTCTTCATCTTCATCTCTTACTAAAGTTGCATCAGCAGAACTTCCATCATTTATTTGATACGTAAACTGCACATAATATAAATCATACACTGTTGCTTCTTCTTTACAATTAAACTCTACACGAAAATCTCTACATTGAATCGTATTTGAATTTCCGTTTTTATCCAGAACATTAACAGCTGTAATACCATAATAGTCTAAATAAATTAAATTCTCTTTTAAAGCTAAACCAGTTGTATTTTCTACTGGATCTAATGTATTACTGGGCAAGTAGGCTAATACAGTTAGCGTATATGGTGTGCTATTACCCCCTTCAACACCTGAAATGTTTACTAATGGTCCAGATGGTTTGTTTGCTGCGGGGATATTAGTGTCAAATTCTAAAAATTGCACTAAATTTAATGTTACTCCATTAATCGTTGTACTCATGTTGTTTATTTATTGGTTAGTGTGTTAAATCTACAATAAAAATAACTCTTCTTAAAGTCTTCTATTATAAAAATACTTTTTTACAATCAAAAAAAACTAATTAACTAATATCATAAAATAAAATTAGCTTGTATAAAACACTTACATCAAAAAATTTTGTAATACATCTGCAATTTTACGATTGTCAGATAATTGTGGAATTTTATTTTGCCCACCAAACTTACCTATCGATTTCATATATTCATGAAATCCTCCTTTTTTAACTCTTCTAATAATTAACGGTTGTAATATTTTACCTTCAATTAAATCGAAATAATATACATTCTGATTTTGCATAGAAGTATCAATTTTAGTAGCTAATTCTTCTAAATTTTCAGGTTCATTTTCAAACTCAATAAACCATTCGTGGTATGGCAACCCATTTTCTGGGTTTACTTGTGGTGCTACTGTAAACTCACTTACATTTATAGAAGTTCCTATAATTGCATCATTCAATGCTTTTTCTACCTCTTTACCAATAACATGTTCGCCAAAGGCGGATATAAAATGTTTTATTCTACCAGTAACTTTTATTCTGTACGGTTTTAATGAAGTAAACTCTACCGTATCGCCAATATTATACCCCCAAAGACCTGCCGAAGTATTTAAAATAATTACATAATTAACTCCTAATTGCACATCTTTTAAAGAAATACGAGTTGGATTTTCGTCAAAAAAATCAGTTGCAGGAATAAACTCATAAAAAATTCCTGAATTTAACTGCAATAACATTCCTTTTTCGGTTTGAGAATCTTGATAAGCGATAAATCCCTCAGAAGCTGGATACAACTCAACGTAGTCAATTTTCTTCCCTATTAAAGCTTCAAACTTGTTTTTATAAGGTTCAAAATTTACACCTCCGTACACGAAAAAATTAAAGTTTGGAAAAATTTCTGAAATGGTTTTACCTGTTTTATCAATCAATTTTTCGAAATACATTTGCACCCAAGATGGTATTCCGCTGATTACCGACATGTTTTCGTTAATAGTTTCTTCAACCACCTTATCAACCTTAGTATCCCAATCTTCAATACAATTGGTTTCCCAACTTGGTAAACGATTTTTTAATAGATAATTAGGCACATAATGTGCTGCTATTCCACTTAAACGCCCTAATTTAACTCCATTTACATCTTCTAAAACAGGACTTCCTTGTAAAAAAATCATTTTTCCATTTACAAAACTAGCATCATTTGTTTCTGCCACATAAAATAACAATGCATTTCTTGCCGCAGTTATATGCGTTGGCATCGATTCTTTAGTTATTGGAATATATTTTGCACCCGATGTAGTACCTGATGTTTTTGCAAAATACAATGGTTTACCTTTCCATAATACATTTTCTTCACCCGCTACAATTCTATCAACATATGACCTTAAACCCTCGTAGTCTTGTACTTTTACTCGCTTTTTAAAATCTTCATAATTATTAATAGATATAAAATCGTGATCTTTACCAAAAGCTGTTTTACATCCCTCAGAAACTAAATATTGAAATACTTTTTCTTGTGTTTTATGAGGATTATTAGCCCATTTATAAACTTGTTTTCGTACTTGTTTGGCAAATGGTATTGCCAGCATCGATTTAATACTCATTTTTAGCTATTTTAGAATCAAAAAAATTTGATGCATTTTATTATTGAAAATCTATATAATCAGTAGGATTAACAGGAAATCCATTGTTCCATAATTCAAAATGTAAATGTGGTCCTGTTGTTAACTCACCTGTAGAGCCAACGTTTGCAATTGCTTCGCCCGACTTTACAATATCTCCTTGTTGCTTTAATAAAGTTCCGTTGTGTTTATATACCGATATAAATTCATTAGGGTGTTGTATCGTAATTACATACCCTGTTTCAGCTGTCCATTCAGCTAAAATTACAGTACCGTCAGCAATTGTTTTTACAGGTGTACCGGTTTGAGCAACAATATCGAGTGCATAGTGTTTTTCATTCATATTAAAACCTTGTGAAAGGCTTCCTGTTAAAGGCGAAAAGAAAACTATTTTAGCCCTCCCTTCAGCTCCTTCTAACAGCGGATATCTATCTTTGCCTTCTACTTTTGCTCTAAATAATGAATCTTGCTTTGTGGCTAATAATTTACTCTCGTTAATTGAAGTACTTTGAACTTCTGTTTTTATAGAATCTATTTTATCTGGGGCAATGTCACCTGTTAAAACAGGCTTTAAAGCTTGGGTAAAACGCTCCATAACCGCCAATCTTGTTTTTAAAGAATCAGCTTCATATACCAATCGGGTTGCTTTCTTTTTTAAAGAGGTTGATGAATATCCCGGTATATATTCTCTTAAGCCTGTAAATGCTATTAATAAAGAAGTTAGCACGATGAGGAGTATAGAAAACAATCCGCCAAAAACAAATACGTTTAAGCGTGATAATTTTAAAGAAAACTTTTCTTGAAAAGTAGCTTCATTTAAAATTACTAATCGATATTTGTCAACAAGTTTTTGTTTAAACTTACGTTTTTTATGAATTTTTGTCACGTGTATACTAATTTGGATTTCAAATATACAACGAAAAATTTTCGCAACTATTTTTTATAAAAGTTCATTTCGTCTATATAATGCCAAACTTTTGTTGAGAGTAATGGCTGAATGTTTTTTTGTGCTTTAATTCCATTACGAATCATGGTTGATGATATTTGCACAATTGGTGCAGCAACTCGATGTATTTTTTCGTGATTTTTAAATTGATTTTCTACAATTCCTTCTGACACTCTTGGGTATACATATATGCTGTAATCATCTAAAATAGCTTCATAATTTTTCCACTTATGAAAACTCTTTAAATTATCTTCTCCCATAATTAAACTAAAATTATACTTCGGATATTTTTCTGATATATGTGCTAAAGTGTTTATTGTGTAATTTGGTTGTGGTAAATTAAACTCAATGTCAGACGGTTTAATTTTATCGTAGTTTTTTGTTGCCAAATACACCATTTCTAACCGATGATGATTATCTAACAAAGAAGTTTTATTTTTAAACGGATTGTGTGGCGTAACAACCATCCAAATTTCATCTAAATCAGAATTTTCAACCATCTGATTGGCTATTATTAAATGACCAACATGAATAGGATTAAAAGTACCAAAATACAATCCGATTTTTTTCATAATTAAAACTTCTTTTATTCTTAACCTTACTTAATCTAAGTTTAAAAATTCGCTAACCAAATTTTCAGTTTCTTGTAAAGCTACTTGCAAATCGTAGTTTTTAATAATTTTATCAAACTGCGGAGCCGTAGCCAATTCTACCGACGCTTTTGCAATACGCATGTTAATTTTATCTTCGCTTTCGGTGCTTCTTTTCTTTAAGCGTATTTTAAGCTCATCAACACTTGGTGGCTTTACAAAAACTGCCAAAGTTTCTTCTGGAAATTTCCTTTTTATACGTAATCCACCAACCACGTCAATATCAAAAATAACGTGTTTTCCTAAAGCCCAAATACGTTCAACTTCTGTTTTTAGAGTTCCGTAAAAATTATCACGATACACCTCTTCCCACTCTAAAAACTCATCCGCTTTAATTTTTTTCTTAAAATCATCTGCCGAAATAAAGTAGTAGTCTTTTCCGTTTACTTCTTCCCCTCTTGCAGCTCTTGAAGTTGCTGAAATAGAAAATTCTAAATTAAACTTTTCTTGCTTTAATAAGTGGCGAACAATGGTTGTTTTCCCTGATCCTGAGGGAGCAGAAAACACAAATAATTTTCCTTTAAAATCTTCAGACATTCTATAAAACGTTTAAAATTTGTTCTTTTATCTTTTCTAATTCGTCTTTCATTTGGATTACTATTTTTTGCATTGGTGCAAAATTAGCTTTAGATCCTGT
The DNA here is from genome assembly GCF_001693415.1 of Tenacibaculum soleae. Lineage (GTDB taxonomy): Bacteria > Bacteroidota > Bacteroidia > Flavobacteriales > Flavobacteriaceae > Polaribacter > Polaribacter soleae. The sequence continues at coordinate 840,926 of NZ_MAKX01000001.1, read as the reverse complement.
AGTATTTATTTCTCTACCTATTTCTTGAACGATAAATCCTAATTTTTTTCCGTTAGAATCAGCTGTATCTAATTGTTCTAAAAAGTATACTAAGTGATTTGCTAAACGGACTTTTTCTTCGTTAATATCTAACTTTTCTAAGTAATAAATTAACTCTTGTTCAAATCGGTTTTCGTCTACCTCAACTTTTAATTCTGTTAAAGCTTTTTGCAAACGTTTTTTTACGTTTTCAACTCTTTCTCCGTCAAGAACTCTAACTTCTTTTAAAGCTGCTTGAATATTTGCTATTCTTTCTTTAAAATCTATTTCTAAAGATTTTGCTTCATCGGTTCTATAAGCTACTATTTCTTTTAAAGCTTCGTCAATATGAATATCTATTTGAGCCCATTCGTTTTCATCTAATTCCTCACGCTCAGTTTTTAAAGCATCTGGCATTTTTATTGCCATCTTTAAAAGTTCTACATCATTATCAGAACCTGTAAAAAGTGTATTTTTTAATTGCTGAACATACTCTAAAACAACATTTTTATTAACCTTTGTAGAAGTTTCTTCTGCAGTCGTTTCTATCCAAATAGAAAAATCTATTTTACCTCTTACCAAGTTACTAGCTAGCTTTTTACGAACCGCTAATTCTTTTTCTTTATAATAAGATGGTATTCTTGTATTTAAGTCTAAATTTTTACTGTTAAGCGACTTAATTTCAATGGTTACTTTTTTAGATGGTAAATGTAATACGGATTTACCGTAACCCGTCATAGACTGTATCATATCCTCATTTTAATAAAGCGCAAAGATACATTTATTTATTTTTAGTAGCCACTTGCTTGGTAACCAAAAACACACCTAAAAAGATCAATAATGTTGCTGCTATTTTTATGGCATTTAAGCTATCACTACCTACAAATAAAGCATATATAGATGCGATAACAGGTTGCAAATAAATAAAAACGCTCACAGTTGTTGGTTTTAATCTTGAAAGCGCAAATAGATTAAATAGATAGGTGATACATGTAGTAAACAATACTACAAATGCTGCTTTTAAATAAATTGATATTGGCATTAAATGCCATTGAACTTCTACTAATTCTGATAATCCGAAAGGAACAACGAATAAAAAACCAAATAAATACAACCATTTTACAAATACTATTGGATTGTATTTTGCTATTAATTTTTTAACTTGTACTAAATACATGGCATACGAAGCTGCGTTTACAAATACTAACAAGTTTCCTAGCATTACATTTTCTGCATTTGTAGTTGACGAACTTCCATAAATTATTAAAACAATGGCCCCTATTAATCCTATAACAATACCAATAATTTTTCTTAAAATCAGTTTTTCTTTTAAAAGAATACTTGCAAAAATTAGTACTAAAATAGGCGCTGTAACCATTATTACCGAAGCGCTAATTGGTGTTGTATAACTTAAACCTTTAAAAAAGGTAAGCATATTTAACCCCACCCCAAAAAAAGCTGCTATTATAATTTTTTTATAATCTGCCTTTTCTATAGATGCTGCTTTTACAAAAAGACCTAATATCCAAAAAACAATTGCCGCTCCACCCACTCTCAGTAATATAAATCCAAATGGTTTTATATACATAGGCATTACTTCTTTGGCAACTGTAAAAGTTACTCCATAAATAAGTGTTGCTATTGATGTAGCAATTAAAGCTAGCGTTCTTTGATTCATTTTACTCTTTTAATTAAAGCGCAAAGATGAAGAATAATGTTGAACTTTAATCAAAAAAAAGCACTGCAAATGCAGTACTTTTTTTACTAAATAGTATACTATTTTAATTAATCTACCAAAGGCGGAACTCTTAATAATTGCCCTGGATAAATTTTATCTGGATGTGATAACATTGGCTTGTTTGCCTCAAAAATCACAGGATATTTCATCGCATCTCCATAAAATTCTTTTGCTATTTTACCTAAAGTATCTCCGCTAACTACTGTATGAAATTGTGCCATTGCTGCAACTTCAATTTCTTCAACCTCAGCAACAGTCATATTATCTTCTACAGATGCAATACCGTTTGTATTACCTACTACTAAAACAACCTTTTCTTTTGTCGCTAAATCTACTGCTTCACCTGAAACTGTAGCTTTATCATCATCAATTGTTATTGCTAAATCTGCCACCGATAATTCAAGCGTATTTACAGCGTTTACTAATTTAGCTGATTTTTCAGCTGCTTCTTCAGCTGTAGTTTTACCAACACCAAACACTTTGGCTCCAGCATCTTTAATAAATGAAAAAATTCCCATTCCTTTTTAATTTTTTGTTGATTAATAATATTGTTTACTGATTACTAATATACAATTTTTATACCACGTTTAAATTTTTATTAATTTAATTTTAGATTAAAGATATCATTTACTCTTCAAAAGAGTTCCAACCTTGAGCTTTTAATTCCATTTCTTGATTTGCTCTAGTTACCAAATTCATTCCTTGATTTTCTTCAACCATGTGCCCGATAATAGATAAATGCGGATTTGCCTTTATCTTATCAAAATCGGCAATTGGTACGGTAAATAACAACTCATAATCTTCACCACCACTTAAAGCAATCATCGTACTATCCATATTAAATTCTTCTGAAGTAGCTATCACTTGTGGATCTAATGGTAATTTTTCTTCATAAATTTTACAACCTAACTTACTTTGTGAGCATATATGCATAATTTCAGATGATAATCCATCTGAAATATCAATCATTGAAGTAGGTTTCACCTCTAATTCTTTTAATAATTCGGTAACATCTTTACGTGCTTCTGGCTTTAATTGACGCTCTATCAAATAAGTATAAGCATCTAAATCTGGTTGATTTTTAGGATCTACCTGAAACACCTGTTTTTCTCTTTCTAAAACTTGTAAACCAAGATAAGCTGCTCCTAGATCTCCCGAAACAACAATTAAATCAGTTGCTTTTGCCCCGTTTCTATACACAACATCCTCTTTCTTTGCCTTACCTATCGCGGTAACAGAAATTAACATTCCCTTAGTTGATGATGTTGTATCTCCTCCTATCAAATCAACCTTATAAGTATCACATGCTAATTGAATACCTGCATACAACTCCTCTAAAGCTTCTAACGGAAATCTATTTGAAACTGCTATTGATACCGTAATTTGCTCAGCAGCACCATTCATTGCATACACATCCGATAAATTTACCATTACAGCTTTATATCCCAAATGTTTTAAAGGCATATAACTTAAATCAAAATGCACACCTTCTATTAACAAATCAGTCGTTATTAATAGCTCTTTATCTGACGAACTTATAACGGCAGCATCATCTCCAATTCCTTTTTGAGTTGAACTGCAATATATTTTAAAATGTTCTGTTAAATGATTTATTAAGCCAAACTCTCCCAATTTAGCTAATGAAGTTCTTTCTTGATTTTTATTTGCTAACATGCTGCAAAGATAACAACAAGTAGCTAAAAAATAGTATAAATAACTAACTCTAACTGAAATAAACATAGGGTTTAAGCATTTTTAAATGTTTTATAATTAGTTATTCCTTAATTTAGTACTTTTAAAACCTCCTTGTTATGATAAAACATAAAATTTTACTTGCTTTTTTTTTCATATCACTTTTTATCTCTTGTGATTCTAATAACGAAATTGAAAATCAAGAACCTGTAAAAGATAGTAAAAACAAAATTGAATGTAAAGACGGTAAAGCAGGCATATACCCGTGTAATAACTACGATTTACTTTTAAACATTCCTTTAAGTACTTTTGATGCTACCGAAGGAAATGACTCTTGGGGATGGACAGACCCTACCACCAACAAAGAATACGCAATAATGGGGGTAGAAAACGGAACCGTTTTTGTTGATATTAGCGATACCGAAAAACCTATATATTTAGGTAAACTACCTACCGCAACCGTAAACAGCTCTTGGCACGACATAAAAGTTTATAAAGACCATGCCTTTATTGTAAGCGAAGCTGCTAATCATGGAATGCAAGTTTTTGATTTAACCAAATTAAGAAATGTTGCAAATCCTCCCGAAACTTTTACTGCCGATACTCATTTCACCGATTTTGGACGTGCTCACAACATTGTTATCAACAAAGAATCAGGGTACGCATATCCCGTAGGAACAAAATTAAACGGAACACCATTAAATAACGGAGGTCCTTTATTTATAAACATTCAAGACCCTAAAAATCCAGTAAGCGAAGGTGGTTGGGGTACCGACAATTACAGCCATGACGCACAAGTAATTAACTACAATGGACCAGACACAGACTACACCGGTAAAGAAATTTTAATAGGTAGTAATGAAAACGAAGTAGTAATTGTAGATATTAGCAATAAAGCAACCCCTACAACAATTGCTAAAATTACATATGCTAACGTTGGCTACACCCATCAAGGTTGGTTTACCGAAAACAAAAAATATTTTATTTTAGGTGATGAATTAGACGAACAAAATTTTGGTAACAAAACAAGAACCGTTATTTTTGATTTTACTGATTTAGACAACCCGAAAGAACACTTCATTTATACAGGCCCTACTGATGCAATAGATCATAACGGCTATATAAAAGACGACATTTTTTATTTAGCAAACTACACAGCAGGTGTACGTTTTATTGATATTTCAAGTATTGAAAGTAAAAACATTTCAGAAATAGGTTACTTCGATACTTATACAAATAACGATGGCGCTAATTTTAATGGTGTTTGGAACGTTTATCCATATTTTAATAGCGGTAAAATAGTAGTAAGCGATATTAACAAAGGCTTATTTATCCTTAAAAAACAATAAATGCTTAAAAAACTTTTAGCTACTTTAGTTTTAGTAACATTTTTTAATTGTAATAAAGATACAATAGAGTTTCCGGCATTAGCAAAAGTACCCGAAGTTAACTTTGTAAAAACTTTTGGAGGCACAAAAAATGAAAGCGGAAAAAGCATCCTTAAAACTTCTGATAATGGATACCTTGTTTTAGGATCTACACAAAGTATTGATGGAGATGTTACCACAACAAAAACAGCAATTCAATACGATTTTTGGTTGTTAAAATTTGACGCTAACGACCAATTACAATGGCAAAAAACATACGGAGGTTCAAAAGATGAAAAGGCACACAAAATTATTAAAACCAATGATAACGGATATGCAATTATCGGGCAAAGTAAAAGTAACGACGGCGATCTAAATTCTAATAACGGGTTTGAAGATGTTTGGATTTTAAAAACCGATATTACAGGAAACATTTTATGGAAAACAACTACAGGTTTTTCTGGAACGGATCAAGGTCTCTGTTTAATTCAAACAAGTGATAACGGATATTTTATTGGTAGTATTTTAGACGTAACCGCATCTGGAGGATTAGGGAATGCCCGCTCAGCAGCAAGACATGCTGGTGGTGATTATTGGGGAATTAAATTAGACACTAATGGAAATATCATTTGGCGAAAATATTTTGGAGGAACCAATACCGATACTTGCTACGGAGTAACAGAAACTACTGATGGTTATTTTATGGTTGGTTCATCTGATAGTAACGACGTAGATATTAACAACAACAAAGGAAGCTACGATTTTTGGATTGTAAAAATCAACAAAACAGGAACCTTACTTTGGGAAAAATCATTTGGTGGTGATGAAATTGACGAAGCAAGAGCAATTACACCAACCAACGATGGTAATTTTATAATTATTGGCGACACTCGTAGCACCAATAAAGATGTGACTCAAAATAATGGAGGGGCAGATCTTTGGGCTATCAAAATAGATATTGAAGGTAATTTACTTTGGCAAAAAAATTACGGTGGTAATAGTTTTGATGTTGGTCGTTCTATTCATAAAACCTTATATGGTGGCTTTCTAATCTCAGGAAGTTCAAGAAGTGCAGATAATGGATTTACAAACAAAGGGCAAAATGATGCTTTAATTCTTAAAATTGATGCTAACGGAAACTTACTTTGGCAAAAAACCGTGGGTGGCACCGAAATAGATTTTTGCTACGATGCCATTGAATTAACAAATGGCGAAATTATTGCCGTTGGCGAAAGTAGTAGCAACAATCAAGATATAACAACAAACAAAGGTTTTTCAGACCTACTAATTATCAAATTAAAATAAAAATGAAACAGTATATTGTATTTTTTTTAAGCGTATTTCTTTTTTCTTGTAGTTCAGACAACGATGAGTTAATTAAAGAAGTTAGTGTAAAAATCAATTTTACCCAAAATTGGGATGGTACTAAAATTGAAAAGTCAGACATCGGAAATACTGAATTTCTAAATAAAACAGGAAGTAAATTAACATTAAGTAGGTTGCGTTATTTAATTTCTCGCATTAGCCTTGTTGATGGTGCTGGAGACACCACAAAGTTTAACAATTACAAACTATTAGACATCAGTAAACCTGATAGTTTAACACATACGCTTTCTAAAAAAATATCTGAAGGTAGCTATAAATTATTATTTACTTTCGGGTTTAAAAATGAAGATAATATCAGTGGCATTCACCCTAAATTAAATTCAGCTGACTGGATCGTTCCTGATATGATGGGTGGCGGTTATCATTTTATGCAATTAGATGGTAAATTTAAAGATACCTTAGGAGCCGAAAAACCATATAACTTTCACACTATTAAAGCCTATGACAAAGAAAAAGATTCTATTATAGATACTTCAATACCAGTAATAACCCCTTTCATATTGCTAAAAAACGATGCAACTATTGAAATTAAAATGAATGTAGCTGGTTGGTTTAAATCTCCAAACGATTGGGACTTAAATAAAAAAAGCATCGATTTGATGATGGATTTTGAAGCACAAGAAACAATGTATGAAAATGGTAAAAGCGGGGTTTTTAGTTTAGGTAAAATCTCTCAATAAAACACAAATGATTAAAAAAAGTATATACCTGTTGTCGTTCTTTCTTTTAATGAGCTGTTCATCAACAGAAGAAAAAAATGACCTATATACTCCTGTACCAGTAACTTTAAAAATACCCGAATTATTTCAACAAAGAATAATTGCTCCCGTAATTCCAACAAACAACCCTTTAACAAAAGAAGGAATTACTTTAGGAAAAAAATTGTTTTTTGATAAAATCTTATCTAAAAACAATACCCAATCATGTGCAACGTGTCATAATCCTTCAAAAGCTTTTACCGATAACGCTCAATTTAGCAAAGGTGTTGACGGATTATTAGGTAGTCGCAACTCAATGCCTCTATTCAATTTAGCATGGAATTTTGACGAACGCTTTGCTTGGGATGGTAAAGAATTAAGTCTCGAACGACAAGCATTCGAACCTGTTCGAAATCCGATAGAAATGCATAGTGAATGGACAAATGTTGCTAAAAAAATACAAGACCATTCAGAATATCCAACACTATTTAAACAAGCTTTCGGAAATGTGAAAATCGATTCTATATTAATTACCAAAGCCTTAGCTCAATTCGAAAGAACTTTAATTTCAGGTAACTCAAAATTTGATAAATTCTTATTAGGTAAAGCGACTCTTACAGCAGAAGAACAAAACGGATTTAATGTTTTTATGGATGAAACTCGTGGTGATTGTTTTCACTGCCATGGTAGCGACAACAATCCACTATGGACAAACAATCAATTTCACAATAACGGTTTAGATGTTGTTTTTACTGATTTAGGTTTAGGCGCTTTTACAGGCGACCCTAACGATAACGGCAAATTTAAAACCCCATCAATCAGGAATTTAAAATTCACCGCACCCTACATGCACGATGGTCGTTTTGCAACTTTAGAAGAAGTTATCAATCATTATTCTACCGGATTAAAAAACTCTTCAACCATTGATCCTTTAATGAAAAAAGTAAATCAAGGCGGTGTACATCTTTCTGAAAAAGACAAAGCCGACTTAAAAGCCTTTTTATTTTCACTTACCGACAATGATTTTGTTACAAATTTAGATTTTCAAGAATAATCAAAAATTCTAATAAACCCATCAAAAAACACAATGATGAGTTATGTAATTAACTGAGACTTATATTGTATATTTGCAAACTATTTAGCGTTAATCCACTTAAAACAATGATAAAAGTTTCAGACACAGCAAAAAGGAAAGTTATCGAGTTAATGACTGATGACGGCTTTGATGCTACCACAGATTTCGTTCGTGTTGGTGTAAAAAGCGGAGGTTGTTCAGGATTATCATACGACTTAACCTTTGATAAAAACACCCGAGAAAACGATAAAATTTTTGAAGAAAACAATGTAAAAATTGTTGTTGACAAAAAAAGTTTTTTATACCTCGTAGGAACTACCTTAGAGTATTCAGGAGGTTTAAACGGAAAAGGATTTGTATTTAACAATCCAAACGCAAACCGTACATGCGGTTGCGGAGAATCTTTTAGTTTATAAAATTACAACTCAATTATGAGCAAGTATACCGAAGACGATTTAAGAGAAGAGTTAAAAACCAAAGAATATGAATATGGTTTTTATACTGATATAGAAAGTGAAACCTTTGCAAAAGGGTTAAATGAAGATGTAGTTCGTGCAATTTCTAAAAAGAAAAACGAACCAGAATGGATGACCGAGTGGCGTTTAGAAGCCTTTAGAGTTTGGGAAAAAATGGAAGAGCCTGAGTGGGCAAATGTTCACTATGAAAAACCAAAATTTCAAGACATTGCTTATTATTCGGCACCAAAAGAAAAACCAAAATTAAATAGTTTAGATGAAGTTGACCCTGAGTTATTAGATACTTTTAAGCGTTTAGGGATTTCTATAGACGAGCAAAAAAAATTAGCAAATGTAGCTGTTGATATAGTAATGGATTCTGTATCTGTTGCAACTACATTTAAAGAAACTTTAGCTGAAAAAGGAATTATTTTTATGCCTATTTCAGAAGCAATTCAAGAACATCCTGAATTGGTAAAAAAATATTTAGGAACCGTTGTACCAACAACTGATAACTTTTATGCAGCTTTAAATTCGGCAGTATTTTCTGATGGATCTTTCTGTTACATTCCAAAAGGCGTTCGTTGTCCGATGGAATTATCAACATACTTTAGAATTAACGAAGGTGGAACAGGGCAATTTGAAAGAACCTTAGTTGTTGCCGACGAAAGTAGTTATGTTTCTTATTTAGAAGGATGTACAGCACCAAGTAGAGATGAAAATCAATTACACGCGGCTGTTGTTGAACTAATAGCCATGGACGATGCTGAAATTAAATACTCAACAGTTCAAAACTGGTATCCTGGAAATGCTGAAGGAAAAGGTGGTGTTTATAACTTTGTAACCAAAAGAGGTTTATGCGAAACGAATGCTAAAATTTCTTGGACACAAGTTGAAACAGGTTCAGCAGTTACTTGGAAATACCCTTCATGTGTATTAAAAGGTGACAATTCGGTTGGTGAATTTTATTCAATCGCCGTAACAAACAATCATCAGCAAGCTGATACCGGAACTAAAATGATTCACTTGGGTAAAAATACCAAGTCAACTATTATATCAAAAGGGATATCAGCCGGAAAATCACAAAACTCTTATAGAGGATTAGTTCAGATAAATTCAAGAGCAGAAAATGCCCGTAATTTCTCGCAATGTGATTCTTTATTAATGGGTAATGAATGTGGCGCACACACATTTCCGTACATCGAAACAAAAAATAAATCGGCACAAATAGAACACGAAGCAACAACAAGTAAAATTGGTGAAGATCAATTATTTTACTGTAACCAACGTGGTATTGATACCGAAAAAGCCATTGCTTTAATTGTAAACGGATTTAGTAAAGAAGTACTAAATAAATTACCAATGGAATTTGCTGTTGAAGCTCAAAAATTATTAGAAATTAGTTTAGAAGGTTCAGTAGGATAATTAATAAAGATACGAAATGAAAAAAATAATATTTATAGCTCTTTCTATCCTTATTATTGGTTGTAAAAAAACCGAAAAGAAAGAAGTACCTAACAAAGTTAAAAAGCCCCAAGTAAAATTATTTCAATTAGTTGGTGGATCAATTTTAGTAAATAAGTTAGAGGTTTTTTCGCAAGATACAACGTACACCGGTCAAACAAAACAGTTTACCGATGCCTATTATGTAATATCGCACCCAAAAGGGAACTTAATGTGGGATGCTGGTTTACCTGAAAACTTGGTATTACCTGAAGCGGTTACTCCTGGCGACGGAACCTTTACTGTACAAAGACCCGATTCTTTAGCAAATCAATTAAAATCGATTGGTTTTAAAATTGAAGATTTCAAGTATTTTGCAATGTCTCACTCGCATTTTGATCATACTGGGCATGCAAACTATATGAAAGACGCTACTTGGTTGATACAAGAAAACGAATACAATTCGGTTGCAGGAGATTCTTTAGCTAAAAAAAATCCTGCGATAGCAGCCTTAAAAAATGTACAAAAATTAAACGGTGATTATGATGTTTTTGGTGACGGTACTGTTGTTATAAAATACATGCCAGGTCATACTATTGGTCATCAAGTATTATATATTGAAGCTTCTGGAGTTGAAAAACCAATTTTATTAACAGGAGATTTATATCATTTTGAAGAAAACAGAGCCAACAAAAGGGTTCCTTCATTCAACTATAATGTTGAACAAACTTTAGCAAGCATGCAAAAATTTGAAGCTTTTGCTAAAGAAAAAAATGCTGAGGTGATCATTCAACATTCACCAATAGCTTTCAAAAAATTACAAAATCTATTAAAAAAGTAACCAGTAATGTTAAAAATAGAAAACTTACACGCTAATATAGAAGATAAGTCAATTTTAAAAGGATTGAATTTAGAAGTTAAAGCAGGAGAAATTCATGCAATAATGGGTCCTAACGGAGCTGGTAAAAGTACAATGGCTTCTGTTATTGCAGGAAAAGAAGAATACGAAGTTACAAACGGAACTATCGAATTAAATGGGGAAGATATTAGCGAATTGGCGCCAGAAGAGAGAGCCCATAACGGTGTGTTTTTATCATTTCAATATCCGGTTGAAATTCCTGGAGTTACGGTAACTAACTTTATTAAAACAGCAATTAACGAATCGCGCAAAGCACAAGGTTTAGAAGAAATGCCTGCTAAAGATATGCTTAAAATGATTCGTGAAAAATCTGAATTATTAGAAATAGATCGTAAATTTTTATCACGTTCTTTAAACGAAGGGTTTTCTGGAGGAGAAAAGAAACGTAATGAAATTTTTCAAATGGCAATGTTAGAGCCTAAGTTAGCAATTTTAGATGAAACCGATTCTGGTTTAGATATTGATGCTTTACGCATTGTTGCTAACGGTGTAAATAAATTAAAATCTAAAGATAACGCAGTAATTGTAATTACGCACTACCAACGTTTATTAGATTATATTGTTCCTGATTTTGTACACGTTTTACACGATGGTAAAATTGTAAAAACAGGAGATGCTTCATTAGCGTTAGAGTTAGAGGCAAAAGGATATGATTGGATTAAAAACGAATTAGTTTAGTTATAAAGTTTAAAAAGTAAAACTTTAAAAACTTACAACTTTAAAACTAAAACAAATGGAATTAAAAGATAAACTAGCTGCATCATACGTAGCTTTTGAAAATGGTGTAGATGTAAACTCTGATATACATGATATTAGAACCAAAGCGCTACAAAATTTTGAAGAATTAGGATTTCCTACTAAGAAATTAGAAGCATGGAAATACACCTCTTTAAAATCAGTATTAAAACAAGATTACAGTATTTTTCCTAGCTCGGAAAATGCTATCGAGTTAGCAGATGTAAAAAAATATTTTATCCATGATATAGATACCTATAAAATTGTATTTATTGATGGAAAATACAGCTCTTTTTTATCAGAAACTACACATGATACGATTGATGTTTGTTTAATGTCATCAGCATTAACAAAACCGAAATACAAGGCGGTTATTGAAAACTATTTCAATAAAATAGCCGAGCAAGATAATTTAACTTCATTAAATACTGCTTTTGCAAATGAAGGTGCCTACATTAACATTCCTAAAAATGTAGAGGTACAAAAACCAATACAAATTATTTATTTTACAACAGGTACTGAACAAGCTACCATGACACAACCTCGTAACTTAATTGTTGCCGAGCAAAATGCACATGTACAAATTATCGAACGTCATCAAAGCTTAACTTCTAATCCAGTTTTAACAAACGCGGTAACTGAAGTATATGCTGCAAAAGATGCAACAGTAGATATTTATAAAATTCAGAATGATGATAAAAATGCCTCTTTGGTAGATAACTCTTACATAGAGCAAAAATCAAACAGTATTGTTTCTGTACATACTTTTTCTTTCGGAGGGAATATTACACGTAACAACTTAAACTTTTATCAAAGAGGAGAACATATCGATTCTATCTTAAAAGGAATTACAATTACTGAAGGAAAACAACACGTAGATCATCATACTTTAGTACATCATATTGAACCTAACTGTGAGTCTCATCAAGATTATAAAGGAATTTATGATGAGCGTTCTACTGCTGTTTTTAATGGTAAGGTTATTGTTGAAAAAGAGGCGCAGAAAACAAATGCTTATCAGCAAAACAACAATGTTTTAGTAAGTGATAAAGCTACAATTAATGCAAAACCACAATTAGAGATTTTTGCAGACGATGTAAAATGTTCGCACGGTTGCACTATTGGTCAATTAGATGAAGATGCGTTATTTTACATGCAACAACGAGGTATCCCTCAAAAAGAAGCAAAAGCTTTATTAATGTATGCCTTTGCAAATACTGTTTTAGAAAGCGTAAAAATACCAGAAGTTAAAAAACTAATTAATAAATTAATTGCCAATAAACTAGGCGTTAATATCGGATTTGACTTATAATATCTGTTTTTATTAAATCTTTAAAAATAAAGCTCATTCTATATAGAATGAGCTTTATTTTTTTAAAAAAAACTTAAGTTTTGTAATGATTTAAAAACTGCTTCGTCAAAACTAGTGAAATAATTAAAATTTAAAACTAGAAAAAGATGCGAAAAACAATTACTCTATTCTGCTTATTATTTATTAGCATTCAATCGCAATCACAAACCGATGTTTTTAATGCACTCCTAAAAACGTATGTAACAAAACAAGGAAATGTAGATTATAAAGGATTACGAAAAAATCGTGCTTTATTAGATTTATATTTAAATCATTTAGAAAAAACAGTTCCTGGTAAAAATTGGTCAGCATCAAAAGCTAAAGCTTTTTGGATTAACGCTTATAATGCTTATACGATTAAACTAATATTAGATAGTTTCCCTTTAAAAAAGATTACTGATATTAAACGTAAAGGTAGAAATGCATGGAAAATACCTTTTGCAGTCATTGGTAAAAAAACATATTCGTTAGACTATATTGAACATAAAATATTACGTCGTTGGCATGACGACCCAAGAATTCATGTTGCTATAAACGCAGCCTCAAAATCAGGACCGTGCTTTGCAAACTTTGCTTTCACTTCTAAAAACATCAATAGCTCTTTAGAATTATTAATGAAAAAATTTATTAACGACCCTAGTAAAAACAAAATAACATTAAATAAAATTGAGGTATCAAAGATGTTTGAATGGTATCAAGAAGATTTTACAATTAAAACTTCGTTGGTTGATTATATTAACAAGTACTCAATGGTTAAAGTAAATGATAATGCTGCAGTATCATATTTAGAATATGACTGGAATTTAAACGGATTATAAAGCTCCTCTATCTATAATCCTTATATTATTAACGTAAAAACAAATACTTGTTTTTACGTTTTTTCATATAATATTTAAATTTCTAAAGACATTAATACCATTCGCAACTCCATATAACTATAATCTTTTGCTACTTTTTCTTTTAAATCTGTCAAGCTTTTAAACTCAATATTTTCAACAGCTTTTACTATTTTGTTATATCTTTTTAATGGAATAATTTCAAGAACATCAATATCTCCTTCAGGAATAAAACTCGCTAAATGACTTTCAATCGTATTAATTGTTAAGCCTCTTTTACTGGCTATTTCTTTGGCTGAAAATCCTTCTTTAAATAAATTAAAGGTTATTTGCCGTGTTGGTATTTTATCTTCTTTAACTACTTTTTTTGTGTCGTTAATTCCTTGTTTTTTAATATAATTACTTATAGTATCTAAAATTCTACCACCATATTTTTGTACTCTAATTTTCCCCATCCCTTCAACTTTTAATAATTGTTGTGCCGTTTTTGGAACTGCATCACAAATAGCATAGAGTGTTTTTTGGGTAAAAATTTGAAAATGAGGAATTTTTTCTTTTTTATGAATTTCATCTCTCAATTCACGTAAACTAATTGCTAAAACAGGATCTCTAGATGAATTTATTTTCTTTTTACTTGGCTTCACTACATTCTGTAAAACAGCATCAGCTCTAACTTTTAAGTAATCTTTAACCTCAAATCCATTTTTCATTTTTAGAAAGCAAAATAATTTTATGGTTACTAAATCTTGTAACGCATAAATTTGCTTCTCTAAATCTTTTTGTAGTGCTTTGTTATCTGTTGAAAATGAAACGCCACTTAATGGTTTTTTAATAAACTCTTCTGTTTGTTTTGTAAAGTAGTCAATTGCTTTTAAAAAACGATCGTTTATAGCCTCATTATCTTCAACCAAATCAGCATTTTCTGAAAGTTGTAGCAATTGTATTTTAAAACTATTTGCTACTCTTAATAATGGTATTATTCCGTTATCCTTTATCATTTCTAAATGGTTAATCATAATACCATTTAAGCTTGTTTTATTTTTGTAATATAAGTCGATTGCCCTTGTTGTTGGGTATAAAAAAGAGTTAAAATCAAATAATTCGGCTATTAAATTAAGTTGGTATTTTTTTTCTGAAAAACTTAAAACATTTTCATCTGGTTCGTTTTCACTTACATTTTTAGTAAATGAATCTATCGTCCTATCATTAATAATCGAACTACTACTAATTTGTGTTTTTAAAACAATCCCTTCTAAACTTGTGCACCTACTTAAGGCAACATAAGTCTGTCCGTGCGCAAAAGAAGCTTCGGCATCAATTATAGCTTTTTCAAAAGTTAAACCTTGACTTTTATGAATGGTAATTGCCCATGCCAATCGTAATGGAATTTGTGAAAAAGAACCTGTAATATCTTCTTTTATTTCTTTAGTTTCTTCATTAATAGAATAATTTATGTTTTCCCAAGTTTCTTTTGTTGTTTCAATTTCATCATCATCATTCGGGCATTTAACATAAATAGTATCCTCATCGATTAAGGTGATTTTTCCTATTTTACCATTAAAATATCGTTTTTCAGGAGAACTGTCGTTTTTAATAAACATTACTTGTGCTCCTTCTTTTAATTCTAATTTTTCATTATTCGGATATGCGTTTTCATTGAATTTACCCGAAACATCAGCCTTAAAAAAAACACTTTTTTTCTTTAATTTTTTTAATTCAGAAGTATTAATAGTGTCGGCTCTTTTATTATGAGTTGTTAAGGTAATATAGCCTTCGTTTTTTTTAGGTTCGAAAGTTGGATTGTATCTTTTATTTAAAATTGAAGCTGACTTTTCTGATAAAGAATCATTTCTAATTTCATTTAAAATAGTTATAAATTCTTCGTTATCTTGCCTATAAATTTTCTTCAATTCAATACTTAACGTATTAGATTCTTGAAATGCTTTACTACTAAAAAAATAAACCGAATTATAGTGTTGTTGTAGTAAACTCCATTCGTTTGGTTTTACAACGGGCGATAATTGTTGTAAATCACCAATCATTAAAACTTGTGCGCCTCCAAAAACTTTGTTTCGGTTTTTATATTTTCGTAAAACTTGATCAATACCGTCTAACAAGTCGGCTCTAACCATACTAATTTCATCAATAATCACTAAATCTAACGATCTAATAATGTCAATTTTAGTTTTATTAAATTTACGTTGTTGATTAGAATTATTGGTTAATTGATTGGGTAAAATTGGGCCAAATGGCATTTGAAAAAAAGAATGAATAGTAACTCCTTTTGCATTAATTGCTGCTACACCTGTTGGTGCAACAATAACTAATCTTTTTAAGGATTCATTTTTTATTTTATGTAAGAAAGTAGTTTTTCCTGTACCTGCCTTTCCCGTAATAAAAAGGTTTCTATCTGTTTTTTCTATAAACTGAATGGCAAGGTCTAATTCTCTATTTTCTATCATCACAAAAGGTTACTACAATTTTTTACTAATAAATGTAAAAGTACTTTTTTTAGCATAACATGTTGCTAAAATTAAGAGTGATCGATATGATTTTTAAACAATAGAAATAATTATTTTATTCTCCTACCTTTTTTATATTTACGTATTATCTTTTTCCCTTCTTTATCAGTACATAGTTCTTCTCCATCTTTTTTTCCCTTTTTATATTCACAACTATGAATTAATAGCTCACCGCTCTCACTATAACCAAGTTCAATTCCGTGCTTCTTTTTTCCTGAATATTGACAACTATAAATTAATTTACCTTTCTTAAATTGCTCTACAAGAATTTTCACTCCATCATTATTATAAGTTATAATTCTAAAAACTTCACTCTCTAAATTATATAAATTTTCTTTTGAAATAACATATGGTTTAGTTGAATTGTAAATTATTTCATTAGAAACTCTTTTCTTTTTCCCATTAAAATACATTCTACTTAATAGAATAACTCCATTTTTAAATTCTTCTTCATAAACAAGATCCCCATTTTTTCGTTTATGGTTAGAAATCCCGTTAAAAAGACTATCATTAACCACTTTATAAACAAGGTTTCCGTCAATATAAGTATCTTTCATTCTGACAATTTCTTGTCCAATCAATTGATTCGAAAAAAAAAGTATTATTAAAGTTAAGGAATTTTTCATTATATATTAACTTTTAATAAAATTCAATGCGACGAAGTTAACTAAAAGTAACTTTGTAAAATACCCACTATACAAAACGCATAGGGGTATTGTTTATAAAAAATCCTTTTAACAGAAACCTATTTCTGGATCTTAAACACTTTCATCAAAATGGTTTCTAACAAACACCATTTTGTAAATGCTGACTGAATTAAATTCAAGCCAATAAACACAGTAAACCACATCCAATTAGGATTTACATAAACCGTTAATATTACACTTAGTAAAACAAAAGAACCAACGATAATTCTAAAATATTTATTTAACATCTTATTTAGTTTTTAATTTATAATCAACACTATTTATAATTTTTCTTTTCAATCATATAATACACCAATGGCACAACCAATAATGTTAATACCGTTGACACAATAGTTCCGCCCATTAACGAAATTGCTAAACCTTGAAAAATCGGATCAAATAATATTACAAAAGCACCAATTACAACAGTACCAGCAGTTAATAAAATAGGCGTTGTACGTACTGCACCTGCTTCAATTGCCGCTTGTTTTAACGGAATTCCTTCAGCTAATCGTAAATTGATAAAGTCTATTAATAAAACGGAATTCCGCACCATAATTCCTGCTAAAGCAATCATACCGATAAATGAAGTTGCTGTAAAAAATGCGCCCATCATCCAATGCCCTAAAATAATTCCTATTAACGATAACGGTATTGCTACCATCATTACAATTGGTGCTTTAAAATTTTGAAACCAACCAACAATTAAAATATAAATCAAGATAATTGCTCCTAAAAAAGCGATTCCTAAATCTCTAAAAACCTCTAGTGTAATTTGCCATTCACCATCCCATTTTACGGTATAATCATCCTCAAAATCTGGTTGCCCTAAATACATTTCGTTCAATTTATAACCTTCAGGAAGTTTAATTTCTTTCAACTTCGCTTCCATTCCTAAAATTGCATAGGCTGGACTCTCTAATTCACCTGCCATATCAGCCATTACATACACAACTCGCTTTTGATTTTTACGAAAAATACTTTTTGCATTTACAGTTTCAGTAATATCTACTAAATCTCCAATAGAAATCATGTTACCCTGTTTCGATTTTATTTTTAATTGTGAAATATCAGAAATGGTCGATTTTTCTTTTTCATCCAAGCTCAAAATCAACCCAACCTGACTTACAGCATTTTCATCATACAAACTCGTAATTGGGCTGTTAGCCAATGCCATATTCATGGTATATGCTATTTGTTGTGGTGCAACTCCATACAACATTGCTTTTTCTTTGTTTATTTCAAATTGATATTCAGTTTGATCATCTTCAACCATCCAATCAATATCCACAACATCTGCTGTGTTTTTTAAAATATTCTGAACGCTATTCGCTATTTTAATTTGCTCTTTATAATCAGGTCCATAAACCTCAGCAACAATTGTTGATAAAACCGGTGGTCCTGGTGGTACCTCAACCAATTTTACATTTGCATTGTATTTTGCTGCAATTTTTTGCATTTCAGGACGTAGTAATTTTGCAATACCATGACTTTGAATCGTTCGTTTTCCTTTATCAACCAAATTTACTTGAATATCAGCCATGTTAGATCCACCACGCAAATCGTAATGACGAACCAATCCGTTAAAAGTTATCGGAGCAGAAGTACCAATATAATTTTGATAATTCACCACTTCTGGTCTTGTTGCCAAATACTGAGCAATTTCTTGTGTAACAACCGCTGTACGTTCTAAAGTTGTACCCTCTGGCATATCAATTACTACTTGAAACTCGTTTTTATTATCAAAAGGTAACATTTTAACTGCAACCGAATTTGTAAAAAACAATAACATTGTTACCATTAACACAACAAATGTTCCTCCTAAAAACAACCACCTTTTTATTTTATTCTCTAATAAAGGCCTTTCAAACTTATTGTAAATTCTGTAAATAAATGTTTCTTCTAATGGTTTCTCAACCTTTTCTACACTACTCTTTTTATCTTTTTCACGTAAAAAAATGTATCCTAAATAAGGTGTAATCGTTAAAGCAACAAATAATGACAAAATCATTGCTATCGAGGCTCCAATAGGCATTGGCGCCATGTAAGGCCCCATTAAACCAGATACAAAAGCCATTGGTAAAACAGAAGCAATTACTGTAAATGTTGCTAAAATTGTTGGGTTCCCAACTTCATTTATCGCATATAAAGCTGCTTGTTTAAAAGGCAAACGTTTCATTTTAAAATGTCGGTGCATGTTTTCGGCTATAATAATGGAATCATCTACCACAATACCTGTTACAAAAACCAAGGCGAAAAGCGTAATTCGGTTTAACGTATAATCTAACATGTAGTAACTTAACAATGTTAAAGCAAACGTAATTGGCACTGATAAAAACACAACCAATCCACCACGCCAGCCCATTGCCAACATAACGACTAAAGTAACCGCTATGATTGACTCAATAAGGTGCAATAATAATTCAGATACTTTGTGTGATGCAGTTTCTCCGTAGTTTCTAGTAACTTCTACATGTACATCGTCAGGAATTAAAGTAGTACGTAAACGTGTTACTTTTGCTAAAATCGATTCTGCAATTTTCATTGCATCTGCCCCTTTTCTTTTCGCTACAGATAAAGTAACTGCAGGATATTCCGATTCGTAATCGGATGATTTTACACTTCCTTTTCCAAAACCTAAAGACACATAATTTTGAGGTATTTCAGGGCCATCAACAATTGTAGCGATTTGTTTTAAATAAATTGGTTGATTTTGCTGCACACCAACCACTAAATTTTCAACATCAGTAACAGAAGTTAAAAACTTACCTGTATTTACTAAAAACTCCGTATCGTTTTTATCAAAACTTCCCGATCTTAACTGGGTGTTGTTGGCTTTTATCATTTCTGAAACTGATAAGAAATCTAATCCGCTTGCAGCCAATTTATCCTTGTCTAAAACTACTCTTAACTGACGATTTCTTCCTCCAATTTTATGCGTAATAGAAACATCATTTATCTTTTTAATTTCCGACTCTAGTTCTTGCGCCATTTGATTTAACTGAAAATCATCATAATGCTCGCTCCACAAAGTTAACCCCAACATTGGTACATCATCAATCGCACGTGTTTTCACTAATGGAAACGTAACACCTTTTGGCATTTGATCCATATGTTTATTAATTTCATTGTACAATTTTACAAACGAACGCTCAATATCTTCACCCACATAAAACTGCACAATAACCATTGCCTTTTCGTTCATCGATGTAGAATACACGTACTCAACACCTTTAATATTAGAAATTAATTTTTCTAAAGGCTTTACAACTCTAGACTCAACTTCTGTAGGGCTCGCTCCTGGATATCCAACAAAAATATCCGCCATTGGCACATCAATCTGTGGCTCTTCTTCTCTTGGTATTAAAAACGAACTGTACACTCCAATAACCATAAAAACGATCATTAAAAGCACCGTAAGCTTAGACCCAATAAAGACTTTTGCAATTTTCCCTGCTAAACCTTCTTTCATTTTTTTATATTTTTTTGGGCGTTTTAACAGGCTATCCGTTTCAATCTTTTTACGCAGTTCTCGATACAAATTTGCTTAGGCAAATTCACTCGAACTGACATAAAAAGGATTTTCACTACTATCCCTAACGCAATTCTTTACTATTCTTAATCTATTCCTTCAAGACGATCAACTTACTGTTCAATGTCTACCGTCTACTGAACACTTATTTTAACTCCATTAAATAATTTTCCTTCAGCAGAAACTATGTACGATTCACTAGAATTTAAACCTGATAAAACCTCAACTTTATTACCATAAACTCTTCCCAAACGCAACCAACGCAACAACGCTGTATTACGCTGACTTACTGTATAAACACCAGACAATTGACCGTTTTTAACAATTGCTTTTTTAGGAATTAATACCAATGACGTTTTTACTTTCCTTTTTACAGGAAACTGAATCGTAGAAAACATACCCGATAAAATATTCACAGCTGTTTTCTCTAACGCTATTTTTACTAAATACTGACCTCCTGTATTTTTAGCAGAAATACTTACTTCGCTTACTTTTCCTTTAACAGTTTTAGCAATTGACTTAACTAAAACAGTAACTGCTAATCCTTTTTTAATTTGTGATATCTCTGTTTCAGGAACCATTGCTATTACCTCAAAATACTTAGGCGTTTCTAAACTAATTAAAGGAACACCAGGAGTTGCCATATCACCATTTTCTATATTCTTACTTGTAATAACACCTGTAAAAGGAGCTCTAATATTCGAATAAGCAAACTGAGCATTAATTTCGTTCCTTTGCTGTTTTGCAGCTTCTAAACCCGCTTTTGCCATTTCGTAATTAGCAGTCATATCATCCATTTCTTTCTGACTAACACTCGTACTTGCGAATAAATTTTTAAAACGATTGTAATTCTTTTCAGCATTATTAAAAGCAGTTTTAGCTTGTGAAATCCCTGCTTTTATCTGTGCTTTTTTAGCCTGTAAATCAGTATTATTAATAGAAACTAACAACTGCCCCTTTTTAACCTTATCACCAACATTTACATGTACTTTTTTAACGTACCCCATAATTCTAGTACTTAAATCGGCACTATTTACAGCTTGTATTTTTCCACTTACTGATAAAAATTGACCATTATTGCTTTCGGTAATCTTACTCACTTGAACTTTAATCGGTGGAGAATTATCTACAGCTTCTTCTTTATGCTCTTTACCACAATTTGCAAATGTTAATGCAACAGATAAAATTAGAATTGTATATATATATTTCATTTTATAGTTTGTTTATAATTTTAGGTTTCGACTGCGCTCAACCAGACATTTTTTTTTAAGATTATTTTACTAAAAACTGCAACTGCTTACTGTCAACTATTTTCATTCTTTAGTTAAAAATTCTAAATACACTTGTGTAAAATTGTATTCGAAAACAGTTTGATTATACGCTAATTCTTTTTGCAAAAACTGAGTTTCTGCTAGTAACAAATCAGCTGTTTTTTCTAAACCTTCTTTAAACCTGTTTTTTCTAATTCTTAAAGACTCTTTAGACTGCTCAACTGCTAAAGCTGTTAATGTTAATTTATTTTTAGCATCTACTAATTGACGTTTTACTTTATTTAGTTCTAAGTTACTTTTAGACACATATTGATTGTACGCTAACTTAGATTTCTCTAATTCAGCTTTACTCTTTTGTATTTTTCCAAAACGTTTTGCCCCTTTAAAAATATCCCAGCTTAATTGTGCTCCAACCAGATAACCATTTGCACTACCTCTAAACACCTTATCATCGTACATTTCATAACTTCCAAAAGCATTTAAACGTGGTAAAAAAGTCATTTTATCAGCCTTATTCATTGCCTCGTATCCTTTTAAAGCTAGCTGCATCGCTTTTATGTCTGCCCTATTTTCTGAAATGACTCTTTCATCAATATTAAAACTAGTAACTAATAAATTATCAGTAGGTTTATACACAACATAACTCTTATCGTTCATTAAAAATGAAATGTAGTTTGATACATTTTGTACATTACTTTTTGCCCCTTGCAACTGGTTTTTAACCTCTGTAACTCGTACTTCTATATTTAAAACATCTGTACGTTGTAAAAAACCTTGTTCATAACGGTTATCAGCCATTTTTTTATTAGTCATTGTAGTTTTTAAAGCTTTCTCTAACACGCCAACTGCTTTATATGCTAGTTGTAATTGCATGTAAGATTTCTCTACCTCTAATAACAAATAATCTTTCGTGCGTTCAGTTTTTAAAGACATTGCTTCCATTTTAGATTTGGCAGCTTTTCTTTGATAAAGACCATCTAAATTTATTAATGGTTGTTGAATTTCTAATTTTGTTGCAAAATTTTGAGTTCTTTTAGGATCATTTAACAAAACTGGATTAAAATCATTCTGTGTTAAAATTTCTTGATTCAATTTAGAGCCAAATGCCATTAATGGGTTTGTAGTTGAAATACCTGTATGACTTGCTGTAATATTTGGTAAAAACACCGCATTTGTTTGGTTAAAATCTGCTTTTGCTCCTAAAAAATCTTGTTGAGACATTTTAATAGCCTCGTTATTCTCTTTTACTTTAGATATAACATCTTCTTTAGTAATAACTATTATCTCTTGTGCTTTTGCTAAAAGAGTAAATAATATAAAAAACAGTATTAATACTTTATTATTCATGCTACAGTTCAATTAAGTTACTGCAAACTTAGCTGCATAATAAATAATTGTTAGTAACATTTGTTACCATCTGATTTGCTTTCTATAAAGATTATTTGAGTAAAAGTCCCCATTGTCATAAAGTTTAACAAAAAACTTAGCTGAACTTCTATACACTATTTAACCTGCTTCGTTTATTTTTGTAACCTATGGATTCATTAACTCAAATTGTACTAGGAGCTGCCGTTGGCGAAGCCGTTTTAGGCAAAAAAATTGGAAACAAAGCAATGTTATATGGTGCTATTGCAGGTACTATTCCCGATTTAGATGTTCTTGCATCATTTTTCACAGACAAAGTAACGGCACTTTATATACATAGAGGATTTACTCATTCTATTGTGTTTTCAGTACTTTTTGCACCCATTTTTGCTTGGATTGTTTCACGTTATGAAAAGTATAAAGATTTTAAAAATTGGACATTACTATTTTTCTTATCATTTGTAACACATCCTATTTTAGATGCACATACCACTTGGGGAACGCAATTATTTTGGCCTTTTGATATACGGTTAGCTTTTAAAAACATTTTTGTTATCGATCCTCTTTATACTTTGCCTTTTTTAGTGTTTTTAATTTTTGCAATGACACAAAAACGCACTTCTGAAAAACGTCGTTTTTATAATAAAATGGGATTAATAATTAGTTCCTCTTACTTAGTACTTACACTACTATTAAAATGGATAGCCTTTAATCAATTTGAAACAGCTTTAAAAAATCAAAATATTGCTTACTCAGAAATTGATACGAGACCTTCACCTTTAAATACTATACTTTGGAGTGCTAACGTACAGACTGAAGATTCTTTTTTATTGGGTAATTATTCATTTTTTGATACGCAGCCTATTACTTTTACAAAATACTCAAAGAATCATAATTTATTAGAAAGTCTTACTGAAGACAAAAATGTTAAGCGTATGATCTCAATTTCTGAAGGTTGGTTTACCATCAATAAAAAGGACGATCAGCTTTATTTTAACGATTTACGATTTGGTCTTTTAAGTATGAAACCAAAAGCCGAAAATTTCGTTTTTAAATATAAAATAACAGTTGATAATTCAGGAGATATACTATTCACTGAAGAACCAAAAGATAAACGTGATGGTAAAAAATTAGTATCTGATTTATGGGAACGATTAAAAGGTAATTAGATTATTCTTCAATCTATAACTAAGTTAAACGAATTGTTATTTACGTTTTATAAACTTTATAAAAAATTCCATTTCTTGCCTGTTATGGTATGAATTATAACACTTTTCAAAAACATTAAAAGTAAAATACGGTTTAAAATATGTTATATACGCTGCTTTATCCCCACCAAAAGGAGGGTGATCTTCATTTAATTTGGCATTAAAAAGAAGTCCCACTAATTTTCCGTTTTCTTTTAATATTTCATTCATTTTTTGAGCATATTTCTTTCTCAAATCAGGATTTAATGCACAAAAAAAAGTTTGCTCAATTGTCAAATCAAAAGTTGTATCTAAATCAAAAAAGTTACCTAAAATTAGTTGATTTTCAGGAAAAAGCGGCACTCTTTTTTTTATGTTATTTAACGCAGTTACAGCTAAGTCTACCACAAAAACATTCTTAAAACCTTTGTTAAAAAGGTATTCCGCTTCATAGGAATTACCGCCTCCTGGAAATAATATTTTTAATTCCTTATCTTCTAACTGATCAAAATAAGCTTTTAAAGGCGGTGAAACTTCTCCTAAGTCCCAACCCGTTTTATTAGCCTTATACTTATTCTCCCAAAAATCTTTAGACAAATTCATTTTTCTTTATTTTTTTTAATAAAAAAGCCTACACAAAAATGCGTAGGCTTTCCAATTTATACTTTATTAATAGAAAACTACATTTCTAATGCTTTTTTAGGATTGTTGTCCATTAACAATTCCATCGGGTTCTCTAAAGCTTCTTTTACAGCCACTAAAAATCCAACAGACTCACGACCATCAATAATACGATGATCATAAGATAAGGCAACATACATAATTGGCTGAATAACGACTTCTCCATTTACTGCCATCGGACGATTAACAATATTATGCATTCCTAAAATTCCACTTTGTGGAGGGTTAATAATCGGTGTAGATAACATTGATCCAAATACACCACCGTTCGTAATAGTAAACGTACCTCCAGTCATTTCATCAACTGTAATTTGACCATCACGAGCACGTAAAGCCAAACGTTTTACTTCACTTTCAACACCTCTAAACGATAAATTTTCGGCATTTCTAATTACAGGTACCATTAATCCTTTAGGACCAGAAACTGCGATAGATATATCTTGAAAATCGTGTTTTATTTGAAAATCTCCATCAATCATAGAGTTTACATCAGGATACATTTTTAACGCTCTAACAACAGCTAAAGTAAAGAAAGACATAAATCCTAACCCAACACCGTGCTTCGCTTTAAAATCTTCTTTATACTCCTTACGTAAATCAAAAATTGGCTGCATGTTTACTTCGTTAAACGTAGTTAACATAGCTGTTTCGCTTTTTACAGCAACTAAACGTTGTGCTACCTTACGACGTAACATTGACATTTTTTTACGCTCCGTACCACGCGAACCATTTGCAGGTTGCGTTCCCATAGAAGGTACCGCTTTTACAGCATCTTCTTTCGTTACACGCCCATCTTTTCCTGTTCCTTTCACGCTTGCAGCATCCATTCCTTTTTCAGCTAAAACTTTCTTAGCTGCAGGTGATGCTGTTCCGGTTGCATACGTTGCAGGTTTAGCTTCTTCTTTTTTAGGAGCTTCAGCTTTTGGAGCTTCTGCTTTTTTGGTTTCAGCTGATGCGCCACCTTCAGGTTTTGCTGCGCTCATATCAATCAAACAAACTACAGCGCCCACCTCAACAGCATCGCCTTCCTCAGCCTTTAAAGTGATAATTCCGCTTTCTTCCGCAGGCAATTCTAACGTTGCTTTGTCAGAATCTACTTCGGCAATTGGCTGATCTTTTTCAACATAATCACCATCTTCCACTAACCAAGTTGCTATTTCTACTTCTGTAATCGATTCTCCCGGAGAAGGAACTTTCATTTCTAAAACACTCATGTTTCTTTTTTTTTATTCTGAAATATTTTATTTCTTTTATTTGGGCGTTCGGGCGGGCTTTTCACTATATCTTTTTTGCTGCATTCTCGATACAAATTTGTTCATTCTTCACAAATTCACTCGAATTGGCTGCAAAAAAGGATGCCGTTTCAATCCCTAACGCATGCACTTACTTTTTATCGTATTAATCAAAGACCTTGTCTAATACTTGCTGATGTCTTTGCTTATATCTTGTACTTGAACCAGCTGCTGGTGCCGATTTATAATCTCTCGACGCACATTCTAACTTTGCCAATTCAAAACGCTCTAACACATAACTCCAAGACCCCATATTTTTAGGCTCTTCTTGTGCCCAAACATAGCGTGCTACATTTGGATATAGATCCATTACTTCCTTAATTTTATCTAAATGTAATGGAAATAATTGTTCTATTCTAATTAAAGCAACATCTTCTCTTCCTAGTTTTTCACGTTCTTCTAACATATCGTAGTAAAACTTACCAGTACAAAAAACCATTTTTTTAACTTTAGAAGCATCAACAGTATCGTTTATAACTTCTTGGAAAGATCCGTTTGCTAAATCTTCAATCGGATTTACCGCTTTTGGTAAACGCAATAAACTTTTTGGTGTAAAAACCACTAAAGGTTTTCTAAAATCACGTTTCATCTGACGACGTAATATGTGATACATATTTGCAGGTGTAGAACAATTTGCTATCGTCCAGTTATCAACTGCTGACGACTGTAAAAAACGCTCTATCCTTCCTGATGAATGCTCAGGCCCTTGCCCTTCATATCCATGAGGCAATAACATTACCAATCCATTTTGCAATTTCCATTTAGCTTCTGCCGATGAAATGTATTGATCAAATACAATTTGTGCTCCGTTGGCAAAATCACCAAACTGTGCTTCCCAAATAGTTAACGTATTTGGTGCAGCCATGGCATACCCATAATCAAATCCTAAAACTCCATATTCAGATAAGTGTGAATTGAAAATAGTCATTTCACCTTTATTTTTCGGGTTGGTGTTTAATAAATTTACACGCTCTAAGGTTTCCTCATCCCGCATAATTGCATGACGGTGCGAGAAAGTTCCTCTTTCTACATCTTCACCTGAAATACGTACATTAAAACCTTCTTCTAACAAGGTACCGTATGCTAAATTTTCGGCAGTTCCCCAATCTAAAGAGTTCTGATCAAAAACCATTTTTTTACGTCCTTGTAAAATACGTTCTGCTTTACGTACAAATTTGTATCCTTCAGGGGTTGTTGAAATTACTTTTGCTATATCTTTTAACGCTTCAACCGAGTATGTTGTATCTACTGGTTGCAGCATGTCTTGTAATTGCTTTCTTATAAACCCATCCCAAACTTCTGGCATGAATTCTTGAATTTTAGAAGTCGTTTTCTTTTTAGATTCTGTAAATTCAGCTTCTAAATGCGCTTTAAACTCTGCGGTAATTTCCGTTACATAATCTGCTGAAATGCTTCCCTCTTCAATTAATTTAGCAGCATATAATTCTTTCGCATTTTTATGCTTAGAAATTGCTTTATATAATTTAGGTTGCGTAAAACGAGGCTCATCACCTTCGTTATGCCCGTATTTACGATATCCTAATAAATCAATATAAATGTCTTTTTTAAATTTCATTCGATACTCAACAGCCATTTCCATTGCATGACAAACCGCTTCTGCATCATCTGCATTTACGTGTAATACTGGCGACAATGTTACTTTAGCTACATCAGTACAATAAGTACTTGAACGTGCATCTAAGTAATTGGTTGTAAAACCAACTTGGTTATTTACCACCACATGAATGGTTCCTCCTGTTTTATATCCGTTTAAGGTCATCATTTGTGCCATTTCATACACAATTCCCTGACCAGCAATAGCCGCATCACCATGCACTAAAATAGGCATTATTTTTGCGTTATCGCCCTTATAATCTAAATCTACCTTTGCACGAACAATACCTTCAGCAACTGCATCTACAGTTTCTAAATGTGATGGATTTGGCACCAAATTCATCTTCATTTTTTGTCCGCCCTTATAGGCTTTACTTAAGGTTAACCCTAAGTGATATTTTACATCTCCATCAATATCTTGATCTTCAAAATCTTTTCCTTCAAACTCGCTAAATAAATCGCGAACAGGTTTTTTAAAGATATTTACCAAAGTGTTTAAACGACCACGGTGTGCCATTCCTAACACACATTCCTCCACACCATATTTTTCGGCAGCATCACGAAGTGCAACACTCATTCCTGGAATTAACGTTTCTCCTCCTTCAACTGAAAATCGTTTTTGACCTACGTATTTTGTTTGTAAAAAACTTTCGAAAGTTGATGCTTGGTTTAACTTGGTGAGAATATATTTTTTAGCTTCAACATCATATTTTGGTTGATTTCCATTTTTATTCAAACGGTTTTGCCACCATTTTAATTCTTCTGGGCTACGCAAATACATATATTCAACACCAATACTATCACAAAAAATAGCTTTTAAGTGTTTAATTATTTCGGCTAATGTTTTTGCACCGATTCCTAAAACTTCACCTGCGTTAAAAACGGTTGTTAAATCTGATTTTGTTAACCCAAAATTTTCAACCTCTAATGAAGGCGTATATTTTCTACGCTCACGAACTGGATTTGTTTCTGTAAAAAGGTGTCCTCTTGTACGGTAACCATTTATTAAATCAATTACTAAAAATTCTTTACGTACTTCTTCAGGTATTTCAACAGAAATTTCTTCATCAGTCAACGAATAATTTTCGTTTGCTAAATCATATCCCTGAAAAAAACTTCTCCAACTTGGTTCTACTGCATCAGGATTTTTTTGATACTGTTCGTATAAATCACCTATAAAACTGGTATGTACTGCGTTTAAGAACGAAAACTTGTCCATATATCTTGTTATGCTTTTCTATCAATAAGAATAATAGATACAAAAATACAACTTTTACCAAAAATAAAACTTTTTTTCATGCTTATTTTAAAGCATCAAGTTATGATATTAATAGGTATAACTTTTTTTATTTTTATTTTTTTATCAAAATAAAGCTTTATAAATCAGCAGAAAACGTTTTTAATTTAATTTTTTATCAAAAAAAATTTGCAGATACAAAAAAAGCCCTTAAATTTGCACTCGCATTTTAAAACAATTACGTTTTAAATTCCTCCTTAGCTCAGTTGGTTAGAGCATCTGACTGTTAATCAGAGGGTCCTTGGTTCGAGTCCAAGAGGAGGAGCTAAAATGCTAAAGGCAACGTAGCAGCCGATAATTGCTACATTTTACATATTTGTTCTATATGAACATTCCTCTTTAGCTCAGTTGGTTAGAGCATCTGACTGTTAATCAGAGGGTCCAAGGTTCGAGTCCTTGAAGAGGAGCAAAAAAGACTTACATTCATGTAGGTCTTTTTGTATTTTTACACTATGCAATTTCCCAAAAAACTTACTCAAAAAATACTAGCGCGTAAAAAAAATCAAGCACTGCGTTTACTTGGTAAAGAAAACAATGTAATTGATTTTTCTTCGAATGATTATTTAGGGTTTTCAAAAAATGAAATACTATTTAACAAAACACATCAGTTTTTAATTGACAATCACTTAACTATTAATGGCGCATCTGGATCAAGATTACTTTCTGGGAATAGTCAATTATATAATACTCTTGAGGTAGATATAGCAACTTTTCATCAAACAGAAAAAGCATTAATTTTTAATTCTGGTTACGATGCTAATATTGGTTTTTTTTCAGCTGTACCACAACGTGGCGATATCATTTTGTATGATGAATTTATTCATGCCTCTATTCGCGACGGTATAAAATTATCAAATGCAAAAGCCTATAAATTTAAACATAATGATTTAACTCATTTAAAGGAAATTCTAAAAAGAGTTCAACAAAAAGACGCGCATATTTATGTAGTTACAGAATCGGTTTTTTCAATGGATGGTGATTCTCCTGACTTAATTAATTTAGTAGCGATTTGTAAAAAAAACAATGCCTATTTAATTGTTGATGAAGCACATGCTTTAGGAGTTTTTAACTTCGGATTGATTCAAGAATTAAATTTACAAACGGATGTTTTTGCAAGAATAGTAACCTTTGGTAAAGCCTTTGGATGCCATGGTGCTGCAATTTTAGGAAGCAAAGAACTACAACAGTATTTAATAAATTTTGCCCGTAGTTTTATATATACCACAGGATTATCTCCACACGCATTAGCCACTATAAAGTGTGTTTATACAGAATTTAGAGGTTCAACAGGTATTGAAAAATTTAAAAAACTACAACAAAACATACTGCATTTTACATCAGAAGTAAAAAGACTAAACCTAAATTTTATTATCAGTAATTCTGCTATTCATTGCTGCATTATTTCTGGTAATAAAAACGTAAAATTAATCGCAAAGCAGCTTTCAGAAAAAGGATTTAATGTAAAACCAATTTTATCGCCAACCGTTAAAAAAGGAGAAGAACGATTACGTTTTTGTTTACACTCATACAATTCTAGACAAGAAATTACCAATATTTTAGAACATCTTGCTATTTTTGTTTAAAAATACAATGCGCGATAATTACACTATTTTAACCGTTTTTGAATATTCTACCGAAGCTCATCTTGTTAAGTCTAGACTAGATTCTGATGATATCAGAACTTTATTGATGGATGAAAAAACAATTGATTCTGACCCTTTAATAAGTCAAGCAATTGGAGGTGTAAAACTATTAGTACATAATGATGATTTAGAAAAAGCGTTGACTATTTACAATGAAATTAGAACTTATGAAAAAAATGAAAACGGAGAAGCTATTTACTGTAAAAACTGCAATTCTTCTAAAACGTTAGTTGCCCCAACACAACGAAAAAGTTTTTTTTACATGTTGTTTCCTTTTTTTGAAAGCAGAAAATTAATTTGTAACGATTGCAAAACAATCTTTTAAATGAAAAAATATTTTATTACTGGAATTTCTACTGAGGTAGGAAAAACTGTCGCTTCAGCAATTGTAACCGAAGCTTTACAAGCCGATTACTGGAAACCTATACAGGCTGGTGAATTAGAGGATTCCGATTCTCATAAAATTAAAAAGTTTATTTCTAATAAAAAAACAGTAATTCATCCAAACTCCTATGCTTTAAAAACACCTATGAGTCCGCATGCTGCTGCAGAAATAGACGGAGTTACAGTTGAATTATCAAAAATTAACGAACCAAAAACTAACAACAATTTAGTTATAGAAGGCGCCGGCGGATTACTGGTTCCGTTAAATAATTCCGATACAATTTTAGACATTATCAAACTCAACTATAAAGTAATTGTTGTTTCTCGTCATTATTTAGGCAGCATTAATCATACTTTGTTAACCGTAAAATTATTACAAGAAAAAGGCTTTGATATTGCTATTATTTTCTCTGGAGATGAACATAAAACCACAGAAGAAATCATCAAAAAAATGACTAACGTTACAGTAATTGGTCGTATTGATGAAGAACCTTACTTTGATAAAAATGTAGTAAAAGAATATGCTGAACTTTTTAAAGAAAAGCTACTAAATTTATAAACGCCTAACTGAACTTTTTATCAGTAAAACGAAAAAAATAAAAGTATGACACTTCAAGAAAGAGATAAAAAACATTTATGGCATCCGTTAAAACAACACCAAACGCATCCTGATAGTTTAGGAATTGTAAAAGCTAAAGGATGTATTTTAACCGATGAAAATGGCAATGAGTATATCGATGCTATTTCGTCTTGGTACACCTGTATGTTTGGACACTGTAATGATTTTATTACCAATCGTGTTTACCAACAAATGCAAACATTAGATCAAATAATGTTTAGTGATTTTACACACGAACCTGCCGTAAAATTATCCGAAGAATTAATTAAAATTCTTCCAGAAAATCAAAACCGAATCTTTTTTAACGATAATGGTTCAACTGCTGTTGAAGCAGCTATTAAAATGGCTTTGCAATACTATTTTAATAAAGGCGAAAAACGAACTACTTTTATTGCTTTTGAAGATGGTTTTCATGGTGATACTTTCGGCGCGATGTCGGTTTCTGGCTTATCAGCTTACAACGGGCCTTTTGAAGATTTTTTAATGAAAATTGAGCGTATTCCTGTCCCGAACGGGAAAAATAATCAACAAATTTTAAATCAGTTAGAAAAAATCGTTGCAGAAAATGATATTGCAGGTTTTATTTACGAACCGTTAGTGCAAGGAGCAGCCGGAATGAAAATTCATGAAGCAGCAGATTTAAACGAGATTTTAAAGTTTTGCAAAGGGAATAATATTTTAATGATTGCTGATGAAGTAATGACAGGTTTCGGTAAAACAGGTAATCATTTTGCATCAGATGAAGTTACTACAAAACCAGATATTATCTGCTTAAGTAAAGCTTTAACTGCTGGTTTAGTTCCGATGGCAATTACTTCTTGTACCGAAGAAATTTACAGTAATTTTTTAAGCAATGATATTGCAAAAGGTTTTTTTCATTGCCATACCTACTCTGCTAATCCTATTGCCTGTAGCGCTGCTTTAGCAAGTATAGAATTACTACAAACTACAGCGATTCAAGAAAGTATTAAAACTATTATAACTTCTCATAAAACATTTGAAGAGCGTATTAAAAAGCATCCAAAAGTAACCACAACAAGGTGTAAAGGTGTAATTTTAGCAATCGATTTAAAAAGTAACTCTGGTCGTTACGGTACTTTACGTGATCAATTATTAAAACACTTTATGAATGATGGCGTGTTTTTAAGACCATTAGGAAACACCATTTATATTCAACCACCTTATGTAATTACAAAAGAGCAGTTACAAAAAGTATACACAACAATCGAAAAGGTTTTAGATATCTTCTAAAACCTTTTCTTGTGCTAATAAATTAATTTCTTCGTGTGTTTCTTTAATTCGCACGTATAAATCTTCATAAATCCACTCGCCATTAGTTCTTATACCACGAACAATTAATGTTCCTTTTCCGTTTGGTCCCGAAATCGGAATGGAAAAATCAACATCTCCATCATTATTATTTATTGATATATTTCCTGATGGGATTCCATATTTTTCAATTGGCTCCCCTAAAAAACTACGTACTTTCTTGTTTTTTTCAGCTTGTTTAATAGCATGCTCTACCGGTGTGGCATTTGTAATTATTTCAGATATACCAAAAAACGCAGCACCAATACCAAAAACAAATAATAAAATAAGTCCAATACATCCGCAGCCACAACCACCAACAGGCACTACCCATCCCCAATTTCTACCAAACCAACTTTTTTGTTTTTGTTCACGCATCATTTAAAAATTTTAATGACAATATAATTATTTTATTTTCTTCGTAATCGTTGATTTAACTATTATTTTTGCTGAGATATTATCAATCATTTTAAGATGATGCTAAAATAAGTTTAGAATAACATAGCTCAATTATGAAAGAACCAATTTCTATAACCTCTTTTGCTTCGGTTTCAGCCTTAGGGAGTTCTCCTGAGCAAATTTGGGAAAACTATTTAAACTCAAAACATTTTTTAACACTAAAAGATAATGTTTGGATTGGGCAATTAACCAATGAAGATAAACTTATTATTGAGAAAATAAGAAGTTCGGATAACAAGTATAAAAACTTAGATGATTCGGTAATATACACTTTGTTTGCTGCAAGAAAAGCTATTGAAAAAACTAATTGGAAACAGGAAGATAACTTCGGTATTAATATTGGTTCATCAAGAGGAGCGACTTCTTTGTTTGAAAAATATCACAAAGAATTTTTAGAAACTGGAAAATCATCAACCTTAAGTTCTCCAACCACTACTTTAGGTAATATATCATCATGGATTGCCCACGATTTACAAAGTAACGGGCCTGAAATTTCGCATTCTATTACTTGTTCAACAGGATTACATTCTTTGTTAAACGGCGTTGCTTGGTTACAATCTGGTATGGCTGATAAGTTTATGATTGGCGCTAGTGAAGCCTCTTTAACTGATTTTACGATTGCCCAAATGCAAGCGTTAAAAGTATACTCGAAAGAAACCGATGAATATCCGTGTAAAGCTTTTGATTTAGAAAAAAACAAAAATACCATGGTTTTAGGAGAAGCTGCCTCAGTTTTTTGTTTAGAAAAAGGAGTTCAAGAAAATGCTATTGCCACTATTAATGGGGTTGGATATGCTACTGAAGTTTTAAAACACAATACTTCAGTAAGTACCAATGCCGATTGTTTTCAAAAATCTATGAAAATGGCTTTGGGTGGTATTTCTCCTGATGAGATTGATGTTATAGTAATGCATGCTCCTGGAACCATTAAAGGAGACCAATCTGAAATTAATGCAATACAAAAGATTTTTTGTAACAAAACTCCTTTTTTAACTACTAATAAGTGGAAAGTCGGGCATACTTTCGGAACTTCAGGGTTGCTTAGTTTAGAATTAGGCGTATTTATATTACAACATCAAAAAGCAATCGAAGTTCCGTTTGCTACGCAACAAAATCATCCAAAAAAAATAAATAAAATACTTATAAATGCCGTTGGTTTTGGTGGAAATGCCGTTTCTGTTTTATTGACGAAATAATATTGCTATTTCAGTCAATTTAGCTATTTTTAGTAACTAAAAAACAATTGCTTTATGATGGAATGGTTTAATGAATTATCTTCTTTTCAAAAAATGTATTGGGTTGTTACAATTGCTGCAACCTTACTATTTATTTTTGTTCTTATAACAACTTTTATTGGCGCTGACACTGATGATGTAGGTGATGTTGATGCAGAAATAGATGCCGATACTGGTGCTGGATTTCAGTTTTTCACCTTTAAAAACATGGTGGCTTTTTTTACCATTTTTGGATGGAGTGGAATTGCAAGCATCGATGCTGGAAATTCAAAAATTGTTACCTTATTTATTTCTATCTTCTGTGGATTATTAATGATGACAGTAATGGCAGCATTATTTTACTACATCAGTAAATTAACTGATAGCGGAACTTTAAAGATGGAAAATGCACTTAATGCCATTGGCGAAGTATATTTAACCGTAGGAGCCAACAAATCTAAAATAGGAAAAGTACACGTTAAAGTACAAAACTCACTACGAGAATTAGAAGCACTAACAAATTACGATACCGATTTACCGCAAGGAACGGTAATAAAAGTAATTGAAGTAACACCAAACGGATTATTAATTATTGAACCTCAAAAATAAAAATTGACTATGTTAAAATTAACACTATTACAAATTGAAGGCTTTGCCGGGCCTATCGGAATGATTATTGCTATTCTATTTATTTTCATCTTATTTATCACCTTAATTAAACGCTATAAAAGATGTCCTTCAGACAGAATTTTAGTCGTTTATGGTAAAGTTGGCGGCGGACAATCAGCAAAATGTATTCATGGTGGAGCCGCATTTATTTTTCCGGTAATTCAAGATTATGAGTTTTTAGATTTAACACCTATTTCGATAGAAGTAAATTTAGTAAACGCACTTTCTAAACAAAATATTCGTGTAAACGTACCAAGTAGATTTACTATTGGAGTTTCTACTGAGCCAGGAATTATGCAAAATGCTGCTGAAAGATTGTTAGGATTAAATCAAGACAATATTCAAGAATTAGCACAAGAAATTATTTTTGGTCAGTTACGTTTAGTAGTTGCTTCTATGGATATAGAAGAAATAAATAATGATAGAGATAAGTTTTTAACTAATATTTCACAAAGTGTAGAATCTGAATTAAAAAAAGTAGGTTTAAAGTTAATCAACGTAAATATTACCGATATTGTTGATGAATCTGGCTATATAGAGGCTTTAGGTAAAGAAGCTGCTGCACATGCAATTAACGCTGCCCGTAAATCGGTTGCCGAAAAAACTAGAGATGGTTCTATTGGTGAAGCAAATGCTGTACAAGATGAAAGAACACAAGTTGCTGCTGCAAACGCACAAGCCGTAGAAGGAGAAAATACCGCAAAAATTGCTGTTGCAAATTCAGATTCTTTAAGAAGACAACGTGAGGCAGAAGCAGAACGTACTGCAATTGCATCAGAAAAAGTACAAAGTGCAAACGCTTTAAAAGAATCGTATGCAGCCGAACAAGAAGCCGAACTTGCCAGAGCTGAAAGAGAGCGTTCATCTCAATTAGCAGATATTATTGTACCTGCTGAAATTGATAAAAGAAAAGTTGAAATTGATGCCGAAGCAAAGGCCGAAAATATTAGACGAATTGCAAAAGGTGAAGCAGATGCAATTTTCTTAAAAGCGCAAGCCGAAGCTAAAGGTTTATATGAAGTATTAACAAAACAAGCGGCTGGTTTAGACGAAATTGTAAAAGCTGCAGGTAACGACTCACAAAATGCTGCATTATTATTAATTGCTGATAAATTACCAGAATTGGTAAAAACGCAAGCCGAAGCTATTAAGAATATTAAAATTGATAAAGTTACTGTTTGGGAAAATGGTGGCGGAAAAGATGGAAAATCATCGACCTCTAACTTTATTTCGGGCATGTACAAATCGGTACCGCCATTACAAGAAATGTTTAATATGGCTGGTATGCAATTGCCTGAATATTTGAAAGGTAAAGATATTCCGGCTGAAATTGTGGAAGAAACCAAAGAAGATAATTAACCTTCTTTAAATTAATAATTCTAAAATTCCGCTTTCATAGCGGAATTTTTGTTTTTAGCAATTCTTTACTTTCTACTGATAAAAATAGTTAATAAATAAGTTGTGCTGATATAGAACACTATACAGGTACGGCATTCTGAATTTATTTCAGAATCACATTTTTATACCAATAAGTGTTCGCTCTTGACGAGAACCTTAAATAAGTTCAGGTTGACGGAACGCTTAGTATTTATTTGATTAAAATTAAGTGATTTAAAATATTACAACAATATCGATGCTTCTTTATTTAATAAAGAAAAATAAAAAGTTGCTGTTAAACGGTATTTTTGTAAATAGGTTTAGCCCTGATTGAACGGCTTGTTTGAGCTCTTTTTTACGGTCTGATCGAGTGAATTTTGAAGGATGAAAAATTTGTATCGAGAACAGCTGAAAAAAAAGCGAGTAGTGAAAGCAGGAAATAGCTTCAAAAAAAGAAATAAAAACCCAATTAGTTTTTTTATTTTTGACAACTACAAACAACTTGAATTTATGAGTGAAGTAAGACATAACTGGACGAAAGAAGAAATTCTTGAAATATATAATAAGCCGTTAATGGAGCTTTTATACGAGGCTGCAACGATTCATAGAAAAAGTCACGACCCGAATGTAGTACAGGTTTCGACCTTATTATCTATAAAAACTGGTGGATGCTCGGAAGATTGTGGATATTGTCCACAAGCAGCTCGTTACCACACCAATGTTGATGGAAATGATTTAATGAGTGTACAACAAGTAAAAGCACAGGCTTTACGAGCAAAATCGGGCGGAAGTTCGCGTGTTTGTATGGGTGCTGCTTGGCGTAATGTAAAGGATGGACCTGAATTTGATCAAGTATTAGAAATGGTAAGAACTATTAACAAACTTGATATGGAGGTTTGCTGTACTTTAGGAATGGTTACCGAAAACCAAGCGCAACGTTTGGCTGAAGCTGGTTTGTATGCCTATAATCATAATTTAGATTCGTCGGAAGAATATTATAAAGAAGTAATTTCTACACGTGGCTATCAAGATCGTTTAGATACGATTGATAATGTGCGTAAAACAAACGTTACGGTGTGTTCGGGTGGAATTATTGGAATGGGTGAAAATGCTGAAGATAGAGCTGGAATGTTAGTGGCTTTATCTACTTTAGATCCTCAACCAGAATCAACACCAATTAACGCTTTGGTTGCTGTTGAAGGTACACCTTTAGAGGATGAGAAACCTGTTGAAATTTGGGATATGATTCGTATGGTTGCTACTACTCGTATTGTATTACCTGAAACTCAGGTTCGTTTATCGGCTGGTAGAACTCAGATGAGTCGAGAAGGACAAGCAATGTGTTTCTTTGCCGGAGCA
This sequence comes from Tenacibaculum soleae, assembly GCF_001693415.1. Taxonomy (GTDB): domain Bacteria; phylum Bacteroidota; class Bacteroidia; order Flavobacteriales; family Flavobacteriaceae; genus Polaribacter; species Polaribacter soleae. The sequence continues at coordinate 802,734 of NZ_MAKX01000001.1, read as the reverse complement.
AACTCTATTTTTGCTGGAGATAAGTTACTTACAACTCCAAACCCTGATGTTAATGAAGACATGAAAATGTTTGAAATGCTAGGAATGAATCCTCAAAAACCATTTACCAAAAAAGTACAACCACAATCGATTGAAGCTGCTGATTCTAAGTTTGAAAACTTAGGAGAAAAGCCAAAATGGTCTCGTCCTGAGCACAAAATTGAGCGTAATGAAGAGAAAAAGCAAGAGGCTTTAGCTTTTAGAAAAAAATAATTTTTTTTTAAAAACAGTAAAAAGCACTCATTATTTAATGTGAGTGCTTTTTTGTTGCCGTTATATAAACAAATAGACCTAACAATTTATTAACTTTGCTATTAGAAAAATTCAATGCATGGGATTACAGTTACAACAAATAGACCGAGTTAAAACCATAACCAAGGAAGATTTTATTAAAAACTACTTCAAACCTCAAAAACCTGTGGTTATTGAGCGTTTTATTGAAGATTGGCCTGCGTACTCTAAATGGTCTTTAGACTATATGAAAGAAGTTGCTGGTGATAAAACGGTACCTTTGTATGATGATAGACCGGTAGATTATAAAGATGGTTTTAACGAGCCGCATGCTACTATGAAAATGAGCGAATATGTAGATTTATTAAAACGAGAACCTACTAAGTTTCGAATTTTTTTATGGAATATCTTAAAAGAGGTTCCTATGCTTCAAAAAGATTTTAAATTTCCTGATTTTGGTTTGCGTTTAATGAAAGGAATGCCAATGTTATTTTTTGGTGGTACAAATTCGTATACTTTTATGCATTATGATATTGATTTGGCAAATATTTTTCATTTTCATTTTGAAGGAAAAAAAGAAGTGATTTTATTTGACCAACAGCAAAACAAGTATTTATATAAAATTCCGCACTCATTAATTACTCGTGAAGATATTAATTTTGCAGACCCTGATTTTGAAAAATGGCCTGCTTTAAAAAATGCTAAAGGACATATTACAAATTTAGAACACGGAAATGTATTATATATGCCTGAAGGATATTGGCATTATATGCGTTATTTAACGCCTGGTTTTTCGATGAGCTTACGTGCAATTGCTCGTAATCCTGCTCGTTTAGGAAAAGCATTATTTAATGTTTTTGTAATGCGTAACTACGATAATTTAATGCGTAGAATTAAAGGTCAAAAATGGATTGATTGGAAAAATAAACAAGCTATTATTAGAACTAACAAAGCAAATAATATTATATAAAAAAAGCGCCAATTATGGCGCTTTATATTTTTTAAAAAAGTTGTTTTATTTAAAACCAACCTTTTTGGTTTACTTGATATGTTTGCACAAATTCTTCATCTGATTTTGTTAAATACATAATTCCTTCAATTAAACCTATAATGCTAAAAATAGGAGCTGCAAACCCACAAGTAAGAATACTACCTAATAACATTATTAATCCTTCTTTTGTATAACCTAACACGAATTTATGCACACCTAAGGGACCTAGAATTATACCTAGTATACCTGCTAATACTCTTTTACTTTCTTGATTTGGAACTGCTTTTCCATTTTCATCAATTACATCCATTTTTTTGTTTTTAATAATTAGTTGGTGCTAAATTTATAAAAAAGCTGCGTCATTTGGCTCCCAAAGTTCAATTTTATTTCCATCTAAATCAATAATCCATCCAAATTTACCATAATCATACTCTTCTACTTTGTCTAAAACAGTAACTCCTTTTTGTTTTAGCTCTTCTAATAGTTCTTTTAAATTTTCTACACGGTAGTTAAACATAAAGTCTTTCTTTGAAGGTTCAAAATATTTAGTATCGTTTGCAAAAGGGCTCCATTGTGTTGAAGCTTTTTTTCCATCATTATCTTTCCACCAAAAAGTAGTCCCCCAATCGTCTGTATTAAAACCTAAGTTTTCTTTATACCAGTCTTTTGTTTTAGCGGTGTCTTCAGTTTTAAAAAAAACACCTCCTATACCTAATACTTTTCCCTTTTTCATTATTTTGTTTTTATCGCAGATTCATAAATAGTTATCCATTCTTCAACTGTCATTTTTGTACAAAGTTCCGCTATTAAGTCGTACGGAATATCATCCATTTTTTTAAGTCGAATACAGCTTTTTCCCATGTCTAACTTTCGTTTACAATGTTTTGGATATTCAGCTACAAACCAATCTAACAATTCTTTTTTAGCATAAATTCCGCTATGGTATAAATTAATCGAGTTTTTTTGTGAAGCTATATTCATAAAAGGTAATGGTAAACTTGTATCGCAATGATAACCATCTGGATAAATTGAATGAGGCACATAATATCCTATCATCTTATAATTAATCCCTTCTTCAAATCCTGTGGGTAAATTATCTTTTATAATTACACGTAAATTTTGCATGATTTCCTGACGTTCTTCAGGAATTTGTGCTATGTATTCTTCAGGTGAATTTGCTTCGTATTGCATGTTATTATTTTTTAACACTGTTTTAAAGCATACAAGTTAGCAAAATTTTGCTTTGATTTTATCTACAATTGTTTGCGCTAACTTTTCTTTACTTTCTACTGTCCAACCTGCAACATGCGGCGATAATAATACATTTTCTGATTTAATTAAATATTGAAATGCTGCTGGCATTTCTTTATTTACAAATAAATTTTCGAATGATTTTTTTTCATATTCTAGCACATCTAATCCTGCTCCTAAAATTTTATCTTTTTTTAAAGCATTTACTAAATCAGAGGTTACAACCGATGTTCCTCTTGCTGTGTTTAACAACCAAAAAGGCTTTGTAAAAGCATTGATAAAATTCGTATTTATCATTTGTTTTGTTTCTGCAGTTTGTGGTGTATGTAAACTTAAAACATCCGTTTTTTCTTGTAGTTCTTTTAAAGAAACTTGAGTACAGTTTTTATCACCAACATTAGGTTTAATATCATAACAGATAACTTTTACATCAAAACCGCGTAGTTTTTTCGCAAAGGCTTTCCCCATGTTTCCGTAACCTATCAAACCAATCGTTTTACCGTCGAGTTCAATTCCTCGGTTATCTTCACGTAACCATTTTCCGTTTCTAACTTCTTTATCAGCCTTATTTAATTTATTAAACAGTGATAATAACATTCCTAAAGTATGCTCACCAACTGCATTCCTATTTCCTTCGGGGGCTGAGATTAGATGAACTCCGTTTTCTTTAGCATAATCAACATCTATATTTTCTACTCCTGCACCTACTCTCCCTATAAATTTAAGATTAATTGCTTTATCTAAAAACTGTTTATCGATGGTAAATCGGCTTCTAATAATTAATCCATCATATGCATCAATTTTTGTTTCTATTTCATCTTTTGACGAATTAAAATCCGTTTCGTTTATAAACCCCACTTTATTTAATTGTTTTAAAAGTAATGGGTGATTTGAATCTAAGTGTAATATTTTCATAATACTTAAAATAAAAAAATCTTCTTTTCAGAAGATTTTTTGGGTTTAATATTGTTCTTTTTCGTTAGGAAAATCTTTCGATTTTACGTCTGCAATATAATTTTCAAAAGCGTTGGTCATTTCTGAATATAAATCTAAATATCTACGTAAAAAACGTGGGTTAAATTCATGTGTCATTCCAATCATATCGTGTGTTACCAATACTTGTCCATCAACTCCAGCTCCTGCTCCGATACCTATTACTGGAATGGTTAGACTTTCGGCTACTTTTTTAGCTAAAGCTGCTGGCACTTTTTCTAACACCAAAGCAAAACATCCTAATTGCTCTAATAATTTAGCGTCCTCTATTAATTTATCGGCTTCTTCTTCTTCTTTAGCTCTAACCGTATATGTACCAAATTTATAGATTGATTGTGGCGTTAGCCCTAAATGCCCCATTACAGGAATCCCAGCGGTTAATATTCTCGATACAGATTCTCCTATTTCACTTCCGCCTTCTAGCTTTACAGCATGTCCACCCGACTCCTTCATTACTTTTATTGCAGAGTCTAAAGCACTTTTAGAATTACCTTGATAAGCTCCAAATGGTAAATCAACTACCACCAAGCAACGCTCTACCGCTCTAACAACTGAACTTGCATGGTATATCATTTGATCAAGAGTAATTGGTAAAGTAGTTTCATGACCCGCCATTACGTTTGACGCTGAATCACCAACTAAAATGACATCTATTCCTGCTCCATCTACAATTTTTGCCATTGTATAATCATAAGCAGTAAGCATTGAAATTTTTTCCCCATTAGCTTTCATTTCAACTAATGATTTTGTGGTAATTCTTTTATATTGTTTTTTAGCTACAGACATTATTTTAAGTTTTCTATTTTGTAAAAATACACAATTATTCTGTTGATTTATCCCTTATAAAAAAGTTACAAATTCATTTTTACTTTTTATTATAGTTGTTAATTTTATCTTAATTATAAGATGATCATCTACTTTTTTTATAGCTTCACACTTTTAAAACAAACTATTATGCCTAAAATAATTACGATTCTTATTCTTTTTGTTTTTTCAAGTGTAGTAAATGCACAAAAAAGTACAGCAGAAATAGCCATCAAAAAAACTATTGAAACTTTTTTTGATGGATTACATAAGGGAGACAGTACAGTTGTTAGTAAAACATTACATACAACGGTTAAAATACAAACTACTTTTACCAATAAAGACGGTGTTAAAACTTTAATTACTGATGATAAAAATAAACTTTTAACTGGAATCGCTAATAAAAAACCTGAGCATATTTATTTTGAAAAATTATTATCCTGGACTATTAATATTGATGGTAATTTAGCTTCTGCTTGGACACCTTATGAGTTTTATTTCAACAATAAATTTAGTCATTGTGGAGCCAATTCATTTCAATTATTTAACAACAATGGAAAATGGGAAATCATTTATTTAATTGATATGAGACGTAAAAATAACTGTAAAAATTTAAAAATTTAATTCGATGAAAAAATACTGTCTTCTTTTTATGTTCATAACCAGTACTTCATTTAGTCAGGGTTCTAAAATGTTTAATCCGAATTTATTTAAAGGATTACCAAACGTAAGAGATTTTTCACTAAACAAGAAAGGTGATGAATTTTATTTCACTGTAGAAAGCTTTGCTAAAGAATATTCATTTATTGCTTTTTCAAAAAAAATAAATGGCACTTGGACTAATCCTGAAACTGTAAGTTTTTCTGGACAACATAAGGATTTAGAACCTTTTTTATCTCCAGATGGTTTAAAATTATTTTTTGTTTCAAATAGAATAGATAACACTTCATCTGAAATTAAAAATGATATGGATATATGGTATGTTACAAGAAAATCATTGACCGATATCTGGTCTGCACCAAAAAACATTGGTAGTATTATAAATTCATCTGCTGATGAGTTTTATCCTTCTGTAACAAGTAAAGGTGATTTGTATTTTACAGCTTCTTATGATAACTCGAAAGGTAAAGAGGATATATATGTAAGTCGATTTATTAATAACACTTATACAAAACCAACTTCTTTAAGTAGTAATATAAATTCAGAAAAATATGAATTTAATGCCTTTGTTGCTCCTGATGAAAGTTTTATAATATTTACTTCTTACGGAAGAAAAGATGGTTTAGGTGGAGGTGATTTGTATATCAGTAAAAAGAATAAAGAGAATAATTGGCTACCAGCTAAGCTTCTAAAAAATGGTATTAACTCTAAAAAGTTAGATTATTGCCCATTTGTAGATATAGAAAATGAAACATTGTATTTTACCACAAATAAAAGTGGTATACCAAGAGGTTTTAAAAAGAGAAAAAAATTAACTGAAATTATCAATTATATAAATATTACCCCTAATGGGCTAAGTCGAATATATCAGGCAGATTTTAAATAAAAAATAGTTTATATTTGAAGCGATGAACCAAACTGATAAATCCAACGCTTTATCTCCAAATAAATGGGTTGATAATTATGCTGATTATTTATTTAATTATGCTGTAGCTCGTGTAAATGATTCTAACATTGCTAAAGACTTGGTACAAGAAACTTTTTTTGCTGGTCTTAAATCTGCTAAAAATTTTCAAGGAAAATCTACCGAAAGAACTTGGCTAGTATCAATACTAAAACGAAAAGTTATAGATCATTATCGAAAAATAAACTCAAACAAAGGTCAGGCAGAGGTTCGAATGAGTTTTTATGATAAAGGAGATAATGAAGGTAATTGGATTGAAGAACGAGTGCCTCAATCATGGGAGAATGAATCTGAAAAAAATATTGAAAATGAGGAATTAAAATCTCAGCTAGACGTTTGCATTGATAATCTTCCTGAAAAATATGCCATGGTGTTTAGAATGAAAACAATTCAGGAATTTGAAACAGAAGAAATTTGTAAGGAATTAAATATCACTCCGTCAAACTTATGGGTAATTATTCACAGAGCAAGAACCCAGCTAAGAAATTGTATGGAAAAGAACTGGTTTAATAAGTAAGAAGATGTTTAAAAGATTTAAAATAACATGTGATGAAGCAACTTCAATTTGTGACAAAGCACAATACAATGAAGCTTCATTTTACGAAAAAATAAAACTTAATTGGCACTTATTAACTTGTAAAATATGTGCTTTGTACTCAAAGCAAAATCGAAAAATGTCTGATATTTTTAAGATGAAAGCTAATAATTGCAAAAATGAAACGAAGTGTTTATCAAACAAAGAAAAAGAAGCTTTAAAGGAACAATTAAGTCAATTTAATTAATCGTTTAGTTTATATATATCAATTTTTATTTTTTGTTAGATTGAAACGGAACTTATTATAAAATAAGTTCCGTTTTTTTATACCTTTGAGCTAAAATTGAAAAGTATGCATTTTCTTCCTGAAAAAATAGATGATTACGCTGTTAATCACTCACAACAAGAGCCTAAAATATTACAAGAACTAACTAAAGAAACTTGGCAAAAAGTGTTAAACCCAAGAATGTTAAGTGGTGCTTTTCAAGGAAGGGTTTTATCAATGATTTCTAAGCTAGTACAACCTAAATCAATTTTAGAAATTGGCACGTATACCGGTTATTCTGCCCTATGTTTAGCCGAAGGTTTATCTGAAGATGGAAAACTTTATACTATTGATAAAAATGAAGAATTAGAGGAGTTACAGGCTACTTATTTTCAAAAATCAGCTTATAAAAATCAAATTAAGCAATACATTGGAAATGCAATTGATATTATTCCGACAATAGACACCAAATTTGACTTAGTTTTTATAGATGCCGATAAATCCAATTATCTAAACTATTTTGATTTAATTATAGAGAAAATGAACACTGGTGGAGTAATATTATCTGACAACGTGCTTTGGAGTGGTAAAGTGGTAGAAGAGTTAAATCCTAAAGATATAGACACAAAAATTCTTTTAGAATATAATCAGAAGCTTAACGAAGATAATCGCCTAGAAACTGTTTTGCTACCAATAAGAGATGGATTAACGATTAGTCGTGTAATATAATATTTAAAACTGTCGTTTTATTGGTCCTGTAAAGTCATCAATATCATCTTTAACTTTATTTACTTCTTTATTAATATCTTTTACAAAATTAGTATCGATACCTTGATTTTTAGCACTATCATTAATTTCTTTCTTTATATCATTGGTTGCATCTTTGATTTGACGCATTCCTTTTCCTAATCCCCTTGCTATTTCAGGAATTTTATCTGCACCAAATAACATAACAACAATTAATATGATTACAAAAATCTCTGGCCCTCCTATAAATAAAAATACTACATTCATTACTACAAAGATACTTAAAATCAATAGTAAAATCTTTATAAAATAAAAAAAGCCAAACTTTACGTTTGACTTTTTTTATTTATTAGTTATAAGGGAATTAATCTGCTAGAATAATAACCTTATTATCTTTCATTTCAATGGTTCCTGATTTAATATTTAAAGTTAAAACTTTATCATCTGCAGGTAATCTTTCAATGCTTCCATTTAAATCCTCAAAAACTAAATGAGTTTGAGTATGCACATGTATTTTAACTCTTCCTTTTTTTAAGATAGACACTATTGGTGCGTGATTATTTAAAATCTGAAACTCACCATTAATACCAGGTACATTTACAGAATCTACTTCTGATGAAAATAGAATAGCTTCTGGCGTTACAATTTCTAAAAACATAATTTCAATAGAATTAATTATTGTTAATTGTTAATTGAATTATGCTTCAGCTAACATTTTTTCACCTGCATCAATAGCCTCTTGAATAGAACCTCTTAAGTTAAATGCTGCTTCAGGGTATTTATCTAACTCTCCGTCCATAATCATATTAAATCCTTTAATAGTATCTTTAATATCAACTAAACATCCTGGAATACCAGTAAACTGCTCAGCTACGTGGAATGGTTGAGATAAGAAACGCTGTACACGACGTGCTCTGTGAACTACTAATTTATCTTCTTCAGATAATTCTTCCATACCTAAAATTGCGATAATATCTTGTAATTCTTTATAACGTTGTAAAATTTCTTTTACTCTTTGTGCTGTATTATAATGCTCATCACCTAATACTTCAGCAGATAAAATTCTTGAAGTAGAATCTAAAGGATCTACCGCTGGATAAATACCTAATTCTGCAATTTTACGAGACAATACTGTTGTTGCATCTAAATGGGCAAACGTTGTTGCTGGTGCTGGATCTGTTAAATCATCTGCAGGTACATAAACCGCTTGTACAGATGTAATAGAACCTTTTTTAGTAGAAGTAATACGCTCTTGCATTGCTCCCATCTCTGTTGCTAATGTTGGCTGGTAACCTACTGCCGATGGCATACGACCTAATAATGCTGACACCTCAGAACCTGCTTGTGTAAAACGGAAGATATTATCAACGAAGAAAAGAACGTCTTTTCCTTGTGCTTCTCCTGCTCCATCACGGAAATACTCTGCAATTGTTAAACCAGATAATGCAACACGTGCTCTTGCTCCAGGTGGTTCGTTCATTTGTCCGAATACGAAAGTAGCTTTAGAGTCTCTCATTCCAGGCTTATCTACTTTAGATAAATCCCATCCTCCTTCTTCCATAGAGTGCATAAAATCATCACCATATTTGATAATTCCAGACTCTAACATCTCTCTTAATAAATCGTTTCCTTCACGAGTTCTTTCTCCTACACCAGCAAATACAGATAAACCTCCGTGTCCTTTTGCGATGTTGTTAATTAACTCTTGAATTAATACGGTTTTACCAACTCCTGCTCCACCAAATAATCCAATTTTACCTCCTTTTGCATACGGCTCAATTAAATCGATTACTTTAATTCCTGTAAATAAAACTTCTGTTGATACAGATAAGTCTTCGAATTTAGGTGCTTGACGGTGAATAGATAAACCTGCATCACCTGTTTTAGGTAAATCTCCTAAACCATCGATAGCCTCACCTGTTACGTTAAATAAACGACCATAAATATCATTCCCTATTGGCATTTGAATTGGATTACCAGTAGCGATCACTTCTGTACCTCTACTTAATCCATCAGTTGCATCCATAGATATTGTACGCACCGTATCTTCACCAACATGTTGTTGAACTTCTAATACTAAAACTGAACCATCAGCTTTTTTAATTTCTAATGAATCGTAAATTTTTGGTAGTTCAGCACTTTTTGTATCAAACTCAACATCGATAACTGGACCAATAATTTGAGAAACTTTACCTGTTATTGTAGACATTACTATATATGTAATTAAAGTTATTTAATTTGCTATGTGAGCTTTAGCTCTTTTTTTCAAAGTGCAAAGGTAATTTTTTTAGTGGAATTTAAAAAGGGTTTCGTAGTATTTTTGCTAAAAAAATAAGCAAAAAAAAGGCTTCACATATGTGAAGCCTTTAATATTATTTATGTTTAGTTAAATTATTTAGCTAATTTAATTTCAACACGTCTGTTTTGAGCTCTACCAGCTCTTGTTTTGTTATCAGCGATTGGGTAGTCTTCTCCAAATCCTGCAGATGATAATCTTGAAGCAGCAACACCAGCTTTAGAAACTAAATAGTCTAAAACAGCTTTTGCTCTTTTTTCAGATAATCTTTTGTTAGTAGAAGCTCTACCTTGACTATCTGTATGACCTTGAATACTAAAGTTTGCTTTAGAGTATTCTTTCATAATCGCAGCAATTAAATCTAATTTACCAGAAACTCCAGGTCTGAAAGAAGTTCTTCCTGAGTTAAAGTAAATAGCTCTAGCGAAATCATTTAATTTCTTTTCTGCTTCTTTAGTAATTAATACTTCAGGACAACCGTTGTTAGAAACAACACCTGCAACAGTAGGACATTTATCGTCTTTATCTAAAACGCTATCTCCATCAGTATCTGGCCAAGGACAACCTGCATTTGCAACAGGACCTGCCACAGAAGGGCATTTATCTTTACCATCAACTACACCATCTCCATCAGCATCAGGACATCCGTTGTTAGCTTTAGTTCCTTTTTCAGTAGGACATGCATCATCTTTATCAGCAATACCATCTTCATCAGTATCAGGACATCCATTTAAAGCAGCTAAACCAGCAACTTCTGGACATGCATCATCAGCATCTTTTATCCCGTCACCATCAGTATCAGGACAACCATTAAACTCTTCTAAACCTGCAACCTCTGGACATGCATCGTGCTTATCAAAAACACCATCACCATCTGTATCAGTTCCTCCGAATTTAAATACTAAACCAACAGAATGTTGAAAATGATCTTGTACTTTATCTCCAAATTCTTTCTTTCCTCCTGACTGGAAGTTTAAACCTAAATTATCATTAAACCAAGTGTTGAATCCTAAACCTGCGTTTAACATTCCTTCTCCTTGATCAGCTAATGAAGTATAACCACCACCTAAATATACATAAGGATCAAACCAAGAAGTTTCTCCAAATAAATTATTTAAATCATATTTTACATTTGCATCAATAGCCCAATATAGTTCATCCATATCGTTTTCAGTAGCAAAAGTTTTAATCTTATTTAAAGACCCTGCTAATTGTAATGTAAAACCATCGTTTAAATACTTCTCTACAGATATTCTTGAAATTGATGGCAAAACATTCCAGTCACTAGTACCGATATAATCTTTTGCATAATCTCCAAATTCAGTTGGAATTCTAACGTCTACAGCGTTAACTCCAAACCCAACCACCCACGGGTTGTCTGAATCCTGTGCGTTTGCCGTTCCTACAGTTGCGAACGTAAACAAAGCTATCACAGCTAATTTGATTTGTTTCATTATAAAAAATTTAAATTAAAAGTTCGTTTATATATTAAGCAAATGTAAGTTGTTAAAACTTATTTACAAAAATAATTCTACAAAAAATTACAAGAAAGTAAGTTTTTGTATAGTTATTTTTAAAGCACTGCTAGCTCTTTACCCACTTTTACAAAGGCATTAATTGCTTTATCTAGATGCTCTTTTTCATGTGCTGCTGACAACTGCACACGTATCCTAGCCTGTTCTTTTGGCACTACAGGGAAGAAAAACCCAATAACATAAATACCTTCCTCCAATAACTTATCTGCCATATCTTGAGAAAGTTTTGCATCGTACAACATTACCGGCACAATTGCAGCATCGGATCCTACTAGGTCAAAACCTGCCTTTTCCATTTCTGTTCTAAAGTAATTGGTGTTCCATTCTAACTTATCTCTTAAAGATGTATCATTAGAAATAATATCAAAAACTTTTAACGCACCTCCTACTAAAGATGGCGCTAATGAATTTGAAAATAAATATGGGCGTGAACGTTGACGCAGTATTTCAATTACTTCTTTTTTACCTGTTGTATAACCTCCCATTGCTCCACCGAGTGCTTTACCTAAAGTACCTGTTACAATATCAACACGATCCATTACATTTTTAAGTTCAACTGTACCACGACCTGTTTTACCAATAAACCCGGTTGCGTGACATTCATCAACCATTACCATGGCATCATATTTATCAGCTAAATCACAAATTTCATCAAGCTTTGCAACAATTCCATCCATGGAGAAAACCCCATCAGTAACAATAATTTTAAAACGATGACCTTGTTTATTCGCTTCTATTAATTGTTCTTCTAGAGAACTCATGTCATTATTATTATAACGATAACGAGCTGCCTTACATAAACGAACACCATCTATAATAGACGCATGATTTAAACTATCTGAAATAATAGCGTCTTCTTTTGTTAATAGTGGTTCAAAAACACCTCCATTGGCATCAAAAGCTGCTGCGTATAATATTGTATCTTCTGTTGTGTAGAAATCAGCAATTTTTTGTTCTAACTTCTTATGAATATCTTGTGTTCCACAAATAAAACGTACAGATGACATTCCAAAACCATGTGTATCCATAGTGTCTTTTGCTGCTTGAATTACTTCTGGATTATTTGACAACCCTAAATAATTATTTGCACAAAAATTAACTACCTCTTCACCTGTTGATACTTTAATTACTGCATCTTGTGATGATGTAATGATACGTTCTGACTTGTATAGTCCAGCATCTTTAATATCCTGAATTTCTTTTTGTAATTGTTCTTTTATTTTTCCGTACATAATTTTATGTTTGAAAGTGTTTGTTTTTAAAAAGTCAAAGTTAGTTGTTAAACTTCTTCAACCAAAATTTCTTCATTAATATATATGAGTAGTTTTTTTGCTACCTTAAAATTCATCGATTTTAAAACTCGTTCATAGCGCAATAATTGTTGATGATAACTTTTAGATGGCTTACCTGTTTTATAATCAATTATTGTTACATTATTATCTGCATCAAAAACCAATCTATCTGGAATTAAAATTTGATTATCAACATCTACAATTTCACGCTCATTATATATAGTTACATCGTTAACATAATATTTTTTTAATGTTGGATGATTTACAATCTTATCAATATCAATTTGAATCGATTTTGCTTGTTGTGCATCAACAACTCCTTGCTGCTTGTATTGACCTACAACTTTTATAACATCATTACCAGTTATAATCTTTGCCATCATTTCATGAATTAAATTTCCGAACTCAATAGCTTCTCCTTGCAAAGTATCCCAAAGTTTTGAAGCACTTGCTAACATATGAATATTTTGCGCTTGCCAAGAAGTGGATATAAATTCTTGTTGATTTTCTGCCAATGAAACTTGTTTTTCTTTTTTACTAACTCGATTAGCATCACCAAAAGAATACGTTAATTCACCATCATTCCAAATATTATTCTCTTTTAAATAATTGATGAAAATTCCCGAATAAAAATTGGTATTTTCTTCACCTTTTGCTGTTATTTTATATTCGGTAATTATATGCAACTGCTCTACAGCTCTTGTTAACGCAACATATAAAAGATTAAAATTATCTAATTCTAATTCTTCACGTTGTTGATTAAATATTTCTAAACCACGATCATTAACTAACTTTAAATCTTTATTAAATGGCACTAATAATTCTTTAAAGTTCTCAAAATCTTCTGGCAATTTATCTAACCATACTTTTGGATTTATTTGTCGGTAAACATCTAAATCGTACGGAAAAATAACCACAGGAAACTCTAACCCTTTCGATTTATGAATTGTCATTACCTGAACTGCATTACCGCTTTCGGGAGCCACAATACTTAAACTACCTTTTTTTTCTTCCCAAAAATCTAAAAACTCTTGAATACTTGTTCCTTTTCGTTGTTGTTCTAAAACCACATCTAAAAAAAACTGCACATACGCATCTGAAGAATTTATCAATTTAAAACTTCTTATTATTTCTTCTATCTTTTCATAAAATGGCATTTGATGAAAAGCCTTTAAATTAAAAGGCGCCTGATAGTTTGTTAGCTGATTAAAAATAACCTCATTCGACTCATGAATTAGTATTGATATAAACGAATGTTTTTCGGTTGTTATTTGTAAATGATCATGTAAAAAATATAAAAATTCTAATGCCGTTTCTTTATCATTAGGGTGTTGAATTAACTGCAATACATCAATAATAAAATTAACTTTTGAGCTATTTTGCAGCAACAATGTTTCAGATGATATAATATCAATTCCGTTTTCAGATAAATAATTTGCAACGGCAATTCCGTCTTTTTTCTTGCGGACTAATACACAAATTTCATTTAAAGAAAAGGTAGTTTCTAAGCTTTTTATTTTCTCTAAAATTTTCTTCGGATATTTTAAAACCTCATCTTCTTTTTCTTCTTCCTTTTCTAAAAAGGATAAAGATACAAACCCTCCTTTTTTAGCAGTTGTTAATTGCTTATTACCCTCAATAAATAATTTTTTGTACTCTTCGTTTTGAAAAAAGTTAGCTGTATGTTGAAAAAACTGATTGTTAAAATCAATTACCTCGGTAAAACTTCTATAATTGGTTTCTAATGTTTTTATTTCTTTCGGAACATGAAACGGGTTTTCAATGTCAGACCCTAATGCAATAAATTGCTCTGCTTTTCCACCTCGCCAACGATAAATGGCTTGCTTACCATCGCCAACCAACAATAAATTACTGTTTTCTTGCGCCAATGCATTATCTATTAACGGAATTATATTTTGCCATTGTAATACCGATGTATCTTGCATTTCATCAATAAAATAATGCATAAATCGTTGTCCAATACGCTCGTAAATAAATGGTGCTGGCTGGTCTTTTATATTGTCAGAAATTAATTGATTAAACTCTGCATTTAATCGAATATTATTTTCTTCCTTTATATGTGTTAGTTCAAAATTAACGTAATTTAAAACAGCTAATGGAATGATACTTTTTAGTGCCAATTTGTTCATTAAAAATTGCTGATACAATTCTTCTGATTGACTGTATAAGTTCAACAATTCTGGCAAAACACCTTCAATGGCATTTTTTACATCGTCTGATTTTGATTTTGCATAAAAGTTCTTTTCTTCAACGCGTTCACGAAGTTTAGATTCTTCAAAAAACTTTGCTTTTTCTGGATTTTGAGACAAAGCCAAAAAATGATTTGGCAACATCGATCTATAAAAATCTTTATGTGCTATTTCAGCAGATACTATAATTTGTAACCCTTTGTTTCCAAGTTTTACAAACTTGTTTTTAATTTCCTTTTGATGTTTAGCTAATTTGTTTTTCAGATTGGTAAAATCTGCCAATTTCTTATCAGTTAGTTTTCTAAAATGTTTGGTGTCATCTTCATTTAATAAAATTCTTGAAAACTCATTTAACTCCAACGAAATATCCCATGACTTATCATCATCAGCCTTATCTAAAGAAAAATCTATCAGCAACTTTGTTAAATCTTTATCAGTTCCTATTTTAGATATCAATACATCCACCGCTTCATTTAATAAAGAAACTGCATCCATTTCTACCTCAAAATTTAAAGGCAACCCTAAATCATAGGCAAAACTTTTAATTATTTTATGCGTAAAACTATCAATTGTAGTGATTGAAAAAGCGGAGTAATTTTGTAAAACAGCATCTAAAACTCGTTGACTTCTTTCTTTTATTATTGCTTTATCAATAGTTATTTCGCTTGCAATAATTTTAAATAAATCATTCTCCTTCCCATCAGAAAATTCCTGTAAATTCTCTAACACTCGCTCCTTCATTTCACCGGCAGCTTTATTAGTAAACGTAATTGCCAAAATTTTTTGAAACTTAAAAATATCATCAGAACTCAGTAATACTTTTAGATACTCCTTTACTAAGGTAAACGTTTTTCCACTTCCCGCAGATGCGTTATAAACTTGAAAACTAGATGGGTTTTGCACAGAATTATTTTATTGCAAAATAATCTTTTTAAAGACAAAAAAAGAAAGCTAAGAGAATAAAAATTGACTTTTATCCTCTAAATAAGAAAAAATCTTTTTTCATCGATTCAATTTTAGAATCATCGTTTGTTATTATGTAATCTATTGCTTTTTCTGTAAAAGCTTTTCCTTTTTGGGTAAGTGATATAATTTGGTTTTCAATAAGAATCATATTATTTTTCTCTGCTAAATCTACTACCGATTTTGCTTTAATTTTATGCCAATTTATATGTTCATTTAAATGATTAATATGTCTTTCTCTTTTTTCGGTATGATTATTTAAATGTAACAAAAAAGTAAGTAATTGCACTTCTTTTTGTTGCTGCCTGTTTCGGTAAATTACTGAAATTAATCCTCTATTGGGCGCTAATAAATACACAAAAAAGAAAATCAACCCAAGCATACTAATCATCGATCCTGATATAGAAGCATCTAACAAATGCGCTACCCAATAACCCGAAATGGCCGAAAACACACCAAATAGGCCTGAAAAAACTAACATTTTCGTTAAATCATTCGTTAATAAATAAGCGGTGGCTGCTGGCGCAATCATTAGAGCGACAACTAATATTGCTCCGACTGCATCAAAAGCTCCTACAGTTGTTACCGAAGCTACACTCATTAATCCGTAGTGAATTACAATTGGCGAAAAACCTAAAGCGGTTGTTAAACCTGCATCGAATGTACTTACTTTTAACTCTTTAAAAAAAGTAATTAAAAGACTTAAGGTAATTGCTAATATTGTTCCTATAATCCATAATGATTTAGGCCCAATATCTGTTCCGTTAATCATCAATCTATCAAACGGCGCGAAAGCTAATTCACCCAATAAAACAGCATCAACATCTAAATGAACGTCGTTTGCATTTTTAGATATCAAAAGTACACCAATACTAAACAATGCCGGAAATACTAAACCAATAGCTGTATCTTCTTTTACTAATTTTGTTTTCTGAATATATTCTACCAAAACAACGGTTAAAATTCCTGATAAAGCTCCCATTAAAATTAATAAAGGAGAATTTAAATCATGTGTAATAAAAAAACCTACTACCAAACCTGGTAAAATCGAATGACTTATAGCATCACTAATTAAGGCCATTTTTCGCAACACCAAAAACACACCAGGTATTGCACAAGCTACTGCTACTAAACTTGCTATTAATTGTATTTCTATCTGAGCACTACTCATTTTCTATATGTTGATTATATAAATTACCTGCAAACTGATATCCTTCTTCCGTCATAGACCACATTTTACCTTGTACTCTTATATATTCTTTCTCTTCTAATTTTTTTAAAGTTCCTCTTGTATATCCTTGAAAATTATTTAAAATTTTTACCGCATGCGGATGGGATTTATCTTCGTGTGTCTTTACCAAATCAAACATAAAGGATAAGGTTTTATGCAGTTGTATATCGCGCCTGTTTTTTAAAAAACGAATCTGACGAAAAAGCAAACCTCTGGAAGGTGAAAAAACAAATGAAAACACTACAAATACTGCAGCAACTAATACAATTACTGGCCCCGTAGATAAATTTGATTGACTTGCACTAATACCAGTACCAACAACACCTGCTAACAAACCAAAAATAGCAGCTAAAACAACCATGGTACTTAAACTATTTGTCCATTGACGTGCTGCTGCTGCTGGCGCCAACAACATGGCACTCATTAAAACAACACCCACTGTTTGCAAACCCAAAACAATTGCTAAGACAATAAAACTTGTAATTAGAGTATCTATAAATTTTGTATTAAAACCTAAGGTTTTTGCATAATCTGCATCAAATAATAAGAGTTTAAGTTCTTTCCAGAATAGCAATAATACCGCTAAACAAATAGCTGTAACTACTGTCATAAACCAAACATCTTTAATTAACAATGTTGCTGCCTGACCAAATAAAAATTTATCTAAACCTGATTGATTTGCATTTGGTAATTTTTGAATAAAAGTTAACAATAACATTCCGAATCCGAAGAAAACAGAAAGAATCAATCCTAAAGCAGTATCTGTTTTTAAATGTGTGTTTTTTACAATTCCACGTACCCAAAAAGCTCCGATTAATCCACTTATCAGGGCGCCTAACAATAAAATATTAGTATCTTTTGTCCCTGTAATTAAAAACGCAATAGCAATACCAGGTAATGATGCGTGTGAAATTGCGTCGCCTAATAAACTTTGTTTTCTTAACACCGCAAAACTACCTAGCATACCACAAATAGCACCTAAAATTGCAGTACCAATAGTGATTGTTCGAAGTGTATAATCTGTAAAAACGAGTTTAAAATATTCAGTAAAGTCGATAGTCGTTAGTTTTTAAAGGTTAGTATTTTTGTTACGTAAATATTTTTGCAAACCTATAATCATCTTTGAAAGTTCTTCTAGTTTTTCACGAATCTCATTTTCAGACTTTTCAGAAATAAATTTTTGCCTTTTTGCAACCGAAATACAAACTACACATTCATTTGTAGAACCTAGTGCTATTTGTAAAAACCTATTAAACTGTTTGTCTGTATCTGCAGAACCTTCAGCAATGTTTAATGCAATAGAAACAGCAGCTCTATTAAATTGAGACTTCAATCCAAAACGTTCTATATCTGGAAAATTATTTGATATTTCATAAGAAAAGTCGACAAATTCAAGTGCCTTTTGATACACTTTCAAATCTTCAAACTTGAACTTTATTTCTTTCATCTTATTGATTTTTTCTTTTCTAACTACTACTTACTAAAAACTTACTGCTGTACACTTACTTTATAGTTAATTCCGTATGTTTTCGTTAGATTATCATCGTTAAAAATTTCTTTTACAGGACCTGTTGCAATCTTCTTTACATTTAAAAAAGTTACCCAATCAAAATATTCAGGAACGGTTTGCAAATCGTGATGCACTACAACTACTGTTTTTCCTGCTTTTCGTAATTCTTTTAAAATATTGATAATAGTAATTTCTGTAGTTGCATCTACTCCCTGAAAAGGTTCATCCATAAAATAGATGGAAGCATCTTGTGCCAATGCTCTAGCTAAAAAAACACGTTGTTGTTGCCCACCTGAAAGTTGCGAAATTTGTCGACTTTTAAAAGCTAGCATCCCTACTTTTTCAAGCGCTTCTAAAGCTGTTTTTTTTTGTGATTTCCCTGGTCGTTTTATCCAACCTAAACTTCCATAAGTTCCCATCATAACAACATCTAAAGCTGTGGTAGGAAAATCCCAATCTACACTTCCTTTTTGCGGAACATAAGCAACTAATTTTCGTTGTTTATCATATTGTTTCCCATAGATAGAAACACTTCCTGCAATGGGTTTTATAATTCCTAAAATAGATTTTATCAAGGTAGATTTACCCGCACCATTTGGACCAACGATAGCCATTAAAACCCCTTCAGGAATGGCTAAGTCAATATCCCAAAGTACCGGCTTGTAATTATAAGCAACCGTTAAATCATCAACCGTTACTGCGTATTTTGTTTCCATATTATTTTAATGCGTTAACAATCGTATTCACATTTGCTTTGTACATGCCTATATAAGTTCCTTCTTCTGTTCCTGCATTTCCTAAAGCATCAGAATATAACGTTCCACCAATTAGCACTTCTTGATTTTTAGATTTTACAGCTTCTTGCAAAGCTTCAATAGTTCGTTTCGGAACAGAACTTTCTACAAAAATTGCTTTTACATTAGTATCTATAATAAAACGCGCTAACTTCTGAACATCCTGAACACCAGCTTCTGTTGCTGTTGATAATCCTTGTAAACCAACAACCTTAAATTGATGTTGGTTTCCGAAATAATTAAACGCATCGTGTGCGGTTACTAAAATTCTTTTCTCTATTGGTAATTCGTTTATTTTGCTTTCAACCTCTTTATTTAAAGCTACTAGTTTGTCTAAATATTCTTTCCCGTTTTGCTGATAAAAAGCAGCATTTTTAGTATCTATTTCTGCTAATTTTTCTGCGACGTATAATGTTATTTTCCTCCAGTTATTAATATCAAACCAAATATGAGGATCGTAATTTGACGCAAATAATTCAGAACTTATTAAATCATTTTTATTAATTATGTCAGAAACTATAATCGTTTTTTTATTTTGATGTTGCATCTTTTCAAAAACCTCTTCTAATTTACCTTCCAAATGTAATCCGTTATAGATAACAACATCAGCATTAAATAATTTTGAAACATCGCCTTCGCTAGCTTTATACAAGTGCGGATCTACTCCTGCACCCATCAAACCTTTAACCTCTAATTTATCACCTCCAATATTTTTCACTAAATCGGTAATCATCGTAGTGGTTGTAACTACTTTTAATTTACCGTTTTTGTTTTTTGCTTTTTTACCACAACTTACTACTAATAAGATTATCAATACTAATGCTACTTTCTTCATCTTAATTTTTTTGTATATAAATATTGTTTGCCACTTTATTTGAAATCGTCATTTCTTTTCCGTTGATTTTCACTAGAAAAGAATCATCAAAAGGTTCTTTGTACATAATTGTTATTTGCTGCCCTAAAGCAATACCTTGTTTGTCTAAAAAACGTAAAAACTCAGAAGAAGAATCATTTACGCCAACTAAAACACCCGTCTCGTCTTTTATTAAAACCGAAAGTAAACTTTTTTCAATAATTTGTAGATTTCCTTCTTTATCAGGAATCGGATCACCATGTGGATCATGTGTAGGAAAATCTAATAAAGCATCTAATTCATCTATTAATTTAGGTGATTTTATATGTTCTAATTGTTCAGCAACTTCATGCACTTCATCCCAAGAAAAATTAAGTTTTTCTACTAAAAAAACTTCCCACAAACGATGTTTTCGAATAATATTCGCTGCCGTTTTTTTTCCGAGATCAGTTAACGTAACTCCTTGATATTTCTTATAAACAACAACTTCTTTGTCAGATAATTTTTTAATCATATCTGTTACCGAAGATGCCTTTGTTTTTAAACTTTTAGCAATAGCGTTTGTACTAATTCCTTTATCAGACATTACTGCTAAATGATAAATGGTTTTTATATAATTTTCTTCTGACTGGCTAAACATTGTATTTTTTTAACTTTACAAATATATAATTTTTCATTTATATAAAATAATTTTTAGTCTTGTCTAAAAATTTATTTACATTTGCGTAAAAATTAAAACAATCAGCAATGAAAAATTCTATTCTTCTAATCATTTTATTTACAACAACCTTTGTAAAAGCACAAATAATCACAGGAAAAACAACTAACGCTAAAGGAGAAACAATTCCTTTTGCAAATATTCTTATAAAAGGAACAAACATTGGCACAACTACTGATAAAAATGGAAATTACACACTTGAAACATCAAAAAATAAATTTGTTTTAGTTGCTTCTTCTTTAGGGTATTTATCAGAACGAAAAAACATCAATTTAAAATCATCCGAAGAAAAAAAAGTTAATTTTATACTAAAAGAAACTGCTGAAATTTTAGACCAAGTAACTGTTACAGGAACAAGAACAGATAAACGACAAACCAACAGTCCGGTAATTGTAAATGTAATTAACAGTGAAACTTTAGCTGACGTTCAAGCATGTAATTTATCTGAAGGGTTAAAATTCCAAACAGGTTTACGAGTAGAAACCGATTGCCAAACCTGTAACTATACACAACTTCGTATGAATGGATTAGCCGGGGGATATTCGCAAATATTAATTAATGGACGCCCAATTTTTAGTCCACTAACAGGCTTGTATGGTTTAGAACAAATTCCTACAAATATGATAAATCGTATCGAAGTGGTTCGCGGTGGAGGCTCTGCACTTTATGGTTCTAGCGCTATTGGTGGTACTGTAAACGTTATCACCAATATTCCTAAAAAAAATGAGTACAGCATTGGTTACACATACCAAAATATTAAAGGAACTTCTGATCATATTATTACGGGTAACGCTACTGTTATAAATGATGAAAAAAACGCAGGAATTTCATTTTTTATAAACAATAGAGCTCGAGAAATTTATGATCATAATGGTGATAATTATTCTGAGCTTCCACAATTAAAAAACAACTCATTTGGTACTAATTTATTTTTTTTACCTACCGAAAATCAGAAGATAGAAATTAACTTTAGTAAAATGAACGAATATCGTTATGGTGGCGAAATGATTAAAACAGCTCCGCATTTTGCATTGCAATCTGAAGAAAGAACACATGATGTGTATGCTGGTAATATTGATTATCAAATTAATTTTAACGATGATAATAGTTCAATTATCACCTATTTTTCTTCTCAGTATACCGATAGAGATCATTACACTGGAGTGCGCCCAGAAGCAGGAACAACTGAAGACACTGCACATTTAGCAAATCCACCTTATGGTAATTCTGAAACTACTACTTTTCAAGGAGGATTACAGTTTAACCATAAATTAGATGATTTTTTAAAAGGGAATAATATATTAACTATCGGAACGGAGTTTGTACAAGATGATGTATTTGATGAAATTGATGCTTATCAATACAAAGTAGATCAGGTTACTCAAAATTACGGGTTCTTTTTTCAGAGTGATTGGGAAATAAACGAAAAGTGGAATTTACTTGCAGGGGTTCGTTATGATCACCATAAATTAAATGCCTTGAAAAAAGATGGCACAAAAAAAACACTTATTAACAATGTAGCAAGCCCACGAGTTTCTTTATTATTTAAACCTTTTGAAAAAGGACAATTAAGAGCAACTTGGGGTACAGGTTTTAGAGCACCACAAGCTTTTGACACCGATTTACACATTGCTTTTGCCGGCGGAGGAATATCAAGAGTGCAACTTGCTGATGATTTAAAAAGAGAACGTTCAAATAGCTACACTGTTTCTTTTAATTACGATCAACCAACCGAACATTATATTTACGGATTTACTGTTGAAAGTTTTTATACCAATTTACAAGATGCTTTCTTTTTAGAAGCTATAGGAGAGGATGCTTTTGGAGAGGTTTTTGAAAAAAAGAATGGTGATGGCGCTGTTGTAAAAGGAATTACACTAGAAACACGTTTAAACTACGATGGTATCTTTCAGTTTGATGCTGGTTTTACTTATCAGTCGAGCAAATACAATACGGCAGTAACCAATTCTAATGTATTAGAAACAAAAAGAGAATTTTTACGTACACCAAATACTTATGGTTACGCAACTGCAACCTATACCCCTAATCAAAAGTTTAAAACAGCTTTAAATTTAGTATATACCGGCAAGATGAATGTTTTGCATTTAGCATCTAATCAAAACTTAATACAGGATGAATATTTTACTTCTCCATCATTTTTTAATGTAGGTATTAATTCAAGCTATAAATTCGAATTAGAAAAACTACAAACAAATATTGAGTTTACAGTAGGGGTTAAAAACATTTTTGATAGTTATCAATCAAAATTTGATATAGGAAACGAGCGAGACAGCAACTTTATATACGGGCCTGCAACTCCTAGAACCTACACTTTAGGAATTAAAATATTTTAACCGTTAACAATAT
Source organism: Tenacibaculum soleae (assembly GCF_001693415.1). Classification (GTDB taxonomy): domain Bacteria; phylum Bacteroidota; class Bacteroidia; order Flavobacteriales; family Flavobacteriaceae; genus Polaribacter; species Polaribacter soleae. The sequence goes on along the minus strand of NZ_MAKX01000001.1, from coordinate 779,485 downwards.
GGTAACAATTACCCTTACCTCATAACACTAAACAAACATTCTGATAATGCAACATTAATTTCTAGTTAACATTACTTTTACTTCTTAGATTGAATTTTGCCCTTAAATAATATAGAATTCAATTTAGTAATGAAAAAAATACTATTCGTAGCTTTTTTAAGCTTATGTAATTTAGCCTTTTCTCAAAGCAAAGGTACTGTTTCTGGTGTGGTTACAGACAAAGAAATGAACAATGAAGCACTACCTTTTGCAAATGTTTTTATCAAAGGAACCTCAATAGGAGCAACTACAGATATAGATGGTAAATATAGCCTTAGCGCACCTGAAGGAAATCAAACGATTGTTTTCAGTTTTGTTGGTTATCAGACCATAGAAAAAAATATTGTTATTAAGGCAAACCAAGGAGTAATTGTTAATCAAGCAATTGGCGCAAACGAAGGTGTTGCATTAGATGAAGTTCAAATTAACGCAACAGTTAGTAAAGAAAAATCAAGTGCTTTATTATTAGAGCAAAAGAAAGCTGTTATAATTAAAGAAAGTATTGGTGCTCAAGAATTAGCTAAAAAAGGTGTTTCAGATGCAGCAACAGCAACTACAAAAATTGCTGGAGTTAATAAAAGTGAAGGTTCAGGTAATATATATATTCGTGGTTTAGGCGATAGATATTTATCTACAACAATGAACGGACTCCCTATTCCTTCTGATGATGTAAGTAACAAAAATGTTGATTTAGGTTTATTTAACACCAATGTTATACAAAATGTTGGTATTAGTAAAACGTATGCTACTTCTAGTTATTCAGACCAAGCATCAGGTAATGTAGATGTTTCATCAAAAGAATATACTAAAGATATTTTCTCGATTAGCATTAGCGGTGGAGGAAACTCAAACGCTTTAGATGTTGACAATTTTAAACAAAGTACTATTAGTGATGATGTAACTTTTGGATTTCATAAAAAAAAGTATGCTTTACAAAACTTAATGACATTACAAGGATGGGACACTAAAAACGTAGCAACTCCTATCAATTATGGAATTTCATTATCAGGCGCTAAGAAATTCAACTTTCTTAACAAACAATGGAAAGTTTTAACATCTATTTCACACTCAAAATCTGCTGAATACAGAAGTGGATTATTTAAATCATACAGATCAAATGTATTAAACAACTCATTTACTGATGTTGAAAATTTTATCTCAAAAACAAATAGTACGGGGTACATAAGAGTAGATGTTAAGTTAAATGACAACAATAAAATAAAGTACAACACCTTATTTGTAAACAAAGGAGAAGATGGTTTGTATGAACAAGGTAGAAACGGCGAAGGCTATGTGTTTGACCAAGACCCGCAAGAAGATGGAGCTTTTGTAAGAGATCAAAACTTTAAACAAACCACCATGTTTATAAACCAATTAATGGGGGAACATAAGTGGAATAAAAACAACCAATTAAATTGGGCTACTGGTTATAATTACGTTTTAGCCGAAGAACCTAATCGTATCAGAAATGAAGTAAATATTTTAAACCCAACCACAAGCCCATTAATTCAATTTGCTCACGTAGGAGATTATCAGCAAAGAAAATCTTCTCAAAAAATTGAAGATATTGAATACAACGCTTACATTGAAAACCAATGGTCTTTAGGGCAAGTAGCTGACGAATATGATGCCAAACCTTATAAATTAAACTACGGTTTAAATTTTCGTAAAAAAGAAAGAAGTTTTAACTCATTGTTTTTAGGTTTTAGAGCAAAAGGCTTTACCGCCCCTTCTATCGATCAAATCTCAGAAGTTTTACAATTAGGAACAAATTCAGGATTAACTTTAAGAGAACAGCAACCTGACTTTTACCAAGGTGAATTATTAGTTTTAGCTGCATATACTAATTTTGATTTTAAATTTGACAACAAACTATCTGGTAACATTGGTTTACGTTTTGAAAGAGATGAAATAGATATGTCTTGGGATGTATCAAATCGTCCTGGGAGATACGGAACAACTAACAAAGTATACGAAAGTTTATACCCAAGTGTTAACTTAAAATACGAATTAAACGACAGAAACTTTATTCGTTTTGCTTCAAGTGTAACACAAACATTACCAGAATTTAAAGAATTATCTCCTTTCGAATATGTATCTCCAACAGGTCGTGTTATTGGAGGTAATGAAAACTTAGAAAAATCAGACGTATATAATCTTGATTTAAAATGGGAGTTTTTTCCTAGCAGAAGCGAATTACTTTCAGCTACTGCCTTTTACAAGCAAATCAACAATCCGATTAACCTAACTCAAGATCAAGGTTCATCAGGTTACTTTAAATTTTTTAATACCGGAGATCAAGCAGATATTATAGGTTTAGAGCTTGAAGGTAGATTTGATTTATTAAAAAACGATGAAGACGAAACTGTTTTAAACGCTACTGCTAACTTAACAAAAATGTGGTTCAATCAAGATTTAGATGCTAAATACCAATTTAAAGGTAAAAGCGAATCTGAGTTACAAGGCGCTTCTGACTTTATTGTTAACGGTTCTATCGGATACTCAAATAATAAAGAAAATGAATTTTCTGCTACACTAACAGGTAACTATTCATCTGATAAAATTTACGCATTAGGAGCTCCTGAAGATTTTACTAACAGCGCTACTCTTTATAATGATGAAATTATTGAAAAAGGGTTTGTAACTCTTGATTTAGTTATAAGTAAACAATTATTTAAAGGATTTACAGCTAAACTTGTAGGTAAAAACCTATTAAACCCAGCTATCAAACAAACACAACTAGTTCGTAATTTAAATACTTTAATTGAAACAAACGAAACTGTGTTGTCTTATAAAAAAGGGAGACAGCTTTCATTAAGCTTAAACTACAATTTCTAACAAACACAAAACCTTAATTTAACATTTAACTTTTTATATAACAATCAGTTAATATTTAGTTAAAAGAAACAAAAAACGAAGGCTTTTAATTTGCATAACGAAATTAAACAAAACAAATAAAAATGAAAAGACCATTTAAATTATTAAGTATTGCTGCTTTATCAATCGCTGCTTTAACATTTACAAATTGTAGTAGTGATGATCCAGCAATTTTACCTCCAGATACTTCTAATGTTGTAGAAAAATTAAAGAGTGGTATTATGAGTGGTGAACTTACCGAAGATTACACATTAACTAGCCCATCATACGCATTAACAAGTGCTTTTATTATTAAAGAAGGTGCTACTTTAACAATACCTGCTGGTACAAGTATTGTTGCTGATGCTAGCGGAACTGACATCTACTTAGCAGTATTACAAGGTGGTAAAATCAACATTAACGGAACCAATAACAACCCGGTTGTTATGAGTTCTGCTGAAGGTAAACCTGGAGATTGGGGTGGTTTAACCATATGCGGTAAAGCAACTACCACTGCAGGAACAGATGTTACTGCTGAAGTTGGTGGATTTATTTATGGTGGTAATGATGACGCTGATAATTCTGGAGTTATAAAAAATCTAGTAATTAAAGGTACAGGAGCACAAATAACTATAGATGCTCAATACAATGGAGTTTCTTTTTACTCAGTAGGTTCAGGTACAACTGTTGAAAATATTGCTGTTTTTGATGGTGCTGATGATGGTGTAGAGTTTTTTGGAGGTACGGTTTCTGCTAAGAACATCTACTTAGAAAATTTAGAAGACGATGCTATTGATTGGACAGAAGGATGGAATGGTACTATTGAAAACTCTTATGTTGTTAATACTAAAATTGATTTCTCAACAGTTGTAGAGGCTGACAAAGATAACGGAAACCCTAAATTAGTTAACCTTACAGCTAAATCGATCGTAGGAGGTACAGCTTTACAATTTAAAAAGAATTCTGGTGCTACAATTACAAATTTACATATAGATGGATATGATAAAAACATCGATATGAAAGATGACGGTGCTTTATCTAATGTTATTATTGACGGTAGTGCAGCTCAAACTGATAAAGACTATATGGATGGTACTAAAGTAGACATCTCTAGCTGGTCATTCATTAACGGAGAAATTGTTGAAATCACTCCTTTGGTAGGTGAAGTTACCGGAAACATCACATTAACAGCTGATAAAACATACAATTTAACAGGTTCTTACATCGTTAAAGATGGAGGTATTTTAAATATTGAAGCAGGAACAAAAATCATTGTTGATGCTAAAGGAACGGATGTATACATAGCAGTTTTACAAGGTGGTAAAATTAACATTAACGGTACTGCTGATGCTCCTGTTGTAATGAGTTCTGCTAACGGTCAACCTGGAGATTGGGGTGGATTAACCATCTGTGGTAAAGCAACTACCTCTGCAGGAACTGATGTTACTGCTGAAGTTGGTGGATTCAACTATGGAGGTAATGACGATGCAGACAACTCTGGATCTGTTAAATATTTAGTTATTAAAGGAACTGGTGCTCAAATTAATATTAATTCTCAATACAACGGAGTTTCTTTTTACTCAGTAGGTTCTGGTACAACTGTTGAAAACATTGCTGTTATTAACGGTGCTGATGATGGTGTTGAATTTTTTGGAGGAACAGTTTCTGCTAAAAATTTATACTTAGTAAATAACGAAGATGACTCAGTAGATTGGACTGAAGGATGGAACGGTAAAGTAACTAACACTTACATTTCTCATACTATTGATAATTTTTCAACTGCTTTTGAAGGAGATAAAGTAAATGGTAATCCTCAATTTGAAAACTTAACTGCTATTTCAACTACCGGTGGTACAGGATTACAGTTTAAAAAACAATCAGGTGCAACTATTACTAATATCTGGTTAGAAGGGTATGATACAAACATCGACATGAAAGATGATGGTGATTTATCAAATGTTAAAATAGATGGAGCTGACGCTTCTACAACTGCTGACTATAAAACAGGTACAAAAGTAGATGTTTCTACTTGGTCTTGGAAATCAGCTGGATTATAATATAACTCATTACAATAATGAAAAACCGAGCCTCACAGCTCGGTTTTTTTTGCTATAAAGAGAAATCTAGCTACTTTTTAATAAATTCGCTATTACTAACAACAAAGGTTGATGTCTCAAAAAAACGACTTAAAAGAAATTGCCAAACTATTTTTTAAACTAGGAAGCATCGCTTTTGGTGGGCCTGCAGCTCATATTGCAATGATGGAAGATGAAGTAGTAAAGAAAAGAAAATGGATGACGCAAGATCATTTTTTAGACCTTATCGGAGCTACCAATTTAATTCCCGGCCCAAACTCAACCGAAATGACGATGCATTGCGGTCATGAAAAAGCAGGTTGGAAAGGCTTAATTGTTGCAGGATTTTCATTTGTTTTTCCTGCTGTTATTATTACTTCAATTTTTGCATGGTTATATCAAGAATATGGACAACTACCAAAAGTTGAGCCTTTTATTTATGGCATAAAACCAGCTGTAATTGCCGTAATCATTATGGCAGCTTACCGACTAGGTAAAAAAGCTATTAAAAATATGCAATTAGCAATTCTAGGTTTAATCGCGCTAATTTTATGTTTATCAAGCATCAACGAAATCATCACGCTATTAAGTTGTGGTTTATTTGGGTTTGTTTTTTATCTTTTTCAACAAAAAAAGAATACGCTACACAGCTTTATTCCATTTTTACTATTTCAATCTAGTGAACAGTTAAACTTAAGCAACTTAAAAATTGGACTTACTTTTTTAAAAATAGGAACCATTTTATATGGTAGTGGCTATGTTTTATTTGCTTTTTTAGATACCGAACTCGTTGCAAACGGTTGGTTAACCAGGCAAGCATTGATTGATGCCGTTGCAGTCGGACAAATTACGCCTGGCCCCGTTTTATCAACCGCTACTTTTATCGGGTGGCAGCTAAACGGAATAACAGGAGCATTAGTTGCTACAATCGGAATCTTTTTACCTTCTTTTATTTTCGTTTTAATTCTAAATCCATTAATGCCAAAAATTAGAAAATCTAATATCATCCGTGCAGTTTTAGATGCCGTTAACGTGGCTGCCGTGGCATTGATTATTGCAGTTTGCCTTAACATGGCTAAAGATACGCTAACCGACTGGCGAACCATTGTTATTGCCATTATTAGTTTAATTACTGTATTTGGATTTAAAAAACTAAACAGTGCTTTTATTGTTTTAGAAGGATCTATTTTTGGTTTCATATTAACTTATATATAAATTTTTACCACCCTGTAAAGTATATTTTAAACAACCTATATCGTTTCATTTACAGTATCTTTGCAAAAAATAAAGAAGCAATGCAATTTTCAGATTTACATCTTAACAAAGCTATTTTAAAAGCATTAAACGAAGAAAGGTATCACAAAGCTACATTAGTGCAGCAAAAAGTAATTCCACTTGCGTTAAGTGGAAAAGATGTAATTGTTGGTTCGCAAACCGGATCAGGAAAAACCGCCGCTTTTGCTTTGCCTATTATAAACGAATTATCTAAAAAACAAGACTCAGAAAAGGGCGAAAAGAAAATAAAAGCTTTAATCATAAGTCCTACGAGAGAATTAGCCATACAAATTCAAGATAACTTTACCATCTATAGTAAGTATACAAATTTACGAACAACTGCTGTGTATGGAGGTATTTCAACAAAACCTCAAAAAGATGTTTTAGCAAAAGGCGTTGATATTTTAATTGCAACACCAGGGCGTTTTATTGATTTGTACAAACAAGGAAGCATTGATTTACGCTTATTAAAAACTTTTGTTTTAGATGAAGCCGATTTAATGTTAGACATGGGTTTTATTCAAGATGTAAGAAAAATTGAAGAGCTTTGTCCTCGTAAAAAACAAACACTCCTATTTTCGGCTACCATGCCCGAAAAAGTAAACGATTTAGCAAAATCGATGCTTTACAAACCAGAAACTGTTAATGTTATTCCTACCGACAATTCGGTTAATAAAATTGGGCAATTATTATATTACACTCCCAAAAAAAACAAAGTAGATTTATGTTTACACTTACTACGTAATACTATTCAAGGACGCATAATTATTTTTAGGCGTACCAAATTTGGCGTTGATAAATTAGAGCAAACACTTATAAAAAATGGCTATAAAGTAACCAGTGTACACGGTGATAAAACACAAATTTTACGCAACCAAGCCATTGAAGATTTTAAAAACAACAAAGCAAACATTTTAATTGCTACCGATGTTGCTGCACGCGGTATAGACATTCATAAAATTGATGCCGTTATTAATGTAGACATCCCCAATGTACCCGAAACCTATGTACATAGAATTGGTAGAACAGGTAGAGCAGGAAAATCTGGAATTGCCTTTTCACTTTGTAGTGCCGATGAAACTAGCTACATAAAAGCAATTCAAGAATTTTTAAAGAGACCAATAAAAATCATTGAAGATCATCCGTTTCTTTTAGTAAAACCAAAACATAAAAAGCAACCAAATACCATTAGTAAAAACAAAAAAGGGCGAAAATCCGAAGCTTCAAAAAAGAAGAAAAAACGCTGGTATTAAAAAGTAAAACTCTCAAAACCTCTTCAAATCTACCGAAGGGGTTTTTAAATTTTTAACTAAAATAAATTGAAGCTATTACCCGCTTTACGCACTCGCTCTCTGCGAGGAGCTCAAACAAATGCTGCAATCGGGGCTAAGCTAACTTACAAAGTTTTTGCAAATCGATAAACAACGCTCACAAATCTTTTAAGCAATAAAACCCCTTCTAAAAACGGTATATTTTGTTAAATCAAATATTAATCGTAATATTGCAATATAATAATTATCTTAATGGGGCTTACCAAATCAGAAATATTTACACCACAACAAAATGACCTTGCTAAAATAGCAAAAGTACTAGGGCATCCAGCACGTATTGCTATTTTACAATACCTATTTAAAATAAATTCGTGTGTATGTGGCGATTTAGTGAATGAAATAGGCTTGGCGCAACCAACAATATCCCAACACTTAAAAGAATTAAAAAATCTGAATCTTATCAAAGGAAACATTGAAGGAACCAGCGTTTGTTATTGTATAGATCAAGAAAATTGGACTAACATAAAAACCTTATTAAATAGTTTTTTAAACCTTGACAGCAACCCAAATACTTGCTGTTAAAAAAATTTACAATCATTAATCGTAATATTACAATTAAAATAAAAAAACACATGAAATTATCAGAAATTAAAAACCATCTAGCTTCTTTAAAAACCATCGCTTTTCAATTACCAAATGGTCAATTAGTACCCAACCATTTTCATGTAACGGAAGTTGGAAAAATCACCAAAAACTTTATTGATTGTGGCGGAACCGTAAGAAACGAAGAAGTAGTAAACTTTCAATTATGGGAAGCTGATGATTACGATCACAGGTTACACCCAGAAAAGTTAACACATATTATTGAACTTTCAGAAAAAGTATTAAATATTCCTGATTTAAATATCGAAGTAGAATACCAGGGAAATACTATTGGTAAATATGGATTAGATTTTGACGGTACAAATTTCTTACTAACCTCTACAAGAACAGATTGTTTAGCAAAGGATAATTGTGGAATTCCTCAAGAAAAACCAAAATTAAAATTTTCAGAATTACAACAACAAAATGCTTGTGCCCCAAACTCAGGATGCTGCTAAAAAATAAAAACTGTCTAGAATTGAATCATTAAGTATACAAGATTCGGTTTTAGGCAGTTTTTAAATCATCGTTTAAAATATGGTAGTTAGGCTTTAAACTTCATCCCTAAATGCACCACTTTTTTAGTTTCAAAAAAATCTTCTTCAAAAAAATCAGGTAAATTATAAATGGTTGCTGATGTATATTTTTCTAGCTCTACCGATAAATCACCACCTTTTAAGTATAAAATTCCGTTTTTTAAATCATGGTTTTGCTTTTTTGATATTTTCCCTTTTGTCCAACCAACAAAAGTTTCCATTTGTGCAACAGCTCTACTAACAATAAAATCGTATGTATCTTTAACCTCTTCAACACGTCCGTTAGTTGTTTTTACATTTTGTAGGCCCAAACCTTCAGCAACCTCGTTTACTACTTTTATTTTTTTTCCGATAGAATCAACCAAATGAAATTGTGTTTCTGGAAATAAAATAGCTAATGGAATCCCTGGAAAACCGCCACCAGTACCAACATCCATTACTCTAGATCCCGGTTTAAACTGCATTACTTTTGCTATTCCTAGAGAATGCAATACGTGACGTAAATACAATTCATCAATATCTTTACGAGAAACAACATTAATTTTTAAATTCCAATCTTCATATAACTCTTGTAATTTAGAAAACTGGTCTAACTGTGTTTCAGTTAAATTGCTGAAGTATTTTTTTATAAGTTCCATTAAATAATTTTTTCGTTGCAAAAATAAAAAACTAATTCCGTAATCGTTATTTATCTAACAAAAGATATATTTATTGTTAAAAAGTTAAACTAGACAATAACCATCTAGTAAAAACGTTTATTTTTGCGGTTTGTAATACAAAATTCATGAAGACAATAAACTTCTCAAGAACAAATAATGCAAAGTTCTTTCGAACTCTAAACAAACGAGTTAATTCTTATTTTAAAGAGAATAATATAAAACGTACTGGTAACTGGAAACTATACTCCAAAGCTATTGTTATGTTTACCGCTTTTTTAGTACCATTTATATTAATATTAACAGTAAACATGCCGCAATGGTTAATGGCGCTACTTATTGTAATTACTGGTGTTGGTATGGCTGGCGTGGGCATGAATGTAATGCATGATGCTAATCATGAATCTTTTTCAAGCAAAAATTGGCTAAATAAATTAATGGGGAGCAGTATTTATATTTTGGCTGGTAATGTGTATAATTGGAAAGTACAACATAATGTTTTGCATCATACGTTTACCAATATAAAAGGGCATGATGAAGATATTGATGCAGGTAGAATTATTCGTTTTTCTAAACACTCAAAATGGTTACCAATACATAAATTTCAAAAGTTTTACTCAATATTTTTATACGGACTATTAACCATTAACTGGGCTATAACAACCGACTTTAAGCAAATGAGTAATTATTTAAAACGTAAATTATCCTACGGTAAATTTCCAAACCCTAAAATAGAATGGACAAAATTAGTAATCTCTAAAGTTATCTATTATTCTTTATGGATTTTATTACCATTACTTGTTTTAAACATTGCTTGGTGGAAAGTTTTAGTAGGTTTTTTTATTATGCATTATACCGCTGGTATGATTTTAAGTGTAGTGTTTCAATTAGCACATGTAGTGCCAAATACTAAAATGCCTTTACCAGATAAAGAAGGTAATTTAGAACATACGTGGGCGGTACATCAACTATACACCACTTCTAACTTTGCGCCTAAAAACTGGTTAATTAATTTTTATACTGGTGGATTAAATCATCAAGTAGAACACCATATTTTTCCTAACATCTCGCACATTCATTATAATAAATTAGCAAAAATAGTGCGTGAAACTGCTGAGGAATTTAATTTACCTTACAACGAATACAAAACAATGACAAGAGCACTTATTGAGCACTTTAAACAACTAGGCTCTTTAGGAAAAGAACCTCAATTAGCATAAATAACACACAACTAAACAATACAATGTCAAATCCATTATCAAACAGAATTAACAGTTTACCTGTATCGCAAACCTTAGCAATGGCTGCTAAAGCAAGAGAATTAAAAGCCGCTGGTAAAGATATTATTAGCTTAAGTTTAGGAGAGCCTGATTTTAACACTCCTGATTTTATTAAAGATGCTGCTATCGAAGCAATTAATCAAGATTATAATTCATACACTCCTGTTGATGGATATGTAGAATTAAAAGAAGCTATTTGCGAAAAATTTAAACGTGATAATGATTTAACTTATACACCAAATCAAATTGTTGTATCAACAGGGGCAAAACAATCAATTGCAAACATTGCACAAGTTTTATTAAACCCTGGTGACGAAGTTTTATTACCTGCACCTTATTGGGTAAGTTATTCTGCAATTGCAACTTTATGCGAAGCTAAATTTGTTGAAATTCCATCATCTATCGATAGTGATTTTAAAATTACTCCAGCACAATTAGAAGCAGCGATTACGCCAAAAACAAAGATGATTTTCTTTAACTCTCCCAACAATCCAAGCGGAACAATTTATTCGGAGAGTGAATACAGAGCATTGGCTAAAGTATTAGAAAAACATCCGCAGATATACATACTATCAGACGAAATTTACGAGCATATTAATTACGGAACAAAACCGTTTAGTTTTGCTGCTATCGAAAACATGTTCGATCGTACTATTACCGTAAACGGATTAGCTAAAGCATTTGCTATGACTGGTTGGAGAATAGGTTTCATTGGCGCTCCCCAATGGATTGCTAAAGCTTGTACTAAAATGCAAGGGCAAATAACATCGGGTACAAACTGTATTGCACAGCGCGCTGCAATTACTGCTGTTTTAGCCGAACCAACTAAAGTACAATACATGGTTGATGAATTTAAAACGCGTAGAAATATGGTTTTAGAGCTATTAGGTGAAATAGACGGATTTAAACTAAACGTACCTGAAGGTGCTTTTTATGTTTTCCCTGATATTTCTGCTTTCTTCGGAAAAACCTTTAAAGGTAAAGAAATTAAAAATGCAAGCGATTTTTCTATGTTATTGTTAGAAGAAGCCAACGTAGCAACCGTTACAGGTGAAGCCTTTGGTGCTCCTGATTGTATTCGTATGTCTTACGCGGCGTCAGAATTACAATTACGTGAAGCTATTAAGAGAATTAAAGAAGTATTAAGTTAATCTTTATACGTTTTATATATAAAAAGGGTAGTAATTTTAAAATTACTACCCTTTTTTATTTCTTTTAAGATATTTTTACAAGACTCTAACTTAGAGAAGACCAAACATTCAAAAGTTTTTATTGAACATCAAATGAACATATTACTTGCTATTACTAATATACTTTTTAACCCTTTTTCTTTTTTAATTTTTATCTCATTTTCATTTAAAAAAGATTCGTATTTCTTTACTAAAGAGGGTACAAATGTTATGAAACTGAAATTAGTACCCTATTTACTCTTCTACTCAATTTATCTAACCACTATACTCTGTGTAACCTATCTTTTTAGTTTTTACAATGATTTTAATTTCTGGGAAGTTTTTATTCCTAAAAATTTATATATTTCATCAATTACTTGGCTAATAACAGCTATTACTTTACGCGCTTATTTAAAAGGAATGGAAGGTAATATTATGGGCTTTATATTTTTCCCCTTACTTATACTATCAATATTAACCTTAACCATATTTAGCTTTTTTGATATATTATCTTACCCAAAATTACTAACATCAAACCTACCTATACTAAAAATAAATTTCTGGCTTAGACTACTTATACATTCCTTTTGCCCTTTTTACATTATAGTTTTTCTTAATTCTAAAGAACATGAGAAAAGAGAAAAAGATGATTTTATTACACCTCTTTTAAGCAGTCTAATACTACAGTTTATGTTTTTTAGTATTAATTGGGTTATTACTTATTTATTTGGCACACCGCTTACCTTTTCACTATTTTTTGGAGAAGGACAAACCATTGTGTACTATATACCAATGATTGGAGGTTTCTTCCTTTTTGTACTATTCTTTTTATCTAAAATAATACCTACAGAAAAAAGTAAACGATACAAACTAGAAACCATATCCTACTATGTAACCTTTATTAACTTTGGTCTTATAATTTTAGAACTTATAAATTACCTCAACTTAATAAGTGCTTCTTTTTAATAAAAAAGTCTTAGAATTAAAACGGAACTTTTACCAAATTTTTACGTTTTCTCTTTTTTAATTTTTTCAAATACAATACTTTTTTATCGTAGTCTATAAATGCTTTTCCGTTCTCTAAAACATCAGCACCAATAATTCCATTTACTTTATCAGCCTTATGCTGTGTTAAAGCCGTATTTACATGACTCAAGTCAAACAACACTAAATTACATTGATTGGTTTGCCATTTACCAATTTTTAACCAATTATTTTCTGATTTTTTCGTTTCCATATCCGTAGCTCCAGCTCCAGCAGCCTTCACCTCACTCTCTTCAGATATTAATTTAAAATGTTCTATTAAATCTAATCCAACACATGAATTTGAAGCACCTGTATCCAAAATAAACGTCCCTTTAACACCATTAATTTCAGCTTTTAACTCTAAATGATTGGTAACAATTTTTTTAAGTTTAATTTTTATATACTTCTTTTTCTTTAATACTTTTTTCAAACTTGCCATTTCTCGTACTTTTGTCCTGTAAATATACAGCAATAAATGATTACCGATACACACACCCATTTATACTCAGACCAGTTTGATGATGATAGAAATGAAATAATGCAGAGCGCTAAAGATGCAGGAGTTTCACGTTTCTTTATTCCAGCAATAGACAGTTCTTACACTGAAAGAATGTTTGATTTAGAAAAAAATTATCCGAATGATGTTTTTTTAATGATGGGACTACACCCTACATCTGTTAAAGAAAATTACAAAGAAGAACTGGCACATGTAAGAGAGTGGATTGATAAACGTAACTTTTATGCAATTGGCGAAATTGGAATTGATTTATATTGGGACAAAACATTTTTACCTCAACAACAAGAAGCTTTTAAAACACAGATTCAATGGGCAAAAGAAAAAAAACTACCCATCGTAATTCACTGTCGCGATGCCTTTGATGAAATTTTTGAAGTGTTAGAAAGTGAAAAAGGAGATGACTTATTCGGTATTTTTCATTGTTTTACAGGTACTTTAGAACAAGCAAAAAAAGCAATTTCATATAACATGAAATTAGGTATTGGAGGCGTTGCTACTTTTAAAAACGGAAAAATAGATAAATTTTTAAATCAAATCGATCTTAAACACATTGTTTTAGAAACCGATTCGCCGTATTTAGCACCAACACCATACAGAGGCAAACGTAATGAAACCGCATATATTACCAACGTGGTAGATAAATTAGTAGATATTTACGGCGTTTCTTTTGATGAAATTGCTGAAATAACTACACAAAATTCAAAAGATATTTTTAAAGTGTAAGCGAATGAAAGAGATTGACAAAATTGCTTTAATTAAAATTACAAACGGAAAAATACTAAGTACACGCTCTAAAGGAAAAAAGAAATTTTACATTCCTGGAGGAAAAAGAGAAAGCTACGAAACCGACCAAGAAACCTTAATTCGAGAAATTAAAGAGGAGTTACAGGTAGATATTGCCCCTAAATCAATTACTTATTTCGGCACCTTTATAGCACAATCTGACGGAGACAAAACAGGTGTTCTTGTAAAAATGACTTGCTATAAAGCTACGTATATAGGAACCCCCAAGCCAAGCAATGAAATAGCAGAAATAAAATGGTTAAATTTTAACGATTTAAATAATATTTCAGAAGTTGATAAAAAAATATTCAAGGTTTTAAAAGAAAAAGAAGAGCTAACTTAAAATGATGTTTTGAAAACAGAAACAACTTATTACAAAACACCAATTGGCACAGCAAAAATTGTTGGAAATGAAAACGGAATTCAATCAGTTTCTGTGTTAGATGATGATTTCTCTACTCCGCTCGAAATGACAAAAAACAAAAATATTCCACCTTCTTTGCTAAAATGTATTACACAATTAGACGAATATTTTGCAGGCACACGAACAACCTTTCATTTAAAATTAAATCCACAAGGCACTAAATTTCAACAATCCGTTTGGAACGAATTACAAAACATTCCTTTTAATAAAACCCGAAGTTATTTACAACAAGCCAAGCAATTAGGCGACCCAAAGGCAATTAGAGCCGTAGCATCTGCCAACGGTAAAAACCCTATTTGGATAATTATTCCCTGCCACCGAATTATAGGTTCAAATGGCTCACTTACAGGATATGCAGGCGGTATTTGGCGAAAAAAATGGCTATTAGAACACGAAAGTGGTTGTAAACAACAAACATTGTTTTAAATATTAATACTTGAAGCTATTTCCCGCTTTTCGCACTCGCTCTCTGCGAGGAGCTCAAACAAATGCTACAATCGGGGCTAAGCTTAATTACCAAAAATAAAGTTCATCCCACAATTTAGTTATACTTTTAAAAAACAACTAATTCAAATTACGTTTTTCAGCAAAGAATTTCTTTAATAAAAAACTACACTCTTCAGCCAAAACTCCCGACACTATTTTTGTTTTCGGATGTAACTTTGTTCCTAAAACAGAAAAACCTAATTTAGGTTCACTTGCACCATATACTATTTTACCTACCTGTGTCCAATAACTTGCCCCTGCACACATTTGGCAAGGCTCAAGTGTAACATATAACACACAATCTTTTAAATACTTTCCGCCTAAAAAATCAGCAGCAGCAGTAAAAGCTTGCATCTCGGCATGCGCAGTAACATCGTTTAACATTTCTGTTAAATTATGCGCTCTAGCAATTATTTTATCTTTAAAAACAATTACAGCACCCACAGGAACCTCACCTTTATCAAAAGCCATTTCTGCCTCTTGCAACGCTTTTTTCATAAAATAAGTATCGTCAAACGGGTTTATTTCCATGGTATTCTTAGTGTTTTTAACAAAAGTAGCTCAAATTAGTTATTTTTACCAAAAATTACAATTTGATTTCCATTACCACTTCCGAAAATAAAAAAGTATATTTTGCTTCCGATCAACATTTAGGAGCGCCAACTTTAGAAGCTAGTTACCCGCGAGAACAAAAATTTGTTGCTTGGTTAAACGAAGTTAAAAAAGATGCTGAAGCTATATTTTTACTTGGAGATTTGTTTGATTTTTGGTTTGAATATAAAACCGTTGTCCCTAGAGGATTTGTACGTGTTTTAGGTAAATTAGCCGAAATTAAAGATAGCGGAATCCCAATTTATTTTTTTGTTGGAAACCATGATTTATGGATGCATGATTATTTTGAAAAAGAGCTAAATATTCCTGTTTTTCATAAACCACAAGAGTTTACCATAAACGGAAAAACTTTGTTAATTGGGCACGGAGATGGTTTAGGACCTCACGACAAAGGTTACAAACGCATGAAAAAGGTATTTACTTTTAAGCCTTTTAAATGGCTATTCCGTTGGTTACACCCCGACTTAGGAGTTCGTTTAGGACAATACATGTCTGTTAAAAACAAAATGATTTCTGGCGATGAAGACGCTAAGTTTTTAGGCGAAGAAAATGAATGGCTAGTACAATATTGCAAACGAAAACTAGAAACAAAACAGTATGATTATTTTGTTTTTGGACATCGTCATCTTCCTTTAGAAATTAAACTTAATCAAAATAGCGAGTACATAAACACTGGTGATTGGGTTCAATATTTTACCTACGGAGTTTTTGAAGATAAAAAACTATCTTTAAAAAAATATAATTCATAAAAAAAGCACCTTTTCAGGTGCTTTCTATATAAAATAAATGTTTCTTTTTAAAATTTAAATGTAAACCCTGCTTTAAACATTGTTCCACTAAATCCAAATTGATTTACTTCCCAAGGATATTTAAAACGTCCTCCTAAATCAGTAGTAACATCTCCTTTTGCTTCAACCTCATCTGGGTAAATATCAAATAAATTATTTACCTGCGCTGTAAAAGAAACTACCTCAGAAAATTCATATCCGAAAGATAAATCCGTAATTACTTTACCACTAAAAGTTTGATCTTTATTTGGATCAGTTGCATGTTGCCATGTTACTTCACCAAAATAGGTGTTATTTAAACCAGCACTAAACTTATTGATTTTATAATCTGCTCCGAATAAAAACTTACTACTCGGTCTAGCACTAATAATTCTTGATTGTTCTTTTCTATTAAAAATTGCATTCTTATAACCCGATAATTTTGAAGGTGTTTTCACCTCTCCTTCTAATTTTGTACGGTTAAGGTTTAAAGCTAAATTTATTCCTAATTTTCCTGATGCGAAATCAATATTTTTATAACGCATTGTATAATCAATACCTTCTGTCTTAGTATCTGCTGCATTTATAAAAAACTTAATACTTGTAACCTTATTATCATCTAAAATTTGTTGCACTGCTGCATTAGGATTTCCGTTATCATCAGTTCCAGTAATTTCACCAGAAAATAAAACTCTATCCTCAATTCTTACATTATAATAATCTAATGAAATAGTAAAATTATTAGATGCCTTTACTGTTAAACCTGCCGAAATACTTTTAGAAGTTTCTGCAAATAATGATTCCACACCTAAATCTTTAATTACTGGACTTACGTTATTAAATGTACCTTGGTTAGAAATTGTACCACCAGAAAGTAATGTTTGTACATTGCTTAAATATACTTGATGTAATGAAGGAGCTCTAAAACCAGTACCGTATGATGCACGTAATACTCCAGCTTCACCTAATTTATATCTTGAATTTAATTTCCAAGAAGTGTTTCCTCCAAAATCAGAATAATTTTCATAACGAACTGCACCTCCAATTAAAAATTTTTCAGACACATCCCAATCCAATGTTGCGTATCCTCCGATGTTTGTTCTTGTTTCGTTTAAAGCGTTTCCTGGTTGTAATCCTGGAAAAGACTGTGCCCCTCCATCAATATAAGACTCTTCTTGCCCAGCGGTAACATCAAATTTTTCTTGACGCCCCTCAAAACCTAATCCAACACTCACTTCTCCAAAAGAACGACTCACATCAAAATTACCTATAATGTTACTAAAAGCATATGCTCCTGCATCAAAAGATGTAGGGCTACTAGCTCCTAAGCTTGGATTTAATGTGTTACCAATCGTATACCCTACAGAGTTCCTACCATAACTTGCACTCGCATCTGCATCAAATTCGCCTAACTTAAACTTTGTTCCTGCTGTAAATAAGAAGTCTTTAATATCTGTTTCAAAGGTCGGTTGAAAACCTTGGTATTCTGTTCCTGCATCGTGTAATAAATTATGAGGATCTTGAACCCAATACGGAGTTCTATAAAGAGCAAAACTTTTTCCCTGTCTAATATTAAACCCTCCAAAAGCATATACTTTTGTATTATCATTTAAAGGATATTCAGCATTTACAAATAAATCTCCTTTTTTCATTTCTGGCTGCCCAATATTCATTCCTAAATCCGGGTTATCTCTTGTCCACTGATTATCAACCCCAAACAATCCGTCTTTACCAGGCTCTCCTGCTCGGTTTGTTTTATCTTGATAACTCATACCAAGCGTAGCATTTACATACCCACCATCACCAAACGTAAAAGTATGGTTAACATCAGCTTCGGCATTAAATCCATCACCTTCTTTGGTAACTCCTGCATTAACATTTACCTGTGTAAAGTCAATATTTTTCTTTAAAATAATATTGATAACTCCAGCAACCGCATCAGATCCATATTGTGCAGAGGCACCATCACGTAAAACTTCAATTCTTTCAATTGCTGCTGTAGGAATACTTTTCATATCTACTCCAACCTCTCCTTTACCTGGAGTATCGTTTACATACACTAAAGCACTTTGATTTTTACGTTTTCCATTTACCAACACAAGTGTTCTACTTGGTCCTAAACCTCTTAAATCAGCTGGATCAAAGTGAGCTGTACCATCAGAAATTGATTGACTTGTTGAATTGTAAGAAGGAATTGCATAAGTTAACATTTTAGCTATATCAGTTTGTCCGGTAGCCTGCAATTCTTTTAAACTCACATTGTCAATAGGAACTGCCGAATCTAAAATTGTTCTAGGCTTCGAACGGTTACCTGTTAATACTACCTCATTTAAAACATTCCCCTCTTTTAAGACAACGTTTACATAGTAATTTTCAAAAACAGTTTGTTCTATTGATGTAAACCCAACTGATGAAAACACCAAGGTCACAGGTAATTTTTTTACATCAAGAGAAAACTCTCCGTTTTCGTTGGTACTAACTCCACTTACCGTGTTTTTTTTCAAAACATTTACAAAAGGAAGCGGCTCTCCGCTCTCATCAATTACCTTTCCTTTAATTGTTTGACCAAACATTGTTGTAAAAGACAATAATAAGGCACTAATAAAAAGAAAGGTCTTTTGCTTTACAGCATGACTTTTAATTTTAATTGTTTTATTCATATTGAAATAGTTAATTTTCTATAAACATACTAATATTTAAACAACACAACAAACAAAATGTTAAAATAATCACAAAATAAAAACACATACAATAATTAAAATGATGTGTTTTTTAGCTTTAACCATACTTTAACATCAGTTATTTTCTTATTATTGTAGCTTTGTTTCATAAAATAAAACAGATTTTAATTACTATGGATGTAGATGTAAGAGCCATTAATGAGAAAATTGAAAGAGAAAGTGCTTTTGTTGATTTATTAACAAACGAAATGAATAAAGTTATTGTTGGTCAAAAATATATGATCGAACGATTACTTATCGGACTTCTTGGTAACGGACATATTTTATTAGAAGGTGTACCTGGACTAGCAAAAACTCTAGCCATTAATACCTTATCTAAAGCAGTACAAGGTAGTTTTAGTCGTGTGCAGTTTACACCTGATTTATTACCTGCCGATATTGTTGGTACCATGATTTATAACATGAAAGAAAATGATTTCATGATTAAAAAAGGGCCAATTTTTGCAAACTTTGTTTTAGCAGATGAAATTAATCGTGCCCCTGCAAAAGTGCAATCGGCTCTTTTAGAGGCGATGCAAGAACGTCAAATTACTATTGGCGATGAAACTTTTAAGTTACAAGAACCTTTCTTGGTGATGGCAACTCAAAATCCGGTTGAGCAAGAAGGAACCTACCCTTTACCTGAAGCGCAGGTTGACCGTTTTATGTTAAAAACTGTTATCGATTATCCGAAGTTAGAAGACGAGCAAACAATTATGCGTGCTAATTTAAACGGAAGTTTTGGTAAAGTAAATCCTGTAGTTTCTATTGATCAAATTATAAACGCTCGTAAAGCTGTTAACGAAGTATATATGGATGAGAAGATTGAAAAATATATTCTTGACATTATTTTCGCAACCCGTTACCCTGAAAGATATAATTTAGAAAAATTACAACCTTTAATTAATTTTGGAGCTTCGCCTCGTGGAAGTATCAACTTAGCAAAAGCAGCTAAATGTTATGCTTTTATTAAAAGAAGAGGGTATGTAATACCAGAAGATGTTCGAGCTGTGGTAAACGATGTATTACGTCACAGAATCGGAATTACTTATGAAGCTGAAGCAGAAAACATTACTTCTTTAGATATTATAAACTCAATAATTAACGAAGTACAAGTACCGTAAATCAATTATCAAAAAAACAAGTATCAGTATAAAAATTAAGCTGATTTAAAAACTGTTAACTGACAATTGAAGAACAATGGATACAAAAGAATTACTAAAAAAAGTTCGTAAAATAGAAATTAAGACACGTCGTTTGTCTAATCATATTTTTGGAGGAGAATACCACTCAACCTTTAAAGGGCGCGGTATGACTTTTTCTGAAGTTCGTCAATACCAATATGGAGATGACATAAGAGCTATTGATTGGAATGTAACTGCACGCTATAACGAACCTTATATAAAAGTTTTTGAAGAAGAACGCGAGCTTACGATGATGCTTGTGGTAGATATTTCTGGTTCTGAATCGTTTGGTACGTCAAATCAATTTAAAAAAGATACGGTTACTGAAATTGCAGCAACATTAGCGTTTTCTGCCATTCAAAATAATGATAAAGTTGGTTTAATTTTATTTTCTGATCAAGTAGAACTTTTTATTCCTCCTAAAAAAGGAAAAAGTCATGTACTACGAATTATTAGAGAGTTAATTGAATTTCAACCAAAAAGTAAGCAAACAAATATTAGTGAAGCCTTAAAGTTTTTATCTAATATCATAAAAAAGAAAGCCATTGTTTTTATGCTTTCTGATTTTATGGATGACAATTACGAGCGTACACTAAAACTTGTAGGTAATAAACATGATGTTACCGGTATTAGAGTGTATGATAAACACGATGAGGAAATTCCGAATTTAGGAATGGTACCTATGACCGATGCTGAAACAGGCGAAACACATTTGGTAAACACCAGTGCTTCATCTGTAAGAAAACAATACAAAACAAGTGCTTTGCGATTGGTTGATTATTTTGAAACTACTTTTAAGAAAAGCGGTGCAGGAACCATCAATACACGCGTTGATGAAAGCTATGTGAAAAAATTATTAGGTTATTTTAAACGAAAGTAATAACGATATATTTTAATTGACTGAATAACAAATGAAAGCTAAATTATTCTATCTATTCTTACTAATTTATAACGTTGGATTTTCGCAATCTGACAAAATAAAAATTGAAGTTGACACCACTAATATTCGTATTGGTGAGCAATTTCAATATAAAATTTCGGTAAATGAAACCGAAAATGTTATTCTGCCAAAACTAGAAAACTTACAAGGTTTAGAAGTTGTAGACACTTTAAAAGTTGATACCCTTAAAAATAAATTAATCCAAAAATATGTTTTAACTGGTTTTGATAGCGGTGCGTTTTACATTCCACAACAACAAGTCTTTATAAAAAATCAAGCCTATTTAACAGATAGTTTGCTAATTAACGTAGCAACTGTTGCCATTGATACTTCAAAGATCAAAAAATTTCCTATTAAAGGCATTAAAGGAGAACCCTATCAATTTGACGATTTTAAAAATTACTTTTGGTGGGCATTAGCTATACTTATCATAATTGGTTTACTATTGTATTTCTTTGTTTTCAAAAAGAAAGAAGAAACTGTCGAAAAAGTTATTGTTCCGTTATTACCACCTTATGAAGAAGCTATTGAAAAACTACAAGAATTAGATAAAAAATTATTGTGGCAAAACAATAAAATTAAAAAGTATTACAGTGAGTTAACTGAAATTGTAAGAGCCTATATTGAAAGAGAATTAAACATTCCAGCTTTAGAGGTTACTACTGATGAGTTAGTTGATATTTTGAATGATTTTAACGAAGTAAAATCGATTGAAACTGATAAAGAAACCATTTATAAATTACGAAAATTATTACAAGAGTCTGACTTAGTAAAGTTTGCAAAATCGAAACCAATGGCGCATCAAATTGAAGCTGATCGTAAAGATGCCAAACTTATAATTGATAATTTAAAACCTAAAAAAGAAGCAATAGAAGATGAAGTGGAATAATTTTGAGTTTCATAGTCCGGAGTTTTTATGGTTACTGATATTAATTCCGTTATTAGCATGCTGGAATTTCTATTCTCGAAAAAAAGACAGCGCACATTTAACCATTTCTAGTGTTAAAGGTTTTAAAGTACAAGGTAATATTTTATCAAAACTAAAACCGTTACTCTACTTTTTACGCTTAGCAGCTTTAACTTGTTTAATTATAGCCTTGGCTAGACCAAGAAATGTTGCTGTAAGTAAAAAAACAAAATCTAACCGAGGTATTGATATTGTAATGGCAATTGATGTATCAGCAAGTATGTTAGCTAAAGATTTAAAGCCAAACAGACTAGAAGCCTTAAAAAGAGTTGCAGGCGATTTTGTAAATCGTCGACCAAACGATCGAATTGGAATTGTAGTTTATGCTGGTGAAAGTTTTACACAAACACCTATTACTAGCGATAAATCGATTGTAAAAAGAACCATTTCAGAAATTAAATGGGGCCAGTTAGAAGGCGGTACTGCTATTGGTATGGGATTGGGATCGGCAGTAAACAGGCTAAAAGAAAGTAAGGCTAAAAGTAAAGTTATTATTTTACTTACCGACGGTGTAAATAATGCAGGGTTTGTAGATCCAAAAACAGCGACCGATTTAGCCAAAGGAAACAACATAAAGGTATATACTATCGGGATTGGAACGAACGGAATGGCTCCTTTTCCTTGGGCAAAAGACCCGCGTACTGGTAAAATATCTTTTAAAAATCAGCAAGTAGAAATTGATGAAGAATTGTTAAAATTTATCGCTAATGAAACAGCCGGAAAATACTTTAGAGCTACTGATAACTCTAAATTAAAAGCTATTTATGATGAAATTGACAAGCTTGAAAAAACAAAAATAGAAGAATTTAAATACTATAATTATACCGAAAAATATAGACTGTTAGTCTTTTTAGCAGGTATCTTTTTATTATTAGAATTCACATTAAAAAACACCTTATTTAAAAGTTTTATATAAAAAATGTACAGAATAGAAGAACCAACATATTTTATATTATTTGCAATTATTCCTGTATTAGTTGTTATATTTTTACTGACTTTATGGTGGAAAAAACGTACCCAGAAAAAATTTGCAAACGCAGTATTATTAGCAAAAATTGCGCCGAATGCATCAACTTTTAAAGCAGTTTTAAAAATGATTTTCTTTTTAATCGGAATATCATTTTTAATCATTTCATTGGTAAACCCTAAAATGGGAACCAAACTAAAAACAGTAAAACGCGAAGGTGTTGATGTAGTTTTTGCCTTGGATGTTTCTAAAAGTATGTTAGCCGAAGATATTGCACCAAATCGATTGGAAAAATCAAAACAAATCATTTCTAAAATAATCGATAAACTTGGTAGTGACAGAGTCGGAATTATAATTTACGCAGGTAACGCATATCCATTATTACCAATTACCACCGATCATGCAGCGGCTAAAATGTTTTTGCAAAATGCTAATCCAGATATGGTTTCGAGCCAAGGAACCGCTATTAATGAAGCCTTAAACTTAGCTAAAACCTATTATAATAATGATGAACAAACCAATCGTTTTTTAATTATTATTTCTGATGGTGAAGATCATCAAGAAGAAACCAAACAAATTGCGCAAAATATAGCAAACGAAGGTGTAAAAGTGTATACCGTTGGTGTGGGTTCTGAAAAAGGAGGACCAATTCCGATTAAATTAAATGGCGCGCTTATTGGTTATAAAAAAGATAGAAAAGGTGAAACTGTAATTACCAAAAGAATCTCTCCTGTTTTACAAGATATTGCAGAAGCATCAAATGGTAAATATATGGATGGTAACAAAACAGACAATCCTGTAGAAACAATTCAGAATATTATTGCAAATGCACAAAAAAGTGAATTTGAAACCAAGCAATTCTCTGATTACAAAGATCAATTTCAATGGTTTTTAGGTATTGGATTATTATTTTTAATTATCGATTTATTTTTCTTTGAAAAGAAAACAAAATGGGTTAAAAAAGCTGATTTATTTAACGAAAAAGATTCGTAGATTTTATTTTATAAAGAATGAAACAATTACAAAATATACTGTGCTTATTTTTAATGCTAATTACCATAACGGTATCGGCACAGTTAGACACGTTAAAATTACAACGTGAAGCAAGAAGTTTATTACGTGAAGGAAATAAATTATATAACAAACAGAAATTTGGCGATGCCGCAATTGCTTACAGAAAAGCATTAGGAAAAGACAGTCAATATGAAAAGGCTAGTTATAATTTTGGGAATACCTTATATCAAGAAAAAAAATATAAAGAGGCCGTTGCGCAGTTTGAAGTAACTGCAAAAACAGCAAAAAATAAAATTGAAAAAGCAGAAGCATACCATAATATTGGTAATGCAATGATGGAACAAAAACAATATCAACCTGCTGTTGACGCCTTTAAAAATGCCTTACGAAACAATCCTAACGACGATGAAACGCGTTACAACTTAGCGGCTGCTCAAAAAGATTTAAAAAAGCAGCAAGAAAAAGACAAAAAGGATAAAAACAAGGACAAGAATAAAGATAAAAAAGACAAGGATAAGAAAGATCAGAAGGACAAAAAAGATCAGAAAAACGATAAAAATAAAGACAAAAAAGGCGACGACAAAGATAAAAAGGACGACAAGAAAAATCAGGAGAAAAAAGATCAAAACAAACCTAATAAAAAGGATGAGAAAGACAAAAAGCCTCAACCTAAACAAGCTAAAATGTCTCCTGAGCAAATGAAGCAGTTGTTAGAAAGTTTAAACAACGAAGAGAAGAAGACACAAAAGAAAATGAATGTTAAAAAATCGAAAGGAAGAAAAGTAAAACAAGAAAAAGATTGGTAATTTTTCAATTATTAAAATCTTAATTATTTTTACATTTTTCGAAAAACTAATATGAAATTTAAAACATACATCTCATTACTAATCTGTTTTATAACACTAACAATTAATGCGCAAGAATCTGCATTAAAAACAAGCGTTAGTAAAAACAAGCTAGGCGTTAACCAGCGTTTGCGTGTTGAGTTTTCTATTAACAAACAAGGTGCTGATAACTTTACACCCCCAAACTTTAAAAACTTTAAAGTTGTTGGTGGGCCAAGCCAATCGGTAAGTCAATCTTGGATAAACGGTAAGGCTACTTTTAGTCAATCCTATACTTACATTATACAACCTAAACGAAAAGGTGAATTTACAATTCCTTCAGCAAGTATTGATATTGATGGAGAAACAATAAAATCGAATTCTGTAAAAATTATTGTTTTAAATGCTGTTGAAATTCCTAAAGACCCAAATGACCCTAATTATATTGCACAACAAAATATTCATTTAGTTGCAGAGCTTTCTAAATCGCAACCTTATGTAGGCGAAGGTATTTATGTTGAATATCGATTATATTTTAGTGAAAACGTAGGTATTTATGATAATGCTATCACAGAAGCACCACAGTATAATGGCTTTTGGAATCAAGAGATTAAAAGAAATGGAACTCCTGTAAAAACAGGTATGTACAATGGAGAACGCTACCGTTATGCTGTTTTACACAAAGCACTTTTAATACCTACAAAGGATGGACGTTTGACGATAGATCCAATGAAAATGGACATTATTGTTGCTGTACCTACTGGACGTGCTGATTTTTTTGGAAACGTAATCACAAAACAGGTTCGAAAAGAATTTTCTTCTGCTAAAAAAATAGTGCGCGCAAAAGCGTTACCAACTGAAAATAAACCTGTTAATTTTACCGGTGCAGTAGGGCAATTTTCTTTTGATGTTGCATTAAGTAAAAATACTTTAAAAGCTAATGAATCATCAACAATAAGTATAGCTGTAAAAGGTAATGGTAATTTAAAATTATTTGAACTTCCTACTATTGAAACACCAAAAGAACTAGAAGTTTATCAACCTGAAAGAAAAGAAAAAGTAAGTGTTACCGCTAACGGATTAAGAGGATCTGTTACTGATAATTATACTGTAGTACCCGAGTTTAAAGGAAAATATAAGATCCCTAAAACTAGCTTTTCGTATTTTAATCCAAAAGAAAAAGTATACCAAACCATTACAACTGAAGATTTATACGTTGATGTTTTAGAAGGTAAAGAATTACCAACTACTACGCAGCAAAATTCAAATGTAAAACAAGCTGTAAAAATTACGGGAGATGATTTTAGATACATTCAAACCTCAACTTCTTTAAATTCTGTAAGCACTTCAAACTTTTTTAAATCCACCTTTTTTTACTTGCTATTATTTTTGCCAATAATTACAATTCCTGTTGTAATTTTTATCAACAAGAAAAAAGAAGAACGTGATGGCGATATCGCTGGTAATAAACAAAGAAAAGCTGATAGACTTGCCAAAAAATATTTATCAGAAGCACAGAAAGAATTAGGAAATAAAGAGGCCTTTTATGAGGCTTTAGAAAGAGCATTACATAATTATTTAAGAGCAAAATTAGGCGTAGAAACAGCAGAGATAAGTAGTGAAAAGATCACGGAATTATTACAAAAAAAACAGGTTGACAACACAAGTACTACAAATTTTATTGCTGTTTTAAATGATTGTGATTTTGCCAGATATACGCCTATTACCGATGTACAAATGAAAGAAGAGTACGAAAAAGCTAAACAAGTTATAACTCAATTAGATAAACAATTATAATGAAACAAGTTATTGCACTATTATTGTTTTTTATATCAAGCATTATTGTAGCACAAGCTACTGATGAATTATTTGTTAATGCAAATTCATTATACAAAGATGGCAAATATGTTGATGCTGTTAAATTGTATGAAGAAATTATAACCACAAAAAATGTTTCTTCTGAATTATATTACAACTTAGCAAACACCTATTATAAGTTAAACAAAGTCGCACCGGCTATTTATAATTATGAAAAAGCACTCCAATTAAACCCTTTAAATGAAGATGCTCAAAACAACCTAATCATTGCAAAACGCTTAACTTTAGACAGAATAGAAGAGCTTCCAAAAACTGTTTTACAAAAAATAAATGAAAATTTTTTACAAAAATTAACCTATAACACATGGGCTATTATTGTAATATTACTTTCTTTTTTAGCTTCTTTTTTATTTTTAGCTTACTATTTTTCATATGCACCAGGTAAAAAAAGATTATTTTTCACTACAAGTATTTTATCTTTTTTATTAGTAATAATTAGCCTTATAATCACTTATTCACAATATAATCAATCAATAAAAAACATTGAAGCTATTATTTTTTCTGAAGAAATAGAAATTAAAAACGCACCTACAAATGATGCTGATGAAATTTTCACATTACATGAAGGTACCAAAGTTAATATACTAGACACTGTTGATGATTGGAATAAAATAAAGCTAGTAGATGGAAAAACAGGGTGGATGTTATCTAAAAATTTAAAGCCATTATAACATTTAAAGTCTGTAAAATTAATTATTTTTGTTTTTCTTTAAAAACTGATTTCCATTTGAAACCTAAAATAGCTCTTTTTTTCACTATTTTATTTGTAGGTATAATTATTACCCCTACAGTAGTGTCTTTGATTGATAAAAATCAAGATATTACTATTTTTTTTGAGTTGAATGAAGAAGAAGAGAATAAAGGACAAAAGGCAATAAAAATTTTTGCTCTAAAAACACAAGTTAACGAATACAATACTTCTATATTTTTTAAAAATATTCAAAAAAAGAAAAATGTACGTTTTAAATCCAAAAACTACATATCTGAATTCTCAAAAATATTAACTCCACCTCCCGAGTTACTTTAGCATAATACACTTTTTATTACTCGTAATTTATTTATATAAAATTGCAAAACACATTTCATAACCTTTTCATTACAGGAAGGTTAAAATTTATTATTACATTTAATTTATGAAAAAATTATTCTCAAATTTCAAAGGAGATTTATTTGGTGGTATCACTGCCGGTATTGTTGCACTTCCCTTAGCCTTAGCTTTTGGGGTATCTTCAGGGTTAGGACCAAGTGCTGGTTTGTATGGTGCAATTTTTATTGCTTTCTTCGCTGCTCTTTTTGGAGGTACAGATACACAAATATCTGGACCAACGGCTCCAATGACAGCCGTAAGTATGGTTGTCGTTGCAGGAATACTTGCTACCAACGATGGTGATATTAATAAAGCTTTACCAGCTATTTTAACCGTATTTTTACTAGCAGGATTATTTCAAATTTTACTAGGTATTTTAGGCTTAGGAAAATACATCCGATACATTCCTTACCCTGTAGTATCAGGGTTTATGACTGCCATTGGTTTAATAATTCTTATAACTCAAATCTTACCATCGGTAGGTTATTATGCCAAAGAAGATGTTGAATTTGTACAACAATTTAAACCGCAAGCGGAAGAATTAATTTTAGAAAACATCTTAAAAGAAGAAGCTGGTGAAGGTATTTTAGTTCTAGAAGATTTTAGAGAAACTATTAAAAGATCTGAAGCTACTACACAAGCTGATATTTTAAAGGAAAGTAAAACGTTGGCTGGCAAGGAAGCTTCAGGCGCTTTAGGTGCCTTAAAAGTTTTACCTAGGGCTTTATCAAATATTAATTGGTTAGAATTATTATTAGCACTTGGAACTATTATAATTATTTACGGCTTTAAACGAATTACAACAGCTGTACCAAGTACCCTTGTTGCTTTAGTTGTAATGACAGGAGTTGCTTTAGGCTTCGGCTTAAACTATCGTCCAATTGAAGAAATCCCTGGAGGATTCCCTATACCAAATATGGGTATTTTCACAAATTTTAGCTTATCTGGTATTACACCATATATTTTTACAGCATTAACTTTATCGTTATTAGGTGCCATTGATTCGTTATTAACATCAGTAGTTGCTGATAATATGACCAAAACAAAGCACAAACCTAATAAAGAACTTGTTGGACAAGGAATAGGAAATAGTATCGCTGCTATTTTTGGAGGTATTCCTGGTGCTGGTGCTACTATTCGTACTGTGGTAAATATAAACTCTGGTGGTAAAACCAAATTATCAGGTATGGTTGCTGGAGTTATGTTATTGGTAATTTTATTAGGCTTAGGCCCTATTGCTTCTAAAATTCCTGCTGCCGTATTAGCCGGTATTTTAATTACCGTGGGTATTGGAGTAATGGATTACAAAGGCTTAAAAGCAATACCTAACTTACCTCGTGATGCTAAAATTGGACCTTTTAAAGTAAGTTCTGAAGTGATTATTATGATCGTGGTATTATTATTATCAACTTTTTGGAATTTAGTATACGCTGTAGGTATTGGTTTAGTAATTGCCTCGTTAATGTTTATGAAAAAAATCGGTGATTTAACTGCCGAACGTTCTGATGTAAAATCATTAAATGAAGAAGCTTGGGCTGATGAAAAAGACTTTCCGAAAGAATTAAAAGAAGAAGTTTTTATCAAACATGTTAAAGGACCTTTATTTTTTGGATCAACAAGTGATTTTCAAGCATTAGCAAAACAAATTCCTGCCACGGCATCAAACGTAATTATTCGAATGGGAAGAATGCAGTATATAGATCAGTCGGGTTTATATGCTTTAGAGGATATGTTAGTTGATTTAGAAAAAAGTGGCGTAACCGTTTTATTAGTAGATGTATTAAAACAACCTCGTTATATGATGGAACGTATTGATATTATTCCTGACCTAATTTCTGAAGAACATATCTTCGACACCTTTAACGATTGCCTTTCATGGGTAAAATTAAATGTATCAAATAAAAATTAAAAAAATGAGAAACACAGCAATAACAAAAGAAGTACAAAGTACATTAACTCCAAATGGAGTATTACAAGATTTATTAGAAGGTAACAATCGCTATGTAGCTAATAATTTAACAGCATCAAATGTTACTGAATTAGTAAAACAAACTACTGACGGACAAAATCCTAAAGCAGTAATTTTATCTTGTATCGATTCTCGTGTACCAGTAGAATTAGCTTTCGACCAAACTATTGGTGATGTTTTCGTAGCTCGTGTAGCGGGTAACTTTGAAAACGTTGATATTTTAGGGTCGATGGAATATTCTTGTGCAGTTGCAGGAAGTAAATTAGTTTTTGTTTTAGGTCACGAAAGTTGCGGAGCCGTAAAAGCTGCTTGCGATGGTGTAGAGCTTGGTAATATCACTGCTATGTTAGATAATATTGTACCTGCTGCCAAATTATCTTCAGAACAAATTGATGGTGAAGCAAACTCATCAAACAGTGCGTTTGTAGCAAAAACTGTTGAAAATAATGTAAAAATGACCATTGAGCGTATCCGTGAAAAAAGTAAAATTTTACAAGAAATGGAAGACAATGGTGAAATTAAAATAGTTGGTGGAGTATATTCTTTACAAACTGGTAAAGTTACCATGTTATAATATTTTCTACTTTATAAAACCAAAAATCCGAAGCTAATAACTTCGGATTTTTTTTATACCTCAACTTAATGTTAATAGGGTATGATCAAATATAAACGTTAAAGAAACGTTAACAAAAATAGGGTTAACCCTATTTGAATTAGGGATAACCCTAACAAACAATTAGGGGTATTGGGTATTGTGAATTATAAGTTTGATTTATAAGTTTGATTTATAAGTTTGTAACAGTAATAATCATAAACAATTAATGGCATTAAAAATTTTTATTTTTAATCAACAATACTAGTTAGTGATTAATCTAAAAGTTAAAATGCTAAAAAATTAGGTTATTACTTGGTTGCAAACGAATCACTCTAGACCATAATGGATTATTAATTTTTTAAATATTATGAAAAAAGTAATTTTTATTTTAGCTTTTATGCTAATAGGAACGTATGCAAATGCTTCCACAGAAAACCCAATTATTGACAACACAAAAACTGAATTTGTTAAAAGTTATGTTTTTAATGGTTTAAGCGCAATTACAAAAACGGTTATTGAAGCAGATATTTGTACTATAACAGTTACTTATACAACATCTGATGGAGTAAGACATAGCGCTACCGCATCAAACAATAGAGGTGATTGTGGTAAAGCTCAACATCTTGCAGATGAAGTAGCATTGAAAATGGCAGAAGATTGGATTAAATAATTAATAAAATAAACAGTTCCACAATGTGGCACTGTTCTTCTGAAACACTTAAACAATATTTTTTGATATAAAAAGAATGAAAAAAACAATTCTACACCTATTTTTATTTTTAATAACAGCAACTGTTATGGGTCAAAACTCATTAGAAGTACAATATGATGCTATTACAAATATTAGTCAATTATATAAAACTACTGGAGTTTTAAAAATAAGTAATAATAAATCGCATTATATAGTATTAAAATCAAAAAATGGATTAAAAACAAAGACTGAAAAATGGATAAATGGAAGCCTGAATATTACTCTTCCTGAATCTGATAAAAGACCACAAGTATTTACTGATATTAATAAGAATTTATTATTATCTGGACGTAATAAAATGAAGATGCTTAAAGAACAATTACCTAAAATTAATTGGAAAATAACAGATGAGTTTAAAGATATAGGTGAATATAAATGCCAAAAAGCAACTGGCTACTTTAGAGGCAGAACATACAACTGTTGGTTTACACAACAAATACCAATACCTTTTGGACCTTGGAAACTACAAGGATTACCAGGTTTAATAATTGAAGTAAAAGATGCTAAAAAAGAAATATATTTTAGAGTTACTAAAGTAACTTTTAAAGATACTATAACTATTAACAACTTTCCTGATGAAGAAAAGGCAATACCTTTAAAAAAGTATATTGAGGTTATTCTTCCTAATAGAATGAAAGAATTAACTTCAAAAATGAATGCACAAAACAGTGATAGAAACACCACTGTAATAACATCGTCTACAGATAGAAATTCTCAAAAAGAGATAATATACGAATGGGAAGAAAAACAAAAGTAAATACCTTATTTTTTAGTTTGTTTTTTTTCTTAATATGTACTTATAGTTTTTCGCAAGCTATAATTTCAGGTACTTTAAAAGATAATAAAAATAACATAATAACAGGAAATGTAATTTTAAAAGACAGTTTACTTAAAAATTATATTTCTTACACCTATGCAAACAAAAAAGGGTATTACCAACTTAAAACAAATAAAACAGGAAACTTTAATTTAGTATTTTCTTCATTAGGTTTTAAACCTAAAACAACACCAATAGTAGTTCATAAAAACCAAGCTGAAATTACTGTTAATGTAGTTTTACAAGAAGATGCTATAAGTTTAGATGAAGTTGTTATTAAAGCAGAAAAATCGGTTTTTATAGAAAAAGATACCATTCGTTTTAGAACAAAAGCATTTACCAACGGTACCGAACAAACGGTGGAAGATTTACTAAAAAAAATACCTGGTTTAAATATTGATAGCGAAGGGAGAATAAAAGTAGGTAACCAAGAAATAGAAAAATTAATGATTGATGGCGATGATTTTTTTGAAAAGGGCTATAAAGTATTATCTAAAAACATGCCTGCACACCCAATTGAAGAGGTAGAAGTGTTAAAAAAATACTCAAACAACCATCTTTTAAAAGGTATCGAAAATAGTGATAAAGTAGCTTTAAATTTAAAGCTCAACGAAAAATCGAAACGTATTTGGTTTGGTAACATCAGTTTAGGATATGGCTTGTTTTCTGAAAACCGTTACGAAACAAAAGCTAACTTAATGAATTTCGGAAAAAAGAATAAATACTTTTTTTTAACCAGCCTTAACAATACTGGTATAGATGTTACGGGTAATATAAATCAATTAATAAACCCTACTAGTTATAACGAACCTGGAAGCATTGGCGATAATAAATCTACCAGAAATTTATTAAACTTAGCTATCTATAATTCATTTTTTGATAAAGAAAGAACCAATTTTAACAATACCGAATTAACTTCTTTAAATGCCATTTTTAATCCATCAAAAAAACTAAAAATAAAAGCCTTAAGTTTTTTAAATTGGGATGAAAATAGTGACGCCAAAACAAGTATTGATAATATAAATACTGGCAATACCAATTTTACAAATACTGAAAACTCTGAATTAAATAATGATAAAAAGATTGCTTTTGGTAAAGTTGATATAATTTATAACATCGACAAAAATAAAATGCTGGCAGCGACTACCAAATATAAATATGGCAACTTTAACGACTCCTCTAATTTAACTTTTAATGGTAATAGTACTACCGAAAATTTAAAACATCAAAATAATATTTTCGATCAAAAGATAATTTTTACAAATCGCCTCAATAATAAGAAAGTCTATGTAACAACAGGGCGTTTTATCAATGAAAAATCGCCTCAAAACTATCAAACAAATCAATTTTTATTTCAAGATTTATTTCCAAACTCTGCCAATGCGAATAATATAAAACAATTAAGCGATAGCGAAATGACATTTGCTGGTTTTAATACGCATTTACTGACCAAAAAAGAAAATGGTGACTTATTAGAATTACAATTAGGAAATGAATATAGAGCCGATAAATTAAACACACAACTTACTTTATTAGAAAATAATACAATTGTAAATATTCCTGTTGCTTATAAAAATACAACTGAATACAAGGTTAATGATACGTATTTAAAAACTAAATATCATTTAAAAATAAAAGATTTGCGTCTTATTGGTAAGTTAAACTTTCATAACCTTACTAACAATTTAAATGACAATACTCTTAATAAAAGTGAAAACTACTTTTATATAAATCCAAGTATTGGTATTGATTGGAAAATAAATGATAGCAATAAAATAACCTCATCTGTTTCATACAATACTACAAACGCTAAAATAGTAGATGTTTATAACAATTTTGCATTAACAAGTTTCCGGTCTTTTACTAAAGGTACCGGTAATTTTAATCAATTAAACGCATCAACTGCAAATTTAAACTACTCTTTAGGTAATTATAGCGATCGATTTTTTGCTTATTTTAGTTTAATGTATACTAAAAATTACGATTTCTTTTCGAGCAATAGTTTAATACAACAAAACTATAATCAAGCTGAAAAAATTATAATTAAAGATAGAGAATATGTAAGCATAAACTCTAAAATAGATTATTATTTTAAATCGATATCTTCTAACCTTAAATTAGATGTAGGCTATACTAAAAGTGAGTTTAAAAATAGTGTAAATAATACTGGTTTAAGAAAAGTAACTTCTAACAATTATAATTATGGTGTAAACCTACGATCTGGATTTAGAGGTTTTTTTAATTATCACTTTGGTACAAAATGGAACACTTCTAAAATACAACAATCAAGTTTTAAGAATTCATTTACAAATAATAAAAGTTTCTTAGATTTATCTTTTGTTTTTAGCAAGAAATTCAATGCTGATATACAATCTGAACGTTATTATTTCGGAAATTTAGAAAAAGATGCTACTTATAATTTTGTAGATGTTAGCGTTACCTACAACCTTATAGATAATAAATTAACACTTTTCCTAACGGGTAAAAACTTATTAAATACTAAAACATTTAAAAGTTTTTCAATTAGTGATATCGGAACATCAACTACAGAATACAGGCTTTTACCAAGGTTTGCGTTACTAAAATTAAAATACAGATTTTAAACAAAAAATCCGAAGTTAATAACTTCGGATTTTTTTATACCTCTTTTTTTAAATTCTCTTCAATCTCTGGAATTGTTACTTCACCATCATCTTTAATTATTGATGGAAAAATTGTTGGCGCTATCTTTTTAACCGGAGCATATAAAATAGATTCCTCTAAGTTTTCTTTGTTTACAAACGGAATCGTATCATTCATTTTTCCGAAGAAAATAAAAATAACACTTAAAATTAATCCGATTTTTAAAGCGCCAAAAACACCTCCTAATATTTTATTTAAAGCACCTAATGAGGCAAAATCAGCTATTTTTGTCAATGCTTTACCTAGTAAAGAAATTGTAATTATTATTACAACAAATGTTCCCGCAAATGCCGCTAATGAAATATACTTTTCATCCCAAGTAACACTATCCTTTAACCAATCGGCAATAAAATACGAAAAATGTATTGCGCCATAAACTCCAGCTACCAAAGCTACCAAAGAAGCAACCTCAACAAACAAACCTTTCATCAATCCTCTTATAAAACCAAAAAGAAGTAAAGCTGCTATAATAATATCAAATGTATTCATAAATGTAAAATAATGGCATTTTAATTAAAATATACGCACTAAATAATTATGTGTGCAGATTCTGCATCAAATATACACAACTCATTTGTATCTTTGCTAACTCAAAAAACACAGATGGAGAAAGAAGTTAACTTAAAGGAAAAATGGGATTTTTTGGTAAAAAATTTATCAGATCAATTTGCCGATGGTGATGAGTTAAAAGTTGATGCCGTTATTTATTTAATTGGCGTGCAAGAGTTAGGACAAGGGCAACGTAAATTTAAAAAGGACGAAAAAGTAAATCTTATGCATATTGCTATTTGTAAACTTTTAGAACCTTACGGATATTACGAATTTGATTTTTTTGATAATGATGGTTGGCCTCATTATAAAACCTTAACAGAATTACCAAACTTAAAACCTGGTGAACAATCTGTTTTAATAAAAGAAGCAATTATCAATTACTTTGAATTGATTGATTTTTTTAAGTAACACTTAATTTTCGAATCATTTTTGATAAAAACTTAGGAAAAAAACGTTTTGCATATACGCCTAACTTTTCTTTTACACCAGCAATATACACTTCCTCTCGTTTATTTTTTATTGCCTTTAGCATAAGTTTAGCAAAACGGCCTGGGTTAATTCCATTTGCCGTAGCACTATCCATTTTATTTTGTGGAGAACCATCACCCGTTAAAGCGTTTTTAGAAACATTTGTGGTTACAAAACCAGGACAAACCAAAGTTACCGAAATATTATCGTTGTAATGTTCGGCGCGCAAACTATCAAAAAAACCATGTAGCGCATGTTTCGTTGCTGCATAAGATGACCGTAGTGGAGTACCAATTTTACCCACAATACTAGTAGTTACCACAAAATGACCAGATTTATTTTTAATAAAATGAGGCAACAACGCCTTGGTCAATGCTACCGTGCCTAAATAATTAACATCCATTAAACGTTTATCTACCGAAATATCAGTGTCTTTTATTAATGAGCGTTGACTAACACCTCCATTATTTACCAAAACATCAATCTTTCCAAAACATAACAATGCAGCTTCAACTTTAGATTTCATGTTTTCATAGTTTTCTAAATCAAGTGGAACAATTTTTACTTTTGAAGGATTTTTACACACATTTCCAACTTCGTCTAAAGTATTTTTATTTCTTGATGATAAAATTAAATTTACCTCATACTTTGACAGTTCAATTACCAATGATTTACCGATACCAGAGGAAGCTCCAGTAATCCAAAACACTTTATTTTTCAAACTCATTTCTTTATTTTATTTGTAAAACTTCTCTAAAATAAGCAAGAAAAAATAAAAACGGTACACTTCTTGGATAGAAGTTAACAAATGACTAGTTTTAAAACTTATTAATAACCCTTTAAAATATAATGATGAAAAAATTACTGGCACTATTAATATTCGCCACTTCAATAGTTAACGCTCAATATACCGTTAAAGGAACGATGACTCCTCCTGAAAAAACCGATTGGGTTATTCTGTATAAAATAGAAGGGGCAAAGCAAAAATTTGTTCTAAATTCTACCATAAAATTTGACACCATTCTTGTTGGTGGAGAACAACAAGTATTAGGTAAATTTCAACTTGACTTGCCTAAAGATACTAAACCAGGAGCTTACAGAGCCACCTACAGAAACAAAGGCGCTGGGTTTGTAGATTTTTATTTTAACAACGAAAATGTAGAGTTTATTTTTAATCCTAAATACCCAGATGAATCTGTTGTATTTACATCGTCAAGAGAAAATAAATTATATAATGAATATTTAGAGGCTTATATAAAAATACAAAATAAAATTGATAAAAGTCAAGGTACTTATATTACAGAAGAAGATAAAGAGGCGAAAAAAACATACAAAAAAGCGATAAAAGAGCTTGAAGATGTGCAAGACATGTATGAAAACAAATCGGAAGGAATGTTGGTAAACCACTTTATCAAAGCTACCCAACGTTACAACCCTTCTAGTCCTATCGACAACATGGAAGATTACATGGAGTCAACGATAGATAACTTTTTTAAATATATCGATTTTGATAGTGATGTATTGTACAATTCATCTTTTTTAATGGACCGTATTAACGATTACGTTTTTTACTTAAACTCTTCAGAAGACAAACAGGTTCAGCAAAAGCTTCTTAGAAAAGCTATCGTTACAGTAATGAAACAAATTCCTAAAGGAAAACTTAAAAAAACTACTTTAGAGTTTTTAATTACTTCTTTGGCAGATAAGCGTAATGGTGAAGCTGTAGATTGGGTATTAGCTGAATATTATGACAAATTACCTTCTGATCAATTTGATGCTGAATTTAAAGAAGAAAAATTACAATTATTAAGTGCTGCTATTGGTAGAACTGCACCTGATTTTTCATGGCAAGAAAATGGAGAAGAATTAAAACTATCTACTTTAAATGATGGTGAAAAATATTTATTAGTTTTTTGGAGTACAGCTTGCCCACACTGTGTTCACGATGTTCCTAAACTATATGAATTTATGCAAGCGCATAAAAATATTTCTGTTATTTCTTTTTCTGTTGAAGATGCTTATGGTATACCAAACTGGAATGAATTTATTAAAAAAATACCTCTTTGGCACAATGCTATGGGAACACATCCAACTTGGAAATGGAACAACAAAGCAGTCAAATCATATAATATATCTGAAACACCTTCTTTCTTTGTCTTAGATAAAAATAAAAAAATAATTGAAACACCTAATCAATTAGAGGATGTTAAAAATTATTTTAAAAAATAGTTACTAGAAGTAAGAAATATATAAAAACAAGAAACCCTACAAATTTGTAGGGTTTCTTGTTTTAAAAATATAAAAATGCATCTTTAATGTGCTGTATCGTATAATTACCTTTATCTTTTAGTATTGCAATTATATCAAATCGAATTTCTACATCTAAATCCTTTTCTATTACATAATTATCAATTGCCATAACAAGTAATTTTATTTTCTTCGGATTCACAAAATCTTGCGGATTGCCAAAATAAGTACTCGATCGTGTTTTAACCTCTATCACTACTAAAACAGCTTCTTTTCGCGCAATAATATCAACCTCAGCTTTTTTGTATCGATAGTTCTTCTCTACTATTAAATATCCTTTTTTCTCTAAATATTCAATAGCTAATTCCTCCCCTTTCCTACCAAGATCATTATGTTGTGCCACTATTTAAAACTTACTGTTGTTGTTTCTTTAATATTTAATTCAATATTTCTTCCCATAATTAAAGCTCTGTTATCAGGCTCATGACCCGCAGGAAAATTAAATAAAACTGGAATATCACTTGGTAAAACATCTAAAATTAGTTGCTCTATCGAGCTTCCCCAAGGCGTTGTGTTTTTTTTAACCTTAGTCATATCACCAACAATTACTGCTTTTACTTTGGTAAAATATCCGGCGCGCTTTAAACTTTGTAGCATACGATCTATCGAATATTTATACTCTCCAATTTCTTCAATAAATAAAATTTTACCTTCAGTAGAAATTTGACTATCAGAACCTAACATCGATGCTAAAATAGCGATATTTCCTCCTACTAATTTTCCAGAAACCATTCCTTTTCTATTCATTTTAAAAGATGAAATTTCATAACGCAACGTTTCCCCAAACAATGCTTTTCTCAACGTTTCAATCGTTTCAGGAATATCTTGTGGATTGTCTTGCATGCTTGTTCCCATCATTCCATGAATCGTTTCTACTCCTAAATTATGAATATGGTTATGAAACGCGGTAATATCTGAATAACCGATTACCCATTTCGGACTTTCTTTAAACTTCGTAAAATCTAGTTTATCTAAAATTCTAACCGAACCATAACCACCACGAGCCGCCCAAATTGCTTTTATATTCGGATTATCTAAAGCTTGTTGAAAATCCTCACAACGTTCATCATCAGTTCCTGCAAAATGATTGTTTTGAGAAAACATGTATTTTCCATAAACTACTTTCAACCCCCAAGTTTCAGCTAACTTCTTTGCTTTATCAATGATATATTTCCTGTTTTTTAAAATTCCTGCCGGAGCAACTATTGCAATCGTATCTCCTTTTTGTAAATAAGCTGGCGTTTTTAATTTCATAAGGGCTGTTTGTGAAAAAACTGATGAAAATATCAGTGTGAAAAACAATGAAAATATTACTTTTCTCATAACTAAATATTACTTTTTACTTTTTAAATCATAGAATCTATCAAATGTACCCATTTTATAACAGTTTAAAAAATTGCTTTTTCGTACTTTTGCGCTTTAATTTTTAGGATAAAAAAATGAGTACACCAAAAAGATATACAATTACAGCAGCATTACCTTATACAAACGGACCAATTCATATTGGGCATTTAGCGGGTGTGTATGTTCCTGGAGATATTTACGCACGTTTTTTACGTCAAAAAGGAAAAGACGTGGCTTACATTTGTGGTTCAGATGAACACGGTGTTGCCATACCAATGCGAGCAAAAAAAGAAGGTGTTACTCCGCAAGATATTATTGATAAATACCACGGAATTATAAAAAAATCATTTGTTGATTTCGGAATTTCATTTGACAATTATTCTCGTACATCTTCTGAAATTCATCATAAAACAGCTTCTGATTTTTTTACAAAATTATACAACGATGGTGAGTTTATTGAAGAGGTTACCGAACAGTTATACGATGCCGAAGCAAACCAATATTTAGCCGATCGTTTTGTAATTGGTACTTGCCCTAAATGTGGAAATGAGGAAAGCTACGGAGATCAATGTGAAAAATGTGGTACCAGTCATAATGCTACCGATTTAATCAATCCAAAATCGGCAATTACAGGAAATGTTCCTACTTTAAAAGAAACAAAACACTGGTTTTTACCATTAGATAAACATGAAGCTTTTTTACGTGAATGGATTGTAGAAGGACACAAAGATGATTGGAAACCAAATGTTTTAGGACAATGTAAATCGTGGATTGATGACGGTTTACGCCCAAGAGCAGTAACGCGTGATTTAGATTGGGGAATTCCTGTTCCTATTGAAGGAGCTGACGGAAAAGTATTATATGTTTGGTTTGATGCACCTATCGGATATATTTCTGCAACTAAAGAATGGGCTGCTCGCGAAGGTAAAAACTGGGAAGATTATTGGAAAAAAGACGATACTAAATTAGTACACTTTATTGGTAAAGATAATATTGTATTTCACTGTCTAATTTTTCCATCAATGTTAAAAGCACATGGCGATTTTATTTTACCAGAAAATGTACCTGCAAACGAGTTTTTAAATTTAGAGGGTAATAAATTATCAACCTCTAAAAACTGGGCAGTTTGGTTACACGAGTATTTAGAAGATTTTCCTAATCAGCAAGATGTATTACGTTATACCTTAACAGCAAATGCACCAGAAAGTAAAGACAACGATTTTACTTGGAAAGATTTTCAAGCAAAAAACAACAATGAGTTAGTGGCTATTTTTGGTAACTTTATAAACCGTGTAGTTGTTTTAACTAATAAATATTACGATGGCCAAGTTCCTGCTGCTAATGAATTATCAGAAATTGATGAAGATACTTTAGCTGCTTTAAAAGAATTTCCGAATATTATTGCAAAGTCTATTGAACGTTACCGCTTTAGAGAAGCATCACAAGAATTAATGAATTTAGCGCGTTTAGGTAATAAATACTTAGCTGATGAAGAGCCTTGGAAAATGATTAAGGTTGACGAAGAACGTACTAAAACAATTATGAATGTTGCTCTACAAATTGCTGCAGGATTAGCTATTTTATCAGAACCTTTTTTACCGTTTACTTCTACTAAATTGAAATCAATTTTAAACATTGATGCTAGTCTAACTTGGGAGGATGTTTCTGAAAAAAATATTTTAATTGCTGATAATCATCAAATAAATAAAGCTGAATTATTATTCGCTAAAATTGAAGACGCTGAAATTCAGGCGCAGTTAGATAAATTAGAAGCTACCAAAAAAGCAAACGAAGCTGAAAACAGAGTTTTAGAGCCTCAAAAAGAAACCATCGAATTTGATGATTTTACAAAAATTGATATCCGTATCGGTACAATTATCGAAGCTGAAAAAGTAGCCAAAACTAAAAAGCTTTTAAAACTTACCGTTGATGTTGGTTTAGATAAAAGAACTATTGTTTCTGGAATTGCTGAAAGCTTTAAACCAGAAGCTATTATTGGACAACAAGTAAGTGTTGTTTGTAATTTAGCACCACGTAAATTAAAAGGTATCGAAAGTCAAGGTATGATTTTAATGACTGATACTCCTGATGGCAAACTAGCCTTCGTTCAGCCTTCTGAAAAGGTAACTAACGGAGAGTTTATTTCTTAAATAAAAACAACATTTAACATAAAAAACCACGTATTTAATACGTGGTTTTTTATGTTAAAAACTAATACTTTTTCATAAATTTAAATTCTCATTACTTACTCATAACCTTCTTAACATTACTATAAGGTTTAAAAAACACATTTGTAACTTTTTACTAACCTTAATAAAACTTTACTCACGGTAAATGAAAATAATTTTGTCGACAACAAAAATTTACCCAATGAATAAAATTCTACTATTATTTACAATATTGACTACTTCCCTTATTTTCTCTCAAAAAAAAACAGGAATAAAAGGTAGAGTCTTAGATGAAAACAACATGCCTTTAACAGGTGCAACTATTATTGTTAACTCTGGAAACCATGGAAACTATGCGGATTTTAATGGTTATTACGAAATTTTAAACTTAACAAAAGGTACTTATAACCTTAAGGTTTCGTTTATCGGATATCAAACCTTAAATAAAACAATTACAATAACTAATACGATACATTTAGAAAACTTTTTTTTAAAACCAAAAACAAACAACTTAGAAGAAGTTATTATTAAAGGAAGTATTACTCGTGGCCAAGCGAAAGCTTTAAATCAACAAAAAAGTAAAGACAATATCACTAACATTATTGCAGCTGATCAAATTGGAAAATTTCCAGACGCAAATATAGGTGATGCTTTAAAAAGAGTTCCTGGTATTACAATGCAAAATGATCAAGGAGAAGCTCGTGACATAATTATTAGAGGTTTAGCCCCACAATTAAACTCAGTTACATTAAATGGTGATAAAATTCCTTCTGCTGAAGGTGATAATCGTCGTGTACAAATGGATTTAATTCCAACCGAAATGATTCAGTTAATAGAAGTAAACAAAGCTATTACTGCTGATATGGAAGGAGATGCAATTGGAGGTTCGGTAAATCTTGTTACACGTTCTGCTCCTCAAAACTTTAGAGCATACCTAACTGGTGCTTACGGACAAAACCCTATTCGAAACACTCCTAACTATAATTTTTCTGCTTTAGTTGCTAATAGAGTTGCTAACAAAAAATTGGGGTACGTAATTAATACCACTTATAATTCTAACGAATATGGGTCAGATAATGTTGAGTTTGAATGGGATTCTCCTACTGAAATAAAAGAACATGATATTCGACGTTACGATGTTAAACGTAATCGAATGAGTGTAGCT
The DNA here is from genome assembly GCF_001693415.1 of Tenacibaculum soleae. Classification (GTDB taxonomy): domain Bacteria; phylum Bacteroidota; class Bacteroidia; order Flavobacteriales; family Flavobacteriaceae; genus Polaribacter; species Polaribacter soleae. Next base: position 736,672 of record NZ_MAKX01000001.1, on the reverse strand, counting down.
GCAAATTTAGATTATTCAATAAACCCAAATAACACCTTATATCTTAAATCAATCTATACCAAACGAAATGATTATGAAAATCGATATCGTTTGCGCTACAAAAATAAAGGTGATGAATATAAGATTTCAAGGCAAACTAAAGGGGGTATTAATAATAGCGAAAATGACAATACTCGTTTAGAAAAACAAAGTGTTTATAAATTTTCTTTAGGTGGAGCCCATATTATATTTGATAATATAAAATTAAAATGGAAAACTGGCTTATCAAAAGCAAAAGAAGAAAGACCAAATGAACGCTATATAACCTATGAGGCTAAACAAAAAGATTCAGATATTGATATTTCTCAAGAAGGATTAAATACCCGTTTTCCTTATTTTACTTCTGCTTCTGGGTTTGATAACAACCCTGATGAATTTGAAATAGATGAGATTTCTGAAGAAAACAAATACACCGAAGAAAAAAAATATAGTTCAAACATTGATATAAAAATACCTTTTAACAACTCAAGCGACTATAAAAACTCTTTGAAATTTGGTGCAAAAAATAAATACAAAGAAAAATTAAGAGACAATATTTTTTATGAGTCTGATACTGATAACTTCAGCTCATACCAAACACTAGCAACCACACCAAATGCAGATTATACTTTAAAAGGGTTTTTACCAGGAAATCAGTATAAATCAGGCATATTTGCCAGCAGAGAGTTTTTAGGAAATTTAAATTTAAAAGATGGAGAAATAGTTTTAGAAGAATTTGTACCAGAAAACTATAATGCGAATGAAAATATTTTTGCTGCTTATGCTTTGTGGAAACAACGCTTAGGTAATAAATTAAGAATATCAGCAGGTTTACGTGTAGAAAAAACAAGCACAGAATACACAGGATATGCTATTGATGTTGAAACAGCATCTAACTTAAATGATGTAACAACTATAACACAAACTAAAGATTACAGTAATTGGCTGCCTAACCTACAAGTAAAATACAACTTTACAGACAATACTATTGCAAGAGTAGCATGGACAAATAGCATAGCACGACCTAATTATTTTGATTTAGTGCCTTATCGTAATTTAAATAGTGACGATCAAGAAGCAGAGTTTGGTAACCCAGATTTAAAACCTACCGAGTCTATGAATTTTGATTTAATGTTTGAACATTACTTTGCAAATGTTGGTATCTTTTCTATTGGAGCTTTTTATAAAGATTTAGACAATTTCATTTATAAAATTACTAAAGATGAAGATTTAACAATTAGTGGCGCTACCGATACCTACGAAGTAACCCGTCCTTTAAATGGTGGTGTTGCCCAAATATATGGGTTTGAAGCATCAATACAACGTAAATTAAACTTTTTACCTAGCTTTTTAAGAAATATAACAATTTACGGAAACTATACTTTTACAAATTCAGAAACTACCGGAATTCAAGAAAGAGAAGATGGTTTAGCATTAGCTGGTGCTGTAAAAAATATGATTAATGGCTCTTTAGCTTATGAAACAAATAAGTTCACTTTACGAGCATCTTTAAATTATGCAGGAGACTATATAGACGAATATGGAGATGAAGCTTTTAAAGATCGCTTTTATGATTCTCAATTTTTTGTTGATTTAAATACTAGCTACGCTATTACCAAAAATTTACGTGTTTTTGCTGAAGCTAAAAACTTAACAAATCAAGAATTACGTTTTTATCAAGGAACCAAAAATCAAACTATGCAATCAGAATTCTATAATTTTAACTGGAATGCTGGTATAAAATATAATTTCTAAATCATGAGAAAAATTTTAACCCTTAGTATAGCATGTATTATTTTAGGCAGCTGTAAAGTAAAAAAAATACTACATAACACGCCACACTTAAAGCCAGTGGTGGCAATAACTGCCGATGCAGAAACTACACCTGTTACTTCTTTTGATGATGCTGCTGATGACCCTTGTATTTGGGTAAACCCAAATAACGTAATGCAATCAATAATTATAGGAACCAATAAAAAAGAAGGTTTAGAAACCTATAATTTAGATGGTAAACGTTTAGCAACCTACAAAATAGGACGCATTAATAATGTTGATATTCGTAATGGTTTTATTTTAAACGGAAAAACTGTTTCTGTAGTTACTGGAAGTAATAGAACTTATAATACACTTTCTATTTTAATAGTAAAAGAGAATGGAGAATTACAAGATATTGCCGCACGTACTATTAAATCAACACTGAAAGAAGTATATGGTTTAGGTATGTATAAAAGCACTAAAACAAACACCTTTTATGTTTTTATTGTTGGTAAACGAGGAGGAGTAGAACAATGGGAACTCTTTGAAAAGAACGGAAAAATAGATGCTAAAATTGTTAGAAATATCATTTTAGGCGGACAAGGAGAAGGAATTGTTGCTGATGATTTTCATGGAAAAGTTTATATCGGTCAAGAAGACAAAGCGTTATGGAGGTATGAGGCAGAACCAAATTTATCAAACACCAAAGTTAAAATTATAGGAACAAGAGACTTAAATATGAAAGCCGATTTTGAAGGAGTAACCTTATATGACTCTGGAAAAGGGAAGGGATATATTTTATTATCATCACAAGGAAATAATAGTTATGCAGTTTTTGATAGAGTAAGTAATCAATATTTAGGAAGTTTTTCATTAAAAGATGGTATTGTTGATGGTACTAATGATACCGATGGCATTGATGTTACTAGCGTTTCATTCGGAGATAAATACCCTAAAGGTTTCTTTTTAGCACAAGACGGAACTAATAACACAGCCAAGGATAGTTTAGCTCAAAATTTTAAAATAGTCGATTGGGAAAAAATAGAAAGAGCATTAAATCTTAAATAAAAAAACAACATTTGTTATATTTGAACCTCGCTTTTAACGCGAGGTTTTTTATTTTAAAATTTACTGTATGCAACTCCTCAATTATATAACTTCTCGAACTCAAATATCTCAAAAATCAATTCAAAACACTGTTGAATTATTAAATGAAGATTGTACCGTTCCGTTTATTGCGCGTTATCGAAAAGAAATAACAGGAAACTTAGATGAAGTTGAAATTGGTAAAATAGTGCAGTTAAAAGAACAGTTTGATACTATTGAAAAGAGAAAATCAACCATTCTTAAAGCATTAGAAGAACAAGCTTGTTTAACAGATGATTTAAAGACTAAAATTAACAAAACCTACGACCTTACCGTTCTAGAAGATATTTATCTTCCATATAAAAAGAAACGAAAAACAAAAGCTGAGACTGCTCGTAAAAATGGACTGGAGCCTTTAGCTAAAATGATTATGAGTCAGCGAATAAATGATTTAGAGTTTACAGCTGCTAAATACATAAATGATGCCGTTGATACAGATGAGAAGGTTTTAGAAGGAGCACGACATATTATTGCTGAATGGGTAAATGAACGTACTGATGTTCGTAATAACATTCGTCATCAATTAGCGCGTTATGCTCGTATTGCAACCAAAGTTATAAAAACAAAAAAAGAAGACGAAAGTGCTCAAAAATTTAAAGATTATTTTGATTGGGAAGAGAACTTAAGCCGTATTCCTTCACACCGATTATTAGCCATTCTTCGTGCCGAAAAAGAAGGTTTTATTCGTGTAAAAATTGAAATTGATAATGAGCGTACGCTTCAAAAAATAGAAAACAGAATTATTAATTCTCAAAATGAATGTGCACATCAAATTGAACTAGCAATTACTGACTCTTATAAACGATTATTACTTCCTTCATTAACAAACGAAGCTGTATCAATTGCTAAAGACAAAGCCGATGAAGGTGCCATAACTGTATTTGCTAAAAATTTACAGCAACTTTTATTAGGAGCGCCATTAGGTGAAAAACGAATTTTAGCTATTGACCCTGGCTTTAGATCGGGTTGTAAAGTGGTTTGTTTAAATGAACAAGGTGATTTATTACACAACGAAAATATTTATCCGCATGCACCTCAACATCAATCATCAGAAGCTAAAAATAAAATTAATTCATTAGTTAATAAGCATCAAATAGAAGCAATTGCAATTGGTAACGGAACTGCATCAAGAGAAACCGAACAATTAATAAAACGTATTCCGTTTAAAAATAATGTTAAAATATTTGTGATAAGTGAAGCTGGTGCCTCTATTTATTCAGCTTCAAAAATTGCAAGAGATGAATTTCCTGATCATGATGTTACTGTTCGTGGGGCAATTTCTATCGGGCGAAGATTAGCTGATCCACTTGCAGAATTGGTTAAAATTGATGCTAAATCAATTGGTGTAGGACAATATCAGCATGATGTAGAACAATCAAAACTAAATAAATCATTAGATACCGTTGTTGAACATTGCGTTAATAAGGTAGGTGTTAATATTAATACCGCAAGTGCTTCTTTGTTAAGTTATGTTTCTGGTATTGGACCCAAATTAGCTGAGAAAATTGTGAATTACCGAAATGAAAACGGTGCCTTTATTAATAGAACTGCTATAAAAAAAGTACCTCGATTAGGAGGAAAGGCTTTTGAACAATCTGCTGGTTTTTTACGTATTAAAAACGGTAATAATCCACTAGATGATTCTGCTGTTCACCCAGAGCGTTATACTTTAGTCAAACAAATGGCGAAAGATTCTGGTAGTAAAATAATTGATTTAATAGGAAATACTGCTGTTTTAAAACAATTAAAATTGCAACAATATGTTACTGATTCTTTCGGATTACCTACATTACAAGATATTGTAAAGGAATTAGAAAAACCAGGATTAGACCCTCGTGAAAAAGCCAAAGCCTTTAGTTTTAATGAGCATATTAAAACAATTGATGATATAAGAACAGGCATGATACTTCCAGGAATCGTAAATAACATTACCAATTTTGGCTGCTTTGTTGATATTGGTGTTAAAGAAAGTGGTTTAGTGCATGTTTCTAACCTGTCAAATACTTTTGTTAAGGATGTTGCTGAGCATGTAAATTTACATCAGCAAGTTCAGGTTAAAGTATTAGAAGTTGATATAACCAGAAAACGTATTCAGCTTTCTATGAATTATAATTAAGTTATAACTCTCTTGAAGAGCCTAACAATTCTGTTGCCTCTAAAACAATCATATACGCTTTCGAATCATGTTTTTCAACAAGATTCTTAAGCGCTACTATTCTGTTTTTATTTATTGATAAAAATATAATATTTCGTTGGTTTGTTTTGGATAAATCATTCCCTTCAATTAAAGTTCCAGAAACACCCATTTTTGTAGCAATTATATCTTTAAGCGTGTGCAAATCTTCTGAAGCTATATGAACTATTTTATTCTGCTTTCGCCCAGTAAGCACCAAATCAATAAATTTACTTGCTACAAAAATACTTAGCATTGCCCATAAAGCAAGTTCTAAATTTTTAAAAACAATTGCCGATAAAAGCACAACGAAAACATCTAACGTTAAGATTACGGTACCAGGTTTAATATCGTACTTATCTTTTATAATACGGGCAATAATAGCCCCGCCACCTGCAGAGGCATCTCCTTTAAAAATAATTCCGATACCTAACCCTACACATAACCCGCCGTAAATTGTTGAAAGTAAAGTATTATCACTTAAAACAGGAAAGTGTATTACTTCTCTAAATAAATCGATAAGTAAGGCTAGTGAAACAATTGAAATTGTGGTTCTAAACGCAAATCGTTTTCCTATATATTTTACACTTATTAGAAGTAATGGAATGTTTATAAACAACAGCAACATTCCTATCGGAATGTTAGATATATAATTTAATATAATTGATAACCCCGAAGTACCACCCGTTGCTATTTTGTTAGGTGCTAAAAATCCAACAATTCCTATTGCTAAAATTAAACTTCCACAAAGAATAAATAAATAATTTTTAATTTCAACTTTCAATCTTCCTTCTTTCATTAGTTACAATTTTATGTTGCAAAAATACTTTTAAATTTAAAAACTCTTGATTGCTTGTTTTGTTTTTAATTATAATAAAACTCAGAATTTTGTATAATTCTGAGTTTTTTAAAAATTGTAAAAAATCAATTATTTTTATCTTATTTACTTCCTAACATTAATAATTCATTACAAATTACTTCAGTTATATATTTTTTTTCCCCCTCAGCCGTTTCATACGAACGTGAGGTTAATTTCCCTTCAATAGCAATTTCATTTCCTTTTTTAAGGTATTTTTCTATTATTTCAGCTGTTTTATTCCAAGCAACTACATTATGCCATTGTGTATCGGTAATTTTTTCGCCTTGTGCGTTTTTATAACTTTCGTTAGTAGCTATTGATAATTTTGCTAATTTTTTACCACTTTCTAACGTAATAATTTCTGGATCGTTTCCTAAGTTTCCTATTAGCTGTACTTTGTTTCTTAACGTACTCATAAGATAAGTTTTAAATGATTATTATTTGCCAATTCGTTTTGACACTGCAAAGATGAAATACAATACAAATTAAAATCGGTTCGTAATCATTTGTTTTCGTTTGTAAATGAATGTAAATGTTTAATTAAATTTAATACCTTTGTTTTCAAACACTTACATCATGAAGTTTTATTTAGAGACTAACCGATTAATTTTAAGAGAAATACAAACAACGGATGTTAACGGAATTTTCGAGTTAGATTCTAATGAAAAAGTACATCAATATTTAGGTAAAAATCCGATAAAGACAAAACAACAAGCATTAGAAAACATTCAATTTATTCAACAACAATATAAAAAACTTGGTATTGGTCGTTTTGCGTGTATTGAAAAAGATACCGATAAATTTATTGGTTGGGCTGGATTAAAATTAAACACTGGCGAAAAAGAAAAATTAAACAATCATCAAAATTTTATAGATATCGGTTATCGATTGATTCCTGAGTTTTGGGACAAAGGTTATGCTTCAGAAGCCGCTTTTACTTGTTTAGAATTTGGATTTAAAGAAATGAAATACGATACTATTTACGGAGCCGCTGATATAGAAAATATAGGTTCTAATAAAATTTTACAAAAAATAGGTTTGCAGTTTGTAAATGAATTTAATTACAAAGATGTAAAAGTAAATTGGTACGAACTTAAAAAATCGACTTATGATAGGTAAGAAATGTTTAGAATGTGGAGATAAAGTTATAGGACGAATTGATAAAAAATTCTGTTCAGATTATTGTCGAAATTCTTATAATAACAAAGTAAATAAAGACAGTAAAAACCTTATTAGAAATACCAATAACCGCTTACGAAAAAACTATAAAATTCTTACCGATTTAAATATTACCGGAAAAACGAAGGTTAGCAGGCGTAAATTATTCGACAAAGGTTTCGATTTTAAATTTATTACTTCAATATACATAACAAAAACAAGAAATACATATTACTATGTGTATGATCAAGGATATTTAGAGCTAGAAAACGAACTTTTTCTGTTAGTTAAACAAGATTAATTTACCTACTTTTATAATATTATAAAATTCAATATGAAATCATTAAATAATTTCTTAGCTGTTATCATCATAATTTTAACAGTTTATTGGGCTTCTAGCGATATAACTCCTACACTGCCAAAAGCAAACAAAGAGGCTAAAATAACCGATTTTTCTATCAGTAATGCCTTATTTCATTTAAGAAATATCTCAAAAAGAGCACACCATACAGGTTCAGCAGAACATAAAGTTGTACAAGATTATCTTGTTAACGAATTAAAAGAATTAGGTTTAAATCCTGAAATACAGCAACAAACAGTCATCAATAAAAAATGGAGGGCCAGTACCTCGACTCAAAATATTATTGCAAAAATTAAAGGTAGTGGAAACGGAAAATCACTATTACTTTTAACGCATTACGATTCAAATCCACACTCTTCATTAGGTGCCAGTGATGCAGGATCGGGTGTTGTTACCATTTTAGAAGGGCTACGTGCATTTTTAGCTAAAAAGCAACAACCTAAAAATGATATTATTATTCTTTTTTCAGATGCTGAAGAGTTAGGATTGCTTGGTGCACAGGCTTTTGTTGAAAATCATCCTTTTGCAAAAAACATTGGATTGGTATTAAATTTTGAAGCTAGAGGTAGCGGTGGCGCTAGTTATATGTTGATGGAAACCAACGCGAAAAATAAAAAAATATTGACCGAATTTTTAAATTCTAATCCTAATTATCCCGCTGCAAATTCATTAATGTACAGCATCTATAAAAAATTACCCAACGATACCGATTTAACTGTTTTTAGAGAAAAAGGCAATATTAACGGATTCAACTTTGCTTTTATTGATGATCATTTTGATTATCATACCGCCCAAGATTCTTTTGAAAGATTAAATAGAGAAACATTGCAACATCAAGCAGAATACTTTACTACTTCTATTAATTATTTTTCAAATTCTGATTTAACAAATACTCATAGTGAGGTTGATTATATTTATGTCAATTTTCCGTTTATGAAGCTTTTAAACTACCCTTTTTCGTGGGTTTTACCAATGTTCATAATAGCTTTATTTATTTTCATCACACTTGTTTTTTTCGGATTAAGAAAAGGAAAAATAGCTGTTCACTCAGTATTAAAAGGGTTTGTACCATTCCTAGCAGCGTTGGTTATTTGTACCGGTGTATCCTATATTTTATGGCAAATAATTTTGTTAGTACATCCTGAATACACCGATATACTACATGGGTTTACCTATAATGGATATCAATATATCATCGCATTCATCTTATTAAATTGTTGGATTTTATTTAAAATTTACAATAAATTTAATGCTGAAAAAACCACCGATCTTTTTATTGCGCCAATTTTTGTCGGACTTGTTTTAAACTTTTTAATTACTCAATATTTACCTGGTGCTGGCTTTTTTATCATCCCTATTTATGCTTCTTTATTCATTTTAGCTATTTTGATATTTATGAATGTTAAAGCAACCTCAAAAGCTACGTTATTTGCTATAATTTCTATTCCAACAATTTACATCATTGTTCCTATGATACGATTGTTTCCTGTAGCGTTAGGGTTAAAAATATTATTTGTTTCTGCTTTCTTATTAGTTTTGGTTTTCGGATTCATATTACCTATTTTTCATCAACAACAAAAGAAAAACAAATGGCAAACTATTACTGGTTTAGCTACCATTTTCTTCTTCGGATTTGCTACCTTTAATAGCGGATTTTCAATCGATAAGAAAAAACCTAATAGTATTGTTTTTATCCAAAATTCAGATACTAACACCTCATATTGGGCAACCTATAATAAAACCTTCGATGGTTTTACCAAACAAGTTTTTGAAGACGATTATGTTAATGGAAGCATTCCGTATACTGAAGGGAAAAGTAAATACAATACTACGTTTAGTTATCATAAAAAAGCTGAAAATAGAAATTTTAGCACTTCAAACATCATCATAAATAAAGATACCATTATTAATAATGAAAGGCTCTTAAATTTAACCATTATACCAACACGAAAAATAGAGAGGTATGAATTTAACAACAATGAAAAACTGAAGTTAAAAAACTTAAACGTAAACGGTGCTTTTTATGATAATGGAAAAGAATTTACTGCTGATATCGGAACACTATTAATTTACCAAATGGCAAATTCTGACAAAAAACTTACTTTATCATTTACGATCGATAAAAACATAAAACCAAATATTACCTTAAATGAAATATCATACGATTTGTTATCCAACAAAAAGTTTGCTTTAAAACCACGAAGTGAAATTATGATGCCAATGCCTTTTGTCGTAAACGATGCTATTATTTGTTCAAGAAAAATTAAATTATAAAAAAAAGCGTTTTAACTAGTTACTAGTTAAAACGCTTTTTTTACTCTAAAAACAATACTAATCTATATGTGAAACACGCAAGGTATTTACCATTCCTTTTGCTTTTACAGGCATTGATGATAAATTAATCATAAAATCTCCTGTTTTTACAAATCCTTTTTCTTTACAAATTTCATTAATATCTTCTAATGTATCATCAGTACTCAAATCGCGATCATAATAATACGCCCTAACTCCCCATAAAAGATTCAATTTACCTAATATTCTTTTTTCTGATGAAAAGGCTAATACGTGTGATTTTGGTCTCCAAGCAGAAACTTGAAAAGCAGTATAACCACTATTTGTTAAAGTAGTAATAGCTGCCGCATTAATATCATCTGCCATTAAAGCTGCATGATGACAAACCGATTTTGTAATGAAACGATTGGTACGAATATGAGGCGCTTCTTGAGGTACTTTTATCAAATCAGAAAACTCAACACTTCCAATAATTTCTGTCATCTTTTTAATAACACGTATGGGGTGTTTTCCTACAGATGTTTCTCCAGAAAGCATCACAGCATCTGCACCGTCCATAATTGAATTTGCAACATCATTTACTTCTGCTCTTGTTGGCACGGCATTTTCAATCATAGTTTCCATCATCTGCGTAGCAATAATTACAGGAATTCTTGCTTGTTTAGCTCTTCTTACCAACATTTTTTGAATTAACGGAACGTCTTGCATAGGTACTTCAACACCTAAATCTCCACGTGCTACCATTAATCCGTCACAATATGGAATTAAAGCATCAATATTTTCAACCGCTTCTGGCTTTTCTATTTTAGCTATTACCGGAACTCTATATCTTGATTTTTGTTTGATTAAATCACGTAGCATTCTTAAATCCTCAGGATTTCTAACAAATGATAATGCAATCCAATCCACCTCTTGTTCTAACGCAAAAATGGCATCTTTTTTGTCTTTTTCTGTTAATGCAGGTAGTGATATATTGGTGTTTGGTAAATTAACCCCCTTTTTAGATTTTAAAGGACCACCTACGATTACTTTTGTTATTACTTCTTCGTTTTTATCTGTTGAAACGACTTCAAATAATAATTTACCGTCGTCTACTAAAATTTGCTCACCAGCTTTTACATCTTTCGGAAAACGTTGATAGGTCATAAAGGCTTTTTCTTTTGTTCCTTTACATTCTTCTGTCGTAAAGGTAAAAGTATCACCTGCTTTTAACTCAACACCTTCGCTCATTACACCAACCCTAAGTTTAGGCCCTTGTAAGTCTGCTAAAATTGCTACGTTATATCCTTTTTCTTGATTAATTTCTCGTATTTGCTGCACACGTTCTTTTACATCATTATAATCCGCATGTGAAAAATTAATTCTAAAAACGTTTACTCCATTAGCTGCCATTTCAGCTAAAACTTCCTTTGTATTTGTTGCAGGTCCTAAAGTGGCTACAATTTTTGTTTTTTTGTTGTGTGGCATAATTTAAAATATTAAAAAATCTTTTGACTTTAAAGATTCTACCTCTACTTGATAAGAGGTAATTATTTCAGGAATTTTATTAATTTTTTCAATCGTTTTTACAACTTGTTCAAAATCAAAATCTCCTGTTATTTTTAAAAAATAATCAACTTTCTTTTTTTCTGGAACAAGTCGCGTTACTGAAGCACTCTCATTAAAAAGACTCGTTGAATTTGTTTTACTTGTTGACTTGTATACATTGTTTATTAAAAACCATTCATAATCTAAAGTTGTATTACTATATTCAAATACCGAATAAAAAGATTGATTATTTTTATTGGTAAAATCTAAGCTATAGTTTGCTTTACAAAATTTTGTATGTAAGTACTTATTTAATAAATACGCTATTTTATATTCATTAAGCGTTGTATGAATACCTATTAATACGTAATCATTCGTAGAAAATTCATTAATATTCAACGTATAAGTAGCCATAAAAACAATTATTTGCTTTTAGCTAAATTACTGAATGTATCTAAAATATAATGTGAAATTTACGAAAAGCTTTTCGCGACAATGTTAAGAGTTTTCCATTTGACTTTGCATTGCAAAATACACTCTTTTTGCTGCAATTTCTTCTGCTTTTTTCTTTGAAGTAGCTCTTCCTTTACCAATAACATTTCCATCGATACTAACACGTACGCTAAAATGTTTTTTAGATTGATTTCCAGAATCTTCGTAAGACTCGAACTTATATTTCCGTTTGTTTTTTTGGCACCATTCTATCACAAACCCCTTATAACTAGATATTTTACCTTCTAACCTTTCAATATCAACATAGGGTAACACTACTTGTTCGTATATAAATTGATGGCAATAATTATAACCTCTGTCTAAATAAATAGCTCCTATTAAAGCTTCAAAAATATTACCATAAATATTATTACTAATATGCTCTTGAGAAATATTACTTTTTACAAATCTAATTAGCTCTAGGTCTTTACCTAATGTATTTAAATGCTCCCTACTTACTACTTTCGATCGCATTTGAGTTAAATAACCTTCGTCTCCTTCTGGAACTTTTTTATACAAATAAGAAGCCATTACAGATCCTAATATTGCATCACCCAAAAACTCTAGTCGTTCGTAATTAATTGGATTACCTTTTTCATCTACTAATTTTAAAGACCTGTGGGTAAAAGCTTTCTTATAATGTGAAAGTTTTATAGGTTTAAAATTAAGCAGTTCTTTTAATTCGTAGTAAAAATTTTCGTCCTCTTTATTTTGGGGCTTAACTATTCTACGAAGAAAATTCATAAAAAATTAATCTAATTTTCTAAATACTACACAAGCATTATGACCTCCAAAACCAAACGTATTACTCATGGCAACTTTAACCTCTCTTTTTTGAGGTTTGTTTAACGTTAAATTTAATTCTGGATTAATGTTTTCATCAACATTTACATGGTTAATCGTTGGAGGAATAATTCCGTGCTCCATTGCCAATATAGAGGCAATAGATTCTACAGCTCCTGCAGCCCCAAGTAAATGACCTGTCATAGATTTTGTTGAATTAATATTGATATTTTTAGCATGTGCTCCAAAAACTTCAGAAATCGCTTTTAACTCAGCAACATCACCTAATGGTGTAGAAGTACCGTGGGTATTAATATGATCAACCTCTTCAGGTTTTAACCCTGCATTTTCAAGGCAATTTTTCATTACAGCAATAACACCGATTCCGTCAGGATGTGGTGCTGTCATGTGGTGCGCGTCAGATGACATACCTCCACCAATAACTTCTGCATAAATTTTTGCTCCACGCGCCTTCGCGTGTTCATATTCTTCTAAAACAATTGCTCCAGCTCCTTCTCCTAAAACAAAACCATCACGTTCACCATCAAAAGGCCTTGATGCTGACTTATGGTTTTCATTATTTGTAGACAGTGCATGCATTGCATTAAAACCACCAACTCCTGCGTACGTAATTGCGGCTTCACTACCACCGGTTACAATAACATCGCAATGACCTAGTCGTATGTAATTTAACGCATCTATCATCGCGTTAGCTGATGATGCACATGCAGATACCGTTGTGTAATTAGGTCCCATAAATCCATTTTTAATAGATATATGACCTGGTGCGATATCAGCAATCATTTTAGGAATAAAAAATGGGTTAAATCTAGGAGTACCATCTCCGGCTCCAAAATTCATAGCTTCATTTTGAAAAGTTTCTAAACCTCCAATACCAGCTCCCCAAATTACTCCTACTCTTAATTTGTTAATTTCATCAAGATTTAATTTCGAATCTGCAATTGCTTCATCAGAAGCTACCATTGCGTATTGAGTAAATCTATCCATTTTACGCGCATCTTTTCTATTAATAAAATCTGTCGCGTTGAAATTTTTTAATTCACATGCAAAACGAGTCTTGAACTTGGCAGCATCGAAATACGTTATAGGCGCAGCTCCGCTAACTCCGTTAACCAAGCTTTCCCAATATTCTTCTTTATTGTTTCCTATTGGCGTTAATGCGCCAAGTCCAGTTACTACAACTCGTTTTAATTGCATATAAGTATTATTTTTTTGCTTCTTCGATATAGCTTACTGCCTGTCCTACTGTACCAATATTTTCTGCTTGATCATCTGGAATTTGGATATCAAATTCTTTTTCGAATTCCATAATTAATTCTACTGTATCTAAAGAATCTGCTCCTAAATCGTTTGTGAAGCTTGCTTCGTTAGTTACTTCGTTATCGTCTACTCCTAATTTGTCTACGATAATTGCTTTTACTCTTGATGCTATGTCTGACATAATTTGTTTGTTTTAAAATTTAAAATCGAGGCAAAAATACAAATCTTAACTATTAATTCTAACTTTTGCTCAAAAATGTGTGGTTTAAATATAAAAAAAATATTGAATCTTTTGCTACAAACACCACCGTTGTTAATAATTATTCTTTTTTTTGTAGTAACAAAAATAACACATTTTACTATGAAACGTATCATAATTTTAGCTTCTGGCTCTGGTAGTAATGCTGAAAACATCATTAAATACTTTCAATCAAGCAAAATAGCTACCGTTACTCACGTGCTTTCTAACAACGAACGTGCCAAAGTTTTTGACAGGTGTGAGCTTTTAAACATTGATGCATCATTGTTTGATAAAGAGAGTTTTATAAAAGACGATACAGTCTTAAATTTTTTACATGCTGAGGCTGATCTAATTATACTTGCTGGTTTTTTATGGCGTATTCCTGCTAAAATAGTAGCTGCTTTTCCAAACAAGATTATAAATATTCATCCTGCTTTACTTCCAAAATATGGAGGAAAAGGGATGTATGGTATGAATGTTCACAAAGCGGTAAAAGAAAATAACGAGTCAGAAACTGGTATTACCATCCATTATGTAAATGAAAACTATGATGAAGGGGCTATTATTTTTCAAGCGAAAACCGAAATATCCTCTTCAGATTCTCCCGAAGATATTGCAACAAAAATTCATGTATTAGAACAAGAACATTTTCCTAAAGTTATTGAAGATGTAATAGTAAAAAATGGCTAAAAAGAAAAAATATTACGTTGTTTGGAAAGGTAAAAAAACTGGAGTTTTCACTTCGTGGGATGTTTGTAAAAAACAAATTACTGGCTTTGATGGGGCACAATACAAAGCTTTTATAGATAAAAAAGCAGCTGAAATTGCTTTTACAAAAAACTACAACGACTATATTGGTAAAGATACTAAAAGGGTTATTTTATCTGCCAAAGAAAAGGCAACCTATGGAACACCTAATTTAGAATCCATTGCTGTTGATGCTGCTTGTGCAGGAAACCCTGGGTTGATGGAGTATCGCGGTGTTTTAACAAAAAACAAAAAAGAAATATTTAAAATGGGACCTTATAAAAAAGGCACCAATAATATTGGTGAATTTTTAGCTTTAGTTCATGGAATTGCACTTTTAAAAAATAAAAACATGGATACTTACCCGATATATTCAGATTCTAAAATTGCCATGAGTTGGGTGAAAAAGAAACAGTGTAGAACTAATGTTACTTTTGATAATAGTAATAAAGAAATTTTAGATTTGATAAAACGTGCCGAAAAATGGCTAAAAGAAAACTCGTTTAAAAATCCAATATTAAAATGGGAAACAAAAGCTTGGGGAGAAATTCCTGCTGATTTTGGTAGAAAATAAAAAAACCAAGTAAAAATACTTGGTTTTTCATACTAATAACTTAATAAAACTCTTTATTTAGCTGCCATTTTTGTTTCTTCTGTCCAAGTTTGAACACTAGCGACAACATTATTTGTGTAATCTATTTCTTTCAACCCATCTTCTTTCCACATAAACCACTTTCCTACTTTTTTACCTTCTTTATAATGTGCTATTGTTTTTTTATTTCCTTTAGCATCAAAAGAAGTCCAAGTTCCTGATAATTTTTTATTTTTAAAAAAACCTTGTTCTTTTACTTTTCCGTCTTTATAAAAGTAAGTTGCTTTTACTAAATCTCCTGATTTTTCAAATTTGGGTGCTATATCTTGAGCTTGTAACAATGATATTGATAAAACACAAACTACTATTATTAATTTTTTCATGTCTAAAATTTTTATATTTAACTCTTACATTACAAATATATATATAATTTTACAAATACGAAACATTTACATAACATTAATTTAACATTGGAAGGCTTTTTTATAAAATTCGCTGAAAAACCATATATTTATCCTTCAACTTACTATTTCAATTATGACAACTATACAATACATATTAATAAGCATTGTTGCTTTAATTCACATATATATTATGTTTTTAGAAATGGTTTTATGGACAAAACCAAAAGGAATAAAAATGTTTGGTTTAAAAAGTAAAGATTTTGCTGAAAAAACAAAAGTCTTAGCGGCAAACCAAGGTTTATATAACGGTTTTTTAGCTGCAGGGTTAATATGGTCGTTAATTGACAGTAGTTACAGAAACAATATTGCACTATTTTTTCTAACCTGTGTGACTTTAGCAGGTTTTTATGGGTCTTATTCAACAAAGAAGATAAGTATACTTTATGTTCAGGCTATACCCGCAATTATAGCTTTAATTTTAACCCTATTAAAAACTTACAATTAAAAATGGATTCTAAACAAATTATTAACAGTATTACCACATATGCTACAGAATATGGATTAAAAATATTATCAGCTATTCTTATATGGATTATTGGTTCTTGGATTATAAAGAAAGTTATGAAAGTAACAAGTACCATTATGATGAAGGGAAAGTATGATGAGAGTTTGCAAAAATTTTTATTGAATCTTATCAACTGGACTCTTAAAATATTATTAATTATTGTTCTTTTATCTAAACTAGGTGTAGAAACAACATCGTTTGCTGCAATTATAGCTGCTGCAGGTCTTGCTATTGGTATGGCTTTGCAAGGATCTTTAGCTAACTTTGCTGGAGGTGTATTAATAATGATATTTAAACCTATAAAAATTGGCGACTTAATTAAAGCACAAGGTGAAATTGGAGTTGTTAAAGAAATTGAAATTTTTACAACTAAATTAACGTCACCAGACAATAAGTTGGTAATTATACCTAATGGCACCCTATCAAACGGTAATATCACTAATTATACTGCAGAGGGTAAATTAAGGGTAGATTTAACTTTTGGAGTAGGTTATGATGCTGACATAAAACAGACGAAAGAAGTTTTATTAAAAGTTTTAACTGATAACAAAAAAGTATTACAAGATCCTGCTCCTACTGTAAACGTATCTGAATTAGCTGACAGTTCAGTTAACTTTACTGTTAGGCCATGGGCGAATACAGCTGATTATTGGGATGTGTATTTTGAAACTACCGAAAATGTAAAACTAGCACTTGATAAAGCAGGAATTGAAATACCGTATCCTCATCAAGTTGAAATTCAAAAACAAGGTTAAACTTTCTTTTTTTCAGGAATTACGACAAAATCTTTTAAATAAAAAGGTTCAAAATAAGCGACATCTTCGATGTCGTTTTTTTTGTATTTATTATAACTTAAAAGTGCCATTTCTTTAGTTGACGGAAACTTATCTTCTATAAAAGTTGCATTTTCATGCGTAATTACTTCTTTACACTTATTAGCTCCATCACCTAAAAAATAAACTTTCCCTCTTGATAACTCCTCGTAAAAAGAATTTTCATTAATTATTTCTGCTTTTATTTCTCTTATTTTTTTGTGCTGTGAATCATATACTGCTGAATATACTTCCATTCTACGTGCATCTAACATTGGTACAATTAATCCATCATCATTAAATATACCATGCGCTAACGACTCTAATGTTTCAATAGCAATCAAAGGTTTATCAATAGCAAAACAAATTCCTTTTGCTGCCGAAACCCCAATACGAAGTCCTGTATAAGAACCTGGCCCTTTGCTTACCGCTACTGCATCAATAGCTCTAGATGATAAATTTAATTCTATTAATAGCTCTTGAATAAAGGGATGTAATTTTTCTGCATGAGAATAATTACCATCGTTTAATTCTCTAATTCCTATAACCTCACCATTTTCTGCTAAACATACCGAACAGTTTTTTGTTGCGGTTTCTATATTAAGTATTAGTGCCAAATTGAATTTATTTTTTTTGCAAAGATACATGATAAAGAAAAAACCTCGTTAAGTTTTTACTTAACGAGGTTTTAAATTATAATATTCTTATTATTTTAGTCTAAAATCGACTCTCCGTAATAAAACTTTAATACTTTGGTGGTAAACACATAATTATATTTTGCTCTTATCATGGTTGCTTCTGAGTTTACTAATCGATTACGTACTTGATCATAATCAAATTGTGTCATTGAGCCATAATCATAGCTAACTTGTGCATTTTTAAAAGCTTCTTTTTGTGATTTTAAAGATATTTCAGCTGCTTCAAATGATTTCGCCGCTGCTTTTGCATCTTGAAAAGCTTGTTCAATTGTTTGTTGTAGTTGTAATTTTTCGTTTTCTAATCTAGTTTCAGTAATTAACTTGCTAATTTTTGAGCGTTCTACGCTTGCATCAGTTTTAAAACCGTTAAAAATTGGAATACTTACATTGAATCCTACTCCATATCCTAAGTTATTATCTAACTGTGTAAAAAAATCAGTATTAGAAAAACCAGGAGGTAAATCTAAATTATATCCATAATTGGTACTAACACTTCCTGAAGCTGTTACGGATGGTTTGTATGCTGACCTAGTAATCGCAATAGATAAGTCGGCGTTTTTAATGTTCAATTTTGCTCTAGCAATTTCTGGTCTGTTTGTTAATGCTTTCTTATATACTTCTTCTGAAGTACTATAAAGCATTGCTGCTGATGGTGAATCAATTTCAATTTTGGCTACATCAAAACCATTAAATGGTACTTGTATTAATTGAGATATATTAAGTAAAGCTAAACTTAATGCATTTTCTTGCGTAACTACATTCTGTGCGTCGTTTGATGCTGTAGATTGTGCATTTAATAAATCGCTTTTAGGAACAGCACCTGCATCAAACTGTGCTTTTACGCGTTCTATTTGCTTTTTACTAATAGCTGCTTGCGTAGTTGCTACTAATAAGTTTTCTTTTGCAAATAGTGCGTTTAAATACGAGTTAACAACACGTAAAGCAATATCATTTTCAATTACCTCTAAATCTAGTTTGCTACCTTCAACACCTAATTTTGCTTGCTTGTAACTGTTTAAAACTCTATAACCATTAAAAACAGTTATTCCGGTAGATAAACCAAAAGAACCTCCGTAGTTACTGGTTGAAACTCTATCGTTACTAACAGGGTCAAAACCTGAACCAAATCTTAAACTACCTCCTGTTGATCCGTTTAAAGTGGGTAATTTATTTCCTTTAGCGTTTTTTAAATCTGTTTCGGCAATATCAATATTTAATTTATTTTGCTTAATAGTTATGTTATTTTCTAAAGCATGATCAACACATTCTTTAAGTGTCCATTGTTTTTGAGAAAAACTAGCTAACGAAATAAGTAAAGTTGCTGCTACTATAAATTTTGTTTTCAAGACTAATATTTTTTTGTTCATTATAACTTGGTCAATTAATATTCCAATAAATTAAGAAATAGTATTTTACTGTTAAACAACAAATTACCAAATTTAATTTTTTATTAAGTGTTTGATTTTGAACAATTAATGTTCTAATATCGAACAACTATTTTTTAGTTTTTTATATGACGACTAAAAACTATATATGTTACAAAAAATATATTTTTATTTAAAACTTAATTTTTAGACGCTTTCTTATGGCGGTAAATAAAATAAAATAAAACACCAACCAATATATAAGGAAACACCATTAAATAAGTAATTCCATTATTAACACCTTCAGCTATCGTTTCATTTCCGCCTTCAACAACTGCCTTACACATAGCACATTGTGCCGATGCGTTTACACTAAGCATTGCTAAAATAATTATTAATCCTTTTTTATACATAATATGGAGATATCATTAAATATACAACTACACCTGTTATAGCAACATATAACCATAATGGGAAGGTAATTTTTGCTATTCTTTTGTGATCAGAAAAATTTCCTAAACGCGCTCTCATAAAAGTTATCAAAACAAAAGGTATTACTACAATTGATAGTATTATATGTGTTATTAATATAAATAAATACACATATTTTATCACACCCTCTCCTCCAAATTTTGTAGAATCTGAAGTCATATGGTAGGCAACATACATTACTAAAAATAATGCTGAACAAACAATAGCCGTTGTATTTAATTGCTCGTGTAATTTTTTATTCCCTTTTTTTATTGCAACTACCGACGCTATTAATAACACTGCTGTTAATCCATTAATACTTGCATATATTGGTGGTAGAAATGACAATGGTTCAACATTCGGAATTTTAATTCCAAACAATGCTGCTACTGCCAACGGAATAACAATAGAAACAATTGTTATTAGTTTTTTATATTTTTTTTCTTCAGTACTCATATTATTCTTTCAAAAGTAACTTAATATCTTGTTTTAGTTCGGTAATCTGATTTCCAAAACCATGTTCATCCAATGCTCTGTAATACATTATTGGATTTCCGTGTTCATCATAACGTGAACGGATGTATCCATCTTTATCAACTAAGGCAAATAAACCAGAATGTTCAAATCCCCCATGAGATACTTCACCTTTTCCTGCAAACAATTTAAATCCTTCGTTTGATAAATTATACACAACATCTTCAGATTTACCCGATAGTAAATGCCAATTTTTGTGATTGATTCCATTTTTAAGAGCGTATGCCTTTAATTGTTGTGGCGTGTCTATATCAGGTGTAATAGAGAAGGATGCAATTCCGAAATTAGGATTTCCCATAAACTCGTTTTGAATGGTGATCATTTCGGCATTCATTAAAGGACAAATAGTCGGACAGGTAGCAAAGAAAAATTCTACAACGTATACTTTGTCTTTAAAATCACTATTATTAATGCTTTTTCCATCTTGATTTATAAATTCAAAAGCTGGTACTTTATTAAATCTATGTAAATCAGCAGTTTGAAACTGCTTTATAATTTTTGGTACGGCATAAATACCAAATAATAAAATTATAAATGAAATACCAACGTATGAATAATTACTTTTTTTCATTTGATAGTGTATTTGTTCTTCTGTCTTCGCTTCTATTATTTTTCTTCAATGCCATTTTATATTCAACCAAAACAACACTAATATCATCAATCATATCATTTTTAAGTTCAGCCACAGAACTCATTGAATAGCCAAATAGTTTTTGATCTGAAAGCCCATTAATGGTTGACTTACCTCTTCTTAAATTAAGTTCTTTATCAATAATATATGCTTTTGGCGAATGTATATTTTCATCTAAAGGCTTTGATGTCTTAAAACTTTCATGCAATGCTTTTATTTCATCTGCTGAAGCGAAAATAAAATCCCATCTTGCCAAATCTGCATTAACACTTAGCATTTTTTTTAAGTCTTCTACCGTTTCCTTCTGACTCTCGTCAACAAGAGAAATCATCTGAAAACTTACATAATTAGAAAATTTGGTGTAAATTTTTTCTTTTAAATTATACACTTCACCTTTTACCAAGTTAATATCATTTCCTAAAAAAGTAACTACGGTAACTCTTTTATCAAATGTAAATTTTTTATCAATTAAAGAAACATCGATAACATTTTTAGATATTATTGGTAGTTTTCCGAAATTGTGCGTACCTAGTTGTAATAATATGTAAAATAACAACGGTACAATAAAAAGTGCAAACAGTACAATAAATTTTTTCGCTTTCCCCATTTTTAGTTATAATTAAAGAAAAAAAAAGGTGGTTAAGACCACCTTTTAAATTTTTATTTGATTACCATTTTACCAATGGTGCTAATGTATCGTATAAATAATCTCCTTCTATTAAAATGATAAATAAAAGATAAGATATCAAGAAAACTGCAGTCCAAACTATCGAACGTCTAAACCATGTTTTTTCACCTTCTAAGTGCATAAATGCCCAAGCAATATAATATGCTTTTGCTATTGTTAGGATAATGAAAATCCAGTTTAACCAACTAGTTCCTAATCCATGTAAGTGTAATGAATCTGGTTTAACAATACCTAAACCTACTTCAACAGTTGTTATAATTGTTAAGATTGCTAAAACAATCCAAATTCTTTTTTTATTTGATTCGTGTGCGTGACCCATTTTTAATATCGTTTTTTAATTATACTAAGTAGAAAAAGGTAAATACAAATACCCAAACTAAATCTACAAAGTGCCAATATAAACCTACTTTTTCAACCATTTCATAGTGCCCTCTACGTTCGTATGTACCTAATACAACGTTAAAGAAAACTATAATATTAATAATGATTCCTGAAAATACGTGAAACCCGTGAAATCCAGTAATAAAGAAAAAGAAATCTGCAAATATTGGATTCCCATATTCGTTAACATGTAAGTTAGCTCCTTCAACCACTTGATTTGCTAACGCTAATTGTGCTAAACTTTCCTTTCTTGATAAAACTATTTTTTGTTTTGTTTCAGGATTCAACTTTTCAGTTCGAATCAACAAAGTAGGATCCGCTTTAAAAGCTTCTTGAATTTGTGCTACTGAATATTCAGATATAGTTTCTTCTTTCTCAAACCATAATCCGTTTTCGCGATTATGTTGAATTCTTTCATCCTTTCTATCAACGTGAACAAAATCAGCTAATGCTATTTGATGATATACAGGCTTACCTTCATCATCTACACCATCTGCTTTTGCAAATTGTAAAATGTGGTTATTCTCCGTTTTAACTGCTCCATAAGAACCGTTAATAAAGTTTTTCCACTCCCATGCCTGTGAACCAACGAAAATAATTCCGAAAATAATCGTAGCAAACATATACCAAGCTACTTTATTTTTTTTCTTTTGATGGCCAGCATCAACAGCCAACACCATTGTTACTGACGATATAATTAAAATAAAGGTCATTAACGCCACATAGTACATTGGTGCGTGTACACCGTGTAACCCCGGAAAGTGAGTAAAAACTTCATCGGCAATTGGCCAAGAGTCAATAAATTTAAAACGTGTTAAACCATACGCTGCTAAAAAACCCGAAAAGGTTAATGCATCAGATACGATGAAAAACCACATCATCATTTTACCATAACTAGCGCCAAATGGTTTTGCACCACCTCCGCCCCAGGCTTCTTTCTTATCAGAATTTACAGCATTATTTGCTTCCATAAATCTCTTTTTGTTAATTTTTGTTAAAACAGTGCGCCAAAATTACGCATTTTTCATCATCTTATGAAATAGAAAAAGAAAAATAGATAAATCCATAAAACATCTACGAAATGCCAAAAGATTCCACCTAACTCAAACCCAAGCATATCCGTTGCTGAATATTTCTTTTTAAAATGATTATAAATTACTACCAATAATACAATTACACCTGCTAACAAGTGTAAAACATGCATAAATGTTATTCCTATTATAAAAGATGTAGATACGGTACTTTCGGGTCCTGTAAAATATAATCCAACTGATTTTAGTTCGTTAAAACCTACATATTGGTACCAAACAAAGCCTAATCCTAAGACTAAAGTTGCTAATAAAAGCGCTAAAGATGCTTTTAAATTGTCTTTCCTTAAAAATTTTTGAGATAGTATTAAGGTAATACTACTTAAAATAATTAAAACTGTACTAATATAAAACGACTGTGGTAAATCGAAACTAACCCAATCATCACGTTTCATACTAACTACATAAGCACTTGTTAGCCCTGCAAAAAACATTACCATACTAATCATCGCCACCCATAACATTGGTTTTGCTGATTTTCTTTTACCTGCTTTTAATTCTTCTTGTAAAGTTTGTTCACTCATTAATGTAAAAATTTATCTACCACATAAATTATGGGTACGATTGTAATATAAAAAACACTTGCCAGCATTAATTTACGAGCATCCGTATTTTCTTCTGATTTATATAATTGAAAAGCGTAATACAACATTAGCAAACCTAATAACAAAACAATAACTGCTGTTAAAGGATATATATAAAAGTTTCCTGTTACTTTTAAAACCGGTGCCAATGACATTAATATCATAATACAGGTGTAAAAAATTATTTGCACAATAGCTCCTTTATCTTTTTTATCCATAGGAAGCATGTGTAAACCTGCTTTATTATATTCTTCAAACTGTAACCAACCAATAGCCCAAAAATGTGGGAATTGCCAAAAAAACTGGATCATAAATAAAAAACCTGCTTCTATTCCAAACTGCCCAGTTGCAGCAACCCATCCTAACATAAAAGGAATTGCCCCTGGTATAGCTCCGACAAAAACTGCTAAAGGAGTTACAGCCTTTAAAGGTGTATATGCACTTGTGTATAAAAAAATAGATATTGCGCCAAATAAAGCACACTTCGGATTTATTGCGTATAAAATTCCGATACCAGCAATAGTAAAAATTGTTGCAATAATTAAAGCCGTACTTACCTGCATTCTTTTGGCAGGCAAAGGGCGATTTTTAGTACGCTGCATTAACGCATCTATATCTTTTTCAATAACCTGGTTAAAAGCATTTGATGCACCCACCATTAGATAACCTCCTACTGCCAGTAATAATACCGTTGTATAATTAATTGTTTCAGCGCCTAATAAGTATCCCGTAACAGAAGTAAAAACTACACTTATAGATAATCCTACCTTTGTTAATTGTTTAAAATCATTAAACATTGACTTTAAAGATGTTTTAGTATGTAAAGGCGAGATAGAATCCACTTCTAATTTTATTTTTTTGCAAAGATATTTCTTTCTTACTTAATGGCAATAAAAAATAATAGTAATCGAAATAGAAAAAAAATTAAAAACTATTTTGTAATTTAAAAAAAGGTGTTATATTTGCACCCGCATTCGCAGCAATGCAACGTTCATTAAAATAATTTTTGACTACGCGAAAGTAGCTCAGGGGTAGAGCATCACCTTGCCAAGGTGGGGGTCGCGGGTTCAAATCCCGTCTTTCGCTCTGAGACTTTCTTAAAAATATACCAATTTGATTGTTATAAACAATCAAAAGCTGAAGTGGTGGAATTGGTAGACACGTTGGACTTAAAATCCAATGGACTGTAATGTCCGTGCGGGTTCAAGTCCCGCCTTCAGTACTAAGCCTCGTTTTTATTAACGAGGCTTATTTTAAGAAATAGTCAAAAAAATATTATACATACACCAGCTGAAGTGGTGGAATTGGTAGACACGTTGGACTTAAAATCCAATGGACTGTAATGTCCGTGCGGGTTCAAGTCCCGCCTTCAGTACTAAACCTTAACATTTATTTGTTAAGGTTTTTTTATTTTACCCCTTTTCCTAAACACTTTATACACGCTTCCTAACAAGTAAACTATGTAATTAACAAAGATTGTTTTTAAAATATTTTATACTTAAAACCTATTCTTTGTAATGCTACCTTTAAACAAACGTCTAAAGCAATAGATAAAATTATAAATTATGCGTAAAATATTCTTATTATTTAGCTTAACTTTTTTCATCAATTCTTTTGGACAAACAAGTATTCTTAACGATTTATTAAACAAACATGTTACTAATAAAGGAGTTGTAAACTACAAAACATTCAAAAAAGAAGAGACTAAGCTTGACACTTACCTAGAGTATTTAAACAAAACTACCCCTCAAAAAAATTGGTCTGCATCAAAAACCAAAGCATTTTGGGTAAACGCATACAATGCTTACACTATCAAATTAATTTTAAAACACTACCCTTTAAAAAGTATTTTAAACATAAAAAAGAGAGGTAAAGACGCTTGGAATATTGCGTTTGCTAAAGTTGGCGGCAAAACCTACACGCTAAATTTTATTGAGCACAAAATTTTACGTAAAAATTATAACGATCCTAAAATTCACGTAGGTGTAAATTGTGCTTCTATTTCTTGTCCGAAATTAGGGAATTTTGCTTTTACAGAAGCTAACTATAAAAGTAAAACAGAAAAATTAATAAAAAACTTTATTAATGACACTAGCAGAAATAAAATTTCAAAAAATAAGATTCAGTTGTCAAAAATATTCGAATGGTTTAAAGGTGATTTCATCAAAAAAGGAAGTCTTATTGATTTTTTAAATAAATATTCGACCATTAAAATTAATAAAAACGCAAAAATTAAGTTCTTAGAATACAACTGGAATTTAAACGAAAAATAGCTACTATTACTACTTTTAGTGAAAGCTAATTTTAAAAACTATTTGTATTTTTACTTTTCAAGCTAAAAACAACATGTCAAAAACATATTACGACCCTGCCGACCTACGTAAGTTCGGAAAAATAACAGAATGGAACGAAGAACTTGGAAACAAATTCTTTGATTATTACGGAAAAGTATTTGAAGAAGGCGCTTTAACTGCTCGCGAAAAAAGCTTAATTGCCTTAGCTGTTGCACATACAGAACAATGCCCATATTGCATAGATGCTTACACAAAAGATGGTTTACAACGCGGTGTTACCAAAGAAGAAATGATGGAAGCTATTCATGTAGGTGCCGCTATAAAAAGTGGTGCAACTTTGGTCCACGGAGTTCAAATGATGAACAAAGTAAATAAGTTAGAAATGTAAAAAAATTATGAATTTTAAATTACGAATTGCTAAATAAAAGTTCGTAATTCATAATTCTGCATTCGTAATTAAATGAAAAAATCTTTAAAAGCAAGAAATAACGATTTAGCAAATACACAACGTCAGTTAAAAATTTTATCTGATGGAATTTTTGCTGATGGAGAATTGCCAACATTTGCTAAAAAATTAAAGGAAACAAATCAGTTTCCTTTGCGTCCAAAAAAGTTAGAAATTTTACAGATAAACTTAGGTTACATGTGCAACCAAGTTTGTGCACATTGTCATGTTGATGCAGGGCCTGATCGTAAAGAAATTATGACGATTGAAACCATGCAACAATGTTTGGAGGTAATTAAAAAAACCGAAGCACATACTTTAGATTTAACTGGCGGAGCACCAGAAATGAATCCGAATTTTAGATGGTTTGTTGAAGAATCAGCAAAAGCCGGAATTAAAGATTTTATCGTTCGATCTAACCTAACCATAATTAGAGCCAACAAAAAATATTACGATTTACCTGAATTTTTTAAAAAACATAATGTGCATGTAGTATCGTCTATGCCACACTGGACACGTGGAAAAACAGACAAACAACGTGGTGATGGCGTTTTTGATAAATCAATAAAAGCATTACAAATGCTTAATGATATTGGTTATGGTGTTGCTGGGTCTAATTTAAAACTCGATTTAGTATACAACCCGTCAGGAGCATTTTTACCCGGAGATCAAATGGCGTTAGAAAGTGATTTTAAAAAAGCCTTAAAAGAAGATTTCAATATCGATTTTCATAATCTTTTTGCAATTACAAACTTACCAATTAGTCGATTTTTAGATTATTTAATCGCTTCTGAAAATTACGAAGATTATATGTATTCTTTAGTAGAAGCTTACAATCCTGCTGCGGTGAAAAACGTAATGTGCACTAATACTTTATCGGTAAGTTGGGATGGTAATTTGTATGATTGTGATTTTAATCAGATGTTAAATTTAAAGGTAAACTCAAAAGTTAAGCACATAGCTGATTATAATGAAGAGTTACTACAAGATAGAAACATTATTATTAATCAACATTGTTACGGTTGTACTGCTGGCGCAGGAAGTAGTTGCCAAGGCGTTGTGGCTTAAAATTCAATAAATTGATTCCACAATGCAACAATATAACTATTGAAATGAGGAATTGAATTATTTTAGTTTCTCATCATAATTTGCCTCAGTTTTATGATGCTGAAAATAAATTTAGCATAACGACCGTTGTTTTTTTAGTGATTTTTAAACAGCTATTAAAAAGACAAAACTATTTGTAATAATTATAATTACTTTGCAAATAAGCCTAGCCCCGATTGAAGCATTTGTTTGAGCTCCTCGCAGAGAGCGAGTGCAGAAAGCGGGAAAAAGCTTCTAATTATTTATAGTAAAATGAAACATCTAATTTTATTTTTTTTACTAATTAGCTTTAATTCTTTTTCTCAAAAGGATCTACATCAATTATTAAAAAAATATAACACCGAAAATGTTCCTTATATTTTTGTAGATAGTTTAAAAACGATTGCTTCGGATGTTGTTTTGTTAGATGCTCGTGAACCAAAAGAGTTTAATGTGAGTCATCTAAAAAACGCTATTTGTGTGGGGTATGATGATTTTAATATTACAAAAACTACAAAAATACTTTCTGCTGATAAAAACATTAAAATTGTAGTGTATTGCTCGTTAGGAATACGCTCTGAAAATGTTGCCGAACAGCTTAAAAAAGCTGGTTTTAAAAATGTTTACAATTTATATGGCGGAATTTTTGAATGGAAAAACAAAAAGAATACGGTTGTAAACTCTAAAAACATACCAACAAACAAAGTGCATACTTTTAATAAGGAATGGAGCAAGTGGCTCTTAAAAGGAGAAAAGATTTATGAGTAAAAACTTACTGTTAATTTTTACTAGAAACCCAGAACTAGGAAAAGCAAAAACACGACTAGCAAAAACTGTTGGCGACGAAACTGCTCTAGAAATTTATAAATTTTTATTGAACAAAACGAATCAAGTTACAAAGGATTTATCTTGTAATAAAGCGGTTTACTACTCTGTAAAAGTGCGGAAAAATGATATTTGGGATGCAACAATTTATCAAAAACATCAACAAAATGGTGATGATTTAGGGGCTAAAATGCAAAATGCTTTTAAAAACTCTTTTGATGCTGGCTATGAAAAAGTGATGATTATTGGAAGTGATTTGTACGATTTAACTCCTAAAATTATTGAAGATGCTTTTTTAAAACTAAACTCAAACGACGTGGTAATTGGCCCTGCCGAAGATGGCGGATATTACTTACTTGGCATGAATCTTTTACAACCCCATATTTTTCAAAATAAAGATTGGGGAACCTCATCGGTTAGAAAAGAAACATTGGCCAATTTAAAAGATAAAAAAGTACATTTGTTAACAACGCTTAATGATGTAGATGTTTTTGAAGACATTGAAAATCATCCTGCATTTCAACAATTTTTATAATACAAGACCTCACCGGTTTTTAAAACCTGTGAAGTTTAAAGAAAATATCTAATGAGAAAAAAAGAACTACAAGAAACGATAGATTTTTTAAAATCAAACGGAATTACAAATCCGCAAATAGGTATTGTTTTAGGTACTGGTTTAGGAAAATTAGTAGATGAAATAACCATAGAAAAAGAAATTGCGTATGCTGATATTCCGCATTTTCCACAAGCAACTGTAGAGTTTCATTCAGGTAAATTAATTTATGGTGATTTAGCAGGCAAAAAAGTAGTGGTAATGTCTGGTCGTTTTCATTTATATGAAGGCTATAATCTTTGGGAAGTTACTTACGGAATTAGAACCATGCAGGGTTTAGGAATTACTACCTTATTAATATCTAATGCCGCTGGCGCCGTTAACCTTACTTACAAAAAAGGCGACTTAATGCTATTAGAAGATCATCTTAATTTACAAGGTGGATCGCCATTAGCATTTAAAGGAGCTAATGAATTCGGAAATATTTTTGCTGATATGTTAGAGCCTTATTCTAAAAAAATCAATAACTTATTGAAAGTAATTGCAAAAACCAACGACATACAACTACATGAGGGAATATATGCAAGTGTTGTTGGTCCGCAATTAGAAACCAGAGCTGAATATAGAATGTTACAAATTTTAGAAGCAGATGCTGTTGGTATGAGTACCGTACCCGAAGTTATTGTTGCTAAACAAATTGGTTTACCATGTGCTGCAGTTTCAGTATTAACTGATGAGTGTGATCCTAAAAACTTACAGCCCGTTAATATTGCCGAAATTATTGAAGTTGCTGGTAAAGCAGAACCAAAAATGATTACCTTATTTAAAGAATTAATTACTAAATTATAGAATCAAGAACTAAGACAACTACATAGAAAATCTTAGCTCTTGTTTCTTTTATCATAAAGAATATGAGTTACTTAGAAACCACAAAAAACGTATATAAAGAAGCTGCCTTAACACCAGATGTTGGTCTTTGCTGTACTACAAATCCTATTTGGGAATTACCAGGATTAAAGATTCCTAAAATTATGCAAGAAATGAACTACGGATGTGGCTCTACTGTGCATGCACGCGATTTAACCAACAACCCTAAAATGTTATATGTTGGTGTTGGTGGCGGAATGGAATTACTACAATTTGCCTATTTTAATAGAAATAAAGGCGGCGTAATTGGTTTAGATGTAGTTGATGAAATGCTAGAAGCATCACGCAAAAACTTTATTGAAGCTGAACAGCAAAACGATTGGTTTAAATCTAATTTTGTTGATTTACGTAAAGGTGATGCCATGAATTTACCTGTAGAAGATAATTCGATTGATGTAGCTGCACAAAATTGTTTGTTCAATATTTTTAAGGAAGATGATTTGCAAAAAGCCATCGCAGAAATGTATCGCGTTTTAAAACCTCACGGTAAATTAGTAATGAGCGACCCTACTTGCGAGCAAGAGATGAATGAAGAATTACGTAATGATGAACGTTTACGAGCTTTGTGTTTAAGTGGAAGTTTAACCATTGCTAATTATGTAAAAGCCTTAACCGATGCTGGTTTTGGAACCATTGAAATTAGAGCACGTAAACCTTATCGAATTTTAGATCCGAAGAATTACCCAACAAATGAATTAATTTATATAGAATCTATTGAAGTTGCCGCAATTAAAGACCCAATGCCAGCTGATGGCCCTTGCGTTTTTACAGGAAAAGCAGCCATCTACTACGGTGACGAAGATTATTTTGATGACGGATTAGGACATACCTTGTTGAAAAATCAACCTTTAGCAATATGCGATAAAACAGCCGCAGCTTTAAAAGATTTAGGAAGAGATGATATTTTCTTCTCAGAATCTACCTTTCACTATGATGGTGGTGGCTGTTGTTAAGTAGCTTTCAAAATAAAAATAAGCCCTTGCATTTTGTAAGGGTTTTTTATTAAATCGTTTTTGTTTGACTTTTTACTTCATTTCAAATAACTTTGCTCATTGTTATTTTTAGGAACTTAAATCTTTACAATAATGAATAGCGAAAAAATCTTAAACGAAGTTGAAAAAATTTACGCTCCATTATCCGCAGTCTGCAAACAAGATTTTATCCATAATTCAAAAATTAAAACGTTTAAAAGAGGTGAAATTATAGTTCGTGAAGGGCAATATGCTGAAAAAGCGTATTTAATTATAGAAGGGTGCGCCAGAGCCTACTATTTAAAAGATGGAAAAGATATTTCTGATTGGTTTGCTTTCGAAAACCAATTTATGGCATCAATTGTAAGTCTTTTTAGCGATAATCCAAGTCCGCATTATATTGAGTTTATTGAAGATGCAACGGTTATTGAATTTTCAAAGAACACGATGACGCTTCTTTCAAAAAAACATCATGATTTTGAACGTTTTATTAGTAAAGTTGTTACCGAAACTATGTTAGGTTTGTGTGAACGTTTATACACCATTCAATTTAATAAGGCCAACGAAAGATATAATCACTTAATAACTATTCATCCAACAATAACAAACAGAATTCCTTTAACACATATTGCTTCTTATTTAGGAATTACACTCGAAACTTTAAGCAGAATTAGAAACCCCAAAAACCGAACTTGATTAATATCAAATGACACCTCTTTTGTTTGTATGACCTTTGTAAAAAACAAACATAATGGAGACAAACAGTTTACAATTAAAATCAATTTGGGGCAACTGGTGGCTATCAATTAGAAAATGGTTTTACCCTACTTGGCTTATTTATGAAACTTTAATTCGTTTTTACGATTATACTTACGGCGTTTATAATTATTTTAACAAGCAACAAGAAAATATTTCGCCCTATATTGGAGATATTGGTGCCTCGTTTTTAAATATTACATGTAGTGGTATTACTTTTTTAGTATGTACTTTTTTCTTAACAGTTCCGACAAGTTTTATTTTATATAAATTCTTTACCGTATATAATTTATCAGGTACTAAGTTTGAAGTAAAACTTAAAAAACTTCTCTAAAACCCCCACTATTTTATACTTATAACTAAAATGAAAAAAATATTAATCATAAATGGGCATCCAGATAAAGAAAGTTTTAATTACGCACTTTCTAAATCTTATAAATTAGGTGTCGAAAAGTCTAATACTGAAGTAAAAATAATTAATATTAGAGAACTAAATTTTAATCCAAACCTTGAGTTTGGCTACCGAAAAAGAACCGAACTAGAACCCGATTTATTAGAAGCTCAAAATAAATTAAAATGGGCCGATCATTTGGTTTGGATATATCCAGTATGGTGGGGTTCATTACCCGCAATAATGAAAGGTTTTATAGATAGAGTTTTGTTACCTGATTTTGCATTTAAAAAAAGAGCCAACTCATTATGGTCAGATAAATGCTTGACAAATAAAACTGCCCGAATAATTTGTACTTTAGATCAACCTTCATGGTATTATCGTTGGTATTATAAAAGACCAAGTACTAATGCTATGAAAAAATTAACGCTTCATTTTATAGGAGTAAAAAAAGTAAAAGTAACAACGATTGGTCCTATTAGAATGTCTGAAGAAAAATTCAGGAAAAAGTATTTAAAAAAAGTCGAAAAACTCGGAAAAATGGATAGTTAATTTTTAATTACAACCACTCAAAGCAGCTTGTTATTTCTCAGCATATTATATTTTACTTGATTCTAAACTTATTTTCTAATAACTTCGCTGAAACTAGTTTTTACATAAAAAACATCCTATTTACATGAAATATATATCTTTTATCGTAGTACTGCTAGTATTAGTTTTAGGCTGTAGTAAAAAAAACAAAATTAGCTCTATAAACTCTGAGAACTGGTCAAAAAGAGCCATCAATATAAACAACAAAAAATTACTTAAATTCGGAAAATCTTATCTATCCATTTATTCCCAAATTTATAGCTTTACAGAACATAAAACTCATAATTTAACCTCAATGGTAAGTATGAGAAACACCAGTGATTTAGATACAATTTATCTTTTAAAAGCTCAGTATTATGATACTGATGGTAAAACAATTAGAAAATATTTTGATTATCCTATTTTTTTAGCACCTATGGAAACTACAGAAATAATTATAGATGAAATTGATGTTTCTGGAGGCACTGGTTCTAATTTTATTTTTGAATGGAAAACACCTCAAAATTGTCCAGAACCTTTATTTGAAGGTGTAATGACATCAACTATGGGGCAACAAGGTTTATCTTTCACAACAAGCGCTAAACGTATTAAGTAATTATGGCCGAAATTTTAACAACTATTTTCTTCATTTTAGCAGTAATTGACCCTATAGGTACAATACCCGTTTACTTAGAAGCAACTAAAGAATTTGATTTGATTCATAAAAAGAAAATTGCTATTAGGGCATCAATAATTGCTTTTATAATACTACTGTTTTTTATTGTTATCGGGCAATTAATTTTAGAAAGCATGTCAGTATCTCTTGATGCTTTTCAAATTTCTGGAGGAGTGATTCTTTTTTTATTTGCATTAACAATGATATTTGGCGACGGGAAACCTGAACAAGAAAAAAACAGAATAACTGATTATAAACATGTTACTATATTTCCAATAGCAATTCCTTCTATAGCATCTCCTGGAGCAATTATGGCTGTTGTTTTAATGACCAATAACCATGTTTATACAATTCAACAACAAACAATTACAACCATAATTGTACTGCTTGTAATTGGTATTACTTGTTTAATTCTTTTAACTGCAAATCATTTACAAAAAAGAATAGGTAATTACGGAATTACCGTTTTAAGTAAAATTATGGGGCTAATATTAGCCTCTTATGCAATACAAAGTATTTTAAGCGGAATTACTAGCTACTTTAAAAACATATACAATTAACTTTTTAAAAGCTGATTTACCTACTCTTTTTACCTGAAATTTAGTACTACTGCTCTGTATAAACTGCTTACAATTTTATCCCTTACACTACGTTTTACACTTTAATGAAAACACTCAAAGAAATGTACCATAAACTTACTGAAAAGAAAACTTTAATCCGTTTATTAAAATATATAACGGGTTTGGTTAGTATAATATTTCTATCAATATTACTACTTTTCTCTTTGGTATATTTTGAAGTGTTTGGCGCTTTACCTAACAACGAAAAACTATCATCAATAATAAATGAAGAAGCCTCTTTAATATATTCTTCGGATGATGTAATTATCGGTAAAATTTTTACAGAAAACCGTACCAACATCAACATATCACAAATACCAAATCATTTAAAAGAAGCTTTAATTGCTACGGAAGACAAACGTTTTTATACTCATAATGGTTACGATGGTCAGAGCTATGCAAGGGTGTTATTTAAAAGTATTTTAATGCAAGATGCTTCTGGTGGTGGCGGAAGTACCATTACACAACAATTAATTAAAAACTTATATGGACGAAAGTATCACGGATTTTTAAGCATGCCCATAAATAAGATTAAAGAACTTATTATTGCTAGCAGAATGGAAAACTTATATTCTAAAAACGAGATACTTCAATTGTATTTTAATTCGGTTCCTTTTGGTGAAAATATCTTCGGTATAGAATCTGCCGCTAATCGATTTTTTAATAAAAACACGAATGAGTTAACTGCCGAAGAATCTGCTGTGTTGGTTGGTATGTTAAAAGCAAACACTTATTACAACCCAAGGTTGCATCCTAAAAATTCTTTAAGTAGAAGAAATACTGTCCTGCAACTTATGAAAAACGAACAGTATTTAAATACCAAAACTACTGATAGTTTACAAAAATTACCACTTACTCTAAGTTATAAAAACCTTGATTTAAAAACAACTGCGGGTTATTTTTCTTATCAAGTAAAGAAAAAAGCTGTTAAAATAATAGATAGCATTAATGAAACAAGAAATATAAAACACAATATAGAAGCCGACGGTTTAAAAATATATACCACGTTAAATTACAGTATTCAAAAAATTGCCGAAAAAGCAGCTAAGGAACAACTTATAGTTAAACAAAAGGAGTTAGATAAAGAATTACGATCAAATATTTTAAAAAACAGCTGGTTAAAAAAAAATCGTTTTTCTTCTGAAAAAGACAAACAAAACAAAACCTTTAAGTTGTTTGATTGGGATAGTACTAAAACGATAACAGGTACTAAAATTGATAGTTTATGGCATTATGCAAAAATGCTTAATGCATCTGTATTAGTTACAAACCCTAAAAGCGGAGCAGTGATCAGTTGGGTTGGTGGAAATAATTTTAAAATGCTTCCTTTTGATATGGTTTTATCGCATCGTCAAATAGCTTCTGCCTTTAAACCAATTTTATATGCCACTGCTTTAGAAAATGGTATTTCGCCTTGCGATTATTTTAACAACGAAGAAAAAACATATCCCAAATTTAATAATTGGAAGCCTCAAAATGCCGATTACAGCTCAACACCCAAGAGTAAAGTTGCGCTATGGAATGCCTTAATTCATTCTATGAATTTACCAACTATCGATCTTTATTTTAAACTCGAAAGAGAATTATTAATCAATTACTGTGAAAAACTACAGTTTCCTAAAATTACCAATAATGCCCCGTCTATTGCTTTAGGAACCTTAGATTTATCATTGTCTGAAATAGTAAAAACTTACAGTAGCTTTGCTAATAATGGTGCAATGAACGACTTGTACATGATTACTAAAATTACCGATAAAGAAGGTGCTATTATTTATGAAAGTAAAGAGCAAAAAGCCGCAGATGTCTTTAAAAAAGAAACTACTGAAACACTAACAGCTATTTTACAAAAAGCTGTTGACCAAGGTACGGGATCTAAGATTAGAAACACTTATAAAATTAAAAGTCAGCTTGCTGCAAAAACAGGTACCGCGCAAAATTATACCGATGCTTGGTTTCTTGCCTATACGCCCAATATTGTTTTTGGTACTTGGGTCGGGACCTCTAAAAACACCATACATTTTAAAAGCGGAAAAGGTTCTGGCTCGTCATTGGCCCTACCTATTATTGCCAATATTATTAAAGAAATAGAGAAAGACGCCGAGCTAAGTAAAAAATACTTGACCGATTTTAATATTCCAGATGATGTTTACGAATCAATAAAATGCCCTCCTTACAGACAAAAAGGAATTAAAGGTTTTTTTAATAGACTTTTTGGAAAGAAGAAAAAAAAGGAAGATTAGTCTTTATAGTTTTGAAATGTTTAATTTTACTTTAACTTGTTTTCTGGTAACTTAGCTAGCGCTGAATTTAATTTATTAAAAAGGAACCATATTCTTAAAATGTTGACTGAATTCTATTTTCTTCAAAAAATAAGCTAAAAACACCCGATAACACCATCAAGAAAAACAACTTCTTCAGAACTGTAACCTTTTCTTTTCGATAGAACTGTCACTTGTTCGTTTAATTAACTCCTCTTTACACTTTGGATTTTCAGCTTCGATATGAGAATACGTCTCTAAATTATCTCCTTAATTTAAATTTTAAATCGTATTTATTTTATTACGATTTTAGTTTTTTTTATATAAAAATTTTAAATTTGATTTTATTAATCTTAAAAATTATTGTTATGTTAAAAAAAATTTCAAAATTTGGTACAGTTTTAAATAAATCTGAACTTAAATCAATTAATGGGGGTAATACTTGTAGTTGGACAAATTCAAAAGGTACAATGTACAGTTTATCAGATTGTTCTCGATGGGATAGGTTTCAGTTGTGGATTCGTGGAGTAGACTATGAAGTAACAGCTTAATATTTTATTTCCCAAACACATTACCAACAAAAAGGTTAACATTATTTAAAACCCTTGAWWTCAAGGGTTTTATTTTATTTGTAATTTAATTATGTATTGCTAATTCTTTACACCATGATTTACCACTTAGGTACATTTATAAATTGATATACAAGTTTTTTCCTTTATTATAAAATAATTTCAGCTCCATCACTACTAACTTTTACTTCATGTGCCTTGACAAGATGATTAACTAAACAGGCATCAGTAATTATGATAGTATCTCTTTTTTTTACTTAAGTTCATTTTTGTAACTTTTACTAAATTCATTTTACTAACAGGTTAATTATATTGGTATCAGTACTCCATACAACTTTGCATAAAATGTATTTAAACACCTTTTCGTTTTTTGAGATATTAGTGAAAGTTAAGCAAACAACGTAGCAAAAGCCTCTTCTATTTTCCCAACCAAAACGAGTTTTATACCATGGTTTTTAGAAGATATTTTATTGTATCTCGAGGCTACTAAAGTTTTATATCCTAATTTTTCAGCTTCTATAATACGTTGATCAATTTTAGAAACTGGTCGTATTTCTCCTGCCAAACCAACTTCGGCTGCAAAACAAACATTCGGGTTAATCGCTAAATCTTGATTTGATGATAAAATTGCTGCAACAACCGCTAAATCTATCGCAGGATCATCTACATGAATTCCGCCCGTAACATTTAAAAACACATCTTTTGCTCCTAATTTAAAACCTGCTCTTTTTTCTAGAACAGCTAAAATCATGTGCAATCTTTTTAAATTATAACCTGTGGTAGAGCGTTGTGGTGTACCATAAACTGCGGTAGAAACCAAGGCTTGAATTTCAATCATTAAAGGTCGAATACCTTCTAAAGTTGATGCAATTGCGGTTCCGCTTAAATCAGCATCTTTTTTTGATATTAATATTTCAGACGGATTAGATACCTCTCGTAATCCGCTAGATAACATTTCATAAATTCCGAGTTCGGCAGTAGAGCCAAATCGGTTTTTCTGAGAACGTAATATTCTATAGGTATGATTTCTGTCGCCTTCAAACTGTAAAACAACATCTACCATGTGTTCTAAAATTTTAGGTCCAGCAATATGTCCTTCTTTATTAATATGACCAATTAATAATACCGGAGTAGAAGTTTCTTTGGCGAATTTTATAAGTTCTGCTGATGTTTCACGAATTTGAGAAATACTTCCTGGTGAAGCTTCAATAGAATTAGTATGTAAGGTTTGAATAGAATCAATCACCAAAACATCTGGCTTAACCTGTTCTATATTTTTAAAAATCTGTTGCGTATTGGTTTCTGTTAATATTAAACAATTAGAGTTTGTTGACTCTAAACGCTCGGCACGCATTTTTATTTGCGACTGGCTTTCTTCACCCGAAACATACAATACTTTTTGTGGAATTTTTAAAGCTATTTGTAGTAACAAAGTTGATTTACCAATTCCTGGTTCACCACCTAATAAAACAACAGCTCCTTTTACAATTCCGCCACCTAAAACGGTATCTAATTCATTGTTTTTTGTTTCAACTCGTTCTTCAGCATTTAACTGAATATCTTGTACTTTTAATGGCTTTGAAACTCTTTTTTGAGTACTTTCAGGTGTTTTCCAACTTCTTTTTTCTTCTTTTTGAATTACTTCTTCAACAATAGTGTTCCATTGTTTACATGAGCCACATTGTCCAACCCATTGTGCGTGTTGTGCTCCACAGTTTTGACAGAAAAAAGTAGTTTTGGTTTTAGCCATTTAAGTTTAATTGTGCTATTAGTAAAGCACCAAAGTTACAAAGTAATCTTTAATACTATTGATTGTTTTTTAACGTCTGCTTTAATTTTATTTAAAAAAAGTGAACATATCAATCTAAATTTATTCGAGTTTTACAGTCTAATTTACCAAGGTTATGAGATGCTGAAATAAATTCAGCATGACAGTAATATGATTTTCATAATTACAAAAACACACTATTTTATCTTTAAATAAAACCTTTATTAAGTTTAGCTTATGTTTTCGTTTTATTCTTCAATTAGAAATTTTAATTTGTGACAAGTTTTACTCGGAACAAATTCAATTAAATCATAATTAGCTAAACCTTTAATTTTAAAAGGGTCTTTAACGTTTGATAATATTACTCCTCCGGTTCTAGTTTTTTTTACCTGAAGTAAAGAAGTTTCTTAATTTATATTAATTATTTAAATATTCGATATGTTGCTCTAAAAATAAATCAACCTTATCTAGTACTATTTTGTAGGTTATATTTATAATAAACATTGTTTTTGTACTATTTTTATTCAGTCATTTTGTAATTAATTACAATTTCGTTTTCTATAATATTTTTGTGTTGTTTTACAGTTTTAAACCCTAATTTTTCAAAGAAAGGTTTTGCTGTTTTACTCACATTTGCGTTTAATTTCTCAACTTTATACTCGATAGATTTAGCTTTAATATGCTCATATAATAAACTAGCTATTCCTTTTCTTGTATAGTCTTTGTGAATATACATTAAATTCAAATGGTTTTTATTTTTTAGCGAACTAAAACCTACTATTATTTTTTCACTTTCAGCAACAATAAAAAATTCCTCTTTTAAAGATTTTTCCCATTTTTCTGTTTTTTTAACAGCCTTGCTCCACACCTTTCTTTGGTTTAATGAATATTCATTTTGGCATGTTTTTATAATAGTTTCAGAAAACAATTTTTGAAGCTCAGGTAAATCTTCAATTTGAGCTTTTCTAATTGTAATATTCATTTTTTTAAGTTTTGTAAAAATTGAAACACAATAGTTACTGCTTTTACCCAAGGTTTATAGTTTGGCTGCGTTAGCGATTGAACGGTTTGTTTGAGCTCTTTTTGTTTTCTTTTTAAAACAAAAAAGCGAGTAGTGAAAGCGCGCCCTGAAAGGGAACGCCCAATTACTTTTTATTTTTATTATAAATGGGTAAAAATAAGAATGCTAAGCCTCCGAAAATAATAATCATTAAGGTTTGGGCTGTCCACATAATCCAACCAAAAGCGGTTGCTGGCTCTTCATTAATGCCGAATAATGCCAAGGCTCCTGCAACGGCTACGGGGTACAAACCGATACCGCCGTTGGTTGCTGCGATGCTAAAACCACCTGCGATAAACCCAATTAACACACCGCCAAAAGGAACATTTAATCCATTAATTGCAGGTATTGTTGCCCAAAACATGGCTACATACATTGCCCAAATAAATACGGTGTGAAAAATAAATGCCCATTTGTTTTTCATTTTTAAGATGCTTGTTACACCTTCTATTAAACCTGAAACGAAGTTTTTAATTTTTAATCCGATTCCTGCTTGTGCTTTTTTAACATATTGGGTTAGCAAATATCCTCCTACAATTAAAGCAACTAAAATAGTTGCTGTTTTTATTGGGTTAAAATTTTTGGTTAGTAACTCATAAATAAAATCAAATTGTACAAATAGTGTAATTGCTATAATGCTTAGCATCATTACTAGGTCTGCAATTCTTTCGGCTACTATGGTTCCAAATCCTTTTTCGAACGGAATGTTTTCGTAGTTTGTCATTACCGCTGCGCGGGATACTTCTCCGGCTCTTGGTACTGCATAATTTACTAAATAAGCTACTAAAACTGCCATGGTACTGTTACCAAAATCTGGTTTATAGCCCATTGGTTCTAACAAAAATTTCCAACGGTATGCTCTGGAAAGGTGGCTTAAAATTCCAAAAAACAATCCCAATGCTATCCACCAGTAGTTTGCCTCTTTGAAATAACCCAACAAAGTTACTATTGATACTTTTGATAAGGAGTACCAAACTAAAAAACCTCCCAAAACGAGAGGTAATATTATTTTTAAAATCTTTTTAAAATTCAAAATTAGGTAAGTGTATTATCTGTTTCGTTAGGAAAAACTAACGATGGTTTAAACTTTTTAGCTTCTTCAAGTTCCATAAAAGCGTATACAATTAATATTAACACATCGCCTTTTGCTACTTTTCTGGCAGCGGCTCCGTTTAATGTAATTTCGCCACTTTTTCTTGGTCCTGGAATGGCATAGGTTTCTAAACGTTCACCATTATTGTTGTTTACAATTTGAACTCGCTCACCTTCTATAATACCTGCAGCATCCATTAAATCTTCATCAATGGTAATGCTTCCTATATAATTTAAATCGGCACCCGTAACTTTTACGCGGTGGATTTTAGATTTTACTACTTGAACTAACATACTGCAAAAATAGTTTTTTAATGATTAATGTATTGTGTTTGAACAATTTTATTTTAAGCTGATATTGTCTATTAATCGAATATCGCCTGCAAAAACAGCAATAAATGCTCTGTATTTTTGATTTTTCTCTTTTTTACTAACAGTTTCTAGAGTTATTTCATTAGCAATGGTAAAATACTCTAACTCTAATAAAGGGTGTTTTGCAAACTTCTTTTGTACCCATTTAGTAACTTCAGTGGCATTTTTTGTGCCAAATTTTTTCTTAGCTTTTTTTAATGTTTTATATATAAATGGTGCCGTCTCTCTGTGTTTTTTTGTTAAACGAGTATTACGAGAACTCATTGCCAACCCATCTGCTTCTCTAAAAATATCACAACCTTTAATTTTAACTGGAATGTGATGCTTTTCAACCATTTTTTTTATGATTTGTAATTGTTGAAAATCTTTTTTTCCAAAATAAGCATTATCAGGAGTTACAATTTCAAATAATTTTTTTACAATGGTTCCTACTCCATCAAAATGACCATCTCTAAATTTTCCTTCCATCTGGTGCTCCAACCCATCAAAATTAAAACTTTCTGCATCAATTTTTTTACTATATATTTCTTCAACAGCAGGAAAAAACAATATATCACAATCAACAGATTCTAATAAGGCAACATCATTTTCATAAGTTTTAGGATATTTTTCTAAATCGTCTTTATTATCAAACTGTGTTGGGTTTACAAAAATACTGACTACAGTAATATCATTTTTTTTCTTAGCTTTTTTAACCAATGATAAATGCCCTTGATGTAAAGCTCCCATCGTTGGCACAAATCCTATTGATTTTTTTGCTATCTTTAGCTGAGATAAAAAATCTTTTAATTCTGATATCGTTTTATAAACTTTCATGTTATTATAGTTGAAATACATGCAAAATTAGCAATTTAACACCATTTTAGCATAAATTTTCGTATTTTTGCATCTTCAATAAAATAGACAGATTTAATGAAGGATAAGAGAATATTATATGTTTCATCGGAGGTAACACCATATTTACCAGAAACAGAATTATCGTCTACTGCATTTAATGTTGCTAAAAATGCACATTCTAAAGGAGTTCAAACCCGTATTTTTATGCCTCGTTTTGGGGTAATTAACGAACGAAGACATCAATTACATGAAGTTATTCGTTTATCTGGTATGAATCTAATAATCAACGACATGGACATGCCTTTGATTATCAAAGTAGCTTCAATTCCGAAGGAAAGAATGCAAGTGTATTTCATTGACAATGATGAATATTTTAAACGTAAAGCAGTATATTCTGACGAAGATGACCAAATGTTTAGTGATAATGACGAACGTATGATTTTCTTTGCAAAAGGAGTAGTAGAAACTGTAAAAAAATTAAACTGGGCGCCTGATATTATTCATGTTCATGGATGGATGGCTTCATTACTTCCCTTATATTTAAGAGAATTTTATAAAGAAGAACCGTTGTTTACCGAGAGTAAGATTGTAACTTCGCTTTACAATAGTAATTTTGATGGTGAATTAAATAATGAGTTAGCTAATAAAGTTCGTTTTGATAAAGTTGATGAATCTAAAGTAACAACTATTGCTACACCAAATCAAATAAACATATTAAAAAGCGCCATCGAAAATTCGGATGCTATTGTAAAAGGTAGTGAAGTTTTACCTGATGAGATTAATGCTTTTATTGATGAAAAAGGAGGTAAAGTTTTAGAATTTCAATCAGAAGAAGTTTTAGCAGAAGCCTATTTAGAATTTTATAGAGAAACAGTTTTAGAAATAAGCGAATAACAATACAAATGATTAAAAAAATTGGTGTTTTAGGTATTAGCTTGCTATGTTTAGCAACTACCATATCATGTGAAAAAGATTTTAACGACGTAGGAGGTAGTATCCTTAACAATACAAAATTTGAAACAGGAGAAATTTTATTAGACGTAGAAATTGAACAAGTTGACATTTCTAATTCAAACGCTAATCCTTTGTACAAGGCTGTTAGAGCCGA
Source organism: Tenacibaculum soleae (assembly GCF_001693415.1). Classification (GTDB taxonomy): domain Bacteria; phylum Bacteroidota; class Bacteroidia; order Flavobacteriales; family Flavobacteriaceae; genus Polaribacter; species Polaribacter soleae. The sequence goes on along the minus strand of NZ_MAKX01000001.1, from coordinate 693,849 downwards.
TAACATAGGTATAGGTACTTTAGGTGAATATTGGTTAGGTGTTTATAAAAGTAATAATTACAAAACTATTGAAGCCTCTTTTGTTAGTCAATTATCGTTACCATTATCTTTAAAAACACAAGATGCAGAGCCAGCTACAGAAGATGGCGAAATAGACTCAATCTTTGTTTTAGATAAAGTAGTTCTTAAATTACCATATACTGCTACAAATATTGGAGAAGAAAGTGATGGAAAACCTAAATTTAGATTAGATTCAGTTTTAGGAAACACTTCCATAGCAACTCCCATTAAAGTATTTAAAAATGGAACTTACTTAAATAACCTGGATCCTAATAACCCAGCAAATTCAAATAGCTTTCAATCTGATTATGATTATATTGAAGGTGATTTATTAAATGAAGACCCAGGGTTTACATTTATACCTAGCCCTATAGATACAATGTTAGTATTAACAAGAAACATCAGTAACGGTAACACTTATCAAGATACTATTAAACTTGCAGATAAGGTTCCCTTTTTAACCATTCCTTTAAACAAAACAGAAATGGAGGGGCTTTTTTGGGATAAATTTGAAGATGGTGAATTTTCAAGTTTAGATGCTTTCAACGCTCATTTTAAAGGTCTTATTGTTAAATCAGAAGGAGCAGATGGAGCAATGGTTCCATTTAGTTTAACAAATGCCAGTCTAGATTTTCATTATACAATTACGACTTTTATTAAAAAAGAAGGAGAAAGTGTTTTAGCCTTAAAAGATACCTTACCAAAAACATACTCTTTTCCTTTTTCTGGCATAAGAAACAGTACCTACAAGATGTCTCAGCAAACTACACCAACACCTGCTAATAATTTTACAATACAAGGAACAGCAGGAACGATGGCTAAAGTAACAATTTTAGACAATACTAAACTTCAAGAATTAAGAGACAATAATTGGTTAATCAATGATGCTTCATTAACGTTTTATATTAACCAAACAATTAATACAGATAAAAACATAACTCCACAAAAATTATTTATTTATCAAGATAAAAATAATAATGGAAACTTATCTCCTACTCAAATTTCTGATTCATATATTGAACCAGCTGCTTTTGGAGGTAACTTAGAGTTAACAGATGAAGAAAAGCCTGAAAAATATAACTTTAGAATTAGCAACTATATTTCAAACTTATTAAGAAATGAGGCTGACACTACTATAGAGCCTTTAATTTTAAAAGTTTATAACCCTACTGATACACCTCAAAATTCAACCGCAGTTAGCACCTATAACTGGAACCCTAGAGGGGTTACTTTATTAAATGGGAACGAAACTGCCAATGGCTCAAAAAGAGCTGTGTTAAAAATATCATATTCTAAAGAAAAATAACATTTATTATGTGTGGAATAACTGGTTACATTGGGCACAGAGAAGCCTATCCCGTTGTAATTAACGGATTAAAGCGCTTAGAATACAGAGGGTACGATAGTGCAGGAATTATGATTTATGATGGGGAAAAAGCGCATTTATCAAAAACAAAAGGGAAAGTTTCTGATTTAGAAACTATTATCGACAACGATGAAAAAAGAAAAAAAGGAACTATAGGTATCGGTCATACTAGATGGGCAACTCATGGCATTCCTAATGACTTGAACTCACATCCACATTTTTCACAATCAGGTAACTTAGTTATTGTTCATAACGGTATCATTGAAAATTACGCTACCATTAAAAAAGAATTAACCGAAAGAGGTTATGTATTTAATAGTGATACTGATACTGAAGTTTTGGTAAATTTAATTGAAGAGGTTAAAAAAACTGAAGGATGTAAATTAGGTAAAGCTGTTCAATTAGCATTAACAAATGTTATTGGTGCTTATGCTATTGCCGTTTTTGACAAAACAAAACCAAACGAATTAATTGTTGCACGTTTAGGAAGCCCTATTGCCATAGGTGTAGGTAAAAATAATGAAGAATTTTTTGTAGCTTCAGATGCCTCTCCTTTTATTGAATACACAAAAGATGCTATTTATTTAGAGGATGGTGAATTAGCTATCATCAAAAAAAACAAAGGCATTAAAGTTCATAAAATTGATAACGATAAAGAAATTGATGCTAATATCCAAGAACTTCAACTGAGCCTAGAGCAAATTGAAAAAGGTGGTTATGAACATTTCATGTTAAAAGAAATTTACGAGCAACCAAAAGCTATTATAGACACTTACAGAGGACGAATGCTACCTGACCAAGGTATTATTAAAATGGCTGGTGTTGATGACAATATTTCTAAATTTACAAGTGCTAACAGAATAATAATTGTTGCCTGTGGTACCTCATGGCACTCTGGCTTAATAGGAGAATATCTTTTTGAAGATATGGCACGTATTCCTGTAGAAGTAGAGTATGCTTCTGAGTTTAGATACAGAAATCCGATTATTAACGAAAACGATGTCGTAATTGCTATTTCTCAATCTGGTGAAACTGCTGACACCTTAGCTGCTATTAAATTAGCAAAATCGAAAGGTGCCTTTGTTTTTGGTATTTGTAACGTTGTAGGATCATCTATCGCTAGAGAAACGCACGCAGGTGCTTACACTCATGCGGGACCTGAAATTGGGGTTGCATCTACAAAAGCATTTACAACGCAAATAACTGTACTTACATTAATTGCTTTAAAGCTGGCACAAGCTAAAGGAACATTAGCTACATCTGCAGTAAATAAGTACTTACAAACAATGCAACAAATTCCTGCTCAAGTAGAACAATTACTTAAAACGGATGCACAAATTAAAGATATTGCAAATGTTTATAAAGACGCAAAAAATTGTTTGTATTTAGGTAGAGGATTTAACTTTCCTGTTGCTTTAGAAGGTGCTTTAAAACTAAAAGAAATTTCATACATACATGCTGAAGGATATCCTGCAGCCGAAATGAAACATGGCCCTATTGCTTTAATTGATGAAAATATGCCCATTTTTGTCATAGCAACTAGTAAAGGTCATTATGAAAAAGTGGTTAGTAATATTCAAGAAATAAAATCTAGGAGCGGTAAAATTATTGCTATCGTTACAGAAGGAGATACTACTGTAAAAGAAATTGCAGATCATGTAATCGAGATTCCTGATACTGAAGAAGCTTTTACACCGCTATTAACTACAATCCCTTTTCAATTGTTATCGTATCATATTGCGGTAATGTTAGATAAAAATGTAGATCAACCGAGAAATTTAGCAAAATCTGTTACTGTTGAATAAACAAACTAGTAATCTATAAAAAAAGCCAAGAAATATTTCTTGGCTTTTTTATTTTATTCTTTTTTAAAAGTAAGATATACAGGAAAATGATCTGAAAAACCTCCTTGATACCATGGACCAATGTAGGTTCTAAACGGACTGTTTTTAAATTTTCCTTTGTAAAAACGCATCCAATCTTTCTTAAAAATACCGGCTTTTATAAAACTATGACAACTCTTTTTGACATCAAAAAAATCTTTTGAAAAAATTATTTGATCAAACAAATGCCATTCTTTATAGAAAGTTAAACTTCCTTCTCCTTTTTTGAATAACACTTTCATTGGGTTATATAAATCATCACTTACTAGATAATCAGTAATACTTTCACTCGTGGGATCATCATTAAAATCGCCCATAATAATAAATTTAGCATTACTATCTTTCTTTTTTATAACATCTAAAACTTCGTGTACATGTATGGCTGCTTTGATACGTTTTTCTTTAGTTTCTACATCTCCATCTCTTCTTGAAGGCCAATGATTAACCAAAACATATATTAATTCTCCATTAAAATTACCTTTTACTACCAATAAATCACGTGTATAATCAATAGCACCTTCTTTATCTTTTAAATGTAACGAATATGTATCAGAAGTTATTACATTAAAGAAAGCTTCATTATAAAGCAATGCTACATCAATTCCTCTTTCATCTGGCGAATCATAATGCACATATTTATAATCATATTTTGATAAGTTCTTATGCTTTGTTAAATCCTTAACTACTTTTGCATTTTCAACCTCTGCTAATCCAATTAAAACAGGAGGAAAAGCAGATTGATTCATTCCTATCTGGCTAATAACTGATGTTACTTTTTTAATTTTATGTTTATATTTCTTGTAATCCCATTTACGTTTACTTAAGGGAGTAAAATCATCATCAGCAGTTTTGGAATTATTTTTCGTATCAAACAGATTTTCAACATTATAAAAAGCAATACTAATTGTATTTTTTCTTCTATTCATCAATTATTGCAATAAAATTAATCACTCGAAAATACGAAATATCAAAAGCTATAACATAAAACTAACTATAAAAATTAATGATTAGTTAAAAAAAACAATTTCAAAAAAATAAAAGATTAAAAAAATAACAAAATAATTAAAAATTATTCAAAATTATTCAAAATAAAATATGATTTATTTCTTTTTGATTAATGTTAACTCTTTGTAAACCAACAATAATAATTATTATTTTTTACCAAAAGAAAAGATTATCATAACACTAAAATACGAACATAAACAACTGTCATACAGTATATTTACAATGTAAAAAAATAAATCTAAAATCTTTATATAAACTCTAAATTTAAAAAAATGAAAAAGTTATTCGTATTAGTATTTGTTGCCTTTGTAAGCACTTCTGTATTTTCAACAAATGAAAATCCTGTAAAACAAGAAATAAGAACTAAAATAGTACAACTTTTAGGGAATCCTAATTTTTTGGTTGATGAAAAAGTTAAAACTACTGTAGATTTTCTGATAAACAAAAATGGTGAAATTGTTATTTTAAACGTTGATTGTAATACTCCGAAGATTCGTTACTACATAAAAAACAAATTAAACTACAAAACAATAAATAAAAATTTCAATGGTAAAAATACATTTTACAAAATGCCATTAGTAATAAAAAACGGATCTAAATAAAATTAGTTTTATAAATAAAAAAACTCATAGGTTAGTAGCCTATGAGTTTTTTTTATTTAACTTATTTAAGTTTTATACAACTCCTTGATCTAACATTGCGTCAGCAACTTTTACAAAACCAGCAACATTTGCTCCTTTTACATAATCAACAAAACCATTTTCATCAGTTCCGTATTCAACACAAGATGCATGAATATCGTTCATAATTTGGTTTAATTTTGCATCAACTTCTTCTCTAGTCCAGTTATAACGTAATGAGTTTTGGCTCATTTCTAAACCAGAAGTAGCTACTCCACCAGCATTTGATGCTTTTCCTGGAGCAAATAAAATTTTCGCTTCTAAAAATGCTTCAACAGCCTCTGGTGTAGATGGCATGTTTGCACCCTCAGCAACACAAATACATCCGTTAGCTAATAATGTTTTAGCTTCCTCTCCATTTAACTCATTTTGAGTTGCACATGGTAAAGCTACATCACATTTTGTTCCCCAAGGACGCTCGCCTTTAAAGAATTGTGCGTTTGGATATTTCTCTACATATTCATGGATTCGTCCTCTACGAACATTTTTAATCTCCATAACGTATGCTAATTTCTCAGCATCAATTCCGTCTGCATCATAAATATATCCTGATGAATCAGACATGGTAACAACTTTACCGCCTAATTCGGTTACTTTTTCAGTTGCATATTGCGCTACGTTTCCAGATCCTGAAACCGCAACAATTTTCCCTTCCAAAGAGTCTCCTTTAGTTTTTAACATGTTTTGTGCAAAATACACATCACCATAACCTGTTGCTTCTGGTCGTATTAAAGAACCACCCCAAGAGGCACCTTTTCCTGTTAAAACACCAACAAACTCGTTACGTAATTTTTTATACTGACCGAACATAAATCCGATTTCTCTTCCTCCAACACCAATATCACCTGCAGGAACATCAGTATTTGCACCAATATGACGGAATAACTCAGACATAAAAGCTTGACAGAAAGCCATCACTTCACGATCAGATTTTCCTTTTGGATTAAAATCAGAACCTCCTTTTCCTCCACCCATTGGTAAAGTTGTTAAAGAGTTTTTAAACACTTGTTCGAATCCTAAAAATTTTAAAATTGATAAGTTTACAGAAGGATGAAAACGTAAACCACCTTTATAAGGTCCAATAGCCGAGTTAAACTCAACTCTATAACCTCTATTTACTTGTGTTTCGCCGTTATCATCAACCCAAGGAACTCTAAACATTAAAGTTCTTTCTGGTTCAACCATTCTTTCAAGTAATTTTTTACCTTGATATTTTGGGTTATTTTCAATAAATGGAATTACAGTTTCTGCCACTTCGTGTACAGCTTGTAAAAATTCTGGTTCATTAGAATTACGTTCTTTCACGTAATCCATAAATGCATTTATTTTAGATTCCATAATTTTAATTATGTTGTATTATGATTTAAACAATTTTGTACCGCAAATATAATTAATTTACAATTTGTTAAATTTAAAAAAAACAATTATTTCACTATTTTTTTAAATTTCTAAAACGTTTTCGCTTATTTAAGCCTTATAGTCGATAACTCTTTATAAAACCAACATATTTTTCATTTAAAAATCATAAATTTGCATCCTAATTATTCCGAAAAATAAGATGTTAGATAAAGTAAAAGAATTGATTGGTGATGTAAAAGCTTTTCAAGCAACTTCAAAAGAAGAAGTGGAAGCTTTCAGAATAAAATACTTAGGTAGTAAAGGATTATTAAAAGATTTATTTGCCGAGTTTAAAAATGTAGACGCAGCAATGCGTAAAGATTTTGGACAAGCTTTAAACAACTTAAAAAAATCTGCCGAAACAAAAGTAATCGAATTAAATGATGTTTTAGAAAGTGCTGTTGAAGAAAACGGTATTTATGGCGATTTAACACGTCCTTCTGAACCAATTAAATTAGGCTCTCGTCATCCAATATCTTTAGTTAAAAACCAAATCATTGAGGTTTTTAACCGAATCGGATTTACTGTTTCTGAAGGGCCAGAAATTGAAGATGATTGGCATAACTTTACTGCATTAAACTTACCAGAATATCACCCAGCACGTGATATGCAGGATACTTTTTTTATTGATAAGAATCCTGATACTTTATTAAGAACACATACCTCATCGGTACAAGTTCGTTATATGGAAAATAACGAACCTCCAATTCGTACAATTTCGCCAGGACGTGTTTTTAGAAATGAAGATATTTCTGCACGTGCACACTGTATTTTTCATCAAGTAGAAGGTTTATATATTGATACCGATGTATCATTTGCAGATTTAAAACAAACGCTTTTATATTTTACTAAAGAGATGTTTGGTAAATCTAAGATTCGTTTACGTCCTTCTTATTTTCCATTTACAGAGCCAAGTGCCGAAGTTGATATTTACTGGGGATTAGAAACCGAAACAGATTACAGAATTACCAAAGGGACAGGTTGGTTAGAAATTATGGGCTGTGGTATGGTAGATCCTAATGTATTAAAAAACGCCAATATTGATCCAACAAAATATTCTGGATATGCCTTTGGAATGGGAATAGAGCGTATTGCCATGTTATTATATCAAATTCCTGATATTAGAATGTTTTACGAAAACGACAAACGTTTTTTAGAGCAATTTAAATCGGTAATTTAATAAAATTATATAAAGACGAAAGCTCAAAACTTTCGTCTTTCCTTTTAAACTAATTAGAATGAGAAAAGACATTCACGTACCTAAAGTTGAAAATGTAGAAATTGCCATCACTTTAGAAAAAAATCAAAACGACAACACCGATGAATGGTGTGTATACATCATCAATAAAAAAGAAGTTGATTTAGAAATGGTAGTTATTGTTTCTCAAGGATTTTCAGACACTAAAACAACCTCATTGTTTCGCAGAAAAATAGATATTCTTCCAGCAAATTCAGCTTCCAAATTCGAAATAATGCAACCCGAATTATTTGCTTTAGACAATCGTTTTCAAGTTACTTTTTTTGAGAACAATCAATTACACGACAAAACTTTTATCTTTCAAGAAGGCACAATACAAAAAGACTTTTTTAGAGATATTGATGTTTTAAATAGAAAAGGAGTTGTTTGTAAATAAATTTTAAAACATAAAAATGGCATTAAAAAGCTATTTTTAAAAATCATACAAAAAGAACGATAGTTGTTAATTAACCGCTATCGTTCTTTTTTTGAGGAAGCTTTAACTATTTTCGCTAAAATAAAAATATTTTATGTTTACAGATATTCAAAGTTTAGTTGCTGATTTTTCATCATGGATTTGGGGAATACCCTTATTAATATTACTAATCGGTGGCGGATTATGTTTATTTGTTTATTCAGGTTTGGTTCCTTTTAGATATATGGGACATGCCATTGCCATTTTAAGAGGTAGATACGACAAACACGATTCTCCTGGAGATTTATCGCATTACGAAGCTTTGTCATCTGCCATAGCCGCAACAGTAGGAATGGGAAATATTAGTGGTGTTGCCATTGCTATTGCTACCGGTGGTCCTGGAGCTATTTTTTGGATGTGGGTAAGCGCCTTTGTAGGGATGGCAACCAAATTTTTTACCTGTAGTTTAGCCATCATGTATCGCGGTAAAGATGAAGATGGAAATGCAAAAGGAGGACCAATGTATGTAATTACCGAGGGGTTAGGTAAAAAATGGAAACCTTTAGCCATATTTTTTGCAACAGCTGGTTTAGCAGGAACATTACCTGCCTTTCAAGCAAATCAATTAACCCAAACAATTATTGATGTTTTTAAAGTAAATCAATCCAATGAATTTACCGCTAAATTACTAATCGGATTAACAATTGCCATAATAGTGTCAATGGTAATTTTTGGCGGAATTCAACGAATAGGAAAAGTAGCCGGTAAATTAGTTCCCATAATGGTTGTTGTTTATTTACTTACTGTAATCGCTATTTTACTTTTAAAATTTGATAAAGTTCCTGGCATATTTTCACTAATATTTACCGATGCTTTTTCTGGAAAATCAGTTTTAGGTGGCGCCTTAGGAGCTCTAATAATTACCGGAGTAAAACGTGCTGCTTTTTCTAACGAAGCAGGTTTAGGAACCGCACCGATGATGCACGGAACCGCAAAAACCAAAGAACCAATTAGAGAAGGTTTAGTAGCCATGCTAGGCCCTGCAATTGACACCTTATTAGTTTGTACACTAACCGCCTTAGCAATTTTAGCCTCTGGCGTTTGGCAAAATTTTGACGGTAATGGTATTTCAATGACCTTAGCAGCCTTTGATGCTGTTTTACCTTACCATACCGGAAGTATAATTTTAACTATTTGCGTGTTAATATTCGCTTTTTCAACACTATTTACCTATTCTTTTTACGGTTATAGCTGTTTAAGCTTTTTAACCAGCGCCAAAACAGGAAAATATTACAACCACTTTTACATTTTAGTAATTGTAATTGCTTCTATTATTAAGTTAGATTTTGTTATCAATTTAATGGATAGTGCCTATGCTTTAATGGCAATACCAACCGTACTTTCTACCCTAATTCTAGCGCCAAAAGTTAAAAAAGCAGCTAGTTTATATTTCCAAAAATTAAAATCAGGCGCTTTTAACTAAGTATACTTTTTTCAACATAAAACAAAACACCTATTGTAATTTATGATAGGTGTTTTTTATCTTTTTGAAGCTATTTCCCGCTTTCCGCACTCGCTTTTTTCACTGCCGTTTTCGATACAAATTTTTCATACTTCAAAATTCACTCAAACTGACAGTAAAAAAGAGCTCAAACAAACGCTACAATCGGGGCTAGGCTTATTTATTGAATTTGGTAATTTATTCTTATTTCAATTACTATCAACTAAATCAACAACTAAAAAACGTCATGCTGAATTTATTTCAGCATCGCATCACTTTTACGAATCAAGGTGAAAATCTGAAATAAATTCAGGTTGACAGGTTTGTTATTGTTTTAAACAAAAAAAGAAAATCATGTTATGAGACTATACTTTCTCCACCAACGTTTCATCTTCAAAAACCAATCCTTCAAAGCCAGTATTCATAAAATTTCTAATATTTTGATGATCGGTTCCATTCGGGTTTTCTAAAACATCAATAAAATAATATTGCCCAAAACAAGCCAAGGTTTCTTCCTTCGTTAGCTGTTGTTTTACAGCAAAAGAAAACACTTTACACGAGCCCAAATTTTCAGCATCACTATTTTGCAAATCACCATTTTTAAAAGCTGTTGGCGTAAAAACATAGTTATTTTCAATAACACTCATCGTTTCTGAAAAAATAAGCTGTTTAGGGTTTTCTTTTAACTTGGTTACAAATTCTTTAATAGTCATTTTCGTATCTTTTTATTATAATAATTACAAAACCAATCACTTTTATACAAAGTAATTCAAATGCTGCAATCAAAACCAAGTCTGTTTATGTAGTATTAGTTACAAACCATACTTCTATCGTCATGCTGAATTTTTTCAGCATCGCAACACTTCGCAAAAATCAGTATAAGGATCTAAAACAAATTCAGATTGACGGACTCAATGCGATCTTTTATACCCAGTAATCTATCACAAAAAAACAATAGAAAAACTTAAAAAACTAAATAATAGTAATTTTTTACATACTAACAATTATCGTTAAATTTGCAAATCTAAATTTCAATAAATGTACAGAACGCATACTTGTGGCGAATTAAGAGCTTCGCACATTAATACTGAAGTAACCCTTTCTGGTTGGGTTCAAAAATCACGTGATAAAGGTTTTATGATTTGGGTAGATTTACGCGATCGTTACGGAATTACACAGCTAATTTTTGACGAAGAACGTACCTCTAAAGATTTAATGGAAAAAGCCAAAACGTTAGGACGTGAGTTTGTTGTTCAGGTTACAGGTACCGTTATTGAACGCGAATCTAAAAACAAAAACATTCCTACCGGTGAAGTAGAATTATTAGTTACCAGTTTAGAAATATTAAACGAAGCTAAATTACCACCTTTTACCATTGAAGATGAAACGGATGGTGGTGAAGATATCAGAATGAAATATCGTTATTTAGATATTCGTCGTAATCCTGTAAAAGATAGCTTAATCTTCCGTTCTAAAGTATCAATGGAAGTACGTAAGTATTTATCTGACAAAGGGTTTATTGATGTTGAAACACCATATTTAATCAAGTCAACTCCTGAAGGCGCAAGAGACTTTTTAGTGCCTTCGCGTATGAATGCAGGTCAGTTTTACGCATTACCACAATCGCCTCAAACATTCAAACAACTATTAATGGTTGGTGGAATGGATAAATACTTTCAGATTGTAAAGTGTTTTAGAGATGAAGATTTACGTGCCGATCGTCAACCAGAATTCACACAAATTGACTGTGAAATGGCATTTGTTGAGCAAGAAGATATTTTAAATATTTTTGAAGGATTAACACGTCATTTACTAAAAGAAATCAATGGTGTTGAAGTAGATAAGTTTCCTAGAATGTTGTTTGATGACGCCATGCGTTTATATGGAAATGACAAACCAGATATCCGTTTCGGAATGGAGTTTGGCGAGTTAAACGACGTTGCACAACAAAAAGAATTTAAGGTATTTAACGATGCAGAATTAGTAGTAGGAATCGCGGTTCCTGGTGCTGCATCATATACAAGAAAAGAAATAGATAAGTTAATTGATTGGGTACGCCGTCCGCAAGTTGGAGCTTTAGGAATGGTATATGTAAAATGTAATGAAGATGGTACTTTTAAATCGTCTGTAGATAAATTTTATGACCAAGAAGATTTAGCAAAATGGGCTGAAAAAACTGGCGCTAAAGCTGGTGATTTAATCTGTATTTTATCAGGAAATACCACTAAAGTACGTGGACAGCTATCTGCTTTACGTATGGAAATGGCAGAGCGTTTAGGTTTAAGAGATCCTAAGGTATTTGCTCCTCTTTGGGTAATTGACTTTCCGTTGTTAGAATTAGACGAAGAAACAGGTCATTACCACGCAATGCACCACCCGTTTACATCACCAAAACCAGGGCAATTAGAGTTGTTAGATACCAATCCAGGGGCTGTAAAAGCAAATGCATATGATTTAGTATTAAACGGTAACGAAATTGGTGGAGGTTCTATTCGTATTCACGATAAAGAAACACAAGCCATTATGTTTAAACATTTAGGCTTTACTGAAGAAGAAGCTAAAGAACAATTTGGTTTCTTAATGGACGCTTTTGAATACGGAGCACCACCACATGGAGGTTTAGCGTTTGGTTTAGATAGATTGGTTGCTATTTTAGGTGGGCAAGAAACCATTCGTGATTTTATTGCGTTCCCTAAAAACAATTCAGGCCGTGATGTAATGATTGATGCTCCGGCAACTATCGATAATCAGCAATTAAAAGACTTAAGTATTCAGTTAGACCTGCAAGAAGACAACTAAAATACTTGTTTTAAAACTAAAACATCAAGCTAAATCTATTTTAGCTTTTCATGATAAAAAAAACCTCAATCTATGTTAGATTGAGGTTTTTTTCTTTTAAAGAAGACACAATTATCAGTATCATTTTAAAAGTTTACATTTGATATAAAAATTCAAAAAGAAATTCTATGGAAGGTTTTTTATTTATAACACTCATTTTGTGTTTCTATTTTCTTAACAGAAATATAAACAACAAGTTTAAAGAGCAGAACTTAACTATTGAAGATTTAAAAAAAAGACTTCGTTTTTTACAAAATGAAGTACTCTCAAAAAGAACAGCTTCCGAAACAAAAGAAACTGTTGTTGTAGCCAAAGAACCTGTAAAACAAGAACCGACTAAGGAAGTAAAACATACTTCTATTGTTCCCGAAAAAAACATCCAAAAAACAATACAACCAGCTGTTGGTATTCCACAAAAACCAGCGCTAACGAAAACTCAAAAACAAGTTGTAAAACAAAAAGTTAAAACAGCGCCAAAAAAATCTTGGATCAAAAAGTTTAAAGAGAAAAATCCTGATTTAGAAAAGTTTATAGGTGAAAACTTAATTAATAAACTCGGAATTTTAATTTTAGTATTAGGTATTAGTTTCTTTGTTAAATATGCGATTGATAAAGATTGGATAAACGAACCTGCAAGAGTGGGTATTGGTATTTTATGTGGTTCACTTGTGATGGCCATTGCTCATAAATTAAAGAAAAACTATGCTTCTTTTAGCTCAGTTTTAGTTGCGGGTGCTATTAGTATCTTTTATTTTACTATTTACATTGCATTTCACGAATACCAGCTTTTTAGTCAAACTATTGCCTTTGTAATTATGTCACTAATTACGGCTTTTAGCACTTTGGTATCGGTTTCTTACAATCGTCAAGAATTAGCCGTTTTATCGTTAATTGGTGGTTTTGCAGCGCCTTTTATGCTAAGTACTGGCGAAGGAAGTTACATTGTTTTATTTACTTACATTGCTATTTTAAATATTGGTATTTTAGGAATTTCGTATTTTAAAAAGTGGAAAGTATCCACCATTTTAGCCTTTATTTTTACAACCCTTTTATTTACAAGTTGGTGTGCCATAAAAATAGGTGAGCCTTCATTTTCACATACAGGAGCCTTAGTATTTGCAACGCTATTTTATTTTATTTTTAGCATTATCGTCGTTTTAAACAATCTTAAAAACAAAGGTGTTTTCTCGGTAATAGAATACCTTATTTTAATTGCAAACACCTTTATTTTTTTCGGAATCGGAATCATTATTCTTGAAGATTTAAATTCAAACCTTACCGGATTATTTACTTTATTATTAGCGATTTATAACTTAGGATATGCTACAATTTTATATAAAAAATTCGGTTTAGATAAAAATGCGATCTACCTTTTAATTGGTTTGGCTCTTACCTTTGTTACCCTTACCATTCCTATCCAATTTGAAGGAAATCATATAACATTATTTTGGGCAGCAGAAGTTGTATTATTATTCTGGCTATCACAAAAATCAAAGATAAATTCTTTTAAAGTTGGTGCCATCATTGTACAAGTATTAACGCTTATTAGTTTACTACTAGATTGGGAAAAATACAGCTATTCGAAAGAACTGACTGTAATTTTTAACCCATTATTTATTGCAGGCTTTGTAGTAAGTATCTCTCTTTTCTTAACCTATTGGCTATTAAATAAAGAAAAGAGTATTGCTACAAAATCGTTTAAACTAAACCTTACGTTTTACAAAGCAGCTCTTTTAATAATTGCAATTATTATAACGTATTTTACAGGAATTTTAGAAACTAATTATCAAGCAGGGCAATTCTTAGAGAATAAATTTTCTATACGCTCTTTTTCGGTAACCTATCACTTTATTTTTGCTGCTTTTATACTCTACCTAGCATTATTCTTTAAAAAGAAAAGTATTTTAAAACTAACATTATCAATCGCTAGTATTTCTATACTGTTATACATTCTTTCATTTTACAAATATCCTGCGAATGAAATGATTGAAAATTTTGCTAGAAACACAAGCACTAAATATGCTTTTTATTTCCACTATATTATTTTAGGGTGTTTAGTGTATTTTGGGTATCAATTATTTAAAAAAACAAAAGCAGTATTTAATATAAGCCCAACAAAAAGCAAGTGGCTACCGTGGTTATTTGTTTTTGCAATTGTGTACACATTAAGTAATGAAATAATGATTCATGGTTTATATATTTCAAACACTGTTGATGTAACAGAATTGGCTGAAAAATTCCCAGAAACAGAAAACAATTTCTACACAAAGAAAAAATTCATAAAAAACGAAATAAAAGAAACCAAAGCACAAATTATTAAAATAGGTTACCCGATACTTTGGGGAATATTTTCTTTTATTTTTTTAATTATTGGAATAAAAAGACAGTGGAAGGTATTACGAGTAATAGCACTTTCGTTACTTGGTTTAACCATTGTAAAATTGTTTGTTTACGATATTAAAAATGTTTCAGAAACAGGAAAAATTGTTGCCTTTATATTACTTGGGGTCTTAATTTTAGTTATTTCCTTTGTGTATCAAAAAATTAAAAAATTAGTAGTTGATGAAGTATCCGAAAAAGAAAATAATGATGAATAAATATAACTTTTTAATAGCCTTCTTTATAGTTTTAACTAGTTTTAGTCAAAACTATAAAGGTACACTTAGCGTAATTGAAGAAGATGGATTGCATAAAATAATAGTTCCGCAAGAAGTACGTTCATCATGTAACGAAAACTTTAACTTTTTAAGAATTAAGGATGTTCAAAAAAATGAAGTTCCTTATGTTTTAATTTATAATAACGACAAGAAGTTTTCTACTTTTAAACCAATTAAAATTGCTTCTAAAAAAGTATTAAAAGACTCTATCACTTCTATTCTTCTCGAAAATAAAACGAGAAAAATACAAGATTATATTACACTACAAATAGCAAATACAAAAATCACAAAAAGGTATACTGTTTATGGTAGTGATGACGGAAAGGAATGGTTTGGCTTGGTTTCTAACAAAAGTTTGTCATATATAAATAAGCCTCAAAAAACGGCAACAGGAAAGGTGTTTTTAGAAAAAACAATTCATTTTCCTCTAAACACTTACACTTTTTTACGTATTGATTTTAATGATAAAGAATCATTACCTATCAACATTTTAAATGCTGGTATTTATGAGAGTAAATTTTATACTCAAAACCTCAGTAAAATATCAAACTATAAGCAAGAAATCGTTAGTATAAAAGAAAAGAAAGTTACACAACTTAAGTTTACAGCTACAAACAAGCATCGTATTAATAGTATTTCTTTTAAAATTACAGATGCTTTTTTTCTACGTAATGCAAAGTTAATTGTAAAGAAAACTCGAAAAGTAAAGAAGCGTGTAAAAACTTACAATCATGTTATTTCTCAATTTCAGTTAAACTCAAAAAGCAACAACACCTTTGTTTTTGATAATTTAAATGAAAAAGAATTCATCATAGAAATTGATAATCAAGATAATCCTTCTTTAACAATAGAAAATATACAACTATTACAAAAGCCAATATATCTTATTACCAGCTTAAAGCAAAAACAAGATTATGAAGTACTAATTAACAATACACTTTCTAAACCTTCTTACGATTTAGGTAATTTTATATCAAATAAAACAGTTGCTGTTGAAGAAGCTACTATTTTAAACTTTACTAAGATTGAAAAGAAAAAAGAGAAGGAAGAAGAAAAACCTTTTTGGGAAACTACATTATTTATGTGGATTTGTATTGTTCTTGGTAGTTTTATAGTTATTTATTTTGCTATAAGTTTAGTTAAAGATATTAGTAATCAAGAGAAATAATTAACCAATTACCAAACATTAAACACCTTTTCTCTATTTAGAAATAGGTGTTTTTCTTATATTTAAAGAATGCCTAAACCTAAAAACATATTTAAAAAAATACTAATTTGGAGATATAAACATATTTCTGAACGTCAGTTTGTATACGTTTTAAGTGTTTTAATTGGTTTTTTAGCAGGTATTGGAACACTCTTTTTAAAGAACATGACTTCCTTTTTTCAAACTATTTTAGAAGGAAAATTTATTAAAGACATTCATTATTACCTCTATTTTATCTTCCCAATTATTGGATTAATTTTAGTCTATTATATTAAAAAGAAATTTCTAAAAAAAGAAATTGGCCATGGTATTTCTACCACACTCCATGCTATCTCTAAACGAAGTGGAATTATAGAAAAATATAAAATTTATGCTTCAATAATTACCGCACCAATTACAGTTGGTTTTGGAGGTTCTGTTGGTTTACTTGGCCCTGCAATAAGTACAGGAGCTGCTTTAGGCTCAAGAGTATCGCAACTATTTCACATGAACCGAAAAACAAGAATGCTTTTAATTGGTTGTGCAACTGCTGGAGCTATGTCATCAATGTTTAAAGCACCCGTTGCTGCTATTATTTTCGCTATAGAAATATTTAGTCTAGATTTAGCCTTTGCTTCATTAGTTCCTTTATTACTAGCTTCTGTTGCAGCTGTAATTACTTCTTATTTCTTTTTTGAAAAAGATGCGCTACTAGGTTTTGAATTAGTAGATGCTTTTAAAATAAAGGATATTTTTTATTATGTTTTATTAGGTTTTTTTACGGGTTTAGTATCTGTCTATTTTTCAAAAATATATTTTCGAATTACTAATTTTTTTAAACGTATTAAAAAATCGGTTCATAAATTAATTTTTGGTGGAGTCGCAATTGGATTAATGTTATTTTTAATTCCACCCTTATATGGTGAGGGTTACGGATTAATTAATAATTTATTAGAAGGAAACACCTTAGCTGCTTTAAAAGACATTCCTTACAATGTAGATTTCGAAAATGTTTGGATTGTTATTATGTTTCTATTACTAATCACAGTATTTAAAGCTATTGCCATGACAACTACCTTTGCTGCTGGTGGCGTTGGAGGAATCTTTATTCCCACCTTAGTTATGGGAAGCGCTTTAGGAAACGTATCAGCGAAAATAATTAATCAATTAGGCGGTAGCGTATCAGAATCTAACTTTACTTTAATAGGAATGACGGGATTAATGGCAGGAGTATTACATGCTCCTTTAACTGCTATTTTCTTAATTGCTGAAATTACTGGCGGTTATGATTTATTTGTTCCGTTAATGTTAGTAGCTGCAATTTCGTTTGCTGTTACAAAATACTTTATATCAAACTCAATTTACACAGTAGAATTAGCAAAAAGAGGTGAGCTCATTACGCATGATAAAGATAAAAACGTGTTAATGATGATGACCATTAACAAACTAATAGAAACAAACTTTAAAGCGGTACACCCCGAAATGTTTTTAGGTGATATGCTAAAAAAAGCTGTTTCTAATTCTAATAGAAATATTTTTCCGGTAATTGAAAAAAACAAACAGTTTTTAGGAATTGTTTTATTAGATGATATTAGACCTATTATGTTTGATAGTGACATGTACGATAAAGTAACTGTTGAAACCTTTATGAGGAGTGCTCCATCAATTATACAACACGATGATTCTGTTGAAAAAGTAATGCAAAAATTTAAGGAAAGTGCCGCCTGGAATTTACCTGTTATAAAAAATGGTAAATATTTAGGCTTTATTTCTAAATCAAAACTACTATCAGCTTACCGAACAAAATTAATTGAGGTTACTTCTTAGCTAAAAACTGCACCATTTTATCAGGAAAATCTGTAAAACCTCCATCAATATTTGCTTCAAAAAATAACACTTCCATCATTTCATTAAATGAAGAAAATTCATCTAATTGATCTGCTCTAAAAGTATACGGATGCACTTTTAATCCTAATTTATGAGCATCACTAACTAACGTTGTAAATGTAAACTTACCATTTATTTTTTCATTTAAAATTTGCTTGTACCAAGGCCCAATTCCATCTGCATAGGTTGCAAAGTGCTTTAGTTCTTTCGTTTCTTCAGGAAACTCCATCAATTGCACTAAAAACAAATCTGATTGCAATTCAACTCTAACTCTTTCTAACTCTTTTGCATCAAAACATTGAAAAATACAGTTGTCGCTTTTTGTTTTATAACCATAATTTGAAAGAATATCTAAGGTGATTTTAGCAATATCTTTTCCGTTTTTATGATGAAACTCCGGATTTTTAATTTCTGGATAAATTCCTATATTTTTTTTGGTACTATAATTTAATCCTTGTATCAATTCAATTTCTTGTTGAAAAGAATGTAATTTAAAATTCCCATTTCCTTTCGGAAATCTTTTGGGATAAAACTGTTCTCTTGTTTTAGTATCAAATCGTTCAGTTACCTGTAACTTTTGTAACTCTTCAAATGTAAAATCAATTACATAATAACGATTATCGACTCTTTTCCTATCTGAAAATACCTCAGCAACATTGGTAACATCGTCTAAATAAATATCATGAATAACAATAGGCACATTATCTTTACTTAATACCAAATCTTGCTCAATAAAATTAGGATTCATAGCATAAGCCATCGCTTTAGCCTCCATAGAATGTTCTGGTAAATAGCCTGATGCTCCACGGTGCGCAATAACAATTTTGTTTAATTTCATCTTTTTATTTTCACTAATTTGACCATAACTTTTTAACGAAAGTAGCATTGCGACTAACAATAGTTTAAAAGTGCTATTTTTTAAGTTATTCATTTGATAAAAGTAAAAAAGTTTCTTAAGAAAAGCTTCATTTAATAAGCAAAAAACCTTCTATTTGACAAAATAGAAGGCATTTGTTTGTATGCTTTTTTATTTTTAACTCAACATCATTTTTGCTTTTTTTACAGCGGCTGCCAAAACATCTATTTCTTCTTTGGTATTATAAAAAGCAAAAGATGCTCTTACAGTACCCGGAATACAGTAAAAATTCATAATAGGTTGTGCACAATGATGACCAGTACGAACTGCTACTCCTAGTTTATCTAAGATAGAACCAATATCGTATGGATGAATTCCGTCTATATTAAAAGAAATTACAGATGCTTTATTGGTTGTTCCGTAAATTCTTAATCCCTCTATTTTTTCTAACTCCTGTGTTCCGTATGCTAATAATTCGTTTTCTTGTTTTGCTATACTTTCAAAACCGATAGTATTCATATAATCTATTGCTGCTCCAAAAGCAATTCCGCCACAAATATTTGGGGTTCCTGCTTCAAATTTATGAGGCAACCCTGCATAGGTTGTTTTTTCAAAAGTTACGGTTTCAATCATTTCACCTCCACCTTGATACGGTGGTAATAATTTTAACAACTCTTCTTTTCCATATAACAAACCAACACCTGTAGGTCCACACATTTTGTGCGCTGAAGCTACATAAAAATCAGCGTCTAATTCTTGAACATCAGGTTTTAAATGTGGTACAGCTTGTGCTCCATCAATTAAAACATAAGCTCCAAATTTATGTGCTGCGTGAATAATTTCTTTTATCGGGTTTATGGTTCCTAAAGCGTTTGATACGTGGTTACAAAAAACTAGTTTTGTTTTTGCATTTAATAATTCATGATACACATCCATTCGTAAGCCTCCATCTTCATCCATCGGAATTACTTTTAAAATAGCTCCTGTTTTTTCGCAAAGCATTTGCCAAGGAACAATATTTGAATGATGCTCTAAAGAAGAAACAATAACCTCATCACCTGCTTTTAAAATCGCTGCAAATCCTGACGCAACAATATTAATACTGTGTGTGGTTCCTGCTGTTAAAATAATCTCATACGAATGTTGGGCATTAAAGTGTTTTTGAACTTTAAGCCTTGCTTCTTCATACTTATCAGTTGCTTCTTGACTTAATGTGTGTACACCTCTATGAATATTAGCGTTATAATTAGCATAATAATCAACAATTGTGTCAATCACCACTTGCGGTGTTTGCGAAGTTGCTCCATTATCAAAATACACTAAATTTTTTCCGTGTACTTTTCTATTAAGAATAGGAAAATCAGCTCTAATTTTTTCTATATCAAACATAAAAACCAAATTTTAAACAAAGGTAATGCTTGCTTTTTAAATACAAACAGCAATCAATTAAATTCTTACATTTGCTTAAAACTGTTCTTATGAAAATTTTTAAAAGAATTCTCCTATTCATTATTATATTATTTGCTGTTGTTTTTTACTTTAACTACTCGAAATTAAATATTCTCGCTGGTTATTCTGCCAAAAACACAGCTTCATCAGTTTTTCTTGCAGATAGAACTTTAACTTTTACCGATAAAAAAGACAATAATTTTTCGCCTATAAACTTAACTTCTGACAAAATTAATGAGGAAGAAAAATCGGCAACAGGTTCAGTATTCGGTTTATTAAAAAGAAAAGCTGTTTACAGAGAAGGTTTAGGAGCTGTTTTAGTTAATGATGATTTTGATTTTCATAAAAAACCTTTGGTTCCTAAACGTACAAAACCAGATAATACTACCCCTTTCCCATACGGGAATGCAGAACAAAAAGATACTATTTTTGCAAATATTGATTACAAAAAACTAAACGAAACGATTAACACTATTTTTAACGATGTTAATAAAACTAGATCGGTTTTAGTGATATATAAAGATCAAATTATTGCCGAAAAATATAGCGAAGGATTTGATAAAAACTCAAAGCAACTAGGTTGGTCTATGACTAAAAGTATTGCAAGTACCATTGTTGGTATTTTACAATGCAAAGGTAAAATGCACGTAACAACTGATAATTTATTTGATGAATGGAAAGATGATGAGCGAAAAAACATTACGCTTCATAATTTATTACAAATGAATTCGGGCTTAGAATGGTTAGAAGATTACAACACCATTTCAGATGTTACCAAAATGCTTTTTCTTGAAAGAAACATGACACAGACTCAAGTTAACAAACCTTTAATAGGAAAATCAAACGAAACTTGGAACTACTCTTCTGGAACCACCAATTTAATTTCGGGCCTTATACGTAAACAATTTAATACACATCAAGAATATTTAGATTTCTGGTACAGTGCCTTAATCGATAAAATAGGAATGAACTCTATGCTTATTGAAACTGATATGGATGGAAATTATGTAGGTTCATCATACGGATGGGCTACCGCAAGAGATTGGGCTAAATTAGGATTACTGTACTTACATAATGGTGAGTGGAACGGTGAGCATCTTTTTGATAAAGATTGGGTAAAATATGCCACAACACCAACTCCAGGTTCTGATGGTTGGTACGGCGCTCAAATATGGTTAAATGCAGGAAATAGATATCCTGATGTACCTAAAAACATGTATTCATTTAATGGCTATAAAGGGCAAAATGTATTTATATTGCCAAATGAAAATTTAGTGGTAGTTCGTACCGGACTTACCAAAAACGCAGATATGAACACGCTTTTAAAAGGTATTATTTCTTCAATTAAAAACTAAACAATGAACCCATACTATTACGTACTTTCTGTAAACGGATTTCTTTTTTTATTTAGTCTTATCTTTTATTTTTTCCCTCCAAAAAAAATAAATTTCATTTATGGTTACCGTACAAACAAAACAATAAAGAATGAAACTATTTGGAAATTTGCGAACAACTTTTTCACCAAACAGTTTTTAAAATATTCATCTATTTCGTTTGTTGCAACTTTATTTCTAGCATATATTGCTAAAAACTTAAGTTGGCAACCAATGGCAATTATGCTATTATCTTTAGCTGTTTCTGTTATTAAAACAGAACAAGAAATCAGTAAAAACTTTGATGAGGAAGGGGAAAGAAAGTAAATTACTACGTGTTTTTTACTTCTTAAAACCAACACCTTAGCACCTAAATCAACTTAACAGAAAATATTATTTTAGATTAAAACATGATTTAAGTTAGCTTTTCGAAATTTATATCTAATTATTTTTACCTCTTAATTTAGATATACAATGAAAAAAGGACATTCATTTCACATTCCGGTAATGGGAATTGGGTTTACTATTGATACACCAATAAAAGTTGCACAGTACGGAATTGACTCCGTTATTTTTATAAGTGATGATATATTACTTGAAAAAATGCGCAAAATGTATTCGAGTAAATTCAAGTTACCCTACACAGAGATAGGTGCTAAAGAAGAGGATTCTAGAGCTAAAAGAATTACTTCTTACTTAAACCTAATAAAAGATGTTGCAGAGAAAAAACTAGAAAACATCAAAAATGCTTCAATAGAAAAAAGTAATGAGCTTAAAAAATACTTTAGCATGTTACCAGATTCTTCAACTTTAAAGCAAGACTTTATAAAGTTGACTGATAAAATAACCGATGTTTCTGAAATTAAAAAGTGGTTAAGTGATAATTTATCATTAGGCGATATTAATGTTAATATCATGACTAAGTTAGATAAGGTTAACTACAATCCTACTAACAAAAAAGAAATGTTACCAATTGAATTTAACGATGCGCATGCTGCTTTAAGAGGCTTTGCAAACAGTAGCTTAAATTCATCAATGGTATTTTCTGCAGGTATGAATCCTCGTTTATTTACGTACTTAGAAAAATTTGATGATTTCTTCCCAGATTTAAATGGAGTGATTAAGAAAAAAGTAGTGATTAAAGTTAGTGATTATCGTTCTGCTTTAATTCAAGGTAAATTTTTAGCTAAAAAAGGTATTTGGGTTTCTGAATACAGAATTGAATCTGGCTTAAACTGTGGTGGACATGCTTTTGCAACTGAAGGTTTTTTAATGGGACCTATTTTAGAGGAGTTTAAAAAAAATAGAAACGAATTAATAAATTCGGTATACGATCTTTTAGTAAACGCTTTAGAGGCAAAAGGTAAAAGCATTCCTACAAAAACATTAGCCATAAAAGTTACCGCACAAGGAGGTGTTGGAACTGCTGAAGAACAAGAGTTTTTAATCAACAATTATGGTTTAGATTCTGTTGGTTGGGGAAGCCCATTCTTATTAGTTCCTGAAGCAACAACTGTTGACAACAACACGTTAAAACAATTACAAAAGGCAAAAGAAAAAGATTTATTTTTAAGTAATATTTCTCCGTTAGGTGTACCTTTTAACAACTTAAAAGGTAACACAAAAGATATCCAAAAGAAGGCCTTTATAGCCAAGGGAAGACCTGGAAGTTCTTGTCCTAAAAAATTTCTAGCCCTAGATGGTGAATTTTCTGAGAAAACAATATGTACAGCTTCTAGACAATATCAACATTTAAAAATTAAACAATTAGAAGATAAGAAAGCTTCGCTTTCAGACATTGAATACAAAAAAGAATATGCTAATATTGTTGATAAATCTTGTATTTGTGTTGGCTTAGGTACTGCTGCTTTAGTCGTAAATGATATGGATACAAAAGTTGAAGGCGAGGGGGTTTCTATTTGCCCTGGGCCCAATATGGCTTACTACTCAAAAGAAACTTCTTTGTCTGAAATGGTAGGACACATCTATGGAAAAAACAATGTAATCGAAAGAATAGATAGACCAAATGTATTTGTTAAAGAGTTAGGTTTATACTTAAATTATTTAAAAAGCAAAATAGATGAAACAACATCTGAAATGAATAAAAAGCAAGAAAAATACTTGGTTAGTTTTTCAAAAAATTTAAATGAAGGTATTCATTACTACAAATCGATGTTTTTAACTATGAAATCATCATTCGAAGACACCAAACATCTAATTTTAAAAGAGCTTAACAAATCTCTTGATGAATTAAAATTGATGAATGAAGATATTGACTTATTAATTTTAAATAAAATAAAAGCATAAAATTATATACCATAAAAAAAAGACCATTAGATTAATTTCTAATGGTCTTTTTTTTATTTCATTGCGACGACGAAAATTACTTTAAATATTCTTTTTTCAATATTGTAATATCATCAATAATCTTTTGCATATTCTCCTTTTTTGTTCCGTCATAAGAACCTCTAATTTGCCCTTTTTTATCAATTAAAACAAAATTTTCAGTATGAACCCAATCATTATCTCCTCCATCACCTTCATCTAAAACAGCAAAATAATGTTTACGAGCTAAATTATAAATGTGCTTTTTATCTCCTGTAGTAACATTCCATTTACCATCAATAACACCTTTAGCATCAGCATATTTTCTTAATTGAGGCACACTATCCATCACAGGCGTTACTGAATGCGATAAAAACATAATATCATCATCATCTTTATAATGCTCTTGTAATTCGTTCATGTTATACGCCATTACAATACAAATTGTTTGACAACGTGTAAAAAAGAAATCAGCTATATAAATTTTATCTTTATAATCGGCATTTGTAATTGTTTTTCCGTTTTGATTGATCAATTTAAAAGCCCCAATTTTATGATTTCTCGATTTATTTCTTACCGAAATATCTACCAATCTAGGGTTGATATCTGTAGGATTATAAATAGGTAATTTTTCTTCTACTTTTACTAAATGATAAAAAACAGGAATACCTATTGCACAAAAAACTACAATAAAAAGTAAGGTGCTTTTCGATTTTTTAAAGAATTTTAAATCCATTTTTATCTTTTTCATGCAAAAATAAGGCTAAAAACAAGGTTTACGTCTACCAACATTAAAAATGTTTGTTAAAACCAATACGCATCTACCTCACAAACTTTTACAGCTCTACTGAAAAACGTACATTTGTTCGATTTTTAAATTTAGATATACACCTTTATGGAAATTTTAATAAAAGCATCACAATTTATTTTAAGCTTATCGCTTTTAATTGTTTTACACGAATTAGGTCATTTTATTCCTGCAAAATTATTTAAAACCAAGGTAGAGAAGTTCTACTTATTTTTTGATTATAAATTTTCTTTATTTAAGAAAAAAATAGGCGATACTGTTTATGGTATTGGATGGATTCCGTTAGGTGGATATGTAAAAATATCAGGAATGATTGATGAAAGTATGGATACCGAACAAATGGCATTACCACCACAACCATGGGAATTTCGTTCTAAACCAGCGTGGCAGCGTTTAATAATTATGCTAGGTGGTGTTATTGTAAATTTTGTTTTAGGTATTGTTATATACATTTGTTTAATGTATACCTACGGTGAAAAATTTTTACCGAATGAAAACTTAAAAGATGGGGTTTGGGTACAAGATCAATTAGGTAAAGATTTAGGTTTACAAACAGGAGATAAAATTCTTACAATAGACGGTCAAAAGATTCAGAAATTTAGAGAACTGCCTTTAGAGTTTATCAACGGTAATAATTATACTATTGAAAGAAATGGAACTGTTGTTGAAAAAGTAATTCCTACCGATTTTATTTCAAAATTAGTAGATCGTGGTAAAAATGCTGGTGCTTTTATTACTGCTAGGTACCCTTTTATAATTGCTGGCTTACAAAAAGATTCATTAAATGCTGGAGCAAATATTGTTGCTAAAGATATTATTACTGCTATAAACGGGCAACAAATTTCATATTACGATCAGGCGAAACCTATTTTGCACAACCTAAAAGGACAAGATATTACGGTTTCTTTAAAAAGAGGTGCTGATGTTTTAAATGTTCCTGTTAAAGTTTCAGAACATGGTAATTTAGGGGTTGTTTGGGGCGCTGTTTCTTTAACCGATTTAGAAAAGTTAGGTTATTATAATTTGGCAGAAAAATCGTATTCTTTTGGAGAAGCAATTCCTGCTGGTACTACAAAAGCATGGACTACGTTAACAAACTACATTAAGCAAATGAAAAAGATTTTTAATCCAAGTACAGGTGCTTACAAAGGTTTAGGAGGGTTTATTTCTATAGGGAGTATTTTCCCTTCAGAATTTAGCTGGCAAACTTTTTGGAACATTACTGCTTTCTTATCAATCATGTTAGGTTTTATGAATTTATTACCAATACCTGCTTTAGATGGTGGACACGTAGTATTTACCTTATGGGAAATGATTACTGGTAAAAAACCAGGAGACAAATTTTTAGAATATGCACAACTAACAGGGTTTATCATACTAATAGTTTTACTATTATTTGCCAACGGAAATGATATTTTTAGGTTATTTAAGTAGCCATTTACACTATATAAAACAAAAAAGCATCGTAGTAACCTACGATGCTTTTTTGTTTATTAACGTTATTATTTTACTCTTTATTTATAATTCTAAATTAATTTTCAAGATGATAATGTTTTTAATAAAAAATAGCTGATAATCTAAATTTAAAATAATGCAAATCTTATACAACAACAAGTTGTTAAATTTACTTGTAATCAAAATTTAATAGCTTATTTGTTATTTATTCATATTTTCAGTAGCACGTCTTTCTAATTCTGCCTGAAACTCTTCCATTACTGGTTTTACCGTACTCTCAGGTATTTCTGCTACCTTAATATACATTAATCCATCTATTGCGTTGTTAAACTTCGGGTCAACATTAAAAGCAACCAAGCGTGCATTTTGCTTAACATATTTTTTAATTAAAACAGGCATACGCAATGCTCCTGGTTCAATTTCGTCAATAATTTTATCAAACTTTTGCATATCTGCCTCGGTAGCATCAAATACAAAATCTTTGTCGGCATCTTTAAGGCTTACTTTAAATTCTTTCTTCGGATGAATATACTGCGCTACATACGGATCATAATAATGAGATTTCATAAACTCAATCATCAACGATTTTGAAAATTCTGAAAATTGGTTACTAATACTTACTCCACCCATTAAATATTTGTATTCTGGATAGCGTAATGTAGTATGTACAATTCCTTTCCAAAGTAAAAATAAAGGCATTGGTTTTTGCTGATAACTTTTAGCTATAAATGCTCTCCCCAATTCAATGGTATTTTGCATCATTGTATAAAGCTCTGGCTCTATTCGAAACAGGGTATGGATATAAAATCCATTAATTCCATGTTTTTTATAGATGTCTTTTCCTAGCCCCATTCTATAAGCACCAACCAATTCATTTTTAACATTATCCCACAAAAATAAATGGTGATAATACTTGTCAAATTTATCTAAATCAATCGCTTTATTCGTTCCTTCACCAACCTCTCTAAAAGTAATTTCTCTTAAACGGCCAATTTCATGTAAAATATTAGGTATTTCTTTTGCATTTGCAAAAAACACTTCATAGTTTTTACTTTCTAACAACCTACTTCCTTTATTTCTTAAGTCATTAACTTCTTTAATAAATAAATCAGGACTTTTTTGAAGGGTAATTTTTTTTGCTTTTTTAGAAATTTTTAAATTTTGAGTTGATAAAATCTTTTGAGGTGTTTTCTCAAAAGGGTTTGCCAACATATATGTTTTCTTTCTTATAAACTCATAAAAAGAAGGAACATCTTTATATTGTTCTTGATCTTTTATCGAAATAGGTTTTCCTATTCTTACTTTTATAACACGATTTTTTTGAGAGATGACTTCTGATGGAAGTTTGGCAGTACGTAGAGTGCCACTAATTTTAGACAGTAAATAAAACAACTGACTATTTTTAGCATGAAAATAAATAGGTATTACAGGTACTTTTGCTTTTTTAATTAAACGTACAGCTCCTTCTTCCCATGGTTTATCAACCATTAACTTACCATCTCGATAGGTAGATACTTCTCCTGCAGGAAAAATCCCTAATGGTTTTCCTTCTCGTAAATGCATTAACGCACTTTTAATACCAGCAACACTCGATTTAGCATCCTTTCTTGTTTCAAAAGGATTTACAGGCATTACATAAGGTTTTAAAGGCTCAACTCTATGTAGTAAAAAATTAGCTATTATTTTATAATCTGCTCTTTTTTCAATTAATAATTTTAATAATAAAACACCATCTATACCTCCTAACGGATGATTAGAAATAGTAATAAAAGGACCATCTTTTGGTATTCTTTTTAAATCTTCTTCTGGTATTTCAAACTCAATTTTACAATCATCTAAAACGCCGTTTAAAAAATCTAAATCAGACTTGTTTTTATTATTATTATAAATTTTGTTAATCGCAGAAATGCGTAAGATTTTCATCAACATCCAACCAGTAAAAGTTCCGAAAGCACCGAACTTTTCTACTCCAATAACTTTAGCAATTTCTTTTGATGTAACTATTCCCATTTATTTAAATTTGGCACAAATGCAAATATAACAGAAAATTACCAATTGTACATATTTATTGTATAACCAACTGAGCTGTTTCAGTGTTTATTTGACGAATAATTGACTTTCCTTTTTTTCGAATTTCTTCGATTGCTTTCGTATCAAAATGACGAATGGTATAAAGCGTTACAGCTTTGTATGACTTAATTGTAAACTTTGTTTTTAAGGCGTCATAAAAAGCATCAAAATTATTGTATTTATCATCAATACATACCGAAAAACTAATGGCAGAGTTTTGAATTAAATTAACTTTCAACTTATGCTCATCTAATTTTTTAAAAACATCGCTAATATTACTCTCTACCATAAAAGAAAAATCTTTTGCCGAAATTGAAACCAATATTTGATTTTTCTTCACGATAAAACACGGCACCTCTGGTGTTATTTTTTTTCCTCTTCCTACGCAGGTTCCTTTGTTTGATAAATCTTCAAAAGAACGAACAAATAAAGGAATGTTTTTTTGCTCTAAAGGCTGTATTGTTTTAGGATGTATTACTGATGCTCCGTAAAAAGCCATCTCTATAGCTTCTGTATATGATATTTCGTTTAACAATTCGGTTTCAGAAAACACACGTGGATCTGCATTTAAAACACCATCAACATCTTTCCAAATAGTAACACTATCTGCATTTAAACAATAGGCAAAAACTCCTGCTGTATAATCAGACCCTTCCCTTCCTAAAGTTGTACTTTCTATACCAGCGCCTCCTAAAAAACCTTGTGTAATATTTAATTGAGTAGTAACAATGCTCTCTTTAATTATTTGCTCGGTTAACTCCCAATTAATCTTCGCGTCTCTATAACTAACATCTGTTTTAATATAATCTCTTACATCTAACCATTGGTTTGCTACTCCTATTTTTGCTAAATATGCACTAACAATTGTAGTTGATAAAAGTTCTCCGAAACCAACCATTTGATCATATACATAATTGTATTCTTCTGATTTGTTTCGAGCCATAAAACCACTCAACTTACCTAACAAATTAGTTACTTTTTGATATATCTCGTGAGTATCATCAAATAAATCTTGAAGCATTTTGTTGTGAAAATTTTCAACAAGACTTATTGCTTCTTTTAAAGTATCTTTTTTATAAAAATAAGCGTCTACAATGTTTTCAAAAGCATTGGTCATTTTTCCCATTGCCGAAATTACTACCAATGTATTATCCGTCCCTTCATGTTGTAACACTTTTGCTACGTTTTTTACACTTGCTGCATCTTTTACCGATGCGCCTCCAAACTTAAATATTCTCATTACAAAATTGTGTTAAGCTTTCTTCATTCATATGACAAACTCTCCATTCATCATAAACTGTAGCTCCAGTTTTTTTATAAAAATCTACTGCATTGATATTCCAATCTAACACTTCCCAAGCAACTCTTTTAAAATTGTTTTCGTGTGCATATTTCATTACCGAAGCATATAATTTTTTTCCAGCACCAATACCTCTTTTTGCTTCAGTAACCATTAAATCCTCTAAATGAATTGCCTTACCTTTCCAGGTAGAATAACGCTCATAAAAAAGGGTCATTCCTATAATTGTTCCGTCAATTTCCTCAGCTACAAAAGTTTTAAACTTAGGTGCATCAGAAAACCCATCATTTATTAAATCATCAACTGTTATTTTTACAGCATTTGGTTCTTTCTCAAAAACAGCCAATTCAATTATTAAATTTAATATTGATTGGGCGTCTTTTTTATCTCCAGGTCTAATTATAAAACTCATTTATATAAAATTTTGTGTAAAGATAATTTTTAATAAATTTCTATAAAGTAAATTAAAATTTAAAACACATCGCATTTTTTTGTTCAAAATTTTAAACTACGAAATCGTTGTAGAAACGTAAAAAAGTTGGCATCTTTGTACAAACAACACAAAAACGAATATGAACAACAAGCACATGACTCTTGGAGAGTTTATTATTGGTAATCAAAAAGATTTTAAATACTCGTCGGGTGAATTATCTCGTTTAATAAATTCTATTCGTTTAGCGGCTAAAGTTGTAAATCATGAAATAAGAAAAGCTGGTTTAGTTGATATTACAGGTGCTTCAGGTGATGTTAATGTACAAGGAGAAACACAACAAAAACTAGATGTTTTAGCAAACGATTTATTTAAGCAAACCTTAATAAATAGAGAAATTGTTTGTGGTATTGCTAGTGAAGAAGAGGATGATTTTGTGGTTGTTGAAGGAAAAAATAAGGCCAACGATAATAAATATATTTTACTAATGGATCCTTTAGATGGTTCATCAAACATTGATGTAAACATTTCAGTAGGAACTATTTTTTCTATTTATCGTAGAATTTCTCCTGACGGAACTCCAGTTACTAAAGAAGATTTTTTACAAAAAGGAAGCGAACAGGTTGCTGCAGGCTATGTAGCCTATGGTACCTCAACCATGTTAGTATTTACAACAGGTAATGGAGTAAACGGATTTACATTAAACCCAGCAATCGGAACTTTTTACTTATCACACCCTAATATTAAATTTCCTGAAAAAGGAAATATTTATTCGATAAACGAAGGGAACTACGTCCACTTTCCGCAAGGGGTAAAAGAATATTTAAAATATTGTCAAGAAGAAAAAGAAAACAGACCTTATACTTCTCGCTATATCGGCTCGTTAGTTTCTGACTTTCATAGAAATATGTTTAAAGGCGGAATTTACATGTACCCAACAAGTACTATTGGTCCTAAAGGAAAGTTACGTTTATTATACGAATGCAACCCAATGGCTTTTATTGCCGAACAAGCTGGAGGAAAAGCAACTGATGGTTATAAAAGAATTTTAGATTTAACACCTACCGAACTACACCAAAGAGTACCTTTTTTCTGCGGTAGTGAAAAGATGGTTGAAAAAGCTGAAGCTTTTATGGCTAAGTATCCTGAAGACGAAAATTATTAATATCATAACATTTATTTATACCAAAATAAATTATCGATAAGGCAAACAGTTGTTTGCCTTATTTTTTTGAATTAAATTTACACTTACATAAACGAATAATTAACTTATTAAAAAACATACAATTATGGCTTTTAACTTACCAGAATTAGGATATGCTTATGATGCATTAGAACCAAATATAGATGCAAGAACTATGGAAATTCACCATAGTAAACACCACAACGGATATACTACTAAATTAAATGCTGCTGTTGCAGGAACAGATTTAGAAGGAAAATCTATCGAAGATATTCTTGCTAATTTAGATATGAGCAACGGAGCTGTTCGTAATAACGGAGGTGGATTTTACAATCACTCTTTATTCTGGACAGTTATGAACCCAGAAGACAGAGGGTATTTATCTGGAGATTTAAAAGATGCTATTGAAGCCGAATTTGGATCTAAAGAAGCTTTTATCGATGCTTTTTCTAAAGCCGCAGCTACTCAATTCGGATCAGGATGGGCATGGTTATGTGTAC
The DNA here is from genome assembly GCF_001693415.1 of Tenacibaculum soleae. GTDB lineage: Bacteria > Bacteroidota > Bacteroidia > Flavobacteriales > Flavobacteriaceae > Polaribacter > Polaribacter soleae. The sequence goes on along the minus strand of NZ_MAKX01000001.1, from coordinate 661,987 downwards.
ACCCTGGTGGTAAAGTAGAGGTTTGCTCTACTCCAAACCAAGATAACCCATTAATGCCAGGTGTAACTTGTGGCGGAACTCCAATTTTAGGATTAGATGTTTGGGAACATGCTTATTATTTAAACTACCAAAACCGTCGTCCTGATTATATTGATGCTTTCTTTAAAGTAATCAACTGGAACGAGGTTGAAAAGAGATATGCAGAAGCTAAATAGTAACGCTGTTACTTTTTACATCTCAGTCTTATGAAAAATAAAAATCCGAAATTTTTAATTTCGGATTTTTTATCTTTAAACTTTCTGAAACCATAAGTTCCCAACTCTTTCTTCAAAGCTTTTTTCTTTAAGGGGTAAAACTACACTTTCAAATAATTCAAGTAAATCTTCTGTATGATTCTCAGAGCATAATTTTACTAGATTAAAATACACAAATGAGCTCCACAATACTGCTTTAAGTATTGTTTTTGATTCATCCCACATTCGTATTTCAACTATTAAATTTTTACTACCGTAATTAATTAATTGAGAATCTATTATTACTGTTTCCATTAAAGTTGCAGGCTTTAAATAAGCAACTTGGTGTGTTGCAACCACCCAACTCTTGCCAGTTTTTTTTCCGTGTTTATAAATATCTAAATCATAATTATCAATTAACTGATCTTCTCTGGCATTGATAAGATAATCAAAATAAGCGGCATTATTTAAATGATTAAAAGGGTCACAATCTTGAAATCTTATTTTTGTTTTACTCTCTAAAATTTTTGGTAAATCCATTACATTTCATATTTATTAAAATATACCGATTGGTATATTTTTGATTAAAAAAATAGTTAGCGTTTTAATTGTTCTTTTATAATTTGACTGATTGTTTCAGATAAATCAATAAGATAGCTATCATCTTTCATTACGTATGACATATACACAGCACCTTCTATCATGTAAAAAAAACGTTTAGCGTACAACATGCTATCAATTGAATCTTTTATTTCATTAGAAGCCTTACCCATATCAATTAAGTGTGCGAAGCGATCTAAAATTTTATAATTGTACGACTGAACCAATTTAGATATATTATTATCTTGATTGTCAGAATCTATCCCAATATTTAAAATAGGGCAACCACCAAATTGTTTATTATAATGATAATATTTTTTATAAAAAGAAGCTACGTTTAATAACATAGCTAAAGGAGTTTCTCCTTTATTAACCTCTTTATTTAAATCTTTTAAAACTCTCCTTACCGAAAACTTAAAAGCTTCTGATGCTAAATTCTCTTTATTTTCAAAATGACCATAAACAGCACCTTTTGTTAAACCAGTTTCTTTTGTTATTATTGATAAACTCGTAGCAGCATACCCATTTTTATTAAAAATAGGAGCAACTGTTTCTATTATAAAAGCCTTTGTTTTTTCTGATTTAGACACAAAAATAAATTATATAACAAATATATCTAAAATATACTTATTGGTATATTTTTTTAAAAAAAACTTTATTCCAATAATTGGAATAAAGTTTTCGTTTTATTAAATAGTAATTACACCAATTTTGTTAATGCCATTATAGTTCCTAAATGAATTCCTTCATGTAAATTATTAAAAGAAATTGCTGTTTCAATAGAATCTAACGTAAAACCAAGACTTGTTTCATATGCATTAAATTCGGTAAAAATACCAGCCTCATAATCTTCTTGTAATGTATCTGGCAAGCCTATTAATAGTTCTTTTACTTCTTCAAACTCTTCCTCTGTAAATGTTTTTGTTGGTAAAGTTCCTTTTTTATGGGTTTCTATTAACTCATCAGAAGCTAAACAATTTAATCCTGATAATTTATAATTCAATAATTGTTGTGTAACTACCAAATGAGCAACATTCCATGCAATATTATTTTTAAAACCTTCAGGTATTGTATGTAATTGCTCTATTGATAAATTATCGACTTTTTTAAGAACTAATGCTCTCGATTTTTTTAAAATTTCAAATTGCTTGTTCATTATTCTACTTATTTTAGCATTGACCAAAGATAATTATTAAACTATGAAGAAAGTATATTTTTTACAAACTTGTGATACCTGCCGACGTATATTGAAAGAAGTAAATATTGACGGATTTGAAAAACAAGAAATAAAATCAACTCCGGTAACTGTTACTCAATTAGAAGAAATGCGAAAATTAACCGATAGTTACGAAAGTTTATTTAACAAGAGAGCCAAATTATACAAAGAGCGCGATTTAAAAAACCAAACATTAAGTGAAACCGATTATCGACAATTTATTTTAGAAGAGTATACCTTTTTAAAACGTCCAGTTTTTATTGTTGAAGATAAAATCTTTATCGGAAATAGTAAAAAAGTAATCGAAATCTTAAAAGAAAGATTAAATAAACTTTAAAAGCGTACTTATTTTTACTTTATTTTCAATAAAAAAAACAAAAAACTACCATAAACATATAATGGAAATATGTTCTTGGTAGTCTTTAAATTATATATTATTAACTAACGGGGGACTAATCAATAAATAGGGAGTTTAATTAATTGGGGGATTAATTAAATGAGGGTATTTAATAACTTCGGCACAAATATATACTTAATAAAAGCGTAAAATTGGGTTGTAGTAGTTTTGATGTATCTAATACAGCTTCCTTTTTACAAAAAAACTATTTGTAGTATAATAGTCTATCAATAATGGCTAGTTTACACTAGAATACTGTCCGTTTAATATGATACATAAGGTATCGTTGATTAAAAAATATGCTTTATCTTATTATCATTATACATAATCTAACCATACAAAAAACTACCAGCACATAAGGGAAATATGTTCTTGGTAGTTTTTAAATTATACATTATTAACTAACGGGGGATTAATCAATAAAAAAGGGGATTTAATTAATTGGGGAATTAATTAAATGAAGTTATTTAATAATGGGTATTTAATAACTTCGGTACAAATATATACTCAATAAAAGTGTTAAATTGGTTTGTAGTAGTTTTGATGTACTTATTGTAGTATATACACCGTAATTAAACAATAAATATTTTTCATGTAGTAAAAAAATCTACTTCAACTACTAGATATGTTTTGATGCCAGACATAATAATAAAAGCATATACCTCTTTTTTTAAGAAATTAAATGTAATATTAAATAAAAAAGCTTCAAAATCTTTACGATTATGAAGCTTTTTAAGTTGGCCTACAAGGACTCGAACCTTGAATGTCGGTACCAAAAACCGGTGTGTTACCAATTACACCATAGGCCAATAAGTTATTGCAAATATAAAAACAATGTTTTAAAATTAAAAAACATTCATCTGTTTTTATAAAAAATCCTTACGGATTTCGTAAGGATTAAGTTGGCCTACAAGGACTCGAACCTTGAATGTCGGTACCAAAAACCGGTGTGTTACCAATTACACCATAGGCCAATAACTTATTTCGGGTGCAAATATAGAACAAAATTATATTTTGACAAATTTTTTGTGTTTTTTTTCATTTAACACAACTTTATATACACAAAGAGTTAGTTAACTACTTCAAAATTATATTTTTGTTTTCAGTAAAAAATCAACAGTTATTAATACTTTCGTACTTTATTATACAAAAAACTATGAACGAATTTAACTACAAAAAGTGGAATATCATTTTAGGATGGTTTTCATTTGCCGTGGCATTAATTACATATACATTAACTTTAGAACCTACCGTTAGTTCGTGGGATTGTGGAGAATACATTTCTACCGCAGTAAATTTAGAAGTTGGGCATCCACCTGGAGCTCCGTTATTTCAAATGCTTGGCGCATTCTTTGCAATGTTTAGTAACGACCCTAGTCAATGGGCTAAAATGGTAAACTTTATGTCGGGCTTAGCCAGTGCTTTTACCATTCTTTTTATGTTTTGGACTATTACCAATTTAGCCAAAAAAATGGCATTTAAAAATGGTAAATTCAGTAAAAACGAAGCGATTGCCGTTTTAGGTAGTGGATTGGTTGGTGCTTTAGCATACACATTTTCTGATAGTTTTTGGTTTAGCGCCGTAGAGGGAGAGGTTTATGCAATGTCATCTTTTTTAATGGCTCTATTATTTTGGTTAGGCTTAAGGTGGGAAAGCGAAATTAACACCCCAAGAGGTAATAAGTGGCTGGTAGTAATTAGTTTTGTAGTAGGATTATCTTTCGGAGTGCACATTTTATCTCTTTTAGTAATTCCATCAATTGTTTTATTATATTTCTTTAAAACATATAAAAACATCAATTTAAAATCAACTGCCATTGCAACACTTATTTCAATATTTGTTTTGGCTTTTGTTTTTAAATTTTTATTCCCGTTTACATTAAAGTTTTTTAGTGTATCAGAATTATTTTTTATCAATCAAATAGGATTACCATATAACTCAGGAACCATAATTGCTGGCTTAGTTTTAATCGGATTATTTTACTTCGGATTAAACTATACACGCAAAAAAAACTTGGTAACGGCAAACACCTTAGTATTGTCGGTTTTATTTATTATGATTGGTTTTTCATCTTGGCTAATGCTACCAATTCGTGCAAATGCCGATACGATTATTAACGAAAACAATCCATCGAGTGCGCGTGAGTTATTAGCTTATTATAATCGTGAACAGTATGGTGATGCTAACGTGTTTTATGATAAGTATTACTCAGTTACTTACGATAGAGAGCAAGATGCAAATCAGCCTTACAAAGATGACAAACCAAAATATGAAAAGAAAAACGGTAAATATGTTATTGTAAACAAATACAAAAACGTATTACCTAATTACTCAAGCAAACACAAAGGTTTTATCCCTCGAATGGTAAACCCTGCTTCTGAGCAACATTACAAACGAATTGCCGGAATTCCTGCACGAAGTAAAAGACGCCCTACATTTATAGAGAACATGAAATTTATGATTGATTATCAATTTGGATACATGTACGGACGTTATTTTATGTGGAATTTTGTTGGTAGACAAAACGATGCACAAGGACATTTAGATATTGAAAACGGAAACTGGTTAAGTGGAATCGATTTTATTGATGAAGCTCGCTTAGGTTCGCAACAAAACTTACCTGACGACATAAAAAACAATAAAGGACGAAACAAATATTTCTTTTTACCTTTAATTTTAGGACTAATTGGGTTGTTTTATCAATATAAAAAAGACAAAAATAATTTATATACACTTGCTTTATTTTTTGCCTTTACTGGTTTTGCAATTATATTTTACACCAACCCAAAACCTTTTGAGCCTCGTGAGCGTGATTATGCCGTGGTAGGTTCGTTTTATGTTTTTGCTATTTGGATAGGTTTCGGAGTGTTAGCATTATATGATTATTTGAAAAATTACGCCAATAAAAAAACTGTTGCCATTGCCGTTTCTACTATTTCATTATTAGCAGTTCCTGTGCTAATGGGAGCTCAAAACTGGGATGATCATGACAGAGGCGATCGCTATATTGCTCAGTTAAACGCACAAACCTATTTAGAAAGTTGCGACCCAAATGCGATAATTTTTACCATTGGTGATAATGATACATTCCCTTTATGGTATATGCAACAAGTTGAAGGTGTACGAAGAGATATTAAGATTGTAAACACAAGTCTTTTTCAAACCGATTGGTACATCGATCAAATGAAAAAGAAAACCTATGAAGCAGATCCTATTCCGTCGCAATTAACGCACGATCAATACAAGTACGGAACCTTAGATGTTGCCTACCACATTCCACATCCAAGGTTTAAAGACTCTATTATCTCTATCAAAAATTTTATGAGATGGATTGAAAGCGACAATGATGCCACCTATTATATTGATGAGGAAAACGATGTAAGAGAAAAATTTTATCCAACAAATAAAATTCGAATTCCGGTAAATAAAGCTAATGTTTTAAAAACAGGCTTAGTAGCACAAAAAGATGCTGATAAAATTCTAGATTATATAGATATTACTGTTGATGCCCAAGCCTTAGCAAAAAACAGAATTTTAATGCTTGATATTTTAAATAATTTTGATTGGAAACGCCCTATTTATTTTACAGGTGGTGCCAATGCCGATGAAGAATATATTTGGTTAAAAGATTATATTCAGTTAGACGGAATGTCGTATAAATTTGTTCCTATAAAAACACCTAACAAAGGAAAAACAATGTTTAATATGGGACGTATCGACACTAAAAAAATGTACGATAACGTTAAAAAGTGGGATTGGAAAACCATAAACAATGGTAAAATTTATTTAGATGAACAAAGCAAACGTAATGCAATATCTATCCGTAATAATTTAATGCGTTTATCTGAAGAGTTTTTAAAAGAAGGAGATTCTGTAAACGCAAAAGATGTGTTAGATTTATCGTTATACAAAATGCCAATTAACGATTTTGGTCATTATAGTATTTCTTTAGGATATCCAGAACTATACTATCGCATAGGCGATATTGACAAAGCTCATGAAACTGTAGAAACTTTGATTACTGTTTTTCAGCAAAAATTAAAGTATTACAGCACTTTTAAAGATGAAGATGTTGATTTGATTCTTGACAATTTAGAGACAACTTTATATATGTATCAAAATCTAATTCAGCAAATTTCACGTTATGACAACGACACTGAATATGGTAAAAAAGCATTTCAGGATTATTTAAACCACGCACGTTTATTTAAACACCTAATGTCTGACGAAGAGGAACAGGAGCAATTTCCTCAAGAATTAGACACTATTAAACCTTAATATTTTAAGAATATTATTATATAAAAAAAGCGCAGTTACTATATCGTAGCTGCGCTTTTAACGTAGTAAGTTTAGCTTTAACACTTAAACTTTAAAAAGACAAGTGAAATAACACCTGTTTTATGGTAATTATATTAAAAATGGTTTTAAACGTACTGCTGTACCAAACCAATTAAAGTATTTGCATCTTGTTCACCTGTTTGTCGCCATTTCATTCGCCCCTCTTTATAAATCATAAAAGTAGGGTTACCTTTAACCCGTAAAGCTTCAGCTAAAATTTCGTTTTGTCTAATATCAATCTTAATTACTTTTGCTTTATCGCCTAAAGCTGCAGCAACATCACGAAGTGTATCTAAACTAGGCTCTAACTCACTCCAATCTGCGTAAAAATCAATTAAAACAGGCTTGTTAACACTTATAATTTCACCAAATTTTGTCATGGTATTTTATATTTTTATAAATAAAATCTTTCAAAATTACTATTTTTTTTTCAATTAGATATTAACATTTGTTAAAAACCCTGAAAATCAAGCTTTTTTCAATTCAATTACCGTAATTTCAGGCCAAATACCTACCCTACCAGGAAACGCATGATATCCAAAACCTCTATTTACATTAATGTAACGACCAAACTCTTCATATAAACCAGCCCATTGCTTATAAACATATTGTGACGGACTCCACTTAAACCACCCTGGTATTTCAATACCAAATTGCAACCCGTGCGTATGCCCACTTAACGTTAACTGGTAATTAAAATCATCTTTTTTTACTTTATACTCCCAATGACTTGGATCATGGCTCATTAAAATTTTAAAATCATCTTTTTCAATTCCTTCAGACGCTTTGTTAAGATCACCAGCTTTGTTAAAACCTTTTCCCCAATTTTCTACCCCAACTAAAGCTATTTTTTGACCATCCTTTTCAATATATCGGTTTTCATTACACAATAACTCAAAACCAATTTTTGGATGAATTTCTTTTATTGCTTTAAAATTTGCAGCTTTATCTTCTTCACTTTTCCATTTTGAATAATCACCATAATCATGATTTCCTAATATCGAATATTTACCAACCGGAGCATCTAATTTTTTAAAAACAGTAATCCAATCATCCATTTCATGGGCAAAATTATTTACAATATCGCCTGTAAACAAAAGTAAATCAGATTTTTGCTCATTAATCAAATCAACACCATAGCTTATTTCCTCTTTATTGGTAAAACTACCAGAGTGTATGTCGGTTACTTGCGTAATCGTAAATCCATCAAAAGCATCAGGCAAATCTTTAAATGATAATTGATATTTAAGCACCTTATAATTATACTTTCCTTTAAAAATACCATATAAAATACTTGCAAACGGAATTGCAGCAATACCTAAAGCTATTTTTGCTACAAAAGACCTTCTTCCTACCAAGGGCTTTGTTTCATTTGTTGATAAAAAAGAAATTCCTTTTTGAATAAACCTAACAACATCTTCGCCAAACATAACTAATAAAATAATTAATTTAGGTATTAATGCTACCAAAAGCATTGCTACTGCCCATTGAAATTGTGGCGTTTGCCCTGAATTTCTATCATAAAAAACCATTGTATAAAAAAAATTAGCGTACGCTAAGAAGCCTAAGAACAACCATCCATAACGGAAAAACTTATTTTTAGTAATTGTTTTTATTGCCTGAAAAGCATAACTTTCAAACACTATAATAAATAATAAAAAAACAACGATGGTTACCAATAAACGAGACATATACAGTTTTTAAAAGTCGCACAAAGATAGGTTGATTATTAAAAATCAATTTTTAACATCTTGTTAAAGTTTTGTAGTTTTACCATCGAAGATAACTTCGATTCTTTTACCGATTAATTTTCGACAAATAATTACTGATAATCAACCTATTTTAATGGGTTTAACATATAAAAATGGCAGATCAAAAACGACTTTTTTTACTCGACGCTTTCGCATTAATATTCAGAGGATATTACGCTTTTATAAAAAATCCACGAATTAACTCAAAAGGAATGGATGTTTCAGCAATTTTAGGTTTTACAAATTCGCTGTTAGATGTTATAAAACGTGAGCGTCCTGATCATTTAGCAGTGTGTTTTGATCGTGGCGGATCGGTCGCCAGAGTGGATGCTTTTCCTGAATACAAAGCCAACAGGCAAGAAACGCCTGAAGCTATAAAAATTGCCGTTCCGTATATCGAAGAAATATTAAAGGCGATGAACATTCCTGCTATTGTAAAAGAAGGATTTGAGGCAGATGATATTATAGGAACCTTAGCTAAAAAAGCCGAAAAAGAAGGCTACCAAACTTATATGGTAACGCCAGATAAGGATTTTGCCCAACTAGTTTCTGAAAATATTTTTATGTATCGCCCACGTTTTGGCGGTGGATATGAAACTTGGGGAATACCCGAAGTACAAGAAAAATTTGGTGTAGAAAGACCCGAACAAGTCATCGATTTTTTAGGGATGATGGGAGATTCTGTTGATAATATCCCTGGATTACCTGGTGTTGGTGAAAAAACGGCCAAGAAATTCTTAGCCCAATATGGTTCTATGGAAAATTTATTGGCAAATACAGCTGATTTAAAAGGTAAAATGAAAGAAAAGGTAGAAGCAAATGCCGAACTTGGACTTTTATCAAAAGAACTAGCAACCATTATGTTAGATGTTCCGGTAGAGTTTCATCAAGAAGATTTTGAAATGTGCCAACCAAATATTGAAGCGACCAAAGAGATTTTTACTGATTTAGAATTTCGTCGTTTAACTGATAATTTTCTAAAAACTTTTGGCGTTTCTGAAAACGCATCCGAAGTTAAAAAAGAGGAAAAAACAACAGCTAAATCAAAAAAGGCAGCTGATAAAAATACCGCTGGACAATTTGATTTATTTGCTACACCTGGTGCAGGAAATGTAACTGAAGATGAAAGTATTTCTGGTTATAAAAACTTACAAAACACTTCTCATTTTTATCAACACATAAATACACCGCTATCAAGAAAGTTATTATTAGCAAAGTTATTACAACAAAAATCCATTTGTTTTGATACCGAAACTACAGGTTTAAAAGCCTTAGAAGTTGAATTAATCGGAATTTCTTTTTCATGGGAAACTGGCAAAGGGTACTATGTTTCTTTTCCTGAAAACCAAGAGGAAACCAAAACTATTTTAGAAGAATTTCGTCCGTTTTTTGAAGCTTCTGAAATTGAAAAAATTGGCCATAATTTAAAATACGATATCAAAGTTTTATCAAATTATAACATGCCCGTAAAAGGAAGGTTGTTTGATACCATGATTGCGCATTATTTGATTAACCCAGATATGCGCCACGGAATGGATGTTTTGGCAGAAACGTATTTAAATTACCAACCAATGCCAATTATTGATTTAATTGGTAAAAAAGGTAAAAATCAACTTTCTATGCGACAAGTTGAAATTACAAAACAAACTGAATATGCTGTTGAAGATGCTGATATTACGTTGCAATTAAAAGAACATTTTACAAAAGAGTTAGAAAGCGGAAATGTTACCAAATTATTTAACGATATAGAAACACCTTTAGTTTCGGTTTTAACCGCAATGGAAATTGAAGGAATCAATTTAAATGTGCCGTTTTTAAAAGAGCTTTCTGTAGATTTAGCAAATGATATTGCCCGCTTAGAAAAAAGTATTTACGAACAAGCTGGCGAAGAGTTTAATATTGCTTCACCAAAACAGTTAGGTATTGTATTATTTGAAAATATGCAATTGGTTGACAAACCAAAGAAAACAAAAACAGGACAATACTCAACCGCTGAAGATGTATTGTCGTTTTTAGCAAAAGACCATCAAATTATTCGCGATATTCAAGAATATCGCCAGTATAAAAAACTACAAAGTACCTATGTTGATGCTTTGCCAAACGAAGTAAACACTAAAACGGGGCGTATTCATACATCTTATGCACAAGCTGTTGCTGCTACAGGTAGATTGAGTTCTAATAACCCGAACTTACAGAATATTCCTATTCGTACAAAACGCGGACAAGAGGTTAGAAAAGCTTTTGTTCCGAGAGATGAAAACCATGTATTACTTGCTGCCGATTATTCGCAAATAGAATTACGAATTATTGCAGCTTTAAGCGAAGAAGAAACGATGATTGAAGCCTTTAAAAATGGAGAAGATATTCACGCTTCAACGGCTGCAAAAGTTTTTAATGTTCCGTTAAATGAAGTTACTCGCGAGCAACGTAGCAACGCAAAAACAGTAAATTTCGGAATTGTATATGGAGTTTCAGCCTTCGGTTTAAGCAATCAAACCGATTTATCTCGTAAAGAAGCAAAAGCATTAATTGATACGTATTACGAAACCTATCCGAAACTTAAAAAATACATGGCTAACCAAGTTGATTTTGCACGTGATAATGGTTATGTAGAAACGATTTTAAACCGTCGTAGGTATTTAAAAAACATCAACTCAAGAAACGCTATCGTTCGCGGAGCTGCTGAGCGTAATGCTGTAAACGCACCAATACAAGGAAGTGCTGCCGATATTATAAAGTTGGCTATGATTAACATTTATAATCGATTTGAAAAAGAAAACTTTACATCGAAAATGCTATTACAAGTGCATGATGAATTGGTTTTTGACGCTCATAAAGACGAGTTAGAAATAATTAAGCCGATTATTAAAGAGGAAATGGAAAATGCTTTTAAAATGGCTGTTCCGTTAGATGTAGAAATGGGAATTGGGCAAAACTGGTTAGAAGCACATTAATAAGAAAAAATGGAACTGGATTATATAGCAAATATAAATGGGCATGATGAAAATCTTGTAAGACTCTACAATTTTAATAAAGCAGAGGCTATTAAGTTTAGAAATTTACTTAAAGAAACCATTATTGAAAAAAGACAGAAGTTAGATTTATCTGAAGTAGATTTTATTGAACCCCGTAATTGTAATTTAATATTCGGTTTGTTTAAATCTGATGAAGGCATTTTAACAAAAGATAACGAAACATTTTTTTGTATTCTTACCTTAAGTGGATTTGAAACTATGTTAAAATTAATAGCACCTTTTTGCGAAAAAGAAACCAGAAGCTATCAATATTTATACGATATTGATAACCCAACCGATTTGTTATTTTGCCCAAGTGCTACCAGTTATGAGGAGTAAAAATTACTAATTTACTAGATTAAATTAGTAATCATTTTTTTATATTCTAATAAATTATATTCTGATTCTGAATTATCGTTTAATATGTTTTCATTTTTTAAAATCAATAATGTGAAATAATACTCGTAACTTTTATTTAAAACATTAAAGTAATTTAAATATTCTTTATAACTTCCAAAAGCAAACATTTTAAGGTTTTCAACTTCAATAGGTGCAAAAGCAACTGCAACTTCTATATATTTACGACTACTTAAATCACTAATTTTTAAATCAACAACATTTTCTTCTAAACTAGAAAAAAAATTAGAAGAAGCTTCTGTAAACTTCCTAAAATCTGTATAATTCACCCTCAAAGATTCATTATATTTTACTCTTTTAGTACTAAAATTAAATAATAATTTAAAATTTTTAGGCTCAAACTCATTCAGAATCAGCAAGTATAAAGTTAAATAAGTTTCAAAAAGAGTCCCCGAATTATTGTGTATAATATTTGGCAACATTAAATCCCCTGAAACATCATTTTCTTTTAATCTTCTTATAATCAAATACTTATTAAGAATTTTCTTTATTCTTCTTGGATTCTGAAAGTGGATGTCCTTAAAAAAATTATTTATTAAATCACCTAATTTATCTTCTTTTACAATTTCAGAATCATCAAAATACTGGTTAACAAGCTTTGAAACATCGACGCTTTGTGGCATTGAAAAAGAAATATCAAAAACTTTTTCTAAATATTCATTTGCCTTAACAACTTCTCCGTATTTTGTTTTTACTGCTTCTATAACTGCTTTTTTGTCAATACCACACAAAAAAATTGTTTTTTTACCAAAAGTGAAAAATAATTTAATTGCTGATAATAAATTCAAAACGTTTTCGGGTTCACATCTATCTAAATCATCAATAAAAACAATATTATATTTTGGTGCTTTTTCTCCTTTAGTAATTTGAGTCTCCCAATTAATAAAATCACGACTAAACTGCTCTTTTAACTCAAAAAAAGTTTGCTCATCAAGATGATCAATCATCGTTGGCATATTAAAATTAGCTATTGGTGTTTTAAAAGTTACTGATTTTGCGAAACCTTCTAATAATTTACTTCCATTTTTAAGAAAATTATCAACTTTAGTATTTGATTTTTTAGCCAAAAACTCTAAAAGGGAACTCGCTAAATTAGCATCACTTTCAAACTGCCAAGCCTCAAAGAAAAAGGGATTAAAAGAACTTCTTAATTCTTTTTCAACGTACTTCATTAAAGTACTCTTACCACTTCCCCAATCTCCATATATTGAAAAAAACTTTATTTCAGAAAATTCTTGCTTGTTTGCAAGGAAAAAAGATTTTATTAAATTCCCCTTTTCTATAATACCAATATAGTCATTTTCATGAGTTAAATTTTCAATCGGTAAATTAGATAAAAGTCTTGACATAGCTTTTTCTATAAAAATAGAAAAAATAAATCATTATCAATCTTACTAATTTATTTAATAACAAAAGTTTCATTCTGAATCCAATTGGCTCTTAACTTAAAAACTTTATCAAAGTATATAACCTGTTCTGGTTGTTTTCTTAACAAGAAATTTCCTGTATCCCAAACACGATTGTTATTTTCATCAATAATTGCTCTAACAGTATATTCTTTTGGTTCTAATAAATTAAACTCAATTTTTTCAGAAGATGAAATATATCTTGTTTTCAACACTTTATCTTTATGTAAAAGTTGAATTACAACAGGATGATTTGTTTCTTTATTAAGATCTAAAATTATACTTCCATAATCTTCAGTGGTAAGCGTTTTAAAATTATAGTTTAACGAATCGTTTGGTGTTTCATATAAATCGATGATTCCTTTTGGTAAAACATCAAATTTATAAGTCATTTTTGGTGTTTTTTCAAATAGAATAGCCAATTTGTTAATTGCTTGTTTTTTTACTTCAAAATTAACATTTACGGTATCTTTATCTACAATCGAAAATTTAGATGTATCAATTCTAACAATGGGATTATTACTTTCTAAAAATAAGGTATCGTTTAAATGTAGTGTTTTACTAATACTTGAAGACATTGTTAACGAGTCTATTTTCTTTTTACGCAAACGAACTTTTATAGTATCAATAAAGTTTTTGTTGGTTACCATAAAGTTTAACGAATCCCTTTTTAAAGGAGTATGCCAGTAATTAAGAGTATCTTTGTCTTTTTCATATTGAAAAAACGATTTAAAAGTATCAGGAACTTTAGACAACAACTTAATGTTCATATTACCCTTTTCACCTTCATAACCAAACTGAATTTTACCTTTTACAATTTCTTTTCCTCTTTTAAATTTAAACGGCTGTTTTTCTTTAAAAATACGAATTGGCTTAGTTATTAGGGTATCTTTTGGTAAAGAAATAGTATCTGTGTAAAAACCTATTTCATCAGTTTTACTATTAAAAAGATAATCACTTGAAGCCTCTTTTAACCCTAGCAATAAATACTTTCCGTCTTTTAAATTGGTAAACTCAAAATTAGTAGAGTCTAAGGTATTAGTAACATAATTAGGTTTTTGTTTGTAAATAACCGAATCAGTATAACTACTATCTAATCGGTATAATAAAACACTAATGTTTTTTAATTTTTCTTTGGTAAAAGCTGTTGTTACCGCTCCTTTTATTTTTAAAGAATCAATATAATTTCCGGTAGAAAAAACGTACTTAAAACTCTCTAATGTATTTTTTTCATTATTATCTTGAACTGCGTTTCCAAAATTAAAAGTATAGGTCGTATTGGTTCTTAAAGTATCTAAAATTTCAATATTAATATATTTACTTGGTGTACCTTGAGGGGTTATTATTGGCGGGTATTTCAAGGGTGGTGAAATTACTAATTGCTTAGAAATATTTTTTAGTACAATGAATTCATCAAATTCAATTTTAATCTCTTTTTTATTAAAATGAATCGATTCATAGGGTGGGTTGGCTGTAACCATAATTGGCGCGTCTTCATCTTTCGGACCTCCATCTGGCCTACCTCTACGAGCACAACTTATAATTACAATTGATACTAAAACGACTAAAAATAACACCTTATTTTTCACAAATTGATTGTTTAATTTCAACATCAAAAGTACTAAAATAACAGCAACAAAAATTATCCTTTTTTAGTATATGCCATCGTAGCAATGCTTATCGTAATATTTTTTACTTTTAATAATTCTTTACTACAAGCTACTAAAGTTGCTCCAGTGGTAATTACATCATCAATTAACAAAATATGTTTGTTTTTAAATATTTCAACATCAATTAGCTCAAACGTTGTTTTTACATCTAAAAAACGTTCAAAACGATGCTTAAATGTTTGTGTTTTTGTAATTGATGTTTTTACTAAAACTGCTGGCTTATATTCAATATTTAAAATTTCGCTTAATCTTTGTCCGAACATTGTAAGCTGATTGTACCCTCTTTTTTGCCTCTTTTTTTTGTGCAATGGCACTGGAACAATATAATCTATTTCACTAAAAACACCTGACTTCTTTAAACATTCGCCAAACCAATTGGCAATAAATATTCCTAGTTCAGGCTGGCTTTTATATTTTATTTCATGAATAATTTTTTGACTAATACCTTTTTTGTGATAATATATAAAGGAGCGTACATGTTTAACCGATACCTTACCATAAAAAGGCGTCAATAACGTATTATTTACATATTCATTGTCATTTATAATAGGTAATTGATTATTACATAATGTGCATAAATATTGTTCGTTTTGTAATAATGTTACACAACAATTAACACATAAATTAGGATAAAATAAATAGAATATGTCTTTTAAATATTGCATATTTACAAGCAAATTTTTCACAGAAATATACAAAAAACATAATAAAACTACATTTTGAGTAAAAGATTTAATTTTTTTAAAGAAGCTATAAAAAACTACAAAACATCTGGTACAATTGTACCTAGCTCTAAGTATTTAGCTAATAAAATGCTTAAAGATATCACTTTTAAAAAAGCAAAAGTTATTGTTGAACTAGGCCCTGGAAATGGTGCGATAACCCATGCTATTTTAAATAAAATACAACCAAATACCGTATTAATATGTTTTGAAATTAATACCGTATTTTACAACGAATTGAACAAAATAAAGCATCCACAATTAATTATTTTAAAAGCTTCTGCCGAAAAAATAATTCCCGAAATAAAAAAACTTGGTTTTACAAATGTTGATTATATAATTTCTAGTTTACCCTTAACTATTCTTCCTAAAAAAATATCACATAATATTCTACTTAAAAGTCATCAGGCTTTAAATAATAATGGCTTATTTATTCAATACCAATACAGCCTAACTTATTATCAGAAACTACAAAAAGTTTTTGGTAAAAATATTAAACTAAGTTTTGAGCCACTTAATTTTCCACCAGCATTTATTTATAACTGTGTAAAAAATAGTATATTAGTGCCAAATACATCAAAATATTCCTTGTAACCCCCAATGAGTACTACAAAAATAAAGAATACTGGTTTTATAGCCTTTTTACTTGTGTTGATTATTACCATTGGGCTATTATCGTATCAAAATGCTAGTGAATATGCTGATTTAAAGGATGCTTTTAAAATAGAAAAAAAAGAGTTAGAAACAGAGTTAAATAGTGTTATAAAGGATTATGAAACGGCTGTTTCAAACAATAATAATATTTCTTTAAACCTAAGCAATAAGCTTTATGATATTATAAAACTTAAAGACACCATTAATAGCTTAAGAACTAGTGATTATAGATCGTTTCGTTTTTATCGTAGACGAATTTCAGAATTAGTTACTCAAAATAAAGCTCTTTTTAACCATATAGATTCTTTAAACTTAATAAATAATCAATTATTAACAAAAAATGATAGTGTAACTGAAGTTTTAATTACAAAAGAAAAGCAAAATATTAAATTAAAACATAAAAACAATTCCTTAGATCAGCAAAAAAAAGAGTTGAAACAAAAAATTGCAATTGCAGAAATTATTGAAATTTCATCAATAAAGGTAGTAGCGATGAAAAAAAGAAGGAGTGGCAAACATACTTCTACCTCTAGATCTAACAAAACAGATGCTTTTAAAATAGAATTTAATCTGTTAGAAAATAATATTATTAGCCCAGGGCCTAAACCTATTTACATTCAAATAATAAATAATAAAAACGTACTTTTTCCTGCAAAAGAAGTAACCTTAAAAAACAAAGATAAAATACTTTGCAACGATATATTAGCTGCTAAATATCATAATAAACAGCTTTCGATAGTATCATTTATTAATGTAAATAGAAATAAAATTAATAAAGGCCTCTACAAAATTAATGTTTTTGTTGATGGCTTTTATGCAAAAAGTACATCTATAGAACTTAAATAACAATGACATAAAAACGATATAGCTAACTAACCCCCCTTAAATTATGACCCCTCAAAAAAGAAAAAACGCGTTTGTAGTTTTATTACTTGTAATAACCCTCTTCCTAACACTATATTCATTTCAAAAAACCAGTCAATACAACGACTTACAGGAAATATTTCAGCAAGAAAGAGCTGATTTAGAAAAAGAACTAGACGAAATGATAAAAGACTATACAGATGTAGTTGTACGTAAAAAACGTCTTTCTAAACGCCTAAAAGTTGAACTTGTTAAAATGAATAATCTTCGCGATTCTATTAAAAATTTACGAATAGACAATTATGATTTAATCATAAAATATCGAAAAAAGATTACCACTTTAGAGCGTGAAAACAGAAATTTGTTTATTCGAGTAGATTCACTTAACACAGCCAATCATGTATTAGCTCAAGAGAATATTATTACCAATGAAATTTTACAACAAAAAGAAACAATCAATACTTCTTTAACTGAAAAGAACAAGGAACTAGAAGAAAAACAAAGAAAAATGGAAACCAAAATAGCACTTGGTGGAGTTATTAAAACTAGTTCTGTTAAAGTTGTTGCCATGAAAGAACGTAGTAGTGGAAAACTAACCTCCACTTCAAGGTCTAGTAAGACAGATGCTTTTAAAATTAACTTCGATTTATTAAAAAACTTAGTTGCCAGTTCAGGAGAAAAATCTGTTTATATTCAAATTATAGACCAAAATAAAAAAGTAATCGCTCCAAAAGGAGTTACCAAATTAAAAGACGGAGGAAAAGTACAATACACCGACTCTATTGAAGTAAATTATAATAACGATAGGCTGAGCCTTGTTTCATTAGTTTTAGTTAACAGAGATGACATTAATAAAGGTAAATATACTGTGAGTGCTTTTGTAGATGGCGTTTACTCAGGAGCTACAGCACTTAATCTTAAATAAAACACTTAAAACAACAGAAAAAGTGAAGAATTTACACAAATTCTTCACTTTTTTCTTTTAGAATGGTATTAGTTTAAAACCTTCTTTTATTTTTGCAGTATGGCAAAACAAGAAGATCAATTTAAAAAAGTATTATCGCACGCAAAAGAATACGGTTATGTATTTCAATCTTCTGAAATATATGACGGATTAAGTGCCGTATACGATTATGCTCAAAACGGAGTAGAGTTAAAGAAAAACATTAGAGATTATTGGTGGAAAGCAATGGTGCAAATGCATGAAAACATTGTTGGTATCGATGCCTCAATATTAATGCATCCAACCACTTGGAAGGCTTCAGGCCACGTAGATGCCTTTAATGATCCATTGATTGATAACAAAGATTCAAAAAAAAGATATAGAGCCGATGTTTTAGTAGAGGACTATTGTCTTAAAATTGAAGGAAAAATTGAAAAAGAAGTTAAAAAAGCTGCAAAACGCTTTGGAGACTCTTTTAATAAAGATGAATTTATTACTACCAATGGTCGTGTTTTAGGCTATCAAGAAAAAATAAATACCATTTTATCTCGCTTAGGGAAATCTCTAGAAAACGAAGATTTAGATGATGTAAAATTATTAATTGAAGAATTAGAAATTGCCGATCCGTTAACAGGTTCTAAAAACTGGACAGAGGTTAAACAATTCAACTTAATGTTTGGTACTAAATTAGGTGCATCCGCCGAAAGTGCAATGGATTTATATTTACGTCCAGAAACAGCACAAGGTATTTTTGTAAACTTTTTAAACGTTCAAAAAACTGGTCGAATGAAAATTCCTTTCGGAATTGCACAAACCGGTAAAGCTTTTCGTAACGAAATTGTTGCGCGTCAATTTATTTTTAGAATGCGTGAATTTGAACAGATGGAAATGCAATTTTTTGTAAAACCAGGAACACAAGAAGAATGGTATAATAAATGGAAAGAAACACGTTTAAAATGGCATTTATCACTAGGTATGGGTGCTGACAATTATCGTTTTCATGATCATGAAAAATTAGCACACTATGCAGATAATGCTGCTGATATTGAATTTAAATTTCCTTTTGGATTTAAAGAATTAGAAGGAATTCATTCACGTACAGACTTCGATTTAAAAGCACATGAAGAATTTTCAGGAAAAAAATTACAATATTTTGACCATGAAGATAACCAAAGTTATACGCCATATGTAGTAGAAACTTCAATCGGATTAGATAGAATGTTTTTAGCGGTATTTTCAAACGCATTACAAGAGGAAACTTTAGAGAACGGGACAACCAGAACCGTTTTAAAGTTACCTGCTATTTTAGCACCAGTAAAAGCAGCTATCTTGCCATTAGTTAAAAAAGATGGTTTACCAGAAATTGCGCGTAAAATAATGGACGATTTAAAATGGGACTTTAACGTTTCTTACGATGAAAAAGATGCTGTAGGTCGTCGTTACCGCCGTCAGGATGCCAATGGTACACCTTTTTGTATTACTGTTGATCATGATACGTTAAATGATAATTGCGTTACCATTCGTCATAGAGATACGATGGAACAAAAACGCGTTAAAATATCCGAATTGAACAAAATTATAAATCAAGAAGTAGCTGTAAAAAATTGGTTACAAAAAATGTAATTTTTTATTTTTTACAATTTCAAAAAGAAAATCCTAAACTATCTGTTTAGGATTTTTATTTTTACAGCAATTAAAATCATCAGTAAATGAAAACTTTAATCAAAATATTATTTGCCATCTTTTTATGTTGGATGGCTATTGGCGCTTACTTATTAAACACTAATCACTCTAAAGCACAAATAATTATGGGTTTGGGTGTTTTGTTTATGGCTTTTATTTTAATGCCTATATTTATTTATTATCGGTATAGAGACAATAAGTACAAAAAATACATTATCAATGATAAAAAAATAAAAGAATGGATTGATAACAGTAACGAATAAAAAAAGGCTTCATTTAAAAATGAAGCCTTTTTAGTTTATTTATCCGTAACGCTATTAAGTACGTTACATAAAGTTATTCTTAGTTATTGATTGTCCAAGAAACAAAGTACTGAGAACCTATTGCTCCAACACCTGGTGCACTAAAGTATTCTTTACCACCAATATTAGCAGCCCCCACTTTAAATGTAGTTTTCCATGAAGGAATTCTATAATTTAATTGAGCATCAACAACAGTTCTAGCATCTACCATACCATCGTAGAAAGAAGACTCCCATAAGAAAGCATCTTGCCATCTTACGTTTACATTAAATCCTAAGTTTTCAATTATGTTAGTTTTACCAAACTGAAACTTAACTTTATGCTCTGGAGTATTAAACCCTGCTTCAAAATCAGCAGCTTCATCTAAATCAATTTTAGAATATGTATAGTTTAAACCTACATTAAAACCGTCTAATACTTTTGTGTTTAAACCAATTGTTGCTCCATAAGAACTCACATCTTCATCTGAATTACTATCTAAAGCCACACCTTTATAGTCACCAGCTCCTAAAGCTGCAATTGCCATAAAATCTGGAGCTCCAACTGTACCATATAATGGTGCTGCTACATTTTCAGCAGCAATAAAATCTTTGTACTTGTTGTAGTATACGTTTAAATCAATTGCAATCCCTTTAACAACCCCTCTATAACCTACTTCAAACGCAGTAACGTGCTCTGGTTTTACAAAATCTACATCAGATTTTTCTAATAAAGCTACTGCTGTTGGTAATGGTGTACCACTAGCTACTGCTGCTGCAAATGCTCCAGCTGAAGCCTCAGTGTATGAGTTTTCATATGCCATTCTACCTGTTAATACAGCTGTACCTCCAGTACTTAAATTATATGGAGTAGATGTATATCTATCAATATTGTCAGGAGCTGTACCTAATAATATACCATTACCAGCATCTAAACCAATATATTGATCTTGTGTTGTTGGGTTTCTAAAACCTGTTTGTACTGAGGCTCTAAAGTTGTGGTTTTTATCTTCACCTGCTGCATAAGCCAATGATAAACGAGGTGATACATTACCTTTAAAGTTTTGTGCTTTATCATAACGAGCAGAAGCTGTAACTTTTAAACGATCTTCCATTAATTTTTTCTGAATTTGTGTATATACACCATATTCGTCATAATCAATAGGACCATCATAATCTGTAAAAATTGTTCCGCCTGAATTTAATACATATTGTCTGTATGAACCACCTACTTGTACTTCAGCCCAATCAATATAATCTTGTAAATTTAAATTTGCATCTACGTGGTATAGTTTTGTCTCATCTTGAAATTTAGAACCTGTTGCTAAATCTGGATCTTGCTTAACTTTTTCAAAAGCTGAATTATAAGCACTTGATCCTGGCTCAAATCTTCCTGCATCAGCTTGAGAACGGGCGATTGAATGTGCTAAAGGACCGTTACCTGCAGGAACACTTGGTATAGCCCCTCCAAATGCTTGTGCATAAGCACCTACATACTCACCAAACCATTGTGTATCTCCTTTCCATGCTCGGTTGATATTAATTGCAGCAAAACGAGTATCATAAGAATCTCCAGCATCTTCCTTTGTCATGTAACCACGAACAAAGAAACTTTTACCTTTAAATTCTAATTTATGTTGCTCCATGTAAAAATTCTGGATATTATATCTGTTTTGTCCTTGGTAAATAGTGTTACCGGTACCATACTTAGAATTCCAAATAATTTCTAAACGATCATTCCCCCAAGGTCTGTAATGTAATGAACCACCAAATTTTACACTCTTAGCTTCATTAGTCATTAAATCAACGTCTGTATATCCTGTTCTTGAGACAGATTGTGTTCCTTTTGCTGGTAAAGCTGCAAGTGCAGCTGCAGGTAAACGCCCAGCTCCAACTAATAATTCTCCTACAGAATACATATCTTGAGAAACCTCGTCACCATAAGTGTTTAAACCATTATAGTTAGGGTTAGTTGAGTGATTTAGAGAAGTTAAATCTTTTTCATCTCTATAATCAGTTGCATGCCATTCTTCACCTTTTAAGTAAGATAATGTTGCCTTTGCTGCAAATTTATCACTAAAAGCATGTGCCATACGAATGCTTGTATCGTAAAACATATTGTTTCCAGCCGCTTCTTGACTTGTCATTCCTGTTTTTAACACATAGCTGATTCCTTGATCATCAAAAGGACTTTTACTAGTCATAAACATAATTCCGTTAAATGCATTTGCTCCGTATAATGCAGATGAAGCTCCTGGTAATAACTCTACTGTTTTTACATCTAATTCAGACATTCCTAAAAGGTTACCTAATGCAAAGTTTAAGGCTGGAGATGAATTATCCATACCATCTACTAACTGCATAAAACGCTCATTTGCAAACGTTGCAAAACCACGTGTATTTACCGATTTAAATGTTAAACTGTTAGAGTTAATATCTACTCCTTTTAAATTTTCTAAACCATCGTAAAAAGAAGGAGAAGATGTATTTCTAATTGCTCTAGCATCCATTCTTTCAACCGTAACTGGAGATTCCATAATACGTTCTGGAGTTCTAGAAGCTGAAATTACAACTTCGTCTAAAGATGTTGCATTTTCAGTTAAACTAACCTCAACAACTTGATTATTTTTAGTTATTTCAACGTTTTTTGACTGGTATCCTAAAGATGATACTTCAATTGTGAAAGGCGGAGTATCAGTTACCGTCATGGTAAACTTTCCATTAAAATCAGTAGATGTTCCTACAGATTTTCTTAAAACCTTAATGTTTGCTCCTGGTAATGGTCCTCCAAGAGATGCGTCATTTACCGTACCTGTTATGGTCGTCTGAGCAACTATAGTTGCCGTACCAAACAGTACTAATGCAACCAAAAATAGTTTTTTCATCATAATGTATAAAATTTGTTAACTGTAGCGCAAAATACGATTTTTTTTTATTTGTAAAAATTTATCCTTTATTTTATCACTATCCTATTTTAATTGATTTTTATTATCATTTTCATTATTTTATAAGTTTATTTTAACAAATTATATATAAGGTCTTTTACAAATTGTATTTTTGCTTAAATTTTGTACTACTTTGAAAGTTATTCACTCTATTTTCGATTTTACTCCAACCCAAAAAACAATAGTCACTATTGGTACTTTTGATGGGGTGCATATTGGGCATCAAAAAATCATAAAAGAATTAGTTGACGAAGCTAAGAAAACAAATAAAAAAGCTGTTTTATTAACTTTTTTTCCGCATCCGCGGATGGTTTTACAGAAAGATTTATCTATAAAACTGATTAACACAATTGATGAACGCGCACAATACCTGGAAAAACTAGGGTTAGATTATTTAATTATTCACCCTTTTAGTAAAGAGTTTTCAAGGCTTACCGCCTTAGATTTTGTTCGTGATATTTTAGTTAATCAACTAAACACATCGAAATTAATTATTGGCTATGATCATCATTTTGGTAAAAACCGTGAAGGTAATATTGAGCAATTAACCGAATATTCTCATTTATATGATTTCACAGTCGAAGAAATCCCAGCACAAGATATTGATGAAGTTTCGGTAAGTTCAACTAAAATTAGAAAAGCCCTTGCTAACGGACAACTAAAAACGGCAAATAATTATTTAGGATATAATTTTTCATTAACAGGTAAAGTAGTTAATGGAAAACAATTGGGTGGACAAATTGGGTTTCCAACCGCAAATATTAATGTTTTAGAAACCTATAAATTAATTCCTAAAACAGGAGTTTATATTGTACAATCTATAATTGATAACAGTACTATATTCGGCATGATGAATATTGGTAACCGACCAACAGTTAACGGAGATCATCAAACCATTGAAGTTCATTTTTTTAATTTCAATGCCAACTTATACAATCAAACGCTTACCATTGAATTGTTATATTTTTTAAGAGATGAGCAAAAATTCAATTCAGTAAATGATTTAGTTATCCAATTAAAAAAAGATGAAGAAACCGCTATTAACTTTTTAAAAGTTACACCAAAGCCTAATTAAAATTTTTTTTATTCCCCCCAGATATAATAAAATTATTAAATTGGCCTTTAAGTGTAACTTACAAAACCAAAAGTAAATTACTTTAACAAACTCATAATTACATACTTGTCATTATGTTTTAATATGTTTTTTAGAATTTTGGCGTGAAAAAAAAATGGCTATATCTAAATATGAAATAACTCAAAAAAAAATAGCGCTTTGTTTAAAAACATTGCGTGATGAATATAATATTACTTTGAATGATTTTTATATTGATACAGGCATTCATTTAGCAAGAATTGAACAAGGAAAAACTAATGTAACTATATTTACGCTTCACAAAATATGTGATTACTTTAATATAACTATGTTAGATTTTTTTATGCGACTTGAAAAAATATAGTCTAAATAATACATTGCCAAAGTCTACTACTTCTTATATCTTTGCGATTCTTAAAAATTTAAAAAGATGTTACAGGTTCAGTTTATTAGAGAAAACAAACAAACTGTTTTAGACGGATTAGCAAAACGTAATTTTGCAGATGCCGAAACAATTATTAATGATGTATTGACTTTTGATGAAACTCGTAGAGCTACACAAGTTTCTTTAGATAATATATTGGCTGAATCTAATAAAATATCCAAAGAAATTGGCGGTCTTTTTAAATCTGGTGAAATTCAAAAAGCAAACCTTTTAAAAGAAAAAACAGGACAGTTAAAAGAAGAATCTAAGCAATTAACGGAAGATTTAAATCTTACAACTTCTAAATTACAAGACTTATTATATCAAATTCCAAATGTTCCACATGCATCAGTAAAAGCAGGAAAAAACGAAGAAGATAATGAGAAAGTTTTTAGTGAAGGAATTATTCCTGATTTAGATGACAATGCTCTACCGCATTGGGAACTAGCAAAAAAATACGATATTATAGATTTTGAGTTAGGAACTAAAATTACAGGAGCAGGTTTTCCTGTTTATAAAGGTAAAGGTGCACGTTTACAACGTGCATTAATCAACTATTTTTTAGATAAAAATACAGATGCTGGTTATAAAGAAATGCAAGTTCCGCATTTGGTAAACGAAGCTTCAGGTATTGCAACTGGGCAATTACCAGATAAAGAAGGCCAAATGTATCATGCTACCATTGATGATTTATATTTAATTCCAACAGGTGAAGTACCAATTACCAATATTCATAGAAATGATTTGGTAAAAGAAGCTGATTTACCTATTAAATATACGGGTTACACACCATGTTTTCGTCGTGAAGCAGGTAGTTACGGTGCACATGTTCGTGGCTTAAACAGATTACATCAATTTGATAAAGTAGAAATTGTTCGTGTAGAGCATCCTGATAATTCATACCAAGCTTTAAACGGAATGGTTGAGCATATTAAAGATATTTTACGCGAGTTAAAATTACCATATCGTATTTTACGCTTGTGTGGTGGCGATACTGGTTTTACCTCAGCCTTAACTTTTGATTTTGAATTGTACTCAACAGCGCAAGAGCGTTGGTTAGAAATTAGTTCGGCTTCAAATTTTGAAACTTTTCAGGCTAACAGATTAAAATTACGTTTTAAAAACAAAGAAGGTAAAAGTCAATTAGTACATACACTAAACGGAAGTTCATTAGCGTTACCGAGAGTTTTAGCTGGAATTTTAGAAAATTATCAAACTGCTGATGGAATTAAAATTCCTGAAGTATTAATACCTTATTGTGGTTTTGATATGATTGACTAAAGTACTAAACCTAAACTTGTTTTAGATTTACATTAACAGAAATCGTTTATAAGATTCTGAAATAAATTCAGAATGATATTAAAAATAAAAAATGCCAAGTTTCAATTAAGAAGCTTGGCATTTTTAGTAATTCACCCTTCAAAATGAATTAATTTTATTTAATTGGCAACAACAGCCACCATTAACCTTTTATATTTATTCATTTCTAATAATGCTTCAAAATACTTTGTTATTTGACCGTTTTTCATAAACTGATCTGCATTATTCTTAGCTATCTGATATTGTATGTTTAAGTTTCTCATAGTATAAATTGTTTGGTCTTGTTATAAGTAAGACAAAGTTCGTGCCAAAATGTTACAAGACTTTCTAAAAAAGGAGCTCTTTTAATACAATTTTAACAATTTTCTTCCCTATTTTTGATAGATGAAAAAAATCATTATCCTATTTAATTTACTCATATTTAGCTTGTTTTGTAACGCGCAACGAAATGAATATATACTTGCTGAAAATTATTATAGAAATAATGAATATGAAAAAGCAATTCAACTTTACAAACAATTAAACAATAAAAATCCTTATAATAACACCTATTTAGTAAGACTTATTACTTGTTATCAAGAAACTGAACAGTTTTTAATTGCCGAAAATTTTTTATCAAAAAAAATAAAAGAAAAACCCGATTTAACCTACCTTAATGTTATAAAAGGGTATAATTATGAGCGCCAACAAAACGATATTGAAGCTACTAAAAATTATCAAATAGCTTTAAAATCATTAAATAAGAAAGGAAAATATGGAAACGTTATTGCCAATCTTTTTAAAAACTACAACAAATTAGATTTTGCAATTGAAGCCTATAATAAAATAATGACTAATAATCCGAAAGCAAATTATGGTTTTCAATTAGCACAAATTCATGGTGAAAAAGGCGATTTCCCTAAAATGTTTGCTTCATACATTAATTTAGTTGATAAAAACGAAAAATATCTTAATAATGTAAAACGTTATACTAGTAAATACATTAATGATGATGCCGAAAATGAAAATAATATTTTATTTAAAAAAGCATTATTACGAAAATCTATCAGTAATCCTAAGGATATTTGGAACGACTTATTAGCTTGGTTATTTGTAAAACAAAAACAATACAACAAAGCCCTTATCCAAAACAAGGCACTACTTGCAAGAAACCCTGATAATTTAGGTAAAATTAATGATTTAGGTAAAATAGCTCTAAAGAATAAAGACTATGAAACTGCAAAGAAGTGTTTTGATCTTATTATTGAGAAAACAAATTATCCAAGAGATAAGTTCAATGCCATAAACAACAACTTAAAAATAGCAATTGATATAAAACAACCTGATGTAGATGAACGTTTTAATTCCATCTTCAAAGAGTATGGAATTAATTCTAAAACTCTTTTTACACAGGTGGAATATGCCAATTACTTAACTTTTACAAAGAACAATCCAAAAGAAGCATCTGCTATTTTAAAAAATGCATTAAACTTTACCAATTCAAAGTTTATAAAAGCTACTATAAAACTTAAACTTGGTGATGTTTTTGTTTATATGGATAAGTTTAACAAGGGGTTAATTTACTTTTCTCAAGTTCAAACACTCTTCAAAAATCATTATATAGGTCAAGAAGCACGTTTTAAAGTTGCACAAACCTCTTATTTTAAAAATGATTTTAAATGGGCAAAAGCACAGCTAAAAGTATTAAAAGGATCAGCAACACAATTAATTGCTAACGACGCGGCAAATTTGTTTTTAACAATTTCAGACAATCAACCAAAAGATAGCATTGCTTCAGGCTTAGAAGAATACGCAAAGGCCGATTTATTAGCCTTCCAAAATAAAAACGAGCAAGCAATTAGTCTTTTAAACGAAGTTATTACAAAGTACAAAGGGCAGCCTATTGAAGACGAAGCTTTGTATAAAAAAGCAACGTTATTGTCAAAATTAAAAAAGTACGATGAAGCAATTTTGAACTATGAAAAAATAATTGCTTTAGATACAAAAGGAATTTATATTGATGATGTATATTATCAATTAGCCGAATTGTATAACATAAAATTAAATAAGCTCGAAAAGGCTAAAGAATACTATCAAAAGATTATTTTTGACCACGCTTCTAGCATCTATTTAATAGATGCTCGTAAAAAGTTTAGAAAACTAAGAGGCGACCTAATTAATTAATCAATGTACCAATAAGTTAGTATAGCAATTATTGCTATATTATATAATTGCTACATCTTTACATTAAATAACAAAATGTATATATACAATGTAACTATAAATATAGACGAAAGCATTCATAACGAATGGTTAATTTGGATGGAAAATCATATTCCTGAAGTTTTAGCAACTGGCCATTTTTTAAGCGCAAAAATGACACAGGTTTTAGTTGAAGAAGAAATGGGTGGCGTAACTTACTCTGTTCAATACACAGCTAAAACTCGTGAAAATTTAGATAACTATTATAAAAATGATGCTGAAAAACTTCGTATTGCGGGCATGCAAAAATTTGCAGATAAAATGTTAGCCTTTCGTACCGAATTAAAAATAGTTAAAGAGTTTTTTCCTACGGTAGCTAGTAATTAACATGAAGGAAAAAATTTATAAAAACAGAAGAATTATTTTATACATAGGTATTATTTTAACTGTTTTAGGAATATTTTTAGCATACTATAGGTACGGAAAAGAACCTTGGGAAACCGTTGGTGGTTTCTTTACAGGTTTCGGAATTGGAGTTGGTCTTTTATCTTTAGGTTTAAAAGATCCTGCAGCAAATCAATAATTATTTAAAACAGTCTTTTTTAATTCTTTTTACACCTTAAACCATGACCGTAAAAGCAAAAAAACATTTAGGACAACATTTTTTAACCGATGAAAACATCGCAAAAAAAATAGCCGATTCGTTAACTG
The DNA here is from genome assembly GCF_001693415.1 of Tenacibaculum soleae. Classification (GTDB taxonomy): domain Bacteria; phylum Bacteroidota; class Bacteroidia; order Flavobacteriales; family Flavobacteriaceae; genus Polaribacter; species Polaribacter soleae. Next base: position 633,124 of record NZ_MAKX01000001.1, on the reverse strand, counting down.
AAAATGGCTATGATAATGTTTTAGAAATTGGTCCAGGAATGGGAGTTTTAACAAAATACTTGTTAGCTAAAAAACCAAAAGTAACAGTAATGGAACTCGATTCTGAATCAGTAGAATATTTACATGATACTTTTCCGTTAGAACACATAAAACTAAACACTACCAAAGATAACTTTACAATTATTGAAGGTGATTTTCTTAAAAAAAACATTGTAGATACTTTTAAACAACAACAAGTTGCTATTATTGGTAATTTCCCTTACAATATTTCAACTCAAATTGTTTTTAAAGCAATTGAAAACAGGGAGTTTGTTCCTGAATTTTCTGGAATGTTTCAAAAGGAAGTAGCTAAAAGAATTGCTGAAAAAGAAGGAAGTAAAGTATACGGAATCATGTCTGTTTTAACACAAGCTTTCTATGATGTTGAATATTTATTTACCGTTCCGCCAACAGTATTTAATCCACCACCAAAGGTAGATTCGGGTGTTATTAGACTTATCAGAAAAGAAAATTACACCTTACCTGTTGATGAAAAGTTATTTTTTAGAGTCGTAAAAACAGCCTTTAATCAACGAAGAAAAATGTTGCGATCTAGTTTAAAATCTTTCAACCTTTCAGATATTTTAAAAGAAGATCCTATTTTTACCATGCGTCCAGAACAACTTTCTGTTGAGCGCTTTATTGAATTAACAAGAAAAATTTCTGAAGACAATAAGTAAAGCTTATTCGAAATAAAATGTAGTATTTTTGAATTTTAATATTCAAATATCGGTTATCCAATAAAATCACAATAGATGGCATTTGAAATCACCCAAGAACTTCTAAATAATGTAACACAGTACATCGAAAATAAAAATAACGATGCGCTTAATCAATTATTTAACGGCATGCACCATGCTGATATTGCTGAAATATTAGACGAATTATCCTTTGATGAAGCCGTTTACATCATCCGTTTATTAGACAGTGAAACCACTGCCGAAGTGTTAATGGATGTTGATGATGATGTTCGAGAAAAAATACTAGAACAACTAACCGCCAAAGAAATTGCGGAAGAAATTGATGAGCTTGACACTGATGATGCTGCCGATGTTATTGCTGAACTTCCTGAAAAAAGGAAAAAAGCTGTAATGCAAGAAATTGAAGATGATGAACATGCCAAAGAAATTGTAGAATTATTACGCTACGACGAAGATTCTGCAGGTGGATTAATGGCTAAAGAATTAGTAAAAGTTAACGAAAACTGGTCGGTGCCTCGTTGTGTAAAAGAAATGCGTATTCAGGCCGAAGAAGTTACCAGAGTACATTCAATTTACGTTATTGATAATAGTGGAAAATTAAAAGGTCGTTTATCTTTAAAAGACTTATTAATGGCTGAGGCTAAAGCAACAATTGCCGATGTATACATACCAAAAGTAGATTTTGTTACTGTTACCGATGAAGCCGAAGACGTTGCTAACATCATGCGTAAATACGATTTAGAAGCCATTCCTGTTGTTGATGAATTAGGAGTTTTGGTTGGACGTATTACCATTGATGATATTGTTGATGTGATAAAGGAAGAAGCTGATAAAGATTACCAATTAGCAGCCGGTATTACACAAGATGTAGAAGCTGATGATACCATTTTAGAACTTACAAGAGCACGTTTGCCTTGGTTATTTTTAGGGTTAATTGGTGGTGTTGGTGCCGCAAGTATTATGGGCTTTTTTGAAGATGCAATATCCGAAAATGCAATTTTATTTATGTTTACACCTTTAATCGCCGCCATGGCAGGTAATGTAGGAGTGCAATCATCAGCAATTATTGTACAGGGTTTAGCAAATGATGATGTTAAAGGTAGTATTACCGATCGATTATTAAAAGAAGTATCATTAGCAATGGTAAACGGATTGGCTTTAGCTATTTTATTGTTCTTCTTTATTTTTGCAACAGAGCAAGATTTAAATGTTGCTACCGCTATTTCTATTTCGCTTTTTGTAGTAATAATTGTAGCCGGTTTAATCGGTACTTTTATTCCGTTATTTCTAGATAAAAGAGGTATTGATCCTGCTATTGCAACAGGGCCTTTTATTACAACGAGTAATGATATTTTTGGAATTCTTATTTACTTTTGGATTGCTAAAATGATTATTGGTTTTTAGCCGAATGTTCAATTTTAACGCTATCTAATAAATCGTCAATTTTTTCTTTAGGAATAAAACCTTTTAGCATTAAAACAGCTCCGAAAACAATTAGTAAAATTCCCATACCTCGTTTTATTCTATAAATAACCAACGGGGTTAATTTACTTTTTAGCTGTTTTGCTAGTAAAATTTTGCCTAAATCGGTAAATGCATATCCTAAAATTACAGTTGCAAAATACCAAAATAAATACCTTGGATTCATGTCATAGGTAGGTCCAACAACAACAATTAAACCTAACCAAAAAGCCAATACTCCAATATTTATAAAGTTTAAAAAGAAACCTTTTAAAAATAATTTAAAATAATTATTACTTTCTGGTAAAGTTACATCAGGTGCTTCGGTTTCCTTTTTATTGTTTTTATCTAAATATGTTATTAAGCCATAAACAATAAGTACCAAGCCTCCAATTAAAAATAATCTAGGATCGTCTTTTATTTTTTCTAACAAACTTCTACTACCAAAATAGGCTATTAACATAAAAGAAATATCTCCTAAAATTACTCCTATATCAAAAGCTATAGCTGCTCTTGCACCTTTTAAAACACTTGTTTTTAATAGCATAAAAAATACTGGCCCAATCATAAAAGCCATAAAAACTCCTACTAAAAAAGCGTTTTTAAAATCGTAAAAATCCATTATTAAATATGTGTTTATGACTATTTGTAATAAATGACAAACTCCATTCGTCAACCTGAACTTGTTTCAGGTTCTCATCACAAATCATTGTTTAGTTATGTAATGAGATTCCGAAATAAATTCGGAATGACGTTAAAAATTATATACTATACAGATGTTAATATATATTAACTACTAAACATCATCAAAATCAACTACTACTTTCGGGGTTGTAGGGTGTGCCATACAGGTTAATATAAACCCTTCTTCTAATTCACCATCAGATAAAATAGAATTTTTAGACATTACCGCTTTTCCTTCAGTAACTTTAGCAATACAACTACTACAAACACCTCCTTGACAAGAATATGGAGCATCTAATTTATTACGCAAAGAAGCCGATAAAATAGTATCGGTTTTTTCCATCGCAAAAGTAGTTTCTTCGTCATCTAATAAAACAGTAATTTCCGATTTTCCATCAGGATAGGTAAGCGGAATTTCTTCAGATGTTGTGCTTGCGGTAAATAACTCAAAATTGATTTGCTCTTCGTTAAATCCGTTTTCTTGTAAAGTTTCAGATACTAAATTAATCATAGCCTCTGGCCCACATAAATAAGCAGCATCAAAAGAAATATCTTTATGAATATCTTTTATAATATCATTTACATTATTTTTATCGATACGCCCTAATTTGGTATTGCTTTTAACCTCTTTACTAAAAATATAATGTAAATTAAATTGCTGTTTATACTGATCTTCTAAAGCATTTAACTCTTCGTAAAAAATAGTAGTTTCTGCCTTTTTATTCCCAAAAATTAATGTAAAAGTTGATGATGGCTCATTTTCTAATACAGCTTTTATCATTGATAAAACAGGTGTAATTCCACTACCTGCAGCAAAAGCAAGGTAATTTTTATCCGCCGTAGGCTCTAATATAAATTTACCCTCAGGTTCAGAAATCTCTAAAATTGTGTTTTCTTTTAGTTTTGTAGTTGCATACGTAGAAAAAACTCCTTTTTCTACCGCCTTAACTGCAACCTTAATTTGATTGGAATTTGGTGAGGCACAAATAGAATAAGCTCTTCTAATTTCTTGATCGTTCAGGGTCGTTTTAATGGTAATATATTGACCTGCAACATAAGTGTATGCTTCTTTTAATTGGGCAGGAACTGTAAATAAAATAGAAACAGCGTCGGCAGTTTCTTTTATTATTTTTTCTATCGTTAGTTTATGAAATGTAGACATTTATTCTTTTTATAAACGCAAAAATAAGCAATAGTAAACGAACCTTTTGTTAGGAATAACATAAAAATAATACCTAAGAATTTTATACATAAGAAAATTATGTATATTTGTATACCTAAGTTTTTTAGGTATAACAGAATTTATTATGGGAAATCAAAAATTATATAAAGGTTCGTTACAAACTATTATTTTAAAGCTATTGGCACAAAATGATAAAATGTACGGATATGAAATTACACAAAAAGTAAAAGAGCTAACCAAAGGGGAATTAAAGATTACCGAAGGCGCTTTGTATCCTGCCTTACATAAATTAGAAGCCGAAGGTTTGTTAGATGTAGAAGTTGCTAAAGTTGGTAATCGTTTACGTAAATATTATAAACTTACCGAAAACGGCACCAAAGAAACCGCTAATAAATTATCAGAAATGCAAGAGTTTTTAAATACAATGCAACAATTGGTGAATCCTAAATTTAGCTTGGAGTAAGATGGAGTTAACCCAAGAACAAACAAAAAAAATTAACGATTTTTTAGAAGGAATTGGTGTTGATTATATTGATATCCGTTACGAAATGGTTGATCATATTGCATCTGAAATTGAAGAAAAAGTAAGTGATACTGATGCTTTTTTTGAAAATCAACGCTTTCAAACCATTTTTGTAAAGTATATGTTGAGTAAAAAAGATGCGTTGCAAAAAAAGTATCAGAAAATAGTTAAAAGAAAATTTTGGACTGATACTAAAAAAATTAGTGTTAATGCTTTTAAGGAAGGTATTAAAGTTAAAAACCTTACTTTTTTAACGCTGTTAATCACATTAACTTATTCACTGAGTTTGTTTAATGTAAAAAACACTCTAATTGTCTTATTTATATTATCCGTTGCTCTTTATTCCTATAATGGTTATACATTACATCGAATTTTTAAAAAATATGGTCATATTAAATTAGTCCAGTCTTATACACTTTTACTTGGTTTTATATCATATATCCCTTTATACATTATAAATAACCCTTTTACTATTTATTCTGAAAAGCATTTTGAATTATGGAAATTATATACACACACAATATTTATTTATTTAGTTTTTTTACTATGTAAAGTACTCCTTAGTCAAAAGAATAAAATTAATGCAAAATATCAATATTTAACAGAATAAATGATATTAAAAAGTCATTCTGAATTTATTTCAGAATCACATCATCATAATAAACAACATGTTATGATGAGAACCTGAAACAAGTTCAGGTTGACGTAGCGCAAGTTATTATAAAATCAAAAAACATTCATTAAGACTATATGCAGATAACTAACGAACAAATACAGCAAATAGATAATCGTTTAAAAAAACGAGGTATTAAATACTGGGATTTACGTATTGAAATGGTAGATCATATAGTTTCTAACATGGAAAGTAATGCTACAACTAATGATTTTAAGGTTGAATTAGAAAAATCACTAAGAAAGTTAAATTGGAATGGAGGTTTATTTGGTGTAAATACTTTAGGCTGGCAAAACGCCAATAGAAAATATAGAAAAGAATATTTTACAGAAATTACAGCTGTTTTTAAGTCATTTAAAAACATAACAATTTATGTACTGTTTTCAATTTTGTTATACATTATTTCGAATTTTATTGCTTTCAATATTTTCGAATTAATAAGCTTAGGATTATTAATATCACCAATGCTTTTTTTCTTTTTTGTTACAGCAAAACAATTATTTAAAAAGTATGGAAGGTCAGTAAACCTAGATTATGGTGTAAGTTATTTTTCTTTTGCTTTTTTAATGATGATGCTTCCTATTCAATTTCTAAAAGATTTATCTACTGAAATTCGAATAACCGCCTTTATAGTATTTATACCTATCTTATTTGTTACTACTTATGCTGGGTATAAAACATACAAAAAAGCACTTACTAGAGTTGAAAATATGAAAAAAGAATTATCTCTATAAACTATGCAACTAACCCAAGAACAAACCAAAAGAATTAACGATTTTTTAGAAGGAATTGGTGTTGAATATATTGATATCCGTTATGAAATGGTTGATCATATTGCTTCCGAAATTGAAGAAAAAGTAAGTGATACTGATGCTTTTTTCGAAAATCAACGCTTTCAAACCGTTTTTGTTAAATACATGTTGAGTAAAAAAGATGCACTGCAAAAAAAATATGAAAAAATTGTAAAAAGAAGATTTTGGGGCGATGTTAAAACGATAAGTAAAGATATTTTAAGGCTTAGTATTTATCCTAAAAACTTAATAATTCTTATTTTAATTCTAACATTAATACCTAACTTAAGTCAATATAATACTGAATATACTCTTTATTTATTGTATGGTTTTTCTTTAGTTATGTTTTTTATAGGCACTTCTTCTTTGAGTAAATTGGTTAAAAAATATGGAAATATAAAATTTGTGCAAACATATATTTCATTATTTACTGGGTTAGCATATATACCAATATGGATAAATAGTATTAATAATAACTGGCTTATATACATTCAAATAACAGCTCTTTACTTAACATTTTTATTGTTTAAAAGTTTTGAGTCGAAAAAAGAAAATATTGAAAATAAGTATAAATATCTAATCTAATAGACATGAAACTTACCGAACAAAACATAGAGCAATTATACAAATTCACACGTCAACATTATGTTGAGCATTACGATGTACAAACCGAATTGGTAGATCATTTAGCTAATGATATTGAGCTTATTTGGGAAGAAAGTCCAACCTTATCTTTTGAGCAAGCTAGAGATATCTCTTTTAAAAAATTCGGGATATTTGGGTTTATGGATGTTGTTGATCAAAAAATAGTACAATTAAATAAAAAGTACTTCAAGCTTATTTTAAGTTTTGTAAAACAATGGTTTATGTTGCCTAAAATTATACTTACGTTTTGTATCGTTGTATTATTTTATTTACTACAACAAATACCAAATGCATATTATATTTATACTGGAATCTTTTTTACAGTTATCCTTTTAGATACTATTAAAATATTTCAGTCAAAAAGAAAAATCAATAAAAAAGTGGCATTAACGGGTAAAAAATGGTTGTTAGAAGACATTTATTTAAAGCAAAGTTTAGGAAACTTAGCGTTAATTATATTTTATACTTATGATTTGTTTTTACCACACGATAATGGTTTTACAGAAATGAATGAATTTAGCCGGTGGTTATCGGCATTTTTAATCGTTTTTACAATGTTGGTTGGGTATATTACATTAATTGTTATTCCAAATAAATCAGAAGAGTTACTTGAAGAACATTATCCTGAATATAAACTTATTTAACTACTTTTTACCATCAACAACAATCACAATTTCGCCTTTGGCGGGTTTTTCCGTATAATATGATAACACTTCTTTTACTGTTCCTCGCTTGGTTTCTTCAAACATTTTTGTCAATTCTCTAGAAACTGATATTTGTCTGTCCTCACCAAAATACTCGCTAAAATTCGTTAAGGTTTTTAATAATTTATGCGGACTCTCATAAAATATCATCGTACGATTTTCTTCTGATAAAAAAGTTAAACGCGTTTGACGTCCTTTTTTTACGGGTAAAAATCCTTCAAAAACAAATTTATCATTCGGTAAACCAGAATTTACCAACGCAGGTACAAAAGCTGTAGCGCCCGGTAAACATTCCACCGCAATATCTTGCTGTACACAAGCACGCGTTAATAAAAATCCAGGATCAGAAATTGCAGGCGTTCCGGCATCAGAAATTAAAGCACAAGTTTCACCATTTTTCAATCTATTTAAAACACCTTCAACCGATTTATGCTCATTATGCATATGATGACTGTACATTTGTGTTGCAATCTCAAAATGCTTTAATAATTTTCCGCTTGTACGCGTATCTTCCGCCAAAATAAAATCCACTTCCTTTAAAATTCTAAGTGCTCTTAAGGTAATATCTTCTAAATTTCCAATAGGTGTTGGTACCAAATACAATTTGCTCATACAGCAAAGCTACAACAAAGTTTTAGTATCTTTTTAAATTTTACAAATGTCATGTAAAAAACTATGGTTTTGTGAGCTTGAGTAATTTTGAGACACAAAAATTGTATCGATGTATAATTAAAAATTCTACATAATTTACTTCTCTATACAAATTTTTATACATTTCAATCTTAAAATTCACTCGAAGTTACAAAATTGACTCTTTTAGCAATGTATTGGTGCTGTTTTGAATTTAAAAAGGTATTACATTTGTACTATGCCAAAAAAGCTATTACAAAATATAAATTTTCCTTCGGATGTAAGGCTATTATCTTCGGATGAATTGCCTTTATTGGCAAAAGAATTACGTGAATTTATTATTGATATAATTGCTACAAAAGAAGGTCATTTAGGTGCAAGTTTAGGGGTAATAGAACTTACCATAGCTTTGCATTATTTGTTCGATACTCCAAACGATCAATTAGTTTGGGATGTTGGTCATCAAGCCTATGGACATAAAATTTTAACTGGTAGAAAAGATGTTTTTCATACCAATCGTCAACTAGGTGGTATTTCAGGGTTTCCAAAAAGAAGCGAAAGCACCTACGATGCTTTTGGGGTTGGGCATTCATCAACTTCAATTTCGGCTGCTTTGGGTATGGCAATTGCGTCTAAACTACAAGGAAACGATAAGCATCATATCGCTATTATTGGTGATGCTTCTATTGCAAGCGGAATGGCTTTTGAAGCTTTAAACCATGCAGGTGATACCAATGCCAACTTATTAGTCATTTTAAACGACAATGCTATTGGAATCGACCCTTCTGTAGGTGCTTTAAAAGATTATTTGACTAGAATTAAAGCAACAAGATCAGATATTGAGCAACATAATATTTTTGAAGCCTTAAACTTTGATTATTCAGGGCCAATTGATGGACATAATTTTGATGAACTTATATCAGAATTAAACCGTTTAAAACAAGTAAAAGGACCTAAATTTTTACATGTAATTACCACCAAAGGAAAAGGCTTACGACAAGCAGAATTAGATCAAGTAAAGTATCATGCACCTGGAAAGTTTGATAAAATTTCTGGCGATGTTTTGCCAAAAGAAGCGAGTAAATTTACTAAGTTTCAAGATGTTTTCGGAAAAACAATTGTTGAACTAACACATAAAAACGATAAAATTGTAGGTATTACACCTGCAATGTTAACCGGAAGCTCATTAAAGCGAATGTTAGATGAATTTCCCGAACGTACTTTTGATGTTGGTATTGCCGAACAACACGCTGTTACATTGGCGGCTGGTATGGCAACCCAAGGAATGATTCCTTTTTGTAATATTTACTCTACCTTTTTACAACGTGCCTATGATCAAATAATTCATGATGTTGCTTTACAAAATTTACCCGTAGTATTTTGTTTAGACAGAGCTGGTTTGGTTGGTGAAGATGGTGCTACGCATCACGGAGTATTTGATTTAGCATATTTAAATTGCATTCCGAACTTATTAATTTTTGCACCTCGCAACGAAATTGAATTGCGAAATATTTTATATACAGCACAATTAGGTTTAAAAAAACCGATAGCAATTCGGTACCCTAGAGGATACGGAAAATTAGAAAATTGGCAACTTCCGTTTAAAAAAATTAAAATAGGTAAAGGAACCTGTTTAAAAGATGGAAACAAACTCGCTATACTTTCTGTTGGCACAATTGCTAATAACGTTTCTGAGGCTACAAATCTGTTAAAAAACAAAGATTCCGTTGCGCATTATGATATGCGTTTTATAAAACCTTTAGATGTTAGTTTACTAAATATTATTTTCAATAAGTTTGATACTATTATCACTATTGAAGATGGAACTATTAAAGGTGGATTTGGTACTAGTATTTTAGAATATGCTGTTGAAAAAAAGTATAAAGGAATAATTAAAGTTTTAGGGATTCCTGATAATTTCTTTCATCATGGAACTATAAAACAACTTCAAGAAATTTGTGGTATTGATGCTAAAGCTATTCAAAAAGAAGTAGAGAAGTTTTTATATTAACAATATACACAATTAAATAACTTAGCCCTGATTGAACGGTTTGTTTGAGCTCTTTTGAAGTATGAAAAAAGCGAGTAGTGAAAGCAGGTTTTAGCTTCAAAGAATAATAAATAACTGTTTTAGAACAAGATTTTAAACATAAAAAAAATCGAATCACTTTCATGATTCGATTTTTAATATAAAATAATTGCTATTTGCTTAATTATTCAATGCTTCTGCACCACCAACAATTTCTAAAATTTCGTTGGTAATAGCAGCCTGACGTGCTTTATTATACGTTAATAATAATTCGTCACGTAATTCAGTTGCATTATCTGTAGCCTTATGCATTGCAGTCATACGAGCACCGTGTTCAGCAGCAAATGAATCGCGAATTGCTTTGTATAATTGTGTTTTTAAAGACTTTGGAATCAATTCTAATACAATTTCTTCTTTAGAAGGCTCAAAGATGTAATCTAAATTTACATTTTCATCGCTTTCTACTGGTTCTATTGGTAAAAATTGCTCTACTTGTGGTATTTGTGTTGCAGCATTTTTAAATTGATTGTAAACAAGCTCTATTTTATCGTAAGAACCATCTACATATAAATCCATTAATTGCTCTGCAATTACTGCTACATTATCAAAGGTTAAGTCATCAAAAATATCATTTCTATTTTCTATAACTTTGTACTCTTTTGATAAAATATCGTGTGCTTTTTTACCAATGGTAAATAAATCAACAGTAACACCATTGTATTTATTATCAATAGTTTTAATAGTTTCTTTAACTATAGATGAGTTAAAACCACCACATAAACCTCTGTTTGAAGTAACGGTAACTAGTAATACTTTATTTACCTCTCTTTGTGTTGAATATGCTCCGCCAGCATTACTATCTAAAGTAGCACTTAAGCTTTGTAATAATTCAGTAAGCTTAGATGAATACGGGCGCATTGCTGTAATTGCATCTTGAGCTTTTTTCAACTTTGCAGCCGATACCATTTTCATGGCAGAGGTAATCTGCATTGTTGATTTAATTGAAGTAATTCTGTTACGTATTTCTTTTAAGTTTGCCATACAAATAGTATTTAGCATTAAGTATTAAGTACTGAGAATACTCTCAATACTTAATACTAAAATCTTTTATTAAGCTGAAAATTTAGCAGATACTTCTGCTGCTGCTGAAGTTAACACATCTGTTACTTCATTAGTTAATTTACCTGCTTTTAAGGTATCTAAAGTATCTCTGTGCTTTGCATTTAAATACTCGATATAATCTCTTTCAAATTCTTTTACCTTGTTTACAGGCACATCTTTTAACAAGTTTTTAGAACCTGCATAGATAATTGCAACCTGATCTTCTACGGTAAAAGGATCGTTTTGTGCTTGCTTTAAAATTTCAACATTACGTTGTCCTTTAGAAATCACATTCATAGTAGCAGCATCTAAATCTGAACCAAACTTAGCAAATGCTTCTAATTCACGATACTGAGCTTGATCTAACTTTAAAGTACCAGATACTTTTTTCATTGATTTAATTTGAGCGTTACCTCCAACACGTGATACTGAAATACCTACGTTAATTGCTGGACGAACTCCTGAATTAAATAAATCTGATTCTAAGAAAATCTGTCCATCAGTAATCGAAATTACGTTTGTTGGAATGTATGCTGAAACGTCTCCTGCTTGTGTTTCAATAATTGGTAATGCAGTTAAAGAACCTCCACCTTTTACGATTCCTTTTAAAGAATCTGGTAAATCGTTCATTTCACCAGCAATTTTATCATCGTTGATAACCTTTGCTGCACGTTCTAATAATCTTGAGTGTAAGTAAAATACATCTCCAGGGTATGCCTCACGTCCCGGTGGTCTTCTTAATAATAAAGATACCTCACGGTAAGCAACTGCTTGTTTAGATAAATCATCATAAACAATTAAAGCTGGTCTACCAGTATCACGGAAATATTCTCCAATTGCAGCTCCTGCAAATGGTGCATATACCTGCATTGGTGCAGGATCAGATGCATTTGCAGCAACGATTGTTGTATATGCTAAAGCTCCTTTTTCTTCTAACATATTAGCAATAGCTGCTACTGTTGAAGCTTTCTGACCGATAGCTACGTAGATACAGTACACTGGTTGCCCTGCATCATAAAATTCTTTTTGATTTAAAATAGTATCAATAGCTACTGTTGATTTACCTGTTTGACGGTCACCAATAATCAACTCACGTTGACCACGACCTACTGGAATCATTGCATCAATAGACTTAATACCTGTTTGCATTGGTTCAGTTACAGGCTCTCTATAAATTACCCCAGGAGCTCTACGCTCTAATGGCATTTCATAAGTTGTTCCTTCAATTGGTCCTTTACCATCAATTGGCTGACCTAATGTATTTACAACACGCCCTACAATTCCTTCTCCAGCTCTTAAAGAAGCAATTCTTTCTGTACGTTTTACAGTTGATCCTTCTCTTACTGATGTAGAAGCTCCTAATAATACAACACCTGCATTATCTTCTTCTAAGTTTAACACGATACCTTCTAATCCGTTATCGAATTCTACTAATTCACCATATTGTACATTAGACAAACCATATACACGAGCAATACCATCACCTACTTGTAATACGGTACCTACTTCATTTAATGAAGCTTTAGACTCGAAATTTGTTAATTGTTCCTTTAAAATTGCTGAAACTTCAGCTGGTTTAATTGCTGCCATCTTATTTCTTTTGATGTATAATTAAATTTGTGGAATGTAATGACTATTGTCAAATTCTCTTCTTAATTCATTAAATTGATTAGAGATACTTGCATCATATTGCACATCTCCAACACGTAAAATAAATCCTCCTATAATATTCGGATTTACTATATTCTCTATACTAGCACTATTTCCTGTAATTTCTACAATCTTAGCTTGTATTTTATCTTCTAAAGTTTTTGTTAAAGCGACTGCGGTAGTAACTTTAGCAATTTGTATTCTTTTATCGTAATCGTAAATAATTGAATATTGCTTTGCAATTGGTGCTAACATTAGCATACGTTTATTTTCTTCTAATAAGTTAAATAAACCTTTTACAATAGTATCTACTTTATCGCCAAAAAGTGCAGTTAAAACCTTGCGTTTATCTGCAGCTTTAATTACAGGGCTTTTAAGCATTGTTTCTAAATCATTACTTCCTGCAATAGTTTCAACGATTAACTTCATATTATCGTTTACTAAAGAGTCATTATTGTTTTCTTTAGCTAAATTTAATATTGCTTTTGCGTAACGTAATGCTGTTCTTGTTCCTTTCATCGGTTGACTTAATTTAAAGTAACGTCTTCTAACATTTCTTCAACAAGTTTTAAATGATTTCCTTGAGAAGTTAATTCTTTTTTAACAACAGATTGAGCGATACCTATTGATAATTCTGCTACGTTCTTTTTTAATTCAGCGACTGCAGCTTGTTGTTCTTGTTTGATTGTTGCTTTGGCGTTTTCAATCATAATAGATGTTTGCTCTTGTGCTTCTTCTTTTGCCTCTGCAATGATACTTTCTTTAATATCACGAGCTTCTTTTAACATTGAATCTCTCTCTGCACGTGCTTCTTTCAATAATTTATCATTATCAGCTTGTAAATTTTGAAGTTCTTTACGAGCGTTTTCAGCTTCGTCTAATGCATTTTGAATACCTTCTTCTCTATCATTTAAAGAGCTTAATATTGGTTTCCAAGCAAATTTTGCCAATAAGAAAATTAATACACTTAAAATTACAAGTTGCATAAAAAACAACCCAACTGAAAAATCGTTAAATATTCCCATTATATTTTATTACTTTTTTGTTTAATTTTTTTTTAAAATACTTCCTGCAACCAATCGTTGCAGGAGTATTAACTTTTTTTCGAATACTATTATCCTAAAAGTAAAGCACCAAATGCTAAACCTTCTAATAATGCACCGATAATAATCATTGCTGTCTGGATTTTCCCAGCTGCTTCTGGTTGACGTGCGATAGCTTCCATTGCACTTCCTCCGATTTTACCTAATCCTAATCCTGCTCCGATTACGATTAAACCTGCTCCTACTAAATTAAGACCTGTCATAATAATTGATTTATATATAAATTAAACAAATTCTCTACTCTAAATAATCATCCTTAATGATGATCATGCTCCTCAACTGCCATACCTATAAACAATGATGATAACATTGTAAATATATATGCTTGTAAGAAGGCTACTAACACTTCAATTAATGTTAAAAATAAGGTTAAAACAAATGAAATTCCGGTTGCTCCCGCAGTTCCAAACTTTGCTTTTAAAATAATCATTAATGCTGCAATACCCATTACTACTGAGTGTCCTGCTGTAATATTTGCAAACAAACGAACTAATAATGAAAATGGTTTTGTAAACATTCCTAACACCTCAATTGGCATTAAAACAATTTTCATAACTGTAGGTACTCCTGGCATCCAAAAAATATGTTTCCAATAATCTTTATTTCCGCTAAACTGAACAATTAGGAAAGTCATTAAAGCTAAACACACCGTCACAGCTATTTGTCCTGTAACGTTAAACCCTAATGGAGTTAACCCTAATAAATTCAAAATCCAAATAAAGAAAAAGACAGTTAACAAGAACCCCATAAATTTACGGTAATGCTTTTCACCAATATTAGGTCTTGCTATTTCATCTCTTACGTAGATAACTAAAGGCTCTAAAACACGAGCAAATCCTGTTGGAATCGGGCCTTTTTTGTATCCTTTTGCTAAAGATCTAAATCCGAAAAGCATTAACAACCCTGCTAAAAACATTCCAAAAATACTTTTAGTGATTGAAAAATCTAAAACTTTGTGTGCATTTGTTGCATGATGAGCCTCATCAAAAGTCACCTCATTAGCTCCTTCGTTTAACTCATAAATTTTACTGTGAATTTTAGTCAATTTAACATCTCCCGCATCTACTATCAATTTTCCGTCATCGTTATGATGAAACTTTGAAGACATAAATGTTTTTAACCCCTTACTTGTCCATACAATTACAGGTAAAGGAAAACCTACATGCACACGCTCGTTTGTATCATTTGTATAAGAAAACAGAGAGAAATCGTGAGAATCTGCCAGGTGATGCTTAATGTAAGCATCAATTTCTTTTTCTGTATTAACTCTTCCACCATCATTTTGCGGATTGCTTTGATCTTTTGAAAAAGATGTTAATGAAGTAAATACTAAGGCTAAAGCCAATATAAACTTGATAGTTTTGTTTGCTACCATCATACCTTGCTAAATATAGTTTTTGGTCTGTAAATTTCGGTGCAAAGGTACACATTTAATTAAAACTACAAACCGTTTTTTTATCTTAGTTTTTTCTTTGTTTTATAAATAACCATCTAAAGTAAACTACTTGTTGTTCAACAGCTTTGAAACAACAATAGCTTCTGTTGCTAGGAATATAAATAAAGGAATCACTAAAGATACCTTTTCTAGCTTTACTAATTTCTCCTCACCAAACACAGTGTCTTGAAATATTAGTAAGAAAAAGCCAATTTTTAACAACATAAAAGCTAAATATCCATAACCAGCTTCATTGGGTAAATTATCTGCTAAAAACTCTAAAGAAACATATATTATAATTGTTGCAATTACGTGGAATATATATATCGAAAGTAATGAATATGGTAAATTTACTTCTTTTAAAGTTAAAACATATTCATGCACACTATAACTCACTAAAAATAAAATAATTACAGTTAAAATTAAATATAAAATTCGTTTAATCATTTTCTTTTGAAATTTTTGATACTTGAATAATTACAGAAAGCATTGCTCCTAAAACAGCAAATAAAGTGCATAATTTCGTATATAACTTATCTTTATTTGAATACAAGAGGTCTAACCATTCTCCGAGTAAGTTACCCAAATAAATGATTAGACCCATTTGAAAAGCAATACCTGTAAACTGAATAAATTTATTAAGCGGTTTTTTCTTTTCTTTTTTGTTCATCTTTATTTAACTCCTTTACAGCGCCCTTCATTGCACATGTTGCATTAAATGATGCTCCAGGCTCTACCGAAAGTTTTCCAATAACAACATCTCCATTAATATTAGCAGATGTTTTTATTGTTAAGGTGTTAGATACCAACAACTCTCCTGAAAATTTACCTTCAACATCGGCATTTTCACACTCTACTTTACCTTTTATAAAACCTGCTTCTCCAATAATAACTCTTCCGTTTGTTTTTATTGTTCCCTCTAAAGTTCCATCAATTCTAAAATCTCCTTCTGAAATGATATCACCCATTATCTGAGTATTTCTTCCTATTATATTTCTTTCTGACACTTTGTTTTCACTAGTTTTTTTGTTTTCTTTACTAAACATAATTTATGGGGAATTTAATTGTATTATTTTTTTAACTGCGCTAATATTTCTTTCGCTTTCACACCCTCTTCTTTATTCGCATAGCCTATTGCTACAAACTCTAAGGCTTTTATATAGGTTTGTTTATCTTTATACTTACCTAAAGATAACGCTTTTAAAAGTGCAAATTTAGGAATCAAAATCGAATTTTTATTTATTTTAGACACACTATCTATCTCACTAACAACCTCTTGAAACTTATGTTGCTTGTATAAATAATAAACCTCTTTGTATTTTTTAGAAACAATATCTTCCTTTTTTTCGGTAATCAGTTTTTCTTTGGGATTCTTAATTATTTGTGCAAATGTAGTTTTTGGGTATTTTGTTAAAATAATTTCTTTATGATAAGTTGCTTTTTTAACATCATTAACACTTATATAAATTTGATATAGGTGATAATTAATTGGCAACTCTAAATCATTATTTAATTGCTCTTTTTGTAATCTTTCTAAATTTTTGATCGCTAAACTACTATTTTTAAATTGCTCTTTATAAATTAAACCTAGTTGATACAAAGCATCATTACGACCTTCTTTTAAATTTCTTATTGTATTTTTATTCGTAGGTATTGCATCTAGATAAGTTGCTAATACATATCGTTTATCTATTATTGGCTTAGTCGTCGCTGCAACACTGCTATTATTTACATTGTTTGATTTATCTGACAACCTCCAATTATCTTCTAACGGACGCGTACCCCAAACTTTTTGAAAATCAGCTTTTCCAAAATCTAAAGCCTGTGTATTATAAAAATACCACTTTCCTTTATTACTACTTACAGATGCTACGCCGCCAAAAGAGTTTCCAAAGTTTTGAGCGTTTAGCAATAATTGTTGTTTAGCTGCGTCGGCTTCTTTAATTTTTTCTATATGATTTTCAAAAAAAGATGTTCTTTCTTCTGATGTCATTGCAACAAGTTTTAAAATACTGTCATTTTTTTTAATCAGGTCTTCATATTTTCTTAAAGTAGTTAATCCTTTGTTTTTTCTTCGGACTCTTCTAATTCGTTTTTCTTGATCAAACTCTTTTGATGTAGCTTGTAAAACACTGTCGTAATAAAAACCTGCCAGTAAATAATCCTGTTTATCAAAGGCAATGTTACCTAAACCTTCGTAAGCATATGTTTTTTGATAATTAGTGTTGTTTTTTGCTAAAATTGATTTTTTAAAATAGGTAGTTGCATTTTCTATTTTATTTCTGCCCACCTCTAAAACTCCCGCCTGATAATAAAGTGCATTTAAAAATTTACGATTATCAGGGTTTCTAATTAGCTTTTTAAGCTTTGCTAAAACAACAATTGATGCCGAATCATTTTCGGTATTCTTAGCCATTTCAATATTTGCTCGTATACGATATTTATAAGGCGCTTTTTTTGTTTCAGCTAATTTATGAAATACCATTCGTGCAGAATCTCTTCGATCTAGCTCGCTATAAATTTGCCCTAAAACAAACATATTACGTGCTGACTGTTCTTTGTTTTTAAATATTTTTGATGCCGCCGTTAAGTGCTCAATAACTTTTTGAATTGTATCGGTTTTTTCATACGCCATTGCCATTGCCGTATGTGCTTGTTCTCTTATACCATCAGGAAGTTCTTCTTCATTTTCTTCAACTTCTAATAAAAACTTTAATGACTCTATTGCTAACTTTTCATTATCTAAACGAATATTTGTTTTAGCTCTCCAAATTTTTGTTTCGTTTATTAGATCTGCATTCGGGTAGTTTACGATAATATAATTAAAAGATTCTATTGCAGGTATAAAGCGTTGCGTGTAATATCTTGATTTTCCTAAAAGTAAATAAGCATCATCTATTTGACTGTTTTTTTCATAACCGTTTATATTCATTGAATGCTTCTGGATAGCTTTAACTGCTTTTTCTTCTGCTTTATCAAATGATGTTAAAACTTCTTCACTATCTTCATCATCATTAAATCCAGTACCAGGTTGTAAAACAGGTGTTGCGATTACATTTTCATCAAAACTAATTGGCTCTATCTGCAAACGTTTCCAAAAGTTATCTTCATGCTTACTTTCAATATCTTCAAGCCCTTTTAAATAAGCTTGCTCACCATTAAAAAGCACATTATACTTGGTTGTTAATGCGTGAAAATTTCGATTTAAAAAAGCATCTTTTTTTACACTACATGCTAACATGACGGTTAAGAAAATACTAAAAACTAAGAATTTAAGTGATTTATTCATATAGTTACACTTTCACTGTACAACAACTATTTTAGTGAGTTTATTGTATGTAAAGGTGTAAAAATAACAATAAAATGGTAATTTTTTACGCACCTCTTTAAATTTAAACTAAAAGTGAATGATTCTATAAATCTTTTTTACTTTTATTTATGCCGAAAAATAACTTTCTAATTCTTTTAAAGTTTCTGGAGATGTGTTTATATCTTTTACAACCGTTCCTTTATTTAACACTACTATTCGCTCGCAAACCTCAGTTACATGACTTAAATCGTGACTAGAAACTAGTATAGTAACCTCTTTGTTTTCAGTTAATGCTTTAATAATTTTTTTCAGTCGAATTTGTGTTGTTGGATCTAAATTTGCAAAAGGCTCATCTAAAATTACAACTTGAGGGTTTCCCATTAAAGCAGCTACGATACCTGCTTTTTTCTGATTTCCCTTACTTAAATCACGTAAATATTTTTTCTTTCCTAAAATTTCATCATTAAAAAATTCGGTAAACTGTGTTAAAAATGAAGCTACATCAGCTTTATTCATACCTCTTAAATCACCAATAAAATCGAAGTATTCTTCAGGAGTTAAGTATCCTATTAAAAAAGATTCATCAATAAAAGATCCTGTAAATGTTTTCCAATCTTCGCTTTTATTTACCACAACATCATTATTAGTAATTTCACCTGTTGTTGGTCTAATTAAATCTAATAATATATTAAACAATGTTGTTTTACCTGCCCCATTGTTTCCTACCAAGCCAAAACTTTGCCCACGAGGAATATCAATCTTTTCAACATTTAAAACTTCTGCTTGTCCGTATTTTTTTGAAACTGTATTTATTGTAATCATTGTTTTTTCTTTAAAATTTTTATTATTTACGCTTCTTTTCCAAAGGCATTAATCATTGCATATTTGTCTTTGATATATTTTTTTTCAATCAAATTCATAAAATAGTTTTTAAAAACCAAGCCTAACAACCCAATCAAAGCAACTACTACAAACCCTGAATTATAACCTACAAAATGATTAAATACCCAAAATATAGCCATAGGGAACAACATTAACGGAATAATAATTAAAAACTGTGTTGCACTAGTACCTTGTGTATTACCAAAACCTCCTTTGGTTAAATCGATTCGTTTTCTGTTAAACGAACCCGCATACAATAAAAACAATGAATTAAAGCCAATATTAAAAATTGCCCCACAAGTAATCATTAAGAATATTTTTGTACCAAAATACAAGTAAGGAACACTCATAAAATATAAAATTGAAGTCATTGCTACCATTAAAAACCATTTAGAATCTAAAAATTTTCGATACCTAAAACTCTGGCTCATTAACATTTTGTAATGTGCGCTATCCCAAGCAGGTATGAATTGACCGTAATTTAACGTGAATCCGCCAGAAACAAATAAGGATGCAAACATCAACATTGCTGGCATTTTTTGATAAGTAGGTTGAGTAAAGAAAATCAAACCATAAAACAAAAATAAGAACGACATTAAAAAA
Source organism: Tenacibaculum soleae (assembly GCF_001693415.1). Lineage (GTDB taxonomy): Bacteria > Bacteroidota > Bacteroidia > Flavobacteriales > Flavobacteriaceae > Polaribacter > Polaribacter soleae. The sequence goes on along the minus strand of NZ_MAKX01000001.1, from coordinate 612,977 downwards.
ACTGTTTTAGTTCTTTTATTTCGCCAAATTAATCGGATGTCATTTTTTATAAACGGTGCTATATCTCCTAGTTTTTCTGTCCAAGATAAATCAGCTGTATTTGCTTCTTCGGTTTTTATAGCAACTAAATCATCTAAATAAACTCTTGCTCTTAATAATTTAAAGTTTAAGTAATACAGTACAATTGCTATAATTAAGGGTACAACTGCTAAAATGGAGTTTAAAACAATAGCGTCAAATATTTTTTGACTATATATTGACACATCAAAATCTGTAAAGTTTTGCAACCCTAATAAACAAACAAAAATCGTTGCTATAAAAGCAAATACTTTGTTGTTTTTATTGATTAAAAAATTTAAAAAGTTAGTAGCCTGAATTATAAAAATCATAGCTAACAACCATCCTAAAACCTCAACTGTATTATAATTTTGCGTTATTAAAACAACTGTAAACGGAATGTAAAAAAACAAGGATAAGAAGTTAAATCCTGAAAAAGCAGACTTTCCCAATACATAATGCACCAACTTTTCTTTTTTGATTGGGAGTATTAGCATTGGTTTAATATTCATTACTGGTAATTTTTGCATTAAATAACGAAAAACTAAATCGCCTAAAATAGCAAAAACCAACATTGAGTTTACAATTTGTAATGGATCCTCTGTTGGAAATGATTTTTTCAATATAAAATATCCTCCTACTCCAATACTTAAAAAAACAGCTACCATATATAACACGAAAAAACCCATTATTATTTTTAAAGCAATTCCTTTTTCCCAGTATGATGAACGAAAGTATTGTTTCCATTCTAATTTTAAAAAGTGTGCAATCATTTTTAGTTGTGTATTAATTGATTACTTAATTGGTATGCATAAAATGAATTTTGTTACAAAAAACATATTTTATTTTTTAAAAAAATCGTGTTTTGCTCTATTTTATATCATTAATACAAAAAACGACACCATTTATACAAAAGTCAAATTTCATAATATGTTTCTGTTATATATTTGCCCTATAATACACAAAGACGTCGTATTGATAAATTGGGGGATTAATCAATAATGATAATAAACAAAAGCACTACTTAAATGTAGTGCTTTTTATTTTGTGAAAAATTTTTATTTTTAAGCACAAAAAAAACTCAAACAACAAGTTGTTTGAGTTTTAATTTCTTAAATCAAAAATTTCTTAAGCCTCGAAAGGAGTTATAGAAACGTATGATCTGTTATTTCTTTTCTTTTGGAATTTTACAACTCCATCAACTTTAGCATGTAAAGTATGATCTTTACCCATGTAAACGTTTTCACCTGGATTGTGAGTTGTTCCTCTTTGACGAACGATAATATTACCTGCAATTGCAGCTTGTCCTCCAAAAATCTTTACTCCTAGTCGTTTCGATTCTGATTCTCTACCATTCTTCGAACTACCGACACCTTTTTTATGAGCCATCTCTCTAAGTTTTTAAAGTTAATTATTTGCTTAATGCTTCAATTAATTCAGCTTTCTTTAAAGAAGTATATCCTGTGATACCGCTTTCTTTAGCTAAAGCTTTTAATTCAGCAACAGTCATTGAACTTAAATCTTTAGATACTGATTTTGCTTCAGTTTTAGGAGCCTCAGTTTTTGCTGCTGCTTTCTTAACACCTGATGCAGAAATCCCTTCAATTTGGATTTCAGTTAAATACTGTCTGTGACCATTTTTCTTTTTGTAACCTTTTCTTCTTTTCTTTTTGAAAACGATTACTTTATCACCTTTTAAGTGACCTAATACTGTTGCAGTTACTCCTGCACCTGCTATAGCTGGGGCGCCAATAGTTACGTTCCCTTTGTCTTCAATTAGCATTACATTATCAAAAGTTACTTTTGATCCTTCTGCCTCTTGTAAACGGTGTACGTATACTTTTTGGTCTTTTGCTACTTTAAATTGCTGCCCTGCTATCTCTACGATTGCGTACATACTTTTTGTTTTGCGTTATACTTAAATGCACCTTCTTCATGAAAATGCGGATGCAAATATACTATTTTTACATCAAAACAACCTCTTGTTCAGAAAATTAATACAACTATTTTTTAAATATACATCTTTTTTTATTTTTTATGTTACGAATAACTTAGTTTCACGTCATATATATCAAAATCAGTTAAAATTAAAAATTAATCAATGAAAAAAAGTATCACAACTCTTGCTATTGCTTTGTTTATTGGATTTTCAGCCAATGCACAAAAAGTAGATTTTGAAGAGTACGATTTAGACAACGGAATGCATGTAATTTTGCATCAAGACAAATCTGCTCCGGTAGTAACAACTGCCGTAATGTATCATGTAGGTGCAAAAGATGAACAACCTAACAGAACAGGAATGGCTCACTTTTTTGAACATTTATTATTTGAAGGTACTAAAAATATTAAAAAAGGTGAATGGTTTAAAATAGTTTCTTCAAATGGAGGAAAAAACAATGCAAATACAACCGATGACAGAACTTATTATTACGAAGTATTTCCTTCTAATAATTTAGAATTAGGTTTGTGGATGGAATCTGAACGTTTATTACATCCAGTAATTAACCAAGGAGGTGTTGATACTCAAAATGAAGTTGTAAAAGAAGAAAAAAGATTACGTGTAGATAATCAGCCTTACGGTAGCTTTTTAGAGAATGTTAAAAAGAATATTTTTAAAAAACACCCATATAAAGGAACCACTATTGGAAAGATGAAACATTTAGACGATGCTACTTTAGCCGAGTTTTTAGCTTTCAACAAAAAGTTCTACGTTCCTAACAACGCTACTTTAGTTGTTGCTGGTGATATTGATATCAAAACAACTAAAAAAATGGTGCAAGATTATTTTGGTTCTATTCCAAGAGGTGCTGAAATAACGAGATCATTCTTAAAAGAAGATCCTATTACAAAGCAAATAAATGCAAAAGCATATGATGCTAATATTCAAATTCCGGCAGTAATTAATGCCTACAGAACTCCATCTATGAAAACTAGAGACGCTAGAGTTTTAGATATGATTTCAACATATTTAAGTGATGGAAAAAGTTCTGTTTTATACAAAAAATTAGTAGATCAAAAGAAAATGGCCTTACAAGCAGGTGCCATCAACTTAAGTCAGGAAGATTATGGAACTTACATTGTTTACGGACTTCCTTTAGGAAAAACATCTTTAACTGATTTAACAAAAGAAATTGACGAGGAAATTGTAAAGATTCAAACTAATTTAATTTCTGAAAAGGCATATCAAAAATTACAAAACAAGTTCGAAAACAATTTTGTAAACGCTAATGCAAGTGTAGAAGGAATTGCAAATTCATTAGCGCGCTATAATGTGTTATATGGAGACACTAATTTAATAAACACTGAGATTAATATTTACCGATCTATTACTCGTGAAGAAATTAAAGCAGTTGCTAAAAAATATTTAAATCCTAACCAACGATTAGTTTTAGAATATTTACCAAAAAAGAAATAAATCAAAAGACAATAATATATTATGAAAACAAAAATAGTATCACTTATCGCAATCATAGCAATGTCTTTTGCTACAACTGCACAAATAGATAGAAGCGTACAACCCAAACCAGGACCTGCTCCAAAAGTACAATTAGGTAAAGTTGATAAATTTACATTACCTAACGGATTACAGGTTATTATGGTTGAAAACCATAAATTACCTAGAGCATCGGCAAGTTTAACAATTGATAACAAAGCTGTTGCAGAAGGTAACAAAGCTGGTTTATCAAATATGATGGGAAGCTTATTAGGACGCGGAACGACTAATATTACAAAAGATGAGTTTAACGAAAAGGTAGATTATCTTGGTGCTCGAGTTAATTTTTATAGCTCAGGAGCCTCAGCAGCTTCACTAAAAAAATACTTTCCAGAAATATTAGAGTTAATGGCTGATGGAGTTAAAAACTCTCAATTTACCCAAGAAGAGTTTGACAAAGAAGTTAAAATTACTTTAGATGGATTAAAATCAAACGAAAAAAGTGTAACCGCTATCGCAAGGAGAGTTGAAGATGCTTTAATTTATGGTAAAAATCATCCTTTTGGTGAGTTTACAACCAAAGAATCTATCAGTAATATTTCACTTACTGATATTCAAAACAATTTTAATACGTATTACAAACCAAATAATGCTTATTTAGTAATTGTTGGAGATATTAATCCATCAGAAACTAAAAAATTGGTAACAAAGTTATTTGGTGACTGGAAAAAAGGAAATGTACCAGCGGTTGCGTTTGCAAAGCCAAAAAACGTAAGCACTACTGAAATTAACTTTATTAATATGCCAAATGCGGTACAATCAGAAATTGTAGTTGCAAATAATATCGAATTAAAATTAGGCGATAAAGATTATTACGCTGCTTTATTAGCAAACAGTATTTTAGGTGGCGGCGGAACTGCGCGTTTATTTATGAATTTACGTGAAGATAAAGGATATACTTATGGCTCATATTCAAGTGTTAGGCAAAGTAGAGATGCTGCAACATTTAGAGCAACAGCAAGTGTTCGTAATATGGTAACAGATAGTTCGGTTGTAGAAATACAAAAAGAAATCAATAAAATTCGTTATCAAAAAGTATCTGCTGAAGAATTAAAAAATGCAAAAGCTAAATATGTTGGTAATTTTGTAATGGAAGTTCAAAAACCTGCAACTGCTGCTCGTTATGCTCTAAATATTGCTCTTTATAATTTACCAGCAGATTTTTATGAAAACTACTTAAAAAATATTAATGCTGTAACTTTAGAGGATGTTCAAAACGCAGCAATTAAATATTTTAGAGGAGATAAAGCTCGTATTATAATTACTGGTAAAGGAATTGAAGTTTTAAAGAATTTAGAAAAAAATGCTGATTATAAAATCAACTATTTCGATACAGAAGGAAATCCAACTACTAAGCCTGCAATGACATTACCTATTCCTACTGGTGTTACAGCTACCTCAGTTATTAACAATTACTTTAAAGCTATTGGAGGACAAAATAAAGTTAACGCTGTAAAATCTGTTAAAATTACTTCAGAAGCTAAGGTACAAGGAATGCAAGTTAGCTTAGTGCAAAAAAATGCTGCGCCAAACAAATCATTAACACTTGTTTCAATGATGGGTAACGTTATGCAAAAAGTTGTTTTTGACGGAACTAAAGGATATCAAGAAGTACGTGGACAAAGAAAAGACTTAGCTGGTAAAGAATTAGAAGAAGCTAAAAATAGTAAAGCTCCTTTTGCAGATGAGGCATATAAAAAAGGGATTTTAGATAGAATTGAGCCTATTAACGGTGAAAATAGTTATGTAATTAAACTAGATAAAAAAGAAATTTTTTACAACATAAAATCAGGCTTAAAACTTAAAGAAGTTGCTGTTGTAAAAGGCCCTCAAGGAGATGTAAAAGTTCCTATAGAATATGGCGACTATAAAGAAGTAAACGGAGTTAAATTTCCTCATTTAATGATACAATCAATGGGACCAATAAAAATTAATTTCGAAGTAAAAGAAATAAAAATTAACGAAGGTGTTACTGATGCTGATTTTCAGTAAATAGAAAGCAGTTAATACAATTTACAGAGAGTCAAAGCGAAAGTTTTGGCTCTTTTTTTATAGATATATCTTTAACGTTTCAACCATTTTTAAACCTTTATCATTTTATCTAGTCAAAAAAGTACAACTTTAAAAATATAAATGATGAAAAAAATCATTCTTTTGTTAATGATTTCTTCTTTAACACTTCAATCTTGTGCGGTTAGAAAAAGAAATACAAGAGTTCACAAAGTAGTGGCAATTAAAAAGGCTCCTAAAAACCATAAAGTAGTATTTATTAAAAACAAACGTTATTACACATGGAGAGGAAAACATTATAAAAAAACTAAGAGAGGCTTTATAGTAGCGCATCTATAAACAAAACCTATGCTACTTTGCCCTATTGGTCATCCAAACGCCAAGTAAAATAATTCCGCCTGCTAATAATTGAATTACCCCTAATTTTTCACCATCTATAATTCCCCAAATAACAGCTACAATCGGAATTAAATAAGTTACTGAAGATGCAAAAATAGGTGAAGAAATATGTACTAAATCATTAAAAATAACCTTTGCCATTGCCGTTCCTAAAAGCGCTAAAACAACTATATATAGTAGCGCTGACTTAGTTTCTAAATTTAATTCAAATTCTGTAAAAAAACCAGTACAACCTAATATCATTATAACAGGTATTATTACTAACAAAAAATGTCCCGTAGTAATAGTTAGCCCATCCAACTCATGTAAATGTTTCTTTATAATATTGACATTAAACGCATAACCCACTGAAGATATAATAGGTAACAAAGCATACCAATAATTCTGATTTGGATTTAAATCTGCTCCTTTTAATATTAAAATAAGCGTTCCAATCAGACCAATAAAAATTCCTATAAATTGCTTTTTATTAAATGCAAAACCAAATACTAAAGCACCAATAATAAAAGTATTAAAAGGCGTTAGTGAATTTAATATTGATGCTATTGAACTATCTATCCCTTTAATTGCGTATGCAAACAAAAAAGCAGGAAAAAAAGTTCCTACTAAGGCACTTAAAAAAACATATTTCCAGTGTCTTTTCTTTATTTTTCGTAAACTTTTAAAACCAACAAGAATTACAAAAATAGCAGCAAAAAATGTTCGCAAAGCAGCTACTTGTATGGGCGATATACTAATTAATGCCTTTTTCATTAAAATAAAAGAGCTTCCCCAAACTAGCGAAAGCACTATTAAATACAACCATTTTCGTTGTTGATTACTCATTTTCATGTTATTTAATCACAAAAATCGGTCATTTTCGTTTATAAACTTTAATTTATTAATAACTTTGCTAAATAACCCAATAAATTAAAATGATGAAAATTCAAAAAATAATATTCGCTTTAACTTTTATTAGTTTTTTAGCTGTTGGATGTAAAAACGATACAAAAAAAGAAGAAACTTCTAAAGAAGAAAAAACAGAAGTTGCTGCAAACGCAAAAGAACTTTCTTTAAGTATTTCAGGGATGACCTGTGAAATAGGATGTGCTAAAAAAATAGCTTCAGATTTATCTAAAAAAGAAGGGGTTTTAGAGGCTAATGTTGTTTTTACTGATAGTATTGCAAACATTAAATACGACTCTAATGTTACTAACAAAGCAGATTTAATTGCTTTTGTTGAAGGAATTGGTAGTGGTGATATGTACAAAGCTTCTGAAACTTCTAAAAAAGCTTGTAGCGCTAAAACTGATGCTGAAAAAGAAGCTTGTGCAAAAAAAGGAACTTGTAAAAAAAGTGAAACTGAAAAAGTTGCCTGTGCTACAGATTGTATAAAACCATGTTGTGCTGACACAAAAAAAGCATAGTTTTTATTTCTATAAAAAAATCAAGCTTCTCAAAAGAGAAGCTTTTTTTATACGTTTATAGTATCTTTGTAAAAACTTTATTCAGATGAAAAAGCACTTTCCTCTTATTGTAAAAATTTCGTTGATTGCTGTATATCTTATTTTTTTAGCAGGCTCTGTAGTTCGTATGACAGGGTCTGGAATGGGATGCCCAGATTGGCCAAAGTGTTTTGGATATTATATCCCTCCAACATCAGAAGAACAAATTACTTGGCAAGCTAATACAACTTATGAAAAAGGAATGATAATCGTTAAAAACGAAGCTTTGTTTGTTGCTGAAAACGATTTAAAAACCGCTGAAAAATTTAACTCAAACAATTGGGTTAAATACACTAAGCACAGTTATGCTAAATTTAATAAATTTCATACTTGGACAGAATATATCAATCGATTAGCTTCTGTTTTGGCTGGTTTTCCGTTTTTGTTTTTAATTTTTGTATCCACTAAATTTTGGAGAGAAAAGAAACTAATTACACTTTTATCTTTCGGCGCTTTCTTTTTAATGCTTTTTGAAGCTTGGTTAGGTAAAACCGTAGTAGATTCTAACTTAAAACCAACCATTATTACCATTCATATGGTAGCCGGTTTAGTTATTATTGCATTGTTATTATGGCTACACTTTATTGTTTCTAAAGATAAAACTACTACAGACGCACTTGAAAAAACAACCTTAAAAAAACACAGTTCGTTGTTTAATAAATTATTAATTATTTCGGTAGTATTTTCTTTAATTCAAATAGCTATGGGTACCCAAGTACGCCAATTTATTGATGAACAAGTAAAGCTATTTGGTTTTGATAATAAACAGTACAGCTTACTAAACCCTAGTTTTAAATTTTATTTTCATCGTTCATTTACCATTGCAATTGTGTTGGTAAACTTAGGTATCTTTTATTTGAATCAAATTAAAGATTTAGGTTACAAATTGGTAAACTGGATTGTGTTTTTAATTTTTTTAGAAACCATAACAGGGATTTTAATGTATTATGCTGATTTTCCTATCGGAACGCAAGCGATACATTTACTTTCGGGTGCTATTTTATTCGGATTACAGTTTTATTTGTGGTTACAGAGTAGGAAGGTTAAAATTTAAAACCTAATGTCTGCTGACCATTAGCACATTGATATTTAACTTAAAATAACCCAGAGAACAACCATTAAAAGCGATGAAAGAACAACCAACTTTGAAAAATAAAAATCAATATTTTTTTTTAAAGGAACTAAAGGATTACTTACCCTTGGTATACATCGGGTTAATTCTAATTTCTTTTACTTTACTAAACGCATATTACAAGAAATTTGATATCAATATAGAAAATTATCTTTCGTTACAAGAGGTTATATATCTATTCTTACCTCTATCTGAATTATTAATTCTATTTATGGTTTTTATCGTATTTGCGTTTTTAATTTCAAAAATGTTATATATTGAAAATAAAGATCCGTCTAATAATACTTTTTATTTAAAAAACACCATAAAAAAGACTCCAAAATGGTTAAGGAAATCTATGAACTATTTTATGTATTCTTTCATTTGTGGAATTAGTTTTTATGATGTCGAATTAGAAAAACACTCTGGAATAATCGTTTTAATATTAACTGTGATTTTTCTACTATTATTTATGTTTACTATTATCTCTAAGTTCCATGAAGCAATGTATTATGAAAATCTAAACTCAATAAAAAACATACTGTTTTTAGTAATTATTACTTTTTTTTCATTTTCACTTTTCTACCAAAGAATCCAAGCTCAAAAGATTAAAAGTGGTAATTCTAAATTTACTTTACAATTAATTCGAGAAAAAGATACCATAACTACAAATAATACATTAATTTATTTTGGCGAAACTAAAGACAATTATTTCTTAAGAGATATTAACAACAAACAGAACATGATAATATCTAAAAAAGGCATTAAAATGATAATAAAAAAGAAGGTAAATAAATAATTTATTTCCACTCCAAGGTTTCTAACATTTTAATCATATCCTTTTTAATATATTCAACGGCTGGTAATATAGAATCGTAATTAGGTTTGGTGTAAAAAAATAGTGATCCTTTTAAAAAGTGGTTGGTACTATCGGTAACATGAAATTGAACTTGTGAGGCTGCATTACCTGAAATTTCACACATTTTTCCGTACACTTTTGTGGTTTTATTTGTGTAATCGCGCCAAGAAATATGGTCGGCTTTTACGGTATGTTCTAAAACCAATTTTTCGGCTTCAATTAACAGTTCGCGAAGGTTATTATTAATTGGTCGGTACGTGATATCAACCGATGCCTTTAGTTTAGGGTATTGTATTTTTAACCAGTGATTTGGCAGTGATTTTAAGGTAGTATTTTTCGCTATATCAAAACGATATGGTCTACTTTTATTCAATTTATTATACCCTAACTCTGGATATTCTAAGTTTAAATATGCTTTGGGTTTTGGTAAACTTTCTTCACCACAACTAATTAATAAAACTACGGTTATTAGTACTAAAAACTTACGCATTTCGGGTTACTTTTATTTGTTTTATACGTTTTTTATCAAGAGCTTCGATAGTAAACATATATTTGTTAAAATTTATCTTTTCTTCTTTTTTTGGAAACTTACCTGATACTTCTAAAATAAAACCAGCTAAGGTTTCACTTTCTCCTTTTGCTTCTTCAAATTTTTCTTCATCATCATCTTCTAAAACGCGACAAAAATCTTTTATTGTTGTTTTACCTTCAAAAATATAATTGTTTTCATCAAGCTTTGAATAACTTAAATCATCATCATCAAACTCATCATTTATATCTCCTACAATTTCTTCAATAACATCTTCAAGTGTTACAATTCCACTTGTTCCGCCATATTCATCTACTACAATCGCCAAGTGTTTTTTCATTTCTTGAAATTCGCTTAACAAATCGTCTAATTTTTTGTTTTCTGGAATAAAAAAGGGCTCTCTAAGTAATTTTTGCCATTGAAAACTCTTTTTATTTAAATACGCTAATAAATCCTTGGCATATAAAACTCCTCTAATATTGTCTATATTTTCATGATAAACTGGTATTCTTGAATATCCATTTTTTAAAATTATTTTTAGAACTTCTTCATATAAAGTATCGTCAGAAATAGCACAAACATCGGTTCTGGGTTTCATTATTTGAACAGTTTCAGTATTACCAAAACTTACGATTCCTTCTAAAATTTTTTGTTCTTCTTTTGTGGTTGCTCCACTTGATGTTAGTTCTAAAGCTTGTGATAAACGCTCTACAGAAAGATTATTGTTTTTGTTCCCTAATTTATTTTCTACAACACTTGTTAATTTGATAAGCGGAGCACTTAATGGCGTTAAAAAAACGTTTAAAACCTGAATCGGTTTTGCCATAAAACCTGCAAATTGCATTGATTTTCTGGTTGCATAGACTTTAGGTAACACTTCACCAAATAATAAAATTAAAAAGGTTACTAAAACAACTTCTATTAAAAACTTTACGCCACTTGATAATCCACTAAAAAAAAACTCTCCTAAAGAAGCAAATATTAATACAATGAGAATGTTTATAAAGTTATTTGTTATTAAAATCGTTCCCAATAACTTTTTAGGGTTTTCGAGTAGTTTTACAACGGTATTATTTTCTTTTGAAGATGCTGAAAGGGAATCTAATTCGGTTTGTGAAATAGAAAAAAAGGCTACCTCAGTTCCTGAGACTAAAGCCGAACAAAGCAATAAAAAAAGTAATAAAAAACAATTTACTGCTGTTAGTAAATCGATACTTGACAGTACTAAAAACAAGGAATTGGGGTCTGTATCCAAAATTTAAAATTTAATTAAACTAAAATGGTAAATCATCTTCTTTTTGTGGTGTTGCATTAGCAGCATTGGTACTTTGAGACACTTGATTTGTATTAGCAGCATTAGTATTTGGGTCTTTTTTTGTTGATAAGAAAGTCATGTCCTGCACCTGAATTTCGGTTGCATAACGTTTTTGTCCATCAACTTCGTACTGGCGTGTTTTGATACGTCCCTCACAATATACTTTATCGCCTTTAGTTAAATATTTTTCACAAATTTCTGCCAATTTATTTCGCACTACAATATTATGCCACTCTACATTGGTTACTTTTTCACCTGTTTGACGATTTGTATATGTTTCGTTAGTTGCTAGTGGAAAACGACCAATAGCATTTCCTCCTTCAAAATAATGCATTTTTAATTCGTCACCTAAATGCCCTATTAAAATAACTTTATTTATTGTTCCTGCCATGATTTATTTTTTTGTGTAATCTCAAATATACAAAATTTACTATTTGTTATTTATAAATTCATTTAAAAACTTATCAATCAATATTGGTACTGGAAACTCTTTAATATCTTTCCATAAAACTGTTTTTTCAGTTATATTACGTGTTCTTACAATCCAAAATTTTGTGTGTAAATGCTGGTGTGATAGTTTATGAACAATGTCTTTTGTGTTAAATAATGACAATTTTATATTTGCTGGAAAGAGAGCATAAAAATCTTTGTTTTCAATTAATGCTATTTCTGAAATTGGTTTTTCTGTTTCAATCAACGGAAATTGATATAAACCTTGCCAAATACCTTTACCTTTTCTTTCTTTAATAATTGTTTCATCATTATCAGTAACAATAACTAAAAAATTAAAATATCGTTTTTTTATTTTTAACTTTTTATCTTTTACAGGAAGCTCTTTAACTAGTTTTTTAGCTAACGCAACGCAACTCTCAGAAAAAGGACAAGTGTCACATAATGGGTTTTGTGGTTTGCATTGCATTGCTCCAAAATCCATTATTGCTTGATTATAAGCTCCTGGTTGTGATACATCGATTAAATTTTGTGCTAACTCTTTAAACTCTTTAATTCCTTTTGTAGAATTTATGGGTGTTTTAATTCCGAAATAACGCGCTAAAACACGGTATACATTACCATCAACAACCGCTACTGGCTCATTAAAACATATCGAAGCAATTGCTGAAGCAGTATAATCTCCAATTCCTTTAAGCTTTAATAACTCTTTATAATTATTAGGAAAAACCCCGTTAAGCTCATTGGCTATATATTTTGCCGTAAAATGCAAATTTCTTGCTCTTGAATAGTATCCTAATCCTTGCCATAGTTTAAGAACCTTACTTTCTTCTGCTTTTGCTAAGTCGAAAACCGTTTTAAACTCACTAGTAAAGGTCATAAAATAAGGTAATCCTTGCGCTACTCTTGTTTGTTGTAACATAATTTCACTTAACCAAACCATATAAGGATCTTTAATTTTACGCCAAGGTAAATCTCTTTTATTTTTTAAATACCAGTTTAAGAGGTGATTTTTATCCATGTATAAATTATAACTTTAAAACAAAATTACGATTATTAAATTTTTATTGTTTTGTTAATTTATTTAACTTAATTTTAATAAATTTTTAACTTTAAAGTAGGGTAAACATAAATTAACCTGTTTTAAAGTATTAATAGCAAAAACCAAAACAAGGAAATTCCGTTGCTATAAACAAAACGAAGGAATGACTTACAAATACTAATTCAAATATTTAATTTTATGCACAAAATTACAAAAACACTAATACTGTTTTTTATTTTAGCTTTCCAACTCACTTATGGTCAGGAAAACCTGACTATTACAGGTGTAGTCTCGGATCAAACAGGCCCATTACCTGGCGTTACTGTTTTAATTAAAGGTACAACTAGGGGTACTGAAACAGATTTTGACGGTAAATACTCAATTAAAACAAAATTAAAAGAAACTCTTGTTTTTAGTTTTGTTGGAATGACAACAACAGAAAAAACGGTTAATTCAGCTGCGTCACTAGATGTTGTTATGACTGAAGATAGTAACCTTTTAGAAGAAGTAGTTGTTACAGGTATAACAGTTACTGATAAAAGATTATTTACAGGAGCTTCTACATCAATAAAAGCAGCTGATGTAAAATTAGACGGTGTTCCTGAAATCAGTAGAGCACTTGAAGGTAGAGCTGCTGGGGTAACAGTACAAAATGTATCTGGAACGTTTGGTGCTGCTCCAAGAATTAGAGTTCGTGGTGCTACTTCAATTTATGGTAATTCTAAACCTTTATGGGTTGTTGACGGAATAGTTTTAGAAGATGCAATTGATATCTCAGCAGGAGATTTGTCTTCAGGAGATGCTACCACTTTAATAAGTTCTTCTATTGCTGGCTTAAATGCTGATGATATTGAAAGTTTTGAGGTTTTAAAAGATGGTTCAGCTACCTCTATTTATGGTGCAAGAGCAATGGCAGGGGTTATTGTTATAACAACCAAAAAAGGTAAAGCAGGTGTTAGTAGTATAAACTATACTAGTGAAACAACTTTTAGAACAAGACCTTCATATAATGATTTTAATATCATGAATTCTCAAGAGCAAATGTCTGTTTATGAAGAAATGCGTGCTGGAGGGTGGTTAAATTATGCTAGTGTTGCAAATGCTAGAGATAGTGGTGTATACGGAGAAATGTATCAATCTCTAAATCAACTAGATGCTAATGGAAATTTCATTCTTGAAAACACCCCAGAAGCTAAAGCTGCCTTTTTAAGAGAAGCTGAACTAAGAAATACAAACTGGTTTAATGAGTTGTTTAATATTAACGCCATGCAAACACATTCTGTAAATATGTCTTCAGGTACTGACAGAGCTACTTACTACGCTTCGTTAAGTGCTTTGGTAGATCCGGGATGGACTAAAGCTAGTAGTGTTAATCGTTATACAGCTAACTTTAAATCGATTTTTAAAGTTTCAGATAAATTAACTTTAAATACAATTAGTAATGGTTCTTTTAGAAAACAAAAAGCTCCAGGAACATTATCTCAAGATGTTGATGTTGTAACAGGTACTGTAAAAAGAGATTTTGATATCAATCCTTATTCATTTGCATTAAATTCTTCTAGATCTTTAGACCCAAACAAAAACTACACTAGAAATTATACAGATTTTAATATTGCTGACGAATTAGAAGAAAACTATATTGATATTAATATGGTAGACTTAAAGTTTCAAGGAGAATTACAATACAAAATTAATCCTAAAATGAACGTTAGTTTACTTGGAGCTATAAAATATCAAACTTCTTCGCTAGAGCACAATAGTACAGAGTTCTCAAATCAAGCAAACGCTTTCCGTGCAATGGATAATGAGATAATTAGAGACTCTAACCCATTTTTATATACAGATCCAGATGACCAATATGCCATTCCTGTTACTGTTTTACCTGAAGGAGGGATTTACAGAAAAACCGATTATGATCTATTAAGTTATGATGCTAGGGCAACATTTTCATATAAAGATGTTATTAAAGACGATCATACAATAAACTTTTACGCTGGTGCTGAACTTAACTCAGCCGATAGAAGTACAACTAATTTTACAGGATGGGGGCTACAATATTCTTTAGGAGAAATTCCTTTTTATGATTACAAATTATTCAAAAAAGGTGCTGAAGAAAACGCTCTTTATTATGGTTTAGGAAATACAAAATATAGAAATTTAGCTTTTTTTGGAAACGCTACCTATTCTTGGAAAAGACGTTACACCCTTAATGGTACTTTCCGTTATGAAGGTTCAAACAAATTAGGGAGATCTACAAGTTCAAGATGGTTACCTACTTGGAATGTATCTGGTGCTTGGAATGTACATGAAGAAGATTTCTTTGATAAGTTAGGCCCATTAGAAAGCCTTACATTTAGAGCTTCATACAGTTTAACTGCTGACAGGGGACCTGAAAGTGTTTCAAACTCTTTAGCAGATATTAGAAGTTTTAACCCATGGAGACCAACTTCTGGAGTAAAAGAAAGTGCTTTATACGTAAGTTCTTTAGAAAACAGCGAACTTACCTATGAAAAGAAACATGAATTAAACATTGGTTTTGACACAAGTCTTTTTGACAATCGATTAAGTATTGGAGCTGATTGGTATCAAAGAAATAATTTTGATCTTATTGGTCCTATAAACACACAAGGTATTGGTGGTGAAATTACAAAATATGGTAATGTAGCAGAAATGGAATCAAGTGGTTTAGAATTATCTATATCAGGAACACCAATAAAAACAGAAAACTTCTCTTGGCAAACAAGTTTTGTATACTCTAAAACAAAAAATGAAGTTACAAAATTAGAATCTCAACAAAGAGTTATTGATTTAGTTACAGGATATGGTTTTGCTAGAGAGGGTTACCCAGTAAGGTCTATTTTCTCAATTCCTTTTGCAGGATTAAACGAAGAAGGCTTACCTACATTTTTTGACCAAGATGGCAATAGAACAGTTTCTGATGTATATTTTCAAGAAAGAGATAAATTAGATTTCTTAAAATACTCAGGTTCAGCAGACCCTACAGATGTAGGTAGTTTTGGTAATGTTTTTAACTATAAAAACTTACGTTTAAATATATTTACAACCTATTCATTTGGTAATGTTATACGATTAAACCCAGTATTTAGTTCTTCTTATTCAGATTTAGATGCTTTACCAAGAGAATTTGAAAACAGATGGGTGTTACCTGGTGATGAAAATCATACAAATATACCTGTAATTGCTACAACAAGGCAAGCAAACAGAATTGGGCAGTATGATTTAAGAACAGCTTATAATTCTTATAATTATTCTGATGTTAGAATTGCCAAAGGAGATTTTATTCGTCTTAAAGAAGTATCTTTAGCATATAGATTTCCAACGGATCTTGTAGAAAAATTGAGTCTTAAAAGTTTTTCTTTAAAGCTACAAGCTACTAATTTATTTTTATTGTATGCTGATGATAAATTAAACGGACAAGATCCAGAATTTTTTAATTCTGGTGGAGTTGCAAGTCCTTTAGCGAAGCAATTTACATTAACCTTAAAATTAGGGTTATAATTTATAAAATATAAATAAAATGAAAAATAATATAAACAAATTATTTGTACTATTTCTTGTATCTCTTTTTGTTGTTTCTTGTAATGAATTTTTAGATGAATTACCTGACAATAGAACTGAAGTAGACAATAACGATAAGATTAGAAAAATTTTAGTCTCTGCATATCCAACAACTGCCATAAACTTTTTAGCAGAACTATCTTCAGATAACATTGATGATACTGGAGTAAACAATCCTTATTCAGATAGAATAACAGAACAAGTTGCTTATTGGAAAGATGTTACAGAAACGGACAATGATGGACCTGCTTCTCTTTGGTCAGCTTGTTATAATGCTATTGCAAATGCAAATCAAGCATTAGCAGGTATTAAAGATCAAGGTAACCCTGAAAGCCTATCTGCAGAAAAAGGTGAAGCTCTAATCACTAGAGCTTACGGGCATTTTGTATTAGTAAATATGTTTAGTAAACATTACAACACCCAAACTAGTGATACTGATTTAGGTATCCCTTTTCTAGAAAATCCTGAAACAACACTTAATCCTAAGTATGATAGAGGTAACGTAAAGGATGTGTATGCTAAAATAAATAAAGACATTGAAGAAGCATTGCCGCTTATACGTGATGATATTTATAACGTACCAAAATATCACTTTAATGTAAAGGCTTCATACGCATTTGCTGCAAGGTTTAACTTATACTATGAAAACTGGGAAAAAGCAAAAGAATATGCTTCAATAGTAGTAACTCAAAACCCAACAAGTATATTAAGAAATTGGCAAGCTCAAGCTCAAGTAGTTAGAAGCCCAGCCCCTGCAACTAAAGCGTTTTATGAAAACACTAGTGTTTTATTAACACAAGCCGTTTCTTCTGGAATAGGAGTACATTTTGGAGCCTATTATACAGGCTCACGTTTTAATCATACTGGAGCCGTTGCTAGGAGAGAATCTTTATCTGTTCCTTTACCTTGGACAGCAGGCACCAACCCTGCTTTTTATCCTCATTACAGACCATTTGTATATTCAGGGACAAACTTAGATAAAACTTTATTTATGAAGTTACCTTACTTATTTGAATATACTGACCCTGTTGCTCTAACAGGATATTCAAAAAGTATCATAGCCCCATTTACTACTGATGAAACACTATTAGTAAGAGCAGAAGCAAATGTGATGTTAAAACAATATGATGCCGCGTTAGACGATCTAAATACATTTACAAAAAATTACAATAGGCCTAGTTCAGCTGTTCCAAGCCCTGAAACATCTATTGCACAAGTAAATACATTTTATGATGCTGTTACTTACTCTACAGAAGATGTTCCTACTCAGAAAAAAACCTTAACACCTATGTTTACTGTAGAAAGTGGTACTCAAGAAAACATGCTACACTATACACTTCAATTAAGAAGAATACTTACAATGCACGAAGGTTTAAGATGGTTTGACAACAAACGATATGGTATGAGTGTTGTAAGATACCAAAATGGTACAGCTGGTTCAATTAGTGTTGTTGATGTTTTAACAGCTAACGATGCTCGTAAAGCGATACAATTACCTCAAGATGTTATCTCTGCAGGTTTAACCCCTAACCCTAGATAAAACTTAAATTATTACAATTATGAAAAATATAAAATATTTAGTTATAGCTCTTGCCATTACCTTTAGTAATTGTCAAGAGAAAGATATACCAAACCCTGATAAAAGTTCAATTAATAGCGAATTAGGCTATCAAAATCAGTTTGATAAATTCTTAACAAAAGAATTTGTAACGCCTTACAATATTGAAATTTTATATAAATTACCAGATGTAGAAAGTAATTTTAATTACACCTTGGTTCCTGCTGACTACCAAAAGTCAATAAGGTTAGCAAACCTTATTAAGTATTTATGTTTAGATGCATACAATGCTGTAGCTCCTGCAAGTTTTTTAAAAGAAACGTTTCCTAAGCAAATTGTATTCGTAGGTTCAGCGGGATATAACAATAACAATACAAGACTTTTAGGTACTGCTGAAGGGGGGGTGAAAATTTCTCTTTACGATATAAATACTCTAGATATTACTGACGTTGAAGCATTAAATAGGTTATTCTTCAATACAATACACCATGAATTCGGACACGTATTACATCAAAAAATACCATTTTCTACCGATTTTACTGAAATAGTTGGTGCAGGATATATAGGAGATGACTGGAGTACTCAATGGGGACCTGGTGAATCTTTACAGGCTGGTTTTATTAGTGATTATGCTAGTAATCAGGTAAGTGATGATTTTGTAGAATTAATTTCTCATTATGTACTTTCTACTGAAACTGATTGGGCTGATATTATTGTTAATGCAGGTCCTGGAGGTTCACTTATTACTAGTAAAATGTCAATAATTAAAAGTTATTTAAAAAACAATTGGGATTTCGATATTGATGACTTACGTGCAGAAGTACAGGATAGGTACGATAATTTAAGTTCACAAGATTTAGACAACATAAATTAAAAAAAATGAAAAATATTATAAACAAAACATTTTTATTGCTATTACTTATTGTTGCCACAGTATCATGTGACAACACAGAAGAAGCAATATTTAATGAAACTTCTTCTGAAAGAATTAAAAATTCTGTTATAGAATATAGAGACTTATTAACTTCATCAGATAATGGATGGATTATAGAATATTACCCTGAAGGATCACAATCTTTAGGTGGTTTTAATTATGGAATGAAATTTAATGAAGATTTAACTGCTGAAGTGGTAATGGAACTATTTGATTTTTCAACAAGAGAATCAAATATGTTCAACGTTATTGCTAATGGCGGTCCTGTATTAACTTTTAATACTTATGGTGCATTATCTCACTTTTTTTCAACTCCAAACCAAGCTAACCCAGATGGACTTGAAGGGGATTATGAGTTTTTATTAACTTCTAAAACAACGGATCTTATTACCTTAATTGGTGCAAAATCTCGTAACAAAATGCGAATGATAAGGCTTACTGAAAGTCCTGAAGATTACTTAACCAAAGTTCTTGACATTAAAACTTATTTAGCTCCTGCTTCTTATGCTGTTACTTTAGATGGTAATGATTTACCATTACCAAACACTGGTGCAAAATTAATTTTCCCTCAAGGTAGCGGAGAAGATCCAATTGAAATGGCTTACAACTATACCAGTAAAGGAATAAAGTTATATGAACCTATTACAATGGGAGGTAATGAAGCATTAGAGTTTATTTTAGACAAAGATGCAAATCAGCTAGTTTCTTTAGATGGTAATGTTATAATACATGTTCTTTTTTCTCCAATTAACATTAATCAAGATTGGCAAATAGGAACTAGTATTCCTGGGGCTGTTTCTCCTGCATTTTTAGCGATGTTTAATCAAGTAAAAGATGCTAATACAGCCGTATATTCAGAAACATTAAGAGATTTCTTAATATTTGGTAACACCACTATTAGTGGTGAAACAAAACCTGGTATTCTTTTTATCTCAGATCCTGGACCATATTTATCACAACATTTATTAGGTTTTGGGGGAGTTCCTGGCGAAACCGAACAACTTAGTATTGTTAAAGGCGTAGGTGCCTATAACTGGCAATTTTACACTCACTTAGAACCATTAGTTGATTTTATCGCTAATAATTCACCTTATATAGTAAGTACTACTGATCCTGCGGCAACGCAAATACAATTGACAAGTGCAACAGATCCAACTGTTTGGTTTTACATATTAAGATAGAATATAACTCTTATTAAAAAATAAACAACAAAAACTCTAGGATTTGTAATCTTAGAGTTTTTGTGATTTTTAATACCATCAATTTATTTTTTATTTTAACTTTTTGGAATAGATATAATTATCATATATTTGCAGCCTCATTTCAAAAAATAATTTCAAATATATATATAGAATGACAAAAGCAGATATCGTATCTAAAATTTCAGATAAGAGCGGAATTGAAAAAGCAGATGTTTTAGCAACTGTTGAAGCGTTTATGGACGAGGTAAAGGATGCATTAGAGAGCGGAGATAATGTATATTTAAGAGGTTTTGGTAGTTTTATTATCAAAACTAGGGCAGAAAAAACTGGTAGAAATATTTCTAAAAATACAACTATTAAGATTCCTGCTCATAACATTCCAGCTTTTAAACCATCAAAAGTGTTTACAGAGGGTGTTAAAACTAAAGTATCTGTAAAATAATAAAATTATTAACCAAAGGTCTTTACTAATAAAGACTTTATAAAACATTTTTAATTATGCCAAGCGGTAAAAAAAGAAAGAGAGCAAAGATCTCTACACACAAAAGAAAGAAAAGAGCAAGAGCAAATCGTCATAAGAAAAAGTAAGCTAACGCTTACTTTTTCGTTGCTTTTATAGCTTATTAAGTTCATTGACATTAAGGTTTTAACACCTTAAAACGGTATAAAAATTATACCTGTTTACAAATTTTAATCCGTCTTCGTAAAAATTATTACGTAGGCACAAAACTATATTCAGAATGAAAACAGAATTAATAATTCGTTCAAATTCTTCTGATATTGATTTCGCCTTACTAAGAGATGGTAGACTTATTGAATTAAACAAAGAAACAAGCGATAACAAGTTTTCAGTCGGTGATGTTTTTCTAGCCAAAATAGGAAAAGTATTAACGGGTTTAAATGCCGCTTTTGTAAATGTTGGGTATCCTAAAGATGGTTTTTTACATTATCATGATTTAGGTCCACAAGTACAATCTTTAAATAAATTCATTAAAAAAGTAAGCACAGGTAATTATAAAGAATTCACTTTAAAAAACTTTCGTCCAGAAAAGGATATTAACAAAGACGGGAGTATTAATGATGTACTAAAATCAGGTCAAAATTTATTAGTACAAATTGTAAAAGAACCAATATCTACCAAAGGTCCGCGTATTAGCTCGGAACTATCAATAGCTGGTAGATTTTTAGTTTTAGTTCCTTTTTCTAACAGAGTTTCTGTATCTCAAAAAATAGCAGATCCGAAAGAAAAAGAACGTTTAAAAAAATTAGCAAAAAGTATCAAACCAAAAGGGTTTGGACTTATTTTACGTACTGTTGCCCAAGGTAAAAAGGTAGCAGAACTAGATAAAGATTTACAAAATTCACTTGATCGTTGGAAAAAAATGTGCAATAGTATTGCAAATCAAAATACCCCAACAAAAATATTAAGTGAGTTGAACAGAGCATCTTCTATTTTAAGAGATGTAATGAACGATTCTTTTACAAGTATTGTAACCAACGATGAAGATTTAATGATTGAAATCAAAGAATATTTACAAGAAATATCTCCTGACAAGGAAAATATTGTAAAACTTCATAAAGCTGACACTCCAATTTTTGAAAAATATGGTATCGAGCGTCAGATAAAAACATCGTTTGGTAAAACAGTTTCTATGAGTAAAGGTGCATATTTAGTTATTGAGCACACCGAAGCTTTGCATGTTATTGATGTAAATAGTGGTAATCGCTCAAATAAAGCTTTAAGCCAAGAAGAAACTGCTTTAGAAGTCAATCTAATTTCTGCCACAGAAATAGCACGTCAATTACAATTACGTGATATGGGAGGAATTATAGTTGTTGATTTTATTGATATGAAGACTACTGAAAACAGACAGAAATTATATCAGCATTTAAAAGATGCAATGTCTTTAGATCGCACTAAACATAAAATATTACCTCCGAGTAAATTTGGTTTAGTACAAATTACAAGACAGCGTGTACGACCTGAATTAGAAATAAAAACACGCGAACCAAACCCAAATAAAAATGGAGAAGTTGAGGCTCCTATTGTTTTAATAGACAAAATGGAAGCTGAATTAGAACGCATATTAAATAGTAATAAAGAATACAAGGAGATAACATTAAATGTACACCCTTTTATAGCTGCTTATTTAACTAAAGGCGTAAACTCTATTCGTTTTAAATGGTTTGTACAACACAAAAAGTGGATTAAAATATTACCTAGAGATGCTTACCAATACTTACAGTATAAATTCTTTTTAAAAAAGAATAAAAGTAAGTAAGGCAATCTTATTATGAAATAAAAACCCGTTTCTAAAAGAAACGGGTTTTTTTATGCCCTAAAACCAAAATCCTAAATTAAATAGCCAATATTTTTCATTATGATTAGGCGACCAACTATATTTTAATTCAACTGGGCCTAAAAATGTTTCAACACTATAACCTAAAGCATATCCTGATTTCACATCATCAAAAATATCCTTTAAAATATTTTCTTCTACACGAGCATAATTAGCAATAAAAACAGCATGATGCTTAGGGTATACCTGATATCTGAAATTGAAAATGGTTTTTAAATACGATTGATTAATCAAATCACCTGTATCATAACCATAAAAAGAGGTGAAATTATTAATATAGTTTTTATTGTAACCTCCCAATCTGTAATCAAAAATCTGTGATGATTTTTTACCTAAAGTATATCCAATCTCACTTGTTTGCTGAAGTGTTAACTTATTAAAAAAACTAGTTACAAAACCTAAAGTTCCTTCAACTTGAGAAAATTGATGAAACGAATCACTGTCATCTATTAATAAATCAATATTATTATTTCTATCAGACCATAAATACCATTTAAAACCAACATCTGCATAAAACCCTTTTGTTGGAAACATTTTTTTATCGTAAGTATCAAATTTTAAAAAAGAATATGCATTTATATAATTACTTTTGTCAAAGAAAACTTCTTTACCATTTGATAAAATATTATCTGAACTTAAACTAACGTGTTTATTTTCAACCCCTATACCAAATGCAAATTTTTCATTAATAGTTGTTTGAAAATATATAGCATTAGTAAAATCAGTATAATTAACATTTATTAAATTTTCTTTATGTAAAAAACCACTTGTAAACCTATTATAACGTGATTTAAAACCATAACTAGGTAGTAAACCATTATCTATAAAATAATCTAAATTATAACGTAATCTATCACCCAAACCTACATCAAAAGACAACTCATCATTTTGTGTTAGTAATTTTTTATGGGTGTAATTTAATAATGCTGCCGATTTATATAACAAATCATAATGTAACCCTATTTTAAAATAAGAATGAATTTTTTCTTCCTTGACGATAAGTTCTAACTTTTTGCCTTGAAAGGATTTTTTTAGATGATAATTAATTCGATTAAAATTCTTGGTTGCGGTTAGTTTATTAATTTTTTTAGAAACTTGTTTGTACGAAACACTATCACCTTCTTCAAGTTGTAATTTTCCTAAAATGTAATTTTTAGTATAATTTTTATTTCCTTTGATAACAATTCTATCTACCAAAAACCTTTTTTCTTTTATTTCATTTTTAATTCGTTCATTTTTAGATATTTGTAATTTAGCAACACTATCAAAAACACTTGAAAATTCTTGTGCATTTTTTAACCCTTCTTCTATTATTTCATTTTTTTTATCAAACGATATAACGCTATAATCTAAAATATCGGGATTAAGATAAACATCTAAAATATCAATTTGTTTATCAATATTTTTATACATCTGAAAATTTACTATTTGCATCAACACTGAAGCAACTGAAGACAGTTCTTCTTCTTTCATTAATTTTCCTTGAACATTAACGCCAATAATAATATCTACCTTTTTCTTTTTCATTATATCAACAGGAAAGTTGTTTACCACCCCTCCATCTACTAACAATTTACCATCAATTTCAACAGGGGTTAATAATGATGGAAACGCTGCGCTAGCCCTTAATGCCAAAGGTAAAGAGCCTTCATTTAAAACAACTTCATTACCAGTAACAATATCTGTTCCAATACAATAAAAAGGTATTGGCAGTTTAGAAAAATTGTTGATATTATCAACAGGTGCTAATAGCTCTGTTAAATAATTTAAAACATTTTGACCTTTTGATAATCCTAAAGGAAGACCAATTTTACCCTCTTTTATTGGTAATGAAATCGCATATTTTTCTCCATTGGTTTTGGTAAAAAAAGGTCTATCGCTTCTATCAACTTTGTCTTGTATCAACTTCATAAAGTCAATATCTAAAATGATTTTTTCAATCTGTTTCGCAGAATAACCCGAGGCATACAACCCTCCAATAATGGCCCCCATACTAGTACCACCAATATAATCTACATGTACTCCAGCTCTTTCAAGTTCTTTTAAAACCCCCAAATGAGCAAATCCTTTGGCTCCACCTCCACTTAAAACTAAACCAACTTTAGGTGAGTTTTGAGCCCATGTAAATACCGTAAACAATAATAGTATAAGCAACTTTTTCATTATTTTTCTTTTTGATAAAATTCATGTATTTTTTTTGCTCTTGAAAAACCGACTGTTTCTTTTAATTCTTCAAATGTAGCTTCTTTTACTCTTTTAGCAGACTTAAATTTACGCAATAAATTGGTAATAGTTTGCTTACCAATATCCGGAATTTGTTCTAACTCAGACTGGATAGCACTTTTACTTCGTTTATTTCTGTGCAAGGTAATTCCAAAACGATGGGCTTCATTTCTTAAAAACTGAATTATTTTTAAACTTTCTGATTTTTTATCTAAATATAACGGTACAGAATCTCCTGGATAATAAATTTCTTCCAAGCGTTTTGCAATACCAATAATGGCAATTTTACCTCGCAAACCTAAAAGATCTAAACTTTTTAATGCTGATGATAATTGTCCTTTTCCTCCATCAATAACAATTAATTGTGGTAATGGTTGCTTTTCTTCTAACAAACGCCTGTAACGACGAAAAACAACCTCTTCCATCGATGCAAAATCATCAGGCCCTTCAACTGTTTTAATATTATAATGACGGTATTCTTTTTTACTCGGTTTTCCGTCTTTAAAAACTACACAGGCTGCTACAGGATTGGTTCCTTGAATATTTGAATTATCAAAACACTCAATATGCCGCGGTTCTTCATGCAAACGTAAGTCTTTTTGCATCTGCCCCATTATTCGTTTTACATGACGATCTGGATCTACAATTTTTATTTGCTTAAACTGCTCCATACGATAATACTTCGCATTTCTTTCTGACAATTCAACGATTCGCTTTTTGTCTCCTAATTTAGGTACGGTCACTTTTATTTGCTCTCCTAAATTAACTTTAAAAGGCACATAAACTTCTCTTGACAACGAGTTAAATCGGTTACGCGTTTCTATGATAAACAACTCTAACAATTGTTTATCAGTTTCTTCTAATTTCTTTTTTATTTCTGTGGTGTATGATTGCACGATTGCGCCATTCATTACTTTAAAAAAGTTTGCATAACCGTGAGTTTCATCAGAAATAATAGAAAAAACATCTACATTATTAATTGATGGATTTATAATGGTAGATTTCGCCTGATAGTTTTGTAGAGAATCAAGTTTTTCTTTTATTTTTTGTGCCTCTTCAAATTTCATATCCGAAGCAAAATCTAGCATTATATTCTTTAAATGCTGTAAACTCTCTTTAAAATTACCTTTTAATATACCTCTTACAGCTTTAATACTTTCTTGGTAATTATCTTCAGTTTGATTCCCTTCGCAAGGACCTTTACAATTACCTAAATGGTATTCGAGACACAATTTATACTTACCTGCTGCTACTTTCGACTTACTTAAATCATACTTACAAGTTCTTAGCGGATATAATTCTTTTATTAAATCTAATAAAGCATATACTGTTTTTGTGTTTGTGTAAGGCCCAAAATATTCAGAGCCGTCCTTTATGACTCTTCTGGTTGAAAATATTCTTGGAAAACGTTCTTTTTTAATACATATCCAGGGGTAGGACTTATCGTCTTTTAATAAAATATTATAACGTGGTTTGTATTTCTTTATCAGGTTATTTTCTAACAGTAAAGCATCTGTTTCTGTATCAACAACAACATGTTCGATACGAACAATTTTTCTAACTAAAATACGAGTTTTAGCAATTTCATGGTTTTTGTTAAAATAAGAAGAGACTCTTTTTTTTAAATCTTTTGCCTTACCAACATAAATAATCACATCTTCTTTATCAAAATATTGATAAACACCAGGCGAATTAGGTAAGGTTTTTACTTGAAGTTCTAATGAAGTTGGCATACAACGAAAATACAATTTTATAAAGATATTTACCTAGCTATATGTACATTTACACTAATATTTATTTACCATACAATGCAACAACCTATTCAATTTTACAAAGAAGAAATCAATAGTTTAAATACCGTTTTAACTGGGTTAAAAAAACGTTTACTTACAACTCGTTTACTACGTCTTTTTGCCTTCTTAACCATTTCTTTATCATCCTATATAGCTTTTACAAAAAATAACTTATACTTTATTATAAGTGTTATCTCTTTAATCGCTTTTGTTTATTTAGTAACAAAACACTTACGTTTAAAGCAAACGAAAAGCCTTATAGAAGCAAAACTGACTATTAATAAAACAGAAATAGCCGTTTTAAATGGTACATTTTCTGACTTAGAGAGTGGAAAAGAGTTTATAAACCCCGAGCATTATTTTAGCAATGATATCGATCTGTTTGGTATTGGCTCTTTCTTTCAATACATAAACAGAACGGCAACCAACGAAGGAAAAAAGCTATTAGCTACTGTTTTAACAAGTAACGATATTAACAGTATTGAAGAAAAACAAAAAGTAACACAAGAACTTGCATTAAAAGTAAAATGGCGTCAACATTTTACAGCTGTTGCTAGTTTAATAAACACAAAAACAGCAATACCTATTATTGTAAAATGGGTGCATTCTTATGAGCAGAAACTCCCTACTTTCTTAACACTGTTTTCGTATATTTTTTCTGCTATTTCAATTGTTTTAATTGGCTTATTAAGTTTTGATGTCATTACGTTTTCTGTACTTTTAATCTGGTTTATAATTGGTTTAATAACTACTGCTTTCTTTTTTAAAAACATTCAAGAATTAGCCACTGAAACTACCAAAGCAAAAGAAACTTTTAATCAATACCATCAGTTATTAGCGCAAATAGAAAACGAAGAATTCACCAATTCGACATTAAAAAACAAACAAGCAAAAATTCAACAAAAAAACAAAAAGGCATCTACTATATTTAAAGAGTTTTCTAAAATATTAGATGCTTTCGATCAACGTAATAACATTATTATTGCTATTATTGGTAACGGACTTTTTCTTTGGGATATTCGCAATACCATTAAAATAGAAAATTGGATTACAACTTACAAAAGCACTGTTGAAGAATGGTTTAATGTTGTTTCTTTTTTTGATGCACAAAACTCGTTAGCAAATTTTGTTTTTAATAAACCTGAATATGTATTTCCTATTATAAATAACGAAAAATCAGTTTTAAATGCAGTGAATTTAGGACATTCTTTATTAAATGCCACTAAAAGAATAGACAATGATTTTGTAATAGATAATGAAGAATTTTTTATTGTTACTGGAGCAAATATGGCAGGGAAAAGCACTTTTTTAAGAGCTGTTTCGTTAGCAATTGTAATGTCTAATAATGGTTTACCAATATGTGCTGAAAAAGTAAAATACAATCCGGTTAAATTAATTACAAGTATGCGAACTTCAGATTCTTTAAGCGATGATGAATCTTACTTTTATGCCGAACTTAAACGTTTAAAATTTATCGTAAACAAAATTAAAACAGAAAATTATTTTATCATTTTAGATGAAATATTAAAAGGAACAAATAGTAAAGACAAAGCAATCGGTTCTAAAAAATTTGTTGAAAAACTTAACAATTCTAAATCAACTGGAATTATTGCTACACACGATGTGAGTTTATGTGAATTATCAACAGAATATCAAACAATTGAAAACTATTATTTTGATGCTGAAATAATTGATAACGAGTTAAATTTTGATTACAAGATGAAAAACGGCGTATGTAAAAACATGAACGCCTCTTTTTTATTAAAAAAGATGGAAATAATTTAATTTTGTTTCTCGTAAACTATGATAAATGACATGAAAAAATTGCAGCATTAAACCGTATATTTGTTAGATGAGCAAACTTATCGACAATTTTGGCAGACAAATTAACTATGTGCGACTTGCTGTTACCGATCGTTGTAACCTACGTTGTCAATACTGTATGCCTGCTAACGGCATTGATATTGTACCACGAAAAGAGTTACTCACCTATAAAGAAATGTACCGAGTTATTCGCGTGCTTACCGAGTTAGGTGTTAATAAAGTTAGGCTAACTGGTGGCGAGCCTTTTGCTCGTAAAGATTTTATGTCGTTTTTAGACATGTTATCTTATAACGACTTGTTAGAGGTGATTAATATTACTACAAACGGAGCATTAGTTGCTAATCATATTGAAACTTTAGAAAAATTAGAGAAAATAAAAAACATAAATTTAAGTATTGATAGTTTAGACACTCATAAATTCGCAAAAATTACTCGCCGCGATGTATTTCCAGAAGTGTATAAAACTTTTGAATTATTAGAACAAAGTTCATTAAATTTAAAGCTAAACGTTGTGGTACAATCAGGTTTTAATACTGATGAAATTAATGATTTTGTTGGATTGACTAAAGATAAAAATATTGCCGTTCGTTTTATTGAAGAAATGCCTTTTAATGGAAAAGGACAGCGAGAAATTGGTGAAAATTGGAATTACCACAAAATTTTAGAAGAAATAAAATCTGAATATTCTGTAACAAATATAGTTTCAGAAAAATCATCTACTTCTAGAAATTTTTCTATTGAAAATCACATAGGTAGCATCGGAATTATTCCTGCATTTACACGTACAATTTGTAACGATTGTAATCGAATAAGAATTACCTCAACTGGTACTTTTAAAAATTGTTTATTTGATGATGGTGTTTTTAATTTACGTGATTTTATAAGAAAAGGCGCAAGTAATGATAATTTAAAAGAACTCTTTTTATCATTAATAAAAGAAAAACCTGAAAATGGTTTTGTAGCCGAAGCAAACCGTAAAAAAGGAAGTGTTACTGAAAGTATGAGTACTATTGGTGGGTAACTTAATGTGTCAATTAATTTAAAAATATAACAATACGTTATTCTGAACTTGTTTCATAATAACATCAAGAATATGATTTCAGTACAAAAAGCAAAAAATATAATATTAAGTAAAACCCAAGATTTCGGAACAGAAGAAATTCCGTTTATACAATCAGTTGGTCGAATTTTAAAAGAAGATATTGTTGCTGATAGAGATTTTCCGCCATTCAATCGTGTAGCAATGGACGGAATTGCCATCAACTTTTCTTATTTTAAAAAAGGGCAACGAAATTTTAACATAGAAGGTATTCAACCTGCCGGAAGCGAGCAATTAACAATGCAAAAAAGTGAAAATTGCATTGAAGTAATGACCGGTGCTGTATTACCCAATAATTGTGATACCGTAATTAGATATGAAGATGTAATTATTAACAACGGTATTGCCACCATTACTGTTGATATTATAAAAGACAAACAAAACATTCATGTTAAAGGGTCTGATAAAACTCAAGGACAACTTTTAATACACAAAAACATTGTTATTTCTCCTGCTGAAATTGGAGTTTTAGCCACCGTAGGAAAATCGATGATAAAAGTTGCCAAACAACCCAAAGTGATGATTATTTCTACGGGTGATGAATTGGTTGAAGTTGATGAAAATCCGTTAGCCCATCAAATTCGCAGAAGTAATGTTTATACTTTAGTTGCTTTATTAAAAGAATTAAACATTTTTTCTGAAACTGCACATATTACCGATGATAAAACCATTTTAAAAGAAAAAATAAACAACTATTTACAACAGTATGATGTATTGCTTTTTAGCGGTGCAGTAAGTAAAGGTAAATTCGATTTTTTACCCGAAGTTTTAAGTGAATTAGGCGTTAAAAAGTTGTTTCATAAAGTTGCTCAAAGACCCGGAAAACCTTTTTGGTTTGGTACCAGTGATGCTTTAAACATTAGTGAGCAGCATGTTTATCAGAATAAAAAAAACAAAACAGTTGCCTTTGCTTTTCCTGGCAATCCGGTTTCAACTTTTGTAAATTGTTTAGTGTATTTTTATCCGTGGTTAAAAAAATCTATCGGAATTTCATCCGAAGAAAAAACAGCTATTTTAACTGAAGATGTAAACTTTAAACCCAACTTAACTTACTTTTTACAAGTTAAAATTGAAAATACAAACGGACAAGTATTTGCAACTCCAATAAGAGGAAATGGTTCTGGTGATTTAGCTAGTTTAACAAAAGCTGATGGATTTTTAGAACTACCAAAAACAACAAAAAACGAATTTAAACAAGGAAGTGTTTATCCTATAATTAGATATAAAAGATAACTTCTCTATACAATTGTCAGTTCGAGTGGTTTTATTGAAATGATAATGGAAATAAAAGCGTATCGAGAATCATAGCATATAAAAAATGAACAAATTCACCCACATAAACGAGCAGAATCAACCTAAAATGGTGAATGTTTCTGATAAGAAAATCACCAAACGAACTGCGATTGCAAAAGCAACCATGTTTTTAGGCGCTGAAATAGTTTCTCATTTTAAAAATGATGATTTAATCACCAAAAAAGGCCCTGTTTTTCAAACCGCAATTATTGCAGGGATTCAAGCCGTAAAAAAAACATCTGATATTATTCCGATGTGTCACCCCTTATTAATTAATGGCGTTGATATTGACATTGAAATTATTGATAACGAAAATTTAGAAGTTTTTTGTAAAGTAACTATCGAAGGTAAAACAGGAGTTGAAATGGAAGCTCTAACGGGCGCTTCGGCAACTTGTTTAACAATTTATGATATGTGTAAAGCCATCAGTCAAAAAATGGTAATTAAAGAAATAAAATTAGTAACAAAAACAGGTGGTAAATCAGATATTAACAATGGGTAAAAAGCATCAAAAACACGCAAATATTACTAAAAAACAAAATGATACTTATGCCGTAAATGAGGTTGCTATTTTAGGAACTAAATGTGGAGTGATTGCGGATTTAGTTACAAAAGTATCTACAAAATTATCGAACTATAATTTAGCATATTTTGATGCATCACATGCTAAAAATGCTGCTGATAATGTTTTTACTGAATATACTTTTCATCACGAAGGAAATGTGCAAATAAACACAACATCAATAATAAATAAATTTGAACAACGCTTGCAATTTGTAAATCATGATTTTGTGTTTATCAACGGTAATCATTATCAAGGTGCCAAACAAATTTTAATTTTAGATGATGAAAAAGAAGCATCTATCAAAAAACGCTTAGATCAAATTACCAACATCCAATTTATTGTAAAACTAAATCCTGATACCAAAATTTTTGAATGTTTGGTTGAAAAATTTCCACAGATAAAAAACATTACAAGTTATAACATTAATGATATTAATGATATTACAAATCACATTGAAAATTTAATAAAAGAACATATTGCTCCTGTAAACGGATTGGTTTTAATTGGCGGAAAAAGTACCCGAATGGGAACCGATAAATCTGAGTTAGATTATTACGGGAAACCTCAAAAATTATATGTTAAAGAATTACTTGAAAACAATAATTTGAAAACCTATTTTTCTGTACGCGAAAACTCAGAAAAAAACGATGAAATACATGATACTTTTTTAAACCTTGGCCCTTTTGGCGGAATTTGTTCTGCTTTTCAAAAAAATCCAAATTCGGCTTGGTTAGTTTTAGCTACTGATATTCCTTTTGTAAATGAAGCCTTGATTCAATTATTATTACAAAAACGGAATCCAAGTAAAATAGCCACAACAATTAAAGGTAAAAACAAAGAATTTCCAGAGCCTTTAATTACCATATACGAACCAAAGGCGTACACTAAATTATTACAATACTTAGCTCAAGGATATTCTTGCCCACGAAAAATGTTAATTAATGCAGACATTGAGATTATCCAAGTAGATGATAACTTAATTAGAAATATTAATACTCCTGAAGAATTTAATATTGCTAAAAAAGAG
Source organism: Tenacibaculum soleae (assembly GCF_001693415.1). Classification (GTDB taxonomy): domain Bacteria; phylum Bacteroidota; class Bacteroidia; order Flavobacteriales; family Flavobacteriaceae; genus Polaribacter; species Polaribacter soleae. The sequence continues at coordinate 580,771 of NZ_MAKX01000001.1, read as the reverse complement.
ATTAAAAACTATGAGTAAATTAGTAATAATAAAAGGCGGCCAAAAACATTTTATCTTTCGGTTTATGGCTGCCATTCTTTATGCTTTTGCCGTTTTTATTTTAGTGAAGTTTTTTATCAACACCCAAATATCAACTATCGAAAATTATACCATTTCCTTTTTACATGTTCTAGAAATGGAAATTTATGTTATAACACTTGCATTGTTAGCTTCTGTTGTAAATAATCATCATTTTAATCTTAAAGCGAAAACATATCGTAAATACTATTCTGTTGGCCCTTTAGGTTACGGAAAATGGCAAAATATAAGTGACCTTACTTACGTATCTATTTATTTAAACAATAATGATATTTACGAAGTAATTATTTGGGATAAAAACAATGATCGTTTTAAAGTTTCATTTCATAAATTAGAAAAAGATGCTATAGAAACAGCAAAATATGTAGCAGATAAATTAAGTATTGATTATTACACGAAATCAGTTGACAAGTTATTTTAAAAACACGATACTTATAAAACAGTGTAATTTTAAATGTTTCAAATGGAAAATAAATAACAATAAATAGCACTAATTTTTGATGAAAATTTTATATTTTTTTATCAATAACTATTAGTAATTTTACTATTCATATTTTATATAAAAATGAAAATTGTAATTGGTAGGATAGACAAAGCTGATTTTCCTGAATTATCTCTTTCGGGAATAGATTTAAAAATAGATTCAGGTGCATATACATCCTCTATACACTGTACAAAAATTGAAGAAATTAAAATTGATGGAGATAATTTTATTAAATTTACATTATTAGACCCAGAACATTCCTTGTATAATAATAAGGAATTTACAACAAAAAATTATACCTCTAAAGTTGTTAAAAGCTCGAACGGGATTTCTGAAACACGTTTTTTAATTAAAACTGAAATATTTATTTTTAATACATTATTCCCAATCCACTTAACTTTAACAGAAAGAAAGGATATGAAGTTTCCGATATTATTAGGTAGGAAATTTCTGAATAAAAAATTTATTATAGACACAGCAAAAAAGAATTTATCTCACAAATTAAAATATAAAGAATAATGAAAATTGTAATTTTATCTAGAAACCCAAAATTATACTCTACAAGTAGGCTAGTTGAAGCCGCTGAGAAAAGAGGTCATGAAGTTTTGGTCGTAGATCACTTAAAATGCAATATTGAAATTGAAAAAAAAGCACCTAAAATATTTTATAAAGGAGAATATTTAGATGATATCGATGCGATTATACCTAGAATCGGTGCTTCGGTAACCTTTTATGGTACAGCTGTAATTCGTCAATTTGAAATGATGAAAATTTTTAGTGCTGTTTCGTCTATTGGCTTGGTAAGATCTAGAGATAAATTAAGTAGTTTACAAATTTTAGCAAGAGCTGGTGTTGGTTTACCAAAAACTGTTTTTACGAATTACACAAAAGATGTAGAACATGTTGTAGAATCTGTAGGTGGCGCTCCTTTAGTATTAAAATTATTAGAAGGTACTCAAGGTTTAGGAGTTGTTTTAGCAGAAACAAAAAATGCAGCAACGTCTGTATTAGAAGCTTTTAACGGCTTAGGAGCAAGAGTAATTGCTCAAGAATTTATTAAAGAAGCAGGCGGAGCAGATATAAGAGCTTTTGTAGTAGACGGTAAAATTATTGGAGCTATGAAACGTCAAGGAAAAGAAGGAGAATTTCGCTCTAACTTACACAGAGGTGGAAATGCATCTATCATAGAATTAACAGATGAAGAAGAAAAAACAGCTTTAAAAGCAACAAAAGCGTTAGGTTTAGGTGTGGCTGGTGTAGATATGCTGCAATCATCTAAAGGACCTTTGGTACTAGAGGTTAATTCATCTCCAGGTTTAGAAGGAATTGAAACTGCTACAGGAAAAGATATTGCTAAAGAAATTATACGTTATTTAGAATTAAATGTTGAATAAACCTTTTGTTCTTTTAGGGAAAGAAATACCCAAAGGGCAACGCACTGTTTTAGATTTAAAAATTGCCAAATTACATACCAGAACAACTGTAAGTGTTCCTATAATTATTGAGCGCTCTAACAAGCCAGGCCCTGTAGTTTTATTACTTGCGGGTATTCATGGTGATGAAACTAATGGTGTTGGAATTATTAGGGAAATCATCAGTTTAGGTATTAACAAACCTGAAACAGGAACTATAATTTGTATTCCTGTTTTTAATATTTTTGGGTATTTAATTCAAACTAGAGAGTTTCCTGACGGAAGGGATTTAAACAGAATGTTTCCTGGAACTGTAAATGGCTCATTAGCCAGTCAGTTTGCCTATCAATTTACCAAAGAAATAGCGCCTTTTGTAGATTATGTAATAGATTTTCATACTGGTGGTGGTGATCGAGACAATATTGCGCAAATAAGATGTAGCAAGGGTGATGAAAAGGCCTTAGAATTGGCGAAAGTTTTTAATCCGCCAATGATTGTTTTTTCTAACAACATAAAAAAATCTTTAAGAGATACATTACATAAAATGGGTAAAACTGTTTTGCTTTTTGAAGGTGGAAAATCAAAAGATTTAAATCCCACTATTATTAATGAAGGTGTAAATGGAACAAAAAATATATTGATTCATCTAGGTATGATTAAAGGTGAAATTACCGTTAGGGCTACTCCCGTTTTTGTACATAAAGCAAAATGGTTACGCGCATCAGATTCTGGGATGTTTAAAGTAGTTGCAAAAAACGGAACCTTTGTAAAAAAGAAAGAGATTTTAGGTATTATTCAAGACCCTTTTGGTGAATTTAAAAAAGTGGTTTATGCGCCATTTAATGGCCATATTTTTTGCATCAATAAAACACCTATCGTAAATAAAGGAGATGCTTTGTTTCATTTAAGTATAGAGCAATCTGTTGTTTCCAACGACAACTTGTAAAACTTACAATTGGCACCTACCTCCAATCACATTATAAATTATCAAAGTTTATAATATGATTGGAAGTAGCTTTAAAACCATTTTTTTCTTTTAAAGAAATATAACAATCCAAAGAAAAGAAAAATCATAAAGCCCCACAAAATATAATATCCGTTCTCATAATGTAATTCTGGAATATTATCAAAATTCATCCCGTAAATACCTGCAATAAAAGTTAATGGAATAAATATGGTAGAAATTACAGTTAATACTTTCATTACCTCGTTCATCCTATTACTAACACTTGTCATGTACATGTCCATCAATCCCCACAACATATCTCTATATATTTCTATGGTTTCAATAACCTGAATTGTGTGGTCATATAAATCTCTAAAATAATTTAGCGTTTTAGATTTTACTAGTTTACTTTCAGCTTTTTCAAGTTTACTAACGATCTCTCTTAAGGGAAAAATAGAGCGTCTAATTTTTAAAGCTTCTTTTTTTAACGCCTGTATTTCTTTAACAGTATCGTTATTGGGATTTGTAAACAAAAGTTCTTCTAAACTTTCGACTTTCTCACCCATGGTTTCTATAATTAAAAAATAATTGTCTACCACAGCATCCATTAAAGCATATAATAAATAATCAGAACCATTGCTTCTTATAATACCTTTTGATGCTCTAATCCGTTCTCTGATACCATCAAAAACATCTTCTTCAGATTCTTGAAAAGAGAGTACATATTTATCACCAAGTATAATACTAATGTGTTCTACTTTTAAATGTTGGTTTGTATCATAGTACAACATTTTAAAAACTACAAAAATATAATCGTCATATTCATCTATTTTTGGACGCTGATTTATATTCACAATATCCTCTAATATTAAAGGATGTAGTTTATAATAGTTTCCGATTTTTTGAATAGACTCTGTGTTATTAAGTCCGTTTATATTTATCCAGGTAGTAGTATCTGTTTCTTTATAACTAAAACAAGCTTCAATTTTATTTATTTTTTTTTCCTCTAAACTATCTTTTGTATAATCAAAGGTGTTAATAAATAACTGAGTATTTTCTTTTGTACCTGTATAAGTAATTGTTCCAGGAGGAAGACCTATTTTGCTTTTAAATTTAGATTTTCTCATTTAAATAAGTTAAATACTATCACATCATAAACATTTCATCTTCTTCTATACAATGTGTTAAACTCTATTGTGTAACTATTAGGGTGTTTTACAAAACATAAATTAAATAAACCTACACAAAAGTAATCATTATCATCCTAACACAATTAAGTGAAAATTCATTTCTGTGAATAATTAATTCGTCTGATAAGCTTTAAATTTAATAAATAAAAAGCTTATCAGACTATCGTAAATAGGTAAAACTGAAATTAACTATGTACAATATTCTACACAGTTTTTATTTTTTGTGTTAAATTTAAGTTCAAGATTTCTCTTTACTACATACTCTTTCAAACTTCTCAATCCATTTTTATTATAAATACTTAAAGAAAGAGACACCGTTATTAATCTAATATAAGGTTTTAAAAAATTAGATATAAAAAACAACATTAATTTTACCCTACTAACCTCTATTTATTTTTATTTTATCTAAATTAAAACACTAAAAATTAACATTTTTAGTCATATGTTAATTTTTTTAAGATAAAAATCCATTATTTACTTATTATATATTATAAATGTAAACACTTCAATTCCAACCACTAAGAATAAATACATTTTCCTTAACAAAAAAGATGTAAAAAATAATATTGTGTAATATAATGATACTATAGTGCAATATATTAACAACAAATAAGCCTTAAATTTGAATTTATCACAATAGATAAAGCCTAACTTTGGAATTAAAAGAACTATTAAAAGAAACGAAATCAAAAGCCATATTCCTTTTAAAAAACGATGGAGAAACTATTGATTTTTACCCTAAAAAAAACGTTTTAGGTGATTTACAAGATAAAATAGCAGTATTTAAAGCTACTATTTTTAATATGAGTAATCATTTTTTTAGCAATTATTTTAATACTGATTTAAAAGAAATCATATTAAAATCTAACAATGAGAATATACTTATAATTAAGCACAACGAATATATTTTGTGTTTTTTATCTGACAAAAGTATAAATGTTGGTTTATTAGAACATCTATTAAAAAAGGAATTTAATCAATAACTATAAACTCAAACGAAATGCAACAAATTTTAGACGACTTAGTAAAAAACGTAAAAGAAAACATTTCTGGATACATAGGGATTAGCGTAGCTGAAATGGCTTCAGGAGAATCACTTATTTCTGACTCTGCTTTAGACGGTTTTGACCCTGCTCTAGCTTGTGCCTACAATGTAGAAATTATTAACGCCAAACGTAAAGCAATGAAATCTTTAGGTTTAAATGAAAACTTAAACGACATTCATTTCAATTTAGACAGTCAAATACACATTATTAACATTTCGCCTAGTGGTGATTATTTTGTTTATTTAGCTGTAGATTCTAAAAAAGCAAACTTAGCGCTTACTAGAACACTTTTAAACAAATATAAACAAGAGCTAAACAATGAGCTATAATGCCATTGATTTAACTAATTATAATTTTGAGGACACATTTATTAATTTTATAAATAAATATCAAGATATTTATACAAAAAAGGTTCTGCAAAATGCAACAGCTCCCCCAGGAGTACAAAAAACTACTTCAGAGAAAAGAGATATTAAAGCAATACTTGAAGATTTCTTTTTTTCTCCAAAATATGATAATCTTTTGGACGCTATAGGTTTTGGAAATACAAAAATTATAGAAAATTAAAAAAAGCGAGAAAAATTTCTCGCTTTTTTTGTACTCGAGGCGGGAATCGAACCCGCACTCTCGAAAGAACTGGATTTTGAATCCAGCGCGTCTACCAGTTCCGCCACTCGAGCATTATAAAGAGAATGCAAATCTATAAAATATTTTAATTAATTCATTTAAATAACTTTTAAACTCTTAAAATAGTTTTACTTTTGCACTAACAACAACACTAACAAAAACAAAAACTACTTTAAATGGCTGTAAATCAATTAAGCCCAAAAATATTTGCTTGTTCTCAAAGTATTGAACTTGCTAAAAACATTGCAAAAGAATACGGAGTTTCACTTGGTAATGTAATAACTACTCACTTTAGTGATGGTGAATTTCAACCAGCTTTTGAAGAATCTATACGTGGAAGGCGTATATTTTTAATCGGTTCAACATTTCCATCTGCAGATAATTTAATGGAAATGCTATTAATGTGCGATGCTGCTAAACGAGCATCTGCAAGACATATTACTGCCGTTATGCCTTATTTTGGGTGGGCACGTCAAGACAGAAAAGACAAACCTCGTGTTGCTATTGGTGCAAAATTAGTTGCAAAATTATTAGAGTCGGCTGGAGCTACTAGAATAATGACTATGGATTTACACGCTGATCAAATTCAAGGCTTTTTTGAAAAACCTGTTGATCACTTATTTGCTTCAACAATTTTTCTTCCTTATGTAAACAGCTTAGGATTAGATAACCTTACCATTGCCTCTCCTGATATGGGTGGATCTAAGAGAGCTTATGCATATTCAAAATACTTAGAAAGTGATGTTGTTATTTGTTATAAGCAACGTGAAAAAGCTAATGTTATTTCTCACATGGAATTAATCGGAGATGTAAAAGGTAAAAATGTAATTCTTGTTGACGACATGATTGATACCGGAGGTACACTTACAAAAGCTGCAGATTTAATGATAGAAAGAGGTGCATTAAGCGTACGCGCTATTTGTACACACCCAATACTTTCAGGAGATGCTTATGATAGAATTCAAAACTCACAACTAACCGAACTAATTGTTTCAGATACAATTCCTTTAAAAAAGAATGTATCTAAAATAAAAGTAGTATCTTGCGCCACTTTATTCGCTGATGTGATGCATAAAGTTCAAGATAACACATCAATTAGCGATGAATTTTTAATGTAAATAAATATAAAAAAGTAATGAAATCAATTACAATCAACGGATCACAAAGAGAAAGCGTAGGTAAAAAAGCAACAAAAGCCTTACGTAATGCTGGAAAGGTTCCTTGCGTATTATACGGAGGAGATAAGCCTGTTCATTTTTCAGCGGAAGCAAAATCGTTCAAGCCATTAGTTTATACTCCAGATGTATATACTGCTACGATTGAATTAGATGGTGCAAAATACACAGCTGTATTACAAGACATCCAATTTCACCCAGTAAATGACAGTATTTTACACGTAGACTTTTACCAATTATTTGACGATAAAATGGTAACTATGGATATTCCTGTACGTTTAGTAGGTACATCTAAAGGTGTTATGATTGGTGGAGCTTTACGTCATAATTTACGTAAATTAAAAGTAAAGGCATTACCAGCTAACTTACCTGACTTTATCCAAGCAGATATTACTGAATTAGAAATTGGTAATAAACTATATGTTACTGAGTTAAAAAACGAAGCTTATACGTTTTTACACCCAGACAACACAGTAGTTGCTCAAGTACGTATGTCGCGTAACGCAACGAAAGCTGCAACTGAAGAGGAAGAAGCTGAAGCATAAAAATAGCAAAACTATTTTAATAAAAAAGCGTTACCATTGTGTAACGCTTTTTTTATTTTTGATAAATAATTGTTATTTAAAACAAAACTAAAAAGATATAGATAGTAAATCTGATGAAAAAATTCTTAATCGTAGGCTTAGGTAATATTGGCGAGAAATACCATAACACACGCCACAATATAGGCTTTAAAATAGTAGATGCTTTTGTAAAAGAGTATAATACTACTTTTGAAACCGATAAACTTGGTGATATTGCTAGACTAAAAATCAAGGGAAAAACTGTTATTGTTTTAAAACCAAGTACCTATATGAATTTAAGCGGTAAAGCAGTAATGTATTGGATGAAACAAGAAAACATTCAAGTAGAGAATCTATTAGTAATTACTGATGATTTGAATATCGATTTTGGTACACTTCGAATAAAAGGAAAAGGAAGTTCTGGTGGACACAATGGGTTAAAGGATATTCAAGAAAAATTTAATACTGGTGCCTATCCTCGTTTTCGATTTGGTGTTGGTGCTGATTACGGTAGAGGTCGCCAGGTAGATTATGTATTAGGTCAATGGAATAAAGAAGAAGAAAGCGAAATGATTGAACGCATACCTACTTCAGTTAACGCAATAACTTCATTTATAAATGCTGGCTTAGCAAACACAATGAACGCCTTTAATGGTAAATAAATTATAATAAAAAAGGCTCAAAAATTAAATTTTAAGCCTTTTTTATTAATTATCACTAGCAAACCACTCGGCAAAGCTAGTTTCGGTTTCTTGAAGTTTTAATGAAAATAATTTAATATTATCAGGAAGTCTTTTCTGAATTTTATCAGCAAAATCAATAACCATCATCTCACTTGTTGGCTGATAATCTACTAAAATAACATGATGATCTCGAGCTTTTAATTCCTTAGCTAACTCAACATGTGGTGTATTTTGATTAAATACCGTAGCATGATCAAAAACATCTACAATTTCTTCTATTACAATTTTCTTTAAATCGCCAAAATCAATAACCATTCCGTATTTAACATTTGATACATCTGTAATTGGTTGTCCAATTACCGTTACTGAAAGCTTATAACTATGCCCATGAACATTTTTACATTTACCATCGTAACCATACAATGCGTGTCCAGTTTCAAAAGAAAACTGCTTCGTAATTCTGATATTAGCCACTATCTTTTAAATTTTTTATTACTTCTATATTTATTGTAAAAATACACAATTGCAACTCCTGCTGCTAATATTGCAAATAAATAATCTCCTCCCATAATATATATTTTATTCGCCGAAAGTACGAATTTGTTTTACAATTTTAGTCAATAACCACACGAAACCTACTGATAATAAAATTCCGATAAGCACCGATAGTGTTGGATGCTGTGCTATCCATTTTCCTACCTCATACCCTGTTTTATATGCGTCACTTTTTTCCATCTCTAAAGATAATTATTTTTTAAACTTTGATAACGCTTTTTTTGTAAAGTCAGACAATACCAATTTTCCTGAAGTTTCAGCTCTTTCTAGCAACAAGTCCTGCCAAGGCTCAGTTCCTTTCCATAAAGCTTTTTTCATTTCTGATAAAGCTTCTGGGTTATACGATGCTATTTTTTCTGACAACACCTCAACTTCAGTATCTAAATCGTTACTATTTTCAAAAACGCGGGCATATAAACCTTTTTCTTTTGCCCAATATGCATTTTTCCAACTTGTAGCATCTAAAGTTAATTCTGCCAATCCACTTACACCTATTTTACGTTCTACGGCAGGCGCAATTACAAAAGGACCAATACCTATGGTAAATTCAGAAAGTTTAATAGAAGCATGCTCAGTTGCCAATACATAATCACAAGCAGCTGCCAAACCAACACCTCCACCAACGGTTTTTCCTTGCACACGACCAATAATTAATTTTGAACAACGACGCATGGCGTTTATCACATTTGCGAAACCTGAAAAGAATGCTTTTCCGTCTTGTAAATTATCAATTGCAACTAGTTCGTCAAAAGAAGCACCGGCACAAAAGGCTCTATTTCCTTCAGATTTTAATACAATTACAGCAACCTCATCATTGTTTGACAAGTTGTCAAATTCATTTGCCAAACGCGCTAATAATTCACTTGGAAACGAATTACTTGCTGGATGTCCAAATTCAACCGTAGCTATTTTATGCTCAATGTGTGTATATAAACTTCCGTTTTGTCTTGTTGTAGTCATTGATTTTGATTGTTTTTTCAAAATTACAAAATTATATACTTTTTATAATTCCTTTACCTAAGAATAAACCACATAAAATTATTCCATAAAAAATTGTTTATTTGTTTTTATAAAACAAAAATCTATGAAAACATTTAAAAGTGCAATTATTTTATTTATCGTTACTTTATTTTTAGCTAATTGTCAAAACGATGAATTTGTCAATAATCAAAAAGTTGAAAAAACTATTAATTACGACGATTATTTAGCCGATATACAGGTTATTAATGGCATTACTAACCAAACTATATATAATTTTATATATCAAAAAAAACAATTAAACAAAGGCCATGAACCATCTAATCAAAACACAGTATTTAACACTATTTTTCAATCAATAGAAGATGGCAACCTACAAGTATTAAACGACTTGGAATTAAGTTCTTATAATGAATTTACATCTTTTAATCATAAAGAGGTAGGTTTACTTACTATAGATGACATAAACTTACCAGCAGAAGCTGTATCATATTTTAAAGAACTATATAAATTCCAAAGAAATGATGATTTTAACGGAATTTTTTCTTTACTAGATCAATTCAAAAAAGAAAAAGAAAACCCAAATTTATTAAGTTTAATAGGCGTTTTTAATGTTATAGAATCAAATAAGGATGCTTTTTTTTATCAAAATAGAGGAGATAGAAGCTGTAACGGAAATATTAAATCTTTGATTAAATCTACAATTAAAGGTGCTGCCATTGGTGCTATTACTGGTGGTCTTTTAGGTTCTTGGTTAGGTCCAGTTGGAACATTAGCAGGTGTTGTTGGAGGCGCAATAAAAGGAGCTGTTTATGGTGGGTTGGCTGAGGTTGCGTATCAAGCAATAGAATGCGCTATAAAGGAATCTTCCTTAGAAGAAGCACCACAAGATTTAATAATAGAAATAGATGAAAAAATTAAATCATTACCTTCTGATATTACTTTTGATATTATTTTTAATTACAACGAATTAATTCCTTAAATTTCAGAAAAAAATGACTAAAATAAAATACTTAAGATTTTTTATCTTTTTAAGAAACAATAAATTATTTGTAAATTTCTTAAGGCTTTTTTTACTGCCATTATGTTTAGGTTATAATAATTCAGGAAAGGGTTTTAATCTCAAAGTATTTTTAATAAGGTTTTCTTTTTTCTTTTTTCTAAACTTCTTTTGGGATAAATATGTCGTAGAGCCTTCTATAAAAAAAGGAGAGAAAAGAAGAAATATAAATAGAGAGAAAAGAAGGCAACTAAATAAGAAAAAATAATTTTTCAATTACAACCTCTTATAAATGATTTATAAGAGGTTATATTTTTTTTCAAAATTACGTTTTTTGAGCTAAGGGTAAAAACTTTCTTCTAAACTTAACAATTAATGGTATCGATCGGGCAATCATCCAAAGAAAAAAGGCAATCCAAATTGCATGTAACTTGTAATTAAAATAATCAAAAATTAGTAATGTAGGTACAAATACAAAAGTGGTTGCGAGTAACAGTAGGTTTCTTAAAAACTTCATTTCGCCCATTCCTTTAAACATACCATCGTAAATAAAGGCAATTGCACAGATAGGTTGCATTAATAAAATTAGCCAAAATGTGTTATAAAACTCAATTAAAACTTCAGTTTCTTTTGTAAAAATGGTTCCGATATACTTATATAAAACAACCCCTATAACTGCTAAAAACAAACCAAATATAAAACCATACTTAATCAATCTATTTCCTAAAACAATTAATGATTCGTATGCTTTTGCGCCTAATAATTTGCCTGACAAGATATTTCCTGCGGATGAATATCCATCAATCATAAAAGCGCCCATCAACCATAAATTAAACCCAATTGTATAGGCAGCAATATAGGCATCGCCATAATTTGTTGCGTAGGATGTACCAAAATACAAGGCAATATTTAAAGCAATAGTTCGTACAAATAAGTTTAAAACCATCGTAATAAAGCGTGGTATTTCTTTATTAAAAGGCAGCTGTAACTTTAAGGAAATTGTTGTTGTTTTTACTAATAAAAGTACTGACATTAACGCCATAATAATTTGCGCTATTACACTTGCATATGCGGCTCCTTGAATATTCATTGCTGGGATAAACCCTTCAATTCCATACACTAAAACAATGTCTAATAAAATATTTACAACGGTACCTACTAATGCAATTAACATTGGGTAATAGGTATTTTGTAAACCTCTAAAAGTTCCAAAAATAGCTATGGTAAGTAGTGTAAACGGAAAACCAAATACTCTAATTTTATAATATGCAATTGAATATTCTAATATTACCCCTGAAGCATTGTAAAATTTAAAAATTTCTTCGGCAAACGGGTAACTAATTGCTAAAACAAGCACACTTATACTTACTACAATAAAAATAGCTTGCGCAGGTAAATTTTTAACCTCATCTATTTTATTCGCTCCTAAGTATTGCGATATAATTGATGAAATTCCGCTACGTATTTGTCCAAATACCCAAATTAACATTGATAAAAATGCACCTACAATTCCAATAGCAGCAATGCTTTGCGTACTATTATGAGTTATATTTCCTACAATAGCTAAATCTGCCGTAGAAAGCAGTGGCTCTGCAACACCTGCTATTAAAGCTGGAAAAGCAAGTTTATTAATATTTTTAAAGCTTATATCGTGTTGCAATATTTTTATTTTTTTACCAACATTCGTTTAATTTCATTCAACTTCATTAAAGCTTCAATTGGTGTAAGTGTATCAATATTGGTTGCTAAAATTTCTTCGCGAATATCTTCTAATAAAGGATCGTCTAACTGAAAAAAGCTCATTTGCATTTCTTCATGCTGCGACTCTTTTAGTACCTCTTTTACTTCGGTATTCGATTGATTTTCTTCTAACTTTTTTAATATTTTTTCAGCTCTGTGGATTACCATATTTGGCATTCCTGCTAATTTTGCAACATGAATACCAAAACTGTGATTGCTACCACCAGCCACTAATTTACGTAAGAAAATAATACTATCTTTTAACTCTTTTACAGAAACATTAAAGTTTTTTATACGTTTAAACGTACTCGTCATTTCATTTAACTCATGATAATGCGTAGCAAACAATGTTTTTCCTTTTGATGGATGTTCGTGTAAATATTCGGCAATAGCCCAAGCGATTGAAATTCCGTCATAAGTAGATGTTCCACGACCTATTTCATCTAACAATACCAAACTACGTTCAGAAATATTATTTAAAATAGAGGCTGTTTCATTCATTTCAACCATAAAAGTAGATTCGCCCATCGAAATGTTATCACTGGCACCTACTCTAGTAAAAATTTTATCAACAATACCAATTCTAGCATTTTGAGCAGGTACATAACTTCCCATTTGAGCCAATAAAACAATTAAAGCAGTTTGACGCAATATTGCCGATTTACCCGACATATTGGGTCCTGTAATCATAATTATTTGTTGCTGATTACGATTTAAAACCACATCGTTAGCAATATACTCTTCACCTATCGGAAGTTGTTTTTCAATTACAGGGTGACGACCATTTTTAATTTCAATATCTGTGCTTTCATCTATAATCGGACGTACATAATTATTATCCATCGCTAAAGTGGCAAAAGATAATAAACCGTCTATTTTAGCTACATTCTGTGCATTTTGTTGCACAGGTTGTACAAAACCGATAATAAACTGTACTAATTTGGCAAAAATTTCGGTTTCAAGTTGCTGAATTTTTTCCTCAGCCCCTAAAATTTTTGCTTCGTACTCTTTAAGTTCTTCCGTAATATATCGCTCAGCATTTACCAACGTTTGTTTACGAATCCATTCTTCAGGAACTTGGTCTTTATAACGATTTCTAACTTCAATATAATAACCAAAAACGTTGTTAAACGCTATTTTTAAACTCGAAATACCAGTTCTTTCCGTTTCGCGAGCTAGCATTTTATCTAAATACTCTTTTCCTGAGTTAGAAATGTTACGCAACTCATCTAACTCGGTAGAAACTCCACTTGCAATAGCATTTCCCTTATTAATATTTACAGGAGCATCTTCTAATAAACTCTCGGTAATTTTATCAATCAATATCTTACAATCATGTAATTGTTTTCCGATTTCATTAACCGCTTTGTTCTTGCTTTTTTCTGCGGATATTTTTATCGGTAAAATTGCTTTCAGCGAGTTTTTTAATAAGATAACTTCTCTTGGCGAAACCTTACCTGTAGCTGCTTTTGATATTAATCGTTCAATGTCAGAAATTTGTTGTAGTTGATACGTTACCGTTTCATAAAAAGCATCATTATCAATTAAAAACTTAACCAATTCGTGGCGTTGTTGTATCTGTGATAAATCTTTTAAAGGCAATGCCAACCAACGCTTTAATAAGCGCCCGCCCATTGGCGAAATGGTTTTATCAATAATGTTTAAAAGCGAAACTGAGTTTACATCATTACCTCCGTATAACTCTAGGTTTTTAACGGTAAATCTATCCATCCACACATAATTGTCTTCAGCAATTCTACTGATAGATTGTATGTGTTCTACTTTATTATGTTGTGTTTCCGACAAGTAATACATGGCAGCTCCACCAGCTATAATTCCACTTTCTAACTCAGCAATTCCAAATCCTTTTAAGGTTTTAACTTTAAAATGATTTTGTAATAATTCGGTACCATATTCTTTTTGAAAAACCCAATCATCTAAATAAAATGTATGAAAACGATTGGTAAATAACTCTAAAAATCGCTGCTTGTATTTTTTTTCTACTAAAACTTCACTTGGTGTAAAATTTTGTAATAATTTATCAATATATTCTTCGTTTCCTTGCGCAATTAAAAACTCACCTGTTGAAACATCTAAAAATGATACTCCAACATTTTTTTTAGCAAAATGAACTGCCGCTAAAAAGTTGTTAGATTTTGATTGTAACACCTCATCATTTAACGCAACTCCAGGAGTAACCAACTCTGTAACACCACGTTTTACGATAGTTTTTGTCATTTTAGGGTCTTCTAACTGATCGCAAATGGCAACTCTTAATCCTGATTTTACTAACTTAGGCAAATAGGTATTTAACGAATGATGCGGAAAACCTGCCAAGGCTGTTTCACTTTCGCTACCAGCACCTCTTTTGGTTAAAATAATTCCTAAAACTTCGGATGCTTTTACAGCATCTTCTCCAAAGGTTTCGTAAAAATCACCCACTCTAAAAAGCAACATTGCATCCGGATATTTTAGTTTAATACCGTTGTATTGTTTCATCAATGGTGTTACCTTTTTTGCCTTTGTTTTTGCCAAGTTTATGGATTTTTTGGATTAGTTTTGCGAAGATATAAAAGTTTAGAGTTTCTTTTGTTTCAAGTTATTCACAACTTTATATTTTCAGCTTAAAAACAAACGCATGAGAAAATTAAAAAACAACGAATTAGGACGATTATCGGTTGATGAATTTAAACAAACTGAAAAAACACCGATCATTGTGGTGTTAGACAACATTAGAAGTTTAAATAATGTAGGATCGGTTTTTAGAACTTCGGATGCTTTTTTAATTGAAAAAATATACTTGTGCGGAATTACAGCTACTCCACCCAACAAAGAAATTCATAAAACAGCTTTAGGTGCCACAGAATCTGTTGCATGGGAATATGTAGAAGATACTTTAACGTTGGTTACTAAATTAAAAAACGATGGTGTTTTTGTAGCTTCAATAGAGCAAGCTGAAAACAGTACTATGCTAAATGATTTTATTCCTAAAAAAAATCAGAAATATGCAATTGTAATGGGTAATGAGGTAAAAGGAGTACAACAAGAGGTTGTTTCAACTTCTGATGCATGTATTGAAATTCCACAATTAGGCACTAAACACTCTTTAAACATATCGGTAAGTTGTGGTGTTGTTCTTTGGGATTTATTTAATAAGATGACTTCATAACGTGTCATTACGAGAGAAGAATGAACGAAGTAATCTCTCGATTAAAAACTCACATGTTAAAGGTTGCTTCGTGCCTCGCAATGACGAAGAAAGAAGCAGTATCATAAAAAATAGCTAATTTTTTTGTTTTTTATTTAAAACAAGCTAATTTAGTTGCCTTAATTAGTCCCCCACTAAAATTTTTAACTAAAATTATTATTATTATGAAAAACAAAAATTTACAAGAAGTGGAAATGACATCAAACTCTGTTGTTGCAGATAATCCAAAAACTGGTGGTGGTAACAACACTGGTGGTACAGGTAATACTGGCGGTGGTACTAGTGGTGGTGACGGAGGTGATAAAGTATAAATTCTTCAAGAAGAAATTAAAATAAAACCATTACTTTTGAATAGTAATGGTTTTATTTTATAATTAAAAATGAACAAGCTTATTTATTTTTTTGTTTTTTACTCTTTTTTACTTGTTTCACAAGAAAAAAGGAGTATTAATTCTATTGAAACAAAAGAAAAACTTATAGAAATAGGTAGGCAAGCATATTTTAAAAAAAACCTACCTTATTTATTAAATACAATTACGCAAGTTGACTCTTTATATAAAAAAACGAAAGATTCTACTTTACTCGCAAAATATTATCATTTCAAAGCTCTGCAAAACAAACTTACTTATACTAACGATAGTGCTTTTTACTATTATCAGCTTTCTAAAAATATTTCTATAAAAATAAATGATTCATTAGCAACAGGAAGACGTTTATTAAGTCTTTCCATACTTCAAAAAGAAGCTAAAGATTTTTTAGGAAGTGAAATAAGCTCTATTGAAGCTTTACAGTATTTAGAATTTATAGAACCTTCCGTCTATTTAGGAAGAATTTACAATAATTTAGGTGTTATTTCAGAAGAACTTAATCAAGAAAAAAATGCTATTCAATACTATACTAAATCCTTAAATAATAATAATAAAGTTAAAGATAAGCGTAATTATTTATTTACAATAAATAATTTAGGGCTACTATATCAAAAGAAAAAACATCATCATAAAGCTATTTCTTATTTTAAAAAAGGGCTAGAATTTAATAAAATTAAAGAGAAATATCCAGAACACTATGCTTTACTATTAGAGAACTTAACCTTTAGTAAAAACTCTATTAATAAGAAAGAAAAAACATTAGATAAATATAACGAAGTATTAAAAATCAGAAATAAGTTAAAAAAATATATAGATCTATCTGTAACACATATTAATATATCAAATTATTATAGAGCACTTAATCAAAATGAAAAAGCTATGTTTCACTCAAATGAAGCATTGAGATACGCTAAACAAACTCACAACAACAACAGTTGGTTAGAAGCGCTACAAAACCTTTCAGATTTAACATCTGGAGAACAATCAAAAAAATATTTACAAGAATACATCTATTTAAACGATAGTTTATTTCAAAAAGAGCGACAATTAAAAAATCAATTTGCTAAAATTAGATACGAAACTGATAAAAAAGAAAAAGAAAACACCGTTTTAAAAACTGATAATATAAAAAAACAAGCAGAAATAACTTATCAAAAACAACAAACTACTATTGGTTGGTTAGTAGCTGCAAGTGGTTTATTATTATTTGGGGTAAGTATCTTATTTTATTTCTTTAGAAAAAGAAAACTATTATACTTTGCGCAACTAGAAAGAGTTAAAGCAAGAGAACATGAACGACAGCAAATTGCAAAATCATTACACGATGAGGTGGCTGGAGATTTGCGTTTATTGCATCAAAAATTAGAAAAATCAAATTTATTAGAAGAAGCTAAAAAATTAGATACCGTTAAAGAAAACGTACGTAATTTATCACATCAATTAAGTAGCATTAGTTTTGGTAAAGTTTCGTTTAAAGATCAGATAATTAATTTAGTAAGCGATTATTTTGAACTAGATTTTAGGATAACTGTTGCAGGTTTACAAGAAAACGAATGGCATACTATAAATGATGCTATTAAACGCTTATTATATTTAAGCACTCGTGAAAGTATACAAAACAGTAAAAAATATGCACAAGCAAGTAAAATAAGTATTGATTTTACAGTACATAAAAAATATGTACATTTGACCATTGCTGATAATGGTATTGGTTTTGATACCGCTATTAGTAAAAAAGGAATTGGTTTACAAAACCTACAAGAACGTGTTGAAGAGTTAAACGGCTCTCTAAATATTGAAAGCGAAATAGGTAACGGAATCAAAACTAGCATACAAATCCCCATAAATGTCTAGACAAACAAAAATACTTTTAGTTGACGATCATCAATTAATTATCGAAGGAATTCTTTCGTATTTAAAAGATATTGATAATTTAGAAATAGTAACTGCAAATTCTTGTGATGAAGCTTTTTCTAAAATAAAAACAGCACTTCATAGCAATCCGTTTCATATTGTTTTTACCGATTTAAGTTTTGACAACAATAACGGAAATGTTATTTTAGATGGCGGTGAAGCTTTAATAAAAGCTATTCAACAAAAAGAAATTGATATAAAAACTGGTGTAATTACTGGTCATTCAGAAACAAATCGTGTTTTTAATGTTATTCATAACTTAAACCCTTCTGCTTATATTTTAAAAGGAAATTGTAGTACAGATGAATTAACTTTTGCAATTCAAAAAATGTTAAAAAATGAAGTGTATTACACCCATGAAATACATCAAAAACTTTTAAAAAGAGCATTAGTTGAAATTCAAATGGATGAGATTGCCATTCAAATTTTAAAAGAGCTACCAAACCATGCTAAAATTGCCAATTTAGAAGGTATTATTAAAAAAACAGATGGTTCTTTAATTAAAATACGGTCTATAGAGAGTAAACTAGCCAAACTTCGCACCGATTTACAAGCGCATAACAATACAGATCTAATATTAAAAGCCAAAGAATTAGGTATTATTGATTAACCATACGGTAAACTACACTTTTTTTTGCGGTAATTACATTTTTTAAACACAGTGTTTATTATAGATTTGCTGTATAGTTTAATACTATATGGGGAAATTGAGAAAAGAAAAATCAAAATAAACCTTTCGGGCACTACTGAAAGGTTTATTTTTTTTTACAAAAACACCACCACGGAAACACACATTTTTTTTTGCGGTAATTACATTTTTAAAACAAAAAAACCACTATATATTTGTAACATCAAATTTTCGACTATATGGGGATAAAAACGAAAAAATGATATTTAAGGGGAATAACCTTCTAGAAATTTCTAGGAGGTTTTTTTATTTAAAAAAAAGTTAAAAAACTAATATTCAATTAAATACTGAGTAAAAACACAGTTTTTTTTGCGGCAATCCCTTTTATAAATTTAAAATACTGTTATATATTTGTAATGTTCTTTTGAACAAAATTTAGGGGGTATTAATTAAATTTTTAAAAAAATGGGGATTTTTTTATTAAAGAAAACTACACGTGTTTTTAACGAGTTCTTATCAACTTTATCTGAGTTAGGTAAAGGTGCTGGTTACGCTTTAAAACACTAGTGTTAGTAAACTTAAGGGGTAAAAACCTTCTTGATTAAAATTATCAAGGAGGTTTTTTATTACACAAAATTTAAATTTGTAAATTGCTTTTTTAATTATTTATTACAATTTTAAATGGCAAAATATATTGTTGCGTTAGATCAAGGTACTACAAGTTCTCGTTCAGTGGTTATTAACGAATCTGGAGAAATTATTGCTATAAATCAACAAGAGTTTGAGCAAATTTTTCCACAACATAGTTGGGTAGAACATAATCCTGAAGAAATTTTACAATCACAACTTACAACCTTAAAAAAAGTAATTCAACAAGCAAATATTCATCCATCAGAAATTGTAGGAATTGGTATTACCAACCAACGTGAAACCACTGTTGTTTGGAATAAAAAAACAGGTAAACCTATTTACAATGCTATTGTTTGGCAAGACAAACGAACGGCGGATGTTTGTGAACAATTAAAAGAAAAAGGTTTACAAAATCATGTAAAAAAAACTACAGGCTTAGTAATAGATAGTTATTTTTCTGCCACCAAAATAAATTGGATTTTAAACAACGTTGAAGGTGCAAAATTAGAAGCTGATAAAGGAAATTTATTATTCGGTACTATTGATACTTGGTTGCTTTGGAATTTAACCAACGGTAAAGTTCATGCTACAGATTATAGTAATGCTTCTCGTACAATGTTATATGATATTAAAAAACTGTGTTGGGATAAAAAATTGTTAGAAGAACTCAATATTCCGATTGCTATGCTACCTGAAGTAAAACCTTCTTCACATCATTTTGGAGATTATGACTTAGATGGGTATCAAATTCCGGTTGCAGGAATGGCTGGCGACCAGCAAGCTGCACTTTTTGGACAAGCATGTTTTAACAAAGGAGAAGCTAAAAATACTTATGGCACAGGTTGTTTTATGTTAATGAATACTGGTGAAAATCTTGAATATTCTAAAAACGGATTATTAACTACTATTGCTTGGGGAATTGATAATAAAATATATTATGCTTTAGAAGGAAGCGTATTTGTTGCAGGATCAGCAATTCAATGGTTACGTGACGGATTAGAAATTATTAACAACGCTGATGAAAGTGAAGCTTTAGCAAAAACTATAACAGATGAAAACCCCGTATATGTAGTTCCTGCTTTTGCTGGTTTAGGTGCGCCATATTGGGATATGTATGCACGCGGTGCCGTTTTTGGACTAACCCGTGATACTGGAAAAAATCACCTCGTAAAAGCTACTTTAGATTCACTTGCTTATCAAACTAAAGATATTTTAAAGGTTATGCAAAAAGATAGTGCTATTACTTTAACCTCTTTAAAAGTTGATGGTGGTGCTTGCGCTAATGATTACTTAATGCAATTTCAAGCAGATATTTTAAACACAAAAGTTGAACGACCAGAAATTATTGAAACCACAATTATGGGTGCTGCATATTTAGCAGGTATTTGTGTTGGCTTATGGAAACAAAACGATATTTTAAATAGACGAAAAATTAACAACACCTTTACTCCTACTTTTTCTTCAGAAAAAAGAGAAAAATTATACACTAAATGGCAAAAAGCTGTAGAACGTACTAAAGATTGGATAAATTAAAAATTATGGCAAAATTCAACACTAAAATTACCACTAGAGTTCAGCAATTTATAGCAGCGCAAAAAGTATTTTTTGTAGCAACTGCTCCTAAAAACGGACGTATTAATTTATCTCCTAAAGGAATGGATTCTTTTCGTGTTTTAAACGAAAATCGCGTAGCTTGGTTAAGTGTTACGGGTAGCGGTAATGAAACCTCAGCTCATTTATTAGATGATAACAGAATTACCATTATGTTTTGTGCTTTTGATGGCGCTCCTAATATTTTACGCTTATACGGACATGCTAAAGAAGTTTTACCCGAAGATTCTGAATGGGATGAGTTAATTTCACAATTTCCTAAACTATCTGGTACACGTCAAATATTTGATGTAACCGTTGAAACAACACAAAACTCTTGTGGAATGTCTATCCCATTTTACGAATACAAAGAAGAACGTAACGAATTATTAGACTGGGCAAGTGAAATTGGCGAAAACGGAATAAAACAATACTGGAATGCTAAAAATCAAAAAAGTATTGATGGGTTAGAAACTAAACTTAAAGAACAATCCTAATTATAATTAAATTAGCTTGTCTTTATAGTAACTTTGTATAAATTATTAGAAATGAATGTATTTTTTCTAGTTTTATCACTAGTACTTATATTTTTTAACCTGCTGCCATTTATAAAAAATCAGCATTGGGCTTTTCGAGTTCCTGAATTTATTAAAATACAGTTATTAATACTTCAAATAATTGCAAGTATTGGTCTTTTTGTTTTTACTGATAAAACTAGTTGGTTTTGGTTTGTTTTAATATTTCAGGTAACTTTAATTATTTATAACTTTTACCTTTTAGCTCGTTTTACAAAGTTTCACAAATCTGATAACAAAAATATCACTGATTTACAGGTGTTTAAAATTATTTCTGCTAATATTTATCAGTTTAATACTCAGTTTAAAAAGTTTAAAGAATTTATCCGAAGTGAAAAACCTGATTTTTTTGTTACTATCGAAAGTAATAAAGATTGGGAAATTGAAATGCGCAGCCTCGAAAACGATTATCCTTACACCGAAAAGATAACGCTAGAAAACACTTACGGAATGCATTTTTATGCAAAAATTCCCTTTCAAAAAATAAGAACACATTATTTTGTTGCAAATGATATTCCAAGTATTGAAGCTCACTTTAAAACAAAAAAAGGGGAAAGTTTTGTAGTTTTTTGCGTGCACCCGCCACCACCTAGTCCAACAGAAGAAGAAACTTCCAAAGAACGCGATGGTGATTTAATGTGTATTGCAAAACGAGTTAAAGAAATTAATAAACCAACTCTTGTTGTTGGTGATTTTAACACTGTATCTTGGTCTAGAATTGCTAATTTGTTTCGTAAAAACAGTGGCTTAATTGATGGTAGAAATGGTAGAGGTATTCTTGCTTCTTATCATGCAAAATATTGGTTTTTTAGAGCTCCTTTAGACCTAGTTTTTCATAGCACTTCTATCATTATAAAAGAGCTACGTCTTTTAGGTTATACAGGTTCTGATCACTTTCCTATTTGCTGTGTCTTCAACATCAATCCATCTATAATTAAAAGTACTACAAAAACAACTACAAAAGAAGAAGATAAAGAAACAACTGAACTAATTAATAGCGGTAAAAAAGAAAATAGCAATAACAGGTCTAAATAATTTTTTTGCGAATATGATTTTTGTCATATTTTATAGTAAGTGTTATATCTATTTTTGGAGTATAATTTATATACAATATGATAAAATTGGTTAATACCCCTTTAGTTTCATGGACAAACGGAACCATTATGATTGCTATTTTTGGTTTTGTTTGTCTTGGTTTAGTTATTACTCTTTTACTTCTTATAAATAGTGGAAATAGAAAGAAATAACAAATGGTATATATCGTTTTTTAATAGTTGATTTTTAGAAGAGGTGCTCTTTATATAATGTTGGTGGTTTAACGTTTAGAGCACTTCTTCTTATTTAAATGCATTTAGTCCTGTAATATCTAAACCTGTGATTAGTAAGTGAACATCATGTGTTCCTTCGTACGTAATCACACTTTCTAAATTCATAGCATGCCTCATTATAGAATATTCTCCTGATATTCCCATTGCTCCTAATACTTGTCTTGCTTCTCTTGCTATTTTTATAGCCATATCAACATTATTGCGTTTTGCCATTGATATTTGTGCAGATGTTGCGCGTTCTTCATTTTTTAAAACTCCTAAACGCCAAGTTAATAGTTGCGCTTTGGTAATTTCGGTAATCATTTCAGCTAACTTTTTTTGTTGTAATTGAAACTGACCAATAGGTTTACCAAACTGTGTACGTTCTTTTGCGTAACGTAAAGCGGTATCATAACAATCCATAGCAGCGCCAATTGCTCCCCAAGCAATACCGTAACGAGCCGAATCTAAACACAATAAAGGTGCACCTAAACCAGATTTGTTTGGCAACAAGTTTTCTTTGGGTACTTTAACATTATCAAAAATAAGCTCACCAGTAATTGATGCTCTTAACGACCATTTATTATGTGTTTCTGGAGTAGAAAATCCTTCCATACCACGCTCAACAATTAATCCATGAATGCGACCTTCTTCATTTTTAGCCCAAACCACAGCAACATCACAAATTGGCGCGTTTGAAATCCACATTTTTGCTCCGTTTAATACATAATGGTCGCCCATGTCCTTAAACTTGGTTTCCATCCCTCCAGGATTACTTCCATGATTAGGTTCTGTTAACCCAAAACTTCCCATCCATTCGCCTGAAGCTAATTTTGGTAAGTATTTTTTTCGTTGTGCTTCGTTTCCATAATTAAAAATTGGTCCCATTACCAAAGAAGATTGTACCGATGCTGTTGAACGAATACCACTATCGCCACGTTCAAGCTCTTGCATAATTAATCCATAAGAAATTTGATCTAAGCCTGCACCACCGTATTCTGTAGGAATGTATGAGCCAAAAGCACCAACCTCAGCTAAACCACCAACTAATTGTGTTGGAAATTTTGCTTCTTGCGCAGCATCTTCAATAATTGGAGATAAATTTTTCTTTACCCATTCACGGGCTGTATCTCTAACAAGTTTGTGCTCATCTGTTAATAAATCATCTATTTGGTAATAATCTGGTGCTTGAAATAAATCGGGTTTCATAAGTTTACTTTAAAATTAATTACTGATGTTATTTTTGTTGATGATTTATTAAATACAATAAAGTATTCTTCCAAAAATACTCAAAAAAATGGTTTATAGTATCGATTTATGTATGTTTGTAGTAGATGAGATTTACACTAGGAAAACAAGAACGATTAAAGAGCAAAAAGCTAATTGGTAAATTATATGAAGAAGGAAAGGTTGTCAAAAAATTTCCGCTTCGTATGGTATACATACAAACCGAACATACTTCTAAGTTTCCTGTTCAAGTAGGAGTTTCTGTTCCTAAAAGAAATTTTAAAAGTGCCGTTGACCGAAACCGAATAAAACGCTTGTTACGAGAAACTTATCGAAAAGAAAAACATACCGTTTACGATGCTGTTGGTAAACCTTATGTGTTTATGATTTCTTATATTGCAAAAGATGAATGGAAATATGTTGATTTGGAACGTAAAATGCAGCAATTATTAACGCTTTTTATAGCTGAAACTACTAAAGATGAAGAATAGAAAACTTATTTTTTTAAGCACTTTCCTTGTTATTTTCTTATTATTCTCATTTCAATCTCGCTTTTTTGAAATTGCAAAACAAATAGAAATTTATAACAACTTATTTAAGGAATTAAACATTAATTATATTGATGAAATAAACCCTGGTGAGTTAACTAATAAAGCAATTAAAAATACACTTAAAAGTTTAGATCCTTACACTAATTTTTACAACGAGCAAGATGTTGAAGATGCGCGTATTCGACGAGAGGGAGAATATGGCGGTATTGGAATTTCAACTTTTTACATAAAACAAGGTATTGTCATTGCAGATATTCACAAAGGTTTTTCGGCAGATAATGCAGGTTTAAAAATTGGTGATATTATTACTACTGTAAATGGGCAAAAGTTGGCTGATTTAGAAAAAAGTCAGTACTCTCAAATGATTAAAGGAACTCCAAATAAAGAGATTTCATTAATATTTACTAGAAACGGAAAAGTAAAAAAAACACGTTTACAACTTGATAAAATTATTGTAAACCCTGTTCCTTTTTACGATATGATTGATGATGAAACTGGTTACATTATTTTAACACGTTTTACCAATCAAAAAGCAACACAACAAGTAGCAAAAGCTTTTACTGAACTGAAAGAAAAAGGGATGAAAAAGCTGGTTTTCGATTTACGAAGTAACCCTGGTGGCTCGTTATTTGATGCTGTAAATATTACCAATTTATTTATTCCGAAAGGATTAAAGGTCGTAGATACTCGTGGAAAAATTAAAAAAAATAGCAGAACTTATAAAACCAATCGAGAGCCTTTAGATACCGAAATTCCTATTGTAGTTTTAATAAATGATCGTTCAGCATCAGCCTCTGAAATTGTATCGGGCGCTTTACAAGATTATGATCGGGCAGTAATTATGGGCGAGCGTTCTTTTGGTAAAGGTTTGGTGCAACGTTATTTCGAGTTAAATTACGGTACACAAATGAAAGCTACCATTTCTAAATATTATACGCCAAGTGGACGTTGTATTCAGGAATTAGATTATGCTAATCGTGATGCTAAAACAGGAAAAGTGCCTAAATTTTCTGACGGAAATGTAAGTTTATTTACCACAAAAAACGGAAGAACAGTTTATGATGGTGGTGGGGTAACTCCTGATATAAAGATGGGCTTTTCTAAAAAAACATCAGAAACTAAAAAACTGTTAAAATCAAGAGTTATTTTTAACTTTGCTACTGATTTTGCCAATAACAACCCAAATTTTAACACTGAAAATTACCTATTTAAATCTAACGATTTTAAAAAATTTAAAAACTATTTACTTCAAAAAGACACTGCTTTTGTTACCAAAGAAGAAAAGTTATTTAAAAGTGCTTTTACAGCTGTAAAAAACAACACCAATATATCTACAGAATACAGTACAATTTTAGAAAAACTAAAAAAAGAAAAAGTTAAAAAAATAGCTTTAAACGAAGATGTTTTATTAAAAGAAATACAAAACGAAATTATAAAAAGATACGTTTACAAAGAAGGTGTTTTTAAACATCAACTTAAAAATGATAAAACCATCAATAAAGCAGTAAACCTATTAAAGAATCAAAAAAAATATACTGCTATTTTAACAAAATAGTATCCATAACATTATTTGTACCTTTACATTTTAAAAGAATATATGTCAAAACCAAATCATAAAGAACGTACTAGAGCCCAAGAATCTACCAATGCCATCGAAAAACTATATATTTCTATGCGTCATTTATTTAGTCGTGGTTTTTATAAACCAATGGGAATTTCTGGTGAAACTTTGCGTAAATCATTATTACAATTAAGGCCAGAAATTTACGGATCAATCGCTGAAGACAAAACCGAGTTAAACGGGTTGACCTATATTATTGAACGTTTACCTGAAGGAATTGAAGAGTGCCAGTTTATTTATTTAACGGCTGATGAAGGCTATAGAAATTCAAAATTCAAAGCCATCGTTCCGCCAAAAAGAAGAAGAAACTGTTACCGTATCGATAAAGATCAAATGAATATTGAAATTACGCGTGGACGTTCTGAAATTTACGATATTCTTACACACCTTACTTTCTTATTTATCGAATCTCATAAAATTAAAGATCGCGTTGTTATTGATAATGGCGAAGGTTTTATTAGAGAATGGACACATTTAGAAGAAGCTGTTTTATATAACAAAACATTAACCGATGAAGAAAAAGATGTGATTGTTGTACATCTTGGAAATATTTTAGGAAGAACATATGACGAGGTATACGATGCCTATAATACCTTTGCTTCAGAAGAAAATCCTAACAGATTTTTTCACCTTATTTATTGGTTAGGTAAATTAGCTATAAACGAGGCACTTTTAGAGCAAAAACGCTCGGTAAAATTTAGTTCGGTTTTAATTGAAGAAATCGGGCATCATTTTTATGGTGAAATCTGGGCAAATAACATTAAAAAGAATCTTTTAGATAATAATTTATTAGAACGCCCTATTCATATTATTAGTGCAAACATGCATAGTGTTATGAACAGTATCTATGCGCAAAAAGCACTACCAAAAGAAGTTAAAAAACACAAAGGTTTTGAACTTTTTGAAATATTAAGTAACGCTAATAGCCAACCTTTACAAAAAGCGGTAAAAAAACATGCTTCAGAAAACGGATTAATCTATTTAAAAGATTCATCAGGAACCAATATCAATGTACAAATTATTGATACTGAAAAAATAGATTTTGATACAACTTTATTTCAAAAAGTAAATTCGGTAGGAGAAAAACCTGTAATTATCGTGATGGATTATGCCTTTGGTGAGCAAGCTTACGAAACGATGGATGAATTATTAAAACCTTATAAAACGGGTAAAGAAACAATTCATTTAAATGTTGATTCAGTTTCAATAATGGGTAAAGCGGGCATCTTAGAAGGAGGAAAAGGAGATATTATGATTCCTTCTTCACATATTTTTGAAGGTACTGCAGACAATTATCCGTTTAAAAATGAATTAACAAAACAAGATTTAGAAGGTTTTGGCGTACAAGTTTTTGACGGAGCTATGGTTAGTGTATTAGGAACATCATTACAAAATAAAGATTTATTAAACTTCTTTCACGACTCAACTTGGAATGTTATCGGTTTAGAAATGGAAGGTGCACATTACCAAAAAGCCATACAATCTGCCTCTAAAATTAGAGGAAACGTACGAGAAGATATTAAAGTACGTTATGCATATTACGCATCAGATAATCCACTAGAAACAGGTGCAACTTTAGCTTCTGGTGGTTTAGGTATGAGTGGAGTTACACCAACATATGCGATTACTCAAAAAATATTAGAGCAAATATTTTAATCGAAAGGCAATAATCAAAAATAAATTTTAAAAAGACTTCTTTTACCTAAAAAGGAAGTCTTTTTTGTTTTTTTGATACTTGTTTTGCTCATAGCCTTTTTTCTTGTTTTATATTTGCAGTTACAACGCAACAACACACATAATGAATATCTTAATTTTAGGATCTGGAGGTAGAGAGCATGCATTTGCTAAAAGCCTGTCAGAAAGTAACAAAACAAAAAATCTTTTTGTAGCACCTGGTAATGCAGGTACAAGTAAAGTAGCCACAAATATTGCTATTAATCCTACCGATTTTAACAAAGTAAAAGAGGTGGTTTTACAACACAACATTACGATGGTGGTGGTAGGTCCTGAAGCTCCTTTAGTGGCAGGAATTCACGATTTCTTTTTAGCAGATAATGACTTGAAAAACATTCCTGTAATTGGCCCTAAAAAAGACGGTGCTTTATTAGAAGGAAGTAAAGATTTTTCGAAGCAATTTATGATAAAACACAACATTCCTACTGCAAAGTACGAATCGTTTACAGCAAACACCTTAACACAAGGTAAAAGCTTCTTAGAAACCTTAAAACCACCATATGTTTTAAAAGCAGATGGATTGGCAGCAGGTAAAGGTGTTTTAATTTTAAATGATTTAGAAGAAGCTAAATCAGAATTAGAAGAAATGTTGTCGAATCAAAAATTTGGAGAAGCTTCATCTACCGTAGTTATTGAAGAATTTTTAAACGGAATTGAACTTTCGGTTTTTGTTTTAACTGATGGAAAAAACTATAAAATACTACCTTCTGCTAAAGATTACAAACGTATTGGTGAAGGTGATACTGGATTAAATACAGGTGGAATGGGAGCGATTTCTCCAGTGCCTTTTGCTACTGATGATTTTTTACAAAAAGTAGAAGATTTAGTAGTAAAACCAACTATTGATGGTTTACAAAAAGACGGAATTGATTATCGTGGATTTATATTTATCGGATTGATGAACGATAACGGAAATCCGTCGGTTGTAGAATATAATGTTCGTATGGGAGATCCGGAAACTGAGGTTGTTTTACCAAGAATTGAATCGGATTTAGTAGATTTATTTGAAGGAGTTGCCAACCAAACTTTAGGAGAAAAATCATACGAGGTTACCAATCAAACAGCGACAACAGTTATGTTAGTTGCTGGTGGATATCCTGAAGGATATGAAAAAGGTAAAGAAATTACAGGTTTCGAATCGGTAAATGATTCTATCGTTTTTCATGCCGGAACTACCGAAAAAGAAGGAAAAGTAGTCTCAAACGGAGGTAGAGTAATGGCAGTTACTTCTTTTGGTAATTCTATTGAAGAAGCCTTAGAAAAATCTTATAAAAGCATTGATAAAATTTCTTTTGAAGAAATGAATTATCGAAAAGATATTGGATTTGATTTAGTGTAAAAACGATAATGTTATATAAAAAAAGCGTCACTTTAAACAAAGTGGCGCTTTTTTTATATATCATTATTGATTAATCCCCCAATTTATCAAATATGATTTTCCATGTGTATTATGGTACAAATATCATCATTAAAAACAGTTCAATGAATAAAAATTGTATCAATTGCTTTGAATTTTGTGTAAATAACAATAACATTTACACAACCTGTTAAATTTTATAGGTTTTTACATCATTTTTTCTAAAGTAAATGAAAATTCAGACCCTTTACCAAAATCACTTTTTAATAAAATAGTTTCGTTATGAGCTTCAATAATATGCTTTACAATAGATAATCCTAAACCTGAACCTCCTTGTTCGCGTGAACGGCTTTGATCTACGCGGTAAAAACGCTCAAATAATCGTGAAATATGTTCTTCTTTTATTCCTTCACCGTCATCTGTTATTTTTATAATAAACTTATTTGGGTTATAGCTTTCTATACTCACTCTAGTTACTCCTCCTACTTTTCCGTATTTTATAGAGTTGACTATTAAATTAATTAAAACTTGTTCAATACGTTCTATATCCCCTTTTACAAAGTGCGGAAAATCATAGATACGATCAAACGTTAAGGTAATATTTCGTTTTTTTGCTTTCATTTCAAAAAGATCAAAAACATTTTGAATTAACTCTAAAATATTAAAAGTCTCAACATTCATTTTCATCCCCTCAGTTTCTAATTTAGCAATCATATCTAAATCTTTAATAATTGAGGTTAGCCTTTCTACCCCTTTGTTTGCTCTACTCAAATATTTAGAGCGTATTTCTTCATCATCTGCAGCACCTTCAATTAACGTTAAAATATAGCCTTGTACGGTAAAAAGTGGTGTTTTTAATTCATGTGCTACATTTCCTAAAAAATCTCTTCTAAAAGAATCTCTTTGTGTTAATATGGCTATTTCTTTACTTCTTTCTTCTACGTATTTTTGTACACTTTTTGTTAGTTCTTCAACATCAGTAGTTACCGTTTTTCTTTCTAAATCATTTACATCTAAAATAGAAATGTCTTGATATAATTTTTTTATCCTTTGATAAATAAAATATTCCGCCCTATATTGAATGATAAAAAATGATGCAATAAACATCACAATACCAAAAATAATTATAGCGCTTATTCCCATGCGGTTAATTAAAAGAAAATATGATAATAATGCTATTATTATTGAGATTGAAGTAGAGTAAAATGCCGACCAAAGGGCATATCGATATGTTTTTTTTATTTTATTCATTATAAAAAAATAGATTGCTTATTCAGCAATCTATAAAATTTTTAGCTTTATTTCTTATTTTTCTTCTTCTAAAACAAACTTATAGCCCACACCTTTAACTGTTTTAAAAAAATCATCTCCTATTTTTTCTCTAAGTTTTCGAATATGAACATCAATTGTTCTACCTCCTACCACAACTTCATTACCCCAAACACTGTCTAAGATTACTTCTCTTTTAAATACTTTGCCTGGTTTAGATGTTAATAATGATAACAATTCAAATTCTTTTCTTGGTAAAGCTATTTTTTTATCACCCTTAAAAACCACATACTCATCTCTATTAATAATAATGTCTCCTACTTTAGTTGTTGAGTCGGTTTTTTCATCAGTTTTTAAACGTCTTAGTAGTGATTTTACTTTACTAACCAATATTTTTGGTTTTACTGGTTTAGTAATATAATCATCAGCTCCAGCATCAAAACCTGCCATTTGCGAATAATCTTCTCCTCGAGCAGTTAAAAAAGATATAATTACATCTTCTAACGATTTTACTCCTCTGATTTTTTCGCAGGCCTCAATACCGTCCATTTCTGGCATCATAATATCTAATAAAATTAAATGCGGAATTACCTTTTTAGCTAATTTTACTGCCTCTGCACCGTTATTAGCTGTAAAAACTTGATAGCCTTCTGATTTTAAATTGTACCCAACTATTTCTAAAATATCAGGTTCATCATCGACTAATAAAATTTTAACATCGTTCGTATTCATAGTTCATTTATATTCTGTTATCCAAAAGTAACCATAATATTATAAACCCTATTAACTCTTGTTTAACTTAACATTCATTTAATCTTTCATAAACATTTACTTAAATCTATTTTTTTTCTGAGGCAAACAATTAATAGTGGTTTTTGTATCTTTAAAAAAAGAAATAAAAAATGCTAGGTAAAATTAACTTACAGAATATCTTATTTTTAGATATCGAAACTGTTCCTGAAGTGGAATTATTTGCTGATTTATCTGATGAAAAAAAAGAATTGTATGCTTTAAAAACTCAATATCAACGAAAGGATGAAATAAATGTTGAAGATTTTTACCATCGGGCTGGTATTTGGGCTGAATTTGGAAAAATAATATGTATATCAGTAGGATATTTTGTTGAAAATAATGGAACAAATCAATTAAGAATTACTTCGTTTTCGGGAGATGACGAAGCATTAATTTTAAACAACTTTAAAGAATTACTTGATAAGCACTTTAACCAAAACAAACATATATTATGTGCACACAATGGTAAAGAATTTGATTTTCCTTACATCGCACGTCGAATGATTATCAATCGAATTAATTTACCTAAAAAACTGAACTTCTTTGGTAAAAAACCATGGGAAATTCCGCATTTAGATACTTTAGATTTGTGGAAATTTGGTGATTATAAACATTATACATCTTTAAGACTACTAACATCTATTTTAGGCATTCCTTCGCCCAAACAAGACATTGACGGCAGCGAGGTTGCCAAAGTGTATTATCAAGAAAAAAACTTGCCTCGTATTGTGCAGTATTGCGAACGCGATACCATAGCCGTAGCACAATTGGTTTTGCGTTTTTTAAATAAACCAATGTTAGATGTTAAAAACATTGTGACGGTATAAACTGGCTGTACATTTTTACAAAACGTTTTTAAACAGATAGAGGTACAATAATTCGATTTATGAAAGACATATGAAAAAATCAATAATATTCTCTAAATTCGTATTCTTTAAAAGATGAATTGAAATATGGCTAATAAATATTTAAGTTTTATATCTGATGAACACCTAATATCTTGTATTGAGAATCTTTATAAATCGTATTTAAAAGCCAAAGCTAATATAAGCAAGAAGAAGTTCTACAAAAACAAAATTGATACTATCAAATTAACTTTTGACGCTAAATTCAATGATTTAGATGAAGAAACATTGATTAAAACCGAAATAAATCGCCAAATAGATAAATCTACCAACAACTCTATTGGAACTTTCCATGAAGAAATACTAGGGGGAATTACAGGTTTTGAAATAGGAAATCTAAGTGGATTTGATATAAAGGCAATTGATAATACTTTATTTGCTGATATTAAAAATAAACACAACACCATGAATAGTAGTTCTGCTGAAAGTTTGTTTCAGAAATTAGCAAAATATGCAGATACATATAAACAAGCCAAGTGTTATTGGGTGCAAGTTTTAGCTAAAAACAGCTTTAATGAAAAATGGTTTGGCGAAATTAACGGAAAGGAATATAGCCACAGTAGGGTATATAAAATATCAGGAGATCAATTTTATAAATTGTTATCAGGAAAAGAAAACGCTTTGTTTGAATTATACCAAGTTTTGCCACAGGCCATTTCTGACTATTTGAAAAAGCAAGAAAGTGAGAAAACGCAAAATAACTCAGCGCTTGAAGAAATTTCTGTAAGTTCTAAAGAATCAAATAGGAGTATCTTAGATGAAATAACTTTTGAAAACTACAGTTATTATGTAGGTTTTGATAAGCTTAAATAGTGAGTATTTAAGAATTTAATTATCGAATAACCTATTTCTCTTCCTAAATTACAAGGAACTGCATTTCCAATTTGCTTATATTGTTGCGAAATTGACCCCATAAACTTCCAATCATCTGGAAAAGTTTGTATTCTTGCATATTCTCTTACTGTAAAAGGACGTGTTTCTTCTGGATGACATCTTTCAGTTTGTTTTTGAGCTGGACTACAAGTAAGCGTTAAACTTGGTTCATCCCAACCTATTCTACGTGCAATACCTGTCTTTCCTCCTCCTAAATAAAAACTTTTCCCCATATATTCCTTTTGAATATCTAAAGGTAAATTTCTCCAATATCCTTTTTGAGGAACTAAATCTAAAACAGCCTTTTTATGATCGGGGTATTTTGAACCTTCAGATTTTGGAACATTACAATCATATAACTCTCCTTTTTTTAGAGCATCAACTAAGTTATAAATTTTGTTATGTGGTTTCGGATATTCATATTTCAAATCAATATCCTTTCTAATTCCGACTAAAATTACACGTTCTCGTTTTTGAGGAACTTTATAATTGATAGCTTTTAAAACTTGTACAGGAACAACATTATAGCCAATTTCATCTAAAATTGAGATCATTCCCTCTATTGTTTTTCCTTTTTCGTGAGACAGTAATCCTTTTACATTTTCTCCAATACAAATAAGAGGATTCACCTCTTTTACAACTCTTGCGAATTCATAAAAAAGCGTACCTCTTGCGTCTTGAAGACCTAATTTTTTCCCAGCATAACTAAACGCTTGACAAGGAAATCCGCCAGTAACGATATCTACTTGATTATTATATTCTGTAAAATCAAAAGATTTAATATCTCCCTCAAGTACATTCCAATTCGGTCTATTTTCTCTTAACGTTTGGCAAGCCCATTTATCAATCTCATTTAGAGCTACACATTTTATTCCTGCTTTTTCCAAACCTACAGCCAAACCTCCTGCTCCAGCAAATAATTCTAAAACTTTAAATTCTTTAACTGGTGCTATAAAGTTGTCTACTGTATCTTCATAATCAATAGATAACTGTGCTAATAGAGCGTTAATTTGTTCTTTTTTGTATATTCTATATTTACTAATAGGTTCTCTAACAGCAGAAAATTTTCCTTCTCTATCCCAACGTCTTAGCGTTTCTTTACTCTTTCCTAAAATTTGAGAAACTTCATTTAACGAATAATACTCTTTTGTAACCATATTACACAACCTTATACATTGGTTACAAATTTACAAAAAAAAGATCTATATAAACAATATTAAGAAAGTAAAGAATACAGTAGGTCTGGTAATTTTATTAAGGTTATCAAATATACTAATCTCTGTAAACTAAAAAATCTTACTCGCCTTCTAATTTCATTGAAAGTTCTAACCAGCGTTCTTCTTTTTCTTCTAAATCGTCGGTTATTTGCTGAAGTTCTACAGATTTGTCGTTGATTTCTTCTGGTAAAAATTCGGCTCTATTAAACTTACCTTCAATAGTTTCTTTCTTTTTCTGAAGTCTTTCAATATCTTTTTCTAACAAACCCCATTCACGTTTTTCATTAAAACTTAACACGCCTTTTTTAGCTGTTTTTACAGGAGCTATTGCTTCTTTTTTAACTTCTTTTGCTTCTCTATACTCTTTTACTTTAGAGTCTTCATATGCTCTAAAATCAGAATAATTTCCAGGAAAGTTATCAATTTGTCCTTCGCCTCTAAACACAAATAAATTATCAACGATTTTATCCATAAAATAACGGTCGTGAGAAACCACCATTAAGTTACCTGGATAATCTAATAAAAAGTTTTCTAGTACATTTAGTGTTACAACATCTAAATCGTTTGTAGGTTCATCTAATATTAAAAAATTAGGGTTTTGAATTAAAACCGCGCATAAATACAGACGCTTTTGTTCACCACCACTTAATTTTTCAACAAAATCGTGTTGTTTTTTTCTATCAAATAAAAAGCGTTCTAATAATTGACCAGCAGATATTTTTCGTCCTTTACTTAACGGTATATACTCTCCAAATTCTTTTATTACTTCAATTACTTTTTGCCCTTCTTTTATTGTAATTCCTTTTTGGGTATAATAGCCAAACTTTACTGTTTCACCTATTACGACTTTTCCGCCATCTAACTCAATAGCTCCTGTTAACATGTTTAAAAAAGATGATTTACCAGTACCATTTTTACCTATAATACCAATACGTTCTCCTCGTTTAAATACGTAATCAAATCCGTCTAAAATTACTTTATCATCAAATGATTTTTTCATTTTATGAAGCTCAATAATTTTACTTCCTAAACGTTCCATATTAATTTCTAACTGCACTTCGTGCTCATTACGACGTTTGTGTGCTTTTTCTTTAATTGCATAAAAATCATCGGTACGAGATTTAGATTTTGTTGTACGAGCCTTTGGCTGGCGACGCATCCAATCTAATTCTTTTTTAAACAAACTTTTTGCTTTGCCTAAATTGGTGGCTTCTAAAGCTAAACGTTCTTCTTTATTTTGTAAATAATATGAGTAATTTCCTTTGTATTTATATAGTTGACCGTTATCTAACTCGATAATCTCGTTACATACACGTTCTAAAAAATAACGGTCGTGTGTAACCATAAATAAGGTTATTTTTTCTTTAGCAAAAAATGCTTCTAACCATTCAATCATTTCTAAATCTAAATGATTAGTAGGCTCATCTAAAATTAATAAATCTGGTTTTTTAATTAATACAATGGCAAGTGCTAATCGTTTTTTTTGTCCACCAGAAAGCTTTCCTACTTTTAACTGTAAGTTGTCTAGCTTTAATTTAGATAGTATTTGCTTGTATTGCGTTTCAAAATCCCACGCATTGTATTGTTCCATTAGCTCAAAAGCTTCTTGAAACGCATCTGCATTATCAGGATTTTGTACTGCTTTTTCGTATTGTTTTATTACTGATAAAACTTTATTATCAGTAGAAAAAATAGTTTCTTCAATGGTTAAATCAGGATTGTGATTATCCGCTTGCGACAAATATGCGATATCGATTCCTTTTCTACTAACTACTTGCCCAGAATCTGGCTCATCGATACCGGCAACAATATTTAAAATAGAAGTTTTTCCACTACCATTTTTAGCAACAAAAGCTATTTTTTGATCTTTGTTAATTCCGAAAGAAATGTTATCAAACAGTACTTTTTCTCCGTATGCTTTTGCTATGCCTTCAACTGATAGGTAATTCATGTTCTAAATTTTATGCAAAGAAACAAAAAACCCGAGCAATTGCTCGGGTTTTATTTATTTAAGTAAGAAAGTCTTCTTATTTTTTTATCAATTTAGTTTTTAATATTTTTTGACCATCATTAACTTCTAAAATATAGACACCTTTCATTAGGCTCGAAACATTTAAGTTATTTAATGAATTTAAGCGTCCTTTTTGTACTACACGACCTACTACGTTTACAACCTTATAAGTTACATTTTTAGCTTTAGATGCTAATTTAACCTGAACATTATCAACTGCAGGATTAGGGTATGCCGTTATATTTACGGTTGCTTCATTTCCTAAGTTTTCTGCATTGCTTATGTCTGTAAAAATAGTATTAAAATTAGCTGTTGATGCTGTAATGTTTACAGTATAATCTTCTACTTCACCATCTGCAAAAGTTTCACATGACGTTTGTGCAGCATTGTATTTCATTGAAACACGCATTCTTGTTTGTCCTAATAATGCTCCAGACGGAACAGCAACTGTTGCTGTTAAGTTATTAGCACTTGATGAAGATCCTGAAACTACTTTTTCACTATCTGCAAATGTACCATCTTGATTAAAATCAATCCAAACAGCCCAGTGCTCATTATAA
The DNA here is from genome assembly GCF_001693415.1 of Tenacibaculum soleae. Classification (GTDB taxonomy): domain Bacteria; phylum Bacteroidota; class Bacteroidia; order Flavobacteriales; family Flavobacteriaceae; genus Polaribacter; species Polaribacter soleae. Next base: position 543,957 of record NZ_MAKX01000001.1, on the reverse strand, counting down.
GCAGTTCCTGAAAAACCAGCACTTACCACCATTTGATTAGAACTACCTTTAGCTAAAGTAGCTACTTTTGATGTAAAATCTCCATAACCATTATTTCCTGCCGATGCATTGGTCATACCTCCTAATTCTACATTATCAATCCACTCATAACTTGATCTATTTCCTTTAGAAGCACAGTAACTAACTTGATTTGATAAAGTTGTTACATTTACAACATTGCTCGAAGTTGAAACATTATCAGCAGCATCTTTTGCTTTTACAGAAAAAGTATAAGTAGTTGCTGCTGTTAAACCTGTAATATTTGCTGTTGTATTTGCTGTTGATCCTATTATTGTTGCTCCTTGATATACATCATATTCTGTAACTGCTACATTATCTGTAGATGCTGACCAGTTTAACGTTAAAGTAGTTTGTGTTACACTTGATGCTGTTAAACTAGTTGGTGCAGTTGGTGCAGTAGTATCTGCCTGAGAATTTCCAATTACTACGGTATAATCTTCTACTTCACCATATTGAATAGAAGCCTCACATGCTGTTGGTGTTGCATTGTATTTTAATACCACTCGCATTCTTGTTGCTCCGCTTAATGCTGATGTAGGTACTGTAAACGATCCACTTACTGGAGTTGTTTTAGATTTTGCTTTTGTCCAAACTGTTTCTCCTGCATCAGAAAAATCTCCATCTTGATTATAATCAATCCAAACTCCATAACCTTCATCATAAACAGTGCCTGTCCATTTTGGAGTTATTGTAATAGTATTAGATTCTCCTTTTGATAAGTTTGTTGTTATCGAGGTAAAATCAGAATATCCATTCCCTCCAGTTGAAGTATTACTTATAGTACCTAATTCAACTTTTTGAATATACTCATCATTTACACTTGCTCCTTTTGAGTTACAATAAGAAATTACAACTGCTGGTGTTGTAAAGTTTACAGATGTACTATAATTTGAGTTTCCTGAAGAACATTTACTACGTACTTGTACTTCGTATTGAGTTGAAGCTGTTAAACCAGTTAACACTTTTGTTGTTGTTGATACTGTACTAGTTGACCAAGATGAAGCTGACGTAGCTTTATATCTTACATCGTACGTTGCACCTGTAACTGTTGCCCAATTTATCGTTGCGCCTGTGTCAGAAACTCCTGAAACTGTAACTCCTGTTGGTACTGTTGCATTACACACAACTGGTGTACCTGTAATACCTGTTACAATTAATGAGTAATTTTGGCTACCACCAACTAAAGAACCTTTGTGGGTTACGGTAATTGTATATGTGCCTGAAGCTCCTGTAACATCAACTCTTTCAAAAGGATCTACATTATTGTCTCTTTTTGCACTCGTAGTTGCTCCTGTTAACTCGTATGGTAAAAATGTGTTTCCATTTTTAGAAACTCTAATATCTAAATCATTTACTAAAACTGGTGTTGTAGCATTTACTGTTGAAGTAGCTGTACCTGGTCTGTCAGTCCAAGATATTGATGCCAATAATGGATTAACTCCATCAGCATCAACAGTAATTGTATATGTTTGACCAGAGTTTAACGTTAATTCTTCTATTTTAGACTCGTTTCCTTTGTTTGTAATTGCTTCTGCAGCTCTTTTTGTGTGTAATAATCCCCATCCAAAAACAGCATCTGGCCCTGTAGCACCAGCATCATCAGCAGTATGTAAAGCCAATCCTTTTAAAGTAGCAGCTCTCATAAAATCACCACTGTTTAGATTTTTATAATGTTGTTGTAACAATAATAAAGATCCTGCAACATTTGGTGATGCCATTGAAGTACCTGTAATTGAGTTATAAGCAGTATCGCTACTTTCATAAGTAGAATATACTCCTGAACCATTACCGGTAATATCTGGTTTTATACGAAAATCATCCGTAGGACCTTCACTACTACTAGGTGCAATTACTACTGAAATTAAATTTCCGTTTGCATCAACATTTGCGTCTTGAGCATTGGCTACTACTAAGTTATTTTTAGAAACTGAATGCCCTGTTAATTTATCAAAACCATAACCTCCTGTTGGGTTGTTATTTGCAGTATTATCACTACCATCGTTACCCGCTGCTACCACCATTAAATAGTTTGGAGCATTGAATAAAATTTGATCCCAATCTCTAGCTTCATCAATATAACCTCCAAAATAATTTTGAGGTAATTGTACTTGGCCTTGTTGGTTTCTAGTTGCAAAACCATAAGAGTGATTAGAAATTAACATTCCACCAGCTACCGCATTGGTAACTTCTGTTTTATCGTTATTCCAATCATAACCAATTGCTTTTGAATGTGGTGCCATACCTTTTGCATTAGCCACTACACCTGAAGCCATAATGGTTCCTGTTACGTGAGCAGCATGATAATGTCTTGCCGTAGTACCATCACCAACAGAAAAACGATTATTTCCTCCGGCACCATCATATTCTTGATGCGTTATTCTTGCTAAACCACCATCCCAAACATGAGCAGTCATTCCTTGTCCCATTAGATTTAAACCTAATGATCCGCCTGAATTTAAATGGTTTGTTCTTGTAGATTTAGCAGCATCAACATTGTAAGTTGTATAGTAAATTGGTTTTCCGTTTACAACTCTTTGTAATTCAACTAAATTACCTTTACTTGTTGTAAATTTAGTTTTCCAACCTTTTTGTTTTGCTAATTGTACGGCTAATGCCTTTTCTCTTTTTGAAGTCTTTTGAAAATCTCCTTTGATTTTTTGAAGTTTTGCTAAATCATAATTACTACGAATTTTAGCTACTTCGTTTTTGTCTTGAGCTTGTGTTTGGAAATTTAATCCTAAAACAACACCAGCTAATACAAGACTTTTTAAGTACTTGTGTTTCATTTTTTGAAGGGTTATAAAGTTAGTTTTATCTATTAAAAATAAAAATTACAACTTAATATAATTACGTTAAAAACTCTTAAATTTTTAATAAATAGACGACAAATATATAAAAAAATACAAAAAATGATATTTTTACACACAAAAAAATACATTTTCAATAAAACCAAAGCGAAAAAATACCTCTTAACCCTATACAAATACTAGGTTTAGTGTTTTTATCTAAAAATCAACAAATTACAACTCAAAGTACTTTTTAAAAGTTAAATATAAATATAAATCGTATTTTTATTAAAAATTACACCAATGCTTCAAGTTAAAAATTTAGCAATAAGTTTTAAAAATGCTCCTGCAATTATTCAAAATGTTTCTTTTAATATATTACAAAACGAAATTGTGGGTATTGTTGGAGAAAGTGGAAGCGGAAAATCAGTAACTTCTTTAGCTATTTTAGGGCTGCTTCCTAAATTTGCAAATATTAAAGGAGAAATTCTGTTTGAAAAGCAAAATTTATTGACCTACAACAACAATAATTTTCAAAAAATTAGAGGGAGTGAAATAGCCATGATTTTTCAAGAACCTATGAGTTCTTTAAATCCTACCTTAACTTGTGGTAATCAGGTTTCTGAAATTTTAGAACAGCATACCAATCTATCAAATAAACAAATAAAAGAAGAGGTTATTTCACTTTTTAAAAAAGTAAAACTTCCTAGAACTGAAACTATTTTTAACTCCTATCCACACCAAATAAGTGGCGGACAAAAACAACGGGTTATGATTGCTATGGCAATTGCTTGCAAACCAAAACTTTTAATTGCCGATGAACCTACAACAGCTTTAGATGTTACGGTTCAAAAAGAAATAATTTTACTTTTAAAAGAATTACAACAAGAGTATAAAATGGGAATTATTTTTATTTCTCATGATTTGGCTTTGGTTTCTGAAATTGCAAACAACGTAGTAGTAATGCATAAAGGAAAAATTGTTGAACAAGGTAAAGTTGATCAGGTTTTTATGAATCCGACAGAAAACTATACTAAGGCACTTATAAACTCAAAACCGAATACTAAAAAGCGTTTTAAAATATTACCAACGGTTAACGATTTTATTAATAATACGGTAAATAAAACTGTTTATTCTGATAGTGAACGTGCTGAATTTCAGCAAAAAATTTACAAAAAACCTCCATTACTAGAAATCAAAAACTTGCACAAGAATTTTATTTCTAATGCTTCTTGGTTTATAAAGCCAACAATTGTAAAAGCAGTTAATAATGTATCTTTTAAAATTTATGAAGGTGAAACTTTAGGTTTAGTAGGGGAGAGCGGTTGTGGAAAAACCACGTTAAGCAGAACTATTTTACGATTAGAAAACGCAACTTCAGGAGAAATAATTTATAACGGAGTAGATATTACAAAACTTTCAAAATCTGGTTTTAAAAAATTAAGGAAAGAAATTCAAATTATATTTCAAGATCCTTTTTCTTCTTTAAATCCAAGAATTACCGTTGGTAACGCAATTTTAGAACCTATGAAGGTTCATAATATTTTAAAATCATCAAAAGAACGAAAAGAATATGTATGCGAATTATTAGAAAAAGTTGGGTTAGAAAAAGAGCATTTTTATAGATATCCGCATGAATTTTCTGGCGGACAACGTCAACGAATTGGTATAGCACGTACCATTGCTTTAAAGCCAAAATTAATTATTTGTGATGAGTCCGTTTCTGCTTTAGATGTATCAGTACAGGCACAGGTTTTAAATTTATTAAATCAATTAAAAGCAGCATTTAACTTTACCTATATCTTTATTTCTCATGATTTATCGGTAGTAAAATACATGGCCGATCAATTAGTAGTGATGAATAAAGGTAAACTTGAAGAAATTGCAGATGCTGATGAAATTTACAACAATCCAAAAACCGAATATACCAAAACATTAATAGCAGCAATACCAGAAGGTTTGTAACTTTTTTCAATGCTTTATTAATGGTATATTGCACCGTTAAAAAACGAAAAGAAAAACATGAAGATAATCGTTCCAATGGCAGGAATCGGGTCTCGTTTAAGACCTCATACACTTACAACTCCAAAACCGTTAACCGTTATAGCTGGTAAACCAATTGTACAACGTTTGGTTGAAGATATAACTTCGGTTGTAAACCAACCAATAGAAGAAATTGCCTTTATAATTGGTACAGCTGCTAAAGGTTTTCCTACGGATACTAAAGATAAATTAATAGCAATTGCCGAAAGTTTAGGGGCTAAAGGATCAGTATATGTACAAGAAGAAGCGTTAGGAACTGCGCATGCTATTTATTGCGCTAAAAAATCATTAAACGGCTCGTGCGTTGTGGCTTTTGCAGACACTTTATTTAAAGCTGATTTTACGTTAGATGCTAACGCAGATGGTGCTATTTGGGTAAAGCAAGTAGCAGACCCAAGTGCTTTTGGTGTGGTGAAATTAAAAGACGGATTCATTACTGATTTTGTTGAAAAACCGAAAGAGTTTGTTTCTGATCTAGCAATTATTGGAATTTACTACTTTAAAGATGGTGATAAGCTTCGTGAAGAAATAAAGCATTTAATTGATAATGATATTCGCCCTTCAGGTGAATTTCAATTAACAGAGGTTTTAGAGTCTTTAAAACAACAAGGTGCAAAATTTATACCTGGTAAAGTAGATGCTTGGATGGATTGTGGTAAAAAAGATCCAACGGTTGATACCAATAAGCAAGTTTTAGGTTTTGAGCAAGCTGATGGCAACAATTTAGTTGCTAACGACGTTGTATTAGAAAACTCAGAAATAATACAACCTTGTTTTGTAGGTAAAAATGTGGTTTTAAAAAACACAAAAATTGGACCTTTTGTTTCAATTGGTGAAAATAGTGTTGTTGAAAACTCAACAATTGTAAACTCATTAATTCAAACAAACGTTCATATATCTAACGCAAAATTAGATAATGCAATGATTGGTAATCATGCAAAATACAATGCTAATTATACATCGGTCAGTATAGGTGATTATACAGAACTTACATAGTAAAACAATCCATAAAAAATCAAGAATTAAGATGTTTTTATCTTTTTTCTTGATTTTTTACGCCTTTATATGTTATTCACAAGACAGTATTCCTGGTGTTATAGCTATTAACGAAAAAAACAATATCGATTTTCAAGAAAACTTTTTTAAAGCACTTTCACAAAAAGCTGTTTTCAATCACAAAAAAGCCATTGAATATTTAAACAACTGCAATGAAATAACACCTGATGATACGGCTGTTTTATTTGAACTTTCTAAAAATTATTTAAAATTAGGTAGAAATATTGAAGCTTTAGAATACATCGATTTATCTTTAAATATAGAGGAAGATAATCTTTGGATGCTTGAACATAAGGTTGCTATTTTACGAAGAACTGCAGATTTTAAGCAAGCCGTAACAGTTCAAAAACAACTTGCAAAAAAACATCCGAAGAAAAAAAGAGTACTTGTCTATTTACATCTTCAAAATCGTGATGTAGCTTCAGCTAAAAAAGTCTTATCAGAACTAAGAAACGCAAAATTATTAGATTCTAGGCTTCGAAGAATTGAAGAAAGGTTACATAATAACGTAGCCAACAAAGTTAAAAAAGCACCTAAAAACATTGTAAATGTAGATTTACGTGTAATTTTTGAAAAAGAAAAAACATTTGCAAACTTAAAACCTTTATTAAATAAGTTACATATAAATACTCATACTGATTTATTAAAATATAGTGAGCAAGGTTTAACCTTATTTCCGGCACAGCCTTTTATCTATTTAATGAACGGTAAAGCACTTAACAATAATCATCAATATAAGAAAGCGCTACAAAGTTTACAAAACGGCATTGATTTTGTAATTGATAACACTAAAATTGAAGCACAATTTTATTTTGAAATGGCAAAAGCTTATCAGAAATTAAATGATACTAAAAAAGCTTCATTTTTTAAAAATAAAGCCGAAAAAACGCTAAAATAGTTTTCCTTTTATAAATTTTATGAAATACGTTACCCTACTTATTGTTTTATTTTTAAGTTTTTATTCGTGTAAGTCGAGTAAAAACATAGCAAATAAACCAACCATAATTAAAGAAATGTCTGCTCGTAGAGTAGCAAAAAAACATACTAATGCTAATTTTGATGAGAAAACCGTAGATGCTCGTTTAAAAGTAAACTATAAAAGTAATAAAGAAAAAGTAGGCTTTAAAATACGAATGAAAATTAAAAAAGATGAAGTAATTTGGCTTAAAGGAACCAAATATATAACTGTTTTTAAAGCCAAAATTACGCCTACAAAAGTGCAATTCTATTCGCCTTTTTATAAAAACTATTTTGATGGCGATTTTTCAATGCTCAAAAAATTATTAGGTACCGATATTAATTTCAAGCAACTACAAAATATGTTGTTAGGAGAATCGTTATTTAATGTAAGACAAAAAAGACATGCTGTAACAATTACAGATAAATCGTATCAACTTACCCCAAAAAAACAATCCGAATTATTTAATCTCTTTTTTTATGTAAATTCACTTCATTACAAATTAAATAAACAATCGGTTGTAAGCACAAAAAAAAATCAACGTTTAGATATAGCATACCCTAAATTTTTAAATAAAAAAGGAGTGTTATTTCCAGAAAAGATAAAAATCAACGCAAAACAAAACAATAGCTATACAAATATTGATATTTCAACTCGATCTGTTGATTTTAATACTAAGTTAAATGTTGATTTTAAAATGCCTAAAGGTTATAAAGAAATAAAATTATAATGAAAAAAACTGTTTTATATATCTCATTTTTAAGTGTTTTTTTAATAGGTTTTCCTTCTTATAGTCAAGAACGAAAAACACTAGAAAAGAAGCATCAAAAACTAAAAAATGAAATTAAACAGATTAACAATTTACTGTTTAAAACAAAAAAAGAAAAAGGGAATGCTTTAGATGATTTAAAGGACTTAAGTCAAAAAATTAATACTAGAGAACGTTTAATAAAAGTTATTGAGTTAGAATCACAAAAACTATCAAAAGAAATAACATTAAACGAAAAACAACTTGCCACATATAATGAGCAGTTAAAAAAATTAAAAAAAGAGTATGCTGATATGGTTGTAAAAACCCATAAAAGTAAATCGCAACAAAGTAAAACCATGTTTTTACTCTCTTCTGAAAGTTTTTACCAAGCTTATAAGCGATTAAAATACATGCAACAATACAATGATTACCGAAAAAAACAAGGTGAAGATCTTATTGTAAAGGCAAATGAAATTAAACAATTTAATGATTCTTTAATACAAAAGAAAAAAGACAAAGAATTATTAATTATTGCTAAAAAATCACAAAAAGAAGAAATAGAATCTGATAAAAAATCGCAAGAAAAATTAGTTTCTAAAATTAAAAAAGAAGAAAGTAAATACAAGCGAAATTTACAGAAGAAAATCAAAGAAGAAAAACGAATAACAGCTCGTATAGATCGTTTAATTAGAGAAGCAATTGCAAAGGCTAATAAAGGAAAAAAGAAACCTAAAAAAGGTGGGACAGGATTTGTTTTAGATGCTGCCGAAAAAAAATTACTGGCAAGATTTGAGCAAAATAAAGGAAATTTACCTTGGCCTGTTACAGGGATTATAACCAGAAGATACGGTGTGCAACCTCATCCAACATTTTCTGGTATAAAAATTAACAGTCCTGGCTTGCATATTGTTACCAAAAAAAATACAGATGCTAAAAGTATATTTAACGGTAAAGTATTAGCATTACAATCGCAATCTGGTGGTAAAAAATCAGTATTAATACAACATGGTAGTTATATATCCTCTTATAATAATCTTGAAAATGTGTATGTTAAAAAGGGTAGTATAATAAAAACAGGCGATAAAATAGGAAAGGTTTTTACCGACAAAATTTCAGGTAAAACCACGTTACTTTTTATTTTATCAAAAAATGTTACTAAGTTAAATCCAGCAACATGGATACGTACTAATTAATATAAGTGTATGAAAAATTCTACAAACTTCATTATTATTTTTGTTGCAATCATAGCTGTTTTAGTTGTTGGTAAAGGAATTTTAATACCGTTTATATTTGCCATAATTTTTTGGTTTCTAACACGTGAAATTCGTAAAACAATTTACAAAATACCGTTTGCTAAAAGATTTATTACTAGTTGGTTAAGTAATGTTTTTGTATTTACTTTTATTGTATTGGGTTTTGGTTTTATTTCTGAAATTATTACCAATAGTATTACAAATTTATCAACATCATACTCTAAATATGAGCCAAATATTGATGCAACTATTAAAAGTTTAGATACTTATTTTCATATTGATATCATAAAATCAGTAAAATCGGTAATTGGTGATTTTAATTACGGATCGGTTTTAGGAGATATTGCTAACGGTATTAGTAGTTTATTAGGCGATACTTTTATGATTATCATCTATGCCTTATTTATCTTCTTAGAAGAAAGTAGTTTTAAAAAGAAACTTGTTAAAGTATTTGAAAGAAAAAAAGATAAGCATACAAGTATGCAATTAATGTTAACAAAAATTGAATATTCCATTTCAAATTACTTGCGTTTAAAAACTTATGTAAGCTTACTTACAGGTGTTTTAAGTTATATTGTTTTATTAATTGTAGGCGTAGACAGCGCACCTTTTTGGGCTTTTTTAATCTTCTTATTAAACTATATACCCACCATTGGTTCGTTAATTGCTACAATTTTTCCAGCAATTTTTAGTTTGATACAATTTGGAGAGTTTACTCCCTTCTTAATAGTACTAATTGCTGTTGGTTCAGTACAAGTAATTGTAGGTAATATTATAGAGCCTAAATTATTTGGTAAGTCTTTAAATTTAAGCCCTTTAGTAACTATATTATCCTTAGCTATTTGGGGTAAGATATGGGGAGTAACAGGCATGATTTTAAGTGTGCCTATTACTGTAATTATGATTATAATTTTCTCTCAGTTTGAAAAAACAAAATCTATAGCCATATTTTTATCTGAAAATGGTGATTTAGACAAGATTTAAGCTTCTTTTAACCTAAAAACAATGCTTTTAACTCCTTAGCTTCTTTAGGGTCTAATTTACCTGCTAAAACCAAACTTAATTGTTTTCTACGTAAAGCCGCATCGTAACGTTTTTTCTCTAATTCAGTTTCTGGTTGAATTGGTGGAACTGGAACTGGTTTTCCTGTTTCATCAACAGCAACAAATGTATAAATACCTTCGTTTACTTTTGTTTTTTCACCAGATTGACGATCTTCAATCCAAACATCTACATAAATTTCCATAGATGATTTAAATGCTCTAGAAACTTTAGCTTCTAAAGTAACCACGCTTCCAACAGGAACTGATTTTGTAAACGCAACGTGATTTACTGAAGCAGTAACCACAATTCGTCTAGAATGACGACGTGCTGCAATACTACAAGCTCTATCCATACGAGCTAATAATTCTCCTCCAAAAAGATTGTCTAAATAATTAGTTTCTCCTGGTAAAACAAGATCGGTAAGTACTGTTAATGATTCTTTAGGTGTTTGCGCTTTCATCAATTAATTTTTGATGCAAAGATATACATAAAGCTAAAAAAATAAGTAATTTAAAAGAATGATTATTTAACCAATAACCATGCATCTTCACTAACTGTTTTTTTAATTTCTAATAAAGATTTACGAGCTTCTTCTTTAGAATTAAAACTAGTAAATGTTACTTGTGTTAAACCAAATTTATTTTTACCTAATATTTTAGCGTCGTAACCTAACTCTTGCAATTCTTTAAGCTTGTTTTCAGCATTTTTTATTTCCTGAAAAGCACCTGCAATAATATGAAAACTCCCTTTTGATGTTTTCGTTGCGTTTAAATTGATGGTCGGTAACGGGTTATTAATAACAAAAGTTGCTGATTGAATTTGTTTTTTTTCAGCTTGTTGTTTCGCTGCTAACAAATCATTTTCAGGTTGATTTTTAATTCCATTCCAACCAGCATAGCTAATTCCTAATAAAATTGTCGCTGTTGCTGCATATTTTAATAAAACAGCTGTGTTACTTTTTTCTTTAACAACTACTGGCAATGGTTTTACTGTTTGCTTAAATCTTTTTACAGATTCGCTTTCTACAATAGCTAAACCAAAAGATGTTGTTAAAAAATTACTAGTAGTATTTGGTTCAAAAACAATTTGCTTTGCTTCATTTAAAGATAAGCTACCTACAGAGGCAACTTTAACAGCAGTATTGTTTAATTCATTTTTCCATTGAGCCACTTCATTTGCAATAAAAGTAGTTGCCTTTTCAAAAGAAATATTTTTATTTGAAGCAATATAATTTGCCAATAAACCATCATTATGCTGTAAATACGCATTAAAAGTAATTTGCTTTTTCGGCGGATAAAATGTTTGAGTAGCATCGTTCATTTTAGCGCCTATTTTATTGGTTACAAAACCACCAAAATTAGGAACAATTACGCAATCGTATCTGTATAATAAATCGTTTATATAGTTGGCTAATGTCATAATAACAAATATAGTTTTTTTACTAAGTCGTTTTAAGTTTTCATACAAATGTTATCAACAGTTTTTTTGTATATTGATAATCAAATTATTGCTGTATGAAATCTGAAAAATTAGTGGCCATTTTACGATTAAAAGCAACCAAAAACATTGGTGATATTTTAGCAAAAAAGTTAATTACTGCCACAGGAAGTGTAGAACAGGTGTTTAAAGAAAGTGCAAATACTTTGCAAAAAATAAACGGAATTGGCACGCATGTTATAAAACATTTACTGGATACAACTAACTTAAAAAGGGCAGAGGAGGAGCTAAAGTATATTCAGAAAAAAAAATTGCAGTTTTCTTATTTTTTAGAAGATGATTATCCGCTTAATTTAAAAAACTGTATTGATGCACCTATATTATTTTTTAAAGACGGAACTATTAACCTCAACAGTCAAAAAATTATTTCTATAGTTGGTACACGAAATATTACTTCTTACGGGCGTGATTTTTGTAATCAACTTATTGAAAACTTAGCTGCATATAATCCCATAATTATTAGTGGCTTTGCCTACGGAATTGATATTTGTGCTCACAAAGCCGCTATAAAAAACAATTTGCAAACCGTTGGAGTTTTAGCACATGGTTTTGAGCAAATTTATCCGAAAGTTCATAAAAAATATATTAATGATGTAAATAAAAACGGTGGATTTATTACCGAGTTTTATCATAATGAACAACCACTACGCGAAAATTTTTTAAAACGAAATCGTATTGTTGCGGGTATTTCAAAAGCAACAATCATATTAGAATCTGCCGAAAAAGGAGGCTCATTAGTAACTGCTGATATTGCTAATTCTTACAACCGAGATGTATTTGCCTTACCCGGAAAAACTACCGATATGTATAGTAAAGGCTGTAATAAACTTATTAAAAATAATCAGGCGCATTTATTAACCTCAGCTACAGATATTGTAAAAATGTTAAACTGGGATCTTAAACAACCTAAAAACCAACCTTTACAACAACAGTTATTTGTTGATTTAAATAACGTTGAACAAAAAATTTACGACTACCTACAACAAAATGGTAAACAATTACTTGATGTTATTGCACTTGATTGTGAAATTCCTACCTATAAATTAGCATCCATCTTACTTCAAATGGAACTTAAAGGAGTAGTAAAACCTTTACCTGGTAAATTGTTTGCCATTTAGTACCTTTGAAGCATGGCTGAAGAAAAATTAATATCTCAAAAAAAACCTGCATATCCTGTTAATAAAAAGCTTTCGCTTTACTTAAAAAGACATAACAGAACCATTCAAATTCCTATTTTTTATGATGATTTATTGCGTTTTCAAGGATCAATAGCTGTATATGATAAAGATGATAATGATACTTTATGGGTGCGTGTTTATTACAACGAGTTTGAACGAGAAGAAATCGATTTAAGTCTTAAAAAAGTGTATAATATTTTACATTCAAACGGTTCAGACGCTAGTATAAAACACTTAAATATTGATGCTGTAGATTTTTGCACCTTTGGTAATTCACAACCTTTTAGAGTAAAAGTTCGTAATATTTTAAATGATAATTACACGTATTTTTATGTAAAAAAAACCGATGCTTCTCGTATTTACGGGTTAGAATTAGAAGATATTTTATCACCTTATAATTTAAATTTTTTGGTGCATAAAGACACCTTAATTGAAGAACATATTTCTGGAATTCCAGGAGATGTTTTTATCAAAGATTATTTGGCCGATTGTTTAGAAATTGAAAAAGCACAAATAGCTAAAGAATTTGTAAAATTTAACGAACGTTGTATGATTCGTTTGTTAGGCGACATGCGTTCGTACAATTATGTTGTAGTACCTACACACGATTTTGAAAACGTGGTGTATAAAATACGTCCGATAGATTTTGATCAACAATGTTACGAAGGAAAATTTAAGGTCTATTACCCTCAATTTTTTAAAGAAAATTTAAAAATGGTTCAATTAGTTACTAAAAAACTTGATTCTGAATCAATAGAACAGTACCAACTTGAAGAACGCTCAATTGTTGCAAAACGCATATTAGGGTCTCGTTCTCGTTTAAACAGATTACTTACTGCCATGAAATCTGATAATATTTCCATTCCTAAACATATTAAAAAATTAAAAACAGAAATTTTTGAATTTACTGGCGATATCAATTTTAGAGATAGTGATGGAATGGGTGAGGTGTTAGATAGTGCCCTTACCTTTGTTCGTAGAAATTATGAAGATGTAACCCTAAAAAGCATTATACAGCAACAACAAAAAATACATTAGGCTATTATTAAACTACCTGCATTGACGAATAAACTCTAACAGTTTTAAATAAAACCTAATACTTTATTTATTATCATTTTTTACTTCGGATGCTTTCAATAATTACGGTTGCGAGGATTAAACTTCCACCTACAAAAGTGTTCCACGTGGGAACTTCATTTAAAAATAAGAATGCTAAAACAATTCCGAATATTGGTTGTACGCTACTAATAATACTTGCTGTTGAAACTGAAAAAAACTGTAACGAATGTACCATTAAACTATGACCTATTGCTGTAGTTAAAAAAGCAATTAATAGTACATACGGATATTGAGTTTCTAACCCAGAAACATCCATAAAAAACAATACTGGTACTAAACAAATAGTAATTATTAAGGTTTGATAAAACATTAATAATACCCCGTTATACTGCAATACGTATTGTTTTAAAATTAAAATTCTGATAGCATAACATAGAGCAGAGAGTAGTCCAAATAATATTCCTTGAACATTTTCACTTTCTAAATTAAAATCTGGCGCTAGCATATAAATCCCTAACAAAACCATGCAGCCTAGAAGAATATATATTGGATTAAATTTTATCTTTAAAAACAAGGGTTCTAAAAAAGCAATCATTACTGGAAAAGTATATAAAGACAGCATACCGATAGCTACATTAGATCGTTTTAATGCGTAGAAATAGGTAATCCAATGCAATGCCATAAAAATTGCGCTAATAATAAATGGAATCACATGTTTGGTAGATTTTAATGGAATATCAATTTTTTTTAAACGGCAAAAAGCGTATAAAAACACCATAGCAAAAGCAGAGCGGAACCATACAATAACCTCTGATGGCATAGCAATATATTTGCCCAAAACACCTGAAGTACTCACAAAAAATGTAGCTACTAATAGGCCTGATATATTTTTAAGATGGTTATTTTGCATTGGTTATTTTTTGATTCTTTTAAAATAGCTCGTAATTAACATATAAATCACACTCGGAATTCCTATCCAAATAAACTCACTCATCAATACTTTAACACCTCTTTCACCAAAAAAACGTTCAATTCCAATCGGCGATACTTTAATTGGTCGCCACGGAAAAAAATAACGACTCGTATCGAAAGGAGAAAAAAATGCAACTCCTAAACCACCAGTTGTTAAAGCATCTAAAATAGCATGTGAAGCGGTACTTATTGTAAAAAATAAAATGAGTGCTACACCTTTTTTTGTAAATATTTCTTTTCTGTAAAATATTAAGGTGATTAAAAACCCTAAAATAAACGCAAAGAAAAGTGAATGCGAAAAGCCGCGATGTCCCCAAAAACTATTGTATTTGATTCCGAAACTAAAGCCTATTACATCAGCGTCTGGTAGTATTGCACAACCAATACCTAATAAAAGGAACTTCCAATTTACAAGCGATTTAGAAAATCCTTTTCCGAGAGCAAACGATGCTAGTGCGTGACCAAATATTGATGCCATTTTATGTTTTTAAGTATCTCCTCGAGCGCATGCGAAAGGTTAAAAATCTAATCAATATTTATTGACTCCGCTCAAAATGATATGAACCTATACTTTTTGTAATATTTTTAAAGCTGTATTTACCGAATCAATTCTAATAAATGTGATTAATAATCGTAAGCCATTTTTGGTTTTCTTCTCTTTCATAACACAACTTTTCGAGTTTTTTTGAACATACTGCAACATTTTTGTAAATGCTGGAGTTTGATAAAATCCGCTTTGTTGATCAGAAACAAAATAACCAATCATACGTTTTTGCTTTAAAATAATTTTTTCTAAACCGAGTTCCTTCGCTAACCATTTTATACGAACAGAGTCTAATAAATCTTGAACCTGAGTTGGATATTCACCAAAACGATCGGTAATTTGACTTTCAAATTCTACCAATTCTTTTTCTTCGGTTAAGGTTCCTAATTTGTTATACAAACTCAATCGTTCGGTTACTGAATTTACGTAATCATCAGGAAAAAGAATTTCAAAATCAGTATCTATTTGTACTTCTTTTACATACTCTTTTGGTTCATTTTCATCTACCGGATACAGTTCTTTAAACTCGTTTTCTTTTAATTCCTCAATAGCTTCTTGTAATATTTTCTGATAAGCATCAAATCCAATATCATTAATAAATCCGCTTTGCTCACCACCTAATAAATCACCTGCACCACGAATTTCTAAATCCTTCATGGCTATATTTAATCCGCTTCCTAAGTCAGAAAATAATACTAATGCTTCAATACGTTTACGAGCATCATCTGTCATCATATGAAATGGTGGCGTAATAAAATTACAGAATGCTTTTTTATTAGATCGACCTACACGACCACGCATTTGGTGCAGATCAGACAATCCGAAGTTATTGGCATTATTTATAAAAATAGTATTGGCATTTGGTACGTCTAAACCGCTTTCGATAATCGTGGTAGACACTAATACATCAAACTCATTATTCATAAACCCAAGCATCAATTCCTCTAACTTTTTACCCTCCATTTGCCCATGACCGATACCTATTTTTGCCGATGGAACCAAACGTTGTAACAATCCTGCTACTTCTTTGATGTTTTCTATTCGATTATGGATAAAAAACACTTGACCACCACGAGAAATTTCATACGAAATAGCATCACGAATCGTTTCTTCGCTAAAGCGGATTACATTGGTTTCAATCGGATGACGGTTTGGTGGCGCCGTTTTTATAACTGATAAATCACGTGCAGCCATCAAACTAAATTGTAATGTTCTTGGGATAGGAGTGGCGGTTAACGTTAAGGTATCTACATTTTCTTTGATGGTTTTCAGCTTATCTTTTACGGCAACTCCAAACTTTTGTTCTTCATCAATAATTAACAACCCTAAATCTTTAAAATTGACTTTTTTATTGGTTAATTGATGTGTTCCTATCACAATATCTACACTTCCGTTTGTAACACCTTCTAAAACACCGTTACGCTGTTTTGTGGTTCTAAAGCGGTTTAGATAATCTATGGTAACCGGAAAATCTTTTAAACGCTCAGAAAAGGTTTTAAAGTGCTGAAACGCTAAAACGGTAGTTGGCACTAAAACAGCCACTTGTTTTCCGTTATCTACCGCTTTAAAAGCGGCTCTAATAGCAACCTCTGTTTTACCAAAACCAACATCACCACACACCAAACGATCCATAGGTTGGGCTTTTTCCATATCATTTTTTACATCTTGCGTTGCTGTAAACTGATCAGGTGTATCTTCATAAATAAAACTTGCTTCTAACTCATGTTGCATATGTGTGTCTGGGCCAAAAGCATAGCCTTTTTGTAATTTTCGTTTTGCGTAAAGTTGAATTAAATTAAAGGCAATATGTTTTACTCTTGCCTTCGTTTTTTGTTTTACTTTTTTCCAAGCATCAGAGCCTAACTTATATATTTTAGGCGGTTTACCGTCTTTACCATTAAATTTTGATATTTTATGTAACGAGTGAATACTTACATATAAAATATCGCGGTCGCCGTAAATAAGTTTAATTGCTTCTTGTTTTTTGCCTTCTACATCAATTTTTTGTAAACCTGCAAACTTTCCAATTCCGTGATCAATATGGGTTACATAATCGCCAATTTCTAACTTGGTAAGCTCTTGTAATGTGATGGATTGCTTTTTCTCGTACCCATTTTTTAAGCGAAATTTATAATAACGTTCAAATATTTGATGATCGGTATAGCAAACAATTTTATTTTCTAAATCGACAAATCCTTGATATAATGGAAATACAATGGTTTCATAGGAAACATCAGCTTCATTATCATCAAAAATATCATGGAATCTTTGTGCTTGTTTATCGTTAGAACAAAATATATAATTGGTAAATCCTTTTGTTGAAAATTCGTTAAAATTCTGAATTAATAAATCGAATTTTTTATTAAAAGAAGGCTGCGGATGGGTATTAAACTTTATTTCTGAAATATCTCTCGACTGTGTTTGAGATGACATTTCAACCAATGTAAAATCTGTTAATTGTTTTTTAATCAAACTACCATTACAAAATAATTCTGAAGGTTTTGAATGGTTAAGTTCGGTAGATAATTCATTAAATGAAAATTCGGCTTTTTTATAAAACTTATCTAAATTATCGGTAAGAATCTCAGTATTTTTAACAAAAATGGCTGTTTTTGCTGAAATATATTTTAAAAAACTCTCTCTACTTTCTTGTAATGTTTTGTTTTCTACATTGGGCATTATAGATACTTTCTTAAGTTTTTCTTTAGAAAGTTGCGTTTCCACATCAAAAGTTCGAATACTATCTATTTCATCCCCAAAAAACTCTATTCGATATGGTTCATCATTAGAAAAAGAAAACACATCGATTATTCCACCTCGTACTGAAAATTCTCCAGGTTCTGTAACAAAGTCTACTCGATTAAAGTTATATTCAAATAATACTTCATTTACAAAATCGGGCGATAAACTCTCTCCAACCGTAATTTTTAAAGTGTTTTTTTCGAGGTCTTTTTTAGTAACTACTTTTTCGAATAAGGCAGTAGGATAGGTAACAATTATGGCTGGTTTTTTTTGCGAATTAATTCGGTTTAAAACCTCTGATCGTAACAACACATTAGCATTATCAGTTTCCTCAATCTGATAAGGTCTTCGATAAGACCCCGGATAAAACAACACGTTTTTATCGCCTAATAATTGTTCTAAATCGTTTAAATAATATGCAGCTTCTTCCTTATCATTAAAGATTAACAAATAGGGTTTATCTGCTTTTTTAAAACTTTCAGAAATAACAAAAGACAACGAAGAACCAACCAAATTCGCTATTTGAAAATGGGGTTGTTCTTGTTGAAGTGCATCTACAATCTGCTTAACATTGCTAGATTGTTGGTAATAATTTACAATAGTTTGCTTGCTCAACCTAAAAAAATTTACGCAAATATACGAGGAATGTTTTTTGTTATAAATTAAAAATAATCTATAAACTTTATTTTTTGGATTACTTTTTTTAAAATTTGTCTTTTGTTACAGTTAAAACAGAAATATTTATTTTAAATATGTTTTAAACTAACAAAAACAATAAATAATAATTATATATTCTCTTATTATTTTATGAGTTTAAAACATATTCTTAGAGATCATTTATTATTAATAATATTTATCAATTTATAAAAAATAATAAGTAAAAATTATCTTTAATTTTTGATAGATTTCTTAACTTTAGTAAAAATTTAAACGGTACTTTTTATCGTTATTATAAAATAATTAAAATAAAAAAAATGGCAATATCAGATTTATATTCAAGTGGAAAACACAAACAAGAAATAGGACACTTTGCAAGTGTTGTAAAAATTGCAAAAACAGATGGAATAATTTCAGAAGGAGAACAACAACTATTAGACAGAGCAGCAAAGAGGTTAAACATTACTCAAACAGAATATGTTGAAATTTTAAAGAATCCTGAAAAATACCCTGTAAACTCACCTGTAAATTACGATGAACGTATTGAACGTTTGTATTTATTAACAAAGATGATTTATGCAGATAAACATGTAGATAAGGAACAAGTTACACTAATGCAAAGAATAGCCGTTGCTTTACAGTTCCCAATAGATAATGTTGAAAAAGTATGTGATGAAGCTATACATTTAGTTATGAATTTAAATGATTTAGAAGATTTTATAATTGCTATAAAAAAAGTAAACAGTATTTAAACCATTTATACTAAATTGCAATTTATTAAGTTATTATAAATAAACCTCCCTATAATTTATGAGAAATAAAATTATACTTATTACCATACTTTGCTTTTCTATGCAATTGTTTTCTCAAAATTTAAACGATTCATGGCAAATAGGTGTTGGAGTAGGAATTACAAAATTTAGTGGTGATGATGTAGATTTTATTGGAGATCGCTATCAATTTCAAGTACCTGTACTTAGTTTAACCATGCCTATTGGTGAGCGTTTATCTATTGACGGTGCTATGTCTGTAAATACAATAGATGATGTTGGTTTTATAGAAAATTCTGTAAGTTATTTTTCTTTAGATGGTTCGTTACGTTATAATTTTAATCCTGTTTTTGAAAAATTTGCACCATATGCTTTTATAGGAGCAAGTGTAGTGGATTCTGAACGAAAAATGACCCCTACATTTAATATTGGAACTGGTGGAATTTATTGGCTAAATGATACAATAGGAATCAACCCACAAGTATATTACAAACATTCTTTAGATAGTTTTGAAAGTATGCGATCACATATTCAAGGAACTTTAGGTGTTGTTTTTAAATTAAACTGGAATAATACAGGAAGTATTAATAGAGGAGGTAAATCTTCATCTTCTTGCTACTACAATCAGTTTTAAACAAAATTTACTACATAAAAAATGCCGCTTTTATAAAAGCGGCATTTTTGTTTTTATGATAATTTTTCAATAGCATTATTGATTCGCAATAATGTATTTTCTTTACCAATCATTGTCATAATATCAAACAAATCGGGTCCTGCTAATTTACCTACCAAACTTAAACGTAGTGGTTGCATTACTTTACCAAAACCTATTTCTTTAGCTGTTATCCAAGCTTTTATTACTGTTTGTGCATTTTCTATTGTAAAATTATCAATAGTGGTAATTAACTTAGCTAATTCTTGCATTAACTCACCAGTAGTTTCTTTCCACTGCTTTTTTGCGGCTTTAGCATCATATTCAATAGGATTTTCGAAGAAAAAACTTGATAACTCCCAAAAATCAGCAACAAAAGTTGCACGCTCTTTAATTAATGAAACTACTTTTTCAGTAAATTCAACCTCAGTAGTGATATTTTTTTTGGTAAGAATATCAGTATATAATGCTGCTAACTCTTTATTTGATTTTTGCTGTAAATATTGTTGGTTAAACCATTTTGTTTTGTCAGGACTAAATTTAGCTCCTGATTTACTAACCCTACTTAAATCAAAATCTTCAACTAACGCTTCTAAAGAAAAAATTTCTTGCTCTGTTCCAGGGTTCCATCCTAAAAATGCTAGCATATTTATAAAAGCATCTGCAAAATAACCATCTTCTTTATATCCTCTAGAAATATCGCCTGTTTGTTCATTCGTATATGCTAATGGAAATACTGGGAACCCTAGTTTATCACCATCACGTTTACTTAGTTTACCTTTACCAACTGGTTTTAAAATTAGTGGTAAATGCGCAAATTTTGGTGCTTTCCAATCAAATGCTTTGTATAATAATTCATGTAGTGGGAGCGAAGGTAACCACTCTTCACCACGAATAACATGTGAAATCTCCATTAAATGATCATCAACTATATTTGCTAAGTGATATGTTGGCATTCCGTCAGACTTAAACAATACTTTATCATCTAATACATTCGTATCAATTTTAATTTTACCACGAATTTCATCTTCAAGTATTAAAGTTTCATCTTGTGGTGTTTTAAAACGAACAACATATTTATCACCTGCTGCCAATTTAGCTTTAACTTCTTCAGCTGAAAGTGCCAATGAACTATTTAATTTTTCACGATTATGCCAGTTATAAGTAAATGTTTTACCATTTTCTTCGTGATTTTTTCTGTGTGCATCTAACTCTTCAGCAGTATCAAATGCATAATATGCCCAACCTTTTTCGATTAACTCATCGGCATATTTTTTATATAATTCTTTTCTTTCTGACTGACGGTAAGGACCAAATTTTTCATTTATCCCTGGACCCTCATCAAAAGGAATATTACACCATTTTAAGGCATCAATTATATATTGTTCTGCATTAGCAACATAACGTGTTTGATCAGTATCTTCAATACGTAATACAAAAGTTCCGTTGTATTTTTTTGCGAATAAATAATTAAATAAAGCAGTTCTTACACCACCAATATGTAAAGGCCCTGTTGGGCTAGGAGCAAAGCGCACTCTTACGTTATCAGTCATTGTTATTAATTTGAAAGCCCAAATATAGTCATAAAAAAAGAGCATTTGAAAATTCAAATACCCTTTAAGTTATAAAGAAATAAAAATATTAACAACCAGCTATTTTAGGATCAACACAACAATTATAATCTGGTTCTCCAACTTCATAATTCCTTTTACACCAACCTAAATCTTTTTTTATTTGTGTTCCTCCATTAATTTTTTTTTGTTCTAATTTATTTAATACAGAGCCTAAATTTGAAATACTTTTTAACATAGTTTAAAGTTTATAGATTAATAAAGTAGCAATGTATCTAATTCAAAATACTTTTATCAAAATTTAACCGTAAAATAAGTAAGGTAAAACCATAAAAATTAAAACTTATGATATAAACCAAAACTAATTGCGGGTACTTTTGCTACATTACGTCCTGCAAAGGCACCTCCTAATGCTAAATTAGCACCAAAATTTTTATTTATTTCTCCTATAAATTTTAATCCAAATGCAGCAAAACTTTGATCATTTACATACAAACTTGTACTTAAATTTTCTTGAGGCAATGTTATATCACCATTTTTTAAAGAAGCTACACCATCTAAAAAACCAGCAATCCATAACCAATTTAGAGTTTTATAACCTATTTCACCACCTAATTTATAATTACTACTATAGTTGTTTGTACGAATATCAAAACCTGTAAATGCTTGTATGTACCATTTATTAAAACCGCGTCCTACTAAAAATAATGGGGTAAATGTCCAAGCATCATAACCGCTTCGTAAACCAGCGCTTTCTATATAGCTTCCTGTATTTGCTTCAATTGCTAACTGCCCTGATATAATCCATTTTTTGTTATAAAAATTGTGTTTAATTCCTACTTGAATATTTCCAAGCATTGTTTCAGTTGCTCTTTCAGTAACAAATGTTGGTAATTCTAATGACATATCTTCAGACAAATCACCTGATTTTAACATCTTAAAAGGCAAATTTGCAAATAAAGTTGTTTTATTTGTTATTCCGTATTCACCATACAATTGTAAAGTATTATCAGTTATTTTTCTTTGTGTAGTTCGCTCTGGATTACCATAAATTTTATCATAAGATGGAACTGTTGTAAAGGAAACTTGTAAATATGATTCTTGCTTTTTCTTAGTCCACGGACTTTGAGAAAATAAATTATAAGAAATGGTTAATAGTAGTAAAGTAAATAGTTTTTTCATCTTTAAAGTAAATATAAATCAAGTTTAATATAAGTTTTAATAACTTAGTCTAGTATAAACAAAAGTTCTTACAGAAATCTTTAACTAAATTTTACTTTTAAAAATAGTACTTTTATAAATCGATATGGAAGATTTTAATAGAATAACACAGAAATTACAGCAGTTTAGTAAAAAATACTATACCAACAAACTAATAAAAGGAAGTATTTTATTTATTTCTTTAGGGCTAGTATATTTATTTTTCACCTTATTTATAGAATATTTTTTATGGTTAAAACCATTGGCTAGAACAATATTGTTTTGGCTATTTATAATTATTGAACTCCTTTTATTTATCCTTTTTATTTGTTTTCCAATTTTTAAAATTACAGGATTACAAAAAGGAATTTCTGATATAGAAGCTTCAAAAATGATTGGAAACCATTTTCCAGAAGTAAATGATAAACTTTTAAACATATTACAATTAAAGGATACTAACGAGCAATCTGATTTATTATTAGCTAGTATTAGTCAAAAAGCAGAAGAAATAAAGCCCATATCATTTAACAAGGCTATAAATTTTAGTAGTAATATTAAATACTTAAAATACGCTGCAATTCCTGTTTTTATTTGGATACTTTCGTTTATAACAGGAACAACAAAAAATTTATCTGATAGTTTTAACCGTGTTGTAAACCATTCAACAGCTTACCAAGCACCCGCACCTTTTTATTTTAACATAACTACTAAAAATTTAAAAGTTATTAGAGGAGAAGATATAACCATATATATTCAAACCACTGGTAAAATTACTCCAGAAGAAGTAAAAATTCATTTTAATAAGCAACATTATTTTTTTAACAATGAAGGTAATGGTTTATTTTCTTATACATTTATTGATGTTCAGGAGCCTATAATTTTTTATGCAAAAGCAAATAATATTACTTCGTTACAGTATAGTATTGAAGTTATAAAAACACCTGCTATTCAAAACATAGCATTAAATTTAACTTATCCTAAGTATACAAAGAAAAAAAATGAAACCATAAATAATACTGGAAATCTAAATGTTCCACAAGGAACAATTGTAAAATGGCATGTAAAAACATCTGAAACTGATACTGTTAACTTGTTATTAAATAAACTTCGTTATCATTTTAGCAAAAATAAACACAATGATTTTTATTATTCTAAGCAAATAAAAAATTCGATTAATTACCAAATAACTACAACAAACAAAAACCTACGAGACTATGAACAATTACAATTTACTATTAATGTAATTAAAGACGAACACCCTTTAATTAATGTGAGGTCTAATATTGATAGCATTTCACGTGGAAATGCTCAATTTATTGGACAAATAAGTGATGATTATGGTTTTAAAAAATTAGAGTTAGTTTATTATGATAAGAACATTATTGAAAGTAAAAATTATAAATCAATTACTATTAGCAACAACACAATTCAAAGTTTCTTCTTTGAATTTCCTAATGAATTAAACTTAACAAAAGGAATCGATTATGAACTCTATTTTCAGGTGTTTGATAACGATGCTGTAAACGGTAGTAAAAAAACAATTAGCAAAAAGTTCTCGTACAGACAAAAAACAAATAATGAAATAGAAAATGAGTTATTACAAGAGCAACAAAATTATATTCAAACGCTAGAAAACTCCTTAACAAAACAAAAAAAGAGTAAAAAAGAATTGCAAAAAATTCAGTTTAATCTTCAAAATAAAGAAAATGTTAATTGGAAGGATAAGAAAAAAATAAAAAATATAATTAAACATCAAGAGCATTACAAACAGATGATGCAACGACAAACTAAAAATTTACAGCGTAATTTTAGTGAAAAGAAAGAGAAAAACAAGAGTTTACAAGAAAAGAAACAACAATTAAAAAAGCGTATTGATGAACTTAAAAAGCTAGAAAAACAACAAAAATTATTAGATGAACTTAAAAAATTAGCTGAAAAATTAACTAGGGAAGATTTAATAAAAAAAACGAAAGAACTGGCTGAACAAAATAAACAACAAGAAAAGAGTTTAGAGCGTATTCTAGAAATGACTAAACGCTTTTATATTGAACAAAAGCTACAAAAGGCAGCTGATGACTTAAATGAACTTTCTAAAAAACAAAAAGAATTAAGTACTAAAGAAATTAATACTAAGGCGCAAGAAGAAATAAATAAAGAATTTCAGCAGATTAAAAAGGATTTAGATAACATTAAAAAAGAAAATAAGGAGTTAAAAAATCAGATGGAATTACCTGAAATGGATGCATTAGCTAAAAAGACGCAAGAACAGCTTAATACAGCTAATCAAAATATAAAAGATAAGCAACAAGGTGAAGCTAAAAAAAATCAGAAAAAGGCTTCTGAAAAAATGCAAAAAATGAGTCAGAACATGCAACAATCTATGCAGGAAATGAGCATGCAAATGGAAGAAGAAAACATGGAAGGTTTACGTCAGGTATTAGAAAACTTAATTACATTTTCTTTTGATCAAGAAGCATTAATGAATATATTTTCAAGTACTAATTCCTCACATCCTAATTTTGGTAAAAACTTACAAAAACAATATCAACTTAAAACCTACTTTGAGCATATTGATGACAGCTTATTTGTTTTATCAATAAAAAACCCAAAAATATCTTCTAAAATTCAAGATCAGTTATCATTAGCTCATTATAATTTAAATGAATCATTAGAAAATTTTGCAGATAATAAATTTACCAACGGAGTTACAAATCAACGTTATGTAATGACTGCTGCAAATACTTTAATCGATATGTTAAGTAGTACATTAGATGCTATGAAAAATCCAAAACCTGGACAAGGTAAAGGAAAAGGTAAAGGAAAATCTTTTAGCTTACCTGACATTATTCAAAAACAAAGTGACTTAATGAAAAAAATGCAACAAGGTATGCAGCAAAAAGATCAAGGAAAATCAAAAGATGGAAAAAATGGAAAAAGTGAGAAAGAGAATGGAAAAAAAGGTGAAAATGGAAATCAGAATAGTGAACAGCAGGGTGAAGGATTAGATGGAGATTTGTATCAAATTTATAAAGAACAATCTCAATTAAGGCAACAACTTGAAGATGCACTTAAAGGAAATAGAGAAGGTAATGATAAAGCTAAAAAAGCCTTAAAAGAGATGGAACAATTAGAAAATGACATTCTAGAAAAAGGTTTTACACAAAAAACTATTAACAGAATGCAACAGTTAAACCACCAATTATTAAAATTAGAAGGAGCTACATTTAAACAAAATAAGGATAATAAAAGAAAAGCAAATACCAATACAGAAGAGTACAATATTAAAAAAGCGAAAGATTTAAAGTTTAAAAAGTTGTTTTATAACCAAACAGAAATATTAAACAGAGAAGCATTACCTTTGCGCCCTAATTACAAAAAGAAGGTTCAAGAGTATTTTAATCTTCAAAACAACAATAAGTAATCAACATTATTTTATGTTATTATTAAACAATTTAAAGGATGATTGTATTTAATTACGAAACAGATTTTACTCTAAAAAACGAAGACAAAACTTTAAAATGGATTAAAACCTGTATACAAAATGAAGGTTTTGAGTTAGGTGAAATCAACTATATTTTTTGTGATGATGCTTATTTACACAAAATGAACGTAGAGTTTTTGCAACACGATACCTTAACAGATATTATTAGTTTTGATTATACTTTAGGTAAATTAGTTGGGGGAGATATTTTTATTTCAGTTGAAAGAGTAAGAGAAAATGCAAAAGAATTTAATGTGTTATTTGAAAACGAAATACATCGTGTAATTATTCATGGTATTTTACATTATATGAAATACAAAGATAAAACCGATGAAGAGAAACAAATAATGCGCGCTAAAGAAAATGATTCTTTAGAAATTTTAAACAGAAACTAAAATCGTTCCACGTGGAACAGTAGTAAAAAATGAGTTTATTTAACACAACATACGATGTAATTGTAGTAGGAGGTGGACATGCCGGTAGCGAGGCTGCAGCAGCTAGCGCAAACATGGGTGCACACACTTTGTTAATTACTATGAACTTGCAAAACATTGCTCAAATGAGTTGTAACCCTGCAATGGGAGGAATTGCAAAAGGTCAAATAGTTCGCGAAATTGATGCTTTAGGTGGTTATAGCGCTATTGTAACAGACAAGACAGCTATACAGTTTAAAATGCTAAACAAATCGAAAGGACCTGCTATGTGGAGTCCGAGAGCACAATCTGATAGAATGCAATTTGCAGAGTGTTGGAGAACCATGTTAGAGAAAACTGATAATCTAGATTTTTATCAAGATTCTGTTAACGGATTATTATTTGATGATGATAAAATTGTTGGAGTAAAAACAGCTTTAGGATTAGAAATAAAAGCTAAAACAGTTATTGTTACCGCAGGTACTTTTTTAAATGGATTAATTCATATCGGTGAAAAAACATTTGGTGGCGGTAGAGCAGGAGAAGGAGCTTCAACTGGAATTACGGAAGATTTAATTGAAAAAGGGTTTGAATCTGGAAGAATGAAAACCGGAACTCCACCAAGAGTTGATGGAAGATCTTTAGATTATTCTAAAATGACAGAACAACCTGGTGATGTAAATCCAGAGAAATTCTCATACTTACCAATCACCAATACATTAACAAAACAACGGTCTTGTTACTTAACATACACCAATCCTGAAGTACATGATTTACTTCGTGAAGGTTTTGATCGTTCACCAATGTTTAACGGTAGAATTAAATCAACAGGACCAAGATATTGCCCGTCTGTTGAAGATAAAATTGATCGTTTTGCAGAGAAAGAAAGACATCAAGTTTTTGTAGAACCCGAAGGGTGGAATACAGTAGAGATTTATGTAAACGGATTTTCAACATCGTTACCAGAAGATGTTCAGGATAAAGCAATACGTTCTATTGCCGGATTTGAAAATGTAAAATTCTTACGTTTTGGATACGCAATTGAATATGATTATTTTCCACCAACACAATTAAAGCACAACTTAGAAACTAAATTAATTGAAAACTTATTTTTTGCAGGTCAAATAAACGGAACAACTGGTTATGAAGAAGCAGCTGCGCAAGGATTAATGGCTGGGGTAAATGCTGCTTTAAAAACAAAAAATAAAGAACCATTTATCCTTAAAAGAAGTGAAGCTTATATTGGTGTTTTAATAGATGACTTAATCACCAAAGGAACAGAAGAACCATATAGAATGTTTACTTCTCGTGCTGAATACAGAACACTATTAAGACAGGATAATGCTGATTTACGTTTAACTGAAAAATCTTTTAACATCGGTTTAGCATCTAAAGAAAGACTAGATAGAGTAGAAAATAAGAAGACTAAAACAGAAGCATTAATTAAGTTTATAGAAAATTTAAGTGTAAAACAAGAAGAGGTAAATCCTATCTTACAAAGTAAAGGCTTAAGTTTAGTAAATCAGTCTGTAAAATTATTTAAGATTGCAGCAAGACCACAGTTAACCTTTTTAGATTTTAAATCGATCAAAAAACTAGATAACTATTTAACCGAAAATAATATTGATCAAGAAATAATTGAACAAGTAGAAATTCATTTAAAATATTCAGGATATATTGAAAAGGAAAAAAACAATGCTGATAAATTAAATAGACTAGAAAATGTTCCAATTCCTTCTAAATTTGATTACAGTAAAGTAAAATCTTTATCATTTGAAGCTAGAGAAAAATTATCTAAAATACAACCAACATCTATTTCACAAGCAAGTAGAATAAGTGGAGTGTCACCAAGTGATATTTCTGTTTTACTAGTTTATATGGGCAGGTAAAATTGTATTTAGAATTAAAAAAAATAAAACGTTCCTTGTGGAGCGTTTTTTCTTTTTACGTAATATTGCAACAACAGTAAACATTGTTCCACATGGAACAATATAAAAAGAAAAAGAAATTGAACACAAAAAAAGAACTATATAAAAACTTAACTCCTTTATTAAATTGTATTGATTATACAGTTTCTGATGAAAGCTATGAAGTAATGTATAATAAAGAATATGAAATGCTTGTTACTTCACCTGTACCTCAAAATTTAGAAGATTATTATTTAAGTGAAAATTATATATCGCACACAGATAGTAAAAAAACTATTTTTGATACTGTTTATCAACTAGTAAAAAATCATACTTTAAAGCAGAAATTAAAATTAATAAATTCATTTAATACTGAAGAGAAATCTATATTAGATGTAGGTGCAGGTACTGGTGATTTTTTAAAAGTTTGTAAAAATAATGGTTGGGAAATTAATGGAGTAGAACCAGCAAAAAAAGCAAGAGATTTTGCTTTTAATAAAAAAGTTAATTTAAAAGAAAGTATTGATGAATATAAAGGAAAACAATTTGATGTTATTTCACTTTGGCATGTTTTGGAACATGTACCTAATTTAATTGAATACATTACTGAGTTAAAAAAATTATTAAAACCAAAAGGCATTTTAATAATAGCTGTACCTAATTACAAAAGTTACGATGCAGAACATTATAAAGAATTTTGGGCAGCTTATGATGTACCAAGACATTTATGGCATTTCTCTAAAAACTCAATAAAAAAATTATTTAGTGAAGTTGAAATGCAAATAGAAAAAATACTACCAATGAAATTTGATGCGTATTATGTTTCATTATTGTCGGAAAAAAATAGAACTAAAAAAACAAACCCGATACGTGCTTTTTTTATTGGTTTAACTTCAAATACAAAAGCAAAACGTTCAGGAGAGTATTCATCATTAAT
The DNA here is from genome assembly GCF_001693415.1 of Tenacibaculum soleae. Taxonomy (GTDB): domain Bacteria; phylum Bacteroidota; class Bacteroidia; order Flavobacteriales; family Flavobacteriaceae; genus Polaribacter; species Polaribacter soleae. Next base: position 514,426 of record NZ_MAKX01000001.1, on the reverse strand, counting down.
TTACCTTGTAAAAAATATCTAAAAGGTATTTTAACAGTTATTAAGTGTGTTTTAATTTATAAAATATACAAATACCTTACTAAAATTAAAAAACCTCTTAAATGTAATATTTAAGAGGTTTTTTAATCAGTAAAAATTATTAAAAAATAAATTAAAATAAATTTTATTGATTTAATAAATACATACCAAAAATTGTAATAATAAAATAAACTGCTAGCGTCATAGCACCTGCATAATCTTTTGCTAATCTTTGACCAACTAAAAGAAAAATTAATGATAAGGCTGCAATTTGAGTTCCTAATAAAGCTAGGTAAGTATTTCCAGTAGTTACTAAATTAAAAATACCAATAAACATAAAAGCACCCGCAATTAATTCCATAACAAGAATAATTACTAATAAAAGTGGTACAGAGTTTTTTAATGGCGAATTTTTAAAATGCTCTTTTATAAAAGAAGCATTACCATTAAAGTCGGTTACCTTATCAATTCCAGATTGTAAAAAAGTAACTATTAAAAAAAGTAAGATTAAAATCTCGGTAGCATGCTGTTGTATAAGTTCCATATAATTGATTTTGTAGCAAATATAATTTATAAATAAATAATGTAACAAAACTAAAAAAAAACGTCCTATATATATCTATTATAAATAGTATCTTTATCTATAAATTACTAATTCAAAAAAACTAAATTATGCCAATCTATTTGTATCCCGTTATTTTTTTCGGAATCATTATTTTCTTTTCATCATTTTTTACAGTAAAACAACAAACCGCAGCTATTATACAGCGATTTGGTAAGTTTCATAGTATTCGTCAATCAGGATTACATTTAAAAATTCCTTTAGTAGACAGGATTGCAGGTAAGTTGAGTTTAAAAATTCAACAATTAGATGTAATAATTGAAACGAAAACGTTGGATGATGTATTTGTTAAATTAAAAGTATCCGTTCAATATAAAGTTATTAAAGACAAAGTCTATGATTCGTTTTATAAGCTAGATTATCCACATGATCAAATTACATCTTATGTTTTTGATGTTGTGCGTGCTGAAGTACCTAAAATGAGGTTAGATGATGTATTTGTTAAAAAAGATGATATTGCTATTGCTGTAAAATCTGAGTTAAACGAAGCAATGATGACTTATGGTTATGATATTATTAAAACGCTGGTTACTGATATTGACCCAGATGCTCAAGTAAAAGAAGCTATGAATCGTATTAATGCTGCAGAAAGAGAGAAAACTGCTGCACAATATGAAGGAGATGCACAACGTATTTTAATTGTTGAACGTGCTAAGGCAGAAGCTGAAAGTAAACGTTTACAAGGACAAGGTATTGCTGACCAACGACGCGAAATTGCTCGTGGTTTAGAAGAATCTGTAGAAGTTTTAAACAGAGCTGGTATTAATTCACAAGAAGCATCAGCTTTAATTGTAATTACACAACATTATGATACCTTACAATCAATAGGTGCAGATACTAACAGTAACTTAATTTTGTTACCAAATAACCCAAATGCGGCTAGTTCTATGTTAAATGATATGGTTGCTAGTTTTGCAGCTACAAATCAAATAGGGGAGAGTATGAAGGAAAGTAAACAGCTTAAAAAAGGAGAATAACTATGATAATATCTACAACACATACCATAGAAAACAAACCAGCTAAAGAATATTTAGGAATTGTTAGTGGTGAAACAATTATTGGTGCTAATATATTTAAAGACTTTTTTGCTGGAATAAGAGATATTGTAGGCGGACGTTCAGGTTCTTATGAAAAGGTTTTACGCGAAGCAAAAGATACATCTTTAAGAGAAATGCAGGAACGCGCTAAACAATTAGGTGCTGACGCAATTGTAGGTGTAGATTTAGATTATGAGACCGTAGGTAAAAATGGTGGCATGTTAATGGTTACAGCCTCTGGTACTGCTATAAAATTTTAAAAACGAAAAACCGAAACTAATTATAGTTTCGGTTTTTTTATTATGTAAGTGAAAAGTTAATTATTTGGTTTCTTCTACTTTACTATTTTCTTCATTTTCATCATCTTTAGTAGCAGTTTTAAACTCTTTAATACCTGTACCTAAGCCTTTCATTAATTCTGGAATTTTCTTTCCTCCAAACATTAATAATACCAATGCAACAACTATAGCTATTTGCCATGGTCCTATCATTCCTAAAAATATACTATGTGAAATCATTTTTAATAAAATTTTACATTACAAAGATACAAAATTAACTTCGGTGTTCTATTACGCCACCGATTACTTTTTTATTTTTAAAAACTTCAGGTTTTCCTTTGTAAAAAATAGATCCTCCGAAAGAAACTTTAGCATCTAATGTTTCACCTGCTTGTACTTCTACTTTAGAACCAGAACCAGCACGTACATGATTTAAATCACTTACCATTAATTTATAACCATGATACATACCACCTAAATCAGCATTTACATTTTGATTTTTTGTGGTACCAGAAAGCTTAATAACGGCCCCTGATGAACTTTTAACCTTTAAATGCTTAACATCAACTACCATGTTAATAAAAGCTCCCTCTTGAGCTTTAATTTCAATTTGAGTCTGTTTAATACCTTTACCTGTAATAGTAGCACCTTCATTTGCATCAATTATTTTTAATATTGTTGCATAATTCAGTTTTACTTTTACTTTTCCATCGGCAGTAGTTTCAGGAAATTTTAATGATATTTTTAAAGTATTATTTTTATTTTTTATTGTTACTTTTTCAGCTTTTTCACCAGTAACAGTAATTTTATTTTCTGTAGATTTTATCAACTCTACATCAATTCCGTTATACACTTTTATTGTAGAAAATTCTCCTAAACTTTTTGTAATTGTTGTTTGTGCTGATGCTAAAACGGACATCAAAAACAAACATAAAAGGGTTATTTTTTTCATTTTAATTGTTGTTAATTATGGGGTATATTCAATAATTATACCAATAGTATAAAGACAAATATTAAAATTTATTGTGACAAAAAAGATATATTAATGCGAAATTAAATGAAAATCTAAATGTTTACGTTCTAAATCTGTATTTTTAACTTTAACAACCACTTCATCACCTAACTGAATTACATTGTGTGAAGATTGACCAACAATGGCGTATTGTTTTTCATCAAAAATGTAATAATCATCTTTTATATCTCTGATACGAACCATTCCTTCACATTTATTTGAAGAAATTTCTACATAAATACCCCATTCTGTAACTCCTGAAATAACACCAACAAATTCTTCATCTTGGTGATCTTTCATATATTTAATCTGCATATATTTAATGCTAGATCGTTCGGCTTTAGCAGCTAATTCTTCTCTTTGTGATGAATGTTTACATTTAACTTCATAATCATCTGCTTTTGGTGAAGTTCCACCGTCTAAATAATGTTGTAATAAACGATGCGTCATTACATCGGGATAACGACGAATTGGCGATGTAAAATGACTATAATAATCAAAAGCTAATCCGTAATGCCCAATATTTTGAGTAGTATAAGCTGCTTTACTCATCGATCGGATTGCTAAAGTTTCAACCATATTAGCTTCACCTTTTCCATGAACATCACTTAATAATTTATTTAAAGATTGTGAAGTTTTTTCTTTGGTTTCTGTATTAATTTTATATCCAAATTTATTGATAATGTTTTGTAATGAAGCTAATTTATCAATATTTGGTTCATCATGTGTACGATAAATAAAAGTATTTTTAGTTTCTTTTCCTTTAGAAAAACCGATAAATTCTGCTACTTTTCTATTAGCTAATAGCATAAATTCTTCAATAAGTTTATTAGCATCTTTAGATTCTTTAAAGAAAACTCCCACAGGATTTGCTTCTTCATCTAAATTGAATTTAACTTCAACTCTATCAAATGAAATTGCACCAGCTTTCATACGTTTTTTACGTAGTTTTTTTGCTAATTCATCTAATTTTAAAGTGGCTTCTACAATTTTTGGAGTTACTTGATATTCTTTATCTATAATTGAAACATCAAGTGGCATTGTATAAGGTTGAATATCATCAGAAAGTGTACAATTTTCTATAATAGATTGTGCCTCTTCATACGCAAATCGTTGATCTGAATAGGTTACAGTTCTACCAAACCATTGCTTAATAATTTGTGCTTTTTCATTGATTTCAAATACTGCCGAAAATGTTAATTTTTCTTCATTTGGTCGTAATGAACAAACACCGTTACTAAGCATTTCTGGTAACATAGGTACCACTCTATCAACTAAATAAACTGATGTTGCTCTCTCATAAGCCTCATCATCTAAAATAGTTTTTGGTTGTAAATAATGAGAAACATCGGCAATATGAATACCTATTTCGTAATTTCCATTTTCTAATTTGGTAAACGATAATGCATCATCAAAATCTTTAGCATCTTTAGGATCAATGGTAAAGGTTAAATCGTTACGCATATCTCTTCGTTTCGCAATTTCTGTTTCAGTAATTTCAATTGGTAAACTTTCCGCTTCTTTTTCTACTTCTGATGGAAATTCATAAGGCAATCCGTATTCTAATAAAATAGAATGAATTTCTGTTTCATGCTCGCCTGGTTTACCTAAAACTTGGGTTATTTTACCAAACGGGTTTTTAGAATTATCAGGCCAATCTGTCATTGTTGCAACCACTTTATCACCATGTTCTGCTCCATTTATTTTATTTTGAGAAATAAATAAATCAGCATACATTTTTTGATTATCTGGTATTACAAAACCAAAAGTTTTATTCATTTGTAAAACACCAACAAATTCTGTTTTATGGCGTTCTATGATTTCAACAACTTCAGCTTCTAATTTATTTGAACGTCGTTTTTTATAAACAAACGCCTTTACGGTATCTTGATGTAATCCTTTTCCTAAATTTATTGAAGGTATAAAAATATCATTTTCAAAATCATCACACATAAAATATCCGTTTCCATTAGATGTTACATCTAACGTACCAATATGATATTTACGATCTTCGTTTATTTGATATTTACCTCTATCAATTTCTTTAATTTTTTTGGTAGCTGTTAATTCAGTTAATTTTTTTAATACTTGCGTTTTTCCGTCTGTATCAGAAATTTTCATTTTACTAGCAATTTGCTTGTAATTATAGGTTTTTGAAGTATCTTCTTTAAGTATTTTAAATATATTTCGGGTTAAATCTTTAATTACTTTCCCCTTTTTTTTGTAGATTTTTTTCTTTCTAGTCATTAATCTTTCTTCTTTTTATAATTGTTACCAATTTACAAATAAATACACAGCTTTGTTTATTAAATAAGTGTTATCAATCTATTTTGTATTTTGGCGTTATTATACATTATTATTTATGATACATTCTTGGTTTGTAATTGCTAATCCAGTTTCTGGAAATAAAAAACTTTCTAAAAAATGGAAAGAAATTGAGCAATTATTAAACGAAAAAAATATCGATTTTTTTGTTGCTTTTACAACACATTCTAAACATGAAATTGAATTGGTACACACAGCTATTCAACAAGGGTATAGAAATATAATTTCCGTTGGCGGAGATGGTACACTACATCATGTAGTAAACGGAATTATGACGCAAAGATATGTAAAAACTTCTGATATTACCGTAGGTGTAATTCCTTTAGGTACCGGAAACGATTGGATTAAGACTTATAATATGCCAAATAATGTAGCTAATTCGATAAATTTAATTCATCATAAAAAAACAATTTTACAAGATGTTGGGTATTTACAATTAACAAATACTAGTGCTTTTTTTAATAATGTTGCCGGTATTGGTTATGATGGCTATGTTGTTAACAAACTAAATAAATTAAAATGTTTTGGGCCAATAGCTTATCTTTTAAGTGGTATTGCTGGATTATTATTATATAAAAAAACAATTTTTACTATTGAGGTAAATAATCTATCTATAGAAACAAAATGTTTAATGACACTTTTTGGTATTTGTAAATATTCAGCTGGTGGTATGCAATTAACTGATTATAAAGATACTACAGATGGTTTATTTGATATTACAATAGCTAAAAATTTAGCATTAATTGATTTGATTCGTAATATAAAAAAGCTATATGATGGCTTAATAATTAATCATAAAAAAGTAGAAACACATCTTTCAAACACTTTGTTAATAACTCCTAAATACGCTAAAATTCAACCATTTATACAAGCTGATGGCGAATTAATTGGTACCGGAAAAGTAACAGCATCAATAATTCATAAAGCTTTACGATTTGTAATTCCTTAAAAAGTTAAAAAAATCTTAATAAAATTGTAACATTTCTTAAAATTTTACGTCTTTATAAGTATACAAGTCGTTTTTAATGAAAAACTTACATAAAATAATAGGATTATTTATTTTTATCTTTATTACAGGTATTATTGTTACTGTAATAAGTATTAATACGACTTTAAATAAAAAAACGCCTACCAATATAGTTAAAGCTAAAGACTCAGTTTATCTTCTAAAAAAAGGAAAAAGAAACGCTTAAACACTATTAGTATCTTTTATACTTACTTATCAACATCACTAGTTTTATATATACTTTATTAAGAATTTTATATTTTAAAAATATTCTTAATTAGTAAAATATATATTCATTTTAAAATTTCAATTTTCTAAAAACTGTTATTAACATATAATATTATTTATATAAAAGATTTTTAAAATTTAAAAAAAGAAATTATTGTTATTATAGTGTGTTAATATGTAGCATAACTTAGTGTTTAAATTTTTGTCAATATCACTTATTAAATAAAATAAACATGTTATTAGTTAATTAAAAACTTTAAAATCAACTATAAAACAGAGTTATTAACAATAGTTATAAACAATAATTCACTTAATTTTATGAATAGTTAATTGATTTTATATTGTAAACAACAGGTTAATTTTATGTTGATAAATGTTTATTAGAAACTCATAAAAAAAGTTGTGTATGTAATACTTGTTCTTGTATTGTAAAAAAAATGTAAATAATCAAATAAACTTTTTAAAATCTTCTAGTAGTTCTTAACAATTAACTAATATCATTTAAGTACTTAATTTTTAAAGGCTTATTAAGAATACTAAAAAAAGCATTGTTAATTACTGTTGATAACCGTTAATAACTGTATTTTTGTAGTACACAACTAAATTAAAATCAACAAATTATGACAATTGCCATCGGAAATGACCATGCAGGTACCGAATATAAATTTGAAATTATTACTCTTTTAGAAGAATTAGGCCATAAAGTAATTAATTTTGGAACTAATGATACTAGTAGTATGGATTATCCTGATGCCATACATCCAACTGCCGAAGCTGTAGAAACCGAACAAGCTCAAATGGGAATTATTTTATGCGGTAGCGGTAACGGAGCTCAAATGACTGCTAATAAACACCAAGGAGTGCGTGCTGCTTTATGTTGGAATAATGAATTGGTACAATTAACCCGCCAACATAATAATGCAAATATTTTAACTATTCCGGCTCGTTTTGTATCATTACAACAAGCATTAGGTTTTGTAAAATTATTTTTAGCAACAGAATTTGAAGGAGGTCGTCATGCAAATAGAGTTAATAAAATAGCGTGTAATTGCTAATGATATTTAAAATAAAAACATTTAAAGAATTAACAACTTCAGAACTGTATGAAATACTTCAATTACGTTCTGAAGTTTTTGTTGTTGAGCAAGATTGTGTATATCAAGATATTGATTTTAAAGATCAAAAAGCATTACATGTTTTAGGTTTTAAAGATGATAAAATAATAGCGTACACTCGTTTGTTTGATAGTAAGCAATATTTTGATACGCCTAGTATTGGTAGGGTAGTTGTAAAAAATAGTGAACGTAAATTTGGTTATGGACACGATTTAATAAAAGCATCTATACAAGGAATTGTTGATAATTATAGCGAAAATAAAATTACAATTTCGGCACAAACCTATTTACAAAAATTTTATGAATCTCACGGATTTAAGCAAGTAGGAGAAGGGTATTTAGAAGATAATATTCCGCATATTAAGATGGTTAGAGCATAGTTATTTCTTTTTCTCTTTTTTATTTATTTTATATAACAAGTATCCAAATCCTACTATAAAATGTAAGATTATTATAGCTGCAATTATATAAATAAAAGTATTTGAATTATCTCTCATACAGTAAAATTAATCAAAAGAAAATTTTTAAAAAGTAACATAGGTTACAGTAGTTTTTCTACTTCAATAACGTCACCAGAATCCATTTTACCTAATAAAATATTTCCTACACGAACACGTACTAAACGTAGCGTAGGGCAATCAACAGCCGATGTCATTTTACGAACCTGTCTAAATTTACCTTCGGTTAAAGTAACAGAAATCCAACTCGTAGGTCCATGACGGTCGTCCCGTATTTTTTTAGAGCGTTCTGGAAAATCAGGAATATCAATTAATCGAACTTTACAAGGTTTGGTTTGGTATTTTTTACCATCAAAACCAATTTCAACACCTTTTTGTAATTGTTCAATTTTTTCTTGGGTTATTAGCCCGTTAACTTGTACATAATATTCTTTTTCTACCTTACCCCTGGTGGTAATAAAATCACTTACTTTTCCATCGGTAGTTAATAACAATAAACCTTCCGATTTTACATCTAATCTACCTACAGCCATGGTTCCTTCAGGAAAATCATGTAATTCGCCTAACATTTTATGTTTACCACCTTTTTTTTGATTGGTAATAAATTGTGATAAAAAGCCAAATGGTTTGTAAATTATAAAGTGCCTATGTTCCATGTTTTTATAAACTACTAATGGTTACCGAAAATAATTCCTTACCAGTACTTATTCTCATATTTTTTTCTGAATATTTTTGAGTTTTTAACAGTGGATATTGAGTTATAGGCTCAATACAAAGCATGTTATTAACTTCGGTCCATAACATAAAATTATTAAAGTTTTTAGTATTAATTTTTAAGCTAGGAGTATTATTTTTAATTAAAATAATTTCATCAATATTTAAAACTTTGTAAGCCGCTGAACCTACATTTAAAATTGAATTTAAAGTAATTTTTTCCTCTTCTGTTTTTATAATTTCTGTACCTAAACCCGATAATTTAAAACTCGGATGGTACCCAAACATATAAGGCATTCCTTTATCAGAGGTAATTTCAAAATCTATTTTTATGGATGTATCTGTTAATGAAATTATTTTTCTGAAAGTAAAATCATAAGGCCAAAACAAAAATTCTTGAGTTGATTTATGCGAAAATTTAGCATTTTTAACCAAGGTGTTTTTTACATATTTTTTTTCAAAAATTACCGTTGTATTATTTTTAGAAATTAATTGATAACTAAGCTCTCTTAATAATCCATGTTGATCTTGTTTGGCAATACCGTTTGTAGTATTAATAGTATAATCATTATTTTTTGTAGGCCCAATAATAGGAAACATTTCAGTATCAGAAGCATTCCAACCAGGAGCCTCTTTACTATGCATAAATTCTTTGTTATTAACAATAAAGCTAACAAGCTCACCATTATTTATAGTAGCTAAACTTAGGGTATTTTTTAAAATAATAATCGCACTCATTTTTTTAAATTTAAATGAAAACAATAATACAAATATTGTAACATAAAAGGTAGTAAAATAAAAGTAGTTTTTCATAACTTAGCTGCTCTTATTTTTAATATAATTAGCACGATTTATGGCAGCAGATAAAGAAAAAGAAGCAAAACTAAAAGCGCTGAAACTTACACTTGATAAGTTAGATAAAACTTATGGTAAGGGAACAGTTATGAAACTGGGTGACAGTCAAGTAGAAGATATAGATGCAATTTCATCAGGATCTTTAGGATTAGATTTAGCTTTAGGAGTAGGAGGATATCCTCGTGGAAGAGTTATTGAAATATACGGACCAGAATCATCAGGTAAAACAACCTTAACAATACATGCAATTGCCGAAGCTCAAAAAGCAGGAGGTATAGCTGCTTTTATTGATGCAGAACACGCTTTTGATCGTTTTTATGCAGAAAGTTTAGGAGTTGATACTGATAATTTAATTATTTCACAACCAGATCATGGTGAGCAAGCCCTAGAAATTGCTGATAATTTAATTAGATCAGGTGCTGTTGATATTGTAGTAGTCGATTCGGTTGCTGCTTTAACACCAAAATCAGAGATTGAAGGTGAAATGGGAGATTCTAAAATGGGATTACATGCCCGTTTAATGTCGCAAGCCTTACGTAAATTAACAGGTACTATTAGTAAAACAAAATGTACTGTTATATTTATTAACCAATTACGTGAAAAAATTGGGGTAATGTTTGGTAACCCAGAAACTACAACTGGTGGTAATGCATTAAAATTTTATGCTTCTGTTCGTTTAGACATTCGTCGTAGAACACAAATAAAAGATGGCGACAGAGTTATTGGTAACAGTACCAAAGTAAAAGTGGTAAAAAATAAAGTAGCACCACCTTTTCAAATTGCAGAATTTGACATTATGTATGGTAAAGGAATATCAAAAGTTGGTGAAGTTTTAGATATTGGTGTAGAATACGGAATTATAAAGAAAAGTGGTTCATGGTTTAGCTATGGAGATACAAAATTAGGGCAAGGTAGAGATGCCGTTAAAAACTTAATTAAAGATAATCCTGAATTAATGGAAGAACTTGAAGGTAAAATAAAAGATGCTATTGAAAATCAAGAATAAGTTTTAAATTAAAAGGTTTATTTATTAAAAAAGCTGTTGAGAAATCAACAGCTTTTTGTTTAGTATATTAATATAAATTTAGATTTTAAAAGAATGATTTACATTTCAGAAAACATACATTTAAAAGAAATTTTGAATACAGATTCAGAGATTTTTTTCAGATTAATGAAAGAAATTTATCCACCAGCTTATAGTCATTTTTGGAAAGATGGAGGAGCTTGGTACGTAAATACGCAATACTCAAAAGAAAAATTTAATAATGAACTTTTAGATAAAAAATCTGAAAATTATTTTGTGATTTTTAACAATGAAATAATAGGTAATTTTAGAATTATTTGGGAAGAAAAACTAGGAGATTTTAACACCAAAAAATGCGTAAAATTACACCGTATTTATTTACATAAAAAAACACAAGGCAACGGAATCGGTAAAAAATTATTAAGTTGGTTAGAAAATCAAGCTATTAAAAAACAATATGAAATAGTTTGGTTAGATGCGATGGATGCGCAACCACAAGCTTTTGAATTTTATAAAAAATTCGAATACCAATATTATTCACATTGTTTTTTATGTTTTGAACTATTATATGATGAGGTTCGTAAAATGAGTCAACTTTATAAAAAAATAACTTAAACTCCCGTACTACCAAAACCACCTGTACCACGTGCAGTTTCATTTAAAAAAGTAACTTCTTGCCAGTTTACACGTTCGTGTTTTGCAATAACTAATTGTGCAATACGCTCACCATCATTTACTATAAAAACTTCATTAGATAAGTTTACCAAAATTACACCAATTTCACCACGATAATCAGCATCCACAGTTCCAGGAGCATTTAAAACAGTAATTCCTTTTTTAGCTGCCAATCCGCTTCGCGGACGTACTTGTGCCTCAAATCCAACAGGTAAAGCGATAAATAAACCAGTTTTTATAATAGTTCTTTCTAAAGGTTTTAGTGTAATTGCTTCTTCAATATTTGCACGTAAATCCATTCCGGCAGAAGCTTCAGTTTCATAAGTAGGAGTTTGATGTTTTGATTTGTTGATTATTTGTACGTTCATTCGATTTAATTTTTTTAATATTCAAATATAATACCCTTAAGGTTTAGATAGTAGTATATAGTTTTATTAATTTTGTATAACAAACAAACTACGATATGAGTAAGCAAGCTAAAATAGCAGTTTTAGGTGGCGGAAGTTGGGCTACTGCCATTGTAAAAATGTTATCTGAAAATTTAGACACTATTGGATGGTATATGCGAAGTATATATGCTATTGAACATATAAAACGTAATAAGCATAACCCTAGTTATTTAAGCTCTGCAGAATTACATCCAAAACAATTAAATTTATCAGAGGATATGAATTATATCGTTAAAAATTACGATATATTAATTTTTGCAATTCCTTCTGCTTTTGTAAATACTGAACTCGAAAAATTAACTGCATCATTAAAAAATAAAATAATTTTTTCAGCAATTAAAGGAATTGTACCTGAAACAGGATTGATTGTTGGCGAACATTTTCATCAAAAATATAATATACCTTTTAATAATATTGGGGTAATTACTGGGCCTTGTCATGCAGAAGAGGTTGCAATGGAACGTTTATCGTATTTAACTTTAGCTTGTCAAGATCAAGAAAAAGCAACCGATTTAAGTAAGTACATTTCGGGGCGTTATATAAAAACTAAAATATCTGATGATATTATTGGTACCGAATATGCAGCTATGTTAAAAAATATTTATGCTATTGCAGCTGGTATTGCTCATGGTTTAGGATATGGTGATAATTTTCAGGCAGTATTAATGAGTAATGGTATAAGAGAGATGAAACGTTTTATTAAAAAGGTACATAAAATGAAACGTAATATTAATAACTCAGCTTATTTAGGTGATTTATTAGTTACCGGATATTCCGTTTTTAGTAGAAATAGAATGTTTGGTAACATGATTGGTAAAGGCTACACTGTAAAATCGGCAATGTTAGAAATGAGTATGGTTGCTGAAGGATATTATGCTACTAAGAGTGCTTTTGAAATCAATCAAAAAAATGGCGCAAAAACTCCTATAATTGATGCTGTGTACAATGTGTTATACGGTAAAAAAGAAGCGAAAGATGAGTTTTTAAAGTTAACAAATAGATTAGATTAGTTGTTTGCATTTGTACAAATAATCCTTCTTAATAAAAAGAAGTTGACCCATCAATCGCTTCTGTAATTTAGTTGTGTAGGTTTTGTATAAGAAACAAATTTAATTTAAAATTCTGATTAACAAATATTTTTGTAGTATTTATTACAAATATTTAAAAATAGATTAATTTTACTGTTAGTTATATTTTAATTATTTTTGTTTAAAATTAAACAAATAAATGAAAACAATTCAAGAAGCCGTAGAAATTACAATAAGAAAAACTCCTTTTATTGAAGAGGCTTTAAATGAAAAGTTAATCAATGTATCTTCGTTAGCAAGAGTTGTACTACCAGAAGTATCTAAATTACTTAAAAAGGATGTAAAGGTTGGTGCAGTTATGATGGCTATAAATAGATTATCACCTGCAAATGAACTTCGTGTTCGAAAAAATATTAAAAAATTAGCACTCGATTTAGGAGACGTTATTGTTCGATCTGATTTATGTGATTTTACCTTTAAAAATACGCCATCATTATTAAAAGAAATTGCTAAAATTTTAAGTAAATCAGCTGATAGTAATGATTACTTTTTAACGGTTTCTCAAGGAATTTTCGAAACAAATATTGTTACCAGTAAAAATTTACAACATTATGTAGAAGAAATTTTTAAAAGTGAAACATTAATAAATAATGTTAATGATTTAGCTTCTATAACCATTAAACTTCCTAAGGATAACTTAGAACAGTCAGGGATTTATTACTTTATTTTAAAGCAATTTGCTTGGGCAAATATTGCTGTACAAGAAGTAATTTCTACAACTCATGAAATGACGATTGTTGTAAAAGAAGAAGATGTAAACGAAACTTTTGCTATTTTGATGGACCTAAAACTGAATTAATAAAATGGATAAAAAAGATCCTTACGCATCACTAAGAATCAAAGAGTTTAATATTTTTCTTTTAGTTCGTTTTGCGTTAGTTTTTGCATGGTCTATGCAATTTATTATTATCGAATGGCAAGTGTATAGTATTACTAAAAATCCGTTATCATTAGGTATTATAGGTTTAATGGAAGTAATTCCGGCGGTATCAATGGCATTATTTGCAGGGCATATTGTTGATCAGAAAGAAAAACGAAATTTACTAGCACTCTGCATCGGTGCCTTTTCTTTAATAAGTTTAGGCTTATTTTTTTTAACACTACCAAGTTTTATTGAAGGATGGAAAAAAAACACAGTGTTATATGCTATATACGCATTGGTTTTTTTTGGTGGACTTTTACGTTCATTCTTTGGACCAACTATATTTTCATTAATAGCCTTAATAGTACCTAAAAAATTATATCCTAATGCAGCAACCTGGAGTAGTTCTACTTGGCAAATGGCCTCGGTATTAGGACCCGCTTTTGCTGGTTTTACCATTTCGTGGATGGGCGTTCATTGGTCACTTTGTATTGTTTTCGGATTAGTATTATTCTCTTTCTTAATGGTATTTTTTGTAAAAAAGAAACCAATATTAAATCCAAAAATTGGAGAACCAGTAATGAAAAGTTTAAGAGAAGGGGTTCGTTTTGTATTTAAAACAAAAGCTATTTTGGGTGCCATTACTTTAGATATGATTTCGGTACTTTTTGGAGGGGCAGTAGCTTTATTACCTATATATGCGCAAGATATTTTAAAAGTAGGACCTGAAGGTTTTGGTGCCTTACGCGCAGCACCAGCAATAGGAGCTTTTTTAACAATGTTAATTACTGCTTATATACCTATTAGTAAAAATGCTGGAATGAAGCTATTAACGGCTATTTTTGGCTTTGGTATTTGTATTATTGTATTTGGTTTGTCATCCGTATTTTGGATTTCGATACTTGCTTTATTTTTTAGTGGTGTTACCGACGGAGTTTCAATGGTAATACGTCAAACAATTTTACAATTAAAAACTCCCGATCATATGCGAGGTAGAGTAGCTTCGGTAAATTCGATGTTTGTTGGTTCTTCTAACGAATTAGGCGCTTTTGAAAGTGGTGTTACAGCAAAGTTAATGGGAACGATAACAGCTGTTGTTTTTGGCGGAACTATGACCTTAATTACCGTTGTAACTACAGGAATTATAAACCCTACATTACGAAAGTTAGATTTAACAAAGGATTTAGAGGCGCATGAAAATATAACATAAAAAAAAGAGGTAGTATTTTAAAATACTACCTCTTTTTTTTTATTGTTAAAATTAGAAATTTAATTTATGACATATCCATATAACTAATTTTAGTAATAAGATTTGATGTTTGATCAAATTCGATATTCACAAAAATATCACAATCTTCGCAAGTTGAATATAAAATACTTTTAGCACCATTTCTTCCTACGCTAAAAACAATAGTACCTAATTTACTTATATTATCTCCAATAGTAATATTTATATCTTTAATAGCCAAAGTAGCATCCTTACTATTTACTTCAAATGATTCTATATAAGGTTTGCTTTTTCCAAGAGTTGAAAAATCAATTTTAAGGCCATTAAAAACAAAATAATAATACGTTTCGTTTTCGTCAACTTTATATGAAGTTACTGCACCTAATAAGGTTTCAACTTTGGGTTGATTACCTTTAGTTTTTTTTAAATCAACTAATTTTGCACTATTTATTTTAAGATTATCAAAATCAGTATCAGATATAATATTTACTGATTGAGCAAAACTTATAAAGCTTGTGAATAGAAATAATACAACTATAATTTTTAGTTTCATCTTACTGAAATTTAGGGGATAACAATAGCTTTTTAATTTTAAAAAAATTAAGGTCAGCAAAGATACAATATTATTGTTATTTATATATTATTTGAAATTTACGGCTAAATCTATTTTACTTTCTAACTCTTGTAGTTGTATTTCAGTAGCTGCTTCAGACCAATTAAAGTATTTAACAAACTCATTTAAAATTGCTTTTTTATAGGTGTCTACACTTGGTTTATCAAAAAATAGACGTCCGGTACGCCTCATAAAAAAGTCAGTTGGTGTACAAGTCATTTCATGATTAATGGTAAACCAAACTTCGGCTTTTAATAAACGAAGTTCTAAATTAGTTTCTTTTAATTCATCAAACTTATCAATAATAATGTCGGTTTGTTTTCCATAATTATGTATTAAATAAGCAGCATCTGTTTTTGTAAATCCATAATTTTTTAGATTTTTAAAAACTTGATTGATATAGATATTTACAGATTTATAATTTTGAAATGGTCCGCCAGCTAATACAATTTCTTCGGTTTGTATTGGGTCAAATTCAGATTCGAAACGACGCTTCATTTTTTTAGCAACCATATCAACAATACGTTCTGCCATTTTACGGTATCCTGTAAGTTTACCTCCAGCAATTGATATTAGTTTGGTGTCTGAAACAAAAATTTCATCTTTACGAGATAATTCTGAAGCCGATTTACCTTCTTCATGTATTAAGGGACGTAAGCCTGCCCAAGACGATTGTATATCATCTAAAGTTAAAGTAACATTTGCAAACATATTATTTACCGCTTCAATTAAATACAAAGCATCAACAATTGAAGTTTTTACTTCATTTTTATCTTGTTGATAATTGGTATCAGTAGTACCAAAATAGGTAACTTTTCCACGAGGAATAGCAAACATCATTCGACCATCGGGCACATCAAAATAAACCGATTGTTTTACAGGTAATTTATCATGAGCTACCACCAAATGTACACCTTTTGTTAAGTGTAATCTTTTACCAATTTTAGAGTTGTTAATTTGTCGTAATTCATCTACCCAAGGTCCTGCGGCGTTTACTACATATTTAGCATTAATATTGTAGTTTTCATTTGTAAATTCATCAGTAACTTTTGCGCCAACAACTCTATTTTTTTCATAGATAAATTCGGTTGCTTTTGTATAATTTAATACTTGCGCATTGTATTGA
The DNA here is from genome assembly GCF_001693415.1 of Tenacibaculum soleae. Taxonomy (GTDB): domain Bacteria; phylum Bacteroidota; class Bacteroidia; order Flavobacteriales; family Flavobacteriaceae; genus Polaribacter; species Polaribacter soleae. The sequence goes on along the minus strand of NZ_MAKX01000001.1, from coordinate 497,693 downwards.
GTGGCTGTTTTTAAAACTTCTATGGTTAAACGCGCATCATCAGTACGATATTCGGCATAATAACCAGCACCGTTTAAAATAGCTGATGGTAACAAAGGTTCTTTTATTAAAGCTTCATTTTTTGTTAACATTTTACGCTTATCATCTCCTTCAACTGCAGCTAAAACATCGTACACTTTTAGGCCTACAGAGGTTAACCACGAACCATAAGTTCCACCATCAATAAGTGGTAAAATCATTTTTTCAGGAACCACTAAATGTGGTGCTAATTTATGTACAATGGCACGCTCGGTACCTACTTCTTTTACCAACCAAAAATCAAATTGTTTTAAATAACGTAACCCACCATGTATTAGTTTGGTTGATTTACTGGAGGTACCAGAAGCAAAATCGTTTTTTTCAATTAAAGCAACTTTCATTCCTCGAGAAGCGGCATCTAAAGCAATACCTGCGCCGGTAATTCCGCCACCAATAATTAAAATATCATATTCGGTTTCTTGTAATTCTTTTTGAATATTTTTTCGGTTGAAAAAAGAAAAATTGTTCATAGGTAGCTTTTTATGTAACAAAAATAAGAAAAAAAAGAGCTGAATAATTTCAGCTCTTTTAAAAAGATTTTTTAAAGATAAAATAGTATTAATTAGTTATTTTTTTCCAATTTTTATTGGCTTGTTTCCTTAATTTTTCAGGGTTTTCTTGTTGCCAAAGTTTTAAGGTATTGGTTCCCCAAGAATTGTAAAACAAGTACAATTTATGGTTTCTAATTTCAAAGGTTTTTGGATTAATACTTACTTTTTTTCCTGTTTTACCAATAGCATATGCACAATAACCACCATATTGAGGAATATATTTTACTGGGTTTTTTTGAAATAATTGTAAGTTTTTTTGTGATGAAAATAAAAAAGAGACGCCTTTGTATTTTGCGCTAATTTTTTTATTTCCTTTTACAGCTTTATTTGAAAAATAAGCAACCACGTCATAACCATTTGCTAGTACTCCATTTTTAGTATTGTACTCTTTTTGTTGACTGTATATAGTGGTCGAAAATAAAAAAAGAAAGAGATATAAAAACTTCATGTTATTTATTTTTTAAGGTTTTCCAATTAATATCTCCTTTTTCTCTTCTTTTTTCAACATCTCCTTCTTGCCAATTTTCTAAAACACTACCAATCCATGGATTATAAAAAAGGTATAATTTATGATCTCTAATTTCATAAAATTCGGGATCGATGTACATTTTTTTATTTCTTTCAGCTACGGCATACGCACAATAACCACCATATTGCGGAATATATTTTGTCGGGTTTTCATTAAAAGTCTGTAAGTTTTTTTCGGTTGAAAACTTAAATTTTACACCATCATATGTAGTTTGAAATTTCTTTTTACCTGTTAAAGGTTTTTTATTTACAAAATAAGAAACTACATCATAACCTTCAGCAACAAAGCCTTTTTTAGTATTATAACTTGTTTTTTGCGCAGCTAAATTAAAACTAGCTGTTATGAATAGTAAAACTAGTAGATTTTTCATAAAAAGTAAATTTTTATGAAAGTCGAGAATCAAATAGAAACCTTACAAAATAATTACAAAACCATTAAATTACAGCCACGTATATCAGAATTATCAAAACGACCAATAACCTCAAAGTTATTGTCAGTGTATACTTTTCCTAAATCTTGGGTTGCAATAAAAGAACAAGAATTATAATTAGCTAAGTCGATAACATTAATTCCGCCTGATTTTTCTTTTGGTAAAATAGTTAAAGCATCTTCAGTATCTCTAATTAAAATACTCATCCAAGGCGGGCAATTAAAAACACCATTTCCTTTAGAGTAAGCTTGACTTAACAATTCGGTCATTCCATATTCTGAGTGAATTTTTTGAACACCAAAACCTTCTCCTAAAATTTGATGTAATTCGTTTCTTATAAGCTCTTTTCTTCTTCCTTTCATTCCACCTGTTTCCATAATAATGGTGTTTTTAAGGATAAATTTTTGCTGTTCAATTAAATCTAATAAAGCAAAAGAAACGCCAATAAGTAGTATTTTTTGACCTTTTTTATCTAATTCAATTAGTTTTTTTGCTAATTCCTCTAAATTATCGAGGTAAAAACCACTTTCAGGTTGTTCAGATTTTTTAATTAAATCATCAACCATATACACCAATGAAGACCCTTTTCTTTCTAAATAATTAGGTAATAATGCTAAAACAACATATTCTTTTATATCTCCATAAAAATGATGAAAACCTTTTAAATAACTGGTTTCATACCACGATAAATCTGTAACATGATGTTTACTAGTTATACTTCCTGTGGTTCCAGAACTGGTAAACGTTTCTTGAATTTTATCAGAAGATGAAAGTATTTTTTTATTTTTAAAAAATTGAATTGGTAAAAAAGGAATTTCTTCAATTTTTGTTACATCAGAAGGGTGTACATATAATAAATCACAAAAAGAACGGTACACTTTATTGTTTGTAAACTGATGTTTAAAAACATCTAAAGCAACTTGTTTAAATTCTTCTTTTGATTGTATGTTAAATATTTGATCTTGCATTACAAGACAAAAGTAACTTATTCTTTATAAATTTTTACTACTAAATCACCTTTGTCGTTCATTGAAGCTCTATACATCCCCGCGGTATTAAATTCAAAAGACATGTTTCCATTTTTATCTAAAGCCACAACACCACCAGTACCACCAAGCGCAGTAAGTTTATTTTGAATAACATCTCTTGTTGCGTTTTTTAATGTTTTTTGTTGATACTCCATTTGTGCAGAAATATCATAAGCTACTTGCCCTCTAATAAAATATTCACCCCAACCAGTTGAAGAAACACCACAAGTTTTATTGTTTGCATAAGTACCAGAACCAATAACAGGTGAATCACCAATTCTACCCCAACGTTTATTAGTCATTCCACCAGTAGAAGTTCCAGCAGAAATATTTCCACTTTTATCTAAAGCTACACAACCCACAGTTCCGAACTTTGCATTTTTAATATCAGCATCATAAAAAGTAGCCTTTTTATCGTCGTGATCTAAAGCTGTTTTATTTTTATCTTTTATTCTTTGAAGAGATTTAAAACGTTTTTCTGTATAAAAGTAACTAGGATCAACAATTTCTAACCCTCTTTCTTTAGCAAAAATTGCTGCACCTTTTCCTGAAAGCATAACATGGTCTGAATCTGTCATAACTTTTATAGCTAATTCTATTGGACTTTTTACACTTGTTACACCTGCAACAGCACCAGCATTTAATGTTCTTCCATCCATAAAAGAAGCATCTAATTCATTCGTTTCTTCGTGCGTAAAAACAGCTCCTTTACCAGCATTAAATAATGGAGATTCTTCCATAATTTGAATACTTTTCATAACTGCTTCTTGACTTGTACCTCCATTTTTAAGGATAGTATGACCAATTTTTATAGCTTCTTCTAATTTAGTCTTATAAGCAGCTTCATTTTCATCAGACATATTTTTCTTTAAAATAGTTCCTGCACCACCATGAATTATAATAGCAAAATCATTTATTTTTTTAGAAACTTCTTTTGTTGATGGTGTTTTTTCTGTTTTACAACCAAATGATATTAAAAAAATTGAAGTAATGAAAAGAAGTTTCCTCATAATTAAATGTTTAAAATTAAACAATAAGTATTGTTTTTGTTGAATTTAGATATATGTAAATTTATTTGTAATTTCGTTCTTCGAATGTAAACAACAAAAACGGAACAACAAAATGGCAGATTTTGGAATTAAAGAAGCTTTAGCTCAATTAGGAGTAAAGGATATAAATGATGGAACTTCTACAGGTTCTAACAATTTTTCTAATGGAGAAATTATTGAAAGTTACTCTCCAGTTGATGGAAAATTAATAGGAAAAGTAAAAGCGACTACAAGAGAAGATTACGATAAGGTAATGGATACGGCAACTAAAGCTTTTTTAAGTTTTAGAGATATGCCAGCTCCACAGAGAGGAGAAATTGTTCGTCAGTTTGGTAATAAATTAAGAGATTTAAAAGAGCCTTTAGGTAAATTAGTTTCTTATGAAATGGGTAAATCTTTACAAGAAGGTTACGGTGAAGTTCAAGAAATGATTGACATCTGTGATTTTGCTGTAGGATTATCAAGACAATTAAATGGTCAAACAATTCCATCTGAACGTCCAGGACACGTAATGAGAGAGCAATGGCACCCAATTGGTGTTGTTGGTATTATATCTGCATTTAACTTTCCTGTTGCAGTTTGGGCTTGGAATACAGCTTTAGCTTGGATTTGTGGTGATGTATGTGTTTGGAAAGGTTCTGAAAAAGCACCTTTATGTGCTGTAGCATGTCAGAACATTATTGCTGATGTTTTAAAACAAAATAATTTACCAGAAGGAATTTCTTGTATTATTAATGGAGATTACAAGGTTGGTGAAATGATGACTACCGATACTCGTATTCCTTTAGTATCTGCTACTGGTTCTACAAGAATGGGAAGAATTGTTGGAGCAACAGTTGCAGGGCGTTTCGGAAAATCTTTATTAGAATTAGGAGGAAACAATGCAATTATTATTACACCAACTGCTGATTTAAAAGTGGTTGTTCCTGGTGCTGTATTTGGTGCTGTTGGAACTTGTGGACAACGTTGTACTTCTACAAGAAGATTAATTATTCACGAATCTGTATATGATAAAGTAAGAGATGCAATTGTTGGTGCTTACGGGCAATTAACTATTGGTAACCCTTTAGATGAAAAGAATCATATTGGGCCGTTAATTGATCATGATGCTGTAAATACTTATTTAGCTGCAATTGAAAAAGCAAAAGCTGAAGGAGGTAACGTATTAGTTGAAGGTGGAGTTTTAGAAGGAGAAGGTTACGAAAGCGGATGTTACGTAAAACCAGCTATTATTGAAGCAGAAAATCATTTTGAAATTGTTCAACATGAAACTTTTGCTCCAATTTTATATTTAATGAAATATTCTGGAGAAGTTGAAAATGCCATAGCAAAACAAAATGGTGTTGCTCAAGGATTATCTTCTGCAATTATGACAAACGAAATGAAAGAAGCTGAAAAGTTCTTATCATACGCTGGTTCTGATTGTGGTATTGCAAATGTAAACATCGGAACATCTGGTGCTGAAATTGGTGGTGCTTTTGGAGGTGAAAAAGAAACAGGTGGTGGACGTGAGTCTGGATCTGATGCTTGGAAAGTTTACATGAGAAGACAAACAAATACTGTAAATTATTCTGATGAATTGCCTTTAGCGCAAGGAATAAAGTTCGATTTATAGGTAAAATTATATTATATAAATAAAAAGGGATATCAAATTTTGATATCCCTTTTTTAATAAAATTCGAGGTGTTTTATTTTTTTAATGCTGCAGCAATAACTTTATAGGCATCATTTGCTTTAGACATTTTAGCATATTGCAAAGCTGTGTATCCTTTTTTAGATTTTGTTTTTAATTTAGCACCATTCTTAATAAGAAGCGTTACAATCTTAGTTTTATTATATCTAGCAGCAAACATTAACGGAGTTAAGCCCGTAGATTTTTTGTTAACATCAGTCCCATTTTCAACCATTGCTTTAACAGCTTCGAAATTACCTGAAGTAATTAATTTACAAAAAGTATTTACATTCGGATATTCAATTACTGTATTTAAAGCAGTTTTATTTATTTCTGAGGCAGTAATAGTTCCGAAAGATAATGCGATCGCCAATGTAGTAAAGATAAATTTTTTCATAATGTTAAGTTTTTCAATATTTAGGTTTATTTATTAAAAAGACGACGATTTAAATAAAAGGTTTCAAGGGTATTGAATACTTAACAAATATTTAGGATTACTTCTTAAAGTATCCTTAAAACTAAGTGTTTATTCTATAATAATTAGATTATTACAGAATATAAGTTTTTTAATTTAAAGAATTTCTTTTTTGTTTAAAATTAAACAATATTGAAGATAATGTTAATATTAGTTATTTTTTGTATTTTTAATATTATAGAGGTGCTTTTTTACTTTTTTTTTACTTTTTTAGCAGTATAAATATACTTTTATTAAAAATTATGAAAAAATACAGATTCTTTTTACTAGCCTTAAGTTTTTGTTTATCAATAATAAGCTGTAAAGAAGCACAAAAAGAAAATTTAATAACAAAGGAGATTAAAAAAGATTTTACAAAACATGTAAATCCTTTAATTGGAACCAGTAAAATGGGACATGTTTTTCCTGGAGCAACAGCTCCTTTTGGAATGGTACAGTTAAGTCCGCAGACTAATTTTGAAGTTATGTTTAATGAAAACGGTAGCTACAATAGTAAAACATATGAATACTGTGCGGGTTATCAACATAAAGATTCAACAATTATAGGTTTTGCCCACACTAATTTTAGCGGAACAGGACATGCCGATTTAGGTGATTTTTTGGTAATGCCAACTACAGGAAAATTAACATTAGATCCGTTAAAAACAAAAGAAGGAACTAAAGGATTTTATTCAAGGTTTTCACATGATACTGAAAAAGCATCTCCAGGTTACTATAAAGTTAATTTAGATAGTTACAATATAAAAGCTGAATTAACAGCTAGCGAGCGTGTTGGTTTTCATCAATATACATTTCCTAAATCTAACGATTCTCATATTATTTTAGATTTAGTTTATAACATATACCATCATGATAATAAAAATGTTTGGACATTTATTCGTGTAGAAAATGATAGTTTAATAACTGGTTATAGGCAAACAAAAGGATGGGCAAGAACCAAAAAAGTGTTTTTTGCAATGCAGTTTTCTAAACCGTTTAAAAGTTACGGTCATAAAAAATACAATAAAGAAACGTATGATGGTTTTTACAGACGTTTTAAACAAAACGAAAACTTTCCTGAAATGGCAGGAAAAGATATAAGAGCTTATTTTAATTTTAATACAGAAGAAGGTGAAAAAATAAATGTAAAATTTGCCTTATCACCAGTAAGTACAAATGGAGCTTTAAACAATTTAAAACAAGAAATTCCGCATTGGAATTTTAATAAAACAGTACAAGAAACAAAAGATAAATGGAATAATGAATTGGGTAAAATTGATGTAGAAACAATTTCTGAAAAAGATAAAACTACTTTTTATACAGCTTTATATCACACTAATTTATCACCTATTTTGTACGAAGATGTTGATGGAAAATACAGAGGGTTAGACCAAAACATACATACTTCTGATGGTTTTACTAATTATACGATATTTTCTCTTTGGGATACTTACCGCGCATTACATCCTTTATACAATATAACACAACCAAAGCGAAACAACGACATGATAAAATCGATGTTAGCACATCACGATCAAAGTGTGCATAATATGTTACCAATTTGGAGTCATTATGCCAACGAAAATTGGTGTATGATTGGGTATCATGCAACTTCAGTTATTGCAGATGCATTAGCAAAAAATGTAGGAGATTTTGATGTGAATCACGCACTTAAAGCATCAACAAACACAGCCACTGTTCGTTATTTTGATGGTATTGGAGATTATATTGATTATAAATATGTTCCAGAAGACAAAAGCCATTCATCAGTATCAAAAACACTAGAATATGCTTACAACGATTGGTGTATTGCTCAAATTGCCAAAAAAGTAGGAAATTCTGAGGTAGAAAAAGAGTATTTAACAAGATCAACCTATTATAAAAATGTGTACGATCCAACAATCGGATTTATGCGACCTAAGTTATCAGATGGTACTTTTAGAAAAAACTTTGATCCAATGGATACTCATGGACAAGGATTTATTGAAGGAAATGCATGGAATTATGGATTGTATGTCCCTCAAAATATTGATAAGATGATTGAAATGATGGGAGGTAAAGAAAAATTTAGTAATCAACTAGACGAATTATTTACTACAGAAATTGCAGACAAGTATATTTCAAATCATGAAGATATTACTCGCGACGGAATTATTGGAAACTATGTTCATGGTAACGAGCCAGGACATCACATTCCGTATTTATATAATTGGACAGGGCATCCTAAAAAAACACAACAAAGAGTTCGTATGATTATGGATACCATGTATAGTGATACCGTTGATGGTTTGTGTGGTAATGATGATGCTGGTCAAATGAGTGCTTGGTATATATTTAGTAGTTTAGGGTTTTATCCTGTAACACCAGGTTCGCCAAATTATGCCATAGGAAGCCCAAATATTAAAGAAGCTACTATTTATTTAGAAAATGGAAAAGTCTTAAAAATTACGGCTCAAAATCAAAGTAAAGAAAACGTATTTGTAAAAAGTATAACAGTAAACGGTAAGAAAATAACTGATAATGTACTTTCTCATGCTGATATTATAAACGGAGGAGAACTTATTTTTGAAATGAGTAAAGAGTAAAAATATTATCTATGAAAAATAAAGCTTTCAAATAAGGTTACTTATTTGGAAGCTTTTTAAGTTAATTATATTTCACTTTACGTAAAACACGGATGGCTTCTTTATACTTGATGTAAGTTGTTTTTTTTTCTAAATTTTTAATGTAGGTTTTGGCTTTTTTAAGTTGTTTTGGAGCTTCTAAAAATCCATTTAAATAACAAATTAAGTAGGAGGTAGGTAGTTTATAAATATCTTCATTATCAATTACCGAAAGCGGTTTGTTATTTTCAATTTTAGTAATGATACGATTATTATTATCGTAAATATGTTTTAAAATTATAGGATCAAATAATGGTGCTTTAAATAAAAATTCGGTAATAATATCGTGTTTACCATTGTCTTTAAAATGTATTATAGTTTTTTCTAAAGGATAATGTTTTTGACTTTTATCGATTCCTAATACAATATATTCGGTTATTATAAATGATTGTTCATTATAACTAATTTGAACATCATCTAAGGCAGAAAAAAACAAACGCACTTGTTCATTTATTAATTCAATATCAACACGTGTAAAAAACTCTTTATTATTAATCAATTTCTTTTTACCTGCCCAACACAATACAAATTGTTCTTTAAATACTTTGTATTGCGGATTATATTCAGGCTTATGATTGTTGATAAAATCAAAAACTCCATCGAGCGTTAATTGTATATTATTACTAGCATTTTTTTCAATAGCTGCAACAATAGTGTTATTTTTATTATTAGGTTTAAAATCATTTTCAATAGGTATTGAATTACTTCCTCTGCGAAAAAAAACAGTATTTTTACGATATTTCCATATGTTTTTTAAAAGTGCTGTTGTTTGATTATTCGGATAAATAGTAACTAAGCCAATTACTTTATGTCTTGGTAAACGCGGAAATGGCACATTTTCATAATCAATTTTAGGAGGATTTTTTAAATAGGCATTTACCAAATTCTGAATTTTACTATCGTCGTAAAAATCAACTCCCATAATTTTATTTTCTTCATCTTCAACCCCAATAACTATATAAGAATTGTTATTGGGGTTAGAGTTTGAAAGCGCACAAATATGTTTTATAAACTTGGCTTTTCCTTCTTTAGAATTTAAAGATAATTTTTGCTTTTTATCATAAAAACTATTCTCATCATTATGAGAAAGTAAGTTTTTAATTAAAAGGCGTTTATTAATCACAATTTACATGTTTTTATTAATTATTGAAGCGGTAGCTTGTGCAGTAGGATACACCACTAAATCTTCAATATTTACATGGTAAGGCCTGCTGATTACAAAGTAAATAATATCAGCAATATCTTCAGGTTGTAATGCTTTGTAGCCTTGATATACAGTTTTTGCTCTCTCGGTATCTCCTTTAAAACGAACGTCTGAAAATTCAGTTTCTACCAATCCAGGATGAATTGCTGATACTCTAATATTGTGTTTATTTAAATCAATACGCATTCCTTTATTTAGGGCATCTACCGCAAATTTTGAGGCACAATACACATTTCCGTTAGGATACACTTCTTTACTAGCAATAGAGCCGATGTTAAGGATAAAACCGTTATTTCTATTAACCATTTGCGGAATTATAGCTTTCGAAACATATAATAGCCCTTTTACATTTCCATCAATCATGGCATCCCAATCATCAATACTTCCTTCTTGAATGCTACTTAATCCATGGGCATTACCTGCATTGTTAATTAAAATATCTATGTGTTTAAATTCACTAGGTAAGTTGCCAATGGCTTGTTGTACTTGTTCTTTATAACGAACATCGAATTGTAGTGTATGTACTTTTGTTAAGGCAGAAAGTTCGTGTTGTAACTCACTTAATTTATTGGCACGTCTTCCGCAGATAATAAGCTTGATATTATTTTTAGCAAATAATATAGCAGTTGCCTTACCAATACCAGAGGTAGCTCCCGTAATTAAAGCTGTTTGTTGCATGTTTTAGTTTTTTATAAAGGTAAAATATTTTATGTTAAGCATATATTATAAAACATAAAAACCGCTCTATTGCTAGAGCGGTTTCTTTTAGTTGGCTACTACCCCAACCAAAAATCAACTAACCAAACTTTATTTTAAATGTTTTCTATCAACGGTTTTACGTTGTATTTTAGTACGTTTTCTATTGCTATTCCTTACAGTAGATTTTGTAATACTTTTATTTTCTTTTTTTAAATATTGTACAAATCCTCTACCAGAAAAAGTGTACGTTGTTTCAGAACTTAGGTGAAATAATTGTATCCTTTCATCATTTATAACGCTTAACTCAAACTCTTCTGTATCTCCGCCATCATAATTAAGTGTTAAAAGTTTTAAATTATTAAAACCTGATATATTATCAATTTGATAACCACCTTCGTAGTCCCAATTTATGTAATCAATATTTGTGCCAAAAGCATCGTGTGATGAATAAAAAGTTACATCATTTTCAGGTGTAAATTGTAAAAAATGTTCGTCATCAAATGCATTCGGTGTACCGCCAGATTCTTCAGTTCTTTCCCAAGCTACATATTCTTGTAAAAAGTATTCGATATTATCGTTAAATAATTTATCATAATTAAAATTATTTCTTTGATAACCAATTAAATAATAGCTTACATTTTGCGATAAATCATCAATTCTAATTTCATCATCTGCTAATTGCACCACTTCAAAATTATAATTACCATCTAAATCATGATAAGTTTCTAAGACAGTTCCACGAGGAACATAATCACCTACAGCAATTCCTAACCCGTTACCAGTTTTACCAATATCAACAATATTGTTATTAGCATACATGGTTCCGTTTAAAAAAGAAACAGTAAAAGCTTTTGATAAAAACGAAACATCACCATTACCAGTAGTTCTGTGGTAATCGATATACCATAAATCATAGCTTGAAATATATTCGTTTAATGAAAAATCAGTATCCTGAACCACACAAGATGTTAATGTTATACTTGTTACAAGGGTTAATAAGAGTAATTTTACACGTTTCATAAGCATTGGTTTTATGGTTATACTTACTGAATTTCAAAATACGTGCCAAAAATAAAAAACACCTCATATGAGGTGTTTTTTGTTAGTTTTGAGGTTTTACTGTGGGCATAAAAACTCTTTTATTTTTTTTAATACTTTCTATTTTATAATAATGAATTTTCTCATCTACCTTATAAGCAACTATAGCTTCATTCTCTTTTAATTCAAAAGGAAATTCCTCTTTGGTTTTTGGGGTATTTCCATATTCTTTTTTAGGATTTGCATTTAAAACCAAATCTTTTCTATTTTTATTTATTGAGGTTTTATAACGAGCAGCAATGTATTTTTTACCTTGTTTTTGTTCAATTACAGGGGTAATCATTCTATTTTGAAAATATACTTTTTGAAAATCAATAGTCTTATTTGAAGTAAATTCAATCATTAAATTAAGGGTATTGTTGCCTGGTAAACCACCAGTAATATGAGAGTATGCTGCTGATTTTATTATAAAAGGAGGATTAGTATCTAGCTTTGTACTTGCACATTGCGTAAAGCTTAAAGCCAAAATTAAGATTCCGAATAACTTCATAATATTACTTTTTATTGTTTAAATTTAAATATTCAAGTAGCGTGCCAAGGTACAAATATATATAGATTTTAAGATGTTGAATTACAGTTATTGGGAGTTAAAAGAGTGGTTTACAAATGTAGATTTTACCATTATTGGTAGTGGAATTGTAGGTTTAAATTGTGCATTGAATTTGAGAAAAAAATATCCGAAAGCTAAAATAATAATTTTAGAAAGAGGAATGTTGCCTCAAGGAGCAAGTACTAAAAATGCCGGTTTTGCGTGTTTTGGTAGTTTATCGGAACTGATTGATGATTTAAAAACTCATACCGAACAAGAGGTATATAATTTGGTTGAAAAACGTTGGAAAGGTCTACAACTATTACGAAAAACACTTGGTGATAAAAATATCGATTTTCAACAAAAGAAGGGTTTTGAATTATTTGAAGATAAAGAGTTTTATGATGAATGCTTGGTTGAAAAAAATAAGATTAACCAATTATTAAAACCACTTTTTTCTTCGGATGTTTTTTCTGTAGATGATAATATTTTTAAATTTAAAAACATACAACAAAACTATATAACCAATCAGTTTGAAGGGCAAATTGATACTGGTAAAATGGTAGCACAGTTACTTCAGATAATTCAGCAAAGTAATATAAAAATTTTAAATAATATTACCGTTAAAAGTTTTGAAGAAATTGGAAATAAAGTGGCTATACAAACCAATAAAATTAGCTTTTCCACCAATAAATTGTGCATTGCAACTAACGGATTTGCAAATCAATTATTAAAAGAAAACATACAACCAGCAAGAGCACAAGTATTAATTACAAAACCTATTAAAAATCTTCATGTTAAAGGAACTTTTCATTTAGATAAAGGCTATTATTATTTTAGAAATATTGATGATAGAATTTTGTTTGGAGGTGGAAGAAATCTTGATTTTAAGGCAGAAGAAACTTCAGAATTTGGAGAAACAACAATCATTCAAAATAAATTAGAAAAGATTTTAAAAACAACTATTTTACCCAATACTAATTTTGAAATTGAACATAGATGGAGTGGAATTATGGGTGTTGGAAGTCAGAAAAAAGCAATTGTAAAACAATTGTCAAATAATGTTTTTTGCGGAGTTCGTTTAGGTGGTATGGGAATTGCGATTGGTAGTTTGGTAGGAAAAGAATTAGCTGATTTATTATGAAAGTAAAAGAAGAATTATACGCTCAATGCATTGCGTATGTAAATAAAAGACAGCAAACGGTTGAAGAGATAATTTTATCCAATCAAAAAGCATTACAATCTGAAACTAAAAGCTCAGCAGGCGATAAACATGAAACTGGTAGAGCAATGTTACAGTTAGAAATGGAAAAAGCAGGGCAACAACTCACCGGAATCACAAAAATGAAGGAGATACTTTCTAAAATAAAAATTGATAACAATTCAAATATTGCACATTTAGGAAGTGTAGTTAAAACCACTAACGCTACTTTTTTTTTAAGTATTAGTGCAGGTCAATTTGTGGTGAATAATCAAAATTATTTTGCTGTTTCTGTATCTTCACCAATAGGGAGTATTTTATTAGGAAAAAGGGTAGGAGATAGTTTTGTTTTTAATAATATTAAACAAGTGATAAAAGACGTTTTTTAATTTTAAAGTAGGGTAATTTAATAGTTAACTGTTTGTAAAATAGGAAAGGTTGCTACACCCTTCAAATGAAAAAGAATTTTATAATGCACTTTTATTTAACAAGATAGAAGTGTATTTTTTTAAAAGGCTTAAAAAGTTTTAAAAGAGTTGAGTAATTATTTTGAATTAATTTAAAACAGTTTCTTTAAATTTCAAAGAAACTGTTTTTTTAGTTTCTAATACTGATGTATGGTTTAGATATAGAATTTTTCCGTTATAATTTACTTCAATAAGCCAATAATATCCTTTAAAGTAATTGTTAACAACAATAGCTTTTATTTTTGATTTTTCAATAATTTTTATTTGATGTGGGTATAATAAAACTGTTTTATTATTGATAAATACTTCATTCACATCATCAAACAACGAAGCGATATATTTTAATTTAGGATTTTGATACAGGTTTTTAGGGGTATCATTTGCTATTATTTGGTAGTTTCTAATAACAATCATTTTATCAGCAAATGATAGTGCTTCGTTACCATCGTGAGTGGCTACAATACAGGCAATATTTTTTTCTTTTAAATAACTAAATAAGTTTCTACGAAGCGAACTTTTTTTAAAGTTATCTATTTGACTAAAAGGTTCGTCTAACAATAATAATTCAGGCTCTTTTGCCAATGCACGAGCAATTGCAACACGTTGTTGTTGTCCGCCGCTTAAGTTTTTTACTTTTGTGTTAGCAAAAGAAGTCATTTCTATAACTTCTAATAATTCTTGAGTTCTTTGTTCAGCTTCTTGAGGATAAAAACGAGATAAAAACTTTTTAATATTTTCAGTTACGGATGTAAAAGGCATTAAATCGAAATCTTGCGCAACGTATTTAAAAAAATCCATTCCAGGAACTAAGTGATGTTTTGGTCCTAAAATTTGTATGTCATTCCAAAATAAGGTTCCTTTATTTACATCTAATAACCCATAAATGGCTTTTAATAAGGTAGATTTTCCGCAACCACTTTCGCCCATAATACATAAATGTTCTCCTTTTTTAAGTTGAAAATTTATATTTTTAAGTGTTGCTTTTTCTTTAGAATAAGCAAATGAAATGTTGTTAACTTGTAGCATACTTGCAAAAATATGTTTTTATCGTTTGTTGCGTTAGTGATTGAACGGTTTGTTTGAGCTCTTTTTTTGAGGAACGAAAAAAAAAGCGAGTAGTGAAAGCGCGACCACTTGTGGTAACGCCCAACTTCTCGATACAATTTTTTCGTGCCTCAAAAATCACTCGAAGTGACAGGAATAAAAAAACCGACACTTTCGTATCGGTTTTCTTTGATATAGTTTGTACAATTCCCCGTAAAGAAAATCATTACAAAAGATACTGTGTTTACCAGATTCTAACTCTTTCTTCTGGTTTTAAGTACATTTTATCGCCTTCTTTAACATCAAAAGCTTCATAGAAAGCATCTACGTTTTTAAGAGGCATGTAAGCTCTGTATTGACCAGGTGCGTGGGTGTTTGTCATGATTAAGTTTTTTAAAGCTTCATCACGCATTTTTGTTCTCCAAATTGTTCCCCAAGAAAGGAAAAAACGTTGCTCAGCAGTAAATCCGTCAATATCAGCAGGTCTTCCGTTTTTTGCTAAGAAAATTTGTAAACCTTCATAAGCAGCTTGTACACCACCTAAATCACCAATGTTTTCACCTAAAGTAAATTCACCGTTTAAATGCATGCTATCAATAGCAACGATATTGCTGTATTGTTTTACTAATTGCTTACCAATTACGGCAAATTTTTCAGAATCAGAATCTGTCCACCAGTTTTTAAGGTTTCCGTCACCGTCAAAACGAGCTCCAGAATCATCAAAACTATGAGAAATTTCGTGACCAATTACTGCTCCGATACCACCATAATTTACAGCTTCATCAGCTTTATAATCATAAAAAGGAGGTTGTAAAATTGCAGCTGGAAATACGATTTCGTTATTTACAGGATTAAAGTAAGCATTTACAGTTTGAGGCGCCATTCCCCATTCTGTTCTATCTACAGCTTTCCCTAGTTTTTCCATGTTTTTGTTGTAATTCCATTTGGTAACATTTTTAGCGTTATCAAAATAAGAACCACCGTTTTCTAATCCTTTTACTTGTAATTCAGAATAGTCTTTCCAAACATCAGGATAGGCAATTTTAACCGTTAATTTGTGTAATTTTTCTAATGCTTTTGTTTTAGTTTCTTCACTCATCCACTCTAAACCAGCAATACGCTTTTCGAAACCTAACATTACATTGTCGATCATTTCTTTTGCTTTCGCTTTTGCTTCTGGTGGAAACATTTTATCAACATATAATTTACCTAAAGCCTCACCAACAGCACCATTTAAGTTACCTAAAGCACGCTCGTTTCTTGGACGTTGTTGCTTTGCACCACGCATTTCTTTACTGTAAAACTCCCAGTTAGCAGTTTCTAAATCGGTAGATAATACTCCTAATGAACCGTTAATGGTGTTCCAACGTAATAACAATTTAATATCTTCTACAGAACGAGCATCTAAAATTCCGCTTAATGCTTTAAAGTATCCAAGATCGGTAACAATTATTTTATCAATACTACCAGCTGGAGCTCCTTTTAAATCACCGTTGTCTTTATCAACTATGTTCACACCAATACCTTTTAAATGAGCTTCCCAATCGATTGCAGGAGCTAATTCAGTTAATTCAGCAACTGTCATAGGGTTATACATTTTACGTGTATCTCTACGCTCTTCTTTGGTCATCATTGGTGTTGCTAAACTTTTTTCGAAAGCAACAATAGTTTCTGCATTCTTTTTAGCTGTAGCTTCATCATCACCAAAAGTAACTAACATCTTAGCAACAAATTCTTGATACTTAGCTAGCTTGTCTGCTACTTTAGCATCTACGTAATAATCACGCGATAAACCTAAACTACCAGCGCCCATATAGCCTGCGTATTGGCTACTGTTTTTTAAATCGTTATACACCCCAAAACCATAAAAACCACCACCACCGTAAGGTGCCATGTTTGTAATATAGTTTTCTACGTCTTTTTTAGTTTTAATTTCATCAATTTTAGCTAAAAAAGGTTTTATTGGCTCAATACCTTGTTTGTTTCTAGCAACAGTATCCATGATGGTTTCGTAATAGTTTACTGCTTTTTCTTGATCAGAATCTATTTCGTTTCCTTGAGCGTCTTTTACTTTTGGAAAATTACCTTCTTCAATGGCTTTGTTTAAAATAACTAATACATCAGCATCTGTTTTTTTACGTAATTCACCAAAACCTCCCCAAGAAGTTCGGTCGGCAGGAATTTCGGTTTTATCTAACCAACTTCCGTTTACGTATCTAAAAAAATCATCTGTAGGTTTTACAGAAGTATCCATGTTTTCTAAAATAATTCCTTGAGATTTCTCTTCAGGATTTTGCTGAGTTTTTGGACCTGTTTTACACGAGGCAATAGCTAAAGAAGCAACAGCAGTGGTAAACAGCATTTTGTGAATGGTTTTCATTGTGTATGATTTGATTAATTTGATTACAAGTGATATTTAACCGTTTTCTTTCTTCTTTAGCTTTTCTTTTCTTGTATAAGAGTATTAAAAATTAAAATTGTTACAGTTTTAACTTTTAATTTTTGATTTAGGATTATTTGGTAATTGTTTAAAGCCCATATTATGTAATGTGAATCCGAAAATATCAGCATATTGCTCGATAGTTTTTGCTACCGGAGTTCCTGCTCCGTGACCTGCATTAGTTTCAATACGAATTAACACAGGGCTTTTACCTTGTTGTTTGTCTTGTAATTCTGCTGCAAATTTAAAACTGTGTGCTGGTACAACACGATCGTCATGATCACCAGTGGTTACCATTGTTGCTGGATATGAAACTCCTTTTTTAACGTTATGTACAGGTGAATATCCTTTTAAATAATTAAACATTTCTTTGCTTTGTTCTGCAGTTCCGTAATCGTAAGCCCATCCTGCGCCAGCAGTAAAGGTGTGGTAGCGTAACATATCTAAAACACCAACGGCTGGTAAGGCAACTTTCATTAAATCTGGTCGTTGTGTCATGGTTGCACCTACTAATAAACCTCCGTTTGAACCTCCTCGTACGGCAAGGAAATCAGATGAAGTATATTTTTGGTTGATTAAATACTCAGCAGCAGCAATAAAATCATCAAATACATTTTGTTTTTTTAACTGTGTTCCTGCATCGTGCCATTTTTTACCATATTCACCACCACCACGTAAGTTTGGTACGGCATATACACCTCCTTGTTCCATCCAAACAGCGTTTGCAATACTAAATGATGGCGTTAAGCTAACATTAAATCCACCGTAACCATATAAAATTGTTGGGTTTTTACCGTTTAATTCTAATCCTTTTTTATAAGTAATAATCATCGGAACTTTTGTACCGTCTTTTGATGTGTAAAAAACCTGTTTACTTTCGTAATTATCTGGATTAAAAGATATCGCTGGTTTCCAATAAAGAGCGTAGGTTCCGTCGGTTGGATTAAATTTATAAGATGAACTTGGCGTATTGTAATTGGTAAATGAGAAATACAATTCTTTAGCGCTTGTTTTTCCTCCAAAACCACCAGCAGATCCAACTCCTGGTAACTTTACTTCACGAATTAACTTTCCATCAAAATCATATTGTAAAATTTTTGAAACCGCATCTACCATATATTCTGCAAAGAAATATCCAGCTCCTGTTGATGGAGATAATACATTTTCAGTTTCAGCAATTAAATCTTTCCAGTTTTCTGGAGTTGGATTTTTAGCATCAACAGTAACAATTTTTTTATTAGGAGCGTTTAGGTTTGTAACTAAGTATAATTTATCATCACGATTATCAATTACGTAAGTATCACTATCATAATTATCTAAAATAGTTACTAGTTTACTATTAGGTGTTGTTAAATCTTTTAAAAACAGCTTGTTTCCTGAGGTTGAGGTTGAGGCTGAAATAATTAAATAGTTGTCATCTTCGGTTAAAGAACCTCCAACATATCTGTTTTTTTCTTCGGCAGTTGCGCCAAAAATAACAGGATCGTTACTTTGCTTTGTATTTAATTTATGATAATATAATTTGTGTTGATCTGTTTTTGCAGAAAGTTCACTTCCTTTAGGTTTGTCGTAACTAGAGTAGTAAAAACCTTCGTTTGCTTTCCATGCAATTCCAGAAAATTTTACGTCAACTAAAGTATCGCCAATAATTTCTTTGTTTTTGGCATTCATTACAATAATTTTACGCCAATCGCTACCACCTTCAGAAATTGAATAAGCAACAATACTACCATCTTTTGAAAAATTTACGGCACCTAAAGAAGTAGTACCATCTTCAGAAAATGTATTTGGATCTAAGAAAACCTCTTCTTTTCCGCTTTCATCTTTTCTATATAACACATACTGATTTTGCAATCCGTTATTTTTATAAAAGTAAGTATGTTCACCTTCTTTAAAAGGAGTTCCTATTTTTTCGTAATTCCATAGTTCAGATAATCGATTTTTTAATTGTTCGCGGTATGGTATTTTACTTAAATAATCAAAAGTAACTTCATTTTCAGCCTTTACCCAAGCCTCAGTTTCTTTACTTTTATCATCTTCTAACCAACGGTAATTATCGGTTACTTTGGTACCAAAGTATTCATCTACAACAGGTTTTTTTGCTGTTTCAGGGTAATTCAAAATAGGGTCGTTTTTAACTTTTTTTTCGGTGTTACAAGATACCAATAAAGTACCTGCACAAATAATTGGAAGCAGTATTTTTTTCATGATATAAGAATAGTTAATTCTTTCAAAGTTAGCAGAAAAAATAAGTAGCCTCTTGTTTTTAAGAAGACTTTAACACTTGTTTAAGTTTATGTAATTTTTAAGAAATAAAAACGACTACCTTTATACTTTTAAAATAGCTGATAAAAAGTAGTAAAACAATAATAAGATGACAGAAAATTTAACAAAAGAAACTTTTTTAAAAAAAGTATTTAATTTTGAAGCAGGTAAAGAGTGGAAATTTGAAGGAGATAAACCTGCTTTGATTGATTTTTATGCAGATTGGTGTGGTCCTTGTAAATCTTTAGCGCCAGTTTTAGAACAATTAAGTGAAGAGTATGAAGGAAAAATAGATATTTATAAAATAGATACTGAAGCTGAACAAGAATTATCGGCAGCTTTCGGAATTCGTAGTATACCATCTATGTTGTTTTGCCCTATGAATGAGCAACCACAAATGGCAAATGGTGCATTACCAAAACAACAAATAGAACAAATTATAAAAGATGTTTTAAAGGTAGAAAAATAAGCCTAAAAATGATTTTAAAAAGTGATGTGAAAACATCACTTTTTTTATACAAAAAAACCAAAATAGGAAACTCAGTGATTATCACTACGCAAGCTTATTTTTACTTTGTAAGTACTTGTTTTAAAGTTATTTGTACTTTTGTTAAAATGACGCAGTTTTATCTTTTTTTAATGATTTGTTGACAACTTCAAGGGATTTGTGAATAAGTATAGCTTTTAGTTTTTAGCAATTTTTTGAATCTTTGTTTCTCCCTGAAGAGAAGAAAATAACGAACAAAATTTAGCACAAAATAAGCATGGCTGTTACCGAACCAATTTTACAAGAAAACAAAGATAGATTTGTAATATTTCCAATTCAACACGACGATTTATGGGAGTGGTATAAAAAACAACAAGCTTGTTTTTGGACCGCAGAAGAAATTGACTTACATTCTGATTTAAATGATTGGAACACCAAATTAACAGACGATGAACGTTATTTTATTAAACATATTTTAGCCTTTTTTGCAGCTTCAGACGGTATTGTAAATGAAAATTTGGCAGAAAACTTTGTAAATGAAGTGCAATATTCTGAGGCTAAATTTTTCTACGGATTTCAAATAATGATGGAGAATATCCACTCTGAAACCTACTCTTTATTAATAGATACTTACGTAAAAAATGAAGAAGAAAAAGATAACTTATTTAAAGCTATTGAGGTTTTTCCGGCAATTAAGAAAAAAGCAGACTGGGCTTTAAAATGGATTGAATCGGACTCTTTTGCTGAGCGATTAATTGCTTTTGCAGCCGTTGAAGGAATTTTCTTTTCAGGATCATTTTGTTCTATCTTCTGGTTAAAGAAAAGAGGATTATTACCAGGACTAACTTTTTCGAACGAATTAATTTCTCGTGATGAAGGAATGCATTGTGACTTTGCTGTTCATTTACATAATCATCACATGGTAAATAAAGTGCCTAAAGATCGTATTCGTGAAATTATTTTAGATGCTCTTAACATTGAAAGAGAGTTTATTACAGAGTCTTTACCAGTAAGTTTAATAGGTATGAATGCTAAATTAATGACGCAGTACCTAGAATATGTAACTGATAGATTATTACTAGAATTTGGATGTGATAAAGAGTATGATGCTACCAATCCGTTCGATTTTATGGAAATGATTTCATTAGAAGGTAAAACAAATTTCTTTGAAAAAAGAGTTTCAGAATATCAAAAAGCAGGTGTATCATCAGGTGGTACAGGAGATATTAGTTTCGACGCTGACTTTTAAAAAGACAAAAAACATCACTGCTAATCCCCTACATGCGGTAATTTTTGCCAAAGCATAGTAATGCTTTAGCGCCCTAAGTTTCTGTACAGAAACAACAACATTTAACAACTAAATTAAGTTACTATAAAACCATAGTGTTCTTAGTGACCCTATTAACCAAATTAAAACCAATAATAATATGTATGTAGCGAAAAGAGACGGTAGAAAAGAACCTGTAATGTTCGATAAAATTACCGCAAGGGTTAAAAAAATGTGCTATGGATTAAACAATATTGTTGATCCAGTTAAAGTAGCCATGCGTGTTATTGAAGGTTTATATGATGGTGTAACAACATCTGAATTAGATAATCTAGCAGCAGAAGTTGCTGCAACAATGACAACTGCACACCCTGATTATGCTAAATTAGCAGCCAGAATTGCGGTATCTAACTTACATAAAGATACCAAAAAATCGTTTTCAGAAACAATGGTTGATTTGTACGAATATGTAAATCCTCGTACCGAAAAAAAATCGCCTTTATTAGCTGATGATGTGTATGAAATCATCATGAAAAATGCTGATAAATTAGATTCTACTATTATTTATAGTCGCGATTTTAATTATGATTATTTTGGATTTAAAACTTTAGAACGTTCATATTTATTAAAACTTAACGGTAATATCGTAGAGCGCCCACAACATATGTTAATGCGTGTATCTATTGGTATACATAAAGAAGATATTGACGAAGCAATTGCTACATACGAGTTAATGAGTAAAAAATATTTTACCCATGCTACGCCAACATTATTTAACGCAGGTACACCAAAACCACAAATGTCGTCTTGTTTTTTATTACAAATGCAAGATGATAGTATTGAGGGTATTTACGATACATTAAAACAAACGGCTAAAATTTCACAATCAGCCGGAGGTATTGGTTTATCTTTACATAACATTCGTGCTACAGGAAGTTATATTGCGGGTACCAATGGTACATCAAACGGAATTGTACCAATGTTAAAAGTATTTAATGATACGGCACGTTATGTAGATCAAGGAGGAGGAAAACGTAAAGGTTCTTTTGCGATGTATTTAGAGCCTTGGCATGCTGATATTTATGACTTTTTAGATTTAAAGAAAAATCACGGTAAAGAAGAAATGCGTGCGCGTGATTTGTTTTACGCAATGTGGATTTCTGATTTATTTATGGAGCGTGTTCAGCAAGATGCAGATTGGACGTTAATGTGCCCTCATGAATGCCCTAATTTATTTGACACTTATGGAAAAGAATTTGAGCGTTTATACACCAGTTACGAAGCTGCCGGAAAAGGTAGAAAAACCATAAAAGCACGTGATTTATGGGAAAAAATATTAGAATCGCAAATAGAAACAGGTACACCGTACATGTTATACAAAGATGCTGCTAACCGTAAATCGAATCAGAAAAATTTAGGAACCATTCGTTCTTCAAATTTATGTACAGAAATTATGGAATATACTGCTGAAGATGAGGTGGCAGTGTGTAATTTAGCATCGATAGCAATACCAATGTTTGTTGCTGAAGATGAAAATGGGAACAAGTTTTTTGATCACAATAAATTATTTGACGTAACTAAAAAAGTAATCAGAAACTTAGATACTGTTATTGATCGTAACTACTATCCTGTTATTGAGGCTGAAAACTCTAACGTTCGTCACCGTCCGGTAGGATTAGGAATTCAAGGATTAGCAGATGCTTTTATTATGTTGCGTATGCCGTTTACATCTGATGAAGCTAAAAAGTTAAATCAAGAAATATTTGAAACCTTATATTTTGCATCGGTAACTTCATCAATGGAAATTGCGAAGGCAAAAGAACCATATTCTACCTTTAAAGGTTCACCAATGTCACAAGGAGAATTTCAGCACAATATGTGGGGAATTAAAGAAGAAGATTTAAGTGGTCGTTGGGACTGGAGTAATTTACGTAAAGAGGTAATGGAGCACGGAGTTCGTAACTCATTATTAGTAGCGCCAATGCCTACTGCATCAACTTCTCAAATATTAGGAAACAACGAAGCTTTTGAGCCTTATACCTCTAATATTTATACACGTAGAGTATTATCTGGTGAGTTTATTGTAGTAAATAAACACTTATTAGAAGACTTGGTTGAGTTAAATTTATGGGACAATAATATGAAAGAAGATATTATGCGTGCCAACGGATCTATCCAACATATTGAAAGCATTCCGCAAGACTTAAAAGATTTATACAAAACAGTTTGGGAAATGAGTATGAAAGATATTATTGATATGGCGCGCCATAGAGGGTATTTTATCGATCAGTCGCAATCGTTAAACTTATTTATGAAAGACCCTGATTTTGCAAAGTTAACATCAATGCACTTCTATGCTTGGAAAAGCGGTTTAAAAACAGGAATGTATTATTTACGCACCAAATCGGCAGTAAATGCAAAACAGTTTACTTTAAATATTGAGAAGAAAGAAGAGGTAATTGAAGATGATAAACCAATGAGTGCAGCAGAATTTAAAGCCATGGTAGATGCTTCTAAAAACGGAGCACCAGACGATGATTGTTTAATGTGTGGTTCTTAAAATAAAGTTATAATTAAGATTGGGGAGTTGTAAAATACTCCTCGTCTTAATAAGTTGAAATATAGTTAAAAAAAATAGCTGAGGTAGTAAAACAAAAGCACAAAAAAAAGCGACACTTGAAGCATCGCTCTTGGTTTTTTTAATATTTTTTGGATTCGGCCCCAATAATATTACAAAAGGAAAGAAGAGATTACCTCATCTCCGTTTTGTTTTTCAAAAATACAAAATGTAATTCTTACAGCCAAGTTAAATGTTTCTATAAATAAATTGTAAGTAGCATAACCCGTTAAAAAACAACTAGGGAGCTACGTTTAATTTTTATCAACAAAATAAAATATAATGTTGATAATTTAAAAACCACGAGAATGAATAGAAAAATTTTGATTGAGTCAATCAATAGAAAATTGATGGTAAGAGTCACTTATGTAACAAATGGTAATAGAGTTTTAACAAGAAAATGTATTCCTTTTGATGTTGGACCAAGTAGAAGGTCTAAAGATAAGTCAATTAGATATCACTTTTTAGATTTAGATAGTCCGAAAGGGAAGCATCCATTACCTTTATTGCCAGACAGAGTTTTAAAGATTGAGCTTACTAGCTTGTATTTTCAACCATCAAAATATATTCACTGGAAGCCTAATTGGTTTTTAAAAAGAGATTGGGGTAAATATTCTTAAAAGTAAAAAAAGAGAAGTCGAAAGGCTTCTCTTTTTTTAGTAAATTCGAACCCTCGAGAAGCTATACTTCTTTTTTAGCTTCTTATCTTAAAAATAAATCAATGAACTGGGAACAACTCCTTTCTTTAAAACGTTTTGGCGATACGCAAAAACGTGAACGCATATTACAAGACGAAACCCGATTAGGCTTTGAAGTAGATTTTGATAGAATCATATTTTCATCGGCCTTTCGTAGCTTACAAGATAAAACACAGGTAATTCCGTTATCAAAAACCGACTTTGTACACACCCGATTAACACACAGTTTAGAAGTATCAGTAGTAGGTAGAACGTTAGGAAGACGCGTTGGTAAAGTATTGTTAGAACGTCATCCGGGGTTAGTAAATTTAGGCTACACTTTTAACGATTTTGGAGCTATTGTTGCTGCTGCATCCGTAACACATGATATTGGGAATCCGCCTTTTGGGCATTCAGGAGAAAAAGCTATTGGAGAATATTTTAAAACTGGTAACGGATTAAAATATAAAGAGCAACTTACCGAAAAAGAATACCAAGATTTAATAGATTTTGAAGGAAACGCGAACGGATTTAAGATTTTAACCGAAAATAATCACGGTAGCGAAGGTGGTTTGCGTTTAAGTTATGCAACTTTAGGAGCATTTATGAAATATCCGAAGGAATCATTACCTAAAAAACCAACAACACATATAGTTGATAAAAAATACGGCTTTTTTCAGTCAGAAACAGCTGCTTTTTTAGATGTTGCCAATGATTTAGGTTTACAGAAAAAAGAGAGCGACGGAATTTCATATTACCGTCATCCATTAGCTTATTTAGTTGAAGCTGCAGATGATATTTGCTATACAATTATCGATTTTGAGGATGGAATTAATTTAGGACTAATCGATGAAGATTATGCCTTAGAGTATATGATAAAGCTCGTAAAAAACACCATTGATAGTAAAAAATATCACTCTTTAAAATATACAAAAGATCGTGTAAGTTACCTGAGAGCCTTAGCAATAGGGGTATTAATTAACGAAGCAGTCGACATTTTTTTAGAAAACGAAACAGCTATTTTAAATGGTAGTTTTGATAAATCGTTATTAGATAAGTGTAAATATGAAGCTCAAATTAATGACATTATTAAAATTAGTATAGCTAAAATATATCGTAGCAAAGATGTTATTGAAAAAGAAGTAGCAGGTTATAAAATTATTGCTGATTTATTAGATGTTTTTGTAACAGCATTAAATAATAAGTATAACGGAGTAGCATCAAATTACGATACCTTAGTTTTAAATTTACTTCCCGATCAATATCAGCAAGAAAAAGAACAATTATATGATAGAATCATGCAAATATGTAGTTATGTATCAGGTTTATCAGATAGTTTTGCAATACGATTATTTAAAAAAGCAAAAGGAAATATTGCCTAATTAGTTATTAAATAAACATAGTTTGTATTAAGTTTTTAGGGTGATTTTAATACTAACTGTTATTATATCACAAATAAAATTATTATGAATAAAAGAAGGCTTTTTTTTGGCTTTTTCACACTATTAGCCATAGGAATTGTTGTTTTGAAATCAACAAATAGTCAAGGTATAGATATTGATAAATTAAGAAATCAACATGCTGAATTTTTAAAGAATCACCCTTTTCAAAAAACAGGAAAACTTCCTAAAAAACAAAGAAAAGCACAAGGGTTACCCCCAAATGCATACTTTGAACAAAAGTATTTAAGCGAAATAAATCCATCTACAGGAAAAACCCATAAAGAAAATGTCTTAGCACTTCAAAAGAAGTTAAATGATTTAAGGGCAAGTAGAAGAGCGCCAGGAGAAGTAGATAATAATTGGGTTGAAAGAGGGCCAAATAATGTAGGAGGAAGAACAAGAGCCTTACTTTTTGATCCTAATGATGCTACTAATGAAACAGTATTTGCAGGTGGTGTAAGCGGAGGTTTATGGAAAAACACCAATATTTCAAACAGAAATTCAGCATGGGTACGTGTTGGTATTCCAGAAAATTTAGCAGTTTCCTGTATTGCTGTAGATCCTAATAACTCAAAAATATTTTATATTGGTACGGGTGAATCGTATGTAAATGGCGATGTAAATGGCGATGGATTATGGAAAAGTGTTGATGGCGGTAATACTTGGGATAATGTTTTTGGAGGTATTACTTCAGCTTCTTATTTAGATACAAATTCTAGATTAACAATTAACACACCTTCTAGTATTTCAGGAAATTATGCAACGGTGTTAACCACAGAGTTTGGCGGAGGTTTATCAATTGATATTACAAAAGACTTAGTGTTAGTAAATGATGGAACCAATCCAACAGAAGATGGTTGTGAAACGATTACAAATGGTTCAGAATTAGCAGGGAAAATAGCAGTAATCTTACGAGGAACGTGTAATTTTTCAGCAAAAGCAAAAAAAGCGCAAGATGCTGGTGCTATAGCAGTTATAATTGTTAATAATCAAAATACGGCGCCATTTAATATGGCAGCAGGTGATAATGGAGCAGAAGTAACCATTCCAACAGTAATGATTGGTAAAAGAGATGGTGATGATTTAATAAACGTTTTAAAATCTGGAACAGTTACAGGTACATTATCTGCAACAAATACAAACTCTAGTAATCTTACATTTGTACCTGGAGTACAACATATTAATGATATAGTTGTTAGAAATAATAATGGGAACTCAGAAGTTTATGTAGCAGCAGGAGAATCTGCTTATACAGGAGCAACATCTTTAGGAGGAGATAGTTATGGAGTATATAAATCGGTTGATGGAATTAATTTTTCAAAATTAAATATACCAAAAACAGCAGCTGGTTATGAGCATGAACCTAATAATATTAAGATTGCAGCAGATAATTCATTATATATTAGTACTACAAGAAGTGATACAAATGGTGATGGTGGAGGAGTCATTTTTAAATCTACAGATGGTATTACCTTTAGTAAAGTATATACCATAACAAATGGAGTTAGAACAGAAATAGCGGTTTCGCCAACAAATAAAAATACAGTATATGTTTTAACAGAAATGAATACCTCAGGAGCACCAGTAAAGATGTTTAAAACAACTGATAATTTTGCAAACATAGCTGAGTTGCCATTGCCTAATGATGCTGACACAGATATTGAAGCAAATGATTTTACAAGAGGACAAGCTTTTTATGATTTATTACTAAGGGTAGATCCTAATAATGAAGATGTTTTATATGTTGGAGGAATAGATTTGTTTAAATCAACAGATGGCGGAGCCACATGGAATCAATTGTCGCATTGGTATGGTGGTTTTGGTTATCAGGATGTACATGCCGATCAACATGGTTTAGCATTTGCATCATCAAGTAAGATGGTTTTTGGTAATGATGGGGGAGTGTATTATTCAAATAACTCTGGAACAAATATTTTACCAAGAAATAAAAATTATAACACCTTACAATTTTACACAGTAGGTGTTGCTCCAACAGCAGTATTTGGTGGTAAAGAATATTTTATTGCTGGCGCACAAGATAACGGAACACAATTGATAGAAGAAGCTACATCAGGTATTAATAGTTCTATTACAGCATCTGGAGGAGATGGGGCTGCAAGTTTTTTTGATATTGATGGTTCCGATGAATACTTTATAACTAATTATGTGTACAATCAAAGTATTCTGTTGTATAATTATAAAACAAACCAGTCTATAGAAATTAATGAAGAAAATAGTTCTAATGGTGATTTTATAAATCAAGAAGAATTAGATTCAAATCTTAATATTTTGTATTCGAACTACTCAAATAATAGTGGTTTTATTGTAAAAAGATATTCAAATTTATTAGAAACAATTATTAAAGTAGATTTAACAAATTCATTGATGGACAATGCGCCATCAGCACTAAAAATTTCACCATATACAACAACGTCTAGTAAATTATTTTTAGGATTAAAAAATGGTAAATTATTAAGAGTAGAAAATGCCAATGTAGGAGCTGGTACTTGGACAGAAATAACGGGCTCTAATTTTATAGGCTCAGTTTCTGATATCGAATTTGGTAAAAATGAAGATGAAATTTTTGTTACTATGCATAACTATGGAGTTGTAAGTATATGGTACTCTAATGATGCAGGTGTAAGTTGGATAAGTAAAGAAGGTGATTTACCAGATTTACCCGTTAAAACAATAATGCAAAACCCTTATAATGAAAATGAAGTTATTATTGGTACCGATTTAGGAATTTGGAAAACAAGTAATTTTGATGCGGTTACTCCAACATGGAAACAAGCATATAATGGAATGAGTAACGTACCAGTTTTAGATTTAGATTTAAGAGATGACAATGTAGTTTTTGCCGCAACCTATGGTAGAGGTATATTTTCAGGTAGTTTTTTAGATCCTAATGAAGATGAAGATAATGATGGGATAAATAATGACGTTGATAATTGCCCAACAACAGCAAATCCAGATCAAGCAGATGTAGATGATAATGGAATAGGTGACGTGTGCCAAGATACAGATGGTGATGGTGTTTTAGATATCAATGATAATTGTGTAAATAAAATAAATCCTAATCAAGAAGATGTTAATAATAATAGCATTGGAGACGCATGTGAAGATATAGATAATGATGGAGTTGCAGATAATATTGATAATTGTGTAAATACACCAAATGCCGATCAAAAAGATATTAATAATGATGGGATAGGCGACGTGTGTCAGGACTCAGATGCTGATGGAATTTTAGATGATGTTGATAATTGCCCAACAACAGCAAATCCAAATCAAACAGATGCAGATAATAACGGAATAGGAGATGCGTGTGAAGATGCAGATAATGATGGAATAATTGATACGGTAGATAACTGTATCAATACAGCAAATCCAAACCAAGAAGATGCAGATAATAATGGAATTGGAGATGCTTGTCAAGATTCTGACAATGATGGCGTTATGGATGCTGTAGATAACTGTCCAAATACATCAAATCCAGATCAAGCCGATGTTAATAACAACCAAATAGGAGATGTATGTGATACTAGTTATTTAGATGAAAAGAATATATCTATTCAAACTACATCAGAAACCTGTGTCAATGAAAATGACGGTAAAGTTACCGTTAATGTTAATGAAACATTTGTAAGTTACACTTTAACTTTAATAGGAAATACAACAAATGAAACAATACAATTAACATCAGCATCGTATACTTTTGAAAATTTAGCACCAGGAAATTATGAGTTATGTGTCGTTGTTGATGATAAAAATTACAAACAATGTTTTGAAATAAAGGTAAAACCAGCCAGTACTGTTTCTTTAAGATTAGCTAAAAATAACCAATCTAAAAATTATACTGTAAACGTAAGTTCTGGAACAGCACCTTACAAAGTATTTTTAAATGGAGATTTAGTTAATACGTTCAATCAATCAACATTTAATGTAAAAGTTAAAGGCAAAGGACTTATTGAAGTAACCACTGCAAAAGCTTGTGAAGGTAAATTTACTACAACTATTGATAATGTTTTCTTAAGGAGTAATCCAGTTATAGAATCTATAGAATTATTAGTACCACTAGAAACACCAATAAAAATTAAAGCAACGGTATTTGATATAACAGGTAAAGTCGTATTAAACGAAAACATTGAAAGACAAGGAAATGAATTGTCAATTCCATTTAGTAATTATAAATCAGGAATTTATATATTAAAATTAGGAAACGATAAGAATAATACCTTTAAAATATTAAAAAAATGAAAAAAGTAATAAATAAAATCGCTTTATTTTCAGTTTCATTATTCATTGCTTGTGGTGGCAGTACGAGTAAAGAACCAGAAGTAGTTAATGAAGCACCAAGTACTGTTAATTTAGTGTATCCAACAGAAAATTTACTATGTATAGATAACACGGTTGTTTTTGATTGGTCAGATGCTACAGATGCTAATAATGATAACATTCGTTATAAAGTAGAGTTTTCAAATAGTAGAGATATGGCTGTTATTGTTAAAACAGAAACAGTAAGTTCTTCTACAAAATCAATTACAGTAGATAAAGGAGTTGCTTATTATTGGAGAGTAACTGCAGTTGATAGTAAAGGTAAAGCAGGTACACCGTCTTCGGTAAATGCTTTTTATACAAAAGGAGAAGGAGAAACTAATACCGCACCGTTTACAGCAAAATTAATTGCACCTTTAGATGAAGGGACTATAAATACTGTAAATTTTAATTTACAATGGAAAGGAGCTGATTCTAATACATCAGATACTTTAACATATGATGTTTTTTTTAGCGAAAATACTGACCCAGAAAAAGTAACAACCAATTCAATTAGTGACGAATTATATGAAGTAACTGTTGAAACTGGTAAAACCTATTATTGGAAAATAAATACGATAGATAACTCAGGAGCAAAGTCTATTGGTCAAGTTTGGAGTTTTAGTGTAAACTAAATATACCAATGAATACATACATAAAAACGACGCCATCGGCGTCGTTTTTTTATGGCAATAGGAAATGCTATTTACTTTCTTCTTTTCGTTTTTCGGCTATTAATTCTAATTCATCATACCAATTTTGGCCAAATTTTCTAACCAGTGCTTGCTTTACAAATTTATAAACAGGTACTTGTAACTCTTTTCCTAAAGAACAGGCATCATCACAAATTTCCCATTTATCGTAATTTACTGCAGAAAATTCACTGTAATCTTTAACCCTTACAGGATAAAGGTGACATGAAACAGGCTTTTTCCAATCTACAATTCCTTGATTATAAGCTTCTTCAATAGCACATAAAGCCGTGTTTTTATCATCAAAAATAACATAGGCACAATCAGCATCGTTAATTAAAGGGGTTTCAAGCTCTCCAAAATCACTGGTAATCCAAGTTCCTTGTTTTTCAATCGTCTCAATACCTTCTTTACGTAAAAAAGGTTTTATCTTAGGATAAATGTCTTCTAAAATAATTGTTTCTTCTTTATTTAATGGCGCTCCAGCATCTCCATCAATACAACAAGCTCCTTTACAGGCTGATAAATTACACACAAAGTCTTTGTCAATAAGATCTTCTGAAACGATGGTTTTTCCTAATTGAAACATAAAATATATTTAAAAGTGTATAGTTAACAATAACTTTACATAAAATTTAGTTGCAAAAATACTAGATTGTAACAATACTTGTATAATTTTGCAGCTGAAAAACAAAATATTATGAATTTTAACTTCAAAGAAATTTTTACAGCCTTTATGGTGTTATTTGCGGTGATTGATATTATTGGAAATATTCCTATTATTATTGACTTACGTAAAAAAGTAGGACATATTCAATCTGAAAAAGCCTCACTAATAGCTGGGGTAATTATGGTTATTTTTCTTTTTTTAGGAAAACAATTATTAAGTTTAATTGGTATTGATGTACATTCTTTTGCAGTAGCGGGAGCATTTATCCTTTTTTTCATTGCTTTAGAAATGATTTTAGGTATTACACTTTATAAAGAGGATGAAGATGAAGCTTTAACAGCAACAGTTTTTCCATTAGCTTTTCCATTAATTGCCGGACCAGGTAGTTTAACAACCTTACTTTCTTTACGAGCAGAATTTAATATAGAAAATATTATAGTAGCTGTATTACTTAACGTAATACTAATATATGTGGTTTTAAAAACCTCCTCAAAGATTGAAAAAATTATTGGAGCTAACGGTATAAAAATTATTAGAAAAATATTCGGAGTTATCTTATTAGCAATTGCAGTAAAATTATTTGCAGCTAATTTTAAAGAGTTATTAGGATAACATGATATATGATTGCTTAATTATTGGTGGTGGAGTTTCGGGCATGCAATGTGCCTTGGTTTTAGGATCGGCATATAAAAAAGAGTATGCTAAAAATAAAAATATTGGTATTATACTACATCAACGAGCTTCTCATTTACAAGATGCACTATTTAATAATGTTTTAGGGTTGCCTTCAGCAACATTAGGAAGTGATATTTTAGTTGAAGGAAAAGCGCAATTAAAAACTCAATATCCACACGTTTCTCAAATTGAAAATGAAAAAGTAGTAGCTGTTTTAGAGGATAACACTGAATATAAAATTATCACTAATAAAAATGAGTATAGTAGTAAGTCAGTTGTGGTAGCCTTAAATTATTCTAAACCATTTGAAATAGCTGGTTTAGAACAATATGTAGAGCCACACATGCGAGCTAATGCTATGAAAAATAGAATACAACTTCGAAACTTTAATCACTTAATTAAAAAAGGGTTATACGTTTGCGGAACTTTAGCAGGTTGGCGCAGTCAATTTGCCATTGCAGCAGGAAGTGGTGCAAGTGTAGCTACTGATATTTTAACAGTATGGAATGATCATATTCCAACGAAAGTGCACGACAAAATAGAGAGTAATAATTAAAAACAAATAGAATAATGAAAAAAATATTAATATTAGGCTTTACAGCTTTGATACTTGTTAATTGTGGTCAAAATGGAATTGATGATAACATAATACCAGAACCGCCTGTAACTAAAGTTGTAGCCGTTGATGATTTTTATGAAACAATTGAAAATGTACCTTTAACTATTTCTGATTTTTTATCAAATGATACATTTACCAATACTAATATAAGCGTAGGAGTACCAAACCCAAATAGTACAGTAAATAACGGAAATATTACACTTAACGATGGTAAGTTTATTTATACACCTGCTACCGATTTTATTGGAGAAGATTCTTTTGAATACACAATTTGTAGCGCTACAACCACCACAAACTGTGCTACTGCAACAATTAAAATAACTGTAAAAGCTGAATCAACTACAACTCCTGGTAGTTTTAATATTCCTGCTGAACTAACATCTTATTATAGTGGAGTAGATTTTACATTAACAGGAGCTGCATTAAAAGATGAACTTGCTACTAAAATAACGAGTACTCATACTACTTTTTTAACCTATACACCTGGTGTTTGGGAAGCTGTAAAAAAATCAGACTTAGATCCTTCAGATAATAGTAAGGTTTTATTAATTTATGGTTATAATGATACTGACGGAGATTATGTGACAGATAGATCACGTAGTAAAAATGCTAATGGAGGTAGTCAAGGAACACAGTGGAATAGAGAGCATGTGTACCCTAAATCATTAGGAAACCCTAATTTAGGTACAGCTGGTGCTGGTTCAGATGCACACCATTTAAGACCATCTGACATTCGTATGAATTCTAATAGAAGTAATAAGAAATTTATCAATGGATCAGGTACAGCAGCTGCAGTTTCTAATGGTTGGTATCCTGGAGATGAATGGAAAGGTGATGTTGCTCGTATGATGATGTATATGTATTTACGATATGGTAATCAATGTTTGCCAAAAAATGTTGCTATCGGTACTGTTAATGCATCAGATAGTAATATGATTGAATTGTTATTACAATGGAATGCTCAAGATCCTGTTTCTGATTTTGAAAAAAACCGTAATAATGTAATTGCTGAAGAGCAAGGTAATAGAAACCCTATGATTGATAACCCTTATTTAGCAACTGTTATTTGGGGTGGTACTACAGCCAATAACACATGGGAGTAAATAATTTAAATATAAAACTATTGGTTAGCATGTAAGTTAACCAATAGTTTTTCTTTATAAGTTCTGCCAATTGGCAGAACTTTATTGTTTATATACAGGTTGGTACTGCTGTATTTTTCTACCTTTTTTATATTTATGATATATGATTTGTGAATTTGCACAAATACCTTATCACTTAATTTATTTTTCCAATTTTTTAAAGAATCAATAATTGTTAGTTTTTTATCAGTCATAAAAAAGGTTACATAATTTCTGTCTGATTCTAAATAAAGTATTTCTTCTAAATATATTTTATAAATAGTTTTATCTATATTTAAATAAATGGCTTTTTTTTCTTTTGTTTCTGTGATGTTTATTTGTTTTTCGGCTTTGGTTATGGCTTTTAAAAAACGATCAAAAGAAAAGGGTTTTACAAGGTAATCAACAATAGTATCTAGCTCAAAACTAGTAACAGCATAATCAGGATAAGCAGTTGTAACTATTATTTTAGGTGGATTTTTAATTGTTTTTATAAAATCTAAGCCAGATATATCTGGCAGATTTATATCTAATAAAACAACATCAATTTTTGTATTTTTTAAAAATTGATGTGCACTTATTGCTGTTTGAAAAGAATTGATTAACTCTAAATCAGGAATTTTACGAATATAATTTTTTAATACATTTTGTGCCGGAAGCTCATCTTCTATAATTATACAATTCATTTATTTTAAGTTTAAAGCTAATGATATCGAAAAGCTATCTGTTTTACTTATAGTTAGTTCATAATTATTTTGATATAATAAGTTTAACCGCTTTTTAAGGTTTTTTAAACCGATTGCCTCAGTATTTTTTATTGATTTATCATCATAATCATTTGTGCAAATACAGATCAATTTATTTTTTGTTGCCTTAATGTTTATATCAATAGTACTATTAATAACACTGTGTTTAAATGCGTTTTCGATAATAGTAATTAATAACAATGGAGCAATTTTGTAGCTTTCATTATCGGTTGAGGTTTTATAATTTATCTGCTTAATCCCCTCAGTTCTAATTTTATGAAAAGCAATATAATTGTCTATAAATTGTATTTCTTTAATCAAACTAACTTTCTTGGCATTGCTTTCGTACAAAACATGTTTTAGATTATCCGATAGTCGTAAAATTAAGTCAGGGGCTTTGTCAGGTTTTTCAATAGCGTATGAATAAATAGTATTTAAATTATTGAATAACACATGTGGATTAATCTGTGATTTTAAGAATTTTAATTCCATCTCAGCTCTTTCTTGCTCAATTTTAGCTACTTTTTCGGATTGATCAATATACCGAAATAACATCCATATAAAGGAAAAGAATAATAACGGAGTTAAGGTTTGCCATAAATAATCACTTAAACATTTTATAATCGAACATCCGCAGCGCGCAAAAACGTAACAATACAATTGTGTTGCTAAAAATGATATAGATAAAAAAAGAAAACTATATAATGCATACCATTTCTTTTTCATAAAAAAAGGTAATAGTATTTGATTGTTTATATATACGATACTAACAAGGATGAAAAAATACTGTAAAAACGGATTTTCAGTCCAATAATAAGGCGTAAAAACAAACAATGATATAATGATAAACAACACCCAAAAAAGTAGGTGTATTAAAGTCTCAGCGCCGTGTTTTTTTAATGTATTCATATACAGTTAAAAATAGGTAAATTTTAAAGAGTAATTTATAAATAAAGTACCAACTACATTAATACGAGTATCAACTACAAACTAAGGGTGTTTTGCATAAGTTTACAGGTTGTTTATACTGATGTTTTTATTAAGTATTAGTTATCGTTTACATTAGACAAACTATTAATTAAACAATGTAAATATGAAAAAATTAGTATCATTTATTGTTATTTGTTTTATAGCAATTACCGTTAATGCTCAGGAATTTAAGTTTGATAAAACTACTATTGATTATGGTAAAATAGCACAAGGTGCTGAAAAAAAACGTGTGTTTGAGTTTACCAACATTGGTGATACTCCTTTAATTATTAAGCAAGTAGTTTCTACTTGTGGTTGTGCTGTACCTAAAAAACCAGAACAACCTATTATGCCAGGAAAGAAAGGAAGCATAGAGGTGTCGTATGATACTAGTCGATTAGGAGGGTTTTCTAAAATGTTTACCATTATTTCAAACGCAAAATCAAAAAGAGAAGT
Organism: Tenacibaculum soleae; assembly: GCF_001693415.1. Taxonomy (GTDB): domain Bacteria; phylum Bacteroidota; class Bacteroidia; order Flavobacteriales; family Flavobacteriaceae; genus Polaribacter; species Polaribacter soleae. The sequence goes on along the minus strand of NZ_MAKX01000001.1, from coordinate 461,537 downwards.
GTTAAAAATTAAAGGGTTTGTTAGCAAAAAAAATCTTGTTGCTTCTAAATAAAAAAATCCCGAGTTTAATACTCGGGATTTTTAATTTTTATATAAGAGGGTTTATCCTTTTAAACTAGCTTTCATAAACTCAGTATTCATACGAGCAATGTTTTCTAATGAAATTCCTTTCGGGCATTCAACTTCACAAGCTCCTGTATTTGTACAGTTACCAAAACCTTCAGCATCCATTTGAGCTACCATGTTTAAAACACGGTCTGTAGCTTCAACTTGTCCTTGTGGTAATAAAGCATACTGAGATACTTTAGCTCCAACAAATAACATTGCCGATGAGTTTTTACAAGTAGCCACACAAGCACCACAACCAATACAAGTTGCTGCATCCATTGCGTCGTCAGCATCTTTTTTAGGAATAGGAATTGAGTTAGCATCTTGGGTGTTTCCTGAAGTATTTACAGAAATATACCCTCCAGATTGCTGAATACGTTCAAAAGAACTTCTATCAACAACTAAATCTTTAATTACTGGGAAAGCTGCAGCTCTAAATGGTTCAATTGTAATTGTATCACCATCTTTAAACATACGCATGTGTAATTGACAAGTGGTTACACCACGATCAGGACCATGTGCTTCACCATTAATGTACATAGAACACATACCGCAAATTCCTTCACGACAATCATGATCAAAAGCAACAGGTTCTTCACCGTTGTTAATAATCTGTTCGTTTAAAACATCCATCATTTCTAAGAAAGACATGTGTTCAGAGATGTCGGTTACTTTATAATCGACCATTTTCCCTTTATCACTTGCGTTTTTTTGACGCCAAATTTTAAGTGTTAAATTCATAATATCCTCTTATTTGTATGAACGTTGTTTTAATTCAATATCGTTAAACTCTAATTCTTCTTTGTGTAAAACTGCCTCTGCAGGTTCTCCTTTATATTCCCAGGCTGCTACATACGCGTAATCTTTATCATTACGTTTTGCTTCTCCTTTTTGTAATCCGTCTAACTCAACAGATTCTTCTCTAAAGTGACCACCACATGATTCATTTCTGTTTAAGGCATCTTTAGCAAATAACTCTCCTAATTCTAAGAAATCAGCTACACGACCTGCTTTTTCTAATTCAGGATTCATTTCATTTGCATCTCCAGGAACTGTTACGTTTTTCCAGAAATCTTCACGCAATGCTTTAATTTCAGCCATTGCTTCTTTTAAACCTTGTTCGTTACGTGCCATTCCACATTTTTCCCACATAATTTTTCCTAATTTTTTGTGGTAATAGTCTACAGAATGTTCTCCATTATTATTGATGAAGAAATTGATACGTTCAGTAACTTCTTTTTCAGCTTCTTCAAATTCTTTAGTATCTGTTGGTATTTTTCCAGTACGGATATCTCCAGATAAATAATCACCAATTGTATATGGTAATACAAAATAACCATCGGCTAAACCTTGCATCAAAGCAGAAGCTCCTAAACGGTTAGCACCATGATCAGAGAAGTTTGCTTCACCAATACAATACAATCCATCAACGGTTGTCATTAAGTTATAATCAACCCAAACACCACCCATTGTGTAGTGTGTTGCAGGATAAATCATCATTGGAGTTTCGTATGGATTTTCATCTACGATTTTCTCGTACATTTGAAATAAGTTTCCATATTTAGCTTCAACAATAGCTTGTCCTAATTCGTATACTTTTGCATCCGAAGGATTTGATATGTTTTGTAATTTTGCTTGCTCTCTACCGTAACGGTCAATTGCCGATTTAAAATCTAAATACACCGCTTCACCAGTTGCATTTACTCCGTAACCAGCATCACAACGTTCTTTTGCTGCACGAGAGGCAACATCACGAGGTACTAAGTTACCAAATGCAGGGTAACGTCTTTCTAAATAATAATCTCTTTCATCTTCAGACAATTCGGTTGGTTTTTTACGACCTTCTCTAATTGCCATCACATCTTCCATGTTTTTAGGAACCCAAATACGACCATCATTACGTAACGATTCTGACATTAAAGTCAATTTCGATTGATAATCTCCTGAACGAGGAATACATGTTGGGTGAATTTGTGTATAACAAGGGTTTGCGAAATATGCTCCTTTTTTATGAATTTTCCAAGCTGCAGTTGCGTTTGATCCCATTGCGTTGGTTGATAAGAAATATACATTTCCGTATCCACCAGAGGCAATAACAACAGCATGGGCCGAGTGACGTTCGATTTCACCAGTAACTAAGTTACGAGCGATAATACCACGAGCTTTTCCACCAACTTTAACAACATCTAACATTTCATGACGATTGAACATTTCAATCTTACCACGAGCAATTTGACGGTTCATTGCAGAGTATGCACCTAATAATAATTGTTGTCCTGTTTGTCCTTTAGCGTAAAAAGTTCTTGAAACTAATACTCCACCAAACGAACGATTGTCTAATAAACCACCATAATCACGAGCAAAAGGTACACCTTGCGCTACACATTGATCAATAATGTTTGCTGAAACTTCAGCTAAACGGTGAACGTTTGCTTCACGAGAACGGTAATCTCCTCCTTTTACCGTATCGTAAAATAAACGGTAAAAAGAATCTCCATCACCTTGATAATTTTTTGCTGCATTAATACCTCCTTGTGCTGCAATAGAGTGTGCTCTACGAGGAGAATCTTGATAAGCAAATGCTTTTACATTGTAGCCTAACTCAGCTAAAGTTGCAGCAGCTGAACCACCTGCTAAGCCTGTACCAACCACAATTACGTCTATTAAACGTTTGTTTGCTGGGTTTACCAAGTCAATTTTGTCTTTATAAGTTGTCCATTTATCTTTAATTGGACCTTTTGGAATTTTTGAATCTAAAGCCATACTTGTTTCGTATTAGTGATTGAAATGGTGAAATAAAGCAATGATGATAAACCCTACAGGAATACCAATTGCATACACTTTACAAAATGTTTTCAATCCTTTAGTGTATTTGTTGTTTGCTCCAACTGATTGGAATGCAGATGTAAATCCGTGTAATAAGTGTAATGCTAAAAATACAAATGCTACGATGTATGCACCAACTCTAAGTGGATTTACAAATTTGTGTTGTAATTCTTCAAAGTATCTAAGTCCGCTATCAGCCACATTTGGGTCGATAAGTCCAGACATATCTCCTTGAATAAATTTTGTATTTAATTCTGGAAACCAGAAATCAATAAAATGTAATACTACAAATGCTAAAATTGCAGCTCCAGACCAAATCATGTTTCTACTCATCCAAGTAGAGTTTGCGGCTCCGTTATTTTTAGCATAGCTTACTGTACGTGCACTGTTGTTTTTTAATTCTAAGATGAATCCCATTACAAAATGAAACACTACACCAATAATCAAAACAGGCTGCATAACATATTGTATTAACGCATTAGTACCCATAAAATGAGATAATTTGTTAAATGTTGCTCCGTTGTCTGGAAAAATTGAGGTGATGTTTATTGCAAAATGTTGTAATAAAAAGAACATCAAGAAGAACGCCGAAAGTGCCATGGCAAATTTTCTTCCAATAGAAGATTTTAATAATCCCATTATTTTGTTTGTTATATTAAATATATAACACAAATTTAAGAGGTATGCACTACTTGCACAAATTTTGCGAATTGTTTTATTAAATATTTAGAATGGGTTTAAATAAACGAGTAGTGTTTTGATTTAAAGATTAAATCCAATTAAGTAGATTCGCTAACTCTTCGGGCTTTTCTAACGGAATCATATGCCCACAATTTTTGATGATTATATGTTTTCCATTTTGTAATTTAGATACTAATATTTTTACATCTGCAATTGAAATTAATGCATCATTTTCAGCAGCAATAAGTATTATTGGAATGTTCAGGCTTAAAACTTGTTCCGTAATATTAAGTCTAGAAGAAGTGGATTTTAATTGACGAATTAAAACTTCTTTTCCTAAAGTTGCATCCATTTTTTTAATAATACTTATAATTTCTTTATTTTGATGATTGGGGTGTAAAAATTGCTGTATTCTTACCAGCGAAATACCTTTGTATTTTTTGTTTTGTAAAAAATCAATGGTGCTTTTTCGTAACTGAACTTCATTATCATTTAAACCATTTGTATTTGCTGCAATTATTACAAGTTTTTTTATCTTTTCAGGGTAATGAATCGCAAAGTTTAAGGCTGAAAATCCACCTAAAGAAAACCCTACAATTATAGCTTTTTCATCAATTTTTGATAAGATTACTTTGTTAATTTCATCAAAAGAAGTAGCTAAAGTAATATCAATATGAACAGGAAAAATATTTTCTAAACGAGGAAACACAAATTGCCATAAATCGACTGTACACATTGTGCCTGAAATAAAATATACCTTTTGCATTTATTTTATAGTTTATCAAGTATTAATTAGTTTATCAATCTTAAAAAAACTTAGTAACAAGTTTGTTACTGTAAGGTAAAGATTAACATTTATACACGGTGTAAGTTAAACTTTTTAGGTGTTTTAGTAAATAAATATATTGTATCTTTTTGTTAAATTGTAATCAATAAAAAACTAGGAATATAAACAATATAATAGCTTTAATTTAAGTATTACCTTGTTTTGTTAGCTAATTATATTTTAACGACCAATAATAAAAGAAGTTATAAAAATGGCTATTCAAGATATAAAAACCTATAAATATCAAGATGTTTTTTCATTACAAACCATACAGTTTGAAAAAGCTTGTGTGGTTAATAAACCGACACAAATTAATAGCTATAAAATTTTTTGGATAAAGGAAGGTGAGGGAACCTATCATATCGATTTTGAAAGTTACTCATTTAAAGGAGGAGTATTATTTTTTTTATCTCCTGGACAAATGTTTTCGGTTACTTCAGAAAAAATAAAAGAAGCTTATCAATTAAGTTTTGTTCAAGATTTTTATTGTATTCAGGCGCATGATTCTGAAATTTCTTGTAATGGAGTATTGTTTAATAATATATATGAAACTCCGTTTGTAAGACCTTGTAAAAAAGATATTGAAAAGTTTAATTTTATAATCGAGAGCTTAGTAGATGAATTTAAAAACAATGAAGCGGCTCAATACGATATGTTGCAAGCTTATTTAAAACAGTTTATAATACATGCTGTACGGATAAAAAAAGAATACCACGTACTTAAAAAAGATACTGAAACAAAGTTGTTTAAAGATTTTAGTCTGTTGGTTGAGTTAAATTTTAAAAACTTACATAGTGTTACTGATTACGCTAATCGTTTAGGTATTTCTCCTAAATCATTAACCAAAAATTTTCATAAAACAGGAATTGAAAGCCCCAGTGACTTTATTAAAAATCGAATTATAATAGAAGCAAAGCGTAAATTAATATATTCTACAGATATTATAAAACAAATAGCTTTTGACTTAGGTTTTAATGACCCAGCATATTTTACGCGTTATTTTACCAAGGCAACAGGAAAATCTCCAAAACAATTTCAGAAAGAGCATAAAAAAAACCCATAACACACAAGTTAGGGGTTGTTTTTTTAAGGGATGTTATTATTTAAGGGGGTTAACATATAAGGGATATATTAGTTATAATAACAGTACAAATGTACAACAGGTTTTTAGTTAATACATTAACCTATGTTTATAATGGTTTTTTAATTTAAAAGTAACGTTTATTATAAAGAATCCTTTTCTATTTTTAATGTAAGAAGCAATTATACCGCATAAAAAAACCCATAACACACAAGTTAGGGGTTGTTTTTAAGGGATGTTATTATTTAAGGGGGGTTAACATATAGGGGATATGCTATTAATAATAACATTACAAATGTATAATGTTTTTACAATTAAAATGTTAACATAGGTTAAGAAATCATTTTTTTTAAGTTTTTATTGAAATCTAAGTTTAAGGAACCTTTGTCCATTTTTAAAAGATGTTATCTATCGCATCTTTGTAGTATAATTTTTAACCATGGTTTTATCGGTTATATAAAAATAAAAAGATGAAAACAACAGACACTTATCAATGCCCTAATTGTTGGGGATATCAAGAATACGACGAGCAATTTCCTGAAAGAGAAATGTGTAGTTGTGAGCAACCTAAATAATAATTAAAGAATCTAAAAAATGAGTACAAGAATTAAAACATTAAACCCAGAAACAACAACAGGAAAATCAAAAGAATTATTTGATGCTGTACAAAACAAACTAGGTTTTATACCTAACTTAATAAAAGTATTTGGTAATTCACCAGCTACATTACAAACCTACTTAAGTCTAGGTGATTTAACCGCAAACGGAAATTTTTCTAATAAGTTTAGAGAACAACTAGCATTAGCAATTGCTGAAGAGAACGAATGTGATTACTGTTTATCTGCACATACAGCAATAGGTAAAATGAATGGCTTAACAGATGCTGAAACAGAACAAAATAGACAAGGATTATCTTCAGATGAAAAAGTAGCTGCAGGATTAAATTTAGCTCAGAGCATTACTAAAAATAGAGGAAATATAAGTGCTGATGAAATTGCAGCAGCAAAAGTAGCAGGATATACAGATAGTGATATTTTAGAAATAGTTTTAAATGTAGTTTCTAATACATTAACAAACTATGTAAATCATATTGCAAAAACCGAAATTGATTTTCCAGAAGTAAACTCAGGAAAATTCACCATAAACGCATAATAAAAAATTGAGGGATTACTTTTTATAGTAATACTCATCATATAAATATATAATCAAAAAGTAAATAAAAATGAAACGTATTATCGCAATTTTAGTATTCGTATTAACTGTTAATTTTCAAGCAAACGCACAAGAAGTAAAAACAGTGTCTTTAGAACAAACCAAAGGTAAGTTTACACAACAAAAGCTAACATTAAAGGAAGGAACTTATGTTTTTGAAATTTCTAATAATAATGTAGGACATGATGTTGGTTTTGTATTAGCACCTAAAGGAATGGTAGAAGCAGCACATCATATTAAAGATGCTTATGTAACTTCTTTAGTTAAAAACAATGCTAAATCTACTTCTAAAAAAGTAACTTTAAAAAAGGGGGAATATGTATATTTTTGCCCATTAAACCCTACACCTCAATATAATTTAACAGTTAAGTAAACGCTTAAATACAGTTTTTATATAAATAAAATCCCCGCAATTAGCGGGGATTTTATTTATATAAAAATTACTTATTCATAATATCTTCAATTTCATCTGCATCAATAGGTATATTGCGCATTAAGTTAAAAGGATCACCTGTTTCTTGTATCACCACATCATCTTCTAAACGAATACCAAAACCTTCATCAGGAATGTAAATCCCAGGCTCAACAGTAAAAACCATATTCGCTTCCATAGGTTGGTGTAGCAATCCGTAATCGTGTGTGTCTAATCCCATATGGTGTGAAGTACCATGCATAAAGTATTTTTTATAGGCCGGCCAGTTTTTATCCTCATTTTGCACATCGGCTTTATCTAATAAACCTAAACCTAATAATTCTGAAGTCATTAATTTACCAACTTCAACATGATAATCAGCCCAAATAGTTCCTGGAATCAATAATTTTGTAGCATCGTTTTTTACACGGTTTACAGCATTGTATACAGCTTTTTGTCGGTCAGAAAAACGACCAGAAACAGGTACAGTTCTTGTCATATCTGACGAGTAGTTTGCATATTCTGCTCCAACATCCATCAAAATTAAATCTCCTGCTTTACATTGCTGATTGTTTTCTATATAATGTAATACATTTGCATTGTTACCAGAGGCAATAATTGGCGTGTAAGCGAATTTTTTAGAGCGATTTCTAATAAACTCATGAATAAATTCAGCTTCAATTTCATATTCCCAAACACCTGGTTTAATAAAATCTAACACACGTCTAAATCCTTTTTCGGTAATGTCACAGGCTTGTTGTAATAAGTCTAGTTCTATCGGGTCTTTTAATGAGCGTAAACGTTGTAAAATAGGGTTACTTTTTGCAACAGAATGTGCAGGGTATTTTGCTAATAACCATTTTGTAAAACGTGCTTCGCGTGTTTCAGTTTCAATAGTAGCACGGTAATGTTCATTGGTGTTTATATAAACAGTTTCGGCAAGTGCCATCATTTCTGCTAAAACTTTTTCTAGGTCTTGTAACCAAAAAACGGTTTGTATTCCACTCGTTTTTAATGCTTTTTCTTTGGTTAGCTTTTCACCTTCCCAGACGGCAATATGTTCGTTAGTTTCACGTAAAAATAATACTTTACGTAAATTTTCCTTCGGACAATCAGGAAATAATACTAAAATACTTTCTTCTTGATCAACACCACTTAAAAAAAAGATATCACGATGTTGTTCAAACGGAAGCATACTATCTGCACTTACCGGATACACATCATTAGAGTTAAAAACAGCTAAACTATTTGGCTTCATTTGCGCCATAAAGTTTTTACGGTTTTTTATAAATAAGTCACGGTTTATTGGGTTGTATTTCATAATAGGTTCAATTAAATTACTAAACGTGTTTCAAAAATAAGAAAAGATACTATGCAAATATTAGCCATTTGGCGCTATTTTATATTTTTACGAATTCTACTCATATGTCTGGTAGAAATTCCTAAAAAAGAAGCTAAATAATGTAGCGGAACCTCTTGTAGTAATTTTGGTTCGTTGGTAAGTAGTTTTGTGTAGCGTTCTTCTGGTGTAAGTGTAAGTAAGTCAATGCGATATTCATCAATTAAAAAAATTTGATTTTCAATTAAACTATAATAAAACTGATGAAATGCTTTATTATTTTTCAGTAAATAATTAAAATCATCCACTAGAATCACTTGCAAATTACAAGTACTTAGCGCTTTAATGTTTTTGCGTGATGGTGTTTTTTGTAAGTAACTTTTTAAGGCAGATGTGCATGAATTTTTTAAAGCTAAATAGGTAGTTTTTTCTTCTTCGGATGTTTCAATGGCATGTTGTAAAATACCACTTTCTATATAGCAAAAGTATTTGCAAATGTTTCCTTTTTTAACTAAAAAACTATTTTTTGTTAATGTTAACGGAGTAAAAAAACGTAAAATCTCAGTAATTTGATTTTCAAACTGCTGAGATTTTAATACATTTTCTATGTAGCTATAAAAATTCATCTTATAGTTTATCTACGTTTATTTTTTCTTGTAGATTTTCCTTCGTTTTTTCTTGATTGATCACTAGGGCGTTCTCTTTTAGGTTTTCTATTAACCGCACCTCTATGAGTAGCGCCTACTCCTTTTTTCTTTCCGTTACCAGATTTTTTCTTTTGAGTTGCTGCTCTTTTTGGCCCTGCAGTATCGGTAGGTTCGTACCCTTCAATTACTTCAGTGTTTAATTTTTGACGCAGTATTTTTTCTATCTCTTTTTGATATTCGGTTTCTTCACTACACACTAAAGAAATAGCTTCTCCTTTTGCACCAGCTCTACCAGTTCTACCAATTCTATGTACATAATCTTCAGGTACATTTGGTAATTCAAAGTTAATAACATGTGGCAATAAAGGAATATCAATTCCACGTGCAGCAATATCAGTTGCTACTAAAACACGAATAGCGTTACTCTTAAAATTAGCCAATGCTTTTGTTCTTGCAGCCTGACTTTTATTACCATGAATTGCAGCAGCAGAAACGCCTGAACCAATTAATTTTTTAGTTAATTTATTAGCACCGTGTTTGGTTCTTGTAAAAATTAAAACCTGACTCCAATTACCATCTTTAATTAAGTTGGTAACAACCTCTGTCTTTTTTCCTTTATCAACTGTATATACTTTTTGAGAAACTTTATCCGCAGTTGAGTTTTGTGGAGCAGCTTCTACAGATACAGGGTTTTTTAAAATACCCTCTGCAAGTTTTTTAATTTCTTTTGAAAAAGTTGCAGAAAACAATAAGTTTTGACGCTTTGTAGGCATAAAACTGATAATTTTGTTAATATCTCTAACAAAACCCATATCTAGCATACGGTCAGCTTCATCTAAAATAAGTACATCAATTCTTTTAAACGATACTGCTTTTTGATCATGTAAATCTAACAATCTACCAGGAGTAGCTACCAAAAAATCAACACCATGACGCAATGTTTTTATTTGACTAGCTGCTTTTACGCCCCCAAAAACTACGGTAGATTTTATATCTAAATACGTACTATATTCTCTTACATTATCGTAAACCTGCGCAGCCAGTTCTCTCGTAGGTGTTAATACCAAGGCTCTTACAGGTCGGTATTTTGGGTGTTTGGTTTCTGATAAATATTGTAAAACTGGTAATGTAAAACCAGCTGTTTTACCGGTACCAGTTTGTGCAGATGCTAATACATCTTTTCCTGCTAAAATATGTGGTATCGCTTTTGCTTGTATTGGCGATGGAGTGTCGTATCCTTTTTCGCTGATAGCCTTTAACAAAGCATCAGATAATCCTAAAGATTTAAATGTCATATATATTATTTTAGAAATACACTTAAAATAAGTATTTCTATGAAGTTGCAAAGGTACTGCTATTTATTAGGATGTATTATAAAATTAAAAAGACACCTTTTAAGATGTCTTGATTAATAATATATACTTTAAATGGTTATTTTTTCATGGCACTTTTAATAAGTCCAACAATAATTAAAAGTACTAACCCTCCAACACCGCTACCAGCAATATTCCCTAAAATACCACCAATATCAATACCAAGCATTCCTAATAGTTGTGCACCAAAATACCTATAACCGAATTCTAAAGAGTTCTTAGCCAGAATTTTTTTAATAAGGCACCTGCTACGTTACCTCCAATTGCACGACTTAATAAACTGATAATTAATTCCAAAATTTATTGTTTTAATTAGTTAATTGGAATTAAAGAAAGGGAAAAATAATACAAAATAAAAATGTAATTGGTTGATTATTAGGTTTAAGTTAGTTTTTCTTCTAATGATTTTACAATAGCTTTTCCTATATTATCTTTCGTATACGCTTCTATTCCTTGTAATCCTGGTGTTGAATTTACTTCGATTAGCAACGGTCCCCTTTTTGATCGAACCATATCAACACCAGCAATTGGTAAGTTTAAATATTTTGCTGCTTTAATAGCTATTTCTTTTTCTTCGGATGATAAATTAACTTTAAATCCATTGCCCCCTTGATGAATATTTGAGCGAAAATCATCTTCCAAACCTTTTCGTTTCATAGACGAAACTACTTTGTCATTTATTACAAAAGCACGAATATCTTCGCTATTGCTTTCAGCTATAAACTCTTGTAATAAAATACTCGTATTGGTACTATACATCGTGTCAATAATCGATTTTGCAGATTTTTTACTTTCAGCTAAAATAACACCAGCCCCATGTGTACCTTCTTGCAATTTTATAATAATAGGAGCTCCGCCCAAAAAATCTATTTGTTCACCTATGTTTTCAGGGTTTACAGAAAACAATGTATCTGGAATCGGAATATATTTACGATTCATAATCTGTAAGGTACGTGCTTTGTTTTGCGATTGTAAAATACCTAAAGAAGTTGCCGTAGTATACACTCCGTTCATTTCAAACTCTTTAACAATAGCAGCACCATGTCTCGATGCAGAAGTTCCAATTCTGGGGATAATTACATCCGGAATATCAATAATATTTTCCCCTTTGTAAATTATTTCAGATATACCATTGGTAAGTTTTATAGAACACATCAAGTGATTAATAATTTTAACTTTATGCCCACGACGATTAGCTTCTTTAAATATTCTTTGCGTTGAATAGATAAGATCGCTAACAGAAAGAATAAAAATTGTCATAGTTTTATATGTTGAAATATCACAAATCTACTCTTTTTTTAGTCGAAAAAAACGCAGTTTAAAGTTATAAATACCAATGTTTTGTTAATTTTTTTGATATAGGTTTTACATGTAGTAATTTCATCAACTCTAAACAAACAACAATGAAAACCCTTTTTACATTTGTTGCTTCTCTTTTTACATTAGCAGCAATAGCACAACAACCAACAAGCTATTCAGAAATTCAACAATCACTTCAACAAAAAGAAGCGTTAACTAAAACATCAACAGTTAAAAACATCGCTTTTAAAAACATTGGACCAACAGTAATGAGTGGTCGTGTAGTTGATATTGATGTAAATCCAAATAATACTACTGAATTTTATGTTGGATATGCTTCGGGTGGAGTTTGGTATACAAACAATAACGGAACAACCCTTACGCCAGTTTTAGACAATTCAGCAACACAAAATGTGGGTGATATTGCAGTTGATTGGAATAGTGGGACTATTTGGGTAGGAACAGGTGAAAATAATTCATCGCGCTCTAGTTATGCCGGAATTGGTATTTTAAAATCTACGGATAAAGGTAAAACATGGACAAATGTTGGTTTACCAGATAGTCATCATATTGGTAGAATATTAATCAACCCGAACAATTCAGATGAAGTTGTAGTTGGAGTAATCGGTCATTTATATTCCTCAAATACCGAACGCGGAATTTTTAAAACTACCGATGGCGGAAAAACATGGAATAAAACCCTGTTTATTAATGAAAACACCGGAATTATAGATATTGCAGTAGCACCAAAAAATTTTAATGTAATGTATGCAGCTTCTTGGGAACGTGAACGTAAAGCGTGGAATTTTGATGGTAATGGAAAAAATTCATCAATTTATAAATCTACAGACGCAGGTGCAACTTGGGCAAAAATTTCTGATGAAAGTGGATTTCCTGTTGGAGACGGAGTTGGTAGAATTGGATTAGCGGTTTTTAATGAAAACATTGTGTACGCTTTACATGACAGTCAATATAGAAGAAAATCCGAAGGTAAGAAAACAGCATCTTTTAACCTTTCTAAAAAACAATTTGAAAATTTAAGTTCTGCTGATGTTTTAGCGTTAAGAAACAAAACTTTAGATAATTATTTGAAAGCTTATGGTTTTCAAGAAAAATTTAGAGCAGAAAATGCAAAACAATTATTAAGACCTGGAGGTGTTAAACCAAAAGAATTAATGACCTTTTTAGAAGATGAAATGGCTATTGTTTTTGAAGAACCTGTAATAGGAGCAGAGGTTTTTAAAACAACAGATGGAGGTGAAAATTGGAAAAAGCAGCACACAAGTTACTTAGATGGAATTTATAGTTCTTACGGGTATTATTTTGGTGAAATAAGAGTAGACCTACAGGATGAAAATAGTATTTATGTTTTAGGTATTGGAATTATTAAATCTAAAGATGGTGGAAAAACATTTACATCTATCAGTAAAGAAAACGTACATGCCGATCATCAAGCATTATGGGTAAACCCGAAAAAACAAGGACATTTAGTTGAAGGGAATGATGGAGGATTAAATGTTTCATATGATGATGGCGAAAGCTGGATAAAAGCAAATCAGCCTGCGGTAGGGCAATTTTATACGGTTTATGCTGATAATCAAAAAAATTATAAAGTGTACGGAGGTTTGCAAGATAACGGAGTTTGGGTAGCAAACAACAATGCAAAAATTGATAAGCGCTGGAAACAAACAGGTAAAAACCCGTACGAAAGTTTAATGGGTGGCGATGGAATGCAAGTTGCAGTTGATGATCGTAATCCGAATATTGTATATACAGGCTATCAGTTTGGTAATTACTATCGTATTGATAGAGCATCAGGAAGACAAAAATACATACAGCCGAAGCATACGTTAGGTGAAGTACCTTATCGATTTAACTGGCAAACTCCAATTCAGTTATCAAAACACAATCAAGATATTTTATATTTAGGAGGTAATAAATTACATCGATCATTAGATAAAGGAGATACTTGGGAGGCAATTTCGGGTGATTTAACACAAGGAGAAAAAAAAGGAAATGTTGCATACGGAACGTTAACGTCAATTTCTGAAAGTCCGTTTCAATTCGGATTGTTATATGTGGGTTCTGATGACGGATTTGTACATGTTAGTAAAAATGCTGGTGGAAGTTGGGAAAAAATATCAAACTCTTTGCCACAAAATTTATGGGTAAGTCGTGTAATTGCATCAAAACATAAAAAAGAACGCCTATATATAACCTTAAACGGATATCGATTTGACGATTTTACAAGTTACGTGTATATGTCGGATGATTATGGGAAAACATGGAAAAACATAGGCAAAACCATTCCAACATCACCAGTAAATGTGATAAAAGAAGATCCGAAGAAAGAAAATATTTTATACTTAGGTACTGATAACGGATTGTATGTTTCTTTTAATAAAGGTACAAAATGGGAATCATTTAAAAACGGATTACCAAACGTTGCAGTACACGATTTAGTAATTCAGCCAACAGCAAAACACTTAATTGTAGCAACACACGGACGTAGTTTGTATAAAGCCAATGTTGCACCTTTACAAGAGTTTAATAGTCAAGAAGCTGCTTTTTCTATTAAAAATATTAGAAAAAGAGATTCTTGGGGAAGTTCATGGAGCAAATGGTTACAACCAAATACTCCAGAAGTAGCAATTCCGTTTTATAGTAATACATCAGGAAAAACTAAAGTAAAAATTTACGCGAAAGACATTTTAGTAAACTCGATAGAAGTAACAATTGATAAAGGATTTAATGAAGCGGTGTACGATGTTTCTTTTTCTGTAAAAGGAAGAAAAGCATATCTTAAAAAATATAAAGAAGCAGTAGTTAAAAAAGCGAAAAATGATGTTTATTATTTACCTAAAGGAACTTATAAAGTTGTAATTAATAATAATGAACAGACTTTTGATGTAAAGTAAAAAGAGTATTTTTGTAATAAGATAATACTTGGTTTTTATTCGATAATCTGAACTTGTTTCTGGTTTTCATGATAAATAATCATTAATAAATTTTAAAGTGGGAATTATACGTGTAAACAACATCAGATTATTTACAAATCATGGATGTTTAGAAGAAGAAGCTAAAATAGGCTCAGAATATAGAGTTGATATAGAGGTGAAAGCAGATTTACAAAAATCAGCAAAAACAGACGAACTTACTGATACTGTTGATTATGTGCACTTAAATCATATTGTAAAAGAAGAAATGGCAATTCGATCTAAATTATTAGAACATGTTGCACAAAGAATTATTGATAGAATCTTTAATGAGATACAACTGGTTGATGAAGCGGAAGTTAGCGTTGCTAAAATCAATCCGCCAATTGGTGGTAATGTTGCCGAAGTAGTAATTGTATTAAAAGATGTGCGTAAAAGTTAAAAAAAGCTTGCGTTAAAAAATAAAAACTGTAAATTTGCAGTCTTAATTAATAAAAGGTGTCTTGGCCGAGTGGCTAGGCAATGGTTTGCAAAACCATGTACAGCGGTTCGAATCCGCTAGACACCTCAAAAAAACCTCAACTTCTTTATTGAAATTGAGGTTTTTATTTTTATAAAAAATAGTTGCTGAAAATTCATTTATCAAAAAAAGTTGGCACAAGTAATTGAAACTCTTTTTTACCTTTATCGGTTAAGTACGGATATAATAAAGCTATTAAACTATTTGTTTGATTATTAATATACTTGTTTGTAAACGCTTCTTTTTTATATATAGACGATGCATACAACCATGTATTGCCGAAATTAATCATTCTTTCAACTAAAAATTCACGTTCTTTTTTAAACTCAAAAGGTTTTAAAATTTGTGTCTCAATAAAATGATTAAACACAAAATCAAGTCCATTTTTTCTTCGGATGTAAACAGTATTAAAATGTGTTTTTATCTTTTTATTTAATGAAAGTAAATTATACAAATCGCTCCAAAAAAAAGTATAATCAACCATTCTTTTCATACTCGTTTTAATATCAATTTGCATTTTATCCAAAGTGATAGTTTGTTGCTCTAAATTAGCAATACGTTCATCAAAAGTAGCAACCATTTCAAAATAAAGCGCTTCTAAAATATCTTCACGTTTTTTAAAATGATAATTTAAATTACCTGAACTCATATTTAACTTTAAAGCAATCATTCTAATGGTAACATTGCCATATCCTAATTCATTAAATAAAATTCTAGAGGTGTTTAGTATTTTTTCTTTGGTTTTACTCATTTTTAAAGTGTGGTATACATCAATGTATTTGGTAGTTTTGCTTCAAAATTACAAAAATTAATGGCCGAATTATTTAAGAATATTTATAATCAAGATTTTTTTAATCAATTTACTAAGATTATTAAACAAGTAATTCCTGATTTTGACACACAATCATTTCTCCAACATATTTTTGATGTTGATTGGGATAACAAAGAGTTAAAACAACGAATGCGACATATTACCGTTGTTTTAAAAAATCATTTATCAGAAGATTACGAGAAAAATATAAATTTTATTTTTAAAATAATTGATCAATTAGAAAAAAATAATATAAGCGAAAAAAGCATAGAATATATGTTTTTTCCTGATTTTATTGAAGTTTACGGATTGGATAATTATACGATTTCAGTAAAAGCAATCGAAAAAACAACGCAATTTACAAGTTGTGAATTTGCTGTTAGACCTTTTATAATTAATTATTCATCTACTATGATTCCACAGTTATTTGAATGGTCAAACCATAAGCATGCAATGGTTAGAAGGCTTGCTACCGAAGGCTGTAGACCAAGATTACCTTGGGGAATTGGGATTCCTGCTTTAAAAGAAAATCCATCAGAAATTCTTCCAATTCTTGAAAACTTAAAAAACGATGTTTCAGAATCTGTTCGTAGAAGTGTGGCGAATAATTTAAACGATATTTCAAAAGACAATCCAGTAATTGTAATTGATATTGTTAAAAACTGGCAAGGAAAAACGGTTGAGGTTGACAAACTTTTAAAACATGCTAGTAGAACTTTGTTAAAAGAAGGCAATCAAGAGATAATGACCTTATTTGGTTTTGGTACTATTGATAAAATAAAGATCAAAAATTTTAAAATTCAAACTCCAAATGTAAAAATTGGAGAGGCTTTAATGTTTTCATTTCACCTTTTAAATACCGATATTATTGCTGCTAAAATTCGTTTAGAATATGGTTTGTATTATCAAAAAGCAAACGGAACCTTAGCTAAAAAAGTATTTAAAATTAGTGAAAAAGTATATGCCGAAAACTCAGCTACATCAATAATTAGAAAACAATCTTTTAAAATAATTACTACACGTAAATTTCATATTGGTAAGCATCAAGTTTCCATTATTGTAAACGGAATTGAATTTGAAAAATTGAGTTTTGATTTGGTATTATAAATATAGAGCCAATGTTATTAAATAATATGATCCGGAAACTATTCGTTAAAAAAAATAATAATTAATCAATTGGTTTGTAGTTGTTAGTGAGGTGTGTTAAAAACATTTATGCTATTGGTTTTTAAAAAATTATTACCATAGTAAAAAGCTGAAAATTATTATTGTAAATCAAAGACATAAATTAAAAAAAGCGACTGAGCTATATAATATATACCTTGTTAAATTCCCTACATCGGCTCTTATCTATAATAGCTTGGGAAATGCCTATAAAAAACTAGGAAAAAAGAAACACGCAAAGCAAGTTTATACAAAAGCTATTAAATTAGCAAAAAAACAAATGGATGTTAATTTAAAAAAGTATCAATTAAGTTTAAAAGAATTATAAATGCCTATTGACAAAGAAAAATACATCGCAGATCTTTTTAAAAAATTTGAAAGTTATGCTCCTATTTCAGAAAACTCAAAATCACTCATAGCTTCCATTGTTACCTTTCAAGAACTTAAAAAAGGAGAAGTGTTATTGCGTAACGGACAAACCGCCTCACAAATTCATTTTATTTGCAAAGGTGCTTTAAGAGCTTATGTAACCGATTATGATGGTAATATTTACAATAAAAATATTTTTTTAGAAAATGATTTTGCTGGATCAACGGTTTCGTATTTAAAAAACACACCTTCAAATTTTACATTAGAAGCATTGGAAAAAACTGTTTTAATCAGTTTAAATTATAAAAAATATCGTCATTTTATCGATACAAATAATGATCTTAAAGAGTTTTATATTGCTTATTTAGAAAAAAATTGGATTGTAGAAAAAGAACAACGAGAAGTAGCTTTGGTTATGGAAAATGCGACCGATAGGTATTTAATGTTACTCGCCAAACATCCAAATATTGATCAAAGAATACCACAATTACATATTGCAGCTCATTTAGGAATTACACCAACTCAATTAAGCCGAATTAGAAAAGATTTAAAAAAATAAGTAGCACATCAACATATGTTGATGTGAACAATTTAAATTCCATATAATTTTGTGTTATCATTATAAAACAAGATTATTATGGAACTTATAAAACATTTAAATTGGCGTTATGCTACCAAAATTTTTGATTCGGCAAAAAAAGTCTCTCTTACAGATTTAGAAAAAATAAAACAAGCAGTACAACTCTCCGTTTCTTCATACGGATTGCAACTGTATAAGGTGTTAATTATTGAAAAAAAAGCAATAAGAGAAAAATTAAAACCAGCATCTTGGAATCAAAATCAAATTACAGATGCTTCTCACTTATTGGTGTTTTGTAATTATACAAAAGCTAAAAATGAAGATATAGATGCATTTATAGAATTAACAGCAAATACACAACAAATAGCTGTTAAAAACTTAGAAGAATATGGCGATTTTATGAAAAGTAAAATTGATGAAATGAGTTCAAAAGAGAAAATCAATTGGACAAAAAGACAAACGTATTTAGCGCTTGGGAATTTACTAAATGCCTGTGCCGAATTACAAATTGATGCTTGCCCGATGGAAGGTTTTGAGGTTGAAAAATACAATGAAATTTTAGGGTTAGATGCACAAAACTTATCGGCAGCAGTTATTGCTCCAATTGGTTATCGTTCTTCAGAAGATCATACACAGTTTCGCCCTAAAGTTAGAAAACCATTAACAGAATTATTTCAAGAAATATGAATCAATACAGCTTATCATTACTCGCCGTAATTGGTGGTGTTTTTTTGGCAGCTCAAGGTGGCTTAAATTCTAATTTAGGAGTGTTATTAAAAAACCCATTAATGGCATCTGTAGCAGCTTTTTTTAGTAGTACAGTTTTTGCGATTGTTTTTATTTTTATAAGCTCTAAAAATTTACCAACAGCAGAAACTATTAAAGAAATTCCAATTTATTTATGGTTTACAGGTGGTTTGCTTAGCGTAATCGGTATCAGTTTGTATTATTATACCATTCCAAAATTAGGTATTTCAACAATGATATCGTTGGGCTTATTTGGTCAATTGGCGTTTTCTGTAATTGCAGGTCATTTTGGGTGGTTAAATTTACCAACCGAACCCATAACTATTAAAAGAATTATTGGTGTTTTTACCATGTTATCAGGAATATTATTAATTAATTTAAAATGAAAAAAGAAAAAAATATACAACAAAAAAATATTGAAAATTTAACAGAGTTATGGAAAACAGTTGGAGTTTATTTTAATGGATATCATCAATTTCCAGCATTTGAATATGCTGAGGTTTTTGGAACGCAATGGCCAAATAGATTGTGGTTTGATCAAAAAATAGATCAAAAAAATATTGATGAAATAAAAAGCAAGCTAGCAATAACTTCTTCAAATATTACCATTCCTATTTGGGATTATTATCCGAATAATAATATACAGCTTTTTGTAGCCAATGATTTCAAATTAAAGTTCGAACAAGTAGGTATGTCTTTAAAATTAGAAACATCTTATGAGTTAAACGAGAATTTTAAATTATTACTGGTTTCAAACGAAAAAGAAGCAAATATTTGGGCGGAGCTGTTTCAAAAATCTTTTGGATATGTGATTGGTGATAAAACAGTGTTAAAAACATTAAAAAACATTAACTATTACCTTGCCCTTGATGGAAACAAACCTGTAGGAACTACGTTGACATTTGAAACTGATTCTATTATTGGCGCACATTCAGTTGGCGTTCCTCCACATAATCGTAGAAAAGGATATGCAGATAAAATCATGAAGGCATTGATAAATAAAGGTATCGAAAACAATAATGAATATATGGTTTTACAAGCTTCGGAGATGGGAAAAGGTTTGTATTTAAAACTAGGTTTTCAAGCTGATTTTTTAATCAAGAATTACGTTTTATAGATGGATGGTCGTTTAATTTTTTTCTATTATGTATAGATTGTAACTTCTTTTTAGAATTAAGAAAATAAGCTTTATCATCAATATTTAACGATTGGTGGTATTTAAATAACAGTTCGTCACAAAATTTTATATACCTCTGTAATAAGCTTTATTTTTATGGCACTAACTGTATAAATTTGTTAAAGCAATAATGAATAAAAGCATTACTTATTACATCACTTTATTAGTTTTAAAACTAAAAGACGTAAAAAAGACCTTTAGTGCCGAGCCTATAGATTATAAAAAAATTAGGAAAGAAAATGTGCATCATCCAAAAACAAGTTCTTTTAAAAATAAAAAAATAAGAAGTTTTAAAATCAGTAAAACCTCAATTACAGAGATAAAATCAGAAAAAACGTTAGATAAATTAGTGCTATTTATTCACGGCGGTGCTTTTATTTCTGGGCCAGCAAAACACCATTGGGATACTTTGCGTGAAATAGCAAAACATACAAATTTAACCATTTGGATGTGCAATTATCCGAAAGCTCCAGAACACAAAATAACTGAAATCTCAAACAATATTGATGCTGTATATCAACAAGCATTAAAAAAGTATAAAGGAAAACAAATAACATTAATAGGTGATTCTGTTGGAGGTACTTTAGTTACCACTTTAACACAGCGATTAATCAAGAATAATGATGAATTACCTAATAAAATCATATTGATTTCTCCTGTGATGGATGCAACAATGTCTAATAAAACAATTGCTATTGTTGATAAAAAAGATCCGATGTTGTCTAAAAAAGGAGTACTAAGCGCTAAGAAAATGTGTGTCGGAAATGTTGATTTAAAAAATGAAATAATTTCCCCCCTTAACGGAAGTTTTAATCAGTTTCCGAAAACTATTTTGTTTTTAGCTGAAAACGATATTACATATCCAGATCAACAATTAGCTGTTCAAAAAATGAAAAAATACAATGTGGAGGTTGAAGTTGTTTTTGGAGATAAAATGCCACATATTTGGCCGTTATTACCTGTTATGAAAGAAGCTAAAAAGGCTTTAAGTGAATTAATTAAAAGATTGTAAAAGAAAAAATGTCGATAACAAAAGAAGAAGAATTAGTAGGAATGCAAAAAGTTAGCGAAGCTGTAGGTACAACGTTAAAAAAAATGAAAACTTTTGCAAAAGTGGGTATGTCTACCAAAGAATTAGATTATTATGGTGCTGAATTGTTAAAAAGTTACGGTGCAAAATCGGCTCCTTTCGAAACTTACGGATTTCCAGGGTATACTTGTATTAGTGTAAATGAGGTTGCAGCGCATGGAATTCCATCAAAAAAAATTATTTTAAAAGAAGGGGATTTAATAAATATTGATGTTTCTGCCGAATTAAATGGTTTTTGGTCAGACAACGGAAGTTCTTTTGTTCTTGGAAAAGATGTAAACAATCATCAACCTTTAGTAAATGCATCAAAAGAAATTTTAATGAAAGCGATTAATAGTACAAAAGGAGGTGTTAAAATTGCTGACATTGGTCATATAATTGAAACTGAAGCTAAAAAAAGAGGCTTTAAGGTAATTGAGAATTTAGCAGGTCACGGTGTTGGAAGAAGTTTACACGAAAAGCCAGAAAACATTTTAAATTACCGAGTTAAAAGCAACAGAGAGCGTTTTAAAAAGAATACAACTGTAGCTATCGAAACTTTTATTTCAACTAAGTCAACGGTAGCGGTAGAGTTAAAAGATGGTTGGACACTGGTTGGTAATAAAGGAGGTTATGTAGCACAACATGAACACACTATTTTAATTACTGATAAAAAACCAATCATTTTAACAACAGCTAACGGTAGTATTTAAAAATGAGAAATAGCCTCTATTTATTCGTAGTGTTTTTTGCAATAAGTGCTTGTAAAAATAAAGTTGAAAACAAAAGAAAAGAAATTGTTAATCTTGAAATTAAGAAAATAATAGAACCTGAGTTTCAAAAAATTATAAACAATCAAAACGTAACAGGAGCTGTACTAATTTATGATTTAAAAAAGAACACCTATTATTCCAATGATTTTGATTGGGCAACAATTGGTCGTTTACCAGCCTCTACTTTTAAAATTCCGAACTCTATTATTGCCTTAGAGTTAGGGATTGTTAAAAATGATAGTACTTTATTTGCTTGGAACGGCGAAAAGAGAGCGTACAAGATTTGGGAACAAGACCTAATTTTAAAAAACGCATTTCATTATTCGTGTGTGCCTTGTTATCAAGGAATAGCAAGAAAAGTTGGTGTAAACAGAATGCAAAACCTTCTTGATGAATTAGAATTTGGTAACATGAAGTTTGATACAATCACCATTGATAATTTTTGGTTAGAAGGAAGCTCTAAAATCAATCAATTTGAGCAAATCGATTTTTTAAAGCGACTTTATGAATCAAAACTTCCTATTTCTAAAAGAACAGAAGGGATTATGAAAAAAATGATGCTTGTAAAAGATATAGAGAATTTTAAATTAAGAGGAAAAACAGGCTTATCTGTTAGAAGTGGTAAAAGAAATGGCTGGTTTGTAGGATATCTTGAAAAGAACAAAAATGTCTATTTTTTTGCAACAAACATTGAACCTAATTTAGATACCAATCCTAATCTATTTACCAAAGCTAGAAAAGAAATAACTATTGAAGCTCTTAAAAATATAGAATA
Organism: Tenacibaculum soleae; assembly: GCF_001693415.1. Classification (GTDB taxonomy): domain Bacteria; phylum Bacteroidota; class Bacteroidia; order Flavobacteriales; family Flavobacteriaceae; genus Polaribacter; species Polaribacter soleae. Next base: position 438,812 of record NZ_MAKX01000001.1, on the reverse strand, counting down.
AAACCATGAGGAAATTGATCAGTTTTATACAGAAAAACATATCAGGAAAAAAGGTGTTATTACTTTTTGTATTAACCAATATAATCTACGCTTTGATGTTAACAATTACAATTCCTGGAACAATGAAGTTTTCAAACGGAATGAAATTGTTAGATATGATGCCTACAGGATATGATTATAATTATGTTACCGAGTTGTTTACATCACTTGGCGATGTTGGTCGTAAAACCTACCTAACAAATCAACTTCCCGTTGATATGATTTACCCTTTCCTTTTTGGTATTTCTTATTGCTTGCTTTCAGGATATTTTCTAAAAAAAATAAATAGATTAAAAAAACCTTTTATATATCTATGTTTACTTCCATTAATTACAGGGTTATTTGACTATTTAGAAAATTTTGGAATAATTGTAATGCTCAATAATTATACAGAAATAACACCTCTTTTAGTAAAAATAACAAGTGCGTTTACAATTATAAAAAGTATTACAACTAGCGCATATTTTATAAGCTTGGTTGTACTATTCATAGTATTCACTGCTAAAAAAATAAACAAAAAAACAAGCTAATTATGACAGGACCAGATACAACCCAAAAATTTCCATTAGCTAATTACGATCGACTTTGTTTTTTAAAAAACATCATTAAAAACCCGAATATTATTGTTGGCGATTATACCTATTATGATGATTTTGAAAATGTAGAAAACTTTGAAAAAAATGTAAAATATCATTTCGATTTTACAGGCGATAAATTAATTATTGGTAAGTTTTGTATGATAGCTTCTGATGTAAAGTTTATTATGAATGGAGCAAATCATTTAACCGATAGTATTTCTACTTATCCGTTTGCAATTTTTGGAAATGGATGGGAAAATGCGATGGAAGGAAAAACCTATCCGAAAAAAGGAAATATTAACATTGGTAACGATGTTTGGATTGGTTACAATGCAACAATTATGGCAGGTGTAACTATTGGCGATGGTGCTATCATCGCTACTAATGCTACCGTTGTAAAAGATGTACCTCCATATACAATTGTTGGAGGTAATCCAGCAAAAGAGATTAAAAGACGCTTTTCTGATGAAAAAATAGCACAACTTTTAGAACTGGAATGGTGGAATTGGGATATTGAAAAAATTACCAAAAACATTCAGAATTTAACTGATAATGAAGTTGAAAAACTGCTTAAATAATAGCCATGAAAACATTAGTAGTTGGCGCAAGCGGCGCAACAGGATCAAAATTAGTAGCACAACTTTTAGCCCAAAAACATAAGGTAAAAGTAATTGTAAGATCACCAGAAAAATTACCAAAATCGTGGAAAAACAACCGTGATTTAGAAATTATTCATGCAAGTATTTTAGAACTAAATGATGAGAAAATGAGTAGAATCGTTGCCGATTGTACTGCAATAGCTTCTTGTTTAGGGCATACATTGAGTTGGAAAGGAATTTATGGAAAACCCAGGCGATTGGTTACTGATGCGGTAAAAAAACTCTGCGATGCTGTAAAAAGCAACAACCCAAATCAAACAATTAAGTTTGTTTTAATGAATACAACAGGGAATAGAAACCGCGACTTAAACGAGCCGATTTCTATTGCACAAAGATTCGTAATTTTTTTACTTCGATTATTATTACCTCCACATGTTGATAATGAAAAAGCAGCTGATTATTTACGTTCTCAAATTGGTCAAAATAATAAATATATTGAATGGACTGCTGTTAGACCTGATTCATTGATTAATGAAAATAAAGTTACCGATTATGAAATTCATCCTTCACCAACAAGAAGTGCTATTTTTAATGCAGGTGACGTTAGCAGAAATAATGTAGCTAGTTTTATGAGTAAGCTAATCACAAAAAATGAACTTTGGGAACAGTGGAAAGGTAAAATGCCTGTAATTTATAATACATCAGAAATAAGCAAAAAAATAAGAGTGTAGTAACTAATTATGTTTTTTTAATCACCCTTTAATAATTAACATTTTTTTGACGCATAAAAATAGGGTTAAAATTATTAATTTTAGTAAACTTGTCCTAAATTTTAAAAATGAACTCACTTTATAAATCTATAAAAGGAAAAATAGCAATTTTAAATCTCTACAATGAAAAATTAAGAGATTTGAATATTGATTATAATTCGAGAGAAATTACTACTTCTTTCGGAAAAACAAATGTTATTGTAACAGGCAATGCGTCAAGTCCTCCGATGTTAATTGTGCATGGCTCTAATGGCTGTGCACCCATTGCTTTAGAAACTTACAAAGGGTTAGAATCAAGTTTCCAAATTTTTGCTATTGATGTATTAGCACAGCCTAATAAAAGTGCCGAAACTAGGTTGTCGATGAAAAACGATGATTACGGAAAATGGATGCATGAAGTAATTGATGCCTTACATTTAAAAAATGTATCGCTTGCCGGATTTTCCTTTGGAGGATTGGTTATTTTAAAAACATTAGCGTTTAAACAAGAAAATATAAAAGAAGTTTTTTTAACAGCTCCTGCGTACATTGTAAATGGGAATCCGTTAAAAGCATTGTTTAAGGTTTTTATTCCGATGAAACGTTATATGAAAACAAAAAAAGAGAAGTATGTACAGCGTTTTTTAAAAGAGTTATTTACAGAACAAGACAATTTTGCAATACAGTTTTTATCAGAAGTGTTTTTACATTTTACAATGGATTTTACACCCGTTCCTGTAATCAGTACAAAAGCTGCACAAGTAATTACTACTCCTATAACGCTTTTTGCAGCTAAAAATGATTTAATGTTTCCTGGCGAAAAAATGATTAAAAGAGCTAAAAAAATATTTCCATCATTAAAAAAAGTGATTTTATTAGAGCGGTCTAAACACGTACAGAGTTCGGTTGATAATATCTTAATTGTAAATGAAATTAAAAATTCATTATAAATGAACCGATTTTCATTATTATATAGTTTTTTAATTTGTGGTCTTTTAATGCTATCAGCATGTAATGATCAAAAGAAAATAGAAAAACCTAAAATCTCTTTTTCGTTTGATGATGGTGCTACACAAGATTTTCCGGGATATAAAAATGCTGACTGGAATCAATTATTACTAGGTAAACTGGCAGCAGAAAATGTAAAAGCAGTGTTGTTTGTTAAAGGAAAAAACTTAGATAATGAAGCAGGAAAAACGATTATAAAAAATTGGAATGATGCGGGTCATTTAATCGCAAATCACACGTATTCTCATCCGTATTTTAATAGTAAAAAAGTAAGTTTAAATCGTTTTAAACAAGAACTATTAAAAAATGATTCTTTAATTAACAAGTATTCAAATTTTACAAAATTATTTCGGTTTCCGTATTTAAAAGAAGGCAACACTGTTGAAAAAAGAGATGGCTTTAGAAAATTTTTAAAAGAACAGAATTATAAAACTGGCCACGTAACAATTGATGCTTCTGATTGGTATATTAATCAGCGTTTAGTAAAACGTTTAAAAGAAAATCCGCAAAGCGATATTTCAGGATATAGAAATTACTATTTAAAACATCTTTTTAATCGCGCGGAATATTATAATTCTTTAGGAAAAGAGTTAACTGGCAGACAAATTCATCACAATATATTATTGCATCATAATTTAACATCAGCATTGTTTATTGATGATTTAATCAAACACTTTAAAAAAAATGGTTGGGAGATTGTTAATGCAGAAAAAGCTTATAAAGATCCTATTTATGCTAAAACTCCTGTGACAATTCCAGCAGGCGAAAGTCTTTTATGGGCGTTAGCAAAGCAAACAAAAAAATACGATTCAATTTTACGTTATCCAGCAGAAGACAGTCGTTATGAAAAAGAAGCAATGGGTCGTTTAGGTCTTTAAAAATAAAGAATAACAAAATAAACTATGAAACAAGAATTAGAAGCATTTAAAATAATTGGTATTGCAGTAAGAACAACCAATGAAAATAATCAAGCCGCCAAAGACATAGGCACATTATGGAACACTTTTATGACGGAAGGTATTTTAGAAAAAATTCCGAATAAAACAGCATCCGATATATATTCAATATATACCGATTATGAAAGTGATTATACCAAGCCGTATACTACAATTTTAGGATGCCGCGTAAACAATATTGATGAAATTCCTGAAGGTTTTGTCGCAATAACGATAGAAGCTTCATCATATAAAAAATTTATAGCAAAAGGAGATTTAACCAAAGGAGCTGTTTATGAAAAATGGAATACTATATGGAAAACAGATTTAGATAGGAGTTACACCGCCGATTTTGAAATATACGGAGCAGCAGCTCAAGATCCATTAAATGCCGAAGTAGATATTTTTATCGCTGTAAATTCTTAAAAGATAAAACAATGCAATACGATAAAGATTTAGAATCTGTACACAAAAGTCTTTTTTTAGAAGCACGAGCATTTCTTTTGTCTTTTGATGGAATTATAGAAACAAAAAAGGAACGCATTACAACGTATGCTAATAAAAATGGTGGAATTTGTTATTTAAGAACCATGCCTTATGGTATTGATTTTGGGTTTTTAAAAGGCGCAAAAATGAAGGATGAATTAGGTTTCCTTACAGGAAAGGGAAAAGTAGTTCGGGTTTTATCAGTAAAAGAGTTTGATAAGAATGTGGTTACATATTATCTAAAACAAGCCATAGAAATAAATGAACTATAACGAAGTTATACAATGCTTATATGATTTACAAGACCCTGAAAAAATTGTTTTTAAAGAGCAGAAATTCGGAATTGTAGCGCATAACTCTTTTGGTATTTATCACAAAGAATTAAAAATGATTGCCAAAGAAATAGGAACAAATTATGAATTAGCGTTGCAGTTATTTGATAGCGGAATTTATGAAGCACGACTTCTGTGTAGTAAAATATTCAACCCAAAAGATATTACGGAAGAGTTAATGGAAAAATGGGTTGTAACTTTTGAAAATTGGGAAATATGCGACAGTTTTTCTATGGGATTATTTGCAAAAAGTGATTTAGCATTGGCTAAAATATTAGAATGGACAAATCGAAAAGCTGAATTTGAAAAAAGAGCAGGGTTTGCAATTTTAGCATCCTATTGTATGGCCGATAAAAAATCAGACAATGAGCTTTTTGAGCAATTTTTTCCGATTATTATACAACAAGCAACAGATGATAGATTGTATGTTAAAAAAGCGGTGAACTGGGCGTTAAGAAATATCGGAAAACGAAATGTTGACTTAAACGAAATGGTAATAGAAGTAGCCAATGATATTCTAAAATTAGAAAATAAATCAGCAAAATGGATAGCAAAAAATGCATTAACAGAACTGCAGAAAGATACCGTTAGAATGTCTGATTATCCTAGAGAAATTTATAGGAAAAAGGTGAAAATTAACGAATAAACTTAACAACTAAAAAAATGAAAATGAAACACCTTTTTACAATAATAATATTAGTAGGAGCTATAATGGTTTCTTGTTCTGATGATATTATAGATGTCTCTTCAACAAGTAAATTTATTGTTATTCCTGATGCAAATTTTGAAAAAGAATTGATTAATCAAGGAATTGATTCTGACGGAATTGTAAATCAAAAAGTTCTTAGAATAGATGTAATAGATGTTGAGTATTTAAACATTTCTTACCCAGGGGCTTCACAAATAATTGAAGACTTAACAGGAATTGAAGGTTTTACCAATTTAAAACGATTATACGCAATAGCTAACCGTTTAACTTCAGTAGATATAAGTAAAAACACAAAATTAGATACTTTACATTTAATGGCTAATGATTTAAAAAGTATAAAAGGATTATCAAAAGCAACCAATTTAAAATGGTTAAATCTATCACATAATTTGTTTGAAGAATTTACATTAGACAACACTAGTTTAACTAACATTTTAATGAGCCATAACGAATTAGTATCGTTTGACGCTAGTAAAGCCATTAATTTAGAAACAGTGTATTTATTAACCAATAAAATACTGTCAATAGATTTTGCTAATAATCCTAAATTAGAAGCTATTAATGTATCTAATAATAAGTTAACCAACATTAATTTTGGGTTAAAAAACAAACTTTATTATTTATCAATCTTCGAAAACTTTATAACTCAATTAGATGTAAGTAATTTTGATAATCTTGATTATTTATTAGCTGACAGAAACCCTAATCTACCTTGTATAAAAATTAAAAATGGTCAACATATACCAACTTTACAACTGTCAGACTATCAGCAAGTAAATCTAAGTTGTGATTAAAATAAACAATTCAAATTAATATGAAAAAATTAGTCCCTCTATTATCAATATGTATTTTACTATTTACAGCATGTAATTCAGATAATGATGACATACCAATTATCGTTGCCACAGAAATATATAATTTTACAGGTACCGTTGTAGACGGTTCAAATGCGCCTATAGAAAATGCAACAATAACTTTAACCACACACGAAGTAACTACGGATGAAAATGGAAATTTCACATTAAATAACGTAACCTTAGAAACCGATTATGCGTATATTAAAGTAGCTAAAGATGATTATATAGGTGGTTTACGGATGCTGACCAGTTTAGAAGAAAACAACACTATAAAATTTTCTTTATTAAACGATCATTTAGTAACAATATTAGGTACTGGTGGTGATAGTGAAGTGAATTTTCCGACTGGATTAAAATTTAAAATTAATGGTAATATTAAAAAAGAAGATGGAAGTCCTTTCGCTGGATTTATGTATCCAGTTATTCATCATATAACTCCATTTAATCTAGCTATAGAAACTATAATTCCTGGAGAAAATAGTATGAGTGAAGATAATTATGGATTTGTATACGTAAAGTTAGAAGACGCAACCAAAAACTGGCTAGATATTGCAAACGGGCATTCTGCTACGTTAGAGTTTGATATTGACGACGATTTATTACCAACAGCTCCTGAAACTGTAAAAGTTTATAACTTTAATAAAGAAACAGGTTTATGGATATTGTATGGAACCGCTACAAAAACAAAAATCTTAGATGTTTGGGTTTATCAAACAACCATAGCATCTTTTAAAAATGCTTGGTTTAAATTAGAGGCTGAATAGTAAAAGTATTTAGATTCGTTAAAACATAAACCTCAGAATTAAACTTAATCCTGAGGTTTTTTGTTTACAAAAGGCTCTTCTATTTAAAACGGATATCTCTTAACGTTTTTATGCTGCCATAAAAGATTAACAATACTCCATTTACCATCAAGTTTTATTAAATGCAAATATTCTACCCAATTATCAGAATATAATTTAACGGTTGCTATACGATGATAAACATCTAATATTTTAATTTGATTGTTTGGGGTAGGTGGAAAACGAGTATTTGATTTATTCCAATTTGCAGCATTTTTAAGCATTCTTTTTTTAGGAATGGCTGTAACAACCTCTTTTCTTAATTTTCTATTATAACCTATCGTTACCTTGTTTAAGCTATCATTCATAACCTCTTGCATTAAATTAGGTTTTAATTCTTGCAGCGCAATTAAATAACCCAATGAAATTCGCTTAATTTCTAAGCTGTCTTTTTGTGAAGCTTTTTTGCTTAAAGTAATATGTTGATTATTAGCAATATTTCGTCCTCGTAAAAATTTCATATTTGGATCGTAATGACCTTGTTTGATATAATTTCCAAATTTATCATACTCTTTAGTACCAATTGAAAACCCAAATTGATTTATAACCAACTTATTATTTTTATCATGATAAGTATACTTTATGTGGTTGCCGTTTTTATCATAAGTATCCTGATATGAGGCAACTCCAACAGAATTATTTACAACATCTAAATTTTTATTTAAATTATAATTTCCTATTGGTGATCCGTCTTTTCTAAAGGTCATTCCTGTAATACCAAATTCAAAATAGTTTGAAATATTTCTTGGTTTATTATCTAAATCAAATCTTTTCTCAACCACCATTTTACGGTTTTTAAACCATTGGTAACAGGCAATTTGCCAATTAGATTCCATTGGTTTATTATTTATATCAAAAAATTCTAGCTTCGAATAATTTCCTTTTTTATCAACAGTAAAAACTTCTTTATAAACTTGTCTATCATTGGTTATTCTTTTTCCATTTTTATTAAAAAAAGTCCTCGTTTCTGTATTATTTATGTAAGTAATTATTGTTTTGTATGCGCCGATTGAAGCCAACGGATGTCTTCTTTCAGTAAAATAATGATTGTTTGTTATTTCAATAAGTTGATTAGCATTATTGTATGTAAAAATATAATGCGACGTTTTTTTGGCTGTTACCGCATTAATGGGATAAGTTCCGGTTAGTTTTATATAAGGCGAAACATGATTGTACCGTAAATGTCTAAAATAATTATTGGTGTTTTGGGCTAGTGTAATGCTAGTAATACACAGTGTAAGTAACGAAATTGCTAATTTTTTAATGGTCATTTTTTTAATTTTAAAAATCAAACGAAACTAGAAAAGTAATTGACAGCTTTATTTATTTGTAGACTTAATGAGTCAAAACGTTGACAGAAAATACTTTTTTATATTTAGAGCGATTAATTTGCTTAAAAAAACTGTTTAACCATACTTTATAAGCTTTTGTCTATTAAAATCAGCAGCAATAATTTATTTTTTTAAGTTTGAAGTAAAACGTGATTTTAGCGTTCGCATAAATTGTATATTTAATATTGATGAAAAAAATTGTACCTGCAAACGTTTTACAAAAAACAATCTTCTGGATTGTTATGTTTATTTACTTGTTAAGTACTTATTGGTTTAAACAACACGATAAATTATTTGTGGTGCAGTATATTGCGTTTAAAGTATTTTTGCAGTTTCTATTTAGCATTTTTACCTTTTATCTTCTAATTCCGTATTTTTTAAATAAAAAACGAATTGTTTTATTTGTACTAGGGGCTTTAATGGTTATTTACTTATTACGATTTTTTTATATCGTTGTTATTATCAATTATTTTCAAATTTCTTTTCCTGAAATTTATAAAATGCGACCGCCTTTTTTATTGTGGGATCGATTACTTTCTTTGGTTTCTTTTATCAATAATATTATGTGGCTTGTTTTTCCTTCAATCATATTAATTGCTATAAAATATTATCAAGATCAAAAGGATATTATTGCTTTAAAGGAGCAAAAAAAAACGACCGAACTTAATTTACTTAAGCATCAATTAAATCCACATTTTTTATTTAATACCTTAAATAATTTATATGCATTGGCATTAAAAAAATCAGATAAAACCCCAGAAGTAATAGCCAAACTTTCTGAAATTTTAGATTATATATTGTATCAATGTAAAGATAAATATGTGCCTATTGCTAAAGAAATAGATTTACTAGAAAACTACATCGCTTTAGAAAAAGTTAGGTATGGAAATAGGGTAAGAGTTATTTTTGAAAAAAATAGTAATCAAAATGTAAAAATAGCACCATTAATTTTGCTAACTTTTGTTGAAAATGCTTTTAAACACGGTATAAGTCAAGAATTAAACAAAGGAATTATTGAGTTAGATTTATCAGCTACTACAAAAGAAATTATTTTTAAATTAAAGAATACTAAACCTAAATCACATCAAAGAAAAGAAGATGTTGAAAAGCATTCAATTGGTATGAAAAACACCCAAAAACAATTAAATTTATTGTATCCAAATAATGGATATTCTTTAAAAATTAATAATGAAGAATTAAGTTATTATTTAGAATTAAAATTAACGGTATATGAAAAAGTATAAATGTTTAATTGTTGATGATGAAGAATTGGCAAGAGAGTTAATTGCTACACATTTAAATCAATTACCAGATTTTGAAATTGTGGCTGTTTGCGCATCAGCAATAGAAGCCAGTAGTGTGTTAAAAACTGAATTGGTAGATTTAATGTTTTTAGATATTGAAATGCCTGTTTTAAAAGGCATTGAATTTTTAAAAAACTTAGCCAACAAGCCTAAAGTAATATTTACAACCGCACACAGAGAATATGCTATTGAAAGTTACGAATTAAATGTGGTTGATTATTTATTAAAACCTATTGTTTTTACTCGGTTTTTTAAGGCGATAGAAAAATTTTTAGACACACAAACGGTAGAGAAACCTGCTAATAAAAAGGAAGAGGCTACACACATGTTTGTTCAAAGTAATAAAAAAAACATCAAGGTTTTGTTTGAAGATATTTTATATATAGAAAGTATAAAGGATTATATCAGAATACATACGTTAGCTGCTAAGTTGGTAATTAAACATGGTATTTCAGCTTTTGAAGAAAAATTAGACAATCGTTTTATAAGAGTGCATCGTTCATATATTGTAAACTCTCAAAAGGTAACTGCATATACGAAACAAGATATTGAAATAAGTAAAATTGAAATTCCGATAGGTGATTTGTATAAAAAGAATGCCTTAGAAAGATTAAAACTATAAAAGGAATACTAAATTTAGTACTCCTTTTTTTATGATTCTTTATTCGGTTACCTTATAATTTCCAGGAGTAAATTGAAATACTTTCATCAATCGAGTCCACGTATTTATTTGTGATATAGCCAAAGCTAAGTAGCATATTTCTTCTTTAGAAAAGAATTCTAACAACGGATTATAAATTTCATCTGGAATAATACCTCGCGACAATTTTGTTAAAGCATCAGTAAACTTTAAAACAGCCCTTTCTTTATCTGTAAAATACGGAGTTTCTTCCCAAACACATAACGAGGATAATCGCAATTCGGTCTCGCCTGTTTTTTTGAGCTCTTTATAATGCATGTCTACACAATAAGCACAACCATTTTTTTGTGCTACTCGTAATCTTATAATTTCAAGTAATTGCATTTCCAATGCAGATTCTTCAATAAAGTTTTCAATTTCTCGTAATTTTTCAAACATCCCATTTGGAATGTCTTTGTAAGCTATTCGTTCCATACTATTTGTTTTTAATTATGAAACAAAGGTATTTTACAGACAGATGAAGTTTCCTTAAGATATCTTAAGAAATTAATTTTGATTCCCTTTTTTTCTAATTTCACTCAAGTATTCTGGTGTAATATCCAGATAAGAAGCAATCATATATTGCGGAACTCTTTGGGCAAAATCTGGTATTTGAGCTACTAAAATAAAGTAACGCTCTTTACTGCTTTTTTTCATGTAAATTTCATCTTTACGTTGAAGTGCAATCAATGTATTTTCAGCAATTATTCTAAAAACACGTTCTAATTGCGGAACTTTTACATATAAATCTTCTAATTGCGTCTTTGTAATTTGAAGTACTGTAGTTTCTTCTATCGCTTGAATTGAGTTAATTGTAGGTGTTTTATTTATAAAGCTATCTAAATTGGTAATCCACCAGTTTTCAATCCCAAAAGCACTGATGCTTTCATTGCCATTTTCTTCCACTCTAAACTGACGTACCAATCCTTTTAGGATAAAATACTTGTATTTACAAATATGATTTTGTTCGATTATAAATTCTTTTTTCTGGTAGATTTGTTCAGTGCAAGTACTATAAATGAGTTGAATTTCATGGTCAGTAAATTCAGCATAACGTATTAAGTATTTTTGTAATTGCTCTTTCATTATAAATATTTACTATTACAAAGGTGCTTAAAATTTATTCAAACTCCATAACCTCACCATCTTTTGGTATGAAAGTTTTTTTAATAAGTTGATGTTTCGTTAATTCTGTTTCTAATTGTTTTCTAGTAGTAGGGCAGTGGTTAACCGCTTCTAAATGATTAGCAATAACAAATTTGGGCGCATTTTTAACAAATTTGGTAATATCTTTTAAGGTCATTAAAAGCGGTTTAAAAATGTCTAGTTGCGCTGTTCCGCTTGCTACAATACTAATATCTGGTTTGTATTCTTTAAGAACTTTATCAACATCATTAGTGTAAATAGTATCAGCACTTATATAAATTGATTTTTCATTTTTAAGATTGATAAAAAATCCCATAACGTTACCCATAGGCTTGGCAATAAATCCATAACCGTGTTTTGCTGGAATACCTTCAATTGTTCCGCCAAGAAAATCGGATTGTTTCCAATATGCCACCGTTTGAGTTACATTTAAACCTCTTTTTACAAGTATTTTTTTGTCTTTTATACTACAAATTACTGGAGTATTTCTTTCTTTTAAAAACGTTTCAGCTGCTCTATCTAAATGATCTGGATGTAGGTGTGTAATTAAACAATGTGTGGTTTTGTTTACGATTTCCATTGCATTATCAGGTAAATCGAGTATTGGGTTCCGTAATGGTTTAAACCTAAACAATGTAAATGGCGGACCAGCAGTTCCTTTTTTTCCTAACATTGGATCTACTAAAATAACTTTATCATTAGCTTCAATAACGAGTGTAGCATTTCTTACATGATGTATTTTCATAATTATATTATTTAAGACACAAAATTGAAAAAAGAAAGATCAGTATCCATTGATTCAAATCAAGAAATGCGTTTTCGTATTCTGCTTAAGGTTTCTGGAGAAATATTTAGATAAGAAGCGATGTGATATTGTGGAATTTTCTCTAACCAAGTAGGTTTATAAATAAACAATTCTTTATAAAGCTCATCAGCGGTTTTCGTAATTCTGTTATATTCTAAAAGCTCTTTGTGTTTTAATAATTTTTGAAAAGATAAATCGATAAATGACTTTCCACATTCATATTTTTTTAAGAGTTCTCCAAACGCATTTTTATCAACAACAAGAAGTGTTACTTCAGTTAATGTTTCTTGATTTTTTTTGGTTTTTAAATCGTTATTAAACGAAGATAAATCGGTAATAAATTGTGGTTTGGTATAAAAATTAATGTTAGTTTCTTTTTCTGAAGTAGCAAAATACTCTCTTATAACTCCAGAATTTAAAAAACGAAGTTGTTTTTCTTCAGTGTCAGCTTTTAATATTTGTGTACCTTTTTTTATAGTTTCTTTTTTAAATAAACAAAGCAACTCTTTTAATCCATTTTGATTTAAAGGATATTCTGTTTCAAAAAAATTAGATATTTCGTTAAAATCACTCATAGATACTGTTCTTCTTAAGTTTTCAATGTAGCAAATTTAGGTTTTCAAAAGTAAAAAATAATACAGGTTTTTACTTTTGAAAAATCAACTATTTTATTTGGAACAATCATTCTGTTATTTATATATTTGCAAACGGAACGATTGTTCTGGTATTGTTTAAAACATAAAAAAAATAGAAATTATGAGTAATTTAAATGGAAAAGTAGCTGTAGTAACTGGTGGAAATAGTGGTATTGGTTATGCGTCTGCTAAAGAATTAAAAAGCAAAGGTGCTACCGTAATTATTACAGGAAGAAATGCCGAAAAAGTAGCAACAGCAGCGCAAGAATTAGGAGTAAAAGGAATTGTTGCAGATGTAAACGATCTAAACGCTATTGATAGCTTAGTGGCATCAGTAAAAAACGATTTTAATAAAGTAGATGTGTTATTTGTAAACGCAGGAATTTTTGCACCTGCACCTGTTGGACAAATAACAGAAGAAATGTTTGATCATCAAATAGGAATTAATTTTAAAGGCGCTGTATTTACTACCGAAAAGTTTTTACCAGTTTTAAATGATGGTGCTTCAATTATTAATTTATCGTCAATAAACGCGTATACAGGTATGCCAAATACAGCAATTTATGCAGCTTCAAAAGCAGCATTAAATTCATACACACGAACGGCAGCTACTGAGTTAGCACCAAGAAAAATCAGAATTAATTCGGTAAATCCAGGGCCAATAGCAACGCCAATTTTTAGAAAAACAGGTATGCCAGAGGAGCAATTAAACGGTTTTGCAGCAACCTTGCAAAATCGCATACCTTTAAAGCGATTTGGTCAACCAGAAGATGTTGCCAAATTAGTATCGTTTTTAGCAAGTGACGACGCATCATTTATTACAGGAAGTGAATATAATATTGATGGTGGAACGAATGTAAATCCGCTAGTGAGTTAAATTTTTTTATTATTTTTTGGAATGATGATTCCAATAATTTTATCTTTGTGGAAGTGTTTTACGCTTCCACATTTTTTATATATGCCAAGAGTTAAGTTATTTGATGAGAATGAAGTTTTAATCAAAGCAATGAATTTGTTTTGGAAACAAGGATATGCTGCAACTTCAATTAATGATTTAGTGAGCCATTTAGGTATTAACAGAGCTAGTTTGTACAGTACTTTTGGTGATAAGGATACGTTATTTAAAAAAGCGTTTCAGTATTACAGAAAAACAGGAATTGAAGGTTTAAGACAATTTTTTAAAAATCATGAAAATGTAAAGGAAGCATTTTCTAAATTATTTGAAATAGCCATTGATGAGGCAATTTGTGACGCTGATAAAAAAGGTTGTTTTGTGGTAAATGCAACAACCGAATTGGTTCCTGGAGACCCAACAATTTTTAAAGCATTAGAAGAAAATAAAAAAGAATTGGAAACAGTATTTTTTAATGCTTTACAAAAAGGAAAAGATAAAGGACAATTAAAATCAAAGCAAGATTTAAAAACAGTAGCTTCTTTATTATATACCATCTATAGTGGGGTACGAGTAGTTTCAAAAATTAATCCAGATAAAAAAGAATTAACAAGTTCCGTAAATTTAGCATTATCATTATTAAATTGAAAAAAAGCGCAAGTAAAAAATACTTACGCTTAAAATTTACTTTGAATTAAATTTTAAAATTCTAAATCAGCAACTAAGTCAAATTCATCATAAATAGCTTTGTCTTTTAAATTATCGAAAAAACTTGTAGAACCATATTTTACATTAAATTTTGAACGATCAATTTTTAAAGATACACTAGCTTTATTTCCATACACAGATAGTGTAAATTTAACAGAGTTTGTTTTTCCTTTAATAGTAAGATCTCCAGTAACTTTGTAAGCATTTTTTCCAATACTTTTTACCTTTTTAAACTTTAAAGTTGCTGTTGGAAATTTTTTAACTCCAAAAAAATCATCCGATTTTAAATGCCCTTCCAATTTACCTTTGTATTCTCCGTCTAAGTCGGTATTATTAATAGATAGCATATCAATAACAAATGCTCCCCCAGTTAATTTATTGTCATTAAAATTTAAATGACCCGATTTTATTGCAATAGTTCCTTGGTGTGATCCTGTAACTTTATAACCTTTCCAAATTACATTACTTTTAGTAACGTTAATTTCCTTTCTTTCCTTTTTTATAGTTGTAAAAGAAAAAGTTAAAAGAGCCATAAAGGCAATAGTTGCGATGTTTTTTATTGATTTATTCATTGTTTATTTTTTTTAATTGTTAATGTTATAGTTTAAGCTCCGTAATAAAATTTTTCTTTAATTATTTTACCATCTTTCCAGTCTTGTACGGCAACTTGAGTGTAGTTTCTAATTCCCCAATCTTTATGGGTATAATCAAAATGCCATTCAACCATAGTGGTGTTTTCGCCTATGGTTACTTTTAAAGGTTGGGCGCCTCTAAAATCGGTAATTGCAGCAAAAAATTCTTCTTCGCGTTGTCTGTTAGCTGCTTTTCCTTTAATAATTGGGTTGTCGTTTTCTTGCATTACAACATCGTTATGATAAAACTCATCAAAAGCTTCTAAAGCTTTTCCTTGTAAAATCATATCGTTAATTGTGCTAATTTTTTCTAATAATGTATTCATCTTTTGTGTTTTAAATATGATGATACAAATGTCTAAAACAAAACATTTTTAGAAAATGAAGTAGATTATGAAATGATGTTAAACTAGATTAACATTTATTGATTTTGGATAAGTTGACTTTTAATTTTACTTAAAAACTCTTTGGTGATTCCTAAATAAGAAGCAATCATATATTGCGGAACACGTTGTTCTATTTTAGGATAGGTTTCTTTAAAGAGAAGGTATCTTTCTTTTGCGGTAAGGCTAAAATTACTAACAATACGTTTTTGTGAAGCAACTAAGGCGCGTTCAATAATTTTTCTAAAAAATCGTTCTAACTTCGGAATTTCGATATAAAGCTCTTCAATAATATTGTAAGAAATCTGAAAAAGTTCGGTATTTTCTATACATTGTATATTATAATCGGCAGGGGTTTGGGTTATAAAACTTCCCATATCAGATGTCCACCAATCTTCAATAGCAAACATTACAATATGTTCTTGCCCTTCATCATCAACATAAAAAGTTTTGGTACATCCAGACAAAATAAAACATTCTGTTTTACAAATATCTCCTTGTTGTACAATATATTGATCTTTAAGATATTTTCTGCGAACTATTTTAGAAAGCAACAAAGCCTCTTCATCAGAAGTTAAATTGATATATTTATGTATATAATTTAATAAGGATGTAGTATGCATTGTTTTCAATTAAAAAAAGTAAAGATAGTATAGAAAAGAAAAAGTCACTAATTAATATTTAAAAAAGATAAACTAAAAGATGCTCATAAATAGAGTATCTTTTTTGTTTTTCTTAACAAAAAGTTACGTTAAAATTCCGCATATTTGTAGTTATGCGAATTTATCCCATAGAAACAGGTAATTTTAAATTAGACGGTGGCGCTATGTTTGGCGTAGTTCCAAAATCAATTTGGCAAAAAACAAACCCTGCCGACGATAAAAACATGATATCAATGAGTATGCGTTGTATGCTTATTGAAGATGGAAATCGATTAACTTTAATTGATACAGGAATCGGAAACAAACAATCCGATAAATTCTTCGGATATTATTATTTGTTTGGCGATTTTTCTTTAGACGTTTCCTTGGCAAAACACGGTTTTCATAGAGATGATATTACCGATGTTTTTTTAACACATTTACATTTTGATCATTGCGGAGGGTCTATTCAATGGAATAAAGATAAAACAGGATACGAGCCAGCATTTAAAAATGCTCGTTTTTGGAGTAATCAACGTCATTGGGATTGGGCAGTAAACCCAAATCCACGAGAAAAAGCATCATTTTTACAAGAAAACATACAACCAATTAAAGAAAGCGGACAACTTAATTTTTTACACTTAAATGCAAAAGATTATGTTGGTTTTGATGTATTGTTTAAAGATGGACATACCGAAAAACAAATGCTACCAAAAATTCAATATCAAGATAAAACTATTGTTTTTATGGCCGATTTATTACCAACCGCAGGTCATATACCTTTACCGTATGTGATGGGCTATGATACCAGGCCATTATTAACATTAAAAGAAAAAGAAGCCTTTTTAAATGAAGCAGCTGATAAAGAGTTTTACTTGTTCTTAGAGCACGATGCTTATAACGAGTTGATTACAGTAAAGCACACCGAAAAAGGAGTACGATTAAAAGAGAGTTATAAATTTACAGATATATTTAATTAAGATAAAGATTATGAGAGTTTTGAAACCCGTATTTTACTCAGCAATTGCAATTACTACATTAGTAGGTTGTTCATCAGTAAGTAAAGTGGCAGTACCAACAGGAAGTAATACTGTGGTAAATATTTCAGCAAAAAAAGCTGAATTAACAGCTTATGAAAAAGATAATTGGCAACATTTAGATTTAGCTACAGATACTATTCCTGGAATGAGTGTTAATAAAGCTTACGATTTCTTAAAAGGAAAAAAAGGAGTTGAAGTTGTTGTTGGAGTAGTAGATTCTGGTACCGATTTAAAGCACGAAGATTTAGTAGATGTTGCTTGGGTAAACACTAAAGAAATTGCCGGAAACGGGATTGATGATGACAAAAATGGGTATGTTGATGATATTAACGGATGGAACTTTTTAGGAAGCTCTTATAAAGAACATTTAGAGTACGAACGTATTTTAATGAATCCTTCTGTTGCTGATGCAGAAACTTTAAAAGAAGTAAAAGCATTTCAAAAAACAAAAGTAGATGCAGCTAAAAAGAATGCAGCCCGTTATAAAAAAATGTTAGATGGAGTAACTATGGCTGATGCAGCTTTAGCAAAACATTTTGGAAAAGCAGATTATACAAAAGAACAAGTATTAGCTTTAAAAACTACTGATGTTGCTTTAACAAAGGCTGCTGAAGGTGCAAAGCAAATGTATGGTTTTGGATTAAGTTCATTAACACAAGCAAAAGAAGAATTAGCTAAGTTAGTTAAAACTGCAAATGCAACAATAAATGGAGATAACTTAAAAACAGATTACCGTACTGTTGTAGGTGATAATGCTTATGATATTAACGATAAGCCTGGTTATGGAGATGGAAATATTGGGCATTCAGAAAAAGGAGAAGCACACGGTTCTCATGTTTCTGGTATTATTGGTGCTACGCGTAACAATGGTAAAGGAATGAATGGTGTTGCAAATAATGTGAAAATGATGGCAGTACGTTCAGTTTCTGACGGAGATGAGTATGATAAAGATGTAGCTTTAGGTATTCGTTATGCAGTTGATAACGGAGCAAAAGTAATTAATACTAGTTTTGGTAAAGCATTTTCACCAAATAAAGAATGGGTTTACGAAGCATTAAAATATGCAGCTTCTAAAGATGTTTTAATTGTAAACGCAGCAGGTAACGATGGTAAAAATATCGATGTTGAAAAAACTTTTCCTAATGATGCACCAGATTTAGTAAACGAAATTTCTGATAATGTATTAACGTTAGGAGCAATGAGTGCTAACTATAATGAAAAATTACCAGCAACTTTTTCTAACTATGGTAAATTAAATGTAGATGTTTTTGCACCAGGAGTACAAGTACACTCTACTACACCTGATGGTGAATACAAAAAATTTAGCGGTACTTCAATGGCAGCACCTTCAGCTGCAGGTGTAGCTGCTTTAGTTCGTTCTTATTACCCAGAATTATCAGCAAGTCAAGTAAAACATATTTTAATGAACTCTGGTACTAAAATTAATTTAGACGTTAATAAACCAGGTACAGGTGCTAGATATGGTAAGCCAGTTGAAAAAGTTCCTTTTGCAGATTTATCAGTTTCTGGACGTGTTGTAAATGCATACAATGCAGTTAGAATGGCCGATAGAATGGTAAACGGTAGAAAATAAAATGTAGAATTACAAAGTAAAAAAGAGCATTATTTTTGATGCTCTTTTTTTGTTATAAAACGCCTTATGCAGTTAGAGTTTGATAAACAAAAAGAGTTATTAATTATTAAAGATGATGTTCCATTACATTCACGTTTAGTACTAATATTATTATCAGTAAATGTAGTTAATATGAGTTTTCAATTGGTTTCTATAAGTTATTCTAAAAATGAAATTTTATTTATTTTCATGTTATTGTTAGGAGTAATATCAGTAGTAGCAATACTCTTTTATTTATTTAAAAGATCATGGAAAACAACCTATAAGTTATCTAAAATTGAAGGTGTTGAAACTAAGAAAATTTATGGTAAAGAACGCATTTTTTTAAAATTACATAACGGAAAAAAAAGAAGTTTTTCTATTTTAAAAAATGAAAACGAATTTAATAGTTTAAAAAACACCCTAACTACAATAGGAATTAAATCAATTTAATATGAAAAAAATAATTTTAGGACTTTCATTATTATCAATTGTTTCTTGTGCAGCAACAAGCAAACAGGTAACAGAAAATCCAATAAAAAAAACAAAAAGTCAAAACTATTGGCAACAACATATTGATTATACGATGGATATTGATATGGATGTAAAAACATATCAATATAAAGGAAAGCAAAAAGTGGTGTATACAAACAATTCGCCAGATGTTTTAGATAAAGTTTTTTATCACTTATATTTTAATGCTTTTCAACCAAATTCTCAAATGGATATTCGTTCGAGAAACATTAAAGATCCAGGTAAAAAGATTGCCGACAAAATTGTAAAACTATCGCCAACAGAAATAGGTTACATAAAGGTTAACTCGTTAACACAAAATGGAGTTGCAGTAAACCACGAAACAGTAGGAACTATTTTAGAAGTAACATTAAATAAAGCAATTCAACCAGGAGAAAGCGTAACGTTTGATATGGTTTTTGATGCACAAGTGCCAAATCAAATTCGTCGTTCTGGGCGTAATAGTGCCGAAGGTGTTGCATTATCAATGAGTCAATGGTATCCTAAAATGGCAGAATATGATTTTGAAGGATGGCATACACCACCATATATAGCTAGAGAGTTTCATGGTGTTTGGGGTAATTTTGATGTAACACTTCATATTGATAAAAATTACGTAGTTGGAGGTACAGGTTACTTGCAGAATCCACAAGAAGTAGGGCATGGTTATGAGAATAAAAATGAAGCCTTAAATCTTCCTTCAGGAAAAAAATTAACATGGAAATTTAAAGCACCAAATGTGCATGACTTTACTTGGGGTGCCGACCCAGAATATATTCACGACACCTATAAAATGGATAACGGAATCGACTTACATTTCCTTTACAAAAAAACATTAGAGGCTAAATATCTAGAAAATTGGAAAAAATTACAGCCTAAAACTGCTGAATTAATGAATTATTTTTCTGAAAACATAGGGCAATATCCATACAAACAATATTCAGTAATACAAGGTGGTGATGGTGGAATGGAGTACGCAATGAGTACTTTAATTACCGGAAAACGTAGCTGGGGAAGTTTATTTGGTGTAACAGCACACGAAATGGCACATACTTGGTTTCAGTTTTTATTAGCAAGTAACGAAAGCAAGCATCCATGGATGGATGAGGGGTTTACTACCTATATATCTAACAAAGCAGAAAATGCAATTTTAGGTAAAAATGTAAAAAATCCACACAGAGGTTCATATATGGGCTACAATTATGTAGTAAAAAATAACATTGAAGAATCATTATCTACACATGCAGATAGGTATCATACAAACACAGCTTACGGTGTAGCAAGTTATTCTAAAGGAAATATTTTCTTATCACAGTTAGAGTATATTATTGGAGAGGAAAATGTAGCAAAAACATTAAAAAAATACTTTACTGATTTTTCATTTAAACACCCAACGCCAAATGATATAAAAAGAACTGCCGAAAAAGTTTCAGGAATTCATTTAGACTGGTATTTAAACGAATGGACACAAACAACGCACACCATAGATTACGGAGTAAAATCGGTTAACGGTAAAGAAGTGGTGTTAGAAAGAATAGGAAGAATGCCGATGCCTATTGATGTTGAGGTAACTTACACAGATGGCAGTAAAGAAACATTTAATATTCCGTTACGTATGATGCGTGGCGAAAAACCAACCAAAGCAACAGTAATAACTGATTGGACTTGGGCGCACCCAACCTATACTTTTGCAACTTCTAAAGAAGTAAAATCTGTTGAAATTGATCCATCAAAATTAATGGCAGACATCAATCAAGAAAATAACTCGTTTGGTAAATAAACTTTTGAAGGTTATTCTGAATTTATTTCAGAATCACACTATAAAATGGTATTGATAAAAAAGTGAAAACTCTATGTAGAGTTTTCACTTTTTCTTTTTTTAGGATAAAATTTTCTTCAACAATTTTCCGTAATTTTGCACTTCAATTTCAACAGAAGATGTCAGAAGAAAAAAAATCATTGAATTTTTTAGAGCAAATCATAGAAGAAGATTTAGCAAACGGATTGCCAAAAGAAAATTTACGTTTTCGTTTTCCGCCAGAACCTAATGGATATTTACATATCGGTCACACGAAAGCTATCGGAATTAGTTTTGGTTTAGGTGAAAAGTATAACGCACCAGTAAACTTACGTTTTGATGATACAAACCCAGCAAAAGAAGAGCAAGAATATGTTGATGCTATTAAAAAAGATGTTACTTGGTTAGGGTATAAATGGGCAAATGAATTGTATTCGTCTGATTACTTTCAGCAATTATACGACTGGGCAGTTTTATTAATAAAAGATGGTAAAGCGTATATTGATAGTCAATCTTCTGAAGAAATGCGTACTCAAAAAGGAACACCAACAAAGGTTGGGACTAATAGTCCTTTTAGAAATAGATCGGTTGAAGAAAATTTAGATTTATTTAGCCGAATGAAAGCTGGTGAATTTGATGAAGGAACGCATGTTTTACGTGCTAAAATTGATATGGAGTCGCCAAATATGTTAATGCGCGATCCTTTAATGTATCGAATTTTAAAAAAAGCACATCACCGTACCGGAAACGATTGGTGTATTTATCCGATGTATGATTGGACACATGGTGAAAGTGATTATTTAGAACAAATTTCACACTCGTTATGTTCGTTAGAGTTTAAACCTCACCGTGAGTTATACAATTGGTTTCGCGATAATGTATACGAATACAGCAAGACAGAATTTCCAAATCCACCAAAACAGCGTGAATTTTCGCGCTTAAACTTAAGCTACACAATAATGAGTAAGCGTAAGTTATTAACATTGGTTGAAGAAGGAATTGTAAAAGGATGGGACGACCCAAGAATGCCAACAATTTCTGGATTAAGACGTCGTGGGTATACACCAGCATCTATCCGTAATTTTATCGAAACAGTAGGCGTATCAAAAAGAGAAAATATTATTGACGTTTCGTTGTTAGAGTTTAAAATACGAGAAGATTTAAATAAAACAGCCAACAGAGTAATGGGGGTTTTAGACCCTGTAAAAGTGGTGATTACTAATTACCCAGAAGATAAAGAAGAGGTTTTAATTGCAGAAAATAATCCTGAAGATGAAAATTCAGGAACAAGAATGGTTCCTTTTTCAAGAGAAATTTATATTGAAAGAGAAGATTTTAGAGAAGAAGCAAATAAGAAGTTTTTTAGGTTAAAATTAGGAAAAGAAGTTCGTTTAAAAAATGCCTATTTTATTACAGCTAATAGCTGTACAAAAGATGCAGAGGGTAATATTACAGAAATTCAATGTACGTACGATCCGTTAACAAAGTCAGGAAGTAATACAGAAGAAAGTAAACGAAAAGTAAAAGGAACTTTACATTGGGTATCGGTAAAACACGCTGTAAAAGCTGAGGTAAGAGCCTATGATCGTTTATTTTTAGATGAAGCACCAGATAGTCATAAAGACAAAGATTTTATGGAGTTTGTAAATCCAAATTCTTTAGAAAAAATTACCGCATTTGTAGAACCAAGCTTGCAAACAGCAACAATAGGGCAACAATTTCAATTTCAACGTTTAGGATATTTTAATGTTGATGACGACTCGACTGCCAATAATTTAGTATTTAATAAAACCGTTGGTTTGCGTGATAATTGGGCAAAAAAGAACTAAATAGCAATAGTTATTTTAATTAGCAACCTTTCTTAATTTTTATAAAATTAAGAAAGGTTTTTTTATAAAAAAATTCCATTTTTAATTTTCGATAGAATACGTATCTTTACTGATTAAGGAAAGTTGTGATAATTAATTTTTATCTAACTGAAAATCAATAATAAAAAAGTGTTTTTTGATACTGGGAAAATTCAGATTTAAAAAGCATTTCTAATAATATACTATTTTATGAGTTGTAGCAGTTGCTCAACTAACAAAAACGGTGTGCCTAATGGTTGTAAAAGCAATGGAAATTGTGCAACAGGTACTTGTGGAAGTGGAAATAAACTTGCCGTTTTTGATTGGTTATCGAATATGACTTTACCTACGGGTGAAGCACCATTTAATATTTTTGAAGTTCGTTTTAAAAACGGACGTAAACATTTTTATAAAAATACCGAGAAACTAACTGTTTCTATGGGAGATGTCGTAGCGGTTGAAGGATCATCGGGGCATGATATAGGTATAGTTGCCTTAGCAGGAGAGCTTGTAAAAGTTCAAATGAAAAAACGAAAAATTAGTGTAGATAGTGAAGATGTAAAGAAAATTTACAGAAAAGCTACTCAAAAAGATATTGATATTTGGCACACCGCCAGAGATAGAGAACAAGAAACTCAACGAAAAGGAAGAGAGATTATTAGCCGTTTAGGGCTAAAAATGAAATTATCTGATGTTGAATATCAAGGGGATGGTACCAAAGCTACTTTTTATTATACTGCAGATGAACGAGTAGATTTTCGTCAATTAATTAGAGATTTAGCAGGAACTTTTTCTATTCGTGTAGAAATGAAACAAGTAGGTATGCGTCAAGAAGCAGCGCGCTTAGGCGGTGTTGGTTCTTGTGGTAGAGAGTTATGTTGCTCTACTTGGTTAACCGATTTTAGAAAAGTAAATACAGCAGCAGCTCGTTACCAGCAACTATCATTAAACCCGTTAAAATTAGCAGGACAATGTGGTAAGTTAAAATGTTGTTTAAATTTTGAGTTGGATACGTATTTAGATGCTTTACAAAGTTTTCCGAAGCAAGATAAAATACTGAAAACAGAAAAAGGAGATGCTGTTTTTGTAAAGATGGATATCTTTAAAAAAATACTTTGGTACACTTATAAGCATGAAAGTTTTAAATGGTTTCGATTATCATTAGAGCAAGTAAATGAAATTATCGAATTAAATAAAAATAATGAAGTTTCTTTACCGTTAGATGAATATGAATTAGATATTATAACGGAACCAACGGTAGATTTTGAAAATGTTGTAGGACAAGATAGTTTAACTCGTTTTGATGCTCCTAAAAAGAAATCTCGTAATAGTAGAAGAAAATCACGAAAACCAGCAAACAACTCAGAGGGTGATCAATCAAACGAAACCAAACCAAAAAGAAGACCTCCAAGAAAACCAGTAAATAAAAGAAATGGTACGAAACCTGGTGAAGTAAAGACAAATAAAAAACCTCAAAGAAAACCAGGACAAAAAGAAGGTAATAAAAACACAGGTGTTGCCTCAGTTGAAACAAGGAAACCGAAACCTAGAAAAAATCCTAGAGAGAATAACCAAAAAACAGATAAAACCCCAAATAATAAAAGCAAAGGTGTTCAACCTCAAAATAAAAAACCAAACAATCAGAAAAGAAGAAATAATAATCAAAGAAATAGAAAACCGAACGAAAATAAATCAACCAAACCTAAAAATGAAAAAGAATAGTATACTAGCATTAGTTTTTGTTTTTTTAGCAATGACATCATGTGACTCAAAAAGAGTTTATGATGAGTATATAACATTGCCAAATAGCCTATGGAATAAAAATAATACTGTTACGTTTACTTTTTCGATAAAAGATTCAATACAAAAGAAAAACTTGTTTATAAACCTTAGAAACAATCAAGATTACGAGTACAGTAATTTGTTTTTAATAGCACAAATAAACTTTCCTGACGGAGAAACAATTATAGATACTTTAGAGTATGATATGGCAGATGTTACAGGGAAATTTTTAGGCAAAGGTTTTTCAAATATTAAAGAAAATAAATTATTTTATAAAGAAAATATAACATTTCCTAATACAGGAGAATATACTTTTAAAGTAAAACAAGCCATGAGAAAAAATGGTGAAATTAAAGGAATAAATACACTTGAAGGTATTTCTGAAGTAGGATTTAGAATTGAAAAAATGCAATAATGAAAGAGAAAAAAACAACTAATTTTAATAAATACATCAAGTGGTTTTGGGGAATCATATTAGGTGGTTTCCTTCTTATAGGGTCCTTATTTTTACTTGCTTCTTGGGGAGTTTTTGGAGCATTGCCAACCTTTGAAGAGTTAGAAAACCCTAAAAGCGATTTAGCAACTGAAGTAATTTCTGCAGATGGAAAAACTTTAGGAAAATATTACGTAAAAGCAAACCGTACACCTATTAAATACAAAGATTTACCAGAAAAATTAATAAAAACATTAGTAGCCACTGAAGATGAACGTTTTTATGAACATTCAGGGATTGATTTTAGAGGTTTGGCAAGGGCAATTTCAAAATTAGGAGCAGGTGGTGGTGCAAGTACTATTACACAACAATTAGCAAAAAATTTATTTAATAAAGGAGGAGCAAGTAATAAATTAATAAGACTTACTCAAAAGCTTAAAGAATATGTAGTTGCTGTTAAATTAGAACGACAATATACTAAGCAAGAAATTATAACCATGTATTTAAATACACAAGGTTTTTTATTTAATGCGACTGGTATTCGTTCAGCATCACGTATTTATTTTGGTAAAGAACCGATGGAGTTAGACTTGCAAGAGTCCGCTATTTTAGTAGCCATGTTAAAAAACCCAAGGCAGTTTAATCCATATAGAAAGATATCAAGAAATAAATCATTACAACGTAGAAATGTTGTGTTTGCTCAAATGGCAAAAAATGACGTGATAACTGATCAAGAAAGAGATTCATTACAAAAATTACCACTAAAAATAAATTTCACACCAGAAAGTCATAGTGATGGATTGGCAACTTATTTTAGAGAAAACTTAAAACAGCGTTTAAAAAAGTGGGCAAAAGAAAATCCGAAAGATAATGGAGAGTTTTATAACATTTATAAAGATGGATTAAAAATACATGTTACGATTGATTCTCGTATGCAAAAATATGCCGAAGAGGCAAGTAGAGAGCATATGGCAAACCTGCAATCTTTCTTTTTTAAAGAACAAGAAAGAAATAAAAAAGCCCCTTTTTACGATATCGACAAAAGAACGATTACCGGAATAATGAAACGAGGTAAACGTAATTCAACACGCTACAAACGATTAAAAGCTGCAGGTAAATCAGAAGAAGAGATTGAAAAATCTTTTAATACTGATGTTGATATGCGTGTTTTTTCTTGGAAAGGAGAAATAGATACTGTTATGACACCTTATGACTCTATACGTTATTACAAACACTTTTTAAGGTCAGGATTAGTTTCTATAGAGCCTCAAACAGGTCATATTAAAGCATGGGTGGGAGGTATTAATCATAAATATTTCAAATATGATGCGGTAGAACAACAAAAACGTCAAGTAGGTTCTACTTTTAAACCTTTTGTATATGCAACAGCAATTAATCAGCTAAAAATGTCACCTTGTGATCAGTTGCCAAATGTATTGTACACCATTCCTAAAGAAAAATATGGAATGCCAGAAGATTGGACACCTAAAAACTCCAGTAATAAATACGGTGGTGAGTTAACATTAAAAAAAGCATTAGCAAATTCAGTAAATGTAGTGTCAGCTCAACTAATTGATAAAGTTTCACCAATAAATGTTGCACGTTTAGCAGCATCGGCAGGAATAAAATCAAAGATTGATGCAAATCCATCAATAGCCTTAGGTGCTGTAGAGTTATCGTTGATAGAGATGGTAAGTGCGTATTCAACTTTTGCAAATAAAGGATTACGTGTAAGTCCGATGATGATTACTCGAATTGAAGATAAAAACGGAACAGTTTTAGAAGAATTTGTTCCTGAAACAAAAGAGGTTTTAAGTGAAGAATCTGCCTATGTAGTGTTAGATTTAATGAAAGGAGTAACAACAGGAGGATCAGGTATCCGTTTACGTTTATCACATAAATATCCAGATTATATTACAGGGCATCCATATAAATTTGCAAACCCTATTGCAGGAAAAACAGGAACAACTCAAAATCAGTCTGACGGTTGGTTTATGGGAATTGTACCAAATTTAGCAACAGGAGTTTGGACAGGTGGTGAAGATAGAGCAACCCACTTTGCAGGAATCGGAAAAGGGCAAGGAGCAGCAATGTCGTTACCAACATGGGCATTATTTATGCAAAAATGCTATGCTGATAAAAGCTTAAATATTAGTCAGTCAGATTTTGAAAAGCCATCAGAAAAACTTTCCATTGAAATTAACTGTGCTAAGCAGAAAGAGGAAAATAAAGATGAAAAATCATCCGAAGAAACTGATTTTTAAGATTGTAAGAAATTTTTAGTATTAAACAAACAACTACAATGATAAATAAAAAAGTAAATAACGTACAAGAAGCTGTTGCTGGTGTAAAAGATTCTATGACTTTTATGTTAGGAGGTTTTGGTTTATGTGGTATACCAGAAAATGCCATTGCTGAACTTGTAAAGTTAAATGTAAGAAACGTTACCTGTATTTCTAACAATGCAGGGGTTGATGATTTTGGATTGGGTTTATTATTACAGAATAAACAAATTAAAAAAATGGTTTCTTCTTATGTAGGAGAAAACGACGAATTTGAACGTCAAATGTTATCGGGTGAGCTAGAGGTTGAGCTTACACCACAAGGAACTTTAGCAGAAAAATGTAGGGCTGCACAAGCAGGATTTCCCGCTTTTTATACACCAGCAGGTTATGGTACAGAAGTAGCCGAAGGAAAAGAAACGCGTGAGTTTGACGGAAAAATGTACGTGTTAGAACCAGCTTTTAAAGCAGATTTTTCATTTGTAAAAGCATGGAAAGGAGATACTGCCGGAAATTTAATTTTTAAAGGAACAGCACGCAATTTTAATCCAAATATGTGTGGAGCGGCAACAATTACCGTAGCTGAGGTTGAAGAATTAGTGCCAGCAGGAGAATTAGATCCAAATCAAATTCATATTCCTGGAATTTTTGTGCAACGTATTTTTCAAGGAGAAAAATATGAAAAGAGAATTGAACAACGAACGGTAACTCCAAAAGCGTAATAAAATGGCATTAAGTAAACAACAAATAGCGCAACGAATAGCAAAAGAATTACAAGATAAATGGTATGTTAATTTAGGAATCGGAATTCCGACTTTAGTGGCTAATTACATTCCAGAAGGTATTGAAGTGGAGTTTCAATCAGAAAACGGATTGTTAGGTATGGGACCATTTCCGATTGAAGGAACTGAAGATGCAGATTTAATAAATGCCGGTAAACAAACAGTTACTGTGTTAGATGGAGGGTCTATTTTTGATTCAGCAACAAGCTTTTCTATGATTCGAGGTAAACACGTTCAATTAACTGTTTTAGGAGCGATGGAAGTTGCACAGAACGGTGATATCGCTAACTGGAAAATTCCGGGAAAAATGGTAAAAGGAATGGGTGGAGCGATGGACTTAGTAGCATCAGCAGATAATATTATTGTTGCTATGATGCATACGAATAAGCGTGGCGAATCTAAAATATTAAAAGGATGTTCATTACCTCTAACAGGTGTTGGTTGCGTAACCAAAGTAGTTACCAATTTAGCTGTTTTAGAAGTTAAAAATGGTGCTTTTCATTTGTTAGAAAGAGCTCCAGGAGTATCTGTTGAAGAAATTAAAGAAGCTACTGAAGGAACTTTAATTGTTGATGGAGAAATTCCTGAGATGAATATTTAATATGGAAGGTTTTTTTAAAAAATTTCATAGATTAATTTATCCTCTTCAAGCAATACTTTTTTTGTTGATTTTAGATAAAATATTTCATGTAGAGCCTGATTGGTTACGAATAGCGATAGCAATTGCTTTAGGATATTTTTTATCACCAAGAATAAAAATAATAGAAACGCAAACAGGAAAAAGGAAGCAGCTAACGTGGATTTTTCTTAAAAAACCAATATTTTTAGATTAATGAAAATAATCTCGTACAACGTAAACGGAATTCGTGCTGCATTAAAAAAAGGATTTATTGATTGGTTACAGGCTGCAAATCCAGATGTAATTTGTATTCAAGAAACCAAAGCACACAAAGAACAATTAGACCTATCTGAATTTGAAAATGCAGGTTATCCTTATCATTATTGGTTTTCAGCACAAAAAAAAGGCTACTCATCGGTAGCTGTTTTTTGTAAAAAAGAACCCAATCATATTGAATACGGAACAGGAATTGAATCGATGGATTTTGAAGGGAGAAATTTACGTGTAGATTTTGATGAAGTTTCGGTAATGAGCATGTATTTACCATCAGGAACCAATGCTGCAAGATTAGATTATAAGTTTAATTATATGGATGAAATTTTGGAATATGCGACCGATTTGCGTAAAACCATTCCAAATTTAGTTATCTGTGGCGATTACAATATTTGTCATGAAGCAATAGATATTCACAACCCGAAAATGAAAGGTGTTTCTGGGTTTTTACCCGAAGAGCGTGAGTGGTTAACGCAGTTTATTGATAGCGGATTTACTGATAGTTTTCGTCATTTAAATCCAGAAAGACAAGAGTATTCTTGGTGGAGTTATCGAGCAAATTCTAGAGCCAATAATAAGGGGTGGCGATTGGATTATGCAATGGTTTCTGAGCCGTTAAAAGATAAAATTTCAAGAGCCTATATTTTACCAGAAGCAAAACACTCAGACCATTGTCCGATTGTTGTTGAATTAACGCTATAAAACTACTTATGAAAAATATTTTAGGATTACTTTTTTTTACACTTTCAATTGCTGCACAGCAACCTGTTGATAGTGTTTTTGTAACAAAAGAGCAGGTAAAAATAGTTGTTGATTCAACATTAATAGCTAAAGATACTATCAAAACACAACAAATTGATACGTTATACACTGATGCCGATTTAAAAATTATTGATAGTTTATTAATAGAAGAAAAATTTAATTCTTCGCTGTTTGATAGTATTCAATATGTAATTAACGATAAAGAAATTATAGGTAATACTACCACAATACTTTCTACCGATTTATTAAAAAAACGATTGAGTGACTTAAATTTAAAAACACCTTTTAATTTAGCTTATAACCCAGCGTTAGAAAAAGTAATTAATAGTTATTTAAAACACCGTAAAAGATATTATCCAGCCTTAATGGCAAAGGCACAGTATTATTTTCCGATGTTTGAACAGTATTTAGATCAGTTTGATGTGCCGCTAGAAATGAAATATTTAGCGATTGTTGAATCTGCCTTGCGTCCTGCGGCAAAGTCAAGAGTTGGAGCAACGGGTTTGTGGCAATTTATGTACGGCACAGGAATTCAGTTTGATTTGAAGGTAAACTCGTATGTTGATGAACGTCAAAACCCTGTAAAAGCAACTATAGCAGCCTGTAAATATTTAAGTCAATTATATAAAATCTTTGGCGATTGGGATTTGGCTTTAGCAGCCTATAATTCAGGGCCAGGAAACGTTTCTAAAGCAATAAAAAGATCAGGGGGGTATCGAAATTATTGGAATATTCGTCCGTTTTTACCTCGCGAAACAGCCAGTTATGTACCAGCATTTTATGCAACGATGTATATTTTTGAATATGCAGAGCAGCATCATATTTACCCGAAGCCACCAAATATTTTTCATTTTGAAACTGATACTGTTCGCGTAAAAAGAACGATTAGTTTTGATCAAATTTCAGAAAAAACAAAGATAGATACAGAATTATTATCTTTTTTAAATCCGTCATATAAATTAGATATCATTCCTTATGTAAAAAGTAAAAGTTATGCAGTTCGATTGCCTCGAAAAAACATAATAGATTTTTTAGATAAAGAAAAAGAAATTTACACATTAGCAAATGAAGATGATGCAAAAAGAGAAAAACCATTGCCAAAGTATTTTGAAATGGACAAACGCATTCGCTATAAAGTGCGTAGTGGGGATTATTTAGGGAAAATTGCAAACAAATTTGGTGTAAGGGTTAGTGATATAAAACGATGGAACGGTATGAGAAGCCATCGCTTAAAAATAGGGCAACGTTTAAGTATTTATCCAAAGAGATTAGCGGTTTCAAAACAAGTTTCAAAGAAAAAATATAAAGTGCCAATAGGTAAACACGATGTTTATGTAGTGCAAAATGGAGATTCGTTATGGACGATATCTAAAAAATATCCATCAGTTTCTATAGAACAAATTAAAAAGTGGAACAATATTTGGAGTGTAAAAAGTCTGAAACCAGGAATGAAGCTAAAAATATTTAAGAGTTAAAAAATCAACACTAAAAACTACAAACTATGAAAAAAATAATTTTACTTGTATTGGTATTTATAGGGATGTCATGTAAATCAGGTGCTGGCAAAGAAGGTTATATTTTACCAACATCTAATGGTAACACCAATAAAATAATGGTGGTTGTAAAAGGTGCAGACTGGCAAGGAAAATTAGGAGATCAAATACGTAAAGTATTTGGTGAGCATCAAGTGGGATTACCACAGCCTGAAACGTTATTGTCAGTAAGTCAAATAGATCCTGTTGGGTTTAGTAGTTTTATGCGACATGGAAAAGCTATTTTAACCTTAAAGGAAGGAGAAAAAGAAGCTATTACTATTGAAAATAATAGATATGCCTCTCCTCAAATTATAGTTCATGTAACAGCTAAAAATAAGCAAGGGTTAATAAACGTTTTAAACACTAGAGGTAAAGAGATTATTAAATTATTTAAAGATGAAGATATTAAATTTACACAACGTCTCTTTAAAAAAGATAGAATCGATGAAACAGCATTTAAAACTATAAACAATATAGGACTAACGTTAGATATTCCAAAGAGATTTAGATTGGTAGAAGATACAGGTGAGTTTATTTGGTTTCGTCAGCATTTAAAAAGTGGAATAGCTAGAGGAGATGGTACAAATAACATTTTAATATATAGTGTCCCATTAGGCGATGAAAATGCGGTTGCTGATAATATTACTGCAGTGCGTGATACTATTGGTAAAAAATACATACCAGGAAGTAAAGAGGGTATGTATATGATTACCGAACAAGCCTATACACCATTTACTTTTGATGCTGAAATAGATGATAAAAAAGCCTATGAGACAAGAGGAAAATGGGAGGTTAAAAATGATTTTATGGCAGGGCCATTTATTAATTATACAATAGTTGATAAGAAAAATAATCGTTTAATTATTTTTGAAGGGTTTACCTATGCACCATCGGTAAACAAACGTGATTTTTTGTTTGAATTAGAAGCAATTGCTAAATCAATGAAAATAAAATAATTGAAATATACAGGAATCTATTGAAAAGCATCAAATATTTATTTGATGCTTTTTATTATTATATTTAACTATAAATCATAGGTTTATAAAAATTAAATTTAATTTTTGATATGCGTATTAACAGCATTTCTACCTATAATTGTAGGGTTTATTTGGTATGGACCACTTTTTGCAAAATCATGGATGAAAGAAATGGAGTTTACTGAAGAAAGTTTAAAAGGGGGTAATATAGTAATGTTTTTCGGATTGTCATATGTAGCTAGTTTTTAATAGCTTTTTTGTTACAAACTTTAGTAATATTTGAAAGAAAAAGTTTTAAATATATAGCAATTAATACCAGTTATTGATTAGTGATTTTAGCTATTATAGGAGGTGTATTATGTAAATGGGTATAAATAAAATAACTGTTAAAGTTATATAAAAGTAAAAGCACTACTAAATAGTAGTGCTTTTTATTATTATCATTATTGATTAATCCCCCAATTTATCAATACGATTTCCTCGTGTATTACAGTGCAAACATACTATGTAAATATATTTTATAAAATAGTTAATGTGTAAATGGTGTTTATTAATGTATAAATGGTTTTTGTTTTGTGGTTTTAGGTGTTTTTTGTGGAGTTTAAGTGTTGTTTCACTACTTTTTGCGTTTTAATATTGCATTAATATAAGTTATATTTGATTAAAAAAGTAGTAAATGTTGAAAGCCGTAATTGTAGATGATGAACCAAAAGCAATACAAGGTCTTACTTGGGAGTTATCTAATTTTAATAATGATTTAGAAGTTATAAAAACCTTTACCGAAGCAGAAAAGGCGATAAAGTATATTAATGAAAATACTATTGATTGTCTTTTTTTAGATATTGAAATGCCTACGATGGATGGCTTTCAATTACTTGAAAAATTAAAGAAAAAAGATTTTGCAATTGTAATTACAACAGCCTATAATGAGTATGCTATAAAAGCATTAAAAAATGAAGCTATTGATTACCTTCTAAAACCTGTGGATTCAGACGATTTAGAGGAAACAATAAAAAGAATTAAGACCTATCATACCAAAAATACAAATAATGATAAGTTTGAAGAAATACTCTTAAAATTCAATAAAAAATTTAATAAAAGAAAAATTACTATAAATACTGATGGAAAATTAATTTTTTTAGAAGAATCAGATATTTTATTTGTTGAATCTGATGGTAATTATTCTTCTATACATACAGTTAACAATAAAAAAATAGTAGTAACAAAAAAGTTAAAAGAAGTAAACTCATTATTACCTGATGAACATTTTTTTAGAATTCATAATTCATTTGTAGTAAATTTAAATAAAATTAAAGAGTTTTTAAAATCTGATGGATATATCGTATTAGAAGATAACCATAAAATACCTGTTTCACGTCAAAGAAAATCTGACTTTTTAGATAAATTTTAATAATGAAAAACACCTTTATAATAGTTTTATTTTGTTTGATAACTAGTATTTGTCTATCTCAAAAAAATGTAGATAGTTTAATATTAGCAGGAATAGAAAAAAAAGAACAGAACTATTTTAAACTTCAAAAATTCTTTAACAACGTTTATTTTACCGATCAAGAAACAAACTTTCTTTTAGAAAATAGTAAGCAAAATAATTATCTTTTAGGGGTTGTTTATGCAAAAAATATTCAAGGGCGTTCTTATAGAAACAAAGCTGTATACAATAAAGCAATTAAAAAATATAATGAAGCGTTAAAAATAATAAAAACAATAAATAGTATTGAAGCTGAAATAGTAACATTAAATCAATTAGGAGTTGTTTACAGGCGTCAAGATAAAATTAGATCAGCATTAAATTATCATCAACAATCTTTAGAAATTATAAATAAAATAGGTATTACTTCTAATGATTTAAAGAAAAGTAAAAGTATTGCAATAAATAGTATTGGAAATATTTATTTAACACTTAAACAGTATGAAAAAGCATTAGATAAATTTAAAGAATCAATTATAATACAAGAAAAACTTGAAGATATAAGGGGTTTAGCTATAAATTATCAAAACATTGGGTTTGCGCATAAAAATATTGGAAATATAGATATAGCCTTAAATAGTTATAAAAAATCATTGTTTTATAATAATTTAAATAATGATAGTTTAGGGAAAGTAATTTGTCATAATAGTATTGCAGCCGTTTTAATTAAAAAAGGAGCTTTTGAAGAAGCTAATAATTACATTACAGAAGTAGTTACTGCTATTGAAAAAATAGGAAATAATTATTACTTATCCGAAGTATATAACACTTTAGGTTGGGTATCTATAAAATTAAATAAATATAAAAAAGCAGCGGAATATTTAAAAAAATCTTTAAAAATAGGATTAAAAAATAACCTTCCTTCAAATTTGGTTTCAACATATAATCATTTATCTGAATTACATCAGAAAAAAGGAAATTATAAAAAAGCATTAGACTTTTATCATAAATCAATGGAGTTAGAAAATCAAATATCTAGTAATAATAATATTAGGTATATGAACAGTCTTATTAATAAGTATGATAGTGAAGTACACACTAATAAAATAAAAGATTTAGCAAAGGAAAATGAAATAGCTAAGTTAAAGTTATTAAGAAACCGTAACATCTTAATAATAGCATTAGTATCTATTGCTTTATTCGGGGTGTTATTGTATTCAATTTATCGACAAAATTTATTGAAAAATGATAAGCAAATTTTACATTTAGAACAAGATGCTTTACGTATTCAAATGAATCCACATTTTGTATTTAATGCACTAAATTCGATAAAATTATATATTATAAATAATGAACAAAAAAATGCTGTTCGGTATTTAAATAAGTTTTCAAAGTTAATTCGTAGCATATTAGAGTCATCTACTGTAAAGGAGGTAACTCTTGGAGAAGAGTTGAAAACGATGGGGCTATATATGAGTATTGAAAATATTCGGTTTTCAAATGAAATAGATTATGAAGAGAATTTTAATAAAAACCTCAATTTAGAGACAGTTAAAATTCCTCCTTTAGTTTTGCAACCTTTTTTAGAAAATTCTATTTGGCATGGTTTGTCTTCAAAAAAAGGAGAAAAAAAAATAAAATTATCTGTAAATAAATTATCTGAAAAATTTTATCAAATAGATATAGAAGATAATGGGGTAGGACGTAAAGAAGCTTTTAGAATTAAGAGTAATAAAACATTAAATCGAAAATCAATTGGAATAAATTTAACCAAAGAACGATTAAGTAATTTTTCGGTGCAATTTGAGAATGATTATTCATTGGATTATACAGATTTAGTTGACGAAAATGATAATGCATGTGGTACCATAGTATCGTTAAAAAT
This sequence comes from Tenacibaculum soleae, assembly GCF_001693415.1. Lineage (GTDB taxonomy): Bacteria > Bacteroidota > Bacteroidia > Flavobacteriales > Flavobacteriaceae > Polaribacter > Polaribacter soleae. The sequence continues at coordinate 402,953 of NZ_MAKX01000001.1, read as the reverse complement.
ACCTTTGGTTTAGAAGTTAAATTTTAATTGAACCCATGTTGATTCTTTTTTTTTAGTATTTAAATTACTAAATGAAATACCAAGTAATCGAACAGAATTTTTTAAAACATCTTGATATAAAAGTTCTTTTACTATCGGATAAAATTCTTTTTTATCTTGAATATAATGGTTTACAGTTTTACTTCTGGTTTGTTGAGTAAAATCACTGTATTTAATCTTTAAAGTGACTGTTTTACCTTTGGTACTATGTTTTTGCATTCTACGCTCTAATTCATCAGCAATTTTATCAAGGCGCTGCAACATAAAAACTTCAGATGATAAGTTTTCATTAAAAGTAATTTCGGCAGCGATTGATTTTCTAACCCTGTCAGGTTTTACTTTGCTGTTGTGAATTCCTCTCACAATATTGTAATAATGCAAGCCAGATTTACCAAACAATAAAGATAGTTCTTCGAGAGTCTTATTCTTTAAATCAATGCCTTTAAATATACCTAAATTATGCATTTTAGCCGCTGTAACTTTACCAACGCCATAAAATTTATTTACAGGCAATTCTTCTAAAAAAGGAATTACTTCTTCTGGATTTATTGTTTTTTGCCCGTTAGGTTTATTAATATCCGAGGCAATTTTTGCAACAAATTTATTGATTGATATTCCTGCGGATGCTCTTAATTGTAGTTCATCCCAAATACGTTGCCTAATTTCTTGAGCAATTAAACTAGCAGATAAATTACTTTTTTTATTTTCAGTAACATCTAAATAGGCTTCATCTAAAGAAAGTGGTTCAACCAAATCGGTATAATCATAAAATATAGCCCTAATTTTAGATGATATTTCTTTATATCGATCAAATCTGGGCGGAACAAAAATTAGATGGGGACATTTTTTTTTAGCTAAAAATCCACTCATTGCAGATTTAACTCCGAATTTTCGAGCCTCATAACTTGCAGCAGAAACTACACCGCGAATTTCATTACCACCAACAGCAAGTGGTTTGTTTCTTAATTTAGGATTATCGAGCTGTTCTACCGAAGCATAAAAGGCATCCATATCAACATGAATAATTTTACGATAAGGTGGTTTCAGCGGCATTTTTTAGGGTATAGTTAGAATATAAAATTACATATTTAAAAAGAAAAAAGCACTCAATTGAGTGCTTTTGATTTGTTTTATTTTTTAAATTTTAAAACTTCTGACCGTCCTTTTTTAAATATCTTATTGCTATTTCCTTTCCCTTTTCGCAATTCTTTTTGCTCTTCAAAAGATAATTGGATTATTTCTTGGCAATTAGTAGAACAAGTATTTTCGGTTTTCTCGGCGCATTCACTGCATTGAATAAAAAGTAAATGACACGCTTCGTTGGCACAATTTGTATGTGTGTCGCAAGCTTTACCGCATTGATGACAATTAGAAATTACATCATCGGTAATACGCTCGGCTCTTCGGTGGTCGAAAACAAAATTTTTACCAATAAATTTATTTTCTATTCCTTCGTCTTTTACTTGTCGAGTGTATTCTATAATTCCGCCTTCTAACTGAAAAACATTTTTAAAACCTTTGTGTTTATAGTATGCAGAAGCTTTTTCACAACGAATTCCGCCAGTACAATACATCAATAAGTTTTTATCTTCTTTATTATCTTTTAAATCTTCTTCAATAATATCTAACGAATCTCTAAATGTATCAACATCCGGGGTTACAGCCCCATCAAAATGCCCAATTTCACTTTCGTAATGGTTGCGCATATCAACACAAACCGTATTTGGATTGGCTAACATTTCGTTAAATTCCTTGGCGTTTAAGTGTATTCCTTTGTTAGTAACATCAAAAGTGTTGTCATTTAACCCATCAGCAACAATTTTGTTACGAACCTTTACTTTTAATTTTAAAAACGATTTATTGTCTTGTTCAACTGCAACGTTTAAACGAATATCTTTTAAAAAAGAAATCGCATCTAGTTGTTCTTTTAATTTTAAGAAATTTTCTGCTGGAACAGAAATTTGCGCATTGATACCTTCGTAAGAAACATAGGTTCTACCAAGAACATCAAGCCCGTTCCATTCGATAAATAATTTATCTCTAAAAATTTGTGGATTTTCTATCTTGTAATATTGATAGAAAGAAATGGTTAAACGGTCTTTTCCCGCTTCGTCAATTAAAGTAGCGCGTTCTTTTGCGCTTAACTTGTTGTACAGTTGCATGCTATACTTTTTTAAGTTTTACAAAATGTTTTTGATTTATAAAAAAATCGCTACAAATGTACAGTTTTTTTGCTCTTAACTGTTTAAAAACATACTTTTTGAATTAATTTGATATTTTTTAAACTTTACTTAAAAATATCAATAAAAACAGATACAACTAATTCAATTTTTTTAAACCTTTGTATATATTAATTTTAGTAACACATTAAAAAATGAAAGTTGCAGTTGTTGGTGCTACCGGAATGGTAGGAAACGTAATGTTAAAAGTATTAGCAGAAAGAAATTTTAAGGTAACAGAATTAATTCCTGTTGCTTCAGAACGTTCTGCTGGAAAAAAAATAAATTATAATGGTATCGATTATACGGTGGTAACTTTAGCAACCGCAGTAGCAATGAAACCAGATGTTGCGTTGTTTTCTGCAGGAGGAGATACTTCGTTAGCATGGGCTCCAAAGTTTGCCGAGGTTGGTACAACTGTTATCGATAACTCATCGGCTTGGAGAATGGATCCAACAAAAAAACTAGTGGTTCCTGAAATCAATGGAGATGTTTTAACTGTTGATGATAAAATTATTGCGAACCCTAACTGTTCTACAATTCAGTTAGTAATGGCGTTAGCACCGTTACATAAAAAATATACTATGAAACGTGTGGTAATATCTACATACCAATCTGTTTCAGGAACAGGAGTAAAAGCAGTAACACAATTAAATAATGAAGAAGCTGGTATTGATGGAGAGATGGCGTATCCTCATAAAATAGGAAGAAATGCTTTACCACATTGCGATGTTTTTTTAGAAAATGGTTACACCAAAGAAGAAATGAAATTGGTAAAAGAGCCTAAGAAAATTTTACGAGATGATTCTTTTTCTGTAACGGCAACTGCAGTAAGAATTCCAACAGCAGGAGGGCATTCAGAGGCAGTAAATGTACAGTTTAATAATGATTTTGATTTACAAGAAGTTCGTGAAATTTTAAACAATACAGATGGAGTTATTGTACAAGATGATTTAGCAAATAATTTGTATCCGATGCCAATAACAGCACATAATAAGGATGAGGTTTTTGTAGGAAGAATTCGTAGAGATGAATCGCAAGAAAACACGTTAAACCTATGGGTTGTTTCTGATAACTTACGTAAAGGAGCAGCAACAAATACAATACAAATAGCCGAGTATTTAGTGGCTAATAATTTAATTTAGACATAAAAATTGTCTTAGTTATTAGAATCCTGTGTTTTTTTAACACAGGATTTTTATTTTTGAAAAATGGATACACAACAAACAATAAAAAACACCATAGTATTTGTAAAAAAGACGTTACAAGGTGCAGAAGGTGGACATGATTGGTTTCATATTGAACGTGTTTACAAAAATGCTTTATTAATAGCTGAAGATGAAAATGTTGATAATTTTATCGTTTCATTAGGGGCTTTATTACACGATATTGCTGATGCAAAGTTTTATGATGGTGATGAAACAATTGGTCCTAAATTAGCACGTAAGTTTTTAGAGAAACAAGAAGTGGATGAAGAATCAATTGTTCATATAGAAAATATTATTCAATATATTTCTTATAAAACAAGTTTATCAGATGGAGTTAAATTTAGCTCACCAGAGTTAGCTGTAATTCAAGATGCAGATAGATTGGATGCAATTGGTGCAATTGGTATAGCGCGTTGTTTTAATTACGGAGGGTTTAAAAATAGGGTTTTATATGACCCAGAAATTAAACCTAATTTGAACATGACAAAAGATGAGTATAAAAAATCAACAGCGCCAACAATTAACCATTTTTATGAAAAGCTACTACTTTTAAAAGATAAAATGAATACTCAAAGAGGGAAACAAATAGCAATTCAAAGGCACAATTATATGGAGTCATTTTTAAAGCAATTTTATATTGAATGGAATGCATTGAAATAGAGTGTTTTGTGGTTTTTGCTTCGGTAAATGTGTTGTTTTAGTGAAAAATAATTAATTAAATTAGCTGTTTATTGATAATAATGTATATATTTACTTCATTAAGTAATAATCCCCTTAGTTATAAATTTTTTCCCCTTAAAATTAAAAAAGCATCTAGTTATCTAGATGCTTTTTTAATTTTAAATAATATTTTTTATTTATTAGGAAAATTGGGTTTTCTTTTTTCTAAAAAAGCAGTAGTACCTTCTTTAAAATCTTCTGTTCCAAATGAATCACCAAATTCAGCTATTTCAGTTTCAAAACCGTTAACACCATCTTTAAAATTATCATTCACGGCTCTAATAGCAGCACTAATTGCTACTGATGAATTACGCATTATTTTACTAGCTAATTTTTCAGCTAGAGGTAAAAGCTCTTCCAGGTTAACAACATGGTTTACTAATCCCCATTCTTTAGCTTCTTGTGCAGAGATCATTCCTGCGGTCATAATTAATTCCATCGCCTTTCCTTTACCAACTAATTGAGGTAAGCGTTGCGTACCTCCATAGCCAGGAATTACTCCTAAAGATACTTCTGGTAACCCCATTTTTGCATTATCTGATGCTATTCTGAAATGACAAGCCATCGCTAATTCTAGCCCGCCTCCCAAGGCAAAACCATTTACAGCTGCTATTACAGGTGTTGCTAAATTTTCTACTAAATTAAAAAGAGATTCTTGGCCTAGTCTAGCTAAATGTGCTCCTTCTTCTACAGAGAAATTAGCAAATTCAGCAATATCAGCACCTGCAACAAAAGCTTTTTCACCACTACCGGTAATAATAATTGTTTTTACGGTAATATCGTCTTCTAAAGTTTCAAAAGCGATACTTAATTCTTTTATAGTTGTACTATTTAAAGCGTTTAATTTTTTTGGTCTGTTGATGGTAATAGTTGCTAATCCGCTAGCAATAGTTACTAAAATGTTTTCGAATTTCATTGGATTAAGTTTTGGGTAAAATTACGGTAAAAACGGTTCCGATACCTTCGGTTGATGTAAAGCTGATGGTTCCGTTATACGCTTCAATTATGTTTTTTATCATGGCTAAACCTAAGCCCATACCACTTGTTTTGGTGGTGAATTTAGGTTCGAAAATTAATTCTTTGTTAGTATCTGCAATACCTTTTCCGTTATCAGAAACAATAATTTTTAAATTATTACTATCAGAAGTTACTTTTACTTCTATTTTTGGGTTGATTTCATTTTGTTTAATAGCTTGTGTAGCATTTTTAACTAGGTTTGTTACAACACGAATTAATTGAGTTTTATCTAAATGTGCAAAGATTTCAGTTTCTTGTGGTATGTAATGAATATAGTTTTCGTTAAAAATATCAAGAGAATGTTTAACAATATCAACAACATTTAGTTTTTCACGACGTTGTGTAGGCATTTTTGCAAAGTCAGAAAAAGCAGAAGCAATGGAGCTTAGTACATCAATTTGTTGAATTAATGTTTCGCTATATTCAGACATTTTTTCTTTAATATTTGGGTCTTCAGGATTGAATCGTCTGTCAAAACTTTGCACAGAAAGACGCATTGGTGTTAATGGGTTTTTTATTTCATGCGCCACTTGTTTAGCCATCTCTCTCCAAGCTTGTTCACGCTCGCTTTTAGCTAATTTTACAGCACTTTCCTCTAGTTGATCAATCATATTATTGTAAGAGTCAATAAGAGAGTTTATTTCAGAGCTTGCTGAGTTTAGGGTTATTTTTTCATTCCGCTGATTTAAACGGGTTTCTTTAATTTTTGCAGAAATTGTTTGAATAGATCGGGTAATATAACTCGATAAAAAATAAGCCAAAGCAATAGCAATTATAAACATTAAAAGATAAACAAGTAATAAGCGCGATATAAATTCACGTAATTCATGTTTTTGTTCCTCATTATTTTGGGCTATTTGTATTTGTAAAATACCAATTCTTTTAAATCTAGTATCTGTTAAATAAGAAAAAGATGATTGATAGGTAATTCCTTCTTTTATTTCAATTCCTGGTATTCGGTGTTCAGAGCTGTTGGCAAGCTTATTAACGGTTTCTTGTGTTAAGTTTTTGCCTTCTTTCTTGTCAAAATTATAAGGTATTGACGATTTTAATAATTGCCCATTCATATCAAACATAGATATTGTTAATTTATGAACGTACGCAATATTATAAATCCGGTCTTGAAAAATTTTAGCTAAATTACTAGTGGTTACAGGGTATGTTGTTCTACGCTTTAATTCAATTTCAATATCATTTTTAGTAGATGTTTCTTTACGTTCAAAGCGAAGTTTATTATAATCATCCGTTTGTTCACCGTATTGATATATAGTAACACTTATAATTAAAATAGAGGCCAATAATACCAATAGTATCATTGATAAAAAAATTCTAATTCGTAGCGATATGTTTTTAATATTTAGCAAACTTATTGTTTTAGTCTTTTAGTATTCATAATTAAGGTATCGTCAAACTCGCCATCGTTATCCCAATCGTATATTACGGTTCCTTTAAAACCTTTTTTTGTTTTATTTATTTTATACCAGGCTTGTACTTGTTTTCCTAAATATGTATAATTAATATATAAACTATCGTTTTTGGTTTTCCATTTTCCGCTAGTTTCATCTATTTTTTTACCATCCGGTTGTTTAAACCAAGCTGAAAATGTTCCATCTTTTTTATAAGAAGATTGGGCTTTACCTGTATTGGGTTTACTAAAATTATCTTCAAAAACGGATGTACTATCAGTTTTGTTTACGGTAACCATTTTTATTTTTAAATAAGTGGTTTCCCAATTACCAATCATATAATTTTTAAGGGTATCTTTTTTATTTTGATTACAGGTAGCAAAAAGTAATCCGAAAAGTAAGATAAAAAGATGTTTTATTTTCATAATTATGATTGAATTTTTTCTTCTTTACTATGTAAAAGACGGGTTAATTTAATAGATAAATCTAATAAAATTATTTTAGCATTTCCGTTTCTTTCAATATGATATTGAGCGTCACTTACTTCTTTTTCAATAGTTAAAATATTAGCACTATGTATAAAAGGAGCGAACTTTGAAAGTTGAAAATTTGCAGATTTTGTTTCTAAAAAAACCAAATCAGGTGTGCCGTAATTTAATAATAGAGCTTGCCTAAAAAACTGTAAACAATATTGTAAAAATTGTTTTTGTGTTTCTCTACCTGATTTTGCAATAATTTCAGACCAGCCGATTAAATCTTGTATAACGGCAGCATTACCTTTAGCCTTAAAAGCTGCACGAATCCAAGTAATAAACCATTCTTCAAAAATTAAATCATTTGAATTATTATTTAAAATATGCAATGCTTTGTTGTAATTTCCTTCGGATTGATGCGCAATTTTAACCGCTTCATTTTCCAAAATGTTTTCGTTTTCAATTAAAGCATCGGCAATATCTGTATCACTTAGTGAAGGAAAGTTTAATGCTTGGCATCTTGATTTTATGGTGTTTATAATTTGCCCTTCATCTTCAGTAATCAATAAAAAAATTGTTTTATTAGGAGGCTCTTCAATCAATTTTAATAACTTATTTGCGGCTGCAATATTCATTTTTTCTGCCATCCAAATAATCATTACTTTAAAACCACCTTCATACGATTTTAGTTGTAGTTTTTTAACAATATCTTGCGCTTCATCAACCCCTATTTGCCCTTGTTTATTTTCTACACCAATATGTTTAGACCAATCAAAAACGTTTCCATAAGGTTGTTTTTCGATAAAACTTCTCCAGTCATTCAAAAATAAGTTGCTAACAGGGTGTTTTTTTACCGAATCGTTGGTGGTTACAGGAAAAGCAAAATGCAAATCAGGATGCTGTAATTTATTGCATTTTATAGCACAAGCCTCTTCGTTACTTGATGATTTACATAACAAAAATTGAGCATAAGCAATTGCCATTGGTAATGTACCTGTACCTTCTTTACCAATAAAAAGTTGCGCGTGTGGTATTCTATTATTTTCAGCAGATTGCTGTAAATGTTTTTTTATATGTTCTTGTCCTATAATTTGATCGAAAGTCATGCAACAAATATAAGATTTCAAATACAGAGAACAACCTTAAAAATGAAAGGTAAGATAGTTACAAGTGTATTGTTTAGAATGGTTCTATTTTAGTATCTTTGCAAGCCAATTTATATGTGTTATTTTGAATTCAATTGCAACTTTACTTATCGGAGAACGTGGAATTATATCTGAAGACTGCTTAGATATTATCCCTTTAAAATTATTAGAAATGGGCTGTTTGCCAGGTACAGAAGTTGAATTAATGCAAGTTGCTCCTTTTAATGATCCGGTTTATATATGTGTAGATGGAAGTCATTTAGCAATACGAAAAGAAACGGCAAGTAAAATTACAATTACCAAAATATAACTGATGAACAAGCGTATTAAAGTAGCTTTAATTGGAAATCCGAATACCGGAAAAACATCATTATTTAATCAATTAACAGGGTTAAATCAAAAAGTTGGTAATTACCCAGGGGTAACGGTTGATAAAAAGGAAGGAACTTGTAAATTATCAGCCAAAAAATCGGCAATTATAACCGATTTGCCAGGGACTTATAGTATTAATCCAACATCAATTGATGAAAGTATTGTTTTAAAAACATTGTTGAATGCTGATGAAAATGAAAAACCTGATGTAATTGTAGTTGTTGCTGATGTTGAGAATTTAAAACGAAATTTGCTGCTTTTTTCTCAAATTCAAGATTTAGAAATGCCTACTATTTTAGCCTTAAACATGGCTGATCAGATGCAGCGTAAGGGAATTTCAATTGATATTAAAAAGTTAGAAAAGGATTTACATACAAAAGTAGTATTGATATCAGCAAGAAATAATAAAGGGGTAGGTGCTGTAAAAACTGCAATAGAAAATTATAAAGAGTTAGATACTTATTCTAGTTTTAATGAAATTTCATCAAAAATAGATACAAATTATTTTAAGGAATTACAAAAGATAAATCCTAGTTTTCTATCTTATAAATTGTGGATGATGCTTACCCAAAAGCATACTTTTTTATTATCTGAGGATGAGAAAAAAGAGCTAGAGTTGTTTGAGAAAAATGAGCCAAAGCAAAAAAGGTATCAGCATAAAGAAACCATTTATCGTTATCAAAAAATAAATTCAATTTTAAAAGAAACCTATACGGTTGATACATCAAAAGCAACCGATTTACGATCGAAATTAGACAGGGTTTTTACACATAAAATATTTGGGTATTTTATTTTTTTCGGATTGTTATTGTTAATCTTTCAATCTGTTTTTGATTGGGCTTCTATGCCAATGGATTTTATAGACGATTTGTTTGCTAACATTGCTGAGTTTACAAAGATGAACCTTTCGTCAGGTAAATTAACTGATTTGTTAACCGAAGGAATTATTCCAGGAATTGGAGGAGTAGTTATTTTTATACCACAAATAGCTATATTATTTTTATTTATAGCTATTTTAGAAGAAACAGGGTATATGAGTAGAGTGGTGTTTTTAATGGATAAAATTATGCGCCGTTTTGGAATGAGTGGTAAAAGTGTAATACCCTTAATTTCAGGAACAGCATGTGCTATACCAGCAATTATGGCAACACGTACCATATCTAGTTGGAAAGAGCGTTTGATAACCATTTTAGTAACACCGTTTACAACATGTTCTGCACGTTTGCCTGTGTATGCAATTTTAATAGCTTTGATTGTTCCTGATACAAAAGTATTTGGAGTTTTAAGCTTACAAGGGTTAACTTTACTAAGTTTGTATGTTCTTGGTTTTGGTGCTGCAATAATTGGCGCTTATATTTTACATAAAACTTTAAAAATAAAAAATAACTCGTTTTTTGTAGTTGAAATGCCTAATTATAAACTACCGTCATTAAAAAATGTGTTTTTTGACGTGTTAGAAAAAACAAAAGCCTTTGTTTTTGGAGCAGGAAAAATAATTTTAGCCATCTCTATTGTATTGTGGTTTTTAGCATCGCACGGACCAACATCATTTAAAAATGTAGAAAAAAATGTGGTTGAAAACCCAGCTAATCAGCAGTTATCACCCTCAGAATTATCACAGAAAATTGCCTCAGAAAAATTAGAAAATTCCTATATAGGTATAGCTGGTAAAACGATAGAGCCAGTGGTAAAACCATTAGGTTATGATTGGAAAATAGGAATTGGTTTAATTGCATCATTTGCAGCACGAGAAGTGTTTATTGGTACTTTGGCAACTATTTATAGTGTTGAAAATGATGGTGAGGATATTACAACGATTAAAGAAAAAATGGCGTCAGAAATAAATCAAGAAACTGGTAAAAAGCGCTTTAATTTTGCAACAGGAATGTCTTTATTACTATTTTATGCCTTTGCAATGCAGTGTATGGCAACTTTAGCAATTGTTAAAAGAGAAACTAAAAGTTGGAAATGGCCAATTATACAATTAGTAGGCATGGGAGTTTTGGCGTATCTATCTGCCTTTGCAGCTTATCAAATATTGAGTTAATGCAAGAAATTATTACATATATAATTGTAGGTTTAGCAGTCCTTTTTTTAGTAAATAAGTTTTTTATTAAAACTAAAAAAAGCAAAAATTGTAATACCGACTGTGGTTGTTCTTGATAATAAAGAATAGATTATTTTATTGGTAGCACGTTCTGTAATTAATGTATGTTTGTGGTATTGTAATTGATAGTTAAAGTTACGTATAACAATAATTGATTTAAAATTTAAAGATGAAAAAAATACTTTTAATAGCTGTAGTTTTAATCAGCTCATTTTCACAGGCACAACAAGAAGTAAAAATCGATATTTTTGATGCATTGGCATTAAAAACCCTAGAGGTTTCGTATGAACATTACACGGCCAGTCGTTCATCAATAGGGTTGTCAGCTTTGTTTAATTTTGAAAAAAAATCATCTGATTTTGCTTACAACGAAGAATGGATGATTACTCCTTATTTTCGTCACTATTTTACAGACAATAGTAACTGGAATTATTTTGGAGAAGTATTTTTAGGAATTAATAACGGCATTAACAATAATAACGAGTATACAGATGGTGCTTTGGGTTTAGCAATAGGATCTAAATATATTTCTGGTGGAGGTTTTGTAATTGATGTTTATGGAGGACTAGGTAGAAATATGTTTTCTTCAGAATCTCGTTCTGTTGTACCAAGAGTGGGTATAAACTTAGGGTATAGGTTTTAATAAAGTTATGTGAAAATAAAAAAGCTTGCGTTATGCAGGCTTTTTTATTTTTATAATATTGGTTAAGATAAAACTTATAGTAGCCGGTAATACCCAACCTAAATGCTGATTTGCTAATGGAATTATAGTTTTAACTTTAGTTAAGTATTCTTTATCAATAAAAAATTCTAAAAAATCGGGAACACTAAAAACAAAAGTTATAGCTACCACAATTTTAAAAACTAGTGCAGAGGTGTATTTATCTGAAATAACATTTAAAATTATTAGCACAATAGTAATTGGATAAATAAACATTAAAACAGGTAAAGCAATGTTTATAATATTACGAACATCTAATTGACCTATTAAAACGCCAAGAACACAACCAATAATAGCGGTTGCTATATAAGTTTCTTGTAAATTATTAGTAATTCCTTTTATATAATCGGCAGTTCCGGTAATAATTCCAACAGCAGTAGTAAAACAGGCCAAACTAACTAGTACGCTTAAAAATAGTGTGCCAATATTACCAAGAGTTTGCGTGCTTAATGCGGTTAAAACTTCAGATCTAGTGGCTGTTTGATTAAAAATTGAGTTAAACAATGCACCATTATAAATCAATCCAGCATAAATAATTAATAGTCCTAATCCGGCAATAAAACCAGCTTTGGTAATTAATTCTTTCTTTGTCTTAAAAGAAGTTTCTTTATTAAAGTTGATAGAAATTACCAAAATACCACCAACAACAATAGCCCCAATCGCATCAAAAGTTTGATATCCTTCTAATAATCCACTAATAAAAGGTGTTTTAAAAGTAGATAAATTCATTGTTTCTGGAGATGAAAACATTCCAATAATTATAATCGATAATAGGATTAAGATTATTAAAGGAGTTAAAAATTTGCCTAATAAATTTAACACTTTTGTTCGGTTCATAACAAAAACAAAAACCAAACTAAAATAAATACTGCTTGTTATTAGTGAGCTACTATTAAAATAAGGAGCAATTGCCATTTCATGAGTAACGGATGCTGTTCTTGGAGCTGGTAATGCAATTGAAATAGTGTAGATAAGGAGGCAGTATACGGTGCTAAAAATAGGAGATACTTTTTTACCGAAATCATATAAAGTTCCTTGTAATTTGGCATGTGCCAAAATTCCTAAAATAGGAATGAATACTGCGGTAATAAAAAAACCAATGGTTACCCAGCTCCATAAATTTCCTGCATTTTTACCTAAAAAAGGAGGTAAAATTAAATTACCTGCACCAAAAAACATAGAAAACAACGCGAATCCAGTAACATATATATCTTTTGTTTTATTCATTTTTTGTGGTGTTTTTAATAATAAGAGGGATAAAATTTATAGCCAAGTATATAAGAGCAATTGAGATTATTGTAAATTTTATAAAAGCACAATAATAGGCTATTAAACTCCAATTACTATTGGTACTACCTAGTAACAATTGTATCAATCCAATGTTTTCAATAGTATCAAGAATGGCGGTTAAGAGTTGTGAAAATAACAAGATTATCCCTACAAAATAAAAAGAGTGCCCTTTCCAAATAGTTTCATTAAGCTTGTGAATTAATAAAGCAATTAATAGCGGATAAATCATTAAAAATAAGAAATCTAGCCCTAGGCTAATTCCAGCACAAATTTTCGATTTTGTATTCCAAGAGTTTAAAATAGTTTTTGAAATGTTAAAATCTTTTGCAAATTCGAAAGATAAAATTCCGTTTTCACAAACATCATTTATTAAATAATAATCAATCCTTAACATGCCATATAGTATACAAACAGTAGCAGTAGCAAGAAAAAAAGTAAGTTTTTTTTCTGCAATATCTGATAAGGAAGAAAAAGGTGACGTTAACATGGTTTTAGAATAAATACTAGCGAAAGATACATATTTTTGCAAGATGGAAAAGATTCTCATTTATAAAAATAGTAAAATAGCATATTCAGACGTTGGTAAAGGAAGTGCTGTTGTGTTACTGCATGGATTTCTTGAAAGCAGTACAATATGGAATGATATTAAAGGAGAGTTGATAAAAAAGAACCGAGTAATTTGTATTGATTTATTAGGGCATGGAAATACAGATAGTATTGGTTATGTACATACAATGGATGACATGGCTATGGCTGTAAAAGAGGTTTTAAATACTTTACTATTGCGTAAATTTTATATGATTGGACATTCAATGGGTGGGTATGTTTCGTTGGCTTTTGCAGAACTCTATCCGAAAAATATAAAAGGAATATGTTTATTAAATTCAACTGCACAGGCAGATTCTAACGAGCGAAAAAGTTTGCGTTTAAGAGCTTGTGAAATGGCAAAAGTAAATTATGATAACTTAGTTAAAATGTCTGTAGCTAATTTATTTACGCTTCAAACCCGCGAGCAGTTTTCTGTAAAAATTGCTGAGGTAAAAAAAATAGCTAAACAAACTTCAGTACAAGGTTATATTGCAGCAACAAAAGGAATGCAGTTAAGAGAAAATAAAGAAGCCACTATACAAACTATTGATAAACGATTAATTATTGTAGGTAAAAAAGATACTGTTTTAAATTATCAATCTGTCATTGAAGAAGCAGCACGCACAAAAACTCCTTTTATTGAACTGCCTAATGGACACATGAGTTATATTGAAGACAAAGAGATTTTAATAGAGGTGTTAAAAAGATTTATTAATTAGTAATAACTATTTTTTTGCTTAAGGATATCCCCTTTTTTATTTACATTAAACCCCTCTTTTTTGTAATTTAGCTATAAATAAATTAAAGTATGAAAATTCATCATCTAGCAAAAGAAACATCAATTTTAAATAAATATTTAAGAGAAATTAGAAGCATCGGTATTCAAAAAGACACCATGCGATTTCGTAGAAATATTGAAAGAATTGGCGAGATATTAGGATATGAATTAAGTAAAAATTTAACCTACGAACGATTAGATATCGAAACCCCTTTGGGTGTAAAAGAAACAAAATTTCCTGTAAATAGATTGGTCGTATGTTCTATTCTTAGAGCCGGATTACCATTACATAACGGATTGCTAAATTATTATGATGATGCTGAAAATGCTTTTATATCAGCATATCGTAATCACCCTAATAATGATACTGAGTTTGATATTGTAGTTGAGTATTTAGCTTCTCCATCAATTGAGGGAAAAACATTATTGTTAGCCGATCCTATGATTGCTACAGGAAAATCGTTAGTGGCAGTTTATGAAGCGTTAAAAAAACACGGAACCCCTAAAGAAATTCATATTATGTCAGTAATAGGTGCTACCGAAGGTATTGAATTTATAGAAAAATTTTTCCCAGAAAATACCAATTTATGGATTGCTGATATTGATAAAGAGCTTAATAGTAAAGGTTATATTGTGCCTGGTTTAGGAGATGTTGGTGATTTAGCTTTTGGAGCAAAACTATAATTTTATATAAATATTATTAGTATTGAGCTAATTAAAAAAAGTAATAATAATACATCAACAAACCACTTTTTTTGAAACAATTCTAAACCATTTGCTAATATTACAGCAGTAGGAAAAAACAAGAACAGTAATTCACTACCATTTTTAGGATTTATCAATAAAACAACAATTATTGAGGTTGTAAGGTGAATAAAAGTTAAAATCCAGTTTTTTCTAAAAGTATTTAAAACAGCCAAAGCCTTCGGGCTTTTTAGCATAAAAGCTAAAATCACAAAAATTCCGATAATAATATTAGGAAAAAGATACTTCGTGCTTAAGTATAAGTCAATATTATATAAATAACTCCAGTTAAAAAGCAGGTAAAAATCAGCCGTTTTTTCATACCAAAAACAATATGTAAAAAATAAAAAAATAACACTACCAAAGCTGATTAAAGGAGTTAATAAGGTTTGATAGGTAAAGCGTTGGTGCAAATACGTTGAAGCGTACAATAATATTGCAAACACAGCAGTGTAAGGTTCAATTAAAAAAGAAATACCTAGCCACAAACCGCCATCAAACAATTTGTGAAGCGTATTTTTGGATGATTGTAAACTATATACTTTGCGTAAAAAAAGCAATATGGTTATAGTAGCATATAATGTATAATTAATCTTTATTACAGTAGGAAAAAAACCAATAAGTATTACAAAAAACAAAAAAGCATAAGAATTGTCAAATGTTAATTGATTTTTTGCAAGAATAAAGTTGAAAACAGCAAAAATAACCACAAAATAAAATAATTCTTTAATCGAATTAAACGAGATTTCGGTGTAAAAAAAATGCAAAAAAAAGTACACTAAAAACAACGTGAAAATCACGAGAAAATTAACAGGCTTAGATTTACCGAAAAAATTGGCTAACATAGTTTCTTTTTATACTTTTGCAACTGTAAAGATAATCAAGTTATGTTAGGATTAAATATTTTTAGATTAATTGGAGATTTATTTGAGTTCATTTTAGTGCCATTTAAGTGGTTGCGCTTAGAAGTTGCAAAAGGAGACTTAGGATGGTGGACCTCAAATGCTGTTAACTGGGGGTTTTTATTAATCTTATTAGTGTTATTTGCTTATTGGATGAAGCAATCTGCTACTTTCTTAAAAGAAGGAACAGAGGATAGAGCTTAATTTGTAGAAACATTGGGAAGCAAAAATAAACTAAAACGTTTCAAAGAAAATGAAACGTTTGCAAATGTAATTCAGCCAACAAGAGAAGAGGTTATTAACGATTTTTCATTGAAAGGAAAATGGAATACCTTTTTTAAAAACGACAATCCTATTGTTTTAGAGCTAGGGTGTGGTAAAGGAGAATATACAATTGCATTAGCAGAAAAAAATCCGAATAAAAATTTTATTGGTATTGATATTAAAGGAGCTCGTTTTTGGCGTGGAGCAAAAACAGCAATAGAAAACAATATGCAAAATGTTGCCTTTATTAGAACCCAAATAGAATTAGTGGCACATATTTTTGCTGAAAATGAAGTGGATGAAATTTGGATAACTTTTCCAGATCCACAAATAAAATACCAACGCACCAAGCATAGAATGACCAACACAACATTCTTAAAAAGATACCATACAATTTTAAAAGAAGATGGTATTATGAACCTAAAAACCGATAGCGAATTTATGCACGGTTACACCTTAGGTTTATTGCATGGCGAGGGGCACGAAATAATACACGCAAACCACAATGTGTATAAAAATGAAGGCGCTCCTGAAGAGGTAACTTCAACACAAACCTTTTACGAAAAACAATATTTAGAAGTTGGGAAACCAATAACCTATATTCGGTTTAAGTTAAATTACTAATATCGAAAAAAGACATTCCTGCAACTAGTAGGAATTTTTTTTGCAATTTTTTTTGGACGCTCCTTTTTCGGGTCGTGCTTTCAGCCTTACACTATAACTTACTTCAATCACTAACGCAATAATAAGTATTGTTTAGCCAAAGATTAAAAATTAGGTATATTTACAACCATGTCAGATAAAAATTTCTTTGAAAAAGTATATGAGGTAGCGCGATTAATTCCACACGGAAAAGTAACCAGTTACGGAGCAATTGCTGTTTATTTAGGTGCTGCAAGATCTGCAAGAATGGTGGGTTGGGCAATGAACAAAGCACATAATTTAGACGATATTCCTGCGCACAGAGTTGTAAACAGAAAAGGACTTTTAACAGGTAAGCATCATTTTGACGGTACTAATTTAATGCAACAATTACTAGAAAGCGAAGGAGTAGTTGTAGTTGAAAATCAAATTCAAAACTTCGATAAAATATTCTGGAACCCATCTACAGAATTACAATAAAAACTCCTTATTACCTCATAAATTTTCACAATCTAAACACTTTATTTTCTAAGTGTTAAAATGTATCTTTGTAACTTGTAATTAATTAAATTAAATACTCTAATGAGTTTTAAAAAACAAGATATATACAAAGCGTTAGAAACTATTACTGCACCTGGTGAAGGTAAAAGTTTAGTTGAAAACGAAAATATAAAAAACATTGTTACTTTTGGAAACGAAGTAATTGTAGATGTAACCATCTCAAATCCATCTTTACAAGCAAAAAAGAAGGTAGAAGTTGAAATAACAAAAGCAATTAACGAACATGTTGATAAGGCAATTGACGTGAAAGTGAATGTAAAGGTTGAGGCAAAACCAAAAGAAAACCCAACACAAATAAAAGGAAAAGAAATTCCGAATATTAAAAATATTATTGCAATTGCATCAGGTAAAGGAGGTGTAGGTAAATCTACCATAACTTCTAATATGGCTGTTTCTTTAGCAAAAATGGGTTTTAAAGTAGGTGTTTTAGATGCCGATGTGTACGGGCCATCACAACATTTAATGTTTGATGTAGCTTTAGAAAAACCTTTAGCAGTAAAAGTTGATGGGCGATCTAAAATGAAACCTGTCGAAAATTATGGCGTAAAATTATTATCATTAGGATTTTTTACCGACCCTAATCAAGCAGTAATATGGCGTGGACCAATGGCATCAAAAGCATTAAACCAATTATTATTTGATGCAGATTGGGGAGAGTTAGATTTCTTATTAATTGATTTACCACCTGGTACCGGTGATATACACTTATCAATCGTACAAGCAGTGCCAATTAACGGAGCGGTAGTAGTAAGTACACCACAAAACATAGCCTTAGCTGATGCTAAAAAGGGAGTTGCAATGTTTAAACAAGAAAGTATTAACGTACCAGTATTGGGAATTGTAGAAAACATGGCGTATTTTACACCGGCTGAATTGCCAGACAATAAATACTATATTTTTGGTCAAGGTGGCGCTAAAAATTTAGCAACAGATATTGAAACAAGTTTCTTAGGAGAAATACCATTAGTGCAAAGTATTCGTGAGGCAGGTGACGTTGGTCGCCCAGTAGCATTACAAGAAAATAGCCCTTTAGAAAAAGCATTTACCAATGCAACTAAAGAAATGCTTTCTCAACTATTAAAAAGAAACGAAAATTTACCAGCAACCGAAGTAGTTCGAATCACTACCATGAGTGGTTGTAGTACTAAATAATAAAAAAGTTATGACAGCAGCAGAAATAGAAAGTAATGTAGAAAAAGCTTTAGAAGAAATTCGCCCTTTTTTAGTAAGCGACGGCGGTAATATTAAGCTATTGTCTATCGAAAATAATACCGTAAAAGTTCAGTTAGAGGGAGCTTGTAGTGGTTGCTCAGTAAATCAAATGACCTTAAAAAACGGTGTCGAAGCAACCATAAAAAAATATGCACCAATAATAGAAGAAGTAATTAATGTAGCATAAAACTTGATTTTTATCAGCTTTTAACAACTACAAACTTATTATTTTTGGGCGTTCGAGCGTGCTTTCGCTACTCGCTTTTTTAAAATATAAAAAAATATTTTAAAAAGAGCTTAAACAAACCGCTCAATCACTAACGCAAAATATTCCTGTCTTTTATTTTAAAGACAGGAATATCAGTATAAAAAAGAAAATTTTAGAAGTAAAATGATACAAACAGATATATTAATTATAGGAGCAGGTCCCACAGGATTATTCACCGTTTTTGAAGCAGGATTGCTAAAATTACGATGTCATTTAATTGATGCATTACCACAACCAGGAGGGCAATGTTCAGAAATTTATCCAAAAAAACCTATTTACGATATCCCCGCATATCCAGAAATTTTAGCAGGCGATTTAACCGATAAACTGATGGAGCAAATTAAACAATTTGAACCAGGATTTACCTTAGGTGAACGTGCTGATACTATTGAAAAACAAGAAGACGGTAGTTTTATAGTAACCACCAACAAAGGTACCAAGCACCAAGCACCAGTAGTAGCAATTGCAGGAGGTTTAGGGAGTTTTGAACCACGTAAGCCACCAATTCCAAATATTGCTAACTTTGAAGATAAAGGAGTAGAATATATGATAAAAGAACCAGAACTTTACAGAGATAAAGATGTGGTAATTGCAGGAGGTGGAGATTCTGCCTTAGATTGGTCTATCTTTTTAACAGACGTAGCAAAATCGGTAACTTTAGTACACCGTAGAAACGAATTTCGTGGTGCATTAGACTCTGTAGATAAAGTACAAGAATTAAAAGACGCTAAAAAATTAACACTAATAACTCCAGCTGAAATTAAAGGAATCGAAGGAGAAAACAAGGTAACTGGAGTTATAGTTTCAAAAAAAGGAGAAGAAGAGTATGTTTTAAAAACAGATCATTTTATTCCATTATTTGGATTATCACCAAAATTAGGTCCCATAGCAAATTGGGGATTAGAAATTGAAAAAAACGCCATTAAAGTAAACAATGCGTTAGATTATCAAACAAATATTCCAGGAATATATGCCATTGGAGATGTAAATACGTACCCAGGAAAATTAAAATTAATTTTATGCGGATTTCACGAAGCTACTTTAATGTGTCAAAGCGCATTTCAACGTATTTTTCCTGATAAAAAATATGTAATGAAGTACACCACAGTTGGTGGTGTAGACGGTTTTGATGGTACACGTAAAGAAGCGCCAAAAGCTGTCGTAAAAAAAATTGAGTAAATTTTTAACAACTTTAAAATTAAAACAATTGGCATTAGCAGATTATATACAGCAATTATCACAAGACAAGCTTTTGTATTTTGTCTTACCTATATTTTTTATTTCAATGGTTATTGAATATAAAATATCAAAAGAAAAATACAGTTTGAATGATACTAAAGTTTCGTTACTGATGATGCTTTTTTCTGCAATTGTTGAGTTTATTCCTAAAATTGTAGCGTTTATTGTTTTTTTCTTTTTGTATGAGTTAAGTCCCTTAAAAGATACTGTTGGTCGTCAATGGTGGGCGTGGATTATATTGTTTTTAGCCGATGATTTTGCCTACTATTGGTTTCATCGCTTAAATCACGAAGTTCGTTTATTTTGGGCAGGTCATGTGCCACATCACTCATCAATATATATGAATTTAGGAACTGCTTTACGCCAAGGAGTTGGTGAACGTGCTCATAAGTTTTTGTTTTGGATATGGATTCCTTTACTCGGTTTTGATCCTTTAATGATGTTTACCATGATGGGAGTTAGCTTAATTTATCAATTTTTTATACATACCGAATTGATTGATAAACTGCCAAAACCAATTGAATATATTTTTAATACGCCATCACACCATAGAGTACATCACGCATCAAATATTCGTTATTTAGATTGTAATCATGCAGGGATTTTAATTATTTGGGATCGTTTATTTGGTACTTTTTCAGAAGAATTAATAGCGGTAGAAAAACCTATTTATGGATTGACCGTAAATATTAATACCTACAATCCTATAAAAGTAGCAACACACGAATATGGAGCAATTTGGAATGATGTTAAAAGAGCTAATAAGTTATCAGATAAATTGAATTATATATTTAATTCACCTGGTTGGACACATGACGGTGAAGATAAACGTGCTAAAACACTACGTAAAAAAATGAATTTGTAAGATGGAACAAGATATTACCCTAAAAATAACAGATAGAGAAGGTGTAACACACGAAGTAGTTGCGCCAACTGATATGGCCATGAATTTAATGGAGGTTGTACGTTCGTATGAACTAGCTCCTGAAGGAACTATTGGTATTTGTGGCGGTATGGCAATGTGTGCATCGTGTCAATGTTATGTAAAATCAGATCATGAATTACCAGAAATGGGAGATGATGAGGATGCAATGTTGGCTGAGGCATTTAATGTTGAAGATAATAGTCGTTTAGGATGTCAAATACAAATAAAGCCAGAAATGGACGGTTTGGAGGTAGAATTAGCTCCTGAGGGGTAAAACAATATATTATTGTGATAAAAAATAAAACGGTTGCTAATAATGAGCAACCGTTTTTTGTTAAAATTTTAAGCTTGATTTATTAAGTTATTTTTTAAAATAGTTAACCATTTTAATAATCTTTCTTGTGTTAATTCTGGTTGATTGTCTTCATCAATTGCTAAACCATAAAATAAATCTTCATTTTCAATTTTAGCTTTCGATTCAGTATAATCGTAACCTTTGGTAGGCCATTTACCTATTATGTTACCTCCGTTTGCTATAACAACCTCGGCTAACATGCCTACGCCATCTATAAAATATTCCCCATAACCATACTGGTCTCCTAAACCATAAATGGCTACTGTTTTATTGGTAAAATCAATGGTTTTAAACTCATCAAAATAACTTTCCCAATCACTTTGTAAATCGCCATCATACCAAGTTGAGAGTCCTAATATAATAAAGTTAAATTTATCAAAATCAGAACTATTAGCGTTATTAATTTCTATAACTTCAATGTCAGTAACGTCCCACTCATCTACAATAGTGTGCGTAATTTCTTCTGTCATGCCTGTGTCAGAGCCATAAAATAAACCAATTACAGTATTCATTAACTTACTTTTTTAATATGATTAATGTATATTTTCTATTTACCAAATTACCAGATTTACTTTTTACTTGTTCAGTTTTTTGTAGTGTGTTAACTATTGTAAAAACAGTATTTTTTAGTAATAGTTTTATGTTCTCGTTTGAGTATAATTTAAATTTGTTATTTACAAAAGGAAGACTTTGCATAAAATTTTTTTGAGCAAAAGTTATAATACATATACCATCTTTTTTTAAAACTCTTGATAATTCTGTTAAAAAATTAATGGGGCTTTTCCAGAAATAAAGAGTATTTACAGTGAATATTTTGTCAAAGTAATTGTTTCTAAAAGGGATTTTTTCTCCATCATACAATTGAAAAGATATGTTTTTAGACCTTTGCTGTTTATCCAATTGTAAAAGAGCTTCTTTCATCATTGTTTCAGAAATTTCTAAACCGATGTAATTAATGTTAGTAGCTTTATTTAATATATATTTAAGGTGGCCACAGTTTCCATGACCAACCTCTAAAATTCGATTACTATTTGAAATTTTTAAGGCATCAATAGAGTTTTTGGTCATACTAATGTTACTTAAATTCATCGAGTTCGCTATTTCTATCCCTTTAACACCGGTAGGACAACTTAATTGCTTTTCAATTTCTTCTAATTGTTTCTTTGTAAATTCTTGTTTCATAATTTTTTTCAAATTATGCTTCTTTCCTAATCCATTTGTAAATATTGATAATTAAAAATATGCTAGCTATGGCAACTAATAAAAGCATGAAAATTTCTGAAATATTAGTAGATTCATGCATAATAGCTTCAAAGAAATGGTATACGTTATATAAGGTGGCTATGCTTGCCCAAACAAGAGATGTTATTTTAAACCATTTTTTTGATATTTCGATGGTTAATAATGCAAATAATAAGCACATGCCTTCAAATAAAATACGATAAATATGATGAATTACAGGAGCTTTTCCTGTTGCTCCTTCCATCATTAATGTTTCGTTGTAATAAATATTAAACAACCCGTATATGTGGTGTACTATCCAGCCAATGGCTAAAAATATCCAAAGAATAATAATTTTTGTTCGCATAGGTATATGATTTTTGTCGTCTTTTTTAGTTATTAAATTAGTTTTTTCAAACGTTTCAGTTTTTAAATGTTTGATGTTTTTATAATCAATTGGATTTTTATTAAATGTGCTCTGCATTACCTCTTTAGGTTTAATTTTAAAATAGCATAGCAAAGCGGTTACCGAAATTATTATCCAAAGTAAATCAACTGTTAGTATTTCGTATTGTTTGTTAGCAATAGTAGTCCATATCCAGTTTCCTGAGTTAATTCCATTTACAATTGGTATCATAAATCCAAAAATTGCGCCTAATAATAAACTAACTTTATTGGTGTAATAGTTGTTTCTTTTAAAGCGAAAAAAGAATATGAAACCTATCCAAGTTATAAAATAAAAGAGGTAAATGATGCTTTTTTTATTTTCGAAATTACCGTTTGCAAATTTTACAAAAAGAAAGGATAATGCGGTAACGGGTAACATAGATAAGCAAATAGCTAAGTATATATGTCCTACTTTTGCGGTATATAATCGTTGCTTTAAAGACATGCTTTTTTTGTTACGTGCTTCAATCCAAATTAAAACACCTGTTATAATAACAAAACAGGTAATTAGCGCTAAAATAAAATAGATGGTTTTTAGTAATATTCCTCCAAAATTAGCAAAATGTAAACGCCCGAAAACAAATTGAGAATCTTCAACATAGCTTAATTTTGTAGGATCTTTGGAAGCCTCTATTTTTTTTAGATAAGGATTAAAAGTTATGTAACCAGTTCCAACAAAGCGATCTTTATAATCTAATTCACCCATAATGGTGTATTTCATAGAGTTTCCTCCATAATTTTTTATAAATCCACGTGTTAGTCGAAAGTTATCCCATTTTTTAGCTGTTTTTTTAGCAAAATAATTAAAACTAGGTGTTTTTTGATTTGATACTTTAATCCATTGATAATTTTTGGTTATAGGTCGTAAATCTTCCATTAATTTAGCTTGATTTCCTTCGTACAAAAAATTAGCGGGTAATAAAACAAGGATACTAATAGAAAAGTAAACACCAGTAACGGCAAAAATAAATTGAAAAGGTAAACCTATAACACCTAAAGCAGTATGTGCATCAGTCCAAACTCGTTTTAAAATAATTTTAGGATTAAAGCTATAAAAGTTTGGAATAATCTTTTTCCAGTGAACTATAACACCAGTAATTATAGCAAATAAAAAGAAAAGGGTAACAAAACCTGCCAAATATATTCCGATTCTTGGTAGTTGATGAAAAAAATGTAAGCGATATAAAAATTCTCCTAAACTATATTGCTCGTCATATTTTTTAGTTTGTAGAGTGTTTATATCAACATAAAAAAAATTACTTTCTTTTCCTTTATTTGATGCTAAACTATCTTTACTGGCGCTCATAAAAACAGCTATTTTGTCTGTTTTTTCACCAAAAGTCATTTGTAGATCTCTTCCTGTTAATTCATAAGTTTTATTTAATTGATGCAGTATTTTATCAAAATTTATGTTTTTTGAATGTGTGTGTGAAACCGTGTTACCTTCTTCCCAAATTTTAATTTCATCTTTAAACAAAGCAAAAGCTCCTGCAAAGAAAATTATATATAAAGCAACACTAATAACAATACCACTTACTGTATGCGTATTAAAAAATACATTGTAATTTCTTTTACTCATTATATAAAGGGGTTGTTTTGTTTTCCAATAGTGTAAATACAGTAAAGTAAAATTGTAGCTATAAAGTATACTAACCATGCACTCCAACCATTTTTAAATAAAAAAGGAATAATTAATAAAGCGCACCACACTATAAAAAGGGTGAAAATAGAAGTAATAACTATTTCTTTTGGGTTAGGTAACCACAATGGTAAGCACATGTGTATTAATGCTGTAATAATATAACCACCTATAATACCAGCGGTTATTTTAGCAAATTTTTGCAAAGGAGATTTTGTTAAATATTTTGGATTAGCTGGCATGTTATAATAGTATTTCAATTAAAAATGAAATTGCAAAAAGAAAAGTTATGTGTTTGTAGTTAATTTTTTTAAAAGGTGCAATTATTATGATTAAACTTAAAATAAGTGTTATCGTAAATAACCAAAATAATACTCCCGATGTTGTTCCGAACTGGCGAATCATTAATAGTAGTGTTGCCATTAATATTAGAACACTTATTGTATTAGCTTTCTTGGTATTGTTTTGTATCCAGGTTTCTATTTTTTTTAAATTACTTAATTCTATTTTTTTTGAGGTGTTGTATTTAAAAAATAATCCTATAAAAATTAATAAAAAACTACTTGTTATCATATTACTTTTATTAGCCAAGCAACTCTAAGTTTATAAAACTTAGAGTTACAAGGGTTAATATAAACTTAATTCAAATTGCACTTAAAACTTATATTGTATCGTACCTAAAAATGCCCTAGGTGCTTGAGCATTAATAGTACTCCATCCTTTATAATAGGTTTCATCAGTAAGATTATTTACTTTAAAACCTACTTTAAATTTATTTGCATTGTAATAAACAGAAGCATTGTAAATAGTGTAAGATGGTAAGGTAAACTCTCCTGACACCCCGTTGTTCATCATTAAATGTTTTGATGCTCCGTTAAATCCTGCTCCGACTCCAAATTTCTCTAAAAAAGTACCTTCTAAAAATTTGTAATTTGTCCAAAAGTTATAAATGTTTTTAGGCCCTGCTTCTTCAGGTCTTCTATCTTGTAATGCAGCATATGCTGTTTTTGTTTTATTGCTATATGCCTTTGTAATTTTACTATCGTTATGAGAAAAAGAAGCTCTTAAGTTTAAACCATCAAAAGGATTGGTGTTTATTTCAAACTCTAGCCCTTTGCTTACAGTTTCTTCAATATCAATACTTGTTGGAAATAAAATACCATTAGGGTCAGAATTAAGAGCGTCGTTAACGGTAATGTGATAATAACTAATACTTGCATTTAATTTACCATTAAAGAAATTTGTTTTAAATCCACCTTCAAACTGAGTAGCTTTTGTGGGTTTAAAAGTATCTACTGTTCCGTCTTGATTTACAACAGGATTATTATTTACAAATCCAGTTTGGTAATTTGCAAATACGCTTAATTTATTTAAAAAAGGTTGATATAAAACTCCTGCATTTGGCGATAACGTTGTTTTAGTATAATTATCTAAATCATTATTTTTATTTCCTTTTTGATTAAAATAATCTAAACGTAAACCTAAATTTACAGTTAATTTTTTTGAGATATTAATAACATCAGAAGCATATACAGCAAAAGTTGACGAGCCTGTTTCTATCTCACGCGTTGGAACTTGATTAAATACAGCATCTAAATCAGTTTTTTTAACACTGTGTTTTGTGTTTGGTGTAAAGTTATTAGGTATAATTGTCCCATCTGCGGCAAACATTCCATCAAAATATGGAAATCCTGATAATTGCGCTTGTAAACCTAACGCAGTATTTGCTGGCACATGGTTGATAGCTTCTAAATATGTTAATGTTTGTAAAATTCCTGAAAATGTTGGAGTTGCTGCCAAAGTAGGATTTCCGCTTTGGTTGTTTGTTTTTGAATTTCTGTTTACATAATCTAAACCAATTACCAAACGATTTCTAACATCGCCCAATTTAAAATCACCTGTAAAATTTTGTTGAATGTTAAATTTTGTTGCATTGGCATCGCGTTTATCGTAAATTCTTGTAAAAGCATCTCTTTGTAGTAAAGATTGTGATTCTAATAAAATATCATTTACTCCTGGTACAGCAGCTAAAGGTTGTAAAACTAAAAATGCAGCTCCAGCACCTTCAATCATGTATTGATAATATCCATTTGCTTCAGAATAACTACTAGCAAAAATTGTTTGAGAGTTCCATTGGTCAGAAATTTTATAATCTGCAATAGCTCTTGTATTAAAAATAGGACTTGATAATGTGATATCATTTGAAGTAAATGATTTATTAGGGTTTATACCTAAATCTTTTACATTTCTTGACACCATTGGTAAACCTCTTCTAACAAATAACATCGAAGGGTTTGTTTGTTCTGTATCAGAATATTCAATACCAAAAGATAAATTTAAGCGATTATTTGCACGGTATGTTAATGAAGGAGCAACAAAAAAGGTTTTTCTAAAACCAGCATCTTGCCAACTATCTTGTGTTAAATAAGAAGTATTTAATCTAAAAAACAAATCGTCATTTGTACCTAAAGGAGTGTTTATATCTGCTGAAATACGGTTCATACCAAAAGAACCAGCAGTGTAAGAAACACTTCCACCAAAACCTTTATAAGGTTTTTTAGTTACTACATTTATCAACCCTCCTAATGAAGTTACAGTACTACCAAATAATGTTGCCGAAGGGCCTTTTACCACCTCTATTCTTTCAATATATGAAGGGTCAATAGCACTAAAAGTAAAGCCAGGAACACCATCAACTAAAGAAGGTTGTGTAGCAAAACCTCTGGTTGAAAAATATCCGGTTCCTTCTCCGGGCGCTCTACCGGTAGATTCCCAAAGTTTACTAATTCCTGTAGCATTGTTTATAGCATCATCAAAATTGGTAATAATTTGAGATTCTAGTAACTCGGTTGTTATTGTAGAGTATACTTGAGGGTTTTCTATATCTTTTAAAGGTAGTTTTGAAACATAAGCGGTTTTTTTACGTGAAAAAGAGTTTTTTCTTGATTGAACAACAATTTCTTGTAAAAGCTCATTACCTTCTAATAAAACGATAGTTCCTAGGTTTATATTTTTATCACCTGAAACAGTTATTTCTTTAGTTTTATACCCAATATACGATATTGTTAAATTAATATTTGTAGTAGGCTTTTTTAATATTTTAAAATTACCATCAAAATCAGATTGTACGCCAGTTTTTGAACTTTTTATATAAATATTAACGCCCGTAAGTGGTGTTTGATTCTTGTCTGTTATTGTTCCGTTAATATAGTTTTGTTGTGCAACGATATTAAGGGTAAATAAAAGGATTGTTATTTTTAGTATAAGTTTCATTATTTCTTAGAGTAAGAATGCTTTTTATAAGTATTAAAATAAATTATAAGTTAAAGATATTCTACCATTTATACCTGGTTCAGATTGCCAGTATAAATAGCTACCATAATTGGCGCCAGAGTATAGGTGTTTGTTTAGTAAGTTGTTTACATTTAAAGCAACACGTAATTTGTTATTTTTCCAATGCACACCACCATCTAATCTAAAATAGTTAGGTAATTCGGTATTATTATCAGCATCCCAAGTCCATGAAGATCTATCAATTGAGTATTGGTACCCTAGTGATACACCAAAGCCTTTTAATGTTGAGTTTTTGTTAAATTTATAATTTAACCATCCATTAGTTATGTGTTTTGCATGTCCAGCCATTCTTGTGCCAACAGTGTTAGGAATATCTGATTTTGCTATTTTTACATCTGTATTGGCATAATTTAGCACAACATCAAGCTCATTACTAATATTTGCTTGCATGTCAAATTCAAATCCTTTAGATTCTATTTCACCAAGTAAAATACTAAATTGACGAGTAGTATCAGTTGGATCATTAGTTGTTATATTATTCTTATTAATTAAATAAGCACTTAATGAAGCATTTATTTTTCCGTTTAACCAATTGGTTTTAAATCCAGCTTCATAAATGGTACCTTCAATAGGGGCAAATCTTTTTCGTGTACTGTCTATGGCATCGTTAGCCAAAAATGATTGATCAAACAATCCATAAGCGGTAATTTGCGGTGTAATATCAGCACTTATACCAATTCTTGGCGTAATTTTTTTTGTCGTTTTATCTCCTTTAGGACTAAGGTGTGTGTATCTACCAGCTAATGTTAGTCTTATTTTATTATTTATAAAACCTATTTCATCCTGTATGTATAATGAATTAATTTTTGTACCATATGTGTATAAAGTAGCACGGTCTTTTAAAGGAACACTTCTGTCAAATACTGGAAAGACACTGTTTCCATAAGTTGGGTTGTAGATGTTAAAAGGAGCACTAGGAGTGTCTATTAATCCATTTTGACCAAAGTCAGCAAAATACTCTTTATCGGTATGGTCGTAACCAGCCATAACTTTATGACTTATTGATCCAGTATTAAATTTTCCATTAGTATATAATTGAAAATATTCACTTTCAGAAACAGCATCCCATAAACCTACAGATCTAATAGCATTTCCATTGTCTTCAATATTTCGAGCCCAAGCTGAAGCTCCTTGTTGTGTATAAAGCATAGTAACATACTTTGCTTCTGCCGACCAGTTTTCGTTGAATTGATGACTTATTTTGTTTAATAAACTAACTTCTTTTATATCGGTTTCAGGAAAACCTTTATCAATCATTGTAAAGTTTTTAGGTAAGCTTCCAAAACCTTTATCAACAGGACCAAAAATATAAGCGGCACCAATTAGTGTATTTAGTTTTTGATAAGAAAATTCAGTTAAAAAATCGGTTTTATCACTTATTTTGTATGATAAAGAAGGTGCTATACCTATACGTTCAGTGTTTTCAAATTTTCTATGACTTCCAGTGTTTTGATATAAAACATTTAAACGAGCAAGTAATCGCTTATCCTTAGTTAATGCACCCCCAAAATCAGCGGCAGCTCTATAGGTATCAAAACTTCCGCCCATTACATTTATAGTACCTATTTTTTCTTCAGTAGGTTTTTTAGTAACTACGTTATAAAATCCACCAGGTTCACCCGCGGCCATCATAAATCCAGAAGGCCCTTTTACAAATTCTATGCGATCTACCATAAAAGTATCTTCAGAAAGAGGTCCCCATGAGTCTTGAATGTTTACACCGTTTCTAAATGCAGGTAGTCTAAAACCACGCATATTTATGCGTGCAAAATGTCCCCAATGTTCAATATTACTAACACCACTTACATTTCTAAAAGCACCTTCTAATAAATTAGTAACTTGTTGGTCTTGTAGAATTTCTGAGCCAACTACTTGAATGTTTTGAGGTAGCTGCTTAATTGGTGTTTGTAAGCGTAATGATTTAGAAACCTTTTTTTTAGAATATTTGTTTTTTACACCGTTAATTGTAACTTCATCTAGTTTATTAATTAATTCTTTTAAAACTATTTTCCCTACATTTTTCGATTCGTTACTTTTAAGATTAACAGTAATTGATTTTTTTTCAAAACCAACCATTGAAAAATTAATTGTATAGTTGCCTTCTTTAAGGTTTTTAAATTCAAAAGCCCCGTTTTTGTTACTAATAGTTCCTTTTTTATTAGAGTTTAATACTATATTAACTGAAGGTATCGCGTCGTTTTTTACTGAAAAGAGGCTTCCTTTAATAGTGCTATTTTGAGCAATTATTGTTGTTGTGATAAATAAAAACAATACCAATGATGTGGGTATGATTTTGTGCATTTTGTTTTAATTTAGATTTAATTCAAATAATTATCGACAAAAATACCTTACTTGAAAACAAATACAAAACTTATTTAGATTTAATTTAAATAAAAAAATAAAACTATTTGAATTTTAAGAAGATATAATGTTTTTTTTATTTCTGTATATTTGTAAAACAAGCAACTAAAAGTTCTAACAAATGTATTTAGACTTATTATCACACTTAAAATTTTTGATAAAACGCAATCCGGAATAAGGTTTTAATGTACTAATTTATCAGTGTAAAAATGTAACAATCTTATGCTCTTGCTAATTGTAACATTATTTATTAACTCATTAATACATTAACAAAATGCCTTTTTATCATAAGTTAGGGAATATTCCACCAAAACGTCATACGCAATTTCGTAAAGAAGACGGTAGTTTATACTACGAACAACTATTTGGTACGATTGGATTTGACGGAATGTCTACCAACAGTTATCACGAGCACAGACCAACAATGGTCAAAGAAATTCGCAAACAATATTCTGTTGCGCCAAAAATAGCCAAAGCCAATAATATTCAATCATATCGTTTTCGCGGATTTCAAGTTCCGCCCGAAAACGACTATTTAGAAAGTAGAAAAGTTGTTTTAACAAATTCTGATTGTAATATTATTCTTTCAGCTCCAAAACACTCTACCAACGATTATTTTTATAAAAATACCGATGCAGATGAGGTAATTTTCATTCATAAAGGAACAGGGAAATTAAGAACACATCTTGGAAACATCGATTTTAAATACGGAGACTATTTAGTAATTCCCCGTGGAATTATTTATAAATTAGATTTTGATGATGAAAATAACCGACTTTTTATTGTCGAATCTTACAGTCCAGTTTACACACCAAAGCGTTACCGAAACTGGTTTGGGCAACTATTAGAACATTCGCCATTTTGCGAGCGCGATTTACGCAGACCGCAAGAATTAGAAACCTATAATGAGTTAGGAGATTTTTTAATCAAAGTAAAAAAACAAGGCGAGATCATAGAAATGGTCTATGCTTCGCATCCTTTTGATGTGGTTGGTTACGACGGATACAACTTTCCATATGCATTTTCAATTCATGATTTTGAGCCGATAACTGGTCGCATACATCAACCACCACCAGTGCACCAAACATTCGAAACAAATACCTTTGTAATTTGTAGTTTTGTACCACGTTTATACGATTATCACCCAAATTCAATTCCAGCGCCATACAATCACAGTAATATAGATTCCGACGAAGTATTGTATTACGTAGACGGTGATTTTATGAGTAGAAATGACATCGATCAAGGTCATATATCATTACATCCAGCAGGTATTCCTCACGGTCCACATCCAGGAACAACCGAAAAAAGCATTGGTAAAGAAAAAACCGAAGAATTAGCAGTTATGGTAGACACTTTTAAACCTTTAATGGTTACAGAAGAAGCCATGAAAATTGCCGATGAAGATTATTATAAATCGTGGTTAGAGTAAAATAATTATTAGAAGCTATTTCCTGCTTTTCGCACTCGCTTTTTTTATTTAGAAAAAAAATAAAAAAGAGCTCAAACAAATGCTTCAATCAGGGCTAAATTTGTTTAAATAAATAATGCTTTATCAAAGGAGTCGCTAATTTATAAATATAAGACCTCACAGGTTTTTAAAACCTGTGAGGTCTAGAAAAAAATAAACACAATGAGTAAAAAAGAAATAAAATCAGTAAACTACGGTTTAGAAAAAATATTTGAAGGAGCACAAGACTTCTTGCCACTTTTAGGAACAGATTATGTAGAGTTTTATGTAGGTAATGCAAAACAAGCAGCACATTTTTATAAAACAGCATTCGGATTTCAATCACACGCTTATCGCGGATTAGAAACTGGCGCAACAGATTCTGTATCTTATGTATTAACGCAAGACAAAATCAAGTTAATGCTAACAACTCCATTAAATAGTAAATCGCCAATAAACGACCATATTGTACAACATGGTGATGGTGTTAAAATAGTAGCACTTTGGGTAGAAGATGCACGAAAAGCATACGAAGAAACTACTTCAAGAGGAGCAAAATCTTATATGGAGCCAACGGTTGATAAAGATGAGCATGGTGAAGTAGTAAGAGCAGGAATATATACCTACGGAGAAACCGTACACATGTTTGTAGAACGTAAAAACTATAATGGTGCATTTTTACCAGGTTTTCAAAAATGGGAATCAGAATACAACCCACCATCAGCAGGATTAAAATATATTGATCACATGGTTGGTAATGTAGGTTGGAACCAAATGGATGTTTGGGTAAAATGGTACGAAGATGTTATGGGGTTTGAAAACTTTTTATCTTTTGATGATAAGCAAATTCATACAGAATATTCGGCATTAATGAGTAAAGTAATGTCTAACGGAAACGGTAGAATTAAGTTTCCAATAAACGAACCAGCAAAAGCAGCAAAGCGTTCGCAAATTGAAGAATATCTAGATTTTTACGAAGGTGCAGGAGTACAACACATTGCTGTTGCAACAGATGATATTTTAAAAACAGTGTCGCAATTAAGAGCAAATGGAGTAGAGTTTTTATCAACACCTCCAGACGAATATTACAAATCAGTTCCTGGTCGTTTAGAGGAATTTAGTCATGAATTAAACGAAGATATCGAAAAGTTAAAATCTTTAGGTATTATGATTGATGCTGATGAAGAAGGATATTTATTGCAAATCTTTACAAAGCCAGTAGAAGACAGACCAACCTTATTTTTCGAAATTATTCAAAGAATGGGGGCTCGTGGTTTTGGAGCAGGAAACTTTAAAGCCTTGTTCGAATCTATAGAAAGAGAACAAGAAAAACGAGGAACTTTATAATTTAAATGGATAATTATAGAAACATTAAATCACCATTTTCATAAGTAATAATACTTATAGAAATGGTGATTTTAATTAATAATGTTTATATAAAATATAAAAATGAATAAAGAAGCGCTTTTAAAAGCAATAGAGGACAAATACGAAAAATTAGGAGTCCCGTTAGAAACCATGTTAGAGGGGTTGTTGCATAGTACACCAATAACTTATTGGGATTATATTCAAACAGACGCCTTGTTAGGTTTGCAAATACCAAGAACAACTGAGCCTGATGAAATGGTTTTTATTATGTATCATCAGGTAAATGAACTGTTGTTTAAAATGATTTTATGGGAAATTGATCAAATTTCATTAACTGAAGAAGTAATTAGTGCAGATAAATTTTCGAAACATTTAATGCGTATTAGTAGGTATTTTGATATGTTGTGTAATTCTTTTACGGTAATGCAAGACGGAATGGATGTAGAACAATACCTGAAATTTCGAAACACCTTGGCACCTGCAAGCGGATTTCAATCAGCACAATATCGTAAAATAGAATTTGCATCAACAGAGTTAATTAATTTAATTGACGCACGTTATAGGGAAACAATTGATAGGGGTTCGTCTTTTAAAAATGCTTTTGAACATTTGTATTGGCAAGCAGCGGGTAAAAATCATCAAACAGGAAAAAAATCAATATTAATTAAGCTTTTCGAAAAAAAATACATGGGCGATTTTATTGATTTTATGGAAGATTATAGGGATTGTAATCTATCATCAAAATTTAAACAATTGCCAGAGGGTGTTCAAAAAAATCCTGAATTAATAGCTGCAATGCGTCATTATGATTACACCGTAAACGTAAAATGGGTAATGGCACATTATAATGCTGCGGGTAAATATTTAGGTGGTGGCGATAAGGATTTAGAAGCTACAGGAGGTAGTAATTGGCGTAAATATATGCATCCAAAATATCAGCGAAGAATATTTTTCCCATATTTATGGAGTAAAGAAGAGTTAAAAAATTGGGGAACATTTTAAACTCAATAATAAAATATAAAAAGTTGTTTGATTTTTAAATTCAAACAACTTTTTATATTTTGGAACAATAATTGTCTTACTTTTTTAATAAGTTTGAAAATCATGAAAAGAAAAGTATTTTTTATTTCCGTATTATTTTTTACCGTAATTACTTTTAGTCAAGAAAAGGAACCTGTATTTAAAGATGGTGAATGGCTTAAATTTAAAATGAGTTATAGTGGCTTTTTAAAAGCAGGTAACGCTACATTATCGCTAAATGAAGAAAGTTTAAAAGGTAAAAAAGTACTACATGCCACGGCTAAAGGTTGGACAACAGGAATGATTAAGTGGTTTTTTAAAGTAAATGATAATTATCAATCGTATTTTGATAAACAAACAGGAAAGCCGTATTTATTTAAAAGAAAAATTGATGAAGGCGGGTATAAAAAAAATAAACAAATAGCTTTTAATCAGCAAAAAAATACTGTTCATATTCAGGATTTTATAAAACAAAAAGCAACCACCGTAAAGGCTGTGAATGTTCAAGATATGATTTCTGCTTTTTACTTTTTAAGAAAGCATAACTTAAAAAAGATGAAAAAAGGTGAGGAAATTAAAATTGATATGTTTTTTGACGGAAAAACAAATCCATTTAAATTACGCTTTTTAGGGAAAGAAACCATAAAAACAAAATTTGGTAAAATCAAAACCCTAAAATTTAGACCTTTTGTACAGGCAGGAAGGGTTTTTAAAGCTAAAGAAAGCGTAACAATTTGGATAACGGCTGATGATAATAAAGTTCCTGTAAAAATTAAAGCCTCTTTATCAGTCGGTTCTTTACG
The DNA here is from genome assembly GCF_001693415.1 of Tenacibaculum soleae. Taxonomy (GTDB): domain Bacteria; phylum Bacteroidota; class Bacteroidia; order Flavobacteriales; family Flavobacteriaceae; genus Polaribacter; species Polaribacter soleae. The sequence goes on along the minus strand of NZ_MAKX01000001.1, from coordinate 368,095 downwards.
AGCAGAATTAGATGCTTATAAAGGTTTGGCAAACCCTTTTGAAATTGTAATTAAGTAAATAATAATAATAAGTTGTTTACTGACTGTTAAAGTGTAATAATCAAAACTTTTTATTTGTATTTTTGCGGATAACCACAATCTTAAAAAAAAATTGTTTTTTGAAAAAATATAGCCTTCTGTTATTTGTGTTTTCTCTCTTTTTTTCATGTAAAAAAGATAATAAAGAAGATGTAAAAATACCTGTAAAGATAATAAAACCCAAGCCTACGTATGTTTTTGGTTTTAATAAGGATAAATACAAGATAATACATGATACCATAAAAAGTGGCGAAAGTTTTGGAGGTATTTTAGATCGTCATCATGTAATGTATCCAAAAATTAATAAAATTGCAACAACTATTAAAGACACTTTTGATGTAAGACGCGTACGCTCAGGTAAAACATACACAATTCTTGCCTCAAAAGACTCATTAGAAAAAGCGCAAGTTTTTATATATAAACACAACAAAGTAGATGCAACAGTAATAAATTTTAAAGACTCTATTATTGAGGCGTATAAGGTTCGAAAAAAAATTAAAACGGTAGAAAAAGAAATAGCAGGAGAGATTTTTTCAAACTTATCGGTTACCATGGATAGTTTAGGTTTAAAATCAACATTAACCAATACTGTAGCAGATATTTACGCTTGGACACTTGATTTTTATCGCCTTCAAAAAGGAGATAAATTTAAATTAATTTATGAAGAAAAGTTTATAAACGACACTGTTTTTGTTGGTTATGGAGAAGTGAAAGCAGCAGTTTTTAATCATGGAGGAGAAGATTTACATGCCTATAAATTCATTGGAGACACAATTCGTAAAATACCTGAGTTTTATGATGAGAAAGGGAATATGTTACGAAGAGCTTTTTTAAAATCACCAATTAAATTTCAATACAGAGTATCTTCACGATATAATTTGAGAAGAAAAATAGCGCTTTATGGTAGAGTTCGACCTCATAGAGGAACTGATTTTGCTGCTAAGTACGGAACAGAAATAATGACTACTGCAAGTGGAACTGTTGTTGAATCTGCACGACGAGGAGGAAACGGAAACTATGTTAAAGTAAAACATAATAGCACTTATTCAACTCAGTATTTACATATGAAAAAGCGTAATGTTAGAGTAGGAGATTATGTAAAACAAGGAGATGTTATAGGTTGGGTTGGTATGACAGGAAATACAAGTGGACCACACGTTTGTTATCGTTTTTGGAAATATGGAAAACAGGTAGATCCGTTTAAAGAAAAATTGCCATCAGCAGAACCTCTAGACCCTAGTATTAAACCAGCGTATTTTGAGTTTATAAAACCACTTAAAAAACAATTGGATAGTATTAAGTTGTATAAAAAAGATACGCTTTTTACACCAGTAATAGAAAAAGAAACAGCACCTACATATTAATATTATGCCTTTACAAAATATAAATCCCATTCAAACAGAAGCGTGGAAAAAACTAACAGAACATTTTTGTGAAGCAAAAGAATATGAATTAAAAACGCTTTTTAGAAAAGATAAAAATAGAAAGGACAATTTTTCAGTATGTTTAGATGAATTAAAGTTAGATTATTCAAAAAATCATATAACTCAGCAAACAATTGACTTATTAATATCTTTAGCAGAAGAAACAGCGTTAAAAGATGCAATTGATAAATATTTTTCAGGACATAAAATTAATGTAACCGAAAACAGAGCGGTGTTACATACTGCTTTGAGAAGTAATTCAGCAGAACCTATTGTAATTGACGGAAAAGATATAAAACCTAAAATACAAACTACATTAAGAAAAATAAAAGCCTTTAGTAATAAGGTAATTTCAGGAAAATGGAAAGGTTTTACAGGGAAACCAATTACAGATATTGTTAATATTGGAGTTGGAGGGTCAGATCTAGGGCCAAGAATGGTGGTAGAATCATTACAGTTTTATAGGAATAGATTGAATACACATTTTGTATCTAATATTGATGGAGATCATGTGTCAGAAACTTTAAGTAAGTTAAATCCTGAAACCACTTTATTTGTCGTTGTATCAAAATCATTCACCACAGATGAAACCATAACAAATGCAAATACGATTAGAAATTGGTTTTTAAAATCAGCTTTGGTTTTTGATGTTGCTAAACATTTTGTAGCTGTTTCCTCTAATATAGAGGAGGCAATTAATTTTGGAATAGATAAAAAAAACATTTTTCCAATGTGGAATTGGGTTGGAGGTCGTTTTTCTTTATGGTCTGCAGTAGGTTTATCTATAAGTTTGTCTATCGGATATGATAATTTTAAAGAGTTGTTAAATGGTGCCGAAATAGTTGATGAACATTTTAAAACGGCTGATTTTTCTAAAAACATCCCTGTAATACTTGGTTTGTTAGGGGTTTGGTATACTAATTTCTTTGAATGTGAAACAGAAGCCATTCTACCTTATAGCAATTATTTAAGAAAACTACCTGCTTATTTACAGCAGTCTATTATGGAGAGTAATGGTAAGGGAGTTGATAGAAATGGACAAGAAATAAACTACCAAACCGGAAATGTAGTTTGGGGAGCAGCTGGTACAGATATGCAGCATGCTTTTATGCAATTGGTACATCAAGGTACCAAATTAATACCAACAGATTTTATTGGTTTTGAACAGTCTTTATACGGGGTAACTTCTCATCATAAAAAGTTAATGGCTAATTACTATGCGCAAATGGAGGCTTTAGCAAATGGTAAAACAAAAGAAGAAATCCATTTAGAATTAAAAATGGAAAACAAACTAAATGAAATTAACCAGCTATTACCTTATAAAACCTTTAAAGGAAACCGTTCTAGTAACTCACTTATTTTTAATAAATTGTCTCCTAAATCTTTAGGGATGTTGATTTCAACTTATGAACACAAAATTTTCACACAAGGTGTCATATGGAATATTTATTCTTTTGATCAATTTGGTGTAGAATTAGGTAAAGAAATTGCTAAAAAAATGCTATCAAGTTAAATTATATTCTAATTTATTGAATTTTTTATTGCAATTTTTGTTAAAATGATGTTAAGAAACTTAACATTAACTTAATATTGGCAGGAAAGAAAAGCAAGACCTTTGCGCTGCATTTAATAACAATTAGATTAAAAATGAAAAAATTCAAAAATGTTTTACTTGTAGCACTGTTCTTTGTAACAGCTACAGTTTTAGGGCAAACAAAACTTACTGGTACAGTGGTTGATGAAATGGGTGAACCATTACCAGGGGCAAGTGTTGTAGTTAAAGGAACTACAAATGGAATAGCAACAGATTTTAATGGAGAATTTAAGCTTAATGCTAAAAAAACTTCAGGGTCTGTAATTTTATCTTTTATAGGATACATTAACAAAGAAGTTACTTATTCAGCTTCAAGTACTGATTTAGGAACTATTAAATTAGAACCTTCAAATGTTTTAAACGAAATCGTAGTAACGGCAACTTCTTTTGCTATTGATAGAAAAACGCCAGTTGCAGTATCTACAATTAAAGCAGAAGAAATTGAAACTAAATTAGGAACTCAAGAATTTCCTGAAATTTTAAAATCTACACCTGGTGTGTATGCAACTAAAACTGGTGGTGGTTACGGAGACTCAAGAATTAATTTACGTGGGTTTAGATCTGAAAATGTAGCTGTAATGATTAACGGAGTTCCTGTTAATGATATGGAAAACGGAGCAGTATACTGGTCTAATTGGGCAGGTTTATCAGATGTTACATCTGCAATGCAGGTTCAAAGAGGTTTAGGAGCTTCTAAAGTAGCGGTGCCATCTATTGGAGGTACAATTAATATTATTTCTAAATCTACTGATGCTGAAAAAGGAGGGAACGTTAAAATGTCTGTAGCAAATGATGGTTATTTTAAATATGGAATGACTTTATCTACAGGAGTAATGGATAATGGTCTTGCTATTACAGCTTCTGCAGCACACGTTTCAGGAGACGGTTATGTTGATGGACTTCAATTTAATGGAGTGAATTACTTCTTAAATATATCTAAAGAGTTAAATGATGATCATAAATTATCTTTTAATATAATAGGAGCACAACAAGAGCACGGACAAAGATATAATACAAGAACAATTGCACAAAATAGAGCAACTGAACAAGGGGGTAAAAGATTTAACCCAGATTGGGGTTATAGAAATGGTAAGGTAGAAAATGTTTCACAAAACTATTACCATAAACCACAAATATCTTTAAATCACGATTGGACAATTTCTGACAAAACTTTTGTAACCACAGCAGTATATGCTTCTTTTGGTTCTGGTGGAGGAAGAAGAACAGAAGGTACAGGGAAATTCACAAACGATGAATATAGATTAGGTGACGTTGATACACCAATTGATTTTGATAGAATTGTTGCAGAGAACAAAGCAAATGGAGCAAATGGAGCTACAGATGTATTTACAGCTTCAGTTAACGAGCATAAATGGTATGGTATTTTATCTACATTAAAAACCGAATTGTCTGATGAATTAACTTTATCAACAGGTATCGATGGTAGATATTATGTAGGAACTCATTATTATGAAGTTACAGATTTATTGGGAGGTCAATATTTTTTAAATCCAAAATCAAACGATAATAATTATAATCAACCATTAAAAGTTGGTGATCGTTATAATAGAGATTATGAAGGAAGAGTATTAAGATATGGTGTTTTTGGTCAATTAGAATATTCTAAAGATGATTTATCAGCATTTTTATCTACAACAATATCTAATACAAGATATGGTAGATCAAGTTTCTTAGATGATTCTTCTAATCCAAACGGAAATGTTTCAGATAATGCAAATTTCTTAGGATATGGAACAAAAGGTGGAGTAAATTATAACATCAATGAAACACACAATGTATTTGCAAATGTTGGTTACTTTTCAAAAGCACCTTTTTTAACAGGAAATGTATTTCTTGACAAAGAATCAGTAGAATTAAACGATCAAGCGCTTAATGAAAAAGTATTTAGTGCAGAAATAGGATACGGTTATAGAAGCGAAAGGTTTAACGCAAATGTAAATATTTATAGAACTTCTTGGTTAGATAAATCATTAACAAAAAGTGTAAATGACCCAGATAATGTTGGTCAGCAATTAGAAGCAAACTTAGCAGGTTTAGACGCATTACACCAAGGTATTGAGGTTGATTTTGTATATAAAATGACAGATGACCTTATCTTAAACGGTATGGCATCATTAGGAGACTGGAGATGGAAAAGTGATGTAAGTGGTAGAATTTTTGACCAATCAGGTACATTGTTAGAAGAAGTAGTGGTAAATGCAACTGATTTAAAAGTATCTGATGCAGCACAAACTACTTGGTCTTTAGGCTTAAAATATAAAGCATTAGAAAAATCATCTATCTTTATAGATTATAACTACGCAGGTGATTTATATGCTAAAATGGATATTAATAGAAGTACTGATAGAAAAAATACATGGCAATTACCAGAGTATCATTTATTTGATTTAGGATTTAACCATGGTTTTGAAATAGGAGGTTTAGATGCTTCTTTATCAGGAAAAATGAATAATATTTTTGATGTAGAATATATATCTGACGCATTTGATAAAACTGAAGAAGTAAGCCCTGGTGTATTTGAGCATACAGCAACTAACGCAGGTGTATATTACGGAGCAGGAAGAACTTTCAGTTTAGGTTTAACAGTTAAATTTTAATAAACAAAACCATGAAAAAAATATTTTTATTATTAACAGTTTTTACAATGGTTTTCACTTCATGTGAGCCATTAGAAGATATCAACGCCTTAGTTGATGCAAAAGAAAATGCAATTGTAGGTGATGCAGAATATACACTAACAGATGATGACTACGATACGTTAGAGCTAAACTATGGAAGTTTCAATTCTGAAGATGATGCTAAAGAAAAGATACCAGCATTATTAGCAGATTTATACCCAGCATGGGGAAATAAGTCATCTGTATTAGTAGGTTATAAATTATACAGAGGTAGAGCTTTTAGTTTAAAAAACTATGAGTTAAGCGAGAGTGATTATGCAGTAAGCGGAAGTAGTACAAATGCTTTTGAAAGTAGCGTTACACCTTCAGATTATTTACCGGGAATTTTATCAAATAAATATAGTTCTTCTGATGAAGGAGATTATGTTTCTACAACTTATGCACAATATACAGGTAGTACAACAGCCGTTACTCCTAAAGTTTCTTTAGAAGAAAACTTTGATTACGGAGCAACTGCAGGAGATTTAACAACTGTTTCAGCAGGAGCATGGGTAAAACACTCAGGAGCTGATAATCAACTGCAATATGCAACAACAGGATTGTCTATGACAGATTATCCTTCAGATGCTGCAGGTGCAATCTCTTTATCTAATGCAGGTTCAGAAGATGTAAACAAAGCATTTACTTCAGATATTACATCTGGAATGGTATATTCTAGTGCTTTAATAAATTTAAGCGAAGTAGGTAATGGTACTTATTTCTTTCACTTAATGGAAGAGGATGGAAGTTATGCTTTTTCTGCAAGAGTTGGAGCGAAAAATAATGGGTCAGATAAAATTTTATTTGGTATTGGCGCTAGCTCTAGCTCTTTAACTTACGGAAGTAACGCTTATGATTTAAATAAAACTTACCTTATAGTTGCATCTTATAACACAGCAAATGGAGTATCAAATTTATATGTGTTAGACGCTGTTACAGATACTGAACCAGATACACCAGAAGCTACTAATACTGGTAATCCAAATAATACAGCAAAAAGAATAGGTATCCGTCAAGGAAACGGAGGGCCAACAGGAACAGTAGATGGTATACGTGTTGCTAACACATGGTCAGCAATAATGAATAACGGAACATTACCTGATGAAGTTGTTGGAGAAAAAGTGTTTACTACTGTAATGTACACCTATGATGGAACTACATGGAAATTACCTACAGACAATTATTACTCAGTAACTGAAGATGATTTTACATCAATGGGATTAAGTAATTTTGGAAGCTCTAAACCAGCAGCAAATTATTTACCAACATTTTTAAACATTAAATTTCCTTATGCTCAAGATGGAGATGTATTAGATGTAGTGTATAATTATGTATCTAGTTCAAGCGGAGCACAAGTAAGAGGAGATTTATATACAAAAACTGATGGAGTTTGGGAAGCTTATAAATCTACAATTGAAACTACTTTACAATTTGGTCACGATGGTACAAACTGGGTGCCAGATAATACAATTAAGTATACTTTGGTAAGAAATGCAGATTATGAATATATGGCATCTCAACTTACATCTGCTGAATATGCTGGATTAATAGGTAACTTAGCTAGTTATGGAGATTTTGATTATAATTGGTCAGAGTCTCAAATAAACTATGCATTAGCTTTATTCTTAGATCACCATGCACCTACAGCAGCTGAAGGTCAAAAGTATTTATTATCATACGTAGTATACGATAATGGTGAAAATGAGTTTCAAAGATTATTTGAAAAAGTTGAAGGAGCTTGGGTAGTTAAATAACCAAAATCAAAAATAATATTTTAAAACCACCTCAATAGAGGTGGTTTTTTTATGCCCAAAAATTAGTACATTTACGCTAACAAAAAACAAACAAATTATGATAAAGACATTACATTCTTATTGGGCATATATTGTAGTAGCGGTATTGATTTTTACAGTACTAAATGCAGTTATTGGTTTGATACAAAAAAAAGAATTTACCCATAAAGAATTCCGACTAGGATTATTTAGTTTAATAACAACTCACATTCAATTATTATTAGGATTCTTAGTATATTTTGTTGGCGGCTTTCAAAAAGGATTAGGAGATATGAAAGATGCTCCAGTTAGATTATTAGCGTTAGAGCATCCTTTAATGATGATTATTGCTATTGTTTTAATAACAATAGGTTGGTCTAAACATAAAAAACAAGTAAAAAGTGCTGCTAAATTTAAAACATTTACAATATTTTATGGAGTAGCATTATTATTGATATTATCAAGAATTCCTTGGAATAATTGGTTTTAATTTAAATAAATAGTCCCGCTTTCGCGGGATTTTTTATTTTTGTTCACTAATTAAAATAAAAGAATGAAATTATTTAGTTATATTATATCGTCAATATTTGCATTGGTGTTTTTTTTACTACTCATAATATTCCATCCCTTACAATGGTTGGGATTAAAATTGTTTGGGCAACAAGGACATCAAAATGTAGTCGATATTATGAATTGGTTTTTAATCAAATCTTTATTAATTTTAGGGATTCGAGTACAGGTAGAAAATGAACAAGAATTACCAGAAAACACAAGTTTAATTTTTGTGTCAAACCACCAGAGTACATTTGATATACCGCCAATTATTTGGCACTTTAGAAAACATTATCCTAAGTTTGTATCTAAAAAAGAACTAGCAAAAGGAATACCAAGCATTTCTTTTAACTTAAGGCATGGAGGGGCAGCCTTAATAGATCGTAAAGATGCAAGACAAGCATTAACTGAACTAGGAAAATTCTCAAAAAAAATAAATAAGAATAATTGGTCAGCGGTTATTTTTCCAGAAGGTACAAGAAGTAGAACAGGTAAACCTAAGTCATTTTCAATAAATGGTTTAAAAATGATTACAAAATACAATCCAGATGCCTATATTGTACCTTTAACAATTAATAATTCATGGAAAGTGTTTAAATACGGTAAATTTCCATTAGGTTTAGGAAGTCCAATAAAAATTAAAACACACGCACCAATAAAAGTAAACAGTTTACCGTTTAATGAATTAATTGCTAATGTTGAAACTACAATAAAAGAAGCAATTTTTTAGTAAAGAAACAAACAACAACAAACAATATATTATGTCATTACAAAATATCCGAAAGGAAGTAATGCAAACACTGGAAAAAAACATTGACAGTTTTGTAGATAAATTTTTAATTCCTGCTGAAAAAATTTGGCAACCAACCGATTTTTTACCAAACTCACAAAAAGATACTTTTATAACAGAAGTTGAAGAAATTAGAGAGTTATCAAAAGAATTAGACGACGATTTTTGGGTTGTCTTAGTAGGAGATACGATTACTGAAGAAGCATTACCAACATACGAATCTTGGTTACTAGATTTAGATGGAGTTTCACAGCAACCAGACAATGGTTGGGCAAAATGGATACGTGCTTGGACTGCTGAAGAAAACAGACATGGTGATGTTTTAAATAAGTATTTATACCTTTCAGGACGCGTAAACATGCGTGAAGTAGAAATATCTACCCAACACTTAATTGCTGATGGTTTTGATATTGGTACAGCTACCGACCCTTATAAAAACTTTGTATATACAAGTTTTCAGGAATTGGCAACATACATATCGCACAATAATGTAGCAAAAATTGCCAAAAAGAAAGGACACAAAGCATTAGCAAAAATGTCTAAAATTATTGCAGGTGATGAAATGCGTCATCATATTGCTTACGCTGATTTTGTAAAAGAAATTTTTAAAATTGACCCAAGTGAAATGATGTTGGCTTTTCAGCACATGATGAAACACAAAATAGTAATGCCTGCAATGCATTTAAGAGAATCATTTGGAGCTAAAGGAAGTTTATTTGACGATTTTTCTACCGTAGCACAAAGAGTAGGTGTATACACTGGTTTTGATTATGTAGATATTCTTAAAAAACTAAACACCGTTTGGGAAATTGATAAAGTTACCGGTTTAACACCTGAAGCTGAAAAAGCACGTGATTATTTAATGAAATTACCAGACAGAATGTATCGAATTACCGAACGTATCGTAGTTCCTGATACAAAATTCAATTTTAAATGGATGATTCCAGCATAGTAAAAAAGCAACCGATAAGGTTGCTTTTTTTATTGAAGATTAAAAATATCTTTATCGTCTAAAAATTTAAATTTATCACGAATTTTATTTTGAACTTCTTTATTTAGCTCAATAATCAAACAAGTTTCCATTCCTTTATCATTTTTGGCTAAACATTTTCCTAGCGGGTCATATCCAACAGAATTACCGTTGTATTCGTAATTATTAGCATCTTTTCCAACTCTATTTACACCAATAGTATAACTTATGTTTTCAATAGCACGGGCCTTTAATAAAGTGTCCCAAGCTTCAATTCTATTAATTGGCCAACTAGCTACATATAAAAGTAAATCATAATTTTCGATATTTCTAGCCCAAACAGGAAAACGTAAGTCGTAACAAATTAATGGACAAATTTTCCAACCTATATAGTTAATTATAGTCTTTTTATTACCTGCTGAAAATATTTTGTGTTCGCCAGCTAAAGTAAAAGTATGTTTTTTATCGTAAAAATCAATTTTACCAGAAGGATGTACAAAAAGAAGTCGATTAAAATATTGATTTTTTTCAGTAATAATAATACTTCCTAGAAGTGCACATTTTTTTCGAGCAGCTAATTTTTGCATCCAAATCAGGGTAGGCCCATTCATGGTTTCAGCTAAATTAGTAGCGTTCATGGTAAAGCCAGTAGTAAACATTTCGGGTAAAATAACGATATCAATATTTGAAGAAAGTGTGTTTATTTTTTCTTCAAAATTTTTTCTATTTTCAGATGGATTTTCCCACACTAAATCAGCCTGAATTAATGCTACCGTAAGTTTGTTATTTGTATTCATTATAAAAAAATGAAATTATTAATCATATCAAAAATAAGATAAAAATTGTACTTTGGGGTGATTAAAAAATAGCTATGAACTCGTTTATTTCTGAAACTTTAGATGATATTTTACAAACAACCAAATCGTTTGAAAACGTTGTGTTTATACTTCCGTCTCAAAGAGCAGGAGTATTTGTAAAACAAACTTTTAAAAACAAAATTTTAGCAGGTTTTTTACCTAAGGTTGTTAATATTGGCGATTTTGTTGAAGAAATTTCTGAAATTAACAAGGCAGATTCGGTACAATTATTATTTCATTTTTATACCATCTATAAAGAGATAGAAAAAGAACCAGATACTTTTGATGTATTTTCATCATGGGCTTTTACAGTTTTACAAGATTTTAATGAAATAGATCAACATTTAATTGATACAAAAGATATTTTCGTGTATTTACGCGACATTCATCGATTAAAAAAATGGTCGGTAAAAGGCGAGTTTAAAGAAACAGAACTGATAAAAGATCATTTTTCTTTCATGGAAAAGTTAGAAAAATTTTATGCTGTTTTCTATCAATTTTTACTTGAAAATAAAATTGGTTATCAAGGAGTTTTATATCGAGAAGCAACTAAAAAGGTTGAAAGTTTTATCAAAAAAAACGATGGTAAAAAATATTATTTCATCGGTTTTAATGCTTTAAATACAGCTGAAGAATACTTGTTTCAAGAGTTTTTATCAGTAGGAAAATCAGAAGTTTATTGGGATGTTGATAAAGCATTTTATGAAACAAACCATCAAGCGGGGAGTTTTCTTAGAAAATATAAAAAACAATGGAAGTATTATGAGAAAAATCAGATGCAAACAATTAAAAATTATTTTTCAGCATCAAAAAATATCGAAGTTATTGGTGCATCAAAAAATATCACACAAATAAAATATGCGGGCGAAATTTTATCAAAATTACCAAACCATAACAATACAGCCTTGGTGTTGGCAGATGAAACATTGTTGCCAATAACATTAAACTCATTACCCAAAAGTGTTGAGGCTATAAATATTACTATGGGATATCCGTTAAAAGACATTCCTACAACAAGTTTAATTTTTGCTATTTTTCAGTTGTTTAACAATCAAGAAAAATTAGCAAAGCAAACAACACAGCAGTTTTATCATAAAGATGTTGTTAGGTTTGTAAAAGATGCAGCGGTTTATAAGTTATTACAACTTGATGAAACTAAAAATATTGCCGATCTTATTTCTGAAACAATTGTTAAAGAAAACAATACTTTTATAACTCAAAAAGAAATTAATGATTTCCTTTCGCCTTTAAATGAGGAAATTAAATTAACATTAAATTTAATTTTTAATCCATTTACAACAGTTGCTGAATTTTTGGCAAGAATATTAAGGTTAATTGCTGTTTTAAAAGAGCATGCCAACGATTTAGAAAAAGAATATTTATTCCGTTTTTATACGGCATTTACACAATTACAAAACTTACATATTGAGTTTAATTATGTGCAGGATTTAAAAACATTACATCAGTTTTTTAAGCAATTAATACAATCAGAAAGTTTGTCTTTTCAAGGAGAGCCTTTACAAGGATTGCAATTAATGGGAGTTTTAGAAACGCGAATGTTAGATTTTGAAAACGTAATTATTACTTCGGTAAATGAAGGGGTATTACCAGCAAGTAGTCAACAAAATACCTTTATTCCGTTTGATGTAAAAATAGCCTTCGGATTACCAACATATAAAGAAAAAGACGCGTTGTTTTCGTATCACTTTTTTAGATTATTACAACGAGCAAAAAATATTTTTATTTTATATAATACCGAACATGATGTTTTTGGAAGTGGAGAAAAAAGCCGATTTGTTACGCAATTAGAGATGATGCGAAATGATATTTCAGAAAAAATTATTAGTCCAAAAGTGGTTACATCATCAGTAAAATTAAAAGAAATAAAGAAAGATGAAGCTGTTTTAAGCCGATTAAAGGAAATTGCAAAAAGAGGAATATCACCATCAGCATTAACCAATTATTTATACAATCCGATTGCTTTTTACAAACAAAAGATTTTAAAAATTAATGAGTTTGATAATGTTGAAGAAACCGTTGCTGCAAATACTATGGGAACAGTGGTGCACGATACTTTAGATAAGCTATATCAGCCTTATTTTGGCAAGTTTTTAAAACTAGACGATGTTTGTAAAATGCAAAAAGAATCGAAAGAGCTAGTAACACATTATTTTACGGAGCATTTTAAAAACGGCGATGTTTCAACAGGAAAAAATAGATTGGTTTTTGAGGTTGCTAATCGTTTTGTTGAAAATTTTTTACAGAAAGAAATCGAATTGTTAAAAGATGAAAACAATCAACTTAAAATTATAGAAACTGAAAAGAAAATTGCTACAGAAATAACTGTTGAAGGCATTGATTTTCCAATAAAAATTCATGGTGAAGTTGACCGAATTGATGAGTTAAATGGAGTTACCAGAATTATAGATTACAAAACCGGAATGGTTGATGCAAACAAATTAAAATTGGTAGATTTTACAAATATTCGTGATTTAAAACATCATAAAGCAATTCAGGTATTATTGTATGCTTTTATTTACACACAAACAACAAATTTCAATTTTGAAAATGGCTTAGAAACAGGAATCATCTCTTTTAAAAATTTAAAAAGTGGCTTTTTAAAAATGAATTTCTCATCCAATTACCGAAATCCCGATAATGAAGTTACATCAAAAAAATTAGAAGAATTTATGGAAGAGATTAAAGAAATTTTAAAAGAGTTATATGATCCGAAAGTTAACTTTATCGAACCAGCAGATTTGCCATATTAATTTTTACGCAAAAGAAAAGAGTAAAATTTATTTTACTCTTTTAAACTCATTTGAAAAACGCAAATATATTTCCCCCCAGAAGTATATTAACATTGTAAATATATAAATGAATTTAATAAGTAAATTGTAAATAATCGTAATGCTTTGTTTATCTGAGTAATATATATATAATTAATGCGAAAATAATATTATGGATGCGCATTTACCCATACTTCACCATCTTCAAAATATTCTTTTTTCCAGATAGGTACAGTCTCTTTTAAGGTGTCAATTGCAAATTGGCAGGCCTCAAAAGCAGCATTTCTGTGTGGTGAAGAAACCGTAATAATTACAGGAATGTCTTTTATTTGTAAAAGTCCTTCAGCATGATGAATAGCAATTCTTTTTATCGGAAATTGAACTAAAGCTTTTGCTGCAATTTTTTGCATTTCTTTAATAGCCATTGGTTTGTAGGTAGAAAAATCTAATTGTGTAACAGCTTTGTTTTGAGTGGCATTTCTTACAGTACCTACAAAAACTGCGATTCCGCCACAAGAAGCATCTTCTACAAAATTATAACATTCTTGTAAATTAAGTTTTTCAGATGTAATTTTAATTGATGTGTTGCTCATAGCTAAGTAAAAAAGTTTAACAAAGATATAAGTTTTGAAAACTACTTTTTATGTAAATCAATCAGAATTAAATAATTATTTTAGCAATTGATTTATAAAGATTACAACAAACATGACAACATTAAACGATTTTAATTTCGAAAACAAAAAAGCATTAATCCGTGTAGATTTTAATGTACCTTTAAATGATGAATTTCAGGTAACAGATATTACAAGAATTCAAGCAGCAAAATCAACAATTATTAAGATTTTAGAAGATGGAGGTAGCTGTGTGTTAATGTCGCATTTAGGTCGCCCAAGCGGAGTTGAAAAAAAATACTCGTTAAAACATATTGTTAGTAAAGTTACCGAAGTAATTGGTGTACAGGTAAAGTTTGTTGAAGATTGTATTGGTGATAAAGCAGAAAAAGCTGTTGCTAACTTAAAAAATGGTGAAGTTTTATTATTAGAAAACTTACGTTTTTATAGCGAAGAGAAAAAAGGAGATGTAGCTTTTGCTGAAAAATTATCAAAATTAGGAGACGTTTATGTAAACGATGCTTTTGGAACCGCGCATAGAGCACATGCATCAACAGCAGTTATAGCACAGTTTTTTGCTGATAATAAATATTTTGGAAACCTATTAGCAACCGAAATTAAAAGTATAGACAAGGTTTTAAATAATTCAGAAAAACCTGTTACCGCAATTTTAGGAGGGGCAAAAGTATCATCTAAAATAGGAGTAATTGAAAATATTATCGAAAAAGTAGATCACATTATAGTAGGTGGAGGTATGACGTTTACCTTTATTAAAGCTTTAGGAGGATCGATAGGAAACTCATTAGTGGAAGATGATAAATTAGAGTTAGCATTATCTATTTTAAAATTAGCGAAAGAGAAAAATACCGAAATACATTTACCTGTAGATGCAGTTATTGCGGATGCTTTTTCAAACGATGCTAATACACAAACTGTTAATACAACTAAAATTCCTGATGGATGGATGGGGCTTGATTGCGGGCCAAAAACCTCAGAAAAATTTGCAACAGTCATTGCAAAATCGAAAACTATTTTATGGAACGGTCCTTTAGGAGTTTTTGAATTAGAAAACTTTGCCAACGGAACAATTCAATTAGGAAATGCTATTGCAACTGCAACCGAAAATGGAGCTTTTTCACTTGTTGGAGGAGGAGATTCGGTAGCAGCAGTAAAACAATTCGGTTTTGGAGATAAAGTAAGTTATGTTTCAACTGGAGGGGGCGCAATGTTAGAAATGTTAGAAGGAAAAACATTACCAGGAATTGAAGCGATCATTAATTAAACAATTTTTTAATATAACAATGTGTCAATTTATTGTTTCATTGCTACATTAGTTCATTTTATATTATTACAATGAAATACACAACATTACCAAATACCGATATAAAAGTTTCTAAAATTTGTTTAGGAACTATGACTTGGGGAAATCAAAACACACAAGAAGATGGTTTTGAACAAATGGATTATGCTTTAGAACAAGGTGTAAATTTTTGGGATACTGCCGAATTATATTCAGTACCTGCAACACCTGAAACTTATGGAGCAACCGAAACAATTATTGGAAACTGGTTTAAAAAAACAGGTAAAAGAGAAGAGGTTGTTTTAGCAAGTAAAATTGCTGGAGGAGGTGATTATACGAAGCATATTCGTACCGGCGGATTTACCAAACAAAATATTATTGATGCCGTTGAAGGAAGTTTAAAACGCTTACAAACTGATTATATTGATTTGTATCAATTTCACTGGCCTTCACGGGGTGTAAATTGTTTTGGTGTTCGTGATTATCCGTATAAAACAGCTACTAAAGAAGCCGAAAATCATTTAGAGATTTTAGAAACAATGGCTGCCTTGGTAAAGGAGGGAAAGATAAAACACATTGGGTTATCTAACGAAACTCCTTGGGGAACGATGAAGTATTTACAAACTGCCGAGCAACATAATTTACCAAGAATGGCAACTATTCAAAACTCGTATTCGTTAATTCATAGAGGTTATGAGGTTGGTATGAGCGAGGTTTCTATGCGAGAGAACATTGGTTTACTAGCCTATTCACCATTAGCGCAAGGTGTATTATCGGGTAAATATTTAGATAATAAAACACCAGAAGGAGCAAGAGGTACTTTATTTCCCAGGTTTATTGCACGTTATATGAGTGAGGGTTCTTTAAAAGCGGTTAAAGAATATCAAAAAATAGCACATAAACATGGTTTATCATTGGCAGAATTATCGTTGGCTTATATTAATCAATTGCCGTTTGTAACTAGTAATATTATTGGGGCTACAAAAATGAGTCAGTTAAAAGAGAATATCAATTCTATTAATATTGATTTATCAGAAGAAATTTTAAATGAAATAGAAGCAATACATGCAATAATTCCAAACCCTGCACCATAATTTAAAATGTAAAGAGGTAAAAAAATCCGAAGTAAATTTCACTTCGGATTTTTTATGCTTACTTATAAAAAATTACTCAGCGATTTTAAGCGTTGTAGCTTTAAACCTGTTATTTTCTAATTTTCCGGTAACTTTTACTTTTCTAATAACGTTACAAAAGCCAATTTTTTCGTCATGTGCATCTCCAAAATCATCAATATGGGCACCATCAATAAAATAGGCTTTACCGTCAACTTTAATAGCTAAATCACATCCTTTTTGGCTTTCTAAATCAAATTTACATTGACCGCAAGAAGCATCAGCAATAAAAGTTTTTTCTTTTGGAGCTGAACAAGCTAAGGTTCCTAATAAAAATAAAAAAAGTAACTTTTTCATGATAAAATTTTTAATATCCAATTTTAGCACGAGTTCTTGATAGAACATCTTGCGCCACTTTTTTTGCTTTTTCAGCACCAATAGCTAAAGCTTCATCAATTTCGTGTTTGTTTTCCATATAATGTGCGTATTTAGCACGAACCTCTTTAAAGTTTTCTATAATAAGTTCGTACAAAGCTTGTTTTGCATGTCCGTAACCATAATTGCCGCCTTCGTAATTTGCTCGCATTTCTGCAATTTGCGTATCCGAAGCTAGTAGTTTATAAATAGCAAAAACATTATCAGTGTCTGGGTCTTTAGGGTCTTCTAGCGCTTTGCTATCAGTTTGAATACCCATAATTTGCTTGCGCAATTTTTTATCAGCCAAGAAAATATTGATAAAATTATTTCTTGATTTACTCATTTTTTCACCATCTGTTCCAGGAACTAATTTGGTGTCTTCATTTGTTTTTCCTTGAGGTAATACAAGTGTTTCTCCAACAATATTATTAAGTCTGCTAGCTACATCACGAGCCATTTCTAAATGCTGTAATTGGTCTTTACCAACAGGCACAATTTCGGCATCGTATAATAAAATGTCGGCAGCCATTAACATCGGATAGGTAAACAAACCACTATTAACATCAGCTAAACGATCGGCTTTATCCTTAAAACCATGTGCTAATGTTAATCGTTGGTACGGAAAGTAACAGCTTAAATACCAAGATAATTCTGCTACTTGCGGAATATCACTTTGTCGATAAAAAACAGTTTTATTAATGTCAATTCCACAAGCAAGCCAAGTAGCAGCAACGCTATAAGTATTTTCTCTTAATTCGTTACCATCTTTAATTTGTGTTAACGAATGCATATCGGCAATAAAAATAAAGGATTCATTTTTAGTGTCATTTGCCATTTCAATGGCTGGTAAAATTGCACCTAATAAATTACCTAAGTGTGGAGTTCCTGTACTTTGTACTCCTGTTAAAATTCTTGACATGTGTTTGTTTTAAAAAAATTATGTAAACAATGTTTACGACTACTTGATAGTAGCAAAAATAAGCTTAAAATTGATGAAACAAAAGAAATTACTACATTCGCATTCATGAAATACTTACTTTTTCCTTTCCGATTACTTTGGCGTATTTGGTTTTATTTATTGATGATTGTTTCTGTCTTAGCGATGGTTCCTTTTTTATTAGTGCTTTTGTCTGATGAAAAATATTACGGTACTTTTTGGAAGTTAATGAGAGCTTGGTCGTTCTTTTTAATTTATGGAATGGGTTTTCGTTTAAAAATTGATAAAGAAGAAAAAATCGATCCGAAAAAAAGCTATGTATTTATTGCAAATCATGCCTCGTTACTAGATCCTTGGATTATGATTGCAATGAATAAAAACCCGTTGTTGTTTGTAGGAAAAAAAGAATTGGTAAAATTACCAGTATTTGGTTTTTTTTACAAAAAGGCTGTGGTTATGGTTGATAGAAAAGATCCGAAAAGTAGAAAAGAAGTATATGCTCGCATAAAAAAACGATTAGATGAAGGATTAAGTATTGCTATTTACCCTGAAGGATTAGTGCCTACAGAAAATGTAGTGCTTGCTCCTTTTACCAACGGAGCATTTAGCTTAGCAATTGAGTACCAAATGCCAATAGTTACGCAAGTTTATTATGATGCAAAACGATTGTTTTCTTGGGATTTTTTTAAAGGAAACCCAGGGGGTTTTAGAGTAAAACAATTAAAATTTATTTCAACTCAAAATTTAACAATTCAGGACAAAGAAGCTTTAAAAAAGCAATGCTTCAACTTAATGAATAATGAATTGTTAAATGATAAAAAATATATGAAAGATACAAACCGACCAAATAATGAGCGAGAGTTTAAATCACCAGTATAGTAAAAAGGAAGAAAAACTAAATGTATTAACACATGGTTTTGGTTTGGTACTGACTATTGTAGCTATGCCCTTTTTGGTTTTAAAATCATTAGAATATAACGAGTTTTGGAAAATAAGTAGCTTTGTTATTTATTCTCTGAGTTTAATTATTTTATACGCAGCCTCTACATTTTACCATGCCGCAAAAGAACCGAAATTAAGACGCAGACTAAATATTTTTGATCACGCAGCTATTTATGTGTTAATTGCTGGTAGTTATACTCCTTTTTGTTTGGTGGTTTTACCAGATTCATCAGGTTGGTATTTGTTTGTTTTTGTGTGGTTGTTTGCATTAGCAGGGGTTGTGCTAAAACTTTTTTTTACAGGTAAGTTTGATAAATTATCAACAGCATTATATTTAATAATGGGTTGGCAAGTAATTTTTTTGATAAAGCCTTTAATGAATAGCTTATCTTCTGATGGGTTATTTTACTTAATGGCTGGAGGTGTTTTTTATACTGTTGGTGCCATCTTATATTCGATAAAAAAAATACCTTATAATCATGCTATTTTTCATGTTTTTGTACTTTTAGGAAGCTTTAGTCATTTTTGGGCAATATATAAACATGTATAGGTTTACCATTTTAAAAATGGGAGTTTACTTAAGTTTGAGTTGTAATATTTAATATTACCGGTTACTTCTTCACCCAACCAATTTGGTTTTATAAAATGTTCGTTTTCATTATTTAGTTCTATTTCAGCAACTAATAAGCCTTCATTTTCTCCTAAAAACTCATCAATTTCATAAGTATGATTGCTAATATTAACTAAATATCGATATTTTTCAATAATACCCTTTTCACATAAGTTTAGTAAATCTTTAGCCTCTTGTAAATCAATTTCTTTTTCCCACTCAAATCTTGAAGTTCCACTTTTATTAGAAGCTCCTTTTATAGTTAAAAATCCTAAATCATTCATTATTCTAACTCTAACTACACGATTTTTATCAGAGTTTAAAAAACCTTGTTTTATATAGTTTTTTTGATGCGCTTTTTGTTTAAATTCATCCGAAGTAATTAAAAATTTACGTTCTATTTCTATTGCCATATAAGTTGATTCATTTTTACGCTAATGTACCAATTTTGTTGTGTTTATTAAATTATCTTTGACGCGTGTTTTTATAAATAAAAAAAAATTAAATGGCGTTAGTTACCACAAAAGCAATTGTTATTAGTGCGCTTAAATATGGTGATACTAGTTTAATTGTAAAGTGTTTTACGTTAAAGGACGGAATTCGATCGTACATGATACGTGGAGTGTTAAAATCAAGAAAAGGAAAACTTAAGGCAGCTTATTTTCAACCATTAACACAGTTGAAAATTGAAGCAAATCATAATAATAAAAACACTTTAAATTCAATAAAAGAAGCCCAAGTTATTCATCCATATGAGCATATTTATACTTCGGTTATAAAACAATCTATTGTGCTTTTTTTATCTGAAACGCTTTCAAATATTATTAAAGAAGAAGAAGAAAATTCGGTATTATACGAGTATATTGAAACAGCTTTAGTATGGCTAGATACACATGACAGTATTGCAAATTTTCATTTACTTTTTTTATTGAATTTATCTCGTTTTTTAGGGTTTTATCCTGATGTGTCTCAATCTGATAAACCAGCCTTTAATTTATTAGAAGGAAATTTTACAGATGCCACTTATGAGAAATTAATTATAACGGGACACGAATTAATACTTTTTAAAAAGCTGTTAGGCATAAATTTTGATGAGATACACACAATTTCGTACAATAAAAACGAAAGGCAAATAATACTCAGAACCATAATTAGATATTTTGAATTACATTTGGAGAGTTTTAAAAAGCCAAAATCATTAGACGTTTTAGAAACCGTATTTAATTAATATATGAAGCAAATTATCACATTATTTTTTTTACTAACATTTACTATTGTTTTTTCACAAAGCCTTATTATTACTGATGCCGAAACAGGTAAAAGTATTGACGGTGTTGCCGTATTTAATAAAAATAAAACAACCGCTGCGGTTAGTGGTGTTGATGGAGTTGTAAATATTTCAGATTTTAAAAAAAATGAGATTATTATCTTTTCGCATGTAGGTTATGCTGAGTTACAGGAAAAAAAATCAGCATTAAAAGAAAATAATTATCAGGTATACCTATCTAAACATTCTGAACAATTAGATGAAGTTGTGGTTTCAGTTTTTAAAAACAAAGAAAAAACAAATCGCATTGCCGAACAAATTGCAGTTATTTCACTAAAAGAAATTCAAAAAGTATCGCCACAAACATCGGCAGATTTGTTGGCTGCAATTCCAGGAATAAAAGTACAAAAGTCGCAATTTGGTGGTGGTAGCCCGGTGCTTAGAGGTATGGAGAGTAATCGTGTTTTATTGGTGGTTGATGGTGTGCGTATGAATAATGCAATTTACAGAAAAGGACATTTGCAAAGTTCAATAACCGTAAATCCGAATTTATTAGATAGAACCGAGGTGGTTTTTGGACCCTCATCGGTTATTTATGGATCTGATGCGTTAGGTGGTGTAATTCATTATTATACAAAAACACCAAAATTATCAGAAAAAAATCAAATTAAAGGAGGTAGTTTTTTACGATACAGTTCGGTTAATAATGAGGTAACAAATTCGGTGTCGGCTGAGTTACAGTTTAAAAAGTGGGCAGCACTTACCAGCGTGTCACATAGTAATTTTGGAGATTTAAAAACCGGTAAAAACCGTTCTCATGGTTTTAATGATTGGGGAAAAACTTTTTTTTATTCTGATAATTTAGATGGAAACTATGCCGAAAATCCAATTGCGAATAACGATGTAAATTTGCAGAAAAACACAGGGTTTAGCCAAACTGATTTTTTGCAGAAATTTTTTATTCCCTTATCCTTAAAAACCGATTTAAAAGTAAATATTCAATATTCAACATCATCAGATATACCAAGATTTGATAAGTTGAGTGAACTTAAAAGTGGTTCGTTAAAATTTGCTGAATGGCAATATGGTCCACAAAACAGATTATTAGTTTCGTCAC
The DNA here is from genome assembly GCF_001693415.1 of Tenacibaculum soleae. Classification (GTDB taxonomy): domain Bacteria; phylum Bacteroidota; class Bacteroidia; order Flavobacteriales; family Flavobacteriaceae; genus Polaribacter; species Polaribacter soleae. The sequence continues at coordinate 346,278 of NZ_MAKX01000001.1, read as the reverse complement.
AATTAGCAATCAATCCCAATAAAAAATGGTTAAATAAAGGTACTATTACTGCGGCATATCAAAACATAGAAGAAAGTCGAATTCAAAGAAAATTTGGTAGTTTAGAAAGGTCTTATAGAGAGGAAACAGTAAATGTGTATAGTTTAACGGCCGATTTTACAGTTCCTTTAGCAAAAAAACGCGATTTAGGTTATGGTTTTGAAGTTGCTTATAATAATGTGCAATCTAATTCTTACGGAAAGACGTTGCGAGTAATAGATAATAATATTGTTGGTTTTGATGCTGATTTTAAAGTGCAATCTCGTTATCCTGACGGAGGAAGTAGTTACTTTAGCTCGGCAATGTATTTAGATTATCGACAAGATATTACCTCAAAATCAACTTTAAATACAGGTATTCGTTTAACAAACACACAATTAGATGCTACTTGGGTAGACGATACTTTTATAACCCTACCAAGTAACGATATCGATTTAAACAATACCGCACTTACAGCCACTATTGGTTATGTGTATAAACCTGTTAAAACATGGCAATTAAATGCAGTGTTGTCATCAGGATTCCGCTCGCCAAATATTGACGATGTTGGTAAAGTAAGAGAAAAAAATGGTAAAGTAACGGTACCAAATATCAATTTAAACCCAGAACATGCTTATAATGCAGAGATTGGTGTTCAAAAATATTTTAATAACCGAAAATTTAGAGTTGGTGCTAACGTATATTATACCTTGTTAAATAATTATATTTATCGTGAAGGTTATCAATTGAACGGAAGTAACACCGTTTTATATGATAACGAACTTGGTGATATTGTTGCTAATGTAAATAAAGGAACTGCTTATATTACGGGAGCAACGGTAAGTTATCAAGGGAAATTATTTGCTAATTGGAGTACTTCAGGCTTTTTAACTTATACCAAAGGAAAAGCCTACGACACTAATTTACCAATGTCTTCAATTCCGCCATTATTTGGCCGTTTCGAATTAAATTATTCAAAAAATAAGCTTGAAGGTGGTGCAAATTTAGTATTTAATGCTAAAAAAGATATTACTGATTATAATTTAGATGAAGGGATTGATAATCATCAACAAACACCTATCATAAATGAAACCGCAACAAAAGATATTGATACATATTATGGTACTCCAAGTTGGATGACCGTAGGTTTGTATGCAAAATATATTGTAAACGATAACATATCAGTACAAACACAATTTACCAATTTGTTTGACGAACATTATAAAGAATTTGCCAGTGGAGTTTCTGCTGCAGGACGTAATATTTCAGTATCTTTAGTCACTAATTTTTAAACACACAAAATGATTAATATATTTAAAATAGTAAGTTTATTAGAAGGAGTTTCTTATATATTATTACTTTTTATAGCAACGCCTATTAAATACTTACAAGGAAACCCTGAATATGTAAAATTATTAGGAATGCCACACGGATTACTATTTGTAGTATACATAATTATGGCTATTATGTTAAAGTACGAGCTTAATTGGAATGGTAAAACATTCGGAATTGTATGCTTATTATCAATTTTACCTTTCGGAACTTTTTTTGTTGGCAAGTACTTAAAATAAACAATATTATATTTTATACTTACAAAAAGCTGCAATTTTTAATTGCAGTTTTTTGTTTTTTAAAGGTGCTTTAAGTTTAAAAAAAAACAAAAAAACTAAATATGTTTAATTTTTTCATTTTCTTTAAAAAGAGCATTTTTTTTTGAATTTATCCTTCGGTAAATATAAATCGTTAATAATGAGTGGTTAAGGTTGTTTTTTTTAACATTTTTTTAACAAAAAATTAGGGATATCCCTAATATGAATTAGGGTTATCCCTAATATGAAATAGGGTTACCCCTAAAAACGTTAACATTTTTTAAATATTTAATTTTTAGTTTTACAACAGTAGTAAAATAGTTGATCACTTTTTTATTATAAGATAGCTATCAAAAAGAAGGATGTTTATAAATTGCGCGCATTTTTCTTTTTAAATTTTCGATGTGTTACCTTATGTATCTAATAAGGAAGGTTGTCTTCTTAAAAAAGAAGAGTATAAATAAATTAATCAAATTAAAAATTTAGTAAGTTTATGAAAGCTTTAAAATCAATATTAGTTTTAGGAGTGTTTTCTGTTGCATTAACAGCAATGTCAACACCCAATGAAAGAGAGAAAGAAATTAACCAAAAAGAAATATTAAAAATGAATGTACCTTGTTCTACTGTTTATACAGTTTGTGATAAAGCACACCCTGATAGTTATGGTAATTTTGCTTCTTGCATGGATAAAAATGGTTGTTAAAAGTATTTAATAATGTAATATATAATGTCTTTGATAGGTTTTTTTATAGCAGTATTTTGTATGTTAAAACTATCAAAGACATTTTTTTAAAATAAAAATAATGTTAAAGACAAGAGTGGTATTAATACTTTTTATAGCTGTTTCTATACAGATTATAGCTCAAAGTAAAAAAGGAAGTATTGTATATAAGGCAGAACTTAATAAAAAGTATATTGACAGCTTTTTGGTGGAGTTGAATAAAGAAAAAGATACTCCTATGAGTATAAAACAAGAGGTTGTACGAATGTATAGAAACTCAAAACCAGATGAGTTCATTTTGAGTTTTAAAAATGAAGAGTCATATTATAAACACATACCAAAACTAGAAGAAGAAGGAGGTTATAATATTGGTAGTTCAGCAGGTACAACACCATATTATACAAATAACAAAACAAAATCCATTATTCAAATGAGTGAATATTTAGGATATATTGCTCATAAACCTTTAGATTGGAAAATAACTAATAAAACAAAAAATATAGGTAAATATAAATGTTATCAAGCCATTGCATTAGAAAGACTTTATAGCAGAAGAGGTTTTTATTATACCAAGAGAATAATAGCTTGGTTTACCCCAAGTATTCCTTTAAATTTTGGACCAAAGTATTATAAAGGTTTACCAGGTTTAATTTTAGAAATTAATAGAGATAAATTTAATATTAGTGCGATAAAAATAAACTTCAATCCTACAAAAGAGTTAAAAATTAAAAGACCTCCCAAGAAAGCTAAAATAAAAACAGAAAAAGAAGCACATGGAATAATTAAAGATTTAGAGAAAGAAAGAAAAAAAAGAGATTAAAATATTGCAAAAAGAAGCAAGAAACGCAATAATGATTTGAAAAGGTAAAAACTAATTTTGATGATAGTAATGGTATTTGCTACAAGCAGTTTAGTGAATGCGAATACAAGTGTTGAGGTTAATATAAAGTTATATTAAGAAATAGAAGCGTATGATAAATGTGGTGGTTTTGCAGGAAGGGTAGCACGTGACTATTCAAATAGAGGATATGACTATTGGATAGTATGGTTTGCAGCCTACGGACATTGTTTTGATAGAACGGTAACGGTAGCAGAAACGGTAGTGCCAGATGCAGTAATTATTGAAAGAATAAAATAATGCAAAAATGTAGTCATTTTAAATGACTACATTTTTATAATTTTTAAATACCATAAAATGAAAAACGCAATTACAACAATATTTTATTTACTCATAACTGCTAACTTATTTTCACAAGAATTATTTAAATCAGGAGAAGTAGTTTATAGTGTTAAAATAAGTTCTGAGCAAAACTTAAACAATTCCTTAGAATCTAAAAACATGTATCATAGTTTTCAAAAGAAAACCAACCTTTTTTCTGAGAAACTAAAATATACGCTTAAATTCAATAAAAAGAATTCTATTTTTTATTTAAACTCAAACTTAGCTATGGATAGTGAAGAGAGTTTTAATAAACTAGCTCTTATTTTAAATAAAGGAGATAATAGGTATTTTGTAGATTTAAAGAAAAGGCAAATGACAGAGGAAAAACCTTTTTTTGGAGAAGATTTTTTAATTGTATCAGCAACTTCTGATTTAAAGTGGAAGTTAGTTAATGAAAAGAAAAAGATTGGAAAATATATTTGTTATAAAGCCACGGTGAAGAGAAAAAATAATGGACCTAAAGGTGTAGTTGATCCTTATTCTACCTATACGGCTTGGTACACTCCTGATATTTCGTTTAACTATGGGCCGTTTGAATTTAATAGTTTGCCTGGTTTAATTTTAGAACTTTCTATTAAAGATAGAACATATACAGCATCAAAAATTACATTGAAAAAAGAAACAATAAAAATAAATAAGCCTAATAATGGGAAATTAGTTACTAAAAAAGAATTTGATAATATTGGCAAAAAAGCTTTTGAAAATAGGTAGCATTATAGATTATAAAAAAGGATTACAAATTACCTTTTATATATTTTATTTAAAACACTACTATTAGCACAAAACAGGTTACAAGGTAAGATGTTTTAAATCCTAAAGAGAAAATTGTTATAAAAAAACCAACTAAAGGAAAACGAATGACAAACGAAGAATATGAAGAAATGAATAGAAATTTCTTTAAAGATTTAGGAAGAAAATAAAGAAAATAAAAATGCTAAAAAGAATTATATTTCCATTACTAGTTTTAATTACTGTTAATTTTTGTAGCGCGCAGACTGTAGTTTTTAAAGGTACTGTAAAAGATAGTTTGCAAAATCCGTTATCGTATACTAATATTATAGCAAAACCCAAAGATGTTACTAAAAACATGAATTTTGCTATTACAGACGAGCAAGGTCGTTACCGTTTAGAGCTTACTAAAAACAACGCATACACCATAAGTATAAGTTATTTGGGCTATGAAAAAGTTGAGATTGAAATAATACCAGCTACAAATAGCACAAAAAATTTTGTGCTAAAAGAAGCTAAAAATCAATTAGATGAAGTAGTTATTGAGCTTCCTGTAACGGTAAAACAAGATACCATTATTTACAATACTGATAAGTTTGTAAACGGTAGCGAGCGCAAGCTTAAAAATGTACTTAAAAAACTACCAGGTGTTGAGGTTGATAAAAACGGAGGCGTTACAGTACAGGGTAAAAAAGTAACCAAGTTATTGGTAGATGGTAAAAAGTTTTTTGGTGGTGGTACAAAATTAGGAGTAGAAAATATTCCTGCGGATGCGGTTGATAAAGTAGAGGTGATAGACAATTACAATGAAGTTGCTTTTTTAAAAAATGTATCAGATTCTGATGAAATGGCAATGAATATTCAGCTTAAAGAAGATAAAAAACGTTTTCTTTTTGGTGATGTTGAAGCTGGTGCAAATATAGGCTATGATTCTTTTTATAAAACCAATGCAAACTTGTTTTATTACTCTCCTAAAACCAATGTTAATTTTATTGGTAACTTAAATAATATTGGCGAAAAAACATTTACGTTTAAAGATTATATGAATTTTCAGGGCGGCATTAATGCTGTTTTTGATGGTAATTTTAATTGGCGAGGCGGCGATTTTTCTCAGTTTTTAGAAAACAAGGATGTGCTAGAAAGCGTACAGCGTTTTGGCGCTTTAAACATTACAAAAACCGTAGCCAGTAAGTTAGATATTTCTGGTTATGCTATTTTTTCTCATAATAATACCCAAAGTTTTAATGAGGCAACCAATCAATACACTACTTTTTTAGAAGAAAAAGAAAGTAAAACAACTTCAAAAAACATATTAGCTATTGGTAAGTTTAATATAGAGTATACTCCCAATATTAAAGAGCAATGGTATGTACGAACACAGGTTAAAAAATCGGCTATAGAAAGAGGTAATTTAACCAATACGTCTATAAATACTCAACTAGATAACATCAATATAAATAAAGAAAATGATATTTGGTATGTAAATCAGAATATAGAATGGCATAAAGATCAGTCTGAAAAACACACGTTTTCAGCTACCGCAAATTACACCTTCGATAAAAATAATCCAACTACTTTTTGGAATGCTTCACAATCATTTTTAGCTAGAATAAAACCAATTATTCAGCCTTTAAATACGAATCAAGCTTCTTTAAGAATTAATCAATTAAATCAAAACGAAAAGCATCATTTGTACACAGTTTTTAAAGATTTTTGGGTGTTAAATAATGACAATCATATTTATACAACGATAGGAAACACTCATCAGCAAGAAAAATTTATAAGTAATGATTTTCAACTGTTGGATGATGGTACCGAAAACGATTTTTCATCAAACGGATTTAACAATACTACGGTTTTTAAACACAATGATTTTTTTGCAGGTGTTCATTATAAATTCAGAACCGGAATATTTACTTTTAAGCAAGGTGCGTATACGCATAATTATAATTGGCGTGTAAATCAATCAACACCAATCAAAAAAAATAAATGGGTGGTATTGCCAGATTTTCTACTAAAGATTGAGTTTAATAAGTCAAAAAAAATTCAACTGAATTATAATTTAAAAACTAATTTTTCAAACGCTTCTAAATTGGCAAGTCGATTTTATTTACAATCCTATAATTCGGTATTTAAAGGAAATCCTAATTTAGAAAATGAATTGTATCATTCGGCACGTATTCGTTATAGTCGTTTTAGTTTGTATCGCGGTTTAATGTTGTTTGCAAACGCAAATTACACCAAAAGAGTAAAAGGATTTAGAAGTGCGGTGAATTTTGATGGTGTAAATCGTTTTTTAACCATTGATATGTTAGATAATCCGAATGAAAGTTGGATCGTTAGAGGTTCATTACGAAAGAAAATTAAAAAAATTAGATATAATTTAGAGGGTAATTATAAGGCTTCTAATTTTAAACAAAGCATCAATAATAGTTTTGTAACCAATAAAAGTAACGATTACGGTTTTGATGTTGGTATAGAAACATTGTTTGATAAATTCCCAACTATAGAAACCGGTTTTAGAAGAAATATTGGTAAATACACTTCTAGCAATTCAACATCTAAATTTACAACCAGCGAACCGTATGTAAATATAGACTATGACTTTTTAGATGGATTTGTTTTTAATTTAGATTATACGCATTATAATTATCAAAATAAAGCAGAAAATATTGATAATAAATACAACGTTGCAAATGCAGTGTTGTCATATCAAAAAGAAGATAGTCCTTGGATGTTTAAATTAACGACTCAGAATTTATTTGATACTACTTTTAAACAAAACAATAGCTTTTCTGATTATTTAATAACCGATTCTAAAACATATATAATGCCAAGAGTTGTATTGTTTAGTATTGGTTATAAATTATAAAACACAGGTCATTACGAGGAAGAGTTAAGAATAATGTTATTGTATAAAGCGAAATTTTTCTCTATCAATAAAGATATTGCTTAACTTTATATTGTTTTATTCATAAAGATAAAAGTATATTTATGGTTTTACCTTACTTTTTTTACGGTTTTTTTACAATTTCATAATTTTTATGTAAATATATTTGAAATGTTCTTTCGCGAAGAATAGTTCAAGACTTTGAAAAGTTATAAACATTCAAAGTTATAATTAATCATTTAAATTATTTAATAATGAAAAAATCAATTTTAGAGTTAGGAAAACCATTAAACAAAACAGCACAAAGAAATATTACAGGTGGGCGAAAAGGTCACCTTCATTGTAAAGCAGAAGGGATTTCTGTGGCTTTCACTCTAGCAGATATTAGAGGGGATAAACCAAGAACAAGCGATTTTAAGAAGAAGTATAATCTTTGTATGGGGTATAATTAAACTACAATACTCTTCGAGTAGTTTTTTATTGCTCGAAGAGTATTTTTAAGTAAGTAAATAAACATGAAACATATACTACTACTACTACTACTACTATTTATAGTAACAACCAATTTGTTTTCTCAAGCAACAGGTGAAATTATTTATGGAGTTAAATTAAATTTAACTATTGATGAAATAAATGAGAAAGCAAAAAAAATGAATAAGAAGTATCTTAATAAAGGTCTTATAAGGAGCATTAAAAGAATGGTTGAAAATTCAGCAGAGGTTGAAGGTATTTTAAGTTTTTCTAATCGTGTAGCTAATTATAAGGCTATTGAAGAACTAGATAATGAAAGAATTTATGGTTCAGGAGCTTCTATATTAGAGGGTAGTAGTGGAGGGGATACATTATATTTTACTTCATTAGTTTCTCAAAAAAATAAAGAGAATGATTGTGAAACTTTAGATGAATGTTATGTAATAGAAAACGAAAAACCAATATGGCAACTAACACAAGAAACAAAAAAAATTGGAGGATATTTGTGTTATAAAGCTATTAGAACAAATTCTGAATTTATAAACTTTAATCCTGTCGCTTGGTACACTAATGAAATACCGTTAGGCTATGGCCCTTTAGATTATTATGGTTTACCTGGTTTAATACTAGAGTTAGAATTAACGGCAGTTACATTTAAGGTTAAAAAAATAACATTAAATCCAAAAAATAAAATTAAAATAAAAGCACTTAAAGGAAAGGAGATTACCAAAAAAGAGTATGATAAATTATTAAGAAAGACTTTTCCTGATTTTTATAATTATAAAAAATAAGTATACATTATATATGATTAAAAATATTTTTTTAACCATTCTAATAGTATATTCAGTAACACTTACTGCTCAGAATATAGATTTAAAAGGTGTTGTAAGAGATAGTTTACAAACTCCTTTATCTTATGCTAATGTAATTGCAAAACCGAAAGATGTTACAAAAAACATGAGTTTTGCTATAACAGACGAGCAAGGTAGGTACCGTTTAAATCTTAAAAGTAAAAACACTTATACAGTAAGTGTAAGCCATATTGGTTACAAAACTGTTGATTTTGTAATTAAGCCTTCTCCTAAAAATATTCAAAAAAATATTGTTTTATTAGAAGCAAAAAATAAATTGGATGAGGTGGTTATTGAATTGCCTGTTACCGTTAAAGGAGATACGACCATTTATAACACTAATAAATTTGTAAACGGTAGCGAACGTAAGCTTAAAAATGTACTAAAAAAATTACCAGGCGTTCAGGTAGATAAAAACGGAAACGTTACGGTACAAGGAAAAAAAGTAACTAAAATGTTGGTTGACGGTAAGCCCTTTTTTGGAGGAAGTACAAAGTTAGCTGTTGAAAATATACCTGCTGATGCTGTTGACAAAGTTGAAGCAATAAAAAATTATAATCAAGTTGCATTTTTAAAAGGGTTAAACGATTCTAATAAATTAGCAATGAATATTAAGTTAAAAGAAGATAAAAAACGATTTGTTTTTGGTGATGTAGCAGCAGGTAAAGGAAATGAAAATTACTATAAAGCCAATGCAAATTTATTTTATTATTCGCCAAATACAACGATGAACTTCATCAGCAGTTCTAACACTATTGCTGAAAAAATATTTACGTTTAAAGATTATTTAAGTTTTAAAGGTGATGTAAATAGTGTATTCAAAAATGATTTTAATTCGAAAGATTCTAATTTATCGCAGTTTTTAGAAAAATCTGACATCACAAAAAGTAACGAGCAATTTGCTGCATTAAATCTTACCCGAACTTTGTCAGCCAAATTAGACGTTTCTGGTTATGCCATTTTTTCACACATAAAAACGAACAGCTTTGTAACCAATAAAAATGCATATGCAGAGTTTTTAGAGCAACAAGAAAATAGTACTATAACTAAAAATACTTTGGGTATTGGTAAGGTTAACTTTAGTTATAGGCCAAACATTAATGAACAATGGTATTTTAAAACTCAAGTAAAACGTTCGAAAAATAATAACAAAAATGCGCTATCATCAATTGTTAATACTAATGATAACGAAATTAATACTGATAAAAATGGTATTACATCTAGTATAAATCAGAATATAGAGTGGCATAAAAAAGGAAAAGGTAAACATACATATTCTGCCATTGCTAATTTTACATTTAATGACAATAATTTACATTCTTTGTGGAATACAACAAACCCTATTTTTAATGGTTTAATACCTATTGATAATGGTCAAAACACAATAGTACTTAAGCAAAGTAAAAATGCAAAAAATTATAATTTTACAACTGTTTTTAAAGATTTTTGGGTGTTAAACCGTAAAAATCATATTTACGTAACGTTAGGAAATATATATCAAAAAAATAAGTTTTTTACAAGCGATTCTCAATTACTAGATAACGGAACAGAGCGTGATTTTATGGAAGATGGTTTTGGTAATGATACTCAATTTAATTTTACTGATTTGTTTTTAGGAGTGCATTATAAATTTAAAACAGGAATTTTCACTTTTAAGCAAGGAGTTTATTTGCATAAATATGATTGGGAAATAAATCAGAACACTAATTTTAACAAGAAAAAATGGATTGCATTACCTGATTTTTTAATGAAAATTAAAATCAACAACTCAAAAAGTTTAGCCATAAAATATAACTTAAAGACAGATTTTACTGATGCCTCAAGCTTTTCTAATAGATTGTATTTAAATACGTATAATTCGGTTTTTAGAGGGAATGAGAAGTTAGAAAATGAATTATATCATTCTGCAAGTATTAATTATGGGCATTTTAGTTTTTATAAAGGATTATTTTTAAATGCTAACTTAAACTATACCAAAAAGAAAAAAGGGTATAATAATACTATTGAGTTTTATGAAAATGCAAATAGTATAGATAGGTTTTTAACAATTAAAATGATAGAAAACCCCAGCGAAAGTTACAATGCAAGTGTATTTCTTGAAAAAAAAATAAAGAGTATTAATTACAGGCTTTTAGGTGATTATATGAAATCTAATTACATACAAAATATCAATAATAATTTTGTAACTAATAAAAATACTGATTATACCTTTGATGTAGGTTTTGAAACCTTGTTTGATAAATTCCCAACTATAGAAACCGGTTTTAGAAGAAATATTGGTAAATACACTTCTAGCAATTCAACATCTAAATTTACAACCAACGAACCGTATGTAAATATAGACTATGACTTTTTAGACGGATTTGTTTTTAATTTTGATTATACGCATTATAATTATCTAAATAAAGCAGAAAATATTGATAATAAATACAACGTTGCAAATGCAGTGTTGTCATATCAAAAAGAAGATAGTCCTTGGATGTTTAAATTAACAACTCAAAATTTATTCGATACTACTTTTAAACAAAACAACAGTTTTTCTGATTATTTAATAACCGATTCTAAAACATATATAATGCCAAGAGTTGTATTGTTTAGTATTGGTTATAAATTATAAAACACAGGTCATTACGAGGAAGAGTGACGAAGCGTTACCCTCCACTAACAGGCGGAATAATAGCAACTACATCATTTTCTGTAATAATAGTTTCATCAGTTGCATAACTTTCGTTGATAGCAATAGCATACGAACTCATTTTTTGTAATTCAGGATATTGTTTTGTAATCAGTTCTTTAAAAGAAGTAACATTACAGTTAATAGGAAGCGCAATCTTTAAAGAAGCACTTCCTATTAAATCTGTTGCAATACCAAAAAGTAATACATTTATCTTCAAACGCGTAATTTTTGATTAAAATTCAGAAGTAAAATTACAATTTAATTCCGAATAACACTCTGTTTTCTTGTTTTCCGTTAAAGTTAGATCTTGCAAAATCTACGCGTAAAAAACGCCATTTTCCAAAACCAATATTATCTAATCCAACAGCAAATTCGGTATACGGTTTGTTGCCTGCTGTAAACAAACCTTTTGCACCTGTTACTAAATGAAAGTTTAATTTATTTAACAACGGAACTTTACTTAATAAGGCGCCTTTAAAATTATATTCTCCATGTAATTCTCCGTATTTGTCATTGGTGCTTAACTGATAATAAGGTAACATGTAAAAGTTGTTTAAATAATTATTGTTAGGCGCAATTAACAAGCGATTTCCGTTAAAATGAGCGTAGTCTATAAATGGGATATCTTTTTTCTCTAAAAACATACCTCCTTTTGCTTTGTATTTAAACTCTCCCCAATTACTTAAGGATGTTTTTTGAGTTAATTGAGCATACACTACATCTGAGTTCCATTTGGTATTATCAGTACTAAAATTCTTTTTATATCCCACAAATAACGATGGGTATTTATTGCTACTTACAGTATACTTTCCGTTAGGATAAGATACATATTTTTGATCAAAATTAATGGTACTACCAACAGAAAAAGTCCACATTTTATGAGGTGTAAAACCAGTTGTAAAATCGGAAGTATTTTGTGGATTGTTAGAGGTGTAATCAACATCACTTTTAGGAAACATTACATAATTAGTGGTGTTAAATAATGGTTTTCTATCTGCATATTCTAATGAAGAAGACATGTGAATGCCATTAATTACTTCTCTTGAAAAAGATACTTTAGCAAAAGTTTTTTCATAAATTTTTAAATAGTTTCTTTCAAAAAGAACTGAGCTAATAGTATTCCAGAATTTTGAAATAGGTTGTTTTGCATTGAATTGTGAAGTTGTAATACCTCCACTAATTGTTAAAACAGGTTTGGTTGTATTGTTCCATTTGTATGAAAAGTAACCAGTAGGTCTCAATTTTTTATCAGAAAAGCCATAGTTAAAATTTGTACTAATATTAAAACGTTTTCCTTTTTTGTTTACAGATTTGTAATAGTTTATTCCTATAGAAGAGTTCCAACCTTGTACAGTGTTAAAATTTATATCTGTTATAGGTGATGAAAAGTTAAGTCCCCATTTGTTATAGGTATCATTGTATGAGTACCCTGTAAGAATATTTAAAAGGTTAAATTTATTTTGTTTTACATCAACAGAGTCTAAATATTTTTTAGATTTTCTGATGATTTTAATACTGTCTTTTAATTTGTAATCGGCCACTTCTTCAGTAGTTAAGGTAACAGGACGAATTTTAGTCCAATACAAACTATCTTTTTCAGTAGCATTTTTAGCGAAAGATAAAATTTCACTTCCAAAGTATTTTTTAGTGTAATTAGGGGTAAAGTTATAGTTTGAATAGGCTGCTGAAAAACGACCATTAAAATTAAACCCAAACATACCGGCCTTAAAGTCGATGGTTTGCGTAACAGGTACCCAAGCTTTGTTTTTAAATGAGTAATTGTAGTTTTGTTTAATACGAAGAGAGTCGATCATAGGTATACCTACCTGCCCTCCGGTAGCAACAATATCAGCACCGTAAATTGCCCAGTCATCTTCAACAATGTAAAGGAAACCGCTAAAAACACGATCATTTTTTCTTTTAGGAAGTATTTTTATTTTACTAATTAACTTACTGTTTTTATCGTAAAATGTTCCTTCTAATTTGTAATTATAATAGCCAAAAGCACCATTTGCAATGGGTGAAACCATTTGAGCATCTGCTAAATCAAAAGAGTTTTCATATAAATTAAAATTAACTTCTTTTGCTTGGTTAAAGCTAATTCCGTTATCGCTACCAGAAACTTTTGAGGCTATAATGTGTTCTTTAAAATTACGAGGTTTTTTTTGGAATGAGATTTTAGAAATTGTTTCAGAAAGGTATACGATTCCACTTCTTGTAGAGTCTAATCCGCCACCCATATCGCCAATTTTTTGGCCTAAAAATTTTTTCGGAAGATTTTTTACTTTAAATAATCCGCGAGAATAAAAATCGGCTTTGTATTGAGCAAATTTATCAGTGTTTTTGCTTTTGTTGGCAATCACGTTTCTAATAATTTTATTCGCGGGATTTTCATCCGAAGAAATTAAAACTTCATCTAAGGTAACTTCTTCCTCAGAAAGCTCCACATTTACAACAAAAGGAAAAGAAGAAATGGTAACAGGTTTTTTAATTGTTTTGTATCCTAATATTTGATAAACAATGGTATGTTTTCCTTTTTTCGTTATGGGTAATTCATAATTTCCACTATTGTTTGTGGTAGTTCCTGTAATGGAGTTTTCTAAATAAATACTAACAAAAGATAGTGGTTGCTTTTTAGTATTTGTTACTTTTCCTTTAATTTGAGCAACCAAAAAAGAAGTGCTTATTAAAAGTAAAAGGGTAGTTATTCTCTTCATAATTAGTTTTTTATTGCAAACATAAAAGAAGACTTATGTAAAGTGTATTTAAAAAATGTTAAATAACTTACAAAGTCTCCTTAAATATAGACAAGACAAATAATAAAAAGGTTGCCTGTAAATTTTAATTACCTTTTTTCTTTTTACCAAATAAGCCTTTTAAAGCATTGGTAACTTTTTTTACGTTGTCTTCTTTTTTATTTGTTGTTTTGCTAGTATCCTTCTTTTTACTAGGTAAAAATTTACTTAAAGTGTTAGAAACTAATTTATCTTTTTGTTGTTTAATTAAGGTTTGACTTAATTTTGTTACAGAAGAAGATAAATCTGTTTTTACAGACGGATTTGACATGTTACCAGTAATATTAGCAGTTACTGGTACGGTAACATTTTGCTCATCGGTACTTAATTTTGATAGTAAACCCTGTACATCTTTACCTAAATATTTGGCAGGTACATCTAAGGTTAAATTGTAGTTCATGTTTTGGTCAAAACCATGACTACCACCAACATTAATACCGATATCTTTATATTTTAATTTAAACGGTTTTACAACCACTTTTCCTTTGTTAAACGATAAATGAGTTTTAACGTCAGATAAATCAAGGTCATTTAAATTAATAAACGATAGTTTATCTGTTAATAAACTTAACGCTTTTGTTTTCTTTGGATTTATTTTTGTGGTTAATAATTCAGCAAAAGCTTTACCCGTAAGCGAAGTTAAGTTTGGTGTAAAATCAGTATTTAAAGCTCCTGATAAATTAATATCAGAATTTAATTTACCATTCATGGCACCTACAACAGGTCCTAATGATTGTAGTAATTCTAAGCTAGAAAAAGATTCAGCAATATCAAACGATTTTATACCTAATTTCATGTCGAAAGTAGGTTTTTCGTTTTGCGTATTTACTTCTCCATTTAAAGCAACTTGACCGTTAAAAATACCTACGGTAACGTTTTGTAAAATTGCTTTTTGGTTTTTTATAAATAAGGTTCCTTTTACATTTTTTAAGGCTAAATTATCGTAATGCACTGTTTTTGCATTGGCTAAAAGTGTACAGTCTAAAAATGCAGGGATTTTGATTGAAGTTCCATTAGTATCATCTTTAGGAGTAGTTTCTTCCTCTTTCTTTTCGGTAGTACCTGAAGTTTCTTGCATAAAATCGCCAATGTGTAAATTGGTTGAATTTACGTTTAGTTTTCCTTGTAATTTTTTATCAGAGAGTAAAAAACCTAGTAAGTTTTTAAGAGTACCATTGGCTTTTAAATCACTTTTACCCGTAGTTGCGTTAAACTTGGTTAAGGTAATTACACTGGGCTTAAAATCAACCGCAGCTTCTTTAATATGAAAAGCGTTTATAAGATCATTTGAAGAAAACACAAAATCGTTAATTTGTATTGTTCCATTATTTTTTATACGATTTATAGCACTGTTTTTAATAGCATTCATATCAAATTGCGTGCGTAAATTCGCCTTTAAAATACCACTCAATTTTTGCTCTAAATTAACAGGGTAGGCTTGGTTAATTTTTGCAAGATTTAAAGTTCCTTTTATAGTTGCATCTAGTTTAGGGTTTGTTGTTATATTCTGCACCGTTGCTTTACCAGAAAAAGTATCTTCGTCAATTTTAAATGAAAGATTGTTAATACTCGCAAAAGTATTTTTAAGTTTACCGGTGGTGTTTTTTACCTGTGCATTTATGTTAATGTTTCGAACAGTTTTAGGTAAATCAGGATATTTGAATGAAGCGTTTTCAGACTGCACAACAATATCTAATTTAGGTATGTGCGTTGCATCTAAAATTCCGTTAACTTTTCCTTTTACACTAAAATTTCCTTTTGTGGTAACGTTGGCAATACCTTTTGTGTAAGCTTGCGGAATTAAACCTAAAAAGTTTTTAAAGTCTGATGAAGGTGTTTTAAAGTTGATGTCAATTTCTTGATTGGTATTGTTTAATTGCACATATCCATCAAAAATTAAAGGCAGGTCATTTAGTTTTAATTCGTTTTTTAGGAAAGAAAATTTATTGTTAACTAAATCCATCCCTAAAACAGCATCGAGTTGTATTTTTTGGTTTTTAGCGTATGAATTTCCATCCATAGCAAAAGAAATATCAGTTGTTGTATGAGTGTCTAACTCAGTGTTTGATTGTGAAAAATCACCACTTCCACTATGGTTAAAATTAGCAAATTCAACAGCTACTTTACCTTGTTTGTCGTTATATTTTATTGCCGTGTTGGTAATTGCATACGAATTGATTGATAATCCAAAGTTTGAAGGGGTTTCATCAACTGTTTTTGTAGTTTTTTCAGAAGGAATAGCAATGTCGTAATTAGCATTTCCTTTTTCATCAACAAGTACGTTTACTAAAGCATCATTAATTGTAAAAGATTGGATACTTAATTGACCAGACGAACTTTTAAGTAAGTCGGTAAGTTTTAACTTTAATAAAATATCTTTTGCAAAAACTAAAGTATCACCTTTAAAAGGAGCTTCGTTTATAACGGTAACATTTGATAATTGTACTGATGCACTTGGGAAGTTTCGAATAAAACTTAGGTTAGCATCGCTAAAATCTACCTGAGCATTTACATTATTATTAACCGTGGTTTTTACTAAATCAATTATTTTATCTTGAAATAAAAATGGTATGCTAATTAAAAGAATAAAAAAAACTAGCGCGATACCTAAAAGTATTTTATAAATCTTTTTCATAAATGTAAATGAGTTAATTATTTAAAAAAAAAACAAAGGTCAGTATTTATTTACAAATAAAAAGAGAAAGAAAAGGTAAAGTTTATGTAAAAAAAAAACAGCCTTTAAAAAAAGGCTGTTTTTTTTATTTAGGATTTGTGTCTCCGAAGAAAAACCAATTTATACCTTTTTTCAATTTATTAGGCTCACTAGCATTATTAGTGTTTTGTTCTTTTTTTGATTCATCTTCAAATAAGTCAACAACAAAATCATCGTAACTTTTACCAATCTCTTCTTTTAAATATGCTTTAAAATACAATTCACTAGCAGCTTCACTTTTAGCAGTTTCAATATCTAAAAGTGTTTTGTATAATGGTTCTATTTTTTCAACAACACTATTAGGTAATGCTTTTCTACGTCCAGTATATCCTGTAATTTTTCCTCTTTCATCTTTATCGATGGTAAAATCGGTAATTACCCAATAATACCTACCGCTACGAGTAAGGTTTTTAACGATGGCATGAATGTTTTCTCCTTGTTTTAAACTTTCCCATAATACTTTAAAAACTACTTTAGGCATATCGGGATGCCTAATAATATTATGAGGCTCACCTATTAATTCTATTTTATTGTATTCAGATACTGCTTCAAAAGCATCATTCATATACAGTATTGTTCCGTTAGCATCCGTTTTACTACTAATAATTTGTGTTTTGTCCCATTTTATTTCTTCATCGAGAATTTGTTGGGGGCGCATAGGGTGGTTTTTCATAATTTGTTCACTTTTTTTGGGAGAACGAAATTACAACTTTATTCTGTCTTATATTAAGCTTAATTAAATGTTTTTATTGCGGATTGGTATCTCCAAAAAAGAACCAATTTAATCCTTTTTTAAATTTACTAGTTTCGTTTTGTTTTTCTTCATCTTTTTTAGATTCTTCTTTAAATAAATCAACAACAAACTCGTCATAACTTTTACCTATTTCTTCTTTTAAATAAGCATCTAAATAGAGTTCACTAGCAAGTTCACCTTTTGTTTTTTCAATTTTCAAAAGAGTGTTATATATCGGTTCTATTTTTTCAACAACACTATTAGGAACTGCTTTTCTACGACCTGTATATCCAGTGGTTTTTCCAGTTTCATCTTTATCAATAGTAAAATCGGTAATTACCCAGTAATACTTACCAGTTTTGGTTAAGTTTTTAACAATAGCGTGGTAATTTTTACCTTCTTTTAAAGCGCTCCACAATGCTTTAAAAGCAACTTTTGGCATGTCAGGATGCCTAATAATATTGTGAGGTTCGCCAATTAATTCAATAGCATTGTATTCACAGGCATCAGTAAAAGCATTGTTTGCGTATAGAATAGTACCATAAATATCAGTTTTACTTACTATTGTTTGAGTTTTATCCCAGTTTACTTCTTTGTTGATGATTGATGTTGGAGGGTTTTTCATGGTTTTTTATTTTAATAATTAAGGCAAAATTAGATACTAAACTATTTTAAAAAAATGATTTTAGTCATGTTTTAAAGTTTTAACTAAATAACAAAAATGTATATTTGTAAGTTCAAACAAACAACAACGAACCTATGAGTGATTCTAGAAAAAGGCACGAAGCTTTGTTATACCACGCAAAACCAAAACCAGGAAAAATAGCAGTAGTACCTACTAAAAAGTATGCAACACAGCACGATTTATCGTTAGCATACTCCCCAGGAGTAGCAGAGCCTTGTTTAGAAATAGCTAAAGACAAAAACAATGTTTACAAGTATACAGCAAAAGGAAATTTAGTAGCTGTTATATCTAACGGAACAGCAGTTTTAGGTTTGGGAGATATAGGTCCTGAGGCATCTAAACCTGTAATGGAAGGAAAAGGATTACTGTTTAAAATATTTGCTGATATTGATGTTTTTGATATTGAGGTTGATGCTACAGATGTTGATAAATTTGTAGAAACAGTTAAAGCAATAGCTCCTACTTTTGGAGGGATTAACTTAGAAGATATTAAAGCACCTGAAGCTTTTGAAATAGAGAGAAGGTTAAAAGAGGAATTAGATATTCCTGTAATGCATGATGATCAGCATGGTACCGCAATAATTTCAGCAGCAGCATTAAAAAATGCAATAGAAATTATTAATAAAGATATTGCAACAATAAAAATTGTAGTAAATGGAGCAGGGGCCGCCGCTATATCTTGTACGCGTTTATATTTAGCTTTAGGAGCAAAAAGAGAAAACGTGGTGATGTGCGACAGTAAAGGAGTTATCAGAAAAGACCGTGATAACTTGACTTCACAAAAAGCCGAATTTGCAACAGATAAAGATGTAAATACGCTAGAAGAAGCAATGCATAATGCAGATGTTTTTATAGGATTGTCAAAAGGGAATGTAGTAACGCCAAAAATGTTACTTTCTATGGCCAAAGATCCTATCGTTTTTGCAATGGCAAATCCTGAACCAGAGATTGAATATCAATTGGCAATAGATACTCGTGATGATATCATTATGGCAACTGGTAGGTCTGATCATCCTAACCAAGTAAATAACGTATTAGGATTTCCGTTTATTTTTAGAGGAGCTTTAGATGTTAGATCCAAAAAAATTAATGAAGAAATGAAAATGGCAGCAGTGCATGCCTTGGCAGATTTGGCAAAACAGTCAGTGCCTGAACAAGTAAACATTGTATATGATGAAGTAAGTCTTTCTTTTGGAAAAGAATATATAATTCCAAAACCATTTGATCCAAGATTAATTTATGAAATTCCTCCAGCAATTGCAAAAGCAGCAATGGATTCTGGTGTAGCCCAAGAACCTATTACCGATTGGGATAAATATCGTGAGGAGTTAATGGATCGGTCAGGTACAGGAAGTAAAGAAATACGATTGCTACATAATAGAGCAAAAAAAGCACCAAAACGTGTTGTTTTTGCAGAAGCAGATCATTTAGATGTGCTTAAAGCAGCACAACGTGTACATGATGAAAAAATAGGGATTCCTATTTTATTAGGAAGAAAAGATATTATATTAGAGCTAAAAAATGAATTAGGTTTTGATGCTGAGGTACTTATTATAGATCCTAAAACAGATGAAGAAACCGAAAGAAGAAATCGTTATGCAGAGGCTTTTTGGAAAACAAGACAGCGCAAAGGAATTTCTTTTTTAGAGGCTCAAAAATGGATGCGTGAACGTAATTACTTTGCTGCAATGATGGTGAATACTGGTGAGGCTGACGCTTTAATTACTGGATATTCTAGGTCATATCCATCGGTTGTAAAACCAATGTTAGAGTTAATTGAAAAAGACAAAGGTGTTACAAGGGTGGCAGCAACCAATATGATGCTAACTAAACAAGGACCTATGTTTTTAGCAGATACAACTATAAATATTAATCCAACAGCAAAAGATTTAGCAAAAATTAGCCAGTTAACCTCTTCTTTAGCAAAAATGTTTGGTATGAAACCGCATATTGCTATGTTAGGTTTTTCTAATTTCGGATCGTCAAAAGCAGAAAGTTCTACAAAAATAAGAGAGGCAGTTTCATACATACACCGTTACCATCCTAATGTTATTGTTGATGGTGAGTTACAAGCAGATTTTGCCTTGAATCCAGAGTTGTTAGCAAAAGAATTTCCTTTTTCTAAATTAAACGGTAAACGTGCAAACATTTTAATTTTTCCAAATTTAGAGTCTGCAAATATAACTTACAAATTAATGAAACAAGTTGATGGTGTTGAATCTATCGGGCCAATTTTGTTAGGTATGAGTAAGCCTGTTCATATTTTACAATTAGGAGCAAGTGTAGATGAAATGGTAAACATGGCAGCAGTAGCAGTGGTAGATGCTCAAAATAAAGGAAATAAAAACTAAAAATTTTTAAACTAAAAAAAATGTCTAACTTGGGCATGTTGAAAATTAATTAAATGATCACACAAATTAAGGGGAAACTTGTGGAGAAAAATCCTACACATGCAGTAATAGATTGTAATGGAGTAGGCTACTTATTACATATTTCTTTAAATACATTTTCATTGTTGCCTGACAATGAAAATGTGCTATTATATACACATTTATCAATTCGTGAAGATGCACATACTCTGTATGGGTTTTTTAATAAGATTGAACGAGAAATATTTAAATTACTTATTTCGGTTTCGGGAGTAGGACCAAGTATTGCACGAACAATGTTGTCATCAATGACATCTGAAGAAATACAACAAGCTATTGCTTCTGAAAATGTAAAAGTCATACAATCTGTTAAAGGAATTGGTGCCAAAACTGCTCAAAGAGTTATTGTTGATTTAAAAGATAAGGTGCTAAAGATTTTTGATTTAGATGAAGTTTCAGTTATTCAAAACAATACAAATAAAGAAGAAGCGTTATCTGCATTAGAAGTACTTGGTTTTGCTCGTAAACAAGCAGATAAAGTTATAGGAAATATTTTAAAAGAAACACCTGATGCTAGTGTAGAAAAACTAATAAAACAGGCGTTGAAAAATTTATAAAAAGGTTGAAAAAAAGCATTATTAATAAATTACTTACAACACTTACTATATTGGTAAGTGTTGTTTCGTTTTCACAAAACACCTCGGGTAATAGCACAAACCCTGTTAAAAATGATACAATTGTACCTTTAAAATATAATTTTAAAAGCAATCAAAAAGGGAGTCTTTTTTTAAATAACCCAACAGTAAAACAAGTAACGTACGATAAGTCAATCAATAAATTTGTAATGGTTGAAAAAATAGGGGATTATTATGTAGGTACTCCTATTTTTATGACACCTGAAGAATACGATAAGTACCGATTAAAAAATGATTTAAAAGATTATTTTAAAGAAAAGGTAGATGCTACGAACCCTAAGAAAAAAGGAAACAAAAAAGCTCGTAAAAATCTATTACCAAAATATTATGTAAACTCTAAGTTTTTCGAATCTATTTTTGGAGGGAATACAGTTGAAGTAAATCCAACAGGGCAGGTAAATATAAAATTGGGAGGAATTTATCAACGAAATGAAAACCCTCAAATATCTATTGAAAATCAAAGCAGTTTTACGTTTGATTTTGATCAACAAATAAGTACAAGTTTACAAGCAAAAGTTGGTAAACGATTAAAGGTAACGGCAAATTATGATACACAATCTACCTTTGATTTTCAAAATGTTATAAAATTAGAGTATACACCTACCGAAGATGATATTATAAGAAATATCGAAGCAGGTAATATTAGTATGCCAATAAAAAACTCATTAATAAATGGGGCGCAAACACTTTTTGGTGTAAAAACAGAACTGCAATTTGGTAAAACCTATGTTACCGCAGCTTTTTCACAACAAAACTCGCAATCTAAAACAGTTATTGCCGAAGGAGGTGCAACCATTGAAGAGTTTGAGTTAAGAGCCTCTGATTATGATAATGATCGTCACTTTTTTTTAGCACAATATTTTAGAGAAAATTATACAGATGCCTTAAGTAATTATCCTTTAGTAAATAGCCCTATAAACATTACAAGAGTAGAGGTTTGGATAACCAATAGAACTCAAAATGTTACTGATTATCGTAGTATTGTAGGTCTTGCCGATATAGGAGAATCTAATGACGTAAACAAAGTAAATCCAAACGAGGTAAATACCGTTCCCAGTCCTATCTCAGCAAATTCCAAGGTATTACCATATAACGGGGTAAATAATTTAAACTCTTTATTAGCAACCACTACAGGGGGTATTAGAGATGTTGCTACTGTAGATTCGGCTATTAATACCATCATGCCAGCTCGCCAAGGGTTTAACTATTCTTATCTTCAAAATGCAAGAAAATTACAAGCTAATGAATTTAGGTTACATCCGCAATTAGGTTTTATCTCTTTAAATAGAAGATTAAATGACGGCGAAGTTTTAGCTGTTGCTTATGAGTATACTGCTGTTGGAGCATCAGGAGGAGAAACAGTATTTAAAGTAGGAGAGTTTTCTAATGATGGAGTCGTAGCACCATCAAATTTAGTGGTAAAATTATTACGTAGTGAAATTTTAAATACAACAAGAAAAAACACGGTTACTAATGAAGATGAAGGTTTTCCTACATGGCGTTTAATGATGAAAAATGTTTATGCATTAGGAGCCTCTCCTTTACAACGTGAAGGATTTCGTTTTGAGTTATTATATCGTGATGATGAAACAGGAACACTACAAAATACACTACAAAAGGCAGAAACCGATAAAAATGATCCAGATGAAGATAAACAAGTTAGAAAAAAGCCACTGTTACGTATATTTAATTTAGATAAATTAGATCAAAGTGAGTATGCTGTACCAAAGGGAGATGGTTTTTTTGATTATGTAGATGGAGTTACTGTAAATTCTGAAAGAGGGTACGTGTTGTTTCCAGATCCCGAGCCATTTGGAAGCGATTTAAAAAATGTACTAACCAGTACAGTCGATCAAGATAAATATCTTTTCGAAGAACTATATTTAACTACCAAAATTCAAGCTAAAAACGAGTATCAAAATAAAGATAAATTCTTTTTAAAAGGATATTTTAAATCAGAAACTAGTAGAGGAATTTCTTTAGGAGGCTTTAATATTCCTAGAGGTTCTGTAAAGGTAACAGCAGGAGGACGACAATTGGTTGAGGGGATAGATTATGTGGTAGATTACCAATTAGGGCGTGTACAAATTTTAGATCCAGGATTAGAAGCTTCAGGAGTACCAATTAACGCAACAACTGAAAGCAATACTCTATTTAGTCAACAACAAAAAACCTTTATTGGTATTGATGTAGAACATCGCTTTTCTGAAGAGTTTATCTTAGGTGGAACATTTTTAAATGTAAGCGAAAAACCAATTACCCCAAAAGTAAATTTTGGAGGAGAACCGATTGATAATGTAATGTTAGGATTAAACCTAGATTACTCAGCAGAAGTACCTAATTTAACAAAATTAGCGAATAGGCTGCCATTTGTTGAAACCGACGCTCCGTCAAATGTATCTGTTAGAGCAGATATGGCATATTTATTACCAGGATCGCCAAGCGGAATTAATGTAGACGGTACAGCAACTTCATATTTAGATGATTTTGAAGCCTCTCAAATACCGATAAACTTAAGCTCACCACAACAATGGTTTTTAGCAAGTACACCCGAATCACAAGGGTTTAACGGAGGTGCAGGTGATTTAACATATAATTATAAAAGAGGTAAAATAGCATGGTATAATATAGATCAACTATTTTACGGTAGCGGAAATAGACCAAACAGTATTGATGAAAATGAACTGTCACGAAATGAGGTGCGCCAAATACGTTACAACGAATTATTTCCAAATACAGATTTAGATATTACGCAACAAAACTTAGTAAGAACATTAGACTTGGCCTATTATCCGTCTGAAAGAGGACCATATAACTATAATGCAAATGCAAGTTCAGTAACTCCCGAAGAGCGTTGGGGAGGAATTATGCGTTCATTAACAACTAATAATTTTGAACAAGCAAATGTTGAGTATATTCAGTTTTGGTTAATGGATCCTTATGAAAACTACTCAATTAGACAAGAAGAAGGGGTGCCAGTAGGTGTTGACCCTCAGGACCCAAGTAACCATGTAGGGAAATTATTTATAAATCTAGGAAATGTATCTGAAGATATATTAAAAGACGGAAGAAAACAATATGAAAACGGTTTGCCTACTGATGGAGATAAAGTTGATGGTGCCAATGTAAACGAAACAACCTGGGGTAATACACCAATAAATCCTTCAATTTTATACGCTTTTGATTCGAGCCCTGATGCAAGAAGGCAGCAAGATATAGGTTTAGATGGTTTAACTGATGCAGAAGAAAAAATAAAATATCCAGCATTTGCTTCTTTAGATGACCCAGCAGGAGATAATTTTCAATATTTTAGAGGTGGTGCTATAGCATCAAGCTCTTCGGTATTATCAAGGTATAAAAATTTTAACGGTACACAAGGAAACTCGCCTACAGCAAGTCAGTCAAATGAATCTTACCCTACATCATCAACAGCATACCCAGATGTAGAAGATATCAATAAAGACCAAACAATGAATCCCGTAAACAGTTATTTTGAGTACGAGGTTTCATTAAATAAAAGTGATTTACAATTAGGTAGAAATCATATTATCGATGTGAAAAGTGAACCGATTACATTAGTTAATGGAGCATCTAGAAACACAACATGGTATCAGTTTAGAATTCCAGTTAGAAATGTGGTTGACGCTCAAAAAATTAATGGAATTACAGATTTTAATAGCATTCGTTTTATACGAATGTTTCTTTCGCAATTTAAAATTCCTGTTGTTTTAAGATTTGGAGAATTAGAATTGGTAAGAGGAGATTGGCGTAGATATACAAAAACATTACCAAATACAGGCGTACCTGCAGATTTAGATAATACGCAGCTTAATAAGTTTGAAGTTGGGGTTGTAAGTATAGAGCAAAATCAAGAAATTTATAAACTTCCTCCAGGTATTCAAAGAGAACAATTGCAAGGGACTAATAGAATTCAACGTCAAAATGAACAATCGGTAACTTTAAAAGCAACAGATTTACCTGCTGATGAAGTACGAACTATTTTTAAAAATATAAGTATTGATATGCGTAGGTATAAAAGTTTACGTATGTTTTTACATGCCGAAAAACCTAGTACAGCAAGTACACAAGACGGAGATGTGGTTGCTATTGTAAGGTTAGGAACCGACTTGAATGATAATTATTATGAAATCGAAAAACCATTAATATTATCAACTGAAAGAACTACTTCATTAGATGTTTGGCCAGAAATTAACAATTTAGAAGTACCGTTAGAAGAATTAGCAAACTTAAAAATAGAAAGACCAACAGGTACAGGAACAAGTATTACCGATATTTTTTCAGGAACAAGTTCAAACGGATTAAAAATATCAGTAAAAGGAAACCCTACTTTAGCCCAAATAAGAACAGTAATGCTAGGAGCTAAAAACGTATCAAATTCAGATAAAACAGTTGAAGTTTGGTTTAATGAATTGCGTGCCGTAGGTTTTGACAATAAAGGTGGTTGGGCAGCCGTTGTAAATGCAGATGCAAACTTAGCTGATGTTATGGATGTATCTTTAGCAGGTAGAATGTCTACCATAGGTTTTGGTAATGTTGAAGATCGTGTGCAGCAAAGAAGCATCGAAGAAATTAAACAATACAGCGTTGCAACTAATGTTCAGTTAGGAAAAATGATGCCTAAAAACTGGAATTTACAAGTTCCAATGAGTTATAGTTATGGAGAAGAGTTTAGAGACCCTAAGTATGATCCACAATTTCAGGATGTTAAATTAGAAGACGCGCTAGATAAAAACCCAAATAGCAAAAACGCACAAGATTATACGCGAAGAAAAAGTATTAGCTTTATTAATGTTAAAAAGAATAAAAATCCGAAAAGCACAAAAAAACCTAAGTTTTATGATGTAGAAAATTTTTCGGTTTCGTATGCACATAGCGAAGAATTTCATAAGGACTATAATATTGAAAAATTCGAAAATAAAAATGTAATGGCAGGGGCGAGTTATAACTTTAATTTTAAACCTTTTGTTATTGAGCCTTTTAAAAAATCGAAAACGTTTAGCAGTAAATATCTACGATTTATAAAAGATTTAAATTTTAATCCAGTTCCCAAAACAATTGCATTAAATTCTCGAATTAATAGAAGTTATAATTCACAACAATCAAGAAACTTAATAGAGGGTTTAACAGCACAACCAGAACTCATTCAACGTAGATTTTTATTTAATTGGGATTATACGATTGGTTTTGATTTAACTAAATCATTACAATTAAATTTTAACGCAACAAATAATCATATTTATGATAATTTTGGGCAAAATGAATTAGAAGTTTACGATCAGTTTTTTACAGTTGGTAGGCCTGATAATTATCATCAAAAGTTAAATGCAACTTATAAATTACCACTTAATAAGTTGCCGTATTTAAGCTTTTTAAGTGCGGATTATGGATATAATGCTGATTTTGATTGGAAAGCAAGTTCTCAAAGTAGTTTAGAGTTACCTAACGGACAAAATATAAGTTACACTGATGTGGTAGGTAATATGATACAAAATGCCAATACACACAATTTAAATACTAATATTGATTTTGGACGTTTTTACAAAACGTTGAAACTAGATAAGTTGTTGTTAAAAGGAACCAAAAAGAAAGTTGCGAAAAAAGGAGCAGCTACTTTAGGAGCTAAAGCATCAAAACAAAAAGCAAAATTAAAAAGGAATGCTTCTTTTGGTCATAAAGTGATGAAAGGGATGTACGATGTATTAACCTCAGTAAAAAGAGCGAAAATTAGTTACACTCAAAATAACGGAACCCTGTTACAAGGATATAAACCATCAGTAGGTTTTTTAGGAAGAAATAATTATGGAGGAGGGGCTGCACCAACTTTAGGCTTTGTGTTTGGTAGTCAAACAGATATTTTAAACAAAGCAATTGAAAACGGGTGGTTGGTAACAAGAACAAGTCAAACTGATGAAAATCAACCATATTACAGTAAAAATTACGGTAAAACAAGATATAAAAAGTTAGATTATAACATTTCAGTAAAACCATTTAAAACACTAACTGTTGATTTACGAGGAAACCGTATTCAAACCAGTAATTTAAATCAACAATTAGATGTAATTTCTGATGGAAATGGAGGTTTTCATCAAGACCCTAATATTAAGGCCTTTGAAACAGGTAATTATAGTATTAGTCATTTTATGTTAGGAACAGCTTTTACTGATAGTGAAGTTTTATACCAAAATTTCTTAGATAATCGAACAACCATTTCAAACAGGTTGTCCGCAGCCTCTGGTTTACCAAACACTCCAGGAGGGTCAGGATATAAAACAACAGGGCAACAAGCCATGTTACCAGCTTTTATAGCGGCATATTCTGGTAATAATGCTAGTTCTGTAAGTACTGGTATGTTTAAAAACATACCAATACCTAATTGGACATTACGTTTTAATGGCTTTATGAAGAATAAGTGGTTCAAAAAAACATTTTCTTCTTTTACCTTATCACATGGGTATAAATCATCCTATACTATCGGAAATTATACAAATAATCTCCAATATGATTTATCTGCACCAACAAATACAAATACTTCTGGTAATTATCAATCAGAACTATTACTTTCGTCAGCAACTTTAATAGATGAATTTTCGCCATTAGTAAAAGTAGATTTTAGAATGAAAAATTCATTTTCATTTAAAGGAGAAATAAGAAAAGATAGAAGTTTAACATTAAACTTTAATAATAACACATTAACCGATATTAAAGGAACAGAATATGTTATTGGGTTTGGATATAAGATTAGAGATGTTAAATTTGTAACTCGATTTACAGGTAAAAAAGAAACATTAAAAGGAGATATTAATTTAAGAGCAGATATTTCGCTAAGAGATAATTTAACTCTAATACGAAGTGTTGATGAAGAAAATAGTCAAATAACAGGAGGAGAAAATTTATTTGGATTAAAATTTATAGCAGATTACAATTTAAGTAGTAGTTTAACGGCGTCGTTTTATTATAACCATCAAACGTTTCAATATGCGGTGTCAACTACATTTCCGAGACAGTCAATCAATGCAGGAATTAATATAATATACAATTTAGGAAATTAAAATAAACACAATAAAAATAGAACAATGAACATTCCATCAGAATTAAAATATACAAAAGACCACGAGTGGGTTAAGGTAGAAGAAGGCGTAGCTACTATTGGTATTACAGCTTTTGCGCAAGGAGAATTGGGCGATATCGTGTATGTAGATGTTGATACTTTAGATGAAACTTTAGATATTGAAGAAGTTTTTGGTTCAGTAGAAGCAGTTAAAACGGTATCAGACCTTTTTATGCCTTTATCAGGAGAAGTAATTGAGTTTAATGAAGCATTAGAAGATGAGCCAGAGTTAGTAAATTCAGATCCTTATGGAAAAGGATGGATGATAAAAGTAAAACTATCTGACGATTCACAAACAGCAGACTTGTTAAGTGCTGAAGCATATCAAGAACTTATTAAGTCGTAATTTAATAAGAATAGCAATACTAATTACGATTGGTATTGCTGTTTTTAGCTTAATAAAAATTGAAAATCAACAAATTCAAATAAAAAATATAGATAAGCTAAAGCATTTGATAGCTTATTTTATTTTAACTTTTATTTGGTTGTTGGCATTTAAAAAAACAAAAACTAGCAAATTATTTATAGCTTTTTGTTGTTTTTTTTTCGGCATAGTTATTGAAGCTCTTCAAGTTACAATAACAACACATCGTTCAGGTGAGTTGTTAGATATTGTAGCAAATACGATGGGTATTTTAATAGCTTACATTATTTACTTTCTTTTTTTTAAGAAAAATGTAGCTATTTAAAGGATTAGCTTGTAAAAGTTAAAATAATTTAATTAAATTAGCGAACTATTAAAAAATATTTAGGATGGAAATTAAGAAAAATCCAAAATCAAACTTAGAAAACTATAGTAAACTGTTTATGCAGTTAGGTTTGGTTTTAGCTTTATTTGTAACGTATATTGCAATTGAAAATAAAACATACGATAAAGAGTATGGAGATTTAGGAATGGCTAATATGGCTTCTGAAATAGAAGAAGAAACTATAGAGCTTCAAATAGAACCGCCAAAACCAAAACCTAATACACCACCACCACCAGCACCAGATAAGATAGAAGTTGTAGAAGATGAAAAAGAAGTTGAAGAAACAATTATTGAATCTACAGAAACAGATGAGTCAGAAGCCGTAGAAGTAGAGGATATCGAAGAAGCAGTTGAAGAAGAAGTTTTGGTAGAAGATGTACCTTTTGCAATTATTGAAGAAGTACCAATTTTTCCAGGATGTAAAGGAACAAAATCTCAAAAGAAAGCTTGTTTAAATAAAAAATTACAGAAACATGTTCAGCGCTATTTCGATTCAGAATTAGCAAATGAATTAGGCTTAGCACCAGGTAAAAAGAGAATTTATGTTCAATTTAAAATTGATAAAGATGGTTCTATAACAGGTGTAAATGCAAGAGCACCTCACCCAAGATTAAAAAAGGAAGCTATGCGTGTAGCTAGAAAGATACCTAAAATGAAACCAGGTAGACAAAGAGGTAGAGCGGTAAGAGTAGGTTATACCTTACCAATTACTTTTAATGTAGAGTAAATTTTACCAAAAAATATAAAAAAAAGCAACCTAATTAGGGTTGCTTTTTTTTATTGGCACACTTCTTGTTTTTAACATAGTATTAACTTAAAAAAAATTAAAGCTATGAAAAAACTAAAAAAATCTCCAAGAAAACAACTAGAAAAATTTTCATCAATTTTTACTCAGTTAGGTTTGGTACTTACTTTATTTATTGTTTTTATCTCGTTAGAGTATGAAACAGAAAAGAAAATAGCAGATGTGCCTATTCCTTTTGATAATTCGATTGAAACTGTATTTACATTTTCTCGCCCTATTGTTGTTAAAAAAGTAGAAAAGAAAGTAAAGGCAGTGGTAAAAAAACAAATAGTTAAAACAGTTGTGCTTCCTAGAATTATTAAAAGCACCGAAGCTGTAATTGAAACAATTATTAAGCCTACCAAGGATAACACACCTATTGTTGATTCGAACCAAAATATAGTTACACCAAAAATAATAGAACCCTTAGTTGAGAATACAATGTCAATAAATAACGTACAAAACACCCCTGTTTTTAAAGGATGTGAAGGTTTATCAGAAATAGAAAACAAAAAGTGTTTTGAACGTAAAATTCAACAACATGTACAGCGTTATTTTAACGCAGAAATAGCACAAGATGTAGGTTTAAGAGCTGGAAAGTATAAAATTTTTACACAGTTTATAATTGATAAATCAGGTGTAGTTTCTGAAATAAAAATTAGAGCACCACATAAGCGATTGGAAAAAGAAACAAATAAAGTAGTAACAAAAATACCTAACTTTATACCTGGTAAACAAAATAATAAACCCGTAAAAGTAAAATACACATTGCCAATTACTTTTAAAGTAGAATAATTTTAAAAACTCAACTTTTTAAGTTGAGTTTTTTATTTTTGTTTTATGGATACAACAAATTCTTTTTTTGCTCACGAAACAGCTGTAATTGATACTAATAGTGATATTGGTAAAGGAACCAAAATTTGGCATTTTAGCCATGTTATGCCTGATTGTAAAATTGGGAATGACTGTAATATTGGACAGAATGTGGTAATATCACCAAAAGTAGTTTTAGGAAACAATGTAAAAGTTCAGAATAACGTATCTATTTATACAGGAGTAATTTGTGAAGATGATGTGTTTTTAGGGCCTTCAATGGTATTTACCAATGTAATTAACCCTAGAAGCGCAATTAAAAGGCAAGATCAATACTTAAAAACGATTGTAAAAAAAGGAGCAAGTATTGGAGCCAATGCCACCATTGTTTGTGGAAACAATATTGGTGAATTCGCATTTGTAGGTGCAGGTGCAGTTGTTACAAAAGAAGTACTGCCTTATGCATTGGTTGTAGGAAATCCATCAAAACAAATAGGGTGGATTAGTGAATATGGGCATCGTTTAGAGTTTAATGATCAAGGAGAAGCATTTTGTTTTGAAAGTAAGGAAAAATATAAACTAGAAAATAATAGCGTGTTAAAAGGCTAATTTTTTAAAAAAGTACTTGTTTATAAGCAATGACTTCTCTATATTTGAGAAGTGGTTGTAAAACCACATTCTTTTTCATAGCAATTTTTCCCACTTGATTTTATTAAGTGGGTTTTTTTATAGATACTTCCCAAATTAAAAAAACATATAGAATTATATATTCTAAGCCAACAAACCATAAGTTTTCTTTCCATGGTAAATTAGCATAGGCTTGATAGCTTAAAATAATTACAAAACTCCAAATTAACGGAAATCTATATTTTGTAAATACACTTAAAATTAAAAGTGTAGCAGTATACCATGGATGCATTGTAGTAGAGGTAAAGTAATAGAAAGATAACCCAAACAACATGGCTGTAATTAGTTGTATCGTTGATTTATTGTTGCGAAAAAAACTTAGTCCAATCAAAAATAAAACAGTTAAAATGGGCATTATTTTGCCGATTATAGCAATTTCATTATAACCTCTAAATAAATAACCTATTTCTCGTGCGATATAATAAAAGCTAGCATTAAATTCAAAACTTTTAAACCATAAACCAACGGAGTTAAAATAATTCGAAATTAATTCTGATGAGTAAAAAGGCAAAAACAATAAAAGTATAATCGCTAGAATCAATAGATAAAAATAGAGTAATTTTTGTGGTTTTTCGGAGTAAAACTTAAACCAATTCCATGTAATTAAACTTTTATTATGAACCCTTTTTTTTACAAACCATTGAAAAAATAAGGGTAAAAATAATAAAGGAATTAATTTTACCGAAACCGAACAGGCGAAAAGTATTGCTGCTAACACCCATTTTTGTTGCTGTAGTTTATACAAGCTCCACACTAAAAAAAATAACATAACAGGTTCGAAATGTAAGTTACCAGTCATTTCGATAATTATAAAGGGGTTTAAAGCATATAAAAAAATGTTACGAACTGGTAAATTTAACGATGCTAATAATTTTTTTCCGAAATATAAAATTCCAATATCCGCTAAAATAATAATAACTCGCATAACCAAAACACTACCTAAAATACTTTTGTTGGCAAAAATAGCAGCTATTAAAAAGCATAATTGATTTATTGGTGGATAATTGGTGTAATGACTTCCGTTCATTATTCCCATTCCGTTGTATAATTCAACGGCTTGGTTTACTGGGTATTTTTGCTGCTCGATAAATACTTTTGGTAATGATAAATAAGGATTTAATCCCTCAAAAATCATTCTGCCATCCCAAATAAATCGATAAAAATCTTGTGATAAATTTGGTATAGCAACTAGAAAAATCAGTTTAAATAAAATAGAAAGTAAAGCTAAGGTGTTAAAAGAGAATGTATTACTTTTTAATAGCCAATAAAAGCATCCGAAGAGAGAAATCCACAGGAATAAAAGCAAATTAAACTGCGTGCGTTCTAAAAAATATCCAAAGAAAAAATATAAAATTACACATAAAATTATAGCGGTAATTCCATTATATTTTTTCCACAAGAGCATTAAGATTTAGAAAAAAGAGATTTAAAAAACACGTATCCAAAACCAGTAAATAACATTAAGTGAAAAGGAAATAAACCAAAATCACCTCCTTGATCACCAACAATAAAAGCACTATACATACCAAAGGCAAAGTATAGGGTTAAAAAGCCTTCAATGATTACGTTTAAAGATACTTTTTTACGAATGTATTTATTGTTTTTCCAGCCATCTTTAAGACTTTTAATATTAAATTTTGGTGTACGTACAAATTCACTTTTTTTACCAAAATGACCTTCTAAAACAGCTATTGAGTTATGTAAAGAAAACCCCATAGCAATAGAGAAAAATGTGAAAAAAGTACCTACATAGCTAAAAAAGTTTTTAATACCAGCGCCATAGGTTCTTTTATACATATGCCAATAGCAAATGAAAAATATTAAAGAGCTAATAACAAAAAAACTCATTGTGTAAAAGAAAGGTTTTAAATGAGCATACTCATTTTTAATATATAACATAGGAATACTTAGTATACCAACAATAAATACGTTTAAAAACATAGAGCTGTTTAACAAATGTAAGAGCCCATGAATTTTTGATTTAAAGGATAGATTATTGTTGGTAACCAACCGTTTAAACATCTTTTGAAAGTTTTCGGCACCACCTTTATTCCATCGAAATTGTTGTGAGCGAGCTGCACTAATTATTACGGGTAATTCGGCTGGTGTTTCTACATTTTCTAGGTATTTAAATTTCCAGTTTTTTAATTGTGCTCGGTAACTTAAATCTAAATCTTCAGTTAAGGTGTCGCCTTCCCAATTACCAGCTTCATAAATACATTGTTTACGCCATATACCTGCTGTACCATTAAAATTTATAAAGTGCCCTTTGCTATTTCTACCAACTTGCTCTAACGTAAAATGGGCATCTAAAGCAAAAGCTTGAATTTTTGTTAAGGTTGAGTAATTTCTGTTAATATGTCCCCAACGTGTTTGTACCACACCAATTTTAGGATCTTTAAAATAAGGAACAGTTTTTTCTAACCAATCTTCTTGAGGTAAAAAATCGGCATCAAAAATAACAATGAACTCTCCTTTAGCAATTTCTAGTCCTTCTTTTAACGCTCCGGCTTTAAAACCTTGACGGTTTTCCCTTCGAATGTGTACAATATCTAATCCTGTTTTTTTAAGTTGATCGATATGTTTTGCGGTAGAAATTACTGATTCATCTGTAGAATCGTCTAAAACTTGTATTTCTAATTTGTGATTCGGGTATTTAATTTTTGCAATGTTATTTAGCAAACGCTCCATTACATACAACTCATTAAATACCGGTAGCTGAATGGTTACAAAAGGGATTTCTTCGGGCTTAGAAAAATCGAATTTTGGCGAATTATCTTGTTGCTTTTGCGCTTTTAAGTAATTAAACAATAAGTTTAATTGTGCTAAAGCATACATAAAAATTAGTATCAACGAAATAGTATAAATGACTATTATTATATACTCTAAAATCATTATTTAAAACTGTATTTAAATATCCAAGTTAATATTTTAACGCCGGCTAAGATACTACCTTTTACGGTACCAGAAACTTTTGATACACCAATTCTGTTCCTATATTTCATAGGTATTTCGGTATAGCTAAATTTTTGTTTTAAAGCTTTTAATTGCATTTCAACCGTCCAGCCATAGGTTTTATCTTCCATGTTTAAAGCAAGTAATTTATCGTATTTGATAGCTCTAAATGGACCTAAATCTGTAAAATTTGCCTTAAAAAAAAATTTCATTAAAAAAGTAGCTAACCAATTTCCGAAAATTTGTTGTGTAGTCATTGAACCGTTTTCTCTTAATTTTTCAACCCGAGCACCAATTACAAAATCTATATTTTGATTGATGATTGGGTATACTAATTCGGTAAGTTGTTCAGGGTAATCAGAATAATCACCGTCTAAAAAAACAACAATATCTGGTTTGTTTTTTTGATTAGCAATGTGTTCCATACCTTTTAAACAAGCGTATCCATAACCTCTTCTGTTTTCTGTTAAAACAGTTGCTCCTGCCTTTTTTGCATTTTGCTCGGTAGCATCGGTTGAGTTGTTACTAATTACAATTATTTCATCAACAATTGATGGAATATCGTTAATTACAAGTCCAATTGAATCTTGTTCATTGTAAGCAGGAATGATAACTTTAATTGATTGCTTCATTATTTATTGTAAGTCAGAGAGTTTGTTTTCTTTTTTGAAAGATGAAAAGCTATCCCATTCTTTTATTTTTTTTCCGTTTTTAAATTTAGATGCTTTCGTTAATTTTTTATTTTTATACAGTAAACAATAGCCATTTTTTTGGTTGTCTTTTAATTGGCATTTATGATTAACATTTCCATTTTTATCATAAAATAACCACCAATCGTTTTGTTTTCTATTACTAAAATGTCCTTCTTTTTCTTTAGAAGCATCTTTACGGTAAAAGTACCAATATTTATCAGGATGATTATTTTTAAAATGTCCTTCTTTTTTAACGTTTCCGTTTTTATAGTAAAACTTCCAATACTTAACTTTTGCTGTTTTTAAAATCCAACCTTCAGCTTTTATATTGCCATTTTTAAAGTTGATTTTTGTGTATTTTTTTTGCCCTAATATTGTAATGCTGATAAATAATAACAAAAGCAAAAAAATATTTTGAGTATTATATTTTACTTTATTTATCATTCACTAATTTCATTAAATCAACATCGTTTCCTAGTAATACTTCTGTCGGGTTTATACGTCCTTCTTCTGGACCATTTTCTAACTTTAAAACTCCACGCGGACAAACAGCAGAACAAACGCCACAACCAACACAGCTAGAACGAACAATGTTTTCTCCTTTTTGTGCATAAGCTCTTACATCAATTCCTTGTTCGCAATAAGTAGAACAATTACCACAAGAAATACATTGCCCTCCGTTTGTGGTAATTCTAAAACGAGATTTAAAACGCTGTACAAATCCCATATAAGCAGCTAACGGGCAACCAAAACGACACCAAACACGGTTTCCTAAAATAGGGTAAAATCCGGTTCCTATAACTCCAGAAAAAATAGAGCCTATTAAAAATCCGTAGCTAGTTTGTATATCATAAGCAGAAATACCAAAAGCAATTTCTTTCCAGCTTTCTATTTCAGCAAAATAAGTGTATAAAGTTAAGGCAGTCATCCCTAGCGCAAAAACTAAAACTCCGTGTATTAAATAGCGTTCAATTTTCCAAGAAAATAATGATTTACTCGATAACTGTCTATATGGATCACCCAGGGTTTCGGCCAATCCACCGCAACCACAAACCCAAGAACAATACCATCTTTTTCCATAAAAATAAACCATTACAGGAACGATAATTAAGGTTAGTAAAATTCCCCATACCAACATAAAAATACCTAAGTTTCCGCTTTCTAATAAATTGTTGATATTCCAATCGAAAAAGAAAGAATAATTTAACGGAAAGGCATTTTTAAAATCAAACCAAGGTTTGTTAAAAGCAACTAATATTTCAGGAATTAAAAAGGCAAAAGCAATTTGAAAAAATAATACAACTGCTGTTCGTAGTATTTGATAGTTATTATGACGGTACTTGATAAACATTCTTATAGCAAAAACACTCATTACTGCGCAATACATAAATCCGTATAAAAACCATTGGCTAGCAGGGTTACCACTTAAGTTTTTACTAATAGGGTTGGTTGCTAAAATAGGATTTACCAAATAGTTAGGGTAAAAGTATAGGAACATATAAAAGCCCACAAAAAATATAAAAGCTACAATTCCTAAATAACCTCTGTTGGTTGCTGAATGTTGAAAAATACCATTGTTTTTAATCCCTGCTGGACCTAATAATTTGTAATCTGTAGCAAAAGCAATTGTGCCTCCTAAAATTGCTAATCCAAACGTTAAAAAGAAAAATAAACTTTGATTGTTTTTAACCCAACCCGTTGCCGATTCTCTAACCAAAGGATATATAAAATCTTTAGATGTTTTGTTCCATTTTAACCAGATAATTTTATCCCAAGCAATTTCTTTTTGTGCTTTATGGTATTGGTTTGATGCTTTTGCTATTTCGATTATTTTAGAGGATAAAGCATAGGTACTTAAGTTTTTATCTACAATTTCATGCTGTGCCTTTTCTATAAAAAACTCACTTTTTACCTTTTGAGCTGCCCACGTGTCAAAAGTTTTTTGAGAAACGTTATTTGTACCTGTAAATATACTTGCAGTAAAAATTGCAAAACCGATAAAGCATATTAGCAATCCGATGTTTTTAATTGTTTTCATGTAATTATGCTTTATTAAAAATTCGTTTCCAACTCTTCTTTTTTAGTTGAATATTAGTGTCGTTTTCTTTGTTGAATTTTGCAATAATTTCTGGTTCGTGAAGTTTAAAAAATTCAGGGTCAAAATTAGCATCTGCTAAATGTTCTAAAACATGTTCTACCGATTTTTTGTTGGTTAAAACAGCATCAAAAAACTCATGACGCATTCTAATACCAAAAGTGTTAATTCCAATAAACTCATGGGTGTTTTTGTCATAATTAATGTGAATACATTTTTTGCCACTTTGGTGTTCCCAATAAAAACGAGCTTCATTTTCTTTAGGTTTCGCCCAAACCCAACCGTAGGTTTGATATTCAATATCAATAAATTTAGCAGAGTTAAACCAATGCCCGGGTTTGTAGGCAGTTTTGTTATCACAAATAGTTTGCGCAACAGTTTCTCCCATCATTCTACCAGTGTACCAAACAGCTTCAATTGGCCTGCGATTACCAATTGCTTCATGTTGTTCAGCGCAATCACCAATGGCATAAATATCGTTAATGTTGGTTTCTAAAAACGAGTTTACTTTTACACCACGACCAATTTCTATCTCTGAAGATTTTATAAAATCGATATTTGGCGAAACTCCAGCTGTTAATCCAACTACGTTACATGTTATTTCTTCGCCAGTTTCAGCAATTATAACAGATTTTACCTGTCCATTTTCATCAGCTTTAATCTCTTTTAGGTTTACACCTAATCGTAAATCAATATGATTGTTAGTAATTTCTTTGTTAATCATTGCAGACTCTTCTTTTGGTAAAACTCCACCCCAAAAACTTTGTTCACGTACCAAAAAAGTTACGGGTATATTTCTGCTATGTAACATTTCAGCAAGTTCTATTCCTATTAAACCACCACCAACAATTACAGCCCTTTTACATACTTTGTTATTAGGAGCAAATTTTTCTAATTTTTCTAGGTCTTGTTTATGATACATTCCCAAAACACCTTCTAAATCTTGACCTGGCCAACCAAACTTATTAGGTTTAGAACCTGTAGCGATTATCAATTTATCAAAAGAAAAAGATTCTCCATTTTTAAATTCTAATTCCTTTTTTTGAGTATCTATATGGCTAACAAACCCTTTTTTTAATTCGATGTTATTCTTTTTCCAAAACCAAGGTTCATAAGGTTGCGTATGTTCAAATTTCATATGCCCCATGTAAACATACATTAAGGCAGTTCTTGAAAAGAAGTATTCAGTTTCAGAAGAAATAATGGTAATTTTTTTGTCAGATAATTTTCTGATATGCCTTGCGGCAGTAACACCAGATATTCCATTACCGATAATAACAACGTGTTCCATAAAAGTTGATTTGCAGTTAGGTCGTTGTTAAAGTTAAGAACTTAATAGAATAAATAAATTTAGAATGGTTTTAAATAAAGATAAAATGCAAGTAAATTAAAAATACTACGTCTTATAATTCAATTAAAAAAGATTAAAAATGAAAATTAAATTCGGTTACATTGTTGCAATAGTGTTGTTTAGCGTTATAAAAGGTTACTCTCAAGAAAAAGAGTTAGAAAAAAGTAATATACAAACGTATACACCATCAAAGCTATTAAATAAAGGGCAATGGGATGTTAAATGGGGAAATAACTTATATACAGAAACAAAATTTGCAAATGAAAACGGAGATTCAAAATCAAAATTAAGAGAAAACTTTTTTACATCGTCTGTTGAGATTTTTACAGGGATTTCAGATAATAATCGTTTTAATATTGGTTTTTTAGCAGAGTTTAGATCCAATACAATTGGTGGGAGGCAAGCTTTATCTGTTTTTAGTTTAGAAAGTGGACAAACCGAAAGAAAAGGAATTACCTCTATTGCTCCGGCAATTAAATTTCAACCATTAAAAAGCTTAGGAAATTTATCGATACAATCTGCAATTCATATTCCTTTAGTTGATGTTGAGCAAGATGCTAATGGAGTTTTTTTAGATCAAGCTTCATGGATTTTTCAAAATAGATTTTTTTATGACTATACATTCGAAGGAGGTAAATGGCAACTATTTACTGAACTAAATACTGAATATAGTTTTGGAGAGGAAGGTAAAAGTTATGCTAATAATAGCTATTTATTAGTGCCAAGTGTTTTTATGAGTTATTTTCCATCATCTAAAGCAACTGTTTTAGGGTTTGTTCAACATTCTGAGCGTTTCGGAGATTTTACACAAGATTATACTGCGTTAGGTTTTGGAGGAAAATACCAATTAACTAAAGAGTTAAATATAGAAGCTTTGTATAGTAATTTTGTTAGAGGAACCAATAATGGATTAGGGCAGAGTTTCAATATTGGCATACGAGCGTTATTTTAAAAAATGTGTAAATTAGGAGTTATGAAATTATATAAACTCCTTTTACTTTGTTTGCTCTGTTTATCGTGTAAAAGTCAAACAAAAAAAATAAACGGAATTAGCTTTGTAGCTTCTTCTGATAAGATAAACCAAAAACATACATCCCCAGTTATAAAGGTGTCTGCCAATTATGTTGCGCTGATGCCTTTTGGTTTTATTAAAGATTTAGCATCACCTACAATAACTCATAATACAAATCGACAATGGTTTGGCGAAACTGAAAAAGGAGTAATTCAATATGCTGAGGAATTTAAAAAGAATAATATTAAACTGATGATAAAACCTCATATATGGGTTTGGAAAGGCGAGTTTACCGGAAATATAACAATGAAAAATGAAGATGATTGGAGGGTTTTAGAAACATCATATGCAGCATTTATTTTAACGTATGCAAAAACAGCACAAAATTTAAAAGCTGATATTTTTTGTATTGGTACCGAATTAGAACAATTTGTTAAAAATAGACCGGTTTTTTGGGAAGGACTGATAAAAAAAATTAGAAGTATTTATAAAGGAAAACTTACTTATGCAGCCAATTGGGACGAGTATAAAAGAGTGTCTTTTTGGAATGAATTAGATTATATAGGTATTGATGCCTATTTTCCGTTAAGTGATAAAAAATCACCAACTCTCAAAGAATTTGAACAAGGTTGGCAAATTCATAAAAAGGAAATTGATAAGGTTATAAAAAAAGTAAACAAACCTGTTTTGTTTACAGAGTATGGATATAGAAGTGTAGATTATACAGGGAAACAACCTTGGGAGTCTAAAAGGGTTATTGATAAAATAAACCATCAAAATCAAAAAAATGCAATGCAAGCTTTGTATAATCAATTTTGGAAAGAAAATTGGTTTGCTGGCGGGTTTATTTGGAAATGGTTTCATAACCACCAAGAAGTTGGTGGAGAAAAAAATAATAGGTTTACGCCACAAAATAAACCAACAGAAGAATTAGTTAGAAAATTATATGCGCAATAAAATAATAGTGTTTTTAATTATTGGAATCAATTTTTGTTCATTTTCACAAAAAAATAAAATTCTTGATGTAAAAATTAAAGGGTTAAAAAAAACAAAAATAGGGCTGATAAAAAAGATTTTAGCAACTAAAAATAACACTTCTTTAGATT
Organism: Tenacibaculum soleae; assembly: GCF_001693415.1. GTDB lineage: Bacteria > Bacteroidota > Bacteroidia > Flavobacteriales > Flavobacteriaceae > Polaribacter > Polaribacter soleae. The sequence continues at coordinate 305,747 of NZ_MAKX01000001.1, read as the reverse complement.
CTGTTTTGTTAAGTAAAGATATGGTGCGTTTAAAACGTTTGCCTGCAATTTCACATGCTTATTTTCAAGTATTTCATTCACATGAAAACAAGTACAATGTTTTTGTAAATGTTGTAGAAAATCATACGCTAATACCAGAGTTTAACCTTTGGACGACTACGAATGAAAAAACAGCGTATAAAATTGGGGTTTCAGACTATAATTTTCTAGGGCAAAATATTATTCTCGGAGCATTTTATCAAAATAACGGATTTGATTCATATGGTATTAATTTTAAAGCACCAACATTGTTTTCTAATAAATGGGGTTTGGCGTTAAATCATCAAAAATGGATAAGTGAAGAGCCTTTGTATTTTGATGATAAAACGGCTAATTACAAATATCAAAACACATCATACGAAGCGCTTGCTTTGTATCAAACAAATTTTAAAAATAACCTACAGTTTGGGTTGAATTATTTTATAGAAAAATACAATTATTTATCAGGAAGTACATCGCCCGAGGTTCCTTTAAAACTAAACGTAAATAAGTGGTTGTTTAAAATAGTTTATACTTACGATAATTTAAATTATCATTATCAATATATAAGTGGATTTAAAAGTCAATTTTATGGACAATACGTGATTTCTGAAAATGAATATCAAGATGATTTTTTAGTTTTTTGGAATGATTTTTTATATTACAAAAGAGTAGGTGAAAAAGGAAATTGGGCAAATAGATTACGAGTAGGCTTGGCATCAAACATAAAAAGTCCGTTTGCACCTTTTGCATTAGATAATAACGTAAACTTAAGAGGTGTTGGTATTTTAGTTGATAGAGGTACAGGTAGTATTGTTTGGAATACCGAATACCGACACACAATGTATGAAAATAATTGGCTAGCAATACAAGGAAATGCTTTTGTTGATGTAGGTAGTTGGCGAAAACCAGGGGGTAGTTTTAGTGATTTTGTTAAAGCGAAAAATACACAAGCATACTCAGGATTAGGATTACGGTTTATCAATAAAAAAATATTTAATGCAATATTTAGAATTGATTATGGATATGGTTTAACTAAAAATGCATCAAAAGGATTTGTTTTTGGAATTGGGCAGTATTTTTAAGTTCATTTAATTACTTCTCGCGCAGCGGATACAATTCTTGACTGATAAAATCTTGTGGGAAATTTTCATCATTTTCAAAACCTAATTCAATATCTCTTCCATTATACGGAATGTAATTTGTTTTAAAAATATAATCCCAAATACTTAAGGTTATTCCAAAATTGACACCGGTTTTTCTGTTTTCTGGAAGTTCTTTTGCATGATGCCAAATATGCATTTTAGGATTGTTTAAAATGTATTTTAAAAAACCATAATCCCAGTTGATGTTAGCATGATTTAAATGACCAATAGTAATGTTAAAAAAATGAACAAAAGCTACATCTTTGGCTGTAAAACCACCGATAATTGCTAACGGAATGTACTTCATTGAATTGTATAACACAGGTTCCATCCAGTGATAACGTAAATGCGCAGCAAATCCCATTTCTTTTACTGAATGATGTACTTTGTGAAATTTCCACAAAAAATTATATTTATGTAACAATGTATGTGTAAACCATTGCACAAAATCGATAATTATAAAAAAGATAAAAATTCTTATCCAAAAGTTAAATTGATTAATATCAAAAACTTGAAAACTCTTAATTGATAAATTGAACGTATTTAAAAAATCATTAAAAAATTGTGCTGCCGAATTAGATAAAGCTATTAAAACGATTAAATTCAGTATAAAGAAGTTAAAAAACATATAAAAAACATCTAGCCAAAAATCTTTTCTAAATATTGATTGATTTTTTCGCCAAGGAAAAATTATTTCTAACGCCCAAACAACTAAAGAAATTATAATTAAACCGTAAAAATAATTCTCCCAATTTAATTCCATTAAAACAGATTGTTTCAGATAGTTCCAATAATCTGTATAAGAGTTTTTTATAATGTCTAAATATTTATTCATTTACATATAAATTATGTTAGTAACTACACAATAAATATACTAATTTTTTATCCTACAATTTCTAGTAATTTAAAAATCAGCGCACTCATAATTGCTGCTATTGGTAAGGTAAGTATCCAAGATAAAATAATCTTACCAATTACTTTATAGTTTGCTTTTTTTGTAACGGTTCCAATTCCAAAAAGAGAACCAACTGAAACATGTGTTGTAGAAACAGGTAAGCCATGAACACTTGCGGTAGTTACTAATAGCCCGGTAATTATATTGGCGGTAAAGCCTTGACCTGAGTTCATTTTTGTAATTTTGTTACTCATTGTTTCCCCTACTTTTTTAGCATTTATCAATCCACCTAAAGCCATAATAATTGCAACAGAAATCATGCTCCATTTAATGTTAATTGTATTAATAATTATTAATAAACCTACAATTTTAGGAGTGTCGTTTAATCCTCTAGCAAAACTTACAATACCTGAACTTATATAATGTAACGAATCTAAAATTTTGTTAGAATCTATGTTTAATAAAGTTGAGTGTTGTTTATTTAATGTGGGTATTTGTTTTCGTAAAAATTTAAAGAATAAATAAACAGTTAAACTTAAAAATGCAGCCATGAGTGGACTAACAATTAATGGGATTAAAAAAGTATTACTAAGTTTTGTAAAATTAAATTCTGCACCTACGGCCATAATTCCTGCACCCAATAAACCACCAACTAAACTGTGTGTTGTTGAAATAGGCATTCCTATTTTAGTTGCAGTAAAAACGGTAATAGCGGCACCTAAGGCAATAGCAATTGCAAAATTTGGAGTTTGTATTAAATCATTAGGAACTAATCCTTTTCCTGAAAAATTCTTTACTAATTCTTCTGCTAAGAAAATAGCAGCAACAGCCCCTGAAAAAGTTGTAATTGTAGCCCAATTTATGGCTTTTTTATAACTAGTAATTCCCGCGCCAAATAAGGTAGCAACACCTTTAAAATTATCATTTGCACCATTACTGTATGCTAAAAAACATGCGGCAATAAAAAGAAGTAATAAGATCATTGAATTTAATTTTTCAATTTTGACGTAAAACGTACTTTATACTTACGGATATAAAAAAGAAAACCATCAAAGAACAAAATCTTTGATGGTTTTTATAATTATAAAAAAGTAAATGTTACTTTTTGTTGTTGTCTTTAATATATTTATCTAAAGCCATAGTCATTGAAGGAGTTTCAGGTGTTGGTGCAGCAATATCTACACGCAACCCTCTGTCTTCAACAGCTTTAATTGTTGAATTACCAAAAACAGCTATTCGAGTGTCATTTTGTTTAAAATTAGGGAAATTTTTAAATAAGCTATCAATTCCTGAAGGACTAAAAAACACTAAGATGTCGTAAAAAACATTTTCTAAATCTGATAAATCACTCACAACTGTTTTATATAAATCAGCACGTTTCCAATTTACACCTAATTTATCTAATTCTGCTGGGATTAACGGTTTTAGTTTATCTGACGAAGGAAGTAAAAATTTTTCGTCTTTATGTTTTTTTATCAATTTACTTAATTCAGGAAAAGTACGAGTACCCACATAAATTTTACGCTTTCTGTATACTACATATTTTTGTAAATAATAAGCTACAGCTTCTGATTGGCAAAAATATTTCATGCTATCTGGTACTGTGAAGCGCATCTCTTCAGCAATTCTAAAAAAATGATCTACTGCATTTCTACTCGTTAAAATGATTGCAGTATAGTTGTTTAAATCAATTTTTTGAGATCGAACTTCTTTTCCGTCAATACCTTCAACATGAATAAAAGAGCGGAAATCAATTTTTACTTTTTGTTTTTCAGCTAAATCAAAATAAGGAGAAGTTTCCGTCTTAGGAGCTGGTTGAGAAACTAAAATAGTTTTTACTTTCATATATTTTTCTCTTTACGTAGTCGTTGTTATTTTATAAACAATTAATAGCGGTGCTATTTCAAGGGTGCAAAAGTACAAAATAAAATAAAATAACTTACGTAATACTATCTTTTTGTTGTTTTTTAAAATTAAAAACCCTCTGAAAATAAATAAGATACCAAAACACATTAATAAAAAAATAACACTATTAAAGGCATATTGATACACAATAATAATAGGAAGTAGTAGTAAGCAGAGAGAGTTTAAGTATTCTGATTTAAGTACTAAAAAATACTTAATAATAGGTGAAAGCCCTAATGTATTTGATAGGAAGAAATTTAAAAAATGTTTTATAGATAAGTAAGAGATAGAGAAAGAAAATATAATTAAATAATTAAAAAAACTAACATCATAATCAGTATCAGTTAAGTTGATTATTAAAATTAAAAAAAGAGCAATCACAACCGAAGAAAATAAAAACAATAATAAATTAAAAGGTGTGTAAAAAGAAGTGTTATTAGTTACTTTTTTTTTAAAAAAACCAGGGGTGAAAAAAGCAAGGGTGTAACCAAATAACTTGTTTGGCGCAAGTAATTTCATTAACGCTAATAAAATAATAGCAAATACAATTACCAAAGTAATCCAATTATTGTCAGTTATAATGCGTTCTATTGCTTGCAATTGTATTTGTTTTATGCTTTTATTTAACACAAAATTAGTGATTATTTAGTGTATATTTGCTCAGATTTAGATGAAAATTACATGAAATCAGACGCTTTAGTTATAATTCCTACTTATAACGAAAAAGAAAACATCGAGGCAATAATACAAACAACCTTTAATCAAAAAAAAGAGTTTGATATTTTAGTTGTTGATGATAATTCACCTGACGGAACAGCAGATATTGTAGAAAAATTACAAAAAACATATCCAAATAATCTTTTTTTAGAAAAAAGAGAAGGTAAAAACGGTTTAGGTACCGCATACATTCATGGATTTAAATGGGCTATAAATAAAGGTTATGATTTTATTATTGAAATGGATGCCGATTTTTCGCACAATCCAAACGATTTAGTAAAATTATACGAAGCTTGCAAAAATAACGGGGCAGATGTAGCTATCGGGTCACGTTACTCTGTAGGTGTAAATGTTGTTAATTGGCCTATGAGCAGAGTGTTATTGTCTTATTTTGCTTCAAAATATGTGCGTTTAATTACAAGAATGCCAATTCATGATACCACTGCAGGTTTTGTATGCTACAAAAGAAAAGTTTTAGAAAAAATACAATTGGATAAAATTAAATTTATAGGATATGCTTTTCAGATAGAAATGAAATTTAAAGCTTGGAAACATAAATTTAAAATAAAAGAAGTTTCGGTAATTTTTACTGATAGAGTTTTAGGACAATCAAAACTAAGTTCAGGAATTATAAAAGAAGCTATTTTTGGAGTTATAAAAATGAAATTAAAAGGTTTACCAAAATAATTATGAAATCATATTTAATAAAAAACGCAACTATTGTTAACGAAAACAAAGTTTTTAAAGGCGATGTTTTAATTGAAGGGAATTATATAAAAGAAATTTCAACCGAAATTAATGCGAATTCAAATGTTGAAATTATCGATGCAGAAGGAAAATATTTAATTCCGGGTATGATTGATGATCAAGTACATTTTCGTGAACCAGGATTAACTCACAAAGCAAATATAGCTACCGAAAGTAAAGCAGCTATTGCTGGTGGAATAACATCGTTTATTGAAATGCCCAATACGGTACCGCAAGCAACTACGCAAGAGTTGTTAGAAGATAAATTTATAACAGCCTCTAAAACATCGTATGCTAATTACTCATTTATGTTTGGTGGTACGAATGATAATTTAGAAGAGTTGTTAAAAACAAATCCTAAAAATGTAGCAGGAATTAAATTGTTTTTAGGATCATCAACTGGAAATATGTTAGTTGATAACGAAGAAGTTTTAGAAAAGATATTCTCATCAACTGATATGTTAATTTCGGTACACTGCGAAGATGAAGCTACCATTAGAAAAAATACCGAAGAATATAAAGCAAAATATGGTGATGATATTCCATTAAAATATCATCCAATTATTAGAAGTGAAGAAGCTTGTTATTTATCATCTTCAAAAGCAATAGCGTTGGCTAAAAAAACTGGCGCAAGATTACATGTTTTTCACTTGTCAACAGCTAAAGAAACAGCATTATTTAGAAATGATATTCCGTTAGAAGAAAAGAAAATTACCGCCGAGGTTTGTGTGCACCATTTATGGTTTACAGACAAAGATTATGAGGAAAAAGGAACTCACATAAAATGGAATCCGGCAGTAAAATCTCAAAAAGATAAAGACGGATTATGGAAAGCTTTATTGGATGATAGAATTGATGTAATTGCCACCGATCATGCGCCGCATACTTTAGATGAAAAAGATAATGTATATACAAAAGCACCTAGTGGAGGCCCATTAGTACAACATGCAGTAACAGCTATCTTAGAAAAAGTAAAAGAAGGAGTTTTACCAATTGAAAAAGCGGTAGAAAAAATGTGTCATAACCCAGCAAAATTATTTAGGGTAGAAAAACGCGGATTTATAAAGGAAGGTTTTTATGCCGATTTAGTTTTGGTTGATACTGATAAAAATTGGACGGTTGCTAAAGAAAATATATTATATAAATGTGGATGGTCTCCTTTTGAAGGTGTTGAGTTTTCAAGTAAAATAACACACACTTTTGTAAACGGAAACTTGATGTTTGTTAATGGGGTTTTCGACGAGAACACAAAAGGAAAACGCTTAGAGTTTAAAGCATAAATGAAAAAAATAACCTACATAATCGTTCTGTTACTTATTACTTCATGCACCACAAGTAATACTATTTACAAAGCACCAAAATCTTTAATCCCTAAAGACTCTATGGTTATTTTGTTAACAGATATGTATATCGCTTCATCTGCCGAAAATGTTAAAAATAAGTTTTTAAAAAAAGAAAAAAACTATATGATGTTGGTGTATGAAAAGTATAAAATTGATAGTTTACGATTTGATCTTAGTAATAAATATTACACTTCTGAAATAGAAGAATATTCTGATATGATTAAAGAAGTGAAAAAGAATTTAGACTCTATAGAAACATATTATATAGGAAAAGATACCTTGAGGGGTAAAAATAAAAAAATTGAGGACAAATTAATTTTAGAAGAAGATTTTAAGGAAGAAAGTAAAGTTGTTTTTAAAAGAAAACCGTTAAATATAAAGAAGCGTGAATAATTATGAATTATAATTTTCACAAATTTGATTGATGGACGTATTGATTAATTCAAATTTAAAATTCAATTTTTTTACTATTTTTTCTGACGAATAATAAGATTTATTGTGAGAGGCCTTTGCTGAATTTTTAGTTAGCAAAGGCTCTTTTTTTGTTATCAAAGTTATTACCGAATCAATTCTCCAAATAAACGAAGTTATTAGCGTTCCAACTTTTATATACGGTTTCTTTTTGTGCAAACCATCTGCAATAGTAAATAAAACATCTTTAAAAGATTTATTTTCTGATACCAATACGAATCGTTCGTTTTTAATATCAGATTGCAATAATAAAATCATTGCTTTTACAACATCTTTTACACTTACAAACCCAGTAATACCTTCTGTGTAAAACTTAAATCCATTGTTTATTTGTGTAAATAATTTTCCCGATCCTTCATTCCAAAAACCGCTGCCTAAAATTACCCCTGGGTTAACAATTATAACATCTAATCCTTCTTGACTACCGCGCCAAACTTCCATTTCGGCACCGTATTTTGTAATCGAATACCCGTTATTGTTGTCTTCGTCTGCCCATTCATTTTCCTCATCAATAGGTTTTCCGTTTATAGCTTTTCCAACCGCAGCAATAGAGCTTACAAAGCAAAACTTAACAACTTTAGCATCAATAGATAAGTTAATCATGTTTGCGGTACCATCAATATTTACCTGACGCATCTTTCTATAATCCTTCGGATTAAAAGAAACCAAAGCAGCACAATGATATACATTTGTTATACCTTTAAAAACAGGAATTAAAGATGGAATTTCAGTAATATCAGCCTTAATCCATTCAATTTTGCTAAATAATTGCTCAATATTTTCGGTATAGTAAGAAAATATTTTTTTTACCTTTTCTTTTTTTTCTTCAGTTCTATAAATAGCACGAATCGTATCATTTTTTTGAGTTAAATGATATAATAAATGTGAGCCTACTAAACCTGTTCCTCCTGTAACTAAAATCATATAACGAAAATAGAATTTTTTAAACGATAAATGTATCTTTGTGTCTTTAAAACTCATAAAAATGACCAAAAATTTAGTAGCAGAATTACGTTGGCGTGGAATGGTTCACGACATGATGCCAGGAACAGAAGAGCAATTACAAAAAGAAATGACGGCAGCATATATTGGTTTTGATCCAACATCTGATTCATTGCATATAGGAAGTTTGGTGCCAATTATATTGCTTGTACACCTTGAAAAAGCAGGACATAAACCTGTTGCTTTAGTTGGTGGAGCTACTGGAATGATTGGTGATCCGTCAGGAAAATCAGACGAACGTAATTTATTAAATGAAGAAGCTTTAGCTAAAAATGTTGATGGAATTAAGCGAACTTTAGCACGTTTTTTAAATTTTGATAATGGTACTGAAAACTCTCCAATTTTAGTTAACAATTACGATTGGATGAAAAATTTTTCATTTATCGAATTTGCGCGTGATGTTGGTAAACGTATTACAGTAAATTATATGATGGCGAAAGATTCTGTAAAGAAACGAATTTCTGGTGATTCTAATAACGGAATGAGTTTTACCGAATTTACGTACCAGTTAATTCAAGGATACGATTTTTATCATTTGTATAAAAACCATAACTGTTTGTTACAAATGGGAGGTTCAGATCAGTGGGGAAATATTACTACTGGTACCGAGTTAGTGCGTAGAATGAATGTTGGTGAAGAAGCAAAGGCATATGCAATGACCTGTCCGTTAATTACCAAAGCAGATGGTTCTAAATTTGGAAAATCAGAAGGAGGAAATGTGTGGTTAGATGCCGATAAAACATCTGTATATAAATTTTACCAATTTTGGTTAAACACTTCAGATGAGGATGCTGAAAAGTATATTAAAATATTTACCTTTTTAGATGAAGCTACTATAAATTCATTAATTGAGACACATAAAGAAGCACCACATCAAAGAGCATTGCAAAGAAAATTAGCTGAAGAAGTTACTACTTTTGTACACTCAAAAGAAGCATTAGACAAAGCAATTGCAGCTTCTAATATTTTATTCGGAAAATCTACATCGGAAGATTTAAAGAGTTTAGACGAGCAAACATTTTTAGATGTTTTTGATGGCGTACCGCAAGCGGAAGTTTTAAAAGCAGATATTTCAGAAGGTTTATCAATGATTGATGCATTGTCAGGTAAAACTAGTTTTTTAAAATCTAACGGAGATGCAAAAAGAGCTTTAAAAGAAAATGCGGTATCGGTAAATAAAGAAAAAGTAAAAGAAGACTTTACAATTACAGCAAAAGATTTAATTGCTGATAAATATGTGTTATTACAACGCGGAAAAAAGAGTTATTTTTTATTAAAAGTAGCGTAATTAAGAAGCTATTTTAATATCAAAAGTTAAAGGGCATCGCTTACAGTTGATGCCTTTTTTTTGGTACTTATTGCAGCATTTATTTTTAGGTTTTATACAGTTAGCAGTGCAAATAGAAGTGCATACGGCTTCTTGTTGCATTGAAACAACAGGAAGAGCTTTTTTATTTTGAGTATAAAATACAATCATAACTTATGTAATTCGGTGCAAATATACTACTTTATTTAGAATAAATTAAAATAGTATTTTCTTAAGTTTTAGTTGAGTAAAAAAAATACTTAAACTATCTTTGTACTAAGTATTTTTAAACATAAGTTTTGTTACAAAAACTAAGTATATATTTTTTCATCTTATTGTACATGGTCGCTATGTTACGACCTATAGCTCCCTTTGTAGAGTATGCAATAAACTACGACTATATATCAAAAGTGTTATGTATAAATAAAGATAAACCAGCACTTCAGTGTAATGGTAAATGTCAATTAATGCAAAAAATACAACAACAACAAGATGATGACTTTAGATCTTTACGAATTGTTGCTGAAGATTACCCAATTGGTTTTGTAGAGTTGCTTAGTTTAAAAGATAAAAAACAAAAGAAACATATAAACCAGACTCATTTTTTTTACAAACAAACCTATTCTTATTTGTTTGTATCTGCTACATTTCATCCACCAAATACTTTTCATTTATAACGGTTGGCTTAATTTATACTTGTGTTTATAATATGAGTATAACATGCTATTTATTAAATAGAATTTCGATCAATTTATCTATTCTTCTGTTTGTTTCCTAATGTTAAATTTTAAGCAAATGTTTAAAATTTAATTAAGAAAAAATACAGTACAAAAAACTGAACTAATTTTAGTTTTTAGATAAAGCAGTTTGATCAAATAAAAAATAGTTGACAAACATAAAACAGTTTGTCAACACTAAAAACGTATAAAATGAAAAAAACAATCACTTTATTGGCAATTACTATTGCCTTTACTTTCGCGTCTTGTAGCGATAATACTCCTTTGGCTTTAGAAGGAAAAAATAATATTTCAATAGAATTTGATAACTCATTTAAAGGAGATGATTTAATTTTAGGAAACACTTCATACACTAATGGTAATAACGAAAACTTAACCATAAGCGCTTTTGATTATATCGTAAGTAATTTTGTTTTAGTTACTGAAAGTGGTGAAGAGGTTATATACCCTAAAGAAAAGGGGTATTTTATTATTAGCGAAGGTGGTGGTGATAAAGTTAAAAATGTAAAAGTAATGTTAGAAGATGTTCCTGCTGGGATGTATACTCAACTAAAATTTGGTATTGGTGTAGATCAAGAAAGATATATTCAAGGACAAGCAGCGCAAGAAAATTTTTGGACTAAAGCTGAGGACTACAGCTTAACTTGGAGCTGGCAAGCTGGTTATAAATTTGTGGTTTTAGAAGGTGGTTTTAAATCAGCTACACAAATTGAAGAGAAAAATTTTATGTTACATATTGCAAGCAGAGGGACCACGGTAGATTTGTATAAAGAGGTAACACTTTCGATGGAAACAGCACTGGTTAGCAATGATAAATCTCCACAAATTCATATACAAGTTGATGCAAGTAAAATGCTTGACGGCGCTAATAAAGTTAAACTTTCTGAAGGAGAAACGATAATGGGCGGAGAAAAAGCAGGGTTAGTTGCCGAAAATAACAAGGAAATGTTTTCGGTACACCATGTGCATAATGGTAGTGATTCTCATCACTAAACTCACATTAAACCTTAGAAGTTTTTTAAATTTCTAAGGTTTATTTCAATTACTTAAAAACATTTATATAGATGAAAAAGTATATACTATTAATAATAGGTATGTGTGTTTTTGTTGGTTGTAATAATGATGAAGGAGTTTACGAAAAAGTACCAATAACATTCGTAAAACCGAGTAACTTTCCCGAAGTAACGTATACTTTAAATAATAATCCGCTTACCGAAAAAGGTGTCGAATTAGGTAAAAAGCTATTTTATGAAGGTAAGTTGTCATCCGACGGAGTCGTTGCTTGTGCATTTTGTCATCAACAAAAATTTGCATTTACACATCATGGGCATCAGTTTAGCCATGGAGTAGACGATAGAAAGGGAACACGTAACGCGCCACCAGTACAAAATATGGCATTTCAAAAACAGTTTTCTTGGGATGGAGCAGCCTTTCATTTAGATTTATTTTCAATTATTCCGATAACAAATCCAGATGAAATGGGCGAAACCGTAACCAGTATTTTAGAAAAATTACGAAAAGACGAAATGTATGAAAAATTATACAATCAAGCTTTTGATGACGGTCAAATAAATACAGAAAATACTTTTAAAGCCTTGTCGCAATTTATGATAACGATGGTTTCATCAAACTCTAAATACGATAAGTATGTTAGACACGAGTCTGGTGGTAATTTTACAATTGAAGAAAAAGAAGGCTTGGACTTATTTAAAAGTAAATGTGCCACTTGTCATAAAACAGCATTATTTACCGATGATGCTTTTAGAAATAATGGATTGCCTATAAATCCAGCAATTAATGATTTAGGCAGAATGCGAGTTACACTTGTAGAAGACGATAAGTATAAATTTAAAGTACCAAGTTTAAGAAACATTGCTTTAACGGCACCTTATATGCACGACGGTCGTTTTGGATCGTTAGCATCAGTACTTAATTTTTATGCAAACGGAGTACAAGAAACTCAAAATTTAGATCCCATATTAAAACATGCTAATGGAAATTTAGGAATTTCAATAGCAACAGATGAAAAAAACAAAATTATAGCATTTTTAAACACATTAACCGATGATGAATTTATTGAAGATAAAAGATTTGCTGAGTAAAAAAACACATACATTTCTTTTTTGCATGTTAACAATAGTCATGTATTCTAGAAATCCTTTTCCTGCCGATTACCGTCTTTTTTTAGAAGATTGCGACGCCTGTGGTTGTAGTAATAATGGCGGAAGCTTAGGAATGGGAGGTGTTGTTGATAATAATTTTGTAGGAGTGAGATATTTATATCAAAAATATGAATCGAGAGATGGAATTTTTAATAATTCACCAATAATAAACGAAACATTTAATACGCTTCAAGTATGGTCGCGTATTCCTCTTGCAAAAAAAATAGAGCTACAGGTTTTTATTCCTTTTCATTTTCATAATAGAAATTATGTAGATAAAATAAATGAAATAAATGGACTTGGAGATATAACAGTGCTTTCCAATTATACGATTTTAAATAAAAAAAATGGCGCGTATAATGAAGTAACAGATAAGGTTTCCTCTTCAAATCACTTATTAAAAATTGGCGTAGGAGTAAAGTTGCCAACAGGTAACTATGATGCAGCAATATACAATAGTATCAATCCTAGCTTTCAACTAGGTACCGGAAGTGTAGATTATATAGCAAACATGCAATATGTTTACAAATACAATAAATTCGGCATAACAAACTACTTAAATTACTATTACAAAACAACCAATAAAAAAGAGTACAGATTCGGAAATCAGTTTAATTTTAATAGTACTTTTTTTTATGTTTTTAAAGATAATAAAAATCATGCTTTTGTGCCTTCTTTAGGTGTGTCAGGAGAGTTTTATGCACATAACAAAAACTTTAATATTCAGGTGATAAATACAAACGGACACGCGTTGTTTACAAACATAGGGGTTGAGTATAATACTGAAAAAATGACATTTGGTGGGTTAGCAATGTATCCAATCAACCAAAATTTAGCGCAAGGAACTATTGAGGTAAAATATAGAACAAGTTTGTATATCAATTACAATTTTTAACATGATGAAAAAATTAAAAATAATTTTATTAATAGGACTTTTAATACCTATTTATAAAGGGTTTACTCAGGTTAAATACAAAGGTAAAATAAGTGATAAGGATAATAATCCAATTGTAGGAGCTGCTATTATTTCAACAGTAAATAAAAACAAAGGAGTTGCTACCGATTTTGAAGGTAATTTTATAATTAAATTACAAAAATCAACAGTACAGATAACAAGTGTCGGTTATAAAACAAAAACGATTAAACTTATTAGCGATTTTAATAGAGTCATCTTAGAAGAAGATCAACATAGTTTAGATGAAGTTATTGTTTCCGCAAGTAGAGAGTCGCAGAAAAGAACTGAGGTTCCTGGAGCTATTGGTATTGTTACTTCAAAAGATATTGAAGAAACAAAGGCTTTTGGAGTTGATCAATTAGTAAATCAAGTTCCGGGAGTATATATGAGTTCATCAATGGCGGCAAGTAACGAACAACATATGATGGCCATTCGTACACCAATCGCAACCAAAGCATTATTCTTGTATTTAGAAGATGGTTTGCCAATTAGACCTGTGGCAGTATTTAATCATAATGCGCTTTTAGAAATGAATAGCACATCCTTTGGTAGAGTTGAGGTTTTAAAAGGACCAGCATCAAGTATTTATGGTAGTGAAGCAATTGGAGGAAGTATAAATTTTATTACTGAAAATCCAAGAAAAGAATTTGGAGGGTCATTTGGTATAGAGGGAAACTCATTAGGATTGCAAAAGATTGAAGCAGAGGTTTCAACAACTGCATTAGATAAATATGGTTTTTATGTAGGGGTACATAAAGTGCGTCGTGTAAATGGATTAATTGAACATTCAGATTATGAGAAATTTGCAATTACTTTTAAAAATGTAAATGATTTTAGTGAATCTTTACGATGGACAAACACTGTGTCGTTTATAGATTTTCGATCTGATATGGGGTCAAGTTCTTTGTCAGAAGAAAATTATTTAGCAGGTAAATATGAAAGCAATCATACATTCGCAGAAAGAGAAGCAAGATCACTACGCTTTCGATCTACATTAGATAAAATTTGGAATGATAATAATAAAACCTCATTCAATTTTATTTATCGCAATAATGAAATGAATCAAATTCCATCGTATCGAATATCTACAAGAAGTGAATTTGGTGAAATTAATTCTAATAAGTTTAAAAGTGTTGTAGGTTTAATTCAACATAAAATAGATTTCAATTTTGCTGATGCATCATTAATTGTAGGAGGAACAGTAGATTATTCGCCACAAGAATATTATGCGAAACAAATTAGAGTTACGTACGATGCTACCACCAAAAAATTTATTGATTATGACGTGACAAACAATTATAAAATGTTTTACGATGCAGATATATTAAACTATGCGAGTTATGCACAATTTGAAATATCACCTATTAATAATCTAAAATTTACTGCTGCCATTCGCTACGATGGTTTTAGTTATGATTATGATAATAAAGATGAGGGGGCTTCTGGAGTTGAAGACCAAAAAGTTACTTACAATAATTTTGCGCCAAAAATTGGGTTAAACTATAATTTTAATAAAAGGTCAGGTATATATGCTAATTATTCAAAAGGATTTACACCACCTCAAATAGGTTCATTATTTAGAAATAGTGGTTTAAATGGTGACTTATATGAATTAAAACCAGCAAAATTTAATAATTTTGAGGTTGGAGCCTATGCAACATTAAACTCAAATATTAAGTTAGATCTTGCTATTTATCGATTAGATGGTAAAAATCGTTTTGTTACGACTTCTGATGATGCAGGGAATTACTTATCTCAAAATGCAGGAAAAACACGTTCGCAAGGTGTTGAGTTAGGATTTAATTGGAAAATAACGGATAATTTAGAATTTGATTACAATGGTAGTTATGCAAGCCATAAATACATAACTTTTACAGAGGCTGCTAAAGATAGAAAAACAGGAAACTATTTTACTATAGATCGTTCTAATACCGCAATGCCAATCGCACCAAAATATATTGCTTCAACATCTTTAAAATACAAGCCCATAACGAACTTATTGTTAACCTTACAGCACGAGCAATTAGGTAAATATAATTCAAGTTTTGAAGGAGCTGCTATAGTAAATGGTCAATCAGGGCAAACTACAGTATATGATGGTCATCATCTTATTAATTTAAAGGCAAGTTATACTTATAGGAATTTTGAAATTTGGGCACAAGGTTTAAATCTATTTGATAAATTATATTCAACAAGGGCTTCATATCGCTATGGTTCGGTTAAATATAGTGTAGGAGCACCTGTTTCTTTTTATGGAGGGGTTAAATACAATTTTTAATAATTAATTTATTCTATTATTCTTAATGATACAAAATGATAAGTATTATTAGGAATTCAATCTCAAACAATGAAAAAAGATAAAAAATTAAATCAATGGTTTTGGAAATGGCATTTTATTGCAGGAATCATTTCATTACCTTTTGTATTAGTGCTTTCTATAACGGGAGCAATTTATTTATTTAAACCAGATGTAGAAAAAGAAGCAATAGCTAATATTCAAAGTATAGAAAGTACTCAGGCTATAACGGTTTCTTATGAAAAGCAATATGAAAATGCAAAGGAGTATTTAAAAAAGAAACCAAATACATTAATTCTAAATAATGAGGTTACAAAAGGTAATGAATTTATTTCAGGAAGATTTGGTGGTAAAAAAAGTGTTTTTGTAAATAAATATACGGGTAAAGTTTCTGGAAGTTTCAGTGCTAAAAAGACTTGGATGTATACTGTTCGAAAACTTCATGGAGAATTATTAGGAGGTAAAGTTGGAACAAAAATCGTAGAACTAACTGCTAGTTGGATGGTTGTTTTAATTTTAACAGGACTGTATATTTGGTGGCCTTTTTCTAAAGGAATAAAGGGAGCTTTTGTTATTCGATTTAAAGAAGGAAGAAGAACCTTGTATAGAGATTTGCATGCTGTAACTGGTTTTTGGATATCTATTTTATTATTAGTTATTTTAGCTGGAGGTTTTCCTTGGACAGATGCTTTTGGAAGCAACTTTAAATGGGTGCAGAAAGTAACCAATACAGGGTATCCTAAAACATGGAGCGGACGAGGGTTAACATCTACATTAAAAGAAAAAAGAATTACAATTGAAGAGATGGTTGCAATAGCCAAGCAACAAAACTTACCAGGTGTAATTAGTTTAGGATTTCCAAAGTCAGCAAAAAGTACCTTTAGTGTTTCTAATAAAACCTTTCCTTTAGCTGCTCAAAAAATGTTGCATTTTGATCAGTATTCAGGTAAATTAGTTAAAGAACATACTTGGAGTGATGTTGGTTTTTTAATGAGAGGACGCATGTGGGTTATGGCATTTCATCAAGGAGAGTTTGG
This sequence comes from Tenacibaculum soleae, assembly GCF_001693415.1. GTDB lineage: Bacteria > Bacteroidota > Bacteroidia > Flavobacteriales > Flavobacteriaceae > Polaribacter > Polaribacter soleae. Next base: position 289,011 of record NZ_MAKX01000001.1, on the reverse strand, counting down.
AGCTTGGAATTGGTGGTTAATGTTTGGCATAGCAATTGCTTTAACCGCCATGAGTTTGGCAGCTATAATATCTTATATTTATAGAAAGCAAAAAGGAAGTTGGGGGGTACCAAAGGTGTCTACTAAATTTAAATTAACTAAAAGTAATATAGTATTGATTATAGGACTTTCAATTGTGTTTCCTATGTTTGGTTTTAGTGTAGTTTTGATCTTTTTATATGAGAAACTCCGTGCTTTAAAATTTAGTAATTAAGATAAAATCCATATAATTTAAGAGAAAAGATTGTAAGTTTACTGCTTCAAAAAGACTAACGATAAGTATAAATAAATTAAAATACATAATTATGAAAAAATCAGTAGTATCAATCTTTATATTTACAATTGCACTTGTATTTACAAATAAGGCAGTTGCACAAAGTTTTGCTGGATTAGATAAAAGCCCAATGGATGCAGCAGCATATCCAAGTAGCTATAGAGTTTCAGATAAATTAGTGAAAGTAGTTTATAGTCGCCCACAATTAAAAGGGAGAAAAGTTTCTAAATTGGCACCAAATGAAAAAGTTTGGAGAACAGGTGCTAATGAGGCAGCTGAAATTACTTTTTACAAGGATGTTAATTTTGGAGGGAAAGATGTAAAAGCAGGAACATATACGTTATTCACAATTCCAGGAGACAAAGAATGGACAGTGATTTTAAGTACTGCTAAAAATGTTTGGGGATCTTATTTTTATAATGAAACCGAAGATGTTGCTAGAGTAGCAGGTAAAGTTTCTAAATCAAAAAAATCAATTGAAGCCTTTTCAGTCGTTTTTGACGGAGAAGATAATAATGCAAACATGTATTTTGGTTGGGGAAAAACAATTGTATCAGTACCTGTAAAGGGATAAAAAATAAATTCTTTTGAGAAGCAAAAAATATACTTTTATTAAAAAGTGCAAACATTTCTTTGCACTTTTTTTTATGCCTTTATTTAAAAAAGGGATCCGCTTTATTGTTCCACACAATAACCGTAAATTTGCAGCTTCTTAAAAGAAATACAATGCAATATAATCATCAAGAGATAGAAAAGAAATGGCAACAGTTTTGGGCAGATAACCAAACATTTAAAGCCAGTAATGAATCTGAAAAACCTAAATATTATGTGTTAGATATGTTTCCTTATCCATCAGGAGCAGGACTACATGTAGGGCATCCATTAGGCTATATTGCATCAGATATTTACGCGCGTTATAAGCGTCATAAAGGCTTTAATGTATTGCATCCGCAGGGATATGATTCTTTTGGTTTACCAGCAGAACAATATGCTATTCAAACAGGGCAGCACCCAGCAAAAACCACCGAAGAAAACATTGCCACTTATAGAAGACAATTAGATACCATTGGTTTTTCTTTCGATTGGTCTCGTGAAGTTCGTACGTCTAGTCCAGAATATTATAAATGGACACAGTGGATTTTTACACAATTATTTAACTCTTGGTATAATAAAGATACCGATAAGGCAGAAGATGTTGAAACCTTAATTGCTGTTTTTGAAACAGCAGGAAACGAAACAGTTAATGCTGTTTCTGATGAAGATATTACTATTTTTTCTGCGGATGAATGGAAAGCATTTTCAACCAAAGAACAAGAAGCAATCTTATTACAATACCGTTTAACCTACTTATCAGATACCGAAGTAAACTGGTGCCCAGAATTAGGAACAGTATTGGCAAATGATGAAATTATAAACGGAGTTTCAGAACGTGGAGGTCATCCAGTTATTCGTAAAAAAATGACCCAATGGTCTATGCGAATTTCGGCATACGCACAACGTTTGTTAGACGGGCTACAAAACATCGATTGGCCACAACCTTTAAAAGATAGCCAAACCAATTGGATTGGAAGAAGTCAAGGAGCCATGGTAACTTTTAAGGTAGCTCCTTTAGAAGTTTCAGATACAGGTGCAAAACTGTCATTTAAAGAGTTAGAGGCGGTTAAAGAAATGCGTTTAAATCTTTCGAAGGCAGAAGAAGTACTTTGGAATGAATTAAAAAATAAAAAAGGCGCTGCTAAATTCAGAAAAAAATATACTATCGGTTCTTATTTAGTAGACTATGTATGTTTAGCAAAAAATATTATTGTAGAATTTTCTGGTAAGGAAGATGAAGCAAAAAGAGATGCTTACTTTACAAGTGAAGGGTTTCACGTAGTGCGTTTTACAAACGAAGAAGTATTAGAAAATGTTTTAGGCGCAGTATCTAAAATTAATGATACAATTCAATTTGCAAAACCAATTGAAAAATCAACTGTTGAAGTTGAAGAAACGATAGTAGAAAACGATTATAAAATTGACGTTTTTACTACTAGACCTGATACTATTTATGGTGTGTCATTTATGACCTTAGCACCAGAACATGAGTTGGTAGCAAAAATTACATCTGAAGGGCAGAGAAAAGCGGTTTACGATTATATTAAAGCTACTTCAAAACGTTCTGAAAGAGAACGAATGGCTGATGTAAAAACGATTTCAGGGGTTTTTACCGGCGCGTATGCTTTACATCCGTTTACAGGAAAAAAAGTACCAATTTGGATTGGAGATTATGTGTTAGCAAGCTACGGTACAGGTGCTGTTATGGCAGTACCTTGTGGAGACCAACGTGATTATGATTTTGCAAAAAAATTCGAATTAGAGATTCCGAATGTTTTTGAAAATGTAGATATTTCTGAGGCTGCGCATGCAGATAAAGAAGGAACTAAAATTGCAAATTCTGATTTCTTAAACGGTTTATCGTACAAAAAAGCGATGAAATTAGCGATTTACGAAATGGAACAAAAAGGTTTTGGTTTTGGAAAAATAAACTATCGTTTACGTGATGCTGTATTTAGCCGTCAGCGTTATTGGGGAGAACCTTTTCCTGTTTTTTATAAAGAAGGAATGCCACAAATGATTGACGCAAAACACTTACCAATCGTTTTACCAGAAGTAGAAAAGTATTTACCAACCGAAGATGGAAAACCACCGTTAGGAAACGCAACTGAATGGGCTTGGAATACTGAAACATCTCAAGTTGTTAGTAATGATGAGATAAACGGAGTTACTGTTTTTCCTCTTGAACTAAACACAATGCCAGGTTGGGCAGGTAGTTCATGGTATTTTAACCGTTATATGGATTCAACCAATGAAGGAGAGTTTGTAAGTAAAGAAGCTGCTGATTACTGGAAGCAAGTAGACTTATATATTGGTGGTTCTGAGCATGCAACAGGACATTTATTATATGCTCGTTTTTGGCAAAAATTCTTGTTCGATAAAGGTGCTTTGCCAGTTGATGAATTTGCTAAAAAACTAATCAACCAAGGAATGATTTTAGGAACTTCAGCTTTTGTATATGAAGCATTATTTGAAGGGAAAACTAAAAATATTTATTTATCATCAGATTATTTTCAAGGAGAAAATCAAATTACAGAAAAAGATGCTGAGTTATGGACAAGAAGAAATAAACAATTAATAGCATCAGGTTTAACTGCAGAGAATGAGAAATCATTAACTTTTAGACCAATTCATATTAATGTAAGCACGCTTGATGGAGATATAATTGTTGATATTGACAAACTAAAAGAATGGAGAGACGACTTTAAAACGGCAAACTTTGTTTTTGGTAGAGACAAACAATTTGTATGTTATAGAGAAGTTGAAAAAATGTCGAAATCAAAATACAATGTTGTTAATCCAGATTTAATTTGTGAAGAATTTGGGGCAGATGCATTGCGTTTATTCGAAATGTTTTTAGGTCCTTTAGAGCAGACTAAACCTTGGAAAACTTCGGGAATTTCAGGAGTGTATTCTTTCTTAAAGAAATTATGGAAATTATACATTGGTGAAGAAGGAACACTTGTTACTGATATTGAACCAACGAAAGATGAGTTAAAAACCTTACATAAAACAATTAAAAAAGTAGCAGAAGATATTGAGAACTTCTCATTCAACACTTCGGTTTCTACTTTTATGATTGCAGTAAATGAGTTAACAGCGTTAAAATGTAATAAGCGTGCAATTTTAGAACCTTTATTAGTGCTAATTTCACCTTACGCACCACATATTGCTGAAGAACTATGGAGTCAGTTAGGTCATATAACATCTATTTCTACAGTTGATTTTCCTAAATTTGAAGCCTCTCACTTAATAGAAAGTTCTAAAACATATCCAGTTTCTTTTAACGGAAAAATGCGTTTTACGTTAGACTTGTCTTTAGATTTAAGTAAAGATGAAATTGAAAAAATAGTAATGTCAGAAGAAAGAACTCAAGCACAATTACAAGGACGTGAGCCTAAGAAAATAATTATAGTGCCTGGTAAAATTATTAATATTGTAGGATAAAAATAAAGATAAGTATAAAAGGAAGACTTTTTTTGAAATTTAAAAAGTCTTCCTTTTTTTTTTGATAAAAATAAATACTATGGATAATTTTTATGAAGTATTAGGTTTGTTAGCAGCTACATTAACAACAGCGTCATTTTTACCGCAAGTATACAAAACATGGAAAACAAAATCTACAGAAGGATTATCATTAGTAATGTATTCTGTGTTTTTTATAGGTATTGTACTGTGGTTAATCTATGGAATCCATTTAAAAAGTACACCTATGATTTTAGCGAATAGTATAACAGCTGTATCTTCATTATTTTTGGTAATAATGAAGCTTAAATATAAATAATCTAAAGGAATTTTAAAAGTTTATAAAAAAACAGAATGAATAAGATAGCATTAAAAAGTTCTTGGCTTTTTTTATTAATTCCTTTAGGAATTATATTTTTTGTAGTTGTACCTGAGTTAGAAAAAAAATACGATAGGTATAATAATAATCAAATAACGCTTCAAAAAGACATTTACAGGTTAGATTCTTTAAGACAAGAAAAAAAACTAAGTTCAAAAGGGAAGCATTTACTTAAAAAATTAGAAATAACTGTGCCTGTTCATAAAAAGGTTTACGGTAACGAGCAATTTCTGTTTTATAAAACAGGAGGAATGTTACTTGTTTTAGCATTTATGGGAATTGGTATGGTGTTAACAAGTTATATCTCTAATAGAAAGAAAACATCTCCTAAAAACAAACAAATAGATTTTGTTTTTGACGACCCAACAAATGATGTAATTGGCCAACAAATATCGTGGGATGCTTTAGAAAACTCTGCTAGTAATTTTGCGAGTGAAGTATATAAAAAAACAGCACAAGGTTATAAAATAACATCTAGTTCGTTTACAAAAATATTTGCTTGGAGTTTTTTCTTGATAGGATTAAATTATGTTGTGATTTCATTTTATGAGTATTATCATATTTACGATATTCCACTTACTTTTATGAAAGGCGGAAAATTGTTTTTTACTTCTGGAGGCCCTTTTTTATTAATTGGTTTAGTATTGTTGTTCATGTTTTCACCAAAAGTATTTATACATACTCGAAAAAGAAAAATTATTATTGGAGGCGAAATTTTACAATTTCAACAAGTATATGCATTACAAGTATTGCAAAAATTTTCATCCGGAAGTGGTTCGTCCGGAGGTTACTTTTCATACGAGTTAAATTTAATAACAAATAAAGGTATTAGATATAACTTATTAAATCATGGAGATAAAATGTATATTTTAAGTGATATGATGAAAATTAGTAAGCTTTTAAAGGTGCCAGTTTGGAATAATGGAGTTATGTAATATTGTTTACATAAACTTTTAGTAATTTACATCCAAAATAAAAAGGTGTTGGTGAATTTTTTATCTTGTACAAAGCATACTTTGAATGTTAAATATTTTTATGCAGTTAATGATATACCAAATAAAGTTTGGCAAGAATTAAATTGCACAGAAAATTTATATTATAATCCTAAATATTTAGCAGCATTACAGCAAACACACCCCAAGATACAATTCGCTTATATTGTTCTATTTAAAGAGACTAAAGCGGTAGCAATTGCTACAGTTCAAATAGTAGATTTTTATTTAGATAGTGTTCAAAACAACATGCAATCTATTGTAGAATGGATAAAATGTGTTGGAAGAAAATTAAGAATTTTATCGCCAGAAAAACCTTTTAAAATACTTACCTGTGGCAATACTTTTGTAAGTGGAGAACACGGCGTTTTTATAAAAGATGATCAGAATAAAAATGAGATAATTTTAAAAATTGCTAAGGCGATTATTGACTTTACTAAACTAAAACCTCAGAATAAAGTCGATTTTTTTATGCTAAAAGATTTTGAAAAGGAATCATTGTTTATTACTGATGAACTGCATGATGAAGGTTATAATTCATTTAATGTAGAACCTAATATGGTTTTAAGGTTAGAGCATGTTTGGATAGGTTTTAATGATTATTTATCTGCATTAAAAACAAAATTTAGAGTAAAAGCAAAAAAAGCTTTAAAGTTAAGTGAGGCTTTAAAAACTGAGGATATTACTGCAGAAAGACTTAAAGATTTATTGCCAGAAATGAAAACGTTATATAAAACGGTTGCTACTAAATCAAGCTTTAATTTAGGAGATTTTAATATCAATACTTATAAAGTATTAAAAGATAATTTAGGAGCTGCTTATTTTTTAAGGGCCTATTGGTTAGAGGATAAACTAGTAGGGTTTTCATCAGGTGTTTTTAACAAAAACTCATTAGACGCACATTTTGTAGGGATAGATTATGCTCTTAATAAAGAATACGCTATATATCAGCGTATGCTCTATGATTATATTTTAATAGGAATCCAAAAAAAAGTAACTATGATAAACTTTGGAAGAACAGCCAGTGAAATAAAAAGTTCGGTAGGTGCTGTTCCGCAAGATTTAACTATTTATTTGCGACATAAAAAAACAATAACAAATCGTATTTTAAGTTTGTTTTTAAAACGAATTCAACCTTCTGAATTTAAAGAAAAGCACCCGTTTAAAATAAAGAATTAATAGCATAAGCTAATTTATAAAATGAAGAATACTCAACAATTATTAGATATACTAACCTTAGAGGTTGTTGGAAACAATAATTTTAACGGAATTAGTAGAGATATTGGAAGTCCAAATGTTTTTGGAGGACAAGTTTTAGCACAATCGTTAAATGCAGCTTATAGAACTGTTAAAGAAAGTCGTGTTTTACACTCACTACATTCATATTTTTTAGAAGCAGGAAATTTAGAAGTTCCAATAACTTATAATGTGCAAATTATTCGTGATGGAGGTAGTTTTTCTACTCGTCGTGTTACAGCGCATCAAAACGATAAAACAATTTTTATATTGGCATGTTCTTTTCATAAAAAAGAAGAAGGGCATGAGCATCAAATGTCTATTAAAAAAGACTTAAAGCAACCTGAAGAGTTATTAAGTTGGACAGATATGTTACATCAATTTGGTGATTTTTTGCCTAAAAAATTAAAAAGTTTTTTAAGTATTGAAAGACCGATAGATTTTAAACCTGTACACATTGTAAATCCACTTGATATAAAGGATTTGCCACCTGTAGTTGATGTTTGGTTTAAGTTAAAAGGAAATTCAGAAGGATTGTCTTTAGCTTTAAAGCAACAAATTTTAACCTATATTTCTGATTATAATATTTTAACGGCTTGCTTAAACCCGAATGCTAGTGTAGCTAATTTTGGGAATACACAAATGGCAAGTTTAGATCATTCTATGTGGTTTTACCGCGATTTTGATTTTGATGATTGGTTATTGTTTTCAATTGAAAGCCCTAACACTTTTGGGGCTCGTGGTTTTGCTTGTGGTAATATTTATACAAGGCAAGGTGTTTTAGTAGCTTCAGTAGCACAAGAAGGTTTAATACGACCAATGAAAAAGTAAAACGAAAGTTTAGTTAATAAAAAAACCGAGTGAAATCTTCACTCGGTTTTTTTATTATTTTAAGTAAAAATTATACATTTTTACTACTTATATGAAATTCTTCATAGGTTTCCAATAAACTCATAAGAGCAGCGACTAAGTCCTGTGTTTCAATTAAAACACTAAAGTATAAAGTGGTGTTTTTAGGACTTGTTTCATCTGTTCTAATACGAGCTACTTGTTTTTCGATAGATGCAGCAACATCTTTTAACAATTCTTTCTTTTCGTTAATAATAGTTGTTAAATTATCGAAACTTCTGTTTTCAAAAGTAGCACTAATATCATCTAATAATTTAGAAAGGGTGTTGTCAATTTCTTTTAAGTCTTTTAATTGACCTTTCTTTAGATTTTTGTGATTATTATTTACATGTTTAAAACTTGCTCTAGAGATATAACTAATAGATTGTGCAACATCTTGTAGGTATCCTAATACTAAGATATAGAATCTACTTGCTTGGACAGATGTGTCATCTAAAGACTTAATAAAGTAGAATACTCCATCTTTTAATTCGTCAATTTCATCATTTAACTTAGCAACGTGCTTATCAGTTTTACGCAATTTATTTAAATCATGGTTTGCTAAGTCGTTAACAACGCTAGTGTATAGTTTATTTACACGAGCCGCAACTTCAGCAATATGATCAGCACTTTCTTCAATCACTCCATTAATTGTAATTAATTCAGCTCTTTCAAAATGCATTTGTTTTTTTACTTCTTTCGATTTTTTTCTGTGCTTTAATGTATTTCTACCTATTAAAAGTGCTACTACTAATAATAAAATAGGAATCATTACCATGTTAAAGCTAATTAAGTAGGCTACAAGGGCAGCGGCTAAAAATGCAGTTAATGCAGTTAAAAACCATCCGCCGATAACATTAATTACTCCTGCAACTCTATAAACGGCACTTTCACGTCCCCAAGCTCTATCAGCCAAAGAAGTACCCATAGCAACCATAAAGGTTACATACGTTGTAGATAATGGTAGTTTCATAGAGGTTGCTATTGATATTAAAATACCTGCAACAACTAAATTAACAGCAGCTCTTACTAAATCAAAGGCTGGCATTTCAAAAGTTTTATCTTTTGGTAATTCAATTACAGGTCTTTGAAATTTAGTGTCAACAAAAGCAAGTGTTTTCGCAGGGAATATTTTAGAAATACCTGTGTTAATACCCATTGCAATTCTTACAACTATTCTAGATAATGGGTTTGGTTGAAATTTTTCGTGCCCTTCACCTTGTCTAGATAAATCAATACCAGTTTTAATTACATTTTGAGCCTTACTAGAAGTCCATAATGTAACTACCATAATAGCACCTGCAAATAATAATAAATAAACATTTGAAGGTACTTTTTTAGCTAATATTCCCATTGAAAAAGCGTCGGCGGCTACGCCAGAAACTTCCCATGCTTGAAATGAGTTCCAAGCTGCAATTGGTACACCAACAAAGTTTACTAAATCATTACCAGAAAAAGCCATTGCTAAAGAGAATGTACCTACTCCGATAATTAATTTTAAAACGTTTACTTTAAAGAAGCTAATTAATGCTTGAGAAATTAAACTCCAAACCATAAAACTTCCAGCAATAATTAATAGTGTGTTTCCTTCTATTAAATGCTTTATATCTTTATAAAAAGGGGTTCCTTTCATTCCTTTTATAATAATAAAGTAAGTTATAGCAGTAATTGCAAAACCTCCAAATAAAGCGTTTATATAGTTTGCTCTTTTTTCAAAATTGAAAGAGTATATTAGTCTAGATATAAACTGAACAATAGCACCAACAGAAAAGGCAACAACAACAGATAGTAGTATACCGTTAATAATTTCGATTGCTTTTTTATGGTTGATATAATTCCATATATCTGAGATTGTTTGAGAGTCACTTGATGAGATTTTTATTAGTGAAATACAAACTGCTGCTCCTAATAATTCAAATACAATAGATACTGTTGTTGAGGTTGGCATACCTAATGAATTAAAGATATCTAATAATAAAATATCAGTAATCATTACTGCCATAAATATGAACATGATGTCTTGAAACATGAACATATTTGGATTAAAAATCCCCTTACGTGCTACTTCCATCATTCCGCTAGAGGTAATCGCTCCAAAGAATACACCTACACTAGCAATTATCATGATGTTCCTCACCTTAATGGCTTTAGAACCGATTGCTGAATTTAAAAAGTTAACAGCATCATTACTAACTCCTACGACTAAGTCAACGACAGCTAAAATAGCTAAGGCGACAAGCATTAAAATATATGGATCTCCCATTTTTTATTTTTGTTTTTTTTGCAAATTTACAAACACTACGTTAGTGCTTATGTTAGGTTTATGTTATCTTTTTTAAAAGTGGATGTCAAGTTGTAAGCGGCACATTAACTCATTTGTGCCAAGGCCTAAATCTAAATAACTAGCATCAGCTTGCACTTTTAATTTATGACCAACAATGTATTTAGATACCCCTAAAGTATATTGATTTTCAGCACCTTTACCAGTTGTTTTTTTATCTAAGCTAATGTTTGTATAACGTCCAGAAACTTCCCAGTTTTTACCTAACAAGTATCCGGTTTGTAGGTTTAATCCACTACCAACCTGAACGATACTAGCGATAGAGTCATCGGAATTTACTGCAAAAGGATTTTTGGCGTCTCTATAAGCATATTCACCCATAAAAGAAAAGCCTTTGTATTTAAACATTGCATCAACAAAAAGGGTAGTAATATTTGTTTTGTGCATCTCACCTGTATCTAGTACCATATACGATCCTTGGTTACCTTTTGTTTTAACAGCATTGTTGTTAAAATCATAACTAGTACCAATAGCTAACTTTGGAGTTTTTTCCTTTTTCAAATCTCCACCTTTATAATCGCCCTTGCTAGTAAAATTACCAAAAGGTAAAACCTCAATACGAGCAGTATACTCATGTCCTCCAAGGTTTCCTGTAGTTACATTTCTACCTTCTCCTTGTGCGATGGATAAAACTTCACGCACAATAAAGTCATCTGATAAGTTAAAATGATGTCTTAATTGCAAGCCCATATCTCTATCAATATTGAATCGTTTGTTTAATAAAGAACGATCTACCATTTGAAGATTTGCAGAAGATACCACACGTTCTCTATTTCCTGGTAGTTTAGTTTGTCCTACCCACAGCTCAAAATTTTCGTAAAAATTCCACATGATAACTGCATCTAAAATATATCTAGGAGCGTTGTTTGTAAATTCTGAAGCTCCGCCAATATCTCTGTTAGATAAGCCAAGTTCTAATTTGTATTTTAATTTAGGAGAGTAAGCAAAACCTTTAAACTTTAATCGAGCTCTTCTTACTAGAAATGAAGAAGACGGGTTTGAAAGTCCATCTGCATGAGAATCCCATTTGGCGATGGTTAAAAATTGCATTCTTGCTCCGATATTCATCGACCAAGTACTATCTTTACCTATTAAATTGAATAGTCCTTTTCCGAATTTAGGAGTGTTTTTTTGCTGCGCATACATACAAGATATCGCAAACATACTTACAATTGTAAGTGCTGTTTTAAGCTTCATTAGTGATGTTTATTAGTTTTTGTCGCTGCAAATAACTAACACTAATGTTAACTTATTGTTAACAGGATATTAAATTAAAAAAACTGCCTCGGCCAAAGGCAGTTAGCCTAATAAAATAGTCGACAAAAACTAATATTTATCTAATGGCTTTGTTTCTTATAAGAAGAGTGTCAAAAGTATTTCTTTTCTTTTATCTTAATGTTAATAGTAATTTAATAAACGGTTATTTAAACCTAAATATATTGAGTTACTGACGCGGGGCCCTCTAAAATGGTTCTTGTAATTTGCATTGTTCCATTTTTATTAGTGGCAAGATGCCATTTGATAAGCGTAATTTTATTGTTCTCTATTTCAAGACCAGTTATACATCGAGGGTGAACACAACTACCGTCATTAAAATGAGGTAATTCGTTTTGAGACGGAAACCTAGGGCGGTGTGTATGACCAGTAATTGTCATTTGATTATTGTTGTTTTTAATCCATTTTTCAATACGGCTTTCAACTTTTATAAGTTCTTTAAAGTTTTGAGCAGGACTTGTAGGATCATTTATACCAATAAGTTGTAATGGTCGCCATAATATTTTAACTAAAAAGCGGCTTAATTTCCAAAAATTATAGTTAAACCAATCTGCTTGATGACCGTGCATTAAAAAAATTGATTTTTTATCTTCTTGTTCTAGTCGAATGGCTTCAGAAAAAGAAATATTTATCATTAATTCTTTTTCTTTTCCATCAATAACATCATAATAGTAATTTAAGTTTTTTCTTACATTTTTAGGATTTCTATAGTCCATATCATGATTTCCCCATATTAAATGTAAGCGATTTTTATCGTGAAACTTTTTTAAAAGAAGATACACATGTTTATTGGCATTAAAGATATTCACAAACTTATTTTCCCATAGTTCATCACCATCTCCTAATTCAATATAAGTAAAGTCTTTTTGTAAGTATTGCGATAGTGCATAATGAAATATTTTACGATTGTGAGAAAAATCATCAGCAAAGCTATTATCACCTCTATGACAATCTGAAAATAAAATATATTTTGATTGGCTATTTAAAGGTAATTTTTTAGCTTGTTTAAAAGCGCGACTAATTCTATGATTTGAAGACATCAATATTATTTATAAGATAAATATGCGTAAAAAAAACGAGTTTATAAAACAGAGTTTTTAAATATAATTTATTATCTATTCCCTATGGAAGAGAAATCGTCTATGTTTTTTACTTCCCATTCTGAATTAGTAGTGTTTGTACCTGAACTTGTGTTCCAGTCGATATTTCCTTTAACAATGGATGTTTTTCTAATTAAAGTATGATTTTTAGTGGCTTCTGGCATTCCGGCAACTTCCCATCCAGTTCCTGGATCTTCACCTATTTTACCAATCACATCAATTACGACATTGTTTTTTAATAGCGCTACTGCATCATCACCATTAAAATAAATTACGCCTGATGCCACATTACCTTGATTTTTAATGTAATCATTTGCACTTGCACTATATACAACCAACGTTTGGCCGTTTATTAAGGTTGTGTTAGTAAGTGTACTAAAATCTAAACTTCTGGTGGCACTATCAGAGCCATTACCGTATAATTCTATTTTATATGTAGATAAATCAACTGTGTTTCCTGTGCCGTTATATATTTCGAGGTATTTATTGTTGCTTGAACCTTCTACATATTCAGAGAAAAATAAATCGTTACCTGAGCCATCTCCGGTAGACGTACAATCATAAGTTTGGGTAAAGTTAATATCAGATTCATCTCTAATATATAATTGAACGATATTGTTTCGAGTTATAATTCCTGTAATGGTTCCTTTTTTGTTACTAACTTGATTGTTTGCGAATACAGCTCCTGAGTTAATAGAAAGTATTTTTAACTCATTATTACAATCGGATGTTAAAGTGTTTTCACCGGCATAGTTTTTTGTAATGTTTTTAAATTGTATATCTTCAATTTGTACTAATTTACTTTCATTATTTCCAGATAATGCTTCGGTAAAAGTGATGATTTCAGGAGTCGGTAGCGTGCCGTTTACTGTATTTAATATATTCGAAGTAGTTAGATTTAACTGCAACAATCCATTATTTTTAGTAAGTTTTAAGCCATTAACAGCAATTGTTATTTCATCGCCTAAATTTAAATTGTGCGTATCGTTAAAGTTTAAAAATATTCCTGCAGATGAATCTTGAACAAAAGCATTTTTGCTTGAGATATTTTTTTTAGAAAGATCAGAAGTAACAATTACTTTTACCTTTAAATTATTGGTAATAGTTGTTTCGCTACCTGTAAAAAGTGTTTTAATATCGTTCAATAAAACTTCAGTGGCGTTATTGTAGCAACCATAGTTTTGGGTAAGTTGTACATCGTTTGTATCTCTTATAAATAACTGGTATTCTAAATCCAATTTATTTAAAACAGCAGTGATATTTCCTTTTTTATCAGGAATTGGTAAAGCTTTAAAATCGACAAAACCACTAGTAGTTAATGTTATTGATGTAAAAGAATCACAACTTGTAAAAATTCTATCAACAGTATCGGTATTCGAAGCGTTTGCATAAGTTAATCCTTGTATTTCAGATTGTAGATTGTTAATATTTACTAAGGTGTTTATATTTGCATCTGTTATTTGTGCTGCTGTTAATTCGGTAGGGGCGATGGTTGCAATTTCTGATGCTCTATCGATGTAATGTACATAATCATTAGGGCCAATTCGATCAACACCATTTCTAAAAGTGTTTTCGATTCCTATTTGATAAGCGTCATTTTTTTTATTTAAAAACAATCCTTTTAAGTTGATAAATATTTTACGTCCAATAGCGTATCGGGCATTTAAGTTAAAATCATCAATTAATATTTCAAAACCTATAGATGGATTTTCTGGTGCATCCTGAATAATAATACTTTTATAAAAATTACCTGCTTTGTCATTAGAAATTACATACCCAAAAGTGGTAATATCTTCTGTAAATTCAACCAAACGTCCTTGGTATAGTTGTGCAATTTCTGATAATGATTTTATAGCTGTGTATTCTTTATCATCGCCCAAGGTAGGAATGGTATAGTCTCCATCTTCTACGCAACTAGATAAAATGAACGAAATAAAAAATATTGTAACGAATTTAAAGGTGTTTATTGTTTTCATTTTTCAGCATTTTTTTAAAATCTATAATTTATATTTACAAAATATGTAGTTCCTCTTCCATACCAATATTTACTGCCAAAATTTGGCGTTTCGTTTACATTATCATTATTTTCTAATTCGTAATTTGAAGTTCGTCCTTGTTCGTAACCTCCAGTTTTATATTCTTTATTTAGTAAGTTAGTTACGCTAGCAAAAAAACCGATGTATTTGCTATTGCCAATTCGCCAAGTTTTTCCGCCGATAGCATTTAGGGTAACATAACTGTCAAACTTTTCTTGTGTTAATAGTTGCTTTGCTTTGATAGGATTGAAGTTTGGAAAAGGTTGCCCATCATCAGAAATAAAAGAAGTTGTTCTTTTTATTGGAGAAATATCTACATAAGCATTATCTAAATAATTTGCAGTTACCCCAATAAACCAGTATTCAGGATCGCTATATTCAAAGCCAAAAGAATAAGCTGTTTGTGGTCCAGATGCTACTTTATAATTTTTAAGATTTGTTTGTCCGTAATCTTTAATTCCTCTTTTATCAAAACCTGCTAAATTAGAAGCGCTACTAATTTCTGAAGTTAGAATAATATTAGGGTTATTATTGTAAGTATATTGACCAATATTAGCCGCAGCTTTTAGTTTAAATGTGGATAATACTTGTGCTTCGAAACCAAACTCTACACCAAAATGTTGCTTGTTAATTCCTGTTACAATTTCTTGTATAAATAAAGCTTCGCTACCAGTAAAGTAAAAAGCGATATCTGTAGCATCTTTTATAGCGGTGTAAAATCCTGTTATTTTTGATGTTATAAACAGTAATCTTAAAATATAGCTAGCATCAAAAGTAGTAATTTTTTCATTGCCTAAAGTACTTATGTCATCAATAGTTAGGTTGTTGTATCTAGCGTTAGCAAAAGAATTTCTTATAGACGGAACTTTACTAATATAACCTGCATTAAAGTCTAGTAAGTGTCGCCCAGTAAATTTATAAGTAAGTCCACCTTTTATGCCGTAGCCAAAAGAAGATAATTTTTTTGATTTTCCGTAAGAGTTAGGAATCTCAGCGTTTTTGGTGTTACCAGGATAAATACCGTTTTTATATAAGCCTTCTCGTTGATATGTGGTGTTGTTTACTGAAACAGCCGTGTAAAAATCTACTTTGTTATATTTAAATTGTAACTGTGAAAAACCACTATAAACAGTTGAGGTTAATTTGTAATTATACTTAAAACGATCTCCTTCTCTTACAATTCGATTAGGGTTTAATAAATCATTTTGATAATTATCTTCAAGTGGATCACCAAATTTATTAATATCTACATAGCCTGTGGCTCCAAATAAATCTAAAACAGTTGCAAAATTTTCTGAATCTAATTTACTGTATCTCAATCCGCTGTTAAGTGTGGTGTTTTCTGATAATTGAGTGTTTAAAAGAGTATTTATTGTTAATTTTTTATTGTCGTTACGATCTTCATATAAGGCAAATAACGCGTCATCCTTTCTATCTTGATTGCTTATATATAAATCACGCCAATTTAATTGTCCATCATTCTTAAAATTTATCAATGCTTTATAAGCATTTTCATGATCGGCGCCATAGGAATCATTTAAAAAATAGTTAGGTAGTTTTCGGTAATAAGTTGGGTCAGGATCACCACCTCCATTAAAATCAATACGACTATTACCTGTTTCGCCAAACTGATAAGCAATACCCGTGTTTAGTGTAGTTTTATCGTTAATATTCCAAAAATGATGCAACATAATAATAGGTTCGTGAATTCTTTTTATTCTCGAATTTCTGATTTTCCCGTTCTGATATCCCCAGTAGGGATTGTATTTTATGCCTTTAATATCGTAAACTTGTTGTGTGTTAGCGGCAGATTTTCCTCTACTGTTTTGTGCTTGAATGGCGGTTAAATTTATACTATGTTTTTTGTTAAGTTGTTTTTCTATGGAGAGAAATATCGAAAAAGCGTTGTAATTGGTGCCTTCTGTAAAACCTTCATCTGCATATCTTTTACTTCCTGATGCCGCAAACGACCATCCTTTTTTTGTGCTTCCTGAAGCGTATGTTGCCATTAGACGATGTGAATAACTTCTGTTAGAAGAAGCATACGAAACACTTATTCCTTTTTTATACTCAGAAGCGCGAGTATTTATATTGGTGCTACCCAAAACACCTCCAAAAGTATAGTTAGATGGAGTTAAGCCATTACTAAATTCTTGATTTCTTAATACGGTGTTTAATCCGCCCCAATTACTCCACTGCGGACGGCCATCGTATAGTTTATTCATCTCAATTCCGTTAATTAATACTTTGGCATTATCTGAATCTAAACCTTTAACTCTGTAAAAAGAAGAACTCCATTCAAAAGCAGTAGTACGCAAATAAGTATCCATTGAAGATTGTAGCAGTCCTGAAATATTATCAGCTGTACTTGAGTCGTCATTAAGTTCATCGTCTGTAATTATAATGGTACTAAGGTCTTGTTCTTCTATGATGTTTTTATGCATTAAAATGATGCCTAAATCAATGATTTTATCAGATGCAAGAATGGGAAAGTTTTGTGTTTGATATCCTTTTAAGGTAACGTTTAAAATATGTTTCCCTTCAGGGATGTGGTTTAATTTAAAAAAACCGTAAACATCTGTTGTGTTTTTAATTTTCGTATTTTTTATACTTATAAAAACTTTTTGCAAGGGTTTTTCTGAATCGCGGTCAATTACTTTTCCTATTACACTATTTTGAGCATTTAAAATAGGTGAATACGAAAGTATTGATAACAATACTATTGTAATCTTTTTCATAGATGCTTGTTTAATTATATTAATTAATCGCGCTAATTTTTATTTAAAGATACATTTTTTTAAGATAAAACAAACTTATATATTATTGTTATTCAGTTTTTTATGGTTTTTAGCTAAACAAATACTGAAAAAAATAAAATTTAATTCAGGATTTGTTTACAGATTAGTAATTGTTGGTATTATATTTTAATTATTTTATTTTTCTTAAATAACCAATAAGCAAATAACCAGATGAAAAAAGTAAAAGCAATAGCAAAAAGTAAACTACCTAATTTATTGCCAAAAATTGGTTGGAAAATAACATTATATAAATATGCATATAAATTGGTGTTTTTAAATACTATAACGCTAGCAAATATTTTTATAAAAAGGATTGATAAAATATAACTGATTAAAGGATTTATACCAAAAACGTTGAATGTAAAAGTCCAACGAGTAATTTTTTTATAATCAATAATATAAATTAATAGCACCCATATAAACAATAAAATACTTGAGGTGTATAGAACATACGAACCTGTCCAGAGCGATTTGTTAATCGGGTAAAAAATGTTCCATATAATAGCTGAAACTAGCATTGCTGTTGCAGTTAATAAAAGTTGTTTAATTTTTTGTAAAGAATTTTTCTTGTTAGATAAAGCAAGTGATGTTATAAAATATCCGAGTAAAATTTGTGCAATACTTGATAATGTGCCTAATAAACCTTCAGGGTCAAAAGGTATTCCGTATCCTTTATAAAGGTGCGCTTCGCCAAAGATCATAATGTCTAATTGCCTGCCAATGTTACCCGCTAAAGTTAAATATTTATCTGCATCTCCATAAAAAAACAGTATTCCCCAATGCGCTAACATTAATGAGATACAGGCTATTAAAATTGCGTTAGTTTTTTTTAATAAAAGGATAAGTAATCCTGCAAAAAAGAAAGCCAAAGCTATTCTTTGTAGCACACCAAAAAATCTTAAATCTGTAAAAGAAGTGTTGTAAAAAGGAAACCAATTAAGCAGTAAGCCAATTAAAAATATTAAAAAAGCCCTTTTAGTTATTTTTTTAGCAACTGTTGCATGGGGTAGTTTAAACATCTTTTTAAAAGATATAAATAACGACATTCCAATAACAAAAAGGAAGGAAGGAAAAACAAGATCAGCAGGAGTACATCCATTCCATTTAGCGTGTAATAAAGGTTTATAAACATGACTCCATGATCCAGGAGTGTTTACAATTATCATAAAAAAGATAGTTAAACCTCTTAAAATATCTATTGATAGTAATCTACTTTTCACGTATCTAGTTTTTTTAAAAGTAAATAACCTGCTTGATTTTTAAAAAGAAAAATTAAGAAACTTTTTTCGTAGAAATAGTATTTTTTTGGGAATTGTAACCATTCTCTTTTTTTTATAGTATTTTTAAGAAAAATTTTAAAAATGATTAAAAGAATAGTTTGTATCGTTTTAGTATTTATAGCGTCGTTTTCTTATGCGCAACAAACCAATAAAAGCTATAAAATAAGAACTATTGGATTTTATAATCTTGAAAACCTTTTTGATACAGTTAATGATGTTGAAAAAAATGATGAAGCGAGTCCGATAATGCATATTCAGCATGGTCGCGAAGAAATTTATAAAGATAAGATTGATAAGTTAAGTAAGGTTATATCACAATTAGGTGCAGAAAAAACAAATACAAGTCCTGCTATTCTGGGCGTTGCTGAGGTAGAAAACAAAAAAGTATTAGAAGATTTAGTGAGTTCAGATAAATTAAAATCAAAAGAATATAAAATTATTCATTTTGATTCTCCTGACAAACGAGGTATTGATGTTGCACTTTTATATCAAGAAAAATATTTTAAACCGATTCACTTTGAGGCTTTTAATCCGAATGTGTATAAAGAAAATAAAAAAGTGTATACCCGAGATATATTGTGGGTTTCTGGTTATTTAGATGATGAATTAATTCATGTAATCGTAAATCATTGGCCATCGCGTAGAGGAGGAGAAAAAAAGAGTAGGCCATTGCGTGAAAAAGCCGCATATAAAGTAACTCAAATTATAGAAAAAATTAAAGAGAATGACCCGAAACCAAAAGTATTTATTATTGGCGATTTTAATGACGACCCTATAAATTCAAGTTTAAAAACGGTTTTAAAAACGAAGGCAAAAAAGAAAGATGTTATAGAAGGGAGTCTTTATAATCCTTACGAAAATATGTTTCGACGCGGATTTAATACGTTAATGTATCGAGATAAAATTAATTTATTTGATCAAATAATTATTAGTGCTCCACTTTTAGATAGGGGAGAAAAAGATTTTTCATCTTTTAAAATGTTTAAGTCAGCAATTTTTAATAAACAATTTTTAACTGAAAAAAAAGGACGCTATAAAGGGTATCCTTTCAGAAGTTTTTCAAGCGGAAAATACACTGGCGGTTATAGCGATCATTACCCAGTTTACATGTATGTAATTAAAGAGAAATAACTTTAATTTTTACATAAATCGTTAAGGTAGTTATTCATTCGCATTTGAAATAAAGTACCTTTAAGTAAGTCATCTATCTGACTTAGTTCTATTATTGATACCGCCATGCTTACTTTATTTGAGGGTGTTTGTAATAAGATAGATTTACAATTATCACCTTTTACACAAGTGGCACAGTTTTTTTGGTTTTTAGAATCTAGTACCTTCTCTAAAAAAACTTCAATTTCATGTACGGTTAAATGAAAACCTGTGTCACGAAATATTAACTGAATTAAATTAGCACTTTTGTTTTTCCAATGAAATGCAATTCCTATTTCGTTGTCGTATATTTTTATAATTTCTTCCATAAATAATTTATTATGGAAACAAATATATAATTTATTTAGAATTAATCTAAATAAATTATTTTAAATCTTTTAAGACTAATTGAATTGAGGTGTTTCCTTGCCAAGTATTTTCATCTAAGGTATATACAATATCAAATTCATTTTGAATTGACGACATTTTATTACCTAAGTTAAAACCAATAGCATTATAAGTTCTTTTGTCTGAGCCGTAAATAATATTTAATTTCAAATGTGTTTTATCAGCTCCAACAGGTTTTCCGTAACCATTATCTCTAACCGATGAGGTGGTAAAGGTTGGTTTTAGGTTTTGTGGACCAAAAGGTGCCATTTGTTGTAATATTCTATAAAATTTAGGAGATATATCTTCTAAATCTAACTCGGAATCGATACTAATTTCTGGGGTTAATAAGTTTTTATCGATGGTTGTTGCAACTACTTCTTCAAATTTGTTTTTAAAATTTTCGTATTGTTCTGGTAATAGCGTTAAACCAGCAGCATATTTATGGCCGCCAAATTGCTCAATAAACTCACTACATTGCTCTAAAGCATTATACACATCAAACCCTTTTACAGAGCGTGCTGAAGCGGCTAATTTATCGCCACTTTTGGTAAAAACTAAAGTTGGACGATAATAGGTTTCTATTAAACGAGAAGCTACAATTCCGATAACCCCTTTATGCCAGTTTTCGTTATAAACAACTGAGGTAAATTTCTTAGTTTCATCATTGTTTTCAATTTGAAGTAAGGCTTCTTGTGTAATTTTTTTGTCGAGTTCTTTTCTATCAGAATTATATTTTTCTATGGATGCAGCAAAATCAATTGCAGTTTCAAAATCCATTTCGGTTAGTAATTCGACCGCATGGTTACCATGTTTCATTCTACCAGCGGCATTAATCCGCGGAGCGATAATAAAAACAACATCAGTAATGGTTAATTCTTTTTTATCTAATTGATGAATAATTGCTTTAATTCCGTTTCTGGGTTGCGAGTTAATTATTTGCAATCCCCAATAGGCTAAAGTTCTGTTTTCGCCAGTCATTGGTACAATATCTGCAGCAATTGCAGTGGCTACCAAATCTAAATAAGCTACTAAGTCATCAATCGTTTGATTTCTTTTGGATGCCAATGCTTGTATCAATTTAAAACCAACACCGCAACCACATAATTCATCATACGGGTAATAGCAATCTACTTGCTTCGGGTTTAAAATAGCGACGGCTTTCGGTACTTCTGTTCCGGGTTTATGGTGGTCGCAAATAATAAAATCGATGTTTTTATCAGATGCGTATGCAACTTTTTCAATGGCTTTTATACCGCAATCTAAAGCGATAATTAAAGAGAAATCGTTATCGTGTGCAAAATCAATACCCATATAAGAAACACCATAACCTTCGGCATATCTATCGGGAATATAAGTGGCAATATTTGGGTGAATTGTTTTTAAATAAGACGACATTAAAGAAACGGCAGTAGTTCCATCAACATCATAATCCCCAAAAACTAAAATATTTTCGTTGTTAGCAATTGCTTTTTCAATTCGCTGAACAGCAATAGCCATATCTTTCATTAAAAACGGATCGTGTAAATCGTTTAATGAAGGGCGAAAAAACTGTTTTGCTTTATCAAAACTATCAATATTACGTTGTACCAAAATTTTAGCTAGGGTTTTATTGATGGATAATTCTTTAGCTAGTTGAGTTACTTTTTTAGAATCGGGTTCTTGCTTTAAAGTCCAACGCATATTTTTAATTTAAAACGAAAGGATTAGTAAGTTAACCTTCAGTTGTTTATTATGTGTGATTCTGAAATAAATTTAGAATGACGTAAAAGTTATCAATTAATACGAATGTTTATTGATTATGAAAATGATTATTGATTTTTATTTCAGCAAATCGTCTAAACATTTCCATTACGCCACAATATTTATCAACCGATAATTGTACCGCTTTGTTAATTTTATCTTCGTTTAAATTGGTTCCGTAAAAATGATAATCAACAAAAACTTTATGATAGTATTTTGGATGCTCTTCTGTTAACTCTCCTGTAATTTCAATTTTAAAATCATCAACAGAGATACGCATTTTTTCTAATAACGGAATTACATCTACACCCGAGCATCCTGCTAAGGCAGATAACATCATGGCTTTTGGTCTTAATCCATCTCCTTTTCCTCCATTTTCCTCGCCTACATCTATAAAGGTTTTATGTCCACTAGGATTGTCGGTTTCAAATTGCATGTTTTCTTTCCAAACTGTTGTAACTGTGTGTGATGCCATAATCTAATTTTTTTTTTGTTTCTTGCGTAAGCGAATTTAATATAGTGTCGATAAAATTTATTGAACTTAAAGACAAACTTACAGTAAAAATAGTATTAATAAAATAGAATATATGCCATTAGTAACACCATTATCAGCAGAGCATGATAAAGAAACAAAAGAATTAGCTGAATTTTTTAACGAAACCCTTGGGTTTTGCCCGAATTCGGTTTTAACAATGCAGCGTCGTCCTGCCATTTCAAAAGCTTTTATCAATTTAAATAAAGCAGTAATGGCGAATGAGGGAAAAGTAACATCAGCCTTAAAAAGAATGATTGCTTGGGTGTCAAGTAATGCTACAGGTTGTAGGTATTGTCAAGCGCATGCTATTAGAGCTGCAGAGCGCTATGGAGCAGAACAGGAGCAGTTAGATAATATTTGGGAATATAAAACACACCCTGCTTTTTCGGATGCAGAGCGTGCTGCGTTAGATTTTTCATTAGCGGCATCGATGGTGCCAAATATGGTGGATGATAAGATAAAAACAGAATTGTATAAATATTGGGATGAAGGTGAAATTGTAGAGATGTTAGGAGTGATTTCTCTCTTCGGATATTTAAATAGATGGAATGATTCTATGGGGACATCAATTGAAGATGGAGCAGTAGAAAGTGGAAATCAATATTTAGGGAAACATGGCTGGGAAAAAGGAAAGCATGTTTAAAAATATAAACCAATAAAAAAAGCCGGTAAAATTTAATTTTACCGGCTTTTTTTATTGGTAACAGATATTATTTATTTTTAAGTAAATCTCTAATCTCTCCTAATAAGTCTTCCTGGCTAGGTCCTTTTGGGGCTTCAGGAGCTGGTTCTTCTTTTTTCTTTAAAGCGTTAACACCTTTTACAACCATAAACATTACAAATGCAACGATAATAAAATCGATAATATTAGTTAAAAACTCACCGTAAAGAATTGCGACTTCTCCTGTGATTTTACCAGTTTCATCGGCTACTCCTTGTTTTGCGATGTATTTTAGGTCTTTAAAATCAGCATTAAATAATAAACCAATTAAAGGTGAAACGATTCCGCCAGTAAAAGAGGTTACTACTTGTTTAAAAGCAGCACCCATAACAAAACCAACAGCTATGTCGACTAAGTTACCTTTCATTGCAAACTCTTTAAATTCTTTAAGCATTCCCATTATTTTTGTTTTTAATAGTTAATAGCGTTGAAAAATATAAAAAAATTAGCGTTTCACCAATCTTTTTACGCGTTGTGATATGGCTGTAAGTGTTTCATAAGGAATGGTTTCGCATTTATGAGCCATGTATTGTATGTGTTGTTGGTGGTTAAATATAATAACTTCATCACCTTCTTTACAATCAATTTTTGTAACATCTACCATGATCATATCCATGCAAACATTTCCTATAATAGGAGCAGGTTGATTGTTGATAAACACAAAACCTTCTTTGTTTCCTAGTTTACGTGAAATACCATCGGCATGCCCAATAGGAATTGTAGCACTACGTGTTGGTTTACTAGCAACAAATGCTCTATTGTATCCGACAGTTTCACCAGGTTGAATTAGGTGTATTTGTGAAATGATTGATTTTAAACTGTGGGTGTTTTTTAACTGAGCTGTTTCTTGTTCGTTGTTTCCAAAACCGTATAAACCAATTCCAATACGCACCATGTCAAACTGAGCTTGTGGATAATTTATAACGCCAGAAGTATTTAGAATATGAATCATAGGCTTGTAACCTAAATGCTCATAAATTTGTTTTATGATATAAGCAAAATTATTTATTTGACCGATGGTAAACTCTTGTTCGTTGGGGTCTTCACTGGCAGCTAAGTGCGAAAAGATAGAAGCAACTTTTATGTTGTTTGATTCTTTTAATTGAGCAATAAGAGCAGGTGTATCAGTATGCCAAAAACCTAACCTATTTAAACCAGTATTAAATTTGATGTGAACTGGGTAATTCATTAAGGTTTTTTCATCTGCTAGCTGTAAAAAAGCATCAAATATTTTAAAATTGTATAAATTAGGCTCTAATCGATGCTTTATAATTTCTGCTAAATTCTGTATTTGCGGATGTAAAACTAAAATAGGAGTTTTAATACCAGCTTCACGTAAAATAATACCTTCATTTGAGTAAGCCACTGCAAAATAATTAACTTTGTCTTGAAGTAATTTAGCAATTTCTACAGCTTCACTACCATAGCCAAAAGCTTTTACAACAGCTAATATTTTAGTTGAAGGGTTTAATTTTTGTTTAAAATAAGCAAGATTATGTGCTACAGATTTCGCATCAATTTCTAAAACAGTAACGTGATTATTCATCAGATAATTTTTCTTTATGTTGTTTTTGCATTGCTTTATAGTAAGCAGCTCTACTTAAGGGTTCGTACTCTTGGGTTTCGCCCAATAAAACCAAGTCGTCATTTAAAGCTTTTCTATGACTATAATGTGCTAAGTTTCCTGTATGGGTACAAACGGCATGTACTTTTGTAACATATTCGGCTGTGGCCATTAATGCTGGCATAGGGCCAAAAGGATTTCCTTTAAAATCCATATCTAAACCAGCCACAATAACACGGATACCTCTGTTTGCTAAATCGTTACAAACAGCCACAATTTCATTGTCAAAAAATTGTGCTTCGTCAATGCCAACAACATCTACATTGTTAGCTAGTAAACGAATATTTGAAGATGCTGGTACCGGAGTCGATCTAATTCGGGTTGCATTATGTGATACGACCTCTTCATCATCATAACGAGTATCTATCGAAGGTTTAAATATTTCTACACGCTGTTTTGCAAACTGCGCACGTTTTAGTCTACGAATTAACTCTTCGGTTTTACCCGAAAACATTGAGCCACAAATTACCTCAATCCAACCAAATTGTTCTGTATGATTTACTGTATTTTCAAGAAACATTTTGTAATTTTAACCGCTAATTATTGATTTTTGTCTTACTTTCGAGTAAGCAACAAATTTATTAAAATTTAATAGCAAATTTTAAATTCAAACAACAACTTATGCACAAAAAACTAGCATCCGATTTAACCAGTATAGCACACAGTATTTTACAGATGAAAAATAAAGAAGATGTGTTTGTGTTGAAGCAGAAAGCACACGAAGTTTATGAAAAACTTTCGGTTTTAGCATACGTAGAAGAGTATATTAATAATACGCCTAATTCTTTAAAAACAAAAGAAGAACTATTGCAAAGTGTTTTGTTGGCTGAAGAAAATAAGCTTAAAGAAAATAAAGTTAAAGCTGTTATTGAAAAGGTAGAAGAGGTTTTTGAACCTAATAAAGAAGATACGACAGTTTTTATAAAAGATGAAAAAGATGATGTAACAGTTGATGTTATAGAAACGAAAGTTAAAGAAGAAGTAGTTGCAGAGGTAGAAGTAAAGGAAATTATAGAGCAACCTTTTGATGAGATAGAAAGTTTATTATTTAAAGAGGATGATACTGTTAAGGATGATTTAAAAGATGTTGGAGAAATAAAAACAGCAACTCTTGAAGATGAATTAGAAGGAACTATTTCGGTTGATGTGATGGCAGATTTATTTGAAAAAGTAGATGCTAAAAAATCATTAAATGATCATTTACAAAGCACAATTCAAATAGATTTAAATGATAGGATTGTTTTTGTAAAGCATTTGTTTGACGGTAGTCAAAGTGATTTTAATAGAGTAGTGTCTCAATTAAATACATTTAAAACAGAAAAAGAAGCGAAGAAGTTTATCAGTAAAATGATAAAGCCAGATTATGATTGGTCTGAAAAAGAAGTACATGAAGCACGACTATTTGAAATAATTGAAAGAAGGTTTTCGTAGATGAAATCAGATTTAATAGTTATACATACACATTTTCATAAAAGAAGAACGGGAGTTACGCGTAGTATTGAAAATACGCTTCCAGACTTAAAAAATATATGCGAAACCTATCTTTACGGTTATGGTATTGAAGGTGAAAAAATACCAACTTCAGTATTAAAAAAGTTATTATTTTCAAATAAAAAGGTCATTGTTCATTGCCATAGAAATAACGAAATTCTTAAAATTTTATGGTATCGTTTTTTAGGAGCTAAATTTAAAATTGTAGCAACAAGACATGCCGAAACAAGCCCCTCGGGCTTTACAAGGTTTTTATTAAAAAAATCAGATGCGGTTGTTACTTTAACAAAATCAATGCATAAAAATTTAGGGATAAAGAATACAAAAGTATCCCATGGAGTAAATACTTCGCTGTTTGCGCCTAAAAAAGGAGTTCAGTTAAAAAACATATCTCAAAAAAACATTATTCTTTGTGCTGGTAGAGTTCGAAAAGCAAAAGGACAAAAAGATTTGGTAGCAGCATTGGCTACTCAAATAAAAAACTTTACAGATTGGGCAATAGTAATTGTGGGTAAGGTTGATAAACCTGAGTTTTTAGAAGAGTTAAAACAAGTTGTGGCAGATAATAACATTGAAAAACAAGTTTATTTTATTGATGAGACTACAGATATTGTATCGTATTATCAGGCAGCTAAAATAGCAGTAATTCCATCATATACAGAAGGTTTTTCTTTAGTTTGTGCTGAAGCAATGTCATGTGAAAATACAACAATAGCAACAAAAAATGTGGGAGTACACTCTGAATTAATTACAGAAAATCAATCGGGGTATTTGTTTGAAGCAGGAAATAAAGAAGAACTAAAAGCTATACTTGTTAAAGTGATTAAAAATGAATTACCTGAGTTAGGATTGGTTGCAAGAACTGAGATTTTAAAAAATTGGAGCGCAAAAAAAGAAGCTCAAGAATTGGTGGAACTGTATGAAAAGTTATAGGGTTAGAGTGTTTAAAGTTAATGTTGCTATCGTTTTAATGCTTGCTTTAGTTAGCTGTAAATCTACGTACGATACACAAGTATTTAACGTTAAAAACACGCCGTTAAAACCAGACTATCAATTGGAGCGTTCATGGGCGGTATTACCTTCTAAATATCCTAAAAATTTTCAAGAATACGCGTCTAAACAAATAGATACTTTACAGGCGGATGTTTTTTTTATTTATCCTACTTTAAATACAAGTAAAAAAGATAATCGTTGGAATGTTCCTTTAAATGATGAGGTTCAAAATGATAAAGTACTCAATTCGTCAGTATTATATCAAGCCTCTGCCTTTGCAACTTCAGGTAGAGTATATGTACCTTTTTATAGGCAAGCACATTATCGATCTTTTGATAATAAATATAAAATAGGAGGAGATAAGGCATTAAATTTAGCTTACCAAGACGTAAAAAATGCTTTTGAAGTTTATTTAAAAAAATACAATAAAAACCGACCGATAATTATAGCAGGGCATAGTCAGGGGGCTTTACATGCAATTCAATTATTAAAGGATTTTTTTGATGAAAAGCCTTTGCAGAAAAGATTAATTGCAGCTTATATTCCTGGAATGAGAGTTGAAAAAGATGAATTTATATCAATAAAACCAATGATAACTCCCGATGAAAATGGAGGTTTTGTTTCATGGAACACCTTTAAAAAAGGGCATTTTCCGAAAAACAAAAAATGGTATAAAGGCGCTGTAACAAGTAATCCCATAACTTGGAATAATGAGAAAAAAACAATTCTAAATCAACACAAAGGATTTTTGTATGGTAATGGTAAAATGTATAAAAAAGCATTAGCAATTCAAATTACCGATGGTTTAGTTTGGGCAACAAACCCTAAATTTCCGTTACGTTTTTTTATGTCTTTTCTTAAAAATTATCATGTAGGTGACATCAATTTATTTTGGCAAGATATACGAGAAAATAGTTTACTAAGAGTTAAAAGTTGGAAAAGAAAGCAAGTTTTTAACCCTAAGTAAACTATACTTTAAAAGTAAGTACGGGTTTTAAAATGTTTTTTGATAAATCTATCGATACACTTCCGTTAAAAAAACGAGACAAACCACTTCTTCCGTGTGTTGCAAGTGAAACCATATCAATGTTATTTTCGTTTGAATAATTTAAAATTCCATCCTGTACAGTCTTGTCATTATAAACTTTTATAGAATAATCTTTCACATTATATTTTTTAATAAAAGCTTCTATTTTGTTCTTAGACTCTGTTGTGTTTTCAAAATTATTAGGAGTATTAACTGTTAAAAAATGTATTTTACTTTTAAACTTTGAAGCGAAATCTAAAAAACCTTCAAGCGCCTTTGCTTCGTCATTTTCAAAAGTAGAAGCAAAAACAAGTTTTTTTAATTTAAAATTATCGTTATCTTTTTTAGTGATTATTACAGGTATGTCTGAGTTTCTAACTGTTTTTTCGGTGTTAGATCCAATTAATATTTCTTCTAAAGCTGTTTGCCCTTTAGATCCCATGATAATTAAGTCAGCATTGATTTTTTTAGAATAATCTCTAATTCCTTCATAGGGATTTTGAAAACGTATAGCATGGTATACTTTTTCAACTTTTGGAAAAAATTTAGTTTTAAAATCAATAAGCTTCTCTTTAATTTTTTTAATGTATAACATGCTTTCAGGTATACTTATGTTTGTTCCTGAAGCGACATCATTAAAACCACTAGGTAGTTCTATCATATGAATTAAATGAATTTCGCCATCAGTTTTTAAAGCTATTTTAGAAGCGAGTTTTGATGCGTATTCAGAATGTTTTGAAAAATCGATTGGAAGTAAAATTTTTTTCATAATAAAAAGGTTTAAAGATAGATAGCTCTTTCAATTTACAAAAAAATAATCAAAGTAGAAAGCGTAACGGAGTTTGTGTATTAAGTAATAACTTACTATCTTTGCAGCAAATTTATTAATTAGATGGATGGAAGGGGACGATAGTCCCCTCTTTTTATACCTTAGGATGAATCAAGAGATAGTAAAAGAATTATTAGACGAAGCTTTGCAAGAAAACGAATCATTATATTTAATTGATTTGCAATTTTTAGCAAACAGTAAAATAAAAGTGATTGTAGACGGAGATTCAGGAGTGCCCTTAAATGAATGTATTCGTATTAGTAGAAAAATAGAAAACAATTTAGATAGAGAGGAAGAAGATTTCTCTTTAGAAGTTACTACTCCAGATATTGCTCATCCACTTACTGTTAAACGTCAGTATAAAAAAAATATAAATAGAATTTTAAAAGTTAAAACAGCAACTGAAGAATTCGAAGGGACGTTAACCGAAGCAACAGAAGAGAATATTACGTTGTATTGGAAAGCACGAGAACCTAAACCGATAGGTAAAGGAAAACATACGGTAGAAAAAACAATGATTTTAACGTATGAAGATATTAAAGAAGCAAAAGTGAAGATCATATTTTAATAAGAGAATGAAATGGAAAATATTGCGTTAATTGAGTCATTTTCAGAGTTTAAAGATAATAAAAGTATAGATAGGGTAACCTTAATGGCTATCTTAGAAGAAGTGTTTCGTGCAGCATTAAAGCGTAGGTTTGGATCTGACGATAACTTCGATATAATTATTAATCCTGATAAAGGAGATTTAGAAATTTGGAGAAACCGAATTGTTGTAGCAGATGGTTTTTCTGAAGATGATAATGAAGAGATTGAGCTTGCAGAAGCTAGAAGAATCGAGCCAGATTTTGAAATAGGTGAAGATGTATCAGAAGAAGTAAAGTTAATCGATTTAGGTAGACGTGCAATTTTAGCATTACGTCAAAACCTAATTTCTAAAATACATGAACACGATAGTACTAATATCTTTAAGCAATTTAAAGATTTAGAAGGTGAAATTTATAGTGCAGAAGTACACCATATTCGTCATAATGCAGTAATTTTGTTAGATGATGAAGGAAATGAAATTGTTTTGCCAAAAAGCGAACAAATTCGTTCAGATTTTTTTAGAAAAGGAGATGCAGTTAGAGGAGTTATAAAATCGGTAGAATTAAGAGGTAACAAACCAGCTATTATTTTATCAAGAACTTCACCAGCATTTTTAGTAAAGTTATTTGAGCAAGAAATTCCTGAGGTTTTCGACGGATTAATTACTATCGAAGGTGTTGCGAGAATACCAGGAGATAAAGCAAAAATCGCCGTTGATTCTTATGATGATAGAATCGACCCAGTAGGAGCTTGTGTAGGGGTAAAAGGATCTCGTATTCACGGTATTGTTCGTGAATTAGGAAACGAAAATATTGATGTAATCAATTATACCAAAAATGAGTCGTTATTTGTAGCAAGAGCATTAAGCCCTGCAAAAGTAACTTCAGTTGATATTAAGCCTTACGAAGAAGAAAAAAATGGAAAAAAAGGACGTGTAAGCGTTTTATTAAAGCCAGAAGAAGTATCAAAAGCAATTGGTCGTTCAGGAGTTAATATTCGTTTAGCTAGTGAATTAACTGGTTACGAAATAGATGTACAACGTGAAGGTTTAGAGGAAGAAGATGTTGAGTTAACAGAATTTTCTGATGAAATTGAAGCGTGGGTAATTGAAGAATTCAAAAAAATAGGTTTAGATACAGCTAAAAGTGTACTTGAAAAAGATGTTTCTATGTTAGTACAAAGAACCGATTTAGAAGAAGAAACAATTTTAGATGTTCAACGAGTTTTAAGAGAAGAATTCGAAGAATAAACAATATAAAGGAAGTCAGTCTCCTGCAAAATTGATGAGAATTAATACGAAATCTGACAATAAAAGAAAAAGAACATAACTATACTAACCTATAAAGTGTGTTCTTTGAATATAAAGTATAAAATAATTTATGGCTGAAGGCAACAAATTAAGACTCAATAAAGTATTAAGAGAATTAAACATTTCTTTAGATAGAGCTGTAGAACACTTAGCTAAAAGTGGTCATGAAATAGAAGCTCGTCCTACTACTAAAATTTCTGATAAAGAATATCAAATATTATTTGATGGTTTTCAAACAGATAAATCTAAGAAGGTAGCCTCTAAAGAAGTAAGCGAAGAAAAACGTAAAGAAAAAGAAGCTATTCGTATACAGGCAGAAGAAGAGCAAGAGAAGAAGAGGTTAGAAGACGAAGCTAAAAAGCAAGAAGTTTTAAAAGCCAAAGCTAAAAAATTAGAGCTTAAAACTGTAGGTAAAATTGATGTAAGTACTGGTAAAAAAGTCGAAGAAAAATCAGAACCTAAAGAAGAAGCACCTAAAAAAGAAGTAGCAGCACTTAAAGAAGAAAAACCTGCTGAAGAGCCTAAAAAAGAAACACCAAAGCCAATAGAAAAGGTAGCGGAAACTAAAAAAGAACCTGCAAAGGTTGAAAGACGAAAGCCTGTAAAAGCTAAGTTTAAAATAGTTAAAGAAGCACCTAAAAAAGTTGAAGAAAAACCAACAGTAAAGGCTACGGAAACTAAAAAAGAGGAAGTAAAAGAGGAAAAAGCACCTGAAGTTACTCCAGAAACTGCTGAGAAAATTAAAACGCAGTATAAAAAATTAGACGGTCCTAAAATTACAGGTCAAAAAATTGATTTAAAACAATTTGAAAGACCTAAGAAGAAAAAACCTGACGCTAAGTCTGACGGGGATAAAAAGAAACGTAAAAGAATTAGCAAACCTGGTACACCTAATAAAACAGGTGGAACAGCAAGACCTAATCAAAACCGTGGAGGTAATAGAGGCGGTAATAATCGCCCAGGATTTAGAGGTAGAGGTGCTCAAAGACCAGCCGTTAAAAAAGAAGAACCAACAGAAGCAGAAGTACAAAAGCAAGTACGTGAAACTTTAGAAAGACTTCAAGGTAAATCTAAAAAAGGAAAAGGAGCAAAATACCGTAGAAATAAAAGAGATGCTCACAGAGAACAAACTGAAGCAGAACAGGAAGCACAAGCATTAGATAACAAAATCTTAAAAGTAACAGAATTTGTTACCGTAAGTGAAGTTGCTACAATGATGGATGTACCTGTAACTAACATTATTTCTTCATGTATGATGTTAGGAATGATGGTAACGATGAATCAGCGTTTAGATGCTGAAACATTAGTTATTGTTGCAGAAGAGTTTAATTATAAAGTAGAATTTGTTGGAGCTGAGGTAGAAGAATCTATCGAAGAAGTAGAAGACAAACCAGAAGACTTAATAACACGTGCACCAATTATTACAGTAATGGGTCACGTAGATCATGGTAAAACATCGTTATTAGATTACATTCGTAAAGCAAATGTAATTGATGGAGAGTCAGGAGGAATTACGCAGCACATTGGTGCGTATGCAGTTCCTGTTGGCGATCAAAAAATTGCATTTTTAGATACACCAGGTCACGAAGCCTTTACAGCAATGCGTGCTCGTGGAGCTCAAGTAACCGATTTAGTAATTATTGTAGTTGCTGCCGATGATGATGTAATGCCTCAAACAAAAGAAGCAATATC
Source organism: Tenacibaculum soleae (assembly GCF_001693415.1). Taxonomy (GTDB): domain Bacteria; phylum Bacteroidota; class Bacteroidia; order Flavobacteriales; family Flavobacteriaceae; genus Polaribacter; species Polaribacter soleae. The sequence goes on along the minus strand of NZ_MAKX01000001.1, from coordinate 256,226 downwards.
ACACGCACAAGCTGCTGGTGTGCCAATCATATTTGCAATTAATAAGATTGATAAGCCAAACGCTAACCCAGATAATGTGAAAACACAATTATCTTCAATGAATTTATTAATTGAAGAATGGGGAGGTAACATACAATCGCAAGATATTTCAGCAAAAACAGGTCAGGGAATTCCTGAGTTATTAGAAAAAGTTTTATTAGAAGCTGAAATTTTAGAATTAAAAGCAAACCCAGATAAAAATGCAACAGGAGCAGTTGTTGAAGCATTATTAGATAAGGGTAGAGGATATGTGTCAACAATTTTAGTACAAGCAGGTACGTTAAAAATTGGAGATTATATTTTAGCAGGTAAACATAGTGGTAAAGTAAGAGCTATGTTTGATGATAAAGGAAAGAAAGTTTTAGAAGCAGGCCCTTCTACACCAGTATCAATATTAGGTTTAGACGGTGCACCACAAGCTGGTGATAAGTTTAATGTATTTGAAGATGAGCGTGAAGCGAAGCAAATTGCAGCAAAACGTTCTCAATTACAACGTGAGCAATCGGTAAGAACTCAAAAAACATTAACATTAGCAGAAATTGGTCGTCGTATTGCGTTAGGAGATTTCAAAGAACTAAACATTATCTTAAAAGGAGATGTAGATGGTTCAGTAGAAGCCTTAACAGATTCATTCCAAAAATTATCTACTGAAGAAATTCAAGTAAATATTTTACATAAAGGAGTTGGAGCAATTACCGAATCGGATGTGTTATTAGCAACTGCTTCAGATGCCATTATTGTTGGATTTAATGTGCGTCCTCAAGGAAATGCACGTGTAGTTGCAGACAGAGAAGAAGTTGATATTAGAACATACTCTATTATTTACGATGCTATTAATGATCTTAAAGACGCAATGGAAGGAATGTTATCTCCTGAAATGAAAGAAGAAGTTCTTGGTAATGTTGAAATTAGAGAAGTTTATAAAATTTCTAAAGTTGGTAACATTGCAGGATGTATGGTGATGACAGGTAAGATTACTCGTGATGCTAAAATCCGTATTATTAGAGACGGAATTGTAGTACATGATGGTTCATTAACTTCATTAAAACGTTTTAAAGACGATGTTAAAGAAGTAACTAAAGGATATGATTGTGGACTTCAAATTAAAGGATACAATGATATTGTAGAAGGCGATACAATTGAAGCTTACACTGAAGTAGCAGTAAAGAAGAAGTTAAAATAAAACTTTACTTCAATAAAAATAAAAAGGTGCTTTATAAAGCACCTTTTTATTTTTTACAAAAGAAATTGTTTCAGTTTTATGTAAAAAAACGTAACACATAAGTTAAGGGTTTAAAATTTAAGGGGATTTATTACTTTTTAGGAGGCAACTTATTGCGGATATGTCATATATTACTTAATAACGCTACAAATATCTGATTGATTTATAATAAAAAAACCTCTTGATTTTAGATCAAGAGGTTTAATAATGTGTTTTATAATATACATTTTACCCTAAGAAAGGATATTTATAATCAGTTGGTGTTACAAAAGTTTCTTTAATTAAACGAGCAGATGTCCAACGTAATAAGTTTTGAGGAGAACCAGCTTTATCATTTGTTCCAGAAGCTCTTGCTCCTCCAAATGGTTGTTGTCCTACAACTGCACCTGTTGGCTTATCGTTAATATAAAAGTTACCTGCAGCATTTTCTAAAGCTTTAGAAGCTTTTTCAACAATGTATCTGTCTGTTGAGAAAATAGCACCTGTTAATGCATACTCAGTAGATTCATCTACTAATTTTAATGAAGCTTCCCATTCAGCATCCTCGTAAACGAAAATAGTCATAACAGGTCCGAATAATTCGGTAGTCATTGTCGCGTATGTTGGAGACTTCGCTACAATTACAGTAGGCTCAATAAAGTATCCTTTAGATTTATCATGACCACCACCAATAATTATATCGGCATTATCATCTGCTTTAGCAGCATCAATATAACTTGCAATTTTATCGAAAGAACCTTCGTGAATAACTGCATTTATAAAGTTTGATGGATTTTCTGGAGATCCCATTTTTAATTCGCTAGCTTGAGCAATAAGGTGTCCTTTAACATCTTCCCAAATAGAAGCAGGTATGTAAGCTCTTGAAGCTGCAGAACATTTTTGTCCTTGAAACTCAAAAGCACCTCTTGTAATTCCGGTAGCTACCTGTAAAGGGTTTGCTGAGTTGTGTGCCCAGATAAAATCTTTACCACCTGTTTCTCCAACAATTCTTGGGTATGTTTTATAAATGTCGATGTTGTTACCAATTTGCTTCCATAAATGTTTAAAAACATGTGTAGAACCTGTAAAGTGTAATCCAGAGAAATCTGGAGAAGCTAATACAGTATCGGTAATCATTACAGGGTCACCGTAAACAACGTTAATTACACCGTCAGGTAAACCAGCTTCTTTAAATAAATCTACAATTACTTGTGCAGAGTATGCTTGATGATCAGATGGTTTCCAAACAACAACATTCCCCATTAAAGCAGCAGCAGCAGGTAAGTTTGCAGCAATAGATGTAAAGTTAAAAGGAGTAATTGCATATACAAAACCTTCTAATGGTCTATATTCAACTCTGTTCCAAATTCCAGGAGCAGAAGCAGGCTGTTCTTTAAATATGTCAATCATGAATTCTACGTTAAAACGGAAGAAGTCAATCATTTCACAAGCAGCATCAATTTCTGCTTGGTGTACATTTTTAGATTGTGCAATCATTGTTGCAGCATTCATTTTTGCTCTATAAGGACCAGCTAATAATTCTGCAGCCTTTAAAAAGATAGAAGCTCTTTCCATCCAGCTTGTACTAGACCATTCTTGTCTTGCAGCTAAAGCAGTTGAAATTGCTGTATCTACATGCGATTTATCGGCTGTGTGGTATTGACCAACAACGTGTTGGTGATCGTGTGGAGGTGTAATATTTTTGGTGTTTCCAGTTCTTATTTCTTCACCATTAATGTGCATTGGCACATCAATATTACTATTAAACATTGATTTGTATGTTGCTAATAATTCTTCTCTTTCTGGAGATCCAGGAGCATACCCTTTTACAGGTTCGTTTACTGCTTTAGGAACATTAAAAAATCCTCTTGTCATTTTAGTATGTTGTTTGTGTTAAAAAATATTTTTTAATAAAAATTGAAAAACAAAATCTAATGCTATTAATTTGCAAAGATTATGTGGTTCGTTTTGTCAAACAAATTTTAATTGTTTGGTACTACAAAGTTACCATTTATTTTAGTAATTACTAAGTTGTTTTTACGTCTCATTTATCAAAAAATAATACAATATGTGCACGGTAACTTATTTACCTTTAGGAGATCATAATTTTATATTAACTTCAAATAGAGATGAAGACCCGAAAAGGAAAACAATAGCGCCTAAAGAATATGTTGAAGAGGGTGTTAAATTAACGTATCCGAAAGATGAATTAGCGGGTGGAACTTGGATTGGTTTGTCTGAAAAAAAACGATTAATTTGTTTGTTAAATGGTGGTTTTGAAAAACATAAACGAGCCGAAAGTTACCGATTGAGTAGGGGAGTAATTGTAAAAGAATTTTTAAAAGTAACCGATGTAATAACTGTAATAGAGCAGTTTAATTTTGAGGGAATTGAGCCTTTTACGATCGTTTTAATTGATTGGAATAACGGTTTAAATGCTTATGAGTTGGTGTGGGATGGAGCGCAAAAATACTTCGAAAAATTAGCAAATAAACCTAAAATTTGGTCGTCATCTACGCTGTATACTCATGAAATGAAACAATTAAGACGTGATTGGTTTAATGAATGGTTGCAAGAAAATGAAAAATTTTCTCAAAAAGATATTTTTGATTTTCATACAGACGAAACAAAAGGAACTGCTAATGTGTCTTTGAAAATGAAAAGATTGCAAGTAAAAACTGTAAGTGTTACGACTGTTTTAAAAGAAGGAAATAAAACAGGAATGAAATATCAACCATTTGTATAGTTACACTTTTCATTTTTGGCTACAAATAGGGAGGTAACGAACAAAAGATTTTTGTTATTTTTGCCCAAAAAAAGCTATGTGTAAAAAACGACTGTTATTTTTATCAGTAATTTCTCTCTTTTTATTTACAAGTTGTTTTGAGTTTATTGAAGAAATATCTTTTAATAAAGATGGCTCAGGGTCGGCAATGTTAACCATAAACTTAAGTAAAAGTAAAACTAAAATAGCATCGATAATGTTGTTAGATAGTGTTAATGGTTATAAAGTGCCATCAAAAAAAACGATAAAAAAAGAGCTGGATAAAATTGTTCAAAAAATTAAAGTAACTAAAGGGATTCATCATGTAAAAAGCACTTTAAACTTTGATGAGTATATAGTTGCAGTATCGTGTGATTTTGATACTGTTGAGGCACTTAATACAGTTTTAAAGGCATTTAGCTCTAAAAGAGATGCTTTGGTGATGCAAAAACACAAGCATTTTAAGTACGATAAAACAACACAAACATTTGTGCGTAGTCATCATTTTAATATTGGTAAAGCATTTCAAAGCACAAAAATTAAAGATCGTAAAGTTTTTAAAACAGCTACATATACTGGTGTTTATCGATTTGAATCTACAGTGAAATCATGTACGAATCAACAAGCAAAAATTTCAAAAAATAAAAAGGCAGTAATGTTACGTGTTACTGCCCAAGATATTATATCAAACAAGCAAACCATAAAAAATAAAATACAACTTAACAATTAAAATTAACCATGAAAAAGATTATTGCTATCCTATTATTTGTAAACACTATTGTTGTTTTACAGGCCCAAAAATTAGAAAATAAAATACCAAATAATGCAGATGTTGTTATTATGGCAAATGCAGATAATTTATTTGATTTAATAAGTGTTTCTGATGTAGATGAAAATATTATTGGAAAAAAAATATTAAAAAATATTAATAGAAAAAGAGAAGATAAAATTACATCAGTAAGCAAGGCTGGTTTTAATATTGAATCGAATGGATATTACTTTTTTCAAAAAAGTGATAGTATTTCATACCATACTTTCTTAGTGGAATTAGACGACCGAGCATTGTTTGAATCTATGTTATCGGAAAGAGATATTAAGAAAATTAGAAAAGAAGACGGGTATAATTTTATTGAGGGGTATAACGATTTAAGAATTTGGAATGATAAAATTCTTTTAATTGTTAACGGAGATAAGTCACGCAGCTACTTTAAAAAACATGATGAGCGTTTTGAAAAATTAAAAGAAAAAGGAGAATCGATATATTCGGTTAGAAAGAGATTTGCACAATTATGGACAAAAAAATATGCTTTTTCAATCTTAGAAAATTCAACATCTAACGGAATTGCTACAAATTCAAGTTTTCAAAAAGGAAAGAAAAAGGGTTCAGTTGCTACGCTTTGGGTTCGTAATTACGGAATGTTAGTGTCTGACTTAATAGGTTCTTTTAGTAGGAATTTAAGTTCTTCAATGACTTATTTTATGCCTAAAGAAGGAGAAAATATTTACGGAGTAGAAGAGGTTACTGCAAATTTGTTTTTTAATGAAAATAATGCAAGCATTACTTTAGATATGGCTGTTAGTGATGATATGTCGAAATCTTTTAAGAAGATTTACAATCAAAAAATGAATAGTACTTTAATTAATAGCTTTGATCATAATAAAGCATTGGCTTTTTGGAGTGTTTCGATGAATACGGAAGAATTATTAAAGCAGTATCCAACAATGATAAATAAAATGTATGGCGGTATTGTGCCAAAGTTTAAAGAAGAAATATCGGTTGTTGCAGATCTGTTTTCATTATTAGTTGATGAAGCAGCAATTGCTAAATTAGTAACTGGTGATGCATTATTTGTTTTAAATGATTTTTCAGAAAAAGAGGTTAGTTACACAAGTTATAAGTATGATGAAAACTACAAGCGTAAAGAGGTAACAAAAACTAAAAAAACAGTAGTGCCAGATTTTACGTTAATGATTGGTTCAGAAGAAAAAGAATTATTAACTAAAATATTTAAATTAGGTCAAAAACACAAAACTGTAACTGTATCTAACAATGTTTTTGAATTTATTAAAAAAAGTAAAGATATTCCTTTTAATATATATGCAGTAATTAAAAACGATGTGTTGTATATAACAACATCAAAAGTAAGAGCTGTTAATATTGAAGCTGGTAGGATAAATTATAAAGCAACTAAACACGGTAAATTAATAAAAAGAAACTCAAGTGTTATTTATACTGATGTTAATGCTTTAATTAAAAATATGCCAACTGAATGGTTTGGAAGAGATGAGAAAAAAATGGCAGGTATCTCAAAAGCTAATGTTAAAGATGTTAGTTTTAGAGTGTCAAAATTAAAAGGAAATAAAATTTCATCTGAATTACGATTAAATACCAAAGGAAAAGATGAAAATACGTTACAATTATTGTTTAAAATTATTAATGATATAGCAAAGTAATTAGATGCTAAAAAAAGTAGTTTTTACTGTTTTAATTATAGTCGGTGTTTTGTTTACAGTTGGGTATTTTAGATATAATCCAACTGTAAATATAGCGAATACAATACCTGCTTATGCAGATGTGGTTGTTCGTGTTAACTTACGAAAAATAGAATATAAAATATTAAAGGATGTTGTAAAACATCCTTTTTTGTATTTTTCATCCAGTAAAAAAACAATTAAAACAAACACTAGTAAGAGTAAGACATCATTGTTAGATGCGGTAGATATTCCTACAGATATTTTTTGCTATACAAATCATAATAATTTAAAAAATAGTTGGATTAGTAGTGCAATTAAAATTGATGATAAACAAAAGTTGCTGGCTTTTTTAGAGCAAGAAAATTTCATCAAAAAACAATATTCGAAAAATGTTACTTTTTTTACGCGAAATAACTTTAGTTGTATTGTGCAAAACAATGAACTAAAACTGTTGTTTGATTTTAATAATGAGAAAGATATAACTCATATCCTTGATTTTATTTTAAAAAAGAATAGCTATTTACCTGAAAAAAATAAAGTTATAGATTATCTTAAAAAAACAGATAATCTTATAGTAATAGCCACCAAAAAAGATGGTTTTATTGAATTAGGTATTGCTAAAAATAAGTTGTTTTTTTTAGGTAATTTAAATAATGATACAGACTTTTTTTTACCATATAAAGCTCGGCATAATATTGAATCTTTAGCGCATATTTCAGCAAAAATAAATAAAGAATTGCTTTTTGGTTTTGTGAAAAATGAACAAAAAAACAAGGTTAAAAAATTAACAACGCTATCGTTAGATTCGATAAAAAAACATTGGAACGGAGAGGTTGATGCAGTAATAACATCTTTTATCAATCAAAAAGATACCATAGTAACGTACGAGTATGACGATGATTTTAATAAAGTAGCAAAAACAACTATTCAAGAAACAATAAAACCAGATCTTAAGGTTAAGTTTGGGGGTAATAATTTTTTTAACTATTTATACAATAAACAAGCAATTAAGTATGTGGCTAACGATAGTTTGCTAGTAGTAAACCCTCTTTTTAAAACATATGTAAAAAATAGACCGAACGAATTGGTGTTGTATTCTAATAGAGAAAAATCGCCTAACTTTATGAGTGATAAACAGCATAAATTTTCCTTTTCTTTTGATGCTGAAAACTATCTTAAAACAAGTAAAAACACATCTATTACATTTAATAGATATTTACAATCAGTTAAGAAGTTGGAGGCTTTTGTGACAAATAAAAATAAAATAACAATTTCTATTTGTTTTAAAAATTCTCCACAAAGTTATTTCTATCAACTGTTAAAACAGGCTAGTACAAAACAAAAGCGATAAATGAAATTGTAAATGATCCAATAAGTGCTAATAAAAAAAACATAAAATTTGCCATTAAATATTTAATGAATGTTTTAAAGTAGCCTTGTCCATAAAATTTTTTCATCGCCATAAAAAGGTAAATGGTAAAAAGGGTTAAAAAGATACCTAATAAAAATTCAGTGTCCTTTAAGTAGCCAATTAAATAAAAGCCAGAAAATAGTAAAAAGAACACGGTTTGGGTATGAAAAACAAACACCAAATGCTCAACATAGGTAAACTTTCTTCTGATGTATATGATGCTTAAAAATAACGTAAAAAGCGGTAGTAAAATAAAAAGGGCTATCGAAGCATAGGATAATATTTGACGATAAAATTTTTGAGTTTCGCTATCTTTAGCAATAAAAGTATTAAAAACTTCAATTCGTGAATATAAAAATCTGTTTCCGAAAGTTTTTTGCATGTCTAAACTATCTAAAGCAGTGTCTATTGTAATGTCAGGGTTTTCTTTTTGAAATTTTATAATTCTTGAAAATTTATTTGTGTCATCAAAACCAATGTTTAATAATGATTGTTTTGATTTTACTCCAACCTTTAAAGAGTCTATTTTGTCATTAACCATTTTAGCTTCGGTAGAATCTTGTGCGCTAATTTCATTAACAACAACTTGTTGTATCGAATCTAAATTTACCTCAAGTGCTTTGATGCCATTTTCGTCGATCTTAATATTCGGACTGTTTTCACTTACTTTTTTCCCATTTTGAAGTTCTTTAAAAGAGTCGTAGCTTTGAGTGATTCCTATAATTAAAAAGAAGATAAGAGATACGGTTAAGTAAAATCGAAAAGGATTAGAATAACGATTTCTTTTGCCTTCAATGTAATCAGTCGATACTTTTCCAGGGTTAATTAATAGGGGAATTATTGTTCTCCAAAATTTGGCATCCCAAGAGAAAAACCCAGCAAAAACATCGCGAATAAAGCTACCTAATGTAATTTTTTTACCCTTGTTTTTTTGACCGCATTCAGGACAAAATTTTTCATCTTTGGTAAAAGGGTATCCACAATTTAAGCAATTAGGCTCTTTAATAATTACAACGTTGTTTTTTTTAGCCATTAGTTTAAAGTAGGGGTGCTAGTTAATTGAAATGTTGGAATAGTTACTAAAAACTCTTCAGAGGTTTCCATATTTGTCATTTTGTAATTGCCTTGCATTGCGCCGGTTGTTGAAAGTAAAAAACAGTTAGATCGGTAATTGTATCTTTCGTTTGGTTTTAAAACAGGTGTTTCGCCAATTACCCCCTCACCCTCTACATATTCGGTATGGTTTAGTGCGTCAAAAATTTCCCAAAAACGGGTGGTTAGTTTTACGGTATCTTTCGAGTTGTTTTCGATAAGAATATAATAGCTAAAAGAATGGTATTGTTGATAGCCACGATAAACAACTCCGTTAAAAGTAGTTTTAACAGCTATTTTTATGCCTTTTGTTATTTGTTGAAACATGCTATAAATATACTCTTTTTTAAGTTTTTTGTCAATTTTAATTACCTGTTTTGGTTAAAATATCCGTTTCCAACGCCGATAACACGATCATAAATTTCGCCAAAGGGTTTGTAGTAAACTATTACAGTGTATTCATTTTCAGTTTGATAAAAAGAACCGTCAATCTCATTTAAATTTACAATTTTATCATTGTTTAAGGTGGCGTAATTATAGTTGTAAAAACCCTGTTTAAATTTTATTGAAGTTTCATATAGTTCATTAACGGGGTCGTATTTTAACTTGTTTTCGTCTGTAAGTTGATAATTATTAAACGCCCCGTATATGAATACTTCTTTGTCTTCAAAAGGTTCAAAGGCATCTAATGAAAAATGAACTATAGAGTAATCGGCTTCTGTTTTTGAGTTGTTTGCTTCTAAAGTTCGCACAACAAATTGTCCGTTAATATCAGGAGCGTAGGTGTATATTTTGTTTACTCGTTGATCATCAGTATATAAATAACTATGATAGAGTTCTTCTCGTTCGGTTTTAGCAATGTTTAAACTTGTGTTGCGTAAATGTTTGCTATCAAAATTTAAAAATTCGTTGCCTCCCCAAAAGTTTGTTTTTAAAACATGGTTGTAAACTAATTGTTGTGGTTTTATAAATTGCGGTTGTAAATTGTTGATAGCCGTATTCCAATTATGATTTTGAAACAAAGAGATGTTAATTTCTTGGCTAGGATTGTTGATGGTTAAGTTTTGATGGTTTATGGTAAACTGAACAGTTTGTTTTTGGTTATTAGACTTTGTGTCTCTACTTCTAAAAACGGCAACACCTACGGTAGTAATGTCTTCATAAAAAACACAGCGTCTTGTAAATACCACTTCGTAATTATCATTTAAAACTGAAATTAAATAATTACCACTTTTAGTAATAATAGTATTTTGATTTGGAATGTTTACCGAATAATGAGTGTACGGTTGAAGTGTGTTAAATGAGTTGGTGATGTTTATGATTTCGTTTTCATCAAAGCCATCAATATATTGATTAGAAGTTAAATTGCTAGGCTTCCAATCATGTGTCATGTGTTCAATTTTATATTGATATTCTTTGTTATCGGCATCCAAATCATCAAAAGATAATTCTAAAACTTGGCCTAATCTTACAATTGCCGAAAATTGTTGGGCATTGTGTTTAGGTCGCAATTGAATTGTTTTGATATTTTGTGCGTAAGTCGCTTGGTACGAGCTAAAAAGTAAAAGTAATGCAAGGTGTTTTATCATAAGTGCAAATGTATCAAAATGTAGACCAAAGACAAATATCTATTTAGAACAAGTATAAATAAAGAGGTATTGAAAAGATAAAAATACAAATTCGTATCCAAAAAAATCAAAATCTGTAAATTTGCTTGTTTTTAGAAAATCAATTTAATCAGTTCCTATGTCAAAAGACATCCGTATTAAGAAAGGCTTGGATATCAAGCTAGTTGGCGACGCAGAGCAAGTAACTACCGAACTTTCGTTAGGTACTACATTTGCAGTTAAGCCTGATGATTTTCACGGCGTTATTCCAAAAGTTTTAGCAAAAGAAGGTACCGAAGTAAAGGCGGGTCAAGCACTTTTTCATTCAAAAAGTGATGAACGTATTTTATTTCCAAGTCCGGTAAGTGGTAAAATTACAGAAATCGTTCGTGGAGCCCGAAGAAAAGTTTTAGCATTTAAAATCACTGCTGATGCACAGCAGGAATACAAAGATTTTGGTAAAAAAGATATTGATGCAATGTCTGGTGAAGAAGTGAAAAATCACTTATTAGCTACCGGTTGTTGGCCATTTGTAAAACAACGTCCGTATGATGTTGTTGCAAATCCAAATCAAGCACCAAAAGCAATTTTTGTATCTGCCTACGCAAGTGCACCACTAGCAGCCGATTATGATTATGCTTTAAAAGGTAAAGAAGCCGAATTACAAGCTGCTTTAACTGCTTTAACTAAACTAACAGAAGGGAAAGTAAACGTTTCAGTTGCAAAAGATTCAACATTATCTCCACTTAGAGATATCAAAGGTGTTGAATTATACAATGTATCTGGGCCACACCCTATTGGTAATGTAAGTACGCAAATAGCACAAATTAATCCGATAAATAAAGGAGAAGTTGTGTGGGTAGTTACACCACAGGATTTAGTTGTTATCGGTGAATTATTGTTAACAGGTAAATTTAATGCAAAGCGTACAATTGCTTTAGCAGGATCTAAATTTAGTAAACCTCAATACGTAACTGCTTTAGCAGGGGCAAGTATTGCTGATATAGTAAAAGGAAATTTAGAAGCTAACAACGCTCGTGTAATAAGCGGAAACGTTTTAAGCGGAGTTCAGGTTGGTGAAGAAGGCTACTTAGGATATTACGAAAATACAATTACGGCGATTCCTGAAGGAGACGATTATGAATTGTTTGGATGGAATAAACCAGTATTTAACAAAGTTTCTACTTCAAGAGCATTTACATTTTCTTGGTTAAATCCGAAGAAAAAATACGACTTAAACACCAATACAAACGGTGAACACAGAGCATTTGTTGTTACAGGAGCGTATGAAGAAGTATTTCCTTTAGATATTTATCCAATGCAATTATTAAAAGCATGTATGTATAAGGATCTTGACGAAATGGAAGGGTTAGGAGCTTATGAAGTTGCGCCTGAAGATTTCGGTTTAACAGAATTTATTTGTGTATCTAAACAACCTCACCAGAAAATAATTCGTGAAGGATTAGATTTAATGAGAGAAGAATTAGGATAAGATATGGGCTTAAAACAAAATTTACATAATTTAAAAGAAAAGTATAAAGGAACTAAAATGGCACCGCTATTTAATGGTTTTCATACTTTTTTATACTTGCCTAATGAGACTACTCACGGAGGAACTCATATAAAGGCAGCAGATGATTTAAAACGTACAATGAATATCGTAATCATGGCTTTAGTACCATGTTTATTGTTCGGTATGTTTAATGCAGGATATCAGCACTATGCAGCAATTAATGGATTTACTGAAGGAATGTCTTTCTTTAGTGGCGATTTTTGGAACCTAGACAACTTATTAGTTGGGGCGGTTAAAATTTTACCATTAGTAATTGTTTCATACGTAGTTGGTTTAGCAATAGAATTCGTGTTTTGTATTATAAAAGGACACGAAATAGAAGAAGGATACTTAGTAACAGGTATGTTAGTACCGTTAATTGTACCAATTGATTTACCATTATGGATGCTTGCAGTAGCAGTAGCTTTTGGTGTGGTAATAGGTAAAGAAGTATTTGGAGGTACAGGGATGAATATCTTAAACCCAGCCTTAACAATTCGTGCATTTTTATTTTTCGCATACCCAACTTGGATGAGTGGAGATAAAGTATGGGTTGCCGATGCTAGAGAGTTAGCTGGTACAGCTGATGCTATTTCTGGTGAAACTATTTTAGGTAGTTTAGCACAATCGCAGCCATTAACACATTCGGTTTCTGATATGTTCTTCGGATTTATTCCAGGTTCAGTAGGAGAAACTTCAACATTATTAATTTTATTAGGAGGACTTTTCTTAATCTTTACAAAGATTGGAAGCTGGAGAATTATGTTATCTGCAGTAATCGGAGCCTTAGTAATGGGATTCATCTTTAATCAAGTAGTAGATTTTGGATGGATTGGTGAAACAAGTAAGTTTTACGGATTAATGAGTTTAGACTTTTGGAAACATTTACTAATTGGAGGTTTTGCATTCGGTGCCGTTTATATGGCAACTGACCCAGTATCAGCATCACAAACCAATAAAGGAAAATGGATTTACGGTTTCTTAATCGGATTTATTTCAATTATGATTCGTGTATTTAATCCAGCATACCCAGAAGGAGTAATGTTAGCTATTTTATTAATGAACGTTTTTGCGCCAACAATTGACCATTATGTGGTTCAAGGAAATGTAAAGAGAAGATTAAAACGTGCTAAAGTTAAAACTGCCTAATTATGAGTAAGAAGACAGATAGTAATGGATATACGCTACTTTTTGCCATCGGAATGGTATTAGTAGTAGGTGCGTTGTTAGCTTTTACAGCTTCATCACTTCGCCCAATGATTGACGGAAATAAACGTATCGAAAAGCAACAAAACATATTGTATGCTATGGGCGTTAACGAAAACGACGAAAGTAGTGCCGTTTTTGTATCAAAAGATAAAGTAGCTGGTGAGTTTTCAAAATACATCAAAAAGCAATTAGTTATTGAAGGTGATAATGTTACCGAAAATGCTGAAGCTTATTTAATTGATGTTAAAAAACAACAAACAGCTGCCAAAGCAGGAAACGTAAGAAAACTGCCATTATTTGTGGGTGAAAAAGACGGTAAAATGTTTTATATCGCACCAATTAGAGGTAAAGGTTTATGGGATGCTGTATGGGCATACGTTGCAATGGATAAAAATATGGTAATTCAAGGAGCATTTTTTGATCATAAAGGAGAAACACCAGGATTAGGAGCCAATATTAAGCAACGTTATTTTATGGATGATTTTATCGGTGAAGATTTAATGAACAACGGTTCTTTTAAAGGAATCACTGTATCTAAATCAAACAACGATCCGAAAAACGAAGATAAAAATGATAACGAGGTAGATGCAATTGCAGGAGCAACAATTACAGGAGACGGTGTTGCAGCAATGATTAAATCTGAATTAGGTTTATACGTACCTTACTTTAAAACATTAAAATAATTATGGGACTTTTATCAAAAAAAGACGTAGGATTAATTACGGATCCGTTAGCGGATAATAACCCAATTACAATACAAGTATTAGGTATTTGTTCTGCCTTAGCAATTACAGCTGAGTTAAAAGCATCTATTGTAATGTCTATTTCAGTATTATTTGTATTAGGGGTAGGTAATGTGGTAATCTCATTAATGAGAAACATCATTCCATCAAAAATTAGAATTATTGTACAGTTAATCGTAGTTGCCGCTTTAGTAATTATTGTTGATTTAGTATTAAAAGCATTTGCTTACGAGTTAAGTAAAACACTTTCGGTATTTGTCGGGTTAATTATTACCAACTGTATTATTATGGGACGTTTTGAAGCTTTTGCTTTAGGTAATGGACCATGGAGATCTTTCTTAGACGGAATTGGAAATGCTTTAGGATATGCAGTAATTTTAATTGCGGTAGGTTTCTTTAGAGAGTTGTTAGGTTCTGGTACTTTATTAGGATTTAAAGTATTAGGAGATCCAATAGAACAAACAGGATTATATGCTTTAGGATATGAGAATAACGGATTCATGTTATTATCGCCAATGGCATTAATTGTTGTAGGTATTATTATTTGGGTACAGCGTAGTAGAAACAAAGCATTAATCGAAGACTAACCTAGTTAGGATTCATTAAAATATAGAAAAATGGAACATTTAGAATTATTTTTCAAGTCGATATTTATTGATAACATGGTATTTGCCACTTTTTTAGGGATGTGTTCTTACCTTGCAGTATCTAAAAAAGTAACAACAGCTGTAGGTTTAGGAGCTGCTGTAATCTTTGTATTAGCAGTAACAGTACCTATTAACTGGTTGTTAGACCAATATTTATTACAACCAGGAGCATTATCTTGGTTAGGAGCAGAATATGCAGATTACGATTTAAGTTTCTTATCATTTATCATGTTCATTGCAACTATTGCAACTATGGTACAATTGGTAGAAATTATTGTTGAGAAGTTTGCACCAGCATTATATAACTCTTTAGGTATTTTCTTACCACTAATTGCCGTAAACTGTGCAATTTTAGGAGGGTCTTTATTTATGCAATCTCGTGAAATACCAACTTTAGGTTTATCATTAACTTATGGTATTGGTTCGGGTATTGGATGGTTTTTAGCAATTGTAGCTATTGCTGCAATTCGTGAAAAAATCAGATATTCATCTGTGCCACCAGCATTAAGAGGGTTAGGAATAACGTTTATTATTACTGGGTTAATGGCAATAGGGTTTATGAGTTTCGGAGGTATGTTAACAGGAGGTGATGATGAAGCAAAGAAAGAAGAAGCTCCTAAAGCAGCAATCAAAATAGAAAAGAAAGAAGAAGCAAAACAGCAAGCTGAAAAATTAGCTGATAATACTAAAAAAATTATAGAATAATGATATTTTTAGAAGTAAGTACAGGAGGTACAATAGCTGTAACAGTTATATCTTTTTTAGCAATTGTATTAGTTTTAGTAGGATTGCTATTATTTGTAAAACAAAAACTGGCTCCATCTGGGCCAGTAAAAATTACAATTAATGGCGATAAAACAATCGAAGTAGCTTCAGGTGGTACGTTGTTATCAACCTTAGGTAACGAGAAAATATTCTTACCATCAGCATGTGGTGGTGGTGGATCTTGTGTGCAATGTGAATGTCACGTAAATGCTGGTGGAGGTGAAGCCTTACCAACAGAAACACCACACTTTACACGTAAACAATTAGCTAGTGGAGTACGTTTATCTTGTCAGGTAAAAGTAAAACAAGACATGGATATTTCTATTCCAGAAGAAATTTTTGGAATAAAAAAATGGGAAGCTACCGTTGTACGTAACTATAATGTAGCAACATTTATTAAGGAATTTGTAGTTGAAATTCCTGAAGAAATGAATTATAAAGCAGGTGGATATATTCAAATTGAAATTCCAAACTGTGAAATAAAATATTCAGAGATGGATATTACAGCACATCCACAGGATCACCCAGGTGAGCCTGATAAGTTTGAGGCTGATTGGGATAAGTTTAACCTTAGGCCATTAGTAATGAAAAATACTGAAACAGTAGAGCGTGCATACTCTATGGCTTCTTACCCTGCAGAAGGAAGAGAGATCATGTTAAATGTTCGTGTTGCAACGCCACCTTTTGATCGCGCCAAAGGCGGATGGATGGATGTAAATCCAGGTGTTGCCTCTTCATACATTTTCAATCAAAAGCCAGGAGATAAAGTAACAATTTCAGGTCCTTATGGAGAGTTTTTTATAAATGAATCAGAAGCTGAAATGTTATACGTAGGTGGTGGAGCAGGTATGGCACCAATGCGTTCACACATTTATCACTTATTTAAAACGTTAAAAACTGGTAGAAAAGTAACGTACTGGTACGGAGGTCGTTCTAAAGCAGAATTGTTTTATATTCACTACTTTAGAGCATTAGAAAAAGATTTTCCAAACTTTAAATTCTTCTTGGCATTATCAGAACCAATGGAACAAGATAACTGGAAAGTTAAAACTGATATTAATGATGAAGCTGGAGACGGATTTGTAGGATTTATTCACCAAGTAGTAATAGATCAATACTTATCTAAACATGATTCACCAGAAGATTTAGAATTATATTTCTGTGGACCACCATTAATGAACCAAGCAGTACAAAAAATGGGTGAAGATTTTGGTCTTGACGACGAAAACATCCGTTTTGATGATTTTGGAGGATAAAAACTCAATGTCATTACGAGTAAATATGACAAAGTAATCTTTTCAATAAAAAATAGATTATTTTATAATATAGTTAAAACCGATACAGCAATGTGTCGGTTTTTTGTTTTCGTATAATTTTAGTTTGTTTTTTACAAAGTAACATACTTATGGTATTTGAAGTTATAAAGCGTACCTTTGCGGCAAATTACTGTAAATGATTACTTTTCAAGATTTAGATTTATCAAATCCGCTACGAAATTCAATTGAAGAATTAGGTTTCGTAAACCCAACACCAATTCAAGAAGAAGCCTTTCCGATTATAAGATCTGGTAAGGATGTAGTAGGTATTGCACAAACAGGTACCGGTAAAACATTTGCGTACATGTTACCGATATTAAGAGATTTAAAATTTTCAAAACAAATACATCCACGAGTATTGGTATTGGTGCCAACGCGTGAGTTAGTAGTGCAGGTGGTTAGTGAAATTGAAAAGTTGTCAGAATTTATGACACTACGTACCGTTGGTGTGTTTGGAGGAATTCCTTTAAATAGGCATAAACAAGCGGTGGCTCAAGGAGCAGATATTATTGTAGCTACACCAGGACGTTTATATGACTTAGCGTTGAGTAATGTTTTAAAAATGAAGTCAATTCAAAAGTTGGTGATTGATGAAGTTGATGTAATGTTAGATTTAGGATTTAGATTTCAATTATTAAATATTTTTGATTTATTACCTGAACGACGTCAAAACATCATGTTTTCAGCAACAATGACAGAGGATGTAGAAGCTTTGATTGATGATTTTTTTACAGCGCCTAAAAAAATATTTATTGCAGTTAGTGGTACGCCGTTAGATAACATCAAACAAATAAGTTATGATGTGCCTAATTTTTATACCAAAGTTAATTTATTAAATGAATTATTATTTGATAAAAAAGAATACAGCAAAGTATTGATTTTTGCACATAACAAAAGAAATGCAGACAGATTATTTGAATGTGTAAAAGAAGAGTTTCCATCACAGTCATGTGTAATTCACTCGAATAAAACACAAAATTATCGATTGCGATCTATCGAACAATTTAATAAAGGAGAAAAGAGAATTTTAATAGCTACAGATGTTATTGCACGTGGATTAGATTTAGAGGAAGTTACACACGTAATTAACTTTAATACGCCACATTTTCCTGAAAATTACATGCACAGAATTGGTCGTACAGGTCGTGCAGAGCATGAAGGAAAAACAATTTTATTTGCTACTGAAAAAGAACAAGAAGCAAAACAACGAATAGAGGAGTTAATGAATTATGAGATTCCTAAGTTAGAAATTCCTGAGCAAGTTGAAATATCAAAGCAATTAACAGAAGAAGAACGTCCGAAGGAAGAAAGAGAGGTTAATAAAAACAGAACATCTCAAGAGTATGTTCCAGGTCCAGCTTTCCATGAAAAGAAAGAAAAAAACCAAAAAACCAACCAAGGAGGTTCATATCGTAGAGAAATTGCTAAAAAATACAAAAAGCCAAAAACAAGAGGAGATAAGAATTATAATATGCGAAACAAGAAAAAATAATGCAAGCACTTACCAAACAAGAACTGCATAATTTAGGAATGAATATTGTAGGAAAAAAACTACAAGAAATGGGATACGAATTTGTTGCTATAAATAGTGAACTTAAAAAACATCCCCAGTTTGTATTGTTTAAAAAAGGAGAGCCTACCATTTTTGTTTTAGTAAAAACGACAAATAATATTCAAACACCACAAGAATACGATGTATTGTGGATGGAAACATTTAAAGAGCATGCAAAAAAACAACATGCTAAAATATGGTTTGCAGGAATCGGTATTGCTAATTCTCAAAGTGTTGGTTCACCTGTTTTTAAAGATCAACCTTATTATGTCGCTTTTGATGATTTTGTGAAAGTTTTATAACAAGTTAAAAAACCACTTTTTCGAATAACAAAAAAAATCCTACTTATATAAAGTAGGATTTTTCATTAAGTTTACTTAATAAAAGTTACCTAAGTTTAGTTTCTTGAGTATACTGGTTGTTTACAATAAAGATAAATACCAGTTATACATCTTTAAAAGCTAATTATATAAAACAGTTATTATCCTGTTTTTTAGATGGTTGTGTTTTTGTATATTTGTGATAAGGGAATATTAATTAATAACTTTTAATTATGAAAAATCAATTATTTAAGGGGATTCAAGACTTTTTTAAAAACATTTTTGAGCAATTAGCTGAGTTTGGTAAAGCTGCTGGCTATGCTATAAATCATTAATTTAACATAAGTTTTGAAGAAAAACACTCATTTTAGGGAAAATGAGTGTTTTTTTATGCTTTTTTAATTTTTTTGCTATGAATAATTTATCAGCAAAAATAAAGGAATGTAAAATATGTAAATATTGTATTGATCCAAAACCTATTGTACTTGTAAATAAAACATCAAGAATTATAATTATTGGTCAAGCGCCAGGGTTAAAGGTTCATCAATCTTGAATTCCATGGGATGATGCTAGTGGAAAAAAATTAAGAAAATGGTTAGGAGTTACAGTTGGTCAGTTTTATGATACTAATAATTTTGGTATTATCCCTATGGGTTTCTGTTATCAAGGAAAAGGCAAATCAGGAGATTTACCGCAAATGAAAGAATGTGCTCCGCAATGGCATAACCTGTTGATGAATAAAACAACCAATGTAAAAATAATTATTTTAATAGGGGCATACGCACAAAAGTATTGCCTGAAAGAAAAACCTTAATAGCAACGATTAGTACTCATAAAGAATATTTACCTACATATTTTGTATTGCCACACCCATCACCAAGAAAATAGATTTTGATTGAAAAAAAATCCTTGGATCGAAAAGAAATACCCCCAAAGTTAAAAAAGAAAGTAACAGAAATAATTTAGATTTCATAAGTTGATAAATTTGTATTTTTGCATTCTATGTTAGAAACAAGAGAAGCGATATCAGAAAAGGCGGTTTTAATAGGTATTATAACCCAGCATCAAGATGAAAAACAATCTGAAGAATTTTTAGATGAATTAGAATTTTTAACTTCAACTGCAGGAGGAATAACAGTAAAACGTTTTGTTCAGAAATTAGAAAAACCAAACCCAAAAACTTTTTTAGGTACAGGTAAGTTAGAGGAAGTAAAAGCGTATATAGAAACACATAATATTGGTACTGCAATTTTTGATGACGAATTGACTCCAGCTCAAATCAGAAATATTGAAAATTATTTAGACTGTAAGATTTTAGATAGAACAAATTTAATTCTCGATATCTTTGCAAGTAGAGCGCAAACAAGTTCAGCAAAAGCGCAAGTAGAATTAGCGCAATATCAATATTTATTACCTCGTTTAACAAGGATGTGGACTCACCTAGATAAGCAAAAAGGAGGTATTGGTATGCGAGGTCCTGGTGAAACCGAGATCGAAACAGATCGACGTATTATTAGAGATAAAATCACATTGCTTAAGAAAAAACTTATTACTATTGATAAGCAAATGGCAGTGCAAAGAAAAAATAGAGGAAGAATGGTTCGTGTTTCATTAGTAGGGTATACGAATGTAGGTAAATCTACATTAATGAATGTTATCAGTAAAAGTGATGTATTTGCTGAAAACAAACTGTTTGCGACTTTAGATACCACTGTACGAAAAGTAGTTATAAAAAATATACCTTTTTTAATGACAGATACCGTTGGTTTTATTAGAAAATTACCAACTCAATTAGTAGAGTCATTTAAATCTACTTTAGACGAAGTGCGTGAGTCTGACTTATTGTTGCACGTGGTTGATATTTGTCATCCTAATTTTGAAGATCATATTGCATCGGTTAATAAAATTTTAGATGAAATTGGTAGTGCAAACAAACCTGTGGTAATGGTATTTAATAAAATAGATGCTTATACACATGAAACAATTGCTGAAGATGATATGATAACTGAAAAATCAAAAATTCATTATACACTTGACGATTGGAAAAAAACATGGATAAATGATTTAGGTAAAGAGAGCCTTTTTATATCAGCTTTAAATAAAGATAACTTAGAGAATTTTAAAGAAAAAGTGTATGAAGAAGTAAAGAAAATACACATTCAGCGCTTTCCATACAATGATTTTTTGTATCAAAATTATGAGTGATTTTAATTGATTGGTAACCTAAATAATAAAAAATCTTATAAATTCTTTGTGTTTATAAGATTTTTTATTATTTTTAATAACGCTTAATTAAAAAGTTAAGTGTAAGAAAAACAATATTTTATACATTTTATTCCCCCTAAAAATGAAAAAAAATAACACTTCACGGTTTAAATTACCAAAAGAAAACTTAATTACCAGAAGTTTAAATAGGTTCAATTATTTTTTTATGATTTTTAAAGAGAGCTAGAATAGTTTTAACTATTAGAGTCTTGATTTAATGTAAAATAGAAATGTAATGAAAAAGCTAGCGATAATTATAGTCACTTTTTTTTGGATGCAACAAATGTATTCACAAGAAATCTGTGAGTCAAAAGATAAGGTTTTGATAGATGTAAATACTATTAGTAAGTGTGAAGTAGAAACAGGAAGAGCCTACAAAAATACTGCTGTTGTATCTAGAAGAAGATATTTAAAAAAACGAGTTTATTTAAATGAAGCAATTTCTTTAAGTAGTAGTCTAAAAACAAATAATATTTCAACTTTTAAAACGGACAGTAAATTAGATACTCAGCTGTTGTCAGTGCTAAAAAACGCATCAAATAAAAGTATTTCTTTTGATTCTGTTGAAAAAATACCATTATTTATTTCCTGTAGTGACAATGAGTTAGATGAAACAGCTTGTTTTAATAAAGAAATGCAAAACCACATTGTAAATAGTTTTAGGTACCCTGAAAAAGCTTTGCAGAAAGGAATTCAAGGTGATTTAAAAGTGAGTTTTATTATCAACGAAAAAGGAACTGTAACAAGCGTAAAAGTAACCGGTACGAGTGAAAGTGTTCTTTTAAAAAACGAAGCAAAAAGAATTGTCTTGTTACTTCCTAAATTTTTACCAGGAGAAGAAAAAGGAATTAAGGTCAAAGTTCTATATTCATTTCCTATGAGTTTTACGTTGGAATAGATGTTTAATTTGACAGGGTTTTTCCTATTTTTGTTGTTGTATTCAATTATTTAATAAATAAAGCAATATCTTTGCAGACTATCTTAGGTAATTGTTATTCTGTAGATAGTTTATTAATAGAGTAATATCCCGTTTTTTATGAAAAAAATCTTATTGTTATTAATGTGTTCTTTTTCTGTCAGCATTATGTCACAAGAAGTTTGTGAGTCACCAGAAGAAGCAGAGTTAGATTTAAATAGTATTAGTGTGACTAAGTGTACTATAAAAGAATCAAAAAATAAAAATAATAAAAAATCAAGACAAATTACAGTAAAGGTTTCTGCAAATAGGCGCTATTTGAAGAAGAGGGAAGCTGTAAAAAAACAAAAAACAGCAGGGTTTAGTGATTTAGGAGTGGCTTCTATAGAAAATACCGTACAATCTTCGGAAATAACGAAATCGATTTCGTTAAAAAATAATATAAAGGATATTAAAAATAAATTATCTGCTGAAGAGCTGAGAAAAGCATCAAAATTTAGTACAGTTGATAAGATACCATTATTTAATTCATGTAAAAAAGCCAAAAAAGGTGAGCGAATTGATTGCTTTAATCAAGAGATGGTAACTCATATATCCAAACATTTTAGATACCCAAGTGATGCAATTAAAGAATCTATTCAGGGAGAGGTTTGGGTTCGCTTTATTATTGATAAAAATGGAGAAGTAAAGAATATAAAAACTTTAGGACCAAAAAATGGACAGATTTTAAATCAAGAAGCTGTTAGAGTGGTTTCTAAATTACCTCAATTTATACCTGCAAAAAAAGACGGAGGACGAATTTCAGTGAAATATGGTTTTCCTATTTCTTTTGCTTTAGAAGAGTAATATTAAAATTAAATCAACTTAAATTAAATACTATGCTTAAAAAACTACTTTTAGGTTTTTTTGTGACTTATAGTTTCTTGTTGTCAGCTCAAGTTACAATATCAGGAAAAGTTTATGACGAATATTTAGAACCCTTCCCTAATGCGTTAATTAATTCATTACAAGGTAAAACAATTTCAGGTGTTGATGGGAATTTTACTTTGACTTTAAAATCAGAGCTACCGTTTTCTATTCAGGTTTCAGCATTTGGGTATCAAACAGAAGTTGTAGAGGTAATATCCCTCGATCAAGAAATAAATATTATATTAAAAGAAAATACAAGCTTGGATGAAGTTGTAATTTCAGCGTCTAGATCCCCTGAGCGTGTTATTGAATCACCAGTAACTATTGAAAGAATGGGGATTTCCGATATAAAAAGAAATACTTCGGTGTCGTTTTATGATGGAGTTACAAACTTAAAAGGAATTTCATCACGTGAAGCTAGTTATGGGTTTAAATCGGTAAACTCTAGAGGTTTTTCTACTTTTGATAATACAAGATTTGTTCAGTTGGTAGATGGTGTAGAAACGTCAATCCCTGCATTAAATTTTTCTGCGGGTAACGTTGTCGGTCTATCTGAATTGGATGTTAGAGATGTTGAAATATTGCCAGGAGCTTCGTCAGCTTTGTATGGAGCAAATGCTTTTAATGGTATCTTATTGATGAGGAGTAAGAATCCTTTTAAATATGATGGAATAAGTGCATATTTTAAAAGTGGTGTTATTAGCCAAAAAGCTTCAGGAAATAATCAGTTTTATGATGTAGGAGTTAGAATGGCTCATAAGTTTAGTAACTATTTTGCTGCAAAAGTTAATTTAGTGTCTTATAAGGCTGAAGAATGGCACGCAGAAGATGATTCAAATACAACAGGTGTTGGAGGTGTTGTAAAAAGTGGAAATAGAATAGATACTCCAGATTATGATGGGGTAAATGTTTATGGAGATGAAGTTACTTATACTTTTCCAGGTATTGGAACAGTTAGTAGAACAGGTTACGCTGAAAAAGATTTGTATGAATACGATGGAAAAGGAGTAAAGTTTGATGCGTCATTACATTATAGACCGATGGGTAATGAAAAATTAGAAATTGTTTATAACTCTCGCTTTTCACAAGGAAATAATTTGTATCAAGCATCAAACCGTTTTTCACAAGAAGATTTTTATGTAGAGCAACATAAGTTAGAGGTTTTAGGAAAAAACTATTTTGTTCGAGGTTACTATACAGGTAATAATGGAGGAGATAAAACACATGACTTACGATTTGCAGGTATAGCTTTAAATGAAAAATATAATCCAAGTAATATCTGGTTTGGAGAATATGGAGCAGCATTTTCAGGAGCTATTTTGGGTGTGGCACCGGGGAGTGACACAGCAGCAAGAGCTTATGCTGATAGAAATAGATTACAGCCAGGAACAAGTGCTTTTGAGCAAGCATTAAACGAGGTTATAGATACGCCAATAGCTAAAGGTGGTGCTGGTATAAGAGATAAGACAGGTTTTTATCATGCAGATGCAAACTATAATTTTAGAGATTTAATTACATGGGCTGAGTTTCAAATAGGAGGTTCATATCGTCAATTTATTATTGATTCTCAAGGAACATTATTTACTGATAAAGAAGCGCCTATCAAAACCAGCATGTATGGGGTATACTCTCAAGTGCAAAAAAAGTTTTTAAACGATCGTTTAAAATTTACAGGATCTGTTCGTTATGATAAATCTAAAAATTTTGATGGTGATTTTTCACCAAGAATAGCATTAAATTACTCAATTAAAGAGAACAAAATATTAAGAATTTCGTATCAAACAGGTTTTAGAACCCCAAGTACCATTGAGCAATATTTAGGTTTAAGATCAGGGCCTGATAGCTTTTTAATAGGTACATCTCAAGAAAATATAGATCGCTTTTCTGCTCAGGTTTTAAATAGTAATGGAACAACCAGTGAGATTACTGGAGCAGATGTTTTTGAAAAAGCATTTGTATTAGGTGCAGGAGGTTTTGTTAGTGTAGACCCTACGCCTATAAAACCTGAAAAAGTATCTTCATATGAATTAGGTTATAGAAGTATTGTAAATTTAAGTGATACTAATATTTTAGAGTTAGATGTAAATGGTTATTATAATCAATATGATAATTTTGTAGCAACTAAAAATGTTTTAGTACCCAATTATGGTAATTCAATTATGATTGGCGCTGATGGTAAACCTTTTGATGCAACAGGTTTTGCGATAAATTCAAATACAACAGCAAATGTAGAGTCATATGGAATAGGAATAGGATTGAATACTAAAGTTTTTAAAGCATTTAATTTAGGATTAAATTACACTTTAAGTAAGCTAGTTTTTGATCAGGAAGAAGATTTAGAATTTCAGCCAGGATTCAATACTCCAGAGCACCAAGTGAAGTTAATGTTTGGAAACGATAATTTATTTAATAATTTTGGATTTAATATTAATGCAAGGTGGCAAAATGAGTTTTTATGGCAATCAGCTTTCTTAAGTGGTAATGTTGAAAGTAGAACAGTGTTAGATGCACAAATGAATTATAGAATACCATCATTAAAATCGGTAATTAAAGTTGGAGGTACTAATTTAACAACAAAAGAATATGTTGTTGCACCTGGATCAGGATTAATAGGTTCAATGTATTATATATCATGGACTATAAACTAATAGTAAAATAAGGTTAAAAAGAGATAAATCATGTATTTGTCTCTTTTTTTTTGTTTTAAGTGGTTATTTGTTGTTTTTGTTGTAAATTTGCGGCCTTTAAAAATAGGTTAATTTTTATTTTTTATCCCTTTATTATGAATAAGTTATTGTTTTTAGGATTCTTGATGTGTGTGGTGACAGTTTTTTCTCAAGAGGTTTGTGAGTCACCTGATGCTGCTGAAGCAGATTTAAATACTATAAGTATTACCAAATGTGCAATTACTCCAATTAAAAAATCTAAAGATAAAAGATCTCGTCAAATTAGAGTGAATGTTTCTGCTAGAAGAAGAGCGTTAAAGAAAAGAACTATAGCGTCAACGAATAGTTTAAGTACTTCAGGAATAGCTAATTCACCCGCGAAAAAAGAAACAGCAACCTTAAATGTTGTAAATTTACCTAAAAAGGTAAATTTAAAAAAGAATATAGAGAGCCTTAAAAACAAATTATCTAAAGAAGAGGTTGATAAAGCATTAAGATTTACAGCGGTAGACAAAATACCAACATTTAAAAGCTGTGAAAAAGCAAAAAGAAATGAAAGGTCTGATTGCTTTAATACAGAAATGGTAAAACACATATCAAAACACTTTAGTTATCCTGGAGAAGCTGTTATATCGCATACTGAAGGAGAAGTTTGGGTAAGATTCATTATTGATAAAAATGGATATGTAAAAAACATCAAAACTTTAGGTCCCGATAATGGCGAAATATTAAATAATGAAGCTCAACGAGTAGTTTCAAAATTACCAAGATTTAAACCCGCAAAAAAAGACGGAATACGTACTTCAGTAAAGTATGGATTTCCTATAAACTTCTCATTAGAGGAATAACTTCACAATTATTTATATTAAATTTTTTTAAAATGTTCAATAAACAATTAACACTAATTGTTTTTACATTGTGCAGTATAATGTCATACGCACAAGTAGAAATAAAAGGATTGGTATACGATGAATACCTAGAGCCTTTTTACAATGCTAATATTACCTTTGATGGTAAACATGTTTCTTCAAATGTAGAAGGTCAATTTACCTTAAAAACGAGTAAAAAATTACCAATTACATTAAGAGTATCTGCTTTTGGTTATCAAACAGAGCAACTTGTTATTACAACTCTAAAAAAATCAATTAATATTATTTTAAAAGAAAATGTATTACTAGATCAAATAGTAATTTCTGCTTCTAGAGTACCTGAAAGGATTATAGAATCTCCAGTTACAATTGAGCGATTTGGTATGACAGATATTAAAAATACATCTTCTAAATCTTTTTATGA
Source organism: Tenacibaculum soleae (assembly GCF_001693415.1). GTDB lineage: Bacteria > Bacteroidota > Bacteroidia > Flavobacteriales > Flavobacteriaceae > Polaribacter > Polaribacter soleae. The sequence continues at coordinate 229,484 of NZ_MAKX01000001.1, read as the reverse complement.
TGGGTTGGTTAATTTAAAAGGAGTTCAATCAAGAGAAGGTAGTTATGGTTTTAAATCTATAAACACCCGTGGTTTTTCTGATTTTAGTAACTCTCGTTTTGTACAAATGATAGATGGTATGGATACTGCGGCTCAGGCTTTAAGTTTTAGTACTGGTAATTTTTCAGGTGTTTCAGAATTAGATATACTAAGTGTTGAGATTTTACCAGGAGCATCATCTGCTTTATATGGAGCTAATGCTTATAATGGTTTAATGCTTATGAATACTAAAAACCCGTTTAATTATACAGGAATTAGTACGATGTTTAAGAGCGGATACATGAGTCAAAATGAAGGCGGTAATAACCCTTTTTATGATGTGGCAGTAAGAATGGCTTATAAGTTTAACGAATCTTTTGCAGCAAAAGTAAACTTATCATATTATGAAGCAGAAGAATGGCATGCCAATGATTTACGTAATAAAGAAGTTGATACTAATAAATTAATTTTAGGTAATAAAACTTCAACAATTAATTATGATGGAGTAAATACTTACGGAGACGAAATTTTTGGAGATTTATCATTGTATAATAATGCATTACAAAATATAGACCCTAGTATTGAGGAAATTCCATGGGGAACACTTTCGAGAAGAACAGGATACAAGGAAAGTGAACTTTTAAGAAATGATTTTAAAACTAATAATTTAAGATTTTCTGGATCTCTTTATTTTCGTCCGTTTGAAGATGAAAGTTTAGAAATTGAATTATCTTCTAGGTTTTCATTAAGAGATAACCTTTTTCAAGGAACTAGTAGATTTGCTCAAAGAAAGTACTTTACGCAACAACATAAATTTAATGTAAAAGGTAAAGACTTTTATTTAAGGGCTTACTATACAGGTAATGATTCTGGTGATTCATATGATTTAACAAGAACAGGTATTGCGCTTAATGAAAGTGCTACAAATAGTGCTGCCTGGAGAGATGAATATGTAACTCAACGATACCTTAATAACACAACTATTGAAGAAGCAAGGCGTTTGGCTGACGTAAATAGGTTACAGCCTAATACAAGTTCTTTCAATACCGAATTTAATAAAATTACTACAACTTTAACCTCTGAAGGGGGTAGTGCTTTATATGAAAAAAGTAGTTATATACACTTAGACGGAAATTATAACTTTAAAAGGTTATTAAATAACTGGGCAGATATACAAATCGGAGGATCATTTAGAGAGTATAACCCAGCATCTAAAGGAACATTATTTAATGATTATTATCAAGCTATTGAAATTGAAGAGTATGGTATGTATTCTCAAATTCAAAAGAAACTATTTAATGAAAAATTAAAAGTAACTGGATCACTTCGTTATGATAAGGCAGATAATTTTGATGGTAATTTTTCACCAAGAATTGCTCTAAATTACTCGTTAGGAGAAGAAAAAAATCATGTTTTAAGAGCTTCTTATCAAACAGGATTTAGAAACCCAACTGTACAAGAACAGTATATGTTTTTAAACCCAGCTGTTAAAACTAGTGTGGGTACAGTAAAAGACAATTTAAATAGGATATATATACCAAATAGTTTTTATAATGTTTGGGATGAAGCATCAGGACAATATGTTGGTGCATATAGAACTTTAACAGGTGGTGAAATAATTAATAATTCATTACTAACAAAAACGGTGTATTATGATGTTGATTCATACACTGGAGAGTCTTATCAAAAATCGAATTATGGTGAAGTTGTGCCTGAGGTTGTAAAAACATTTGAACTAGGATACAGAAGTATGTTTCGTTTAAATAATAAAACAAATTTTGATTTAGATGTAAATGCTTATTATAGTAAACATGATAATTTTGTATTTACTCAAGATGTAGTTGTGCCTAATGGAGGTGAAGTATATCCTTATGGAAACAGAAAGTTAACAGCAGATGAACTATTAGAATCAAAAAATGCTTACGGTTTAATTGTGGATGGTGTTTTGGTATTAGATGAAGAAGCTAATATAGCATTTAATAATGGTTTTGTAAATGAGTTTAATATTATTACCAATAGTAAATCATTAATTGAATCATATGGGTTTACTTTAGGAGCACATACAAAATTATTTCAAAATTTTGACTTTGGAGTAAATTATAGCTTTAATGATTATTCTATGAAAGATAAAGATAATGGTCAATTTGAGCCTAACTTTAATACGCCTAAGCACGCAGTAAAATTACAGTTTGGAAACAATAAACTTTTTAAAGATTTTGGTTTTAATGTTAATGCAAGATGGTCAGATAATTACAAATGGGTTTCTACCTTTGTAAGAGGTAATGTGTCTGCAAGAACAGTAATAGATGCACAGTTAAATTATCGCATACCATCAATGAAATCTAAATTTAAAATTGGGGGAACAAACTTATTCGGAAAAGAATATTTTGTAGCACCTGGTTCTGGTCAAATAGGGCAATTATATTATGTTTCTTGGACAATAAATAACTAATTTCTATAGTTAATTTACATCATAAAAAAACCGAGCATTTGCTCGGTTTTTTTATGATGTAAATTTAAGAATTAAGAATCGTTAGAATGATCAATAGTATCTATGTTTTTTGCTCTTTTTTTCCAATTATTCCTTGCTAAACTTTGTAAATCGGCAACATTATCACTTTCATCCATAATTTCAAAACCTAATAAGGTTTCAATTACATCCTCTTGTGTTACTAATCCACTTACTGAGCCATATTCATCAACAACTAAAGCCAAATGCTCACGTTGTTTGATTAGTTTGTCAAATAAGTCAGGAATAGATAAATCTCTATTTGCGATTATTATTTCTCTTTTAATTGATTTTAAGGCTTCATTTCCTTTCTTATCAATCAAGGCAAGTAATAGTTCATTTTTTAAAAAATAACCAGTTATGTTATCTGTTTTTTCTGAAAACACAGGTATTCTTGAGAAGTGTAATTGCTTGTTGTTGTCAAAAAAAGATTGAATAGTGTCGTTTTCATTTGCAATTGTAATAACAGTACGAGGTGTCATGATATCTTTTATTTGAACATCTTTAAAGTTTAACATGTTTCTAATCACATTACTTTCATTTTCATGAAACACACCTTCTTGCTCGGCAATATCTGTCATAACAGAAAAATCTTCCCTACTTAAAACACTTTCACCATGTCCGCTTCTTCCGCCAATTAATTTTGTGGTTAATTGTAGTATCCATAAAACCCCTGTCCATCTTAATGGAAAGATCATTATTTTTAAGGCTTTGGTTGTAAAATTAGCAAGTTGTTTCCAGTAAGTAGCACCAATTGTTTTTGGTATAATTTCAGAGGCAACAAGTATTAAAATAGTCATAATTGCAGAAACTATAAAAACACCATAACCATCATCATTAAATATTTTTTTTGCTTCAGTACCTACTAAAATAGCTCCAACTGTGTGTGCGAGCGTGTTTAATGTAAGAATGGCAATTAAAGGTTTGTCTACATCTTTTTTTAAAGCTTCTAATTGTATTGCAAATGTTTTACCTTCTTTCTTTTTTACGTTTACAAAGGTTGGAGTAACACTAAGTAATACGGCTTCTAATATCGAACAGATAAAAGAAAAAAAGATAGATGCTGTTGCGTAAATTATTAATAAAGTCATTCTTTTTAAAATTTTAGCTAAAATAAACAAAAAAGAAAACCTCAAGGGAAAATATCCTTGAGGTTTTCTTTTTTATAAGTGTTAAGTTGTTAAAAACCGTAATTAACTCCTAAACCAAATACTTCTTTTGTTTGAAATCCGCGGTATGCATTATCGTCATAAATTGCTTGCATAGAAAGATTTGCTGAGATGTATTTGTTGACTTTCATTACAACATTAACAGTGTAGTCAAGATCAATATTTTGAGCATCTTCAAGGTAGTTACTGTAAAGATTTAAAATATTTTCAACTGAAATGTTTTTCATTATATCTAACTTATAATAAGCATTTACTGCGGCACCTAATTCATATCTTGAGCTTTCTCCTTGTTTAACACCAAAAGCAGGTCCTAAATCTGTTAAGTGAGCGTCAACTAAAATTAATTTAGAAGTTGCAGGCGCAATGTTTATTTTTAAATTATCAGATTTTTTCCACAACATACCAGGTCCAAATTGGAAGTATGCAGGAGAGAAAAAATGAGATGTTTGTACGTTGTCAACATAAGTTGATGACATTTGTGTTTTGAAATTTAAAAAGGCTGAGTAGTACCAATACCCAGAAGCTCTTTTACCTAATAAAGAGTTTAGCTCTAAACGATCATCTGTTTTCTGAACAGCTTCTTTTTTAATTTTTGTTAATCCGTAAGAAGCAATTAATTTATTATCCCAAGTCCAATCTCCTTTGGTGTAGTTAAAATCATAATTTAAACCCAGTGTTCCTGAAATGTTGTTTGCACCACCAGCTAACCAATTATTAAAAGCCGATTGGTTAAATAGAAAAGAAATATTTCCACCTCTTTTCCAACCATCTTTAGCTTCTTTCTTCTCTGTTTCTTCTTGAGCATTTATAGATAATGCACCTAGTAAAATAGCTATTGCTACTAATTTTTTCATTATAATAAGTTTTATTTTTGGGTGTAAAATTACACCTTATCTAGGCTTTAGACAATATAATTTTTTAAAAGTCACTTTTGATGGAAAATATAATTTACACCAATTCCAAATACTTCTTTAAATTGTATCTTACTAGAGGCATCATCATCAATAATAGTATGAAAACCAAGGTTGGTTGATATATATTTGTTTATTTTAACAACTAAATTTAATTGATAATTAACATCAATATTAAAAGGGTTTCTTAAATAATCGGAATAAATAGCAATAATGTTTTCCATGGTAATGTCTTTCATTATTTCTTGTTTAAAATAAGCTGATAGATTGAATCCTAATCCGAAATTTGTGTTTTTCCCTTCTTGTACACCATATTTACCTGAAAACTCTGAGCTAACAAAAGTAAAACGTGCAGTTGCTGGCGCTATATTTATTCTTTGATTATCAGATTTTTTCCATAACATACCAGGGCCAAAACTCCAATAAGCAGGAGAAAATAGGTCAGATATAGGTGTTTTTATGTTGTCTTTATATTCATAACCTCTACTATACTGTGTTTTAAAATTAGTAAAAAAAGAAACAAACCAAAGTTTAGATGTTTTTAACCCCAATAAGGAGTTATACTCAAAGTTATCATCTGTTTTCCTTAAACCTTTTTCATCAATATGACTTAAGCCATAACTTGTAATTAGTTTATTGTCCCAATTCCACTTGTTCTTTTTATAATTAAAATCATATTCAAGTCCCATATTTCCTGCCACAGTATTGTTACCTCCAGCTGCCCAGTTAGAAAAAGAAGATTGATTGAATAAAAAAGTATATTTACCAGTTATTTTTAGTCTTTTAGGTATGCTGTCTTTTGTTTTTTCTTGAGAAAAAACCATGAAAGAACAACCTGTAAGCAATAAAAGCAGAAGTTTTTTCATTGAAAAGGAGGTAAGAGAGTTATTTAGTTTTTTTGTATAAAGGAACAGTTGAGCACGCTTCGCCAAACATAATTGTTTTGGCAATTGGCTGAATTTTTTTGATTAAAAAAGTATAAGCAGATGCAGGTATGGGTTTGTTGGTGCAACCTTTTATAATAACTGGTTTGTTAGCAAATTCAGTAGTGTCTAGCTTTAAAATTATTTCTTGATAAATAACAGTTTCTAATAATTCTAAATTACCAACAACAATTTTGTTAGCAAATTCCGATAAATGAGCGGTTAATAATAAATATGCCCAAGATGGAATAATGGCATCTGATGAACAAGTTAAAGCAACGTAATTGTTTTGATATTGAGACCAATCGTGATTTTTTACCTGTTCTCTAAAGTCTTTTTCACGAAGAATTAACTCTTCATACAACCAATCTTTAATGTCAAAAACAATACGTTGTCCTTTTGGGTAATAATCTTCAAGGTCAACGGTTATTAATTTACTGTTGGCAACTCTGTTTGTAATTTCTTCAATCATTTTATAACATTCCTAATTCTAATTTAGCCTCTTCGCTCATCATTTCTTGAGTCCAAGTAGGGTCAAAAGTAATTTCTACTTCACAAGCGTTAATTTCTTTTAATGATTTTACCTTTTCTTCAATATCAACAGGTAAGCTTTCTGCTACTGGACAGTTAGGTGATGTTAATGTCATTAATATTTTAGCATCGTTTTCTTCAGAAACAAATACATCATAAATTAATCCTAATTCATAAATGTCTACAGGAATTTCTGGGTCATATATTGTTTTTAAAACACCAACTATTTTATCTCCTAAATCGTCTAATTCTTTATCAGTCATTACTTTTGTTCTTTTAATTTGTTAGTTTAGATTGCTGTGCAATCGCATACATTTTTATTTGTTTTATCATTGAAACTAATCCGTTGGCTCTTGTAGGGCTTAAATGTTCTTTAAGGCCTATTTCATCAATAAAATCGGTTTTAGCTTCAATAATTGCTTGCGGACTTTGATTTGAAAATACTCTTAGTAATAGCGCCACAATTCCTTTAGTTAAAATAGCATCGCTATCGGCGGTAAATTCAATAGTATCATTTTTCAATTCAGAATATAACCATACTTTTGATTGACATCCTTTTATTAAATTTTCATCTAACTTATAAGTGTCATTTATTAAAGGTAATGATTTACCTAAGTCAATTATATACTCATAACGTTCCATCCAGTCTTCAAACATAGAAAACTCATCAATAATTTCTTCTTGTATTTCTTTGATAGTCATTTTTTAAAACTATTTTTGCACCTTTAAAAGACACTTTACTTAAAAGTGCAAAATTACAGTAAAAAAATAAGAAATGAGTAAATTATTAGCAGTTGGTACCGTAGCTTATGATGCTATTGAAACACCTTTTGGTAAAACGGATAAGATATTAGGAGGTTCTGGAACGTTTGTAGGATTAGCAGCATCGCAATTTGGCGTAAAAACAGGCGTGGTTTCTGTTGTTGGAGGCGACTTTTTGCCGTCATATATAGACATGATGAACAATAAAGGTATTAATACCGATGGTATTGAGGTTGTTAAAGAAGGAAAAACTTTTTTCTGGAGCGGAAAATATCATAATGATATGAACTCTCGTGATACTTTAATTACTGAGTTAAATGTATTAGAACATTTTACACCAGTAGTACCAACAGAATTTAAGGATGCAGGTATTGTTATGTTGGGTAATTTACACCCGTTAACACAGGCATCGGTTTTAGATCAGATGACAGAAAGACCAAAATTAGTTGTGTTAGATACAATGAATTTTTGGATGGATATTGCGTTAGATGATTTACACACAGTTTTAAAACGTGTAGATGTTATTACAATTAATGATGAAGAAGCACGTCAGTTAAGCGGAGAATATTCGTTAGTAAATGCAGCGAAAAAAATCCATGAAATGGGACCAAAATACGTTGTGATTAAAAAAGGAGAACATGGAGCTTTATTATTTAATGAAGGAAAGATGTTTTTTGCACCAGCATTACCATTAGCAGAGGTTTTTGACCCAACAGGAGCCGGAGATACTTTTGCAGGAGGTTTTTGTGGATATTTAGCTAAAACAGAAGATATTTCGTTTGAAAATATGAAAAACGGAATTATTTACGGATCAAATCTTGCTTCTTTTTGTGTTGAGAAATTTGGAACACAACGTATGGAGGAATTAACAAAAGATGAAGTACAAGCTCGTTTGCAGGCTTTTAAAGAGTTAACACAGTTTGATATAGAATTATCATAAATAAAAATCCGCGCTTTTTTGCCGCGGATTTTTTTATACAACAAAACAACACTAACAACAATACGCAATTAAATATATTATTAAATGAGTGATGCTATTAAACACGAATGTGGTATCGCAATGGTTCGATTATTAAAACCATTACAGTACTATAAAGATAAATACGGAACAGCATTTTATGGAGTAAATAAAATGTACTTATTAATGGAAAAACAGCACAACCGTGGTCAAGATGGTGCGGGTTTGGCTAGTATCAAATTTAATGTAGATCCGGGTACAAGATATATTAGTAGAGTGCGTTCTAATCAATCGCAACCAATACAGGATATTTTCGGAAAAGTTAATAAAAGAATTAACGGAGTTTTTGAAGAAAATCCAACAAAAGTTGATGACGTTAAATGGCAAGAAGAAAACATACCGTACTTAGGAAACTTGTTTTTAGGACACGTTCGTTACGGAACCTTTGGTAAAAACTCTATTGAAAGTGTACATCCATTTTTACGTCAAAGTAACTGGAAACATCAAAGCTTAATAGTTGCAGGTAATTTTAATATGACCAATTCAAAGCAACTATTAAATGATTTAATTGAGTTAGGGCAACATCCAAAAGAGGCTACCGATACGGTAACAGTGATGGAAAAAATTGGACATTTTTTAGAAGATGAAGTTTCTGATTTATATATAAAAGCAAAAGAAGCTGGGTTTAATAAACAAAACGCCTCTCCGTTTATAGAAGAACATTTAGATATACAGCGAATATTAAAACGTTCAGCAAAAAATTGGGACGGTGGTTATGCGATGGCAGGGTTGTTAGGACATGGAGATGCATTTGTATTAAGAGATCCATCGGCTATTAGACCAGCCTTTTATTATCAAGATGATGAAGTTGTAGTGGTGGCATCTGAGCGCCCAGTAATTCAAACAGTATTTAATGTTGCTATTGACAAGATTAAAGAAATCGATAGAGGGCATGCGCTAATCATTAAAAAGAACGGAGAAACTTCAATGAAGCCTGTTTTAGAACAGCGTGAAAAGAAAGCTTGTTCTTTTGAGCGTATATATTTTTCAAGAGGGAGTGATGCAGCTATTTATGAAGAAAGAAAAAACTTGGGAAAATACGTTTTTCCAGAGGTTTTGAAATCAATAGATAATGATATCGAAAATTCAGTTTTTTCATACATTCCAAATACAGCCGAAACTTCATTTTTCGGAATGATTGAAGCTGCTGAAGATGTGTTAAATCAGCAAAAAACAGCTGCTATTTTAGCAGGAGAAGGTAAATTATCAAAAGAAAAAGTAACTGAAATTTTATCTAAAAGACCTCGTTTTGAAAAAATAGCCATTAAAGACGCAAAACTTAGAACTTTTATTACAGATGATAGTAGTCGTGATGATTTGGTAGCACATGTATACGATGTGACATACGGAGTGGTAAAATCGACCGATAATTTAGTTATTATTGATGATAGTATTGTGCGTGGTACAACATTAAAGAAAAGTATTATTAAAATACTAGATCGATTAAATCCTAAAAAAATAGTAGTAGTTTCATCGGCTCCACAAATTCGTTACCCTGATTGTTATGGTATCGATATGGCAAAAATTAATGATTTTATCGCTTTTAAGGCAACGTTAGAATTGTTGAAAGAAACAGATCAATACCATATTATTGATACAGTATATAAAAAGTGTAAAGCGCAAGAGGTTAGTGAAGACAAAGATGTTGTTAATTATGTAAAGGAAATGTATGCTCCTTTTACAGATGAACAAATTTCTGCTAAAATTGCTCAGATGTTAAAAACTAAAAATATTACTTCAGATATTGAAGTGATATTTCAGCCAGTAAGTAGCTTGCATAAAGCATGCCCAGATAATTTAGGAGACTGGTATTTTACAGGTAATTATCCTACGGATGGCGGAAATCGAGTGGTAAATCAAGCATTTATAAACTTCTATGAAGGGAGTGATGAAAGAGCTTATTAAAAAGAGATTTAAGTTTATAAAAAAAAGCGAAATCAATTTGATTTCGCTTTTTTTTATAAAGTCTGTTCTTATAGTGGAATAACAATAGCGCCATTAAATTTTTCTCTTATTTCATTTAAGGCTCTATCAGCTTGTATCCTTGTTTTGTAATTTCCTACTTGCGCTTTCCAGTCAGGTTGGTCGTATGTTAACTTGGTGTAAACGCCAGGGTATTCAACTTGAAATCTGTTTCGTAAGCTTTTTGCTCTTCTTTCTAGTCCGTTGTATAGTTGAATGCGGTAACCAGTTCCGTTGTGTTTATTATACTCTCTTTTTTTAGCAATTAAAGAGGTGATTTCTTTATTGCTGGTAAAAGTATCTTGAGCGTAAGTATTAACAATGCTAATAAAAAGCACCAATAATAATGTTAATAAGAAATTCTTTTTTTTCATTTTTATAATTTTTTTACAAAAGTAACGACTTGCAATTTAATAGATTGTTAGTTTTAATTATTTAGAATAGTTATAAATTATAAATTAGCAATCTCTTAACATTTCACAATTTAGAGATAAGTAGTACTTTTGTCAAGCTTTCTATTATGTTGCTTTTATTGTAGCTTACTAGAAAAAATTGTACCAAAACCGATACAAAACTTATATTTAATAGTATGAAAAGTGTGAAACATCACAGTAGATTAACCCAAACACTCGTAAAGAGTTTAGCTTTCTTATTCGTTTTATTTGTAAGCTTTTCAGCGTTTTCACAAGATGTTGATGAGGCGCGTCAGAAAGAAGGAAAAAAATTATTTAAATCTTTATGTGCTTCATGTCACAAGTTGGATAAAAAACTTGTTGGGCCTAAGTTGGCAGGTATTGAAGAAAGAAGAGAGAACGATTGGTTGAAGTCTTGGATTAAAGATAACGCAGCGTTAAGAGCTTCTGGAGATAAAGATGCAATTGAAATCTTTGAAGAGTATAAGCAGTCAAACATGACCGCTTTTCCTCAGTTAACTGATAAGAATATTGATGATATTTTGTATTATACTACTGTTGGAGAGCTTAAAAAAGCAGGAGAGGTAGTTGTTGCAGTAGGAGGAGCTGAAAAAGAAGATGCACCAAAGTGGTTAATATATATATTGGCTGCCGCTATTATAGTAGCTTTTTTAATTATTGCTAGTTTGTTAAAAACTATTAGTGAGTTAAAAGGAGCGCCTAAAACACCAGGTGTCTTAGGACAAACGGCTGAATTGTGGCAAGGAGTTAAGCAGAATACTTTTTTACATGTATTAGTAGTGTTGTTTGGGGCTTTGATTACGGCTTATGTTTTATTTGGGACGTTATTTAAAGTTGGTGTCGATGAAGGGTATCAGCCAATTCAGCCAATAGCTTTTTCTCATAAAATTCACGCAGGTGACAATAAGATAGATTGTCAATACTGTCACTCTTCTGCAAAGCATAGTAAAACTTCAGGGATTCCTTCAGTAAGTGTTTGTATGAATTGTCATAAAAATATTTCAGAAGTAGCTGAAGATACTAAAGTTGTGATGGATGACCATACTTTAGTGAAGTCTGATTTAGATAAAGAGATTGCTAAAATTTATGAAGCAGCCGGATGGGATGCTGAAAATTTAGAATATACAGGAGAAACCAAGCCAGTAAAATGGGTTAGGGTTCATAATTTACCAGACTTTGCGTATTTTAATCACTCTCAACACGTTACTGTTGCAGGTTTAAAATGTCAAAAATGTCACGGTCCAGTAGAGGAGATGGAAGAAGTGTATCAACATTCTCCATTAACAATGGGCTGGTGTATTGATTGTCATAAGGAAACAAAAGTTGACTTAAAAGGAAATGAGTACTATGCTAAAATTCATAAAGAATTAGCAGCTAAGTACGGTGTAGAGCAAGTGACAATTGCGCAGTTAGGAGGAAAAGAGTGTGGTAAGTGCCACTATTAATCAATTAGAAAGTAGAAAAACACGTATATAAATGGCTTCAAACAAAAAATACTGGCAAAGTGTTGAAGAACTAAAAGGTAGTTCTGTTGTTGAAACGCTACGTAATAATGAGTTTGTACAAGATATTCCTACAGATGAGTTTTTAGGTGATAAAGAAACGTTAGAAACATCATCAACTTCGCGTAGAGATTTCTTGAAATATGTTGGATTTACAACCGCGGCAGCTTCTTTGGCAGCTTGCGAAGGTCCAGTTAGAAAATCAATCCCTTATGTAGTACAACCAAATGATATTGTTGCAGGTGTTGCTGATTGGTATGCAACTACAATTGCTGATGGTTTTGATTTTGCAAACGTATTAGTAAAAACGCGCGAAGGACGTCCAATTCTTGTAATGCCAAACAAATTGGCAGGAGGAGAAACAAATGCACGTACACAAGCTTCTGTTTTATCATTATATGATAGTGAATTACGTTTAAAAGAACCTCAAGATAGAGAGTCTTTTTTAACTTGGCAAGATGCGGATTCGAAAATTATAGCAAAATTAAACGAATTAAAATCTGCTGAAGAAGAAGTAGTTTTATTAACAGGTACTTTAGCGAGTCCGTCTACTGATAAGGTAATCGCTGATTTTACAACTGCTTATCCAAATGTAAAACATGTTGTTTATGATGCAATTTCAGAAAGTGGAACTGCAGATGCTTTTGAGGCTATGTATGGTACGCGTGCTTTACCTAACTACGATTTTAGTAAAGCTGAAGTAATTGTTTCTATTGGTGCTGACTTCATTGGAGATTGGCAAGGTGGTTATGAAAAATCATATGCTGATGGTCGTAGACCTGAATCTGGTAAAATGTCTTACCATGTTCAAATAGAAAGTAATATGTCTTTAGCAGGTGCAAATGCAGATAAAAGAATGGTTGTAAAACCTTCTGAACAAGTATTTGCCTTACTTAATTTATATAACGCTGTAACTGGGGAATCTCTTCCGTCAAAAGCAACGAAATTAGATGCGGAAATTAAAAAGCTAGCAAGCGATTTAAAGAAAGCAGGATCTAAGGGGGTTGTTGTTACAGGATTAAATGATAAAAACGCACAGTTAATTGCATTTGCAATTAACGAAAAATTAAATAGTGAGATATTTAATACCAAAGATGTTAATTTAACTCGCCAAGGTAACGATACTCACGTAGCTCAATTAGTAGCTGATATTAAAAATGGTAAAGTAAAAGGTTTAATTACTTATAATACAAACCCTTTATATTCTTTAGCAAATGCAGCTGATTTAGCAGAAGGAATTAAAAAGTTAAAATTATCTGTTGCAATATCTACTCAAAAAGATGCAACAACTAGTGCTGTAGAATATGCATTACCTGCACCTCATAATTTAGAGAGTTGGGGAGATGTAATGGCTACAAAAGGCATATATAGTTTAATGCAACCAACTATATCTCCATTATTTAATACACGTCAGTTACAAGATGTATTATTAAAATGGTCTGGTAGTTCAGTAAATTATTACGACACCTTAAAAGAATTTTGGAGTGCTAATGTGTTAGGTGGGGCATCATGGAATCAAGCATTACATGACGGTTTCTTTAAATCTGAGATGTTATTAGGAGAGGAAGCTTTTGAAACTTCAGTAGTTATAAATGAAACAGCAGTTCAGCTAGTAAGATCAGCAAATAAAGCATCAGGTTTTGAATTAAACTTGTATTCATCAACGGCATTAGGTGATGGTAAGCAAGCAAATAACCCTTGGTTACAGGAATTACCAGATCCTATTACACGTGCAGCTTGGGATAACTATTTAACCGTTTCTATGGCTGATGCTAAAGAATTAGGTTTTGAAAATCCAGTAAAAGACAACGGAGCGATTAATGGTAACTACGCAAGTGTAACAGTAAACGGAGTAACTATTAAAAATGTACCAGTAATGATTCAGCCAGGTCAGGCAAAAGGATCGGTTGGTTTAGCATTAGGTTACGGTAGAACACAAAATTTAAAAGAAGAGATGCAAGTTGGTATCAACGCGTATCCTTTCTTAAAAGATGGAAACAATGTACAATACAATGTTTCGATAGAAAAAACTTCAGGATGGCATAAGTTTGCTTGTACACAGGTGCAGAGTACTCTTGCAGGTCGTCATGATATTTTAAAAGAAGCTACTTTAAAACAAGTAACTAACAAGAACTTAGATCCAAAACATACTTGGAATAAGCCAGCAATGGTTTCTTATGATCATCAAGAAGTTGAAGCGAAAAGCATCGATTTATGGGATGATCACGATAGAAGTATAGGTCATCACTTTAACTTATCAATCGACTTAACATCTTGTACAGGTTGTGGAGCATGTGTGGTAGCATGTCATGCAGAGAACAATGTGCCAGTTGTAGGTAAAGACGAAGTTCGTGTAGGTAGAGATATGCACTGGTTACGTATTGATCGTTACTATTCATCTACTGTTTCAGATAAACAACACGAAGCTTCAATGACAATTGAAGAGTTTAGAGCTGAAAATCCAAGTTTAGCAAATAAAGATGTTGAGAGAAAGTATACAGAAAGAGTTTTAGAATTAAGTAAAGGAGATTTATTTGACGCTTTAGAAAATTCTGCTGAAAATCCAGAAGTAGCTTTCCAACCAATGATGTGTCAGCACTGTAATCACGCACCATGTGAAACAGTATGTCCAGTAGCAGCAACATCTCACGGTCGTCAAGGTCAAAATCAAATGGCATATAACAGATGTGTTGGTACACGATACTGTGCAAACAACTGTCCATATAGAGTGCGTCGTTTTAACTGGTTTAATTACTCAGAAAATGAAGAGTTTGACTTTAACATGAACAACGAATACGGTAAAATGGTATTGAATCCAGATGTAGTAGTTCGTTCTCGTGGGGTTATGGAAAAATGTTCAATGTGTATTCAAATGACACAAGCAACTATTTTAAAAGCTAAAAAAGAAGGTAGAGCAGTAAATAAAGATGAATTTGAAACAGCTTGTTCATCAGCATGTTCTACAGGAGCAATGGTTTTTGGAGATATTAATAACTCTGAAGACACCGTTGCAGCATTAAAAGAAGATAACAGAGCATTCCACGTGTTAGATTATATTGGTACAAAACCAAACGTAGTGTACCAAGTGAAAGTAAGAAATACAAACGAAGCTTAATAGTAAATTAATAAGTATACAGATATATGTCGTCTCATTACGAATCATCTTATAGAGAACCTTTAATACTTGGTGACAAGAGTTACCATGATATTACTGAAGATATTGCAAGACCTATTGAAGGTAAAGCAAACAAACATTGGTATGTAGCATTCTATATTTCTTTAGCAGCAATGCTTTGGGGATTTGGATGTATCTTTTACACCGTCGGAACAGGAATTGGTGTTTGGGGATTAAGTAAAAACATTGGCTGGGCATGGGATATTACCAACTTCGTATGGTGGGTAGGTATCGGTCATGCTGGTACACTAATTTCAGCAGTACTACTTTTATTTCGTCAAAAATGGAGAATGGCAATTAACCGTTCTGCCGAAGCGATGACAATTTTTGCGGTATTCCAAGCAGGTTTATTTCCAATTATTCACATGGGACGTCCATGGAATGGATATTGGGTATTGCCAATTCCAAATCAATTCGGATCGTTATGGGTAAACTTCAACTCACCATTATTATGGGATGTATTCGCAATTTCTACGTACTTGTCAGTATCATTAGTTTTCTGGTGGACTGGTTTATTACCTGATTTTGCAACAATTCGTGATAGAGCTGTAAAGCCATTTCAAAAGAAAATTTACGCATTGTTATCTTTCGGATGGTCTGGTAGAGCAAAAGATTGGCAACGTTTTGAAGAAGTATCATTAGTATTAGCAGGTTTAGCTACTCCATTAGTACTTTCAGTACATACAATCGTATCGATGGACTTTGCTACTTCTATTAACCCAGGATGGCACTCAACAATATTTCCACCTTATTTCGTAGCAGGAGCAATCTTTTCAGGTTTTGCAATGGTACAAACCTTATTAGGTATTATGCGTAAGGTTACTAATATGGAAGCATACATTACACGTTTGCATATTGAGTATATGAATATCGTAATTATTTTAACAGGTGGTATTGTAGCAGTAGCGTACGCAACTGAGTTTTTTATAGCTTGGTATACAGGATCTCCTTATGAAAATTACACGTACTTATCATTTGGTGCAGAAGCAGGGGCTTATGGATGGGCATTTTGGTCATTACTAATCTGTAACATTTTTACACCACAGTTATTATGGTTTAAAAAAATAAGAAGAAGTTTTATTTGGTCTTTTATCATTTCAATTATTATTAATATAGGAATGTGGTTTGAGCGTTTTGATATTATTGCAATTGTATTAAGTAAAGGACATTTACCATCAACATGGTGGCGTTTTGAACCAACTTTTGTTGATGTAGGAATCTTTATTGGTACTATCGGATTTTTCTTTGTATTATTTTTATTATATGCAAGAACCTTCCCTGTAATTCCAACAGCAGAGATTAAAACTATTTTGAAATCATCAGGTGAGAATTTTAAAAAATCAAGAGAAAACAATGAGCACTAATAAAGTAATTCACGCATTATATAATGATGATGATATCTTAATGGATGCTGTTAAGAAAGTCAAGGCAGAAAATCATCATATTGAAGAAGTATTTTGTCCATTTCCAGTTCACGGACTAGATCAAGCAATGGGATTAGCACCAACACGTTTAGCAATTACAGCTTTTATGTATGGTATTACAGGTTTATCAGTTGCTATTTGGTTAACATGGTATACTATGATTGCTGATTGGCCGCAAGACATTGGAGGAAAGCCAAATTTTTCATGGGCAACTAACATGCCAGCATTCGTGCCTATCATGTTCGAATTAACAGTTTTCTTTGCAGCACACTTAATGGTGATTACTTTTTACATGAGAAGTAAAATATGGCCATTTAAAGAAGCTGAAAACCCAGACCCAAGAACAACAGATGACCATTTTTTAATGGAAATACCTGTAAATGGTAATGAAGAAGAATTAACTTCATTATTAGAAACAACAGGAGCTGTTGAAATTAATGTAGTAGAAACGCACTAATAAAGAGATATGAAAAGTTTAAAAATAATTATCACTTTAGTTGCAATAGTAAGCTTAGCTTCTTGTAACAATAAACGTAAACCACAAGTACAATATATGCCAGATATGTATGTATCTGTACCTTATGATGTAAATGGTGCTGATGGTTTAAATGCAAAAATGGTAAACAGATTACCTGTTGCAGGTACAGTAAGTAGAAAAGGTATTGTAGCTTATGATATTCCAAATACGCAAGAAGGGTATGAGAAAGCAAAAGCAGAGTTAAAGAACCCATTACCAACTACTGAAAAAAGTTTAGCAAAAGGTAAAGAATTATACGGAATTTATTGTGCTACTTGTCATGGAACAAAAGGTGATGGTAACGGAGTTTTATCTCAAAGAGATAAATTTAACGGTATACCAAACTATAAGGATAGAGATTTAAATCCTGGTAATATTTACCACGTAATCATGTATGGTAAAAACCTAATGGGATCTCACGCAGCACAATTAAAGTACAATGAGCGTTGGCAAGTTGTACAGTACGTTGAGAAATTAAGAAGCGAATTAAAATAAGTATATAATAGATAGTTAAGATATGTACAAGTTTTCAGGAAAATTAAAAATGCTTGCTATTATTTTAATGGCTTTAGGACTTATAGGAACTGTTTATAGTTTCTATAGTGCTCCAAAAACATTAAAAGAAGCAAAAGAAATTTTAGCAAAACAGCACGATGCTCACGGAAGTGATCATGCAGTAGCTGATTCTCACCAAGTACAAACAACACATGTTGTAGCTGCAAAAGAAGAAGCAGTAACTGATACACACATTGATGATAGTACAATAACTAAGGCAAAAGAAGAAACTTCAGTAGCACATACTAAAGATAGTGTAGCTACTCATACCGAAGTAATAAAAGAAGCTCATAAAGAAACAGCAAATGTAGCACATGACGATAAAACCAATCCTCATGCTGAAAATCATGAAGATGCACACGCAGAACATGCTTTTCATCAAATGCAAAATCGTCCTTGGGCAGCATTTTTTGTAGCACTAATGTTCTTTTTAGGAGTTACATTATTAGTATTAGCATTTTATGCAATTCAAAGAGTAGCACAAGCAGGTTGGTCAATCGTATTATTTAGAGTAATGGAGGCTATTACAGCAAACATTCACTATGTAAGTGTTGTAATGTTAGTGTTTTTAATTGCTACATTTATGCATATGAATCATTTATTTCCTTGGATGGGTGAAGGTGTTTTTGACCCTCAAAGTCCAAATTATGACCCAGTTGTAGATGGTAAAAAATGGTTTTTAAATACGCCGGGATGGTTAATTAGGAGTATCTTTTATTTAGTAGTTTGGAATGCTTACCGTTTCATTATTAGAAAAAGTTCTATTGAACAAGATAATGGAGATTTAAAATTGCATAAGAAAAATTATAATCTTTCAGTAATATTCTTATTCTTATTTATGATTACTGAATCTATGATGTCATGGGACTGGATTATGGGAATAGACCCACACTGGTTTTCTACATTATTCGGATGGTATGTATTAGCTACTTTCTTAGTATCAGCATTAACAGTAATTGCGTTTGTAACTATTTATTTAAGATCAAAAGGACACTTACCATTTGTTAACGATAGTCATATTCATGATTTAGCAAAATATATGTTTGGTTTTTCAGTATTCTGGACATACTTATGGTTTGCACAGTTTATGTTAATTTGGTATGCCGATATTCCTGAAGAAACAACTTATTATTTGTTACGTTTTAACGAATATAAAGTACCTTTCTTAGCAATGGTAGTAATGAACTTTATCTTTCCAATATTATTATTAATCAACAGTGATTTTAAAAGCATTCCTTGGTTTGTAACTATTGGAGGTGTTGTAATATTAGCAGGTCATTACTTAGATTTATTCGTAATGATTATGCCAGGAACAGTTGGTGCTCAATACGGATTTGGAGTGGGAGAAATTAGTGGTATATTATTCTTTTTAGGATTATTTATCTACGCAACATTTAGCGCATTTGCAAAAGCAAATCCACTAGCAAAAGGAAACCCATTCTTACACGAAAGTGAAACACACCATTACTACAATATCCAACACAGAGGAGAAGATAGTAAACATTAATAATTATAATTAATAAACAAATAGTTTAGATAATATGCTCGCTTTATTTTATATTTTCATAGCAGTTGCAATAGGAGTTAGTTTTTGGCAAATTACTCGTATTATGAATCTTCGTTCTGTAATTGCTACAGATAAAGACAACGAAACACAAGGTAAATTAGCAATAGGGTTTTTAGTTTTCCTATACGCAATGATGATTTACTGCTTAATAGCAATGAATGTAATTATGTTACCAGAATCTGCTTCGATCGAAGGAGAACACGATGATAACTTATTTAATATTACATTTTGGCTAATCGGTATTGTACAGTTTGCAATGCAATTCTTAATTTTCTTTTTTACTTATAAGTACAGAGGAAAAAAAGAAAACAAAGCGTTATTTTATGCAGATAGTCATAAGTTAGAATTAATATGGACAACTATTCCAGCTATAACAATTGTTCTTTTAATTGGTTACGGTTTATGGGCTTGGAATAACATTATGTACGTTGGTGATGAAGAAAATCCTATTGAAATTGAAGTGTATTCAAGACAATTTGATTGGCAAGCACGTTATGCTGGTGAAGATAATGAGCTAGGTTTAGGAAATGTAAACTTTATTAAAGGTATCAATTCTATGGGAGTTGATATGTCTGATCCAAGTGCACAAGACGATAAAAAAGTAACCGAATTGGTTTTACCAAAAGGTAAAAAAGTATTGTTTAAATTCCGCTCACAAGATGTATTACACTCAGCTTATATGCCTCACTTTAGAGCACAAATGAACTGTGTGCCAGGTATGGTAACTCAATTTGCATTTACACCTAAATATACTACTGAAGAAATGCGTATGCAATCAGAAGTAATAGCAAAAACCGAAGGAATTAACAAAATAAGAAAAGCAAAAGGAGAAGATCCTTATGAGTTTAATTATTTACTGTTATGTAATAAAATTTGTGGTGCTTCTCACTACAATATGCAAATGAAAATCACCGTTGTTGAAGAAGCTGAATACAACAAGTGGTTATCAGAACAAAAAACATTAGCTCAAGTTATTAAATAAGATATTTTTTTAAAGTATATATATAGATTATGTCAGATCATCACCACAAAGAAACATTTGTAACTAAATACATCTTTAGTCAAGATCATAAAATGATTTCGAAACAATTTCTTGTTACGGGTATATTTATGGGAGTTATAGGAGGTTTTATGTCTATGTTATTTCGTTTGCAAATTGCATGGCCAGAAACATCATTTTCAATAATTGAAGCATTTTTAGGAAACCATCAAACAGATGGAATTATGAATCCTGATATGTACTTAGCATTGGTAACAATTCATGGTACAATAATGGTATTCTTTGTTTTAACTGCTGGTTTAAGTGGTACATTTTCAAATCTGTTAATTCCATTACAAATTGGTGCTCGCGATATGGCATCTGGTTTCTTAAATATGGTATCTTACTGGTTATTTTTCTTATCATCAGTAATTATGATTATTTCATTATTTGTTGAAGCAGGACCAGCATCAGCAGGATGGACAATCTACCCTCCTTTATCTGCATTACCACAAGCAATTCCAGGTTCAGGTACAGGGATGACATTATGGTTAGTATCGATGGCAATTTTTATTGCATCATCATTAATCGGATCGTTAAACTATATCGTAACTATTTTAAATTTACGTACCAAAGGAATGAAAATGACAAGATTGCCATTAACAATGTGGGCATTCTTTATTACAGCAATTATCGGTGTAATTTCATTTCCAGTATTATTATCAGCAGCATTATTATTAATTTTTGATAGAAGTTTTGGAACATCATTTTTCTTATCAGATATTTTTATCTCAGGAGAAGTGTTACACTACCAAGGAGGATCACCAGTATTATTTGAACATTTATTTTGGTTTTTAGGTCACCCTGAAGTTTATATTATATTATTGCCAGCATTAGGATTAACATCAGAAGTAATTTCAACAAACGCTCGTAAGCCAATTTTTGGTTACCGTGCAATGATTGGATCTATTATGGCGATTGCATTTTTATCTACAATTGTATGGGGACACCATATGTTTATCTCAGGAATGAATCCATTCTTAGGTTCTGTGTTTACTTTTACAACAGTATTAATTGCAATTCCATCAGCAGTAAAAGCATTTAATTATGTAACTACTTTATGGAAAGGTAATTTACAATTAAATCCAGCTATGTTATTTTCTATCGGATTAGTTTCTACGTTTGTAACAGGTGGTTTAACAGGATTAGTTTTAGGAGATTCTGCTTTAGATATTAATGTACATGATACCTATTTCGTTGTAGCACACTTTCACTTAGTAATGGGGGTATCTGCATTATTAGGTATGTTTGCTGGTGTATATCACTGGTTCCCTAAAATGTATGGTAGAATGATGAATAAAACATTAGGTTACTGGCACTTTTGGTTAACAATTATTTCTGCTTACGGAGTATTCTTTCCAATGCACTTTGTTGGATTAGCAGGTTTACCACGTCGTTACTATACAAACTCAAACTTTCCAATGTTTGATGATTTAGTAGAAATTAATGTATTTATGACTTTAATGGCATTTTTAGGAGGTGCTGCTCAGTTAATATTTTTAGCCAACTTCTTTATCTCTATTTATAGAGGAAATAAAGCAGAACAAAACCCTTGGAAATCGAATACTTTAGAATGGACTACTCCAGTTGAACATATTCATGGGAACTGGCCAGGTGCTATTCCTGAAGTTCACAGATGGGCTTATGATTATAGTAAAACCGATGAAAATGATGAGTATGTACACGGAAAAGATTTCGTATTACAAACAACACCATTATTAGACGGAGAAGAGCCATCTTAAACAAAATTATAAATAATCAATTTTAGATTATTACATTATAAACCTGAACAATATATTATTGTTCAGGTTTTTTTGTCATAAGATTTACAACCATAATAGCTCTTAGTTATTTTATATAAAGAAGAATACCCTTGTTTAATTTATTGAAAATAGTTTGTGTTTGACTATACGAATAATTTTATGATTATTTTTGTAATATGATGCAGGTAACCCCAAAAGATTTATTAGAAAAATTAAAGGCAAACTTCGGATATGATAGCTTTCGATTAGCACAACAAAAAATAATTGAAAATGTTTTAACCAAAAAAGATACCTTGGTAATTATGCCAACTGGTGGTGGAAAATCGATTTGTTTTCAACTTCCTGCATTATTTTTTGAAGGTATCACCATTGTTATTTCTCCATTAATAGCTTTGATGAAAGATCAGGTTGATAGTTTAAAGGCAAACGGAATACCTGCAACGTATTATAATAGTAGTCAATCTCCAGAAGAACAACAAGAAGTTTTTGATGCGGTGGTACAAAAAAATATAAAGTTGTTATATGTGGCTCCAGAAAGCTTATCATTGCTTCATAATATTTTAAATCAAAATTATATTAGTTGTATTGCCATAGATGAAGCTCATTGTATATCGGCATGGGGGCATGATTTTAGGCCAGCCTACAAACAACTTTCTTTCTTAAAAAAATCACTACCAGACGTTCCAATAGTAGCCTTAACAGCAACAGCTGATAAAGCAACACAACAAGATATTTTAGAACAATTATCAATTCCTAATGCCACGAAATTTGTAAGTTCTTTTAATAGAGAAAATATTAGTTTAACAGTACGACCTGCAAATGATAGAGTACAACAAATTATAAAATTCATTAATAAAATACCAAATGAATCTGGAATTGTATATTGTTTAAGTAGAAAAGCGACCGAACAACTAGCAAGTAAATTAAAACAACAAAATATCAATGCTAAGGCATATCATGCAGGTTTAGCATTTGATGAACGTGCAAAAACACAAGAAGATTTTATAAAAGATGATGTGCAAATTATTTGTGCAACCATAGCTTTTGGAATGGGAATTGATAAATCTAATGTTCGTTGGGTAATTCACTACAATATGCCTAAAAATATTGAAGGATATTACCAAGAAATAGGGCGCTCGGGTAGAGATGGATTGCCAGCACAAGCATTACTTTTTCATAGTTATGCAGATGTAATTCAATTACGTCAATTTATTGCAAATACGGGGAATAAAGAAGTACAAGAGGCAAAATTAGAACGAATGAAACAGTTTGCAGAAGCAACGGTTTGTAGGCGTAAAATATTGTTGAGCTATTTTGGAGAGTTAATTGAAGAAAATTGTGGCAATTGTGATGTGTGTAAAAACCCTCCTAAGTTTTTCGACGGAACAGTAATTGGACAAAAAGCACTGTCCGCTATTTATCGACTACAAGAAAAAGAAGCAATGGGGACGGTTATAGATGTACTTAGAGGCGCAAAAAATGCTAATATTTTAGATAAAAATTACCAAACCTTAAAAACCTATGGAGTTGGAAACGATATCTCTTGGAAAGATTGGCAACACTATATAATTCAGTTAATGAATCAAGGGTATTGTCAAATAGCATTTCATTTAAACAATACGTTACAGTTAACTGAGTTTTCTAAAAGAGTACTTTTTGATGGAGAAAAAATTCAATTAACAATTCCTGTTGAAATCAAAACAGTAGCTAAAATTGCAAAATCAAAAAGCAAAAAAGCTATTAAAGCAACCGTTAAAGATACTTTGTTTGAACGTTTACGAAAATTACGATATCGTATAGCGCAAGAAGAAGATATTGCCGCATACTTAGTATTTAGTGATGCAACTTTACGTGAATTAGAAAATGAACGACCGCAAACGGATAGTGCATTTTTAGCGATTAGCGGGGTAGGACAACGAAAGTTAGAAGTATATGGTGGTGAGTTTATGGAAGAAATAAAAAGTTTTGTAAAAGAAAAAAAGAAAGGAAAAAAAGACACGACTTTAGAAACCTATAAGCTTTACAAAGAAGGGTTTTCAATTGATGAAATAGCAAATAAGCGAAATTTAAAACCACAAACCATATTTTCGCATTTATCCAAGTTGTATTTAGAAGGTAAAGAGGTAAGTTTAGATGAATTTATTGATGCATCAACTATTAAGCTAGTAGCAAACGCCAAAAAAGTACTAAAAGATGAAACAGCTTTAAAACCGTATTTCGAATTTTTAGGCGAAAAAGTTCCCTATGAACAAATACGAATAGCATTGACGATTTTACAGAAAAAACAGTAGTAAATTATACTAAAAATAAAAAGGAATTACATTTATAGTAATTCCTTTTTTATTAGGCTTTTAATTCTTCCATTTCTTTAATAATAGTATTTAATTTTGATACATACACTCCGTACATAATTTTAGTTGATAACAGATACACTAAAGTACTTATAAGCGAAACAAATAATGCGATAACAAAACCAATACCTAAAACTTCAATAAAAATGGCATCATCAGAAATAAATCGTGATAAAAAACTATTTTCTTTTATAAAAAAAGAAAGCGCAAAAATTGAGATAATGGCAACAGGTATTCCAAAGATAAACAGTTTTTTTGTAGCTTTCATTATCGAATACATAACGTTTTTATATTCCTTTAAATAGGTTAAATTATCTGATTTAACATCAATAGTATGAAACCTTTTTAAAAGCCGTGAATTAAAAATGTACAAACATAAAATTAAAAAAGTACCATACAATCCAATAATGGTTTCAGATAAAAGAATACCTCCTATAGTAACAATTCCTGCCATAGGCAATAAACCTTTATTATCAAGTTCGTAGGTTCTTTTAATTTTATTAATAATTAATTTAGATTTTTGATTGTATAGGTTATTTATTTTAGGAGTAATTAAAGTATCTTCTTTAATAAAGGCTTCATCCCATATTTTTTCAATTGATTTTTCCATCTAATAATATTTTTAATTGTTTTTTAATTCTGTTAATACGAACCGCAATATTATTGGTGCTCGTTCCTATAATTGCAGCAATTTCTTTGTAAGGGTTTTCTTCTAAATGCAATAAAATAATAGCCCTGTCGGTTTCAGATAATTTTTTAATAGCATCATATAAAAGATTCAAATCTTCATTTTTAAATGCAGTGTTTTTTTCTGACTCTTCATGAAGTGTTTCAGGGATATTATTTCTTCGTTTGTTTCTTTTATTTAAGGTTAAACAAACGTTTAAAGTAATTCGATAAATCCAAGTACTCCATTTCGATTTTTCCTGAAAAGCATCTCTGCTTTTCCAAATTTGTAAGCATGCTTCTTGGTAAAAGTCTTCAAAATCTTGTTGTGAATCTGTATATGCCCTGCATAACTTAATAATAAGACCTGCATGTGGTAATATAGATGTTATATAAAAATCGTTACTCAAAGTTGTTTTTATTAATTAGTATTCGCTTAATTAAAAGTATTACAAAATAATTTAAAAAAAATCAATATTTTATTTTCAGTAATTATTGAAAGTTTAATAATTAGTGTTATATTTGTAGTATGAATTTAGATGAAGCAAAATTAAAATACATTCATACTTGGGGAAGCTTAGCTACAAGTTGGGGAATTAATAAAACAATGGCGCAAGTACACGCTTTATTGTTAGTTTCCAACAAACCAATGTCTGCAGATGCTATTATGGAAACTCTAAAGATATCTAGAGGAAACGTAAATATGAATGTAAGAGCGTTAATAGATTGGGGAATCGTAAGCAAAGAGTTTGTAATAGGAGAGCGCAAGGAATTTTTTGTTGCTGATAAAGATATTTGGGAATTATTTAAACAAGTTACCAAAGAGCGCAAGAAAAGAGAGATTGAACCTGTTTTAAAAGTTTTAGATGAGTTACAAAACGATGTAAATGATAATTCTGAAGATGCGATGGAGTTTAAAAAAGTAATGAAAGATTTAGCTACCGTAACAAATGCAGTTAATACTATTCTTGATAAAACAATTAAGGCTGATGAACACTGGTTATTATCGAGTTTTACAAAAATGATAAAAAAGTAAAAAAATTTAAAATAAAACTTTCAAATATTTCTGAAACTATGAAAATAAACATCTTAATAATAACATGGATTAATAGAGTTTTAATGATTCCGTTTTTAATGCTCTTAATTTTATCAATTTTAGAAAATGATTTCCTCTCTTTAGCAGCTGTTTTAGCCTTTGTGATAGGAATCTTTCATGTGTTTTCATTCTTACTCACTTTATTTTATTCAGGTACTATTAGCAAGTTAGAACGGAAATTAATGTTGATTTATGGTGCGTCAGTTGTGCTTTTTTTTAGTGCTTGTTTTTTTGTTGGTGAGTATAATATCGGCAAAAACCATATTATTTATTACATATTATGTGCTATACCAGTAATTTTATCAATTCATTGGACTTATATTTTAGAAATGATAAAAAAAGAAATATGAGTCAATTCACATACATGATATACCTATTACTATCAAGTACAATTGTTCTTTGGGTAGGAGAGGCTTGTTATAAAAATGGGCAAGTATATATTCTAAATTATTTTCTTGATAGAATCAATTTTGGAAACGGTATAAATAATCTTTTAAGAATCGCTTATTATTTGTTAAACATTGGTTTAATCGTTTGGAGTTTAAATACAATGAATCATATAAATAGTTTAGAAGAAGTAATACTAGAAATAACAAATAGGTTAAGTTATATGATTCTTATAATTGCCTCACTCCATTTTATTAATATTTATACAGTTTATTTAATTCACAAACACTTTAAAAATCAATAACTATGAACACTTCATTAGAATTAATCGCCTACATTATTTATTTACCAATAGCAATTGGATTAACAACGTTTGTGTCATATCACCTTTTTAAAAATAGTAAAATATTTATGTTAGATATTTTTCATCAAAAGGTAGAAATTGCAATGGCTACAAATAAGCTTTTTAAAATTGGTTTTTATTTATTAAATGTTGGTTTTGCACTACGTATTTTAGAAATATATAGTTTATCTAGCTATAAAGGTTTGGTAGAAACTTTAAGTGCAAAAATAGGAGGGTTCTCCATTTATTTAGGAGTTGTAATGATATTTTTTATTCTCTTTTTTTTAAAAGGAAGAAAAGCAAGTAAACAAGCTACTTTACAAATAGAAAATAAATAGTAATTAAAATCGATTCTTTTAACATAAAAAAAGTCAGCTCAAATACTTGAGCTGACTTTTTTTAAATTTAAATCAGTAAATTAAAGTGCAGCAATAATATCAGAAGGCTCTGCTCTTAATTTATAATCTTCAGTAATAAAGCTGTAGGTTATTTTTTTATCGGTTTCAATAATATAGGTTGCAGCAATAGGCAACTCATTAGTTTTATTTCCTTGACTTTCTAATAGGTCTATTCCGAATTTTTTATATAAATCAGCTAGCTCTTTTGGTAACTTGTAAGTTAAACCTAAAGATCTTGCTAGTCCGTTGTCTTTACTAGTTAAAATTTCGAAATCTAACTCGTTTTTTTCTTTAACCGAAAGCGTGTTATCGGGTGTTTCAGGAGTAACAGCAACTAGTGTAGTATTTTTCTCTTTAATTTGTGGCACTACATTTTGTAATGCTTTTAAAGCAAGATTACAATAAGGGCACCAACCACCCCTATAAAAAGTAAGTACAACTTTTCCTTTTTCAAGAAGCGCGTTAAGAGAAGTTAATTCTCCTTTTGCATTAGGTAAAGAAAAGTCTGGGAAAATATCACCTTTTTTTGTTGCGTTTTTTATAATATCAGTTTTTTCTAGTTTATCAATACCAGCTAGCATTATATCTTTTGCTTCTTTAGGTATGTTTTTGGCACTGTTATCAGCGTGCTCTTTTAATTGATTTCTAAGGGTCATATTATCTCATTTATCCAATTGGTCTATTTTTATCTAAAACATTACAAATTATAGGAAAAAAAGCCTAAAAAAAACCTCACAAATTAATGTGAGGTTTTTAACTTATTTGTAAACATTGTTTACTTACATATTCCTTCTGTACTGACCACCAACTTTAAATAAAGCTTCAGTGATTTGTCCTAAAGAACAAAACTTTGTAGCTTCCATTAACTTATCAAATAAGTTTTCATTTTGAATGGCAGCTTGTTGTAAAATAGCCAATTGCTCTTGCACTTTACCGTCATTAGCTTTGTTTAGCAATTCTTTAGTTTGAATCTGAAACTGCTTTTCTTTTTCCGTTGCACGGATAACCTCGGCAGGTTGAACTGTTGGTGATCCTTTAGAACTCAAAAAAGTGTTTACTCCAATAATAGGAAATTCTCCTGTATGTTTTAAGGTTTCGTAATACAAACTTTCTTCTTGTATTTTACTACGCTGATACATCGTTTCCATAGCTCCTAAAACACCACCACGTTCGGTAATTCTATCGAACTCAGTTAATACTGCTTCTTCTACTAAATCGGTTAACTCTTCAATAATAAAAGCTCCTTGAATCGGGTTTTCGTTTTTAGCTAATCCTAATTCTTTGTTGATAATTAACTGAATTGCCATCGCTCTACGTACCGATTCTTCGGTAGGCGTAGTAATGGCTTCATCGTAGGCGTTTGTGTGTAAGGAGTTACAGTTGTCGTTTATTGCATACAAAGCTTGTAACGTAGTTCTGATATCATTAAAATCAATTTCTTGAGCATGCAAAGAACGTCCAGAAGTTTGAATATGATACTTTAACATTTGCGCCCTTGCATTAGCTCCGTATTTATGTTTCATGGCTTTTGCCCATATTTTACGAGCTACACGACCAATTACTGAATATTCAGGGTCGATTCCGTTTGAGAAAAAGAACGATAAATTTGGGCCAAATTTATTGATGTCCATACCACGAGATAAGTAGTACTCAACATAGGTAAATCCGTTTGATAATGTTAACGCTAATTGCGTAATTGGGTTGGCACCAGCTTCGGCAATATGGTATCCAGAAATTGAAACTGAGTAAAAATTACGTACTTGCTTTTCGATAAAGTATTCTTGTACATCTCCCATTAAACGCAAGGCAAATTCAGTAGAAAAAATACAAGTATTTTGTGCTTGATCTTCCTTTAAAATATCTGCTTGTACAGTTCCTCTAACCTGTGCTAAAGTGCTTGTTTTTATTTGTTGATAAACATCAACAGGTAAAACCATATCTCCTGTTAAACCTAAAAGCATTAGTCCTAAACCATCATTTCCTTCTGGTAAATCTCCTTGATATTTTGGTCTTTCTAACCCTTTTGAATCGTAAATTTCTTTAAATTTAGCTTCAACAGTTTTTTCTAATTTATTTTCTTTGATGTATTTTTCACAATTCTGATCAATGGCAGCATTCATAAAAAAACCTAGCAACATTGGTGCAGGCCCATTAATGGTCATAGAAACCGAAGTCATTGCATGGCTTAAATCAAAACCAGAATATAATTTTTTAGCATCATCTAAACAGCAAATAGAAACTCCTGCATTACCAATTTTACCATAAATATCGGGCCTTACACCAGGATCATTTCCATATAAAGTAACACTGTCAAAAGCGGTAGACAAACGTTTTGCAGGCATGCCTAAACTCACATAATGAAAACGTCTGTTGGTACGTTCAGGACCACCTTCACCAGCAAACATTCTTGTTGGGTCTTCACCTGTTCTTTTAAACGGATATAATCCGGATGCATACGGAAATTCTCCTGGAACATTTTCTTGTAAATTCCAACGTAATAAATCTCCCCAAGCTTGGTATTTTGGTAAAGATACTTTTGGTATTTGCGTGTGCGATAACGATTCGCTATGTGTTTTTATATTGATTTCCTTATCACGTACTTTAAAAGTATAAATAGGGTTTTTGTATTTTTTAACCTTTTCTTGCCAGTTTAAAATAACTTCCCAATTATGTGGATCTAGATTTAATTTTACCTTATCAAACTGAGCAACCAATAGTTTAACAAAATCTTGTTCATCATTCTGAATTTGTTTCAGAATCTTATCTTCACTTAATCCACTTTTAATAATTTCTACAGCTGAATTTGTAATAGATTCAATTGTTTGATGAATACCATATAATTTTTGAGCAACCAATACTTGATCATCAACTTTTTTATTGTACGCTCTATTACTTTCTGATATTTCAGATAAATAGCGCACTCTACTTGGCGGAATTACAAATATCTTTTCAGACATTTCTTTGGTAATTTCCATGTTAGATTTTAAATCAACACCAGTTTTTTCTACCAATTTATCCATAATACGCTTGTACAACGTATTCATTCCTGGGTCGTTAAATTGTGATGCAATGGTTCCAAATACAGGCATATCATCCATATGAACATCCCATAAATTGTTGTTGCGCATATATTGCTTTTTCACATCACGAATTGCATCTAAAGCACCACGTTTGTCAAACTTGTTGATGGCGACTAAATCGGCAAAATCAAGCATATCGATTTTTTCTAATTGCGTAGCAGCACCAAATTCAGGAGTCATTACATATAAAGAAGTATCAGAATGCTCTATAATTTCGGTATCAGATTGCCCAATACCTGAAGTTTCTAAAATAATTAAATCAAATTCAGCAGCTTTTAAAACTTCTACCGCTTCATTTACATATTTCGATAAAGCTAAATTAGATTGACGCGTAGCTAACGATCGCATATACACACGCTCGTTGTTAATGGCATTCATACGAATACGATCTCCTAATAAAGCTCCACCAGTTTTTCTTTTTGATGGATCAACAGAAATTAATCCAATTGTTTTATTTGGAAAATCAATTAAAAAACGACGTACTAATTCGTCTACCAAACTTGATTTTCCTGCTCCACCAGTTCCTGTAATTCCTAAAACAGGCGTTTTAGAGTTTTTATTTTTTTCGTGAATAGCATCTAAAGTTTCTTTGGCAACTTCAGGAAAGTTTTCAGCAGAAGAAATAGTTCTTGCAATGCTTCCAATTTCTTTTTTTGCTAAATCATCAAGCTTTATCGTTAATTTATCTCCAATAGCAAAATCCGAAGTTTTTACCAAATCATTAATCATTCCTTGTAAACCAAGCTCACGACCATCATCTGGAGAGTAGATACGCGTAATTCCATAATCCATCAGTTCTTTAATTTCTTCAGGAAGAATTACACCACCACCACCACCAAAAATTTTGATGTGTTCAGCACCTTTTTCCTTCAATAAATCATACATGTATTTAAAATACTCAGTATGTCCACCTTGGTAAGACGTCATTGCAATAGCATTGGCATCTTCTTGTATGGCACAGTTAACCACTTCTTCAACACTTCTATCATGCCCTAAATGAATTACTTCTACTCCGGTAGATTGAATAATTCGTCGCATAATATTTATGGCAGCATCGTGCCCATCAAATAATGAAGCTGCTGTTACAATTCTAACTTTATGTATTGGTTTATAAGGTGCTATTTGTTCCATTCGTAAATTTTATAGAAAATTGATGTGGCAATTTACGAATTTCTTAAAAGATATAAGAATTGTTTAAGGATTATAAATAATTAAGAAAAGCCCAATATTTACGTGATTCAATGTAGTATAAATTATATTCATTAGCATAAGCTTCACGCTCAAAACTTAAGTTTTTATAAGCTAAAAATCGATTTCGATATTTTATAAGTTTGTAAGTCCACTCGATAAAATAAAAAATAAAAAAGAAAATAACTAAAAGCTCTTGTTGTTGTTTTAAATGAATTTTTTCGTGATTAATAAGTTCTGAATCGTGTTTCAACTCTTTTCGTTTTAAAAAAATAAAAGGATACAAGGTTATACCAATAAAACCTTTAGGAACCATATGTTTAGAAATGAAAATCATAGGTTAATCATAACTTTTTCTTTGGATAAAAATAAGAATTTTAAATTAGATGTGTTTTTAATTTTGTGAGTTTATCGTTTTAAGTAACGATTTTAAAATAGGGTTTAGATTATTAATATTCCAAATTATAGATAATGTGGTGCGTTGCGGAATGTTATTAAGTTCTATATATTTTATACGCATATTATAACCTTGTAAAAGCGATTTTGGTACGATAGATAAACCAAAATTATTTTCAACTAACTTATAAATAGAGGCAGCATGAATGGTATTGTGTGATACAATTGGTGCAAAATTACTATCATCAAAAATTTGCATTACTTTTTCGTAATACGAAGGGCTATAAGAAGGATCAAATAAAATAAAAGGCTCATTTTTTAAAGTATGTAAACCTTTAAAATTATCATTATTTACCGAATGGTTTTCGGGTAAAACCAAACAAAAAGTTTCGTGTAAAATAGGTTTAATGATTAAACCTCTTGGAGCACGATTTAAACGTACAAAGCCAATATCTATTTTTTGAGAAAGTAACAATTCTATTTGTTTTTGATTGTCCATTTCTTTTAACCCAAATTGTACGTTAGGATGTTCTTTTTTAAAGCGAAGTAACAAATCAGGAATAATTTCTAACATGGCAGATCCTACATATCCAAAATTTAGTTTTCCTTGCTTTCCTTCTTGCAATAATTTTGCAGCATCAAAAATGTTGTCAATATCTTTTAAAGTTCTAGATAATTCTTTTTTTAAATGTAACCCTGCAGTTGTTAATTGCACTTTTCTGTTATGTCTAATAAAAAGCTGAATACCTAGGTCATCTTCCATTTGTTTTATTTGTCTGCTTAAACCTGGTTGTGAAATAAACAAACGTTCTGCAGCTTTTCTAAAATGTAAATCTTCAGCAACAGCTAAGAAATATTTAAAATGACGCAATTCTATTTGATAACTCATAGTTATTAAAGGTTAACTTTATTGATATTGTTAGTTATCAAAAATAAAAATAACTTTGATAACTATAAAATAGAAACGAATGTTTAAGTACGGAATAGATAAATTAACTGTAAATAAGGTAATTGCGATAGCAGAAGGGACTTTAAAAGCAGTAATTACAAAAGAGGCTAAAGAAAAAGTAAATGAATGTAGAAGAAAGGTAGAGGTAATGGCAAATTCTGATGTTGCTACTTACGGAATAAACACAGGTTTTGGTCCTTTGTGCGATGTGCAAATTACACCTGAAGAAACAAGTAAATTACAAGAGAATTTATTAATTACACATGCAGTTGGTGTTGGAAATCCTATTGATAAAAAATTATCTAAAATAATGATGATTTGTAAGGTGCAAGCACTTTGTCAAGGTTTTTCAGGAGTACGTATAGAATTGATTGAACGTATTATTTATTTTATTGAAAACGATTTATTACCTGTTGTTCCTGAGCAAGGATCAGTAGGTGCTTCAGGAGATTTAGCACCATTATCTCACTTGTTTTTACCATTATTAGGAGAAGGAGAATTTTGGCAAGGAGATGATATTTTATCAGCGAAAGAAGTATTAGAGAAAAATAACTTAGCACCGTTAACTTTAATGGCAAAAGAAGGTTTAGGCTTAATTAATGGAACGCAGTTTATTTTAGCGCATGCTATTTTAGGTTTAAATAAAATGGAATATGTGTTAGATTTAGCTGATGTTACTGGGGCTATGACTTTAGAGGGGTATTCAGGAAATGTTTCTCCGTTTAAAGAAGAATTACACAAGATTCGTCCGTTTAAAGGGAATTTAAAAGTAGCTGAACGTATGCGTATGTTGTTAAAAGATTCTGAAAACGCAGCTGATGATAGTTTTCCAAGAGTACAAGACCCATACTCAATCCGTTGTATGCCTCAAGTACATGGAGCATCGAGAAATGCATATGCGCATTTAAAAGAATTAGCAGAAATAGAAATGAACTCTGTAACTGATAATCCTATTGTATTAAGTGAAACAGAAGCAATCTCAGGAGGTAATTTTCATGGTCAGCCATTAGCAATGGCATTAGATTATACATCAATAGCCGTTTCTGAGTTAGGAAATATAGCAGACAGACGTTGTTATTTATTATTAGAAGGAAAGCATGGTTTACCTAGGTTATTAACCGAGGCAGGAGGATTAAATTCAGGATTTATGATTCCACAATACACAACAGCAGCATTGGTTACTGAAAATAAATCATTATGTTTTCCTCCATCAGCAGATAGTGTTCCAACTTCATTAGGACAAGAAGATCATGTTTCTATGGGAAGTATCTCTGGACGAAAATTTAATCAAATTTTAGGAAACTTAGATAAGATATTGGCAATTGAATTTATGTACGCTGCGCAGGCAATGGATTTTAGAAGGCCAAATACATTTTCTCCTATTATTGAAGAAAACTTTAAGTTAATTAGAAGTAAAGTTGCTAAATTAGAAGAAGATCGTGTACTTAAAGATGATATAAACGCATTAATAAGTATGGTTAAAAATCAAGAATTTACAGTTCGTTAAAAAAAGAAATTATGATGTCATTTAAAAAACAGATTAAACAAGGTATTCCAAATGAATTACCTGAAATGCCAGTTTACGATTCTTCAATAAATAGAGCACCAAAACGTAAAGAAATTCTAACTGCAGAAGAAAAAAAGTTAGCTTTAAGAAATGCTTTACGATATTTTGATAAAAAACATCACGAAGTTTTATTACCTGAATTTGCTGATGAATTAGAACAATACGGTCGAATTTATATGTACCGTTTTCGCCCTACTTATAAAATGCATGCTAGAGATATTAAAGAATATCCAGGTAAATGTGAACAAGCGAAATCAATCATGTTAATGATTCAGAATAATTTAGATTATGCAGTTGCGCAACACCCACATGAATTAATTACTTATGGTGGTAATGGGGCTGTTTTTTCTAATTGGGCACAGTATTTATTAACGATGCAGTACTTGTCTAAAATGACAGATAAGCAAACATTAACCATGTACTCTGGTCATCCGATGGGATTATTTCCATCACATAAAGATGCGCCAAGAGTTGTGGTTACAAACGGAATGGTAATTCCTAATTACTCTAAGCCAGATGATTTAGAGAAGTTTAATGCTTTAGGAGTTTCTCAATACGGGCAAATGACTGCTGGTAGTTACATGTATATTGGCCCACAAGGAATTGTACACGGAACAACAATAACCGTTTTAAACGGATTTAGAAAAATAAATAAAGAGCCAAAAGGAAACTTATTTGTTACTGCAGGTTTAGGTGGAATGAGTGGAGCACAACCAAAAGCTGGTAACATTGCTGGTTGTATTACGGTTTGTGCTGAGGTAAATCCAAAAATTACGCAATTACGCTTAGATCAAGGTTGGATTGATGAAAAAATTACTGATTTAGATATATTAGTAGCAAGAGTAGAGAAAGCAAAAGAGAGTAAAGAAACAGTATCACTAGCTTACTTAGGTAATATTGTTGATGTTTGGGAAAAGTTTGATGAAGCAAATGTTCATGTAGATTTAGGTTCAGATCAAACATCATTACACAATCCTTGGGCAGGAGGTTATTATCCAGCAGATATTTCATTTGATGATGCCAATGAAATGATGGCAAATGAGCCTGAGTTGTTTAAAGAAAAAGTGCAAGAAACATTACGTCGTCATGCAAAAGCGATTAATAAACATACAGCTAAGGGAACTTATTTCTTTGATTACGGAAACGCTTTTTTACTAGAAGCAAGTAGAGCAGGGGCAGATGTAATGGCTGAAAATCCAACAATTGGAAGAGAGTTTAAATATCCATCTTATGTACAAGATATTATGGGGCCAATGTGTTTCGATTATGGTTTTGGACCATTTCGTTGGGTGTGTACTTCGGGTAATCCAGAAGATTTAGCAAAAACAGATGCAATTGCATGTAAAGTTTTAGAAAAGATAAAAAAGAATTCACCAGAAGAAATTCAGCAACAAATGGCTGATAATATTCAGTGGATTAAAGGAGCACAAGAAAATAAACTGGTAGTAGGTTCTCAAGCACGTATTTTATATGCAGATGCAGAAGGACGTACGAAAATAGCAGAGGCTTTTAATAAAGCGATTAAGAAAGGTAAAATAGGAAATGTTGTATTAGGTCGTGATCATCATGATGTTTCTGGTACTGATTCTCCTTACCGTGAAACTTCTAATATTTATGATGGTTCTCGTTATACAGCTGATATGGCAATACAAAATGTAATTGGAGATAGTTTTAGAGGAGCTACTTGGGTTTCTATTCACAACGGAGGTGGAGTAGGTTGGGGAGAAGTTATTAATGGTGGATTTGGCATGCTTCTTGATGGTTCTAAAGACGCATCAAGACGCTTAAAATCAATGCTTTTTTGGGATGTTAATAACGGAATAGCAAGAAGAAGTTGGGCAAGAAACGAAGAAGCTGTTTTTACAGTGAAAAGAGCCATGAAGGTTGAGAAAAAATTAACCGTTACAATTCCTAATTTAGTAAATGATGTATTATTAGAAAATATGTAAAATCTTAAGAAAATGAAAATATCAAAACTACTTTTATTACCAGTTATTGCTTTTATAATTTCATCATGTAGCTCGGTTAGAGTAACTACAGATTATGACACACAGGTTGATTTTAATCAATATAAAACCTTTGCTTTTTATAAAAAAGGAATTGATAAAGCACCAATTTCAGACCTTGATAAAAAAAGAATTATGAGAGCGGTAGAGGCAGAATTGATTGCTAAAGGAATGCAAAAATCGGCAAATCCAGATGTTTTAGTAAGTTTGTTTACAAAATCGCGCGAAAAAATAAATATCAATGACAATCGTTTTAATGATTATTGGTATCCTTGGTATTATAACCCAAGTACATTAACAGTAACACAACATACAGAAGGTACATTGTTTATAGATTTGCTAGATGCTAAAAGAAAAGAGTTGGTTTGGCAAGGTATTGGTACTGGAGCATTAAGTATAAGTAGTGTTGAAAAAAAGGAAGCGCGAGTTAAAGAGTTTGTAAATAAAATAATGGCTAAATATCCGGTAGGTATTAATAAGTAAAATAAATTTTCAATAAAGATAAAAGCAACATTAAATCAAAAGTGATTAAAATTTGATTTAATGTTGCTTTTTTTTTGATATTTGTAATATGATAAATAAAATTTTAAAAGCTACTCCAGATGAGTATTATGTAAATGAAGATGGATATCGAGTTTTTAAAGAGTCGTATCATTTAAGACGCGGTTATTGTTGTAAAAATGGCTGTAAACATTGTCCGTATGGTTATGATAAAAAAACAGATAGTTTTAAATAGTGTGACAATTATTAAATAACTGTTTCTAATAAATAGAGTATAAAAATTAAATAAAAATGAAAAAAATTATAGCACTAGCATTCATTGTTCTATTAACAGGATGCGCTGAACTGCAAAAAGTTGTAAAGCAATTACCAACAGGAGGTGTTTTATCTCAAGAACAAATAGGTAATGGTTTAAGACAAGCGTTAGATAAAGGAATTCAACATCAAGTATCTAAATTAACAGCAAAAGACGGTTTTTATCGTAATGAATTGGTAAAGATTATTTTGCCGAAAGAATTACAGGCAGTAGATAAAGGCTTACGAAAAATAGGTTTAAGTAATTTAGCTGATGAAGGATTAAAAGCAATTAACAGAACAGCAGAAGATGCTGTAAAAACAGCTACGCCAATTTTTGTAAACGCAGTTAAAGAAATAAGTTTTAACGATGCAAAAAATATTTTATTAGGAGATAAAAACGCAGCAACTTCTTACTTAAAAGGAAAAACAAATACAGCACTATATAATCAATTTAACCCTGTAATAAAAAAATCTTTTGGTAAGGTAGGGGCTGATAAAATTTGGAATAATTTAATAAATAAATACAATAGTATTCCATTTGTAAATAAGGTAAATCCAGATTTAACAGATTATGTAGCAGCTGAAGCCTTAAAAGGAGTTTTTACAATGATTGCTGTTGAAGAAAAAGGAATTCGCGAAAAAGTAGGTTTACGTGATACTGCTTTGTTACGACAAGTGTTTGCTTTACAAGATAAAAAGTAAGCATAACATACTATAAAATAAATAAAACCTGAAGCATTTTTTGTTTCAGGTTTTTTGTTTGATACCTTTATTTAGTAATATGTATCTTAGCATTACTAATATTGTTACGTAACAATTATTACAAACCAACCATTATATTTCAAGTATATTTGTGCCAATATGAATGAAAATTTAAACCCTGAAAACACCAATTTTTCAACTGAAGAACTCGATGTAGAAAAAAAACTACGTCCATTATCTTTTGATGATTTTTCAGGACAAGACCAAGCAATTGAAAACTTAAAAATATTTGTAGAAGCAGCTAACCAACGAGATGAAGCGTTAGATCATACATTATTTCACGGTCCTCCAGGATTAGGTAAAACCACCCTAGCACATATTTTAGCAAACGAATTAGGAGTCGGTATAAAAGTAACCTCAGGGCCGGTTTTAGATAAACCAGGAGACTTAGCAGGCTTACTAACAAATCTTGATGAACGTGATGTATTATTTATTGATGAAATTCATCGATTAAGCCCTATTGTAGAAGAGTATTTATACTCAGCAATGGAAGATTATAAGATCGATATTATGATTGAGTCTGGGCCAAATGCACGTACGGTTCAAATTAATTTAGAGCCTTTTACTCTAATCGGAGCAACAACTCGTTCAGGATTGTTAACAGCGCCAATGCGAGCACGTTTTGGAATCAGTAGTCGCTTACATTATTATTCAACAGAACTATTAACAACAATTATTCAACGAAGTTCACATATTTTAGGAGTGCCAATATCTATGGAAGGAGCTATTGAAATAGCTGGTAGAAGTAGAGGTACACCTCGTATTGCCAATGCATTATTACGAAGAGTACGAGATTTTGCCCAAATAAAAGGAAATGGGAGTATTACAATTGAAATTGCAAAATATGCTTTAAAGGCATTAAATGTTGATGCTCATGGTTTAGATGAAATGGATAATAAAATATTAGCCACTATTATCGATAAATTTAAAGGAGGTCCCGTAGGAATAAGCACCATTGCAACAGCAGTTAGTGAAAATACAGAAACGATTGAAGAAGTGTATGAACCTTTTTTAATTCAACAAGGGTTTATAATGCGTACCCCACGCGGAAGAGAAGTAACAGATTTAGCCTATAAACATTTAGGAAGGGTAAAAGAAAAAAATCAAGGAGAGCTTTTTTAATAAATAATAAATGGCAGCTGAAAAAAAGAAAAAAAATATTTTAAAACCAACTTCAGGTGGCTGGATACAAAGGTTAAAAGAAGAGAGTTGGGAGGCAGAGCTCTTGGTTTCTGCAATCGCTATTTTTGGAACCTTTAAATTATTTGATATTGTTAATTGGGCAACCAATTTTTTTATAGATGTATTGAATCCTAATCAATATTTTATAGGGTATTTTATTATAACTTTCGGTCTTTTAGCTGTAAGTATGTTAACGGCAATGTTTGTAATACATTTTTTTTTAAGAGCTTATTGGATTGGTTTAGTGGGGTTAAATTCAGTTTTTCCAGATTATAGTATTGAAGATAGTGTGTATTCTAAAATTTACACAAAAAAAATATTAAGCATATTACCTAAATTAAAAGACTCTATTCAAAAAACAGATGAATTGTGTAGTGTAATTTTTTCAGCTGCATTCACATTGTTATTTATCTATGCCTATATGTCTTTATCTACAAGTGTTTATCTACTTGTTTTTAATTTGTTGTCAAAATATTTACCTACTTATATCCTATTAATACCAGTTGGGTTTATTGGTGTACTTATATTTTTACAGATGATTGTTACTTTTATCTCAAATTTAAAAAATAACCGAGAAAAAGAGAAACTGCAAACGATTGCATTTAAAGTAAATAAATTTGCATCAATGGTAACTTACGGACCATTATATAAATCGATCTTACAAATAACAATGATTTTTGGGTCTAACTTTAAAAAGAAAAAATCATTAATATATCTTGTAATATCTTTTTTGTTTGCAGGTATGTTTCTATTTGGAAACCAAATAATAAAAACGAATATATTTTACTTAGTAGGACATGAAAAATATTTTAACGTTACAAAAGTACATGCGAGTTTTTATAAAGCTGAAAATAAAACGAATACATTTTTATTAACACCAGAAATAGAATCGGATAAAATTGAGTCAAATGTGTTAAAAATATTTATTCCAGTTTATAGCTACGAAAAAACTTTTCAAACAAGATTATGTAATCGTTTTGAAAAAGAAATTGAAAACTCACTAGAATTACAAAGAGAAGCTAAAAATATTTATGCTTTAAATTGTTATCAAAAGTACTATCATATTTATATAGACGATAAAAAAGTACCTGTAGATTTTTTAAGGCATAATGGGCATTCAAGAACCAAGCAAGCTGGGGTAGTTTCTTATTTAGACATTTCAAACCTAAAAAAAGGAATGCATAATATAGAGGTAAGAAAAAAGTTTGAAGATAATGAAACATTAAAATGGAAAATTCCATTTTATTTTATAAAAAATAACTAAGCGAGTATTTTAAATGAATTTAAAAAAACTCATACCAATATTAACGTGGTTACCAAACTACAAAAAATCACAGTTTAAAGGTGATGTTGTAGCTGGTGTAACTGTAGCAACGGTGTTAATTCCGCAAGGAATTGCCTATGCCTTAATTGCAGGTTTACCGCCTATTTATGGTTTGTATGCAGCACTAGTGCCTCAATTAATGTATGCAATTTTTGGATCGTCACGGCAAGTAGCAGTTGGGCCTGTGGCAATGGATTCTTTAATAGTAGCAACAGGTGTTTCTACATTAGCTTTAATGGGGTCTGAAAGTTATATTGCTATAGCCATTTTATTAGCGCTAATGGTAGGAAGTATTCAGTTTTTAATGGGGGTATTTCGTTTAGGTTTTATTGTAAATTTTTTATCAAGACCGGTAATTATTGGATTTACATCAGCAGTAGCACTTATTATTGGGTTAAATCAGTTTCGTAATTTACTTGGCGTCGATTTTTTGCAAAGCGATCAAGTACATATTCTTATTGAAGATATTATGAATAGGGTAAACTATTTTAATAAAAACACCACAATTATAGGAGTTGTAGCTTGTATTATAATTATGTTTTGTAGAAAAATAAGTAAAAAAATACCCAATGCATTAATAGTTGTTGCGCTAGGAATAGTAACACTTCGGTTTTTTGAAAATCATTTTATTGATGTTGCTATCGTAAAAGAAATTCCTTCTGGATTGCCAAAATTTAGCATTCCTATTATTGATGTTGCTTTAATTAGAGAATTGTTTCCAATAGCAGCAACTTTGGTAATGGTTGGATATCTAGAAATTATATCAATAGGAAAAACATTAGAAGCAAAGCAAGATGAATACAGAATTAGACCTAATCAAGAATTAGTAGCCTTAGGATTAAGTAATATCGTAGGTTCGTTATTTCAATCATATCCATCAACCTCTAGTTTTTCTCGTTCGGCAATAAATGAAGAAGCAGGAGCCAAAACAGGAGTTGCAGCAATAGTGTCTGTGATTATGGTTGTAATTACTTTACTCTTTTTGACACCTATATTTTATCACTTACCTAAAACAATATTAGCGGCTATTATCATTGTTGCAGTATTTAATTTAATAAATATAAAAGAAGCAAAAAGATTATGGAAAGCTAATAATTTAGATTTCTGGCTGCTAGTGGCAACTTTTTTTTCAACAATTTTTTTTGGGATAGAGCACGGAATATTAATCGGAGTAGGATTATCATTAATTGTTTTGATTTTCAGAACCTCTAGACCTTATGTGGTAGAATTAGGGAAAGTACCAAATTCTGATTTTTACAGAAACAAAAACAGGTTTAAAGAAGTAATTACAGATGAAGATATTCTAGTGTTTCGTTTTGACGCACAAATTTTTTATGCTAATTCAAATTATTTTAGAGAAAAGTTAGAGGAGATGACAGCAAAAAAGGGAGAAAATTTAAAGTTAATTGTATTAGATGCAGAAAGTATTAACAGAGTTGATAGTACAGGAGTAGAGATGCTTAAAGAACGTATTAAGTACTATAATAAAAGAAATATAGAATTTTATTTTGCAGGAGTAAAAGGCCCCGTAAGAGACGATTTTTTTAAAGGAGGAGTCTTAGATGTGGTAAGTATAAATCATTTTTTTATGCGTGCCAATGGCGCTGTAAATTTTTTTAAAACAGGAGATAATCAAAATCAAAAAAAATACGCACAGTATATACATCAAGCGTATGAATAATTAATATTATGAAAATAGAGCAAATTTATACAGGTTGTTTAGCACAAGGAGCTTATTATATAGAAAGTGATGGTGAGGTCGCAATTATCGATCCGTTGCGAGAAGTACAAGCATACATAGAAAAAGCAACAAAGGATACAGGAAATATTAAATATATTTTTGAAACCCATTTTCATGCTGATTTTGTAAGTGGACACGTAACCTTAGCCGAAAAAACTGGTGCTACAATAGTGTACGGTCCAACAGCAAAAACGAACTATAAAGCACATACAGCAACAGACGGAGAGGTTTTTAAGTTAGGTAAAATAA
Source organism: Tenacibaculum soleae (assembly GCF_001693415.1). Taxonomy (GTDB): domain Bacteria; phylum Bacteroidota; class Bacteroidia; order Flavobacteriales; family Flavobacteriaceae; genus Polaribacter; species Polaribacter soleae. The sequence continues at coordinate 187,222 of NZ_MAKX01000001.1, read as the reverse complement.
CAATAACCGCATTGCATACTCCTGGTCATACCATGGAAAGTACATCGTATTTGTTAAAAGATGAAAATGGAAAAGATCATGCGTTGTTTAGTGGAGATACTTTATTTTTAGGGGATGTCGGGCGTCCAGATTTAGCGCAAAAAGGAGATTTAACACAGGATGATTTAGCAGGTTTTTTATACGATAGTTTACGTACTAAAATTATGACTTTAGCAGATGATGTAATTGTATATCCAGCGCACGGAGCAGGATCCGCTTGCGGAAAAAACCTGAGTAAAGAAACAGTTGGTACTATTGGTGATCAAAAGAAAACAAACTATGCTTTACGAGCAAATATGACTAAAGAAGAGTTTGTAAAAGAAGTTACAGACGGGTTGTTGCCACCACCAGCGTATTTTCCTTTAAATGTAAAAATGAATAAGGAAGGATATCAATCTATCGATGAGGTTATAAAAAAAGGTGCAAAAGCGTTATCGGTTTCAGATTTTGAAAAAGTAGCCAATACAACAGACGCAATTATTTTAGATGTACGTCATCAATTTGAATTTGTAAAAGGATTTATACCACAATCTATTTTTATTGGTTTGAGGGGTACATTTGCTCCTTGGGTTGGAGCTTTAATAAAAGAGGTAACTCAGCCGATTTTATTAGTAACATCAAAAGGAGAAGAAGAAACAGCAATAACGCGCCTATCTCGCGTTGGATTTGATAATGTTTTAGGGTATTTAGAAGGTAGTTTTGAATCTTGGAAAGCATCAGGTAAAGAAATAGATACTTTACGTTCAGTTTCAGCGAATGATTTAGAAGAGGCTTTAAATAATAAAGCAAAGGTGTTTGATGCACGTAAACCAGGTGAATATGATAATGAACATATTGTTGAGGTGCCAAATACTCCGTTAGATTTTTTAAATGAGCATATCGAAGAGTTTCCTAAAAAAGAAGATTTTTATATTCATTGTGCCGGTGGGTATCGTTCGGTAATTGCTGCTTCTATTTTAAAAGCAAGAGGGTATCATAATGTAATTGATGTAGCAGGTGGTTATAAGGCAATTAGAGAAACTAATATTGTTAGAACAGCTCCAGTTTGTTCATCAACATTAAAATAAATAAAGTATGAAAAAGAGTATTGTTTTGTTAGGAGTGTTTTTTGTGATGTTATTTTCTTGTACATCAAAAGTAGCAGAGGTAAAAAATATTTCTGTTGATGAGTTGCAAATGTTATTGAAAGACAATAAAGCTATTCAGTTAGTAGATGTTCGTACCCCAACTGAGTGTGCCGAAGGAACCATTAGTAATGCGTTAGAAATAAATGTAACTGCAGATGGTTTTGAAAATATAGCTTTAAAAAAATTAGATAAAGCAAAACCAGTTTATTTGTATTGTAGATCTGGTGGACGTTCTAAAATAGCTTCAGAATTATTATTAAAAAAAGGATTTGAAACCTATAATGTTTTAGGTGGCTATAACGCATGGAAACAAAAAAAGAAGTAAAATGAAACAAGAAATTTATATCGAGAATTTAAAATGTGGTGGTTGTGCAAATACAATTACAAACGGATTAAAAGCAATTGATAAAGTAAGTGAAGTAAGTGTTGATGTTGAAAAATCGTTAGTTACTTTAATAACAAATGAAACAACCTTAGTTGTAGTAAAAGAAAAGTTAGCAAAGCTTGGGTATCCTGAGGTTGGCGACAAAAATACAGTATTACACAAGGCAAAATCTTTTGTGAGTTGTGCCGTGGGTAGAGTAAATAAATAATAAAAATCCGAGCAATTTTGCTCGGATTTTTATTTTAAATAGGATCATTAACAGGGTCGGTTACAGGTTCTTCAAAATCACACGGAACTTCCTCATAATTATCAATAAAGCCCTTGTGGTGGTCATACTTTGGTAAATTAACAACTTTAGTACAATCGTCTTCACAACTATATAAAAAGCTAAAGGCGATTGTTAAGATTATAATTTTTCTCATTTTTATAAGTTGCTATTGATTTGCTAGTAAATATGCATCTTTTTTAAAGATTCACCAAAGTTATGTTGAAAAAAATAAAAAAGGTAGCAATATAAAATTACTACCTTATAATTTATAAGATTATTTTAAGATGTTATATTTAAAAAAACATTTTAAAACTTTAAAGTTACTCCCGCTAAAAAATTAATAGTTGCTTGCGGGTAATACCCTTGCGCTTCTTGCGTCGTACCAGGTGTAGACCAATAATCTAAATAAATATAACCTCTATCAACATACTCTTTATTAAAAATATTGTTTACTAAACCAGTAAATACAATTGATTTAAAGATAGATTTCGTTTCTATCTCATAAATAATATTTAAATCACTTGTAAAGTAGCTATCTAATTTTGAAGCTTCGGTATCGGTATTACTCAAGTATTGCTCGCCTACAAATTTTGATAAAAATGCAATTTTAAAATTTTCTGACGGATGATACGTAAATGTGTTACCAGTTACAATATTTGGAGAGTTAGCAATTGTAGTATTTCCTAATTCTTGTAAAGCGCCATCTCTGTTGGTAAAAAAATCTACGTTTTTATTTTGACTTACCGCAATATTTTGACGAACAGAAAGGTTGTTTGTTAATTTTATATCAGCATCAATCTCTAAACCTAATCGATAACTATTACCACTTGTACCACGTAAAGGATCTCCGGTGTCATCAATTTCACCTGTTAATACCAGTTGGTTTTGATAATCCATAAAGTATACATTGGTGTTTAATTTAACGACATCGTTTTTAAAACGCCAACCCAATTCGTAATCATTTAAGCTTTCATGGGTGTTTACACCATCTTTAAAATCACTTCTATTAGGCTCTCTATTTGCTTTGGCAAACGAAGTATAAAAACTGTTGTTATCATTTAAAGTATAAGTTAAACCAAACTTAGGATTAAAGAAATTAAAATTCTCATCTACATTTAAAGGTTTTCTTTTTGATGTTAATCCGTTTGTTTTATAACTCACAAACCTACTTTGTAAATCGATAAAAGTTCTTAATTTTTCAGTAAGATTAAATGATATTTTAGAAAAAACGTTAAAGTCGTTTTTAGTTGATTTTCCATCATAATAATGATCTCTAATATTTGTGTTGGCAGCTAAATCGCTTCCCCAAATAATTTCTCCGTAATGGTTATTTGTATAATGGCTGTATGAGGTACCAGTAATAATTTCTAACTTATCATTATTATAAGTAGCATTAAAGTTACCGACATAAAAATGGTTATCTAACCAACGACGCACAATTACATCGCTACCATCAACAATTAAATTGTTGTAATCTGCAGCATCTCTATCATCTTTAAATTGTTCAAAATATCCTTTACCACGTGTGTAATTTAAACCAACATTAGTTGTCCAGTTGTTGTTTAATTTTTCATTCCAATGTAATTGATAGTGATCTTGCTGAAAATTATCAATTTCATTTTCGTAGGTTAACGGATTTTGTCTTCTGTCTTCTTTTAATTGTTGCGCCGAAATTCCATCCCAAGCTTGGTAAGTTTTTTCTTTTCCACCAAAAACTAAGGCTTTAATTAAGGTGTTTTCATCGGTATAACTACCTTGTAAAAAGTACGATTTTAAATCAGTCGAAGCTCTATCGATATATCCATCAGAATAAATATTTGATACACGACCAGAAAACTCAAAATGCTCGTTAACTTTTCCTGTGGTAAATTTTACAGTATGTTTGCGAGTATTAAAAGATCCGAAAGAATTTGAAATTTCTCCACCAGCTTCGGTAGCAGCAGCATCTGTTAAAATATTTAAACTAGCACCAAAAGCTCCAGCTCCGTTAGTAGAAGTTCCAACACCACGTTGTAATTGTAAACTTTGTGTAGACGAAGCAAAATCGCCCATATTTACCCAAAAAGTTCCCTGACTTTCAGCATCATTATACGGAATTCCGTTTACGGTAACATTTACTCTTGATGCATCAGAACCACGAACACTCATATAGGTGTAGCCAATACCAGCACCTGCATCTGATGATGAAACGACGTTAGGTAAATAGTTTAATAACATCGGAATGTCTTGCCCTAAATTACGTTTTGAAATTTCTTTTTTAGTAAGGTTAGAATGTGTTACAGGCGCATCTGCTTGTACTCTAACAGCAGCAACCAATACGTCTTCTAAAATAGTCGAACCGGTACTTAATTGAATACTTATTTTTTTGTTTTTTGAGATTTTAATTTTTTGAGTGTACGTGTTAAAACCAAGATAAGTAACCTTAATTGTATGGCTTCCTTTAGCTAATTTTAACTGAAAGTTACCTTCAAAATCGGTAGCTGTTCCTTTTTTTAATTCTTCAAGCACAATTGTAGCGCCTACAAGAGGTTCTTGATTATTATTAACTACTTTTCCTGATAAAATAAAATCTTGTGCGTTTGCTGTTAAGGTTGCAAAAATTACCATTAAAAAAGCTACTATCTTCACTTGTTTAATAAAAGACATCGGTCTCATTTTTTTTAAATAAAATCGAATAAAAAGAGGTAATTACTCTGTTTTTTTTTGAATAATTAAAACGTTATTACAAGAATTTTTTATAAGATTATTTCATATAAATATCCACGAACAACTTGTTTACAAAATGGCGATTATCGCCTCCCTAAACAGCATTACCTGTTCTAGGTTCATTGGGTATGATCTCAGCCGATATAGGCACCCCTTTATGAGAACTGTGCAAAGGTAAACCGAATTTTATAATTGAAAAACAAATTAACACCTGTTTTTTGAAGCTATTTCCTGCTTTCACTACTCGCTTTTTTCGTGCCTCAAAAGAGCTCAAACAAACCGTTCAATCAGGGCTAAGTTTGTTTGCCTAATATTAGAATACTTAATCCAGTTTTGGTTTTTTTCGAAGTGTTTTTTTTAGGGCATTCCGTTGTTTGTTTTCAGCCTTTCTTTTTACAGATGCTTTTGTAGGTTTGGTGGTTCTTCTAATCTTAGGCCTTTTTAAACCTTGTGTAATTAGTTCTAAAAAACGTTTTATAGCTAATTCTTTATTTCTGTGTTGCGAACGAGTTTCATCAGAAAAAAGAATTAAAACACCTTCTTTGGTAAGCCGGTTAGCTAATTTTTTAGATAGGATTTCTTTTTGATTTTCCGACAATTGGCTAGAATCGGTAAGATTAAAAGTTAGCTCAATTTTAGAAGACACCTTGTTTACGTGCTGCCCGCCAGCCCCAGAACTTCTAATGGCTTTAAATTTTAATTCTTTAAGTAACTCTAGCGTATTCATTTTATAAAGAAAGCTTATTTAAGGTGTTTGAAAAAGAATATAAGTTTTCTTTTTTAGCAAGTAATTCATCAATTACTTCGATGGCTTTTTTTAATCGAGTTTCTTTATCACCTTTTAATAAAACGTATGGTCGATTGTATTTTTTTAGCGTATTTTCAAAAGCAGTAAACATTTGTAAGCGCTGTTCGGGTCTGTCACGTAAATCATCCGCTTCCCAAGGAGTATCGATATAGGTTAAAAAGTAAATATCATACTCGCTTTTTATAGCAGCTTCGTCTAATTCATCTTCAACAAATCCGCCATAATACTCTTCTGAATATACTTTGGTTTCAAGTAAATCGGTATCGCAAATTAAAACTTTATCTGCTTTAAGTGCTAAATCATTTTCTAGTTTTATCTGTCCTTCTGCAATCGGAATTATGTCTTTTTGTTCACAAATTTTGCGTTCGTTGTTCCATTTATCTTGTAAATATTTACGCGCAAATTCAGGCGCCCAAACCGTATTGTAATAACGCGCTAATTGTCCAGAAAGTGTTGTTTTACCAGTGCTTTCGGGCCCGAACAATACAACTTTTACAAGATTGCTTTTTGTTTGTGTAAGTTTTTTTTCCATGCTAAATAGCCACTAACGGCAATAAAGGTAAATATTAAGTATTGAAAACTTGTAAATGTAAAACCTTTGTAAAGATATAAAGGAACAGAAATAATATCCCCAATAATCCAATAAATCCAATTTTCTATTTTTCTTTTTGCCATTAGCCACATTCCTACAAAAAATATTGCGGTAGTAACTGTATCTACATAGGCTGTCCAATTGTTCCATTTATCAAAATAGGTATACACTCCAAAAACAAAAACTAATGTAGCTATAAAGATAAAAACACTTGTTTTTTTTTCTTTTAAAGTTGTGCTAGAAATAGGCGTAACGTTAGTAGTATCATTAACATTACGAGTCCAAATATACCAGCCATAAACACTCATTATAAAATAATAACCGTTTATCATCATATCACCTAGTAATTCCCATTTTAAGAGAAGATATACAAAAATTGCGGTACTAATCATTCCGGTAGGAAATACTAATATTTTATTTAGTTTAGAAAACCAAACAGACAAAAAACCAAAAATTACGGCAATAATTTCTAGCCAAACATCAATAGTGTCGTAGGTTGAGTATTGCTCAAAAAGAAAACTAAAAGCTTGGTTCATAGTTACTACGGTCAGATTTTACAATTTTCATAAATAATATTCCGCTATCTATTAATTCGAAAGTATTTTTTAATTCGTCTGTTACCATTTTCATTACGGTATCGTAATCACCATACACTTGCGTACTTAACGGATTTTCAAGAATTGTTAAACCCGAAGCTCTTAGCTTTTTTATAAAATTAATAATAGGAGTTTCAAATTCGTTTTGAAGTGGTGTTAACGTAAGTTCTACTGATATTTTCATATAACCAATGTTTTTAAAAAGCAAAGTTACAAATATTGTAAATGCTATTTAGCAATACATGTTTTTTTAACGCGCATACACACAAGTAAAGCCTTCGGTTTCTAAAAAGTTAATTTGGTATTCATCGGTAACACCTTCATATAAAATTTTACCAGTAGTTTCGTTAGTCTCAAAAGAAAAATCTTCAATATAAATATGATTTAAAAAGAGTAGTTTTTTCTTTCCATAAATTTTATACAAACTTTCTTTAGCTCCCCAAACTATAGTTAACTTACTAACCAAAGCATCATGATTTGCAATTGATTTATAGGCTTCAATCGGCGTAAACTTATGAGCTATCTTTAAAATTTTATCACGTTGTTTTTCAATATCAATTCCAACAGGTTTATCATCAGAAATTATAATACCAGAAAAGGTAAAAGAATGGGTAATTGAAATAAATTTACCGTCTTTTAAATGCGGTTTTCCGAACTCATCATAAACTAAATCAGCATCAGTATAGCCAACTTTATTTAGTAAATGACGTACACTTAAAAACCCGCGTCGATGTAAATCTGATTTCATATTGTTTAGTCGATCGCTACTTCTTTGCGTAAGTGTAATACCATCAGCTAAATCTTCAAAAGATTCTTCAATCTTCCAAATCAATACTTTAGTAGTTTCGTTTACCGTTAATGTTTTGTGAACAGGCATATTTTAGAAAGTTATTTCGTAATTTTGCGACTTAAAATTTAAGATACATAAATATACAAAAATATGAGCACAAAAACCGCTACATACGTTCCTTATAAAGTAAAAGATATTTCTTTAGCTGATTGGGGAAGAAAAGAAATTGAATTGGCAGAGGCTGAAATGCCTGGATTAATGAGCTTGCGTGAAGAATATAAAAACGAACAACCATTAAAAGGAGCAAGAATTGCAGGATGTTTACATATGACCATTCAAACTGCGGTTTTAATAGAAACATTACAAGCTTTAGGAGCTGAGGTAACTTGGAGTTCTTGTAATATTTTTTCTACACAAGATCAAGCTGCTGCTGCAATTGCTGCTGCTGGAACAGCTGTTTATGCTTGGAAAGATATGACGGAAGAAGAGTTTGATTGGTGTATCGAACAAACTTTATTCTTTGGAGAAGACAAAAAGCCATTAAATTTAATCTTAGATGATGGTGGTGATTTAACAAATATGGTGTTAGATCGTTACCCAGAATTAGCAGCTGGAATTAACGGATTGTCAGAAGAAACTACTACTGGAGTTCACCGTTTATACGATAGAGTAAAGGCAGGTACATTACCAATGCCAGCAATTAACGTAAACGATTCTGTAACAAAATCTAAATTTGATAACAAATACGGATGTAAAGAATCTGCAGTAGACGCAATTCGTCGTGCAACCGATATTATGTTAGCAGGTAAACGTGTTACAGTATGTGGTTATGGTGATGTAGGTAAAGGTACAGCAGCTTCTTTTAAAGGTGCAGGATCTATCGTTACAGTTACTGAAATTGACCCTATTTGTGCATTACAAGCTGCAATGGATGGTTTTGAAGTGAAGCGTTTAGAAACTGTTGTTGGTAATTCTGATATTATTATTACAACTACAGGAAACAAAGATATTATTCAAGGACGTCATTTCGAAGCAATGAAAGACAAAGTTATCGTATGTAATATTGGACATTTTGATAACGAAATTGACATGGCTTGGTTAAATAAAAATCACGGAAACACAAAAGATACTATCAAACCTCAAGTTGATAAATACAACATTGCAGGAAACGATATTATTATTTTAGCAGAAGGACGTTTAGTAAATTTAGGTTGTGCAACAGGGCACCCAAGTTTTGTAATGTCTAACTCATTTACAAACCAAACGTTGGCGCAAATCGAGCTTTGGAATAACAAAGAAGCATACAAAAACGATGTATACATGTTACCAAAACATTTAGATGAAAAAGTAGCAAAATTACACTTAGCTAAAATTGGTGTTGAATTAACTGAGTTACGCGAAGAGCAAGCAAGCTATATCGGTGTAACTGTTGATGGGCCGTTTAAGCCAGAACATTATAGATATTAAAAGGTAGTTTTTAGTATATATACAAAACCTCGCCATTGGCGAGGTTTTTTAATTTTATTAGCAAATTCTATCATAAGTATCTAATACTCTATCTGCTCCGTTTAGATTTCCGTTATCTAAGTATCTATCTGCTCTTCTTAATAAACGATCACATCTTCTTCCAGAAGGCCCTCCTCCGTTAATTTCTGTTTGTTCAAGTTTGTTTAATGCTTTTCCTAAGTTTAAAATAGATTTTTTCATTTTTAATTAATTATAAATTTGATTAAATCCTTGAACTATTTAAAGACACTCAAGGTGTATGTCTATTCTTCGCGAAAGAATATTTTAAATAACTATTGTTTTAGTCTTTTATGTACGGAAATAAAATACTAAAAGAATAGAAAGTTTATGATTATTTTTTTTAGAGTCATTTATAGCTTTATGACTTGTAATATTATAGCAACTAATTTACGTGCAATATAATTTTTTTTCTTGTTTTAAGAAAATTTAAAAATAGAAGCCTATGATTTTAAGGTAGATCATAATATACGCATCTTGTCATCATTGATAGCTTAAAAATTGCTCTCTTATTAAGGAGGTTATGTAAATTTATTATTTCATAATAAAACCAATCTTCATTTTGTTTTCGAAGATTATTAGGGAAGAATAAATTTAGAGACACATCTCTTGTTAAGTTGATTATATCTAAAATATCTCTTATTTTTTTTCTTCAATTTGGCTCTAAAAATAGTTTACGCTATCTCTTAAATATTTTTATTTATCGTAAATGTTTTGAGAAAACCTTTTGTTTCATTATGGTTTGATAACTTAATAAACCTAATAGCTTTATATCTAAAATAATATATCTTTCTATTATATTACTTTAGGCTATGGCATGAAGATAAAGAAGGGTATAATATAGTTAAAAGTAGGGTTTTGTTAATTCATAAGTTGTTTTTATATAGACTTATGTGATGAATACTTTTTGATAAAAACTAATAATTAAAAAAGTAAAATGTTTTATAGGATAATTTTAACTAATAATTGTTCTGTCTCCAGAAGGTATTAAGATTATTTAAATATAAAAAGGACACTGATAAGTGTCCTTTTTATAATATTTTTATAATATTTTTTTAATTGTTTATTAAATACTTAAAGAGTTGAATAATTCAATTAATTTCGGACTAGAAGGTCTTGGTGCATTTGCAGTTACAATATTTCCTTGCGGATCAATTAAGATAAAACGAGGGATACTATTTACACGATAAGCACTTGCAAAAGTTTTATCTCTTTTAGAGTATAATTGAATTCCGGTTAGGTTTTTTTCTTTAACCATGGTTTTCCATGCTCCATGATCTCTTTCGCTATCAACTGAAATACTTACAAATTCGATATTTTTATCATGATATTGTTTTTCAATTTTTTGTAAAAAAGGAATTTCTTGTTTACAAGGGTTACACCATGTTGCCCACATATCAATATAAACATATTTTCCTTTTAAATCGTCTAAAGATGTTGTTTTACCGTTAAAGTTTTCATAGTCTACAAACTTAGGAGATACGGCACCTACGGCTAATTTTGTAGCCAAATATAACTTATCGGCATGTGTTTTGTTTAGGTAGTTTGTTAAGCCTTTAATGTTTTGTTTTTGAAAAGCAACAAAAGTAGAGTCTAATTTAGTATTGGCAATTCGGGAGTTAAAGTCGTTTACGTAATTATTTACTTTAGTATCAAATTTTTCTTTTGGTAAAGTAAATAACATTTCGTCGTTAAGAAGGTTTTCTTGCAGTAAAGAGGTTTTTGCTAAAAAAGTACTTTCGTCTGATCCTTCACCGGTAAAAGTAACAGTTTCATCAAACTCTTTAGTATCAAGTGTCATGTTAATAATTGCGCCGTTTTTTAAATATAAAGAAGTAGTTTCTTTTCCGTCAAAAACACGGTAAAACCCATCTTTAATATTCATGGTGTCTTTAAATAGGCCATTTTCATCTAATTTAATTACCCTGTTAAACTTTAATTGTGGATTAGAGACAATTATTGAATCAGCATTTTTATTGGTGATTTTTCCTGAAAAAGTAACAAAGTTATTTGTAGCAGGTTTACATGAAACGGCAATAATTGCAATTGCCATTAAATAAATTATTTTTTTCATTATATAGATATGTTTTTATGTTGGTTTAATAGACAACTAAAATACTGATTATTCTATAAAATAAATGTGTTTTAATAGATTATCCTAACCAACCTTCACGATCTAAACTTCTATACTGTATGGCTTCACTTATATGTGTTCCTGTTACAGAAACAGCGCTGTCTAAGTCGGCAATTGTGCGAGCTACTTTAAGTATTCTGTCATAGGCTCTTGCAGAAAGATTGAGTTTTTCCATTGCAATTTTTAGTAAATTTTTACTTTCGTTTGATAGTTTGCAATATTCTCGTAATTGTTTTACATTCATTTGTGCATTGTAATGCACAGTGTTTGATTTACTAAATCTTTTGGTTTGTATTTCACGTGCTTTAGTTACTCGCTTCCTTATTTCGATACTAGATTCTCCTTTTCTTTCTTCTGATAATTTTTCAAAAGGAACGGGAGTTACTTCAATATGGATATCAATTCTGTCTAACAGGGGGCCAGATATTTTACTTAAATAGCGTTGCATTTCTGCAGGAGAAGAGGTCATTGGTGAGCTTGGGTCATTAAAAAAACCTGATGGACTTGGGTTCATACTTGCTACCAACATAAAGCTACAAGGATAATTTACGGCAAATCGTGCTCTTGAAATAGTAACTTCTCTATCTTCTAAAGGTTGTCGCATAACTTCTAAAACACCGCGTTTAAATTCGGGTAATTCATCTAAAAATAATACGCCATTATGTGCTAATGAAATTTCACCAGGTTGCGGTAAGTTATTACCACCGCCAATAAGAGCTACATCTGAACAGGTATGATGTGGGGATCTAAATGGGCGGTTGTATTGTAAACCTGAATTTTTAATTTTACCTATTACTGAATGAATTTTTGTGGTCTCTAGAGCTTCTTGCAAAGACATTGGAGGTAGTATGGATGGAAGTCTTTTAGCTAGCATTGTTTTTCCTGCTCCTGGTGGACCAATAAGAATAATATTATGTCCGCCAGCAGCAGCAATTTCCATACAGCGTTTTATAGATTCTTGTCCTTTGACATCACTAAAATCAAACTCAGGAAAATCGACATGTTTATAAAATTCAGACCGAGTATCAATAACAGTTGGTTCAATTTTGTTTTTATCATTAAAGTGATCAATAACTTCCAAAATATTATCAACCCCGAGTATATCCAAATCATTTACAATTGCTGCTTCTTTGGCGTTTTCTTTTGGAAGAATAAAGTGTTTAAAACCTTCTTCACGCGCTTTTATAGCAATTGGTAATGCACCTTTAACAGGTAGTACACTTCCATCTAATGATAATTCGCCCATTATAATATAGTCATTAATATTGTTAGAGCTAATTTGTTTTGATGCTGCTAAAATGCCAAGAGCTATTGTTAAATCATAAGCTGCACCTTCTTTTCTAATATCAGCAGGAGCCATGTTTATGATTATTTTTTTACCAGGAAGTTTATAATTGTTATTATTAAGAGCAGCTGAAATACGATAGGAACTTTCTCGTACGGCATTATCAGGTAAGCCCACTAAATGATATCCGATTCCTTTATCAATATTTACTTCAATAGTTATTGTGGTTGCTTCAATGCCAAAAACAGCAGATCCATAAGTTTTTATTAGCATAACTTTCTCTTTATGTTAAAGATAGCTAAAAATAAAGCATAAAAAAAGCCTCTTTAAAAAAGAGGCTTTTTTTATTTTTAAAATTAATTTTTATTAAAGTTATCTAATCCAGTTTTTAACCAATTGTAATAGGTTGTATGGTCAGAGTATTGTTGAGGTGTGTTTAGTAATTCTAAATTTGGACTCATTAATACATAAAATGGTTGAGAGGCTGTTTTAAAGTTTGCAACTTGTAAGGTAGCCCATTTATCACCATAGGTTCTAATTCTTTTTACTTTACCATTAGGTTTTATAAAATCAAATTGTTCTTCTTCAGGTAGTTGTCTTTCGTGGTCATCAACATATAATGAAATTAATACGTAGTCATCATTTATTAATGAATATATCTCTGGTTTTACCCAAATATTTTCTTCCATCTTACGGCAGTTAACACATGCCCAACCTGTAAAATCTAACAAAACAGGTTTGTTTACTGATTTTGCATATGCAATACCTTCTTCATAGTCTTTAAAACAATTTAACCCTAATGGACATTTATTGTCTTTTTTGTAGATACTATGAAATTGCGGTGGTGCAAATCCGCTTAATAGCTTGTTTTGATCCCACATTGGTTTTTTCATAACACCAGGAGCTAAATAAATAGCTAAAGCTAATGCACCTAATCCTAATAGAACTCTAAAGAAAGTTAGTTTTCCGTATTTTTTCCCAATAAATCCAAATAAATATAAGGCAGTTAGTAAAGATATTAAGGCCCATATACCAATAAAAATTTCTCTTTTTAATAAATCCCAGTGCCCTACCAAATCGGCATTTGATAAAAATTTAAAAGCAAACGCTAATTCTAAGAAACCTAAAAATACTTTAACTGTGTTTAACCATCCACCAGATTTAGGTAAAGAGTTTAGCCATCTTGGGAACATTGCAAATAAAGCAAAAGGTAAAGCTAATGCTAAACCAAAACCAACCATACCAGCTGATAATTGCATAGCTCCACCATCACTACCTAATGATCCAGCTAATAAAGATCCTAAAATAGGTCCTGTACAAGAAAAAGAAACAATAGCTAAAGTTAAAGCCATAAAGAAAACCCCAATAATTCCTCCAATATTTGAAGCACTATCTGCTTTATTACTCCATGAACTAGGTAATGTTAATTCGTAAAAACCGAAAAAAGAACCAGCAAAGAAAATTAAAACAGTAAAAAAGAATAAGTTTAACCACATATTGGTAGAAATACTATTCAAAATTTCAGGATCTAAAGTGTCTAAGTAATGAAAAGGAACACTTAATAAAGCATAAATTAATACAATAAAGAACCCGTATAATACTGCACTTCCAATTCCTTTTCCTCTGTTTTCACTATGCTTTGTGAAAAACGATACAGTTAATGGCACCATTGGAAAAACACAAGGAGTTAAAAAAGCTAATAAACCACCTACAAACCCTAATAAAAAGATGTTTAATAGTGTGTCACCACCATCTTCAGATGATTTTTCAGCGGTACTTTTTAATAAGGCTGTGTTTTTTAAATTTAAGTTTAATGATTGCGATAATGATTGACTTTTATCATCAACTTCAGCAACCGTTTGAGTAACCTTTTCTCCTGTTAAAGAAAATGTGAAATCTTCATCAAAAGGTAAACAGTATTCTTTACAAACTTGTGCATCTAAGTTAAGCGTAATTTGAGTTAAGCTAGCGTCTGATACTGTTATACGTTGTACTAACTTACCTTCTTCTACAAAGAAAATTTCATCTTTACCCCAAATTTCGCTAAATTCTGTTTCTGTTTCACTTTCTTCAGCTTTTCCGTTAAGAGTATACCCAGTTTCACCTTCTGCAGGAGAAATAGTCATAGGTAAAGAAGCATCTTCAGGGTTGTATTGCGAATATAAATGCCAGTCTTCGGCAATTTCAATGTCGAAAATTAAGTCATATTCAGTATCTGAAACTTTTTCAACGGTCGGTGTAACTACAATAGGATTGTCATCCGATTGTGAAAATACCGTTAAACCGATAAACAATAAAAAAAGAGTAAATAATTTTTTCATTCGAGTTAGTTTATAAGGGGTTGTTTATAATTAGTTATTCTTAATAATTTTGTTGTTTTGTCTGAGTTTAAAAAACGTCTGTCTTGTCGTTTACCAACAATCCAAATAATTTTATTATCATTTGAACAAAGCAACCATGTGTTTTTTTTGTCAAAAATTGACATTTTTTCATCTTTAAAATACTTGCTAATTTTTTTCTTTCCTTGCATTCCTGTAGGGTAAAAATAATCACCAGTTTTCCATTTTCTAACGATGAGGGGGTAATTTAACAAATTTTTATCAACAAAAATACTATTTATATCAATAATTGTTTTGTCAAGAGCGTTTTCAAATAATAAATGAATTGGATTGGTTATTTGATTTTTGCCTTTATTTATAGTAACTACCTGATTGTCAGTTTTTTTATGCTTGTTAGTGGGCAAAAGTAATAAAAAATCTCTGTCTTTTAATAAAGTATGTGATTTTGTTACTATTTTCTTACCTGATTGCGCATGGATTAAATGATAAACATCATCCCATTCGGTAAAATTATATTCTTTTAATAGTTGATATAAGTATGGTTTAGGATTTGGTAGCTTTAATAATTCTGTTATATTAATTTTTAATAGCTCGCCTTGTTCGGATAGTACTTTTTTAGAAATATCGTTGGTTTTGTCGATGACAATTTGTTGAGATTGTTTTAAAAAAGAAGTAGTTTTAGCGTGTGTTTTTAATATGTTTGGATTTATTTCTTTAAGAACAGGAAGGATTTGATGCCTGATTTTATTTCGTAAATATTTGGTTTCTGAGTTGCTGGCATCCTCTCTCCATTTTATATCGTTGTTTAAAGCATATTGATGAATTTCTTTTCTAGAAAAAGGTAAAAATGGGCGAACAATGTTTCTGTTTACTTCAGGAATACCTGTTAAACCATCTAGTCCTGTACCTCTAGTTAGGTTTATTAAAAAAGTTTCTAAATTATCATCAGCATGATGCGCAGTTAAAATATAATCAAAATTATGTTCTGTAACTAATTTATTAAACCAATCGTAGCGTAACTGTCGTGCAGCTATTTGGGTTGATAATTTGTTTTTTTTTGAGTAATCAGTTGTTTCAAAACGTGTTGAAAAAACATCAATGTTTAATTGTTTTCCTAGTTGTTTTATAAAATTTTCATCTAAATCACTTTGTTTTCCTCTTAATTGAAAATTACAATGTGCAAGATGAATTGTATAATTAAGTTGTTGTAATAAATGTGTTAAAACAACACTGTCAATACCACCAGAAATAGCAATTAAGAGTTTCTTCTCTTTAAAAAAAGGAAATTTTTTATTAATATGATTTTCAAAAGTTTCTAACATTTTTATGTAAAAAAAATTATAACTGATTATTTAGCCAGTTAACTACATCTTGCAACATTTCATCTTTACACAAATCATTTTGTAATTCATGATAACCATTTTCATAAAGCTTTAAACTAACTTTGTTTGATGCGTTTGCAAAAGATTCTGTGCCTTTATAATCAATAATTTTATCGCCGGTACCGTGTAACATATACATCGGTGTTTTTAAGGTATTAGCATTTTTGATAGCCCATTCGCCAGCATCGATAAAAGATAATGAAAAATTTGGACTAATTTTATCGTGTACTAAAGAGTCATTAATATATTTTTTAACTTCTTCTTTGTCGCGAGATATATCGTTTGCATCAAGTTCATTACCTAAAGTAATAGATGGTGCAATTTTTTGCATAAGCTTACCTAAAGATAATTTCCATGCTGGCGGATCAAAGGCTAACTTTAACATTGGACTTGTAGCAATGGTTCCTGCAAAATTATGATTTTTACGTAATGTATAATTTATTACAGCATTACCGCCCATTGAATGCCCATATAAAAACATTGGTTTGTTGCCAAAAACACTGATTGCCTTGCTAGTTAATTTTGAGATGCTTTCTAAAACAGCATCAAACCCTGGATTGTGACCTCTTTTTCCTTCGGTTTTTCCGTGCCCGAAATGATCAAAAGCAATAACTCCGAAATTATTGTCAGTTAGTTTTTTAGCAACATGTTGGTATCTACCAGAATGTTCGCCCATACCATGAATAATAATCACAACAGCTTTCACGGTTTCTGGTTGCCAAAATTGCCCAAAAAAAATGGTGTTATGGTAATTGAAATTAAACTCTTGATGTGTCATAATTTATTGTTTTTGTAACCATTGTCTTATTTCTTTTCGTAAAGAAACTTCTGGTTTTGGTAACGGAATTGTGCGGCCAAATTGTTTACTTCTCTTAAATTTAGAAAACGTAATTTTATGTTGTTTCCACGCTTCTGGGTATAAATCTAAAAAAGCATTAAAAAAACTTTGTTCATTTATGGTTCCTTCTATTTTAGAAAATACGTGCTTAAATTTTTCTTCTTGGTCTATTATCATAATTTAGTAAATATAACTAAAACTACTTTGAGTTTAGTAAAACATATTTCATTGCTTTTGCTTTTAATAAGCATTCTTCGTATTCTTTTTCGGGAATAGATTTTGCTGTAATTGCTCCGCCAACCGAATAGGAAACGTATTTTTTTTCAGCGTTATATAGAATACTTCGGATGATAACATTGAAGTCAAAATCGCCATTTGGTGTAAAATAACCAACGGTTCCAGAATACAACCCACGTTTGGTTTCTTCTAACTCTTCAATAATTTTCATTGCTGATACTTTTGGAGCTCCTGTCATACTTCCCATCGGAAAAGTGTCTTTAATAACATCAACAGGATGTGTGGTTGTTTCTACTTCTGAAACAATAGTTGAAATCATTTGATGTACTTGTTTAAACGAATATACTTTACAAAGTTGCTCAACTTGTACACTTCCTTTTTTTGCTGTTTTTGATAAATCATTACGAATCAAATCAACAATCATAATATTTTCTGAGCGTTCTTTTTCGTCGCGAGCCAAATCAAAAGCAGTTTTTTTATCATCAATTTTATTGATTAACCTTTTGGCAGTCCCTTTTATAGGCTGTGAAATTATTTTGGTGTTTTCTTTTTTTAAATACCTTTCTGGAGTTGCTGATAATAAATATTGATGCTCTAACTTTAAAAATGTAGCAAACGGAGGTTCAGAAATTTCGTTTAAATGTTCGTAAATTTCAAACGGATTTATAGTAGCGTTTTCGGCATAAAATTCTTGACAAAAATTAGCTTCGTAAATGTTTCCTTGTTGAATATGGTTTAAAACACTGTTTACTCTTTGATGATATTCATCTTTATGAATTCGAAGCTTTATTTTAAGGTCGTTTGTGTTTTTAGATTTTAATTTTGGTTGAAAATTATAAGATGAAATTTCTTCAAAATCTTCTTCAATTTCATCATCAATCATTTTTAAATAGTGAAATTCAACAGTATTTCCTTTAATAAATATTAATTTTTGAGGTTGAAAAAAAAAGAGATCATCGAAACCTAATCCGTCAAAATTAGTGGATGTAAGTTTTTCTACGTCGTTTTTTACATCATAAGAAATATAACCAAAAATATAATCTTTGGTATATGATTGATATTCTTTTAGTTTCTCAAAAGCATTTTGAGAATCGGTTTTTATTGATGTAAATTCATCAACAGCCAAGCAACCATCAAATGAACTATATTGCTGTTCGTAATTGTTTGAATCTAACCAAACAATAGTTTCAAACTGTTGCGACCAACGGAATAAACGTTGTTTAAAATCCGAGGGAAAATCAATAGTAAAAGTTTGTGTGGTTCTAATAGACATGCTACAAAAATAAGAAACCCGATAGAATTTAGCTATCGGGTTTATGTAAAATATACAGCAAAGTTATTTTGTTTTTTCTTTGTTAACTTCTTTTTCGTTTTCAGTAGATGTTGTTGTAATGATGGCTTTAGCTGTGCTATCATCTAAAATATTTTTTTTAAGCTGTTTTTTTATAACTGTCGTTTTTTCTTTATCATCGGCAAAAGTAGCGTCTGTAACTTCAATTTTAATATTGTTTCCGGTTTTTGTACCCCAAACGTTTTCACTGTAATTATTGATTGTTGCTGTATGGTTTCCTAAAATTGGCGCAATTACTAAACCAATTAAACAGGTAAGTTTTATTAAAATATTCATTGATGGGCCAGAGGTGTCTTTAAAGGGGTCACCAACAGTATCGCCAGTTACGGCAGCTTTATGAGCATCTGAACCTTTATAAGTCATTTCACCATTAATCTCAACACCTGCTTCAAACGATTTCTTGGCATTATCCCAAGCGCCACCAGCATTATTTTGAAAAATAGCCCACATTACACCAGATACACATACACCTGCCATATAACCGCCTAAAGGTTCTGCACCAAAAACCAATCCGATTAAAATAGGTGATATGATAGTGATTAAACCTGGTAAAATCATTTCTTTTAAGGCTGCTTTGGTTGAAATATCAACACATTTAGCGTATTCTGGCGTTCCGATTCCTTCCATAATTCCCGGAATTTCTCTAAACTGACGGCGAACTTCGTGTACCATTTCCATGGCTGCTTTTCCTACCGATTGCATTGCTAAAGCTGAAAATATAACAGGAATCATTCCTCCTATAAATAACATTGCTAAAACGTCGGCTTTAAAAATATTAATTCCGTCTATTCCTGTAAAAGTTACGTAAGCGGCAAATAAAGCTAAGGCTGTTAAGGCCGCGGATGCAATAGCAAAACCTTTACCAACGGCAGCGGTTGTGTTACCAACAGAATCTAAAATATCTGTACGTTCGCGAACATGATCTTCTAATTCACTCATTTCTGCAACACCACCTGCATTATCGGCAATTGGACCAAAGGCATCAATTGCTAGTTGCATTGCTGTGGTGGCCATCATTGCTGAGGCTGCTAAAGCAACTCCGTAAAACCCTGCAAAGTAATAAGAGCTATAAATTGCGGCTGCAAATAAAATTACTGATAAAAAAGTTGATTTCATACCAACAGCTAGTCCTGCAATAATATTGGTTCCGGCTCCTGTAGCACTGTTCTGAACAATATCCATTACTGGTTTTTTACCTAAGCTTGTGTAGTATGCCGTTACCATTGATATTAATGCGCCAACTGCTAAGCCAATACAAGCAGCCCAAAAAACATTGATTGAAGAAATATCTTTAATTCCTTCGCCAAAAAAACTCATTTTCATAGTTTGTGGTAGCATCCATTTTATTAAAAAGAAACTTGCAATTAAGGTTAATATAATTGAAGTCCAGTTACCTGTGTCTAAAGCTTTTTGTACCTGACTTTCTCTTGCATTGTTGTCTTTTATGCTTACTAAAAAAGTTCCAACTATTGAGGCGATAATACCTGTACCAGCAATTACTAGCGGTAATAAAACCGGCCCCATGTTATTAAAACCGTCAGTATAAGTTGATGTTAACGACATGTCTCTAATAACATAATTACCTAAAACCATGGCTGCTAAAACAGTAGCAACATACGAACCAAACAAATCGGCTCCCATACCAGCAACATCTCCTACATTATCTCCTACATTATCTGCGATTGTGGCGGGATTACGAGGATCATCTTCAGGAATACCTGCTTCTATTTTACCAACTAAGTCAGCACCAACATCTGCGGCTTTGGTGTAAATACCTCCACCAACTCTTGCAAATAAAGCGATAGATTCTGCTCCTAATGAAAACCCTGCTAAGGCTTCTAATACAATAGTCATTTCATTATAAAAGTTTCCTCCATCGGTAATGAATTGACTTACAAATATTAAGAAAAATAAATTTAGTCCTAAAACGGCTAACCCAGCAACACCAAGTCCCATCACTGTTCCGCCACCAAAGGACACTTTTAAAGCTTGTGGTAAGCTTGTTTTAGCAGCTTCGGCTGTTCGTGCATTAGCGTCGGTTGCTATTCGCATACCAATATTTCCTGCTAAGGCAGAGAAAATTGCTCCGATAATAAATGCAGGAACAATCATAATACTTGTAGTTGCAACTAGTAACGAGATTCCGAATAAGGCTAGTGAAGCAATGATAACAAAAATTAATAAAAGCCGATATTCTGCAGCTAAAAAAGCAAGAGCACCTTGTTTAATGCTTTTTGAAATTGATTTCATTTTATCGTTTCCAGCATCTTGTTTTTTTACCCAAATCATTTTTACATACATAAAAATAAGCCCTAAAATAGCCAAAATTATTGGCAGATACATAATATTTTGTTTCATGTTTTAGTTGTTAAATTAGTAATAAGTGTATGTAAATATAAGAAAATCAGTAACTAAACAAAAAAACCTCTCAGAATGTTCTGAGAGGTTTTTATAAATTATGAGTGAATTTTACAGTTTAAATTGTAAAGTTTCCATTTGTTTTGTGTTCGCTGTTTTCGTATCGCTCGATGCATTTATCTAGTATGTCATAAGCTTCATTAGCATCACCCCAATCTCCAATATCAACTTTCTTTTTTTCTAAGTCTTTATATACTTGAAAAAAATGCGTAATTTCTTTTATACGGTGTGGATTTAAGTCAGATAAATCATTGTAGCTATTCCAAATAGGATCAGTAGTAGGGACACAAATTATTTTTTCATCTGGACCTTTTTCATCTGCCATATGAAAAACACCGATTGGCTTTACTTCCATAATACACATAGGAAAAGTTGGTTCAGCTCCTAAAACTAATACATCTAATGGGTCACCGTCTAGAGCCAAAGTTTCAGGAATAAAACCATAATCTCCAGGGTACATCATTGATGAAAATAGCATTCTGTCAAAACGAATTTTTCCTAAGTCAAAATCGTATTCGTATTTATTTCTACTTCCTTTTGGTATTTCAATTAAAACATCTACTGTTTTTTTTTCTTTTGAAGTCATATATTTTTCTTTTCTTCGTTTCTAAAAATCGGTTTGCAAAAATAGTGATTTATTAATGTTTTTAGCTATAAAATGATTGTTATTTTATGGTTAAATCAATGATTATAAGCCAGGTTTAATTCCTATACGAATTGCAAATTTTGGTGTAGGAGTAATTAATGAACCAGCAGGAGGTGTGTAATTGCTTCTCCAAATAGCATCAATACGTAAAAAACGCAAGTTACCATAACCAATATTTTCAAGCCCAACACTGTATTCATAGTACACTTTGTTTGGCGAATTATAGTTTATGTTTGATCTGTTAATGGCTAAGTTATTGTTAGAAACAGTTCCATAAGCAGCTCTAAAAGAAACCAAACTACGTAGTTTTAGTTTTTTTATTAATGGAACTCTGTTTAAAATAAATCCATTAAAATGATGCTCAAAATGACCTGCTAAATAGCTGTCAGTTACAAAATCATAATAATTTAATAAAGCAAATGTATCTTTTACTAATGAGAATGTTTGATTTGCGGGAACTACACTTAATAAAGCAATTGGTACTGTTCCAAATGTTTTTCCAGCTTCGATAGTTGCGTCTAAAACACCAAGTTTACTTAAAAGGATTGGGTGGTTGTATTTAAATTGCAATTTATCATAAGTATGTGTTCCGTTAAAAACACCTTTGTAACCTTTTCGATAATTTAAAACTAAGGAAGGGAATATGTTTCGACCAAAACGTCTGTCAACACCTAAGCCATATACAAAACGACCTGGGGTATACGAAACATAAATATCAGACGCTACATCCGTTATTTGTGATTGGATATTACCATTTTGACCTAGATAATCCATTGAAAAATCTTTAGGTGAGGCAGATTGTATTTTTGAGTGTGAAAAATTAAACCCTATGTGTAGGTTTTTTTTGATTTGATAATCGAAATTTGTGGCTATTTTTTCTACTTCAGATAAAAAGAAGTTGTCTCCTCTTGAAAATAGTGCTGTTGTACCGAATGCCGTTCCTAATAATTCTGTTGTGTTTAATAATACACTACCTAATTGTTCAATGTCTTTTTGATAGGCTAGTCCAACAGAAATTCTTGGTTTGTATGATAAAAGGTAGCGACCTTGTATACCATATTTTATCTTTTTGTCTTTAAATCCGTATGCTAAATGTCCTCCTACACGTAAGCGGTCATCTTTTGTTTTAAAGGTTCTAAATCCTATTTTTGTTCTAAACCCTTCTACTTGATTACTAGCAAAAGCGGTCCATATAGGTCCAAATTGCAATCCCATTCTTGTGTTTACGAATCCGCTAGCAACAGTATTTATTAAACCTGTAATGTTTTTAATTTGTTTTTTCTCTTTTACTTCTTGAATTAAATTATACGTTAAGTTAGTTTCCTCGTTTTCTTTTGTTTTCCAATAAGAAGTGTCTTTCTGATACTGATTAGGTCTTATTTTAACAACCTTCTCTGTATAAAAATTAGTAGGTAACGGTTTGTCTAAAATATAATTATCAAAAGTTGTTGTTTTTTTGATGGTTAAACCTCTGTTGCTTTCGTTTTTATCAATAAAAGTAAAATCACCTTCGTATGCATTTTTAGTAGGTATGTATATGCTGTCATCCTTTACCTCAAACTCTTTTTCAAAGGATAGTCCTCTTACAAAGTTTAAATTGATGCTTTTATGAACTTTCATTTTTAGTTTCTTAATAGAGAAATTTTTGTCTGCTACCCAAAAATTCCCCTGAAAAGCTAAGTCACCATCTCTGATGGGAAAGAAATATATATTATATAATTTTTTGTTGTTTTTAACAATGCTATCATAAAGAACATAATCATAGGTAGAAAATCCATCTGTAGATAATGGACTTACAAAAGATTTTGTTAATAAAGTTATGTTGTTTTTAAAGACATCTATATTTTGAAAAGTATTGGACATTCTGTTAAAAACAAACCCCTGCGCGCCTAAACCATCAGCTTTTTCAGCTTCAATATCTTCTCTGATATTATTGTTTTTATTGTCACCGTATATGTTTGCAATTTGTTCGCTTAAATAAATAGGGATGTAATAATTAATTCCGTCACTATCATATTTTACTCTATCGATAGTTTTTTTATACTCTTTTTTAAAAATTCTTTTTAAAAAGACGGTATCTAGGTTATTTAAACCTATTTCTATTGCTGTATGTTTTTTGTACTGATAATTATTTACTAAATCGAGACCATTTTTTCTCTTTCTTTTCCAAATTTCTTTTAAAATTCGATAGGCTGGATTTTCTTTTTTCTTTAACCTTTTTTTTGGTTTAGAAACAATAATTACCTCTTCTAATTCGTTGGTGCCTTCTTTAAGAGCAATATTTAAAAATTTAGTTTTTTGACTAACTTTTAATGTTTGTGTTTGAAAGCCTACAAATGAAATTTCTAAAGTCCCTCTGTATTTTTTTGTTTTTAAAAAAAAGGTACCATCGTCATTAGTAGTGGTTCCATGAGTGGTGTTTTTTAAAAAAACATTTACAAATGGCATTGGGTTGTTAAACTCATCAACAACTTTACCTTTTAAGGTTAGTTGAGCGTGTATTGTGCTGGTAATGAGTAGTGATAATAGTAATAGCGTGTTTTTCATTTTTTTTATGACTACAAAAACCTTTTGATATTTATCAAAAGGTTTTTTGTTTCTTTATTGGTTTCCTTATTATTTAGTAAGGTATAAAACATCTTTTACTGCTTTAACAACATCATTTGCATTTGGTAACCATTCTTCTAGTAAAACTGGTGAATATGGTGCTGGAGTGTCAGCTGTTGTAATTCTTTTTATAGGGGCATCTAAGTAATCAAATGCTTCATCTTGTATTCTAAAAGTAATTTCTGATGATACACTACCAAAAGGCCATGCTTCTTCCAAAATTACTAATCTGTTTGTTTTCTTTACAGATTCTAATATAGCGTTATGGTCCATTGGACGTACGGTACGTAAGTCAATTATTTCTATTGAAATTCCTTCTTTAGCTAATTCATCAGCAGCTTTATAAGCTTCTTTAATAATTTTACCAAAAGAAACTACTGTTACATCGGTACCTGTTCTTTTAATATCTGCAACACCGATAGGGATAATGTATTCACCTTCTGGAACTTCCATCTTGTCACCATACATCTGTTCAGATTCCATAAAAATTACAGGATCATCATCACGAATAGCTGCTTTTAATAATCCTTTTGCATCATAAGGATTTGAAGGAACAATAACTTTTAATCCAGGGCAATTAGCAAACCAGCTTTCAAAAGCTTGTGAGTGTGTTGCTGCTAATTGGCCAGCAGAAGCTGTAGGGCCACGAAAAACAATAGGGCAGTTAAATTGACCACCACTCATTTGACGAATTTTTGCAGCGTTATTGATTATTTGATCGATACCAACTAAAGAGAAGTTAAATGTCATATATTCAACAATAGGGCGATTTCCATTCATTGCAGAACCAACTGCAATACCCCCAAAGCCTAATTCAGCAATAGGTGTATCAATAACCCTTTTTTCACCAAACTCATCTAGCATCCCTTTTGAAGCTTTGTAAGCTCCATTATATTCAGCTACTTCTTCACCCATTAAATAAATGCTTTCATCTCTACGCATTTCTTCACTCATGGCTTCACAAATAGCTTCTCTAAATTGTATTGTTTTCATACGTTATAATAGTCGTTGTTTATCAAGATTGCAAAAATAATAAAAATACAATTAGCAAAGTGTTTTTTAACTTAAACAAATTGTTAGTTGTGTTTACAAGGGGTTGCTTGTTAAATTATGAACGAAAATTAAAAATTTATTATGCATGCATAGTAAATTAAAAAAAAAACGTAACTTCGTAGCTCAAAAAATTAAGTTTCTTAAAAACAACGATATATGAAAATATTAGTTTGTATCAGTCATGTACCTGATACTACTTCGAAAATCAACTTTACCGATAATGATACAAAGTTTGATACTAATGGAGTTCAATATGTTATAAACCCTTATGATGAGTTTAGTTTAACGCGTGCTATGTGGTTTAAAGAAAAGCAAGGTGCTAGTGTAACTGTTGTAAATGTTGGAAGTGCTTCAACTGAACCTACCTTGCGTAAAGCACTAGCTATTGGAGCAGATGATGCAATTCGTGTAAATGCAGAACCTACAGATGGTTTTATGGTAGCTAAAGAATTGGCTGAAGTTGTTAAAAACGGAGGGTATGATTTAGTTCTTGCAGGAAAAGAGTCAGCTGATTACAATGGGCAAATGGTACCAGGGATGTTAGCTTCTTTAGTAGATTTTAACTTCGTGAATGCTTGTGTTAGTGTTGAGGTTGATGGAACAAATGTAACTCTAGATAGAGAAATTGATGGAGGTGAAGAAAAAGTTTCTTCAGTTTTACCAATGGTAATTGCAGGACAAAAAGGAATGGTAGAAGAAAAAGATTTACGTATTCCAAATATGCGTGGAATTATGATGGCTCGTAAAAAACCATTAGCGGTAGTTGAACCAACAGGTGTTGCTGCTAGTACATCAACTCAGAATTTTGAGAAACCTGATGAAAAAGGAGCTGTTAAGTTAGTTGATAATGTTGATGCTTTAATCGATTTATTACACAACGAAGCAAAAGCAATTTAAAAGTAAGATTTAAAACCCCGTTGTTATGAGAGATATTAGTTTTCTTATAATAATATAAAAAACATAAAAATATGTCTGTATTAGTTTTTGCCGATGCATCGGAAGGAAAATTTAAAAAAACTGCTTTTGAAGTAGTTTCATACGGAAAAAAAGTAGCAGAACAATTAGGAAGCAATATGGTGGTGTTAACTATCAACGGAGGAGATGCTTCTGAATTATATGCTTTTGGAGCTGAAAACGTAATAGAAGTAAAAAATGATTTAACATCTTTTAATGCAAAAGCATACGCTTCAATAATAAAACAAGTAGCTGAAGTAAAATCAGCTAAAACAGTAATCATTGATTCAAGTATCGATGGTTTTACAGTAGCTCCATTAGTAGCAGTAGGTTTAGAAGCTGGTTATGCGTCTAATGTTGTTGCTTTGCCAAGTAGTACAAGTCCATTTGTTGTAAAAAGAAAAGCTTTTTCTAATAAAGGATTTAATAACACTGAAATATCTACAGAAGTTAAGGTGGTTGGTGTAGCTAAAAACTCATACGGGTCACATGAAAATGCAGTAGCTGGATCAACTGAAAGCTTTGAAGCTACTTTACCAGAATTAGGCGTAAAGTCTGAAAGTATTAATAAGGCTAGTGGAACAGTTACTATTGCAGATGCAGATATTGTAGTTTCAGCAGGTAGAGGAATGAAAGGACCTGAAAACTGGGGAATGATTGAAGAGTTGGCAGGTGTTTTAGGAGCTGCAACAGCTTGTTCTAAACCAGTATCTGATTTAGGTTGGCGACCACATAACGAACACGTGGGACAAACAGGTAAACCAGTGGCTTCAAACTTATATATTGCTATTGGTATTTCAGGTGCAATTCAGCACTTAGCAGGTATCAACGCATCAAAAGTAAAAGTAGTTATTAATACTGATCCAGAGGCGCCTTTCTTTAAAGCAGCTGACTATGGTATTGTAGGTGATGCTTTTGAAGTTGTACCTCAATTAATAGAAAAATTAAAAGCTTTTAAACAAGCATAAAATTATTGGGGATTTTCTTTTTTCTTTAAATTAGAGATCAACTCATAATTTTTAGTAAATTGTGCCCACTTAAAATGGCTGTCTAAAATTTGAAGCGTAGCGCCTAAAATTAGACAGCCTTTTTGTTATTTATAATGATTACATGAGTTTAATTAAACTAACTATTAAGGGGATTTCGTATAGCCAAACTCAAAGTGGCGCTTATGCATTAGTGTTAAGTGAAATGGAGGGTACAAGAACACTCCCAATTATTATTGGAGCTTTTGAAGCACAATCAATAGCAATTGCTTTAGAAAAAGAAATTCGTCCGCCAAGACCACTTACGCACGATTTGTTTAAAACATTTTCAGATAAATTTTCAATAAAAGTAAGTCAGGTAATTATTCATAAATTGGTTGATGGCGTTTTTTTCTCTAGTTTAATTTGTGAAAGGGAAGGCATTGAAGAGGTTATTGATACTCGTACCTCGGATGCAATTGCTTTAGCAGTTCGTTTTCAGGCACCAATCTATACGTATGAAAATATTTTAGATAAAGCTGGTATCTATTTGAAAATGGATGAAGAGTTAATTATTGAAGAAGATTTAGAGTCAGATGATATAGAATTTTCTTTAGAAGATGAGCTTGACCAAACTCAAGGTTATAGCCATTTACAGTTAGAAGAGTTACATGAAAAACTGAATGAAGCCGTAGCTAATGAAGATTACGAATTAGCAGCCGAAATTCGTGATGAAATAAGCAAACGATCTTAATAAAATATAATAAAATGAAGAAATTATTTACTTTCATAATGCTTTGTGCATCCATGATAATTTATGGGCAAAGCATAGAAAAAAAGTGGAATTTTTCATCGATTACCACTGATGGTAACTCGGTAGTTGTTATAAACCCATCAGACGTTTTAAGTTTGGCTAAAGGAAACTTTAGTTATTCTTTACAAGCTAAAGATAGTTTGCAAACTGCAGGGAACTACATATATCAAAATAACCTACTGATTTTTAACCATAAACAACCTAAAGATACGGTTCGTTATTATAATGTGGTTGAACTAACGGACAATACTTTAACATTATCAGAAAAAAATGTAGTGTATAAATTTACTTCAGATATAGAAAGTGTTGTGCCTGTTAAACCAATTAAAGACGTAAAAACAACTGTTAATCAAATTGTGCCAAGTAAAGGGTTTTCAATGCAGAGCTTATGGCGTGGTGTTTTAGGAATGCTTTCGTTATTAATTATTGCCTTTTTATTTAGTGCTAATAGAAGAGGAATTGACTGGAAAACTGTAGGATTAGGATTGGCTTTTCAATTAATCATTGCAATAGGTGTTTTAAAAGTACCTTTTGTACAAGCAATTTTCGAATTTATTGGAAAAGGATTTGTTAAGATTTTAGATTTTACACAAGCAGGAAGTGAATTTTTATTTCAAGGTTTGATTTCAGATATGGATACCTTTGGGTTTATTTTTGCTTTCCAAATATTACCAACAATTATATTTTTCTCAGCATTAACTTCAGTGTTGTTTTATTTAGGATGGATACAGAAGTTAGTAAAAGTAATGGCTTTATCATTAAGTAAAATTTTGAAAATTTCGGGAGCAGAAAGTTTATCAGTTGCAGGAAATATTTTTTTAGGACAAACAGAAGCCCCATTACTGATTAAGGCGTATTTAGAAAAAATGAATAAGTCGGAAATTTTATTGGTAATGATTGGTGGAATGGCTACAGTTGCAGGAGCAGTTCTAGCAGCTTACATCGGTTTTTTAGGAGGGGATGATGAAATAATGAAATTGTTTTATGCAAAGCACTTATTGGCAGCCTCAGTGATGGCAGCGCCAGGAGCAATTGTAATTTCTAAAATATTATACCCACAAACTGAAGAGGTAAATACAGATGTAAAGGTTTCTTCAGATAAGATAGGGGCCAATATTTTAGATGCTATTGCAAATGGAACAACAGAGGGTTTGCAATTAGCAATGAATGTTGGGGCGATGTTGTTAGTTTTTGTAGCGTTTATTGCAATGATTAATGGTATACTAGGAGGAGCTGCTGGTTTTAATGGTATTGAGTATTTTGGATGGAATTTCACATCATTAAATGAAATTATTTCTAATAATACACCATACAAAGGCTTGTCATTAGAGTTTATTTTAGGCTATATTTTTGCTCCGTTAATGTGGTTAATAGGTGTTGCAAGTGAAGATATGGCTTTGATGGGGCAGTTATTAGGAATTAAATTGGCAGCAAGTGAATTTGTAGGATATATTCAATTAGCAGAACTTAAAAACATAGCAAGTGCAACGCATTTAACCTATAATAAATCGATAATTATGGCAACTTATATGTTATGTGGTTTTGCAAATTTTGCATCCATAGGTATTCAAATTGGCGGTATTGGTTCATTAGCACCTGGACAACGAAAAACACTATCAGAATTTGGAATGAAAGCTTTAATTGGAGGAACAATTGCTTCTTTAATGTCAGCAACAATTGCAGGTATGATTATCGGGTAGCGAGTCGCTACTGACAACTAAAATAGTTAATAACTTATTAATATAATTTTTAAAAGCTTCAGCATTAAACGTTGAAGCTTTTTTATTTTTACAAAAATCACAAGTAAAAAGATGAAGCAATATTTAGACTTAGTAAAACACGTTTTAGAAAACGGAAACGAGAAAGGTGATAGAACAGGAACAGGAACAAAAAGTGTTTTTGGGCATCAAATGCGATTTGATTTAAGTAAAGGTTTTCCGATGGTGACAACTAAAAAGTTACACTTAAAATCGATTATATACGAATTGCTTTGGTTTATAAAAGGTGATACAAATATTAAGTATTTACAAGAAAATGGTGTGAAAATATGGAATTCTTGGGCAGATGAAAATGGTGATTTAGGACCTGTTTATGGGCATCAATGGCGTAATTGGAATAGCGATGAGGTTGATCAGTTAAAAGAAGTAATAGCTACTTTAAAGAAAAATCCGAACAGCCGTAGAATGTTAGTTTCTGCTTGGAATCCTTCAGTAATGCCAGATACTTCAAAATCATTTTCTGAAAATGTAGCCAATAATAAAGCAGCATTGCCGCCATGTCATGCTTTTTTTCAGTTTTATGTAGCCGACGGAAAATTGTCTTGTCAATTATACCAACGTAGCGCAGATATTTTTTTAGGAGTACCATTTAATATTGCATCATACGCATTATTTACAATGATGATAGCACAAGTTTGTGGTTATGAGGCAGGCGAATTTATTCACACTTTTGGAGATGCTCATATTTATAACAATCATGTAGTACAATTAGAACTGCAATTATCTAGAGAAACAAGATCATTACCATCAATAAAAATTAACCCAGCCATAAAAAATATTGAAGATTTTACTTTTGAAGATTTTGAATTAATAAACTACAACCCGCATCCGCATATAAAAGGGGTTGTAGCAGTATAATTTAACTTTATTTTTACTAGTTTGTTTAGTAACTTTGTCAGAGGAACTAAAAAAATATATTAAATGACCACAAATGTTGATGTTTTAAAAGATTCCCTTTACGATAAAATTGCTGATATTAACGATGAAGAAGTTTTAAATGCTATTAAAACACTTGTAGATAATATTCAAATAGATGTTTTAGAAGAATCAATTACCCAAAAAAGAGACTTAACAAGTTATATAAAAGAATGGGCAAAAAGTATATAATTGCTCGGTAACTATAATTTATGATTACATTAATCGCTGCAATTGCAAACAATAATGCTTTAGGAAAAGATAACGATTTAATTTGGCACCTTCCTGCCGATTTAAAACGATTTAAGAAAGTAACTTCAGGGCATCATATTTTAATGGGACGCAATACTTTTGAAAGTATTGGAAAACCTTTACCAAACAGAACATCAGTAATAATAACTAGAAATAACGAATATGTTAAAGAAGGGTGTTTAATTGCTAATTCTGTTGAGGAAGCTATTGATTTAGTTGATGAAAAAAGCGCTTTTATAATTGGTGGCGCTCAAATTTATAAAGAGGTTTTAGCTAAAAATTTAGCAGATAGATTAGATATCACTATAGTACATCACAGTTTTGAAGCTGATGTTTTTTTTCCAGAAATAGATACTGATATTTGGAAAGAAGTAGCAAGAGAAGACTTTAAAGCAGACGAAAAGAATAAATACGATTATAGTTTTGTTTCATACATAAAAAGATAAACAATTGTTCGTTTTTTTAATATCAGAACGAGCGTAGTCGAGACCTCATAAAAATGTTATTCTGAATTTTATTTTAGAATTTTACTTGATAAAAATATGTCAATACAACTTACCGATATTTCTAAAACATACGGAAACCAAAAAGTAGTTAAAGGTATTTCTTTTGAAGCAAAAAAAAGCGAAATTATTGGGTTTTTAGGTCCAAATGGCGCAGGGAAATCTACCACAATGAAAATTTTAACTGGTTTTATTCGGCCAACCGAAGGAACTGTTTTAGTAAACGGAATTGATGTTATTATAAACCCTATTGACGCGCAAAAAAGCATTGGATATTTACCCGAGCACAATCCGTTGTATTTAGATATGTATGTGCGTGAATATTTACAGTTTCAAGTATCCTTACATCAAGTTAAAAAAAATAAAATAGAAACGGTTATTCAACAGGTTGGATTATCAGTTGAGGCGCACAAAAAAATTAATCAATTATCAAAAGGATATCGCCAACGAGTTGGGTTGGCAGCAGCAATTTTACACAATCCAGCAGTGTTGATTTTAGATGAGCCAACTACTGGTTTAGACCCGAATCAGTTAGTTGAAATTCGTGAGTTGATAAAAGAATTAGGTAAAGATAAAACGGTTTTATTATCTACACATATTATGCAAGAAGTAGAAGCAATGTGTGATCGCGTAATAATTATAAATAAAGGTGAATTGGTGATTGATAAACCAATTTCGGAACTTAAAACAAGTAACGAACAAGTATTAAAAGTTACGTTTGATTATAAATTAGAAGAACAGTTTATAAAACGATTACCAAATTTAACATCTTACAAAAATACCATAGAAAATAACTGGACACTTACTTTTGAAACAACAAAAGATATGCGCCCAGTAATTTTTGATTTTGCTCAAGAAAACGGATTGAAGATTCTTGGTTTAAATGCTGAAAATAAGAATCTAGAAAGTTTGTTTAGGGAGTTGACTAGTTAGTTGTTTTTTTATTTATTAGTCCCCAAAACTTAGCGTAAAACTCTTGGTCAGTGTTTAGGTTTTTAATTCCGTTACTAAAAAATTGTATTATCTCTTTTTTAAGTATTGGTGTTTTGTTTGTTAAGCAGTCGTTTCCTTTACTATCTAAAATAGAAATAGATGAGTAAATGGTGTTTTTTTTAGAGTTTGTGTCCTCATAACCTCCAGCAACAACGTAAAAATTTTCATCTCTATTGGGTAATAATTTTACTTTTTCCCAAATAAGCATAGGTACTCTTTGATTGCTTATAAATAAGTTTTTATCCCAGTTGTTAAAGGTGTCGTACATTACTTTTCTTGTGTAAAAAGAGGAGTGTGTAGCGTAAAAATTAAGCTCATTTATAAGATTGCCACTATTGTTTTTAACGTATTTAGATTTTTGTATTTTATAATTTACAAAACCATTTATATGTATAAAAGGGTATGGTAGTTTATTAGAAGCGGTAGGTATTTTTTGAGGCTTAGGTATGTGTATTGGTTTTGAAGATTTTATTTCTTCATAATATTTACCAGCAATATACTTTGTTGTTTTTGTTGTTGCACAACTGGATGAAATTAAAACTAATAATAAAAGTAGAAATGAGTTTTTCATGTTTTTTAAACAAATATAATAATTTTGTATAACAGTTAGGTTGAGTAATTAGCTTGATACCATACTTTTATCCAGACTCTTTTTAATATTAAAAAGACTATGTTTTCGATATAGATATCAATATCGGACAACCCTTTTTTATAAACCATTACTTCAGGAACGTCAACAATATATAAAAGGTTTTTATAGCTGTTTAAATCTGTAAGAATTAAATGTTTTAGCACTTTTTTTAATGCTTCTTTTAATGCAAAATGAGTGCTATTTTTGGTTAAATTAATTGTTAAATTAGCTAAGCTAAAATCTTTATTTAGTTGAAGAATTAAGTTTGTGTATAATTCTTCATCAACAGCGTTTATTAATATAGAATCACTATTATGATGTTTAGGAAGCATTTTAATTCAATTTATAATTAATATGTTGCTCATCTAACAGTTTTAAAAATTCGTTTGAAATTTTAATTTTTGTGTTTCTACTTGGTAAATTCAGTTCTATTTTTTCATTGGCTTCCCAAATGGTAAAGTGTAAATTATGCGTTCCGCTATTGGTTACAAATAGGTGTTGCAAATCTTTAATTTTGTTTTCATTTACTTCTTGCAAAGGCATTTTTATAGTGATTTTCTTACACATTTTTTCCATAATATCGTGCAGTAATAAAAAATCAGTAAAGCTAATTCTAGGTTCTCCTTTTATACCTTCTTTGTTTGTCCAACCTGGTTTTATCATTGTTTTTACAAACAAAAAAGAATTAGGAACTAAAAAGTGTTTAAACCTTAAGTATTCTTCACCAAAAATTCTAAACTCAAAATTTTCGCTATAATCTTCAATAAAAAAAGTAGCCCATCCTTTTCCTGCTTTTGAAACTCGATGTTGTACATCGGTAACAATCCCTCCAAATGACATTGCCATTCCTTCGTATTTTGGTAAATCGTTATAATAAGAAAGACTAGCGTTGGTAAATTTTAATTCGTTTTTAAAATCATCTAACGGATGGGCAGAAATATAAATACCAACTACTTCTTTTTCTTTTCCAAGTAATTCCATAGTTCCCCAAGTATCACAAATAGGAATAATAGGTTCAGGCATTTCCTCATCTGATCCTCCACCAAATAATGAAACTTGAGAAGAGTTTTTGTTTTCTTGATATTTATTACCAAAGCGGAGTGCTTTTTCTATAAATTTTTGTCCTTTTTCGTCTTCAATAAAATATTGTGCTCTGTGTGTGTTTGTAAAAGAATCAAACCCACCAGCTAAAATTAATCCTTCAAAAGCTTTTTTGTTAGCAACTCTTAAATCAACACGTTTGGCAATGTCAAAAACAGAAGAGAAGTGACCGTTTTCTTGACGTTCATTAATAATCGCATTTACAGCTGAGGAACCAACACCTTTAATGGCTGCCATACCAAAACGGATAGCACCTTCTTTATTTACTGAAAATTTAGAAAAAGATTCATTTACATCGGGTCCTAAAACGGTAATTCCGGCTCGTTTACATTCTTCCATAAAAAAAGAAACCGATTTAATATCGTTCATGTTGTTTGAAAGTACAGCAGCCATATATTCAGCAGGGTAATGTGCTTTTAAATACGCTGTTTGATAAGCAATCCAAGCATAACAGGTAGAGTGCGATTTGTTAAAGGCATACGATGCAAAAGCTTCCCAGTCAGTCCAAATTTTCTCAAGTTTTTTAGCATCATGGCCGTTAGCCATAGCTTGTTCTACAAACTTAGGTTTCATTTTGTCGAGTACCGCAATTTGCTTTTTACCCATTGCTTTACGTAAAACATCGGCTTCACCTTTGGTAAAATCAGCTAGTTTTTGCGATAATAACATTACTTGCTCTTGGTATACGGTAATTCCATAGGTTTCAGCAAGGTACTCTTCCATGGCAGGTAAATCGTATTCAATTTCTTCATCTCCATGTTTTCTTCGGATAAAAGAAGGAATATATTCCATTGGTCCTGGACGATACAAAGCATTCATGGCAATTAAATCTTCAAAAACGGTAGGTTTTAAAGATCGCATATGTTTTTGCATACCGGGAGATTCGTATTGAAAAATACCAACCGTTTCTCCTCTTTGGAATAGTTCGTATGTTTTTATATCATCTAGCGGAAAATTTTCAGGATCTAGCAAAACGTCATGTCGTGCTTTTACAATTTTAACGGTATCTTTTATTAAGGTTAGCGTTTTTAATCCTAAAAAATCCATTTTTAGTAAGCCAGCATCTTCAACAACCGAGTTGTCGAACTGAGTTACGTACATGTCAGAATCCTTAGCCAAGGCAACAGGAACAAACTTGGTAATATCGTCAGGTGTAATAATTACACCACAAGCATGAATACCAGTATTACGTACCGAACCTTCTAAAACACGTGCTTTGTTAATGGTTTCTGCCATTAAATCGGAACCGTCAGACAAGCGCTTTAGCTCGTTAACCAATTCAATTTCTTCAGCTCTAAGTTTTTCTTTTAGCGTTTTTTCATCCAATGAAAATATTTTCTTCAGTTTCATCCCAGGAATCAACTTGGCAATTCTGTCGGCTTCAAACAACGGTAAATCAAGTACACGAGCAGTATCTCTAATAGAAGATTTTGCTGCCATGGTACCGTAGGTAATAATTTGCGCAACTTGATTTGCACCGTATTTTTCAATTACGTAATCCATTACCCGACCACGACCTTCATCATCAAAATCAATATCAATATCGGGCATCGATACACGTTCAGGGTTTAAGAAACGCTCAAAAAGTAAATCATACTTAATCGGGTCAATATTGGTAATCCATAAACAGTAAGCAACCACAGATCCGGCAGCAGATCCACGACCAGGCCCTACCGAAACGTCCATGTTTCTTGCTTCGCGGATAAAATCTTCAACAATTAAAAAATAACCAGGATACCCTGTTTTTTCAATTACTTCTAACTCAAAGTCTAAACGTTCGCGAATACTTTCTGTAATTTCACCGTATCGCTTTTTTGCACCTACATAGGTTAAATGGCGTAAAAAATTATTTTCACCTCTTTTTCCACCATCTTCTTCATCTTTTACATCTTTAAACTCTTCAGGAATATCAAAAGCGGGTAATAAAACATCACGAGCAAGTGTATAGGGTTCAATTTTATCAACAATTTCTTGAATGTTGATGATTGCCTCAGGAAGATCAGCAAACAAAGCCTTCATTTCTTCGGATGACTTGAAGTAATATTCATCGTTTGGTAAACCATAACGGTAACCTCTTCCTCTTCCTTTTGGTGTTGCTTGTTTTTCACCATCTTTTACACACAATAAAATATCATGAGCATTGGCATCTTCTTTATCTAAATAAAAAGTGTTGTTTGAAGCAACTGTTTTTATGTTATGTTTTTTTGAAAACTTTAAAAGTGTTTCATTTACAACCTTTTCATCTTGTTGATTGTGGCGCATTAATTCGATATACAAATCATCACCAAATTGTTCTTTCCACCAAAGTAAAGCTTCTTCTGCCTGCGCCTCACCAACATTTAATATTTTACTAGGCACTTCACCATAAAGGTTTCCTGTAAGTACAATAATATCTTCCTTGTATTGTTCAATTACTTTTTTGTCAATTCTTGGAATGTAGTAAAATCCATCAACAAAAGCGATGGATGACATTTTTGCTAAATTGTGATATCCTTTTTTGTTTTTTGCTAGTAAAACAACTTGGTATCCGTTGTCTTTTTGACTTTTATTTGTGTGATCGGTACAGATATTAAATTCGCAACCTACAATTGGTTTTAAAGTTTGTTGTGTTACTTGATTTCCATTTTCAACAGCTTCTTTATTTGCAGCAGTTACTGATTTATTATGTTTAAAAACGGCTTCTACAAAATGGAAAGCAGCCATCATATTACCTGTGTCGGTCATTGCAACGGCAGACATGTTGTCATTTGCCGCAGCTTTTACAATATTACCAATTTGAATGGTAGATTGTAAGACCGAGTATTGTGTGTGGTTATGAAGATGTGCAAACTGAATATCTTTTAATTCAGCTAAAGCTTCATTAGTATTTATAGTTGCTTTAGCTCCTTTAGATTTTTCAATTCGAACACGAATTTTGTCACTTTCCTTTTTAAGGTTTAAATGATTTAACCCAATTACTTGAATTGTATTAGGATTAACTTCTTTAAATCGATTAAAAAAGTCGTCTTCACATTGAAGTTGTTGTTTTGTAAACTGCTCAAGCCTTATTAATTCTAAAAAACAACGTGTTGTTGCTTCCACATCGGCTGTTGCATTATGTGCTTCACCAAAACCTGAGCCAAACAAATGTTGATGTAATTCAGTTAATGTTGGTAGTTTAAATTTTCCTCCACGACCTCCAGGTATTTGGCACATACTGGCGGTTTGTTCGGTACAAGTATCTAAAACAGGTAGTTGGGTTAAGTTGTTTTCAATACCTAAACGATGAAATTCACATCCCATAATATTTACATCGAAACCTACATTTTGACCTACCACAAATTTTGCTTTTTGTAAAGCATCGTTAAATAAAGCTAACCCTTCGGAAAGCTGAATACCTTGTTCTTGTGCTAAATCGGTAGAGATACCATGGATTCTTTCTGCATCATACGGAATGTTAAATCCATTTGGCTGAATTAAAAAATCATTATGTTCAACTAAATTACCCAATTCGTCATGTAATTGCCATGCTATCTGTATAGCTCTTGGCCAATTGTTGGTGTCGGTAATAGGTGCGTTCCAGCTTTTAGGTAATCCAGTAGTTTCGGTATCGAAAATTAAATACATCGAGAATGTTTAATTATTGAAGTGTTTAGGTAAAATACAGTGTAAAAATACAAAGAATTTACGGTGTTTGTTTTATAAGTTATTAACGAAGGTTTAAAGTGTTGAGAGAATGTTTTTAAATATATAAAAGCTAACTTATTGTTATGTAGGTGTTAAGTTTTAAATAATTGCAATAAAAACTAATAGAGAGTCAATAAATAAAAGTATCTTTGCACTTTATTAAATTATAATTTTTATTACAATGAAAGAAGGAACAGTAAAGTTCTTCAATGAATCTAAAGGATTTGGATTTATTACAGAAACAGGATCAAACACAGAGCACTTTGTACACGTATCAGGTTTAATCGATGAGATTAGAGAAGGAGATACAGTAGAATTTGATCTTAAAGAAGGAAAAAAAGGATTAAACGCAGTAGACGTTAGAGTATTATAATTAATACTTATTTAATTTTTCTTAAGAGCTTGTTTTTCAGGCTCTTTTTTATTGCAATAAAGTTAGTTTTGTTTTCTTTATAAAGAAAAAAACTATAAATTTGCGCCCACTTATCACGAGATGATAAGATTTGTTAATAATCAAGGTCGCGTACCTTAAAAATTAAAATTATGCCTGTAAAAATTAGATTACAAAGACACGGTAAAAAAGGAAAACCTTTTTACTGGGTAGTAGCAGCTGATTCAAGATCAAAAAGAGACGGTCGTTTCTTAGAAAAAATCGGAACTTACAATCCAAACACTAACCCTGCAACTATCGACTTAGATGTTGATACAGCTGTAGAATGGTTACAAAAAGGTGCTCAGCCAACTGACACTGCTAGAAACATTTTATCTTACAAAGGTGCTTTACTAAAAAACCATTTAGCTGGTGGAGTAAAGAAAGGTGCTTTAACTGAAGAGCAAGCAGACGCTAAATTTGCTGCTTGGTTAGAAGAAAAAACTGGTAAAGTTGCTGGTAAAGTAGATGGTTTAGCAAAAGCTGAAGCAGATGCAAAAGCAAAAGCTTTAGATGCTGAAAAAGCCGTAAACGAAGCGCGTATTGCTGCTAATACTCCTGAGCCTGTTGTTGCAGATACAGAAGAGGTAGCTGCTGAAGGTGGAGCAGATAGCGAAGAATAAAAACTGTATTACGATGTTGCAAAAAGAAGAATGCTTTTATCTTGGCAAAATCGTTAAAAAACATAGTTTTAAGGGTGAGGTAGTTATTAAATTAGATACCGATGAACCCGATCTTTACGAAAATTTGGAATCAGTTTTTGTCGATTTAGGCAATAATCTGGTTCCTTTTTTTATTGAAAAATCTTCGTTAAGTAAAAACACTATGTTTCGCGTAAAGTTTGAAGATGTAGATTCTGAGGCAGATGCCGACGCAATAATGCGCGCAGGAATTTATTTACCTTTAAATTTATTGCCAAAATTATCAGGAAATAAATTTTATTATCACGAAGTTATAGGTTTTACTATTGTTGATAAAAAGTTCGGTAAAGTCGGTAAATTAGTTTATATCAATGATAAGGCGGCGCAACCTCTTTTTGAAATTGAAAATGAGGGAAC
The DNA here is from genome assembly GCF_001693415.1 of Tenacibaculum soleae. Lineage (GTDB taxonomy): Bacteria > Bacteroidota > Bacteroidia > Flavobacteriales > Flavobacteriaceae > Polaribacter > Polaribacter soleae. The sequence continues at coordinate 148,037 of NZ_MAKX01000001.1, read as the reverse complement.
TGAAATTTTTATACCGATGATTGATGACTTTATAAAAAAAGTAGATCGCGATAATAAAACTATTGAAGTTGAAACACCAGAAGGGTTAATTGAATTATATTTTGAAGATTAATTCTTTTTAAATACATTCTAAAAAACGAAAGATTTTATCTTTCGTTTTTTTGTTTTAGTAACATCATTATGGTGGGGTTAAAAAAGATATTCAAACACATAATCGTCTTCATTTTCAAAAACTTGTTGCATACCAATAAATTTAAAACCTATTTTTTTTAAGAGTTTCTGAGAAGCCTGGTTTTTGGGCATTGTAAAAGCTAATACTTTTTTTTGCTTAAATTTAGTCCGAACATATTCAATGATTAGTTTAGTGGCTTCAGTAGCATAACCTTTACCTCTTCCTTCAGGTAGAAATCCATAACCAATATCAATAAAATCTAACTTATCTCTTTGTAAAGCAGTTGAAGTTCCAATGGGTTTGTTGTTTTCTTTTAAGGTTACGGTAAAAAAACCTAATCCACCTAGTTTTGAATTTTTAAATAGAATATCTTTTAAATAAATACGAGTTTCTTCAACAGATTTCAATTTTTTATCACCTATGAATTCAATCCAATCAGGATCGTTAAATAGTTGAAAATAGAAAGAAGCCTCATTCACTTTAGCTTCTTTTATAATTAATCGTTCGCTTTCTAAAATCATCCCATAAAGATAAAATAAAAATGTACTTTTACAGCCCTTAATTTATAGTATAAAAAATGAGTTTATTACAAGAGTTACAAGATAGAAGTGGCAACCAGTGTGAGTTATGTGCTTCAAAAAATGATTTATCAATTTATGAAGTTCCTCCAATGTCAGTCGGTGGAGTAGATGGAAGTTTATTAGCTTGTGCTACTTGTATTGAACAGATTGAGGATGCTGATAAAACGGACGCAAATCACTGGCGTTGTTTAAATGATAGTATGTGGAGTGAGTTTAGAGCTGTAAAAGTTGTAGCGTGGAGAATGTTATCTAGACTTCGCAAAGAAGGTTGGCCACAAGATTTATTAGATATGTTGTATTTGGAAGATGATGATTTACGTTTTGCAAAAGAAAGCGGAGATCATTTAGATGAAAGTGAAAAAATAATTCATAGAGATGCTAATGGAGCTATTTTACAGGCTGGCGATTCTGTAGTATTAATTAAAGATTTAAAAGTAAAAGGCTCTAGTATGGTTGCAAAACAGGGTACTGCGGTTCGTAGAATTTCTTTAGATCATGAAAATGCTAAATACATTGAAGGTAAAGTTGGGCCTACGCAAATTGTAATCATTACCGATTATGTTAAGAAAATGGCAGAGAAGGAGTAGGAATTTAACGATGAGATTCTGAAACAAGTTCAGAATGACGTTAAAAAATAAGAATTAAAAAAAGGAACGTTTTAAAACGTTCCTTTTTTTAATTCTTATTTTTCAGTATTGTAAAATACTTTATAATATTTCATTTTTTTATCCTCATCATAACCTTGTTCTAGGTATTCAGAAGAAGCATCAGGCGCATCTACATCAATTTTAATTTGGATGTTAGTGTCGAGTTTAATTTCAGTTTTAAACTTACTTTTTTCCTTTTTTAAAACCGCATCTGAAACTTCAAAATTATTACGAATTAAAACATCATTTAAACCTTCAAAATGTTTTTTGTAATCTTCAAACATTCCTTGGTGTTTTTCATTTTCAAAAACTTCTTCTTTAAAACCGTGATAATCTACACTTTCATTTTCTTTAAAGTAATCTACAGTATTTGCTAAAAAATTACTTTGTTCTTGTTTACCAAATTCAGGTTTAATAATTTCTTCCGAAAAATCTTTACACATTTCTAAATAGTTTTGTGTATGTAAATTACGATCGTCAGCAAATTTAGCGTTTAAAAAATTCTTAATCCAATATTGAGCATCGTATTGGTTGTTATCTACCGATAAAATTACGGTTCCTTCAGCATCCGAAGAATTTATAATTAAACAACCTTTGTCTAATTTTTTTGTAGAGATTCCTTTTTGAACTACTACATCAAAACTATCATCATCATCTAAATAAGTTTGAAAAAAATCAACTTTACTTTCAATCTTAAAAACCCCAATAGCTTCTGTTAAAATGTCTTTATATTCGATGCCTTCAAAATAGGCAACAATTACATCACCGGTTTTTATATTGGCAGAGTTTGATTGTTCGTATAAATGATTTACAATATTTTTAGAATGTTCAATGAAAACTTCATTACTATCATCTTCAAAAATATCAGAAGTATATTTGTTAATTTCGTTTAAACGAACGTCGGCATGGTGGTTAAAACGATAACTTTGTGTTACTGTACCAAAGTTTTTTAATAAAAAAGGCATTAGTAGTTCGTAACTTTCTTCATCGAAACGAACTAAACTTTCTGATAATGCATTTTGACCACTGTTGTATTTATTAGCAACTTTATGAATAATACATTTGCTAATTTCGGCACGCGTTCTTTTAATCATCTTCTAAAATATTGGAAGACAAAAATAGAAAAACTAAAGTTTTAATTTAAACTGTTCTGGAAGTAATTTAAAAGTGGTACGATGATAAGGTGTTATACCAAATTGACGAATTGCATTTCGATGTTCTTTGGTTGGGTATCCTTTGTTTTTTTGCCAATTATATTGTGGAAATTCTTGATGCAATTTTTCCATATAATCATCTCTATATGTTTTTGCTAAAACAGAGGCAGCGGCAATACTCATAAATTTAGCATCACCTTTTACAATAGTTTGATGCGGAGTTTCTTTGTATGGTTTAAACTTGTTGCCATCAACAATAATAAACTCTGGTTGAGGTGAGAGTTGTGCGATAGCGCGTTGCATACCAGTTATTGAGGCTTGTAAAACGTTTATTTCATCTACTTCTTTATGATCTATAAAAGCAATGGCATAAGCAAGTGCATGCTTTTCTATATAAGGACGTAATTCTTGACGTTTTTTTTCTGATAGTTGTTTAGAATCATTTAACAACTCATGTTTAAAGTTTTTAGGCAAAATAACAGCAGCTGCAACCACAGGACCTGATAAACAACCTCTGCCAGCTTCATCGGTTCCGGCTTCTAGTAAATGCCCGCTATAGTTTAATTTTAACATGCTGCAAATTAACGGCTTTCAAATAAATTAAAATAATGTTTTACAAAAAAAGAGAATACATAAAGTAATATACTTTAACATAGGTTTATACCGTTTTGGTCGTATCGGTTTCGTTTAATTATTTTACTTTTGTAGCTATGAAGAAAAGTTTTTTAGTGTTTTTTTGTTTGATAAGTGTACAGCTGCTCTTTGCTCAAATTAGGCAATTAGATAATGGTTTAGGTGGATTTAATAATGGGTTAAATCAAAATTTAGATTCTGTATCTAACAATGAAATTAATGTAAAACTTAGTGGAAAAACGAAGTATACGGACTATAAAATAATTTCATTTAAAAATGACACGACGATTATTGACACGACACTTACATTAAAAAAACATTATAAATTTAATTTTTTAAGAAAGGATAATTTCGAATTATTACCTTTTCATAACCAAGGGCAAACGTTTAATAATTTAGGGTATAATTTTAACAATATTTCTCAATTTCCTGATATTGGTTTTCGAGCTAAACAATTTGGTTTTTTTGAAATTGAAGATGTAGATTACTACCATGTGCCTACGCCCACAACAGAGGTTTTATATAGAACAGGTTTAGAGCAAGGGCAGGTTTTAGATATTTTATTTACAACGAATTTTTCAAAACGTTTTAATGTAGGGGTTTCGTATAAAGGACTTAGATCATTAGGTACTTATCGACGATCATTGGCGAGTACAGGTAATTTTAGGTTGAGTTTTAAATATGAGAGTCCAAAAGGGCAATATTTTATTAGAGGTCATGCGGTAAATCAAGATTTTTTAAATCAAGAAAATGGAGGGTTAACAGATGCTTCTTTAACTGCATTTCTTAATGAAGACCCTAACTTTAATAGTAGAGGTAGGTTAGATATAAATTTAAATGATACAGAAAGTACCTTAGAGGGAAAACGCTTATATTTTGAGCATACTTTTAAAATAATATCTGCAAAAGATAGTTTGCATCAAAAAGATTTTTCAAACTTAAAAGTAGGACATTCTTTTACAAGAAATTCTAAATACTACCGTTTTAATCAATCAGCAGCAACTCCTTTAATTTTTGGAGATGCAACCATAACAGGAGCCATAAATGACAGGGCTAATTTTTTGGTATATAATAATGAGTTTTTTTTAGATTTTAATTCAAAATATATTCTTGGTAAATTTAGAGTAAAAACAGGGTATAGTACTTATAAATATGGATACGAAAATTTGCAAAACAACCTAGTAGGTATTACTAAAAATAAACTGAAAGGAGATGGAGTTTCATTTGGAGCAGATTGGAACGGTAAAATCAATAATTTTTATGTAAACGCATCTGGTAATTTAACACCTGGTAGCGGGCGCCTTTCAGGAAATAATTTAAAAGCAGAAGCCTTTTATAAAAAGGATAGTTTATTTACGGTAAAAGGACGATTAGAAATTAGCAATAAGTTACCAAATTTTAATTTTTTATTGCATCAAAGTAGTTATAATAAATATAACTGGGAAAACGACTTTGCATCTGTAGGAACTAAAACTATGGGAGGTGTTATTGAGTCTAAGTGGGCAAATGCGAGTGTTGATATTACAAGTATTGACAACTACACGTATTTTGATGAAAATAGTAAGCCGCAACAGTTTTTAGGTAGTGTTGATTATTTAAAAGCAAAAGTATCGAAGGAATTTGTTTTTGGAAAATTTGCGCTTGATAATACCTTAATGTATCAAAAAGTAGCTAGTGGTAATAGTGTATTTAGAGTTCCTGAATTTGTAACAAGAAATACACTGTATTATTCTGATGATTGGTTTAAAGGAAACCCATTGTTTGTACAAATAGGAGCTACATTCAACTATTTTTCTAAATACAAAGCAAATGCTTACAACCCTTTATTAGCAGAGTTTAGGCTGCAAAATGATACAGAAATAGGTTACCCAACCGTTGATTTATTTTTTAATGGTCGAGTACGAAGAACACGTATTTATTTTAAAGCCGATAATGTGAGTTCTTTCTTTTTAAAGAAAAACTATTTATCGGCACCAAGCCATCCATATAGAGATTTTGTAATTCGTTTTGGTGTTGTCTGGAACTGGTTTATTTAGTCATAATATGGCAGGTAAGTTATAATTGATCAATGACTATGAAGAGGCAATTAAAAAACAACTGGAAACTATTTTTAATAACAAGTTTAACTTTAGGATTAGCTCCTTTTAATCCACCACACATTGTTGGAAAATTAAAATGGATTTTAGGAGGTAATGCTTTTTTAGGTGAACAAGCAATGCGGTTTAAAGATTGGTTTGATGTTTTATTACACGGATCACCTTGGGTTCTTTTAGTATTGTCTATACTGTTAAATCTTTTTGCATTATTGGTAAAAACCGATTCGGAATAATACTCTCTTTTTTATCAATTATTATAAAACCTTGACTTTCGTAGAAGGCCACTGCATTTGGGTCGGCTAACAAGGTCAGTTCATTCGCATTTAAGTTAAGAGCCTTTGTAAAAGCGTGTAATAATAATTTTTTACCAATCCCTTTTCCTATAAATTCAGGAAATACAAATAACATCTCTAGTTCAATATTATTAACTATTGGTTGATTTAGAATATAAAATCCTGTAATCTTATTGTTTTGAATGAATTTATAAGCAAATAGACTTTTAATCATTTTAGGAGTAACAGTTAAATCACTTCGCCAACTTTCTATTAACTCGTCAGAATAGCCCCAATGTGCTTTAGAAAGCAAAGCAATATTGGTTAATAAATTCGTGTCTTTTATGGTGGCTTTTTGTATCATAAAAAAAGCCTCACTATTAAAGTGAGGCTTGTTATTATTTTTTAGCGATTTCTCTAATTTTAATTCTAAAAGCAGCAAATAACAAAGTCATAAACGGACTCATCCAGTTAAACATTGCATATAAAGCGTATTCGCCAACACCAACACCTAATACACCTGATTGATAGGCTCCACAGGTATTCCAAGGAATTAATACTGAAGTTACGGTTCCTGAATCTTCTAGCGTTCTACTTAAATTTTCTGGAGCTAGCCCTTTATCTTCGTATGCTTTTTTAAACATTTTTCCAGGAATTACTAAAGCTAAATATTGGTCAGAAGCAATAATGTTTAATCCTAAACAACTAATAACAGTACTTGCAAATAATCCGAAAACAGAAGAAGCAATGGTTAATAAAGCTTTTGTAAGTTTTGCTAAAGCACCAATAGCATCCATAATTCCTCCAAAAACCATAGCACAGATAATTAATAAGATTGTCCAAAGCATTCCTATAATTCCGCCAGAACTAAATAATTCTGTTAATTTTTCATCATCAGTTTGTACTTGCGTATCAGTTAAAATTGCATTTAAAACAGATTGAAATTTAGATTCCGTAAGTGTATCTAATACATCTCCTTGAAAAATTAAGGCGAAGATTGCAGCAAGTATCACACCAGTTCCTAAAGCAATTAAAGGTTTTGTTTTTAATAATATCATTGCAATAACAACTGTAGGAACTATAAATAATATAGGTGAAATATGAAATGTGTTTTGAATACTAGTTAATAAATTACTGATATCTGCGCTACCAGTAGTATCAATTGTAGCACTTAAAACGCTAAAAACAATAAGTGTAATTACAATTGTTGGCACTGTGGTATACGCCATATATTTTATGTGTGTAAATAAATCGGTGCCAGCCATTGCTGGGGCTAAATTTGTAGTATCTGATAAAGGTGACATTTTATCACCAAAATAAGCTCCAGAAATTACAGCTCCGGCAATCATTCCTGTCGGAATTCCTAATGCACTACCAATTCCTACCAAAGCGATACCTACGGTTGCTGAAGTGGTCCAAGAACTTCCTGTGGCAATTGATATAATTGCAGCAATTATTACAGATGCTGGTAAAAATATAGCAGGACTCAATACTTGCAACCCGTAATACACCATGGCAGGTATAATGCCACTTACTAGCCAAGTTCCAGCTAAGGCACCTACTAAAAATAAAATCATAATAGGTACAAAAACACTTTTCCAGTTTTCTAAAACTTCAGAAAACATTGTTTTTATCGATACTTTGTTTAAAAACCCAACTATGGCAGCAATAAAACCACCCATTAATAAAATATATTGATTAGAGTAATCACCTAACCAAGCTCCATCTGCATAAAATATATTATAAGCCAATAACCCCATTAAAAGAATTACAGGAATTAGTGCTTCCCATATACTTAGTTCTTTATTGTCAATAATTTTTTGGTCTTCTATAGTAATTTCAGATAAGTTTTTATCGTCTTGCATTGTGTAGTATTTTTCGGTTTGTAATGTTACGATTTTGTGAAGAATTATACAAGTAGAAACCATTTAGTACTTTTGTTAACTATGTATTCATTAATACAAATTGTTTTAGTTACTGCTTGTGGCGAAATAGTACTTGGTAAAAAAGATAGGAAATAAAGCATTGTTATTTGGTGAAATAGGGAAACAATACCTGATTTTGACGTGCTTATTGGTGACTGTATATATGGAAATGAAATTGACACCATGGCATTTTATAGAGATTTTACTTACTGTTTTAGATTCTTTATATTTTTTAGGGTAGATGACCTTTAAACTATATAATAAAGGGAAAAAACTAGGTACAATAACTTTTAATAATTAGACTTAGCTGTGTTTTTATTCATCTTTGCCACATCCAATTTTTAGATAGTTTTACTCTTTAGGCTACGCAGTTATTTTTACAATTTTAATACTTGTTTACCCCTGTTTTCAGGGGTAGTAATTTTACCCTTAACAAGGGATATTTAAAACAGTCTATATCTATAATTTTGTTGTAAAACATATAACAGTAATGTTATGTGTTAATATTATTTTATTAAATAATTTAAGATTAGCTAATAAAATAAGTAGTTGCATAACTACACAACTATAAATAATATAAAAGACAACATTATTACATGAAAGCTATAGTTACCATTATTCTGTGCTTTTTTATCTACACGATTTCTGCTCAAAACTTTATTACTACTTGGAAAACAGATAATCCAGGAACTTCATCAGCAACCTCAATTACAATTCCTACAATAAGTGGTGGGTATAATTACGATGTAGATTGGGATAATGATGGGGTTTTTGACGACTTAGGAATTACAGGATCAGCTACCCACGATTTTTTAACTGCAGGAACTTATACCGTACGAATTAGAGGAACTTTTCCGCGTATTTATTTTAACAATACAGGAGATAAAGAAAAAATACTTTCGGTAGAACAATGGGGAGATGGAAAGTGGACTTCTATGGAAAAGGCTTTTTATGGATGTAAAAATTTAGAGGTAAATGCAGCTGATGTACCAGATTTGTCTATGGCAACAAGTATGAAATATATGTTTTCTGGAGCAGCAAGCCTTAATCAGAGCCTTAATAGTTGGGATGTTAGTACAATAACAGACATGAGTGGTTTGTTTTCATCAACTACAATTTTTAATCAAGACCTCTCTAGTTGGGATGTGAGTAATGTGGTAGATATGAGATCAATGTTTTCGTCATCAAAAGCCTTTAATCAAGATATTTCTGGTTGGAATGTTGGTAATGTTACCAATATGTCAGGCATGTTTTCATCTACAGCAGTTTTTAATCAACCTATTGGGGTTTGGAATGTTGGAAGCGTAACAGATATGAGGTCAATGTTTTCATCATCAAAAGCCTTTAATCAAGATATTTCATCATGGAATACGAGTAAGGTAACCAACTTGAGTTGGATGTTTTATTTCTCTGAAGCATTTAGCGGAGATATTAATACTTGGGATGTTAGTAATGTTACAAATATGGGATACATGTTTTCTTATTGTTCTTATAATCAACCTATAGGTAATTGGAATACAGCAAAGGTGAAATCAATGAAATCTATGTTTTTTCAAAACAAAGATTTCAATCAAGATGTAGGTTTATGGGATGTAAGCTCAGTAACAGATATGAATTCTATGTTTTGGGGGGCAAAAGCTTTTAATCAAGATATTTCTGGATGGAATGTAAGTAATGTTACCAATATGGGGGTAATGTTAGCTTGGGCAAAAGACTTTAATTCTGATATTAGTGGTTGGGATGTAAGTAAGGTAATCAACATGAATAGTATGTTTGATGGAGTAACAGCTTTTAATCAACCTATTGGTTTATGGGATACTTCATCAGTAGTAAACATAGCAAATATGTTTCATAGCGCAACTTCATTTAATCAAGATTTAAGTAATTGGAATGTTAGTAACGTAACCAATATGATGGGAGTATTTTGGAATGCAACAGCATTTAATGGAAATATTTCAAATTGGGATGTTAGTAAAGTAACACAAATGCCAAGAATGTTTTATAAAGCAACTTCATTTAACGTTGATATCACAAATTGGAATGTAGCTTCAGTTACTTCTATGGAAAATATGTTTAGAGAAGCAACCATTTTTAATCAAAACATTAGTGGTTGGGATGTAAGTTCGGTAGCCACTATGGAAGGTATGTTTAGGTATACCGATTTATTTAATCAGGATATAAGTGGTTGGAGTGTAGCATCTGTTACTAACATGGAAAGCATGTTTGAAAAAGCTATTGTATTTGATCAAAACTTAGGGGGGTGGAACGTAACGAATGTAACAAACATGAATCGCATGTTTCACTACATGGAACTATCACCCACAAACTACGATGCCTTATTAAACGGATGGAATGCACAAACATTACAATCAAATGTTGTTTTTAGTGGAGGAGGTAGTACTTATTGTTCAGCTAAACCAGCAAAAGACAATATTATAAGTACAAATAATTGGACAATTACTGATGGCGGATTAGCCTGTACATTAAATACAACCGACTTTGTAACTACTTGGAAAACGGATAACCCAGGAACATCATCAGCAACTTCAATTACGATTCCAACAACAGGTGGCGTGTATAATTATGATGTAGATTGGGATAATGATGGAACTTTTGATGAGTTAGGAATTACAGGATCAGTTACCCACGATTTTTTAACTGCTGGAACTTATACCATACGAATTAGAGGAACTTTTCCGCAGATTCGTTTTAACAATACAGGTGATAAAGATAAAATAGTATCGGTTGATCAATGGGGTAATAACCAATGGTCTTCAATGGCGGTAGCTTTTTATGGATGTAAAAACTTAGAATTAAACGCAACAGATGCCCCCAATTTATCTATGGCAATAAGTATGCACCGGATGCTTGCAGGAACAGAAAGTTTTAATCAAGATATTAGTAATTGGGATGTGAGTACGATAACAGATATGAGTAACTTGTTTTCATCAGCAACTATATTTAATCAAGATATTTCAGGTTGGGATGTGAGTAGTGTAGTAAATATGAGGTCAATGTTTTCAGGAGCAACAGCATTTAATCAGCCTATTGGTAGTTGGAATGTTTCTAAGGTAACCAATATGAGCTGGATGTTTTCAGGAGCAACAACCTTCAATCAAGATATCGGTTTGTGGGATGTTTCTTCAATAGTAAATTTTAGCCATGTATTTTATAGAGCTAGTAGTTTTAATCAAGATTTAAATGGTTGGAATGTTTCTAAAGGATATAGAATGGATGGTATGTTTGCCTATGCTACGGCCTTTAATCAAGATATCGGTCTGTGGGATGTTTCTTCAGTTGCAAACTTAAAGAGCATGTTTCATAGCGCTACTAGTTTTAATCAAGATTTAAATGGTTGGAATGTCAGTAATGTAAAGGATATGACATCAGTTTTTCAAAGTGCGCTCTCTTTTAATGGAAATATTACGAATTGGGATGTTTCATTAGTAAAATATATGTCAAAGATGTTCTACGAAGCTAATGTTTTTAACCAGCCAATTGGTGGATGGAATGTTTCTATGGTTTCTCACATGGATTACTTATTTTATAAAGCAAATTCTTTTAATCAAGACATTGGTAATTGGAATGTTTCTAACGTTACTAATATGGAAAGAGTATTTATGTATGCTTCTGTATTTAATAAAGATATTGGTAGCTGGAATGTTTCTAATGTAACTAATATGAGAGGAATGTTTTATCATTCGTTTGCTTTTAATCAAGATATTGGTAGTTGGGATGTTTCTAAGGTAACAGATATGTATAGAATGTTTATTGGAGTAGGACTCTTTAATCATGATATAAGTAATTGGAATGTTTCTAGTGTTGCTACTATGGAAGGAATGTTCATGTTTGCTAACTCATTTAATCAGCCTATTGGTAATTGGGATGTTTCTAGTGTTACTAAGATGAAAGAAATGTTTAAAGGAGCGATGACGTTTGATCAAGATATTGGTAGTTGGAATGTTTCTAATGTGAGTAATATGGTAGATATGTTTAAAGATGCAAAACTATCAACCACAAACTACGATGCCTTATTAAACGGGTGGAATGCGCAAGTATTACAACCAAATGTTGTTTTTAGTGGCGGGAATAGTACCTATTGTACAGCGCAATCAGCAAGAGATAATATAATTAATACAGATAATTGGACGATTACTGATGGCGGATTAGCCTGTACATTAAATACAACCGATTTTGTAACTACCTGGAAAACGGATAACCCTGGAACATCATCAGCAACTTCAATTACAATTCCAACACATGGTGGTATGACTTATAATTATGATGTAGATTGGGATAATGATGGAGTTTTTGATGAGTTTGGAGTAACAGGTTCTGCTACGCACGATTTTTTGACTACAGGAACTTATACTATACGAATTAAAGGAACTTTTCCGCGTATTTATTTTATTAATGCAGGAGATAAAGAAAAAATACTATCGGTTGATCAATGGGGTAATAACCAATGGACTTCTATGGAAGCAGCATTTAAAGGGTGTAAAAATTTAGAAGTAAATGCACCCGATTCTCCCGATTTATCGAAGATGGTAAATATGAGAGAAATGTTTTGGGGCGCTAGTAAGTTTAACCAAGATATTAGTAGCTGGGATGTTTCTAATATCGAAAACATGACCTCGTTATTTGCCATTGCTAGTTCATTTAATCAAGATATTAGTAGCTGGGATGTTTCTAACGTAACCAGTATGGGCTGGATGTTTTCATCAGCAAAAGCATTTAATCAAGATATTAGTTCATGGAATGTAGCTAAGGTAAAATGGATGCAATGGATGTTTGCTTCTACAGATGCTTTTAATCAGGATATTAGTAGTTGGGATGTTAGTAAAGTTACCAATATGAGTAGAATGTTTTGGAAGTCAATGTCTTTCAATCAAAACATTAGTAGTTGGGATGTTTCTAATGTAATAACTATGGAATCTATGTTCGAATCTTCAATATTCAATGAAAACATAAGTACATGGAATGTTTCGAAGGTTAAAAGTATGCGTTTGATGTTTTCTAAGAATGCTTTTTTTAATCAAGATATAGGTACTTGGAATGTTAATGCGGTAACGAATATGAATAGTATGTTTAGAGACGCAAAAGTGTTTAATCAAGATATTAGTTCATGGCAAGTAAGCAATGTGACTGACATGGGGTTCTTGTTTTCAGGGGCAAAGAATTTTAATCAAGATATTGGTAATTGGAATCTATCTAAGGTAGTGACTATGAATCATATGTTTAATGAAGCTCTAGCTTTTAATCAAAATATTGGTAGTTGGAACGTGTCTAATGTAACTAATATGACTAGTATGTTTATAAAGGCTCTTTCATTTAATCAAGATATTGGTAGTTGGGATGTCTCAAAAGTAGAAAGTATGAATTATATGTTTTGGCAAGCAGCAGCATTTGATCAAAACATAGGAGGGTGGAATGTAGCCAATGTTACCGATATGGGAAATATGTTTAGGGATGCTAAACTTTCAACCACAAACTACGATGCTTTATTAAACGGATGGAATGCACAAACATTACAGCCAAATGTTATTTTTCACGGAGGAAATAGTACGTATTGTTCGGGAGAAACAGCAAGAAATAATATCACTAGTACAGATAATTGGACAATTACCGATGCGGGATTAGCTTGTACATTAAATACAACTGATTTTGTAACTACCTGGAAAACGGATAACCCAGGAACATCATCAGCAACTTCAATTACAATTCCAACGCATGGTGGTACGACCTACAATTATGATGTAGATTGGGATAATGATGGAACTTTTGATGAATTGGGTATTACAGGTTCTGTTATCCACGATTTTTTAACAGCTGGAACTTATACCATACGAATTAGAGGAGCTTTTCCGCGTATTCATTTTAATGACAATAGAGATAAAGAAAAAATACTTTCAGTTGATCAATGGGGAGATAATCAATGGATTTCAATGGAAAAAGCTTTCTATGGATGTAAAAATTTAGAAGTTAATGCAGCTGATGCACCAAATTTATCGATGGCGACAAGTATGAATAGAATGTTTGAAGGAGCAAGTAGTCTTAATCAAAATATTAACAACTGGGATGTGAGTACTATTACTGATATGGGAAATTTGTTTAGAAAGGCAACTATATTTAATCAAGACCTTAGTGGATGGGATGTGAGTAATGTAACAAATATGTGGTCGATGTTTTCATCAGCAACAGCATTTAATCAAAATATTGGTTCATGGAATGTAGGTAAGGTAGAATCTATGCAATCTATGTTTTCTTATGCAAGTAATTTTAACCAAGACATTAGTTCTTGGAATGTTGCTAATGTTTTAACAATGAGGTCGATGTTCAACTCTTCAATTTTCAATAAAAATATCAGTACATGGAATGTATCAAAGGTTGAAGATATGAGCTTTATGTTTGATAAAAATATTTTTTTTAATCAAGATATTTCAGGTTGGGATGTGAGTAGTGTAGTAAATATGAGGTCAATTTTTTCAAAAGCAACAGCATTTAATCAACCTATTGGTAGTTGGAATGTTTCTAAGGTAACCAATATGAACTGGATGTTTTCAGGAGCAACAGCATTTGATCAACCTATTGGTAGCTGGGATGTTTCTAACGTAACCGATATGGTCTGGATGTTTTCATCAGCAAAGGTATTTAATCAAGATATTGGTAGTTGGGACGTGTCCAATGTAATAAATATGAAAGGTATGTTTGCAGTAACTTTATTATTTAATCAAGATATCAGTAGTTGGAATGTAAGTAAAGTAACTGATATGAATTATATGTTCTGGGCAGCGGTGTTATTTAATCAAAATTTAGGTAGTTGGGATGTTTCAAAAGTAACTAATATGAGTTATATGTTTTGGAGAGCATCGTCATTTGATCAAAACATAGGAGGGTGGAATGTAGCCAACGTTACCAATATGGTAGATATGTTTAAAGATGCAAAACTTTCAACCACAAACTACGATGCCTTATTAAACGGATGGAATGCACAAACATTACAGCCAAATGTTATTTTTCACGGAGGAAATAGTACGTATTGTTCGGGAGAAACAGCAAGAGATAATATAATTAATACAGATAATTGGACGATTACTGATGGCGGATTAGCCTGTACATTAAATACAACCGATTTTGTAACTATCTGGAAAACGGATAACCCAGGAGCTTCCTCAGCAACTTCAATAACAATTCCAACACATGGTAGCACTACCTACAATTACGATGTAGATTGGGATAATGATGGAATTTTTGACGAACTTGGAGTTACGGGGTCAGTTACCCACGATTTTTTAATTGCTGGAACTTATACTATACGAATTAAAGGAACTTTTCCACGTATTTATTTTAATAATACAGACGATAAAGAAAAAATACTTTCAGTTGATCAATGGGGAGATAATCAATGGGCTTCAATGGAAGCAGCATTTAAAGGATGTAAAAATTTAGAAGTTAATGCTATAGATAAACCAGATTTAACGAACGCAACTGATATGAATGGTATGTTTTTTGGAGCTAGTAGTTTAAATCAAGATATCAGTGGTTGGGATGTTAGTACCATTACTAATATGCGAGCAGTATTCGCATCAGCTACAGCATTCAATCAAAATATCAGCACTTGGGATGTGTCTAATGTAACTGATATGTATTGGATGTTTGCATCAGCAACAGCATTTAATCAAGATATCGGTAGTTGGAACGTGTCTAATGTTACTAATATGGAAGGGATGTTTTGGGGCGCAACAGCATTTAATCAAAATATTGGTAGCTGGAATGTTTCTAAAGTGTCAAGTATGCGAGTGATGTTTTCTCAAGCGCCTTTGTTTAACCAAAATTTGAGTAGTTGGAATGTTTCTAACGTTACTAATATGGAGGCAATGTTTAGGTTAGTAACAGCATTTAATCAAGATTTGAGTAGTTGGGATGTGGGGGCCGTAACGGATATGCAACAAATGTTTAGAGGTGCAACATTGTTTGATCAGGATATTAGTGGATGGAATGTCTCTAATGTCATTACAATGGAAAACATGTTTAAAGATGCTAAACTTTCAACTGCAAATTACGACGCCTTATTAAATGGTTGGAATGCACAAATATTACAATCGAATGTTGTTTTTGATGGAGGAAATAGTACATATTGTATAAGTGAAACAGCAAGAACTACATTGATAGGTACAGATGGTTGGGTAATTACTGATGGGGGTAAGTTGTGTAATATTGTTCCTGAATGTACGGAGTTAACCACACCATCAAACGGAACAACAAATATATCTGTAGATAGTAATTTAAGTTGGTCATCAATAGCCACGGCAACAGGTTATAAAGTTAGTATTGGTACTAGCTCGGGTGCAACGGATGTTGTAAATAACGAAGATGTAGGTAATGTATTAACTTACAATCCAACGACAGATTTCTTATCGAACACAACTTATTACGTAACAATAGTAGCTTACAATTCCGCAGGCGATGCAACAGGTTGTTTAGAAACAAGTTTTACAACAGAAACAGTAGTTGTAATACCATCGTGTACGGAGTTAACCACACCATCAAACAGCTCTACAGATGTATCAGTAAGTACAAATTTAAGTTGGTCATCAATAGCAACGGCAACAGGCTATAAAGTTAGTATTGGTACTAGTTCAGGAGCAACGGATGTTGTAAATAATGAAGATGTAGGTAATGTGTTAACTTACAATCCATCGATAGATTTCTTATCAAACACTACTTATTATGTAACAATAACGGCTTATAACACGGCAGGCGATGCAACAGGATGTAGTGAAACAAGTTTTACAACAGAAACGGTAGTTGTAGCGCCATCATGTACGATATTAAACAATCCTTCTGATGGAACAACAGATGTATCGGTAAGTACAAATTTAAGTTGGTCATCAATAGCAACGGCAACAGGCTATAAAGTTAGCATTGGTACAAGTTCAGGAGCATCGGATGTTGTAAATAACGAAGATGTTGGTAATGTGTTGACTTACAATCCAACAACAGATTTCTTATCAAACACTACTTATTACGTAACAATAACGGCTTATAACACGGCAGGCGATGCAACAGGTTGTTCAGAAACAAGTTTTACAACAGAAACAGTAGTTGTAATACCATCATGTACGGAGTTAACCACACCATCAAACGGAACAACAGATGTATCAGTAAGTACAAATTTAAGTTGGTCATCAATAGCCACGGCAACAGGCTATAAAGTTAGTATTGGTACAAGTTCAGGTGCAACGGATGTTGTCAATAATGAAGATGTAGGTAATGTATTGACTTACAATCCAACGACAGATTTCTTATCAAACACTATTTATTACGTAACAATAGTAGCTTACAATTCCGCAGGCGATGCAACAGGTTGTGTAGAAACAAGCTTTACAACAGAAACAGTAGTTGTAATACCATCGTGTACGGAGTTAACCACACCATCAAACGGAACAATAGATGTATCAGTAAGTACAAATTTAAGTTGGTCATCAATAGCAACGGCAACAGGCTATAAAGTTAGCATTGGTACAAGTTCAGGAGCATCGGATGTTGTAAATAACGAAGATGTTGGTAATGTTTTAACTTACAATCCAACAACAGATTTCTTATCCAACACTACTTATTACGTAACAATAACGGCTTATAACACGGCAGGCGATGCAACAGGTTGTTCAGAAACAAGTTTTACAACAGAAACAGTAGTTGTAATACCATCGTGTACGGAGTTAACCACACCATCAAACGGAACAACAGATGTATCAGTAAGTACAAATTTAAGTTGGTCATCAATAACAACGGCAACAGGCTATAAAGTTAGCATTGGTACAAGTTCGGGTGCAACGGATGTTGTAAATAAGGAAGATGTAGGTAATGTTTTAAGTTACAATCCAACGATAGATTTCTTATCCAACACTACTTATTATGTAACAATAACGGCTTATAACACGGCAGGCAATGCAACAGGATGTAGTGAAACAAGTTTTACAACAGAAACGGTAGTTGTAGTGCCATCATGTACGATATTAAACAATCCTTCGGATGGAACAACAGATGTATCGGTAAGTACAAATTTAAGTTGGTCATCAATAGCCACGGCAACAGGTTATAAAGTTAGTATTGGTAGTAGTTCGGGTGCAACGGATGTTGTAAATAACGAAGATGTAGGCAATGTGTTGACTTACAATCCATCGATAGATTTCTTATCAAACACTACTTATTATGTAACAATAGTAGCTTACAATTCCGCAGGCGATGCAACAGGTTGTTCAGAAACAAGTTTTACAACAGAAACAGTAGTTGTAATACCATCATGTACGGAGTTAACCACACCATCAAACGGAACAACAGATGTATCGGTAAGTACAAATTTAAGTTGGTCATCAATAGCCACGGCAACAGGTTATAAAGTTAGTATTGGTAGTAGTTCGGGTGCAACGGATGTTGTAAATGACGAAGATGTAGGTAATGTTTTAAGTTACAATCCATCGACAGATTTCTCATCAAATACTACTTATTATGTAACAATCACCGCTTACAATTCCGCAGGCGATGCAACAGGTTGTTCAGAAACAAGTTTTACAACAGAAACAGTAGTTGTAATGCCATCGTGTACGGAGTTAACCACACCATCAAACGGTGCTACAGATGTATCTGTAAGTACAAATTTAAGTTGGTCATCAATAACAACGGCAACAGGCTATAAAGTTAGCATTGGTACAAGTTCGGGTGCAACGGATGTTGTAAATAAGGAAGATGTAGGTAATGTTTTAAGTTACAATCCAACGATAGATTTCTTATCAAACACTACTTATTATGTAACAATAACGGCTTATAACACGGCAGGCGATGCAACAGGATGTAGTGAAACAAGTTTTACAACAGAAACAGTAGTTGTAATACCATCGTGTACGGAGTTAACCACACCATCAAACAGCGCTACAGATGTATCAGTAAGTACAAATTTAAGTTGGTCATCAATAGCAACGGCAACAGGCTATAAAGTTAGCATTGGTAGTAATTCAGGTGCATCGGATGTTGTAAATAACGAAGATGTAGGTAATGTCTTAACTTACAATCCATCGATAGATTTCTTATCAAATACTACTTATTATGTAACAATAGTAGCTTACAATTCCGCAGGCGATGCAACAGGTTGTTCAGAAACAAGTTTTACAACAGAAACGGTAGTTGTAATACCATCATGTACGATATTAAACAATCCTTCGGATGGAACAACAGATGTATCGGTAAGTACAAATTTAAGTTGGTCATCAATAGCAACGGCAACAGGCTATAAAGTTAGCATTGGTACAAGTTCAGGAGCATCGGATGTTGTAAATAACGAAGATGTAGGTAATGTTTTAACTTACAATCCAACAACAGATTTCTTATCAAACACTACTTATTACGTAACAATAACGGCTTATAACACGGCAGGCGATGCAACAGGTTGTTCAGAAACAAGTTTTACAACAGAAACAGTAGTTGTAATACCATCGTGTACGGAGTTAACCACACCATCAAACGGAACAACAGATGTATCAGTAAGTACAAATTTAAGTTGGTCATCAATAGCCACGGCAACAGGTTATAAAGTTAGTGTCGGAACGAGTTCGGGTGCAACGGATGTTGTAAATGACGAAGATGTAGGTAATGTTTTAAGTTACAATCCATCGACAGATTTCTTATCCAACACGACGTATTATGTAACAATCACCGCTTACAATTCAGCAGGCAATGCAACAGGTTGTTCAGAAACAAGTTTTACAACAGAAACGGTAGTTGTAATACCATCGTGTACGGAGTTAACCACACCATCAAACGGAACAACAGATGTATCAGTAAGTACAAATTTAAGTTGGTCATCAATAGCCACGGCAACAGGTTATAAAGTTAGTATTGGTCTTAGTTCAGGCGCAACGGATGTTGTAAATAACGAAGATGTAGGTAATGTATTAACTTACAATCCATCTATAGATTTCTTATCAAACACTATTTATTACGTAACAATAGTAGCTTACAATTCCGCAGGCGATGCAACAGGTTGTGTAGAAACAAGTTTTACAACGGAGAAAAGAGATGATATAAAATATGGTTTTTCACCAGATGGTGACGGGATTAATGAATATTGGGAAATCAAGGGAATAGAGCAATATCCTAAGAATGTTGTGAGTATATACAACCGTTGGGGAGATATGGTATTCGAAATTAAAGGATATGATAACAATCTAAGAGTATTTAGAGGAGAGGCTAATAAGAAAAAAGTTTTAGGAGCAGGAACTTTGCCTTCAGGAACTTATTTTTTCAATATTCAAATTACAGGGACACATAACTTTAAAAAATTAAAAGGATTTTTAATCTTAAAACGATAAAAATAATTATGCAGGCAGTATTTAAACCAATATTTATTGGATTACTTTTTGGGATGTTTCATGTATGTTTGGCGCAGCAAACACCAACTTTTTCTGAGTACAATTACAATGTTTTTATTTTAAACTCAGCATATGCAGGTTTTGAAAAAGACACTGAATTGGTGTTTTCGAGTGCAGGTTTTTCTAATGAATTAGATGGAGCACCAAAAAGTACAACTTTTAGTTTTAACACCTCTTTAAAAGAAGGACAAATAGGTCTTGGAGCAGGTGTTATTCATGATGAAATAGGGGTATCAAAAACAACAACAGCTTTTGCAGCTTATTCATATAAACTTTTTTTTGATAGTCAGGATGATCGACCACATTGGCAACATTATTATCCAACAGTTCTTTCTTTTGGAATAACAGCAGGAGCACAGTTTTACAATGATAATTTGTTAGATTTAGGAATTATTGATGATCCTAAATTTCAACGAAATATAAATACAATAATTCCTACTGTAGGTGTTGGTTTTATGTTTAATTATAAAGAGTTATTTGTTGGTGCTTCTATGCCAAATGTGTTAGGTGTTGAATTAGCGTCTGAGGATAATTTAGATTTATCAACACCTTTTTATATTTATGGGGGATACCGAATTTTTACAAATATTTTTAGGGAGACAATGATTAAACCTAGTTTTTTATTGAAAAAAGAAGGAGGAGTGCCATTACAAGCAGATGTTAATGTAGCAGTAAATCTTAAAAATAAGATAGAATTTGGTGCGGGGTATAGAACCAATGGCTCCCTAAATTTATTATTAGGAGTTTATGCACTTAAAAAACTTAGGGTGATGTATAATTATAACATGGCATCAGGAAATGCGCCAATTCATACAACTCACGGTATTGTGTTAGGATACCGATTTGGAGATGGGTATTCGGAGTAAATAGTAAGCAAATTTCAATAAAAAAGAGAGTTATGATTTGGTATAACTCTCTTTTTAAGAGGTTAGTTTGTGCTGAAAATGTCTAATAATATTGGTTTTAATCCGCTAAAGAAAAACTCTACAGCAATAACCATAACAATAAGTCCCATCAAACGCATCATAACATTAATACCAGTTTGGCCAATAACTTTTATGATTTTTGAAGAGCTATAAAGTATTATATAAGTTAGTAAAATTACTAAGAAAGCAGTAAAAATTAACGCTATTTTTTTCTCCATAGAATCAGCATCTTCCATCATAACAATTGCGTTTGTTAAAGCTCCAGGACCACAAATCATAGGAATTGCTAGTGGTGTTACAGAGATGTCATTTACATAGTTTTTTATTTCAGGGTCTTTCAATTTTACTTTTCCTAATCTAGCATGTAGCATATCCATCCCCATTAAAAAGAAAATTACACCACCTACAATTCTAAAACTATTTACTGATATTCCAAAAAAATTAAATAACAATTGACCAGAAAAAGCAAAAATCAAAATAGTAATGAAACTAACTATCGATGCTTTTTTTGCAGTTTTTGTTCTATGATTTTGATCTAAATCGGCAGTCATCGTCATAAAAATCGGCATGGTTCCAAAAGGATTTATCAATGTAAAAAAAGATGTAAAAGATAAAATTCCAAAAGCGATTACTTCGTTCATAATTTATTTATAAAATAGCTGTTTTTAACATACAATTTTTAATGATTTGATAGGTGCGCTCAATATCATTATCCAATCCGATAGAAAACCGAATTAAACCATCAGATAAACCCATTTCTTTCTGTTCATCTTCTGGAATTTCAGATGACGTTGAAGTTCCAGGAGCTGAAAATAATGTTTTATAAAACCCTAAACTAACCGCTAAGTAGCCAACATTTTTTTCTTGCATTAATTCCATTAAGGCATTTGCTTTATCTAACGAACCAGCATCAATAGTTAACATACCACCAAAACCGTATTCATCATTCATCATCGATTTAAAAATTTTATGTGAAGGATGCGATTTTAATCCAGGATATACGGTTTTTAATCCGTCAGCTTCAAATTTTTCAGCTAAAAAAGCAGCATTTTTACTGTGTTGTTTTATTCTGATGTGCAACGTTCTCATATTTTTTAAAATTGATGAAGATCGCAAAGAATCCATTGAAGAACCTAATAACATACTTGCGCCATCAATTACACTTTTTTGCGAATTGATAAAATCTGCGGATGCACAAACAACACCTCCCATAGTATCAGAAGAGCCATTGATGAATTTTGTTAAACTATGTATTACCACATCGGCACCTAATTGCGCAGGTGAAATTGATAACGGAGAAAAGGTGTTGTCAATGACTAATTGTAAGTTGTACTTTTTTGCTAAAGCGGATAAGCCTTTAATATCGGCTATTTCTAATAGCGGATTACTTACCGATTCGCAATAAATCATTTTTGTGTTTTCGGTAATGGCAGCTTCTACAATTGCTAAATCTGTAATATTAACAAATGATGTTTTTATTCCTAATCTGGGAGTAAAGTTTTTTAAAAAAGCATAGGTTCCTCCATAAATAGTTCTACTTGAAACAACATGATCATTAGCCCCACAAATTTGTAAAATGGTAGCTGTAATTGCTCCCATTCCAGACCCAGCAACATTGGCAGATTCTGCACCTTCCATAGCTGCTAAAGCTTCACTTAAATATAAATTTGAAGGTGATGTGTGACGGGAGTATAAATAACAACCATCGGTATTTCCTTCAAAAGTATCGAACATTGTTTTTGCTTTTAAAAAAGTGTAGGTAGAAGAATCAGAAATAGAAGGATTTATACCTCCATATTCTCCAAAATATTGTAGGTCTTGAATATTATCAGCAGGTTTGAAACTCATAATGTAATTTTTTAGTTGTTTTTATTGCTGTAAAACACATGTTTTTTTGATTGTAAATCAATGCATAAGGTTAATTATAGATTATTTTTCTTTAAATTTTAGTATTAGTAGTTTTAAAAGTTTATTTTTTGCTTTTTAAAGTATAAAAACACTTAAAATTTTCAGATGAAATTAGATGGAATAGATAAAAAATTATTGAGCTTACTTCAAAAAGATAGTAAGCAAACCACAAAACAATTGTCTTTACAGTTAAATTTATCGGTAACTGCTGTTTATGAGCGAATTAAAAAGCTTGAAAGAGAAGGTGTAATAACCCAATATGTGGCACTACTTGACAAGAATAAAATTGAAAAATCTTTTTTAGTTTTTTGTCATTTAAAGTTAGAAAAACATACTAAAGAAAATATTGTAGTTTTTGAAAAAGAAATTACAAAATTAGAAGAAGTAACCGAATGCTTTCATGTCAGTGGTGATTACGATTATATTTTAAAAATTTACGTAAAAGATATGGATGAATACCGTGATTTTATGGTAAATAAATTAACTGTATTAAAACACATTGGAAGTACTTACAGTACGTTTACTATAGGTAAGGTCAAAAATTCTAATGCTATTATATTATAAAAGAGCAACCAATTAAACGGTTGCTCTTTTGATTTTTGTTAGAATAATTATTATATCAATAATATTTTATTTTTTAATTAAAACTATATTTTCGGTTTGTTTTTCAACTAGTTTTTTATAAAAATTTTTAACTATACCATAGTATTGTTGATTAATAATTTGTGTATTAAATTGTAATATTGACGATAATTTTATTTTATTTCCTTGAACTGTAACGAGATATTTAAAGACCCCTAGATTATCAGGTAAAGCAATAGCACTCTCTTTAGGAAAAGATTCAACGATATAACCTTCAGGCACCGTTATAGAAACTGTAAATTTATCTTGCCAAGGAATGATATAATCAATAGGATAGTTTCTTTCATTAGTCTTAAATGGGTTTTCCGAAGTTGCTAAAAATAATAAAGGCGAAAAATATAATTTTTCATTAACCTTTTCAATTAAATCTTCACTTGTAAATTTTAAGGTTTGTGTAATTGATTTTGTAGTGTTTTCTTTATTTAAAATTTTAAAGTCATTAACTTCAATACTAAGTTTTTCTTCTATTGATGTAATAATTTCATCTTCTTTTTTGATGTTGTTTAATTGTCTGTAAAACATAGCCGCATGACCTGACAATGATTTTCGATACATTCCTGTAACTTCACCTAAATCAGCATCTATTTTTACATATAAAATATTATTTTCTTTGGAGTGCTTTGTAGGGGTTAGTTCTACTTTTCTTGAGTCTCCATTGGTAAGAATTTCTCTTCCATACCAATTTAATGCTCTTTGTGGAATTACATTAGGAGCAGAATAAGGGTCAGTAGCATCTAATAAAATATATTTTCCATTAGAAAAATTAACTTTTGAAATAACATAATTAAATCCTAGTACAGTAGGGAAAAGAGGTACTCCGCTGTTTTTTGTGCTTATCAAGACAGGGTTAGCGTCTAAACCAGCAAATCGTAGCATTGATGTAAGCATAAGATTTATTTCTGCAGAATTTCCAGTACCTTCTTTATATGCTTTTTTTACACCTTTATCGGTGTACTTAGAGTAGTATCTATTCCATTTTACTTTAAATTTCAAAAACTGAAAAATAGATAAAGCCTTTTCGAAATTATTTTTACTATCACCTATAATTGATTTTAAATCATCTTTGTAGTAATTGTTTTTTTCTAGTTCTCGACCAAAATATGGAGACTCATATATCGTTTTAGATATGTTTTTCCAATTAGTAGAGAGGTATTTAGGGACTGAGTTTGGGAATTTTAAAACACTTGTTTCAAACTTTATAGCAGCTCTATAGTTGTGAATATTAGAAGAAAAAACCTCTTTGCTTTTTAGCCTTGGTACATTTTCTTCTTGAATGATGTATAGATAATTTTTAAATTCTAAATTACCTTCAAACTTAGTTTTTACATACCCTCCTTGTTGGTTAACCATTTTGTCATATTTGTAAGGTATCGTTTTATTTTCAATACTTTCTTTGATGTTAAAATGTAGGAATCCTTTAATATGTTTTTTTGTTACGAAATATTCTGGAATTTTAACAATAACATCGAGTTTTTTTATAGGTATATTGTTTTGTAAATAAATTTCACTAATACTAGAGGTAAATGGAGAGGTTATGGTATAACTTAAGTCAATTATACAAAAAGGCTTTACGTTAGGCATTGTAAATTTAACCAATTCTAAATATTTATTTTTTTGTTCTTTAAATATATCTTTTTTTGTCAGTTTTGTTCTTTCTATTTTATTTTCATTAAGATTAAAAGTGTATGCTTTTAATGAAGAAATATTCTCTTTAGTGTTATTGTTTTTTAATAGTTTTATTTCTTTTTTAGAAAATTTGTAACCATTCTTATTTAATATTTTAATTGTTTCTCGTACGTAAGTTTTTGTGGTCCAGCCTTTAGTAGGGCTAAATTCGTATTCAATTTTTTTTTCTTTTAAAAGATATATCGCATCTGCAGTAGAATCTAAAGGGTGAAGTTTTTCTTCAAGTTCAGTTTTTGAAACTTTTCCGAATTTTATTTTTTGAGAATTGATTGTCAATGAGATTAATAGTGTAAAAAGTAAGAGTGTTTTTTTCATAGTAATTATTGTTTAGTAAGTTCTGTTCTTAAGTTATCATATTTAGCAACCGTTTTTCTGAATTTTCTGTAGGCTTTATATTCTTCTTTTGGATGTATTCCTTTTTTTAAAGAGAACTCTCTGTTGTATTTAAAAGAAGTTTCATTAATTTTTTCAAAAGCTATTTTATAAGTTCCAAACTTATTTGAAATATGTTTATTTAACGGTAAGTTTAAAATTGAATATCCTTCAGGTATTTTAAAAGTAAAACTATCTTTGTCAGTAAAGCCTCTATCAATTTCTAAAACTCTTTTTCTATTCCTATATCTTTTAGGTATGCTTGTAATTCTATTAAAAACATTCAGCTTAAATAAATAACTATTATCTTTAACTGTTGCAAAATTTTTAATATTTGCATTTATTTTTTCAGTAAATTCAACTTTTTCTTTATTGTTTTCAAGTACTACGTTTTCAATTTCTAAGTTGTTATTGTAATCCCAAACACGCGATTTGTAATACTTATTGAGTTCTTTTTTAGTGTAGTTTTTAATATGGTATCTATCACCATATTGTGTTCCGTATGATTTTTTCTCAATAGTTGCGCTCATGTCACCATTAGTTAAAAGAGTGATAATTGCGTTGTTTAATTGTAAGTTTTTATCATTGATATATGAAGTAGTTCTTTTAATAATTCCACCCTCAGGTGTAATAACTAAAACATCTCTATCATCAGTAAAATCTCCTAAAAATCCAAAAGGAATTGTTTGACTAGTACATTCCAACCAAATGTCATCTCCTTCGTTAGGAAGGTTTAAAATCATATGATTACCTTGAAGAGCAGTGAAATCATTATCAATATTTTTGTTGTTACCAGCATATACAATTGTGTGATATGATTTAACTCCAACAGCATCTAAAAGAGCTTTTGTGTAATTTGTAAGACCTTTACAATCTCCATACCCAACGTCATCAACTTTGTTTGCGGTTATAGGTTCCCATCCACCTATGCCTACCTGAACACTAATGTAGCGGGTTTTATTCTGAACATACTCATAAATTATCTTAGCTTTTTCGATTGAAGTACTTGCATTTTTAACCAAGTTTTTAATTTTAGCAACCGTATTAGGAGATAATTTATTTTTATCAAGAATTAGTTTGTCATACATCCAAAATCCAAATTCTTTCCAGTTTTTAGCATTTCCCTTGACGCCTTTTAAACTAAATTGATCTAATGATATTGAGAAGTTTGGTGAAAAGTCTTCAAAATTAACTGTATTTTTTTCGTATTTAATTGCTTTTTGATTTGTTAAAGAATAGCTTAAACTATTCTCATTTGAAGATTTTTCAATAGCAAATCCTTTAAAGTTCTTTTCTTTTTTTCTAAAAGGTATATTCTGAGGATTGTACAGTTCGTAGATACTTTTTTCTACTGATAGATAATAATTTTCTAAAGGGAACCACTTAGGGATGAATCCTGTTGATGAGTTTTTATATTCAGATTCTATAACAATCGTATAAGGATAAGATGTAGGTGTATACTCTAAGACTTTAACTCTAGAGTCTGAATATAAAGTTCCGCCATCAACAGCAGATACATCTGTAAAATCACCTTTAGAGTATTTTTTCTTTTTTTTACCTAAGGCGTCATATATAATTGCAGATAATTTAGTGATTTTAGTATCCTCATCATAGTGTTTGTAGGCATCTACATGTGTTTTTCCTAATTTATTTAAAACGGTAACAATTCGTTTTTCTTTAACAATTAATTGGGTTGCAGAAGTAACTGTTATCGTTGTTTTTTGAAGCCTAATAACAGCATTTGCATCTGCTTTTAGTATTTCAGGAATAGTCAGAGAAGATAAAATATTGGCTTCTTGGGCTAGGGCTATTGTTTTTACACATAGCAAAATAGCCATCAAAAAGATAGCTTTGGATATTCGATTCATGCAATATTATTTTTTTGATTCGAATATAAAAAAAAATTACATGATTTCTTGCTGGTTTTTATAAAAAGTATCCGCTTGGAGCTTCATGAGGTTACGTGCCATTTTTTGCTTATAATTATATAATTCTTCTTCGGTTTTAAGATCAGAATATACTTTGTTATTGATGTCAATGTCAGTTTTTAAAACGGCTTCTCGTTGTTGTACTTGTTGTTCAATCCATGTTTTAACTTTTGATTCTTCATTTTCGAGTTTAAAATCATATTCTCCTTTAGGGCTGATAAGTTTCGAAAAAATAGGTGCCGTTTCAATCGCTAAAAACAATAAAAAAATAAAGAATGAAGGTAGCCAAGGCAATGTGTTTAATGCCTCAATACGCGCCATTAATCCATCGAAATTAGAAATTATGGGTTGTGTTTTTTCTTCAGTTAACAGTTGTTTTTCTTGTAAGTTTACAATCGCTAATTCTTTCGCTTTAATTTGTTGTTTATTGTTCTCTTTTAATAATTGTAGTTCAGTTAAAGAGGCGTCGTGTTTTGTTCGTTTTTCTTTATAAACAGGCCCTTTTCCTAAGCGTTTCGTTCCTTTTGTGCCTTCAGCTTCTGCAATATAAGTTTCGTATAGTGCATTGGTTTCGGTTTCTTTTGTAAGAATTTCATTTTTTAAAACGTTAATTTCAGAATTAAGACTGTTTATTTGGGGTGTAAATTGTTGTGCAATTTGGGTTTTATTTGCTAAAGTCATTTTATTTTTCTCAGTTAACAAAACCTGATTAATTTCTTTTTCAAAAATCTTTAATTCTAGCGGCTTTGAAATTACCACGGCAATAATAAATGCTAAAAGTAAACGCGGAATTACCTGTGTTATTTCTTGACGTTTTGAATCTCTTTTTTTGATAGTTGAAACAATAAAACGATCTAAATTAAAGATTAGCAAACCCCAAATAAAACCAAAAAAGATAGCTGAATATAAGTTGTCAAAAATTATAAATAGCGCATAGCTACACGCAATTGTAGCCATC
Source organism: Tenacibaculum soleae (assembly GCF_001693415.1). Taxonomy (GTDB): domain Bacteria; phylum Bacteroidota; class Bacteroidia; order Flavobacteriales; family Flavobacteriaceae; genus Polaribacter; species Polaribacter soleae. The sequence continues at coordinate 119,709 of NZ_MAKX01000001.1, read as the reverse complement.
AAGGCTGTAAAAAATACAGTTGCACCAATACCTGCATATTTGTTTTGCTCTCCGTTAGCGCAATCTTTAATTAATTGTAAATCTACTCCCGAACAAATAAGAAAAAATTGTTTTAACATAAAAATAAGTATATGCTATAAGAACGATATTTTTATAAAAATGTTACAAAAAAAGCCTCAATTAAGAGGCTTTTAACAAAAAAAATAGCTTTTGAGATTGATTTCAATACTTTTTTTAAGGTATAACGAAATTATTTAGATAATTCAGTAAAATATTTATAAAAATGAGGAATTGTTTCAATTCCTTTCAAGTAATTCCAAACCCCAAAATGTTCGTTTGGTGAGTGAATAGCATCAGAATTTAATCCGAATCCCATTAAAATAGTTTTGCTTTTTAACTCTTGCTCAAATAAAGCAACAATAGGAATACTACCTCCACTACGTTGGGGAATTGGCGTTTTGTTAAAAGTTTCTTGATAGGCTTTACTGGCTGCTTGATACGCAATATTATCTATCGGAGTTACATACCCTTGTCCTCCATGATGCGGTGTAACTTTTACGGATACAGACTTTGGAGCAATGCTTTCAAAATGTTTTTTAAACAATTCGGTAATCGCTCTCCATTCTTGTCCTGGTACTAAACGCATTGATATTTTAGCGTAGGCTTTACTTGCAATAACTGTTTTTGCACCTTCACCAGTATATCCTCCCCAAATTCCGTTTACATCTAAAGTAGGACGAATAGAATTGCGTTCGTTGGTTGTGTAACCAGCTTCACCGTGTACATCGTCAATTTTTAAAGCATCTTTATATTCATCTAACGAAAAAGGTGCTTTTGCCATTTCTGCACGTTCTTCAAGAGATAATTCTTCTACATCATCATAAAAACCAGGAATGGTAATGTGATTGTTTTCATCGTGTAATGAAGCAATCATTTTTGTTAAAATATTGATTGGATTTGCAACTGCTCCACCATATAAACCTGAGTGTAAATCTCTATTTGGTCCTGTAACTTCAACTTCAACATAACTTAAACCACGTAAACCTGTTGTGATTGATGGAATATCGTTTGCAATCATTCCTGTATCAGAAATTAAAATTACATCGTTGGCTAATTTTTCTTTATTTCTTGGTACAAACCAAGCTAAACTTTCTGAACCAACTTCCTCTTCACCTTCAATCATAAATTTTACATTACAAGGTAAGTTTCCTGTACTTGTCATGTATTCCATAGCTTTTACGTGCATGTACATTTGTCCTTTATCATCACAAGCTCCGCGGGCAAAAATTGCACCTTCAGGATGAATGTCTGTTTTTTTAATTACAGGTTCAAAAGCGGGTGAATCCCATAATTCAATCGGATCCGCAGGTTGCACATCGTAATGACCATACACTAAAACCGTAGGCAAATTAGGGTCGATAATTTTTTCTCCATAAACAATCGGATAACCAGGCGTTTCACAAATTTCTACTTTGTCGCACCCTGCTTTTTCTAAGCTATTTTTAACAGCATCGGCAGTGTTTAATACATCTTTGCTAAAAGCTGGATCGGCACTAACAGAAGGAATTTTTAATAAATCGATTAATTCGGTTATAAATCTATCCTTGTGCTGATCAATATATTTTTTAATGTCTTTCATGGGTTGTTATTTAATAGGTATCAAAAATAATAAAAATTTTGTGCTTGTGCTTTGTAGTTTGTAAGTATTGTTTATATTTGCAGCCACAATTCAATAAGTATGCGGGCGTGGTGGAATTGGTAGACACGCTAGACTTAGGATCTAGTGCCGCAAGGTGTGGGAGTTCGAGTCTCCCTGCCCGTACAGCGTTAAAAAGCTTCTCATTTACGAGAAGCTTTTTTATTGTTTATAAAGTTTTTTTTATCTAAAACTCCAATTTTTATAATTACTACTAGCTTCTAGCCTAGTTTCAATAGCATCTGGCAATTCTGGGAAAAAATCAATACCAGTTTTTTCTTCTAATTTATCAATAGAAACCACAAAATTATATAAAGGTTTGTCGCTTTCTTTATGAGGAAATAAAAACGCAATAGCTTTTATTTCTGGCTGTGAATAATCTAATAGTATCTTATAAAATTCGGTAGGAACACTTACTTTATATTTTCCAATAGTTTTTAAACCAGGTTTTAAAATACCACCGGTTATAACGTACAAATGTTGATTCTTTTTAGCCCAGTACCGTGTTTTTTGCTCTAATCTGTTCCAAATACCAGTGTTAAAATCGTGTTTTTGAGGCGAAATATTAGAAGTGTAAAAAGTTTCGTCATGTGCTGCTTTAGAATAACGCCTATCTGCAGCAGGACACAAATGCCCTTTATCATAACCAGATTTTTTATAACTCCGCCAATTAGCAGATTTTGTTTTTACCTTCGGATCGTTAATAAAATAAGGACGTTTAAAGTTGTTATAAATAATATCACTTTTATTTAACGAATACGCAACCCATTCTGCTTGCTCATGTTGTTCGCTATAAGATAATTGATATCCATCATGTTTTACAATAACTCCAGTTGTTGAGGTAGGTAAATAATTAAAATCTCCAATATTTTCAACGGTTTTTTCAGAAGAAAAGTCAGAATTGTTTTCACCTTTTTTAATCCAGTAACTAACAAGTAAAACAATAGCAGCAATAACTATTTGTATTTTTTTAGCGTTACTCATTAACTTTTTAGTAAAATTTCCTTAAAGTCATCCGTTTTTTCAACCTGATCAAAAATTGTTTGAAACTTGGTTGGCGGAACCGTTAATTTTCTTTTTACCAAATCTAACCAAGCTCCGTACACGGTAATTATTGCTGATAATTTTCCTGTTTCGTTAAAAACTTCGTGCTGAATTTTCCAACGCTCCCCTTTACTTGATAACCCAATTATTTTTAAATTTACTGAGATATCGGTTCCCATATGAATTTCTCGTAAAAATTTGGTATTCTCTTCAAATAATATAGGACCGGTTTTTTCTTTAGTAAAGTCTTGAATCGTAATATCATGCTCCTTAAAAAAACGTAATCTCACTTCGGCAGCATAATCATTGTATGCCGTGTGTCGCATATGTATATTGGCATCAAAATCTGACCATCTTGTTTTAAAATCTACACTAAAACTCATTTCTATCTTTATTTTTTTGAAAAGCGAAGATACAAACTTTCATTCTTTGGGCGTTACCAGAAGGGTCGGGCTTTTCGCACTCGCTTTTTGTTCGTGCCTCACAAAAGAGCTTAAACAAATGCTACAATCCCTAACGCGGGTGTTTTGTCAATTTCTAGCGTAAAATCACATTAATTTTTCACATCTAAAGCATCACGAAGTGTATTTCCTATAAGCATAAATGCCATTACTAAACTCATAATTGCAAGCCCAGGAATAATTGCTAAAAAAGGTTTTCCTAAGATGATATAATTATAATGATTTTTAATCATAGCTCCCCATGATGGAGTAGGAGGTTGTGCGCCAATCCCTAAAAAACTTAAACCACTTTCAATTAAAATTGCTGCGGCAAAATTTGCTGCAGATATTACAATTATTGGTGCTAAAATATTTGGTAGTATATGTTTAAAGATAATTCTAAAGTCAGAAAAACCTAAGGCTTTTGCAGCTTCAACATATTGTTGTTGCTTTGTAGTAATTACTTGTCCTCTTACCACACGAGCAACTTCCACCCACATTGTTAATCCAACAGCTATAAATACTTGCCAAAAACCTTTTCCTAATGCTAAAGTTATTGCGATTACTAATAATAAGGTAGGTATAGACCAGGTAATGTTAATAATCCACATTATAAAAGTATCCATTTTACCACCAAAGTACCCTGCCAAAGCTCCAATAGGAATTCCTATTAAAAGTGAGATGAAAACTGCTATGAATCCGATAAAAAAAGAAATTCTAGCACCAATTAATAATCTACTTAATAAATCACGACCATATTTATCGGTTCCAAACCAGAACGTTTTTTGTTGAATGTGTTTTTTTGGTTGATCATTAAATAATGCTAAAGGATAGTTTTTAGCTAAACCATCTGAATACTTTAAAATTTCTAATTGATTGTTAATTAGTTTGTATGATTTTATAGGGATTTCTGTAGGTGAATTTTGCTTTCCGTTCATAAAGACAGAAAACCAAGATTGTTCTTTCTTAGATTGAGAAGGAATACTTAGCATCATTACAGAAAAGCCTGGTGATTTAGAGTGAATTTCTAAATGCATTTGATTGGCAGCATTACTATTGTCAGGGGCAATTGTATAACAAAAAACAGCAATTAATCCACAAAAAACGATAAACAAAAAACTAAGCATTCCTGTTTTACTTCGCTTAAATTTCTGAATAGCTAATTGCCATAATGAAGTAGGTTTTTTAGTTACCAAAGCTTACTTTTTAATAGTTAAAATATCTGTACCTGTTGGGTTTTCAAAAACCTCTAAGTTAAAGTATTTTATGCTAGCTAAAATATGATCAAAAATATTAGCCATATCTCTTTCATAAGCCAACCACGATTTATTTTTGCTAAAGGCATATATTTCTAACGGAATTCCGTTGGCAGTAGGTTGCAGTTGACGCGACATATATAATAATTCTTGATTTATTTGCGGGTGCTGTTTTAGGTATTCATCTACATATTTTCTAAACATTCCGAAATTCGTCAAATTTCTACCGTTAATTAATAGAGATTTGTCAACATTATGTGCTGCGTTATGTTTTTTTACATCATTATAAGCCGTAGTAACATAATCAGTAAGTAATGCTATTTTTTTATAATGTTCAACATCTTCATCAGTTAAAAAATGAATAGAGTTTATTTTAATTAAAATAGCACGTTTCATTCTTCTTCCGCCTGAATTATCCATGGCTCTCCAATTTTTAAACGAATCAGAAATTAAAGAATAGGTAGGGATGCTAGTTACCGTGTTATCAAAGTTTTTTACAATTACCGATGCTAAATTAATAGCAATTACATTTCCGTCAGCATTGTATTTTTTCATGGTAATCCAATCATTTAAACGAACAGTATCATTTACAGATATTTGAATGCTGGCAACAAAACCTAAAATAGTATCTTTAAAAATAAGTAATAAAACTGCCGAAAAAGCTCCTAAAGTTGTTAAAAAACGCATCAGAGGTTTTCCTGTAATAATTGAAAAAGAAATGATAATACTAATAATCCAAAGTAGTATCATAAAAATTTGAACATAACTCTCTAAAGGTTTGTCTTTAAAGGCTGTGAAATTTTGTAAAAAATCTTTAATCGTTGATAAAACACTTTTAATAAACCAAATAGTTGAAAATAAAATAGCGATGTTAATTATACGATCAGCATATTTTAAAAACTGAGGAAAATCAATTAATATAGATGATAACAACCCGTAAAGAATAACAAAAACAAAAATTCTTGAAATGTTTAAAAACACGCGATTTTTAATTAGTAAATCGTCAAAATTGGTTTTTGTTTTTGCAGCAATTTTAGTAACAAAATGACCTCCGAAATAACGAAACGTTTTAAAAAAAATATACCCTAAAGTCGCAATTACAAATAAATTGGCAGTTAAATTAAGGTACGTAGCTGTTTGTTCAGTTACAGAAAATTGATTTTTAAAAAAATGATAGAAAAATTTAGCAGACATAGTTTTATTTAAGTATCAAAAGTAGTTATTTCTTGACCAACTTTTAAGTTGAATTTTTTTCGAAACCAAAAAACAATCAAGTATAAAACAGGAGTATCTATAGCAGCCACAATAATTTTAAATAAAAAACCACTAATTAACAAGTTTGTGAAAATACTCCATGGTAATATTTTAAAAGAAGATAAGAGAAATAAAACAGTAAAAGTATCTATAAATTGAGAAAAAAAAGTAGAAAAATTATTACGAAGCCATAAGTGTTTTCCATTGGTTAACTTTTTCCAAAAATGAAAAATTCTAATATCAATAAATTGTGCAAATAAATAGGCTAACATTGAGGCTAACACAGCCAAAGGAGATAACCCAAAAACGGTAGAAAATATGTTGTTATTTACAGGTGAGTTGTTTATTGCCGGAACATAATCAGCCATTAAAATAATTAACATTGAAAAAAACGAGGCAAAAATTCCAGCAATAACTACTTGGTTGGCTTTTTTCTTTCCGTAAATTTCAGATAAAATATCAGTAATTAAAAAAGTTAACGGATAGGGTAAAATACCCACTGAAATTTCAAAACGGTATAAACCAAAAGGTTCCCAATAAAAAAATTTCTGAAAAATTAAATTAGAGGTTACTAATGAAGCAATAAATAAAGCAGCTAACACTAAATAAATAAGTTGCGCTTGATTTTTTAATTGTTGAGTCATACAACGAAATTACTAATTAATAATGATTTTAAAAATGTGTATGTTTGCAGCATTAAACAAACAACATAAAAAAGATGAAAGCATATATTTTTCCAGGTCAAGGAGCACAGTTTACAGGAATGGGATTAGATTTATATGAAAAATCACCATTAGCTCAAGAACTTTTTGAAAAAGCTAACGATATATTAGGTTTTAGCATTACAGATGTAATGTTTGAAGGAACTCCTGAAGCCTTAAAACAAACAAAAGTTACACAACCAGCAATATTTTTACATTCAGTAATTTTAGCAAAAGTTTTAGGAGATGATTTTAAACCAGAAATGGTAGCAGGTCATTCTTTAGGCGAGTTATCGGCTTTAGTGGCAAATGGAGTTTTATCTTTTGAAGATGGATTAACATTGGTTTCAAAAAGAGCTTTGGCAATGCAAAAAGCATGTGAAATTGCACCTTCTACAATGGCTGCGGTTTTAGGGTTAGAAGATAAAATAGTGGAAGATACTTGTGCTGAAATAGAAGGTGTAGTGGTTGCAGCTAATTACAATTGCCCAGGTCAATTAGTGATTTCAGGAGAAGTTGAAGCGATAGAAAAGGCTTGTGAGGTTTTAACTGAAAAAGGAGCAAGAAGAGCTTTAGTTTTACCAGTTGGAGGAGCTTTTCATTCGCCAATGATGGAGCCAGCTCGTGAAGAATTAGCTAAAGCAATAGAGGAAACTACTTTTAGTGAGCCAACTTGTCCGGTATATCAAAACGTAGTAGCAAAGGCGGTTACGAATCCAGCAGAAATTAAAGAAAATTTAATTGCACAATTAACAGCTCCTGTAAAATGGACGCAATGTGTACAAGCAATGATTGCAGATGGAGGAACTGAATTTGTAGAGGTAGGTCCTGGTAAAGTGTTACAAGGTCTAATGCGTAAAATAGATCGAAGTGTTGCAGCTAGCGGAGCTAGTATTGAGGCTTAATTTACAGTTGTTGAAAAGTATAAAAAATCCCGCTAAACATTTTAGCGGGATTTTTATCATAAAATAATTTTAGTGTTGATTTTCTTGCCATTGCCATGATGATAACAAAGCTTCGTCTAAGGTTTTTTCTGTTTTCCAGTTTAATTCTTTGTTGGCAATAGTAGTATCAGCATAAGCAGATGTTATATCTCCTGCGCGTCTACCAACAATTTTATAATTTAATTTTTTGCCTGTTACTTTTTCAAAAGATTTAATTACCTCTAAAACAGAACTTCCTGTACCTGTACCAACATTAAAAAACTCAAAATTTGCATTGTTTTTCTTGTTTAATAATCTGCTTAAAGCAGCAATATGTGCTTTGGCTAAATCTACTACATGAATATAATCTCTAATCGCGGTTCCATCTGGTGTTGGATAATCATCACCAAAAACAGATAACTCCTTTCTAATTCCTGCTGCTGTTTGGGTTACAAACGGAATTAAATTTTGCGGAACTCCCAATGGTAGTTCGCCAATTTTAATACTATCGTGTGCTCCTACAGGGTTAAAATAACGTAATGCTATTGCGTTAAAATTATGAGCATTACAACTTTCTTTTATAATTTCTTCACCAATTTGTTTGGTGTTTCCATAAGGAGACTCTGCTGGTTTTGTTGGAGCATTTTCTGTAATTGGTAATTCATCTGCTTGCCCATATACTGTGCATGATGAGCTAAAGATAAAATTATTTAATTTTCGGTTTCTTATTTCTTGTAATAAATAGACTAAACTACCAATATTGTTTTCGTAATAATCTAACGGATTATCAACGCTTTCTCCCACAGCTTTAAAGGCTGCAAAATGAATGATTCCATCAATAATGTTTGCATCAAAAAAGTTTTTAACATCTTGTTTATTACGTAAATCAATTTGATGAAAAGCTGGTTTAATTCCTGTGATAGCTGTAATTTTATCTAAAACATCAATTTTTGAGTTGGATAGGTCATCAATAATAATAACTTCAAAACCTTTGTTTTGTAGTTCAACTACAGTATGCGAGCCTATAAAACCAAGTCCGCCAGTAACTAGTATCTTTTTCATAATTTTTAAAGGTTGGAATTTTTAATTTTTAAAAGTTGAAAAATTTTATCTTCTTTAGGTGCTAAAAGAATCAGGTAAAATAAAAGAATTACTCCAAATAGAATAAAATCAGGTTTTAACAAAAGAATCAAAAAACAAGCTCCTTCTAGTATTGCCCACTTAATAATTGACGCCGTTTGATATATGGCAAACTTTTCATCATTAGTTGAATCTTTGGTTATTTTGTTTAAAGCATTTCTAAAAACAAAATTACTCAGCACATAAGCAAGCGCCGGGATAAAAGAGTAAATAAGAGAAGCGTTGTCAATTTGTAAATTTAAAATATTTTCAAAATCTCCTATTAAGAAGTAAGCTAATGTTACTCCGCCAACTAAAGCCAAGTGAATTATTTTAAGTGTTTTTATTTTTTGAAGCATCGTTGGTTTATTTTAAACAAAATCTAAAATAGTTTTGGTGATAAAAGCCAATTGTTCTTCGTCTAATTCGGTATGCATTGGTAACGAAATTACTTCATCAATTAATTGATTAGTAACTTTAAAATCGGCTTCATTATAACGCTCATCTTGATATGCTTTTTGGGCATGTAATGGCACTGGATAATAAATAGCGTTCGGAATGTTATTATCTAATAAGTGTTGATGTAATGCATCTCGTTTTCCATTGGTGATTTTTAGCGTATATTGATGAAAAACATGGGTTGAAAAAACACTAATTGCTGGTGTAATAATATTTGAATTAGTAGCAAAAGCTTCGGTATAATACATCGCAGCTTTTCTACGAGCATCACAAAAACCATCTAATAAAGGTAATTTTATTTGTAAAACAGCAGCTTGTAAACTATCTAAACGAGAGTTTACTCCAACTACATCATGGTAGTAACGTTTATACATTCCGTGGTTTACAATTCCTCTAATAGTATGTGCTAAATCATCATCATTGGTAAAAATAGCGCCACCATCACCATAGCATCCTAAGTTTTTAGAAGGGAAAAAAGAGGTTGTTCCTACGTTTCCAATAGTTCCTGACTTCTTTTTTGTTCCATCAGAAAAAGTGTAATCAGCACCAATTGCTTGTGCATTATCTTCAATAACAAAAAGGTTATGTTCTTTAGCAATTTCCATTACGGCTTCCATATTGGCACATTGACCAAATAAATGTACAGGAACAATGGCTTTTGTTTTTGGAGTAATCGCCTTTTTTAAAGCTTCAATATCAATATTAAATGTGTCTGGCTCAACATCAACCAAAACAGGGGTTAATTTTAATAGCGCAATAACTTCAACAGTGGCAGCAAACGTAAAATCGACAGTGATTACTTCGTCACCTTGCTCCAAACCTAGCCCCATCATAGCTATCTGTAAAGCATCTGTCCCGTTTGCACACGGAATTACATGTTTTACATCTAAATAGTTTTCTAAATCGCTTCCAAAACCTTTAACTTCTGGTCCACCAATATAATAAGCTGTATCTAAAACGTTTTCGAAAGCTTTATTTACTTGAGGTTTTATTTTTGCATATTGACCTTGTAGGTCTACCATCTGAATTTTTTTCATCTCTAAAATTATATTTTAACGATTAAGTTATTCTTATTTATTGGTTTAGATATATAGTATTGTGGTAAGAAACTACAATTTACCAACAAATGTTGTACGATTATGTTTTAATAAAAACATGACTGTAAAGATACTATATAGCTAGGTAACAAAAAATGATACTTATAGCTTTTTAAAAGCGAATTTTTATTAAAAATACAAAAATGAAAATTTTGTGATTTTATAATTTTATCTGCGAAAAAACATACTGCATTTCTGTAGCAATTTGGATACTTCTTTCTAGGTATTTCTCTGCTTGAAGTGGGGTGTTGTCAAATGCTTTCGGATCTTCAAAAGTTATTGGAATTCGTTTTTCGGCACCAGCAATAAAAGGGCAGCCACCATCTGCTTGTGAGCAGGTCATGATAGCAGCAAACGCTGATTTTGGATTAAAATCACTATCTAATTTTTTAGAAAAACCAATAATAGGGTGTTCGTTTTCGCTGTATTTAATACTATAAACAGGATTGTTGTTTTTTGAAAGCGTGTTAATTTCAAATCCTGAGTTTTTAAGTGTTTCGGCTACCAACGGAAACAAGGCAGTAGCTTCTGTTCCGCCCGAATAACAAACAACGTTTTTAATACTAAAATAATTAGCCATTACTTGTGCCCAAACTTGCGATAAGTGACTTCTGCGAGAGTTATGCGTGCAAATAAAGTTTAATCGTATTTTTTGATTATTATCTATTTTAGACTGAATATAATCAGTTAACGGTTGTAAAACAGCTTTTCGGTCATTGGTAATCGTTAGCGTGTCTAATTCGTTAATAAACTTTTTTATCGGTTTAAATAATGTTGGTGGTGTTATTGACATTTCTAGTTGTTTTATTATTATATTGCAATATTACGATTAATGTTTTGTTTGTCAAAAGAATATTTTATTAGAAGTTAATCGTTTTACTTTCTGGTGGCTATAGGAGAAATTTAAATTATATTTCGGCTATCTTTGAAAAAAATCAAACTTAAATGAAATTGCTAAAAAAAATACTTAAAATAACTTTTATTATTGTTGCATTGCTAATAATAAGTGGCTGGATTTTTATTAAAACATTACATCCTACTTATAGTGGTGAATTGCAGTTAGCTAATATTTCAGATAAAGTTACTGTGCAGTATGATGATGTAGGTGTGCCGCACATAAAAGCAAAAAATCAGCAAGATGCATATATAGCTTTGGGGTATGTACATGCGCAAGATAGGTTGTGGCAAATGGAATTGATTCGTAGAATTTCAGCAGGAAGATTAGCGGAGGTTTTCGGTAAGGATTTGGTGCGTACAGATAAATTTTTCTCTGGGTTAGGTATTGAGGAGGCTGCTGAGAAAACGATTCAAAATTTAGATAAAAATACGGAAGCATATAAACTAACACAGGCATATTTAAGTGGAATTAATCAATTTATTGATGAAGGAGCTACGCCGCTAGAATTTTATTTGGTTGGGCTTGATAAAGAAAAATATACGATAAAAGATGTATATAATGTGTTTGGATATATGGCATTTAGTTTTGCTGTGGCGCATAAAACGGATCCGATGTTAACCGAAGTAAAAGAAAAACTAGGCGATGCTTATTTTAACGAGTTAAATGGTGCTAACTTTGAAAATCTGACCTTAATTAAAAATGAGAAAAACCCTGAGGTAAAAGCAAATTTTGCACAGGCAATGAACACGTTGTTAGATAAATTACCAATTTCACCTTTTATAGGGAGTAATTCTTGGGTGTTAGGTCCAGAAAAAACAAAAAACGGAAAAGTAATTTTTGCAAACGATCCGCATATTGGGTTTTCGCAACCTTCCGTTTGGTATCAATCACACATAAAAACACCAAATTACGAAATTTACGGATTTAATTTAGCGTTAACTCCGTTTCCGTTGTTAGGACATAATAAAGAATATGCTTACGGATTAACAATGTTTGAAAACGATGATGTTGATTTTTATTACGAACAAAACAACCCAAACAATCCGCTTGAGTATAAAACACCAGCAGGGTATCAAAAATATAAATTAATTGATAAAACAATTAAGATAAAAAATGCAGCGGATACTACTTATCAAATAAAAGTTAGTAAACATGGTCCTGTAATGAATGGGTTGATTGATTTTATTGATGATGAACGACCTATTGCTATGCAATGGATTTACACCAAGTTGAACAATCAGTTATTAGATGTTTCTTATCAAATGTCGCACGCAAAATCACTGTCAGATTTTAAAAATGGAGCAAGTAAGTTACATGCCCCAGGTTTAAACATAATGTATGGTGATGCAAAAAATAATATTGCTTGGTTTGCTTCAGGAAAACTGTACAAATACCGAGATGACTTAAATACAAAGCTAATTTTAAACGGGGCTTCTGGTAAGGATGAAATTAAAGAATGGCTTGATTTTGAAGATAACCCACAAGCTATTAACCCTAGTTTGAATTATGTGTATTCCGCAAATAATCAGCCAGATTCTATTGCGGGTGTTTTATATCCGGGATATTATTTATCAGAAGATAGAGCCAAAAGAATTGTAGATTTATTAACTCCAAAAAATGATTGGACAAAAGAAGATGTTGCTACAATGATTTATGATGTAACATCGCCAACAGCACCTAGAGTGGTGAAGGATTTACTAAAATCCTTAGATTTTTCTACTTTTTCTGTAAGTGATAAAAAAGCCGTAACAATTCTTAAAAACTGGAGTGGATTTTATGGAAAAGACGAGGTTGGTCCTGTAATTTATAATCGAGTTATTTATGAGTTTCAAAAAAATACTTTTAAAGATGAAATGGGTAAAGGATATGCTCAACTTGAAAATACACCGTTAATAGAAAAGGTTTTACCTGTTCAAGCAAAAAGAGAAAAATCTGTTTGGTGGGATGACGTAACAACATCTGAAAAAATTGAAACAAAAGAAGATATTATTACCAAATCGTTTAAAAAGGCATTTTCTTCGTTAAAATATCAATTAGGTGAAAATGTAGAAGATTGGAAGTGGAACCGCGTTGCTTCTGTTGAATATGAGCATCCGATAGGGAAAGCGGGTGGTGTTTTACGAAGTCTTTTTAATGTAGGGCCTTTTAGAACTCGTGGTGGAGATCAAGTGATTAACAATCAAATTTATAATATTGATAGTACGGGTGTTTACAAAATTACTGCAGGTCCGTCAACTCGTAGAATTATAGATTTTTCTGATTTAGAAAATAGTATTGCTATTTTACCAACAGGGCAATCGGGTAATGTTTTTAGTGAACATTATAAAGATCAGGCGCAAAAGTATGTAGATGGGAAGTTTGTGAAAATGAAGTTAAAAGAGGAAGATATTAATAAAGTAAGTAAAAACAAATTAGTGTTTTTACCTAAAAAATAATTTTAAAAATCCTCAAATTATCATTTAATTTGAGGATTTAAGTTATTAAGATTTGTAAAATGTTATTATTTAGTTTTAGGTAAGCTGTTAAGTTGCTCTTTTTTAAGTAAACTATCTTGTTTTGCATTAATGTTGTTTATAGAATCTATTTGTTGTTTTGATAAAATAGAAATAGTATCTGTACTCGTAATTATTTGTTGCATCCATTCTTGATGCTTTTCTATAATTTCTTCAGTTTTATTCTGATTTAAATGATTAAATTTTGTCAGTAGATTAAAAGAAAGTATAAGAATGCTAATTAAGATGATTGTAATTCCAGTAAAAATAAACGTAGTTTTTTTACGTGTCATGCTTTTACACTTCTTTATAAATTTCATCAAAAGGAACTCTAAAACGCTCGCCATAAACACCTTCTGGTTTTCTAATTCCGCAACTAACAATCATGTTTATTTCTGCATTTCTCGGTATGTTTAATAAGCGTTTTACACGCCAAGTGTCAGAGCCTTCCATAGGGCAAGTATCATACCCTTCGGCAGCCATCGACAGCATAAAAGTTTGCGCTGCAAGTCCGCAGGTTTTATGAGCTACAATTCGCATGTCGCTGTTACGAACTTCCCTGTAAATAGGTTTAAATATTCCTGTAATTAAAATTAATAAATATTTAAAAAAACCAACGATTTTGAAAAGGTCAAAATAAGCAAAAGGTATAATCTTTTCATAATAATTACGAGCAAATTTTTCTCTACTACTTTGTTTGTTTTTCGGATTACCCTTGCCAAAATTAGTATCGATATTTGATAAATTTGCTTTTGCTCTTTTTCGCCATAAATCTTTTCTAGTAACAAAAACAACTAGTTGTTGTGCGGTTTTTGCTGCGTTTTGATTAAAACAAAGTGGTGCAATTTTATTAATGATTTCTTTGTCGGTAATGTGTTGAAACTCCCATAATTGCATATTACTGCTAGTAGGAGCTAAACTTGCTTGTTGTAAACATTTTTTTACGATAGATGCTTTAATAGGTTTTTCAGCATCATAAACCCTTACGGATCTACGGTAATTTATTGCTTCTGATACAGTTTTTTTGCTCATTGAAATATTTTTGTGCTAATTGTTAAATCTGATAGATATGTTTTAAGAAATTTTCATTAAAATTTTTAACTGTTTTAATTTTCCTGTATACGGAGCGTATCTTGTAGGGATGTCAAGCCAATTACCCCTTGTAACTACTCCTTTTTTGTGAGAAAACACATCAAAAGTTTGTTTTCCATGATAACTTCCAATACCGCTTTCACCAACTCCACCAAATGGTAGTCTGTGATTTGCAAAATGAACAGTGGTGTCATTAATTGTTCCGCCTCCAAAAGAGTATTTAGTAATCATTTTTTTTGCAAAATGATTTCGAGTAGTAAAAACATACAGTGCTAAAGGTTTGTCGTATTTCTGGATTACAGCATCAAAATCGGCTTCGTTTTCGTAAGAAATTATCGGTAAAATTGGGCCAAAAATTTCCCCTTTCATTACTTGGCTATCTAAACTAGGTTCATCAATTAAAGTTGGCGCAATGTAATCTTCTGTTCTATCAGTTTGTCCGCCAATAATACAATTTTCATTTTCAAGCATTAAAGCGAGTCTGTCAAAATTTTTTGTATTAACAATACGTGGATAATCTTCTGATTTTTTAGGGTTTTCACCGTATGCATTTTTAATTTCATCTTTAAAATAGGTGATGAATTTTTCTTTTACTGATTTATGAATTAATAAATAATCTGGAGCGATACAGGTTTGTCCACCATTGATAAATTTTCCCCAAACTAATCGTTTAGCAGTGAGTTTTATATTGGCTGTTTCATCAATAATGCAAGGGCTTTTTCCACCTAATTCTAAAGTAACTGGGGTTAAATGTTCAGCAGCAGCTTTGGCAACAATTTTACCTACAGGTACACTTCCTGTAAAAAAAATATAATCCCAGCGTTGTGCTAATAATTCTTGAGAAACTGAAACACCTCCTTCTATTACTGAAACGTGGTTTTTGTCAAAAACAGTTGCTACAATTTCTCTAGTTATTTTACTGGTATGTGGTGTTAATTCAGAGGGTTTTAGTGTTGCTGTATTTCCAGCAGCTATGGCTCCTATAAGTGGCGCAAATGCCAATTGATACGGATAGTTCCAAGGAGCAATAATTAAAGTGTTTCCGTAGGGTTCTTTGTGTATTTTGGCTGTGGATGGAAAGTTTAAAAGAGATGGTAAAACACGTTTAGGTTTAGCCCAAGCGTGTATGTTTTTTATAACCATTTTTAATTCGGCTAGTACAATTGAGGTTTCTGTCATTACGGCTTCATATTCTGATTTTTTAAAATCATTATGCAATGCCTTTATGATATCGTTTTCTCTTTTTATAAGTTCTTTTTGAAGTTTTTTTAAAGCGTTTTTTCTAAAAGAAATATCTTTGGTTTGTTGGTTGGCGAAAAAGTTTTTTTGAGCTTGTAATAGTTCAGGAATATTCATGCTTTAAATTTCCCTAAAGATACAAAATTAACTGAATTTTTTAACGTAGTTGTAATGTTATAAACAAGCGTCCCAAATGGATTCTTTTGGAGTCGGAGCATTTATTTTTATCAATTCTTTGCTCACAGGATGGGTAAATTCTATTTTACGAGCATGTAAGTGAATACTGCCATCTTTGTTGCTTCTTTTTGCACCATATTTTAAATCCCCTTTTATAGTTGCTCCAATGTTTGATAATTGCACTCGAATTTGGTGATGGCGCCCGGTTTCTAAGTCGATTTCTAATAAAGAATAATTGTCTAGTTTTTTAAGAACTTGATAATGGAGAATGGCTTTTTTGCTGCCATCAATTTCTTTTGAGTAGGCGGTTGATTTATTGTTTTTCGGATTCTTTTTTAAGAAATTAATTAAAGTATCTGAAGTTTTTTTTGGTGGGTTTTTTACAACAGCCCAATATGTTTTTTTAATTGTTTTTTCACGAAGCATTTTGTTTAAGCGCTCTAAGGCTTTTGAAGTACGTGCGTAAATTACTATGCCCGAAGTTGGTCTGTCTAAGCGGTGAACAGTGCCTAAATAAACAGCTCCAGGTTTATTGTATTTTTCTTTAATGTATTCTTTAACAACATCAGAGAGTGGTTTGTCTCCAGTTTTATCACCTTGAACAATATCACCTGCTCTTTTGTTAACAACAATTATATGGTTGTCTTCATGTAAAACTTGTAAGTTTTTTTTGGTAGAATACATACTGTAAAATATTTTCGAGTTATATCGAAAAATTATTCAAAATCTTTAGCTACATCTTGATTTACTCCATCAATAAAATTTAAAAATTCATCACGTCCTAATCCATTAGAGGAAGAGGTGATAAATGACATTGGAAGTGTTTCCCAATGTTGTAATAATTTCTTTTTGTAAGAAGTAATTTGTTTATTTAATTTAGAGCTTCCTAGCTTGTCTGCTTTGGTAAAAACAATACAAAAAGGAATTTGATTTTCGCCTAAAAACTGCATAAATTCTAGGTCTATTTTTTGAGGATCATGACGAGAGTCAATCAAAACAAAAGTACATACCAATTGTTCGCGTTCTTTGAAATAATTCTCGATAAAAAACTGAAAAATGGTTCTTTTCTTTTTTGAAACTTGTGCGTAACCATATCCAGGTAAATCTACCAAAAACCACTCTTCATTTATTTTAAAGTGATTAATAAGTTGTGTTTTACCGGGTTTTCCAGAAATCTTTGCTAAATCTTTACGTGCCATCAGCATATTGATTAGCGAAGATTTACCTACATTAGAGCGACCTATAAAAGCATATTCAGGGATCCTGTCTTTAGGTGCTTTCGTAACATTACTGTTACTCATCACAAAATCAGCAGATTTTATTTTCATAAATAAGATATTAAGCTATTTGTGCTGTTATATATTTCGTTTAGAAAACCAGTTTTCTAAAATTGTATTAAATTCTTCGGGTGTTTCCATCATAGCGGCATGTCCACATTTATCGATCCAAAATAAGTCAGAGTCGGGTAATAGTTTGTGAAAATCATCAGCTACCTCAGGAGGTGTTACACCATCTTGTTTTCCCCAAATAAGACATGTTGGTTGGTGCATATTTGGTAGGTCGTTAGCCATGTTGTGGCGTATAGCACTTTTTGCAATTGATAAGGTTTTTAATGCTTTAACTCTGTCATTTACAATGCTGTAAATATCATCGACAAGTTCTTTTGTTGCAATTTTAGGGTCGTAAAACACCTCTTGTGCTTTTGTTTCAATGTATTCGTAATTACCTCTTTTAGGGTAACTATCGCCCATTGATTTTTCATACAACCCTGAGCTTCCTGTTAAAACCAAAGCGCCTACATCTTCGGGGTAGTGTTTTGTGTAATATAATGCGATATGTCCACCTAAAGAATTTCCTAAAAGAACTACGTCTTTTAGTTCTTTGTATGCAATAAAATCATGTAAAAAACTTGCTAAATTTTTAACATTTGTTTTTAGTAAAGGGAGTGTGTATAAAGGTAGTTCAGGAATTAAAACGTGGTAACCTTTTTTTGAGAAATGTTTAAAAGTTTCATCAAAATTACTAAGAGCACCCATTAAACCGTGTAACACGATTAATGCTCTTCCTTCTCCTGCCTCTGCATATGTAAAATTGCCTTCTTTCTTTAAAAAATTAGTCATTAATGTATGGGATTTGACGTAACGACAAATGTAGCCTTTTTTTGTTAAATGGTCATTTTTATTATTCGTGCACTGTTGTCGTTGTTAAATATACTTGTTATCAGTTTTTTAGCTATAATTTTAAAACTTATCAACAATGTGGTAAAATGTGGTAAAATGTGGTAAATATTTTTTATTTTTGATGCAAACTACGAGTGTTTAACGTGATAAATTTAATTGGAACATACGAGTGTAAGGCAGATGCTAAAGGGAGGGTGATGATGTCATCTGTCTTTAAGAAGCAGTTGTCGTCAGTATTGCAAGATGGTTTTGTTGTTAAGCGTTCTGTTTTTCATCCGTGTTTAGAGTTGTATCCGATGCAGGAGTGGAACTTGATGATGGCTAAGGTTAATAAGTTAAATCGGTTTGTAAAAAAGAATAATGATTTTATTAGGCGGTTTACTGCGGGTGTAAAAATGGTTGATGTAGATGCGTCAGGTAGGGTTTTAATTCCAAAAGATTTGTGTCAGTTTGCGGGTATTGAAAAGCACGTGGTGTTTTCATCTGTGGGGGCGATTATTGAAATTTGGGATAAAGAGAAGTATGAAAAAGTAATTGATGATACTGTTGTTGATTTTGCTGATTTGGCAGAAGAGGTGATGGGTAATACAGATATAGATGAGTTATCATAGTCCTGTTTTGTTAAAAGAAAGTGTAGATGCGCTCAATATTAAAGAAGATGGTGTGTATGTTGATGTAACTTTTGGTGGCGGTGGTCATTCGAGAGAGATATTGAGTAGGTTGGGTGAGAAAGGAAGGTTATTTGCTTTTGATCAGGATCCTGATGCGCAACAAAATAAAATAGACGATGATCGCTTTGTGTTGATTGGTGAGAATTTTCGATTCATTACAAGGTTTTTGCGTTTTTATGGTGTGAGAAAGGTAGATGGGGTTTTGGCTGATTTAGGAGTGTCTTCGCATCAGTTTGATGAGGCTGAAAGAGGGTTTTCTACTCGTTTTGATGCTGATTTAGATATGCGAATGGATCAGAAGTCTGATTTGTCGGCAAAAAAAATTATCAATAAATATAGTGAAGAAAAATTAGCGGATGTATTGTTTTTGTATGGGGAATTGCGAAATGCACGAGCGTTGTCAAAAAAAATAGTCGAAGCTAGAGAGGTTGAGCAGATAGAGACGAGTTTTCAGTTGAAAGAGGTGTTAAGGCAGTTTCTTCCGCAGGCAAAAGAGCACAAAATATTAGCGCAAATATTTCAAGCAGTAAGAATTGAGGTGAATCAGGAGTTGGAGGTGTTAAAGGAGTTTTTAGAGCAAATGCCTGGTTTGTTGAGTGGTGAGGGTAGGTTAAGTGTTATTTCGTATCATTCTTTAGAAGATCGATTGGTGAAACGTTTTATTAGAACAGGCTTGTTTAGTGGTGAGCCAGAAAAGGATTTTTATGGAAATATCAGTGTTCCGTTAAAAAAAATAGGAAAAATGATTATCCCTACGCAAGAAGAAGTTAAAACGAATAATAGGGCGCGGAGTGCAAAATTGCGAATAGCAACATTAAAATAATGTCGAAGGTTAAAAAAGGAATTTACGATATTTTAAAGGGGCGGTTTTTAACAGATGATAGCTCTTTTAATAATTGGCGGATATTAATTTTCGTGGTTGTATTGTTGCTAATTATGATTTCGAGTTCGCATAGGTTAGATGCAAAGGTTGTGAAAATAGCAGCTCTAAATAGTCAAAAAAGAGCTTTGCGGGCAGAGGATTTTGATACGAGTACTACGTTAACAAAAATGAGGTTGGAAAGTACTATTAGAAAAAAAGTAAAAGTAAAAGGTTTGTTTCCTGCTGAAAAACCACCTCAAAAAATAAAAATAACAATTAAAAAAGAATAGATAAAAATGGTAATAAAGAAAAGTATATTAAGCAAGCTCTATGTAGTTGTGGTTTTAATGACGCTTTTCTTTGTGGTTATTATTTTTAGGGTTTTTAATCTTCAGTATGTTGACGGTGATAAGTATCGAAAGTTATCTCAGGAAAAAACGGTAAAAAATGACACGATTTTTGCTAATCGAGGTAATGTGTACGCTGCAGATGGTAATTTGTTAGCTACTTCAATGTCTAAATACACCATTCGTATGGATGTAATGGTGGTTCAGTCAGAAGTTTTTGAAAAAAATATTAGAGCGCTTTCTGAAGCGTTGTCTAATATGTTAGGGAAATCAGCAAATTATTATCAAAAAAAGATAAGGCAAGCAAAAAAACAAAAAAATCGTTATTTGTTAATTGCTCGTAATGTAGGGTATAACGATTGTATGAAAATGCGCGAGTTTCCGATTTTTAAAGAAGGGATATATCGAGGTGGGTTTATAGCAGAGCAAAGTACCGTTCGAGTGCATCCTATAGGTAAGATAGCTGCAAGAACTATTGGGTATGATAATAAAAAAGGAGGTGCAGGTATTGAAGGTGCATTTGCTGAGTATATGGAGGGTGAAAACGGTTGGCGATTAAAACAAAAAATTGCAAAAGGGCAGTGGCGACCAATTAATGATGTGAATGAAAAAGAGCCAATTGATGGTAGCGATGTTATAACAACTATTGATGTAAATATTCAGGATATTACGCATCATGCTTTGTTGAGTAGATTAGAGTATTTAGAGGCTGATCATGGTTGTGCAGTTGTGATGGAGGTTGAAACAGGTGAGGTGAAAGCGATTGCTAATTTAGGAAGAACATCAAAAGGGAAATATTACGAAAAAAGGAATTATGCGGTCTGGGAAAGTCACGAACCAGGGTCTACTTTTAAGTTGGCAAGTTTAATGGCTGCTTTAGAAGATAAAGTTGCGGACACGTCTGATGTTGTTGATTGTGAAAAAGGGAAAATATTTATAAACAATAGAAAGATAGAGGATAGTAAGGTAGGTGGTCATGGTAAAATATCTTTAGCACGAGTTTTTGAAGTTTCGTCAAATGTTGGAATTGTAAAAACAATTCAAAAGCACTATGATAAAAATCCAAAGAAATTTATTAAACGAATTAAATCATTTGGGTTGGATGAGTTAACAGGGGTAAAAATAAAAGGAGAAGGGAAACCGTATATTCCAAATCCTTCAGAAAAAAGTTGGAGTCCAATTTCATTAGAATGGATGGCGTGGGGGTATGGTATTCATTTAACTCCGTTGCAAACACTAGCTTTTTACAATGCGGTTGCTAATAATGGAAAATTAGTGAAACCTTATTTTGTTAAAGAGTTAAGGGTTGGTGGAAAAGTTGAAGAGCGTTTCGGAACGGTGGTGTTAAAGGATAAAATAGCATCTCAAACAACTATAAATAAAGTGCGAAAAGTGATGGAGAATACAGTGCAAAATGGAACTGCAAAAAATGTGTATTCTTCAAATTTTTCAATGGCTGGAAAAACAGGAACTGCCAAAAAATGGATCCCTAAGCATAAGGATAAAAATGGTAAAACGGTGTATGGTCATTATTCAAATAAAAAATATGTAGCCTCTTTTGCAGGTTTTTTTCCTGCGGATAATCCTAAATATTCATGCATTGTGGTTGTGCATAGTCCTAAGAAAGAAAAAGGGTATTACGGTGCAATTGCAGCAGCGCCAATATTTAAAGATATTGCTCAGAAAATTTACACAACAACTCCGGTAAATAATCAGTTGGTGTCAGATAAAATAACTTCAAAGAGTATTGATAAGAGTTATCAAGATTATTATAGTAAGTTAAGAAAATATAAAACAATTATGCCTAGAGTAGTTGGTATGAGTGGTATGGATGCCGTGGCTTTGTTAGAAAACATGGGGTTAAAAGTTCGATTTTCTGGAATGGGAAAAGTAATTGAGCAGTCAGTAGATAAAGGGATGAAGATGAAGAAAGGGACAGTAGTTTATTTAAAAATGGCATAATTGAAAAATTTAAAAAACATATTATATAAGGTAGCTGTAAACGCAATTTACGGAAACACTGATGTGGATATTTGTAATATTCAGTTTGATAGCAGGTTGGTTCAGAGTAACGACTTGTTTGTCGCGCAAAAAGGAGTTACGGTTGATGGGCATCAGTTTATAGAAAAAGCATTGAGTTTAGGAGCTACTGTAGTTGTTTGTGAAAATATTCCTGAAAATAAAAAAGTAGGAATTACTTATGTTCAAGTAAAGGATTCTAATGAGGCGTTAGCAGTTATGGCGGCTAATTATTATGAAAATCCAGCAACAAAATTACAGTTAGTAGGTGTTACCGGAACAAACGGAAAAACAACAATTACAACTCTTTTGTATCAATTATTTAAAAAAGCAGGATACAAAGTTGGTTTGTTGTCAACCGTTAAGATAATGGTTGGTGATAATGTTCATGCAGCAACACATACGACTCCAAATTCTTTAGCAATCAATAAGTATTTATCATTAATGGTTGATGCAGGTATTGAGTATTGTTTTATGGAGGTTAGTTCTCATGGAATCCATCAAAAGCGTACCGAAGGGTTGCACTTTGTTGGCGGAGTTTTTACAAATCTATCACACGATCATTTAGATTATCATAAGTCGTTTGCAGAATATAGAGATGTAAAAAAATCGTTTTTTGATTCGTTGCCAAAATCAGCTTTTGCGTTGGTGAATTTAGATGATAAAAACGGACAAATAATGTTGCAGAATACCAAAGCTAATAAGCAAACATTTGCGTTAAAAACAGTAGGTGACTATAAAGCAAAAGTTTTAGAAAAACGTTTTTCAGGAAGTTTGTTAACAATAAATGGCGTTGAGGTTTGGACAAAATTGATAGGTGAATTTAATGCGTCTAATTTGTTAGCTATTTACGGTGTAGCAAATTTATTAGGCTTAGAAAAATTAGAAACCTTACGACTTATAAGTGAGTTAGAGAGTGTGGATGGTCGTTTTCAATATACTGTTTCAGAAGATGGTGTAACTGCAGTTGTAGATTACGCTCATACTCCTGATGCACTTAAAAACGTGCTGCAAACCATAAATGATATTCGTACAGGTAATGAAAATGTAATTACCGTTGTAGGGTGTGGTGGCGATAGAGATAAAACAAAACGTCCAAGAATGGCAATGATTGCTGCGCAATTAAGTAATCAGGCAATTTTCACTTCAGATAATCCAAGAACTGAAGATGCGCAGTTAATTATTGATGAGATGGAAGTTGGTGTGTCGGCCGAAAATTATAAAAAAACAATAGCTATTTTAAATAGAAAGCAGGCTATAAAAACAGCCTGTAAAATGGCGATAACAGGAGATATTATCTTGATAGCGGGAAAAGGACATGAAAATTATCAAGAAATAAATGGTGTAAAACATCATTTTGATGATTTAGAAGAAGTGGTAAACTGTTTCAAACAATTAAAAAACTCATAAAATGCTGTATTATATATTTCAATATTTAGAAAGTGAATTTAATCTTACAGGAGCAAGTGTGTTTCAGTTTATTACATTTAGAGCAGCAATTGCATTTATTCTTTCATTATTGATTTCAACCATATTCGGAAAAAAGATTATTAACTTTTTAAGGAAACAACAAATTGGCGAAACGGTAAGAGATTTAGGTTTAATAGGGCAAGTACAAAAAGCAGGAACTCCTACAATGGGAGGTGTAATTATAATATTAGCAACCCTGGTACCGGTACTTTTGTTGGCGAAATTAGAAAACATTTATATCGTTATTTTATTAATTACTACAGTATGGATGGGATTAATAGGGTTTACTGATGATTATATAAAAGTCTTTAAAAAAGATAAAGCAGGTTTAAAAGGTAAATTTAAAGTTTTAGGGCAAGTTGGGTTAGGAGTAATCGTAGGGTCTATGTTGTATTTTCATCCAGATGTAACAATTAAAGAACAGTTGCCAGCAACGCAACAAATAACACAAGTAAACGGAAAAGTAAAAGTGTTTGGCGAAGCTCACAAATCAACTAAAACGACAGTACCTTTTTTAAAAAATAACGAATTAGATTATGCCAAAGCATTTAGCTTTTTAGGTGATGGTTATGAAAAATATGGATGGATTATTTTCATATTCGTTGTTGTTTTTATTGTTACCGGAATATCAAATGGGGCAAATTTAACAGATGGTATTGATGGTTTAGCGGCAGGTACCTCTGCAATTATGGTTATCGCACTAGCAATATTTGCTTGGGTATCAGGAAATATCATTTTCGCAGATTATTTGGATGTAATGTACATCCCTAATTCTGGTGAAATGACAGTGTTTATTTTCGCTTTTGCGGGAGCTTTAATAGGGTTTTTGTGGTACAATACATTCCCTGCTCAGGTTTTTATGGGAGATACGGGTAGTTTAACTATTGGTGGAATTATTGCAGTTATTGCAATTGCTATTCGTAAAGAATTACTGTTGCCAATTTTAGCAGGGGTTTTTGTAATTGAAAATTTATCAGTAATCCTTCAAGTGTTCTATTTTAAATACACAAAAAAACGCTTTGGCGAAGGAAAAAGAATTTTTAAAATGGCTCCTTTACATCATCATTATCAGAAACTAAATTATCATGAAAGTAAAATAGTTACCCGTTTTTGGATTGTTGGAATCTTATTAGCCGTATTAACAATTGTAACCTTGAAATTACGATAAAATGAAAAGGTTAGTGGTTCTTGGTGGTGGAGAAAGCGGAGTGGGTACTGCAATTTTAGCAAAACAAAAGGGTTTTGATGTTTTTGTGTCTGACAAAGGAAGTATTGCAAAAAGATATAAAAAAGTTCTTTTACAGCATGCAATTGATTTTGAAGAAAATCAGCATACCGAAAATAAAATTTTTAATGCTGATGTGGTGATGAAGAGCCCAGGTATTCCAGATACGGTAAACCTAATTCAAAAATTACGGTTACAAAAGATACAGGTAATTTCTGAAATCGAGTTTGCGGTGGCATTTACCAAGGCAAATATAATCGGAATTACAGGTTCAAACGGAAAAACAACCACAACAATGCTAACAGGTCACGTGCTTAAAAAAGCAGGTTTTAATGTTGGTGTTGGTGGAAATATAGGAGATAGTTTTGCGCAATTGATTGCTGAGCAAAATTATGAAGAATATGTATTAGAATTAAGTAGTTTTCAATTAGATGGAATTATAGATTTTAAACCACATATAGCAATTATAACCAATATATCGCCAGATCATTTAGATCGATATGATTATAATTATGACAAGTATATAGCTTCAAAATTTCGAATAACTAAAAATCAAACAGTAAATGATTTTTTAATATACGATGCAGATGATGAAGCAATACAAGGCTGGTTGAGTAAAAATAAAACTAACGCACAAAAAGTTCCGTTTTCAATTGAAAGAGAATTAGCATACGGAGTTTTTTTAAGACAAGATAAAATAATAATGAAATTAACAAGAGAAGAGGTATTAATGAATGTTTCTGAATTAGGATTAAAAGGAAAACATAACACTAAAAATGCAATGGCAGCATCAATGGCAGCAACGCTGTTACAGGCAAGAAAAGAAACAATTGCAGAAAGTTTGTTAGATTTTGAAGGTGTTGAGCATCGTTTAGAAAACGTACAAAGAGTTAACGGAGTGCAATATATAAATGATAGTAAGGCTACAAATATTAATGCAGTATTTTATGCTTTAGAGTGTATGGATGTACCAACAGTGTGGATTGTAGGAGGTGTTGATAAAGGAAATGATTATACAGATCTTTTACCATTGGTAAGAGAAAAAGTAAAAGCAATCGTTTGTTTAGGGTTGGATAACCAAAAAATTATAGCCACATTTGGTAATGTAGTAGATGTTTTGGTTGAAACTGCAGGAGCTGAAGAAGCTGTTAAGGTGGCTAATAAAATAGCAGCTAAAGGAGATGTTGTTTTGTTGTCGCCAGCATGCGCTAGTTTTGATCTATTTGAAAGTTATGAAGATAGAGGTAGGAAGTTTAAAGAAGCTATTAAAAATTTATAAAACCATTCTGATTGATGATGAAAACCATCTTTCAACATATTAAAGGAGATAGAGCTATTTGGGCAATTGCAGCAGTGTTAGCAATTTTCTCATTTATGCCAATATATAGTGCAAGTACCAACCTAGTTTATGTGGTTGGTAACGGTTCTACATTTGGGCATTTGGTAAAGCATATTGTATTGCTAATTACTGGTTTTGCAGTAATTTATGGTGTGCATAAAATTCCGTACCGCTATTTTAGTGGAGGCTCTGCTTTAATGTTACCTGTTGTTGTGTTATTGTTGATATTCACATTGTCGCAAGGAACCACTATTGGTGGTGCCAATGCAAGTAGGTGGATTCATATACCGTTTGTAGGTATTGGTTTTCAAACCTCTACTTTGGCAGGATTAGTGTTAATGGTATATGTATCAAGGTATCTGGCGCAAAACAAAGAAAAAATAATAACTTTTAAAGAAAGTTTGTATCAACTATGGTTGCCAATAGCTTTTGTATTGGTTTTAGTCTTGCCAGCAAACTTTTCAACGACCGCTATTATTTTTTCAATGATTTTATTATTAACCTTTATTGGGGGGTATCCATTAAAATATATAGGGTATATTTTAGCAATGGGGCTTTTTTCTTTGTTGTTTTTTATTCTGGTAGCAAAAGCATTTCCTGATGCAATGCCCAATCGTGTAAGTACATGGCAAAGTAGGATTGAAGGGTTTTCAAAATCTGATGGAAAAGAAAATTATCAAGTAGAAAAAGCTAAAATAGCAATTGCTACTGGCGGATTAGTAGGTAAAGGGCCAGGTAAAAGTGTGCAAAAGAACTTTTTACCACAATCCTCTTCCGATTTTATATATGCAATTATTATTGAAGAATATGGGTTAGTAGGTGCAGTAATTGTAGTGTTTATTTATTTTATGTTGCTTTTCAGAATTTTAATTACAGCAAAAAAAGCAACTACTATTTTCGGTACATTAATGGTGTTGGGGGTAGGAATACCAATTGTTTTTCAAGCGATGATTAACATGGCGGTAGCTGTAAATATATTACCGGTAACGGGACAAACATTGCCGTTAATCAGTAGTGGAGGTACTTCTATTTGGATGACATGTTTTGCGCTGGGAATGATATTAAGTGTGAGTGCGTCAAAAAATGAAACAGAAGAAACAATTTTAGATGATAATCCTTTAGATATTTTACATGAAACAATCGATTAATGTTATAATAAGCGGTGGTGGAACTGGAGGGCATATCTATCCAGCAATAGCAATTGCAAACGAAATAAAATCTCGTTATCCAGCGGCTAATATTTTGTTTGTAGGTGCAGAAGATAAAATGGAAATGGAAAAAGTTCCGCAAGCGGGATATGCAATTAAAGGATTATGGATTTCAGGAATTCAACGAAAATTAACTGTTGAAAATTTACTTTTTCCAATAAAATTATTAAGTAGTTTATGGAAAGCGTACAAAATTATTAGAAAATTTAAACCTGATGTAGCAATCGGTACAGGTGGTTTTGCAAGTGGTCCAACATTAATGGTTGCGGGAAGTAAGGGAGTTCCGACTTTGGTGCAAGAGCAAAATTCATTTCCAGGAATAACAAATAAATTGTTGAGTAAAAAAGCAATAAAAGTATGTGTTGCTTATGATGGTTTAGAAAGGTTTTTTTCGAATGAGAAAATTATAAAAACGGGAAACCCTGTTAGACAAGATTTACTTAGTATTGATACGAAAGTTGAAGAAGGGCAAAAGGCTTTTGGTTTAGATACAGCTAAGAAAACAATTTTAGTTTTAGGAGGAAGTTTAGGGGCAAGAAAAATAAATCAATTAATAGAGTCAAATTTAACATTTTTTAAAGAGCAAAATGTTCAGTTGATATGGCAGTGCGGTAAGTTGTATTTTGAAGATTATAAAAAATATAATGAATTAGAAAATGTGCAAGTGCATCAATTTTTAAATAGTATGGATTTAGCATATGCTTCAGCAGATTTTATAATTTCAAGAGCTGGTGCAAGTTCGGTTTCTGAACTATGTATAGTAGGTAAACCAACTATTTTTATTCCGTCGCCTAACGTTGCTGAGGATCATCAAACAAAAAATGCAAAGTCAATTGCAGATAAAGGTGGTGCAATCTTGATAAAAGAAAGTAAATTAACTACTTTTTCATCGATACTAGAAGCGTTGTTAAATGACCAAGAAAAGCAACAGAGTTTAAGTAAAAATATTAAAGCATTAGCATTGCCTAATGCAACGATTGATATAGTTAACGAGGTAGAAAAATTAATTATTTAGTGAATTTAAAAGCGATACATAACGTTTATTTTATAGGTATTGGAGGAATAGGAATGAGCGCTATAGCCCGTTATTTTTCAGTAAATGGAAAACAAGTGTTTGGTTATGACAAAACACCGAGTCCGATTACTCAAAAATTAGAGCGTATTGGGGTTAAAATTCATTTCGATGATGCTGTTAAAAATATAGCATTACCTTGTTTAGATAAGGAAAGTACGTTGGTTGTTTACACACCAGCAGTTCCGAAAGAACATCAAGAGTTAAATTACTTTAAAAATAACGGATTTGAAGTTTTAAAAAGAGCGGAGATTTTAGGAGAAATCACTAAAAACACCTTTTGTTTAGCCGTTGCAGGTACACATGGTAAAACAACAACGTCTTCAATTTTAGGACATATAATGCAACCAGAAAAAGCAACTTCTTTCTTAGGAGGATTTGCAGAAAATTATAATTCTAACCTAATTTTAGGAGAGGACAAAATATCAGTGGTTGAAGCAGATGAGTTTGATAGATCGTTTTTAAAATTATCGCCAAATATTGCCTGTGTTACATCAATGGATGCAGATCATTTAGATATTTATGGTGAAAATGAAATGTTACAGCAATCATTCAGAGATTTTGCAAATAAAGTTTCTGATACTTTAATTATTGCTAAAGGTTTGCCTTTAAAAGGATTGACGTATGCGGTAAATGAATCAGCAGATTATAAGGCTTTTAATGTAAGAGTAGGCACAGGTAAATATGTTTTTGATGTACAAACACCAACATCAGTAATAAAAAATATTGAATTTCATTTGCCAGGGAAACACAATATGATGAATGCTTTGGCAGCAATAGCTATGGCAAATGTTTATGGATTGTCATTGATAAAAATAAAAGAGCAATTAAAAACATTTAAAGGGGTTCAGCGCAGGTTTTCGTATAAGATAAAAAGAGAAGACATTGTGTTAATTGATGATTATGCGCATCATCCAACAGAAATAAACGCAGTAGAGCATTCAGTGCGTGAAATGTATCCGAATGAAAAGGTGTTAGCGGTTTTTCAACCACACTTGTATAGTAGAACAAAAGATTTTATAAATGATTTTGCAGTAGCACTTTCTAAATTCGATGAAGTACTGTTGTTAGATATTTACCCGGCAAGAGAGTTACCTATTACAGGAGTTACTTCTTCTTGGTTATTAAATAAATTAACGATTAATAATAAAAAGTTGGTGGTTAAAGATAAGTTGGGTGAAGAAGTGCTAAAATCGGATGCAAAAATTATTACAATGTTAGGTGCGGGCGATATTGGTTTGTTGGTTGATGAAGTAAAAAGCAAACTGGAAAAAAAATACGCAAATTAAATATGAAAACAATAACAACATATTTATCTTTTCTCTTACTGTTGGTGTTTTTAGGCTTTCTATACGGGTTTACAAAGGGTAAAAACGAGGTGAAAAAAGTGAAAAAAACAGTGGTAGAGTTTGCTGCAGGTGATAATAACTTTTTGACACACAGTATGGTTGATAAATTGTTAATACAAAATAAAAAATTTGTTAAAAACCAACCAAAAAGAGTGGTAGATTTACACCTTTTAGAAGCGAATGTTTCTGCAAGCCCTTATGTTGAAAAAGCAGCTGTTTTTTTAACAATTAATGGCGTCTTAAAAACACTAATAAAACAACGTAGCCCAATAGCTCGTGTTGTTAATAAAGGAGATTCTTATTATGTTGATAAGTACGGTGTTAAGATGCCATTGTCAGAAAATTTTTCAGCAAGAGTACCTTTGGTTTCTGGTATAAATGACAACAGTGATGTAACAGCATTAATAGGGCTAATAAAAATAATTGGAACGTATGATTTTTTAAAAAAAGAAATTATTGCAATCCAAAAAAATGCTTTAAACGAATATATGTTTACGGTTCGAAGTGGAGATTATAAAATAATTTTCGGAAAACTTAAAAACGTAAATGTAAAATTTAAAAAGTTAATAGCTTTTTACAACAAAGCATTGATTGATAAAACAATTAAAAATTATAAGACAATAAATGTAAAATACCACAACCAAGTTGTGTGCACAAAACAAAAGCAAGATGGAGAATAATAAAATTTCAGTTGGTTTAGATATTGGTACTACCAAAATTGTTGCCATGATTGGTCGTAAAAATGAGTACGGCAAATTAGAAGTTTTGGGTATTGGTAAAGCTAAAAGTTTAGGTGTAAAACGAGGAGTGGTAAGTAATATTACACAAACAATCCAGTCGATACAGCAAGCAGTTGATGAAGCTCAAAGTGTTTCTGGGTTAACAATAGAGAGTGTTGTTGTAGGTATTGCTGGGCAACATATAAGAAGCTTACACCATAGTGATTATATAACTCGTACAAAGTCAGACGAAGTAATTGATGAAAGTGATATTGAAAGTTTAGTAGGGCAGGTACACAAATTGGTAATGTTACCAGGGGAGGAAATTATTCATGTATTACCGCAAGATTTTAAAGTAGATAGTCAGTCAGATATTAAAGAACCTATCGGAATGTACGGCGGTCGATTAGAGGCTAATTTTCATGTAGTTGTTGGGCAAGTTTCTTCTATCAGAAATATTGGTAGGTGCGTAAAAAGTGCAGGCTTAAATTTATCACACATCACATTAGAACCATTAGCATCATCATCAGCAGTTTTAAGTCAAGAAGAAAAAGAAGCAGGAGTTGCTTTGATTGATATTGGTGGAGGTACTACTGATTTAGCAATTTTTAAAGATGGTATTATTCGTCATACAGCCGTAATTCCCTTTGGCGGAAATGTAATTACTGACGATATAAAAGAAGGTTGTTCAATAATTGAAAAACAGGCCGAATTATTAAAGGTGAAATTTGGATCAGCATGGCCAGGAGAAAATAAAGAAACAGAAATAGTTTCAATACCTGGTTTAAGAGGAAGAGAGCCTAAAGAAATTACGCTTAAAAATTTATCAAAAATAATTCATGCTAGAGTACAAGAAATTATAGAGCATGTATATTTAGAAATAAAAAATTACGGACATGAAACTCAAAAAGGAAAACTAATTGCCGGAATTGTATTAACCGGAGGTGGCTCTGAATTAAAACATTTACGTCAGTTAGTAGAATATATTACAGGTATGGATGTGCGTATAGGTTACCCTAATGAGCATTTAGCAGGTGATTCAGATGATGTTTTATCAAGTCCTTCATACGCAACCGCTGTTGGTTTATTAATGGAAGGTTTAGAAAAAGATGTATGTGAAATAGAAGATGATGTTTTGGAGCAGCAACAAGAAATTGAGGAAAAAATAGCCGATGAAGAAGAAGCTAATGCGCCAAAAATTGAAGAAAATATAAAGGAAAGAAAAGTTAAATCGAAATCTTTCTTTGATAAGTTTACTGAAAAGTTTAAAGAATTTTTAGACAACGCAGAATAAAGAATATTAAATAAAATTAATCCTTTTTTGTCCCCTGAGAAAGGAGAGTAAAGTGAATAAAAAATTAAAAAAGAAAAGTTATTATGAGCACAGAATTCAATAACATTTCATTCGACATGCCAAAAACACAATCAAATGCTATTAAAGTGATTGGAGTTGGTGGGGGAGGAAGTAATGCGGTAGACCACATGTATAATAAACAAATTCATGGGGTCGATTTCGTAATTTGTAATACCGATGCGCAAGCGTTAGAGAGTAGCCCCATTCCCAATAAAATTCAGTTAGGAGCCCATTTAACATCGGGGTTAGGAGCTGGTGCAAATCCGGATGTTGGTGCGCAAGCAGCAGCCGAAAGTATTCAAGAAATTCAACAAATGCTAAGCACGCATACTAAAATGGTATTTATTACCGCAGGTATGGGGGGTGGTACAGGTACTGGTGCGGCACCTATTATTGCCAAAATAGCAAAAGACATGGATATTTTAACGGTAGGTATCGTTACAATGCCATTTCAATTTGAAGGAAAAAGACGCTCTCAACAAGCTCAAAAAGGAATAGATGAATTACGTAAAAATGTAGATTCACTTATTATTATTAATAATAATAAACTTAGAGAGGTTTACGGAAATTTAGGTTTCAAAGCAGGTTTTTCTAAGGCAGATGAAGTTTTAGCTACCGCAGCTAAAGGTATTGCAGAAGTAATAACGCATCATTATAAACAAAACATCGATTTACACGATGCAAAAACTGTACTTTCTAATAGTGGAACTGCTATTATGGGGTCAGCTAAAGAAACTGGAGATAATCGCGCTAAAAATGCAATTATAAAAGCATTAGATTCTCCATTGTTAAATGATAATAAAATTACTGGCGCTAAAAATGTATTGTTATTAATAGTTTCTGGTACAAATGAAGTTACTTTAGATGAAATAGGAGAGATCAATGACTATATTCAAGATGAAGCAGGTTATGATGCAAATATTATCATGGGGGTTGGTGAAGATGAAGCTTTAGAAGATGGAATCGTTGTAACTATTGTAGCTACAGGTTTTACGGCCGATCAGCAAGGAACAATAATTAATACAGAAGTTAAAAAAATTGTTCATACCTTAGAAGATGAGCAAAAAGCAACCTATGATTTTGGTGAGCAAAAAGTGCAGGCTGCACCAGCAATAAACCAACCACTTACAACAAAAACACCATCAAAAATTGTTCATGTTTTAGAGGAGGAGGAAGAAGTTATAAAATCAAACTTTAATTTAACTCCAACAACCGCAGCAATAAAAAATATTGATGTAACATATGATGAAATTGCTATTGAAACAATTTCTGAAGATGATTTTATTATCACAAATGCTGTTAAGCAGAATAATGTTAAAAAAGAGGAGAAACAACAACCGCTTCAACAAGATTTATTATTTGACTTACCGGTAAATTCTTATGAAGAAGTAAAGCCTGAACCTCCAATAACAAATGTCATAAAAAATATTAATGTTATTGCCGAAGAAATAAAACCACAAGCACACCAAATAGAAAAGCGATATGTTTTAGATGATTTTAATGTACAGCCAACTATTGGTAAAAGCTCTACACCAATTGTAAAAGAACAAATTGAAGAAGAGTTGCAATTTGAGGTAAAAACTAAAACTCAAGAAGAAATTAATAATATTGAAACAACAAGTGAAGAAGTTTCACCGTTAGATATTACTATTTCTGAGTTAAGAAAAAGAGCGCAAGAAAGACGTGAAAATATGAAAGGGTTTAATCATAAGTTTAGCGATCAGGTAAATAAAAATATCGATGAAATTGAGCGTCAACCAGCTTATAAAAGACAGGGGGTTGATATTAATGCAGGAGCAAATATTAGTAAGTCAGATACCGCGTTAAATACTGATAATAACGATTTTTTGCGTTCAAATAATTCGTTTTTACATGATAATGTAGATTAATGGAATAAAATAAAATATTTTAAATTCCCGTAAATCGGGAATTTTTTAAACCTAAAAAACTATTATGAGTTTGCAAAAAGAAGTAATGAATAAAATGAAAGAAGCTATGAAATCGAAAGATACCGTAGCTTTAACTGCATTAAGAGCATTGAAATCGGCCTTTATGTTAGCGAATACTGAAACTGGGGCAGGTGAGATATCTGAAGCTGAAGAACTAAAAATTATTCAAAAACAAGTAAAACAACGTAAGGATAGTGCTGCTGTTTTTTCTGAACAAGGAAGAGAGGATTTAGCAGCTCCAGAATTAGCAGAAGCAACTGTACTAGAGCAATTTTTACCAGAATCATTATCTGAAGTTGAAATTGAAAAAGTAGTAAACGAGGTTATAGTAAAAGTTGGTGCTGAAGGAATGAAAGATATGGGTAAAGTAATGGGAATTGTTTCAAAACAATTAGCAGGGCAAGCTGATGGTAAAACGATCTCTACCCTAGTTAAAAAGAATTTGATGTAAATTATAATGGCTGCGTAGTTCAACTGGATAGAATATCAGATTTCGGCTCTGAGGGTTGGGGGTTCGAATCCCTTCGCGGTCACAAAATTAAGCACAAAAAAAAGCAATAGAAAGTACAATCTATTGCTTTTTTTATAATTAATAATATTTAAGTTATAGTTCTAATATTTTTATTTGATTTCTACGTAGTTCAATTTTTGATTGTTTTTCTAGTGCCTTTAGTAACCTTGAAATAACAACTCTAGAAGTGTGTAAGTCATTTGCAATTTGTAAATGAGTAACATTTAAAACATCATTACCTATAACCATGGCTTTGTCTTTTAAATACTTTAACAAACGATCATTCATGTTTAAAAAGGCAATAGAATCTACAGCATCTATAAATTCGTTAAGTCTAGAATGGTAGCTGGCTAAAATGTATTCTTGCCAACTTTTATACTTACTTAACCACTCAGACATTTTGTTTTTAGGAATCATTAAAAGTGTAACATCTGTTTCAGCAACTGCTTTAATTTTACTTTTAGTTTCTCCCATACAGCATGATAGTGTCATGGCGCAAGTATCTCCTTTTTCGATATAATATAACACTAATTCATCGCCATCTTTGTCTTCTCGTAAAATTTTAATAGCTCCGCTAATTATTAGTGGTATAGCTACCATGTAACTATTGACATCAATAATAATATCATCTTCTTTAAACTTTTTATAGATGGATACGTTTGCTATTTCTTGAAGTAGATTTTCTTCAAATAAATAGCCATAATGTTGTTGTAGTTTAGTAATCAATTTTATAAGTATTTAGAAAGCATAATTTACGAAAATCAAAAATAGATATTGCTGATTTTTATCAGATTTTTGATTGATTTTATTTCTGAAATTTGTTGTAGTAATTAACAATAAATTGAAAATAAGATGAAAAAAAGAACACCAGTGTCAGCAATTATGAGTAAGAACGTAATAACATTAAGTAGTAGTGATGATTTAATGCTTGCAGAAAAGTTATTTAAGAAAGAAAAGATAAGGCATATTCCTGTTGTAAGTGGTTCTGAAATAAAGGGAATGTTAAGTTATACTGACTTATTAAGAATTAGTTTTGCGGATGCTGCTGATGAAGATGAAAAAGATGTAGATACAGTGGTTTATAATATGTTTACTATTGATCAGGTAATGGCAAAAACATTAGTGACAGTAAATTCATCATCAACAATAAAAGAGGTTGCTGAAATTTTATCTAAAAAAGAATTTCATGCATTACCTGTTGTTGATAATAATGAGTTGGTAGGTATTGTTACTACAACCGATTTAATTAATTATTTATTAGAACAATTTTAAACTAAAAAGAGGAGGTTTTTTAAACCTCCTCTTTTCTTTATTTTTAATTAACCAATTCTTTTAAATTTTTAATTGTTTCTGTTGGATTATCACTTTTAAATACATAACTACCGGCAACAAGTACATCAGCACCAGCTTCAATAAGTTGATTGGCATTTTGGTCGGTAACACCACCGTCAATTTCTATTTGACAATCAGAATTTGAAAATTCTATTAAATGTTTTAATTGACTTACTTTTTTGTAGGTGTTTTCAATGAATGATTGCCCACCAAAACCTGGGTTTACACTCATGATACACACCAAATCTAAATCAGCAATTACATCTTCTAAAACAGCAATTGGTGTATGCGGATTTAAGGCAACTCCAGCTTTCATGCCTGCAGCTTTTATTGCTTGTATTGTTCTGTGTAAATGTGTACAAGCTTCGTAATGTACCGTTAAAATGTCTGCGCCTAAGTCGGCAAAGGTTTTAATATATCTGTCAGGATCAACAATCATTAAATGTACATCGATTGTTTTGTTGGCGTGTTTTGAAATTGCTTTTAAAACAGGCATTCCAAAAGATATGTTGGGTACAAAAACACCGTCCATAATATCAATATGAAACCAATCGGCATCACTATTGTTTACCATTTCAATGTCTTGTTGTAAGTTAGCAAAATCTGCTGCTAAAATTGATGGTGCAATTAAATTACTCATTAGTTTGTTGTTGTGTTGTTATTTGTGCAAAGATACTTAATTCGTCTTTGCAAGAAACTATGGTAAAGTAATAAAATACATAAATATGCTTAGCCCTGATAGAACGGTTTGTGTGAGCTCTTTTTTGAAGGATGAAAAAAAAGCGAGTAGTGAAAGCAGGAAAAGGCTTCAAATAAAAAAACTCTCGAAAAATTAATTCGAGAGTTTATATATGTGTGTTTTGTAACATCAGTAAGATGACAAAAGGGGTCTGCGACTTCTAGCCTAAGTAAGTCATTAATATTTTAGATCTAGAAGTGTGCTTTAATCTTCTGATTGCTTTTTCTTTAATTTGACGTACACGCTCTCGAGTTAAATCGAACGTTTCACCGATTTCTTCTAAAGTCATTGGTTGGTGCTCTCCTAAACCGAAGTATAATTTTACAACATCCGCTTCACGAGGTGTTAAAGTTTCTAGTGCACGGTTAATTTCGATACGTAAAGATTCGTGTAATAATGTTTTATCTGGATTTGGAGATTCTCCTGAGTTTAATACATCGTATAAGTTAGAATCTTCACCTTCAATTAAAGGCGCATCCATTGATACGTGACGACCAGAGTTTTTCATTGACTCTTTTACGTCATTTACAGTCATGTCTAATTTCTTAGCAATTTCTTCAGGACTTGGAGGTCTTTCATTTTCTTGCTCTAAGAAAGCATACATTTTATTTATTTTGTTGATAGAACCAATCTTATTTAAAGGTAAACGTACAATACGTGATTGCTCTGCCAATGCTTGTAAGATAGATTGACGAATCCACCATACAGCGTATGAGATAAATTTAAATCCACGAGTTTCATCAAAACGTTTTGCTGCTTTAATTAAACCTAAATTACCTTCGTTAATTAAATCTGGTAATGTTAATCCTTGGTTTTGATATTGCTTTGCTACCGAGACAACGAAACGTAAATTGGCTTTAGTTAATTTTTCTAAGGCTCTTTGGTCACCAGCTTTAATTCTTTGTGCTAATTCTACTTCTTCATCGGCAGTAATTAAATCTACTTTTCCTATTTCTTGTAAATATTTGTCTAAAGAAGCAGTTTCTCTGTTAGTAACCTGCTTGGTAATTTTAAGTTGTCTCATCGAATTAAGTAATATTTTAATTTATCAATCGGTCTACATTAACTTATACGTATGATGTTGTTTTTTTGTTACAAAAAAAAGATAATTTTTTTACTTTTATTTTTATCTCGTTAAAGAAATGTTAATTTTGTACTTTCGTGCATAAAAATAAGTGACAATTAATGAAAATAAGTGTCAAATTTAATTACAAACCAAACTTAGCTATTGAAAAGCCCTGACAATACAAAACTAAGCGACGAAGAACTGGTTAGTAAAATAGTAGAAAAAAATGATACTCATTTATTTGCTGTTTTGTATGATCGGTATGCGGGTGTTGTTTATAATAAATGTTATGGTTTTTCTAAAAATAAAGAAGAAGCACAAGATTTAACGCATGATGTGTTTATTCGTTTATTCGTAAAATTAAGAACTTTTAAAGGAAAGTCTAAGTTTTCTACCTGGTTGTATTCTTTTACCTATAATTTCTGCGTAAATTACGTGCAAAGAAATAAAGAGAAGAAAAAAGAAAAAGTAACTGTTGTAACCGATGAGATAAAAGAAGATAGTAATGAGGATGAGATAAATGATGCTGCATTGTTTGAACTTAAGGCTGATAAACTAGCAAAAGCTCTTGAAAAAATAGCTGTTTCTGAAAAGATGATTTTATTAATGAAATATCAAGATGATATGAGTATTAAAGAAATATCAGCAGCACTAGAGTTAGGAGATAGCGCAGTAA
Organism: Tenacibaculum soleae; assembly: GCF_001693415.1. Taxonomy (GTDB): domain Bacteria; phylum Bacteroidota; class Bacteroidia; order Flavobacteriales; family Flavobacteriaceae; genus Polaribacter; species Polaribacter soleae. The sequence goes on along the minus strand of NZ_MAKX01000001.1, from coordinate 81,734 downwards.
AAATGCGTTTAAAAAGAGCAAAAGAAAAAGTTATAAAGGCATATAACGCACTGTAATAATTATGGAAAATCCATTTAAGAAAATATTACATAATGAAGAGTTGCCCGAGGCACTAAAAGGCAAAGTGCTTGGCGATGTGGCAATGATAAAGCTATCGATAGATATGGCTGATTTATTTGTGGTAAAATACCCAAATACAATTGCTGATTTATTAGGTGGTGGTGCGATTAAAGAAAAATCGAAAGAGACAGAATAACTAATAAAATTAATACCAATCATAGTAATTATGAATGCACTACAAATAGATATTTTAAAACCTTTTAAAAATATTTTTCAAGATATAATAGATTCACTGCCAACAGTTTTTGGATTTATTGGTTTTGTAATTTTAGCTTGGTTAATTATAAAGTTTTTTTTATTTATAGTTAAAAAAGCTTTAAGTAAAACAAAGATTGATGAATGGTCTAAAAAGCTAAGTAAAACAGAAATTTTTGGTAACTCAACAATAAATATTGTTTTAACAACAGCAATATTAGCTGTTTTGAAATGGTTTTTAATTTTAACATTTGTAATGGCAGGTTCAAATATATTTGGACTTGTAGTTGTTTCTGAAGGAATAAGAAGTTTTTTTGCTTATTTACCTAAATTATTAACTGCATTAGGAATTTTTGTAGCTGGAGCTTATTTAGGCACCATGGTAAAGAAAGCTATTCAAACATTATTTAAGTCTATGGAAATTTCTGGAGGAAATTTAGTAGGTAATATCGCTTTTTATTTAATTGTAGTTTTTTTGTCAATAACAGCGTTAGATCAAGCAGGAGTTGATACATCAGTAATAAAAAGTAATTTAACGTTATTGATAGGATCTGTGCTCTTAGCCTTCACATTAGCCTTTGGTTTAGGAGCAAAAGAAGTTGTAGCAAGATTGCTTTATGGATACTATTCAAGAAAAAATGTAAGTATTGGTAAAAAAGTTACTATAGGAGATATTAAAGGCGTTGTTACAGCAGTAGATAATATTTGTATGGTAATTACCACTGCTGATGGAAAGATAGTGTTGCCAATTAAAGACGTGGTAGACAGTAAAATAGTTATTGAAAATTAAAGAGTTTAAACTTTTTATTTTATATTTGTCAGTAATTGATAAAAAGAATTATAAAAATGATAGATTTCGGGGGACTTCTATCTTATAAGTAAAGACGTATTCTTTACTTTATGACCATCGAAAGATGGTCATTTTTTTTACTACAATTCGTGATTTATACTAATAAAATGTTTCTCTAACTAAAGAAGGGTAGATTTGGAGGACTCTGTTTTATTTAGATTATTATAAATGACTTTCGGAAACGGAAGTTATTTTTAGTTGTAAACGTGCAGTTGTAGTTATAGAATAATAAAAAAAGCTACTGTTTTAAGTAGCTTTTTTTATTATTCGAAAGATAAGTGAAGAAAAACACCTCTTGTACCTAAAAAGTCAATAGGATCTGTCCATTGACTTGAAGACTTATTGTCATATACTGTTTCATTATTAATTGCAAAGATGCCTCTAATAGAAGGTGAGAACTTAAAATAACTCAAGTAAAAATCAACACCAATACCAACCTCGTACATAAAGTTACTAGAAGTGGTTCTAAACTGACCTGCAAAATTATCATTACTGTTGCCTTCATTACTAGAAAAATTATAATCGTATGATATTCCTCCTAATACATAAGGTCTTAAGTTGTTCATTCTATTAGTGCTTAATTTTAAGATAAAAGGTAGGTGTAAGTATGTGGCACCTACTTCTCTTGTTTTTACATTATCAGCACCAGCAATATGTTTAAACGTTAAAGTTTTAGTGTTAGATATTAATCCAGGTTCAAAACGTAAATTAAGATTCTCGTGTAGTTTTAAATCAGCAATTAAACCAACATTGAAACCTATTGATGACGATACATCTATTTCGGCATCATTAAAAGCACTTGGTTTGTATGCTATTTTATAACCGTTATTATTTAAGCCTAAATAAAATCCGTAATGAAATATTGGTTTATCAAAACTTGGTAGGTTTAATATTTTTTCTCTTTGTGCTTGAAAGCTGATTGTGAAAAATCCGAAAAATCCGAAAAGTAACAGTTTTTTTAACATATTATTTTAATGCGGTGTAAATTGATGCAACTCCAAAAGTTACAGGTAAATTCGTTGCACTCTTAAACCCATTTTTTTGTAAAATATTGTTAAAGGCTTCACCAAAAGGAAAAGAATTTGCACTTTCTGATAAATAAGAGTATGCAACTTTGTCTTTTGAAAATATTTTACCAATAATCGGTAAGATAAAATTAGTGTAAAATTTATACCCTTGTTTAAAAGGAAATTTTGTAGGGTTTGAAGTTTCTAATACCACAAATTTACCTCCGGGTTTTAAAACGCGTAATATTTCTGTTAATCCTTTGTCTAGGTTTTCAAAATTACGAACCCCAAAAGAAACAGTAATTGCATCAAAGGTATTGTCATTAAAAGGAATATTTTCACTATCACCAACAATCATTTCAATTTTATCAGATAAATTTACTTTTGAAATTTTTTGTTTTCCTACCTCTAGCATTCCAGCTGAAATGTCTAATCCAACAATTTTTTGAGGATTTAATTTAGCCATCATTAAAGCTAAATCACCAGTTCCGGTAGCGATGTCTAAAATTTGTTGCGGGTTATTTTCGCCAACTAATTTCACTACTTTTTTTCGCCAACTAACATCAATTCCTAATGAGATAACACGGTTTAATCCGTCGTAATCTTCAGAAATATTATCGAACATTTTGGCTACTTGTTCTTTTTTACCTAATTCAGAATCCTTGTATGGCTTGATAGTTTTTGACATGTAATTTTAAAATTATCCGTTAATAGCAACTACTTCATTAATTTGATTTGGTAACATATCTTTTAACATCGTTTCAATACCATTTTTTAAAGTTACCGTTGATGAAGGACAGCCACTACAAGCTCCTTGTAATATTACGCTAACTCTTTTAGTTTCTTGATCGTATGATTGAAAAGCGATGTTTCCTCCATCCGAAGCTACGGCTGGTTTAATGTATTCATCTAAAATGTCAACTATTTTAGCTTCTGTGTCTGTTAAATCTTCTTTCGGAATTTCAACATTTTGTTTTGTTTGTTGTTTTGGTAATTCCTGTATAATCGTTTTACCTTCTTGAATATAGTTTCTAATAAATGTGCGTACTTCTTGGTGTACTTCATTCCATTCTATCATGTCATATTTGGTAATCGATACATAGTTTTCAGAAATGAAAATTTCTTTTACAAATGAAAAACTGAATAATTCTTTTGCTAAAGGAGATGATTTGCTTGCTTCCTCAATGTTTTTAAACTCAACATCGGTTTGTGTAAGTGCTTTGTTTGTACCAAATTTCATTACTGCCGGATTTGGTGTAACTTCAGCATATACTTCAACAGCATCTTTTTTAACAGTTTCTTCTTTTACAAGAGTATTACCTTCTTGTAAATAGTTTTCTATTTGCGCTCTAACTTCTTCTTCAACATCTTCCCATTGCACAATGTCGTAACGTTGAATTGCAACAAAATTTGCTGTAATTAATATTTTTTTTACAAAAGGAAGGTAAAAAAGTTGTTGTGCTAAAGGTGAGTTTTTAGCCTCGTCTATATTATTAAATTCATAACTACCTCCATTTATTAAAATAGTGTTACTCACAAATTTAAGAATGGTTTCGTTATTGGTTTCTTGTAGGGTTATTTTAATTGTACTCATAGGTTGTAAAATGAACTGCAAAATTACGGTAAAAAAGTGAGATATGTGTACATAAAAAATCCCGCAAATGCAGGATTTTTTTATAACGTTTGTTTCTGTTACGATTATAAATTGAATGTAATTGTTGCAGAAACTCTAGAGGTATTATTATCTATCTTAATATCGCCAGGGTTATTTAAGGTATAAAAATCCATACTTTCAGATTTTCGATATGATAAATCAAATTTGGTGTTTCCTAAATTATATCCTAATCCTAGTGTAAAACCTCTTAAGTTATCTTTATTTGTGTTTCCTCCAAAAGCATTTGGTAAGTTAGGATTTTTCTCATAGTGATATCCTCCTCTAACACTCATTCTGTCAAAACGCCATTCTGTACCAATATTTAAAGCATGTGTGCTTCTTAAGGTGTTCGAAAAACTTTGATTAGCTTCTACCAGTGTAGGGTCACTTTCTCTGTATTTAATATTTTTAAAATCTTTGTAAGTGTAATCTACACTCAATAAACCTTTTTTTCCGAAGATAAAAGCACCACTTGCGGTTATTCTACCTGGTGTTTTAAAACGAAAACTGTTAGGGCCATCATCAATAATATCATAAAAAGAACCAAGGTTTAAATTGCTAATTTCATTCATTGTTAATCGGTCATAGTATTGCTCAATAACCTCTTCGTACCAAGTAGGTGTTTCGTAAGTTAGTCCGAGACGGAAGTTATTGTTAAGTTTATAAATGAAACCTAAACTAAGTGAAAACCCATTTCCTTGCATTTGAGTATTGGTTAAGTTATATGAGTTTAAAGCGTTTCCGTTATTATCTTCATTTGTTTCCTTTAAATGTGTAGTTTGTGTAAAATTAATGTCATGAAAATTTAAAGAACCACCTACATAAAGTCTGTTTTGATGCACAGCTGAAAATCCTAAGTTATAAGTAGCTGTTTCTCCTTCAAAAGAGTTGTTAAATTCATGATTAATAGAGTTTAAAAACTGTGTTTTGTTTGTGCCTGTGTCATTTTCATGTTCGTAATACTTTAGGTAATCTCCATTACTTAAGGAGTATGCTCCGTTAAAATCTTTTTTAATACTATAATTAATACTTACCGCAAAACGATTCCAATCTGAGCTAAAATCTGAATCAAATGAAAGTATTGCTCCTGCCTGTGTTAGATTAAAAAAGTCATCTTGGTTTTTAAAATTATCACCATAATAGTTAACATTTTGGTCTGTATTACGGTTACCAATAGTAATAGAAAATAGGTTGTTTTTTGAAACAACTCCACCCGCAGGATTGATAAGTGTAGCAGATACATCACCACCTAAGGCTCCAAACGCACCTCCCATTGCTTCAAAACGCGCGGTTCCGTAGTTTTCATTTTGAGAAAATAAAATACCTAAATCTGTGTAGTTTAGAGATTGAGAAAAGGCTGTATATGTACTAGCGAATAATATCGCGAAAGTTAAAAGTTGTTTCATTTTTTTGTTAATTAATTTAAAAACTTATTCGAAAGTTTACTTGGGTTATCGTCTACTGCTTCTTGAACTTCTACTTCTTGAGCTTCGGCTGCTTGAAGAACTTCTGTTGCTGTTACTGTTTCTTGATGAAGCTGAATGGCTACGAGAACTCCTGCTGGGTGTTGAATAGCTTTTTGAACGATTACTTCTTTTAGATGATTTTGAGGATGAACTTTTAGGAGTTCGGTAGTTTTTTGTAGTGCTGCTACGGTTACTTCTATTAGTATTTCCACTACTTCTTGTACTCCTGTTTCCGTTAGGGTTGTATCCTCTTGTGTACCTGTTATTCGTGTTACTTGTAGATCGGGTTCCTCTTGTAGTTCTTGATGATCGTGTACTTCTAGAGGAACGAACACTACTGTTGTTTCCTCGTCTGTATGAATCTGAAGATCTTCTTGATGAAGAAGCTTTTCTATTATTGTTACTATATGTTCTTCTTGATGAAGTACGATTATTTCTATAAGCGGTTCGGGAACCTCTATAATAATTACTACCTCTATAAGGCCTGTAGTAGCGATTATAATTGTTTCGGTAATATGGTCTGTGATAATATGAGTTGTAAAAACCACCCATTCCTATATAAAATCCAGTATTGTAATAATACCTGTTGTAAGGATTCCAGTAATTATGGTGTCCCCAGTAATAATTATTATAACGAGACCTCCACCAAGGTCTGTGGTAGCTATATCCATAATAAAAATTCCAGTCATCATAATAGCCCCATTGAGGCGCAGTATTTATATTAATAACAACGTCATTGGTATTATCGTTGTATCCCCAAGGTTGATTATTGTTATAGCTAATAGTTCCTGAGGTTGTTTCTTCTTCAATAAAATCTTCTTCGGTGTCGTATTCATTATTTTCAGAAGCATAACTGTCGATATCAGTAAAAATATCGGTACCATTAATTAGTCCTAAACGTTCAACCTCTTTTGTAAAGTAGTTTTCTTGATAGTCATCATATTCATTTTCATCAGCAATAACAACTTTACGTTGTGGTTGTTCTCGCCTTTCATAATTATCATCGTCATAAATTCCATCACCACTACCAGCAACTGTTTGTACTGTTCCGCATGAAACAAGTGTTGCTACCATAAATAATGATAGTATATAAAAAGACAGCTTTGTATTAGAGTAATGTAGCTTCATCGCTTAAATTTTTAGGTTATAAAAAACTAATTCGAAAATGGAAATGCAAAATATTATTTCTTTGTTGGGCTTGTACCCTTTTTAATGTAGTTTTGCATAGACAATTTACGCATAAAAAATAACAATATTTATGCCAAACTTTTGAATATGAGCAAACATTTAACAAAAAGAGACGAAGATTACTCAAAATGGTACAACGAATTAGTTGTAAAAGCTGATTTGGCTGAGAACTCAGCGGTAAGAGGATGTATGGTTATTAAACCTTACGGATTTGCTATTTGGGAAAAAATGCAAGCAGAATTAGATAGAATGTTTAAGGAAACTGGGCATCAAAATGCGTATTTTCCGTTATTTGTACCTAAAAGTTTGTTTGAAGCAGAAGAAAAAAATGCAGAAGGATTTGCTAAAGAATGTGCAGTTGTAACACATTATCGTTTACAAAATGATCCTGATAATGAAGGTAAACTGCGCGTAGATCCTGAAGCAAAGTTAGAGGAAGAGTTAGTGGTGAGGCCAACTTCAGAAGCTATTATATGGAATACCTATAAAGGATGGATACAATCGTATCGTGATTTACCTTTATTAATAAATCAATGGGCAAACGTTGTTCGTTGGGAAATGCGTACTCGTTTATTTTTAAGAACTGCTGAATTTTTATGGCAAGAAGGGCATACCGCACATGCAACAAAAGCAGAAGCTATTTCAGAAGCAAAACAAATGCAAGAAGTTTATGCAACTTTTGCTGAGAATTTTATGGCAATGCCCGTAGTAAAAGGAGCAAAATCTGAAAGCGAACGATTTGCAGGAGCGGATGATACTTTAACTATTGAAGCATTAATGCAAGACGGAAAAGCACTGCAAGCAGGAACTTCTCACTTTTTAGGGCAAAACTTTGCAAAAGCATTTGATGTAAAATACACCTCTAAAGAAGGGAAAAAAGAACATGTTTGGGCTACCTCATGGGGAGTGTCAACACGTTTAATAGGTGGTTTAATAATGACACATTCAGATGACGCAGGATTGGTGTTGCCTCCGAAATTAGCGCCAATTCAAGTTGTAATTGTTCCTATATATAAAGGAGAAGAGCAATTAAATGCGATTTCTGAAAAGGTTGATGTAATTGTTAAAGAGTTACGTAAAAAAGGTGTTTCGGTTAAATTTGATGATAGAGATACATTTAGACCAGGAGCTAAGTTTGCAGAATATGAACTAAAAGGTGTGCCAGTAAGAATGGCAATAGGAAAACGTGATTTAGAAAACGGTACAGTTGAGGTTGCTCGTCGTGATACTTTTGAAAAACAAACCATAGCTATTGACGAAGTGGTAAGTTTTGCAGCTAATTTGTTAGAAGAAATTCAAGATAACTTATTTAAGAGAGCTTTAAATTACAGAGCTGAGCACACTACAGAAGTTACAACTTTTGACGAATTTAAAGAGGTAATTGAAAATAAAGGAGGTTTTGTTTCCGCACATTGGGACGGAACAATAGAAACTGAAGATAAAATTAAAGAGTTAACCAAAGCAACTATAAGGTGTATTCCTAACGATGCTATAGAGGAGGAAGGAAAGTGTATTTTTACAGGAAAACCTTCTTCTAAAAAAGTACTCTTTGCAAAAGCTTATTAATACTATTATACAAACCCTGCTTTTGCAGGGTTTGTAATTTGTAGTAGTAAAAAAGAGTTAAATATTAAATAATTTCACTTTTTTCTTAAGTAAGAGGTTTTTAGTTAAGTGGTTAAAGTGTGTGTGTAGTTGTTTTTTAATGAGAAATATTCATTTATAGTTGATTTCAAGTAAGCATTATAGTGGCTTTTTTTTAAAGTTTTTATAGTGTGTAAAAAAAAATAGGTAAAAAAATAAAAAAACCTTTGTTCAATTAAAAAAGTGTTTATATATTTGCACCCGCAATCAGGAAAAATGATTGTTATGGTCCGTTCGTCTAGGGGTTAGGACGCCAGGTTTTCATCCTGGTAACACGGGTTCGATTCCCGTACGGACTACAAAGTTGTAATTAGTGTTTGAAAGAATTTAAACGTTTGAAAAAACTACTAATTAAAGAATAAAATTATTGCAAATATCAAAAATTATTGTATATTTGCACCCGCAATCAGAATGATTGTTTTGGTCCGTTCGTCTAGGGGTTAGGACGCCAGGTTTTCATCCTGGTAACACGGGTTCGATTCCCGTACGGACTACAAAGTTTTTATAAACAATTAAGAATTTATATAATGGCAAATCACAAGTCAGCAATAAAAAGAATTAGAAGTAACGACGCAAAGCGTTTAAGAAATAAATATCAGCATAAAACAACTCGTAATGCTGTTAGAAGATTGAAAGCTACTGAAGATAAAAAAGAAGCAGAAGGAATGTTTTCTACAGTTGTTTCAATGTTGGATAAATTAGCAAAAAACAATATTATTCATAAGAATAAGGCTGCTAACTTAAAATCTAAATTAGCTAAACACGTAGCTTCTTTATAAGAAATTATATGTTAAAAAAAAACGCTTTGATATTTATCGAAGCGTTTTTTTTTGTGCAAAATTTTAACAAATAAATTAAAGCTTTAAAAAAGTCTAGAGAAGAGATAGAAAGTTGTTTAGCTCTGCTTTTTTATGATGTTGTAAAACAAACAAAGCAGTTGGGTTTACTTTATATAGCTTTGTTGTTTTAGAAAAAACACTGGTTTTTTACCAATCATATTTTTTATGAGCATCCAATCTAATGAAGATAAATAAGAGTACAGTAAATCCCCATAAAGAAGAGCCACCATAGCTGAAAAAAGGTAAGGGGATTCCGATTGTTGGTAGTAATCCAATTACCATTCCGACGTTTACCACCAAATGAAAAAATATAATAGAGGCAATTCCGTAGCCATATATCCTGCTAAATTTATTAGTTTGCTTTTCAGATAAGTAAATAATTCGGTATAGCAGTAGGGTGAATAAGATAATTACAGTAGCGCTTCCTAAAAAACCCCATTCTTCACCAACAGTACTGTAAATGTAGTCTGTCTCTTGTTCGGGTACAAATTTCCCTTGCGTTCTATCACCTTGTAAAAACCCTTTTCCTAATAAACCACCTGAACTAATTGTTAATTCTGACTGATAAGTATTATAGCCTTTGTTTTTAAGATCGGTTGTTTTTCCTAATAAGATATCAAATCGGTCTTTTTGATGTGGTTCTAGTATGTTATCATAAGTATAACCAATTCCAAAAATAAAAATACTTGTAAAAAGATATAAAGCAATTATTTTTAAGGCATTAAAACGAAGAAAACGTTTGTTTTTGTACAGCCCATATATACTTGTAAGTGTTATAATAAATAAACAGCTAATAAGTATCCATTTTGCACCAAAATATATGGTTAGTATAAATAAAATTATTGAACTAGCCCCAAATAAAAGATAACCTAGACTTAAACCCTCTCTATTTAAAACAAAAAAGAAAGCAAAATAAATTAAAACAGAACCCATGTCTGGTTGTAAAGCTATAAAAAAGGCGGGTAAAAACATTACGACAAATGTTTTTATTTGGTTTTTTATTAGCTTTAAGTTGTATTGCCGATCACTCATTAATTTAGCTAATGCTAAAGCGGTAAATACTTTAGCAAATTCCGAAGGCTGAAGGCTAATGCCTCCAAAGTTATACCATGATGTTGCTCCATTAATTTTGCGGCCAAAAACTAATACACCGGCTAATAAAACAAGAGAAATAATATATAAAACACTGGCAAATTGCTCGTAAAATTTTGAGTTAAAAAAAAGAATTAAAATAATAAGAGGAATGGTTAAGGCAATAAATATTAGTTGCTTCCCGTATTTAGTTGAAAAATCAAAAACAGCCCTAGTTTCATCTGTTGATGAAGAAGCATAAATATTCATCCATCCAAAGCCTACAAGTAGTATGTATAATAAAACAAGTAACCAATCGATGCCTTCAAAAATGTTATTTCTTTCCTGGCGCAAGAGTATCTTTCTTTTTAATTAATTTATCATATTCTTTTTGAAGACTTAGATTTATCATACGTTCTTCAACATACTTTTTAGTAATTGTTCCTTTAATATATTTTTCAATCATAAGACTTGTTATAGGTGTTGCTATTGTAGATCCATAACCACCATTTTCGATATAAACGGCCATAGCTATTTTCGGATTATCTTTAGGAGCAAAAGCAATTAGTATCGAATGATCTTGAGCTTGTACTTTTTCTCCATCAATGATTTTAATTTTATTTTCAGCAGTTCCTGTTTTTCCGCAAATATCAATTCCTTCTATCTGGTGCCATTTGGCAGTTCCGTATGTAAATACTTCATGCATAGCTTCAATTGCTATTGGAAAGTGTTTAGGATTTATGGTTGTGTTTCTTTTTGTTGAATATGTTGAGTCAACAATTGTTTTGTTATCTATTTTTTTTACAATATGCGGGGTGTAAAAGTAACCTCTATTGGCAATGGCTGCTGTCATATTAGCTAATTGCATTGGGGTGGTTAATATTTCTCCTTGCCCTATAGAATTTGAAATAGTATAACTAGATCTCCATCTGTTTCTGTACCATTTATTATAAAATTCAGCATCAGGTACCATTCCTTTTCTTCCTGCAGGTAAATCATACCCTAAATAATTACCAAGTCCAAAACTTTCAACATGTTTGTTCCAGTTTTTCATACCAATTTTAGGGTCGTCAGTTTTATCAATAATTTTTTTATAGGTGGTTGCAAAATAACTATTACAAGATTTTGCTATGGCTGTTTTTAAACGAACAGGTCTTCCTGTAATACCGCAATGACACCCCATGAATTCATTCTTACGCGCTCCATATTTGTAACCATGATGGCAATAAACACCAAATTGTTCATCTATAACTTCTTCTTGTAAACCTATCAAGCCATTTAAAATTTTAAAAGGGGAGCCAGGAGGGTACATAGCTTGCAAGCCACGATCAAATGTTGGCATATTAATGGTGTCGTTAAATAATTTGACTGAATTAGGAGATCGTTTACGACCAACCAATAAATTTGGGTCATAAGATGGTGCAGTTACAAGAGCTAAAATTTCACCAGTTTTTGGTTCAATAGCAACAATTCCTCCTCTTTTTCCTTTCATTAATAATTCACCATATTTTTGAAGTTCACTATCAATAGTAAGCGTTAAATCTTTACCTGTTACGGCAAGGGTATCATATTTACCGTTTTTATATGAGCCGGTAATTTTATTTAGGTTGTTTCTTTTAAAACGTTTTTTTCCTTTTATTCCTCTAAGAATTTTTTCATATTGTTTTTCAACTCCTAACTTACCTATTAATTCACCTTGTTCGTAGTAATTACTTGTTCGTGCTTTCTTTTCATTTACTTCGGCGATGAACCCTAAAATATTCGCACCTGCTTTAATAGGATAGTCTCTAATGATACGTTTTTGAATGTAAAAACCATTGTATTTTGGCAATTTTTCTTGTAAGTAAGCAAAATCTTCTTTGGCTAATTGTTTTAAGAACTTTGAAGGTAGCCACCGGGCAAATTTTTCTGCTTTTTTAAAACGTTTTTTAAAATCTTCTTTGGTTATTTTTAAAAGAGAGCAAAACTCTAAAGTATCTAATGATTTAACATCTTTAGGAATTACCATTACATCATACGATAGTTGATTTGCTACTAATAATTCCCCATTTCTATCGTAAATATGTCCACGCTCAGGATAGTCGTATTCAATTTTAATAGCTGAACTTTGTATAGGGTTTAAGTTGGCCCCACGAATAATTTGTAGTTGAAATAATCGAGCAATATAAATTATAGCAACAAGGCTAATTAAAAATACAAGTAAGAAACTTCGTTTCATTTGTTTTTTGCTAATTTAAAAGCAATAATTTGCTTTAGATTGGTTTTTTTCTAAAAATAAAACTTCCCAAAAAGTACAATACCAATGTGAATATACTAGAGTATAATGTGGTTAAAAGTACTTTTGAGAATGAGTAAAAGCTAAAATTAATGAAACTAAACAATATGAAGTGATGAACTAGTGTTAAAATTACAGTGTAATTAAAAACTTTATCAAATGTTTCTAGTTTTAAGTTAAACAATAAATAATCAGCTTCATTTTTTTTAAAGATAGTTTTTATAAAAAAGAGTCTTATGTAGGCGATAAATAAAATTGAAAATGCATGTATTCCGCCTGAATCTGAAAAGGCATCTACACATAAACCAAGTATAAAAGAAAGGCTCAGAAAGGGAAATCTATTTGTGTTTAAAGGGTATAAAAAAACAAAAACAATATATAGGTAGGGGTTTATATAACCTAAAAACAGAATATTATTTAGTACAATAACTTGTAGTAAAAGTAAAAATACAAATAAAAATATGATGTAAATTGTTCTATTCATTCTTATCTTCTACTCTTTTAATTTCTTCCTTATTAAGGTTTGTTATTATATAAATATGTTTTAAGTTGGTCATATCATTAAATAGCTTAATGTCGATAGTATTTGAAGCAGAAAGCTCTTCAGGTATTTTACTAACAAACCCAATAGGTATTCCTTCGGGGAAAATAGTCGATTTACCACCTGTAACAACAGTGTCTCCTATTTTAAAAATAGCTTGACGTGGTATATCTGTTAGTTGAACAATATTGTGATTTTTTCCATTCCACTTAAGAGTACCGTAGTAATTATTGTCTTTAAAACTTGCGTTAATACTACTTTTAGCATTTAAGATAGATTGAATTCTAGAAAACTTGTTGTCAACATTATCGGTAATTCCAATAATTCCATTACTATTAATAACTGCCATTTCAGTAGAAACTCCATGACTACCACCTCTATTTATTGTGATAAAATTATTGTTGTTATTGTAAGTGTTGTTTATTATTTTGCCACTAATATATAAGAATTCTTGATGAGAATTAGTTGTGTTTTTATGTGTGTTTATGGTGTCAATAAGAGAATGAAGTAAAGCTATTTTGTTTTTTAGCTCGGTGTTTTCTTCAGTTAGTTTTTCGTTATAACTTTTTAAATTAATGTATTCAGAAAGGTTAGCTGATTTTTTATAAATACTGCCTGTTATGAAATTTGTTGAGCTGATAAATTTACTTCGATGAAAGCTGTGGTTATTAAAGATTAATGCAACAGCAATAATTTCTAAAAAGACAAAAAACAAAAAGGTTTTATACCTCTGAAAGAAATAAATAAGCTGTTGCATAAATAATCATTCAAAATTTATTTGATTAATACAGAGTTGTATTTTTCAAGGTTTTTTAATGCAATTCCGGTACCTCTTACAACTGCTCGTAAAGGATCTTCGGCTACATATACAGGTAAATCTGTTTTTCTAGACAAACGTTTGTCTAGCCCTCTAAGCATAGAGCCACCTCCAGCTAAATAGATACCTGTGTTGTAAATATCAGCAGCTAATTCTGGTGGTGTTTTAGATAAGGTTTCCATTACTGCATCTTCAATACGTAAAATAGATTTGTCTAGAGCTTTTGCAATTTCTCGATACGATACTTGTACTTGTTTAGGTTTACCGCTTAGTAAATCTCGCCCTTGTACCATCATATCTTCTGGAGGATTTTCTAGATCTTCCGTAGCAGAACCTATTTGTATTTTTATTTTTTCGGCAGTTGTATCACCAACATACAAGTTATGTTGGGTGCGCATATAGTACATAATATCGCTTGTAAATAAATCACCAGCAACTTTTACTGATTGGTCACAAACAATACCAGCTAATGCAATTACTGCAATTTCAGTAGTACCACCACCTATATCAATAATCATGTTACCCTTAGGTTCCATAATATCAACACCAACACCAATTGCGGCTGCCATAGGTTCATAAATTAAATAAATCTCTTTCGCATTCATATGGCGACCAGAGTCGATAACTGCTCGTTTTTCTACTTCAGTAATGCCAGAAGGAATACAGATAACCATTCGTAATGAAGGAGGGAAAAGTTTCTTTTTTATGGCCGGAATTTGCTTAACAAACTCTTTAATCATCTCTTCAGATGCTTGGAAATCAGCAATAACACCATCTTTTAACGGGCGGATAGTTTTAATGTTTTCATGCGTTTTTCCTTGCATTCTGTTAGCTTCATGGCCGGTAGCAATAATTTTGCCAGTCAATCTGTTACGTGCTACAATAGAGGGATTGTCGATGACAACTTTACCATTGTGGATTATAAGTGTATTGGCAGTACCTAAATCGACTGCAATATCTTCCGTCATAAAATCGAAAAATCCCATATAAAGTACGTTGTTTTACTTGTTTTTAATGTATTCTCACAAATCTAATAAAAATCTGTGGGTATTTTACATTGATTTTAATTAATGTTTAAAATGTCTGGTTCCTGTAAAAACCATTGAAACATTGTTGTTATTACAGTAATCTATACTTAGTTGATCTTTAATTGATCCACCAGGTTGAATTACGCTTTGTATACCTGCGTTATTTGCAATTTCTACACAATCAGGAAAAGGGAAAAATGCATCACTAGCCATCACCGCTCCTTTTAAATCAAAATTAAAACTATTGGCTTTTTCAATGGCTTGTTTTAAAGCGTCAACTCTACTTGTTTGCCCAGTTCCACCAGCTAATAATTGTTTGTTTTTTACTAAAATAATTGTATTCGATTTTGTGTTTTTACATAATTTAGAGGCAAATAACAAATCATTTAACTCACTTTCTGATGGTTTAGTATTTGTAGGGTACGATAAATCACTTAATTTATCTGTAATAAAATCTTTATCTTGAATTAAAACACCATTTAAAGCAGTTCTTACAGTTTGTTTTGGTAATTCAATTTCTTTTTGAATTAATAAAACCCTATTTTTCTTACCTTTTAAAACGCTTAAAGCATCATCGTCATATGAAGGGGCGATTACAACTTCACAAAATAATTTATGAATTTCTTCAGCAGTAGCTTTATCTATCTTTGTGTTTGAAATTAAAATACCACCAAAAGCAGAAACAGGGTCACCAGCTAAAGCATCTGTATAGGCTTGGTAAATGGTTTCTCTTTGCGCAAAACCACATGCGTTATTGTGTTTTAAAATTGCAAATGTTGGTGCTTCTCCTGTAAATTCATTCATCAAGTTTACAGCAGCATCTACGTCTAAAAGATTATTATAACTTAATTCTTTTCCGTGTAGCTTATCAAACATTGCTTCTAAATCTCCAAAGAAATATCCTTTTTGATGTGGGTTTTCCCCATATCTTAAGGTTTTAGAAATCGATTCACTTGCTTTATAAACAACTTCGTCTTCATTAAAATAGTTAAAAATAGCGGTGTCGTAATGAGAAGAAATATTAAAAGCTTTTGCAGCTAATTTTTTTCTATCGTTTATTGATGTAGTTCCGTTATTTTTGCTAATAAGCGTTAGGAAATCTGCATATTGATCCATAGAAGAAACCAGTACAGTGTCTTTAAAGTTTTTTGCCGCAGCTCGAATTAATGAAATTCCTCCAATATCAATTTTTTCAATAATATCTTGTTCAGGAGCACCAGATGCGACTGTTTTTTCAAAAGGGTATAAATCTACTATTACTAAATCTAGTTGCGGAATGTTATATTCTTTCATTTCAGCAACATCGCCATCATGATCTTGACGGTTTAAAATACCTCCAAATACTTTAGGGTGTAATGTTTTTACACGTCCTCCTAAAATTGATGGGTAAGAAGTTACATCTTCTACCGGAACTACATCGATACCTAATTCTTTAATAAATGTTTCAGTACCTCCAGTTGAGTATATTGTAACACCTAATTCGTTTAATTTTTTTACAATTGGCTCCAATCCATCTTTGTGAAATACGGATATTAGTGCTGATTTAATAGTTTTTGTACTGCTCATTATTGTTGTGTTGTTAAGCTAGCAAAGCTACTAAAACAGTAAAGTTTACACAATAGTTATTTTAGGTTATTGCTAAATAAAAACACCATCAAAATTTTTAAAAATTTGATGGTGTTTTTTACATTAAAAAAGAAAAATATTATTCAGCGTTTTCTAAAAAATCGCGAAACCATAAAGTAAATTTTTCTAATAATGATTGTTGAGATTTTGTACGAGCATTAGTGTTGCCTAATGCAGCGTAAGAAGGATATTCTTTAGTACTCATAATTTAGGGGATTATGTGGGGTTATTTAAGAATACGAAAATATATATAATAATCTTAATAGTCAAGTGTTTATAGGGTAATTATATAAAAAGAGCGACTTTTTTACAAACATGTTCTAATAATTCTTCATCATTTTCCGTAAATGGATTAACTGTATGAGAGTCAATGTCTATTTGCCCAACATTTTCTTTATTAATAAAAATAGGAATTACAATTTCCGATTTAACCTTCCATCCACAAGAAATATAATTATCTTGTTCTTGCACATTTTGTACTACAAAGTTTTCATTACTAACAGCAACTTGACCACAAATACCTTTTCCGAAAGGAATAATTGTGTGATCTGTAGGCTCTCCATTAAATTGCGCTAATTTTAATTCATCTTTATCTCCGTTTTTAAAATAAAACCCTACCCAGTCGTAATATGAAATTTCAGCTGCTAAGTAATCACAAATTTGTTGCAATTTATTTTCTTTAGTAATATTACTTTCTGATATTTTATTTATGTTTTTTTTTAATTCTAGTAAGTTCATTGTTAATGAGTTTTATATACTTAATCGTAAATTGAATTAAGAACTTGCAAAAATAGATTTAACAATTGTTTTAAAAAACAATTTTTTATTTTTTTGTATCTTTGTAGTCGATGAAACAAGTATTTACTAAAATATCAACCGTATTACTGGCGCTATTAGTGTTGTTTTCTACGTTCTCTTTTACGATAGAAAAGCATTTTTGTGGTGATTTTTTGGTAGATATTTCTTATGTAGGTGAAGCAAACTCTTGTAATAAAGGTCAAAAAGACGATTGTGCAACTATAACTAAGAAAAAAAAATGTTGTAAAGATGAGGTTCATCAAATTATTGGACAAGATGATATTCAGAAATCTTCTTCAGAAAAAATAAGTTTCAATCAAGCTAAATTCATTTTAGCTTTTTGTACTTCATTTAAATTATTGTTTCAAACTTTAGATAAACAATCTTTAACTAACCAATATTATTCTCCGCCTAATTTAGTTTTTGATATTCAGGTTCTTCACGAAGTATTTATCATTTGATTTTACAATTCTATTAAATAACAAGAATTGTAAAACTTAATATGATATAAAAATAATGAAAATACATATAATCGGTATGTTTATACTGATGTCTACTATATCCTTTTCTCAAGAAAAATTTAAAGGGATGGTTATGGACAAAAACGGATCTAAAGACAATTTAGGGATCTATGGAGCAAGTGTTTACTGGTTAAACACAAACATAGGAACAACTACAAACGAAAAAGGATGGTTTACCATACCTTATAAATCAGAATATAAAAAACTAATAGTTAGTTTTGTTGGTTTTAAAACAGATACTATTACAATAAATAATTTAAAACCAATACATCATTTTTTAAAAGAAAGTAATACTTTAAAAGAAGTAACCATAAAAGCTAAAAAAAGCGCCACTCAAAAATCGTACTTAGAGGCACAAAATGTAATGATGATTAATAGTGAAGAACTTTTAAAAGCAGCCTGTTGTAATTTAGCTGAAAGTTTTGAAACAAATCCATCAATAGATGTTAATTTTTCTGATGCTTTAACAGGTACTAAGCAAATACAAATGTTAGGCTTAACTAGTCCTTACTTGTTAATTACGCAAGAAAATATTCCATCTATACGAGGAGCTTCTCAGGTATTTGGGCTTTCATTTACTCCTGGTACTTGGGTAGAAAGTATTCAGATAACCAAAGGGGCAGGTAGTGTTGTAAATGGGTACGAAAGTATTTCGGGTCAAATAAATGCAGAGTTGGTAAAACCGTATACAAATCATCGTTTTTTTGCAAATGTATATGGCTCAGCAGGAGGTAGGTTAGAGCTGAATACTCATTTGAATAAAAAAATAAGCAAGAAATGGCAAACAGGTTTGTATGTTCATGGAAATTATAGAGGAGAAAAATTTGATAAAAACAATGATGGTTTTTTAGATAATCCGCTTGCGGAACAAATAAATATAATGAACCGTTGGCAATATGTTGATGCTGAAAAAGGTTGGGTAAGTTTTATCAATTTTAGATATTTAGATGATCAAAAACAAGTAGGGCAAATTAATTTTAATCCAGATATAGATAAAGGGTCAACTACTGTTTGGGGTAGTGAAATAAATACATCTCGATTTGATGCCTCAGCAAAAATAGGTTATGTTTTTCCTGATTTGCCTTTTCAAAGTATGGGTTTACAAGCAGCTTATAGTGATCATAAGCAAGAATCATACTTTGGCTTAAGGGATTATAATATTAAGCATCAAAGTTTTTTTAGTAGTTTTACTTTTAATTCAATTATTGGTGATACCAGAAATAAATTTAAAACAGGGCTTAGCTTTACTTACGATAAATATGATGAATTTGTAAAAATTAATACAATTAATAATTACGATCGCAAAGAGAATTCAGTAGGAGCATTTTTTGAATATGCCTATGATAATTCTGATAATATAAGTGTAACAGCAGGTTTAAGAGTTGATACACATAATTTATTAGGAACATTTATTACACCTCGTTTACATATTAGATATGTGCCTTGGGAAAAAGGGGTGTTTAGAGCATCAATAGGAAGAGGAAAACGTAGTGCGAATATTTTTGCAGAAAATCAACAATTTTTTGCATCATCAAGGCAAATTAATATTGATAAAGCTGGGGGTAATATATATGGATTAGATCCTGAAACAGCTTGGAATTATGGAGTTTCATTTTTGCAAGGTTATAAGTTGTTTGGAAAGAAAGGTGATATAACTTTTGACTTTTACAGAACAGATTTCGAAAATCAGGTGGTTGTAGACTGGGAAAATCCGCAAGAAATATCATTTTATAATTTAAAAGGAAATAGTGTTGCCAATAGTTTTCAAGTAGAGGTAAATCAAAATATAATACCATATTTTAATACGCGTTTTTCTTATAAGTATTATGATGTTAATACGGATTATAAAACAGGAAACATAGATAAGGCTTTACAAGCTAAACATCGCTTTTTTGCAAATATATCGTACGAAACTGAAAAAAATGAAAATGATGCGCATTGGAAATTTGATATAACTTATAATTGGGTTGGTAAACAGCGATTACCTAATACACAACTTAACTCAGTTGAATACCAATTACCAGTATATTCAAAAAGTTATAATTTACTAAACACTCAAATAACAAAAGTGTTTTCTAAAAAGTTTGAGATATATGCCGGCGCAGAAAATATAACAAATTATAAACAAAAAAATCCGATACTTGGAAGCGACAATCCTTTTGGTGCAAACTTTGATACCACTATTATATATGCTCCAGTATTTGGAAGTAATTTTTATACAGGTTTAAGATTTAAAATAGATTAAGATGAAAAAAACAGTATTAGTACTAGTAGTTTTGTTGATGAGTGTATCTTTATCAGCACAAAAAAAGAAAAAAAACGCCAAAGTATCTATTGATGTAGACGGTGTTTGTATGATGTGTAAAGGACGTATTGAAAAAGCTGCTTTAAATGGTAAGGGTGTTAAGTATGCGCAATGGAATGTGAAAACGCATGAGCTAAAGTTAATTATTGATGAGCGTAAAACAACCATTAAAACCATTCAGCAGAATGTAGCAAATGTAGGTCATGATACTAAAGCAATAAAAGCAACTAAAGAGGCTTATGATAATTTGCACCCCTGTTGTAAGTATAGGAGTGAAGAAATAAAGGAAGATCATAAAAAAGAAAAATAAGTAAATTAAAAATCCCGAGTTTTAAACTCGGGATTTTTTTTATAACATTTGTAAAGTGTTTACTTCTTGACTGGTTAATTCACGCCATCTACCGCGAGGTAAATTCTTTTTTGTCATACCAGCAAAAACCACACGATCTAGTTTTGTAACTGTATATCCAAAGTTTTCAAATATTTTACGTACAATTCTATTTCTTCCAGAGTGTATTTCAATACCAACTTCGGTTTTACGTTCGCCTTCTACATAAGAAACGGCATCAATAAAAACTTTTCGTCCTTCAATAATTACTTCCCCTCGTAATTTGTCTAAATCAGCTAAGGTTAATTTTTTATCTAATGAGGCATGGTATAGTTTACGTACGTTATGCTTTGGGTGTGTTAATTTTTTAGCTAATTCACCATCGTTTGTAAATAGTAATAATCCAGTGGTATTTCTATCTAATCTTCCAACAGGATAAATACGTTCTTTAGTCGCGTTAGCAATAATTTCCATTACAGTTTTACGTCCACGGTCATCCTCCATGGTTGTAATGTAATTTTTAGGTTTGTTTAATAAAATATAACGTTTTTGTTCTATTGAAATTAAGGTTCCGTCAAAACGAACTTCATCAGTAGGTTGTACTTTGTAACCCATTTGAGTCATTAATTTTCCGTTAACAGAAACACTACCGTGTTCAATATAAGTATCTGCTTCTCTACGAGAACAAATTCCTGAATTTGAGATATATTTATTTAAACGAATACCAGTATCTTCAGTGTTTTTTTGAGTTGTTTTACTAGCTTGTGATTTTTTAAAATCTTTTTTAAACTGTTTTCTGTTGTCAGAAGCGCTAGTTACAAATCTTTTTTTATCAGAAGAATTGTTGCTTCTATCAGTTTTAAAAGATTTTTTTTCTTGAGGATTGCTGTTTCTGTCAGCTTGTCGTCCTCTCGACGATTTTTTTGAGTTCATAATTTTGTTTTAAAAAGGGTGCAAATGTACAGTAAATATTTGAGTGTTAATCTAAAACATGTACGACTTTGTCTAAAATTAATGATTTATCAATAAAAAGCAAACTAAAAACTCCTATTAATAATAATATCTTTAAAACGTTATGTAATAGGCGGTATTGATTTGTTTTTGTTGCTTTCCAAGTGTAAAAACCAATAAAGAATAATACAATAGCAGTTAAATAAAAATAATATTTCATATACTCAATTGCTGGGTAATTGAATAATATTCCGACAGGAATCAGCGTAAAAATCATTAATAAAATGATTAATTTTTTAGTGATTTCTTCACCGTATTTTACAGGGAAAGTACTATAATTATTTATGATTGCCCCTTTTATGTTTTCTAGCTTTTTTATTAATTCACGAATCATTATAATTAAAAAAAGAAAAATAGCGTGTACAAAAATTACTTCAGAGAAATTTTTATAATGTACAAAAACTACAAAAAAAGGTAGTATTGTTAAGATTGTAGCACTAATTAACCCTATAAGAGGGTGTTTTTTAAGTTTATGAGAGTAAAACCATATACCAAAAATATAGATGGCAAAGAAAAAAGCAGCTCTTAAAGAAACTAGCCAGCCAAAACCAAATCCAATAAAGTTTAATAAGAAGTAAAGTGATAATTTTGTTTCTTGTTTAATGTAAGCATCAACTCCAGTTTTTATAGGCCGGTTTATTTTATCTGACTTTTCATCATAAAAGTTGTTAATAATATATCCGGCAGCAACCGTGGTAACTGTAGCAATTACTAAGTATAGTAAATGCCAATCAAAAAGCACAGGTTTTACCGATTTTTGTTCAGAAAAAATAAAAATAGCAGCCAAATATTGGGCTGCTATTAATACTAATATATTATATCCTCTAATAACTGATAAGAGGCTAAATATCTTTTTAATTAATGTATTTAATTTTAATGCACTACTCATTAAATTGCATTTTAAAATCTATACACTAGTTCTAATTTATAATCTTTTAAACTTGTTTTGGCTTTTTCATAATCTTCAGTAAAACCTAAAATATAACCTCCACCTCCAGAGCCACAAAGTTTTAAGTAGTATTCATTTGTTTGGATTCCTTTTTCCCAAATCTTGTGAAAAGCACTCGGAATCATTGGTTTGAAGTTGGTTAAAACAACTTTTGATAATTTTTTTACATTACCAAATAATGATTTTATATCGCCGTGTAAAAAATTATCGATACAAGCATCGGTGTGTAAAGAAAATTCTTCGCTTATCATTTTACGAAACCCTTCATTTTTCATCTTATTCATAAAGATGTTTACCATTGGTTCGGTTTCTCCAATTTGTTCAGAATCTAATAAAAAGACTGCGCCTTTTCCTTCTTTTTGAGATGGAATACCTGCTGGTTCTATATGTTCTTTTGAATTGATTAAGATTGGTAAGCTTAGATAAGAGTTTAAAGGGTCTAATCCAGAACTTTTACCGTGAAAAAAAGATTCCATGAAAGAAAAAATCTGTTTTAAAACTAATAATTTATCACGGGTTAAGTTTTCTAAAACGGTAATTTTGTTTGTTGCGTATTTGTCGTAAATAGAAGCAACTAAAGCTCCTGAACTTCCTACTCCATATCCTTGCGGAATAGACGAGTCAAAGTACATACCGTTGTCAATATCATTTTTAAAAGAAATTAAATCAAAAGAAACTAAATCAGAGTTTAAATCGTTTAAGTAATTGTAAAAACGTGTTAAATTATGGTTTGACTTTTCGGCTTCACCGGTTAAATTTGTTGCTGATTTTAAAACACCTTTGTAAGAATTAAAGGGAATAGCAAGACCTTTGGAGTCTTTTATAATTCCGTATTCTCCAAAAAGTAATATTTTAGCATAAAATAAAGGTCCTTTCATAGTTGATTTAATTACTTAGCAAAAGTACAAGTAAAAGCGCTAGTTTACAAACTAGTATACGTTTTTGTAAAAAGTTTTCCAAACGCCTACTTTTTCGTTATTACGATATTTTCCTTTGGTTTCTATTTTTCCGTTTTTATAAAAAGTTTTCCAAACGCCATTTCTTTGCCCGTCGGTATATTTTCCTTGTTCTTTAAGTTCTCCTGTTTCGTAAAATACCTTACGAACACCATCAAGTTTTCCGTTTACATAGTTGGCTTTGTGAAAAATGTTTCCGCTTGCATGATAATACATCACTAAACCATCAAAAACTTCTTGATTTGGAGTTTTTTTAGTGCTAAAACCTTCCATTTGAACTTTACCATTTTTGTGGTAATCAACTAACCAAAAGCCATTTTTAATTTTTTTTGGTGCAGGTCGGTAATATTCATGGTTTTCTTTAGTAGTTTCTTGCCAATTGGTATCAAACCAAATTGTTTCTTGTGCATTTATTGCTGCAGAAAAAAAACAAATAAATACAGTAATTATTAATGCTGAAGTTTTCATACGGCAGAGAATTTAAGTTAAAGAGCCTTTGCTCCAAAGCCCACATTATCACAAATATACTGATTTTTTTGGCAGTAATTGGCTAATGTGTTTTTAATAAAGTTTTCAATATCAGTTTTTTCGATGTTTGGATATAAAACATGTACATTGGCACCAGCGTCTAATGTAAAACAAATATTACTGTCATTTTGTTCTCTGTATTCCCAAATTTTATTAATAACTTCTAAAGTGTTTGGCTTCATTAATATAAAATATGGATTACTTGTAAGCATCATAGCATGCAAGGTTAAAGCTTCACTTTCTACTAAGTTGATAAATTCTTTAATATTTCCGTTTTGAAGAATTTCTGACAATTTGGTTAAATTATCATTGGCTTGCTTAAAGCGCTGTTGAGCATACGGATGATTGTGCATTAAGTTATGCCCTACGGTTGATGAAACTTGCTTTTCTCCTTTATCAACCAATAAAATAGTGTCGCAATAGTTTTCAAAAACTGGATGTACTTTGTATGGATATTTTACACCAAATAAATCTGAACTTCCTTCTATTTCAGGATGTGTTCCCCAAACAACTAAAGGGCCTTCAATACTTCTACTAGCACTACCAGAGCCTAAACGTGCTAAAAAAGAAGCTTTTTTATTAATATAAGTATCAGTTAAATTAGGGTTTAGTTCTTTTTCTAAACTTAATAGACACATTGCTATCGCACTCATACCACTTGCTGAAGAAGCAATTCCACTACTGTGTGGGAAAGAATTTTCAGACGAAATCACCATTCTATAATCTAAAATATATGGGCAATAGACTGCTATTCGCTCAAAGAATTTTGCAATTTTTGGTTTAAAATCATCCTTCTTTTTTCCTTCAAAAAATAATTCAAAATCAACAACAGTATTGTTTTCTTTTTTTTCGAAATCAATTGCTGTGTTAGTATGACAATTATTAAGCGTAAAACTTATAGAGGCATTTTTTGGTATTTGGGGATCACTTTTTCCCCAATATTTTACCAAAGCAATATTACTTGGTGTTTGCCAAGAAGTTGATAAGTTTTTTACTGTTTTTTCTTCTGAAGAAAATATAAATTCTGATGTATTCAACGTGTAAAATTTTGCTGTAAAGATAAAATTTACCCTACACTTGTGCTAATTTTTGCAAAACGGATTCTTTATAGCTTCTGCTTATTGGTATTGCTTTTCTCTCAATTTCAATAAATTCGTTTGTATAAGAACTTATTTTTTGAATAGAAATAATATAAGATCGATGAATTCGTAAAAATTGATTAATTGGTAGTTTAGATAATAAATTACTCATAGTTTCTCGAGTAACAATAGTTGTGTTATCAGTAAAAATTTTTAAATAATCGCCTAAACTTTCTGCGTATAAGATATTGTTTAGGTTTATTTTTATCATTTTTCTGTCAGCTCTAACAAAAATAAAATCTTTTTCTAACTCTTTGTTTAGCGAAGCGTTTACAGTAATATTTTGTTGAAGCACTTTTTGCGTAGCCTGTAAAAAACGATCAAAAGCAATTGGTTTTAATAAATAATCTACCACGTTTAAATTAAAACCGTCAACAGCATAATCTCTATAAGCGGTGGTAAAAATAATTTTTGATTTTTTATTGATGATTTTAGCCAAACTCAAGCCATTTATTTCGGGCATATTAATGTCTAAAAAAAACAAATCAACTTCGTTAGTTTGTGTAAAAATAATTGCTTCAGAGGCATTTTTACAGGTTTTTATTAGGTGTAAGTTTGGTGTTTTTTTTATATAAGTTGCTATAATTTCTCTAGCCATAGGTTCATCATCAACAATAACACAACGGAGTATATTAGCCATTTTTTAAGGAAATTTTTAATTGAACATTAAATAAATTTTCATTTCGGGCAATGTTTAGTTGGTGTTTATTATTGTACAACATATTTAATCTTTTTCTAATATTATCTAATCCAATCCCCTTTTTTAAGGTTGAGTTATTTTTTGTTGAATTATTAATCTCAAAAAACAAGAAATCATTCGTGGTTTTTAGATAGATGTTGATTTTTAAAACATCGTTAATTTGTGAACCATGCTTAAAGGCGTTTTCTACAAAAGGTAATAATAACATCGGTGCAATTTGGATGTTTTTTAAATCGGTTTCTATGATGAAGTTGATACTTAAACTTTCTTGAAAGCGCATTTTTTCTAGCGAAATGTAGTTTTCAATATGATTAATTTCATCTTCTAAAAAAACCAAAGGTTTGTCTACCTGATACAAAATATAATCTAATAAGTTTGATAGTTTTAAAATCATTTCAGGAGCATCATCTGCTTTTTTTAAAGCAAAACCATACAAGGTGTTTAAAGTATTGAATAAAAAATGCGGATGAATTTGCATTTTTAAGAACTTCAATTCTTGTTCTTTTAATTGTAGTTGCGTTGCCAAGAATTTGTTTTCAATATCTTTTTTATCTTCTGTAGATTTGTGATTGTGTTTTAATATTTTGAAGCTCGTAAACAATACTATTGTTAAAATAACACAAACAAATATTACATAGGTGTTTTTTGTTAAATCGGGCATTTGTTTATATTCTAGATTGAAAAAGAACATAAATCCAAAAAGCACAGTTACTAAAACACTAAAAAGTATAAAAATTATTAGATAGCTTACGTAAAGAGAGAATTTCCAATATTTTTCTAATATTAAAAACTCTGGAATTAATTTATAACCTATAACATATGAGCCACTTATTGCGATTGCAGAGAGTGTTATTGAAAAGTAAAGTAAAAAATTAATATTTGCGGAGCCAATACTAAAAAAAGAATAAAAGAAAAAACATACAATAAGCCAAAAAAATAGGTGCAATATCGTTTTTTTTAAAAGACACTGAATTTTTTTTTTCATTTTACAAATGAACATTTTTTTTACTAATAAAAAAATAATATGCGATTAATTGCATCTTTAGTGAGTTGTTTTACATAATTTAGTGTTTAAGCGCTATTCTTGTTATCTATGTACTTAAATTGTCGATCTATCTATTTAAATAAAAAGAATTATAAGTTGAATATACTTTTACCATAAAATAACTTAAAATATAATATTATGAGATTTATTACAGATGGCGCTTTAGAATTTAGAATACCATTGTTAATTTTACTAATACTGGTAGTGTTTTTTATTTTTAAAGGAATTAAAAACAACACAGATAAAAACTCAAACTTAATAAAAGAGATTAGTTTGTTTGCTTTGTTTTTTGGAGTTTTATGTTTTGTTATTGGTTGGATAGAAGCACTTGGGGTTATGGAAAGAGCAAATGAAATAGCTCCACAAGTTTTGGCTGGAGGTATGAAGTATAGTTTATTAGAGCCAACTTTTGGTATGGTAATTTTTTTAATAGGAAGATTAGGACTTATAGGTTTAGCAATTAAGAAAAAGTAAATAGCAAAATTCTTAAAATCAGTTAGTTTATTTAAATGCTCATTTCAATCATAGAAATGAGTATTTTTGTTTTTATAAAACACATAAATTGTGGATAGAAAAATAAAACTAATATGGGATTTTAAAGGCCCTGACGGATTAGCAACCGCAAAGCATCATTGTATTCATTTAAAGGAATTTGCACAAATTGATCAGTTAACATATCACGAAGTAAATCATAAAGAATTAAACCCAATGCATACCATTGCTTTTATTATTGTTGATGAAAGTAATATGAAAACTTTTAGAGACGCTTTAAAACCACATAGAGGAGAACTCGCTTAATTAAACTAAAAAAAATAAAATTATGTTTTTAATAAATGCTTTAGCAAAACCAAAAAAATCATCTGAACATTACGACGAGGTTTTAGGAGCTTATGTAAGTTTATATATCGATTATAAAGATATTGAAGGCGCACTTAGACTTGCCAAATATTACATAAAATCTGAAGGATGGAAAGTAACTGAAATAGAAGAAGAGTATTTTACACTTGATTCTGTTGATGATGTTGACGAAGATCAAAAAGAGTTATACAATGAAGCCATTGAATATGGATATACCATTGTTTTTAACTGTTATGAAGAAGAATAACAGCTAAAAAAGTTAATAAAATAGCCTATCTTTCAGTAAAATTATTTTATGAAAAATAGGCTTCTTTTTTTTACGGTGTTTTTAATGTGTGTTTCAATACAAGCACAGTATAAACTTTCTACTTATACCGCGCATAAATCGATTACCGAAGCGATTCGGATAAATACCGAAGTAATTGCAGGACGTACTTCTTTTTTTGAAAAACAAGCTGCTCAAAAACCATTAATGTTTCAAAAAACTAAAATTATAGTGGCTGAGTTTAATCGTTTGTCAAATAATGTATCAAAATATATTGAAGAAATTCAGAGTAAGGTAAATACCGAACAGGTTTTGTATGATATGCTAACCAATGGTTTTTATAAAAACATTCTTTTTCAAAGTAATAATGAGTTAACTTTTAAAGGTGATCAATTAAAAATTAAAATAGATAGCTTGTATAATTACTCAATAAAAATGAATGTACATAAACTATCTCAAATAAGTAATTTTGCAGATTCACATTTTAAAACAAGCAATGTTTTTTATGATTTCGATGAAAATGAATTAAATTATTTTCAACACCTATTTTATGATAAGTCTAATTACGGAATTATGATGGCCATGAACTGCTTGATTTTAGATGTAAAGACATTTCAATTATTATACTATGGAACCGTAATGAGTTACTAAATAATTACTTGCTAAAATAAAATAGCTTTGTGGCTCATATTCAGATAATTTAACTAATTTCGCGGGCTAAATTATTTCATACAAATGAAACGTATTAAAGAATATAAGAAGCTTTTTAATGTAGAAGGAGCTATCGATTTAAAAGAGCTTAAAAAAACATATCGCGGATTGGTAAAAGAATGGCATCCAGATAAGTTTTTAGAGGAAGATAAAAAGTTAGAAGCCGAAGAGGTAAGTACTAAAATTATTGATGGTTATCATTTTTTAGTAAGTATAGCGCCAAAAACAAAAGAAGACAATTTAGAGGCTTATAATACCACAATTACCGAGTTTAAAGTTGCCGATTATCAGCATAAAAGTATGTTGTTGGAGGTAACTTTTACTGATGGTAATACTTATGAGTATTTTGGAGTAACAAAAAAAATATTTCTTAAGTTTATTAATGCTAAATCTATTAATAACTATGGTAAAAGAAATATTTTTAATTCTTATACTTATAGAAAGTCGATGAAAGCATCTGCTACGGTTTAAGCTAAAATCGGATAACATAAAAAAAGACCTTTTACTAAATACAGTAAAAGGTCTTTTTTTATTAATAAATTTATTCAGCAATACTTTTTGCACAAATAAATCCGCCTGTCCAAGCATTTTGAAAGTTAAACCCGCCAGTTACGGCATCAATATTTAAAACTTCACCTACAAAAAAGAGGTTTTTATGTTTTTTGCTTTCAAAACGTTTAAAGTTTATTTCTTTTAAATCTACACCACCAGCGGTAACAAATTCATCTTTAAAAGTGGTTCGTCCGTTAGCATTAAATAAACCTTTGGTCAATTGAGTTGCTAAATTATTTAAATGTTTATTACTTAAATCTCCCCAATTTTGATTAGTTTTAATTTCTGCAGCGGCAACAAAACGTTCCCATAAACGACGAGGAATATCAGTAAAAGGCGATTTTAAATGAACTTGTTTTTTTGGTTGTGATTTTTTTAACTGCAATAATTCTTCTAAAACCAAATCAAAATCTTGCCCTAGCCAATTTACTATAACATTGTATTGGTAATTTTTGTCAGCTAATATTCTTGCGCCAAAGGCAGATAGTTTTAAAATAGCTGGGCCACTTAATCCCCAATGTGTAATTAATAACGGGCCAGAATTTTCAAAATTTGTTCCTGCTAATTTTACTTCGGCATTTGGTACAGCAATACCGCCTAGATCTAT
This sequence comes from Tenacibaculum soleae, assembly GCF_001693415.1. Lineage (GTDB taxonomy): Bacteria > Bacteroidota > Bacteroidia > Flavobacteriales > Flavobacteriaceae > Polaribacter > Polaribacter soleae. Next base: position 52,140 of record NZ_MAKX01000001.1, on the reverse strand, counting down.
AATTCGTTTATCTTTTATATTAAATGTAAATAAAGAAGGTACGGGTTCAATAATTGTATGATTTAGTGTTTTACATAAATCCCATACTTTTTTAGAACTTCCAGCAGCAACGACTACAAAATCAGCCGTAAATTCCTGGTTTTTTGTTTTTACAAGCCATTTTTCTTCTTGTTGTTCGATAGAATTTACACCATGATTTTTTAAAACTGTAATACCTAAACTATCAACATTTTTTTGAAAACAATCAATAATTGCTTGCGATGTATTTGCTTCAGGAAATACACGATTGTCACTTTCAATTTTTAAAGGAATTCCTCTGTCGTCAAACCACTCAAAAGTATCACCAGTCATAAACTGATGAAAAGGCCCTAAAAGTTCTTTTTCTCCTCTAGGATAAAATTTTACGAGTTCTTTAGGTTCAAAACAAGCGTGTGTAACATTGCAACGTCCACCACCTGAAATTTTAACTTTCTGTAAAACTTCTTTTCCTTTTTCAAGAATCGTAATATCTAAATCAGGATTATTTTCTTTTGCATTTATTGCTGTAAAATATCCTGCTGCACCACCACCAATTATAATTACTTTCTTCATTTTGTATTTTGTTAGTTCGAGTAATTTTGATTTTTAGTCAAAATTGTATCAAGAACTTTTTATAAAACCATTTCTTTATAAGGTACAATTGTATCGTACCCTTTCTGTTTAAAATAAGATAAGGTGTTGTCATTTCCTGTAGCCAGAACGAAATCGCCACCCCATGCGCCTAAACTTTTTATTTCACCAAAATAATCAGGAAATAACCGTTTTTTTACAGGTGTTTGTTTAATAATTGAACTAATTAATTGTTCGTGCTCAAATATTATTTTGTTTAAATTTAAAGAAGCGTTGGCTTTTAAAAACTCTTGCGTAAGCTTATTTATTTCAGGAATTAAATTTTCAGCAACCTCTCGATGTTGTTTATAATGCGCAATTCCCTCTCTGCTATTTTGTTTCTGATTTAAGTATACAAAAAACAATTCGTCTTTAAAATTCGGGTTGAATTTTACCTCGCTAACAATAGGTGTCAACTCGAGCGTAGTCGAGAGGTTCTTTTTTAGTTGATATAAAATAGGCGAGTTGTTACTAGCGCAAGCAATGTCGTAGCCACTACCAGAAAAAGCATTCCATAACAACTTAAACGGATTTATATTAGCCCAAGTAGCAATGTTGTTAATTAAAGTTGATGAACTTCCGAGTCCCCAATTTTGAGGGAATGTTAAATTGGTTTTTACGATAAATCCGTTTTCAGAATTTAAAAAATTAGAATTTAACTTTTTTGCTTCTTGTAAAATATCGGATAATGTTTCTGCTATAAATTCGGCACTACCTTCTTTATCAGAATTAAAAGTGGCTGAGGTTAATCGTAAATTAGGTAAATCAAAAGTGGCTTCAAACCAGCATTCGCCAGTATTGGTAAAACTACCCCAAATAATTTGAGGTTCTTTAATTGGTTGAATAGTTAAATCTTGCCCAAATTTTGTAGGAACCGCCAAAGAAGTTGCTCCATCAAGAACTACATATTCGCCTGTCAATAATAATTTTCCGTTACTGTAAAATCTATCCAAAATTATTTTCTTAATTCGTTAAATTTTGCAACCACAGCACTATGCGAAACTGTTTTGTTTTCAAAATAAGCGGTAATAATTTCTTTTTCTGAACGTGTAGCTTCTAACTGATTTAAAATATTTTGCAAGTGCATTTTCATGTGTCCATGTTGAATTCCTTTAGTTGTTAAAGCTCGTAAAGCAGCAAAATTTTGAGCCAATCCTGCGGTAGCAATAATTTCCATTAGTTTTCTTGCAGATGGTTTTTGCATCATGTTTAACGATAATTTTGCCATGGGGTGTAAAGCAGTTAGTCCACCAACAGTACCAAGAGCTAAAGGGATTTCAATCCAAAAACGAAATATATCATTTTTAACTTCACAATGCGTTAAGCTTTTGTACTGTCCGTCTTTACTAGCATAAGCATGTGCACCAGCTTCAATAGCTCTAAAATCGTTACCAGTAGCTAAAACAACGGCATCAATACCGTTCATAATTCCTTTGTTATGAGTTACGGCTCGGTATGGTTCTATTTCTGCTATTTTAACAGCTTGATGAAATTTTTGTGCAAATTTTTGAGGGTTTTCACCACCAAGTTCTTCTACTTTACAGCTTACCTCGGCTTTTACGATACATTGAGGTACGTAATTAGATAGAATACTCATTACAACTTCAATATCATCTTTTCTAAAAGTTTTTGCGATAGCTTCTAAGCATGAGTTGATAAAATTGGCACCCATGCTATCTTTGGTTTCAAAAGTAACATGTAACTGATAGTAATTATCAAGTTTATTTGTTTTGTCAACTAATTGAATATCTAAAATACCGCCACCACGTTTTTCCATGTTTTTGGTAATAGAAGCGGTTGCTGCGTATAGTTTTTCTTTTTGTTGTTTAAAATAAGTTGTTAAATCAGCTTTGTTTCCTTGATACATAAAATGCACCTGACCAATTTTGGTAGTTGATATAACTTCGGTTTTAAATCCGCCACGAGTACTCCAGTATTTAGCAACCAAAGAAGCAGCAGCTACGACAGAGCTTTCTTCAACAACCATTGGTATAACGTAGTCGCTACCGTTAATAACAAAGTTAGGTGCAATACCATACGGCATGTAAAAGTTAGATATGGTGTTTTCTATAAAATCGTCGTGTAGCTGTTGTAATTTTTCATCTACATTCCAGTATTTTTTAAGTGTTTGTATAATTTCAGGTTGGTTATTAAAATAAGTTTTAGCCAACCAATCTATTTTTTCTTCTTTGGTAAGTTTAGAAAATCCAGCAACAATTTTAGACATTCATTGATTAATTTAGGTGGTTCAAAGATAAATTAATCCTGTTAAAATAGCGTTCTTATTTACGATTTCTACTTTTTTTGAGGCATTTTTTGGCGATTTTTCCGTAAACTTGGCAAACTTTTTAGATAAACAACAACATAACATGAAAAAAATATTAATACTTTTCATTGGATTTTCTTCGCTTTTACAAGCTCAGAAAAAAGATATTTCTTTAGAAGATATATGGAGAAAAGGCACATTTAGAGGCGATTATATGAATTCATTGAACTCAATGAATGGAGATTTTTACTCATTATTAAACTATAGTAACGGAAGTTCATCAGTAGATAAATACGATTATAAGACTTTAGAAAAAGTTGCAACAATTGTAGATAGTAAAGATTTAAACGGATTAAAATCATTTAGTTCTTATAGTTTTAATAGTGATGAAACAAAATTAATTTTAGGAACTAATTTTAAACCTATTTTTCGTCGTTCTTTTTTAGGAACTTTCTATGTGTATGATATTGCTTCAAAATCATTAAAATTGATTGGAGAAGATATTCAACGTCCTACTTTTTCGCCAGATAGCAAAAGGGTAGCGTATGCAAAAGATAATAATTTATTTATTAGAGATTTTTCTAGCAACACACTTGTTCAGATTACAAAAGACGGAGAAAAAAATAAAATTATTAACGGTATCACCGATTGGGTTTATGAAGAAGAATTTGGTTTTGTAAAAGCATTTGAATGGAGTGCGGATGGTAGTAATCTTGCTTTTTTACGTTTTGATGAAAGTGCTGTGAAAACATTTTCTATGGATGTATATGGAAAAGGAAAATATCCAACACAAGATGTTTTTAAATACCCAAAAGCTGGTGAAGACAATGCAAAAGTTACCTTACACGTATACTCGTTAAAAACAAACGGAACCGCAAAAATTATTTTTGGAGAATATGAATACATTCCAAGAATTAATTGGACAAAAGATGGTAATATTTTAGCAGTACGTACTTTAAATCGTCATCAAAATGATTTAAAAATGTATTTTATAAATGCAAAAACATACGATACTACTTTAATTTTAAATGAAACAGATGCTGCTTATGTTGATGTAACAGATGATTTAACATTTTTAAATGATAATAGTTTTATATGGACAAGTGAAAAAGACGGATTCAACCATATTTACCATTACAACAATAAAGGAGAATTAATCAATCAAGTAACTAAAGGTAACTGGGAAGTAACTTCTTACTATGGTTTTAATGCTGATAAAAACACTGTTTACTACCAGTCAGTAGAAAATGGTTCAATAAATCGTGGTGTTTATAGTATTTCTTTAACTGGAGAGAATAAAAAAATAATTAGTAATCCTTCAGGAACAAACAGCGCCTCTTTTAGTAAAAACAATCATTATTTTATCAATACTTTTTCTGATGCAAATACACCAACAGTATATTCTTTAAGAAATGCCGATGGTAAAGTATTAAAAACAGTAAAAGATAATGCTGCCTTAAAAGAAGTTATTGCTGGGTATAATTTAAGTAAAAAAGAGTTTTCTACAATTAATGTAAACGGAAACGACTTAAATATGTATACCATTAAACCTGCTAATTTTGATGCAAATAAAAAATACCCAGTATTAATGTATCAATACTCTGGGCCTGGTTCACAAAATGTAAAAAATAGCTGGAATGGAGCTAATGATTACTGGCATCAAATGTTAGCACAAAACGGTTATATTGTTGTTTGTGTTGATGGAAGAGGAACAGGTTTTAAAGGAAGAGACTTTAAAAAAGTTACTTATATGAATTTGGTAAAACACGAAACAGAAGATCAAATTTCAGTAGCTAAAAAATTAACTGAGTTACCATATGTAGATGCAAAAAGAATCGGTATTTGGGGATGGTCGTTTGGAGGACACATGAGTACTAACTGTTTATTAAAAGGAAATGATGTTTTTGCAGCAGCAATAGCAGTGGCACCTGTTACAACTTGGCGTTTTTATGATAGTATTTATACTGAGCGTTATATGAGAACTCCAGAAGAAAACCCTGCAGGATATGATGATAACTCACCATTAAACTACCCAGAATTATTAAAAGGTAAGTATTTATTAATTCATGGTACAGGTGATGATAATGTACATGTGCAAAACGCTTACAGAATGGCAGAAGCTTTAATTCAAGCAAATAAGCAATTTGAATGGGGAATGTATCCTGATAAGAATCACGGTATTTATGGAGGTAATACACGTTTGCACCTGTATACTAAAATGACAAACTTTATTAAAAATAATTTATAAAATATGGACACAGTTAAACAAGAAGAGTTTTTGGGACATCCTAAAGGCTTGTATGTATTATTTTTCGTAGAAATGTGGGAGCGTTTTTCATATTACGGAATGAGAGCAATTTTAACATTGTATTTAGCAGCTCCTATATTATTAGGTGACCCACAATCTGGTTTTGGTTGGACAAATGCTGAAACAATTTCTTTTTACGGGACATATACAATGCTTGTTTATTTAACTTCTATACCTGGTGGTTGGATTGCTGATAAATTTATAGGACAGAAAAAAGCGGTAATGTTAGGAGGTCTTTTATTATGTATTGGTCATGGTATTTTAGCAGTTGATGCACAATGGGCATTTTTTACAGGACTATTATTTATTGTAATTGGAGTTGGTTTTTTAAAACCGAATATTTCAACAATGGTTGGTGGGTTGTATCCAAAAGGAGATGATAGAAGGGATAAAGGCTTTTATGTTTTTTACATAGGGATTAATTTAGGTGCTTTTTTTGGTGCTTTAGCTGTTGGAATTGTAGCCGCTGAGTATGGCTGGCATTATGGTTTTGGTTTAGCAGGTATTGGTATGGCTTTAGGGCAAATTGTATACATGTTCGGGCTTAAATATTTAGAAGGCGTTGGGGAGTTTTTAGGTAAAAAAGATTCACCTGATAAAGAGTTAATGAAAAAACCATTAACCAAAGTTGAAAAAGATAGAATGTTAGTAATGTTTTTATCATTTTTAATCATTATTGTTTTTTGGGGAGCTTTCGAGCAAGCAGGAGGCTTAATGAGTTTATATACAGAACAGAAAACTGATAGATTAATATCGTTTTTAGATTATCAATATGAAGTTCCAGCTGCTGTTTTTCAATCAGTCAATGCTTTTTTTATCATCGTTCTAGGTACATTAGTAGGAGGATTTTGGCATAAATGGGGAAGAAAAGGGAAAGAATCTTCTTCTTTATTTAAAATGGCAATTGGTGTAATTATTATGGCTTTTGGTTTTTTCTTTATGAGTAAAGCAAGCACTGAGGTGGTAATGAATGGAGATAATGTGGTTGAAAAATCAGCTATGACATGGTTGGTATTAGCGTATTTATTTCACACGATAGGTGAGTTATGCGCATCACCAGTAGCATTATCATTTATTACAAAATTGGCACCAGTAAAGTATGCGTCTTTTATGATGGGAGCTTATTTTGCTGCTACAGGATTAGGAAACAAAGTTGCTGGATTAGTAGGAGAAATGTCAGAAGGGGCTGGAGAGTTTCAAGTATTTACAGGTATAGCAGTGTTTTGTACATTGTTTGGAATACTAATTTTATTAATATTAAAACCTTTAAAAAGATTAACACACGGAGCTGAAGATATTGAGGTAACTTCAAAAGAAGAAACTGAAGGTTTTGAATTAGCAGACAATAACTAAAAATAAAATAAAGTCTTGTAATGTATTTGAGCATTACAAGACTTTTTCATTTATAAATTATATAACAAAAATATGAGTACAAACACTGTTAGATTTGAAGGTTCTGAGATGAACCGTAAGTTATTAATGGGACACCCATCAGGATTATTTGTCCTTTTTTTTACAGAAATGTGGGAGCGCTTTTCGTATTATGGAATGCGTGCAATTTTAGTATTATTTTTAACATCAGCAATTACAGGAGATAATCCAGGTTGGGGTTGGTCTAGAGAAGATGCTTTAGGGTTATATGGTACTTACACAATGCTTGTGTATTTTTCACCTATTATAGGAGGTTATTTAGCTGATAAATTTTTAGGATATAGATATGCGGTAGCTATAGGAGCATTAATTATGACAGTCGGACACGCTGCAATGGCTTTAGATACTCCCTGGAGTTTGTATTTAGGAATAGGGTTTTTAGTTGCAGGGAATGGTTTATTTAAACCAAATATTACATCTATTATTAACGGAGTTTACAAAAATGCACAAGATAAAAAAGATGGAGCCTTTACCATATTTTATATGGGTGTAAACGCTGGTGCATTTGTTGGGATATTACTTTGTGGATATGTGGGTGAGACATCTGGATGGCACTATGGTTTTGGACTAGCAGGAATATTCATGTTTTTAGGAATGTTACAATTTTGGTTTGCTCAAGGAATTTTTGGAAGTATTGGTTTGTCTCCATCTAAAACAATTGAATACAATGATGCTATTGATAACAATGAGGAAAAATTAGTTGAGGAAGAAAAAGTTCCGGCAAAGGTTCAAAGAGATAGATATATTGTTGTAGGTATTTTAGCATTTTTTACGGTATTCTTTTGGGCTGCTTTCGAGCAAGCAGGAGGGTCTATGACTATTTTTGCTGGAGATTATACAAACAGAGTTTTAGAAGGAGGGTCTGCCAATGTATTTAGAATTGCTAATACATTATTAACAGTAATTCCATTATTAATAATAACTTATGTTTTATTTCAATTGTTTAAAATAACTTTTAAAAAGTATGCATTGTCTAATCTTTTTTTAGGGGCTAGTTTTGCTATTATTTGGTGTATTGTTATTTGGATGTTAAAAAACCAATTTAGTGATGTTAAAACTGAGGTTCCGGCATCATGGTTTTCTATTTTAAACTCATTTTATATTATTGCTTTTGCACCATTAATTTCAAAAATATGGGAAAGTAAATTTAATCCACCAGCAACTGTAAAATTCGGAATGGGATTAGTTCTTTTAGGATTAGGTTTTGGTGTGCTAGCATACGGTTCGGCTGAAATACCACAAGGAGCACAAACAGCATCTGTAAGTATGATTTGGTTAATATTGGCTTATTTATTGCATACTTTAGGCGAGTTATGTTTATCACCAGTAGGTTTATCTTATGTATCTAAACTTGTACCAGCATCTACTATTGGTGTTATGTTTGGTCTTTGGTATATTGCTGTAGGTATGGGTAATAAGGCAGCAGGTTCAATGGGAGGTATGATTGATAAAATTACAGCTGCTTATGATATGAGTACATTCTTTTTAATTTTTACTATTGTACCAATACTGGCAGGAGTTATTTTAATGGGGTTAACTCCAGTAATTAAAAAACTAATGCACGGAGTGAAATAGTTAAATCACAAACGTTAAAATATATATAAAGCCTATCAAGAATAAAAACTTGATAGGTTTTTTTGTAAATTTGGAACACTTATTGAGACCAAAGAGATATGAGAAAAATAATTTTAGTAGCTGTATTTGCATTTATTTCAGTCGTAGTAAAAGCACAAGAAGAAGTTAATTGGTTAACTTTTGAAGAAGCGATAGAAAAAAACAAAGAAAACCCAAAGCCTATTTTAGTAGATTTATATACAGATTGGTGTGGATGGTGCAAAAAGATGGATAAAACTACCTATAAAAATGAGGTTATCGTTAAGTATATTAATGATAATTATTATGCAGTAAAAATGGATGGTGAAGGAAAAGAAGATATTACTTTTAAAGGTAAAACTTATAAGTTTGTACAACAGGGTAGAAGTAAATATCATGAATTAGCTGCTGCTATTTTAAAAGGAAAAATGAGTTATCCTTCTACTGCTTTTTTTACTCCAAAAGAGCAATTAATTCAAGCAGTTCCTGGTTATTTAGATGAAAAAAAGTTTGAAAAAATTTTAGCATATTTTGCAAAAGACAATTATAAAAAAACTAAGTGGCAAAAATTTTCAAAAAACTTTAAAGGGACTATCTAATTAGTTTTTAAAAAGAATATATGCTCCGTTTTGTCCAGTATGATGAAACGGAATTTTTTGTTTTCTACAAGTTACCTTCCATTGGTTTATATAACTCTTGTAATTACTTCCGTCAGCAACTATTTGTTTAGGTTTTAAGATGTTTATCAAGCGAGTTAAATTAATTTTAGGAGAATGTTGTAATATCACAATAGGGTTTTTAGTACCAATATTATAAACACCTAAACTATCAATGATTATAATTTCATCAGAATTAAACTTAAAGTAATTAGGTATTTTATTAGTAAACTTACTTCTTACATTTTCATTTATCTGATAATCTATAATTGCTTTGTTAGCAGTTATTTTAAGACTATCCAAGTTGTGAAAAACACATAGTTGATTCCCATTTCTTTTTGCTAAAATATTTTTTCTACTTCTATTAAAAACTATAAATTCCTGTTTTTGTTGTCGATCCCTTTTTTCGAAAATAAACACGGTTTGTATAATAACGATGGATGTAAATAAAAACAACAGTTGTTTTGCTTTTCTAACAAGTATAAATTGATACGTAAATATGATTATAAAATACCAGCAAATCATTTCGTAAAAAGACATCGATATTTCTTGCCATAAAAAAGTTTCTTGATTTGCAATCCCATCAACTATTTTATTCATTAAAGAAATAACAAATCCGTAAACATCAACAAGAAATTGCGGGAGTAAATTTAACAACGCAAATAATATAACTAAAATTCCGCCGATTAAGATACCGCCTAAAAAAGGAATGATTAGTAGATTTGATATAATAAAAAGCCCAGGAAATTGATGAAAATAATACAAGCTAACAGGTAATATTCCTACTTGTGCAGCAACAGAAACTGTAAGTAAACTCCAAACTTTATCGAGCAACCAAAGTTTAGGTTTGTATAGTTTGTATAGTAGTGGTTGTATCCAAATAATTCCGAAAACAGCCAGATAACTTAATTGAAAACCTACATCAAATAAAAACATAGGTTTTACTAATAATAAAAGAAACATCGAGCTTATTAATGAATGTTCTACGATTCTTTTTTTCTTAAAAGAAGCACCAAAGGCAATAAATGTAAACATAGTAACTGCTCTAACAACTGAAGCTGATAAACCAGCGATAAAAGCAAACATCCATAGTAAAATAACGACGAGTATTGCTTTTATTGTTGCTCCATATTTTAAACGCTCTAAAGGTTTAAATAAAGATGATAACAGTAGTAAGATAATACCGATATGTAAACCAGAAATGGCTAAAATATGTACAGCTCCAGCATTGATATAACTTTCAAGAAGGTTTTTAGAAATATCTTGACGCTGCCCTAATAACAAAGCATTAATTACTGAAAGTTGATCTTTAGTAAAAGAGTATCTTTTTAAGGAAGTTTGTATTTTATTTCTGAATTGTGCGGATAATCCATACAAAGAAACAGTTTCTTTTTGTAATACTTTATATTCTTTTTTATGGATGAAAATCTGTTGATAGATATACTGTTTATCTAAGTATTTTTTGTAATTAAATTGATGCAGATTTAATGGAGCTGTTAAGTTTTTAAAATCAGGTTTTAAAAAGATACGATCATCAATAGTTAAAGTTGTAGAAACGCTGTCTTTTTTTAGATTTATTAAAATCGATCCACTAGTTTTTTTAGAATCAACTTGAGTTACATCGGCAATAAATTTATGATTGTAATTGTCTGATTTTAAAACTTTATGAATACTTACTATTGCTGTTGAATTGTTAGAGATATGATATTGGTAATAATCGTTGTAATTTTTAGGGTTGTGTATAAATACAGATGAAATTCCGATAATTATAAAAAAGAACAACGCATTAATAGAAAACAACTTTCGAAATTTCTTTCTTTTTAATACGTATAAAAAAAGTAGAAATAAGAGTGTACATGCAATTAGATAATTAAAATCATAATACCATATACGATTGTAATACTGTAAAATAATCCCAATTATCAAACAAATCAGAAATTGAAAAGGTAAATATTCAATTAGTTTTTTCATAGCTCACTAAAGTTAGTGAAAAATAATTAGCTATTTATAAGTTGAATTAAATGTAAAAAAAGTGTAAAAATTAAGGTTTTACACTTTTTTTACATTTAATTTTCAGATACTTATGTACTAATAAGTATATTTACTATGTAAAAGAAGACATTTATGAGAACAAAAATTTTTATTTCAACAAGTTTATTAATTATTACAAGTTTTATCATATTTAGTTTTATAGATAAGAAAGATTATCAAAAAAAGGTTGCCCTAAAAAACTGTGCGGACGTTATGTCTACAGGTTTTAGTAATACGATTTTAAAACCAACTCCTATAAGAAAACTTACGTATTCCGTAAGGAGTGCAAACAATAAAACAACTACAAAAGGTATTTTAAGTAAAGCTAAAACAGTAAAAGAAATATTTGAGTATTATCCTTCTAGTTGGATTGAAGAATATGTTTTAGTTGAAATTACAAGAATTAGTAATAATAAAGAAAAAAAAGAATTAAGTAAAAATGTAGCTTTAACAAGTAAACAACAGGCACTCTTAAAGAGTGCAAAGGTTGGTGATGATATGTTAGTTAGAATCGTTTATAAAACGAAAAACTCTGTGAAAAAGGGAGTAGATACTAGCGAAATAAAAAAAAGAGTAACGATTGTTCCTGATGTTCCAGCTCGTTTTAAAGGAGGAGAAAATGACTTAACAGTATATTTAAGAAATAATAGTAGTACTGAGATTAGAAATTGGGAATTTGAATCAGGACAAAGTACTAAAATTACATTTACGGTTGATGAGAAAGGTGAGACGACCAGTATAAAAGTAACAGAATCTTCAAGAGTGATTTCTGTAGATAAATCTATAATACAATTACTAGAACAAATGCCTAAGTGGATGCCTGCAAAAAACAACAAAGGAAAGTTGGTAAAACAACAATTTGAATTAACGATTGGAGACGCAGGTTGTTAATTTTAATAAGAATGGTATTTAGAAAAAGAAATAAAAAAAGCAACCAAATTTGGTTGCTTTTTTATTTCTTTAAAAGAATATTTATACTATTTCAACAAATAAACCATCGTCTGTTTTTTCAACTTTCGCTAATTTGTTTTTGGTTAAACCCTTAATGGTTTTGTCCCATTTTTTGTTTGATAAGCCACTTTGCGTTTTTAAATCATTTAAAGCAATATTTTCAGCCTTTTCAATCAATGCTAACACTGCTTTTTCATCATCATTTAATTCAACAGCAGGAGCTTTTTTTTCAGGTCTCATTTGAGGGAAAAACAATACTTCTTGTATTGATGGATTGTTTGTTAAGTACATAATTAAACGGTCCATACCAATTCCTAAACCAGATGTTGGAGGCATACCGTATTCTAAAGCACGTAAAAAATCATGATCTATAAATTCACTCGCTTCATCATCACCACGTTCAGCTAATTTAAGCTGCGCTTCAAAACGCTCGCGCTGATCGATAGGGTCGTTTAACTCAGAATAAGCATTGGCAATTTCTTTACCACAAACCATTAATTCAAAACGTTCTGTTAATTCAGGGTTGTCTCTGTGTTCTTTACATAAAGGCGACATTTCCTTCGGATAATCAGTAATAAAAGTAGGCTGAATGTAATTTCCTTCACATTTTTCACCAAACATTTCATCAATTAATTTTCCTTTACCCATGGTTGCATCAACCTCAATACCCATTTCTTTAGCAGCTTCAAAAAGCTCACTTTCAGATTTTCCGGTAATATCAAACCCTGTAAAATGTTTTATAGAATCGGCCATGGTAACTCTTGCGTACGGTGCTTTAAAATCTACCTCGTGTTCACCAAAAGTAGTTTTTGTTGTTCCGTTTACAGCAATAGCACAGTGCTCTAATAAGCGCTCTGTAAAATCCATCATCCAGTTGTAGTCTTTGTAAGCTACATAAATTTCCATCGCTGTAAATTCAGGATTATGAGTTCTATCCATTCCTTCGTTTCTAAAGTTTTTAGAAAACTCATACACACCATCAAAACCACCAACAATTAATCTTTTAAGATATAATTCGTTAGCAATACGCATGTATAAAGGCACATCTAAAGCATTATGATGCGTTACAAAAGGTCTTGCAGAAGCACCACCAGCAATAGGTTGTAAAACAGGAGTTTCAACTTCAAAATAACCAGCGTTATTAAAAAAGTTACGCATTGCAGTAAACAACTTTGTACGCTTAACAAACACATCTTTTACATGGGGGTTTACCACTAAATCGGCATAACGCTGACGGTAACGCATTTCAGGGTCTGTAAACCCATCAAACGTATTTCCTTCAGCATCGACTTTAGGTAGTGGTAAAGGTTTTAATGATTTACTTAACAATTTAAAGCCTTTAACCATTACGGTTTTTTCGCCTACTTTGGTAGTAAATAACTCACCTTCAATACCAATAAAATCACCAATATCTAGTAGTTTTTTATATACTTCATTGTACAAGGTTTTATCTTCGCCAGCACAAATTTCATCACGATTAAAATATACTTGAATTCTTCCATCGCTATCTTGTAATTCAGCAAAAGAAGCTTTTCCTTGAATACGACGACTCATTAATCTACCAGCAATTACCACCTTTTTACCTTCTTCAAATTCGTTTTTAATACTTGTTGAATTTGAATCTAATGGAAATAAATCAGCAGGGTACGGATTAATACCTAATTCGCGTAGTTTCCCTAACTTTTCTCTACGTACAACTTCTTGTTCTGATAATTGCATGGGTTGTTTTTTATAATTTTTAATGAAGCTGCAAAGATACAATCAATTGCAGAATTAAACAACGCTAAACAAATGCAAGTTTTTACAGAAAAAAATAAAAAAATTTGGTAGTCTTAAAAATGGTTGTATATTTGCAGGCTGCTTTTTTTTAAAAGTAGCATTTAGTTGTGTTGTTAGGCACTTTAAATAGTGTCATGGTTTTGTTAACCAATGGAAAGCTTCCCTGAGATGGGTTGCTTTTTTTTTGTTCTAAATTTAAAATAATCTATTTTTTTTGAAGCTATTTCCCGCTTTTCGCACTCGCTCTCTGCGAGGAGCTCAAACAAATACTACAATCGGGGCTAAGCTTATTTACTAAGTGTTTAACTTAAATAAAAGCATTTCTGTATTCCCAAAGAGTAGTAAAAAACAAAACAAAATAAACAACAGCAATCGAAAATTTAATGGTTGCTGAAGTAATAAAACCAAGCAAAGCTCCAAACGATGCTTTTAAAGCTCTGCTGGTATCTTTGCTGTCATAAATTAATTCGCCAATTAATGCTCCTAAAAAAGCACCGATTATAATTCCGAAAGGAATAGGAGATAATAAACCAATAATTAGTCCGATCGTTGTACCGTATACTCCGTATTTAGTGCCCCCAAAACGTTTGGCTCCCATGGCAGGAATAAAATAATCTAGAATAAATATAATAACAGCAATAGCTAAGGTGATTCCTAAAAACCACCAATCTTGCGGAATTACTTTTGTTAAGTGCAGTAATAATAAGCCAATCCAACTTGTAATTGGGCCAGGTAAAACTGGTAAAAAAGCACCAATGATTCCTAAACAAACAAAACAAAAGCCTACTAAAATTAAAAACACATCCATATAAAAACTATTAATTATCTAACTATAAGACGAAAATAAGAATTGTTTGTTACATATTTGTAACTAAAAAATTAGTTTTAACTAATTTTTTAGTTATATTTGAATCGAAGTTATTAAAACATACAGTATGAATAAACAATTAACAAAAGCCGAAGAGCAAATAATGCAAGTTTTATGGGAGTTAAAAGAGGCATCTGTAAAAAATGTAATTGAAGAATTACCCATTCCGAAACCAGCATACAATACAGTTTCAACAATTATCAGAATTTTAGAAACTAAAGAATTTGTTGGGCACAGAACAAAAGGAAGAGGTTATGTGTATTATCCTTTAATTGAAAAATCTTCTTATAGTAACCAAAGCTTACATAAGTTAATGGATGGTTATTTTGGAGGTTCGTTTAAAAGCATGGTGTCGTTTTTTATGAAAGAAAACGAAATGAATATTAACGAGCTTGAAAGTATTTTAAAAGAAGTTAATAAAAACAAAAAGTAATCGTTAGTTCGAGTAAATTTTGAAATATGAAAAATTTGTATCGAGAGCATTTTACAAGTTTATCTCTATCAATAAAACTCAAAGTGATAACATAAAATAAAGACTCATGATAAATTATATAATTCAAGTCATCTTATTTCAGGTGTTATTTGTGGCAGTATATGATTTCTTTTTTAGTAAAGAAACTTTTTTCACTAAAAACAGGTGGTATTTATTAAGTACATCGGTTATTTCATTTTTATTACCACTTTTTAAAATACCAACCATACAAAAAGTAGTTCCGTTAGAATACACCATTTTATTACCCGAAGTAGTTTTGTCGCCACAAAGTGTATTAGAAAAAGCAGCTTGGTATCAATCTATAAACTATTTAGATGTTTTGTTTGTAGCGGGGAGTTTACTTTTTTTAACCATTTTTATTATAAAACTACAGCGAATAGTTCGTTTGATTTTTAAATACGGAAGCGAAAACAGACAGGCATACAAATTAGTGTTGTTGCCTAAAAATGCAAAAGCTTTTTCGTTTTTCAATTATATCTTCTTAGGAAAAGGGATTCCTACTGAAAAGCAAGAAAAGATAATTGAACACGAATTAGTTCACAGTACACAAAAACACACCTTAGATTTATTGTTTTTTGAGTTTTTAAGAATATTCATGTGGTTTAATCCGATGGTGTATGTGTATCAAAACCGCATATCGTTAGTACACGAATATATTTCAGATGATGTGGTAAGTAAAGCAACCGAAAAAGAAAATTACATTAATAATTTATTAGCTGATATTTTTCAGGTAGAAAACATCTCATTCGTAAATCAATTTTATAAACATTCATTAATTAAAAAAAGAATTATTATGATGACAAAAGGAAAATCAAAACAAGTGAAGCAATTAAAGTATTTATTATTAATTCCGTTGCTGGCTAGTATGGTGCTCTACACAGCGTGTAGTGATAATGAAAAAAAAGAATCCGAAGAAGAACTGATGACAATTTATAATAGTAAAGAAGGTAAATTAACATCAATAAAAGGAGAGAAAACTAGCTTACTAGATTCTTATTATGGAGATAGTAAGGTAGATTTAGGAAAAGAATTATCTATAAAGGAATTATCTGAAGAAGAAAAACAAGAGTTTTTTAATATAAGGGATAAAGTTAATTCGAGTAAAATTGGTTCAACGATGAATGTGAAAATTTTCTCAGGATTTAATGGACGAAAAATTATTGCTCATTTATTTGATTTCTCAAAAAGTGAAAGAAAAAAACACATAAAAGGCGAGGATATTCCATTTTCAATCATAGAAAATGCACCAACGTTTCCAGGTTGTGAAGAAGGAAATAAAAGTTGTTTAAATAGAAGTTTACAGGATTTTGTAAAAGAAAATTTTGATGTCAAATTAGCAAATGCTTTAGGGTTGAAATCAGGAAAAAAGAAAATTTATGTACAGTTCAAAATAGATAAAGATGGTAGCATTACAGATGTAAAAGCAAGAGCACCACACCCGAAACTAAAAGAAGCGGCAATGGAAATGATTAAAAAGTTACCCCAAATGAAACCAGGTGAGCATGAAGGTAAAAAAGTAAAGGTCGGATATGTGTTACCAATATCATTTATAGTTGAGTAAAATTATATGAAAAATAAAATTTTAAGTATTGTTCTTATTATTTCATTTTTAAAAGTCGGGGCGCAAACCTCGGCTTTTAAATCTATTGATAACTTGGTACATATTGGTCGTTATCAAAAAGCATTAATACAACTTAAAAAATTGCCTGAGAATTATAAATCAAACAAAAAAATTGCAAGTATTTATAGTTCGATAGATAATTATAAACAAGCATCTAAATATTACGAAAAAGCGCTTTTATTAAAAGACGAATATTCTACTAAAATAGCCTTAGGTAAAAGTTATCAAAAAGAAAAAAAGCTGCAAAAAGCAATTAAAATTTTTGAAGAAATTACTGCTGATGATTCAGATAATTTATTAATAAAGTATAGGTTAGGAAAACTGTATTTACAAACAAAGCAACCTAAAAAAGCTAAAAAGGTTTTTGCTTTTTTACTACAAAAAGATAAAACTAATGCAAGTTATCATTATCAAATAGGGATTGCGTACGCAATGCTAAAAAAGAGAGATTTAAAAATTAATAGTTTTTTAGATACCTATAAGAATGATAATGAACATATAAAAGCAATTCATCAGTTGGCAGTCGCGTATACACTTTTAAGGGATAAAGATTCGTCAAATTTATTTATTGATAAAGGGTTAAAAGTAAATACAAACCATGTTGCTTTAAATAGATTAAAAATTAATAAGCTATATAGGAGTAAACAATACTTAAAAGCTATTGACTTATTGGAAAAAATTGATTCATTAGAGCCAAACGAGCACTACACAAAAAAAATGTTAGGACGCAGTTTTTTTAAATTAAAAGACTATGAAAATGCAAGAAATAATTTTAAAAAAGCATTAAAAATAGATAGAGCAGATTTTAAATCATACACGTATTTAGGCGATATTGATTTTGCTGAAAAAGACTATAAAAGTGCTCGTTTTAACTATTGGTTTGCAACATTTGTGGGTAAAGAAGCGCGTGATACAGAATATTATCAGATAGCTAGAGTTTATAAAGAGTTAGGTGAGCCTAAAAAAGAAATGAATGCGTATAAAGATGCTTATGATGAAAATTATAAAAACTACAGAGCATTGTTTCAGTTGGCAAATACTTCAGAACATTTTTATAAGGATAAAAGGATAGCCTATAAATATTATAAAAACTATATGAACAAGTTTAGAACAAGTGATTCTTTATTAACGAGTCAAGTAAAAACAAGATTAAAGGAAATTAAAAAGTTTTATTTCTTAAAAGGCGAGGTGTTAGAGTAAATTATTTTTTGTATTTTCATCTAAAAATCAGTTAGATGCGATTTTATGATGTAGTTTTTGTAATAATGCTTTTCTTGTTTTTATCGTGCGATTCTTTTTCAAAGAAAACTACAAAAAATAACTTTAATTCGATAATTGACTTTACAAAAGTAGATATATCACCTACGTTTAAAATTTGTAATCAATTACCGATTAGTGAAAAAAAAGCTTGTTTTTATGAAGAAGTGACTAAAAGAATACAAAACTCGATTGCTACTTATAAGTTTATAACAAAAGAAACAATTAATGAAACTATTTTAATTGATTTGTTAGTTGACAAAAGAGGCATATTTAAATTAGAAGAAATAAAATATTCAAAAAAGGTTATTCAGCAGTTTCCGAAATTAGATAGTGTTTTAAGAGCGTCGATTATGAAATTACCCCAAATAACACCTGCTTACAAAAGAGGCATTCCAGTAGCTACGCAATATAAATTGCCTGTTAGAATAATAGAAAAAAAGGTAATGTACTAAAAGGAAATAAAAAAACAATAAGACTAACTAGTATCCAAAAAGTAAAAATAAGATATTGTAAAATATCCATTTTAATATTTTTTTTCTTTTGAATTTTCTTTTTTAAATGATCAATTGATAATACTAATAATTCTTGTTTACTAAGTTTTAAATCTACTATACCAATTGTGTTTATACCCGCTTTATAGCCTTTAAAAACATCTTTAGGGTAGTTTAATAAAGAAAATCCCATTGCCCATAAACTCATAAAACCTATGGGGAAATGTTTCCATATACCTGTTGATATTTCCCAACCCGCAATAAAGGCTTCTCCTTTCCATGTCGTATCACAATTATATAAAATATGTTGAATATCATGAATGTGAACGACTTTTTTTCTGAATTGAGAATTAGGGAGTTTTAAAGTGAATAGTTTAAATTTTAAGTTAAAAGTGTCTTCACTTTCACCACCATCTTTTGCAAAATTATTTTCTTTATAAAACTGTTGTAAAGCGTTTGCTATTATCATTATTGTAGATTATAAGACAAAGGTATTTTATAGTTTGCTATAAATTCTTGACAATTATCAAGAAAACTACTTTGCTCTAATTCTACTAAAAGTTTCCGGAGTCATACCTAAAAAAGAAGCAATGTGCTTTGCTGAAATTCTCTTAAAAAGATGCGGTTTTTTATCTAATAAAATT
Source organism: Tenacibaculum soleae (assembly GCF_001693415.1). Classification (GTDB taxonomy): domain Bacteria; phylum Bacteroidota; class Bacteroidia; order Flavobacteriales; family Flavobacteriaceae; genus Polaribacter; species Polaribacter soleae. The sequence goes on along the minus strand of NZ_MAKX01000001.1, from coordinate 33,100 downwards.
TGATAACGTTCTTGTGTAGTGTGTAGCTGTAAGTCATCAATTCGTTCTACTAATTCAACATAAATTTGTTGTAAAAATAATCTGCCGAAACGTTCAAATTTTGGGTTTATTTCAAATAGGTTTTCTAAATCGGCATGCTCAATTTTTAAAACCTCTAAATCTTCTAGGGCTTCAATAGTATATTTACTTTTTTTACGTTGAATAAAACTATCTATAGCTGTAATAGTTTCTTGCTCTGCTGAAATATGAACGGTAACATCTTTATCTTCTTTGTAATAAAATACACGAGCAATACCAGATGTAATTATATACATGTAATTGCAAATTTTGCCTGCTTCATGTAAAATGTGATGTTTTGGGTATTTCTCAAACTTCACAGTATTTTTAAAAGCAGCAGCTAATTCAGGGTCTTCTAATAGCAAAGAAGCATTTTGTTCTAAGAAAGAATTCATAAATTACAATTTTAGTAGTTCTTCAACAAAATCACGTTTGTTAGATAAACGAGGAACTTTATGTTGCCCACCTAATTTACCTTTTTCTCTTAACCAATCATAAAATAAATTTTTACGAGCTTCGTGTATTATAGGCATCGCTAAAGTCATATTGTTATACCGTTTAGCTTCATAATCAGAATTAATAGTTTTTAAAGCATCGTCTAATAATTGAGTAAAATAAGTAATATTTTTTGGTGGATTACTAAATTCAATAATCCACTCATGCGCACCACTTTTTTTGTCATTCATAAAAACAGGGCCAACAGTATAATCTTTAATATTAGCGTTGGTTTTTTGGCTAGCAATTTTCAATGCTTTTTCAGCATTCTCGATAATTAATTCTTCGCCAAAAACATTAATATGATGTTTGGTGCGTCCAGTAATTTTTATACGATATGGATTTGTTGATGTAAATTTAACAGTATCACCTATTAAATAACGCCATAAACCACCGTTAGTTGTAATTATTACAGCGTAATTAATTCCTTTTTTTACTTCAGAAAGCTGTATAGCAACTGAGTTTTCACCATTATAATCACTCATTGGGATAAATTCATAAAAGATACCATAATCTAACATGAGTAACATTTCGTTAGAATTATTTCTGTCTTGAATACCAAAAAAACCTTCTGATGCGTTGTAGGTTTCATAATATTTGAAACTTTCTTTAGGGATCAGCTTTTTATATTGCTCTCGATATGGATTAAAATTTACGCCACCATGAAAATAGACTTCTAAATTAGGCCATACTTCTAAAATATTATTTTTCCCTGTTTTTTCTAAAACACGATTTAATAAAACTAACATCCAGCTAGGAACACCAACTAAACTCGTAATGTTTTCGTTAATAGTCTCATCAATGATAGCTTCCATTTTAGTTTCCCATTCAGCCATTAAAGAAACTTCAGAGCTAGGAGCAGAGCTAAAATCTGCCCAAAAAGGTAAGTTTTCGGTAATAATTGCCGATAAATCCCCGAAATAAGAATTATTATCTTCGTAAATAGCCGTACTACCGCCTAGTTTTAATCCTTTACCTGTAAACATTTGTGTTTCTTCGTTGTTGTTGATGTATAAACACAGCATGTCTTTTCCTGCTTTTAAGTGGCAGTCTTCTAGCGCTTCATCACTAACAGGTATAAACTTACTTTTAGCATTTGTTGTTCCGCTACTTTTTGCAAACCAATGAATAGGGGTGGGCCAAAATAAATTTTGTTCACCTTTTCTGCAGCGTTCAATTAGAGGCTCTATGCTTTCATATTTTTGAATAGGAACATTGGCGGCAAAATCAGTATAGTTTTTTATTGACGAAAAGCTATACAGTTTACCAAATTCAGTTTTTTTTGCAGTATTTAATAATTTTTGTAATAACTCGTTTTGTACATCAATTGGATATTTTAAAAACAATTCTACTTGATGTTTGCGCTTTTTTAAAAACCAAGAAATGATAGAATTTATAAATGGAAACGACATAGATTAGCTCTTAATTTAATTTTTTTACTGTAAGTTTGTGAAGCTAAAAGTAATAAAATTTAAGACATGCAATACCAAGGAGTTTTAAAAAAAATGAGAACCGAAAATTTAGAGACGGTTGCGTATTATTTAGATATGAAATCTGATTTTATAAATGTAAATCAGTTGTTAAATAAAGAAATAACACTAAGTTTTGTTACGTACGAATGTTTAAACTGTCATTTAGAAAAAACGATATACCGTCAAGGGTTTTGTAAAAAATGTTTTTTTGAAACACCCAATGCTGGTGATTGGATTATGCGACCAGAATTAAGTAAAGCACATTTAGGTATTGAAGATCGTGATTTAGAATACGAAAAAAGCGTGCAATTAAAACCACATATTGTGTATTTAGCCAATTCTAGTAATGTAAAAGTTGGAGTTACTAGAAAGCAACAAGTACCAACACGTTGGATAGACCAAGGGGCGCATGAGGCAATTGAAATTGTTGAGGTGCCTAATCGTTATTTAGCAGGAATTACAGAAGTTGCTTTAAAAGAATATGTAGCTGATAAAACTAATTGGCGTAAAATGCTTAAGAATGATGTTGAAGATGAAAGTTTAATATCTTGGAAAGAAAAATTAAAAGGCTTTATTCCTGTAGAAGCTCAACAGTATATTATTGAAAATAATGAAGAGACTACGATTAATTTTCCTGTTGAAAAATATCCTTTAAAGCCTAAAAGTTTAAATATTGTAAAAGAACAAACTTATACGGGGGTTTTAGTTGGTGTAAAAGGGCAGTATTTAATTTTTGAAGACGAAACTGTTTTTAATGTTCGAGCTAACGAAGGCTTGGTAGTAAAATTAGAGTTGGTTTAGTAGGCAATTACTATTAGGATGAGATTCTGAATCAAGTTCAGAATGACTTTAGATCATAATTAGAAAGAGATATAATAAAAAAGCAGCCCAAAGGCTGCTTTTTTATTGTTTTACTATTGTGTAATTTTTATTCATTTTTAACTCACTCAGTACATTAAGAGCTTCATTTAAATAAATATCTTTTTTCAAATTTTTGTGCCATACCACGCGTTTTTCTTTTAAAACGGTGTCTTTAGCAAATAGGTTCAATTCGTATTTAGGGGAGTTAAAAGTTAAATTAGAGTTGAATTTAAAAATATCTTTAAATTGTTTAGTTTCCTCTATCTTATCATGACTTTCTTTTTTAAAAGTATTGTAGTTTAAAGAATACACTCTTTCTTCCTGGTTTTTCTTAAGCCATTTTGCGTATTCGTTAATTTTTTTAAACTTTTTATCATTTAAAACACGCTGTTGGCTGTTATAAACAGCATCACCAAAATTACTGTATGAGTTTGTTGTTTGGTATTTGGCTTGTTGTACCTTGTCCCAAGGTAATGCACCTTCTAAATCACGTTCACCGAATTTCATATAACTGTATCTGCTAGGTAATGAAATATCAGAATAAACTCCTTCTATTTGTGTAGAACCTCCATTTATTCTGTAAAATTTTTGAATCGTCATTTTCAACGCACCTAAATCACTCGGGTATTTTTCGTAAAAACGATTAATAGGTAATACATTTTGCACGGTTCCTTTTCCGTAGGTTTGTTTACCACCAATAATTACTCCACGTTTATAATCTTGCATTGCAGCTGCAAAGATTTCAGAAGCAGAAGCAGAAAACTCGTTAACCATTACAACTAAAGGACCATTCCATTGAACTTTAGCGTCAGTATCGTTTTTAACCAACGGGTCTTCATCTCTGTATTTTACTTGTACAATAGGGCCTTTTTCAATAAATAATCCACCAATCTCAATAGCTGTTTTTAAAGAGCCACCACCATTATCACGTAAATCAACAATCAATCCTTTTACGTTTTCTTTTTTTAAACGCTCAATTTCTTTTTCCATATCCTTAGCAGCATCTCTACGGCTTAAGTCATTAAAATCAATATAAAACCTTGGTAGGTCGATAACTCCGTATTTTTGACCATTTTTTTCAACAATACTCGATTTTACAAACGTTTCGTCTAGTTCCACAACATCTCTAATAATTGAGATTACTTTTGTAGAACCATCAAATTTTTTCTTAACGGTTAAACGAACTTCAGTGCCTTTTTTTCCTTTTATAAATTTAATTGCATCATCTAAACGCATTCCAACAATGTCTAAAGGTTCTGCATCTCCTTGAGCTACTTTTAAGATAATGTCATCTGGTTCTAAGTCACCTTGTTTCCAAGCAGGTCCTCCAGAAATTAACTCAACAATATGGGTATAAATTCCTTTTTTTTGTAAACGAGCACCAATACCTTCTAATTTACCTGACATTTCTTGATCGAAACGAGATTTTAAACGAGGAGACATGTAGGTTGTATGTGGATCAAACCCACTGACTACACTGTTTAAAAAAGTTGAATACCAATCAGAATTTTCAAGTTCATCAATACGTTGGTACAATTCGTTCATATTTTTTAAAACTTCTTTCCGAGCTTCTTTTTCTAATACAGAAAATGTTTTCTTTTTAAACGTTTTATCCTTTTTTGCTTTATCGTTTTGTAAGTCTTCTGCATCTTCAATTCTACTTAAAATAGAAAGTTTCAATTGTTTTCTCCAATAATCTACCAATTCACTTTCATTTTTAGCAAAAGGAATTTTTTCAAAATCCATATCAATAACTTCCTTCTTTTTGTAATTAAAAGATTCGGTTAGCAAAGCACGGTAATTTTTTTTTGCAGTTTTTAACTTAGATAAAAATCGATTGTATACCAATTTATAAAAGTCAATGTTACTACTTTTTAATTGATCGTCTATTTGGTATTTAAATTGCGAAAACTCTTTTAAATCCTCTTGTGTAAAGTATCTTTTGTTAGGGTCTAATCCATCAATAAAATTAGTGTAAACATGTGCTGAAAAATCATCGTTTAAATCTTTTTGAACATAATGATATCTGCTTAAAATGTTTTTTAAGACATAAATAATTACTCTATCCTTTTCTGGGTCTGATTTTGAAACGGTATTTGAAAAAATAATGTTTGAAAATAATAGCGTTATCGCTAAAAAAGGAATGATAAATTTCGTCTTCATATATCTACTGTCTTTATAATTAAGTACTAATGTTGCTAAGCTACTAAAATAATGCCATATTTAATAGTGATGCTTGTATATAACTAAATATTGAGTTGTTTTTATAATCTATATGTTATATTGGTCGTGCTTTTTAGTTTGTAGTTTTATAAATTAAAAATGAAAAGCAAGATCTTTTTATGAAGCTTTTATTATTGCAGAAAAAGTAGAAATAATAAAAACAGATAAATAGATAATAATTCGAACCATGTTATTAGTGTTTGATTACTACAATTTTACGAATAATATGTAGGATTGTTTCTTTATAAAATGTTAAAATAAGAATGCTTTTTTTATGTTACATTTGTTGTAAAACTTACATACTATGCAAGAAAGACCCTTAATTTTAGTAACAAACGATGATGGAATTACAGCACCTGGTATTCGTATGCTTATTGAAATAATGAATAAAATTGGTGATGTTGTTGTTGTAGCTCCTGATAGTCCACAAAGTGGAATGGGGCATGCTATTACAGTTGATAATGTATTACGCTGTAATCCTATTACCATTGATGAAGGACCGCAAATTGAATATAGTTGTTCTGGTACCCCAGCAGATTGTGTTAAAATGGCAAAAAATGAAATTTTAAATAAAACACCAGATTTATGTGTTTCAGGTATTAATCATGGTGCAAATTCATCAATAAATGTACTTTATTCTGGTACTATGAGTGCGGCTGTTGAAGCGGGTATTGAAGGGATTCCTGCCATTGGTTTTTCATTATTAGATTTTGATTGGCATGCAGATTTTAGAGCCGCTAAAAAATTTATCGAAAAAATAGTATTAAACGTTTTATTAAATGGATTGCCAGACGGAGTAGTTTTAAATGTAAACATTCCAAAGTTAAAAGAAGAAGAGATAAAAGGAGTACGTGTTTGTCGTCAAGCAAATGGATATTGGAAAGAAAATTTCGACAAGCGCAAAAGTCCCTATGGTAAAGAGTATTATTGGCTATCGGGTGAATTTGTAAATAAAGATAAAGGGCAGGATACTGATATTTGGGCTTTAGAAAACGGATTTATTTCTATTGTTCCTGTTCAATTTGATATGACTGCACATCACGCAATCCAAAAACTTAATTCATGGGACATATAAGTAAAGAAGTAATAATTGGCGCTTTAACATCAATATTCGCTACTGCATGCGGGTTGTTTATTTATTTAGAATTTATATCTATTCATTCCTTTGCCGAAACTTTTAAAAAAGTGATAGAAGGAGGAGTATTAGGGCCTGTTTTAGCTTTGGCAGCCATTCCTAATTTATTTGTTTTTTGGGTGTTTTTAAAAAAGAATCAAGATTATAGAGCAAGAGGTGTATTAATTACTACTGTTGTGATAGCATTGATAACGTTGATTTTAAAATTTAGATAGTTTTCATGAAATATTATATTCTTGTAGGAGAAGCTTCTGGTGATTTGCATGGTGCTAACTTGATGAAAGCTTTGTTAAGAGAAGATTCAAAAGCAGAAATTCGTTTTTGGGGAGGCGATTTAATGCAACAAGTTGGCGGAACACTTGTAAAGCACTACAAGGAAAGGGCTTTTATGGGATTTGTTGAGGTATTAATGAATTTACCCAAAGTACTAGGAATGCTATCTTTTTGTAAAAAAGATATTGCTCAATTTAATCCTGATGTACTTGTTTTTATTGATAACTCTGGGTTTAATCTTCGGATAGCTAAATGGGCAAAAAAACATAATTTTAAAACCAATTATTATATTTCGCCCCAAGTTTGGGCTAGTAGAGCCGGTAGGGTAAAGGATATTAAACGCGACGTAGATCAAATGTTTGTAATTCTTCCTTTTGAAAAAGCGTTTTATAAAAAATATGATTACGACGTAAATTTTGTTGGACATCCGTTAATTGACGGAGTAGCTGGTAGAAAACAAATAGACGAAACTACTTTTAGAGAAAAACATGGTTTAGGAAATAAAGAAATTATAGCTTTATTACCGGGTAGCAGAAAACAAGAAATTACTAAAATGTTGTCGGTAATGTTATCTTTAGTAAATGATTTTTCTAATTATCAGTTTGTAGTAGCAGGAGCACCAAGTCAAACTAACGAATTTTATAAAGGATTTATCGGCGATAAAAATGTGAAATTTATCAATAATAAAACATACGATTTATTAAGCATTTCACATTCAGCTTTGGTAGCATCAGGAACCGCAACTTTAGAAACAGCCTTGTTTAAAGTGCCTCAAGTTGTTTGTTACAAAGGAAGCAATATTTCATATCAAATAGCAAAACGAATTATTACACTTAAGTATATTTCGTTGGTAAATTTAATTATGGATAAGGAAGTTGTAACCGAATTGATCCAAGATGACTTTACAAAAGAAAATTTAAAAACTGAATTAACTAAGATTCTTGATGAAAAACAAAGAGAACATTTGTTTTTGGAGTATTTTGATTTAGAGCAAAAGTTAGGAGGTAAAGGTGCTTCAGAAAAAACAGCCAAGTTAATTGTGAGTGGACTAAGTTAGTGTATATTTTCTCGAGCGCAGTTGAGATATATATAGAATACGTAGAATTAAATTTCGACTGCGCTCGATTTGATAAAAGTAAGATGAAAAAGATACTATTTATTTTAATGCTTTCTTTTTTGATGGTTTCGTGTGGAGCATCAAAAAATGTAACAGTATATAAAAAACCAAAAAAAGTTATAGTAAAAAGAACCCCTTCAAAAGGAAAACCAACCATAGCAGATAAAATTGTTTGGACGGCGGTAACATATAAAGGTGTGCCTTATAAATATGGAGGGATAACAAACAGAGGAATGGATTGTTCTGGCTTAATTCATACTTCTTTTAAGCAGCGTAAAGTTCAATTGCCTAGAACATCAAGTGATATGTACACTAAAGGCTATGTAATTTCTTTACGACAGGTACAACGTGGTGATTTATTATTTTTTAAAACATCTAGAAAAGGCCGAGGCGTTAATCATGTAGGTTTGGTTACTTCTATTAAAAATGGAGATATTCGTTTTATTCACTCTACAAGTTCTCGTGGAGTTATTGTTACGTCACTACATGAAAATTATTGGAGTAGGGCGTTTATAAAAGCGAAAAGAGTTTTGTGATAGATGTATAAAAACAAAATTTTACTGTTAATTATTATTGGGTTTATCGCTTTTCAATTTATCAGTCAAGATGATCAAGAATTAGGTGAAAAAGAGGGGCAGGTAGCTACAGAAAAAACAAAGATTAAGAAGTTGTTAGCGATAGCAAATTCATATAAAGATGTTTCTTATAAGGCTGGAGGAACAACAAAAAACGGAATGGATTGTTCTGGGCTTGTAAACACATCGTTTAGACAAATAGGTATTAAATTACCGCGTTCATCAAAAGCAATAAGTACTAAAGGAAAAGAAATTCCGCTAGTTGATGTGAGATTAGGAGATTTGCTTTTTTTTGATATTGCTCGTTTAAAAGGCCGAATAAATCATGTTGGATTAATAACTTCAATAGAGAGTGGTGAAATATTTTTTATCCATTCAACAACTTTAAAAGGGGTTATTATATCTTCAATGAATGAATCGTATTGGGAAAAGGAGTTTGTACTAGCGAAGCGAATATTTTAATCTATTCATAAAATAATTAGTGACGTTAATAGTATTAAAATAATTTAATACTTTTGAACATATCCCTTAAAACCTTATTTAAAAATGAACACATTGAATGTAGTTATTATTGAAGATGAAGATTTAGCTGCCTCTTCTTTAGAAAGTTTATTGCTTAAAAGTTCACATTCAATTTCTGTAAAAAAGCGATTGGAAAGTGTTGAAGATTCAATTCTTTGGCTTAAAGAAAACACTTGTGATTTAATTTTAAGCGACATTCACCTTGGTGATGGTTATAGTTTTGAAATTTTTGAGAATTTAAAAATCTCAACACCTATTATTTTTACAACAGCTTTTGACGAGTATGCAATCAAGTCTTTTCAGTTTTTTGCTATAGATTATTTATTAAAACCATATAGTGAAGAATTACTTAACAAAGCGATAGAAAAATACATAAACCTTAATGAAAATAAAGGGTATACTGATAAGCTAGAGCAATTATTATTACAAATGAATAGCAAAATACAGCATCAAAAAGAAAAAGAACGTTTTTTGGTATCAAAAGGAAGTTTGTCTATTTCTATAAAAAGAGAAGATGTAGCTTATTTTATGGCGCAAGGAAAGTATTTGTTCTTATTTACTTTTGATAACGAAAGTTACCTTTATGACGGGACAATTTCTAGCTTAGAAGAAGAACTATCTGAAAAATACTTTTTTAAAATTAATAGGAAATATATTTTACAGCATTCAGCGATTAATAACATATCAAAATACAGTAACAATCGTATAAAAATAGAATTACAACCAAACTTAAATGTAGAGGAAATGCTTTTAGTGAGCGCTCAAAGAATAAAAGAATTTAAAAAGTGGTTGGATAACTAGTTTTTATGAAGTTTCCGTTAAAAAAAAGAAAGCATCAATATTATCTCTTAGTAAGTGTATCGTTAATCGTATTGTTTTTTATTGGATATAGATTAATAACTAATAAAATAGCTTTAGAAGCTGAGAGCTTGATAGAGGTTGTTATAAAACAATATGCAAAAGAAAAGGAAAGTATTTTGCAATTTGATTTTAATGAATTTAATAAATTCATTATCGATACTCAAAAAATTATAGAAAGTAGTGATGACTTAGGTAGAAGTGAGCTAAAAAATAGATTACTTTTTAATAGTGAATTAGCTTTCTCTGAAGAAAATATAGATATTAGTTTTGTTTACTTTCTAGACGATAATAAAGTTTTAGATTCTTACTTTTTTGGTAGTATGGATGCTAATAAAAGTGTATTAGAAAAGGCGAAATCTCTTGAAGATAAAAACCAAGTTTTTGATACAATTTTAAATTTAAGAGGTAAAATATACTACCGAAAGGTTATCAAACATAAATTGCAAGATGGCACTTTCGTTGTTTTTGGTTATGATATTAACCTATTGAAGTATTGGGATTATTTTTCACAAAAATATAGTGGTAAAGGAGGGTATGTTACTTTAACGAATAAAGAGGGTGTTTGTATGCTACATCCTGAAATAGGATATATAGGAAAATATGAGACTTCTTTTTTTGATAAAGTTTCGTTGAGCCAGATTGTCAAGAACTTTGAACAGCAAGATTATGAAAAGAAAAATCAAGTTAAAGTAGCTGTAACTTCTGAATATTTGAATTTAGAAGTAATGCGTTATTATGATGTTATACAGGTAGGTAACTCGGAATTGATTTTAATAACAAGTTTTCCTTTAAATATTTTTATCAAAGAGTCTGTGAACAATATAAAGCAATATTTACTATGGATGAGTTTATTAGCATTACTAACCTTTTTGTTAATACTCGCTTTTTCCCGAAGTCAACTAAGAAGTCAGTATTTAAAAACGCTTCAGTACGAGCAAGAAAGAAAACGATTGGCTATAAGTAATGAACAGTATCAACAAAAAAATGCTCGATTACAGTTAAGTCAGTTACGAAAAAAGTTAAACCCCCATTTTTTATTCAACACGTTAAATTCTTTACATGCTCTAATAGGTTTAGATAAAACAACCTCTCAGCAGTTTGTACTAAAATTATCTGAAGTTTATAGGTACTTATTAAAAGAAAGAGAGGCTAATTTTACTACTGTTAAAGAAGAGCTAGATTTTTTAAAGCAATATTTCTTTTTGCAAAAAATCAGATTTAATAATAGTATAAACTTAAGTATTGTAGATAATAGTGAAGAGGGTAAAGCATTATTGAAGAGAATTCCATTTCTAGCATTAGAAACATTAGTAGAAAATGCTATTAAACATAATGAGATAACAAAAAAGAACCCTCTTTTTGTTGAGGTTTTAATAGAAAACGATATAATTATAGTGAGTAACAATTATAATCCAAGAAAAGGCGAGAAAGAAGCAAGCTACAGTGTCGGTTTAAGTTATTTGAATAATTTTTATGCATTTTATAATGTAAATTCATTTAAAACAGAGATTGTTTGGGGTAAATTTAAATGTTATCTTCCTTTATTGTCAAAATAATAAAACTCACTCCTTTAAAAAGTTATTTCACTCTCATTTAGTTTTTAAAAAGCATCTTCAGTTCTACATTTGGTTTCTTGTTAATCAAAATAATTTATGAAGAGGTATTCTCAAATGAAGAACATTAATTTAAAAGTACTTGGTTTATTCTTGGTGTTTTTTACTACTACAGTAGTAATAGCACAAAATAAAGAAGAGAAAAAAGATACTATTAAAAGTACTAGCAAGGTTTCGTACAAGAAATTACAAAAAGAAGGAAGTAAGAAAGAAGGATTGTTTAACGTTTATAGATTAAAAGAAGATATCTATTTTGAGATTCCAGATTCGTTATTATCAAAAGACTTTTTAATTGTCAATAAAGTTTCTCAAGTTCCTTATGCACTAAACGGACACGGATTAAATAAAGGTATGGCTTATGAAACTAAATTAATTAGGTTTTATAAAGATACAGTATTAAATAAGGTTTGGGTAAAAACAATTAACCCAAGAGTAACTTCTCCAAAAAATAATACAATTACACTTTCAGTACATGATAATTTTGGAGAATCTATTATAGAGGGATTTAAAATTGAGTCAGAAAACGAAAAGAAAACATCGGCTTTAATTAAAGTAAATAGAGTTTTTGACGGGAACGACAAAAGTTTTAATGATTTATTGTCAAATATAGGTTTAGGTGGTAGTGTTAAAACAAAACTATCAAAGATTGAGAGCGTAAAAACTTTTTCTAAAAATATAGTAGTAAAATCTCTTTTAACAACTTCTGTATCTGAAGGGAAAAGTGCAGCGTTATCTTTATCAGTAGGTGTGACTACCAATATAGTTTTGTTGCCAACTAATATAATGAAGCCGCGTTTTGGTGATAAACGAATAGGTTACTTTAGTAAACCGATGGACTATTATTCTGATAGTCAACACGAAGTAGAGCATCGTGAATTAATTACACGCTGGAGGCTTGAACCCAAAAAAGAAGATATCGAAAGATATAAAAAAGGAGAATTAGTAATTCCTAAAAAACAAATAGTATATTATATAGATCCTGCAACGCCAAAAAAATGGATATCATATATTGAAAATGGAGTTTATGATTGGAATAAAGCTTTCGAACAGGCTGGTTTTAAAAACGCAGTAGTTGTTAAACAAGTTACGAAACAGGATAAAGATTTTGACATTGACGATGTTCGTTATTCTGTAATTACTTACGTGGCATCAGAAAGACAAAATGCAATGGGACCTTCAATAGTAGATCCTAGAAGTGGAGAAATTTTAGAGTCAGATATCATTTGGTGGCATAATTTAATGAAAGGTCTACACCAATGGATTCGTGTTCAAACAGGGCCTATAAACCCTAAAGCAAGAGCTAATGTTTTTTCAGATGAAATAATGGGGGAGTCTATTAAATTTGTATCGTCTCATGAAGTAGGGCACACTTTTGGATTAAAACATAACATGGGAGCATCATTTAGCTACCCCGTAGATTCATTAAGATCAGCTAATTTTACTAAGAAAATGGGAGGGACTGCACCATCTATAATGGATTATGCTCGTTATAATTATGTAGCTCAACCAGGTGATAATGTAACCGAAATTAGTCCGAAAATTGGAGTGTATGATAAGTATGCTATTAATTGGGGGTACCGTTGGTTAGAAGGAAAAACAGCTCATGAAGAATTACCAATACTAAACCAGTGGATAAGAAAACATGAAAATGATCCATTATATTTTTATGGCCCACAACAAAGAAAGGTTATAGACCCAAGGTCGCAAAGTGAAGATTTAGGTGATGATGCAGTAAAAGCAAGTGAGTACGGATTAAAAAACTTACAAAGAATTGTTCCTAATATTTTAACATGGACAAAGGAGGAAGGAGAAGATTATTATAGAGCATCTAAGTTATATAAAGCAGTAATAGATCAGTGGGTATTATACAATAATCACGTTATGGCAAATATCGGAGGAATTTATATCAACAATACTATTTATGGTGATAATAAAAACACCTTTGTGCCAGTTCCTGTACAGGTTCAAAAAAAATCATTAGAGTATATAATAAATAAAGCGATTTTACCACAAAAATGGCTGTTTACCCCAGATTTAATTCATAAAGTATACCCTGTTAGAGATGCACCAGATGGTGAACGATTTTACTCTCCGGTCTCAATGCATCGAGCCTATCAAACAAACATGATTTATCGTCTTATTGAAACAGATAGATTAATGAGAATTGCTGAAAACAAAGTGTTAACGCCTGACAATAAAAAAGTTTTTACAGAAGAATATTTATTTAATAAACTTTTTAAAGCTGTTTTTAAAAAAACAATTAAGAATGAAATTCTAGACATGTTTGATCGTATGACTCAAAAAAATTATGTAGACGTATTAACTGTTGATAGAAACATATTATTAAAGAAAACAAAACAAACAACATTAACAAACGAACATAAGAACTTTAAAAATGTACACTTTACTTACATACCCAGAGTGTCAGATGCGGGTTCAAATAAAAGAGCAGAGTTAGAAAGAATCTTAAAATTATTGAAAAAGAAAAGAAAGAAAGGAAATGTAGCTACAAAAAACCATTATAATGATATGATAGCTAGAATTGAATATAACCTGAATAACTAATAATTATGAACAAAAAAATATTTTACATACTATTTTTTATCTCACTTTCTGTTTTTGCACAAAAAACGAAAACAATTAGTGGTACAATTATAGATGCGTCAAGAATGGATCCTTTACCGGGTGTTTCGGTTTATGCATCAACAAAAATGATTGGTAGTAAAACCAATATAGATGGTATTATTCGAGCTTCAATGATAGGTTCGACAACTGATTTTGATGGAAACTTTTCTTTTAAGGGATCAAAAGATATAAAATACATTATAATATCATATATGGGTTTTGAAACTCAAAAAATTAATGTTGAGAATAAGAGTAAAAACCTCATAATTTCTTTAGAAGAAAAGGAAGAAATTTTAGGAGAAGTAATTGTAACAGGATATCAAAAGATTGAAGAAAGAAAAGTGACTTCCTCTTATGTTAAAATAAAAACAGATGATGTTAAACGTGCTGGTACGGCTAATATTGATCAAATGCTTTCTGGAGAAATTTCAGGAGTACTTGTTCAACCAACTAGTGGCGCACCTGGAGCTCCAGCAAAAATTCAAATTAGAGGTACTTCAACCTTAAATGGTTCTTCAGATCCTTTGTGGGTTTTAGATGGAATTCCTTTACAAGGAAATGATATACCTAAAGATTTTACAGATAAAGATAATATTGATAACTTAAGATCGTACCCTATAGCAGGTATAAATCCTGATGATATAGAAGAAATTACAGTTTTAAAAGATGCTTCAGCAACATCTATTTATGGAGCTAGAGCAGCTAATGGAGTAATTGTAATTACTACAAAAAAAGGTAAAAAAGGCGAAATGAGAATTAATTTTAACGCAAGTTCTTTTTTAACTTTAAGACCTAATTTTGATAAATTAAACCTAATGAATGCTTCTGAAAAAGTAGACTTTGAATTAGGTTTAGCAAGTAGGTCAGATTTAGTATATCAAAGCGAAAGAGGTGGAGTGTCTCGTATTTTACAAGCTTTCGGAGAATATGATAACTTTCAAAACAATGGTTTTTCAAGTATAAACCCATTAGCCCAAAATGCTATTAATAATTTAAGAAATAAAAATACTAATTGGGGTAATGAATTGTATCAAGCAGCAATAAATCAACAATATGGGTTAACACTTTCAGGAGGAAGTGAAAAATCAAGGTATTATTTTTCTTTAGGGTATTTTGATGAAGAAGGAACAACAAAAGGAACTGGATTAAATAGGTATAACCTTACTTTTAAAAATGACTATGATGTAAATGATAAGCTAAATATTGGAGTATCAGTTTTTGCAAGTAGAAATAAAAGCACATCATATATTACAGGGATTGATGCATACACAAACCCAGCAAATTATTCAAGAAGAGTAAACCCTTATTTTACACCATATAATACTGATGGTAGTTATAATTATGATCCAGATTTAATTGAAAGGTCAGATTTAAATTTAAATTATAATCCTTTAGAAGAAAGACAGAATACAAATCAAGAGCTTACAGCGTATTCTATTAAACCAATAATTGACCTTACATATAAATTTGATAAGACTTTAAGATTGTACACGCAGTTAGGTATGCAGTTCGATTTTGATCAAACTGAAAAGTTTGGAGGTAAAAACAGTTACTATACTAGAAAATACAGATTTGGGTCTAGATATCAAGATGAAGATGGGAACGACGCTTTTTTTATGCCACAAGGAGGTATAAATCAAAATTGGAATAGTGATGCTTTTCAATACAATTGGAAAACTACTTTAAATTACAACACTTCTATAAATAATATTCATGAAGTTGATGTGATGCTAGGTACCGAGTTTAGAGAAGACAAGCGTACAGAAATTCATACAAAAGGGTTTGGTTTTAACAGCAATACTTTAAGAACCATACCAATAACAGATGAAAGAGCTTTAGAAAATGAATTGTTTAATCCTTACAAAAAAACAATTAACGAAAATGCATATGCATCTTTCTTTGGAACAGCTTCGTATACTTACGATAGAAAATATACAATATTTGGAAGCTTACGATATGATGGTTCAAACTTATTTGGAGTAAACCCAGAGTTTAGATACTTACCTTTATGGTCAGTTGCAGGTTCTTGGAATGTCGCTAAAGAAAGCTTTTTTGATATAGAGGCAATAAAAGACTTTAAAATAAGAGGTTCATATGGTGTACAAGGAAACATAGATAAATCAACATCTCCTTTTGTGGTTGGAGAGTATAAAGATGTTACTATTTTACCAGGAAATTCTGAACAAGGAATTAATGTAATATCTGCTCCTAATAAAGATTTACGTTGGGAAAAAACAATCTCATCAAATGTAGGGTTTGACTTAGGTTTGTTTAATAATAGAGTATATGTATCAGCAGATTATTATTATCGTAAAAGTTCTGATTTAATTGGATTACAAGCAATACCTCTAGAATCTGGTTTCAATTTTATTAACACAAATTGGGCAACATTAAGTAATAAAGGTGTTGAGTTGGCTATTAATACTAAAAATATAGTAAATGATGATTTTAAGTGGAGTACAAGTTTTAATATATCACACAATAAGAATAGAGTAGAGAAAATTCAAATAAAAGAGAACGATTTTAAACCTTCTTTATTAGGATATGGAGTTAACGGAGTTTTCGCTATAAAAACAGCAGGTTTAGATAGCAATGGGTTGCCATTATTTTGGAAAGATGGTAATAAAGTAACAGCGGTAGATTTTTATAACTTATCAGAAGGGGTTGATGGAAATCAATTAACAAGAGAAGAGCATAGAAATTTATATACTTATGTAGGTAATGCAGATCCTGAATTTAGTGGAGGTTTTATTAATAAGTTTCAATACAAAGATTTTAGTCTAAGCATAGCAACTAATTTTAATATAAATCAAACTGTAAAAAGAACACCAACATACCATCCTACACAAGTAAGTCCTACTTATAATTATAATAAAGAAATTTTAAAAGCAGGTACAGGAAATTACCCTGCATTGATTGGTAGTACAACTCCTGGGTTTGAAACAGACTTAGTGTATAATTGGTATCACACATATGATACAGGTAATACATTCAGAGACTTAGATATATGGATAGATAAAATATCATACATAAGAGTTAATAGTATAAAGTTTGGATATAGTGTGCCAAGTAAATATCTAGAAAGTATGAATGTTTCAAGGTTAAGTTTTAACCTTGAAGGGAGAAATCTATTTGTTTTCGGAACAGATTATGACGGATATTTTGACCCAGAAACTTTTGGTAGTTCATATTCACAACCAATACCAAAAATTATTTCTTTCGGATTTAATCTTTCTTTTTAAAAAATACATATAAAGATGAAAAAATACATATACATATTATTTGTAACAATAATTACGCTAGTTTCATGCGATGATTATTTAGATATTGAGCCAGTTGGTCAAGTAATACCTAAATCAGTAGAAGATTATAGAAGTTTTTTAACTACAGCTTACGGAACCAAAAAAAATAATCATATTTTAACAACATATAGAGCTGATGAATTACAGTTGAGTAAAAGCTCTCCAGGATCATCGCAATATGAAGATATTTACTTATGGAATGATACAAACACCTCACCATTAACAACTCCTTTTTCATACGCTAGTTTCTATAAAATAATTTTTCATGCAAATCATGTAATTGAAAAAGAAACTGAAATTACTGGTGACGTAACAGCTGTTAACCAGTTGGTAGGAGAGGCTTATGCATTACGAGCACTACAATATTTTCAGTTAGTTAATTTATATGCAAAAGCATATAGTACTACTTCTGCTAACAGTGATAATGGTATTCCTATAGTGACTGAATATAACTTAGATCAAAAATATGATATTCAATCAATTGAGGAAGTTTATGTACAGATTTTAAATGATCTTTCTAATGCTGAAGCACGTTTAAATATTGAACAACAAGCTACTGGTTTAAACTATAGATTTTCAAAGATTGCATTAAAAAGCTTAGAATCGAAAGTGTATTTATATAAAAAAGAATGGCAAAAAGCTATCATCGCAAGTAAAGAGGCACTTGCTATAAAAAATACAATACAAGATTTAAATATAGATGATTCAATTATGCCATCAGAGTTTAGTTCTGTAGAATCTATTTTAGCATTAGATCAAGTATCATCGTTTGATATAGCAAGTAATGCTGCAGTTTCAGATCAACTATTAAATAAATATGATCGAACAAATGACTTAAGGTTTAATTTGTACTTTAAGAAAGACGGAAGCGTTTATAGACCAGCCAAAACAGCAAATTTAAAGTATAAGTCAACTTTTAGAGTTGCTGAATTATATTTTAATTTATCAGAAGCTTATCTACAAAACAATGAATTAGCTTTAGCAAAATTAGAGTTGTTAAAAGTAGCTGAAAATAGATATACCCCGTCTAAGATGGCTACATATATAACATTCATAAACTCTTTAAATAAAGAAGATTTTTACAAAGAATTATTAGAAGAAAGAGCGCGTGAGTTGGCAATTGAAGGACATCGTTGGAATGATTTAAAAAGAACCTTGCAGCCAAAAATAATTAAATGGTATGAAGGTACAAATTATACATTACAACAAAATGATGATCGGTACGTAATACAATTTCCTAATGATGCTAAAATAAATAATCCCAATTTTTAAAATATAACTCCGGTAAGTGTCAAACGGATTAAAATAATTGACACTCAAAAATTAACAAATTAAATATATACATTATGAAAAAAGTTTTCCCTTTTTTATCTTTAATTATAGCACTTATAATAATAGGTTGTTCTAGTGATGATAAAGATAACGTATCTCAATCATCGTTAAATAGTATTACAAGTTTCAAAATTAATTTTGAAGGCTTAAATGAAGATGATGTTATTTATAACTTAGGAAATAATATTACTATTAGTGTTCCTTATAAAACGAACATTTCAGATTTGGTTACGAATATAACGATATCTGAAAATGCTACAATTGTTCCTGCGTCAGGGCAAGCTGTAAGTTTTGTAGATGGACAAGAAATGCCTTTTGTTGTTACTGCCGAAAATGGTACAGATAAAGTATATAACGTAACCATAAATATTCGTGGAGAAGTGGGTAGTGGTTCACAGATAGCAACTTATCATTTTAAAGACGATTTTAGCGAAAGTAAAACGACTTATACTTATGATGATGTTTCTAATTTTATGAAATCTTATTCAGAAGAAGCAGGAGGATCTACCACAACATATACCTATGTTTACAATGATAAAAATCAAATAATAAAAAGAGAATCAGATACACAAAGTGTTATATATACATATAATGATGAAGGTTTAATAATAAGTGCTAAACAGACCGATGAAGGTACTGAGTCTTACACATTTTCTTACACTTATAATGATGATAAAAGATTAGAAAAAAAAGAAAGAATAAACAAAGAGAATGATAGAGTAACAAATACAAGTTATACTTATGATGCTTCAGGAAATGTTAAAACAACAACAATTGGGGCAGAAACATTAGAGAATAACTACGACAACAAAAATAACCCATTTAAAGGTTTATATCCTTCATCTTATGCTAAAATTAATGTAGGAGTTGGCCTATCAGAGGTTAATGTAAATAACCCTGTACAAGGTAGTTTTTCAACTGATACACCTGTAGTTTATACATATAATACAGACGGGTATCCTTTAACTGCTTCATATGTAGTATTTGGGTTCATTAATACTAATGTAACATATACATATTTGAATTAATTGATGTTTCCCCTAGTTAAGCACTCTTAAAATTTATTTTAGGGGTGTTTTTTTTATGCAAATTTATTATTATGAAAAGATTAACCATATTATTAATAACTATTTTACTAATTGGCTGTAAAACAAGTGCTACAAAAAACGAAGATATAACTATAGAGTTGACAAATGAAGAGCAACTAAATAAATTGTATCAAGAAAGAATAAAACCTCTATTTAGTGCATATAAAGATATAGGGATACCTAATGATTTTAGAATAGATAAAGAAGATAGTTCTATTAATGCTGGAGCAGCAGACGGTTATATAGAAGTAAGTCAAGGATTAGTAGATTATGATAAAGAGTATATAAAAGTTTATGTGTTATCTCATGAAATAGGTCATATTGTAACACTTAATCAAGCACAAAAGTTTGAATTAGGTTCGCAAATACCTTCTGGAATTAAAACAAATGATTATAAGAAAGCTGAGTATTTGGCAGATTTAATTGCCATACATTTAATGCTAACCAAAGAGAAAACTTTAGGAGAAGAATTAAAACAAAATTTAGAAGTAGTTCAATCTTTATTAGGGCCAGAAATATTTACACATCCAAGTGCTGTAGATAGAGTAGAGCTAATGAATTTGTATATTGAAAAAAGCTTTAATGAAGATCCAAACATAGCTTTTGAAGAAATTTTTGAAAAGATATGGAATATGGATTAAAACAAAAGCGTCCCAGAGGGCGCTTTTGTTTTTTATAAGAGATTATTATGGTACTTCTAGAAAACTTTTTAATTCATTGAGGTAGTCATAAGTGATGTTCTTTTCATCTAGTTCTTTTAAATAGCTTTTAATATCATTGTGCCATTTAATTTTATGTAATTTAATATTTGGAGACTCATTTTTGTTATTATCGTCAATTTGTTTTCTGAATTCATCAGTTCTTTCTAGAATTTTCCGTAAAATGTCTTTTAATTTTTTTGCAGATTCTTTATGAGTAATACCTTTGAATAAGAATTCCTTTTGAAATCGATTGAAATTTATAAACTCATTAAGAAGATTGATTAGTTGACTTACTAACCCATGAATATTGGTAATTGAATAATTTGTCATATTCTCACTAATCAAATTAGTGATTTTTTGTAATAATGTTATTTGGTTTTGAAGCTCTTGGTATCTAAGCTCAAAAAGCTTATTCTTTTTTTGATTAATTTGATTTAATAAGATTTGAAAAACACCTACTATTAAGGCAAGTAATGGAATTAGAGCAGCAAGTATTTTATCTGTTCCGTCAATAATTTTACAATTAAAAAATAAATAAAATATTACTGATGTAATAATTATTAGAGATAGATAAAGAAAAATATAATCCAAATTTTTTCTAACCTTTTTGATCATTTAGTAGCGTGTCTAATTAATGAAAACAACTTTTTTAGTTTAAAGTACTTAAACATATACGTTTATTATTTAATAACAAAAAAATAAAAATAAACAAAAAAGCAACCTCATTTGAGGTTGCTTTTTTGTTTATTTCATGTAATATGTTAGTTTAACATGCTCCATAATTTATCTTTTAATTCTTGTAATCCTAATTGAGCTACAGATGATATAAATAAAGTTTCGATACCTTCAGGTAATTCTTTTTTAATTTCTTCTTTTAACTCATCATCTAGCATATCAGCTTTAGAGATGGCTAACAAACGATCTTTGTCTAACAATTCAGGATTGTGTTTGCGAAGTTCATTTAACAGAATTTCATATTCTTTTTGAATATCATCACTATCAGCAGGAATTAAAAATAATAAGGTAGAGTTACGCTCAATATGTCGTAAAAAGTAATGACCTAAACCTTTACCTTCGGCAGCACCTTCTATAATTCCAGGAATATCAGCAACCACAAAACTTTGATGATTACGGTGTTCCACAATACCTAAGTTTGGTTTAAGTGTTGTAAAAGCATAATCTGCAATTTTAGGTTTAGCTGCGGTAATTACAGATAATAAAGTAGATTTTCCTGCATTTGGAAAGCCAACTAAACCAACATCTGCTAAAATTTTTAGTTCAATACGAAACCATCCATCTACACCATCAACACCAGGTTGTGCATATCGAGGTGCTTGGTTTGTTGATGATTTAAAATGCCAGTTACCACGACCACCTTTACCTCCTTCTAACAAAATAATGTCTTGGTCATGATGTGTAACTTCATATAAAATTTCATCAGTGTCAGCATCACGAATAATAGTTCCTAACGGTACTGGTACGATAATATCTTTCGCATCGTGCCCAGTACTACGGCTTGCACTTCCATCGCCACCAGATTCTGCTCTAAAATGACGTTTAAATTTTAAGTGAAAAAGTGTCCACATACTTTTATCACCTCGTAAAATAATGTGACCTCCACGACCACCATCACCTCCATCAGGACCACCTTTGGTAATAAATTTTTCACGATGTAAGTGTACAGATCCTCGACCACCTTTACCAGATGATGCGTAGATTTTTATATAGTCAACAAAATTTCCTTCAGTCATTTTTTTTAAATATTTAAAGAGCTAGTGTTTTCTCTTTATGTAAATTATAATGTATCAAACACGGCTGATAAACGTTGTGTAATCTCCTCTATAGAGCCTACTCCGTTTACTCCGTAATAATTACCTTGTTCTTGGTAAAAATCTTTTAAAACAGCTGTTTTAGTATTGTACTCGTTAAAACGGTTTCTAATTTTACCTTCATCAGTATCATCAGTTCTTCCACTTGTTTTTCCTCTTTCCAGTAAGCGTTCAACTAATAAGTCTTCAGAAACTTCTAAAGCAACCATTCCGTTAATACGTTCATTTTTTTCAGCTAAAAAAGCATCTAAAGCTTTGGCTTGTGATTCAGTTCTTGGAAAACCATCAAAAATAAATCCGTTTGCACCTGCATTTCGTTCTACTTCAGCCTTTAACATATTAATAGTTACTTCATCAGGTACTAAATTACCGTCATCCATATATGTTTTTGCTAATAAACCTAATTCAGTTTCGTTTTTAATATTAAAACGGAAAACATCTCCTGTAGAAATGTGTACTAAATTATATTTTTCTTTTAATAAATCGGCTTGTGTTCCTTTTCCGGCACCAGGAGGGCCAAATAATACAATATTTGTCATTTTGGGTTGTGTTGTTAGTTGGTAAATAGCGGGTAAATTTCTACCATAACCGTTGTAATCCAATCCGTAACCGACGATAAATTTATCTTCAATACTTTTTCCGATATAATTTATGTGTAGTTCTTTACGATATACATCTGGTTTGTAAAAAAGAGTAACTATTTTTAGTTCTTTTATATTTTTTGTTTTGAATATTTCGTAAATATCTTGTAAAGTAGCACCTGTGTCAATAATGTCTTCTAAAATAACAACTGTTCGGTTTGTTAAATCTTCATTAATACCGATGAGTTTTTTTACTTTTTCGGTTGATGTTGTTCCTTCGTAAGATGCTAATTTTACAAAACTAATTTCGCAATCACCTTTATATTCTCGTAAAAAATCGGCAGTAAAAACAAAGCATCCGTTTAAAATTCCTACAAATAATGGAACTTCATCTTTCGGTAAATCTTTTTTTACTTGTTGCGCTAATCTTTTAATAATATCAGAAAGTTCATTTGTTGAAATGAATTCCTTAAAATATAAATCGTGTAGTTTTGTAATTTTCATCAGACTGCAAAGATAGTTGCTTGATTGTAAATGAAAAAACCGTTTTGAATATTATTCAAAACGGTTTTTGTAAAATATATTATAGTTTTATTTTTTCTCTTCTTTTTTAGAAGAATCAAACATAATTGGTGTTGCTACGAATAATGAAGAGTAGGTACCTACAACTACCCCTACGATTAGCGCGAACATAAATCCTTTAATACTGTCTCCTCCAAAGAAGAAGATTGCTAACATTACTAATAAAGTAGTTAAAGAGGTATTAATTGTTCTTCCTAAAGTACTACTTAAAGCTTTGTCTACTAAACCAGCAGTTAAAGAGTTGCTGTTATCAGCATATTCTCTAATTCTATCAAAAATTACCACGGTATCATTTAGTGAGTATCCAACAACTGTTAAGATGGCTGCGATAAATGATTGCCCGATTTCCATATCAAAAGGCATGAATTTGTAACAGATAGAAAACACTCCTAATACTACCAATACATCGTGAAATACTGCTGATACTGCACCAATAGAGTATGACATTTTTCTAAAACGCAATAAAATGTATAAGAATACTACAAGTAATGATCCGATTACTGCCCATAATGCAGATTTTTTAATATCATCAGCAATAGTAGGTTCTACTTTCATGTAGCTCATAATTCCGCTACCAACTTTTTCAAACCCTGGTTTAAAATCTTCGTAAGAAGTAGTACCTAAATATGATTTTAATCCAGTATATAAAGCATTCTGAACTTGTTCGTCAACCTCAGTACCTTCTTCATCAATTTTAAAAGTAGTAGTAATTTTTAATTGATGATCAGAACCATAGGTTTTAACTTCAGGAGCAGCTTCAAAAGCACCTTGTAAAGAAGAGGCAACTTCAGTTGCATTCATTGCCTGATCAAAACGAACAACGTATGAACGTCCTCCTTTAAAATCAACTCCTTGTTTTAATCCTAAAGTAAAGATAGATATTAATCCAACTAGGATAAAGAATCCTGAAATAATGTAAGCTAATTTACGCTTCTTTAAAAACTCGATATTAATGTTGTTAAACCAGTTTTTAGAAATTTTTGTATTAAATGTTAAGTTTGTTCCTTTGTTAACTGTA
The DNA here is from genome assembly GCF_001693415.1 of Tenacibaculum soleae. Classification (GTDB taxonomy): domain Bacteria; phylum Bacteroidota; class Bacteroidia; order Flavobacteriales; family Flavobacteriaceae; genus Polaribacter; species Polaribacter soleae. The sequence goes on along the minus strand of NZ_MAKX01000001.1, from coordinate 8,838 downwards.
CTATCTATAAATAAACGAGTAATAAAAATAGCTGTAAATAAAGAAGTTGCAATACCTAGCATTAAGGTATAAGCAAAACCTTTAATTGGTCCTGTACCAAAAACAAATAAGATAAGTCCTGTTAAGAAAGTAGTAATGTTTGCATCGATAATTGCTGATAAAGCTCCTTTAAAACTAAATCCTTCACTAACAGCGGTATTTAAATCTTTACCACCTCTTAAGGCTTCTTTAATTCTTTCAAAAATAATTACGTTCGCATCTACCGACATACCTATTGTTAAGATAATACCAGCAATACCAGGTAATGTTAATACTGCATTAAACGATACTAACCATCCGAATATGAATAAGATGTTTACTAAAAGTGCAATGTTTGAGAATAAACCTGCTTTACCGTAGTATAAAACCATCCAAATTAATATTAAGAAAATTGCCAACCCGAATGACCAAATACTTGCGTCAATAGATTCTTGACCTAATGATGGTCCAACAACTTCCATTTGAATAATTCTTGCAGGAGCAGGTAATTTACCGGCTTTTAATACTGTAGCAATATCTTGTGCTTCTTCAACAGTCATTGATCCTCCAGAAATTTGAGTTTGACCTCCTGTAATTGCTCCAGGAACAGATGGTGCGGTATATACATAGTCATCTAATACAACAGCCACAAAACGACCAGTGTTATCACCAGTTAATTTAGCCCATTTTTTAGATCCTACACCATTCATTGACATAGAAACAACAGGCTTGCTTACTTCATTGAAATCTTGTTTTGCATCTGCAATTACATCACCATCAATGGCAGCTTTGTCATTTCTGTTAGATTTTATTGCATATAAACCAATAATTTCAGCAGATCCATCAGCTCCAGTTTGTGCTTTATAATCCCATAAAAACTTAACATATTTTAAATTTGCAGGTAATAAAGCTCTTACACTCTTATTAGCTAATAAGCTATTTACCTTAGCTGTATCTTGCACTTTAGCTTGTGCAACTAAAGAGCTCATTTGCTGTTGGTTTTGAGCTACGTTTGGAAATAAGTAGGTAAATAAGTTTTTTTGGTTTTCAACTTTTGTCGAATCAGCAGTTTCTCCTAATAAATCATCAATATCATCAGCTTTCGTTGAATCTTTGGCAACCTTAGTAGTTGAATCATCTTTTAATAACTCAGCAACCTTTGCATTTGCAGCAAAGAAAAAGTTTTGAATTTCAGCATTTGTATATACTTCCCAAAATTGTAATTCAGCAGTACTTGTAATTAATTTAGTAACACGCTCAATATCTTTGGCTCCTGCTAATTCAATTTGAATTCTACCAGAAGTACCTATACGTTGTATACTTGGTTGTGTTACCCCAAATTTATCAATACGACTACGTAATACTTCAAAAGAGGTATTGATAGAGGTATTAATTTCTTCTTGAAGAACTTCTTTTACTTCAGCATTCGTTTTATTAAAATCGATTTTTTCACGTAAAGATTTTGTTCCGAATATTGCAGGGTCACTTAATTTAACGCTTCCGTTACTTAACGTTTCAAATTCATTAAAAAATAAATCTAAGTAATTATCTTGACTAGCCTTTTGAGCTTCATTCGCATTTGCTAAAGCTTTTCTAAAAACTGTGTTGTTTGAATCGTTTGCTAAAGCAACTAAAATATCCTTAACAGACACTTGTAAAATTGCGTTGATACCACCTTTTAAGTCTAAACCAAGGTTCATTTCACGCTCCTTAATGTCGTTATAAGTGTACTTAGAAACACCTAAATTTACTACTTCATTATTAGCTACACTATCAAGATATTTTCTCTCGAATTTAGCTAACGCTCTACCGTTGTTATCTTTAACGTTTTCTTTCGCATATACTTTTGCGTTGTCTTCTACTTTGTTAGCAAAAAATGTAAACGACAATTGGTATAAACTTACTAATCCGAAAAGGACAGCAAATAATTTAATAAGACCTTTGTTTTGCATCTATAATAATTTAATTCGAGTTCTTTTTTAAAACGTGCAAATATAGTATTTCAAAAAAGATTTGCCAATTCTTTTATCATATTTATCTGTTTACGCTATGTTTAGTTAAAAAATGCTAACAATTATCAGTTTTTATAAGGATTGTATTATGTATATTTACTTGTTTTTTAAAGCATAAATAATCACATAAAATTATACAATTCGCTATGGCGCATTTAACCGATATTGAGATAGCTCAAGCAAAAGATTTACAACATATTAAGTACATAGCAAATAAGTTGCAAGTACAAGAAGATGATTTAGAAATGTATGGTAAATACAAAGCTAAATTGCCACTAAATTTAATTGATGATAAAAAAATTAATAATAATAATTTAGTTTTAGTAACTGCCTTAACACCAACCCCAGCTGGCGAAGGAAAAACAACAGTTTCTATTGGTTTAACCGAAGGATTAAATAAAATTAATAAGCAAGCTACAGTTGTTTTGCGTGAACCATCTTTAGGACCAGTGTTTGGTATTAAAGGAGGAGCAGCTGGTGGAGGTTATTCTCAAGTAGTACCAATGGAAGATATTAACTTGCATTTTACAGGAGATTTTAACGCCATCGAAAAAGCAAACAATCTTTTATCTGCATTAATAGATAATAATTTACAAAGTAAGGTAGGTAATTTAAATATTGACCCACGTACTATTTTATGGAAACGCGTTATTGATATGAATGATCGTGCGTTACGCCAAATAACTATTGGGCTAGGAGGAACAGCAAATGGTATTCCTCGTGAGGATGGATTTAACATCACACCAGCATCCGAAGTAATGGCAATACTTTGTATGGCGATAAATTTTGATGATTTAAAAAAACGATTAGGAAATATTTTTATAGGATTTACTTTTGATAAAAAACCAGTTTTTGCTGCCGATTTAAAGGCTCAAGATGCCATGGCTATTTTATTAAAAGATGCAATTAAACCAAATTTAGTACAAACCCTAGAGGGAAACCCTGCTATTATTCATGGAGGTCCATTTGCTAATATAGCACAAGGAACAAATACGATTATTGCAACCAAAATGGGATTATCATTATCTAATTATGTGGTTACTGAAGCAGGTTTCGGTGCAGATTTAGGTGCTGAAAAGTTTTTAAATATTAAATCTGCATACGCAGGATTAAATCCAAAGTGTGTTGTATTAGTGGCAACAATAAGAGCATTACGTCACCATGGTGGAGCAAAGAAAGAGGAGTACAATACACCTAGTTTGGTGAAAGTTCAAGACGGATTCAAAAATATAGAAAAACATATTGAGAATATTCGTAAGTTTAATATTGAGCCAGTAGTTGCAATTAACTCATTTATTTCTGATTCAGACGAAGAAGTAAGTTTTGTAATTGATGCGTGTAAAAAGCTAGGTGTCGAAGCTGTCGTTTCTGAAGGATGGGCAAAAGGTGGCGAAGGAACTAAAAATCTTGCAAAAGCTGTAGTTAATGTGGTTGAAAATAAAGCAACACAATTTAAACCTTTGTACGATTGGAAAAGCCCAGTGAAAGATAAAATAGAAAAGATTGCAAAAGAAATTTATGGAGCCGATGCTGTTACTTATGATAAAAAAGCAGCATTAAATTTACGTAGAATTGATAGATTAGGGTTTAATGATTTTGCAGTTTGTATGGCAAAAACTCAAAAATCTTTTTCTGATGATGATAAATTGATAGGGAGACCAGAAGGATTTACAATTAATGTTCGTGAAATTGAAATTGCAGCGGGAGCACAATTTGTAATTCCTATTTTAGGAAAAATGATGCGCATGCCTGGCTTACCAGCAACTCCAGCTTCAGAGAATATGAGTATTGATAGTCATGGAGTAATTTCAGGGTTGTCATAAAATTAGCTTATCTATAAAAACAACAAATCCTGAGCTAAAACTCAGGATTTGTTGTTTTTATTTTGTTGTAAAAATTAATTAACACCACGTTGTTTATTAATTTCATCTTGTAATTGTCGTCTTAATTTTTGTTCTTTATCAATAGCATTTCTTTTGTATTGTTCAAGTTCATCTTCAACATCTGTCAAGGCATTTTTTGTTTCCTTAATTACAAAATAGCTACTTTTAAACTTAAAAATAAAAAAAGCAAGTCCAGCTAATAACGCGCAAATAATACTCCAAAGAATTGTGTTATAGGTGTTTTTATCTAAGAATGTTCCTAAAAAAGAAAACGCATCTTCTTTTTTTATTGAAGTAGCAAGGCTGTCTTTTAAAGTAATAATTTCATTTTTTAAAAGAGTTGCGTTTTTTAACTGTTCGTCTATTTTAAGCTGCTTTGTTACAATATCTTTTTTTATAGTAGAAATGCTATCAAGTATATTTTTTTGAAAACTCGTAAAATGCGTACGCTTAATCATTTTGTATTCTTGCCAGTTATTAGATAATCTATAAATTTTAGTAAACTGGTTTTCTATTGTATTTGGTAACGCTTCTACTTCTGTTTTCGATAAACGGTTTTGAGCAGAGATATTTTGCACTAAAAATGCTAGTAATAGGATTCTTAAAATTTTCATAGGTAAGAATATTATATATGTATTGATAACTAATTGGTTTAAAAAAACCCAAACGTTTAAGTTTGGGTTTTTAGTATAAGCAAGGTTATGAAACTTATTTTACTTTTTCTACAATGGCCTTAAAAGCTTCTGGGTTGTTCATAGCTAAATCGGCTAAAACCTTACGGTTTAATTCGATATTATTAGCTTTTACTTTCCCCATAAACTGAGAGTAAGACATTCCAAACTGACGAGCTCCTGCGTTAATACGCTGAATCCATAATGAACGGAAGTTTCTCTTATTGTTTTTACGGTCACGATACGCATATGTCATCGCTTTTTCTACCGCATTTTTTGCTACTGTGTAAACGTTTTTACGTCTTCCAAAGTAACCTTTTGCTGCCTTCAAGATTTTTTTTCTTCTTCTTCTTGAGGCTACTGAATTTACTGATCTTGGCATAATTCAAATGTTTTTTGTAGTAGGCGATTGAAATTAATCAATACTTTATTGAGCCTAACTCCATGGTTAATAATTAAATTCCCTGGCTAACAAATTAGTTTTAACGATTATTTTAAAACTAGTTGTTGCTTAATGTTTGCTTCATCAGACTTGTGTACTAATGTTGCGTGTGTTAAAGCTAGCTTACGTTTTTTAGACTTCTTTGTTAAGATGTGACTCTTAAACGCATGCTTTCTTTTGATCTTTCCAGAACCTGTTAACTTGAAACGTTTTTTGGCACTAGACTTTGTTTTGATTTTAGGCATCTTTGTTCTTTAGTTTATCTTGCTTATATATTGTGAATGATTTTATTATTTACTCTTTTTAGGAGCAATAAACATAATCATACGTTTTCCTTCTAACTTAGGCATTTGTTCTACTTTACCATAGTCTTCTAATTCTTGTGCTAATTTTAATAGTAAAATCTGCCCTTGCTCTTTAAAGACAATCGAACGTCCTTTAAAGAAAACAAATGCTTTTAATTTAGCACCGTCCTGTAAAAACTTAATAGCATGTTTCTTTTTAAATTCATAATCATGCTCATCAGTTTGTGGTCCAAAACGAATTTCTTTTACGGTAACTTTAGTAGCTTTTGATTTTAAAGCTTTATCACGTTTCTTTTGTTCGTATAAAAACTTTTTATAATCAATAACTTTACAAACAGGAGGAACAGCTTTAGGTGAAATTTCAACTAAATCTAGTTCTTGTTCGCGTGCTATTTCTTTGGCTTTTTCCAAAGGATAAACACCTATCTCAATGTTTTCGCCTACAAGACGAACTTCATCAACATATCTAATTTTTTCATTAATTCTATGTTGATCTTCTTTGATTACTCTGAGCGGTCTACGTCCGCCTCTTCTTCTAATTGCTATAACTTATGAATTTAAAATTATTATCTATTTTTAGTTTCCAAAAGGAACCAGTACTTTACTTACTTCTTTTTGAATCAAAGATACAAATTCTTCAATTGAAAAAGTTCCTATGTCTCCTTCTCCGTGTTTTCTTACAGATACCGTGCCGTCTTGTTCTTCCTTTTCACCAACAATAACCATGAATGGTATTTTGTTAACTTCGGCATCACGAATCTTCCTTCCTGTTTTTTCACTTCGGTTGTCCACGAGGGCGCGAATTTCGGAATTTTCTAACAAAGTTAAAACTTTTTTAGTATATTTTTGATATTTCTCACTGATTGGCAGTATAATAACCTGCTCCGGAGTTAACCAAAGCGGAAAATTACCTCCTGTATGCTCTAATAAAACAGCGATAAATCGTTCCATTGATCCAAAAGGTGCGCGGTGAATCATTACTGGTCGGTGTAATTCGTTGTCACTTCCTTTATAATTTAAGTCAAAACGCTCTGGTAAATTGTAATCTACTTGAATGGTTCCAAGTTGCCAACTTCTTCCTAAGGCATCTTTTACCATAAAGTCTAACTTTGGTCCGTAAAAAGCAGCTTCACCTTCTTCAATAACAAAATCTAAACCTTTGTCTTTTGATGCATTTATAATTGCTTGCTCAGCTTTTTCCCAGTTTTCAACAGCTCCAATATATTTGTCAGGATTTTCAGGATCCCTTACAGATACTTGTGCAGTAAAATCCTTAAATCCTAAAGATCCAAAAACATATAGTACTAAATCAATAACGTTTTTGAACTCTTCATCTAATTGTTCAGGAGTACAAAAAATATGTGCATCATCTTGTGTAAAACCTCTTACACGAGTTAGTCCATGTAGTTCTCCACTTTGTTCATATCTGTAAACAGTACCAAATTCAGCAAAACGCTTTGGTAAATCTTTATAAGAGTGTGGTTTAAAGTTGTAAACTTCACAGTGGTGCGGACAGTTCATAGGTTTTAATAAAAACTCTTCATCCATTTTCGGAGTTCTTATCGGTTGAAAACTATCTTCACCATATTTAGCATAATGTCCAGAGGTAACATATAGTTCTTTCTGTCCAATATGTGGCGTCATCACCATTTCATATCCTGCTTTTTTTTGAGCAGCTTTTAAAAAGTCTTCTAAACGGCTACGTAAAGCAGCTCCTTTCGGCAACCATAATGGTAGCCCTTGTCCAACTCTTTGAGAAAAAGTAAAAAGTTCTAGCTCTTTACCAAGTTTTCTGTGATCGCGTTTTTTAGCCTCTTCCAATAACTCTAAATACTCAGTAAGCATTTTTTGCTTAGGAAAAGAAATACCATATATACGAGTTAACTGATTGTTTTTTTCATCACCTCTCCAGTAAGCCCCAGCAACATTCATCACTTTTATAGCTTTTATAATGCCAGTATGTGGTACATGACCACCTCTACATAAATCAGTGAAATCGCTATGATCACAAAAAGTAATTTCTCCGTCAGTCAAATTTTCAATTAATTCAACTTTATATTCATTTCCTTCTTCTTTATAATAAGCTAAAGCATCAGCTTTAGAAATTGATCGAAGTTTAAATTCATGTTTACCGCGGGCTAATTCTAAAAATTTCTTTTCAATTTCTGAAAAGTCTTTTTCAGAAATTGTCTTTTCTCCTAAATCAATGTCATAATAAAACCCATTATCAATAGCAGGACCAATAGTTAATTTAGCATTCGGATGAAATGTTAAGATAGCTTGCGCTAATACGTGTGCCGATGAATGCCAGAAAGCTTTTTTCCCGCCTTCATCGTTAAAAGTATATAGTATTAAAGAGCCATCGCTGGTAAGCGGGGTGGTAGTTTCGATAGTTGTACCATTAAAGTTTGCTGAAATAACATTTCTAGCAAAACCTTCACTTATACCTTTAGCAACATCCATTGGTGTGCTGTTTACTTCAAACTCTCTGACGCTTCCGTCTGGTAATGTAATTTTAATCATTGTATATATGTTACGTTTAATTTCCTTACAAGTGGAAATTTTCAAAAAGCAAAGGTATTGCAAAAGCGTTTTTAATACAATATAAGTTTGTTATTTTTATGGCGCGACAATTTTTCGCAAAAATTGTCGGGCTTTCACTTCTCGCTTTTTAGTTTTACCAAGCAAAAAGAGCTCAAACAGGTCGTTCAATCCCTCGCGCAAAACTATTTAAAGATGATTATATAAAATAAAAAACAGCTAACTATCTAAAAAACAACACGAAGTAAAAAGCGTCAAAAAAAACATAAAATAAAGCATTGTCATGTTAAAAAAGGGATCTATATTTGCACCCGCTAAGGGAAAAACGCAAGTTTAAGATTAGTAAAAGTTCATTAAAAACATTGTTAAGATATCATCAAGAAAAGATTAAAAATAAGTTGCAAATAACTTGTTTAAATCAAAAGAAAGAAAGTATCTTTGCAGTCCGTTTAAAACTCGGAAGTTCATTAAAAACATCGCGAAAATAAACTAAAAAAAACTTCAAAAAAAGTTTTGTCAGTTTTTAAAAAGTTTATAGATTTGCAACCGCTTTAAGAAAGCGAAAACGATCAGAGAAATTTTGGAATGATTTGGTAACAAAATCAGTTAGTTCGAATCTAACATTTCTACAAGAAGTCTGAGAAGATAATCAAGTTGAAAATACTTGYGAGTGTCGACTCGACACGTTCATTGAAAATATTGAAATTGACAGCGTAAACAAAGAGTAGAATAACCATGTTTAACTTCGTTAAACAAATTCTTTTGAAACTTATTCATTAATATTATTTAAAATATACAATGAAGAGTTTGATCCTGGCTCAGGATGAACGCTAGCGGCAGGCTTAACACATGCAAGTCGAGGGGTAACATTGTAGCTTGCTACAGATGACGACCGGCGAACGGGTGCGTAACGCGTATAGAATCTGCCTTGTACATGAGGATAGCCTTTAGAAATGAAGATTAATA